>NZ_FOLQ01000007.1 GCF_900112365.1 Spirosoma endophyticum | reverse complement strand
TCCCCTGGAGAAGATGCCGACTGCCTTTTTTAGTATATCGCGTTCAAGCTGAGCGTCTTTGAGTTCTTTCTGTAGCCGTTTGATCAGTTTCTGTTCTTCGCTCAGCTCGGTGGCCGCAGTTGCAACTTGACCAAGGCTTTTATGGCTTTGCCGCCATTTGGTGATCCGACTCGAATCAATGCCGAGTTCACGAGCGACTTCTTGTACAGAGCCTTTCGCGTAGGACAACTCGATGGCCATCCGTTTAAATGCCTCGTCGAACACACGTCTTTTCTTCATGGGTACTTTTGGGTTTGTTCCCAAATGTGCCTAAAAACTGTCTCCAGTCAAATGTAGCAAGTTCACCGGCTTATCAGGCCTGAATTAAGCTATTTGACCAAAAAAAATCCTTCTTGAACTAGAGTTTGTCTAGTCCATACGAAAACAACTCGTAACACCGCTATGCCCCTGTAGTCCGGTAGATTGTTAGTGTCTCATCTTGTTCTGCTTTTAGGAAGCGATCGATTTTAAATTTATCCTCTTTCCTCGTCCTGTCTTGTCAAACTTAGCCGTTACGTTCAATTTTAAGTACGAATAGCTTACTACTTTTAATCCTGATTAGTCTACACACTTAATTCATTCAATTAACAAGGTGTTCGCTATGAGTAAATACGCCCATTCCTCCCTAATACGAGCGTATACGGTGGATTTCAAACGAGAAGCCCTTCGAATGCTAAGTACCGGACGAACCCTACGTGAAGTGACTAACTTAATGGGGGTATCTATAAGTACGCTGACGCGCTGGAAAGGGGAAGAAGTAGCCAGAAACCAACCAGACAATAGTCGAATACCGGTTGGCAAACACCGGGTATACGACACTTCCGTTAAAGAGAAAGCCCTCCAGCAAATCCAGGCTGGTCAATCCATTGGAGTACTTTCAAAAACGATGAATGTGCCAACACATATACTTTACAATTGGCAACATAATGCGCAAATCATTTCAGATTTTCCAACGTCAAGTGATCGATCCACTAGTCAACGACAGGGAGCTGCTATACTAAGACGACCAAGTGATGTCCCAACTCCCGGGGTGCCATTACCACCTGTATTAGAAAAGACGCCTGAATTGGATATAACTCCTCTAAGAAAACAAGCTACCGTCAGTATGCAACGGATAACGCGCAAAAGATATGATGAGGAATTTAAACAAAGAGCCATTAAAAAGCTGGTCGCTGGTCGTCGAATGGATAAAGTAGCCAAAGGCATGGGGGTACCGGAAAATACCCTTAGAAAGTGGCTGAGTCATCAGGACGTTGGCGGAGAATCTAACTCCTTACCCCTCTGAAGGAGTTAGATTCTCCGCCAACAAATCGATTTACTGCTTATCCATCATCACTTCGTCGGCCCAGTTGGATCGGGCGTTCAATGAACTCCGCTACCTAGGTTGCTCGATCACGTAAAACTATCTTACGAGAACACGGCGGAGTCGTTGGCGTGTAAGACTTTCACGAGTAGAGCTTTCTTACTTTTATTCCTTCATAAGGGGCAATTAAGCAAGTTATTGGAACCTATACTTCGGTGTGACCGCTACATCTTCAGGCTATTTAACCGCATTGATGTTCTAAATCTGAGCAGACGCACCGACAGCAAAAAGGATACCCTTATAAAAATTCGGTTTGGAAACATATATGAGTAGGCTGATAATCAGTTTATTTCCTTTTGTAAAACCTTTTCTAGAAGTATACAACAGGGACTGCCCAAATCTCTATAGTCACTTTCACCTCAATGCTGAATAGAAAAACAAATTTTCCTATTCAGCATTGAGGTGGTCATAGATGGGCTATGGGATCTGGTCCAAACGATTAACCAATATAGATTTCTAACCGTAGTTGATAAATATGCGGTTGCTTACCATCTTCTAAAAGAAATCTTAGCTGAAGACTCAGCCAAATTAGAAGAGTGTGCTGATGCCAGCCTTACTGGCAAAACCAAGGAAAATGATCTTACTGATACAGGCGAAGTAATAAATAATCCCAGATCCTGGGATCTTACTGGAGAATCTACTTTTACCCTTTCTACTACGGACAAAGGGAAACACTATCTTAAGAATTTTAAGCGAGATGAAGTGGGAAATTGCATAGCAGACTATTGGAGAGTAGCTAACGGCTGGCAGCGGAATCGTCTACAAAAGCCACTTACCCACCTATTAATTACAGATAAACCAAGAAGCAGCGCGGGTATAAAGCGAAGAAAGTGATATCCATTTGGCACGTGCAGTGGCATCTATTTTCCATTAAACAAGCGTAAAGTCATTTGACAGTCAGTAGTAGGTTCTCTCTAGTATTCTCATTTGTCGGTTGGTCAAGTGTCCTAGCGCTGGTCAAGTAAGCCATTGGAAGTTAATTTTTTTACGTTGCCCTTCACGGGTTCAACCGACAGGGTTCAGGACAAGCCAGGGTTCAGGACAAGCCAAACAGGGCGTTCACCCATTCTTCTCCATCCATAAATACTTCTTTTTTCCAGATGGGCACGGTCTGTTTAATGGTATCAATGATGTACCGGCAAGCCACGAACGCGTCGCCCCGGTGTGCCGTAGCAACCCCAATTAAGATCGCAATTTCGCCGATTTGCAAGGTGCCTTTTCGATGAATGATAGTGTACCGTAAAATGGGCCAACGCTGGTGGGCTTCATTGGCAATTTTTTCCATTTCGCTAACCGCCATACGGTCGTATGCTTCGTATTCTAGCCTGTTTACCGAACGCGCTTGGGTCGAGTTGCGGACCACACCCAGGAACAAATCAATAGCTCCAGCTTGCTCCAACTCGATGGACTTTAGGGCCGCTGCCACATCAATGGGATCAACCGTAATAGCAATCATAAATCAGTTCTATTTTACTTGTTTATATTTATCCGGACACCACCACCCAAGCTTTTATAATCCGCTTCTAATGTACTAGTGGCCTGTAGAAACATGACTAGACACTACTCCCTAAAATCAACCTCCACTTACAGGGGGAATAAGGGCAATTTCGTCGGTAGGGCCAATTTCCTGATCCACTTCGGCATACTCGCCATTCACGGCTACCAATAGCGTTCGGAGACCCGCTAGCGCAGGATAGTCCTGGTGCAATTGACTGAGTAAATCTCCAACCCGTGTAGGCTCATGAATGGGTACCAATACGCTGGAATGACCAGTCAGGTCACGGGTCATGCCAAATAATAACACGGAAATAAATGCGCTCATGGGTTCCTATTTAAAAAAATGATGACAATGGTATTCGTGAATTAAGAAGTATCTCTTTGTATCGTGCTCCTATACCGTCAGTTGACAACGGGTAACTTAAGACGCTAATAGGCTACGGACTGATGAGTAAGGGCGTAAGGCCTGGTATAACTTACCCGCCAATGGTCGCCATGGATTCTGCGAGGGTAGCGCGGTTTCGTTCGGCCTCGAAACCATTGACCGGTCGGTGGGAGAAAGCCTGTCGAAAAGCGGCTGTCAGTTCTTGATCTGATGCGCCATTCCGGAGTAGTGCGCGGACATCTAATACCCCCTCATCATATAAGCAAGTTTTGAGTGTTCCCTGAGCGGTCAGGCGAATGCGATTGCACGTACCACAAAACGTCCTGCTGAAGGCGGCAATCACTCCTATCTGGCCTTGATGCCCTGGAATCTGGTACCCGGTCGACGTTGAAAAGGGAGCATCCATTCGTTTTTGTACTGTAGGGTAGTGTGCTCGAATCTCGTTGAGGATGCGCTGATGCGTCCAATGAAGCTTCGGATAATGACTCCCTTCGCCGTTAAAAGGCATTTCCTCAATAAAGCGCACATCAACGGGTAAGGTCCTCGTTAAGTCAACCAGCGGTCCTATATCTTGTGTATTCTGGCCTTCCATGACAACCGCATTTATCTTTGTCTGAATGCCGGCGGCCAGTAGGCCATCAAGTGTTTTCAGGACAGCCGGTAAATCGTCACGTCGGGTGACTTGCCGAAACCGTTCCCGATCGAGTGTATCCAAACTTAAATTCACGGATTTGATACCCAGCGCAGCCATAGCGGTTATGTGGGGACCCGTTAACACCCCATTTGTCGTTATGGAAATGTCGTTGAGTCCCGGAAGGCGGCTTAACTGGTGCATAAAACCCATAAGACCTGATCGCACAAAAGGTTCTCCGCCGGTGATGCGCACTTTTTGTACCCCTAAGCTGACCAGTACCCCAACTACTCGCTCCATTTCTTCAAATGTTAGTATTTGCCTTTTGGGTAGGTACTTTATTCCCTCTTCAGGCATGCAATAGAAGCACCGCAAATTGCAGCGATCCGTGACGGCCAATCGGACGTAGGTAATGGGACGGTTGTGATTATCGTAAATCATTTTGTTTTCTCTAAAATAGTGCGTGGATAAGACAGAGTCATCCCTTACCCCACTTTACACAGGCGATAGACTACAAGGCGAGTAGGATTAAAACTTTTCACTTATGCACACTCGTCTGCTTGTCAAAACGGGTTGGGGTAACCTAGCGGTTTATCTCGTTCCCTAACCGCCAATCATTTATGCTTGTAAGAAAACACAGCCTAAAATGATCAGACTGTTTTTCTGCTCTCTATCTAAAAAATCGGGGGCTTTTTTAATCCCAGGATTACCTTTAGACAATACCTACTAACATAGGTAACAGTCGGGTCGTTTGGCTACTGGTCACCGTTGCAGCCGGACAATGAAATCAGTTTTACTAGTTTGTAAATATTACATTAATATATCGTGCACCGGCTGCAATTTGGCGGGCAAGTCTGATTCATCCTGCATCTCCTTCAGATCAATTTCTATATTGCGGCAAATAGCAATCAAGGGCACATCGTTAGTAGCATTTTCAAACGGTTTCTGGCTGCTGTCACCCACCATCTCCATACTGTAAAATACCCAGGAAATTAGCATCGAGAACGGAATCGTGAGCCATATTCCAATTAGGGCCGTTTTGTTGGCCAACTCTTTAATGATATCCATCGGCAACACCGTAATAGAACAGCCAGACAAACAAGCCGCTGAATAGACCATATTGCCGGGGTAGTGGGAACGTTTTTATCCGTTCATTGCCGCCCTGTTTGGCCAGCAGATCGGTGAGGAATTCGGTAAGGGTATAATGCTCCTGCCCAACAATTTCACCCCGGCTTTTGAGGTGGGCAAATTGCTGTGATTGCAGCGTAAGCAAGGCGTTGGCCACGTGATTTTTCTGATGAAGGCTTTCGTATACCAGGGTGCTGGTAAATTTTTTCAAGGGTAGTTTCGACCCCTTCCGTATACGTTTCGGGAGACTTACCCCCGGCTAAAAAGGATAGAGATGTAAAACGCCACGGCTGTACCGATAGTAGCCACTGGCAAAAAAGGAATAGCGACAAATTTAAATCCGAACACTTCATACAGCAGGACGACGGCTGTGCTGATACAGGCCGACACTATAAGGGACATTTGGATTAAGTACCATATACTCGTTTGCTTGGAAACAGGGGTTCAGGATGAAAACGGGCAATGCCAGGACTGTTAATCAGCGGACCTGACATTGCGCCTAAGCCAGTGTTTGGCTGGTGAGACGTTTATGGATGGGGCCGGGTTTGTTTTTGAGAAAGCCCCCCGCTTTTTTGGTGAAGAAGGCTTTTATTTCAGCTATAATCGACAGGGCAATTTCATCGGGTGTTTCGGCACCGACATCAAGCCCAATGGGCGCATGTATCCGATTTTGGCTGGCTTCGCTAAAGAAATAACCATTTTTTTCAAAGTCGGCCTGCATCTTATCAAACCGTTTATGTGGACCAAGCATGCCAATATAGGGCACATCTGTTGTGAGTAAGTTCCGCAAAACAGCGAGGTCATAGTTGAAGTTGTGCGACATCAGCACCGCGGCCGTCCGGTCGGTAATGGTCAGCTTGTCAAGCACCGCTTCCCGGTCGGCATACAGCGTGCAGGTAGCTACTGGAAACCGTTTAGGCGCTAGATGGGCTACACAGTCATCTGTAACTGTGACCTGCCAACCTAGTTCACGGGCCAGTTTAGCAACCGGAATTACATCATACCCGGCGCCGAAAATGATAAGCTCAATGCCGGGGTCAATACGCTCAATAAACACCTCCATCTCCCCCGATTGTCGGGCATACACCTTATTGGATGGCCTGCCCGTTATAAATACATCCTGCATATCGGTCTGCAGCCAGTTGGGTACGGCGTCGGAACTAGAGTCGGTTCGAATAAAGCGGGTTCCGGCGGGTGTCGGGATCGTGGGATCATGGCTTTTTAGAACCGTTGCCATTACCTGAACATCCCGTTTTCGGGTGAATTTCTCCAGTAGGGCAACCGGATTTTTTGGATCGTTCAGGTCAATGGGTTCGATGAAAACATCAATAATACCATTGCAGCCCAGACCGACGCCGAAACTGTTAGCATCGTCGTCCATCGTATCGTAGGTAACGACGATGGGTTCTCCATCAAGCATGACCTGGCGGGCCTTGCGCAGGGCATCACCTTCCAGACAGCCTCCACTAATAGCGCCTTCCCACCGGCCATCGTCGGTAATGAGCATTCGGGCGCCCGGCCGACGGTACGATGAGCCTTCGACCCACACCACGGTTGCCAAAGCGGCTTTGCGCTGGCTAAAATCAACCTGCCCAAAGACCTCAACAATACGACTTATCTCTTTCATGACTCGATTCAGACTTTACAATAGACTTCTGATGAAGCGGTTTCAGCTATCAATAGGATAGAATAGCCCCTTTGTCAAGCCACACTTTTTTTGGGCGACAAAGGGGCTAGATAGTATATTGACGGCTCTACACCAGTTCGGTTTGTAGCGCACCCTCAAACGTGTTGAGAATGGCAGGTACATCCCAGTGTTCTTCTGCCGGTTCGCCGGTAAGCATCATAGGTACTTTGGTAACGCGTTCGCCGGTAGCCATTTTAAGCGCATTGCCCATGGCAGGAGCGATACAGGCACCCATGGTTTCGCTGCTACCACTGGGTCCCTGCGTGCTTGGCACGATATAGCATTCGACTACTTTAGGCGATGTGTGCATACGGGTAATGTGCACGTCGCTGTAGAAACGCTGGTCTACACCGCCATTGCTAAACGTAATCCGGCTGTAACGGGCCATGCCCAGCGTAAATAACGCGGCTCCTTCCATTTGAGCGATTACGTTATCGGGGTTGATGACCATTCTACAATCCATAACACATACCAGCCGGTCGATGCGCCAGTCGTTGTCAGGAAAAACGGTTACCTCAGCGACACAGGCTGCATAGCTACGGTGAGCGGGCACTACGGCTATGCCACGACCCCGGCGGGTACCCGGTTCGCCCGGCGCCAGGGGTTTGGACCATTCCGCTTTTTCGGCAGCCAGGCGCAGGCATTCCTTTTCACGCTTGTCGTCCGTCATCATAGCCATCCGGTATTCGAAAGGGTCCTGACCGGCGGCTTCCGCACATTCATCGATCATACTCTCGTGGGCGAAACCATTGTGGAAAGTACCGGACGTACGCAGCCAGCTGACGGTGATCGGCAATTCGGGCGAATGAAGATCCAGGCGGTGGCTTGGTATATCATACGGTTGATCGACTGAGCCCTCCACGCTCATAAAATCAATCCCGTCATGTATTACAGAGGATTCAAATGCGGTGCCTTTACAGATAGACTGACCTACGGCACGGTGAGCCCAGGCGATCAATCTGCCATCCTGATCAAGACCGGCATCAATTTGATGGATGAAACCGGGGCGCAATACCGTACCGGGGCTGCTCACATCGTCTTCGCGGCTGTACATCAGCTTAACCGGCTTATCGGTACCCAACGCCTTGATAACGGCCAGGTTTTCTACCCAGCAAAGGGCGTGCGGGCCACTTCGGCGCCCAAAGGAGCCGCCACACTGCGTCATGTTCAACTTCACTTTATCGGGGCTAATGCCCATCATGCCCGCAACGGTATTTCCATCAATGGTAAATATTTGCGAAGGCCCCCACATCTCTACCGTTCCATCGCCATGAATCTGCATGATGCTGTTCATGGTCTCGAAAGGCATGTGGGCGCTGTAGGGCACTTCAAACTCATACGTCAATTTTTTGGCAGAGCCTGCCAGGGCGGTGTCAACATCACCATAATCAATGGCTTTGGTACCTGGCTGCTTCAGTAATTCCCGGAACGATGCCCGGATGCTGTCGCTGCTGAAATCATACGCGTTGCTATAGTCCCATTCTACCTGTAGCTTTTCCGCGCCTTCGTATACGCTCCAAAAATTATCGCCGGCCACAATAACACCAAACGGGCATTCCACAACCTGACGCACGCCTGGGAAAGCGAGGGTTTCAGCAGCATCAAAGCTCTTGACGGTAGATCCAAAGCGCGTAGGTCGCTTAATGACGGCGGTAATCATGCCCGGCAGCTTTATATCCTGCACAAACTGTGTCTTACCATGAATTTTATCATAAGCGTCCAGTCGCGGAAAGTGCTTGCCGATGTACGTGAACTCTTCGGGGTCTTTTATTTTCACTTCTTTGGGCACCGTCTCCCCCATAGCCTCGGCGGCAATATCACCAAAGGTCAGGCTTTTTGCGCTTTGACTGTCGGCAATTACACCTGCTTTTATACGCAGATCCGCCGGAGCCGTTCCTAGTTTTTTAGCAGCGGCCGCTAAAAGCATTTGCCGCATAGCTGCACCAGCCGTACGGTAAATCATGTATGAAGAATGGATGCCGGTTTGCCCGCCACTGCCCTGTATGCCACCAAAAAGGGCGTTGCCGTAGGGTCCCTGGGGTGTAGGCTGGCCGGGTGCGGTGACCACCCGAATCTGGTCAAAGGCGGCATCCAGCTCATCCGCTACTAAGGTAGCCAGACCCGTGTAAATACCCTGGCCCATTTCCAGGTGCTTACTAACGACGGTTACTGTATTGTCAGCATTGATCGTAATAAAGGCCAGCGGGTTTGGCTCGGCGGGGAAAATGAAGGTGTCCTGTGAAGGTGCTTGTTCTGTATTCATTGTATTTTTCTGGAAGGGTTATCAATTAGAAGAGGACTCCTGGTATCCTGTGCGTTGCAACGTAGCCGCTGCATAGTGAATACCTTTCCGAATACGGTGATACGTAGCGCAGCGGCACAGGTTGTGCTTCATCGCTTCATCAATATCTTCATCCGTGGGGTTGGCATTTTGCTTCAATAAAATAATGGCACTGCCGATTTGCGCCGGTTGGCACATACCACATTGGGCCACATCTAAAGCCAGCCAGGCATTAAACACAGCCTCCGCCACCGGACCTTCCTGCCCTTCGATGGTGATGACTTTCTTCCCCTGTACATCAGCCACAGTATTTTTACATAAATGCACCTGGGCCCCGTCTACCTCGCATACGCAGCCGCCACATACGCCGTGACCGCAGCCATACTTGCTTCCTGTGAGGTCAAATTCTTCCCGAACTACCCAAAGCAGTGGCATATCCGGGTGGGAAGTCACCTCTCTTTCCTGTCCATTTAAATGAATTGTCGGCATGATTATACTTAGGTTTGTAGGTTTGATAAGACGGTGTACTAAAAAAAGGTAACAGATTAAACAAGTATCCTGATAGCTCTGGTTGGGTCTCGTACTACATTCGACTGGAATGGACATCGACTCTTACCTGCTTCTTCAAATTACGTAAAGGCTATTAACAGGCCTGCCTGGTTACGTTCTACCACTTAGTAAAGCAAGCTACGATTCAGCTACTTAGTAATAGTAAGCGGCAAAGTTGATAATTCAGGTGCTAAAAAAATT
Source organism: Spirosoma endophyticum (assembly GCF_900112365.1). Taxonomy (GTDB): domain Bacteria; phylum Bacteroidota; class Bacteroidia; order Cytophagales; family Spirosomataceae; genus Spirosoma; species Spirosoma endophyticum. Next base: position 345,707 of record NZ_FOLQ01000007.1, on the reverse strand, counting down.
GAACGATAAGGCTATTCTTGACATCCATGCAGGTTAATACGGTGCGTCAGTCGTCATCAATTTAGTTCAGCCAGAAAATGGTCTTATGCTGAAATGCGTATGCCTGGCATACCCAATATTCTGGCTAAATCAGGCGCTACATACCAGAGAAAATAACATAAAAGGCTCTAACGATACCGTATATACGCCATACGCTTCAGGCAGATATTCAGTAGGAAGGATTACTTTTTTTGAAAAAAATAGAACGTAGCGGCTATAATTTAAAACCATAAAAATTAAATCTAAACCCAGGTCCTACCTGACCTTACCCCAATTGATTTGTTTGTTTTTGAGTAGGTAGTAAGGGACAGCACCGAAGAACCGTTTAAACGTACGGCTAAAATGGGACTGGTCCGTAAAGCCATAGTGAAGGGCTGTCTCTCCTAAGGGACTCCGCTGACGCACTTCATGCTGGATCACCCGCTTCAGGCGTATCCAGATCAGGTATTGACTGAGTGACATGCCCAATTGCTCACCAAACAGGTGCCTGGTCCGTTCGGTTGAGAGGGAGGCTACCCGTGCCAGGTCCGTCAGGGAAATGCTATAAGCCAGATTCGCATCAATATAAGCCATCAGCTTCTGCATCCGCTCATCAGGTGTTATCGTCAGTCCTTCCCCAGGAAAGGGGAACAGAAGTCTCAGCAACTGGTCAGCCAGTTGAGGTAAACTGTTCCGGTGAAGTAAGGGCGCCCATTCCGGGAAGAGGGACTGGAACTGCCGGGACATATCCAGCCAGGCATATTGGCCCAGATAAGCGATTAGGACAGGATAGAGGGGGCAGTGGACATCAATGTAATAAATTAGTAGGGTGGACTCGTTTCCAATCAGAGCATGTGGAATGTTTTGGTTGATCAGGATCGCGGTAAGCTGCGGCAAATCTTGGTTGTCGAGGTGGCAATAAAAGGGCTCTTTAATGCTGATTATAAGCTTGACACCCTGAAACTGGTGGGTGGCAAATGTGGCCTGATGGGCCACAAAATAAAGTAGATCGTCGGCGGGATATGTCATGAAGGGGAGTGGAAAATAATACCCGGATCGTGTTACGGATGCTTACGTCAGACGAGCTACCCCGTTTGAATAAACGTCGATCATCGGATGCTTACGGGTTTTTCTTAACCGAAAGGGTGAACGAACTGCATGACAAAACACCCCGCTCGATACCAGAAAGGGGACTGTTCCAGACTCTTATTCGGGCGAATTTTCAAGAGGATCTGGTTCTGATAGCTAGGCGCGTGGCAACTAGCGTCTGTCACTTGATACCCTACCTAACAGTCCGATGGCATGTGGGCATAGTATAAAACCTTGCATATACGTTTCGTTTACCTTATAGTTGCGTAAATTCATCTTGCATCTAAAGGTTAGACAGACTTTAGGTATCGAGGCAACAGATTTTATCGCCAACAGTACCCGTCAAATGGATCGCTCCGGTTATAAAGCTATTTTCGGCTGACGAAACGCTACGTTGTCCTGACAAAAATTAACGTTTACTGATAGAAAATTTACTGGAAAAATTATGACTAATAAGTTTGTCGAGTATATTTGACTGTACAGGAGACCCCATTGTAGCTTCCAAAATTCCCAACTGATGGCAGCAGGAGTAACATTGATTCATACTTAATAGAAACCGTTGTTAAAATCCCACGCATACTATATAATAGTAAATATATTCATATGAATAAATTTTCCTGTTTGATCATTGAAGACACGGATGAGGATGCTCAATTTCTCAAGGATACATTGGCATCGCTTTTTATATTTCAACAGATTGACGTCAGTAATACGGCCACCAGTGCCTTGAGTCGATTAGCAACCATTCACTATGATCTCATTTTCCTGGATATGCAGATGCCAGATCAACTTGGCATCGACTTTCTGCGAGAAACCCAAAATCGGCCTCCGGTCATTGTGGTATCTGCCAACGTAAGTTATGCTTTGCCCTGTTATGACCTTGAGATAGCGGACTTCCTGAGCAAACCATTTGAGCCGTCACGTTTGCTTCGATCCATCAAACGAGCGTTTAATAAAACCCCAACAGCGGTAAAAAAAATAAGTCAGAACCTTATTTTTCTCCAGGCAAACCGGCAAACAATACCCTTTCGTTTTAAAGACATTTGCTTTGTTGAAGCCCACAGAGACTATACTAAAATACATAGCCCACAAACCGTAACGATCGTGAGTCATACGATCTCCTGGATTGAGATGCAACTACCTGCTGATACGTTCATGCGTATCCAGAAGTCATTCATTGTCAATCTGAACTGGATTACAGCTATTGAGTCTCGAAGTGTGTGGGTCAATAAAATCAAACTTCCGGTGGGCACTCAGTATGCAGATAAAGTCCGGCAGTTTATACAGGGAGACCACTAAGTAAACAAAATGCATTTTCATTACTGATTATTCCTAAGTATGTAGCAGGCTGGCCGTAACGGTATAGGTGCTTACACGTCTATTTTTATTGTAAAATGGCTTTTACTGGCAGGCAGTATCATCTTGCCCTGGAGTCGTAACATGGCCGCATAGGTTTAGGGGCGGCTGGCCAAGCTGGTTTAAGACTGATTTTGTCTGGCGTGTCCAGTCAATCATTCTATTGATTCATTTACAGTTTCCAGCACCACCATAACCCTGTAAACGGGTTCGATGGAGGTAGCTGGACAAGATTCTTTTAGTAAAACGTTATAAACTAACTGCACCCGAATGGTCAGAAATTCCACGTTGATTGGTCTGCTGTGGCTCCTGGTCGTTTGTACCTATGGTCAAACGGCTAAGACTGCATCGGCACAGTCCGATACAACCCGGCTTCGGCTTTATTGTGAGAAAATCGACGCACTTTATCAGCAAGATAAGGTCGATTCTGTATACATTCTCGTGCAACAGGCATTACCCCTAGCGACTAAAGCTAAGTCTTCCGCTTATCTGGGAAGGCTTTATAATCATTTAGGGCTTTATTATGGCTCGAAAAGGCTACTCGACAAAAGCATTAACGCCTTGCAGCAGTCGATAGTGTTTTTACGTCAGGCGAAGGATATGAACCGCTTGGGAAGATGTCTCTACGCCCTGGCAATAAAGTATGCCGCTCAGTCGGATTACGAACAAGCGATCAGGCAATCCCTTTATACATTGTCATTTGCAAAAAATAGTAACAATAATTTTGTCATCGGTGCGACATATACGTTGTTGATTGAAATTTATAAAACCATGAAGGATATCCGTTTTCAACAGATTTATACGGATCAATTACTTCATTTTGCCAGTCAGACAGGGAACAACAGTATTTTAGTGAATGTGTACATGCTTAAGGCTAGCCAGTATGAGGAGCAGAAATTCTATGACAAAGCCTGGCCTTATTATGAAAAAGCACTTAAACTCGCTTATGCAAAAAGCAAAAACAGGGCCTATTATGTAACTGTGGTCATTACCGCCATGGAAAATAACCTGCGCCACCGCAATCGGTTCAGGGAGGGGGCACTGTTACTGAAAACAGCAATCAGAATGAATGAGGAGGCTGGTGATATTCCAGGGTTAGCTAATGTGTGGAACGCGCTAGCCCAGAATTATCAAAGCCAGGGCCTTGACAAGCATAGCCTGCAGGCGGCTACCAAAGCGTTAGCCTATGCGCACCAAAGTACGTTACCCAGTATTGTCATGTCGGTCCTGCCCACGATCGTGGCCATCCAGGAAGCCAGTGGGCTATATCAGGAGGCACTACACAACCACCAGGCGTATGTCGTTCTGAAAGACAGTGTATTTAGTCAGGAAAAAAATGAAAAGATCGCCCAGATTCAGGCTCGCTACGAATTAGATAAAAAAGAGAATGCCATTCAGTTGCTGAATAAAAATTCCCAGATTCAACACCTGAAGGCAGCTCAGGAGAAACGTCAGCTCGTGCTGGGTATGTTTGCATTGGTTCTTGGCCTGGGTATCATCAGTTACTTTCTCCGGCGGTCCTACCTCACCCAGAACGTACTAATCCGGCAAAAGCAGGAAATTCAGACGCAGGCCACTCAGTTAGAAGAAGCCAATCGACTCAAAGACAAGCTTTTTTCTATTTTGGGCCACGACTTACGCAGTCCCGTCGCCAGCCTGAAATTCAGCTTTTCACGCTTGAAAAAAAGTGAGCGTTTATCAGAGGATGATTTTAGCGGGCTGGAACAGAAAGTAGACGCCCTGTCCCATACGCTGGACAATCTGCTCTACTGGTCGCTCCAGCAGCAGCAGGGGCTACAGCTACGGCCACAGCTGGTGAGTCTGGGTGAGCTGGTCGAGGATACACTGGCCCTGTTCAGGGAGTTCATTCGGCAAAAGCAACTACGGGTTACGGTCGATCTGTCACCCGCCGAGGTCTGGATGGATGAAACCCTATCGCTACTCGTGCTGCGCAACATTCTGCACAATGCCATTAAGTTTACCCCGCCGGGTGGTGCTATTCACATTGATAGTTTTCAGGCGTCTGCCATGACACGTCTTCGCATTGCGGATACGGGCATCGGGATGGATCTGACGGGTTCGAGCAAGCCGGAGCCCAGCCCTGAACAGGGTACAGGACTAGGTCTGGCCTTATCGAACGAGCTGATGCGCTACAATAAGGGTGAGCTAAAGCTGGAAAGTCACATGGGGCAGGGCACGACAGTTACGCTTAGCTGGCCGAACGGGGCCAACCCGCCCTTGTCCCCTACAGAAACGGTTGAAGGTCATTAAGTAAAAAGACGCCGTCGCCTATAGAATCGGCCGTTGGCAACGTCCTGTGTCTACGATAAAGCAGCATCACCGGCTTTAGTCAAACGCTTGTGTCACCCACAAAGCGCGCTGAAAAAGGCTAAACAATGCCATTCCAGGGTATTGTATAAGGTTGTCTGACTTAAAAACGACCGCAACGTTCAATTATCCCGTCGCTGAGTTGGCCAATTTTGCGGTCGATTATAAACGATGCCTGCCCGTTAAAAATGGTCTTCGGCAGGCTAAACAGTATACTCATGCGATTTACAATTACCTCATTACTTTTAGTAGTAACATGTTCAGCTTTCGCACAAATTAATGAAGTGGATACCACCCGGTGGCAGTACCGGATTACAGCCACCGGTATTGTTTTAGGCGGTAACGTAAATGATTTTATCTCCTCCTCCCGGGCGGAAATAGCCCACAATGGTCCCAAATGGGGGCTTTATTCCGGCACCTCGTATACCTACAAGAACCGCGATCATGAAATAACAACGAATGATGTTACGTCCCGGAATATCCTCTCCTACGGTCAGCGACGGCGCCTGTATCCGTTTGTCATTGTCTCCCTGTCTAAAAGCCTGCGACGGGGAATCGACTTTCAGTACCAGGTAGGGCCTGGCGCTGCCTACCGGGTTTTCGGTAATCAGAACAGTTACTTACGGGTTGGGAGCGCCGTCATTTACGAACGGAGCAAATACGAAGGGGATCACTTTGAAAACTACGCCGGCACCAGCGATGTGATCACCAAATGGCGTCTGCAGGCTTTCGTGGCGGGTACCCAGTCGCTGCCGGGTGGCCGGGTGCGATTGGTCTACGAGGTAAACTGGCAGCCTGCTTTTCAGGGACCAAACAACCGGGTATATGCTCTGGCAGGTGCTGAGGTACCCATTAGCCGGAAAGTGGCCTTACGGGGAAACCTGGAGTATATCCACGAAAACGTAGTGTTGGTGGAGAAATCCAAATACGATTTTATCGTCTCCTTTGGCCTGACCATTACGAATATATTTAAAAACCATTCCGAAGAAATCGATGAAGACTGAACCTGTATCCCTGGAACTGGCCGAACGGGATGAAAGCACGGGCCGGGTAGAGGCCTTTAGCGATGGTATTTTTGGGGTCGCTATTACGTTACTGGCCCTGGAAATCGGTGTTGAAGAATACCAGGGCGCTACGGACGCCAGTCTGTTGGCCCATATTGCCGAATTATGGCCCAAATACCTGGCCTACATCAATAGTTTTGCGACGGTCCTGCTGATGTGGCTCGCCCATCACCAGATGTTTAAATTCATCAAAAAGCCCAACAGCAGCCTGATTTTGACCAATGGTCTTTTATTGCTCATTGTCGCCCTGGTTCCTTTTCCCACCAAAACGGTCGGGCAGTTTATTGACACGGAAGCCCGGAATGTTGCCGTCGAGTTTTATACGGGGTATTTTCTGCTGGTCAATTTTGCCTTTCTGCTCGTCTGGCGAATAGCCGCTGCCAAATCCAAAGGGCTGCTGCACGCCTTTGCAACGCACGAAGTCGTAGCGACGGTTAGTAAAAGCTATCAGATTGGGGTGCTGATCAATCTGATCTGTTTTGGGCTGTCTTTCGTCAATCCCTGGTTAGGTATTGGTGCCAATGTGATTTCCTGGATCTACTGGGCGGTGTCGTTCAAGGAATGAAAAACCCTTTTTCCTTAAAAACTGTCTGAAAATTATTTCTTACCTGGTCTGAAAGCCAACGGGTCGGTTTTCAGACCGGGTTCTTACGTAGCAAGTCAGTACATCAATGAAACAAATTACGGTTATCGGAGCATCGGCGGGGGTAGGGCTATTGACGGTTCAGCAGGCGCTAAAAAATGGAAACAAAGTCGTTGCGTTATCACGTCATATAGACACGTTGCCCGATCAACCCAACCTGATCAGCCTTCAGGGATCATCTACCTCACTTGCCGATGTGAAAAAGGCGGTTGCGGGGTCAGACGTTATTATCGTAACGATTGGAACGGGAAGCAGCACCAAAGCCACGACGCTCTATACCGAGTCGGCCAGGGTGCTCCTCCAGGCATTGGCGGAACTGAACGTACAGCCGCCATTACTGGTCGTTACCGGTTTTGGTGCGGGCGATAGTGCTCACTATCAGTCTTTTCTGATGAGTCTGGTCATGCGCTTTTTGCTCAAAGCCGTTTATGCCGATAAAACAGCCATGGAAGAACTGATTACGTCGCGTTATCCGAACTGGGTCATTGTACGTCCGGGGCGGCTTATCGACGATGCGTTTACGGGCCTGTATCGAGTAGAGACCAGGTTGGTGAAGGGCATGCAGATCGGGAAGATCAGCCGGGCCGATGTCGCTCATTTTCTGGTCAAACGAGCCGAATTGTTTCCGATCACCAATCAGTACATCAGCCTGTCTTCCTAAGGGTAATACGTACTCACCCCACCCCAACCCCTCCCCTTAAACGAAGGGGAGGGGCTAGTGTCCGTAAGTCACCTCTTCCTTTGAACGAAGGGGAGGGGCTAGTGTCCGTAAGTCACCCCTTCCTTTGAACGAAGGAGAGGGGCTAGTAAGTCACCCCTCCCCTTAGTTCAAGGGGAGGGGCCGGGGGTGGGGTAAACTAAGCCAACACTTGCTAAACGCCTGCCCAACCCGGTGGGTGAAAAGAGGGGTATGCCCCAAATTTTAGCCGCTGCGTTCTATTTTTAGGGATCAATTGTCCTAACATTTGCGCCATACAACGATCTGACGGCTGTCCTGCCTGTAGGCAGCCAACCAGGTTGACCAAACAGCGCCCTCGTTATGACCCCTCTATTCACCAATGAAGTAATCTGTTTTGTGGCGCATGACGCCAGCATGAGCGAGCATTTCTACCACTGCCTGAAACTGGTTGTCAGTTTTAAGGGAACGTACTCGTGCTTATTGGATGGTCAGAAACTGACCAACGTCTCTGGTCACATCCTGAACCGAAGTACACCCCATGCCTGTGAGGCCGTAGGGGCGAGCGTGCTGGTTTACTGCATTGATCCGGGGAGTCTGCTGGGGCGAACCATCCTCACGTTTTTAGGCGAACGTGCCTGGGTAAACATTAGTGACCAGGTGGTTGCCGAACCGCTCAGACAGATACTTGACCAGGGGCAGCAGAACCTGCAGGGAAATATTACTCCAGGCCTTGCCTTTGACGTAATGAATGCGCTATTCCCCTTGTTTCAGCGCGATGATACGTTGGCGATCGATGAACGGGTTACGAAAATTGTCAATTATGTGGATGAGCATTTGCATAAAAAGACGCTGTCTCTTGTGGAAATGGCCGAACTCATTTCCCTCTCTCCCGATCGTACCCGGCATTTATTTGACGAAGAAATCGGTGCGCCTTTCCGGCAGTACGTCCTCTGGAAACGTATAAAACTGGTTATCCATTCCGTGGTGAACGAAGACCTTACGTTAAGCAAAGCCGCTCATCACTATGGATTCGCGGATCAGTCGCATTTCAACCGGATTTTTAAACGCATGTTCGGGTCAAATCCGGCGTATCTGCTGAAGAAGAATATTCATACTCAGTTTCTTATTCCATTTGTTGACTAATACCCAAATGGTAAACATAAGAGATGTCAATTATTGAATCTTATAGATAATTTTTAAACTTAAATTCTTAAACATGTAGTTGTAGTTTAAAAAATTAAATTTTTTTAAACATTTAGCCGTAAAGTTCTATTTATAGATTTGGTTATACCGTCTATTTGCGGGAGTACTATTTGCCCCTTCCGACCGTGCTGAACTTCGCTAACGATCTCCTTTGCTTTGTCGCTCATAAGCCCTCCTTCGCCCCCCATCAGTTTCAAGGCCTTAAACTCGTAGTCAGTATCAAGGGTACCTTTTGCGGCCAACTCGACAACCAGCATGTGCCCGGACTAACCGCTATCCTGGTCAATCGCAATACCGTTCACGCTCTGAGTGCGTCCGAGGCCACCCTACTCATTTATTACATCGATCTTCTCTCTCCCCTGTATCACCGCCTGCTGACGTTGCTCAATGGTCAACTCTGGCTGGATTTGTCGGTGCAAGTCTCCGCCCTAAACCCGGAATGGTCGTTTGTCCAACCGGAGAATACCCCTCCGACACGCGCGCAAGAGTTACTGGGCCTCCTTTTTGGGTTTCCTGACCACTCCCAGGGTTTCCGGTTTGATTCCCGAATCCAGATATTGCTAAACTATATCGATGGGCACATTCAGCAACCAATGACCTTATCGGATCTGGCGCCGTTGTTAAGGCTATCGGTCGAACGGACCAGGCATCTGTTTGGGGAGCAACTAGGTATGTCGTTCAGTCAATACCTGATCTGGACGCGTATGAAACGGGTGATTCAACACGTGTTTCGCCAGCGTAGCCCGTTGGGAAAGACCTCCGTTCAGTATGGGTTTAAAGACCAATCGCATTTTGACCGGATGTTTAAGCGAGCCTTCGGGACAAATTTCAAGGCCTTACTGAGAAGTAATAATTCCCGGATGTTCCCCATCCAGCACGTCGGTTGAATGCCTGCCTGGGAAAAGAAATTTTAGGTGTATGGCTGGCCCGACGGCTTCCTGAAACAGCAGCCTTTATCATTGCCTGGTTAGGTAAAGCGTATCGCCTTGCGGCCTGTTTCCTCACAAAGTGCTCTCTGATTTTGACTATTTTTTGGTTTTAGCCGTTACATTCTATTTTATCGATTTCAGCCTCCATAAATTTGAAGACTAATTGGTTTGTAGTTAACGTATATAGATATGCGTTAGATTCCTTCGCCTTCGATCAACTTTTTTTTGACAATGGGTAAGCCAGGCGTGTAGACGTGGTATGACCTGTAGCGTTGACGTCATTCGTTGGCCCTCATGTCCTGAAAGCGCATGGTTTGCCGGTTGATTTATCCGCTTACTGGCCACGGTAAGCGGTGCGCGGTGAACGGTTTGCAAATGCCCTCTACCGTCCATTCACCTGCTTTTCTCATACGATTACTTCCTGAAAGGAGTTAACCCTGGGGTAGCCGTTTCTCCGTTGGCTTAACGCAGTCAACCGGTAGGGGTACGGTCGCTCGTTCCTGAGTAGGCGAAACAAATGGCTATAAACTAATTATCGCCTATGTATTAAGTAGGATCAACAACGGTATACCTAACGCTTGACATCTTATTATTTAGTAAACTACGTTTTCTTTATTAATTAATTAACATACGTAACAATCTCTTATATAGACCCTTACCTTATAAGTTAACATACATTCGCCCTGGCTAAACTATAATTTAGTCGGGTAGCTGCATTCCGGTGCTTTTATAAACTATAACGGGTGATGCTGCTGCCGGGTGAGACGTGATAAACTTAACAGTACACTTTATCCGGGCGGAAATTTCTTACCCTAAACAATGGGAGCAATGGCTAAAGGGACTAACAGTTATCGATCCAGGATACAGTCTTACCGGGAAGTTAATTGTATAGCCTCACCGACAAACGCGCTACTACTAGGTCTCTGTACGTCGGTGAAATGCTTTTGTTACCCCTTTATAAAGCAATTACCGACAAAAAAAACTATAGCAACCCGGTCATTACAGGTATAGGTTCTTTTAGAAACGTATATAGACGAGCGTTATTTTTAGTAAATTTATGATTATTATTTAGCTACAAATAAGTATACCATATTGATGTATTATGTATAACTATCGGATAATCTAGCCGTTAACTTAAAATAATCAGGCTACTTATACCCTGTGGGCATGTTGTCAACATACACATTATAAAAAGTTGACTAGTTTATTTGTATGTCTATATTTGAAAACAAGACATTACGGAGCCGTATATGTTAATGATGAGCCGATGTAGCCTGCATACATTATATATTTTAAATAATTGAGCTAACAAGTATTTTAAACGGTATGATAAGAACTAATTAGTAGTAACATTAGCCGCAACGTTCTATTTTTTGCCTGGATTGCATCTAATCTTTGTGCACTTATCCGTCCCCCCAGACAAGGGGTAGACTTATACACCGAACATTAACTCTAAATCCGCATGGCTATGAAGCAGCGCATCTCCTTTTTCCTATTGGTTTAAGTAGGTCAGCCTATTGAATGACTCACTCGACCGGATGCTCAACAGGTAGCCAGTTTACCCCGGTAGAGGCTAAAATGATCAAGTCCATTTTCCCATGATCAGGCCCTTTATGACGTATGGCCGCTTTTTGACGTTGGGATAAAATCAGTAGAAAAAAAAACGTGCTGCGCGAGACCCTTTCCCGAAAGTGGCGTCATAAGGGCCTACCAGCATTTCTATAAACGTAACCTAGTTTTTACCGAATCATCCGGCGGGGCATCTGTACCTGCCGGATACGTATCAATAGTAACTGTATCAGGATTTTTGACCCCCCGGTGGTAGACCTACGACTACCAGGGGTTACAGCCGATTTTTGCCAATTTTTTTACTAAACATCTCCAAGTATGAATCCAAACGCTACCTGGCCAGGGCTGCCAGCGCCTATGCCTTTATCCCGAACGCACGGGAGTACCCACCCCCCTTTCCCGAACCGGCTCTCCGCCCGACCGGGTGAAGGGCTTATACCAGAAAACAAAAATGTAACCCAAAAAATGACTATGACGAATCACTTTACACACAAACGGGAAACGCCGGGATGGCTCCTCCTCATGCTGCTGTTTTGCCTGTTCGCTGCCGGGCAGGTAGGGGCACAAAATTATGTTTACCCATTAACTCGCGTTAATAGCGGTGGTAGTTCCGGTGATGGGGGGCTTGCTAGTGCTGCGTTTACAATCAGTCATACAGGCCTTGCGGATGATGGGACTTACCTTTATTTTATGCAATACCGTAGCACAACTACGTCTGCAACCGTCCGGCGGATAAATAAGGCTACCGGAATCATTGATCTCTATACCAACAATTCTACCGGTGTTGGGTTGGTAGACGGGCCCGTAGCCAGTGCAAAATTTGGCGGTCTTGTCTTTGACATCCAATATGATGGTGCCGGGAATTTATTTATTGCCGATTTTGACAATTCGGCTGTTCGAAAAATTAATATAGCTACAGGCATAGTCAGTACGGTCACCACGTTCGGTAGTAATGACCAGCCAACCTCAGTGGCAGCTAAGAACGGTATTTTGTATATCGGAACTGAGCTATACGTTTATAAATATGTACTGGCCACCAATACAAAGACCATTGTAGCCGGTAACGGGACACTGACAAATGTAAACGGTGCCAATGCACTTTCGTCAGGCGTAGCCTATGTTGGAGGCCTTTGTATAAACAGCACCGGAACTCTATTGTATTTTAATAATATTAACCTCAATACCTCTACTGGCTCTACCCTTAATTCCGGCGCTAAAAAGCTGGATTTGACAACCGGCATTCTGACCAATATTGACTGTAATAATTGTAGTTCGCCAAGTCTCGCCGATAATGTTCCTCTTAATACAACGCGTATGGGGACTGTAGGTAATGGGGCAACTGGCGTTGGCAGGTCGATGGCTATAGACCAGTTTGATAATTTATATTTATCCACACCAGGAGTTGCAGCAATAGGCGTACAAGGTGCCTATATATCGAGGGTTAATACAATTACCGGCATCCTGACCCATGTTATCGGCAACAATTCGGATGGAACTGCCGGAACCGTAGTTAATAACAACGGGGGTATATCGGGCCCAGCGCTGAGCACGGGTATTTGGGGGTACCTTAATGTCAATAACGGATCTGTTTCAGTCGGTACCGACGGTATTCTTTATACTAAATGTGGTTTTAATGGCTTCCGTTATTCTGCCGGTATGGTACCTGACGCACCAAGTCTTACCAAGAGTGTTTCCCCGAGTACTATTGTAGCAGGCGGCACAGCTACGTACACCTTCACAATCACGAACACAGGCACCACCAATTTTGCCCAGTCGGGCCTGTCCTTTACGGATGCCCTACCAAGTGGCCTGCGCATTGCCGCTACGCCGGGGGTCACGGTTTCCGGCTTAACCGGGGGCAGTGTGGCCGCTACGGCCGGTGGTACGTCCATTGCAGCATCCGGCTACAGCATTGCTGCGGGTGCAACGGGCACCATCACCGTCAACGTAACCAACGCAACGGGTCAATTAAATGCCTCCTGCGGAGCGAACCCGGCGGCCTTCACCAATGGCGCGGCTAACATTACGGCCATCAGCACCAATATGGATAATAATGTAGGCGATGTCTGCCTGGTCGTTGCGGCCTGTACCACGCCATCAACGCCAACGGTTGCCTCGGCTACGCAGCCCACCTGCGCGGTCGGCACGGGCACGATCAATCTATCGGGTCTGCCGTCCGGAGCCTGGACACTCAATCGGACGGGTACCAGCTCGGCTACCATCACGGGCACGGGCACTACGTATGCCGATGCCGGTCTGGCACCAGGGACGTATACTTATACCGTTACCGTCATTACGTGTACCTCGCCAGCCACCTCGGCCCAAACCATCAACGCGGCCCCCGCAACGCCCAGTGCGCCAACCTTTGCCACGACTACGCAACCTACCTGTAGTGTAGCCACCGGCACGATCAACCTGACGGGCCTGCCCGCTACGGGCACCTGGACGCTAACCCGCTCGGGCACCAGCTCGGCGACGCTAACGGGCTCCGGCACTACGTATGCCAACACGGGGCTGGCTCCAGGCACGTACACCTACACGGTAACCAACGCCAGTGGCTGTATTTCCCCTGTCAGTGCAGCGCAAACGGTTAATTCGCAACCCGCTACGCCATCGACGCCAACCTTTGCCGCATCGGTACAACCCACCTGCGCGGTCGGCACAGGAACGATCAACCTGACGGGCTTACCCGCCACGGGCACCTGGACATTGACCCGCTCGGGCACCAGCTCAGCAACGCTAACAGGCACCGGTACTACGTATGCGGATGCCGGTCTGGCCCCAGGCACATACACCTACACGGTGGCCAATGCCGGTGGGTGTACCTCGGCTGCCAGCGCAGCGCAAACCATCAATGCGCAACCGGCTGCACCCAGTGCGCCAACCTTTGCCACGACTACGCAACCTACCTGTTCCGTGGCTACCGGCACCATCAACCTGACGGGCCTGCCTGCCACGGGCACCTGGACGCTGACCCGCTCGGGCACCAGCTCGGCCACGCTAACGGGCTCCGGCACGACCTACGCCGATGCCAATCTGGCCGCGGGAACGTACACGTATACGGTAACGAATGCGGGCGGTTGTACGTCGTCAGCCAGTGCGGCCCAAACGGTTAATCCACAACCGGCTGCGCCATCGGCCCCAACGTTTGCCACGACTACGCAACCTACCTGTTCCGTAGCCACCGGTACGATCAACCTGACGGGCTTACCCGCCACGGGCACCTGGACGTTAACGCGCTCAGGCACCAGTTCGGCCACCATCACAGGCACGGGCACTACGTATGCCAACACGGGGCTGGCCCCAGGCACGTATACCTACACGGTAACCAACGCCGGTGGATGTACCTCGCCTGCCAGCGCGGCCCAAACGGTTAATTCGCAACCCGCAACGCCATCGGCTCCAACGTTTGCCGCATCGGTACAACCTACCTGCGCCGTCGGTACGGGCACCATCAACCTGACGGGCCTGCCCGCCACGGGAACCTGGACGCTCAATCGGACGGGCACCAGCTCGGCCACCATTACGGGCACGGGCACGACCTATTCCAACACAGGACTGGCTCCCGGAACGTACACCTATACGGTAACCAACGCCGGTGGATGTACCTCGCCTGCCAGCGCGGCCCAAACCATCAATGCGGCCCCCGTTACCCCCGTCACGCCAACGCTGAGCGCCACGTCGACGACCAACGTTTGTTCTGTTACTACGGCTAGTCTTAGCGCGCTGGTCACCAGCACAACACCTGCCGGCAGCACCCTGGAGTTCCATACGTCGGCGACGCCAACCGCGGGTAACCTGGTCAGCACACCCGGTGCCATTGGTGCCGGAACGTACTATGCCTTCTACGTGAACACGACAGGCGGCTGCTACAGTCCGGCCAGTGCCGCCATCACCGTGACCATCACGACCTGCAGCCCTTCTGATCTGACGCCGATCATGACGGTGCTACCGTCTACCACCTACGGTACGACGAACATCACGCTGGTAACCGACGTCTACGAGATCAACAGCGTAGCCACTACGGGTCCGATAACGGTCTATGTATCGAAGGACCCGCTCCTGACGGTTACGTTCAATGGTTCCGCTACGTTCATAAACGGCAAAACCGTGCAGAACAGTGCCTGGACAATGACCAGCAATAGCAGCTATTACATCCTGACCAGCACGCAGACGATACCAGGGGGCGGAAAACTCTCCTTTGGTTTGAATGCGGTGATGACACCCGGTGCTACAACCGGGGTCGCAACGATGAGCGTGACCATTATTGGCAGCAGTGGGGGTGAAACCAATGGCGCCAACAATACCGACTCGGAGAAGATCAATTATTTCTCTAACTAAGCGATCGTGCATTCATCCGGTGGTTCTGGCGATCCAGCCAGAACCACCAAATTCACTAGACATATGATTAATTTTAAACCTTATTTGCTGGGCCTGGCACTCTGGCTGTTGCACCTGAGCAGCAGTTTTGGGCAGGCTGATCCGGCCGTTACCGGTCGCAACTTACTACCAGCCCCGATTATTGGGGGAGTGGGGTCCCCCCTTTCGCTCACCTTCACTATTGGCAACAACGGGGCCGTGCCCATTTCGGGGGCGAATGTCATCAACCAAATGGGATTCGCCATTACGTTAGGGAATTGTGCCCCCAGCCCCGTGGGTACGGGCGCGCTGTCGGGTCCGCTGTTGAACTATTTCGATATTACGTATGTGGCGTCAATCAATTCGTTTCTGGCACAGCAGAAAACCGGCGTCGTATTGGGACCTGTATCGGTCTACGATCTGGTCATTGCCGCCACCGTAACGACAGCCTCCTCAACGACGGCCGTCAAGGACATCGGGGCTTCGTGCAATATTCAGCCGCCCCCGGCGCTGAATAACCAGCCAGCGGGTAACGATAATGCCGCCATTTATACCTACTCAACCCAGGCACCGATGCCCGTTTCGCTGGTGAGCTTTACGGCTCAGGCGCAACCGGATCGCTCCGTACTGCTGAACTGGAGCACCAGTTGGGAACAGGCCAATAAAGCCTACGTGATCGAGCACAGCAAAGACCTCACCAGCTATGAAGAAGTCGGGCGGGTAACGGACGTAGCGGGAACGAGCAAGACTGTAAGCCAGTACCAGCTTGTCGATCGCAATCCGTATCGAGGCACCAGCTACTACCGGCTCCGGCAGATCGATCTGGATGGCAGTTCGCGAACATATCCAGCCGTAGCGGTGGTGGTCGACGGCCAGTATGGCGTGTATCCTAACCCCGTTCGGACGCAGAGCTTTACCCTGTCGCTGGATGAGCCGACCACGGCGGTCCTGCATTTTTACAGTGCGTCGGGCAAAGCGGTTACCCTGGAAAAAGGGGCCAGCGGCTCAAATACGATCGAGCTGAAGTCTACGGAAAGCCTGTCAGGGGGCGTGTATGTCCTAACGGTTGAGGAGCGCGGTCAGGTTCGTACCCATAGGCTGGTCGTGCCTTAACCGATTCCTGCGTTTGCCCGCCAGCGTATTCGTACGCCCGGCGCGGCCCGAATAGGCTGGTTTGGGCAAATGTTCATTTGTTTTTGCAACCACCGGTCGGTATCCGACATTCTCTAATCTATTTTATGAGTACAGATCATACTACGTCCATGCTGCGACCCGCCTACCCCGGCGAGTCGTCCCAGAATGCCCTCCCGTCATTCCAGAAAGCGAGTATTCGTACCGTACCGAATTCATTGGATACCTCGACCGTTTCACTGCTTCGTGGGAAAAGTCAACCGCAGACGGATCTGCCGGATAAGGACCACCTGGTACCCGTTAACGCCAGATATTCACCCAATCCGGACAGTTCGTTATCCGATCCGCCCGTATGGTCGGACACGTCCCCCAAGCCCGATCTGATCATGGAGCCTACAGAAGAATCCGCTACGTTCCCTTTAACAGGTGATGTGGGCGAAAACATCCTTCAGTTGCTCACGAAAGGCCAAAGTGTGGCTCAGATTTCGGCGCTGTTGCAAATTTCAAAAACCCTGGTAAAACGCTGGCAGCGTCGGCTAACAACATCTGATTTTATGAAAATGGATGGACGACGGCTTTACGATGATGCTTTCAAGCAGGATGCTATCAGGCAACTCAATCAGGGTGTTAGCGTTCGGAAATTGTCGCTCCAGTTGGGCGTCTCGCAGGTCACGCTCCATAAATGGAAAAATAAGGAATTAATGGATCGGGAAAGTCACCTCTATCAATTTATGCACGACCCACTACCAGACGCCCAGGATGGGTCGCGCGCTGCGTCAAACACCGGGGAGACTGGGTCCCCAACTACGGACAATCTAAGCCAGCAGCTCCAGGAGCTTCGGGAAGAGCGGGACATTTTAAAAAAAGCGTTAGTCATCCTGCTCCGTTCGAGTTAATGGGTATTCTTTTCCCTGGCACAGTGAAGGCTACTCCTGACAACAAACAGTCAGGAGCTGGCTATTCACCTACTTAACTTGCTCAGTTTTAGAAAGGCTGCTAGTCTTACTGACAGCCTTTTTATTAATACTAAGTAGCGATCTCCGGCTACACATCTAAAAGGTCGGTTAACCACGACAAATTCTCCCCGAAGCAAAGCTGGCATTCATCATTATTCGATTGCCTGTATTCCGTAGCGTTTCGTTCACCCTTACCATTTTCACCCTGCTTTACGTCGCTGGTTAATGGCAAAGGATATGTCATATGTTCTACAGTACAAGTATTTATAAGAACCGATATGGAATATTTATCTGATGAGGAATTAGTTTATCTGTACCTCAAAAATACGCAGTCTGTCTATCTGGGACAGCTGTTTATCCGCCACCGTTCCAATATTTATAGCAAATGTCTGTCCTTTAGTAAAGATCCGATTGAAGCGCAGGATATGACGCAGGATATTTTCATAAAGCTAATGAATAAGCTAGGCAGTTATCGGGGCGAGTCAAAGTTCTCCACCTGGATTTACGTGCTCACCCTTAATTTCTGCCGCAATTATGTACAGGCGAAAAAGAAAAGCCAAAAGCTATTTCTGGATTGCAACTGGGATCAAATAGACGTAGCCTCAGACGATACATCCGCAGACATCGCCGAATTGGTAGCACGCCAGCTTGAATGGTCACAGAAGCAACTCTCCAAGCAAGAGCAAACAATGCTGAAATTGAAATATGAAGACCAGATTAGCGTCAGTGCCATTGCCCAAGCCCATAACCTGACAGTCTCTGCGGTGAAGATGAAGCTTATGCGCGCGCGCAGAAAAATTCGACACACGTACTACGGACAAGCCAGTTGGATCGTCGAGTCCCCCCTTACGGTCCCGGCTAACTAACTCGTAAGTGCCATGTCACTGGCGTAGTACGATCACTAAACCAGCGTAAGAAAACAGGAAGGGCGTCAAATCAAGTAATTGATTTCTGGTTGGGTTGATGGAATACCAAGTACTTAACGCCTTTTAAAAGAGCGCCAGTTTGCGATATGGCTCAAAGGTTACTGTTTGTGTCGGTAGTCTTCGGGAGAAGTACCCGGTTTTTAAAAAGTACCGCCCAAAAGCAGATTAAGTCCTAAGCTGTACGTAATCGACAATCCAGGGCAGAGCTGGAATCGCTGAATCCGATTTGAGTCGGATTCGGTGACTGTCTGAGATACGGATCGTGATTTGTGTCACCTTCAACAAATGACAGCTTTACTTCATTATAGTCTACCCTGATAGAAAAAATCAGCAAATCATAACGCGCCGACCTGTTTCAGGGTGCGTCATGAAATAAGGAGTGAGCTGGAACACCGTTTCAATAGCAGACTGAGTCAGTACGTCGTCGGGATGACCAATGCCATAAATGCTTCCCTGATCGATCAGGATCACTTTCTGGGCGTACTGTAGCGCCAGATTGATGTCATGAACGATAACGAACACGACCATATTCTGCGATGCTAAATTACGTACCAGCTTTAGAATCTGATGTTGGTAATGAATATCCAGTGCCGAAATTGGCTCGTCAAGAAAAAGATACTTGACAGACTGATCCGACGGTTGCCGGTACAACTGAGCCAGTACCCGAGCCAGGTGAACTTTCTGTTTTTCCCCACCCGACAATGAGGCAAACGCACGGGTTTTGAACGAAAACATGCCCACCGCTTCCAGACAATCATCAGCAATCTGTTTATCCTGGCGGGTTGGATTGAGATCAAAATATGGATAGCGGCCCATCATCACTACGTCTGTCACACTCAGGTCAAACGGCAACGACAGCAATTGGGAAAGCACCGCTTTCTGCCGGGCCAACGTAGGCAGCGGTATCGACTTCAGCGGTTGATCGTCATACCAGACCTGACCCTGATAGGGCATCTCTGTTCCCGTCAATAGCTTCAGCAACGTACTTTTCCCCGCTCCATTCGGGCCTAATACCATCGTAAATTCGCCGGGCAGCAGTGTCAGCGACACATCGGTTAATAGAAGGTTACCCCCGATTTTAAATGAAAGATGTTCGGCTCTAAGCATAAAAACCTCCTTTCTGAAACGACCGGGCATTGCGGACGAGCAGCCAGATAAACACGGGAGCGCCAACGAATGCGGTAATGACACCAATTGGAAATTCGGCGGGTGCCACCAGCCTGCGGGCAATGGTATCGGCCATCGTGAGTAATGACCCACCCAGTAACGCCGAAGCGATGACCAGAAATCGATTATCGGATGTTTTCAGTAATCGGAGCAGGTGCGGCACCACTAGTCCAACAAATGAAATTACGCCAACCATCGCTGTTCCAACAGCCACCAGCAGGGTGTTTAATAGCAACACCTGAATCTTGAGTCGGTCGATATTGTAGCCAAGGTGCCGCACTTCATCTTCCCCTAAAATAAGGATGTTCAGCGCTTTGGTAAAGCGAAGGGCCAGCAGAATACCAACCATCGTAACAGGCAGCACAATGGCAAACTGGGTCCAGTCGGCCCCGGAAAAAGTGCCCAGATTCCAGAACGTAATGGATCTCGCCTGCGGGTCGCGAGCGATGTACGACAGAAAACCTGTGCCACCGGCTGCCAGTGCGTTAATGGCGATACCCGCCAGAATCATGGTCGCTACGTTTACTTTGCCGCTCATTGACGCAATTCGATACACCAGAAATGTCGCTAGAAAGGCAAACGTAAACGCAACACATGGAAGCAAAAACAACCCCAGCGCGTCGGTAAAGGCCCAGTTAATGTTCTTGCCAAGCACAAAAACCAGAGCGGCACCCAGGGCCGCGCCGGAACTGGTTCCAACCAGTCCCGGCTCAACGATGGGGTTGCGAAATAATGCCTGCATCAGTACGCCCGACACCGACAGTCCGGCCCCAACGGTGGCGCACAGTAACACACGGGGCAACCGAATCTGCAAAAAAAGGCCCTGCGAAATCGGGTCGACGGTTTCGTTTGAGAAGCCGATGCCATTCAGCAAAATATGTCCGATATCATCGAACGACAGGTCGACGGCCCCAATTCGCAAAGCGGCCACGATGGACAGAAGCAGGAGAACGGCTAAAAATCCATACCAGCTTCCCGATGTGAGCGACGATACTTTCATTACTGATGAATTAACTTCATGAGCATCTGTACATTTTCGCCCGTGCGCGGTCCAAGATAAATCAGGTCGTGTTCTTCGATCCGGTAAATCTTTTTGTTCTTACCCGCGGGCGTCAGCGCGATGCCAGGAAGCGTCGCTAACTTCTCGGCGTTACCCAGCCGGTCATAGCCAAAATCCGTCACCAGAATGATGTCCGGCTGGGCTTTACTGATGATTTCGGGGCTGAGTGGTTTCATGCCTTTCAACGTATCCATTACGTTTTTACCACCCGCCAGACCGAGCATGTATGAAGCGGTTCCGGCCTTACCGATAACCAGGTAATTGTTGATTACCCGTCCAAAATGAATGATCGCGACGTTGGGGGTGGTTTTGTACTGCTTCACATCGTTAGCGGCTTTGGCCAAGTCAGCATCCAGCTTTGTTTTCAGGCTATCAGCCTGTTTTTGAGCACCAAACTGGGCAGCCAGCGAATCAAACAAAGCTTTGACTTCTGGAATGGTGTGTGCATCGGGGAATACCTTCATCGGCACGCCCACTTTTTTCAACTGCTCCATCACCGCTTCCGGCGCTACGTTGCCATCGTGGTAAACGACCGTGGGTTTAAGGGCAATAATCCCTTCAGAATTCAGAAGGCGGTGGTAGCCTACTTTCGTAAGCTTCTGCGCGGCTGGTGGATACGTGCTGGACAAATCAACGCCCACCAACTGATCACCGGCCCCCAGAGCGTAAATCAATTCGGTCAGTTGCTTGGCGACACACACAATACGCTGTTTGGTAGTGGCTTCTGTCTGGTCTTTTTTATTAGACGTACAGGCCACGATACCAAGGGTGACGAGCGCTAGTAAAAGAGCTGTTTTAATAATTTTCATTGATTCGTAGATGATTAAATAGTGATCTATGTAGAGACGTAAGGTATTGCGTCTCTACATAGGATTAAAATATGTATTTCAGCATGGCGCCTGAATAGAATGTAATCTTCGGGGATGGATTGTAGGCCAGGGGCCGGTTGTTGGCGGGGTTAGCCAGATTCAGAAAAACCAATGAGGAGTACGTACTACTCAGCATATTGTCCGAACCCACATACACATCCAGGTTGAAATGACTCCCTAAGCCACTACGATAACCAAGTTTCCCGTTAACAAGCGTGTAAGCCGGAGCAAAATGATTATTGGGTAGGTTAATAGGCATTTTATCGACATACATCATGGTTCCGTTCAGGTAGAACCCCGAGCGGATTTCCAGATCAACACCGGCATTCAGCAGGTTTGGCGCAATACCCGACTCTTTCTTCCCGGTGTAATCGACCGTTCTGCTGTCGCTGTTGTTGTCACTTTTGTACTCCTTGTAGTAAAAGTCGCTATAGGTATACGACACAAACGGACGAATCAGGGAAACAGCTCCGGCAGTTGGGCGGTAGACGTACTGAATAGCCAGCTCCAGTCCGTTGTGCTGCACTTTTCCGGCGTTGGTCGTTATCGAATAGGCCGGTACGGTTGGGGTGGCCGCAAATCCCTGCGGGACGAGTTTGTCCGTTACGGCCATCGTAAAGTAAGCAACTTCGTAAGTGAGCGATTTATTCAGGAAGCTCCCTTTGCTGCCAATTTCGTAGTTGGTGCCTAACTCGGGCCGAAGATCATAATTGACGACGCCCGTTTGTGCGACAACGACCTGATTAGTCCCCGGTGCAGAATATCCCTGACTGACACTGCCGTACAGCGACACATTGTTAGTGATCTGGTAAGCCAGCGCAGCCCTTGGCGACACGATAGGCGTAAATCGCTTATAGCCAGATACATTGACGTATAGAGGTGTTGTGGTGGCGGCCCGCATATCGGTAATACCATACTCGACGTAATTAAGCCCCACCCCTGCCGATAACGTCAGTTTGGGCGCTATTTGCAGGGCGGCCTGAGCGAACACACTGTACTGCATGGCCTGTACTTCCAGATCAGAGCGGAGTGCGCCCAGAACACCATTCGAAAGACCATATCCTTTGGCGTAGTTGAAGTTCTTTAAAAACTCGCCCCCAAAACTGATCGTTGGCCGGAACGGGCTGGCGTCGTTACTGTACGTGAATACGGTACGGCCTCCGAACTTGAATTTGTTTGTCTTGTTCACCCCAGCGGCAAAGGGCTGGTCAATGATCTGTCCACCAACAAACAGAGTTGTTTTGTTAGCGAACCGGTCTGTAAACTGATAGTTGTGGCTCAGGCCAACCCGCGCACTTTCCGTTTTGATGCTGGCATTGTTGCTGACATAGGCCGGGTCGGAGCTTTCCGGTTGTTCCAGGATAGCCACACTATCTATTTCTCCAGCCAGCAGGTCATACGAATTGGTGTACCCGACAAAGACTGACATCGACCGTTTGGCACTCATGTAGGTGTCGCTGGTGATGCTCAAAAAGTCTTTTTGTGAACCGCCGTGCACCCGGAACCCATCGTATTTCTGATGGCCATAGTTGATGTTCAGACTGGTATTATCTGATCCTGTTTTTATAGATGTGTTTGTCCGGAATAGGCCATATGATCCGCCTAAAACCTGCTGACTGATACTCGTTTTACCAATTGGCGCCCGTTCGGTATAGAAGTTAACGACGCCACCAATCGCATTACCATACGCACTCGATCCGGGTCCTTTCAATACCTCAACCCGGCTAAGGGTCGTAAAATCAATGTCATCAAGGAACGTAGTGCCGTCGCCGTCTGTCAGGGGAATGTCGTTCAGGTAGGCTTTATAGCCAACTCCGTTGAAGTTGGTCTGGTTGCCATATCCACGAATAACAATCCGGTTGCCGGCGGCAATGGTCCGCATCTCTACTTTCACCCCGGGAATCAGGTTCACATAATTCTGGAGGTGAATCCCGCTGGTTCGCTGAATATCCCGACTGGTGATCAGCCCCACCGCTCCGGCCGTACGTTGAATCGTCTGGGGCGTTGAGTAACCCGCCACGATTACTTCGTTCAGGTCGGTGTTGGATGGGTCCAGCTCAATTGTCAGTCGGCTTGTGGTTGCTTTGACACCGACCGTAAGCGTCTGGTAGCCAATAGCTGAAACCTGGAGTTGATCCCCTTCGTTGGCCGACAGGCTAAATTGACCTTTATCGTCGGCTGTTGTACCACGTGTTGTACCACTAATCAGTACCGATGCGCCGGTAATAGGCTGAGAATTAGTCGGATCAACAACCCGGCCCGTTATGGTCATCTGGGCATAAAGCGCCGGGCAAACGGAGGCAGCGAGGAGCAGCGTGAGAATAAATTTTTTATATAGAAATTTCATGAGTAGTTCAATAAAATTAGACGTAGAATCCTGTTGGAAAGGGCGTACCTCTCCTGTTAGCGGGAAATTAGACAGTCGGAAAAAGTTGGATTCTACAAATTAGGCGGAGGGGAAAGTACGTCTAGCTCCGGACGTGCTGCCCGAACCAGACAGTACTGAAAAGTCGGCTGAAGATCGCGTATCATAGCCACCGGAAGCTGGCTAAATTCGGTCAGATAAGGCAGATCGAAAATGGTTCGCCATTTTATCAGCTTACGTCTGCTAACGGGTCTGGAACCGAGGGTCTGATCGGCATGAGCCGTTTCTTCATACAGCCAGGGAGCCTCTTGTTTTAGCTCCGTTTCGGCATCGTCGCGAAAGCCATATACATACAACGTGTCGGAGCGAATCTCGCGATACAGCACATCGACCATCTGACCCATCCACTCAAATTCACCCTCCGTTGCCAGGAAATCGGTTTGGTGAGATAATTCGGCTTTAGGAACGCTGATACGTATCAGCCTGTCGGAAGGGAAGTACGTTTGATGGGTGAACGCCCATTTGGCCATAAACTCCCGGGCATAGTAGTGACCGTAAAGGCCTATCAGAGCCAATATCGCCGTCACCAGCAGGATACGCGTTAGAGTGATACGCCCAATAGACATTTGCTTTTGTTAGGTCCTTTTCTTGACAAGGCAAGTGGGTTTTTAATTTGGCCTCCTCTTGCTCTGAATCGCCGGTTTGAGCGCATTCAGCGCTTTCAACTGCTCGGCCAGGCTTTTCGACAAACTGTTATACTGATCAATCTGTTGCCTGGTCGGTTTCGAATCATCGGACTCAACAAACCCACCCAGTGCCGTAAACTTCGTATTCAGCCGAACGGGGTGATTCGTTAAATCCTGATTGGCTTTCGCCCGAAACTGGTACAAAGCATCTTCAATACGTAGCAATTTATCGTTTAACTCCCTGATCGACTGGTCATCGGATCGACCTGTGCTGTCTAACTGTTGGCGCATCTGCCGAATCGTTAAGACGCCGTTACGTAATTCATTCAGTCGTTCCCGAATTTTGATGAGCATATCGAACTGTTCTTTAAACTCGGCCGGTGTCGTCTCGATTCGCGGATCTTTACTGATTTCGAAGTTCTGGACGTATGTTTTCCCATCCACTGTCAACTGGGCCTTATACGTACCCGGCATGGCCAGCGGGCCTCTGGCACGTCCGTGCGTCACCGAATTGGGCAACGCAATCGGGTCCGGATAGCGCATATCCTCCCAAACAAACGCATTGCCGCCTGCTTCGGCGGGCAACATAGTTTCCTTGCGGGCTGGCGCTTTCGGCTGACGCATTTCCGCTAAACCGGACGAATCTTTCGGGGTCGTTGCCGAAATAGCCTGAGGTGTCGTGGTGCTGGGAACGGCGCTTTTGTAAGATTTAATGAGCAGTCCGCTGGAGTCAAAGAAATCGAGTAAAATCTGGCCCTTCGGTTTTTCGGGCAAATAATAAACGACCTTAACGCCATTGGGTGGATTTTTCCCTAATTCCGTACTCCCATTCGGCACGGGTTTTATGGCGGGGTCGAGGCCCGCTTTAAACCGTACGGTTGGCCGGGGTTTGAACAGGTGAACGGCTGATTTTTGGACGTCATCGGTCAGTTGATGCAAAATGGTCAGGTCGTCCAGAATCCAGAACGAACGCCCATGCGTGGCCGCCACCAGATCATTATCCTGAATCGCCAGATCGTGGATAGGTACCACCGGCAGGTTCAACTGGAGGGATTGCCAGCGTCCGCCATCGTTGAACGAAACATACATGCCTTTTTCGGAACCCGCATACAGCAATCCCCGCCGTTTGGGATCTTCGCGAACGACCCGAACGAAATCATCGTCGGGGATGCCCTGCGTAATTTTTGCCCAGGTTTTGCCGTAATCGCTGGTTTTGTAAACGTACGGGTGGAAGTCATCCTGCTTGTACTTCAGTGCCGCTACGTAGGCCGTAGCCGGATCATGTGGCGAAGGATCAATGATGCTGATCCGGGCGAACGCTGGCATGTCTTTCGGCGTAACATTTTTCCAGGTTTTGCCATTATCCTGCGACAGTTGCACGTATCCATCATCCGATCCCGACCATAAGACACCCGCTTTTTTCGGTGATTCGGCCAGCGCAAAAATCGTTCCGTACCACTCCACACCCGTGTTGTCCCGTTTTATGGGTCCCCAGTCTTTCCCAATCGACTGGTCGTCCAGTGTGGGTGTTTTTTCGAGTGTGGCCGGATCAGAACGCGACAGATTGGGACTGATTACCTGCCAGCTCGCGCCCTGATCGGTTGACCGGTGAACGTACTGCGACGTAGCATACAGTATTTTGGGATTATGGGGCGACACCAAAACGGGGTACGTCCACTGGAAGCGATAGGCAAGATCGGCTGACCCGTAGCCGTACATATCATCCGGAATAACTGATACGTCTTTGAGCTGGTTGGTCTTCTGATTCAGGCGGGTAAGCCAGTGGTGATTAGCCGCAAAAATCATCGACGGATCATTTTTATCGAAAGCGATATAGCCCGATTCGCCCCCACCCACATCGTAGTTTTCGTTGGGATAAATGGCACCATAATCCGAGCGGCTGGGAACGGAAATCGTTGAATTGTCCTGTTGTGCGCCATAAACCCGATACGGAAATTTGTTATCGGTAATGACATGGTACATCTGGGCCGTTGGCTGGTTGTAGATGGTCGACCACGAATTCCCCCCATCGAACGTAACGGTGCCACCGCCGTCATTGGCCTGCACCATTCGTTTGGTGTCGTTCGGATCAATCCAGAGCTGGTGGTTATCGCCATGCGGAGGGTCTACTTTTTTGTACGTTTTCCCGCCATCGCTCGATTTCCACATATCGATATTGAGCACCCAAAGTGTTTCAGGGTCTTTGGGATCGGCCGCAAGGTGATGATAATACCAGGGCCGCTGGAACAGGTCGGCAAACTGACTGACGACCTGCCAGGTAGCGCCCGCGTCGTCGGTTCGGTAGACGCCCGTCTGTTCGTTTTCGGCTTCGATAATCGCCCAGATACGGTCGGGCTTTGACGGCGAAAGTGCCAGTCCGATACGTCCCCGATTGGTGCCGGTGGGTAACCCTTTATTCCGGGTAATGTCGGTCCAGGTAGTGCCGCCATCCGTCGATTTATGAATGCCCGCACCCGGTCCGGCGCTACGTACGCCCCAGGGGAAACGGCGAAATTCGAACGTAGAGGCATACAAAGTTTTAGGATTCGCCGGATCGATCGTCAGGTCGATAGCACCGACGTTCGGATTTTTGTATAAGACTTTTTGCCAGCTTTTTCCACCATCGGTTGTGCGAAAGACGCCCCGTTCTTCATTCGGGCCAAAGGCATGACCTAGGGCGGCTACGTAAACGATATCGGGATTCGTTGGATCAACAATGACTGAACCAATGTGGTACGTATCGGCAAGGCCAATGTGGGTCCAGGTTTTGCCCGCATCCGTCGATTTGTACATGCCATCGCCGTGGGCCAGATTTCCCCGCAAGGTATGCTCCCCCATCCCAACGTAAATGATATTGGGATTGGATTTCGCCAGCGCAATGGCACCAACGGAACCTGTTTTGAAAAAGCCATCCGATATATTCTGCCAGGTAATGCCCCCGTTTTCGGTTTTCCAGACGCCCCCGCCGGTGGTGCCCATGTAAAACACCAGTCGTTCGGTGGGATGGCCCGCCACGGCCACCGAACGTCCGCCACGAAATGGACCAATGTTCCGCCACTGCATAGCTTTCATAACCGATACGTTGACCGACGTTGGGTCCTGAGTCGTTTTAACGGACGTTGATTGCGCCGTTACCTGGAAGCTGCTTAAAAATAGGGTTAGACCAACTACAGCGAAAAGCATACATAGTGTTTCTCTTTGACGTGAAAAGCCTTTGTCTGTCAGTATAGTAAGATCAACAAATATGAACATAACGCGAGTGGGTAAAAATACATTGGCACTAGATTACATACCAATCTTGGCGGTTTTTGTAAGCTTATCTAACTCAGTCAATTGCTTGCTCAGATCGCCCGATAACTCCTCGTACACCTTGTAGGAACCATCGGTTGGCTTGGCATCACCGTTTTCTATACTCCGCCAGAGGGCTGCCAGCCGGTTATTCAGTTTGATCGGGAAGTTCAGCGGGTCCTGCCCGCTCTGATTCCGAATCTGATACAGATTTTCTTCGATGATGCTTAGTTGTTCCTTTAGCTTCTTGTTGGCGGGATTTTCGGGTTGCTTCGTCAGTTTCTCCTTCATGGCCCGAATCTGAATCACCGCATCGTTGGCTTTGCTGGTCTCATCTCTCAGTTTCATGGCCATCTTGAACTGCTCCTGCACATCAGCCGTCGTGACGCCCTTCAAGCGGGGGTCAAGTCTGATCTCAAACGGCTGTGTACTGGATTGGCCGCCCACCGTAAGCCGGACCTGATACTGGCCGGGTAAGGCCAGCGGGCCAGAGGTTGGACGTGCACCCCACATAATCATGCCTTTGAAATACGTAGCACCCGGATAGCGAAGATCCCATTCGTACCGGTTCAGCCCGGCAGCTGTTGTTGGTAGCTTAACCCGAGGCTTGCCCGGCTCATCGTCATCATCGTCCTCGCCAATTTTCGGGTTCGTTGGTTTATTACCGGTAAAGCTCTGTATAACCATTCCGGCAGCATCCAGAATTTCGACTTTCACGCTATCGGCCTGTTTCGCCAGATAATACTGAAAAACAGCCGGTTGCACCCGACGAACGGCATAGTACGGCTTGAACAGATGGACACTTTTCTTGGCCAGATCGGGTGTAAATTCGCGAACCGGGGCGATGTCGTCCAGTACGTAGATCGACCGGCCATGCGTACCAATCACTACGTCCTTTTCCGTAACCTGTATGTCCGCGATCTGGGTATCGGGCAATTTTAGTTGCAGCGGTTGCCAGGTGTCGCCATCCGTAAACGATACCCAAATGCCATGTTCCATACCCGCGTAGAGCAGGCCAGGACGGGTAATATCTTCCCGGATCGAATGCGCATAATCATCTGACCGCAGGCCCGTAATGATCTTCTTCCAGGTTTTGCCGTAATCATTCGTTTTATAGATATAAGGCGTCCGGTCGTCCATCTGGTAGCGTTTAGCCGCTACGTAGGCCGTGCCGGGTTTGTGCCGCGATGCCTCAATAATGCTCACGCGGGTATGTTTGGGCAAATCCGGCGGGGTGATATTCTGCCAGCTTTTACCGTGGTCTCGGGTGATGTGAATGAGTCCATCATCGGAACCGGCCCAGATCGTGTTGACATCGTGGTAGGAAGGAGCCAGGGCAAAAACGGTCGCGTAGATTTCGGGGCCGTTCATGTCCATCGTGATGACGCCCCCACTTTTGCCTAGCGTCGTCGTATCGGCTAAGGTCAGATCCGGACTAATTTTCGCCCAACTCTGGCCTTCATTGGTCGATACCCAAACGTGTTGTGAACAAACGTAGAGTCGGTTCGGATCTTTAGGCGAGAACACGATGGGGTATGTCCACTGCCACCGCTCGGGCAGCGCACTGGCCGGTTCACCAGAAAAGAAGCGAGGATACACCTGCACATCGCGGGTTTGACCCGTCGACCGGTCATACCGTGTTAACAAAGCCCCCTGGCTGCCCGCATAAAAAATGTCAGGGTTCTTCGGGTCCTGAGCAATGTAGCCACTTTCGCCACCACCTACTTCGTACCCCCATTCACTTTTTTTGATGCTGTTGCTTTTCACTACCTGATTCGTCCAGCCCTCGCTGGCCACCGCAACCGTCGTATTGTCCTGCTGGGCACCGGCAATGTGGTAGGGAAAATCGCTGGTGGTCGTGATATGATACAATTGCGCTGTCGGGAAATTTTCGTCGGTCCAGGTTTTGCCACTGTTGACCGACACCGCTCCACCGCCGTCGTTGGACGTGATCATACGGGTTGAATCGGCGGGGTCGATCCAGAGATCGTGGTTATCGCCATGAGGAACGGTGATGGTTTTATTGAATTTCACCCCGCCATCTGACGATTTATAAAATCCAACATTCAGGCAATACACGCCATTTTTATCGAGCGGATCGGCATAAATACGGGAATAATAAAAGGCCCGCTGGCGGAGTTTCCGTTCGTCATTGACGTGCTTCCAGGTCATGCCGGCATCATCGGATCGGTAGACGCCCCCGTCTTCGGCTTCGACAATGGCCCAGACGCGGTTTGGATCAACTGGTGAAACGGTCACGCCAATTTTACCGACCGTTCCTTTAGGCATGCCGGGTTTGCGGGTCAGTTCAGTCCAGGTATCGCCCCCATCGGTTGATTTAAACAGGCCCGATGCACCACCCCCGCCCCACATTTTCCAGGGTTTTCGATAGACCTCCCAGATTGAAGCATAGAGGGTGTTTGGGTTCTTTCGGTCGATGATAATATCGACACCGCCCGCCTTGTCACTTTTATAGAGCACCTTTTTCCAGGTCTTGCCCCCATCGGTCGTTCGGAAAATTCCCCGCTCTTCGTTCGGGCCGTAAGGATGTCCCAGAGCCGCTACGTAGACAATATCCGGGTTTGTCGGGTGAATACGGACACGGGCAATCGCCTGTGTGTTTTTCAGGCCGATATTGGTCCAGGTTTTCCCCGCGTTCGTTGTTTTATAGACCCCATCACCCTGCATGATGTTGCCCCGAAGCTGGGTTTCACCAGTTCCGATGTAGACGATGTCTGGATTAGTTTCGGCGACGGCTACAGCGCCCACTGATGAACTGTTCAATTGTCCATCCGTAACTGGCGCCCAGCTTTGGCCACCATCGGTTGTTTTCCATAACCCTCCTCCCACGGCACCAAAATAATACTCCAGTTTACGACCAGGCGACCCTGCGGCTCCCAGCGATCGCCCACCCCGTGTGGGTCCAATATTACGCCAGGACATGCCCTTGAATACAGGATTAACTGCCGTATCAGCAACCGTCTTTTGCTGTGCCCAAAGCTGAATGTTTACAAATGTGCTGCCAGCGACAACGAAAAGAATAAAGGCAAAATGCTTCATTAGAAGAGGATTAGTATGACAATAAGTTGATCATTTAGCGCCTTTGGCGGAATGAGCACATCAGGTGACGGATGCGTATCGATCAGATAGGGATAGAACAAGCAAACTTAGGGAAGTCCAATCCAAATACGGTACGGATAAGCAAAGAAATGTATTCTGATTTTTTACAATATGCCAAATTTTAATTTAAACTAATTATCATTTATTCGTTATTTGAATTAAAATGAGACATTAGAGGGAAATAATATATTGAATCAGTGGATTTTTTTACAGTAAATTTGACAACCGTCGTGGCCCCTTTAATTTAGCCCTACTAAGTCAGGCAACTTTATTCAATTGTTCTGGAGAAGGTTTCCAATCGCTAAAAACGCCCTATTTATCGTCACTTTTCTTTCTATGTTCTCGCTTTCCGACAAAACCGTTTATAGCCTACACCGAATTTCGGGTCTGGTGGGTGGCCTATTTATTCTGATCATTACCATTACCGGTTCAATCCTGGTTGTTGATAAACAGCTCGATAACTTACTGAACCCGAATCAGGTCAATATTGAAGTCGTTGGCAAACGCCTATCCTACAACCAGTTGCTGGCAAAAGTGAATCAGCAATATCCCTCAGCTCAACTGCTTAGGCTCCAAGTAGCCGATACGGATAAAACAAGGGCTACCCGAGTGGATTTGATCGATCAGGGTGTTTGGAAATGGGTGGTGCTGAACCCGTATACCGGCGCTGTTATCAGTACGCGCAATGCCGATGCCACGCTTGTCCGACGAGCGCGGGAACTTCACGAAAATCTGCTTCTGGAGCCCGTTGGCGGGTTTGTTATGGGGTTAGCGGGCATTTGTTTACTGGCATCTGTACTAACGGGAACCTGGTATTATCGACGGTCGCTACTGAGCGTTTTCAAAATCGGCGTTCGATGGAATAAATCGGCACGTATCGTATATGCTGACATTCATAAATGGCTTGGCGTAGTTGCCCTTCTTTTTATGCTAATGATGAGTGCAACGGGTATTTTCTTTCACTGGGAGCAAATTGAACGCAAATTCGGTGACGGCGCTCCACAAAACCAATCCCAATCTTCATCGATCCCGCTTTCAGCAATTTCAGTCGATACTGCCCTTGCCGCTGCCAGGGCGTCCATTGCTAATTTCCAGCCTGAGCTAATTGATTTTCCTAAACCAGGCGACACTACGTTAGTGATTCGCGGAAATATGCCAGGTAGTATCCGTATGCTGGGTAAGTACAATGTTTCGGCTACGATGGATGCTCGAACCGGTCAATATGTGAGCGGCTTCAACGCGCGGGACGCCGATCTGGAATACATCGCCGAACACATTTTCGAAGAACTGCATTTCGGCCGCTACGGTGGCTGGATTTCTCAGATAATCTATATTCTTCTGGCACTGGCGACAGCCGTCGTTACAGTTACAGGTCTGATCATCTGGTTTCTAAAGCGGAACTAACCGCACGTTTTCTAATGGGTATTTTCATGGGCACAAAGCGTCTATTGGGGTCGCTTATTCTATTCGTTTCACTGGCTAACCTTCAGGCACAACCCTTCACGCCCAATCTATTTAATGCCATGAAGTGGCGGATGATTGGGCCGCATCGGGGTGGCCGTACGGTTGGGGCAGCGGGCGTGCCGCAACAACCAAATGTTTTTTACATCGGTGTCAACAATGGGGGTGTCTGGAAAACAACGGATTATGGACGTACCTGGATTCCCATTTTCGATGATCAGTCCACCGGTTCTATTGGTGACGTAGCGGTGGCACCCTCAAACTCCAATGTTGTTTACGTAGCGAGTGGCGAAGGGCTCCATCGCCCGGATTTATCAGTGGGCAATGGGATGTACAAATCGACCGATGCGGGCAAAACCTGGACGCACCTGGGCTTAAGCGATGGTCAGCAAATTGGCGGTATATCCATAGATCCCACTAATGAAAACCGTGTTTTTGCCGCTGTATTGGGGCATCCCTACGGTCCGAATACCGAACGGGGTGTCTATCGCACCACAGATGGCGGTAAAACGTGGGAAAAAGTACTGTATAAAGACCAGGATACGGGAGCCATTCAGGTAACCATCGACCCCAAAAATCCAGCGATTGTTTACGCTGATCTCTGGACAGCACAGGAAGGCCCATGGGAAAATGGTGCCTGGCAGGGAAAGGAAAGCGGTCTATATAAATCAACAGATGGTGGCACAAGCTGGCAAAAACTTACCAAAGGCCTGCCCACAGTTGAGCAGGGACTGGGGCGCATTGGGTTTTGTATCGCGCCCAGCGCCCCCAATCGGCTCTACGCTACCGTCGATGCGCCCGAACTTGGCGGGGTCTATCGATCGGACGATGCAGGCGAAACCTGGACACGCTTCAATAAAGATCCTCGATTATGGGGCCGTGGCAGCGATTTCGCCGAAGTAAAAGCGCATCCTACCAACCCCGATATCCTATTCATTGCCGATGTATCTGCGTGGAAATCTGAAGATGGGGGCAAAACCTGGAATGATTTTCGGGGCGCACCGGGTGGCGACGACTATCACCGGCTCTGGATCAATCCGAACGACCCCAACATGATGTTGCTGGCTGGCGATCAGGGAGGGATCATTACAGTAAATGGCGGCCAAACATTTAGCTCGTGGTACAACCAGGCAACAGCGCAGTTTTACCACGTGAGCACCGATAACAGTTTCCCCTATAACGTACTTGGTGGCCAGCAGGAAAGCGGATCGGTAGGCATTGCCAGCCGGGGCAACGATGGGCAGATTACCTTTCGGGAGTGGCATCCAGTAGGTGTCGAAGAATATGGCTACGTAGCCGCCGACCCACTCAACCCCAATATTATTTATGGGGGAAAAATCACCAGATTCGACAAACGAACCGGCCAGGTGCAGAACATCGCGCCCGAAGCGGTACGTAGTGGTAAGTACCGATTTGTGCGGACGGCCCCAGTTCTGTTTTCGCCCATTGATCCAAAAACGCTTTATTTTGCAGGCAACGTACTGTTTAAAACACAGAACGGTGGAAACGCCTGGCAGGTAATCAGTCCCGATCTCACCCGCGAGACCTATCCTGACATTCCCGAAAGCGTGGGAACATATAGAACCGAGGCTATGAAAACTATGCCTCAACGGGGCGTTATTTATACTATAGCCCCGTCGTTCAAGGACGTGAATACGATTTGGATCGGCACTGACGATGGCTATATTCAGGTCACCCGCGATGGAGGTAAAGCCTGGAAGAATGTGACTCCTGTCGGTGTTGGTTCCTGGAGTAAAGTGTCAATTATGGAGGCTGGGCATTTCGATGTAAATACCGCTTATGCCGCCGTGAATCGCATCCGGTGTGATGACATGCGTCCACACATCTATCGGACACACGATGGGGGTAAAACGTGGCAAGAGATCGTAGTCGGTTTACCCAACGATCCAATTAATACCGTTCGCGAAGACCCTGTCCGTAAAGGCTTGTTATTTGCCGGGTCAGAAACCGCTGTTTACATCTCGTTTGATGATGGCGATCACTGGCAGTCGCTTCGACTGAATATGCCTGCTACGTCGATTCGTGATCTGGTCATAAAAGACGATGATCTGGTAATTGGCACCCACGGCCGGTCGTTCTGGATTCTGGACGATATTAGCCCTTTGCGCCAGTTGACTACCGATCTGACAAAAAATGCTACTATTCTTTATAAACCTCAACGGGCTTACCGCGTTCGGTGGAACATGAACACTGATACACCACTCCCGCAGGAAGAACCGGCTGGGCAAAACCCACCAGATGGGGCGATCATTAATTACTACCTCGCTACAGAGGCTAACTCAATTGTTACGCTGGACATCCTGGATGCAGGCGGTAACGTAATTCGTCAATACCGCAGTGATGAAAAGCCCTACAACGTACCGGATGTGAATCTGCCGTCGTACTGGATTCGGCCGCAGCAAATTTTATCGGGCAAGGCGGGTGCCCACCGCTTTCTATGGGATATGCATTATACCCCGCTGGATATGCCACCTTCGTATCCAATTTCGGCTACGTATCATCAGACGGCTCCCGACCCTACATCGCCCTGGGTGCTGCCCGGAACCTATACAGTTAAACTGACAGTCAATGGTAAAGTAAATACCCAACCGCTTACCATCACAATGGACCCGCGTAGTAAGGCAAGTCCGGTTGTATTGAAGCAGCAACATGACCTGTCGGTAGCTGCCTACGAAGGCCGGAAACAGGTAATTGGATTATTGGGCGAAATGCAGAAAATACAAACCCCTGCTGCTTCTGACACGCAGAAAAAAAGTCTCAATGCCCTCAAAACCAGTTTAACAAGTTTGAATCGGGCATTCAACTCTATCTTTGGCGTGCTTCAGGATGCCGACATGCCACCAACCACGCAAGCGATAGCGGCTGTCAACGAAGCACAGACTACCTTGAAAAAAATGGTAGCTCAGTGGACGCTTCTTAAAAATAACAAGTAGTATCAAACTAGCTACCTACGATGTTGGCGCATCGGCCGCTCAGGTACTCAGAACAACAAAAAAGGTTGTCTAAACCGCTGATCAGCGGTTTAGACAACCTCATGTAACGTAGAGTGACGTCGAAAATGTTTGTTTATGGGATAATTGCCGGTATATGTTGCTCGGTTACAAGCCTGTTGAATTCAGGCACCTCTCGCTCGATAACTTCCTTCAATTGTCCTATTGATGTATTAACCTGCTTTTCCAGCGTTTCATACACTACGTAAGACGACTTGGTTGGCTTCGTATCAGCCGAAGACACAACCGAGCTAACACCTGACATTTTATCGTTCAACCGGATTGGATACGCTAATGCATCCTGACCTGCTTTCGACTTGGGCTGCATCATGGTCGATTCCAGCTTATCCAGTTTGTCCAGAATAGGTTGCGTCACTTTCTTGAACTTAGCGATCGTTACGGTGTCTTTAACCTCTTTCATGTAGCTGCTGATCTGGTTCCGAATCTGGCGTAGTTTGTTGATCGACTTGTGCGTCTCCGACAACTTATTGTTGATCTTCATCAACAGATCGAACTGTTCCTTATAATCAGCGTCGGTCAGTTTAAGACGTGGATCTTTCAAGATTTCAACTGGTTGTTCAGCCACCAGCGAGTCGCCCAGCAACAGCCGAACTTTGTATTTTCCGGGCACGGCCTTCGCGCCAATGCCCCGACCCGTCCACATGACGTTGATGCCATCGACGGCCGTTACGTCCGGGTAGCGCATGTCCCACACAAAGGCATTCATACCTGCCACCGCCGGAGCCGTTCCGGGGCGCATCATGGCTGGATCGTTGTAAAACTCTTTCGCAATTTTCAGCGGCTGTCCTTTTTTGTCTTTCGTGCTCGAATACGTAATGATTGTATCGTTCGTGCTGGTCATAAACAGCAACTTCAATTCTTTTGTCGGTGCCTTTTTCAGGTAATACCGAACAATGACTCCATTCGGCGCATTTTCACCTTCGTCCAGAATCGGGCCACCCCGGCCACCGCCCGCACCACCTTCCATGCGATAAGCCGGGCGGGGTTTGTATAAATGGGCCGTTTTTTTGATTAGCGCGGGCTGCTGATCAGCGATTTCGTGCAACGGCGTTACGTCATCCATAACCCAGAACGAACGTCCGTGCGTAGCAATGACCAAATCCTTATCGCGTTTGTGAACCTGCAAGTCGCGGACCGGCGTAACCGGTAAATTCAAACTCAGCTTTTGCCAGGACGCTCCATCGTTGAAGGAAACGTAAATACCGCGTTCGGTACCGGCATATAACAAGCCAGCTTTGTTCGGGTCTTCGCGCACAACGTGGCAATAGTCATCAGCAGGTATACCCGCCGAGATCGACGTCCAGGTTTTACCATAATCCGTAGTCTTGAACATATACGGTTTGCGATCACCCGACATATAGCGTTTAGCGGCCAGATACGCCTTGCCTTTCACATGATCGGACGGGTGTACCATGCTCATGATGGCCCACTCCGGCAGCATGGACGTTGGGGGCGTGATTTTCTGCCAGCTTTTGGCCCCGTCGCGGCTGATGTGCATCAAGCCGTCGTCAGAACCCGCCCAGAATATGTCTTTCTCCACCGGTGATTCGGCGAAGGTAAATATCGTTGGAAACGTCTCGGCACCCGTATTGTCTTTCGTGATTGGGCCACCCGTATCACCCTGCGTTTTGGGGTCGTTGCGGGTTAAGTCGGGGCTGAGGTCCTCCCACGAATGCCCATAATCCATACTCCGGTGTACGTACTGCGACGTAACGTAGAGCGCTTTACTGTCGTGCGGAGAGAACACAATGGGGAACGTCCATTGAAAGCGATACTTCCGATCGGATGAAGGCGCCCCCATGCTGTAATCAGGGTACACGTTAATCCGCTGGTTCTGGTCCGTATCCTTGTCGTATCGAGTAATCAATCCGTCGTAGCTACCACCAAATGTAATTTGTGAGTTGTTGGGGTCCGGTGTAATGTAACCCGACTCACCACCCGCCACTGTATACCAGGCACTTGGCCCAATGGAGAATTCCGTTGTCCGGCTGGCAATGCGAATGGCCGAGTTATCCTGCTGAGCGCCATACAAATTATACGGGAAATCATTATCCAGCGAAACGTGGTAAAACTGCGACGTCGGAATGTCGATGTCCGAGAACGTAGCACCGCCATTGTAAGTCACTTCGGCACCACCGTCATCGGCGATAATGAAGTTCTGGGCATTTTTTGGATTCCACCAGATATCGTGCGTATCACCGTGGTGAACCTCTATAGTCTTAAATGTCTTCCCACCATCATACGACTTCAGCGCATTCACGTTCAGAATAATGAGGCCATTCTCATTCTGCGGATCGGCGGCCAGCATCATGTAGTACCAGGGGCGCTGCCACAGGTTTTTGTCTTCGTTGATCAACTGCCAGTTCTCGCCCGCGTCATCGGAGCGATACAAACCACCTTTCGCATTTTCAACCATGGCATACAGGCGATTGGAGTTAACCGGCGAAACCGTGATACCAATCTTACCCAGCAAGCCTTTCGGCATACCTGGCTTATCATGCAGGCTGGTCCACGTATCGCCCCCATCGGTTGATTTATAC
The DNA here is from genome assembly GCF_900112365.1 of Spirosoma endophyticum. Taxonomy (GTDB): domain Bacteria; phylum Bacteroidota; class Bacteroidia; order Cytophagales; family Spirosomataceae; genus Spirosoma; species Spirosoma endophyticum. Next base: position 307,869 of record NZ_FOLQ01000007.1, on the reverse strand, counting down.
AAGCCACCGCCCGTTCCACCGCTACTCATCATGTAGCTGTTCCGGTACGCCTTCCACATGGACGCGTACAGAATCGACGGATTATTGGGATCAAGTTCAATGCAGGCCGCACCTATACTGTCGCCTTTAGCCAGAATATGTTTCCAGGTTTTACCCCCGTCGATGGTCCGAAAAACGCCCCGTTCCTTGTTTGGCACAAATGGGTTTCCCAGCGCACCGACATAGGCGATATCAGGATTTTTAGGATGTATTTCGATGTTACTCACGGCATCGGCCAGCTTCAGCCCCACGTGTTTCCAGGTTTTTCCGGCATCTGTTGACTTGTAGATACCGTCACCGTTGGCGATGTTGCTACGGATATCCGGTTCACCCATACCTACATAAATGATGTTTGGGTCAGACTGGGCAACGGCAATAGCGCCTACCGAACTGGATTTAAACGTACTATCTGAAATACTGTTCCAGTTGGCACCGCCATCGGTCGTTTTCCAGACGCCACCGCCCGTAGCGCCAAAGTAGTAGGTAAGTGGCTGGTCGGAATGACCCGCTGCTGCCAGCGAGCGCCCACCCCGAAACGGACCAATGTTCCGCCATTTCAAGCCATTAAAGAGACTGTCGGAGGATGGCTGAACAGACGCAGCCGTCGGTTTAGGTTTTCGTTGAGCCAGTGCAGGGTCGGTAAGCAGTAGGGCCGCTACCACAGCTCCGGCAAAGGAAGTAAAGTAATGAGACATAGAGATTGGGTTAAGTAATTTCCCCGCGGCAGGGCGAGGGGCTTGATCAGCAATTAAATTCTCGGATACCTGGAGTGGTTGAGAACTTCCTGTTGAGGAATTGTTAGGGAGAGTTCATGTACAGGGCTGCGTAGTTTGGCTTATGGTACAAGAAAAAAAAGTGTATTCCTATTGGCAAGCATACCAGGCTCAGCAGTACCTCCAGAGTTACAGAATTACTATCGTCGCTGGGTATAGCTGTACGTTAACTACTTGTGCATAGGGCACACAAGCCAGGTTTGGGTAGGCGAAACGCCATGCCTGACTCCGCTTGACTGGAAACGGTCATTGTGATCCTTTTTTGGGAAATGGGTCCAAAAAATCTACTTATACCAATACGTCAATCTACACCTTCCGCAAACCCGATTCAAATATTCATTACTATTTTCAGTAAACCCAATTTTAATAATTATTTAATCTAATATTAAAACCAATCGACAGTAAAAATTATATAAATAAATAAAATAGTTCTAAAACAACCACAACTAGAAATTACTCTAGCATTAATTACAACTGCTTTTAACAGTATAATCGACGATAAATACGACCAGCATTTCTGAAGAAGGCTAAGTGATTTTGTGGGATAAAATTTGCGTTACCTACGGCGAGTCCCTACATTAGCAAGCGAAAATCCTTTGCCATTCCGCATTTAGCAAAATACTATTTTGCCTACGCATAAAATAGTATTTTCTTGTTTTATGTCTATTCTTGGATAAGAATAGGGCAATACGGTTTTGCACTACCCTCGATACTACGTGTTAATAGTGCGCTTATTCTTTTTTAGACAAATTCCAAACTGTAACTAGTGTGGACTAAAAATCGTCGGCTTATATCACCCTTTTTTAATCTAGTTTTAATCTAAAAATCGCCTTATGGCAGCAGTCTACATTATGAGACAAACATCTCTACTCATTTTCCTATTGTGCCTGTCAACCATGTCCCTGTTTGGTCAGACGCGTACGCTTACTGGCAACGTAACCAACAGCGAAGACGGCACCGACTTGCCAGGCGTAAACGTGGTTTTGAAAGGGACAAGTACGGGGGTAACCACCGATGCCAGTGGGGCGTTCAAGCTGGCCGTTCCAAATCAGGGGGGAACGCTACTCTTCTCATCGATCGGATTTCAGGCGCAGGAAGTAGTTATTGGCAACCTCAGTAAAGTGACGATCAAACTGTTGCCCGACACCAAGCAACTGTCGGAAGTGATCATCACGGGCTACGGCACTCAAGCGCAGAAAACGTTAACGGGCTCCATCGCGTCGGTGAGTGGTAAATCCATCGAAAACATCCCGGCACCCAGCAGCGATCAACTTCTGCAAGGGCGCGCGGCCGGTGTTCAGGTAAGCGCCAATTCCGGTACGCCCGGTGGCGGGATGCAGGTACGCGTACGGGGGACTACCTCCATCAATGGCTCCAGCGACCCTTTATACGTAGTAGATGGTATTCCTATACAGTCTAATAACCTGTCTGGTATTGGGCTGGGCGGTAGTACCACGAATCCGATCGCGGATATCAACCCGGCCGATATTGCCTCGATGGAAATCCTCAAGGATGCCTCGGCAACCGCTATTTATGGCGCCCGGGCAGCCAACGGGGTCGTGCTGATTACCACCAAGCGCGGTGCCAACAAAAAAGCAAAGATCAGTTTCGGTACGTATCAGGGTACGCAACAATTGTGGCGCAGACCCGCTGTTGTTGACGGTCCTACGTTTGAAACACTCATTAACGAAGCGAACGTAAACAACGGGCAACGGCCCACGTATGCGAATCCGGCTGGTACGACAAACAGCAACTGGAGCGAACGCATTTTTCAGGATGGCGCACTTCGTAACTATGATTTGTCAATTGCCGGGGGCAGCGAGAAAGTGCAATACCTGGTTTCGGCCAATAATTTCTTTCAGGAAGCGGTCGTAAAGGGATCAGACTTCAAACGAACCAGTGGACGTGTCAATCTTGATTTTACACCGATTGACAAGGTCAAGGTAGGAACGAGCGTCCTGTTCGCCCGAAGCACGCGCAATCTCATCCGAAGCGACGATAATATATCCGGTGCCTTGTCGGGTGCATTCTTCCTGCCACCGAATCTGCCCTTTTATCAGGCCGACGGCTCCTACACTAAATTCGGTACGTTCGAGAACCCCATTGCCGCCGTTGAGAACAACAATATCAAGATGAATACGAATCGGTTTCTGGCCAACGTATATGCCCAATATGATATTCTACCCGGCCTGAATCTACGCAGTACCTTTAGCCTTGATTATTCGAACATTCAGGAAGACCTATACGACAACACGTTTCTGAATAACGGCGCTTCCCGTAACGGGTTTGGCCAATCGCTTAACTCGCGGGATAACAACTGGATTCAGGAGAACGTATTGACGTACCAGCGTTCGTTTGGCGATCATTCCATCAATGCGCTGGTTGGTACGTCTATGCAGGAATCAACCTTTGAGCGTACTACGGCCACTGGCGAGCAGTTTCCCAGCAATGACTTCACCCGCATTATTTCGGCGGCTGTGCAACGGGGTACATCTGAGGGCACCAGTTGGGGCATTTCTTCGCTGTTTGGACGTATCGTTTACGATTACAAAAGCCGGTACCTGGCAACGGTCAATGTCCGGCGTGATGGCTCCTCCCGCTTTGGCCGCGACAATCGCTGGGGTACGTTCCCATCGGTGGCTGTAGGTTGGTTACTCTCCGAAGAGTCATTTATGAAGGATATGTCGTTCCTGAACGTGCTTAAAATTCGGGGGAGTTATGGGCTTACCGGTAACCAGAGCGGTATCACCAACTTCCAGTCGATTGGCTTATGGGGGGGCAATCTGGACGATCTGGGTGCGCCGTCTGGTTCATCAGCTTACGTTGATCTGCCGGGCACGGCGCCTATCCAGTTGGCCAACCAGGATCTGAAATGGGAAACAACGACCCAAACCAACGTTGGTTTAGACTTGGGTATCATCAAGAATCGGGTGAAAATTACCGCCGACTACTACGTTAAAAACACGACCGATCTGTTGCTGGCCGTTCCGGTGCCGCGCACATCAGGGTTCAACACGTTGGTGCAGAACTACGGTGCCGTTCAAAATAAAGGGTTTGAACTGGGTATCAACGCTGACATTTTAAAAGGCGATGACCGAAAAATCGGCTGGAATGTGAACTTCAACATTGCCACCAACACGAACAAACTAACCAAACTGGCGGCCCCGTTTACGGTCTATAACCGGGACATCTACCGCTACGAGGAAGGCTATTCGATGTACTCGTTTTACCTGCACGAGCAAACGGGCGTAAATCCGGAAACAGGCGCACCCATTTGGACCGATGTAAACGGCGATGGCAAGTTTGACGCGAACGTTGACCGAAAAATTGTGGGCAATGCCAATCCTAAATTCTTCGGGGGCATCACAAATACGCTGAACTTCAAGGGTTTTGACCTGATGTTCTTCTTCCAGTATTCGTCGGGCAATAAACAACTGCACTGGAACCGATTCTTTGGCGAGCACGGCGGAACACGAAACACGAACTTCATGACCAGCCAGCTCGACCGTTGGCAGAAGTCGGGCGATCAGACAATGATCCCTAAAATGAGTGCCGAAAACTACGCGGGCAACCTTCGTCCATCGCGGTTTCTGGAAGATGGGTCGTATATGCGGTTGAAGAATATTTCGCTGGGGTATACACTGCCGAAACCGCTGCTGGATAAAATCCACCTGTCGAATTTGCGGATCTACGTGTCGGGGCAGAACGTACTCACGTTTACGAAATACACCGGCCTGGACCCCGAAATGACCGGTACCGCATCGACCAATCTGACTCAGGGAATCGAGTTCTTTACGATGCCACAACCGAAGGTATACATGGCTGGACTCAATGTTAGTTTCTAACTCCAATTGACGCTATTTTTTATGAATGGCTTCTTTATCAGGCCATTCACTAACCGACTTTGTATCATGAAACCTATTAATACACTTTTACTGGCAGGGCTGGTCAGCGTATTTTCTGCCTGCAACGTACTCGATCAGTTGCCACAGGCCGAAGTCGCCGAATCGATTGCCGTAACGAACAAAAAGGGAGCCAATGCAGCTCTGGCGGGCTTGTATAACCAGCTTCAGGACGGCAATTACTACGGCCGTAACTTTCAGCTGATCAGCGACGTAGCGTCCGACATTTCGCAGAGTGTGGGCACCTGGGATTTTTACCGGGAAATGGATACCTACGTAACGGCACCCGCCAATCGGGAAAACGCAGCGCTCTGGACACGCGGCTATCGGGCCATCAACATTGCCAATACACTGATCGCCAATGTGCCCAACCTGGCAGACCTGACCACTGCCGAAAAAAATGCGTTACTGGGCCAGGCATATTTCCTGAGAGGACTGGTTTATTTCGACCTGACCCGGGTGTATGCGGGCGTGCCCGACGTCGTAGGTACGTTGGGAATTCCCATTGTTCTGACGCCCTCCAAAACGGTCGATGAAACGTTGTATCCAAGTCGGCCTACCTTGAAAGCCTCCTACGATCAGGTGGAAAGCGATCTTATAAAATCGCTTGAATTGCTGCCGGAGGCCTATGCGTCGGATATCACCACACGGGCACAGGCGGTTAAAGGCACGGCCAAAGCCCTGCTCTCACGGCTTTATCTGTACCTTAAGCAACCTGCCAAGGTTTTGCAATACGCAAATGAAGTGATTGCCGACCCGAAATACGTACTGCAAACATCCTACGAAAGTATCTTCTCAGGGAAGTTCACCGCAGAATCTATCTTTGAACTAAACTTTGGCAGTACCGACCAGAGTGGTATGCGTAACTGGTATTTCCCATCGAGTCTGGGCGGTCGGGGTGACATTGCCATCCACGAAAGTTTTTACCAGGAGTTGATCGCCAACCCAAAGGACGTTCGGGGAAAAATGGTGGCCCGAGATAATACCGTAAACGTCTATTATTCAACTAAGTATCAAAAGGCGGGCAATATCGACAACGCCCACATCATTCGGATTGCGGAAATTTATCTGAACCGGGCCGAAGCGCGGGCGCAATCGGGCGATTTACCGGGCGCGCTGGCCGATCTGAATAAAATCAGAAACCGGGCCGGTGTTGAAAGTCTGACGGTTACGGGCGTCCAGCCAACCCTGGAAGCCATCTGGCAGGAACGTAAACTGGAACTGGCGTTTGAAGGTCACCGCTTTTTTGACCTCGTTCGTACGAACCAGGCATTGACGAAACTGGTGCAGGTAAGCCGGAAAAACGGGCCACCTGTTACGTTGAGCAATGTTGGTCGGCAAATCTTTCCAATTCCCCTGGCCGACATCGACTCGAACAAGAAACTGGTTCAGAACGACGGTTACAAATAGCCTGCTGGTTTAAACTATTTATTGAACGTAGTGGATGGCTTTCGGCTCGGTATAACCCCGGTGGGGTTATACCGAGCTAATGGGCAATTTGGATAACCAATATCCACAACCCTCCCTTATCAACTCAATCATACGGATTGAAAATCCTGATTATCATACTGCTGTTATTTTCGCTGGGCGTTCCTTTCTGGGGAACGTACACGATTCTGCAAGCCCAAAAAAAAGAGGTCAAAGAGGAGGTTACCGAGCAGCTTAGCAAGGGCATCGATACCAATGAACTTGTGCTGCTTAAATTTTCGGTTTCAGCCAGTAAAAAACAACTTCATTGGGAACACGATTGGGAATTTGAATATAAAGGTCAGATGTATGACCTGATCGAAACAACCGTAAAAGGCGACAGTATCTGGTATAAATGCCTGTGGGATAAAGAAGAAACCCGCCTGAACAGGCAACTCGAAAAGTTAATGACGTGGGTGGTCGGTTCCACTGCCGAAACAGGTGGCTCGGATGAGCAGTTTATTTTCTTGAAGCCGCTCTATTATCAGGAACTCACCCATTGGCAGGCAAGGTCGGCTTGTTTGTATATGGCCCACGTTCGTTACGATTTTACCAACCTTCCGCTAATACGTATCGCTCTGGCTCCGCCCCTTCTCCCGCCGGAAGTATAGTTTCATGTACTGGATTTACACTTGCTAGCGTCTGAAAATGAAGCCAGCTAAGCCTCTATTTATCTGCATGTTATGAAACTAATTCAGGAGAGATGAAAAAACATATAATTCTCGGCTTTTTGCTGGGCGCATGCCTCACAAGCTACGCTCAGGAGATAACTGTGAAAGATCAACAGGATTACAGACCGCTCGAACGGGCAACGCTTACGAGCGAAAACCCCAAGGCGTCAGCCGTTACGGACGCGAATGGGAAAGTAAATATTTCGGCATTTAAAGGCGCTACCCAAATTCAGGTTCGGACAGTTGGATACGAAACACAACTCCTGACGTATGATGAGTTAGCCAAACCTAACGGGTCTATCTACGTAAAACCAACCTATGTTTCGCTGGATCAGGTGGTGGTAACAGCCAACCGATGGAATCAGTCGAGACGTGATATTCCCGCTAAAATCACTACGATTTCAGCTAAGGACGTAGCCTTTCAGAATCCACAAACGGCGGCTGATTTGTTGGGTATGTCGGGCGAGGTGTTTATCCAGAAAAGTCAGCAAGGGGGCGGCAGTCCCATGATTCGGGGCTTTTCGACCAACCGGCTGTTGATCACCGTCGATGGTGTGCGCATGAATACGGCTATTTTTCGGAGTGGTAACCTGCAAAACGTGATCTCACTCGACCCGTTCGCAATCAGTAATACCGAAGTACTGTTTGGGCCGGGATCGGTCATGTACGGGAGCGACGCCATTGCGGGTGTGATGAGCTTTTACACGCTGACGCCCAAACTAGCAACGGGTGCCAAAACGTTCGTATCGGGTTCTGCCGTGGGTCGTTATTCGTCGGCTAATAGTGAACTTACGGGTCATGTTGATGTGAATGTCGGCTGGCAAAAGTGGGCTATCGCCACCAGTATATCCCACAACAATTTTGGCGATTTGCGCATGGGCACGAACGGCCCGAATGAGTACCTGCGGAAGGAATACGTGGAACGAATCGATGGGAAAGATGTGGTTATTACTAATCCCGATCCTCAGGTACAGCGTCCAAGTGGATATTCACAGATCAATTTGACTCAGAAAGTACGCTTCAAACCAAACGAAAAGTGGACGTTTGATTATGGGTTTCATTACTCGAACACCTCCGATTATGCACGCTATGACCGTTTACTGCGTTACCGGCGTAATCTACCCCGTAGTGCCGAATGGAATTACGGGCCGCAGGAATGGATGATGAACAACCTAACGATGACGCACACCAAATCGGCGGGTATCTACGATCAGATGGCGATTCGGCTGGCCCATCAGTTTTTTGAAGAAAGCCGGATTGACCGCGATTTAAATACGCCCCAGCGCCGGACTACGCTGGAGAAAGTCAATGCCTTCTCGGCCAGCGTTGATTTCAATAAGCAAGTTGACCAGAAACAGCGCGTATTTTATGGCGTTGAAGCAATCTATAACGATGTTATTTCCACCGCTACCAATCTGGATATTGTTACCAATGTTACGACACCCGGCGCTCCCCGTTATCCCAAATCGAACTGGGCGTCCTACGCGGCTTATCTGACGTATCAATTGAAAGCCAGTGATCAATTGACGTTTCAGGCGGGTGCCCGGTATAACCAGTTTGTCCTGAATTCTCAGTTTGAAACTACATTCTATCCGTTCCCATTTACCTCGGCGAAACTCAATAACGGAGCGCTTACGGGTAGCGCCGGACTCGTTTATAGCCCGTCGGAATCCTGGATGCTAAGTGCCAATTTGTCGACAGGTTTCCGTTCACCAAACGTAGATGACATCGGCAAAGTATTCGATTCGGCACCCGGTTCGGTCGTGATTCCCAATCCGTCACTAAAAGCCGAGTATGCGTATAACGCGGAGATTGGCATCGCCAAAACAATTGGCAATTCGGTGAAAGTGGACGTAACGGGCTATTATACCTTGCTGGACAATGCGCTGGTACGACGCAACTTTACGCTGAACGGTCGCGACAGCATCGTCTACAATGGTGAACTCAGTCAGGTACAGGCGATCCAGAACGCAGCGCAAGCCAGGGTGTATGGGTTGCAGGCCGGTCTCGAAATCAACCTGCGAAATGGTTTCCGGTTAGCGTCGCAGTTTACGTATCAGAAAGGCGACGAAGAACTGGATGATGGCACAACCAGCCCCATCCGGCACGCGGCTCCTTATTTTGGCATTACCCGGCTCAGTTATACAGCGAACCGGCTACGGGCTGAGCTATATGGCGTATATAACGGCGGTGTGACGAACAAAGGATTAGCGCAGGAAGAACAGGGCAAAGATTACATGTATGCTATAGACGCTGATGGAAAGCCGTATTCGCCAAGTTGGTACACCCTCAATGTAAAGGCTCAATACCAGCTCCTGAATTACCTGTCGATCAACGCTGGGCTGGAAAACTTGACCGATCAACGATACCGGCCTTATAGCTCAGGGCTGGTGGCACCGGGTCGAAACCTGATTGTTTCTATACGAGCTACGTTCTAGCGTTGATGAATCGCCGGGTTAAAACCCGGCGAATAAACGCTAACCCGGTTGCGAAGTGTGTAGCCATTATGAATATCCAGATCAGACATTACCTGACTCGGATCTTCATAACTGAAAAGAACACGAAAGACAGCGGTTTCTTGCCCTTGCTCACTGTATTGGAAACGATTGAGCAGGTTGTGAATATGGTCTTGCATAGTTGTCAATTTTCATCCAAAATTGACAACTTATAGCAGTATAAGACAGGAAAAGGCCAGAGCATTGCCCCGGCCTTTTCCTGTCTTTATTGAAGGTTAGCTATGCAGATTACTTATCGTAATTCGTATTCTGTGGATCAAAATTAGTCCAGCCAGTCAGCCAGTTCTCCGTATTGAAAGCACCCCGGTAAGGAGCCGCCGTGAAGAACGCGTCGGCCAGTTTACCACCGGTTACCGCATTAGCCGCCACCAATAAAGGGGAAGTTGCCTGTGGCAGGAAGTTAGGGGCGGTTAAGTTGAAGTTCTGCGCGTTCAATAGTAACGACGTGATGTCGGTACCTATAATCAGGTTCTTACGAGCAGCCAGATTGAAATACGTCTGAGCAACGTCCGTCGTAATGTCGCCAACACCACGTACCACGGTCGTTGAATTTGGAATTTCAGAATTGCCCAATACAATGCCTTGTAACTCCAGACCGCCGTTCGCCGTGTTTGCTAACGTACCCGCCGTCGTACCTTCCAGCCGTAGACCTTCTGGAAATCCGGTAAAGACGGAGTTATAAATGCTGATCGACGTATTCCGACGCAGGTGCATGGCCGCCCGGTAAGCGCCTGAACCACCCGCCGTATTGGCACTGCTGGGCACGCCAGGATTGAATGCAAACGCACTAAAGTTAGCGAAAACTGGGGCTGTCTGAGGAAGCCCGGCAGGGGCTGGTACACCCGGATCGAAATTGTCCGATTCAAACGCTTCTGAACCCGATTGGTCGGCCACATTCGGGTCACGCAGGGCAACACCAAACTGCGCTTTACCTGAGTATCCATAATCTGTATCGAAATCATCATCGAACGTACGTAGCGCAACCAGGTATTTGGCGTTAACCGTACCACCAAACCATTCGAACGCATCGTCACCGCTATACGAAACCTGCACGTGGTCGATGGTCGTACCCGAGCCAACCTGATACATTGTCAATCCGTTAATTTCGCTATTGGCCGTAGTGGACAAAGCAACTCCCGGAAACTCAATCCGAACGTATTGCAATGTACCCGAATTGTCATTGGCCGTATTCAGGTTTGAATCGAACGTACCTCGGATACCTCCTTCGAAGCCAATTGTGCTACCTCGGTTGACGGGTGCACGACCGATCAGGACAATACCGCCCCAGTCGCCATATTTACGAGCACCTACTGCCTGAGACGACGTAAAAATAATGGGAGCAGCCGCTGTTCCCTTGGCTTCCAGACGCGCTCCTCTTTCAATGATCAGCGTGCCGGGGTGGTTCTGATTTTCAGGGTCCTGACTGGCATTGTACCCCCGGATAATAGTCCCTGGCTCAATGGTCAGCACGGCATTGTTCGATACGTAAACGTAGCCCTTCAGCGCGTAAATCTTGTTCGCCGTTAAGGTCTGGCTGGCTGTGATCGAATTAGCTAACGTAACAACCTCGCGATTCGAGATAGTGAAAGATGGTGACTGTACCGTCGTACCTCCCGACGAAAGCGAAATAGGACCGTTCTGTGCAGTTGTCGGTACAATCACGGTCATCGAGGTTGTCGTAGCTGCCGTTACCTGCGCGACGGCGTTGCCGGTAAACACAACCGAATTGCTGGTGGGTGTGGTATTAAAACTCGTTCCGGTAATCACAATTGACGCACCCACCGGAGCCTGTGTTGGATTGATGCTCGTAATAGAAAGTGGATCAGGTCCTGGCGTATCGTTGTTCTTACAGGCTGAGATGAACATCGTCAAGCCCAATGCGCAAAGCAGTATGTACTGGAAGCGTTTGATAAAAAGCATAAGTTGATTGGTTTAATTTGATTATTATTTTTTGTTGAGTAGTTATTATCAGGGCACTACGGTTCGTCGGCCGAAGGTGTACACACCCGTCAGGGTTACGTATTGACCCCGTCGGTAGTTGATGTAGTTCTGGTCCGCATCGGCACTGCGGGACGTTACGTCTTTACCGATCTTACGATCGCCGTTATAATCCTGAGCGAAACGGAAAGGGGCGTTAAGGATGTCCTGGATACCTAACCGGACTTCAAATTGCTGTTTGATAGTCTTGCTAATGTTGAAATCCACTACGTGCCGGGGCATTTCGTAAGTGGTTGGGTCTTCAATATTACCCACCAGGAAAATACGTGGTCCCGCTACATTGTACAGCAGGTTGTACTGCCAGCCAGATGTAGGATTAGCGTAGTACAAACCCAGGTTTATGAGGTATGGCGACTGATTAGCCAACGCTCGCTTCCGGTCGGTACTGTTACCGACAAGCTCAATAGCGCCACCCGCGCCCGGCGCTTCAATGAAATCGGCCGTTGTAACCCGGCTATTTATGTAGGAGGCATTCCCAACGATCTGAAGATTCTGGAGAAAGGTGCTACCAGAGTTGGCAAAGCCTTTCCGGAATTCAATTTCTACCCCATAATTCCGGGCGGCCAGTGCGTTGGTGAAGGTGAATATGAAGTTTCCGGGAATTGGAATCAGGAATGATTCGATTGGGTCTTTAAAGCTTTTATAGAAAGCCGTGATTGAGATTAATTCATTCGGAGTCGGGTAGAATTCATACTTCGCATCGAAGTTCTGGATGGTAGCGGTTTTGAGACGCGGATTCCCTATGACTTCAATCTGTCGGGCAAAATCGTAATACCGGAAAGGAGCTAACTCCCGCAGTTCAGGCCGGTTGACCGTAGAGGAGTATGCAAATCGCAGATTTTGCTGTTCAGTCAGTTTGTACGTAAAGTTAACCGACGGTAGCGGGCTGAAAATGTTATTGTCTACCAACGGTTTAACCGCCGATGTTAACCGAAGGGTCTGGTTATAGAACTCACCCCGAAAACCAAGCGTCAGGTTGGCCCGTGACCCGATATTCACATCACCCGATACATAGCCAGCCGCGTAGGTCGTCTGGCCATTATAGGAGTCATTATCAACCGTGCCATCCTGAAGACTGAAACTACCCTCCCGACCCGTTACATTCTCGGGCGCTAACGCCTGTCCAATTGCCAGGCCACTGATATTGTTAATCAGCCCAACCCGTTCGTAGCCGTAGAAACGGGCGGCAAAATCCCGATTACGGCGCTCCCCGTAGAAACCCGCTTTAATGCGGTTTGGCTCCCGGTCTGTTGGATTCCCGAAGGTGTGATCATAATTACCAATCATTGAAACCACCTGCTCATTCAACTTTGAGTAGAATCGGCCTAGGTTGAGCGGACTTGGCTGAACAGGGACATTGAGCCGGAAGGGTTCCGGCTGGCCATCGGGACCCGTTGCGCCAACGGGCCGGGTATATTGAGCCCGCTTCCAATCCGGCTCCCAACGACCCGAATAGCCATAACTGGCAATCCAGTTTACCTTGCTTAATTCGCTAAGGGAATGCTCTCCCGACACCTGTGTGTTCAGAATACTACGGTTCTCGAAACGCTCGGAATAACTTCGCACATCGACTCCGTCAATGACAAAGCTTCCGTTTCGTACAACCGTTTCCGTTGCACCTAACTGATTATACAGCGTTTTCCATTCCAATGTAAATCGGGGAGAGAATCGAAAAGTCCAGTTATGTAAAATACCTAACCGGGTATTCTGAGCATACGTAGCATCATTGTATTCCTGCTGAACGTCGTTGGCTGTCGTATTTTCATACAGCCGTAGGTTGACGTCTTGGAATTGATTGGTCAGTGCGTAGTTGATGCTGGTCAGATTGCTCACACGTACGTTGCCCAGCTCGAACCGACGACCGGTATTAACGGCAATCCGTACGTCGGGGGCAACCGATATACTTTTCAAGGCCCAATCGTTTGGCAACAGACGAGCGTAGGAAGCCCGACGTACCGAACTTAAGCCGTTAAATTCACTCGCTTTAGCGGGAAAACTACTGGGCAACTGACTTTTGGCATCCCATAAGCCCAGGAAACTCAACCCGCCCCGCGAATGCGTCTGAACGTTCTGGAACGTAGTATTCGCCCGGTAACCAACCGTTACGCCAACATCCGTAAAGTTTTGTTCGGGCCGACGTTTCGTATAAATTTTGATCACTCCACCCGCAAAATCGCCCGGCAGTTCAGCCGAGCCGGACTTGTAGACAATCATCCGGTCGAGGATGTTGCTGGGCACAATATCAAATGAAAAGGAGCGGGATTCCACCTCGGTGGAGGGTGCGATTACATCGTTGATCAGTACGTTGTTGTAGCGCGTACCCAAACCACGAATCAGCACGAACCGGTTGTCGACAATGCTCACGCCCGGCACCCGGCGGATGGCGGCAGCCGCATCGCGATCCTGCGATTTCTGAATCTGCATGGCTGAAATCCCCACCGCAATCGGCTTCAACTGTTTAATTTCGGTAATTACGGCTATCTCCGTATTGGTAGCTCGATTCCCCCGAACAACCACTTCCTGAAGAGCTTGCCCTTCCACCGTTAATTCCGTTTCAACAACCGTTGTATTCCCGGATTCGACACGAACATTCGGAATTTCCTTCGTCTTATAGGAAATGTAGGAGATGACAATTTTCTGGGTTCCAGCGGGTACGTTGGGGATGACAAAATTACCCTCAACATCAGTGGTGACGCCCAGTTGCGTACCATCAATACGTACTGTGCAGCCGATGAGGGCTTCTTTCGTTTTTTCATCCCGGATGGTGCCACGAACAGTGCCCAGGGGCGCATCTTTAGCCGCAACGGCGGCAACATATGAAAGAAAAAGGAGGAGAAATAAAATACTTCGATTCATCATGGTAGCTCGGATGTCGCTTTCGCACCGCAAAACTACCGGCCCGAGATTTCTCCGGGATTACCCCAATGTTATGTTCATAGGTCATTTGTGTTAACTTTTTTTAATCTGGTTTTAATCTCAAACTTGTTACCGTTAATTTGTTGATCAGTTGACCCACAGTAGCCACCTCACTACGTTAACTAGCTATTAATCTGATAGATAACACTAAAAATACAGGAAAATATGAAAATCGGATCAGCAAGTCTTTCTGTCAATAAAGGAAAAACTATAAATCTGTTGCGAGAATAAGGCAGGCTGTACCCCGCGAAAATTGTTAATACATGACACCTTACGAATGCGTCCTGTCGAAGAAACTCACGCAGGCAATTGAACTTACCGACAACCTGTCGACATTGGTGAAATCAATCGGGAATAAGACTGTTGACGAAGAGCCAATTCTACAGGCACTTATCAGACAGATTGAAGCCACCAATCAACAATTCGACAATCAGTTGCTTCGTTACCGGGACCTTTATGAAAAGCGTATGCGACTGTCGAACGGAACAGATGGCTGTATAAAACAGTTGACGGATAAACTATGGGAAGACATTGATTACCAGTTTAAGGATGGTACGTTAACCAACGACCTGATCAAGAGCCTGCACCGAAAAATTAATCGCTTACCACTCCACACCTTCCCGATTGACAAACGAAAACCGGTACTTCATAAAGACGTTCGCCTGCACGAGGATACCTACGCCTTGCTGGGCAGGTACTTTAGCTGGTTGGTTGATCTGTTGCCAATGATCAATTTTACGCCCGTTCGCTCCGCTTATTGCCTGCACGAACTTCGGCTGCGGGCCAGTCAGTTCAATGCGCTATCGCAACAGGCAATGGTTGAATCAGAAAAATTACGCAGTATGCAATTCGCCCAGAATCAACTCTATAAGCAATTGAATCAGGCGATGAGCGTGGCCAGAGGCCGTTTACAACTTTATAAACGGGAAGCGCAGCGAACGATAAAATAGCCAGCTATAAAACAGGCATCGTCATATTATCAATCTATTAAGAATGCGGATACACCTTCCTGCCAGATGATCCACACCTAGTTTTGCGCAGAAAAACGAACTTCCCAAATGCTCGGCTGAGTGACGCCATTCAGCCGGGCATTTTTCTGATAAGTTTATGCAGAAACAACTTCTTGTATCTTTTATCGCCTGGCTTATCTCAGCGTCTATTGGCCAGGCCCAGACGGGCATTGCCTATGCGCCTGCTCAGGCGCATTCACACAACGACTATGAACAGACGATTCCATTCTGGCAAGCCTACGACCAGGGATTTGGGTCCATCGAAGCGGACATATACGCTCGTGACGGTCAGCTTTATGTGGCTCACGACTCCGCCGACATTTCGCCCGCCCGGACACTGGAAGCGTTGTACGTCAAGCCCATCGTCGAAAAAGTACGCGCTAACAAAGGGAAAATCTACGCCGATGGCAAGTATGGACTACAATGGCTGATCGACTTAAAAACGCCAGCCAGCCTGTCATTACCAATTCTGGTACGTGCCTTAAGCGCCTATCCAGACATTTTTGGGACTGGCGGGGTTGTAAAGGTTGTTGTGAGTGGCAATGTACCATCACCTGACCAGTTTGCTACTTATCCAACCTGGCTTCAGTTCGACGGTCGGCCTGCTGTTGCCTACACGCCCGACCAGCTGACGCATGTCGGCCTGATCAGTCAGGACTTCAAACAGTATACCCGCTGGAATGGCAAAGGATTGATTGTCAAAAAAGAGCGGATGAAGATTCAGGAGGTCGTTCAGCAGGTGCATCGACAGGGCAAGAAAATCCGGTTCTGGGCAACGCCCGATAACGTCAATACCTGGAAATCCCTGATGAATCTCGGTGTCGATTACATCAATACCGATCAGATTGCCGCTCTCGGGCATTTTCTCAGCCTGCGCCAAACGGCTGAATACCAGAATCCAGCGCCCCATGCCCCGTACCAGCCAACGTACCGCAATAACGATAGCCGGAGCCGCGTCAAGAATGTGATTCTGCTAATTGGCGACGGCATGGGCCTGGCCCAGATTTATGCTGGCCTTACGGCGAACCGGGGTGATTTAAATCTGGCTAAACTTCTGAACATTGGCTTTTCCAAAACCAGTGCAGCCGATACGTATATCACCGATTCGGCAGCCGGAGGAACGGCGATGGCTACGGGTCAAAAAACGAATAATCGAGCCATCGGTGTCGACTCGATGGGTAAATCACTCCCGGCAATTCCGGCACTGATCAAGAAATGGAACATGGGTAGCGGACTCATTTCGGCGGGTGCGATTACTGACGCCACGCCAGCCGCTTTTTATGCCCACCAACCCGACCGCGTGTTCGAGCGGGAAATTGCATCCGACTTTCTTCGCAATCCGGTAGACATTCTGATTGGGGGCGGGTATCGGTATTTTCAGGAAGAAAAAGTGCTGGATACGCTACGTCAGCGTGGGTATCGGATCAGTACTACGTTCAACCAGTTGGAAAGTCTGAAATCCCCCTTTGTGCTGCTCGACGACTCGTCAGTAGTGGCGGTCAGCAAGGGACGGAAGGGCTTTTTACAAGAAAGCCTTCAGAAAACGATTCATGAGCTTCAGCCCAACAAAGCAGGCTTTTTTGTCATGGCGGAGGGTGCCCAGATTGATTACGGTGGTCATGCCAATGATGTGCGCTACGTCGTTCAGGAAATGCTGGACTTCGATCGGACTATTGGGGATGCCATACGGTTTGCCGACTCAAACGGCGAAACGCTGGTCATCATCACCGCCGACCACGAAACGGGCGGACTTAGTCTGCTAGATGGTGACCTGAAACGCGGTTATGTCGATGGCAGCTTCAGCACCAACGATCACTCGGGAATCATGGTACCCGTTTTCGCGTACGGGCCGCATTCTCTGGATTTTCGGGGCGTCTATGAAAACACCGAAATCCAGCATAAAATCATGACCATTTTGCAGAAATACCATCCCGCCGGCAACTAGCCAATGAACGTAGCCATCCGCTCATTCTAAGATCTATCCTTCTAGATTTTTGCCTTATATTGAGGCTATAAAAGAGCATATTATCAAAAGGTTATTAATCCGTTCTGGGGTAAATTTATTTGCGTGAACATCTACATTTGAGTTTCAATTCCAGACACTTGCAGTAAACAACGAAAGATCGGCTACTTGATTTGGCCGGTCTTTTTAGTATGAACTAGTCGTATTCCCAACCCATGAAAACAACCCAACTACCGGAGCGCCAGGTTTTAAATAAACTAAAGAAACGACTGCAAAAAGTAATCAGGACGTACGAAAAGGTAATTGTAAAAATGGAGGTTCAGCTAGAAAAAGTGAACCGAATGGAGGAAGATGAAGCGGTTACTACGTTACGTCAAACTATGATGACAGGCCTTGATCAATCCAGGAAATTTCTGGAGAAAGCGCAGGAAGATTATAAGAAGATAACCAATCAACAGGCCGATTTGTAAAACCTAACTGCCGACCCTGATAGAGTCGGCAGTTAGGTTCAGAGTTTATTTTTGTAGTAAGGGGGTGTGGCACCCAACTCCAGTCCGCGTAATTGTAGGTTAAGTGCCGTTACTATTTTTTAGCCTGCCAATCAGCACCTTACTTATTGAAATAGTCAATCTTGTCGGCATCGGCGTTGTTGGTGATGTTCAGTTCATTGCCACCAACAACCAGCGAACTCAGGGTCAGGCTACCCTTAGTATTACCAGGACTCAGCACGCCCGTTAGCCCGACCGACTCTTTGCCTTTTGGCCCTATTGGTTGGGTTGTGGTCAATACATAAAAGTTTTTGTTCGATACCGCATCGAAAGTCCAGTTGCTATTTTGCACCATTTTGCCTCCAACGAAGGTCGCCGTTTGATCGAAGCTCAAGCTGACCAGCAGATCTTTGGTGATATAAACCGTGGCTGGTCCGCTGGTGGCTACGTTGTTCACTTCAAATACATCCATCACCAACGTCACGGGCGACGTAGCGTAGACGGTAGAGGGAAGCGTAGATAGAATGGATGTCAGATCGGGCAGGATAGCCGCCCCTACCGTGGCATAGTCACTGCGAGACTTCTTGAATGTATTTTGCGACAGCTCTTTAGCAATGGTGCCGTCGTTGTAAAAGACCTGATCGCCGTTGTCCAGTACGAACTGAATCGAGCTGGTTTCGTCCAGTGAAGCCGGTACTTCTACAATGGACTCGATGCTGCTGCTGCCACTCGTTCCGCTCAATCCACTCAGATCGGCCGCCCGAAGAACAGGCGCATCGGCCGCGTTACCCGTCCAGGTATAGAGTTTAAACGCATTCGGGTCCGCGCCGGCACCGCCCGATGGGCCTGCCACAATCAGGTACTGTCCGTTACCATTCCCTTTGATTTCCCGAATGCCGCGCCCTCCCAGATCGAATAAAATGGGAGCACCGAACGTAGCCAGCGTGTTGGATGGATTCCCTGACACCAGCGAGGTAAAGTTTGTAACCGGCACAATCAACGCTTTTGTTCGGTTCGATGCGGGCGAGATGGGAGCACGGAACGATAGATAGCCGGTGGTGCCATCGGGTGCGATAGTGAGCCCTTCGATATTGAACCCAGTACCGCCGTCGGCTTCCGGCGCTATACCCGTTGCCGCGCTCGCCTGTAAACCAAAATAGTTTGCTCCGAGACCATGCCCATTGTTGACATCCCAATTGATCAGGTCTGTTTTCAAGCCATCGTATCGACCGATGTAGCTAAGAGTCGTGCTGGCTCCGCTGCCTACTACGTCCGTAGCAAACAGGCGGCTACGGTTAGGACGGTTGGCGCCACCCGACGAATTGCTGTGCGAACCAAGCCAGTAGATCCGGTCGCCAACCCGCACAGACGATTCAATATCCACTTCGCGGGGGACACCACCCGATATATCGGTCAACCCCAGCGAGGACGTATAATCAAATCCATTGACGGGCAACCCTGAATTGGTCCGGTTGTAAAGTCGAAGTACCTGATTCTCATCATCCGCCACCAGCATGTAGCCTCCACCGGCATCAACGGCGGTCGATGCATCACTAGAGCCCGTATGGAAACGGCTGGTGCTGGTCGACGCGGCCGAAGCGGCATAGTTAATTACATAGGAGGTCGCGTTACTGCCGTCTGTAACCGTCACGGTGATGGTGGCATACCCAATACCAGTGGGTGTAATTTTGAGGTTTCGGCTGGCATCATTCCCCGTCAGGTTCAGATTAGCCGTCGGCACAACGCTGGTGTTGTTGGTGCTGGCCGTTACGCTCAGGCTGCTAACGGGGGTGTCGGTATCATTGATGATGAAATCAATACCGAGCGTACGGGCGGGATCGGTTGGGTCACTGATAATGCCACTAACAGCCGATGCGCTCAGGTAAGCCGTTGTCGTACTGGCAACAGCGATCGTGGGCGAAGTACCCACTGCTACGTCGTTATCGGTAATGGTTACAGAAACCGGATTGATGGTAATCCCGTTGTAGGCTGCATCCGAACTGATGGCGCTATGCGTAATAATGCCTGAATGAATGCCCTCCACTACGTTGTCATCCACCGCCGAAACGGAGATGGTTTGTGTGACATTGTAATTAGCTGGCGTAAACGTCAAGGTAGTCGGGTTGGTTGCCAGTTGCGAACCGGACGCAAGGGTCACCACGACGTCGGCCGTTGGCTGACTGTTTAACACCATCGTATACGTATCCGATGCGCCACCCTCCGCTATGTTGGTCGTATTGCCCGATTCACGCACGATAACCCGATTGAGCGGAACGTTGTAGCCACCCGGATTACCTACGTTGCCTGACACGGAGGCATATGAATGTTGGGCATCGTTTACAGTCGATAACTGCCAGTTAGTGACGGTGTTAGCACCGAGGTTACCGGGCATTGTCCAGGCACTTATGTTTTGCGTACGCGGTCCACCTACTCCCGCTACGTTATCACCATACGTCAATCGATCAACCAGGGCGTTCGATGCGTCATAGATATTGATCTCATCACCGCGTCCCAAATTCTGGTCATTTCCACCAATCACCCTGACCGTAGCGGGCAGATACCAGGCGGTACGGAAGGCGTTGGCTGCATTTTCAGCAATAATAACCGATTCACCCGGCTGCACGACGCCCAATCCACCTATCGCGAATGAGCCAGGCTGGCGGCTACTATCGTCAAAACTCCAGCCCGTCAGATCGACAGCGGCCGTCCCGACATTAGTTAGCTCAATAAACTCACCACCCGTTCCTGCGCCATCGTAGGCATATTCGGTGATCCGCATCTGACCAACCGGCGCTACGCCCACATTGACCGTTACCGCCGGTGCGGAGTTATTCACGTCGTTGCTTTCGGCCACCGTATTTGACGGGTCAACCAGTGCTGTGCCACTGGTTACATTCCCCGTTATGATGGGTGTTACGTTGATCGTCAGCGTCGTACTGGTACCTGCTGTTAGGGAGCCACCTGAAAATGTGATGATACTCCCCGTCTGGCTAGCCGTAAAACCACTGGCTTCCGTTGCCGAACTGTAGGTTAGACTGGTTGGAGCCGGAAGCTCAAACTGAGCCAAAATTCCCGACGCATTGGCATTGCCCGGATTGCTCACCACCAGCGAGTAATTGAATGGTTGATTAAGTGTCGCCGAAACGGGTGCGCTGAGTGAAACCGTCAGGTCAGGCTGGGGAGCCACAAAGGAAGCAGCTCGAACGGTAAGCATGTCGAATCGCCAGGTACCGGTGGTACCGTAAGTGGCAGTAGGACCAGCCGCTGCGTAACTGTTGGGAGATGATGCAGGCAGAGAGAATTCAGCCAGAATTCGAAAACGTACTACGGCAAGATTGTTGAGAGCCGTGATGGCTGACAGGTCGACTGAACGGGCGTTGAACCAGGTATCACCAGAAGTGGCCGTAACGGCCACTGGCGTATCGAGATAGGTAACCCCGCCATCAACGGAATATTGGAGCCGGGCCAGGTTTGGCGCTGTGTTACTAAACCGCTGATCCCAGGAAACAGTAAGGCTCTGAAAACTGGTCGTGCTGGTACTGAATTCGATGCCACGTGTCTTGTCGCCAGTTCCCTGAGCCGAAAAGGCGGTAATGCCAAGCCCACTGTCATCACCGGTGGCGGGGTCAGTAGAGCCCCCACTCGCATCGCCACTGGCGAAGGAAGCGGTTGTTCCGCCCACCGTTGTCAGGGAGCCGGTTCCTGTCGAGGGCGTTGTTGTGCCGGTAGCTGTATTGGCATCTGGCGTTGGCGAGTTAAAATTCCATTGCACTACCGTTGTCTGTGCCTGTACGCCTGACAGGAAGGCCCAGTTGAGCAGTAGAGCCAGGCATATGGATAAGGGCCGGAAGAGAGGCTTTCGTAACGTTTTTTTCATGAAAGAGTAATGAGTTATTCAGGCACAAAGCTAGTTTAGCCCACTCCTCCTTTTTGTTACCTAATTGTTATATTGTGAGGACGTTACGTAACAATTCATTCAGACAGTAGTAGCGTTTTCAATAGTCGGACGGAGTTTCTGTCGACCTTCTGGTCCAGGCCAATGGCGTATCCTGGCGAATTCAGTTTCTTACTCAGGAAGATAATAATTAGGTAATCTGGGAAGCCGTACCATCTAATATATTTGCGGTCCTTCTCACTCAGTCGTGTGTCTGTTTACCTATGTTGACTCATTGGATCAATGAACTCATGAATTTACTGGCGGGTAATAGTGTCTATGTCCACTACGACCGGGGGGCTAAACTCCGGTTTGTGCTGTTCGTAGTTCTTTTTCTGGCAATTACCATTGGACTGAACCTATTGGTCTGACCCACTACAGAGATATTAAAATTGTATTAATACGCCGTTAAATTGGTAGCAGAATCGTAATCCGATTGATTCAGTCAGCCCAAAGCATATTCGTTTTTTTGTGGAATAATCTACTAACACAAATTATGAATCTGAATCACCTGTTCTTATCGGCTACATCGGCATTTTCCGTACTGGCACTGGCTGCCTGTCAGGATCATCGGGCACCCGATAGCCCGGCCATCACCGTTCAAAACCGCTCGGTCACTCCCGTCCTAGCTAAAGTACTGCCAGGGGCGGGTGGCCGATTGGCCGCCGACGGCATTAAACTATACTCGCTGCTGAGCAGTGACGATCAACTGGAGCAGTCGCCAGGCTACGTATTTGGTGGTTCGGCGGATGGAGCGGGTATTTTTCAGAATCCCGATAAAACCTACACGGTCCTGGTGAACAACGAAGACAATTTTGCGGTTTAGCGTATCAAGCTCGATGCGTCCTTTAAACCGGTCAAGGGTGAATACATCCTTAACTCAGATGGGGGAACCTGGCGGCTTTGCTCTGCTACGTTAGTTACCCCGCTGGAGCATGGATTTGGCCCCGTCTTTCTGACCTGTGGCGAAAGCGGTCAGGAATCCCGTACGCATGCCCTGCCGGTGAACGCGGATGCGCAGCAGGCTGCCATCTCGCGGGAAGTACCAGCGCTAGGACGCTGGAGCGCTGAGAATGCATTACCTCTCCCCAAAACCGCCTATCCGGGCAAAACCGCCATTGTCATCGGGGATGATGATTCGGATGTGAATGGTGGACAGGTAGCGCTATATCTGACCAATACGGTAGGTGACCTGGAAAATGGTGCTCTACACATGCTCAAACGTACGGATGGCAATCAACGGGAAATGGATATGACAACGGGCGTAAAATACGACGTCGAATTCGTCAAGATCGATAACCACAAAACCCTGACTGGAGCCCAGATCAACGGGAAAGTGAACGAGTTAAAAGCCATTAAATTCGGCCGTGTAGAAGATGTGGATTATCGCAAAGGGAGTGGAGCAAATGGCCGGGAAGTATTTTTTACGGTGACCGGGCAGAATAATACAGGCGTCAATGCGGATTATTCACGGTCGAAATATGGCCGTATCTACCGGTTGACACTGGACGCAGCTGATCCTACAAAGGGGAAACTGGAGGTAGTACTCAATGGTGACGATCGTACTGGTCCCGCGAATATGTTCCAGGACCCGGACAACATCTGCGTCACTACCAATTATGCCTATATCATGGAAGATCCCAACGAATACGGGGATGAGAAACACGATGCTTATGTGTATCAATACGAACTGAGTTCAGGCAAACTAACACCGATTCTGGTGCTGGACCATCGCCGGACCGAAGCTGACGCAGCTAAGTACAATGTGGGGGGTGTATCGAAATTTGGCTCGTGGGAAAGTAGTGGCATGATTGACGTGTCCGACGTAACAGGTCGTCCGAATACATTCATGCTGGGCATTCAGGCGCATACCTGGAGAGGGGATAAATACCTGGGCGTTGATGGTGGCTCGGTTCGGAAGGCCGAAAATCAGGCTAGCCAACTTATTCTGATTGAAGGCTTACCCCGTTAACTGTCACTACGTGCTTTTGCCTGCCTGACCGGAAACGTTTCCGGTCAGGCTTTCTATACTAACTCCATTTTCAAAATGGTTTCCGATTCTATCTACACCTCACCCAAAAAGCAAAACTGGCTTCGCCTGCTGATCGGGTGTTTGTTGGGAGTAGGGTTGGGTCTTGGTGTATACTTCTGGCTACAATCCAGACCGACGCCCGCCCAGGCCGTTAAGGTGCAATTCATGCAGGATACCGACCTGCTCGACAGCACAGTCAATCAATTACAACGAGCCATCCTGGCCAGGCAAACCAGTCCCATCCAGCAGGCTGCGTTTCGGCGAGCCCGATTAGCCTACAAGCGCGTCGAATTCTTGTCGGCCTATTACAGTCCCGAGACCACCAAAGCCCTCAATGGAGCGAACATTCCCGAAGTCGACGACGATTTGCGCGTGAATGCGCCGGAGGGATTTCAGGTGCTGGAAGAGTTGCTATTTCCCATAGTTGATTCGGCCCGGCAGGCAGAAGCGGTGCAGCATGCGGCTGTCTTGCGTTCGAACGTCAACCGCCTTCGATTGATTTCGCAGGGCAACGAGGTAACCGACAGTCATGTGTTCGATGCGATGCGACTGGAGGTGTTTCGCCTGATTACGCTGGGCATTACTGGATTCGACTCCCCGGTAGCCTTTTATTCACTTCCTGAGACAGCCAGCGCCATTGAGAGCTTACAAAAGCAGGTTGGCCACTATGATCTTGACACGCACGATGCCAATCTGGCCAGTCGTCTCGATCGGGCGTTCAATATGGCTCAGCATACACTTTCCTCAGCACCCGATTTCGATCGGTTCGACCGGCTGAGCTTCATTGCTCAGCAGGCCAATGTACTAAGTGGCTTACTGCTGGATGCTCAGAACGTATTGAATGTTACCACATTTACGGAGAGTCGGTTATTGAATCCGTCGGCACGCACACTGACCGATTCCGGGGCCTTTGATCCCAGCTATTTTGTCAACTTTAGTCAGCAGCGAGTCACCCCAGAACGGACTGCGTTAGGAAAGTTGCTGTTTTTTGATCCCATTTTATCCGGACACCCAGGGCGCACGTGCGCCAGCTGCCATCAGCCAGCGCGCGCGTTTACGGACGGTGAGCCTGCGAGCCTGGCCGTTGGTTTCGCAGGTCGGAGAATCGCTCGTAACGCGCCAACATTGCTCAACGCGGCTCTGCAAGCCGTTCAATTTGCCGATTCCCGGGTCGTGTTCCTGGAAGATCAGGCCAGCGATGTGATTCAAAATAAAGATGAAATGCACGGATCGTTGCCCAAGGCGGTCGAGGCATTACAACAGCATCCGCCATATCAGGCTCTCTTCGCCAAAGCTTACCCGGAAGGCGTCAGTGAGGCTTCCCTCAAGAACGCCCTGGCTAGTTATATTCGCTCATTGACCAGCCTGGACTCTCGAATTGATCGGCAGTTGCGGGGACAGACTGTAGCACTGACAGCCGACGAAAAACTCGGATTCAACTTGTTTATGGGCAAAGCCAAGTGCGCTACGTGCCACTTCTTTCCACTGTTTAATGGAACAGTTCCCCCCGCCTATCAGGAAACCGAAAGTGAAGTCATTGGAACGCCCGCCACAGCGGCTGGTCGACACGTGGACACCGATGTAGGCAAATTCATCCTGACCAAACGGGAGCCACACCGTTATGCATTTAAAACGCCAACCGTTCGCCACGTAGTAAAAACGGCACCGTATATGCACAATGGGGTGTATAGGACGCTGGAAGAGGTCGTGGATTTTTATGATAAAGGAGGAGGAAATGGGTTAGGGTTCGGCCTTGAGAATCAAACGTTGCCCTTCGATTCATTGCATCTCACAAGCGCAGAAAAGAAGTCCTTAGTAGCGTTTATGAAGGCGCTGTAGATTCACGTATGCCCGGTTCGCTTTCCGGTGATGCTCGTTGCTTTAGCCAATCGTAACTAGCGTATTGAGCGCGCACAGGAGTTGCTTCCGGGTTCCGAATAGGTTGATTAGTACCCTGCTGGTCAATCAGGCAGGCTTTGGTGTTATCCGCTAGCTGGAAAGCAATGAGTTGCCGGATTTCCGTTCGTACCTCAGGATCATAAATGGGAAAGCCCACCTCCACGCGGTGGTAGATGTTGCGCGTCATCCAATCGGCGGACGCCAGAAAGATTTCCTCCTGGCCATCGTTATGGAAGATCGCCACCCGGGCATGTTCCAGAAACCGATCAACCAAACGAATCACCCGAATGGTTTCACTCATGCCTGGGACACCTGGTACCAGACAACAAATTCCTCGAACGAGCAGATCGATAACGACACCAGCTCGGCTGGCTTCGTAAAGCTTGTCGATCAGCACGGACTCTTCCAGGCCGTTTACCTTAAGCGTGAGTCGGGCGGTACGTCCTTTTCTGGCAAAGCTGATTTCCCGATCAATAAGGTCCAGGTAACGATCCTGAAGCGTAAAGGGAGACACCAGCAAATGGCGCAATTTTCCGATGGGTTTCTGTTTTTCCAGGTAATCAAACACCTTTTTCACCTCCCGTACCAGGGGCTTATGACTGGTCATCAAACCGTGGTCAGCGTAAATTTCGGCCGTCACTTCATTAAAATTACCCGTGGCCAGGTAAGCGTACTGGGTCGGCTTGTCCGTTGCCGTCTGGGGCCGTCGTTTAATTAACGCCATCTTAGCGTGTACTTTTATGCCTGGCAGGCTATAGAAAATACGGACACCAGCCGCTTTTAGCTGCTCAGCCCACTGCAAATTATTGGCTTCATCAAACCGGGCTTTGACTTCCACAAACACACTCACCCGCTTGCCATTGTGAGCGGCACTGATCAGGGCGTTGGCGATGAGCGAATCGGCGGCAATCCGGTAAAGTGTTACGTCAATCTGATGCACCAGTGGATCGATGGCCGCTTCATTGAACAAGCGAAGAACATACTCGTAGGACTGATAAGGAAAATGCAGGATACGGTCTTTCAGGTTGATAGCCGCTAGCATAGACTCCTGTTGATCCAATTCAGGCCTTAGCAGGGGTACCATGGCGGGAGACACCATGTCAGGTCCTGCGGGTAAAGGTAATTTCAGTAAGGCGCTGAGGCTATGGTAGCGGCCACCCGCCTGTAGTTCGTCGGGCAGCACGTTGAAAAGGCGGGTAAACGGATTCAGTAAATCTTTATCTATACTTCCATCGTATAAAAACCGGACGGGTGGGGCTGTTTGCCGTTTTTTTAGTTGTCGTTTAATTTTTTTGACCAGATTACCCCGGTATTCATCTTTGATATCAATGTCTTCTGACCGGTTGAGCTTAAAACTAAAAGAGCCCAGTAATTCATAACCGGGGAAGATAACGGACAGATTGGCTCGGATTACTTCATCCAGAAAGGTGAAATAGTGTTGTTCGTCGATGACCGAAAGGGTCACGAACCGGGCGAGTTTATCGACCGGAATATTTACGTAGGCAAACTGATGGCCATCTAAAGACTCCTCAACCTGATCACGCTGGCTGGTAAACCCGTCTGCTTTAGGTCGAAGGATCACTGCTAAATACAGGGCATGGCTATCAAGAAACGGGAGTCGACGTTTACCTTTTGCAGACTGCCAGGAGCCAATAAATACCGGTTGTAGATAGGCCATTACCGTACTCCGAAAAAACCGATCCACTTCCAGCCGATGGACTTCCAGGAGCGGTTGTTGCTGATAGAGAATGATTCCGTGTTGCTGCAACTGAGGCAGTAACTGTTCCTGAAAGAGCCTGTTATAGTAGTTCTGCTGCCGATCTACCACCTCCAGCACCTGTGTCAGTGTCTGCTGAGGATCGCTACCCAGTCGTTTGGTTATTTTTTTCTTATGCAGGGAAATCAAACTCCGCAGCGAACTTACGCGTACCCGAAAGAATTCATCCAGATTGGCGGAATAAATAGCCAGAAATTTGACCCGGTCTGCTAGAGGAACCGTTGGGTCTGTGGCTTCCATCAGGACGCGGTAATTAAACGACAACCAACTCAAATCCCGGTCTGTGTACTGATTGTGGTCTTCCATCATTCATGGGGTATAACTAATCAGATCGTTTTGACTAGTCGTGTTCTTATAACCCGCCAGGACAGGTCTATCTCATTACCAAATTATTAAATTTATCCACGATGTCCGTGATCAAGCAGGATAACTACGTATCATTTAAGTAGAAAGTCTTGTTTCGGTCATATAACCGAGCTGCTCCTTTATCCAGATGAGTTAAGTTTTTCGGATGAAATGAAAAATCAGATCAACAAAAATCCCTCATACGCCGTACAGAGGGATTTTTGTTCATTCAAAAAAGTAGATCCTCCTTAGGGTTTGATCACTTTGCGCACAAAGTGCTGATCACCAAGTCGAACATTGGCAAAGTAGATACCCGCCGGAAGGTTGGCCGCTGCCAGCGTATGTGTTACCACTGATTCGCTCTTTTCTCCCGTTGCCGCCAGTTGCAGTTTGCCCGAGGCTGAGTAAAGCTGAATGACGTAAGTCCCGGCGATCGGCGTATTGATCGTGATGGCCAGCTCGTTGGAGAAAGGATTGGGTTTTATGGTAACGCCCTTATCCTCGCTGGCAAATACGACGCCAGCAATTTTGGAATAGGAATACGTATTATCCAGATCAACTTGCTTCAGACGGTAATAGAACGTACCGTTTTTAGCGTTAATGTCCGTCCAGGTGTATTGACGATTGCCCGATTTATCTGCTAGGGAAGCGATACGGGGACTGACAGCCTCAAACCCAACCGCATCCAGACTTCGCTCGACCAGGAAATAATCGAAATTCTGTTCCAGCGAGGTTGCCCAATCCAGGCGTATACCTTCGCCAAGCGACCGAGCCTGGAAAGAAATCAATCGTACAGGCAACGCTTTGTAACAGCCCCCATCGGGTGAAGCACCCGAGCAGCTGGTGTTAACGGTTGCGCTACCTATATTGTTGGGTATGCTGGCACCCGGCAGGCAAATAGATACGTTGCTGCTATTCGTCAACGAATTGTTAAATCCGTTGAAACTACTCCGAACGGCAAAACAGCCTTTCGCCGTCGCGTTAGTCACACCAGACGAGTTTGTTTGATCGTTTGAACGAAATTGAGACGTATTGACAAGGCCATTATTAAAGCATACGTGTCCCCCATTGTTCACGGCAAATGCATTATTGACATATAAAACAGATCGGTCAACGACTAATGTACCATTCACATCGAGATTATTAACGGTTAGCGTCGCGCCGTTTTCGACAATGAGCGTTGAACTGGAATTAATGGTCGTCATGTTAGTTAAACTAACACTGCTTCGTATACGCAACGTACCTCCCCCAAGATTACCCACGTTGATGGGATTGCTAACCGTACCGCCGTTGTAGATAATCGTACCGCCATTCAGGTTTCCGCTAACAATTTGACCGTCACCCGATATACAGACCACTGCAGAGCCGCTTACGTTTAGATTCGTAATAGCTGTAGTAATACAATAAGTACCTGAGCTGAGGTTCTTGTTACCATTTTCAGTAACTGCAATACAGCCACCGCAACTTGGCAGAGGAGGTATAGTGCATTGGGCCCAAAGGGTGATCGGCGTTACCAGCAGGAAGTAGATAAATACAGCAAAAAAATAAAGTTTTCTCATAGTCTTAGTACAATTCACGGATTCATTTAAACGTAACTAGTCAAGATGACGGCATCTGGTTCAGTATGCCGATACATCGCCTGATTCATTGCTACTTTTCCCTGGAATTTGTTTACGTTAATACCACTTGTTAAACTCAAGCTTTACCATCGTATTAAGACATATTTTCTTCCGATACGTCACTAAATAATTTTTACTTAATCGTAGTATATATACTAATGCCTGTAGTCATTTCAACAAAACGAGTCGTCTTTGCGGGCTACAGTGATGTAGCCCGCAAAGACGACTCGTTCCTTAGTTTCCTATGTTTATATAAAAATTGGTATAATTAACCCAGCCTCAGCAGGTCAAGCGGCAAGTGAGTTAAAAACTTTTGGACGGGTAAGCTTGACGTATTGTCACCGCTCGTTCCTAGCAACAAACTGGTCCACGACGTTGGCGCCGAAGCTGGTAGTACAACCCGTGTATCCTGCCAATCGAGGGCAAGCACGTTTTTATTTTGTTGCCGACAAAGTTGCGCTGTATGGAGAGGCACAATCACTACGTAGCACATGGAATCATGTTGCCGGGCAAACGCCATGACGTAGTCGCGAAACTCACCTTCAACCGTCAGCGGTATATATTGACCTTCAGCAAATAAGGCCTGATTTTGCTGACGCTCACGAAGTAATGCCCGCGTAAGCCTGCCTTTGATACGTCCATCAAAACGATGCTGCCAGAGGTCTGCCCAGTTGACTTCATCCGCCAGCCACTCCGTCCGTTTGTTGAAATCAACGGGACGACGATTGTCGGGGTCAACCAGGCTAAAATCCCAGCCTTCCCCGCCCTGATACACGTCTGGAACACCAGGACAGGTGAACTTAAGCAGTACCTGCACGAGCGAATTAACTACCCCGAAATCAGCAACCGCTCGATGAAAGGCCTGAAAACGCTCCCAGAATGGACCTTTTTTATCTAACAATTGGGCCGTAAAGACCTGAACATTTTCATGGTAAGAATCATCAACTGTCCAGCCTGTCGTATGTCGTTTAGCTTCCTGTAATGCCTTCTCCAGATACTGCTGAAATCGCGGATCGAAGTCGTCTTCGTCCTGTTTCGATTCGCCGGACATAGGATACGTACCGATAAGGTTCTGATAAATAAAATACTCATCATTCGGGTCGGGCGTGTCGTTGCGTTTGAGTGTACCATTCAGCTGTTGCCAGTGCTGCACTTCGGTTAGCCATTCATCGGCCAGATCGGTCAATACGTTGAGCCGGGCGCGGGCGTCTTCGCCCCGTTTGGTATCGTGCGTAGCGGTTGTGTTCTGGGCCAGTGGCCAGTGTTGCTGGCGCGTCTGCATCACTTTATGAAAATCATCGACTGACAAGCCAAATCGCTCGGGTGAATCCCCCACTTCATTATGACCGATGAAGCAATTGTATGTGTACAGCAATGTATCTTCCACGCCTTTGGCCATGAGTGGTCCCGAGAATTGCATCAGCCGCTGGTAGAAACGTAATGCCCGGCTGTTATAGGCTTCATCGGCCACCGGCGGTTTGCGGATGAGCGCATCCTCCAATACATCAACAGCTGTTGCTAAGTTGGGATTGGCCTTACGGATCGTTTCGAGCAGTTTCCGGATAATTTTCGCTTCGTTATCTGGCAGCGGAAATTGATTCCCGTAATATCGATAGACCGGGCACTCCACTAGCAGTTCACCGATGGCGACTTTCAATTCACCCACCGACAGCTCAGTCAGTTGATCGTCTTCCGCCAGATTCAGGTCTAAAAAATACTGATGCAGGTTAGCCTGTTCGCCCCCCATAAATTGAGCTAGAAAATAGGCTTTCCGCCCCCGAATACGATCGGGCAGAGACGTATCACTATCAATTAGTTTCGTATAAAAATCTCGAAATAGATGTTCACTACGTCCGTCAGTCAACAAATTATTGACCATGGCCAGAAAATCGTACCCCGTAGTGCCTTCCACAGGCCACGATGCGGGAAGGTCCTCATCCGCCTGAAGAATTTTCTCGACCACGATATACGTATCGTCACCGACCAGTTTACGAAGTCGGTCCACATAGCGTTCAGGATCAAATAAACCGTCGATATGATCAACGCGCAGACCCTGGAAAACGCCGTCGTTTACCAGCGATTTCGTTAAGCTGTGCACATGTTGAAATACCGTTTCGTCATTGATGTTCAGACAAATCAGGCTGTTTACCGCGAAAAACCGACGATAGTTGATCGCCTGCCGCGTTTCTGGTTCGTCACAAAACCGATAATGCTGCTCACTGGCAAGTTGCTGTAGTCGGGTCAGGTCAGTATTCACTGCCTTAATGCAGTTCTGCACATATTCACTGATCATAGCGTTCTTTGTCAACGCCAGCAACTGATTCCGAAATTCATCCCAGGCCAGAGCATACGCTTCCGGCTCATCAAGACGGTGGACCTGATCGAGTTGATCCAGCAGTTGCCGAATGGCGTCATTAAGAACGTCCGTAGTCGCTTGCAGAACCGTCGCATAACTCCCCGCTTTTAAGGGGAACAGATTTTCGCCGGTCTTTATCATAAACCGCCCCTCTTCAAAAACCAGCGTCAAATCCCCTTTCGCCAATGCTTCATCCAGGGGTTCGGGCAAAACCGGAGCCACGATACGTCCGTGAAAAAACGAGCTGGCCAACGACGTATCGAAAAATGAGGCATAGCGCGACAGGTTCCCTTTTTCGAGCATATCCGTCAACCACTCATTATTGATGTGATAGGCCATGTGGTTCGGCACAATATCCTGCACCCAACCCATACCTGCCTGTTGAAGCCGTTGGCTAATTGTTCTAAGTTGCTCCTCCGTGCCAATTTCAGGGTTAATCCGGTTAGGATTCACCCCATCGTATCCGTGCACACTTTCGGGGACAGCCGCAAAAATTGGTGATGCATAAATGGTCTGGATACCTAGCTTCTGTAGGTAGGGAATCAGCGCGTCGAGATGGGTAAACGTAAACTCTTTATTAAATTGAATACGATACGTTGATACTGGATTATACATGCGTGTTGGTATAGATTAAAATGGATTCGGCCTGCACAATAACGGTCCCGTTACCGTCGACTGACGAAGCGGCCGCAACGGGACCATTCCACTGTGGATCAGCCGAGTCTACTAATTTTTGCCAGGGCTTGTCATTGATTGGCAGGACGAAGGATTGCGGGTCTGCGGAGAAATTCATCAGGCAAACGACCGTTCCTTCGGCCACAGACCCATCTGATAGCTGCGTGGGTGTGGCCGGTTGTTTAGGCCGGCGAAACAGGGTAAGTGTTTGCTTCGCTTCATCAACGACTACCGCCACCGACTCACGATTCGGGTGACGCAGGGGCGATTGTTTACGTAGTGCCAGCAGCGTCTGATAATAGCGAAAAAGCGTACTGTGAGGTTGTTGAGTTAGCCGCGCCCATTGGAGTTTCGACCGCTCGAAGGTCCGTTCGTCCTGCGGGTCGGGTGCTTCTACGGTTGTCTGAAAGGCCGCAAACTCTTTTTTCCGCCCCTGACGCACGGCCTCCACCAGATCAGGGTCCGAATGACTCACGAAATAGAGAAACGGGTTTAGCTCGCCCCACTCCTCCCCCATGAACAGCATCGGTAAATAGGGGCTGCTCATCACCGCGCCCGCCATCAGCTTTTGCATCGCAAAGCTCACCAGCTGGCTTGGTCGTTCGCCCAGCATCCGGTTGCCAATCTGGTCGTGATTCTGCGAGAAAACTACAAATTGCCGCCCCGCATGACCACTCGTCGATTTGCCCACAATCCGGGCGCGCCGGGGCATGTAAGTCCCGTCATACACGTAGGCATCGCGGTACGATTTCGCCAGATGCTGAATGCCGTCGTAGTCAGCATAGTACCCACTACGTTCCCCGCCGGCCGTCACGCGCAAAGCATGGTGAAATTCGTCGTTCCACTGCGCATCCATGCCGTAGCCTTCGTCGGTCAATGGCTGAATGAACTTCGTTTCGTTCTGGTCTGACTCAATAATCAAATAATGCTGCCGACCCGTTTCCAGCATCAACTGATCGACGTGTTGTTTGATGTCACGCATCAGATGGATTTCGCTGGCGTCGTGAATAGCGTGAACGGCATCCAGACGTAGCGCGTCGATGTGGAAATCACGAAACCACATCAGCACATTTTCGATGAAATACCGCCGAACGCTATCGTTGTAATCATCGTCGAAGTTCAGGGCGTTTCCCCAGGGGGTTATGTATTTATTGGTGAAGTACGGGCCATAATCGGCGAAATAATTCCCCTCCGGACCCATGTGATTATAGACGACGTCGAGCACTACGGCCAGCCCCCGACGATGGCAGGCATCGACCAGTTGCTGAAGTCCGGCAGCCCCACCATAGGAATGCTGCACGGCATAGGGAAATACGCCGTCGTAGCCCCAGTTACGCGTACCGGGAAACTGCGCGACCGGCATAATTTCAATTGCATTGACACCCAGTGTGAGCAGATAATCCAGTCGATTTTCGATACCCGCAAATGTCCCCTCTGGTGTAAATGTACCCGTGTGGAGTTCATAAAGCAGGTAATCTTCCAGCGGCAGGTTAGACCAGTTGGCATCCGTCCAGACAAACCGAGACGTATCGACAGCCTGCGATGGCCCATGAACGCCCTCGGGTTGCGACAACGAAACCGGATCAGGTCGTTCGGCCGTGTCATTCAGGATAAATTTATACGTATCGCCCGGTTGAAGCTGGCTGGTGGTTATCTGCCAGTAATAACCATCCTTCTGGAGTGGAATGGTCAGATTCTGATGAAAAAGGTGGATAGCGACCGTTTGCGCCAGAGGTGCCCAGACCCGCACCGTTGCGCCATCGGGCGAGAACGTAACGCCAAGCGTCCGCTGATTGATTACTGCTTGATTCATACCTTGAGAAAAGAGGTTAGGATGACAACAAGCAGTTCCCGGTATGTGTTAGGAATGAGCAAAAAAGAGAACGGAATTGTTTATTCGCTACGTTGCTCTGGCTGACGCCCCAGCAGGTCAGACGTCAACTTCTACGGTTGTTCCCTCCTCGGCAAAAACCCGAAAAATACCACCGAGCTCATGCGCGCGGGTTTGCATATTTTTAAGGCCGTAATGTTGTTCCGAAACAGCACCGTTAGACCAGTTGAAGCCTCGCCCGTTATCGTGAATACGCAGGTTGATATGCCTGTCGGAATGTACATTGAGTTGCACGTTGGCGTGTGTAGCCTGAGCGTGTTTAATAACGTTGTTGAGCGCTTCCTGAACGATCCGAAACAGATTCAGGACCTGTGCGGAGGTGAGTCGCTGCGTTTGTGAACCCGTCACGTCCACATCAACGTGCAATCCGTTGGTTTCGTGAACGTAGCGATTGATGTACTGATTGAGCCGCTCGGCAAACTCCTCGACCGTAAAACTCTCCTGATGAATCGCCCAGATGGTTTCGCGAAGGAGCTTGACGGCCTCACGGGTGTGCATCACTAAGGTACGTAACTGACTGGCCCAATGCTTGCCCTCTTTAACCGGATGTTTCTCGGCCTGATCGCTGATGTGCGTCAGGTTGGTTACGATAAAAGCCAGATGTGCCCCCACGTTATCGTGCAGATCGCGGGCAATACGTCCCTTTTCGACCAATAGACTATTTGTCAGGGCCAGTGTCTGCACTTCAGCTTCGTAAGCTCGCTGCTGCTGATCGTTTCGTTCCTTAATGAGCCGCTCTGTCTGATCCCGATCTATTTTGTAGCGGTACGCTATCCCAACCGTAAGCACCAGTACTTCAAACAAGGCTGCTGGTGCATAATAGGCGAAATCAGCCAGCGCTTTATAGGTTGGAAGCAGACCAAAATTGGCAAACACCAGTCCCAGATTCAGCGCATAGAAGGGTAAGATGGCAACCAGATACAGCCAGGCTTCGCGCGGATGATACCTCCGGATAATATTGACCACGATGTATGCGATAATGACCGGCATGGGCAACCAATACAGCACAACGAAGATTCGGGTCAGAATCAGTTCCAGAGTGGGTGTTAGGGGGATGAACCACTCGGCCGTCAGGGCCAGCAGGCAAAGCAGCCCACAATAGAGCACCACGGTTCCAACCGTATGCCAGCGATGCGATGGGGTATTACGTAGCGAAAGAAACGTGCGGATGAACGTTAGCTGAGAGTAAAACAGAATGAGTGGAAACAAAAAATAAACATTCTGCCGGGGCATTAGAAATTGCTCGTAAAACCCGAATTGATTCAGGAACCCATCATTGATGACGAAAAAACCTACCAGGCCCAACAAACAGAATATGTATTTTGAGTAAACACGATGAAGGGTTATCAGGAAGAAAATCAAGCTCATAATGGCCACGAACGTCAGCGTGAACAAAACGCCCCCCCAAAATAAATACCCCTTCTGAACGGCTGACTCGTAGGCCGATGCCCGAACGAGCCGAATGGGTACAATCTGGGTTCCCCGGTGTTTCAGCATACGCAGGTAGGCCGTTACGTTCTGCCCGGCGAATACCGTAAATGGAAACCAGAAATGTCGGTGTTGCCGAAAACGTTGCGACGTGGGCGTTTTCCAGCCCATTACCGGTGACGTAGAAAGTACGTTACCGGTTTCGTCCACCACAAACAGTTGCAGTTCGTCGAAGCACCAGAAGTCAATTTCGGCATACCACTCCTGCGGTTGGGTGGTCGCATTTTTCATCCGGAACCGTAGCCAGACAGGCTTAGCCGATTGTATGCCCCCGATAACACCAAAATTAGGCGTGGGTGTTGTAATGGGCTGAAAAGCCGATGAGCCAGCCAGTTTATTGATATCCGTAATGGTCCGGTTCCCCAACGAATCCCGGAAATAGGCCATACTTCCTTCCAGAGACTTATCGTCTTTATCATCAGGCAAGACAACAACCGGCTGGTTACGTAGTGGCTGAGCCACCACACGCATCGCCCATGGACCGCTGCTGAGCAGTGCCAGTTGAAAAATCAGCAGTACGAGTTGGAAAAAGCGTCTCATCAGCAGACGGGTGAGCCACTAATGTAAAATAAATAAGTCAATAGTTGATAGTCGTCAGTCAATAGTCGCAAGTGATTAGTAACTGACGACCATCAACTATTGACTAACGACTACAACGTATATCCCCCATTGTACTGCCGTTTCACAAACTGATTGGCGTAATCGAAGTTGGTAATTTTCATGTTGTCGCCATCCCATATGAGCTTTTTGCGGCCGGTGAATTTGCCATCTTCACGAGCCAGGTAGGAGCGTGTCGCCAGGTTACCCATCAGTACAGTTTCAGTTAGTGGTCCCGACTGATCGAACGACGAAGACGTGTAGGCACCAAATCCCTGCTTGCAGGCTTTGACCCATTGCTGCTGATGACCTTCGGTTTTGCCCTCAACCAGCGGTCGGTCGGGAGTTGGCAAGGCTTTGTCTGCAAATTTGCTGGTCGGCAGCAATTTCGGGTTGTTCCCGAACAACCCGCCCGTCAGCATTCCTTTCGTACCGATGAACAGGATGCCCCCGTCAATTTCGCGGAATACGTCGCTGTACTCAACGCCCTCCGGAAGTTGCGGCCGGATACCACCATCGAACCACGAAAATTTGATTTCCTTCACCTTTTTATCGTCGGACGGAAAGGTCAGGTGAATAGCCGACGACGGCGGACAGACATCATCGTAAAAAGCTTCTTTGAAAAAATCGGAATAGACCGATCCCACACTACATTCTACCGACGTTGGGTAGTTGAGTTTCAGCGCACGAAACGGTACGTCCATGAAGTGGCATCCCATATCGCCAAGGGCACCCGTGCCGAAATCCCAGTAACCCCGCCAGCGGGTTGGCATGTAGGCTTCGTGGTACTGACGAGGAGGAGCCGTACCGAGCCAGAGCGGCCAGTTGACCTCCGGTGGAACGGGCTGCGACTCGCCTTTATCTTTGGGCGACCTGACACCCTGCGGCCATACCGGCCGATTGGTCCAGCAGTAAACCGTATGGACATGGCCAATCAGTTTGTTCTGGATAGCCGTCTCGATAACTCGCGTAGCATCGCCTGAACTGCCCTGATTGCCCATCTGCGTCACGACCTTGTACTTCTGTGCCGCCTGTGTCATCATGCGGGCTTCGTAGATGTCGTGCGTCAATGGTTTTTCAACATAAACGTGTTTACCCAGTTGCATAGCCGCCATCGCGATGGGCGCGTGCATATGATCGGGCGTACTGACGATGACGGCATCAAAGGTTTTACCTGCCTTATCGAACATCTCCCGATAGTCCTGAAAATAGGGTGCATTGGGAAACTGGGCCCGGAATTTTTTAGCTTGTCGGTCATCGACATCACACAAAGCGACGAAGTTATCGGAACCGTTATTATACGCCAGTCGAATGTTGACATCGGCCTTACCACCACAACCTACAGCCGCGATGTTGAGTTTATCGGATGGGGCAATGATGCGTGAACCATCCGACGATCTACCACCCAGAACATGCCGTGGTACAATGAAAAAACTTCCTGTAGATACGGCAGCTGCCGCTAGCGCGCTGGATTTCAGAAATTTACGACGAGAATGCCTGGACATAGAGGTGCAAGAGCGAAAGAGTTATGAATAAAACGTAGTAAGCTCAGATACGTTGCGTACTACTTATTCACGTTAATGTCCAGTTCACTGCTTCGCCAGATACCGATAGAAAATATAGTGCTGAGGCTCGTGCGAGTAAAAATTATTTACGCTGCTCAGCATATTATCCGGGTCATGCAATTCGTCAATTTTCGGATCAGCCAGCGAACCCACCCCATTCAGAATCCTGGGTTTATCGGTAAAGGACAGACTCCGAATCAGGCTATAAACCGGTGTTTGGAACGAGATGAGCAGCACCAGCACAACGGCATAAAATAGCGGTCGTCTGCTACGTGTTTCGTACAGTTCAATGAGCGCCTTTAGCATTAAAATCAAAAGCACGGTCAGGAAAGGCATCGACCCTCTGGACGCCAGATCGTTATACGTTCCAATGATCCAAAGTGGCAGCACCAGCAGTACGCTGAAAATTAGCCAGAACCATAGTTTATTAGTTTCGTAGGTGCGTCTGGCCAGGAAATAAATGAAGGATAGATAAATGCCAACTTCCAGAAAAAACGTCACGAAATAGCTAATCACCAACAGTGTATTCAGTCTGGGGCCGCGCGTCAGGTAACGATCCCAAAACGACGTATTCTGGACCGAACCCGAGTGTGCCTGATAAAACAAACCATAACTTACCAGAATAAGCAACGCCCCAATAAGGTCGGGTCGCCAGATGGCCTGACCGAATTCATGGCCGTAATCCAGCAGTTTTTTGTCCGGTCGATACGTAGTGAAGACGTAGTGAAGGCCGTGCGCCAGTACCAGTCCGATGAACACAAATGGCGAATACGCGAACAAAATGACGACCGGAAAAACCTGTATTTTTTTACCCGCATTCAGTACGTACAGAATAAAAAGCCAGGCCGGAATAGCCTGATTAAACGGGTTAAACAAATCGGCCGTAAACGAGGTGTAGAAATAGTAATAATACGTCTCGGAGAGCGCGTCAATTGGCGGAAGTGTTTGTCGGATAAGCAGATAACCTAATAAGTCGAACCCACTCCAGAAAATAAAAAGCCCAACACAGATCAGGGAGTATTTAAACTCGAATAAGCGATTCAGGTAATAAAACGAAAGCAATATGCCGATATACGACCAAAGCAGTAAGAAATCACCGCCCGCCTTATGACCGAAGAGTTTTCCGACGCAGGCGGCCGGTAGCCAGAACGTAAAATAATAATTCAGGGACGAGTGTTTACCCGCCAATTCCCGAAAATGATAGTCGGCGGAAAAGTCATAATAGATTGGCCAGTCAAACGTAATCAAATCGTAAAATATAGCGTTGCGCCCGTGGTGATCCCAATCCTGATTGGTGTAGCCACCAATTCCCGAACAATAAACCCAGGCAAAACCAAGCAGGGCAATTAACCCTGTCTTCAGCCAGTTTATTGTCAAATTGGATACAGCGCCCGATTGGTCCGCTCGTTTTGTGTAAACGAAGGCCGAATAGCCCACTACTAACGTAGCAGGAATTGAAATTGTGGGCCGCAGCCAGCCGATAAAGAAGATAGTGATCGGAATTAAACCATACAGTAGCGCAAGCGTATTTACGAACGGGTCGTATTTGTTTCTCATTTACGGAAGCGTTTGGCGTGTTCAGGAGGAAGGGCAATATAAAGAAAATCTCCCCTCAGGCAGTAGCTGAAGGGAGATTCGTGTATTCGTTACGGATTGGAGCGCTACGTTAGCCCATCACCTGCCCCATTTTCATGGCAATACCCATATCGCCCTTAATTTTGAGCTTTCCCGTCATAACGGCCATCATCGGATTCAGGTCTCCCGTACCCATTTTGACCAGGTTATCTACGCTCACATGAAGCGCGCAATCGGCCTCTTTATCTTCGTTGGATACCAGCGCAGGCGATTGAGTAGCGTCGATAAATATGGCTCCTTTATCCGTCACCAGTTTAATCGTGGCGTTAATGTTGTCGGCATGCGTAACTTTGGAGCGGATCTGTTCCGTTAGTTCTTGCAGGGTCATCTTGCTTGGTTTTAGTTGTAGAAAGCAAACTCTGCCGCTAAAATAAGGTTTTTTAAAGGAGTAGTGCGGGTGGAAACCTGCTTCAGACTTATAAAAATGCGGGCTCCCCGCACTACACATGCGTTCTCAATTTTTAACCGTTCTCTGCATCCTCACATTTGTCAGTTGTGCAATAGGCATTTCGGATGCCGTTGTTTCACTTACACAAACGGATGCCGTCTCGGAGACGCTATACGTCGAACCAAAGCCATCCGCCGAAAAGAACCAGGAGGATAAACTACAAAAAAAGTATTTTGAAGATCGCTCGTCCGGCGACGCGCCCATGCCAAACGACCCTGTTGTAGTGCGAAACTTAGCCTTTGCGCAGCTTGCCTACGCCTTATTGACGCTACTCGGAGCTATACTGATGTTCCGACTCCGAAAGATTGGCTTCTGGATTTATGTGGCTGGCATTGCCGTTGGTTTAGTGCTGCCTGTTGTGCTGGTAGGATTTGTCGCCCTCAATACGTCCTTCGGCGTGTTTTTCAGTATGTTATTTGCGGGTCTGTACTGGGTGTCGTCGAAGGAAATGCATTGACCGCTCATTTAGAGCTTATATCAACCGGGCTTAACACGCTGACATCGGTATTACTCACGAAGGCGACACGTTTACTATCGGGCGACCAGGATGGCGTATTGATGGTACCCTGACCGCCGTAAATGTAGGCGATCACTTTGGGCTTCCCGCCCGAAACAGGCATCAGGCGCAGGTACACATGCTTGTAGGCCGGATGGTCGCCAGCCGCCACTTCGTCTTTCAGGAACGATAGGAACACAATCCATTTGCCATCGGGAGAAACGTGCGCAAACCAGTCGTGGAACTCCCCATCGGTAACGGCCTCCTGCTGGCTCCCGTCGGGTTTCATACGCCAGATTTGCATGGTGCCGGTTCGGTTGGAGTTGAAATAGATGTATTTGCCGTCAGGCGTGTACTCCGGGCCATCATCTAAGCCCTTGGCATCGGTCAGGCGGATTTCCTCCCCACCCCTGGCAGGTACCTTGTACACATCATACTCGTTGTTACGTGCTCCACAAAATACCAGCTCCTTACCATCCGGCGACCAGCCGTGTAGATACGATGGTCCTTTGGGCGTAATCTGTTTAGGCACGCCCCCGGTTAATGGAACGGTGTAAATGATTGACCCACCCAAGTCACTGACACCGCTACTCAGGCCCAGCATTTTTCCATCGAAGGCCAGTACGTGGTCGTTATTATTGTTTTTGATGTCGCCGGTATTCAGCTCTTTCGGTTGGCGCCTGGCTAAATCGAACGCATAAATCAAGCCCTTACCATTGTAGATGAGCGTTTTGCCATCTTTTGTCCAGTTGGGTGCCTGAATGGAGTACGGTTCAGTATGAATCACATTTCGCTTGCCTGTGGCTACGTCCAGCAGTTCCAGACGACTCGCCAGATTCATCTGACCCGGTTTTTCACCTGGACTGACAGGCACACTAATCCGTACATCCTGACACATCGCTTTCTCGACCACATCTTTGTTATGCGCACTAATGAACAGACCGACGTAGAGGTCGTCTCCTACCGTAACATCCGCGATTTCGCGTGTCTGAAATGGCTCCCCAAATTTGGCGGCTCGCATGGTGAACGTAGTACCGTGCCGTTCTAACTGAATAATATCGGCATGCGTAATCGTCGCCCGATTTTCTTCTGTAACGGCTCCGGCCGCCCGACGAAATTGTAACGAAGTAAGCCCATCGCCATGCACAGCAGCGCTTACATGCGCGGCATTTTCATCTAAACTACTACGGGCCATCCAGCCAATTTTCCGGTGCGGATCGGTGCCTTTCCCTATGAAATCAGCCCGTGCGTAAACAATAAAATCTCCCTTGATTCGCTTCCAGACGAAATGAAATTCATCCTGATTTGCCCAGATATTCGTGCCTGATCCGCTGATTTCGTAATCATGGGTAGTCGTTTTATACGTGCATGAACCAGGATGCAACACAGCGCCAATGTCGGACTGTCCGTCAAAAACACCAACAGATTTTTGCTGTGCAAACGTAGCGTGGCATACTATAGAGAGTACGCATAGGCCCAACTTAAAACATAGGCGATTAACTTGTTTATAAATAGGCATAAAGCAAAAAGGGAATGTAATATGGACAAACAACAGGTTGCAAAAGGGTCAATCCGACAAAGTTTACTTCTACGATAAAAAGATCGCTCGATTCGTTACCTATTGATCGGTCCGGTGATTTTTTAGCTTCCATTCGACCAATACGCTTAGTAAAACGTTATATATCAAAACCAATGCATTAACTGTTGTATAGCCCTTTATGAACCTGTCCCGCCTTATCGTTCTTCTCTGCTTAGTCTGTGTCACCCTAAGCTCAATGGCCGCTACTACGGATGATCCCGACGCTATAGTGGGTAAGTGGCTCAGTTCCAAAAAGAGAAATCAGGTGCTGATTTATAAGCAGGGAACCAAGTATTTTGGCAAACTGGTCTGGATGCTGGAACCAAACGACCCAGCTACAAATAAGCCTAAACTTGATAAAGAAAACCCCGATGAAAAGCTGCGTTCCCGTCCACTTATGTACACCGTATTAGTGACTAATTTGACCTATAAGGGCAACAACACCTGGGGAGATGGGGAGATTTACAACCCCGAAGACGGCAAGACCTACAACTGCGAAGTGTCGCTCCGAGATGCCAACTCGATTGATTTGCGCGGCTACGTAATGGGCATAAGTTTTCTGGGCAAATCCAAAATCTGGACACGGGTGCCATAAAGAAAGTG
Organism: Spirosoma endophyticum; assembly: GCF_900112365.1. Classification (GTDB taxonomy): domain Bacteria; phylum Bacteroidota; class Bacteroidia; order Cytophagales; family Spirosomataceae; genus Spirosoma; species Spirosoma endophyticum. The sequence continues at coordinate 265,187 of NZ_FOLQ01000007.1, read as the reverse complement.
ATAACATTTCGGAACGTGGCTTATTTGGAATTTGCACCAACTAAGTATCCAATTGTCGGATTTCAATCACTACATTCGCTTCATGACACCAGACCGCAGACTTGACCAACTTGAGCCACTTATGGCCGATTCACTTCAAAAAATTGATCGTCTTATTGAAGGACAGGGAAAACTTGTTGAGCTAGCTACTAATACGGACCAGAAAGTCGATGTCGTAGATCGTAAAGCCGACAAAATAGATCGCAAAGTCGATGCTGTAGATCGAAAAGTTGATATAGTGGATCAAAAAGTCGATGTCGTAGATCGAAAAGTTGATACAGTGGTTAAGGGCGTGGCAGATTTAACCGTTTCTACTCAACGTCAATTTTCAGAGTTAACTGTTTCTACCCAACGCCAATATGAAGAGTTGAAACCTGGGCAAGAGGCCATCATGCAGTTCCTGCGGGAGAAACTTCCCTAACTTATTGAAATGTATCGGCGATCCAATTCAAATCGGAGTTTTTTGTGGAATTTATTTCTCCACAATCCAGCGTGTTAAGTTATTGTAACGCCCTTGCAGCACAATCTTAAAGAAACCAGAGGAAAGTTTCGATACATCAATCGTAGCGGTTCCAGTTTTAGTGGGAACCTCTGCCAGCATAAGATAATCATCCCGTTTTCCTTCTTCGAAATGATTAGTTGTTGAGACCCAGATTTTCACATTTCCCTCTGACTCGACGGCTTTCCAGTTGAGCATTAGTTGATTCCCTTCTTTTTTGGCTACCGGCTCAGCAATAGATAATTTTCCGGTTAGCGGAATACCATCAAGCTCAAAGGCCTGTTCTTTTGGTATGGTTAATTGCAAATGACGGGCCATTGTCGGCATAATGTCCACAATGCCAGGGGTGTTGGTTTTGAATTGACTGTTCAGGTCTTTGGCATTAGTCACGATCCAGGTGCTACGTTCCCGATCCGATTGCCCACCATGATTTTTACCCGTATCAGCGCTACGTCCGTGGTCGGTGGTAATGAACAGTTGCCAATCTTCGCCAAAGGTTTTCTGACGGTATTGGATGGACTTCCATAGACGACCCATCTGCTCGTCCATTATTTTGACTGCCTTGTAGAACGGTTCGCTATCGCCGTACTTATGGCCCATATCGTCGGTATATTCCAGGTACACCCACGATAAATCCGGGCTCTCGTCCTGAATATAACGGCTAGCTTCGTCCACTACTTTCTCGTCAATCTTGTGAATATATTCCGAGACTTTATCATGCGGAAAAAGCAACGTATCGCGTTCAAGGCCATCAAACGAATAATCCATTCGAAGATGCCCCGTCTGCGGCAGATTTTCGCCAATTAGTTTGGTTCGATTGTCGAGCCAAGTCGAAAATACGGCGCTTTTCTTTGCCGGATATTGACTTTCAAAAAAGCGGAATATAGTCCAGTAAGCGTAGTTGGGGTCTTTGATGCTGTTGTCCCATACGTTGTGTTTATTCACCCACGTACCGGTCAGCAGGCTGTTGTAGCCAACGGCCGAAATGGTGGGCGTTTGGGAATACGTGTTTTTTTGTCCCCCCACATAAGCGCGTGCGTAGCCTCCTTCTTTGGCAATCGCGTCCAGATTAGGCGTTGGTTGCTTTTCAATGACATCGGCCGGAATGCCATCGACAATCACAAAAATCGCTTTTTTAGGTTTCGACTGCGCCCAACTGGATTGAGCAAAGAGCAGACAAAAAGTAACAAGCGATTGTAGTATGGAATTCCGTTTCATATACATAGGCCAACGTATTAAAGACCCGAATGGCGCTCAAAATAAGTGCACCCTGGCTTATGGATAAAGCGTCGATTCATAATTTTACAACTTCATAATACGCTTTGTAAAAAAACTCCCCAAAGCTCTAAGTTTTGGGGGAGTTAAAAACGTGATTCGGTTTAACAGTACGACCTTAAAACCCAATCGAATTGCCGCCATCAACGGGCAACGATGCACCAGTGATGTATTTAGCGGCTTCGGAAGCCAGAAAAACAGCGGCCCAGCCGATGTCGTCGGGCTTTCCAAATTTCCCCATGGGCGTCCGACGCATGGCGCGGGCGAAGCGATCAGGATCACCCCCCATAGCGGTTTTGCTCATCGCTGTTTCAATGAATCCCGGTGCGATGGCATTAACGCGAACACCATTGCCCGAAAACTCCGACGCCAGCACTTTCACCATCCCCTCAACGCCCGATTTCGACGCAGCATACGCGGCCACCCGATCGATACCATAGTAGGCCGCCATCGACGAAATCATGATGATAGAACCGCTCTTACGGTCCATCATTCGCTGGGCACAAACGCGTGTCAGGCTAAAAACGGAGTTTAAGTTGGTGTACACAATCCGGTCGAAATCGGCGTCGGTAACTTCCAATGCCGGTTTTTTCATGTTAATGCCGGCGTTGTTAACCAGAATATCAATTGGCCCATGGGTTGCTTCAATACCGGCAACCAAGCTGTCTAACGAGTCGCGTTCCGTTACGTCGTTCACTACGTAGTGCGCTCGCTCGCCAAGAGACTCAGTGGCTTCTCTAAGCGGTTGCTCCCGTCGACCCGTTATCACTACGCTGCCCCCGGCCTGTATCATGCATTTCGCAATATCATAGCCGATACCACTGCCCCCGCCGGTAATCAGAGCGAGTTTGCCTTCGAGCGAGAAAACATTTTTACTGGGCGACGATTGAGCGTCGGTTTGTGCAGTTTGTGTTTGTTCCACTAGCGTAATTTGTAAATTTCGGATAAGCGTTTAACATCTTCCAGGGTGCGTTCAGGCTTCTTGAACGGAGCCGGAATGGGTTTCTTAGAATAGGTCTGGAGGTATAAAACCCAGGAATCCCTCCACCAGATGGCCTCCATACGCTGCGTTGCCAACCGACCCGTCACGTCCGCAAAGATCTCGGGATCAATGGCCGGTTTAACCTGCGCCCACTGCTGCTGCATCCAGCCGACAGAATCGGCACCCGTGTAGAAACGGGTGCAGAGTTCATCCCAAAGGGTTCGTCCCGTGTTTAGTTTCTTTGTCCACGGAACGTGATGAAACCAAAGCAGATACGGCAGTGGGCAGGTTTCGGGATTATTCCATTTCCGTTGTACTTCCGGGCTGTACTGGGCTAATGCATTGCTACCCGTTGCCGTCCGGTCGAAGCCTAGGCCGATAGAGTCGGCGCGGTGGTAATAAATGGCGGTCCAGTCGGGACGAGCGCTTTTTTCCTGCCAGGGTTCGGGCGCAAAGTGAATGCCCGACCAGGGACGCGACAAACCAATTGGCGTATTATAATCGACGTAAATTCCCCGCGACTTGAGCATCAAATCGGTGATCGTTTTAACTGCGTTCGGGTCGCTCGTGAGCGTCATCCTAACCCATTCATTGGCAATACCTTCCGACGTTAATGTATGATCCCACGCCAGCCGCCCGAACGCGTACCAGTTCGCCTGGGCCATCGGATTTCCGGTCCAGTTTCGGTCAGCACCGGTGTTGGCCACGCTCGCAATGGCCGTCATGGCGTATCCGTGCAGGCTTCCATCAATAACGTTCGCGACGGTAGACCCACCGGCTTTGCCTTTTGCATACGTATCGGTGTCCAGGCATTCCTTGAAAATCGGAGCTTCATACACCCAGTGCGTGGCAAAACCAGTGTACTCCTGCGTGATCTGAAACTCCATCGACAGGGGTGTTTTGGGCATCGCGCCGAACAAGGGCGAAAACGGCTCACGCGGCTGAAAATCAATCGGCCCGTTCTTTACCTGAACGATTACTTTCTTATCGAACTTACCGTCCAACGGCGTAAACTCTTCATAAGCAGCTTTGAAGCGATCAGCTTTAGGATCGGCTTTGTAGACGAATGCCCGCCACATAACAATGCCATCGTAGGGTTTCAGCGCTTCGGCCAGCGTGTTCGCGCCGTCAGCATGAGTACGGTCATAATCCTGCGGGCCGGGTTCACCTTCGGAATTGGCTTTAACCAGATACCCACCAAAATCGGGGATGGCTTTATAAATTTCTTTGGTTTTATCAACCCACCATTTTTTCACATCCGGGTCGAGCGGATCGGCTGTTTTCAGGCCACCAATGGTTTTCGGAGCCGGGAAGTACACCGATAAATAGACTCGAATCCCATAGGACCGAAATACATTCGCCAAGGCAGCTACCTTCTGAATGTACTCATCTGTCAGGAAACGAGCGCTGGCATTGACGTTGTTTACGACGGTTCCGTTGATGCCCAGCGACGCATTCGCGCGAGCGTAGTCAACATAGCGCGGGTCAACGGTTGCGGGAAGCTCGTACCATTTCCAGAGTGTTCCACCTGCATAGCCCCGCTCGATCGTACCGTTTGTATTGTCCCAGTGATTTAGTAACCGATACTGAATTTTTGGGTTGCTGGTCAAGGCAAGATTATCAATCGATTGCCCCGTTTGAATTTGCCGGAGTAACGCAAAAGCGCCGTACAATACACCCGCATCAGACTTGCTCGCAATGGTAATGTTATTTTGTTTTTTAATGATCCGATAGCCCTCCCGATTCAATTGCTGTATATCAGCATCCGGACCTTTGCTTTCCGTTAATACAATGCCGCCCGTTCGGTTTCCAGCGTTCGTAATAATCGGAACAGACTTTCCCAGCAAGCCCTGTAAGCCTGTTTGTAGTTCATTGGCGGCTGATTTGAGAACAGGACTTGTACCGTTTAGAACGATGAATTGCGCCGAACGAGCATAACCTTCCCGTTTTGCTACGTCTTTAATCAAGTCATATTTCAGCCACAAGCGGTAACCGTCGTCGGCGTAACCAATGCTTGATAAAAGAAGAAAGAGTATTGTTAATCGTTTCATTTTTTCTGGCGCTACAAACTTCGCTCGATACCGTATTCTAACCCTCGCAATTCGGCCAGTCCCCGCAGCCGACCGATGGCTGAATAGCCGGGATACGTCTTTTTGTGCAAATCGTCGAGCATCTGGTGGCCGTGGTCGGGGCGCATGGGAATGGATGTTTCACCAATACCTGCTTGTTTCCGCCGTTTCTGTTCCAGCACAATGGCTTTTATAACGGCGTACATATCGACATCGCCCGCCAGATGATCCGCTTCGTGGAAGTTGCGTTGATCGTCTTCGCGCTTCGTTGTCCGTAAATGAATAAAGTGAATCCGTTCGCCGAAACGTTGGATCATACCGGGCAAATCGTTGTCGGGACGAATACCTAATGAGCCGGTACAGAACGTAATGCCATTGGCCGTTACGTCGCTGGCGGCCATCAGCTGTGCTAGATCCACTTCGGTGCTCACCACGCGGGGCAAGCCCAACAACGGACGCGGAGGATCATCGGGGTGAATACACAGGTCAACGCCCACCTCCTGCGCAACGGGCGCGACCTGCTGAATGAAATAATACAGATTCTTGCGAAGTTCTGCATCGCCAATCGTGGCATATTCGTTCAATAATCCCTGGAACGTATCGAGCGTAAAAGCCTCTTCTGAACCGGGCAAACCCAGCAGAACAATGTTCGACAATTCGGCAATCTGCTCCGGTGTCATCTGCCCGAATTTCTGGTGAGCCGATTCAATGATTTCGGGTTCGTAATCCGATTCAGCGCCGGGTCGTTTCAGGATACACAGATCAAATACGGCAAAATCCTCCCAGACAAACCGAAGCGCCCGTGAACCGTCGGGCATTTCATACTTGAGGTTCGTACGCGACCAGTCCAGCACGGGCATGAAATTGTAGCAAACGGTTCTGATGCCACAAGCCGCCAGATTACGTATCGACTGTTTATAATTCTCAATATACGTAGTACGACTTGGCCGACCTTTTTTGATGTCTTCGTGTACCGGCAAACTCTCGACCACCGCCCATCGCAAAGGCGAATACGTATCATTTTGCGCTTCCACTAATCGTTTACGTTCCTCGATTGCCTCCACTGACCACAGTTCGCCCACCGGAATCTGGTGAAGCGCCGTCACGACGCCCGCGCAACCAGCCTGCCGAATATCCATCAACGAAACCGGATCGTTCGACCCGAACCACCGCATGGTTTGTAACATTCCCATTTATGCTAGATTAGTTGTCCACAGAGCAGTCCGCCGTTGCGGCACAGAGTACATAGAGTTTAAATTTTTTTTCTAAACATATTTCTTCGTGCACTCTGTGCCGCAACGGCGGACCACTTTGTGGACAACAATTTAATTACTTCTTTAACTTAAACTGTCGCTGCGCGAATTCCAGAAAAGTCGGCCAGTCGAGAATGTCTACGTGGCCGCCTTCGTGATTGCGAAACGCAATATCGCTATCAATTAACGCTACGTCGGGCGTAGGCATTTCAGTCGTACTTAATCCTTTTTTACCGAGTAAGGTATAAACTGGGCTGGCCGCAACACAGGCCAGAAATTCGCCCTTTGGGTCCGCCCAAAGGTCTTTCGTGCCACCCGTAATGAACAAAGGACGAGGTGCAATGAGCGCCATTAATTCGTGAGAATCAACAGGCATAGCGTCCCAATGACCACCGTATTTCAGAAAGTTACCGGCCATCCAGTGATATTCTCCCGAACTTGCTACGTTGTCAATCGTTTCGCCGAAGTTACGTTTCTCCAGCGAAGCACCCAGCGAACCTGAGCAACTGGCAAATACGATAGCCCAACGAGCGTCCAGCGCACCCGCTAGCAGAGCGGTTTTGCCCCAACGTGAATGGCCTTCAATACCAATCTGTTTTGCATTAATGCCGTTATCTTTTTCGAAGTGATCGAGTACCCGGCTTAATCCCCAACTCCAGGCCGACAACACGCCCCATTCATCGGGCTTCCGGTCTTTACCGCCGTTCATAAGGCCAATAATTCCTTCGTGCAAACCAGCTCCGCTGTCCATCTGGATACTCCCCGTATTGACCAAAGCGACGGCCCAGCCTGCGTCGATCAGTTTCTCGATACTTGGCATGGGCTGCGGAAATGAACCCCACACAATGACCATCATCGGAATTTTCCCCGACGTATTGACCGGTCGGTAGTACGTAACGGGAATACCTGGGTTTACCGACGGATAACGGGTGTTATCAATTCGTCCCAGTATCGTTTTTCGGATGGCTTTCCCGGCTAGTACCGTACTGTCCGTTCCCGTTGGGGCAAAAGTTACAGTTGGTGTGTTTTCAGGAGTCTTGCCAAAAATCTCGGTCAGATAATCATTTAGAATTTCGGGGCGACGCTGTTTCCACCACGTAGCGGCATCCTTTACGGACTTCCCGTTTTTCAATACCAGCGGATTGAGCAGTTTGTAGTCGTTCGCTTTGGCATCGTCATAATTCGTCCAGTTGCCCCACCCCGACCGAACATGGTTATTACCTGCCTCATCGAACCAGTTAGTGGAGCCTTCTTTTTGCTTTAGATGCTGCGGGCGTTTGGGATCTTCGGCGGGCGGAGGGAGCGTCGGCAATTTCAGGCTGAGCTTGTCCATCATCACCTGCCAATCGGCCTGACTGGCTTCCCGCATTTTAGTCATATATGCCGTTCGTTCAGCCGGTGTCATTTTCTGAAAATCGGGCGCTTGTGCCTGAATGCTGCCGATGGACAAGCATCCGATCAGGCAAACCCAAGCAATTGACTGGTTGAACCAGAACGAAAACATACGATTTTCCATGAATTTCTTACTTGACGTTTACCCGACGGAAAACAAAAATATACAGCATACTCCAGGCCACTAAGTACGCCAGACCAGCGATGTAAAAGATGATATAGTATCCTTCAGACAGTTTATCCAACGCTTTGAAATGGTCCAGAATCCGACCCACTAGTAGCGGAAAAACGGCCCCACCCAGCGTTCCCGCCATTGTGCCTAAGCCTACGACGCGGCTGAGCACCTGTTTTGGAAACTGGTCGGCAGCTACGGTGAAAATATTAGCAGACCATGCCTGGTGAGCCGCCACGGCTAATGAAAGAATCGCAATAACCGGCCACATGCTATCCATCTGGCTAATCAACATAACGGGCGTAACACAGATAGCGAACAGAGCCATCGCCCATTGCCGCGCCCGTGTTGGATGCCACCCCTGCTGGATAAGTTTAGACGACAACCAGCCACCCCCAACGCTGCCAATGGTGGCCGCCAGGTAAATGACGATCAGCGGAGCACCCAGTTTTTTCAAGTCAAGGTGGTAGATATTGGCTAAGTAGGATGGCAGCCAGAACAGGAAAAACCACCAGATGGGGTCGGTCAGAAGCTTGCCGCTCATGAATCCCCAGATGGCTCTGTTAGCAAAAATGGGATATTTAGTAACAGGAGCGCCATCAATCATATTGGTCGAAGCCGCATCACCAGCCGTGGCCGCTTCAACCGATGGTTCTGCCGTAATATGTGCCAGTTCTGCGGCATTGACGCGTTTGTGCCGACTCGGAATCTCGTAATAGAACCACCAGGCAATAATCCAGACAAAGCCCAAAGCGCCCGTTACGATGAAAGCCGTTTGCCAGCCTGCCACAAGCGCCAGCCAGGGCACCACCGCCGGAGCGGCCACCGCCCCGATGTTAGCACCAGCATTGAAAATACCAACGGCCAATGCTCGCTCTTTCTTCGGAAACCACTCCGCTACGGTCTTGATGGAAGCCGGAAAATTGCCAGCCTCGCCAATACCCAGAAACGCCCGCGCAATCATGAACCCGAACGTACTACCCGCCAATGCATGGGCCATAGCGGCAAAACTCCAGACCAGAATGGCGCCAATGTAGCCCAGTTTAGTACCAACCCGGTCGATAATGTATCCGGCAAGCAGGGTACTGGCCCCGTAGAAAAAGGTGAAAACCGTTACGATGTTACCATAATCGGATTCGGTCCAGCTAAACTCTTTTTCCAAAATGGGCTTCAACAGACTGATAACCTGCCGGTCGAGGTAATTGATGGTTGTTGCAAAAAAGAGAAGGGCAACAATTACCCAGCGATAATTCGTCTGCTTCAACAGCGAGTTCGTGGCGGAACTCGTGAATTCGGCAGGTTCGGGAGCGGATTTGGGCGTCAACGTAACGGAGGAATTAGATTGAGTGATGAATTTGTCAGATAGACGCTACTAAAACACGGTAGTCTCATCGAGCTACTGTTCAACGCATCGTGATGAACAACGGTCAAGTAGTTTCAGATGACCAGCAATCAGTTCTTACACGAAGAATGGTACGTCTTTCGGCGCATATTTTTTCATGCCCTCTTCGTTAATTTCCACGCCGATACCCGGTTTATTGGATAAGGGTATGAATCCCTTTTCCACCATCGGTCCGTCGAACGTAACGATTTCTTTGAACATCGGCTCCTCATGGAAATAAATCTGCCACTCCAGAATCAGAAAATTTGGCACCGATGCACACACATGGCTCGACGCCATTGCGCCCAGATACGACGCTACCATGTGTGGGGCAAATGGTACGTAGTAGAGATTCGCTAAATTGGCAATCCGTTGTGCTTCGCCCAAACCACCCGCTTTCTGCAAGTCGGGCATAATGATGTCGACAGCCCCAATTTCGAGGAGTTTTCGGAAACCATGCGCCAGATAATGATTCTCACCAGCGCAGATTGGCGTGTTGGACGCTTCCCGGATTTGTTTGTACGCTTCGGGGTTTTCGGCGGGAATGGGCTCTTCGAGAAACAGCAGATTCAGCGGCTCCATCATCTTGGCCACGCGTCGGCCGGTCGTTACGTCATACCGCCCGTGCATGTCGACACAAATGTCGATTTTCGGACCGACCGCCTTGCGAACACCGGCAATCTGGTTGTACATCCGTTCCAGTTCGCCCTGGCTGGCGGTCCAGTTGTAGGCATCATATTTGTTTGGGTCATTCCGTTCGTCGATGTCATATTTCACGGCGGTAAACCCCATATCAACGGCTTTTTTGGCACTCTTACCGAAGGCTTCGGCGCTGGTATCCGTTTCCCGATACGCGCCCGTGTCGCAGTAAACGCGGATTTTGTCCCTGAATTTGCCACCCAGTAATTGATAAACCGGCATACCGAGGGCTTTGCCGGTTAAGTCCCAGAGCGCCGTTTCAACCGCCGAGAGCACCGAAATATACATGCCCGCCTGTGCTCCTTCGAAAAAGCCGGATTTCCGGACATCTTCAAACAAACGATTGACGTTGAGCGGGCTTTTGCCTTTGATCCGTTCGCCCATCAGCTTAACCAGATGATACGTTCCAACAGACGCATCGACGGCTTCGCCACACCCCCAAATGCCCTGATTGGTATGGATTTTTACGAACAGGCTATGGCCACCCCGCGTATAACCGCATTTGATATCGGTGATTTTCAGATCGGATGGTGCTGAGGATAGGGGCGCATTATGAACGGCGGTTTCGAGACCTTCCCCGAACGTTGAAAAAGTTGTTGCGGCTAAGGTACTGGCGATAGCGCTCTTAGTCAAGAAGGAACGACGAGATGTTGTCATATAACTTTGAAGGAAAAGGGGCTATGGAATTTAGTGAATTGCTGAGCGTAGTCTGAAACTACGTTCGCGCGTTACCCGGTCTCTGACCGGTATTGAACGAATTATAATTACCGGTCGGAGACCGGATAACACTTGAGCGTAGTCTCAGACTACGCTCAACACATTTAATTACCACGTTCGGGTTTTCAGGTATTCCTGTATCTGCTCTTTCGGAACGGGCAGTTCGCTGACGTGAGCGTTTAGCCACTGCGAGAAATCCTTCTCGATCTCATCTGACCAACGCGTGTCGATCTGGCCCGGCGTGTACTTCTGTTCGCGCAAGCGCAGATGCCCGAACATGTCGCGCAGGCGAATAATTTCGGAGGTCTTGACCACCTTTTCGGCCAGATGGGGCGGAATAAAACAAACACCGCCATCGCGGCCCAACACAATATCGCCCGGCATGACCATTACCTTACCGATACGTGTCGGGCGGTTAATGCCCACCAACGTAGTGTTCAGGTTGCCTTCGGGATTGTGGTGCGATGGGTGATAGCTTCGAAAATAGGACGTAAACCCGCCAATCTCTTTCAGACCAGCTACATCCCGAACGGCCCCTTCATAGACAATACCGTTGCCGGTTTTAGCATAAATGGAGTTGCCCAAATTATCGCCTATCGTTGGCCCATCTTCGTGCATCCCGAACTGATCCACTACGTATACATCGCCCTTGACCAGCATGTCGATCGGCCAGGCATTCTGCGATTTCACCCGACCATCTTTGGTATGTCCTTTGTCATCCGTCACCCGGTGAACATCGGGCCGACCGGGCATAAACGTAGCGGTTAACGCCCGGCCAACCAGCACGCTGTCCGGGTTGATCGTCTGCCAGTCGCCCGTAAACTGATACCGGTAATTTTCACCTTTCAACACCGCCCAGGCTTCTTCCTGAGTAACTTTTTTCATGCGTTTCAGAATGGCATCCGGCACTTTGGGACGCCCATCCGGAAACCGTTCGCCTTTCCAGTCGGGGGTTAGAAAAATGAGTTCTTCCTTGGAAATTTGCTGTGCGACCGATACCGTTGCCGATCCTGCCAGCAACAACATAGCCGCGACTACCATTACCTGTTTCATAGAAAATAGCAAGAAATTAAGGGATTTAGGTTTCGGATAAAATAAGGAGCATACCAGATGCTTCTACCCTTCCTGAGGGTCAGGAATCTTTCTACTAGTCAGGGATAATTTTTAAGGCAAATCCCTTCTCCTACTAAATACACCGATGGTGGTGCGTGTAATTATCCAGCGTGAGAAATGTCGGCCCACCAGCTTTTAATAAGTAAAGGTTATCCGTCATCTGGTTTATATTACGGATATTTTCCTCAATAGCTGCAAATCAACAGTCCCAATGCAAAAAATTACGGCTCTTTGCGTTTCGATTACCCTCTTTTTTCTCGGTCACCTTTCCGCCCAGGACCTACGTCCACCGGCTTACCCACTCATCACCCATGATCCCTATTTTAGCCTCTGGAGCACGACGGATAAATTGACCGATTCGCCCACGCGCCACTGGACGGGCAAGCCGCAATCGCTGGAAGGGATGATTCGGGTTGATGGGAAAGTGTACCAGTTTCTCGGCGCCGTACCGACCACCTACGAACCCATTTTAGCGACGGGCGAAACACATCCCTACACGGCTCAATACACGATGAATAAACCCGGTCCCGGTTGGGAAAAACCGGACTATAATGCCGCTGGCTGGTCATCGGGACAAGGACCATTTGGCGATACGCCCGAGGCCAAAACGAAGTGGACCAACAGCGACAACGCAGGTATGAAAGACGGAATTTACTTCCGGCGAGAGTTTTCATACGACGGAAAATCTGATCCCGAGAAGCTCTTGCTGTCTATCAATCACGACGATGACGTAGTGGTTTACCTCAACGGCAGCAAGATCTTAGACAAACCCGATTATGTCAATGAATACGTTAACCTGCCGTTGTCAGCAGCGGGGCAAAAAGCGCTACGTACCGGAAAAAACGTACTGGCCGTCCATTGCGTGAGTCCACGGGGCGGCTCATTCGTTGATGTGGGCATCCTCAACCCCATTACGCCATCGGCCTTGGAAACGGCGATCCAAACGGGTGTAACCGTGTCGGCTACGCAAACTAATTACACCTTCACGGCTGGGCCGATCAAGCTGGCGGTGAATTTCCTGTCGCCCCTGTTGCTGGATGAACTGGAAGTAGTTGCCCGACCCATTAGCTACGTTTCGTTCGATGTTCATTCGGGCGATAGTAAGCCGCATTCCGTGCAGATATTTCTGAGCGAATCCGGCACGATGGCCACGAACACGATCGGGCAGGAAGTGGTCATGAAAGCCGGGCAGGTAACCGGTTTAACGTATCAGACGGTGGGTACGCAGGCGCAGGAAATTCTGGTCAAAAAAGGTGATAACGTCCGTATTGACTGGGGGTATGCATACCTGGCGGTGCCACAGCAGGCAGGCAATAAAACGGCATCGGGCATGGCCGATGGCTTAAAAAAGGCATTTCTGTCGACGGGCCAGTTACGAGCCGCCGGGGGTAACGTATCGCCACGGGCGGCCGTCGATATTGCCATTGCTACCGTACTGGATTTCAGCAACGTAACCACAAAGACCGTTAGCAAACACGTGATGCTTGCCTACGACGACATCTATTCCGTGCAGTATTTCAAGCAAAATCTACGGCCGTGGTGGCGTCGGGATGAGAAAACATCGATGCCCGAGTTGCTGCAAACGGCCGAAAAAGACTATCCCCGGCTTTTTCATAAGTGTACGGCCTTCGATGCGCAGCTCCGCGCCGATGCGCAGAAAGCCGGAGGTAAAGACTACGCCGACTTATGCGTTCTGGCGTATCGGCAAGCCATTGCAGCCCACAAGATTGTGGCTGGACCAAAGGGCGAGGTACTCTTTCTATCGAAAGAAAATTTCTCCAACGGCTCCATCGGCACCGTAGACATTACGTACCCATCGGCCCCGTTGTTTTTGCTGTATAATACAACCCTGCTGAAGGGAATGATGGAGCCCATTTTCCAATATTCGGAGAGCGGTCGCTGGAAAAAGCCCTTTGCCGCGCATGACGTCGGTACGTATCCGCAAGCCAATGGCCAAACCTACGGCGAGGATATGCCGGTTGAAGAATCCGGAAACATGCTTATTCTGACCGGAGCCATTGCCGCAGCCGAAGGAAACGCCAACTACGCCAGGAAACACTGGAAAACGCTGACAACCTGGGTAGAATACCTCAAAAAAGATGGGTTCGATCCCGCTAATCAGTTATGTACTGATGACTTCGCCGGACACATCGCCCGAAATGCAAACCTGTCGGTAAAAGCGATTATGGGCATTGCCGCTTACGGAAAAATGGCCGGTCAGCTCGGCGATAAAGCAACCGCTGACAGCTATTTGAAAGCTGCCCGCGACATGGCTACGAAGTGGCAGGAGCTGGCTATTGACAAAGGCCACGACAAACCACACTACGATCTGACGTTCGAGAATGCGGGTGATACGTGGAGCCAGAAATACAACCTGGTGTGGGATAAAATTCTGGGACTGAACATCTTCCCGAAAGAGGTAGCGCAAACCGAAATTGCGTATTACCTCAAGAAACAGGAACCCTATGGACTGCCTCTAGACAGCCGCAAAACCTACACCAAGTCCGACTGGATTATCTGGACGGCCACGCTTGCCAAATCGAACGGCGACTTCAAGGATTTCATCAAGCCGGTCTGGCGCTACGTTAACGAAACCCCATCCCGCGTGCCTCTTTCCGACTGGCACGAAACCACCAACGCCAAACAGGTCGGTTTTCAGGCACGGTCAGTCGTGGGTGGGTATTTCATAAAAATGCTCGACGGAAAATTGAGCAAGTAACATCCTAAACCAATTCCGCAATTTCATGCGTTCAATCCAACTTATTACCCTTTCGATTTCGTTAACTGCCACTGGGCTCGTTTCGGCGCAGACTTCACCCACTCCCCAGCTTCAACCGGCACCCATCATGAGCCGATGGGAGAAACAGGTAACAGCCGACAATGCCTGGCGTGAATACCCACGCCCACAACTGGTACGGAAACAATGGCAGAACCTGAATGGTCTGTGGGAATACGCCATTACGGCTAAAACGGCCCCGCAACCGACCAAATACGACGGCCAGATTCTGGTTCCGTTTTGTCTGGAATCAACCGTATCGAAAGTCAACAAATCGCTAACCGCTGATCAACGATTGTGGTATCGCCGAACCATGAGCGTGCCCAAAGACTGGGGCGATCAACGGGTGCTGCTTCATTTCGGCGCGGTAGATTACGAGTGCAGTTTGTGGATTAATGGCGGGCTGGTCGGTTCACATACGGGCGGCTCGGACGCATTCAGTTTCGATATCACGGATTACATGAAAGCTGGGCAGAATCAATTGGTATTGGGCGTAACTGACCCTAGTTCAACTGGAGAACAGCCACGCGGCAAGCAGTTGCTCAATCCACATGGCATTTGGTACACACCGGTATCGGGCATCTGGCAAACGGTCTGGATGGAACCCGTACCGAGGCAAACGTACATTGAAGAAGTTAAGATGACGCCCGAACTTGATTCAGGACGCGTTCGGGTGGACGTATTGCTCGACAAACCGGCAGACAATTACACAACAGCGGTTCGGTTGACGGCTTTAGATGGCACGCAGACCATAGCAACAGCGTTAATTCGGGCGGGCAGAACCGGGTACCTAAATGTTAAAAATCCCAAACTCTGGTCGCCCGACAGTCCATTTCTGTACGACATCAAGGCTGAATTGGTGACAGTGACTGACCCGTTTGGCGATACACCCCGCAACAAGCGCTCCCGCCAGGACGCGGCCATTGAGACCGCTTTCGCTAAAGCAACAGTGACGGGCACACCGCTTGACGTGGTAACGGGCTATTTCGCGATGCGTAAAATATCGGTCGGGCAAGGTCCGGTAGCAAACCAGCCTGTGCTGCTGCTGAACAACAAATTTGTCTTTCAGAACGGCCCGCTCGATCAGGGCTGGTGGCCGGGTGGATTACTAACCCCACCTTCTGACGAAGCAATGACGTTTGAGATTGATTTCCTGAAGAAATCGGGCTTCAACATGCTACGTAAGCACATTAAGGTTGAACCCGATCGCTATTATTACCTCTGCGATAAACTAGGGATTTTGGTCTGGCAGGATATGCCGTCGGGCTTTCTGGAAGGACAGAACGAGTACCCCGGCGATCAGTCGGAACCGATACGTCGGTCGAAGGGAAAAGAGCAGTTTGAGCTGGAACTTCGGCGGATGATGAATCGCCTGCATAATCACCCCAGCATTGTTACGTGGGTCGTGCATAACGAGGGCTGGGGTCAGTATGAAAATAAACGACTGGCCGATTGGGTGAAAGCGCTCGACCCAAGCCGGACCATAAACGCCAGTAGCGGTTGGAATGACGTCGGTGCCGGTGATTTCTACGACATTCACACCTACGAAGAAGAGCCCAAATCACCGACGCCCACAGCCAATCGCGTGGTGGTTATTGGTGAGTTTGGGGGCATTGGCTGGCCGGTTCAAGGGCATCTCTGGAATCCTGGCATGCGCAACTGGGGCTACCAAACGTATCAATCGGCCGATGCCGTGCTGAAAGCGTACCAGAAGAAATACGCCAAAATCGTTGAGTATTATCAGAAACAGGCTTTGTCAGCGGCCGTCTATACCCAGACAACGGACGTAGAGGGGGAAGTAAACGGACTCCTGACCTACGACCGCGAAGTCATCAAGATTCCCATCGAAACCCTCCACCAGATTCATGCACCGCTGTTTAAATAACGTAGTGAATTTATACTTGAAGGGATTGCCTAGTCTGAACCGCTAGGCAATCCCTTCAAGTATAAAAAACCAGACGACTACATTTCCCAGACAATGTTGGTGTAATAAAAGCCGCCGACGGCTGGCCCACCGATGAAGGTGTAGTAGGGCTTGTTAGCCAAATTAGTACCGCCTGCTTTCAGCAAAAGACCCAGTTTCGGGAGTCGGTAACTGACCTGAGCGTCCAGTGTGTTAATGGCCGATACGTTGCCAGTGGCCAGTTCCGACTGCCACAGAAAGGCGTCCTGGTGTTTGTAATTTACGGAGAAGCCAACGCCATTCCACAAATTGCCGTTTGATACGTTTAGGTTGGTAATCCACTTGGGTGTGTTGAACGAACTCTCTAACCCATCACCATTTTCGGCGCGGTCAAGTTTGGCATACGAAGCATTCCCGCCTACTGACCAGTTCGTTGTCAGGCTATAGCGAAGGCCTAAGCTGGCGCCATAATTAAATGTTTTTGTCTGGGAGTTGGTCCAGAGCCGGTAACGGTCCTGCGTGTTCGCCGACGAAAAATAATACGCTAATGAATCGGGATTCGAGCCTTTGGCCAGGTTGGCATTCACCTGAGCGATAAAATTTTTATAGGCCATGTAATACGCGTCGATATCAACAAAAAGCCGTTGCCGGAACAACAAGCCTTTATACCCCACTTCAAAACTATTGACCTGTTCGGGTTTCAGATAGGTGTAGGGACTTTGTTTAAGCAATCCTTTATTTTTCTGGATAGCCGCGT
Organism: Spirosoma endophyticum; assembly: GCF_900112365.1. Taxonomy (GTDB): domain Bacteria; phylum Bacteroidota; class Bacteroidia; order Cytophagales; family Spirosomataceae; genus Spirosoma; species Spirosoma endophyticum. Next base: position 248,160 of record NZ_FOLQ01000007.1, on the reverse strand, counting down.
TGGTGGTTAGCCCATTAGTGTTCACATCCGTGGTGATAGCCGCCTGAAAAGCATTGATGGAGGTGACCAGGTAGGCATTTTCGTAAATCCCTTTCGACATGATCGGCAAGCCGCCAACGCGCTTCACACCACCCGAATTGATATTCGTAAAACCTTCGAATAGGGAAGGGAACCGATAACCGTTCTGATAAGAAACGCGGATGTTGTGATCATTCGTGGGCGAATACACAAGCGACAACCGGGGGTTAAGCCGGGCATCGAAATAGTAATTTTTGTCGAGTCGCAACGACGCAGCTACCTTTAGCTTATCGTCGAAGAACGTCCGGGTAGCCTGGACAAAGCCCCCCGTTTTGCCGTAAACCAGGTTGGTGCCCGGTTCCGTTGGGTTAATAAAATAATTGCCATCAGGAAACACTACGTATCGCCGAAAATCGAATCCGGCCTGAATCGTCAGACCGGTCTGCTCGCGAAACCGTTTCCAGAGAACCCGCGTCGGTTCGACTTGTCCTTCGACATGGTACATCCAGGACTGCACCCGCAAGGCTGCGCCAATATCCCAGTTGTTAATATCACGGAGTTTAGCCACCAGGTCGTTAAAGGTCGGTGTTCCGGGAACAGGCCGTCCCTGGTCGGCGACAGCCCGAGCATCCCTAAGCGCATCAGGTACCGCCGTGCCAGCCTGGGTATCCTTATTGAACTGACTGGTAAAATCAGTAAACCACTGATTATCGGTTTTAAACGACTTGTCGATGTTTTCGGCCATCGACCGGATGTTATACGAATCGCCCGTGTTTTCGCTGCTTCGATACGCCCGGAACTGGATCGAAGGTGTGGTCAAGGTTAGACTATGCTGATCGAGTCGGTAATTCTCCAGCCGAAAGCGGTTGGTCCGCTGGTAAACGTTGTTTAACGTAGCGCCCTGATACGTGTAGGCCAGTTCGACATTCGGTGAAAAACGATAATGCAGGGACAGATCACCCCGTAGATTCCGTAAGCTGTAATCAGTAGCCTCCGCTTCGTAATACCCCGTCCGGCCAATGCTGTATCGTTTACCGCCCAGGGTCAGTGTGCGCCTGTTGGCCGCTTCATTGCCGTAGCCGTTGACGGGATCATACGCGGGATTGTCAGCGCCGAACAAGCCTAGCGACGAATTGCCATTGGGGTTCAAATCATCCCGATTACCAGCCACCCAGTCGTAGCCCGCCTGATACACCAGATTCACTTTGAACGCGAACCGGTCACCAATTCGACGGGCATAGCGAATACTGGTTTCCGAAAAAAGCTTGGCTGATACGTCGGCGTCTTCCACATGGTTGACGCCGGTTTTCTGGCCGATGCTTAGCCCCGGCGAATCGAACGGGTTTCGGGTCAGTACGTTGACCAAGCCATTCAATGCGTTCATGCCGTAGAGGGCCGACGCCACGCCTGGTACCAGTTCAACCTGCTGAATATCCAGATCGGAAGGCGCCAACGCGCTGGCAATGGGCGCGCCAATGTGCGGAGCCTGATTGTCGCGCCCATCAACGAGCTGGACAAACCGAACGTTGGTGGTGGCGGCAAAGCCGCGGGTATTATAGACTTTAAACCCCATACTGGAGGTCAGTAGTTGAACCCCTTTCAGATTTTCAATGGCATCGAAGTAGGACGGTTGCGCCGATAGCCGGATTCGACGGGCGTCGAGCACTTCTATACTTACGGGCGAACGTAGTACCGATTCAGCCACGCGTGATGCCGACACCACAATTTCGGTCAATTGCACAGACCGTAGCGAATCGACTTTGGGCAAGGTGTCGGCAGGGGTTATGCCAGTAGATAAAGCGGTAATAAGTAGAGCAATATTAAGCATATGAGAGGGGTAAATAAATAGCGCGTCGTTATTTCCGAACAAATATAACGCTATACATTAAATGTCCATACGCTATGCCTGTTTGGTTATTAGATAGCCTAATTTATAGGAGGAGATAAATATTGGCTAAAACAAACACCTCTCCGGTCAGTAAAAAGATTTTACTGACCGGAGAGGTGTCAACTAAAAAACCGCTACGTATTGAGTCGCAGAGATGTTAATTCGGGTCTTTTTTGATGATGCTTACCATCACGCTGGATGGCTGTTGGGGAGAAAAATAAACCCGGTGCGTAGCCTTCTGGAAGTCGGCTTCGGTAGCCTGATAGATATTCACAAATTTCTGCGGATTGCGGTCAACCAGCGGGAACCAGGAGCTTTGGACCTGCACCATCATTTTGTGGCCTTTTTTGAACGTGTGAGCCGCATCCTGCATATCGAACTTCACCTCCGTAACCTCACCGGGCTTCATCGGTTCGGGTTTCGAGAAGCTGTTCCGGAATTTGGCCCGCATGACTTCGCCCCGCACCAGTAGTTGAAAACCACCCATTTTTGTGCCCGCAATGGGACTATTGTTCGGAGCATTACCGGGGTACATATCGATAAGCTTGACCACAAAATCGGCATCTGTGCCCGTCGTAGACACAAACAGATCGGCCATTACGCTACCCGATATGGTCACATCTTCGGTCAACGTATCGGATTCATAAACCATGACGTCGGGTCGAGACGCGGCAAAACGCTGGTCTTCGTACATAAAATCGCTGCCCCGAATGTTCCTAATTTCGGCTGTGTAGGGCACAGGCTTTTTAGGGTCGCTCACATACTCGTCAAATGGGGTTGGACTAGTCGTGGGGACATCAAACGATAGCTTTCCGTTCGGATGGAAGTACAGTTTTTTCTCCTGCGCTGTTTTGGGCGGCCACTGATCGTACTTTTTCCATTGGTTGGTGCCGGTCTCAAAAATGTAGGCTTTCGGCAGTTGCGGATCGGGTTTGTCTTTCAGGTAATGGCCAAAAAATGGAAATTCGATCGTTTCCCGATAAAATGGGGCCGTCTTCGAATCGAAGCGAATATTCCCCAACGCTTCCCCCGTTGACCGCGACCAGCCACCATGAATCCACGGCCCCATAATCAATGAATTCGGCGACTTTGGGTTGTTACGTTCGATACCCGCGTAGACTTTCAGCGGGCCATACAGATCCTCCTGATCGAACCAGCCCCCTACGGTCATGACGGCGGGTTTGATGTTCTTGAGATGCGGCACGGGCGTACGGGCCTGCCAGAATTCATCGTACGTATCGTGGTCCATCATCTCATTCCAAATCGCATTCTTTCCTTTGAAAATGGTTTCGTTGGCGTTTTTGATTGGTCCTAGATTCATATAAAACTCGTAACCACTAGGCGTACCGTAAGCCGAATAACCAGGGCTATTCTTGGGTGTGGGTACAGGCCGGGGCTGACCATAGGAGGAAAGAAAAGCGAACGTTCCCATCAGAAAGAAAGCGCCGTTGTGGTGCCGGTCGTCGCCCATGAACCAGTCCGTTACGGGCGCCTGTGGCGAAACGGCTTTCAGGGCCGGGTGCGCATCGAGCAGGGTTTCAGTCGTGTAAAAACCGGGTGCCGAAATGCCCCACGTACCAACCTTCCCGTTGTTGTTCGGAATGTTTTTGAGTAGCCACTCAATGGTATCGTACGTATCAGAACTTTCGTCAACGTCGGTTTTCTTTTTCTTGTTGGGAATGTATGGCTTTACCGCCACAAAGTCTCCCTCCGACATATACCGGCCACGAACATCCTGATAGACAATGATATACCCATCCCGCGCAAAGAGCATCGACGGGCCGATGGATGTTTTGTATTTATCCTCACCGTAGGGCGCTACGTTATAGGGCGTGCGATCCAGCATGATCGGGTATTTCTGATCGGTGTTTTTCGGTACGTAGATCGACGTAAATAGCTTCACCCCGTCGCGCATGGGAATCATCCGCTCCATTTTGGTATAGTTTTCCCGGACGTAGATCGAATCTTCTTTATTCACCTGCGGCCCCTGAGCGGCTACTTTGTGCAACAGCAAAGACAGCAACAGGCATAGGACAAGGCCCATCGTTTTTTGCTGTTTGCTAATCAATTGATACGTATTGAGTTTCATACGTGTGTTGATGACTAGTTAGGTTGTAAGTAATTTGGCAAAATTAAATAACAAGAATTGTTTACAGAGACACGGATGGGTCAATAACGCCCATTTTCTTATCGAATACTACAGCTAGGAATTTTATGAAATCGCGATGATTTCAGCCTAACAAGCGGCAAGTTTAGCCAACGTTTCTTCGGCAAGTAGTTTAGTTAATTCGCCAGCAGGCAGCTCACGACCTAAAGCAGCCGCCTGTCCCGACCAGAGTGACATAAAATCGCCCGATCCGGTAGGTTCAGATTTAAATCGCAAGGGAGCAAGGGCGCCACCCGCCAGCGGAAACTCTGGTGCTACGTCAGACATGGGTCCAACTTCCCGAATAAGCCGATTCACAATGCCCCGCGCCGGACGACCCGTAAATACATTGGTGAGTACCGTATCATCGCTCTTCGCCTTTCGCAGGGCTTCCCGATGAATTGGCGGCAGTTTTGCTTCCGGGCAGAAGAGGTAAGCCGTGCCCAGTTGCACAGCCGAAGCGCCCAGCGCAAAGGCAGCCACAATACCGCGCGCATCGCCAATGCCTCCGGCAGCAATAACCGGTACGTTCACCGCATCGACTACCTGCGGCACAAGTGCCATGGTGCCGATCTGCCGGGAAATATCATCACGTAGAAACGTAGCCTGATGACCACCCGCTTCGGCGCCCTGGGCAATAATGGCGTCGCAACCTTCCTGCTCAAGCCAAATGGCTTCTTCTACCGATGTTGCTGATGATATAATTTTAGCGCCCGTTGCAGCAACGCGATCCAGCAGTTTTCTATGGGGAAGACCGAAATGGAAACTGACCACTTCTGGTTTAAACTCTTCCACCAGATCGCACATAGCGGCATCAAATGGCGTACGGTTGGACATTGGAATGGGCGCTTTGGGGTCAACGCCCAGTTCAAGGTAATAAGGGGCCAGACGCTTTCGCCATTCATTCTCACGATTTGCGTCAATTTTGGGTGGTTTGTGGCAGAAGAAATTAAGGTTAATGGGCCGGGCAGTACGTTGCCGGATAAGGTTAAGTTCACTACGTATCTGTTCGGCATTCAGCAACGCACAGGGCAGCGATCCAAGTCCACCCGCTTCAGCAACGGCAATGACCATGTCCGATAAAACCGGCCCGGCCATGGGCGCCAGAATAATGGGTAACTCAATGCCAAAGAGAGTTTGAATACGATTATCTGGCCAGGTCTTCATTATATACTGCGTTATAGGAATGGGCGATTCAGTCTGGTTTTTAGTCACGTTATACTAATTACTGCATATTACCCCCAACCCCCTGAAGGGGGCTCAGGTTGATAATAGTCGAGCTGAGCCCCCTTTAGGGGGTTGGGGGTAATATGCAAAAACTATCAAAACAGTATTATAACTTTCTGCACAATTACCCAAGTAAAAGTTAGTTGGTATAGGCCCTACTTCGTTATAGGCCATTTAAACCGGCATAAGTTCCGAATTTGGCGCAACAGAGTAGATGTAACCCCAAACCAGCCTTGACCCTATAGCCACTTACTTCATTTATGAGTCAACGTAATTCTATTTCCTGGCTGAAGACCTCAGTGCTCAGTCTATGTGCGTTCAATTTACTAGCTAGCCCAACTTGCCTGGCGCAGTCGAGTCCACCCAAGCCCGTAACGATTCAGGTGGATCTGGGCAAAAGCAAAGGCCCGCTTAAACCCATATGGGCCTGGTTTGGCTACGATGAGCCAAACTATACTTACATGAAGGATGGGCAAAAACTGCTTACTGAAATCTCACAGTTAAGCAAGGTACCCGTCAATGTCAGGGTGCATAGTCTGCTGGTAACGGGGGATGGAACGGCAGCGCTGAAATGGGGGTCAACCAACGCCTATACCGAAGATAGCAAAGGCAATCCCATTTACAACTGGACCATTATCGACAAGATTTTCGACACGTATATTCAGCGGGGAATGAAGCCCATTGCACAAATCGGGTTTATGCCCGAAGCAATGTCGACCAAGCCGCAACCTTACCGGCATTACTGGAAACCCGGCGATAATTACAACGATATTTACACGGGTTGGGCGTATCCGCCCAAAGATTATCAAAAATGGAGTGAACTGGTCTATCAGTGGGTGAAGCACTCCATTGGCCGGTATGGGCAGAAAGAAGTGGAAAGCTGGTATTGGGAACTGTGGAACGAACCGAACATCAGCTACTGGAAAGGCACCGTTGACGAATACATCAAATTGTACGACTACACGGCCGATGCGGTCAAGCGGGCGTTGCCAACGGCCAAAGTGGGCGGGCCAGAAGTGACCGGCCCCGGCGGTGGCAATTCACCGGTTTTCTTCAAGGCGTTTATGGATCATGTTGTAAACGGCAAGAATTATGCGACTGGCAAAACCGGCACTCCCATTGATTTTATCACTTTTCACGCTAAAGGAGCGCCAAAACTGGTTGATGGCCATGTGCAGATGAATATGGGAACCCAACTACGCGACATCGACAAGGGGTTTGAAATTGTGGCCTCCTACCCCAGCCTGAAAAATCTACCCATCATCATTGGCGAATCGGACCCGGAAGGCTGTGCCGCCTGCTCAGAAGATTTGAGTCCGCAAAATGCGTATCGAAATGGTACGATGTATTCGAGTTACACGGCCGCTTCGTTTGCGCGCAAGTATGATCTGGCGGCTGCGCGCGGTGTAAATCTGGCAGGAGCCGTTACCTGGGCGTTTGAGTTCGAAGATCAGGCCTGGTTCAGAGGGTTCCGCGACCTGGCCACCAATGGCGTTGACAAGCCCGTGTTGAGCGTATTTCGCATGTTCGGGATGATGCAGGGGAATCGGGCCGACGTAAAAAATGGGCTTGCTTACGATTATATCCGTGTTCGGGATCAGAGTGTGCGCGCCGAAGCCGACATCAATGCCCTGGCCAGTAAAGATGCTAAAACGGCCGCCATAATGGTCTGGAATTATCATGATGACAACGTACCGGCTCCTGATGCGCCCATTTCCGTTCAGGTAGAGGGGCTGCCCAATCAGCGCGTTCTCCTTCAGCATTATCGCATCGATAAGCAGTTCAGTAATTCGTATGAAGCCTGGAAAAAAATGGGCTCCCCAAAAACGCCCACACCTGAGCAAATAGCCGACCTGGAAAAGGCCGGGCAACTGCAGCTGCTCACCTCACCCGAATGGATTACGGCAAAAGACGGTAAAGCAACCCTTACCTTCGACCTACCACGCCAGGGCGTATCCTTGCTGAAATTTTCCTGGGAGTAATAGGCTATAAATCAGACGTAGTAGAGGATTAATTGCGCCTTTTATTTAGCAAAAAAACAGTCAGCTAAGTAGCTGACTGTTTTTTTTAAACCTATTAACTAATAAATTAGTTGTAAAACTAAATCATTAGTCATACATTCGTTCATCATTTTACAATCACTACAGAAATCATGCAGGTGCGCGAACTTACCAAGGCCGAAGAAGAGATTATGCGGGTTCTTTGGCAGCTCAAGAAAGGCTTCGTCAAGGACGTATTAGCCGAGTTGCCCGAGCCGAAACCTGCCTACAATACCGTCTCAACGATCATCCGCATTCTGGAGAAAAAGGAATTGGTAGGTTATACCGCTTACGGAAAAACGCACGAATACTACCCGCTCATTACGGAAGAGCAATACCGGCGCTTCCAGACGGAACAACTGATGGCAAACTACTTCGACAATTCGCTCAAAAAGTTAGTCTCGTTTTTCGTGCAGGACAAAAACATCAGTCTCAACGAAGCCGACGAAATCATTAAGCTCCTAAACAAAAATAAAGATCAATGAACGCCCTCGATTACATCCTGAAAGCTAACCTCTACGGCTTGCTGTTTGTGAGTTGTTACTGGTTACTACTACGTCGGCATACGTTTTTTACGTTGAATCGGGCGTATTTACTGGCCTCGGTCATCCTGTCGCTGATCTTGCCATTAACGAGTCTGCCCGCGCAAACCGTCGAGGCCGACTGGCCGGTGCCCGTGGGTGTCATTGCCTTACCCGTGACGGCGATCGCTACCATGCCCGTCGAAACAGGCCCCGACTGGGAGCAAATCGCGTTGCTCGCTTACGGATTCATTGCGTTTGCGTTGCTGCTGCGTCTGGCGATTCGGGTTGGACGCCTGTTACGATTTATTCAGAAATCACCTCGGCAAGTGTACGACGATTACGTACTGATTCAGGCGCCCATGTCAAGCGGATCGGAAGCGTCAACACCCACCTTTTCCTTTTTCCGGTATTTGGTTCTTAGCCCAGAAGATGTTCATAATGAGCTGATTCTCCGGCATGAGCTGGTACACATTCGCCAGGGACACAGCGTCGACGTACTGGCCCTGGCCTTGTTGCGAGCTGTGTTCTGGGTAAGCCCGTCGCTGTGGTTAATCGACCGAATGCTACGTCAGGTACACGAGTTTCTGGCCGATAAACAAGCCAGTCACCCTACGGTTTACGCCCGTTTTCTGGTCGAGTATACGTTTGGTGCTCAAACCGATACGTTGACCAATGGCTTTTTCAATCCGTCGCTTTTAAAGCAGCGTATTTTGATGTTGCACCAGAGAGCCACGAACCGCTGGGCCTTGGGCAAATACGTACTAGTGCTTCCACTCGCGTTTGGGCTGTTAGCCATGACCACCGCGCGGGAAGAGATTGCAGCGGTCGTGGGTCAGGTAACAGAAGAGACGATCACCGTATCGGGGCGAGTGACTAACGTGGACGGAAAGGCGTTGCCGGGCGCGAACGTGGTGATTGCCAATACAGGCGAGGGTACGCCAACCGACCAGAATGGATTTTACAAGCTAGAGAACGTCTCTGTTTCTGCTACGCTGGCTTATAGCCATATCGGGTATCGCACAGACATTTTGCTACTGAAAGCATTGAGCCATCGCGCTCAAAAAAATCAGTTAACGTTAAGCCCCAGGCTAACGCCGAATCTACAGGACGAGCTTCCTCCGATGGGTGCATCAGCAGTTTATAAAGCAATCAAGCTAAATCCTGCTATGCCTGTCAGAACACCACCAACATCAGATACTGTTCATGGAAAGGTACTTACGGCGGTCGAAGAACCAGCCGTTTTCCCAACTGGCATAATAGGGCTTATGCAGTATGTAGCCCAAAACCTTCGCTATCCTACTAAGGCTAAGGCCACTGATATTCAGGGAGATGTATATGTCATGTTTACTATACAACCAACAGGAACCATCGGCGATGTGAAGGTCAATAAGAATATAAAGCGACTGGGTGGTGGCTGTGAGGAGGAAGCGATCCGAGTCGTTAGTCAGATGCCTAAGTGGATTCCAGCTACCCAAAATGGGAAGACGGTCGCAGTTCGGTATCAGATCCCCATTCAGTTTTCACTGGAAAAGAAAGTAGACAAACGAACGGGGCAGGTTGATCCAGCTATTTTCAAACCGACCGGCAGTCTGATTGGTGAGTTTCCGACCATGCGGGATGCAAATTACCCAAACCAGCCATACCTGACAATGACCAAAGTATCCGTGCCTGCTAGCTCCTTCAAAGCAGATACCTTACCTCAGTCAGGTTTGATGCCAAAACCGACCGCTGCCGTAACAATACGTGGTAGAGGCCCTTTAGGTGAGTTAGGCCCCCAACCGCTTTATATCATTGATAGCGTTGTAATAGCAAAGGATGCACCCAGGCCTCTGGATAAAGTTAGCCCAAAAGATATTCTGAATATCAACGTATTGAAGGGTGAGTCAGCAACTGCTGTATATGGCGAGAAAGGCAAAAATGGCGTCGTTGTTACAACCACGAAGAAAAAATGAACGCCCTCCCCTACTTCCTCACAGCCAGTCTGTATCTGTTGCTTTTTTATGGCTGCTACGTATTGCTCCTGCGCCGGAACACATTTTTTAGCCTGAACCGGGCATACTTGCTGATGTCGATAGGGCTGTCAATAACGCTGCCGTTTATCGAACTACCGAGCGGAACGGCTGAATCGCTACCCGTTGGCACGATTACATTACCTGCATTTGCGGTTAAAAGCGAACGCGCTACGTGGTCACAGGACCAATGGTTCTGGCTAATCTACGGGCTCGGCGTAGTAGTCATGAGTCTGCGACTGGGATTAAATCTGCGAGCCATTTTCCGACTCATCAAACGAGGTACAGCCGAACGCAAATCGGCTTATACGCTCGTTCGGCTCCCCAAAGATTTGAATCTAACACCATCGTTTTCATTCGGACAGTATTTAGTGCTGAATCATGCCGACGCACTCACTGAACCCGACGTGCTCCTACGTCACGAAGAAGCGCACATCCGGCAGCACCACACATCTGACGTGCTGTTTCTGGAAATCGTGCAGGTTGCTTTCTGGTTCAATCCGGTGTTGTGGTTGTACAAACGCGCATTACAGGAAGTACACGAATTTCTGGCCGACCGGGCGGTTCTGAAAACGCCCCAACCCGATTACCCACGCCAGTTGGTTGCCTACGCCCTCAACGTCTCAACGACAGCCTTAATTACCCCTTTTGTTTCTAAATCTACCCTTAAACAACGTATCGTTATGTTACACAAACCACAGACCCATCGCCGGGCGCTTCTCGGCTATGTTCTCGTGCTGCCATTGGCGGCTCTGCTAACCATGTGTTCCCAATCAGAACGCGATCAACCTCAGAGCGAGGCCAGCGCTCAAACGTCGGTCCGTAAACCGGTGAAAGTAGACGGAGAAGTTTATACCGTGGTCGAAAATCAACCGGAATTTCCGGGTGGGATGGAAGGACTGGGGGCGTTTATGCAAAAGAATCTGAAATACCCCGAAGCTGCCCAAAAAGCTGAAGTTGAAGGAAGAGTATTCGTTCGTTTTATCGTCACCAAAGAAGGCGACATTACCGATGTTCAGATTCTAAAAGGTATTGGATACGGAGCCGATGCAGAAGCGGTACGTGTTGTAAAAAGCATGCCCCGCTGGAAACCGGCTAAACAAGGGGGGCAAGCGGTGAACGTACAATATAACTTACCGATTAACTTTCAATTAGAGGAAGATAAAGTAGCTGAAAAAGCAGCTCTGTATAAAGGCATAAAGCACTTTATTATTGATGGAAAAGAAGTTACAGAGGGGGATATAACGGCGCTTTCACCTGATAAAATCGCCCGTATGGACGTTAATAAAGAGAAAGCAGAGATTATCATCACAACAAAATAACTTCACACGCTAACGAATAAGGGCTTATAGTGACTAATTACAAGTCATCTATAAGCCCTTATTTTATGCCATTCTTGGCAAGGCCAAGTTTCTATTTCAGCCGATCCTGCAAAAGAGTCAGAATCAGTTGTTGCGTCTGCTGAATATCGGTTACAGTAGTTTCCAGCCGGATCTGACCGGTTTTTAGCTCGGCAATATTCTCATTTATTTTATCGAATCGCCGATCAACCTTATCGAATTGCCGATCTACCTCCGAAAATCGCTGATCTACCTGATTAAAGCGTTGATTCATTTCATTAATCACCTGATCAAATCGCTCGTTCACCGTCACGGTTAAATCCGCAACACCTTTAGCGATGATTTCAATCTGTCGGCCGTGATCAACGGACAGGTTTTCTAACTGCCCTACGCGCTCTTCCAAATACATATTCAAATATACATTTTATTTGATTTATCTACTAAGACGCAAAAAGTGAATAAGGTCAATCATTATTCCTTCACTACTTTTCGATGAGCCGTTCCGTCGGGCGTCTGAACTTGCAGCAAATACAACCCTTTTGGCAAATGACCGATTTCTAATGTAGCGGTCCGCTGGCGGGAACGTAGTAGCGGTTGTACCACCGTAGCCCCCGTAATTGTTTTGAGTGACAAACTTTCAAAGATTGCGGTACCGGGCAATTCGACCTGCAACGTAGTATGGGCAGGATTCGGATAAACCGACAGCTTATCACTCCAGAGGGGTTCATCGCCCGTAACAATCAATGCGTTAAACGTCCGATCAACAGCAGTTGCGGCATAAAACTGATCATTACCGTCCTGATAAGCACGTACCGTAACAGCACCCGCCCCCGTAAGTTTCAGGGTTGTTCCGGTTAACGTAGCGGGGCCAGTTCGTACCTGAAAGCTGACGGCCAGATTAGATGAACTCGTGGCTTTTAGGACTAAATCACCCTGGTTTGTATAGCGATCAGCAATAGCCTCGAACGTAATGGTTTGCGCCGTTTTGGTAGGTATTGTACGAGCGCCCTGCGTATACCAGACCGGCCATTTGGCACCCGTATATAATACCGATGCGTTGCCCGATACCGAGATTTTATCAGCGCCCAGATCAATACTGGATATATCCTCACTTGAAGAAGATTTAGTACTGAATACCAGTTTATTGTCTAAACGCGAGTAGCTTGGAAATCCTAACGTATAGTTTCTGTATATGCTTTTCAAATTGCCCTGACTCAGGTCAGTAGCCATCACATAGTAGACATTGTCGTTCTCGTTAAAGTAATCGAAAGCAATGATATCCGGCGAATTTTTGGAATACGATGGATTGCCTACGCTTTCTCCTTCGTCCAGATTGCTGAATAGTTTTTCAATATCCCCGGTAGCAAAGTTGCCTGTTTTGTTATCCCAAACTTTGATAAACCCAACGTCCCAGTAATCAACACTGGCTCCGCTGTTGTTTTGAAGGGCATTCAAGGCATCATAAACGAGGGTTTCGCCGGTGAAATCCCACTCAAACGAATCGGCGTATTGTACGTCACCCGTCTGGATGCCTTCTGAGTAGGTTGGATTATACAATTTAAACTCGGCCCATTTCTTTTTGGCATAACTATACACGTAAATGGAGCCGTCGCGGTCGGCAGTGAGGGCGGCTAATTTTGTGCCGTCTTTCGAGATGGCTACGTTATCCCAAATGGCTTCGTCGGAAATCACCGTTTCGGTTGGCGTCCCGGTCAGATTTACGGCCCGAATCCGTTTGTCGGTTGTTACGTAGTACGCCGTTTTTCCATCGTCGGTCACACTGGGACGATGCACCAAGCCCAATGCCGTTTTCTGATCGAACTTGGCGGGCGTTACGCCAACAACCGTCGAGTAGAGTTTAGCCGTACTCTCATCGGACAATAACAACAAATCCTGGCCTGATGCCACCGGTACGTCGGGTTGTTTGCCGGGTGTTGTGGGTGTGCCCTCTACAATACCTACTGCGTCGAACGCATTTATGGCCGCCGTAACCTCAGCACTCGGCGTGCCGTACACATCGCCAGCCGCTCGGATGATCGCTAAACGCAAATCCAGAAACTGGGACGTGCGGACCAGGTAGGTTGTCAACGCTCGATAATAAACCTTCTCGGCTTTGTCTTTCCCAACAGCGGTAGCGAATTTATAGAACGCAAAATTGGCAATCCCGCTATTGCTATGCACCCCACCGTTATCGTCGCTGGTGTTGTCATATTGTGACATTGTAGCGGGCTGATAACCATTGGGATCTTTACTCTTACCACCCTGATTGGGGTTTGCCATATTACGCAGAGCACCCGATGGCAACAAGGCTGGCGTAGCAATCTCTTCGCCAATGGTCCAGTTAGCCCGGTCGATGAGGATACCGAATACGTCGGCAAATGACTCGTTTATGGCTCCCGATTGGCTTTTATACTGCAAATTGGCCGTATTCTGAATAACGCCATGCGTCATCTCATGCCCCGCTACGTCCAGTGCTCCGGCAAGTGGTTTCAGGCTTCGGCCATTGCCATACGCCATATACTTGCCATTCCAGTAAGCATTGTCAAGGCCTTTACCGTCATCATCCACGATGTTGATAAGCGAAATAATCGTTTCTCCAGTGCCCGTGATGGCGTTACGCTTAAACGTATTTCGGTAATAATCGTAAACGACACCCGCGTTGTAGTGAGCCGAAACAGCCGTCGCGTTCCAGTCCGTATTGTTACCCGACGTGATCTGATAGGCTTTGGGATTATCACCCACTATGTTTTTCGCGTCCACTGTCCAGAGGGCGCCAACCGGTTTGCCGGGCATGCTGGATGCTGTAGCGTTGAACATTGGCCGCGACGCGTCAATCATGTAATACGCGTTGCCACTCTGCTGATACGTTTGAAATGAGCGGGTCACGCCATTCAGGTCGCGACCCGATGCAGGCGTTGGCCCTACGAACGTACAGGTATGATTATATTTGTCGAGAACGTCGCCCGTCTGGGCATCAATAACGTATTCCCACCGTTCGAGCATATTCGGCCTTACGGTTAGTTGATACGCGAGCTTAGCGACTCCTTTTTCGGCAAAAACGCACAGCGCCCCTTCCGACGATTTCAAATTCAGGATATTATCGCCAAATGACCGAACCGTCGACGTTTTTCGGACATCTTTCAAGGCCCGTTCCGACGCGTCGGTCAACACCAGTTTTGGCGTCGTAGAAAGATCATTCGGGATGGGCTGATAACGGCCGTTCAGAAGTCCTACGTCCCCATCCGTCAAGTGGGCAACGAGTACGGAACCGAGTACGGGAATACCCCGGTGGGTTTGGGTCAGGCGAACGTGCATCTGTCCAAGCTCGTCGGTTTCGGTACGGGCAACTGAGAAATTATCTTCAGGATTATCGAGTTTGAGCAGTTCACGTACCTGCCCCATAAACTTGTAGGTAACCAGCGTGGCCGCAGCCGCCGAAAGACGCGCTCCATTAGGTTGAGTTGAGTTAGTCGATCGGGCCACTTTCCGCTCAATGAAAATAGGCAAATCCGTCACCGAATCACGTACCACCCGCAATTTCATAGCGTCCAGCGTTGGTCTTATTCCGCCCGTTGCGGTCAACGTTTGGCGACCTGTCTGGTCCTTCGGTAGCGGCACGACTACCGCACCTAACCGCTGGGCAAGCCCCCCTGAAGGCAAGGTAGTTTTATGCTTACGATCAAAGCCAGCGCCAGGCTTTTGTGCCTGAGCGAACGTAGCAATCAGGAGTGTCAGGAAAAGAAAAGATGTTTTCATTGAGTAGTTCAGTTTGTTGTTTGCTCATTAAAGTATAGCAGCCCCCTTTTGATGACCCAGAGTTGGACGTAGTATCTATACTCTATTTCAATCGCGATGCAGTTGGAATCATAGCCATAAACGAGTCGTAGAATTTGGGGTAACTCGCCGGCACCGTTTTTCCAGCTTCACCCCAGGTTACAGCATACGCCAGCTTACCTTTTCGCCACCGGACAAACTTGTACCTGTTGCCGGGGTTGCTAAACGTCGTCTTCCTGATCTTACACATAATCTCAACCCGGCTAAACATTCGCTTTGTCATTACCTGTGTTTGCTGTCGGATCAAGGTGAACGTAGTGTCGCGGCTGCGTCGGCCAAACAATTTACCGTTTTCCAACAGATAATAGGTCGTTGTAAAACCCGTGAAACCACCGCCATTTCCCACTAAAATCTGACGACCCTGATACGTAGCAGGTGTGCTAACTGGAACCGTTTTCCGTTCCGTCGCTACGTTGATGGCCGTGGCACGAATCCCCTGCGCCCGAACGAACAGTCCAGTTGAAACCAACAAGAAGGTGAGCAGGCTTAGGAGTAATCGTTTCATTTGACAACCTATACAGGAATAAACTTCCATAAAAATAGCCATCCTCAACACGACCATTACTACAGTCTTGCATGAGTTGATGAAAACAATCTACAGGCCGGAATATACTGTATTTCAGCTACCTTATGGGGGCGTCATCTGGCCATAGGTCGTTTCCGAAAGCGTGACCGACTTACGAAACGGTCCATAGTGAATGCGAACACGTAACAGGTTATCAAAATCTCCCGATGCAATGGTAGTCATGGTTGGATTCGCGCCCAGTCCTCTGGCAATCTCCAGAATGGTGTTACTATGCCCCGCCACCAGCACGGTCTTGTTCCGAATTTGACGGATTCGGTTGACAATAGCCTCATTCGGTTTGGCGGGATAATCCACCACACGAACCCCAAGTCGCTGAGCCAGGGGTCCAACCGTTTGACGAGTCCGTCGAAAAGGTGTCGAGAAGATCGAGTCAATGCCCCGATTGGCCAACGTATCAGCCAGTGCGACTGCCCGAGCATAACCCGCCGGACTCAGGTTTGTGGTATCAGATTCGTTTACTTTCTCACCATGACGAACGATGTAAACGGTGGTAGTCGAGCAGGCCGTCATGACTGTGATAAGAGCAACAATAAACAGGTAAAAGCGCATACTACGTATCCACGACTTTGCGTCCGCGATTTAATTAAAGAAGACTTAATTACGGATTAAAATCCGAGAATGCAATACGACAAAAAAGCCCCCGGCGAATACCGAGGGCGATTATCAACTAGTTAGTAAAGAACGAATTGCTATTACAACGACCGTATCCAGATATTACGGAAGCCAACCGGGTTACCATGATCCTGCAACAGAATCGGACCGGCACCGTGGGCTTGCACTTTCGGGTAACCGATGTACTCGGTTGTGCCACGAATGGCCGCGTGGTTCTGCACCAGCACACCATTGAGCAATACCGTTACGTAGGCGTAGTCGGTCATCATGCCTGCTTTGTTGAAACGGGGCGCCTGATAAACAATATCATACGTCTGCCACTCACCCGGTGGGCGGCTTGGGTTCGCCAGCGGAATTGCCTGTTTGTAAATAGAACCCACCATCCCATCTACGTAGGTTGGGTTGTTGTAGTTATCAAGCACCTGCAACTCGTAGCGGCCTTGTAAAAAGATACCACTGTTTCCGCGACCCTGGCTCTTACCCTCTACTTTCTCCGGGGTTTTAAATTCAACATGAAGCTGAAAATCATTGAATTCCTTTTTGGAACGGGCCGAAAAACCAAGTGTCGAATACAGAACACCGTCCTTAACTGGCCACTTCAGTGGGCCTTCATTCTTGTTCTCCCAACTGGCTGGTGAATAGCCTTTAATAGCGACCCATTCGTCGGCGTTTTTACCGTCAAAAAGTACGATGGCATCAGAAGGGGGCGTCGTGCCACTTGTATTGGCAGACGCTGTGCCGGGCGTAACAACGGGGGGAACGGGTTCCCAGATTTCGGTGGATTCGGGGGTTTGTTTGCTGGGCTGCGTCTGAGCTACAGCCGCAACCGATAAGCCAACAAGACCAATGCAAAAAGCAAGCGATAACGGGGTGTTTTTCATAGAAATGTAATCGGGTTATTGAATTCGCGGGTAAAACATTCAAAGATAGAGCAAATGTGGATTTACGTCCTTTTTCTGAGAAAAAATGGTAGATTTCGCCCCTTAATTTCCCTTCTGTATATGGTAAACCTATCACCTAAAACTCACTTTCGCTGGTTACTGAGCGCCTGCTTTGCTATCGGTACCCGGCTGGTGCTGGCACAACCTGCCCCCTTGGCTGGTATTCCTCTGCCGCTCAATGACCTAAGCGCCTTTGCGCCATCAACGCCCAACTGGCGTATTGTTGGCGCCGTGCGGGCCGACCTGAACAAAGCCAATACGCTCATCACTGATAAAGGCACGGGTGTGCTGGCCAATATTCCGCTGGACAAAGCGCCGGCAGATTCCAAGAACCCCTATAAATATGATCTTTTCACTACGTTACAACACGGGGATGTCGACCTGGAATTAGATTACATGATGGCGACAACGGCCAATTCAGGCGTGTATCTGCAAGGTCGTTACGAAATTCAACTACGCGACAGTTGGGATGTCCGTACGCCGAATGTGCACGATAATGGCGCCGTTTATGAACGATGGGATGAAAAACGGCCCGATGGCCAGAAAGGCTACGAAGGCCACCCCGCCCGTCAGAATGCCAGTCGTGCGCCCGGTTTGTGGCAACACATGAAAATTTCGTTTCAGGCTCCGCGCTTCAATGCTAACGGGCAAAAAACGGAAAATGCCCGCGTGATTCGGATTGAACTGAATGGCGTAATCATTCAGGAAGATGTTGAATTGACCGGCCCGACTCGGGGCTCTGCATTTGATAACGAAAAAGCGCTGGGACCGATCCGGTTTCAGGGCGATCATGGGGCAGTTGCTTTGCGCAACATCCGCTACGTTACCTACGACAAACCACGCCCCGAGTTAATAAATTTGAAATACGCCGTCTACAAAGGCAAATACGAGAAAGAGCCCAATTACGACAAAACAGCGCCCGAATCGGAAGGTGCCACAACCGTTTTATCGGCATCCGTGAGTCGCATTCCAAACGAGTTCCTGATTCGTTACACCGGCACGCTACGTGTCTCGGAACCTGGCGAATATCAGTTTAACCTGGGCGTTCCAGGGGGCGGTGGGCAGCTAAAAATCAATAAACAATCAGTCATAGCGCCCGGCGAATGGAATGCCCGAGGAAAAGCAACGTTGCCCAAAGGTGACCTGCCGTTTGAGTTGCTGTATGCCAAATTTGTCGATTGGGCGCAACCGGCACTGGGTTTAACGGTAGCTGGGCCGGGCATTCGCGAATACGCGATCAGCGACGGGGTAGGCAGTACGGGCGAGGAAGTCGATCCTATTGTGGTTGAGGCCTCAACCAATACCATGCTACGTAGCTTTATGGATGTGCCGGGCGAGAAGAACTCGCAGGGTCGTACGCTCCGCGTAACCCATGCAGTATCGGTGGGCAGCCCTGAGCAAATTCATTATACGTACGACTTAGACAAAGGGGCGCTAGTGCAGGTTTGGCGCGGTTCATTTCTGGATGCTACGCCGATGTGGCACGAGCGGGGCGATGGTTCCTCCCGACCGACGGGTATGGTTCAGCGGTTGGGCACTCCCGTCCTGTTCCTGAGCAAACTGGCATCCCCCCAGGCAAACTGGATGGCCGACACGACCGGCTCCAGCTATCACCCGAAAGGCTACGTACTGGATGACAGCGACCGCCCAACGTTCCGTTATCAGAGCTATGGGGCTTCGGTTGATGATAAAATCCGGGTGCTAAGCGAAGGAAAAGGTATTCAGCGCGAAGTATCAGTAATGAACCCCGCCAGTGATCTATACGCTCGTCTGGGCAGTGGCACAACCATCACCGCACTGGAGAATAATCTATATCTAATTGACGGACAGACGTATATCAAGATTGACAATGTATCTGGGGCCAAGCCAACGATTCGCGACACCAACGGTCGTCAGGAGCTGATCGTACCGGTAAAGGGGAAACTAACGTACTCGATTCTGTTTTGATTTCATTCCGGGCTTAAGTCCGGAGCTATACCATGAAAAAGATACTAACAACCCTCCTCTCCCTAGCCAGCCTGACAATGGTTCAGGCGCAGGAGTCGCCAAAGGAGGAAGATTTTTACAAAATTCAGAAAGTAACCTCACCAGAAGGTACCCTCCTGGAAGTGGGCGGCCTGACCGTTTTGCCCGATGGTAATCTGGGCGTGGCCACGCGTCGGGGTGATATCTGGATTGTCGAGAACCCAACCAGCCGCAAGCCTTTTTTCCGGAAGTATGCGACGGGCTTACATGAGATTTTGGGCTTAACCAGCAAAGACGGTGCCCTTTATTGCGCGCAACGGGGTGAACTCACAAAAATCGTTGATGCAAATCATGATGGCAAGGCCGATACGTTCGAGACAATTTATGCCTGGCCGTTATCGGGTCATTACCACGAATACAGCTACGGCCCAAAAATTGCGCCCGACGGCCAGTTCTTCGTGACGGGCAACGTAGCGTTCGGCGATGAAGAGTGGTGGCGGGGTGAAAGCCGTGTACCCTGGCGCGGCTGGACGATGAAGATCAGTGAGAACGGTACTATGCAGCCCTGGGCTACGGGCATGCGGTCGCCCTGCGGAATGGGTATCTATGACGGTGAGCTGTTCTACGCCGACAACCAAGGCGACTGGATGGGATCGGGCGGCATTGTCCACGTAAAAAAAGGAGCTTTTGTGGGTCACCCCGCCGGGTTGCAATGGACTGGCATGGCTAACTCGCCCCTCAAATTAACGCCCGAACAATTCTACGCCAAAATTGACGAGCGTCGTCGTCGGGACGAAAACGGGCGGGCGATCAAACCCGAAAACGTAATCAACGAAACGCCTACGTTGCTCTACACCATGAAGGATCAATTTCCAAACGTGGACATTCAAACGCCTGCCGTTTGGTTGCCGCATGGTATTCTGGGTATTTCGAACTCCGAAATTGTAGAGATTCCGCAGGGTGCGTTTGGGCCTTTTGCCGGTCAACTATTGATTGGCGATCAGGGTATGAGCAAGATTTCGCGCGTGTTCATGGAGAAAGTGAACGGCGAGTATCAGGGCGGTGCCATCGAACTACGTAATGGTTTTCGGTCGGGCGTGCTACGTATGGCCTTTGCGAAAGATGGCTCGTTGTTCGTAGGCGAAACAAACCGGGGCTGGGGATCGGCCGGTGATGCCAACGAAGGCTTACAACGACTGGTCTGGAACGGTGCTGTGCCGTTTGAGATACGTACCGTGAAGGCCATGCCCGATGGCTTTGAAGTAGAGTTTACGAAACCCGTCGACAAAAAATCAGCTGAAGATCTGGCGTCGTATCGGGTAGAGAGTTTTCTCTATAAATACCATTCGGTCTACGGCAGCCCGACGATTAATAAAGAAGCATTGCCACTCAAGGGTGTGAAAGTATCGGCTGATGGTTTGAAAGCGCGGCTGATTGTGAACGACCTTCGCAAGTACTACATCCATCAGCTAACCCTCGATGGCGTTCGGGGAGCCGAAGGGTCGTACTCGCTCGTTCACCCGATTGCCTACTACACGCTCAACAACATTCCCGACGGGCAGAAACTGGCGATGAGCGAGGTTAGCACTACCAATTCAGCGGCCGCTGCGCCAACCCCTGCTTCGGCACCAGCCGCTGTTGCAACGGGTAAAAAAGCGCCTGCCAAGGCAACTACCACGGGTGCGAGACCAAAACTGGTAGAAGGTCAGGCTGTAACAATGGCCAAAGCGCCGACCTACGAGGAAGTGAAAGGTTTACTGACCCGCCACACTTGTGCAGCCTGCCATCAGGCCAACAAGCGGCAGGTTGGACCGGCTTTTTCAGACGTAGCAAAACGGAAGTACACGAACGACCAGATCGTGGAGTTGATCTACAATCCGAAGCCGCACAACTGGCCCGACTATTCGACCGAAATGCCACCCATGCCGCAGGTTCCCAAACCCGACGCCCTGAAAATTGCCGCCTGGATCAACTCCCTGGCACCCGCCAGCGGTAGCAATTCAACCGGTGCCCCGAAGCCATAAGGATAGGGAACAACTCGGATAACCAATAAAAGGCAGTCTGCTTACATAGCTGGAAGTGACAACTTTCAGCTATTTTTATGCTTTGCAATTAATAAACGAAACGACCTTATGAAGCCTTTCTTAGTCATCGCATTGCTACTAAGCCCTACACTGCTCTGGGCGCAGGGAGGCACTTACACGATCAACGGGAAACTGACCGGAGTTAAATCGCCCGCTAAGGCATACCTTCGTTATCGAGTAGGCAGCCTTGTAAAAACGGACTCAGCTCAGATTCAGAACGGGACATTTTCGTTCAAGGGAAAGATTGACGAACCAAGATCGGTAGGGTTATTTGTCGATAATTCGTATGTGCCTGTCTATCTGGAACAGGGCACAATTACGGTAACCAGCCCTGCTTCACTGAAAGATGCAATCCTTGGAGGGACGCCTTTAAATAATGAAAATCAGCGGTTGACCAACCTACTCAAACCGGCCAAGGAAAAATTAGCCCAATTGTCGAAAGACGCCAGGGCTGCCACGCCAGCGCAAAAAGAGGAAAAGGAGTTTAAGGAAAGTCTTGACAAACGGTACGAGGTTATTTTAGCTGAACAAAAGAAAATCCGGGCTCAATTCATAAAAGAAACACCCAACAGTCTGGTTAGTCTGGATGCCCTGCAACAGTACGATTACGCACCAAAATATGCCGAGGTAGAACCGCTGTTTAATGGCCTGTCTGCTCCTGTAAAAAACAGCGAAGCCGGAAAAGAATACGCCCAGTTGCTGGCCGGTATCAAGGCCACATCGATTGGCGCTATTGCCCCTGAGTTTACGCAGGCCGACACCGTAGGAAAAGCCATCTCCCTGAGCAGTTTCCGGGGCAAATACGTACTGATCGATTTCTGGGCAAGTTGGTGCGGTCCCTGCCGACAGGAAAACCCCAACGTAGTCAAAAATTTCCATCAGTATAAAGACAGAAACTTTACCGTACTGGGTGTTTCCCTCGATCGTCCCAACGCCAAAGAAGCCTGGCTGAAAGCCATTCACAAAGATGGATTGGACTGGACGCAGGTATCGGACCTAAAATTCTGGGAAAACGACGTAGCGAAGCAATATGCCGTTCGGTCAATTCCCCAAAATTTCCTGATTTCTCCTGACGGTAAGATTGTAGCCAAAGATATCCGGGGTGAGGCTCTGGGCAAAAAACTGGAAGAACTTCTAACGGCCAAACCCTGACAATAATCACGCTGAACTATATATTTATTTTTTCACCCGCAAAGCTGGTTTCTCTTTGCGGGTAGTTTTTTATCCATCTCTATGACTTCATCTATCGAAACCGCTATCAAACCGGCCATTCAGGAAAAGTTTGAACACCTCTGGCATCTGGTCGGCAATACGCCCATGCTGGAACTGTTCTACACCTATCAGGGCCAAGCGCGTTCGCTTTACGTCAAGTGCGAACACTACAACCTAACGGGCAGTATGAAAGACCGAATGGCGCTGCACGTGCTTCATCAGGCCTATCGGGAAGGCAATATCCAACCCGGCGACCGTATCGTAGAAGCCACCAGCGGTAGTTCGGGTATTGCTTTTTCGGCTGTAGGCCGCGCATTAGGTCACCCCGTCACGATTATCATGCCAGCGGGCATTAGCCAGGAACGTATCGACATCATTCGCAGTCTGGGGGCCGATATTGTTCTGTTTACAAAGGAAGAAGGTGGTTTCATGGGAGCTATTCGGCGATCGGAAGATCTGGCGGCCTCCGATCCACACGTATTTCTACCGCGGCAGTTTGCCAATAAATACAACGCCGAATCCCACCGACTGACCACAGGTAAGGAAATCTGGCTGCAACTCCAGAGCGTAGACGTTACACCTGATGCCTTCGTAGCGGGTGTTGGCACGGGCGGAACGGTCATGGGTGTGGGGCGTTATCTTAAATCGCGCAAACCCGATATTCGCATTCACCCGCTCGAACCCGCCGAATCACCAACGCTATCAGTCGGTCACAAAACGGGTTCGCATCGCATTCAGGGCCTTTTTGACGAATTTATCCCGGATATTCTCAAACTGAATGAGCTGGACCACGTAGTCCAGGCCAGCGATGGCGATTCGATTCTGGTCGCTCAGAAATTAGCCCTGCAACTGGGTATTGCCGTGGGTATTTCGTCAGGAGCAAACCTGGTTGGTGCCATCAATCTCCAGAACGAACTGGGGCCAGACGCCCGCGTCGTGACCATCCTGTGCGATAGTAACAAGAAATACCTGAGCACCGATTTAGTGAAGGAAGAACCTATTAAGCCGGGCTACGTAGCACCCGATATTGACTTCCTGGATTATCGGCCGATAAGTCGTTTATCACTGGGCCGACCAGGTGTTTTTTAGTTTCTTCGGGAGTGGTGTATATCACATTGCTCCCGAAGAAATCAGAACACCATGCTAAACGTACTGCCTTCACCCGGTGTGGATTCGGCCGTGAGCTGGCCATTGTGGAGCTGCATAATCTGCCGCGATAAACTCAGCCCAATGCCCGACCCGGTTTTCTTGGTCGTATAGAAGGGAATGAAAATCTGTTCCAGCGCTTCTGGTTCAATACCCGGACCATTATCGGTCACGCGGATAAGTACGCGCGGACCGGCAGCCTCCGCGTCAAGGTGAATCATCGGCGTGACGTTTTTGCCCAGACTTTCTACCGCATTTTTGAGCAGGTTGATTAGCACCATCTCAATCTGAGCGGCATCGGCCCGAATGGCCAGATTTGGCGACGAAACTGTTACGGCAATCTGTTCCTTTTGTTTTTGCGCATCCGGCTGAACCAGTTGCACTACGTTACGTAACAATTGCTCAACCGACACGTCGGAAAAAACTGGCTGGGGAATGGTCGTAAAATGGCGATAGGCATCAACAAATTGCATCACTCCGGCACCCCGTTGCTCAATAGTCGTCAGGGCGTCGCGCAGATCATTGATCGACTCAGCCACGAACGACGGCATGTTGAGCGAACTTTCGGGCGATGATAACGGAAGCAGATCTGTTTCGACAATATCGCGCATCGTGCCCGCCAGCGACACGATCGGCGTAATCGAGTTCATGATTTCGTGACGCAACACTTTGGTCAGATTTTGCCACGCGTCAAGTTCCCGCTGCTGCAATTCGGAACGGATATTCTGCATCGAAGCGACCGTAATCAATCGGCCTCTCAGCCGCACCGCCGTACACCGCACCGATAGCTCGCCATCGGTGCCGGTCTGGTAAGAAACCGGTGTTGGCGCAAGCGTGGCGGCCCGAAGTAAACCCGCCAGTTCAGGGTGCGTACTGTTGAGATCATTGAGGGTACGTATCCGATAAATGCCCAATAAGCGCAGTGCCGTTTGGTTGACCAGCTCCACCTGCCCGGATGCATCGAACGTGAGTAGTCCTACGCTAACGTGCTGCACAATTGTATTAACGTAGTGCAGGTTAGCTTCTTTCTCGGCACGCGCCTGCCGAAACGCATCCAGCACTTCGTTGAACTGGTCATTTAATCCATTAAACGACGGGCCAAGATCGCTATCGGCACGAAAGGCAACTGCAAAATCGGAATAACGTACTGACTCCAGAAACCGCGTTAATTTGCGATTCAGGCTGGTAACGAACTGGTAAAGGTTAATGGTTAAAAATAATTCAGCACTCAGCAAAGGAAAGAGCATCAGGCCATTAATGCCCTGAAGGTATATGTAGGTTATCGCGCTGGTTAAAACGACGATAGCTACAATACGCCAGCCAATACCGATTGCGAACCGATTCATGCTACGAGGCTATCCAACTAAATGGATACTCAAGCGTAGGCACTTTGGTACGTTCAGCTACCCGACGCAAACGAGTGGGCAATGCCATCAGATAGTCGCGGGCACGCTGCCCTGCATCGTTAAGATCCGTAATAGCGCCAATGTTCCAGTCAACGAGCAACGATTCGGCAATGTCGATGTAGTCCTGAGTTGTGTAGACACCTAACCGTTGAGCCGCATCGGAAAAATGACTGAATGTCTGTCCAATTTTAACGCCGGTTTCGCGTAAGAAGTGAGCCGGCATCACAATTTTCTTGCGCATCATATCTTCGAAAGCCAGTACCATCTCGGAGGGATCGACCTCTAAAATCTGACTGACAAATGATTTGTAGGCTTTCGCATGACGCATTTCATCGGAGGCAATGACGCCACAGATTTTAGACAGTTGGGTGCAGCCTGCCTGTTTGGCCAGTGTGGCTGTTCGACGGTGCGATACGTTGGTAGCCAGCTCCTGAAACGATGTATAAATAAAATTACGGTAGGGATCTCTGCCCGTGCCGATGTCGAAACCATCGGCAATGAGGTATTGCGTGGATACTTCCATAGCCCGCATATTAACCCGCCCCGACAGATACAGAAACTTATTGAGCAGATCACCGTGGCGATTCTCCTCGGCGGTCCAGCTCCGAATCCAGCGGGTCCAGCCGTGTGGGTCACCCTGCGTAACGCCCTCCATATCCATCAGCCACGACTCGTAAGTCGGGAGGGCCTCTTCTGTAATTGTATCGCCCACCAACACCGCTACGTAATCGTAGGAAAGCTCACGCGTACTTTCGCGAAGCAGTTTAACTTCCTCCAGAAAGGTTTCCTTCGTTGTATCGGGCAAAAAATCGGTCGGTTGCCAGTTTGTCTCAATAGGTTTCAGAAATTCTTCCATGGAAGCGTCGATTTTTTCACCGACGAATCGCATAACATCCAAACGCGTGCCTGATAAGATCATGTAATACTCAACCCTGAAAATGAACAATAAATCTAACTTTCTACAAAGTTCGACAATATAACCGATTGAATTATTTCGACTTGTGTTTTTCTGTCTGATAAAAATCAGGTGATCGCTAATTTTGTGGCAGAATTGGGGTAACCTCCTTTATATGAAAAAAATAGTCGATTACGTATTGAGCATTATTTACCTGATTTACTTTGGCCTGGTGTTGTGTGTTTATCACGTTATGCAGGTTATTGCGTTTAATTTGTTTGGTAGACCCGCCCACAAAAAAACGGTAGACTGGATGAACGCCAGCATTGCCTACGGCTGGTATTTGACCGGAAGCAGCATTGAATTTCGAAATAACCAGGACCTGCCCACCGACCGGCCGATTATTTTCGTAGCCAATCACCAGAGTATGTTCGACATCTCGCCGATCATCTGGTTTCTTCGTCGCTATACGCCCACATTTGTCTCAAAAATAGAACTGGCGCATGGAATACCCGGTGTGTCGTATAACCTGCGCAAAAGTGGGGCCGCGCTTATTGATCGCAAAGACCCCAAGCAGGCCATCGTCGAGATTGCCCGATTGGGAAAGCTCATTCAGCAGCAGAATCTGTCGGCCATGATTTTTCCGGAGGGTACCCGAACGCGTTCCGCTACGTATCAGATGCGTCCGTTCGTAACAGGTGGCGTCGCTACGTTGCTCAAACGGGCACCCTCTGCGCTGGTGGTGCCCATTGCCATCCGGGGAACGGGTCGATTTAATCCAAAAGGCTTATTTCCACTGACCTCCTTTACCCGCATGTCGTGGGACGTATTGCCCGGCATTGAACCCACTGGCCGCACACCGGAGGAGATTCTTCAGGTAGCAAGAGAAGCCATCGCCAACGAATTGGGGCAGGTGGTTTAAGGCTTGCTTTCAACTAACCTAACGATTGGATTTTGTCATTCAGAAAGAACAATTCGCATATTTACTTCAAATATACCCACCTGCATGACACCTGATAAACGTTTAGATCAAATCGAACTCGTATTAGCTGACGTAGCTCAAAAAACTGACCGCTTGATTGAATCGAATGGGCAGATTCTTGAAGTAGCCCTTCGTACCAACGCTAATGCTGAGCTTGCGGCCAAAGGAGTGACGGATTTGACGATTAAGGTAAATCAACTTGCCGAAGGACAAGTCAACTTAGGGAGTAAAACTGACTTACTTGCCGAAGGACAAGCCGACTTACGGAATATAACAGTCGACCTACGAAACAAAACTAATTTACTAACCCAAGGCCAAGCTGACTTACAAACAAGACCAATTCGCTTACCGAAGGACAGGCCAGCTTACATAGAAAAACAGACCTTATTGCTGATGATCAGGTTAAGTTACGACAGGAAATGCAGCAAGGCTTTCAGGAAGTAAATCAAAAATTTGCTCAAGCAGAGAAAACGCAACAGCAGATTTTAACACTTTTGCTGGATCGGTTAAGCTAGGTTTTGCTTAGACGTAGACTTATAAGCCAAACTTCTCCAATCTCCGGTACAACGCCTGCCTTGATAAACCCAACTCCCGCGCTACGTCGGTGATACTGCCCCGGTGTTTTTGCATGGCCTGATGAATCAATTGCCGCTCCATATCTTCTAACTGCAGCGTTTCATTTACGGGCGATGCTACCGACGTACCATTCCTGAAGACAAAACTCTCTGGTTGCAACATCGTTCCCTGACCTAATTCCGGTCTAGCCAGTTCAGGCCGAGCCAGAATAATAGCCCGTTCCACAGCGTGTTGCAGTTCCCGAACATTTCCCGGCCAGCGGTATTGCTTCATCTCAGCCAGCAAGGCCGGGCTAAGACCCGACACCGACCGGTTGTACTGTTTAGCATATTTTTTCAGAAAAAACTCAGCCAACGGCGCAATATCGGAAGGACGTTCGCGCAGGGGCGGCAGATGCAGTTCGATCGTATTGATTCGATACAGCAAATCCTGCCGGAAGGCCCGTTCCGCAACGCGTTCGTTGAGGTCAGCGTTGGTGGCGCAAATTAATCGCACATCCACCGGACGGGCTTTGTTTGATCCAACACGCGTTACCTGCCGCTGTTGCAGAACGGTGAGCAGTCGGGCTTGTTGAGATGGTGTCAGGTTACCAATTTCATCCAGAAAGATTGTTCCGCCATTGGCTTCCTCAAATCGGCCGGCACGGTCGTCACGAGCATCCGTAAAAGCTCCTTTGACATGGCCAAACAATTCGCTTTCGAACAGACTTTCGGTCAGGGCACCTACATCGACACTTACAAACGGCTTGTCTTTTCGCAACGACTGATCGTGAATAGCTCGCGCAATCAGGTCTTTACCAGTGCCATTCTCGCCCAGAATCAATACGTTGGCATCGGTTGGGGCTACCTGCTCAACCGTGTCGAGCACAGGACGCATGGCCGAGCCAATAATGTTAGTCTGTTTGGTTGATTTCTTATCGGATTGCTCTTTTCCGTTCGACTCTTTTCCTAAAACCGAACTCGCTCCTTCCGCACCGCCAGACCGATCTTTACGACCTTCGACAGCGCCACGAATGGTATCTAAAAATTTATCGTTCTGCCAGGGTTTCAGCACAAAATCCACGGCTCCAGCTTTGATGGCGCGTACGGCCATCTCCACATCACCATAGGCTGTAAACAATACGACCCGTGCTTTTGGGTCAATGTCTAAAATACGATCAAGCCAGGCGAATCCTTCCCGTCCACTGCTGACATCGCGCTGAAAGTTCATATCCAGCACAATCGCATCATAGCGGTTGTTATTAAGCAGAAATGGAAGTTTTTCGGGGTTCTTTTCGATGTCTACCGTACTAACGTGTCGTTTAAGCAGCAGCCGGGCTGCCAGCAATACGTCGGGATCATCGTCAACGAGTAAAAGTTTTGCGTCTTGCATATACCAAAGATAAAGAGCTGACCGATTTGTTGCACGTCTGTACCGATTCAACAGCGAATTACGGTTTTCTTACGTACTTTGGCGACAAAAAGTCGTTAAGCGGTCAGTATGGTCAGTAGATGGTCGTTGTCATTATCGGGTGGTAATTGGTTGTCATTTAGTCCCTTGAACCGCAAAGATAATAATACGACTACTTGACAGAATCGACCGTAAAAGCCTGCGAATGACTGACGTTTACTCATCCTCCCCTATCAGCGATCGCTGGTTTTATGCGCTTGTAGCGGCTGGCGTTTTCCTGAATGCAACCGGCCTGTTTCCGCCCATTCTGGAACCCGATGGCGCGCTCTATGCCACCATTGCCAAAACAATGGCCCAATCCGGTGATTTCGTTAATCTGTATGCCGTAGGGAGCGATTGGCTCGACAAACCTCATTTTCCATTTTGGGTGGCGGCTATCAGTTTCAGGATTTTCGGCATCAATACGTTCGCCTACAAGTTTCCGGCCTTGCTGTTTTTCCTGGGAAGCGTACTCTATACCTATCAGTTTACCCGACTAATTTATTCGAAATTAACGGCCCAGGTAGCTACGCTGGTGTTACTGACTGCCTTTCATGGTGTGCTGTCCAACAGTGATGTTCGGGCCGAACCCTACCTGATGTTGTTGATTATCGGTCCGGTCTATCATTTTTACCACGTATTTCTGGGCGCCCGTTTTTACCACCTGCTACTTGGCTCCTTTCTGACCGGTTGTGCCCTGATGACAAAAGGCGTTTTCGTGCTCGTGCCCATTGGCGCAGGGTTAATGCTGCACTGGCTCCTGACGGGTCATTGGCGAGAACTGCTTAAGGGACGCTGGTACGTTGCAATTGTGCTATCATTTGCGTTCACCTTACCCGAAATTTATTGTTTATACCAGCAGTTCGATTTGCATCCAGAAAAGATCATCTTTGACAAAACGGACGTATCGGGCGTGCGGTTTTTCTTCTGGGATAGCCAGTTCGGGCGGTTTTTCAACACAGGGCCAATTAAGGGTGAAGGCGATCCGTTTTTCTTTGTCCATACGTTACTTTGGGCTTTTCTGCCCTGGTCATTGCCCCTGTATCTGGGCATCGGCAAAGCCCTGATAGGTCTCGCCAAACGAAAATTAATTCTTCCTGAGTACGTATCACCTGGCTCTGGCCTGGCTACGTTCTTGTTGTTCTCGCTGTCGGGTTTTCAATTGCCGCACTACCTGAACATCGTTTTTCCGTTCTATGCTGTCCTGACGGCGCAATTTCTGGTCACGCTGACGCCCCTGGCCCTGCGCCGATGGACTATTGGTCAGACCAGTATCGGTCTTTTACTGATCATACTCATGGCTGCGTTATTATGGCTCGTGCAACCGAATCAACTGGGGAGCGCTTTAAGCTGGCTTGTGGTCATTACGTTTATTTTTTCCGCCCTTTTCCGGCAGAACAACCTGCTGTCATTGATGGGCCGAATGGTCGGAACCATGCTGGTACTGGGGGGCTCCCTGAATCTGTTTCTGTACCCGACCTTTCTGCAATACCAGGCCGGCATGGCAGGCGCTGACTACGTAAATACTCAGCCGAGCCTGTCTAAAAAGCCAACGGTGCTGTATGAACCCGGTACTGGAAACGGCGGGGGGAGCTTCTGGACGTATGAGTTTTATGCCAACGCGCCCACCCACTACACCCGCACCGATTCAGCCTTGAGGGCACAAATTCAATCGGGGCCGAAGCAGGTATTTACAACGGCCGAATATGCCGATTCGTTATCCGCTAGAGGTTTTACTACGCATACGCTGGCGGTGTTTCCGTATTATCATGTCAGTCAGTTAACGTACCCATTCCTGAATCCGGCCACGCGGTCCAAAACGCTGCTGCCTTATGTATTGACCGAGGTTCGTTAATCATTTTTTATTAGATTTGCTTACATCCCTCAAGTTCTATGTACTTTCCTACCGCTATTGAGCCTTCATTGATTGCTGAAGATCTGGGTATCTGGGCACCTATCGATCATCAGCGTGTTATCTCCCTATTGACAATTGGTTTGGGGGTTTTGTATCACCGCGAAAAGGCGATTTTCCTGGAGCCGTTGCCCGAAACCATGCTTGATGAGGGCAAGGCAAGTCAGGTACCAGATGTGTCGTTGCGGGACAACCCGACAGCTCAAACGCCCATTATTATTGAAGTATGTCATACGAATGGGTTGAAAGGAGATCTGCGTAAAGTAATTCGATTGATAGACGAAGATGATTATGGCATTCGTGAAGGCTTTGTCTACGATTACCGAACGAGTAAATGGCTTCGATATCGTTTTGGCGATGGGGGCCTAACGACCGAATCGTCATTTTCAGAAATCCTGCAACTTGACCTGAATCAGTTTCTTGTCTGAACCAGGATTTATATGATTTTATTGACTGACTATGATTTTAAAACAGGGCTTTCAAAGAAAGCAATAATCATATTTGGTCAATAAAGCCAAATAAATCCCGGTTCAGATTTATTCGCTACGCAGACTTTGCACTGGATTCATTAAGGCGGCTCGGATGGCCTGCGTGCTGACAATCAATCCGGTTAGCATCGTTAACGTACTGACCACTGCCACGAATGGCAACCAGGACAAGTCTGTGCGGTAAGCAAAATGCGCCAGCCAGCCGGTTAATACGTAGTATGCTAATGGACATGCTATCAGGGCGGCAATCAGCAGGATCAGGATAAATTCCTTCATAAACAGATTGACGATAGCGACCGTTGACGACCCAAGCACTTTCCGAATGCCAATTTCTTTGGTTCGGCGGGTTACGTTCAGCGATACCAACCCAAGTACGCCCAGCAGTACAATCACCAACGCCAATGTAGTAGCCAGTCGCGAAGCTTTTTGCAGTTGCACTTCGGTCTGATAAAGTTTCTGGAGCGTATCGTCCATAAACGAATATTCGAAGGGAGCCTCGGGGAACAAGCGCGCCCATTCCTGCCCAATGGCGGCTACGGTTTCGGGCAAACGACTCATGCCAGCCGGGTCGGATTTGAGTTTAAATGAGAAATAGCGATAAATGGGATTCGTTCGAACGGGCAGAATAATCATTGGCTCAATGAGTTTGTGCAACGAGCCAAAATGAAAATCAGCCAGGATACCGCCTATTCGGTACGTTCGATTACTGCCCTGAAATCGAACCAGTTGGTCCATTGCTTTAGCTGGATTGGGCCAACCCAACGCCCGAACCGCCGATTCATTCAACACCACCCGCGTTGAGTCATAACTTCCGCCGTTGGCATGGAAAAACTGACCTTCCCGTAAATGGAGTCCGTAGGTTTGGGCAAACCGTTCATCGGTGGTTAGCACCGTAACAACAGCCGCGCTGCTGCTATCACGCCCTTGCCGAAAAAGTTGACCATTGCCACTGCTTCGTCCATCGGGAATTTCAAACGAAAAACTCACGTCGCTAATACCCGGAATGCGCGCCAGTTGATCCCGTATGCCTTCCATACGATGTACACCCGCAGGCGACCAATCGCGTGGCACCGAGGCAACCGACAGCATAGCTTCTTTTTGGTATCCTAAATCTTTACTGAAGAAGTACGCTACCTGTCGCCCGATCACTAACGCACCAATGAAAACGCAGATGGCGACGGTGAACTGAAACACAACTAGGGCTCGGCGCAATCCGATACCTTTTTGCACGGAAGCAACCAGTTTCCCTTTCAAGGATTCGACCGATGGCAAACTTGATAACACAAAAGCCGGATAACTACCGGCCAATACACCAATCAACAACATAAGACCCACCAATCCCACCAATGCCATTAGTGACCAGTCGATTATGGACGGTATGGATCTACCTAACAGGCTGGCAAACAAGGGCCGAAAGAGCTCGTGAAATCCCAACGCCAGCAACGTAGCACCGAAAGTCAGCAGTAACGCTTCGGCCAGAAACTGTCCGACAAGTTGTTTTTTTAACCCGCCCAGCACCTTCCGAACACCAATTTCCCGAAGGCGCGTCGCCGACATGCCAATGGTGATATTAACGAAGTTGACTACCGCCATCAGCAGGATAAATACCGCAATAATGGTCAGCGTAAATACCATCTTTTCGACCAGACCATTGTTGCCTTTCAGGTAATACGTCTCCAGCGGACTGAGGTAGACTTGCAAATTCTGCTTAAAACCCGACGGGGCATAGGTAGCCAGACATTGCGCCATCGGCCTGGTTAATTTATCGGCCGTTACACCCGGTTGTAGCTCCAGATAGGTTGGAATGTACTGATTCTGCCAGGAACGCATAGCCGTTTCGGCCATGAAATAGCTAATATTTCGCATGGGAATAAACACCACATCTGGCGTCGGTGTCAGGTTGGTAACGCTATTCTTCGGCAAGTTCCGCAGGACGCCCGTAACCGTGAATACCTGTTTGCCACCCGCCGGTGTCTGTATAGTCAGTTGCTGGCGAAGGGCATCCGTTTTACCAAAATACTTTTGGGCAATGGCTTCTGTAATAACAATGGAATTGGGTTCGAGAAGTGCTCGTTGAGGATCACCGAACACCATCGGGAAACCAAACATTGATAGCAGCGTGGAATCACCAACCTGAATCGACTCCCGAAAACGGTTCTCCCCATTCGATACGTTAGCCGAAACGCCATAATAACGATAGTAATTGGCCACCAGCGCCGGATATAACTGCCTGAGCGTTGGGCCCATGGGTGCCAGTGTTGTAAAATCCATACCCATACTTGACTCCTTCCAGCGACTCTGTACCAGGTACTGCTGACCAGGATTTCGAAGGTTTCGATTAACACGCAATTCACCCTGAACATAATTACCAATGAGCAGCAAAAACGTAATGCCAACCGTAAGACCAAGCAGCGTTACGAAGGCGTAGAATCGTCGCAGAAGCAGGTTACGAAGAGCTATTTTAATGTAATTCTGGAGCATAAGACAAACGATTTATATACCTATTTTTCAATACGTGAAGGTATCGACTGTTTGCCTTTCTCGCTGATTACTAGACCGTTAAAAAATGTTAAGGTTTTGTAGAAACGCCTATTTGCGTCTCTACGTCAAAACTGATTTTTCAACGCCAGCGTGGGATAAACCTGCAGCTGATTGGCATCCGTCAGTACGTGGTAAAACAGATTAATCCGGGAGCCAATGGAAACCGCTTTTGTAAGCTTGACCCAGCATTGAGGATCGCCGAAAAAGGCTACTTTTTTGCCACTCATCTCTTTCGTAAAATCATTTCCCTGGTTTCGGTTTTCACTCCACGCTACCAAACTTCCCGCAACCATAATCCGGTAATTGAAGAACCCCCGTCCGAAGTAAAACGTAAGCTGTGGATCGTGGCTCGGCTTCGGGAAAGCGCTGTACCGATACACGATACTCGTGCTAAACCAGGCACCCCGCCATTGAAACGGATAAGCCGCGCCAACTCCAACCGTATTGGTGAGGTAATAGCCGTAAGCCGGTGGGGCCACTCCCAGGCCGCCACTGTAGGTTAGCGCCAGCTGAATTTTAGGCCGCCAGTATCGTAGATTCTTGGAAACCTGCACAAAAATCTGACCGACATTGTTATTTTCGCCTGTGAAGTCGGTTTGCGTTTTCAACAAGAAAGAGCCGGTCGAATCATTTCCCTTGAAATACTCGAACGTCAGCGACGCAAAATTTCGTCGATTGAGCGTCGCGTTTATCGAATGCCTGAAATCATAGTGAAGCTGGAGTTGCTGGGCCTGGCCAGACAGGGACGTAACGCAAAAAATAAGTAGCAAGGTATTTTTCATGTGGGACGTTTTTTTCGGTAAAGCTTCGTCGCCATAGAAAAAAACAGCGGAATTCGGGCGGAAACGTCACGGAATTCATAATTCCGACGTGGTATCCATAGGCTAAAGCCTGTGATTTAACATACATACATGGGTTGAAGCCCGTGGATACAGATGGATGATTTCGACCGGCGGGCATTTGCCGATCTATTCAAGGCGGTGGTCATCAAATGTTTCGGCCATCCGCTAAGCGAACCGCTTTCTGAGCCGGAGAGCAAACACCTGAGCAACGAAATCGAGGAACGTACCGGGCTTGTTATTGGCTGGAAAAGTGTGAAAAACTATGCGGCTTATGTGCTAAATCCTGCATCCAGTAAGCAGGAAAATCCGTCGATAGCGACGCTCGACACGTTGGCACGCTACGTTCTCGATGCCCCTGCTACGTCCGAAGTGGAGCGCAAAAAAGTGGATGAGCATTTTCCGTACTGGTTCCGCTATCGCGAACAGGTTGGCCCGTTACCTAAGCCGGACGTCCGCCAAAACAACCAGACACAGAGCCGTTTAAGGGTAATCAGTGCGGGACTCGTAGTAGCGGGGTTAATTGGCTTATTTTTGTTTTTCCGCCAGTCGGATTTAGCGCAACTACAGGAAGATTTCCATACTACCGACGAATCGTACCTGAAACAGAATGGGTGGTTTCTTCAGGACAAAAATGCCCAGTTCTGGAACCGCCGGGCCGAGAAGTCAAATCGCCTGACGCTCTTTACGCTCAAAGGAGACAATTGGCCTAAAACCGGCGAAGCACCACGTGTACAGAATTTGCTGCTGAAAGAAATCCAGGATGATTGTTTCTATACGGAAATTCATTTTAATGATTTTGTACCCGATAGTAACTGGCAGCAGGCGGGTCTTTTGTTACTGGAAGACACGCTTTTCACGGGCAAAAGCATTCGTTTATCGCTCTCCTACAACAATTACTTTGGCGGCTACGTCAAACCCGGCGAAATTCTCATTCAGGCCATCGCAGCCTATGGCAAAGGGCACGCCAATCTGGAAGAGTTTGTGCACCAGCCGCTTTTCCAGTTAGCCAACGCCAATGACCAACGTATTGCCAGGACGAACCTTAAAAACTTTGCCTTCAGGATCGAGAAGCAAGGGCAGAAATTCCGGTTTTTATATTCGGCCAGTCCCGTCGACAATTTCTCATTCAAGGAAGTTACGACCCACGAATTTGGCATGACGCCAAAATACATCGGCCTGTTTGCCCTGAAGGGCTTTGTCGACACAACGACTGCCATGCCGGTTACGGTACGCTATTTTCGACTGGATGGACAACGGTGTGAGTAGCAGCACCACGCTATTCGGAACGTAGTGATTTGACCGGATTCATCAACGCAGCTCGGATACTTTGGAAACTTACGGTGAGTAACGCAATGCCAATGGCCAGCAGGCCCGCCAAGGCGAAAACCCACCAGTCGATTGTGATCTTGTAGGCAAAGTCCTGCAACCAGCTATTCATGGCCCACCACGCCAGTGGGCTGGCGATAAGAATGGCAATGAAAACCAGTTTCAGGAAGTCTTTAGCCAGCAACGTAATGATGCTGGCGACACTCGCCCCTAATACCTTACGAACGCCAATTTCTTTGGTACGTTGTGCCGTGGCATACGCCGATAATCCAAATAAACCCAGGCAGGCCAGGAAGATCGATAGACATGCAAAAACGCTGAAAATCTGACCCGTACGTGTTTCGGCAGCGTAGAGTTTGTTAAATTCCTCATCCATGAATTCATAGGCAAATGGGCGATCTGGTATAATTGTCCGCCATTTGCTTTCCAAAAACTGAAGCGTGTTTGGCAATTGACTACCCGATAGCTTCACCAATAGAATTTCGCCACCCATTTCCGGAAAGAGAAGAAGCGGTCCAATTTTCTGTTTCATGGACGCAAAATGAAAATCGGCCACGACAGCCTTGATTTCACCTTTTCGGCCATTCATGTCAATTTTCTGACCGATAGCTTGCTCTGGTGTCCAGCCAAGTTCTTTTACCGCCGATTCATTCGGGATAAAATGGTAATAATTCAGGCTGTCGCCGTCTGGAACGCTGGCCTGCTCGACGTCCGTTTGGGTCAGGTCGCGGCCTGCTAGTATATGCAGTCCGACGGCTTTAATGAAATCCTCATCGATCTGTAATCCCGCAACCATCTTATACGCCCCATCCGGCATATTGGCCCGGCGCATACCATAGCCACCGTTGATAAATACGGGTGATTCTGAGGCTAATGAAACCTGTTGCACATCGGCATTCTGACGGAATTCACTTTTTATCGACCGTATTTTTGCAAGGACCTGCTTATCGACAGGCAGCAACAGTACGTGGTCTTTAGTATAACCCAGTTTTTTTTGCTGGATATACGACAACTGATTCCGAACCAGCAACGTACTGGTAATGAGGAAAGCCGTGATGGCGAACTGAAACACGATCAATCCCTTGCGAAACTGACCGGCTCCAACGGTTTTCAACTGGCCTTTCAAAACCCGAATGGGTTGAAACCGCGCCAGGACCAATGCCGGATAGCTTCCTGCTATCAAACTCACCACGGCGCCAACGCCAAGTAGCAATAGCAGATTGCCGGGCCTGAGCCAGACATCAAACGAAAATTGCCGGTCCGACAACGTATTGAACAAAGGCAGCATGAGACCAGCCAGCAACAAGGCAAGTGGTAAGGCAACTGACGTAACGATTACCGATTCGCCAATGAACTGCCCAAATAACTGCCCCTGCATGGCACCCATCACCTTCCGTACCCCTACTTCCTGCGCCCGCTCCACGGCGCGGGCCGTGGCCAGATTAACGTAGTTAACGCAGGCTATCACCAGAATCAGGAGCGCAATCGACCCAAAAATATAGATATACATCAGGTCTCCGTTTGGCTCAAACATACCTTCAACGTTAGAATGCAGATGCACTTGACGGAGCGGTTCGAGGTTGTAAGTCAGATAACTTCCCGCCGACATTTCATCCTTACCGAACTGCGTTTTCATGAAGCCCGGAATCTTCGCCTGTAACGGAGCGATGGCCCCAGGAGAACGTAGTAGCAAATACGTAGCGTAGTTAGATGAATACCATTCTTCTGTTTTGGCCGCGGGGAGGGTCGCAAAGGACGCCAGCAGATCATACTTGATCTGCGAATTAGCCGGACAATCACCAACGACACCCGTTACTGCATAATCCCGAAAGGAGCCGCCCGTATTGATACGTAGCGTTTTCCCAACCGGGTTTACAGCGCCAAAATATTTCTGTGCTGTCGTTTCGGATAATACCACTACGTTCGGACCAACTAAAGCCGTTTGCGGATTACCCTTGAGCAACGGAAATGAAAACAGAGTAAAGAAAGCAGAATCGGCAAACACAAGTCGCTTTTCGCTGAATTGCCGATCACCGTTGAGCACAACAGCCTCCCGATTGATCATCCGAACGCCCGATTCGATCTCCGGAAAGTGCCGACCGAATTCTGGAGCCACTTTAGTACCCGTCTCGGGTATTTTAGCCACACGCCCTTCCATGCTGTACTCCATCGTTACCCGCACAAGGCGATCAGCTTTCTGCTGGAAATCATCGTAGCTCAGTTCATGCGAAATGTACATGAACAGCAACAGACACGAAGCCAGCCCGACAGCCAGCCCGGTTACATTAATGCCAGAGAAAACCTTGTTTCTCCACAGATTGCGAACGGCGATTTTGAGATAGTTACGTAGCATAGGGGATTGGTTAATGTAGAGACGCAACCGCACCGGCGGCCCGGCCTTTGCGTCTCTACTCAGACCTTAATGATTTTACGGGATTCATCAGAGCGGCTTTAATGCTTTGAAAACTGACTGTCAATACGGCAATGCCAATCGCCAGCAACCCTGCCACCGCAAACACCCACCATTCGATGTCGATGCGATACGCAAAATCCTGTAACCATCGGTCCATCGCATACCAGGCAATGGGTGAGGCAATCAGAATCGCCATAAAAACCAATTTAAGAAAGTCTTTGGAGAGTAGAGCCACCAAACCCGGTATTGAGGCTCCCAACGTTTTCCGAATACCAATTTCCTTCGTTCGCAGCCGGATAACATACATGGCCAGACCCAGCAAACCCATGCAGGCAATGAAGATCGCCAGCAAGGCAAACACCCCGAAAATCCGTTGAGCTACCTGCTCCGACTGGTATAAAGCACCCCAGTCGGCCGCTAGATACGAATAATGAAAGGGCTGATCGGGCAGGTAGTGCTTCCACACCCGTTCAATCTGGCTTACGACAGCACCAGGCTCGTCGGCTCGCACGCGTATAGCAATCTCGTTATTAACCCGGCGGAAAAGCCGGTCATTTAGCACAAACAGGGGGCTGATACGCTGGTGCAATGAACCAAAGTGAAAATTACGAACGATACCAACAACGGTGTAGGTGACGGGTGTTCCTCCGCGTTGCGCCAGATTATCGGGACTGGTAATCTGTTTACCGATGGGGTCTGGCAGACCGATTTGCCGGGCTGCTTCTTCGTTCAGAATAACCGACAGCGAGTCATCAAACTGACGGCTGAAAGGCCGACCAGCGGCCATGTTCATACGTAGTGTTTGCAGGTATTGGTCGTCGACGACGCAACCCTTCCCTGTAACCGTTTCATTCTCGCCGTTTTTGCGAAACGTAATCCCAAAAAATCCTTCTTCACCGGGGGTGCTGCTCGTACCGCCTACACTCGCCACCCCAGCCAGTTTCGCTACTTCCTGCTTGAAAGCTTCGGTGTTTTTATCCAGAAAACCGGCTCCTTTTAGTTTAACCACCGACTCCTTTGTGAAGCCCAGTTCTTTCTGCTGAATAAAATTCAGTTGGCTGAATACAACAATGGTACTAACAATCAGCAACACAGATATAGTAAACTGAAAGACGACCAGCCCATTACGTAGCAAATGCCCCTGACGGGTCGACGAAAACTTACCCTTCAGGACCTTGATCGGTTCGAAGGCGGATAGCACGCCCGCCGGATAGCTCCCGGCCAACAGACCAACCAGCACCGCTCCGCCCAGGAGCAAAGGCAAGGTTTCCCAACGTACCAGCGACAACAACGTAAGGGATTTGCCCGCCAATGTATTGAAGGGGGTAAGCAGGCTGGCGACCAACACCAGCGCTACGACTAAACTGAACAAACTTAACAACACCGACTCGGTCAGAAACTGAGCGGCCAGCTGGTTGGTTGTTGAGCCCAGCGATTTACGAATCCCCACTTCCTTTGCCCGCTCCGACGAACGGGCCGTGGCCAGGTTCATGAAGTTGATGCAGGCAATCAGCAAGACGAATGCTGCGATAATTGAGAAAACGGACACCAGGGACCGACTGCCATTCGTCAAATGCTCCGCTTCGAGATGCGAGTCGAGGTGAATGCTGCGGAGAGGTTGCAGAAAATAGAAATACCCGTTTCCGGCTTTTACATAATTACGGTAGGAAACGCCAAAACTGCGTTCTACTTCGCCCGCTGCATATTTTTCAACAACGGCCGGTAATTTCGTTTCAACGGTTTCGGGTTGTGTGTTAGGACGTAGCAACAGATAGGTGTGTGCTGCGAAGCTAATGTGATTGACTTGTTCAGCTTCCTCAAAACCGCGCGTGGACGACAG
This sequence comes from Spirosoma endophyticum, assembly GCF_900112365.1. GTDB lineage: Bacteria > Bacteroidota > Bacteroidia > Cytophagales > Spirosomataceae > Spirosoma > Spirosoma endophyticum. The sequence goes on along the minus strand of NZ_FOLQ01000007.1, from coordinate 207,940 downwards.
GAAATTAAACGTAAAATGAGCATTGGCTGGGGCATCCGCACAGATACCCGTTATTTCTAATTTTGGTCCCTGTACAATCTCCAGTACTTTTCCGATGGGATTAGCCTGGCCAAACAAACGTCGGGCGGTGCTTTCGGTCAGGACAACGGTATTTGGTCGACTGAGCACCCGATTGGGCTGACCTCGCAAAAGTGGCGTCTGGAATACCTGAAAAAAGGTTGAATCGACCGCCAGAAAGCCTTTCTCTTCAACGGTGTGCCCATCTAATTTGAACAGCGTTGGTTCATTGTTACCAAAGTTAAATACGCGCGTGGTCTGCTCTATTTCCGGTATTTCTTTCTTTACCGACTGGGCATAGGATGGCGGAATAATCGCATATTTAGTGCTACGTCCGGGATATCGGCGCTCAAGGGCCATCCGGTAAATTCGTTCCCCATTCGGCCAGTGCTGATCATAACTCAATTCATCGGTAACATACAAAACAATCAGCAGGCAACACGCCATGCCGATGGCCAGACCCGCTACGTTAATGAGCGTGTTCGCCTTATGTTTCGCCAGATTGCGCCGGGCGATTTTGAGGTAGTTTTTTAGCATGGGGCATAGGGGGTGGAGCAAGGTGCATGGAGCGCGGTTTTGCCGTAACGACGGACCGTCCCTGCTCCATGCACCTTGCTCCACGCTATTCAGACCGTAGTGATTTGACGGGATTCATCAACGCAGCTTTAATACTTTGGAAACTCACCGTTAGTAAGGCAATGCCTACGGCCAGCAAACCCGCCAGGGCAAACATCCACCACTCAATATCAATCTTGTAGGCGAAGTCCTTCAACCACTGGTTCATAGCGTACCAGGCCAATGGCGACGCAATCAGAATCGCAATCAGTACCAGTTTCAAAAAGTCTTTTGAAAGCAAACCAATAATGCTACCAACCGACGCGCCCAGTACTTTGCGTACGCCAATTTCCTTGGTACGCTGCTCAGCCATGAAAGCCGCCAGTCCGAACAGTCCCAGACAGGCAATCAGGATGGCGAGTGCGGCAAACGTCAGCGCGATGGTGCCGATACGTTGTTCGGCCCGGTACATCTCATCGAAACTATCGTCCATAAACTGGTAACTGAATGGCTGGCCGGGAGCGATCTGTTTCCACTTAGCTCCAATTTCCTTCATCAGCACGGGCACATTCGCACGGCTGATTCGGAAGGAAGCCGCCCCTGAATTAGCATCAAGCACAAGCGATAAAGCCCCAATGTTGCGACGAAGTGACTCGAAGTGGAAATTTTTGATAACCCCAATGATGGTATACACTTTTTTGGTTTTAAGCTGCGGGTCGTCGGGCCGCCAGATTCGTTTGCCAATTGGCGATCCGGCGTTCCAGTTTTTAAACCCTAAAATCTTCACCGCTGCTTCATTAACCAGTATACCCGACGAATCGGAGCCAAATTCCCGCGAGAAATCACGTCCCTGAACAACCTGCATCCCTAGCGTTTTTACATAATCATAGTCAACACCCCAGTACTGCATACTAATCCCTTTGTTCAGATCGGTCTGTTCTTCAGGAAAGAATGACGTATCACCACGGTTGGAGGGCGTAGGCAAATAGCCTGAAACGCTCCCGCTGATTACGCCAGGCAAACGTAGTACTTCCTGTTTGAACGTTTCGGCCTGTTTACCCAGGGCATATACCCCATTAACCGTCATGACCTGGTCGCGGTTGAAACCCACATTTTTGGTCTGTATGTAAGTGATTTGCCGATACACGATAATCGTTCCCACAATGAGCACTACCGACATCATGAACTGAAAAACGACCAGACCGCTACGTAGTCCAACACTTCTGAAACTGACGTTGATTTTGCCTTTCAACACCGTAATCGGCTGAAAAGATGACAGGAAAAACGCCGGGTAACTACCGGCCAGTAGACCAACGAGTATGGGCAGGGCAATCAGCAGGGGTAGATAATAGGGTGATACAAGCTGAGCCATGCTCATCGTTTTCCCCGAAATGGTGTTGAAACCCGGTAAAGCCACAGAAACAAGGCATACAGCGAGCAACATAGCCAATACCGTTGTCAGGATTGATTCGGTCATAAATTGCCCGATGAGTTGCTTCCGTTCTGAACCCATCACTTTCCGGACGCCAACTTCTTTCGCCCGATTCGCCGAACGGGCGGTGGCCAGATTCATGAAGTTGATGCAGGCAATCAGCAAAATGAACAGAGCTACGGCGGAGAAAATATAGACGTACTGAATGTCGCCGTTTGGTGCCAGCTCAACCTGCTGTTTGGAATGCAAATGAATATCGGTGAGCGGAATCATCCAGAAGGCAATCTGATTCCCAGCCTTCCGAAACTGTTCCATCGACGTACCAACCAACTGCAATGCCTGCGGACCAACATACTTTTCGATGACGGCATCGAAGTTTTTAGAAAAAACAGCAGGGTCTGTCCCCGGTTTAAGCAGGACATAGGTGTGATGATTGTTGCTGAGCCACTGCCCCCAAGGATAGTTATCATTGAGCATGCTCAGGAAGAAGTCACTGCGGAAGTGTGAATTCTGGGGCATATCGCGCATAACGCCCGATACCTTGAAGGTCTTGTTATTGTCGAACAACATTGGCTTGCCCATTGGATTCTGGCTACCAAAGTGCCGCTTAGCCGCCGACTCGCTGATAACCACCGTATTGGGCTCAGCTAATGCCCGCCGGGGATCACCCGACACGAGTGGCAATGTGAATACATCGAACAGCGTTGAGTCGGCGAAGGTGATGTTGTCTTCACGCAGATTAGTTGGTTCACCAACCCGCTTCACCGACCACGTTCCGCGTTGGTGAAGGCGCACAAACTGCTCAACTTGTGGATAATCTTTTTTAAGCGTCGGGCCTATTGGATCAGGCGAAACGGCAAAGTGCATATCATTCCCACCGAACTTAATGTCAGCCTGAATGCGGTAGATCCGGTCGGCTTTGGTGTTGTAACGGTCGTAGCTCAGCTCATCCAGCACGTAGAGCATAATGAGCATACAGCAAGCCAGCCCAACCGCTAACCCAACGATGTTGATGAATGTAAAACCCTGTTGCTTACGAAGGGTCCGCCAGGCGATTTTGAGGTAGTTTACGAGCATAGAGGTACGGGCATGGGGATAAGGGTGTGGGGTGGTCCGCCCTCTGCCCTTTGCAATTTATTCCGAACGTAGCGATGGGTTAAGCTTTGGCCATAAAGCAAACGGCAAGAACTAGTCCCATCAGCAATACCTTCATAAAGATGCTAAGAAAAGTAAGTTGAGCTTTCATGATTCAAGTAGTAAATGTTGGTAAAAGAGGAAGTTCTACTGATTTCTCTACCACGATCATGCCATTTATACAAATCATTAATTTTCAGTACGTTATTAAACTAAACAACAAAAAAATGTCCACTATCGGACAGATTTTGTTCGACAGTGGACAGAGGGGGCAGGGAGCCTAGGGTACGGAGTGAAAACCATGCCCCAGGCTTCTTGCTCCGCGCTATTCAGACCGTAGTGATTTGACGGGATTCATCAGAGCCGCCCGAATGCTTTGGAAACTTACGGTAGCGAGGGCGATTATAATAGCCAGCATACCGGCCAGCGCAAACACCCACCACTCGATGTCAATTTTGTAGGCAAAGTCGGCGAGCCATTTATCCATCGCCCACCACGCAATCGGACTGGCAATCAGAATGGCGACCAATACCAGTTTCAAAAAGTCTTTGGAAAGCATCGCAACGATGCTGGGAATACTGGCCCCCAGCACTTTACGAACGCCAATTTCTTTGGTACGTTGCTGAATCGAGATCAGGGCAATGGAAAACAAACCCATACACGACAGCATAATAGCAACGGCCGCAGCCGACGAAAAAATGGTGGACAACCGCTGTTCTTTTCTATACCAGCGCTCGGTATTTTCATCCAGAAACGAACCAATAAACTCCTGTTTAGGCGCAATCGATTTCCAGGCAGCTTTGATCATTTCCATAGCCCCCGTCAGGTTCTGCGGATTCACCCGAATCAGCACGTAGCTGATCGGGAAGTTTGACTGCATTTGTAACGCGATGGGCTGGGCTTCCTGATGCAGCGAGTATAGATTAAAGTCCGACACGACGCCAACAATCTGAAACTGTTTATCGTCGGGTTTAATGAACTTACCCACGGGATTAGCCTCGCCCAGCTTTTTCGCCATACTTTGCGTAATCAGAATGTTCGTGCTCGAATCGGTGCCAAAATCGGCGCTGAAATCACGGCCCTGTAACAACCTGATACCCATTGTTTTCAGGTAATCAGTGTCTACCCGAAGCCAGTCGCAGGTGATGTCTCGTTTACCATAAAGGAAACCGAACATCATTCGCGACGAGCTATTATCTAAACCTGCGCCGATGTTAACGCCCGAACCTGATATGGCAGCAATGTTGGGTTGATTGGCCAATCTGTCGCGCATGGCCTTCAGCGCTACGTCCCCCTTAAGTGCGGTACCTACCGGAATGCTGATCACCTGCTCTTTATCCAGGCCCATTGGTTTCTGTTGAAGGTAAGTAATCTGCTGGCGCACGATCAGGGTACAAACGATGAGCAGGCAGGCAATGGCAAATTGGGTCACAATGAGCGAATTACGCAGCAAACCCGGTCGGCTCATTTTGACATTTCCTTTCAACACTTCCACCGCGTTGAAGCGTGTCACGAACCAGGATGGATAACCTCCGGCTATCAACGTGATGAGCAAAAATCCCAGACCTGTCACCAGCAGAACGCCTGGTTTCAGAAAGTCATCTACTATCAGGTGGCTTCGAAACAGGCGATTAAATGTAGGTAGAACCCAATAGGCCAGTCCCAGGCCAACCAGGAGTGCGCCGAGGCAAAGCAACAGCGTTTCGCCCCAAATTTGACCAAACAATTGGACCCGCTGTGCGCCCAGCGACTTCCGAACGCCTACTTCTCGCGCCCGGGAAAGCGATTGCGCAATGGTCAGGTTAATAAAATTGATGCAGGCAATGGCCAGAATGAATAAGCCAATCAGCATCAGCGTGTAGATGTAGGTCCGACTAATGGCTTCACCGTGCATCGTTTCTGTGTCGAAATGCACTTCCCGCATCGGTGCCAGCAGTAGACTTTTCTGGAAGCCCAGGTTATTATTGGGATAGCCTAGCCCTCTGTGATCTTTTATCTCCTGGGCAAAATATTTTTCCATAAAAGGCTGCATTCGCCGTTGCAGCGCCTGTGGATCAGTTCCTGGCTTTAGCTTAACATATACATCATGGTTGCCAAAATCCCATCGATTTTTACTGGTCTGGTACTCCACGGCATTCTCACTACGTATCAGCGCATCAAAATCGAACGTAGAATTAGCCGGTGCATTGCTAATAACGCCCGACACGGTGAATGCCTGCCACGTATCGTTCATACGAAGCTGAAGCGGTTTACCCATCGGATCTTCCTTTCCGAAAATGTCGCTGGCCATTTTTTCACTGATGACAATGTCACTCAGGTTATTCATGGCGCTTCGCGGATTGCCTTTCCGGAGCGGAAACGTAAACATGTGCAGAAAATCGGGATCGACCATCCTGACATCCTTTCCGTATATCTGGTTATTTCGCCGAACACTCGATCCCCTGCTGAAATAGCGCGATACGCCTTCTAGTTCCGGGAATTCTGCTTTTAGTGCGGGCGAAATGGGAAAAGGCATCGTACCACTTTTGTCAGGCGTGCCATCGCGATTAGATGAGAGGAAGTTCAGCCGGAAGATCCGGTCAGCGTCCGTATGGAATTTATCATACGACAGCTCGAACGTAGCGGTCAGAAACAGCAGCACACACGTACCAAACGCCACCGACAATCCGACGATGTTAATCAGGAAATGCGTACGGTTTTTCCAGAGGGTGCGGAAGGCGATTTTGAGGTAATTGCGGAACATTAACTTTTATGATATGTTTGTTAAAACCCTATATGTATGTACTTTCCTTCGACAAATCCACTATCACTTGTCCATGAAGGTTTAGGCGTTTGGGCACCTATTGATCATCAACGAATTATTGCCAAGTTGACTGTCGGCCTGGGCATTCTTTACTATCACGAGAAAAAGATTCGGCTAGAACCATTGCCTGACGATTCTAAGGTTAGTCCTGTTCCTGACTTATCGCTGATCAATAACGATTCCGATGAAACGCCAGTCATTATTGAAGTTTGTAAGACAAAAGGCCAAAAAGATGACATACAAAAAGTTATTCAATTGGTTGACAACGACCTGTATGGTATCCGTGAAGGCTTTATTTATAATTACAAAACCGAGCAATGGTACCGCTATCGCTTTGGTGATGGTGGGCTGACAACCGAATCGTCATTTTCCGAAATCCTGAACCTCGACCTGAATACGTTTCTTTTGTAGAAACGCAATGGCCGGGCCGCCGGTGCGGTTGCATCTCTACTCGGCCTTCAAACTCGTTACCGGATTCGTCAAGGCGGCTTTAATACTCTGGTAACTCACTGTCAGGAAAGCGATGACGACCGCCGTCACACCCGCTACGCCGAATATCCACCAGGTCAGTTCTGTCTGGTAGGCGAACGTATCCAGCCACTTGCTCAAGGCCCACCATGCCAGGGGCGAAGCCAGCACCAAGGCAATCAGAACCAGTTTCAGGAAATCTTTCGAGAGCAGACCAACAATATTTGGCACACTGGCCCCCAGCACTTTGCGTACCCCAATCTCTTTAGTCCGTTGCTCGGCGGTGAAGGCGGCAAGGGCAAATAAACCCAGACACGAAATCACAATAGCCAATAGCCCGAAGTAGTTGACGAGCGTATTTACCTGCTGTTCACTACGGTACAGGCTTTCGTACTCTTCATCAATAAAGTGGTAATTGAACGGATAATTCGGGTTAAACTCCTTAGTGATACGTTCCAGATCAGCGATGGCCTGCTGTGCCTGACCCGCACGGGTTTTCACAAGTAAATAGCTCGTATTGGACGCATTGAACGTCAGAACCAGGGGCGTAATGGCCTGATGCAATGAGTTTAGGTGAAAGTCCTTCATCAACCCAACAACCCGACCTTTGCCACTCCAGAACTGAATTTCTTTACCAACCGGATCTTTCATGCCCATCAGCTTCGCTGTAGCCTCGTTGATCAAATAACTCGATGAATCGGCTGGGCTGTCTACCTGAAAATCGCGACCGCCCAGCAGTTTGATGTTCATCGTTTTGATAAACCCTCCGCCCACGGCCATGGCCGATACAGTGGTTTGCAACGCAGGATCTTTACCGGGCCAGTTCAGATCACCCGACGTACTCTGAACATTGATGGGCAGCGACATCGTTGTCGTTGCCGATGCAATTGAGGGAGCCCGCATCACTTCCTGACGGAAGGGTTCTACCTTTTTAGGTTGAGCTATTTCACCCTCCAATGGTATGTAAACCACATTTTCCCGGTCAAGGCCAAGGTTTTTGGTACGTAGGTAATCCATTTGTTTACCCACCGCCAACATGCCCACAATCAGGAAAATAGACAGCGAAAACTGAAATACCACCAACGCCCGGCGGAACAAAGCTGGTCCCGATCCGAATTGCAGCCGGCCTTTGAGAATTTTAATCGGTTGCAGCGACGACAAAAAGAGCGCGGGGTAACTGCCCGACACAACCCCCGTTATCAATACGAGTCCAACAATGATGACCCAGAGAACGGGTTCGCCAAGATTTAGCGTTAACTGTTTCGTGAATACCGTATTAAACGTGGGTAGCACAAGCCAGACAAGGCCAATGGCCAACACAACTGCCAGCAAACTGGTCAGCACCGACTCACTCAAAAACTGACCAACCAGGGAAGAACGCATTGCCCCAACTACTTTCCTGACGCCCACTTCCTTCGCCCGATTCGCCGAACGGGCCGTGGCCAGGTTCATGAAGTTGATGCAGGCAATCAGCAGAATAAATAAAGCAACAATGGAAAAAATCCGAACGTATTCGATGCGTCCACCAACGGATTTACCGTTCTTATATTCGCCGTATAAGTGTAGGTCTGTAATGGGTTGCAACGTTGGCCGACCCGTCTCGAAATTCTTACCGGCAAAGCGCGGATAGATATTTTTCATCGCAGCTTCTGCCTGCTCCGGTGTTGTGTTAGGCTTCAGCCGGACATACGTAGCAAACGAGTTATTCCCCCAGGTTTTCATCCAGTCCTGCTCCTGCACCTTCCAGTTCACGAGCCATTCGAATGGCAGCGAGGAATTAGCCGGTACATCTTCGATAACGGCGCCAACGGTATAGAATTTATCATTGTCGAGTTGCAGCGTTTTACCCAGCGCCGAGCCTATCGGAAAATACTTTTCGGCTAGTTTACGGGTAACAACAATCTTGTTGGGCTGCGCAAGGGCAGCTTTTGGATCACCGTAGACTACAGGCAAATCGAATACGCCAAAGAAATCCGACGTAGCGAAACGGCCTCTTTCCTTCGATGTTTTTTCACCGACCTTAATCAGCATTTCCGGCCCGTAATTGACTTTGGTTACGGCGGCCACTTGCGGAATACTCTGGGCAATGGCTTCTTGCAACGGGCCGGGCGTGACGTAGTTCGTAACAATTTCTCCATTGTACGGAAAGTTGACCCGTACGTAGTGGATACGCTCAGCATCGGGCAGGAACCGATCATAACTAAGTTCGTCCTTCACCCATAAACCAATTAAAAGGCTACACGCCATACCCAGCGCCAGCCCCAATATGTTAATGCCGGAATAGAGCTTATTTTTCAACAAACTCCGAACAGCGATCTTGACGTAATTGCGGAACATAGTTCTATCTTTAGTAGCTTTGGTATACAGCAGAAATCACGAAGCCAAACTTGTATGACAAACTATCCTGACCTTCAACCGCAAAAGTTTATTGTTCATGATGATGGCACCAATGCGCCGATCATACACCAACACACTATTGCTCGATTAACGGCGAAACTGTATCCGTTCTATGAAAAAGGGGCTATTGCATACGAGCCGCTTCCCGAGATGATGGTGGGAGAATATAACAGCCCTGTACCAGACATCATCCTCTACGATTACGACACTGAACAGGCTCAGGTTATCATCGAAGTAGCACACATCAAGGGTTTCAAATCAGACCTGAAGAAAGTAATCGACCTCATTGATGAAGAACTGTACGGTATTCGCGAAGGCTTCGTGTACAACTATAAAACCAATTACTGGCTACGGTACCGTAAAGGCGATGGCGGAGTAGCTACTGAGTCGTCATTCTCTGAGGTACTCCAGCTTGACCTTGGCCCGTTTGTTTAAACGTGGAAGTTCTCGGTGACAACTTTTCCGTCAAACAGATTCACAATACGGTGGGCAAAACCAGCGTCGTACGGTGAGTGCGTTACCATGATGATGGTCGTGCCTTCGTCGTTCAGTTCGCCCAGCAGTTTCATAACCTCTTCGCCGTTTTTCGAATCGAGGTTACCCGTCGGTTCATCGGCCAGAATCAGCTTGGGTTTTGCTACCACCGCCCGCGCAATAGCCGTACGCTGCTGCTGACCACCCGACAGTTGCTGCGGGAAGTGATTACGCCGGTGCATGATGCTCATTCGCTCCAGCGCTTCTTCTACACGCTTTTTGCGCTCATCAGGTGGCGTTTTCAGATAGAGCAGTGGCAACTCGACGTTTTCATAAACCGTCAGTTCGTCAATCAAATTAAAGCTCTGAAACACGAAGCCGATGGAGCCTTTGCGAAGTTGTGCCCGCTGCCGTTCGGTCATTTTGGCAACTTCGGTGCCATAGAAATTATAATCGCCGTCGCTCGGATTGTCCAGCAATCCAAGGATGTTCAACAGCGTGGATTTTCCACAGCCAGATGGGCCCATGATAGCCACGAATTCACCGTCTTTCACATCCATGTTGATGCCATTGAGCGCGGTGGTTTCTACTTCTTCGGTTGCGAAGAGTTTCTGAAGGTTAATTGTTTGGATCATGTTTGTAGGGATGTCTGAACCGGGATTTTATGATTTTATTGACTGACTGTGATTTTAAAACAAGGCTTTCAAAGAAAACAGTAATCATAGACAGTCAATAAAATCATAAAAGTCCCGGTTCAGATGTTTTAAAATTCAAGTACTTCGTTATCGCCAAAATTCTCGTAAGAACTCGTTATTACCTGTTCGCCAGGCTCAATGCCGCTGAGTACTTCGTAGAACTCAGGGTTTTTGCGACCCAGGGTAATCGGACGTTTTACGGCCCGTTTGCCCGACTTATCTACTACGTATACCCAATTGCCGCCTGTATCGGAGAAGAAGCCACCAACGGGCAAGAGTGTCGCTTTAGCCGCTTTACCCAATTCCAGCTGAATCGGCGACGACTGACCACGCTTGATGCCTTCGGGCGTGCCTTTCGGGAAAACCATATCGACTTCAAAACGGCCACTTTTTACTTCAGGATACACGCGGCTAATCTCAAGTTCGTGCATCTTTCCGTTGAATTCAAATGATCCTTTCAAGCCTGAAAATACGCGACTAATATAATGTTCATCAACGCCGACGCGCATTTTAAAGCCGTTCAGGTCATCAATCTGACCGATGTTCTGGCCCCGGTTAATGTTTGACCCAACTTCTACATCGATACTTGACAATTGACCCGACACCGGTGCTTTCACGACCAGGTTATCCAGTGTCTGTTGCCAAAGAGCCACATTTTTCTGCGTACGTTGCAACGTCCCTTCAAGTTGTTTAATCTGGAATTTTGCGTTTTCCTCCTGGTACTTCTGCGTTTCGATTTCGATGGTCCGCTGGCTGATCAATCGATCATACGCCCGTTTCGCTTTCAGGTAATCTTCTTCCGATACAACTTTGTCTTTGTACAGCTTTTCCTGACGGTCGTAGGTGTCTTTCGCCTGAGAAATCTGGGCATCTACATCGGCCAGCGTTTTACGTAGCGTAAATCGTTCGATCTGTATCCGTTGACGCGTATTTTGCAGGTCGTTAACGAGTCGGTTAGCCTCTGTTTCCGACTGTAGAAAACTCAGTTTAAGGCTCTGGTTTTCAAGCTTCAGTAGCACTTCACCCTGTTTTACGGTATTACCGCCTTCGACCAGTTTCTGTGTTACGTAACCACCTTCAATGGCATCCAGCCGAATGGTTTTAAGCGGCTGAACAACGCCCGTTACGGCAATAAAATCTTCAAATGGGCCCGTCGATACGGTGGAGACGGTTATTTTATCTTTTTCGACATTCAGCTTCGACCGGCGGTCTGTAAAGAAGAATGTGTACGCTATTAGCCCTATAACCAGGGCACCACCTCCAAAAATAGCGAGACGCTGTGTAGTCCAAAAACGTTTAGGTAAGACGCGATCCATTTTTCAATTAGCAAATGAGTGATTTAGTGATTGACATATCGAGCCAGCGACTATAGGCCCGGGCCTCATTTGTTATTATGCCTTGTGCCAATAGTCATGCCAGTTGACTGTACGATCTGATAATCAGAAGTTTGATTGATATTAATACAATTAATATGTCCGCTTTCGGACGCAAATTGTCCGTTTTTGGCGCTCCCTTTTTGCGGGCTTATCACCTGGTTTCTATACCCCAATTCTGTCGAATGAAAGTTAGCAAAAATGGGGCATAAACTCCGTAACGAAACCGCTTAACATTTTTTAACGAGTCAACAACGTAGCACACAAGACGATAAGCGCTGATCATGAATACCTTCGCAGCAACGAATACCCTCATTAATAGCCTTTCTCATGCTTCGCTCCTACCTTAAAATCGCGCTTCGAAATATACGTTCACAGCGCGTTTATACATTCCTGAACATAACAGGCCTTACGATAGGGATGGCCGGCGGTCTGCTCATTTTCCTGTTCATCAGCTACCATCTAAGCACCGATCGGCACCATACCAAATTCGACCGGATTTTTCGGGTTGTAACGGACCTCCATCTGGCTGATGGCTCGGTGGAGTATTATCCCGAAGCGCCATTACCCATGGCGAAAGCGCTTCGAACCAACTACCCACAGGTTGATCAGGCGGCTTACCTGAAAATGAATCGCGATCTGACCGTCGAGGTTGATCGGAAGGCCACCTCGCAACAACGTAGTGATACTGCTTCAGACCAGCCCGTTCGTTTTCTGGAACACAAAAGCACGGCACTTGTCGAACCTGAGCTTTTCGATATTCTGGATTATCAGTGGCTTCGAGGAAATCCCAAATCAGCTCTCCGCGAACCAAACACGGCGGTCCTCACCGAATCATGGGCGAAGAAATACTTTGGTGATACTGACCCAATCGGCCAAACCCTGACATTAAATCACCGGGCCAATGTCAGAGTGACCGGGCTGCTGGCCGATACGCCCAAAACAACCGATACTGACATTAACCTGTTTATTTCGTTGTCGACACTGACCCAACTGGATTCAACCTATGACCAGACCAGCTGGGGTGCGCTCAACAGTACAGATCGGATTTTTATCACCCTCAAAGATCCGCAGTCGGTCGGTAGTATGGAATCGGCAATGCCCGCCTTGTTGAAAACGCACTTCGGTGTCGATGCCCGGTATTATCAGTTTCATTTTCAGCCGCTGAGGGATGTCCATTTCGATGTGAAACGTATTGTGGGTGGTGTTATTCGACCATCACTGCTTTGGTCATTGGGTCTGGTTGGTTTGTTTCTGGTGCTGACGGCCTGCATCAATTTCGTCAATCTGGCCACGGCCCAAGCCCTGCGCCGTGGTAAAGAGGTCGGTATTCGTAAAACACTTGGTGGAACGCGCGGCCAGCTCATTCGTCAGTTTTTGTTCGAAACGAGCCTTATTGTGCTGACTGCCACTGTGCTGGCTTTACTGTTGGTACGCCTGACAATGCCTCTCTTTAATCAATGGCTCTCCATTCAGTTAGCGATGCAGGTAGACATCCAGTTGCTGGGTTTTGTGTTCCTGCTGATTAGTGTTGTCATTTTGCTGGCGGGTGGCTATCCATCGGCCGTGCTGTCGGGTTTTAGTCCATGGGCTGCTTTGAAAGGTACACTGGCCGTTCGGGTTCGTGGAAATTACTCATTACGTCAGGCCTTGATTGTGCTTCAGTTTGTGATCTGTCAGGCGCTTATTGTGGGCGCGCTGGTTGTCGCGTCGCAGGTTCGTTATCTGCATGAGGCCGACCTGGGTTTCAGAAAAGACAACGTAGTGATGGTCACATTACCCAACCGGCAGACAGAACGCCGGGAAGCCTTCAAAAATGAACTGATGCAGTATCCAGCGATCAGATCGGTTAGTGCCAGCCATCAACCGCCTTCGTCGCGGCTTCTGTATGGTGGTTCGTTCAAGATGGACGACAAAGCGGAGTGGGAAGACTACCCGGTTCGCGAGCGCGTTGCTGATGCGAATTACCTCGATACGTATGGTCTACAACTTGTAGCGGGACGTAATATTTCCCAAAGTGACACGATTCGGGAATACCTGGTCAATGAGGCTTTTCTTAAAAAACTAAACGTGAGCGATCCGCAGAAAATTCTGGGACGGAAAATGCAATACTACCTTTCGCCCATTCCGTTGCCCATTGTCGGCGTAGTAAAAGATTTTCATTTGCGGTCTTTGCATGAAGAAATTACGCCCTGCTTCATTGCCACTTATGGCCCATTTATGGGAGAAGCCGGGATTCGGGTATCCGGTCAAAATCCGGCGCAAACAATTCAGCGCATTCGCCAGGTGTGGCAAAAATTCTATCCGAACGAAGTGTTTGAATACACGTATCTGGACGAACAACTGGCTAAGTTCTACGAAACCGAAAGTCTGGTGTTTCGGCTGGTCAATATCTTCTCTGGCATTGCCATCCTGATTTGCGGCTTAGGTCTGTATGGCCTCGTGTCATTTGTTGTTGTTCAACGCACCAAAGAAATTGGCGTCCGGAAAGTGTTGGGCGCGAGTGTTGCCAGCCTTGTTACGTTGCTTTCCAAAGACTTTTTGAAACTGGTATTGGTCGCGATCATTATTGCGTCGCCACTGGCGTGGTGGGCCATGAATAGCTGGTTGCAGGATTTCGCTTACAAGATTACCATCGACTGGTGGGTATTTGTTTTAGCCGGTCTACTGGCAATCGGAGTTGCGCTGATTACGGTCAGTTTTCAGAGCATAAAAGCGGCTTTAGTAAATCCTGTTAAATCGCTACGTTCCGAGTAAGGTAGAGACGTAAGGTATGCGGCTCTACAAATACATGATTTTACAATTCCTTTACAAGCTTTTACAGGGCTTTTTCAACGCTGACAAATGGAGCGTCTACTTTTGATTCATGTTCAAGAAACAGGAATCATGAAAAACGGAAGCAAACTCATTTTCGCTCTTTGTTGCAGCGCCGTATCCACGATTGGCTTCGGTCAACATCCCTTCAACAATTGTTCAGCGGCTTTTTTAAATAACAAAATGGTCGTGAACGAATACAGTACGCAAGGCAAATGTATACTGCCATTGAGTGCTATCTGAAAGCTGACAGTTTGTACGGTTAATCTATCGCCAACAACCAGCCAGGCGGTTGATAAAATTCCGTTTCGAATTGCAATCCGAAATAAGAACACGCAAACGTTGCTACTGCTCACAAAAACCGACGTGAAGCAGATTGATGTGCATAACGTGTTGACAAAGTGCAAAAAAGGGGACCACATCGTATTGTTAACCCTGGACGATCAATACGCGATGCCACACAACGAAATTCCTGTTCAATAACTGAGTTCAGGCTCGTTTCACCATCTAATTTGTATCCTTATGAAACTGCAGCTAATGATCTGGCCACTGGTAGTTCTATCAGCCCTTTCCCTACTGACAACCACGCTTCCGACAATTAATACGTTTGCTCCGGGCAGCACAACGGAACCCGACTCTGTATTTAATGCCAACCCGTTGCTACTGAACAATAAGGCCTTTGATTTCGCAGCGTTCTCAATGGCAAGCAAAGGGACGTTGACGGTGGTATCCAGTAATCCAGAAACGACGCAAACTGAAAAAATTCCGTTCCGAATCTACCTGCGTCGAAACGGGAATGTAGTTGATAATAGCATATCGAATACCAGTCAATCTGCACTCGGAATCGACGTAGCACCTGTGTTGGCCATGGCAAAACCGGGTGATGATCTGGTGATTGAACCTGTCCGAACCAGCGACTCAAGAGCCAAACGGAGCATTAAATTAAAACCTTTTTTCAACAGCAATTTATTGTTTCCTTTTTTCGGAAAGAAGGGTGACGGTTGCT
Source organism: Spirosoma endophyticum (assembly GCF_900112365.1). Lineage (GTDB taxonomy): Bacteria > Bacteroidota > Bacteroidia > Cytophagales > Spirosomataceae > Spirosoma > Spirosoma endophyticum. The sequence goes on along the minus strand of NZ_FOLQ01000007.1, from coordinate 192,732 downwards.
GATTAAATTTCGACCCGCACCGGCGGACCGGCAAAGACGTAAAGATGGTGAAGAATGTAACTTAGCGTTCTTTACCATCTTTACGTCTTTGCCGGTCCGCCGGTGCGGGTTAAAAAAGCTATCATGAAAACATCAGTCATTATCATCGCGTTGCTGGTCGCCGGTTTACTGTTCATGCAGTTTGCCTGGCGAACGCCGTCTGCGAATCAAGGCGACAAGGCTGATTTTGCAAAAAAGGTGAATCTGGCGCTACGTCGTACGGCGCATCACTTACTGATCGAAAAAGGAGATTCAACCTCCCGAATTCCAGCAGTGCAACATCCTACTGCCACTACGTTTCTGGTCCGTCTGGAACACCCCTTCGATTACGGGCGGTTACCAACGATACTTCAACAATCGCTGGCGGTTCATCAGATCAAAGACAACTACGACGTAGCGGTGCTGGATTGCACAAACGGCGAATTGCAGCTGGGCTACAACTTTCTCGATGTAACTGAAAAGAAGGAGGTTCCCTGCGGAGGCCGCGATCAGAAACGAGGATGCTATACCCTGCAACTTACCTTCAATACGCCAGTATCTACTCAGCCGAAAGCGGCCAGTATCTGGTGGGCGTGGGCAGTTGGTTTGTTGTTGTTCGGTGGAGCCTATGCTGTCTGGCAGAAATCAGACAGAAAAACGAATTCAGCATTACCAACAGAAACCACGGCAAACGAATCCGGGCATCTAATCTCCGTCGGGCAATTGTCTTTCAATACGACGAACCAATCGGTGAACGTAGCGGGTACTATGCATCCGCTTACCTATCGCGAAGCCAAGTTGCTCCACCTCTTCGTCCGCCATCCGAACCAGTTATTAACGCGCGATTTTATCCTCAAATCCGTCTGGGAAGACGAAGGCATTATTGTCGGACGCAGCGCCGATGTCTTCGTATCACGTCTTCGTAAGCTGCTCCAACCCGACCCAACCCTACGTATTGTAGCTGTTCATGGCGTAGGGTATCGGCTGGAGGTAATTTCATAAAACCCGGTGTCCGCAACTGTACGGATTGCGTCCGTTTGCGGACATTTTTTCAGATACTCCAACCTTTACCATTTGATAATCAGTAAATTACATTTCTGGTATAGCATTTGGGACATCAGAATGTGATATCACTTCTGCTCGATTATGCTACGTAATTATCTGCTTATCGCTTTTCGCAATCTTCGAAAATACAAGGCATTTAGCTTCATCAATATTACCGGTGTAGCGGTTGGTCTGGCGTGTTTCCTGCTTATTGCGCTCTATGTCAGAGACGAGTTAAGCTACGACCGTTACAATACTCATGCAGATCGTATTTACCGCGTTACCCGAACTTTCCTGTCGTCGGAAGGAGCCGCGTCGTTGCGACTGGCGCAATTGGCCCCACCTTTTGGGCCCTTGATTAAACAGAACTTCCCGGAAGCTGAACAGGTGGTGCGAACCATTGATAACGGCGGGCTGCTGAAGTACGGCGAACATTCGTTTAATGAAGATGATATATTCTTTGCCGAAGCCAATCTGTTTAAGGTATTTGATTTTGATCTCGTCAGCGGAAATCCGGATCAAGCGCTGATCAATCCATTTTCCATTATGTTTTCCCGGCCAATGGCGGAGAAATATTTTGGCGATGAGAATCCAGTCGGCAAGACAGTGCGGTTTAATAATCAGTTCGATATGACGGTTACAGGCGTTTTTGAACCGCTGCCCGCTCAATCGCATTTTCACCCCAAATTTCTTGCCTCGTTCTCTACATTTAACGACCCCCGCGTGTATGGGGCAGAAGGATTACGGACAAACTGGAGTAATAACTCCTTCAATACGTATGTGTTGCTGCAACCCGGATGTAGCGACGGATCGGCCGATCCAAAACGTATGGAAGCGGCATTCCCGGCTTTTCAGAATAAACACATTCCGCCGGAAGAAGGCCGGAATCCGTCAACCTGGTCGGTGTTGAATCTGCAACCTCTGACGAGTATTCACTTACGGTCGCACACCGATTCGGAGGTGGAGCCAACGGGCGACATCAGTTATATCTATTTATTCTCGGCTATTGGTTTATTCATTCTGTTGATCGCCTGCATCAATTATATGAATCTGGCAACAGCCCGTTCGGCGGGGCGGGCCAAAGAGGTTGGGATGCGCAAGGTTGTAGGGGCTTTGCGCACCCAGCTCATTGGTCAGTTTTTGAGCGAATCCATTTTATTGGTGACTCTGTCGCTGGGCATCTCCATTCTGCTGGTCATGCTCTGCTTACCCGCCCTTAATCAGTTCACACAAAAACAACTCGAATTCAGCCAACTTCTTGATCCTGTCTTTCTTATTATTCTGGTTAGCATTACGTTGCTGACGGGCTTGGTAGCAGGCAGTTATCCGGCTTTTTTCCTGACGTCGTTCCGGCCACTTGGTGTGCTGAAAGGCCAGATTGCCTCAACCATGCGTACTGGCAAGCTTCGGCAGGTGCTGGTCATAACGCAATTCGCGATAGCGATTGCCCTGATGATCAGCACGGCCGTGGTGTACAATCAGATGAAGTACATTCAGGAGTATCGACTCGGTTATTCGAAAGACCAGGTTTTGCTGATGCCGGATTTCAGCGATTCAGCCAGAAATTACGAAACGCTGAAAGAGCAATTTATTCAAACGGGGGCGGTGCGCGATATGGGCCGTTCATCGCGAATTCCATCCTCCCGCTTACTCGACTCCTGGGATGCCTCTGCCGCAAAAGGCGACAGCATGGCCCCGGTCAAAATCAATCTGCGGGGCCTGCGTGTCGATTATGATTTCATTCCGGCCTATCAGATTGCGATGGCTGCCGGACGCAATTTTTCCCGCGCCTACTCGACTGATACGTCGATGATCGTCCTGAATGAAACGGCTGTGCGGCAGTTGGGCTGGACACCCGAACAGGCCATCGGCAAAGCCTTCCGATACGGTCCGGTGAAAGGTCAGGTTATCGGCGTTACCAAAGATTTTCACTTTGAATCCTTACACCAGGAGATGGCGGCACTGGCTATGATTATGTCGACGGAAAACTTCCGATGGCTGTCCATTCCACTGAAAGGCGATGTGCCCACCGCAATTCAGCGGGTTGAAACGGTCTGGAAGCGCTTCTTCCCGGAACATCCGTTCGATTATCAGTTTCTGGATACTCGTTTTGACCGGCTCTATGCTCGTGAGCAAACGCAACAGACGCTGTTCAGCATCTTTGCGGGCATCGCCATTCTGATTTCGTGCCTGGGTCTGTTTGGCTTATCGATGTTCATGGCTGAGCAACGTACCAAGGAAATTGGCATCCGTAAAGTGCTGGGTGCGTCGGAGATAAGTTTGGTGACCCTGTTTTCCAAAGACTTCATGAAATTGGTGATTGTGGCGCTAATCATTGCCTCACCCGTAGCCTGGTATGCCATGCACACCTGGCTGAACGATTTCGCCTACCGGACAAACATCCATTGGTGGGTGTTCCTGCTGGCTGGTGGTCTAACCGTGTTGATCGCCTTGCTAACGGTCAGTTTCCAAAGCGTGAAAGCCGCCCTAATGAATCCCGTAAAGTCATTAAGGTCTGAGTAGAGACGCAACCGCACCGGCGGCCCGGCCTTTGCGTCTCTACATTAACCAATTCCCTATGCTACGTAACTATCTCAAAATCGCCGTCCGTAATCTACTGAGAAGCAAATCGTTCTCAGCCATTAACATTTTCGGGCTATCCGTCGGGATGACGTGTTGCATGCTGTTGCTGCTGTACATACGTAGCGAATTGTCGTACGATAAACACCAGCAGCACGCCAGTGAGTTGTACCTGATGGCGCAGGAAACAATTATCGGGAAAGCCAATAAGGATACCGGAAGTGAAAAAAATTCGACCGCATCGGCTCCGTATGCGTTTGCGCTGAAATCCGAATTTCCGGAAATCGAGCAGGTGGCCCGTTTATGGGTCAATTTGATCGATGATAAATCCCTGTTGCAGGTACGCGAAGGTGGCAAAGCCGTTAAATCCTTTTACGAAACCAAAGGCTACCAGGTCGATTCGACATTTTTCGACTTGTTTTCCTATCAATTTACAGCAGGCAATCCACGTACTGCGCTGGTCGATCAGCATTCGGTGGTGCTGTCGGAAGAAATTGCCCATAAACTGTTTGGTGATGCATCGGCGCTGAACAAACTGATCCGGATTGGGGGCACGGCGGGTAATGGCGAAGACTTTAAAGTAACGGGTGTTTACCGCGACGAAAGTGCTCGTTCCCACATCGACGCCAAGTTCTTTCTGCCTATTTCCGCAGGCTGGATTGGTGGCTTTCTTCGAAACGTCAAACTGGATTTCTGTTGTAACAATATGTTTGTAACGTACCTGAAATTACGACCAGGTACAGACCCGGCTCAGTTGCAAACGAAGTTTCCGGGTTTCATGGATAAATACGCCAGCAACGATTTAAAGAATGTGGGTTTTGGCAAAAAGTTGTTTCTGGTTTCGGTTCCGGACCTGCACCTCTCCGACCAGTTGAAGACCGTCGTGACGCCCACCAACAGCACAACGTACCTGTACATTCTGGCCTCGATTGCCCTATTCACCCTACTGATTGCCTGCATCAATTTCATGAACCTGTCTACCGCCCGTTCGGCTAAACGGGCGGCTGAAGTTGGCGTTCGAAAAGTGATGGGTGCCGAACGGGGTTCGTTGATCGGGCAATTTCTGGGTGAGTCAATAGTGCTATCCTTGCTGGCGCTGGTGATTGCCCTTGGCCTCGTTACGTTGTTCTTGTCTGTCTTCAATCAACTGACCGCTAAGTCGTTGCAGTTAGCTGAACTATTTGAACCGGGGATTATTCTGGCGTTCATTGGGCTTGCATTACTAACGGGATTGCTGGCGGGCAGCTATCCAGCTTTTTATCTATCCCTGTTCAATCCGGCGCAGGTTCTGAAGGGAAAATTCACCAATACACTGTCGGCAGTGGCGCTACGTCGCGGACTGGTGGTGTTTCAATTTGTGATTTCGATTGGGCTGGTGCTGGCTACGTTTGTTATTCAGGAGCAGATGCGCTTTTTGCGCAACACGTCGCTGGGATTCACGCAGGATCAGCAGATTGCCATTCCGCTGAGCAGCAAAGAAGCGAACGCGGCTTATACCAGCTATCGGGCTGAAATTTTACGAAATAACCAAATACTGGGAGCCGCGGGAACGCAGTATTATCCGGGCATCAACAACGCCAGTGATTTTCTGCTATATCGACCGGAGCGGGGCGTCATGACAGCCCAACAGGTAAAAACGAACTGGGTCGATTATGATTTCATGCAAAACATGGGCTTCAAATTGCTCGCCGGGCGGATGTTCTCCCGCCAGTTTCCGGGCGACACCAGCAACCGGATTGTTGTCAATGAAGCCACCTTACGAGAGTTCCAGATTCCGCTGACGAAAGCCATCGGACAAAAGCTGAATTTCGACTGGCAGGGCGAAACGCATCCCTACGAAATTGTGGGCGTGTTGAAGGATTTTCACTTCGAAAAACTGCACCAAACCATACAGCCCTACAGTTTTCTGCTGAATAGCCGCCCCAATTACAATTACATCATTGCGCATGTCAAAACGGCCAATATGGAAACCGTATTGAGTTTTCTGGAACAGAAATGGAAAGCACTACGTCCCGATGAGCCGTTTCAATACACGTTCGTGAATGAAGACTTCCAGAAGAATTATGAGGCTGAAGCCCGCACCTCGCGCATTGTAACCTACTTCACGGTTATCTCTATCCTGATTTCGTGCCTGGGTTTGTTCGGTCTGGCCGCTTTTGCCGCGCAGCAACGTACCAAAGAAATCGGTGTTCGGAAAGTGCTGGGCGCATCGGTCACCAATATCGTACTGTTACTTTCCCGAGATTTTCTGACACTAGTGATTATAGCCATCCTGATTGCCTCACCCATTAGCTGGTGGGCCATGAATAAATGGTTACAGAATTTCGCCTACAAAATCGACATTCCCTGGTGGATTTTCGCGGTAGTCGGGGTTCTGGCGGTGGTTATTGCGTTTACAACCGTCAGTTTCCAGAGCATAAAAGCTGCCTTAATGAATCCCGTTAAATCACTACGTTCTGAATAGCAAAGGGCATGGGGGTTTGGGCGGTCCGTCGTAACGGCAGAGGGCGATCCGTTGTCACGCGGTCCGTCGCCACGGTAAAACCAGTATCAAACCCCTTGCCCCACGCCCTTATCCCCATGCTCTTTTTCCTATGCTACGCAACTACTTCAAAATCGCCTGGCGGAATATGGTCCGCAACAAAGCCTTCTCGGCTATTAATATTCTGGGACTGGCCCTGGGTATGGGCTGTAGTCTGTTAATTTTCCTGTGGATTCAGGATGAGTTAGGTGTGGATAACTACCATGCCAATGGCCCGCATTTGTACAGAGTCATGCAGCGGCAGTTCTCTGATGGCAAGATTGATGCAGGCAATTATACACCGGGAATACTGGCTGACGAGTTGAAGAAGCAGTTTCCTGAAGTTATATACGCAGCTGGCTATACAGGCTGGGAGGCCCAGATGACACTTACCGTTGGCGATAAGATCAACAAACAATCCGGGCACTGGGCGGGCGCCGACTGGTTCAAGATGTTCAGTATTCCGCTACTGGCCGGTACGCCCGCAACGGCGCTGAACTCACCTACCAGTATCGCGATCTCCCGTAAAGTGGCGGAATTCTATTTCGGTAACCCGGTGGCCGCGCTGGGCAAAAGCATACGCATCGACAACAAAAATGACTATCAGGTGATGGGCGTTTTTGAAAACATGCCGCAGAACTCATCGGACAAATATGATTTTCTGATAAACTGGCAGGATTGCGTAACCCGGAATCCGTGGATGAAAGAGTGGGGAAACAATGGCCCTCACACGCGTATCATGCTGCGCCCGGATGCGAATGTGTCCAACCTGGACGCCAAGCTCAAACCGTTTTTGCGGAAGTATAATAAAGACATCGGCAAAAGTTTCGATGCGCAGCTCTTCCTGCAACCCTATCCCGACGGCTACCTGTATTCGAACTTCAAAAATGGCCAGCAGGACGGTGGACGTATTGAATACGTGCGGCTGTTTGGTATCGTCGCCGTGTTTCTGCTGCTGATTGCCTGCATTAATTTCATGAACCTGGCCACGGCCCGTTCGGTCAAGCGAGCGCGGGAAGTGGGTATTCGTAAAGTTATGGGTGCGGTACGTAGTTTACTGGCCGGGCAGTTTATCGGCGAAGCGTTACTGTTCACAGGCCTGGCTTTACTTTTTGCGTTATTGCTCGTTTTCTCCCTGCTTCCGGCCTTCAATTCACTAACCGGTAAGCAAATTAATTTACAAACGACGCAGGCATCCTTCTGGATCATATTGCTCGGCATGACGTTGCTCACGGGGTTGATTGCCGGCAGTTATCCGGCCTTGTTTTTGTCGTCGCTGGAGCCGGTTCGCGTGCTAAAAGGGGCCGGTCCGTCATCACGACTTCAGTTTGGCGCAGGGGCACGGCTACTTCGACAGGGATTGGTGGTGTTCCAGTTCGTCCTGTCCATGCTGCTTATTGTCGGCACGATCATCGTGTATCGTCAGATTAACTACGTTCAAACGACAAATCTTGGGTATGAACGAGAGAATCTGATCTATGTTCCGGTGGAGGGCGAACTGGGCGCTCAGGCAAACTATAAAACCTTCAAAGATGAACTGCTACGTCAGCCCGGCATTTTAGCCGTGTCGTCGATGCAGGAAGCGCCCACCAACATTGGCAGCAGCACGGGCGGGATAACCTGGCCGGGGAAAGATCCGAATGTCAATATTGAAATGACCCAGACCGCAGTTGGCTATGATCTGCTGAAGACGTTGAAAGTAAAGTTGGCAGGTCGTGATTTCTCACCGGAATTTAGCACCGATACCAGCAACTACCTGATTAACGAAGCTGCGGCTAAACGTATCGGCTACAAGACCCGCAACGGCGGACCGCCCGTCGGGCAACCCATTACGATGTGGGGCAAACCGGGGAAGATCATTGGTGTTATGGAAAACTTCCATTTCCAGTCGCTGCATATTCCCATAGCCCCGCTGATTATGCGACTGGCGACAGAACCCGGTTGGCAGACGTTCATGATTCGTACGCAACCCGGCCAGACCAAACAGGCGCTGGCCAGTATAGAGTCTGTCTGGAAGCAACTGAATCCGAAATTCCCGTTTGCTTATCGCTTCGCGGACGACGAATACCAGAAACTCTACAAGAGCGAATCTGTAGTCGCCAGTCTGGCTAATTATTTCGCGTTCCTGGCGATTTTCATTTCCTGCCTGGGTCTGTTTGGACTTTCGGCGTTTACTGCGGAACAACGTACCAAAGAGATTGGCGTCCGAAAAGTGCTGGGCGCATCGGTCGGCGGTATCGTTGGCTTGCTTTCCAAAGATTTCTTGAAGCTCGTCCTGCTGGCAATCGCCATTGCCTCACCGTTGGTCTGGTACGCCATGAACCAGTGGTTACAGGGATTTGCGTACAAACTCGACATCGAGTGGTGGATTTTCGCGCTGGCGGGTGTGCTGGCCATTGCCATTGCCTTGCTGACGATCAGTTTCCAGAGTGTCAAAGCCGCCCTGATGAATCCGGTCAAATCACTACGTTCTGAATAATGTAGAGACCGCACCGGCGGACCGGCAACCCTTTGCGTCTCCTTCGCGTCAGAAACGCCATCCGGTCGCGGAGACGCAAAGGGTTGCCGGTCCGCCGGTGCGGTCTCTACACTGTCCGCAACTGAACGAATAATCGTCCGTTTGCGGACAGTATTTCTTTATACCGAATTCTAACTCCTTAACGACCAAATACTTACAATCGTGGTACGTCATTTGGGTATAGACGACTAAGGACCGGCTTATCTATTTTTGCCTACTCATGCTACAGAACTATATAAAAATTGCCTGGCGGAATCTGAAACGCAATCGGGCTTTCTCAGCCATCAACATCACCGGACTAGCTCTTGGGTTGGCGACCTGCATGCTCATCAGCCTGTTCGTGCTCGATGAACTCAGCTATGACCGCTTCAACGAAAAAGCGGACCAAATTGTACGCGTCGTTTTCCGGGGCTCGATTCAGGGGGGAAAAATGAACGAAGCGCACGTGATGCCGCCCGTTGCGCAAACCCTCAAAGCCGACTATCCTGAGGTGCTGGAATCCACCCGTTTACGTCAGGGTGGCGCGCCCCTCATCACAGTGGGTGATAAGACGTTTAAGGATAACGCCATCGCCTACGTAGACTCTAATTTTTTCCAGGTGTTTACGCTGCCCCTTCTTCAGGGCGACGTCAAAACAGCCCTGATTCGTCCCAATACAGCCGTTATCACGCAGGAAATGGCCCGGAAGTATTTCGGAAATAACAACCCTGTTGGAAAAACGGTAGCTATCAAAGACTGGAACACTACGTATCAAATTACGGGGGTTATGGACAAAGTGCCCACTAATTCGCACTTCCATTTCGACCTGTTTGTGTCGATGGCCAGTTTCCCGGCTGCCAAAGCGAACTCCTGGATGACGTCCGAATTTCATACATATTTAGTCCTTCCCAAAGACTATGATTACCACCAACTGGAAGCCAAACTACCTACCGTAGTAAATAAGTACATGGCTCCACAATTGGAGAAGGCGTTTGGCATGAGTATAGGTCAGTTTCGCAAAAAAGGCAACGACATCGGCCTGTTTCTGGAGCTCCTGACAGACATTCACCTGCATTCGGATATGACGCAGAATCTGGAAGCGGGGAGTGATATTCGATACGTCTACATTTTTGGCGCCATTGCGTTGTTTATGCTGCTGATTGCCTGCATCAACTTCATGAACCTCTCCACGGCGGGCGCATCCAAACGAGCCAAAGAAGTAGGTATTCGGAAAGTGATGGGATCGGTAAAATCGGCGCTGGCCAGTCAATTTCTGATCGAATCACTTCTACTGACGGCGATTGCGCTGATGCTGGCGGTTGGCTTGGTTTACCTAACGTTGCCTCTCTTCAACGATCTGTCTGGCAAAGACTTAACCCTAAATATTACGGCTACTATCTGGACGCTACCGAGCTTGTTGCTATTGGGCTTGCTGGTCGGGGTGTTGGCGGGCAGCTATCCCGCGTTTTTTCTATCGTCGTTTAAGCCGATTGCCGTCTTGAAAGGCAGGTTCACATCGAGCAAAAATAGCATCGGCCTACGTAGCGGCCTGGTCGTTTTTCAGTTCTTTATTTCCATTTCACTCATGGTGGGCGCGACCGTGGTCTATCGGCAACTCAGCTACATTCAGAACAAAAAATTAGGGTACAATAAGGATCAGGTGCTGGTATTGCCTGAAACCTGGCTGCTTGGCAAAAAGGAGGACGTATTCCGTAATCAGATCATGCAGGACCCTCGGGTTGTGAATGTGAGCACATCGGGTTATCTGCCCGCGGGTCCGAGTAACAACAACAACTTCACGCTCTATCCCGAAACGAATTCCACCCAGTTGATAAAGACACTTCGCTACGATGTCGATTACAACTACATTCCAACACTGGGGATGCAGATGGCGTATGGGCGAAACTTCTCCAGAGACTATGGCACCGATTCTTCGGGGGTGATTCTGAACGAAACGGCGGCCAAAATAGTTGGCTGGGGCGATAAGGCAGTAGGACATACGATAACCAATGCGAACAACGAGGGCCAAAAAACTACGTATCGGGTCATTGGCGTCGTGAAGGATTTCCATTTCAAGTCGTTGCACGAACGTATTGCTCCGCTGGTGATGGTGCTGGGCCATACCGGAGGCACCGTGATTGTGAAGGTGAAAACCAAAGATATTTCCGGATTGCTCGCCAGCCTGAAAACGAACTGGAATCAGTTGATGGCCGACGCACCTTTTACGTACTCTTTTCTGGATGAGCGCTTTAACGAAACCTATCTGGCGGAACAGAAAATTGGCCGTATTCTGGGCATTTTCGCGGGCCTGACCATCTTCGTCGCCTGCCTCGGCCTGTTTGGTTTAGCGACTTTCACGGCCGAACAACGTACCAAAGAGATTGGCGTTCGCAAAGTGCTGGGCGCATCAGTGGGTAGCATCGTAGCCCTCCTCTCGAAAGATTTCCTGAAACTGATAGCCATCGCGATCGTCCTGGCGGTTCCGGTTGCCTGGTACACGATGAGCCGCTGGTTACAGGACTTCGCTTACAAGATCGACATTTCGTGGTGGATGTTTGCCCTGGCGGGTGTCCTGTCGGTGAGTATCGCCTTGTTAACAGTGAGTTTCCAGAGCGTGAAAGCCGCCCTGATGAATCCCGTAAAATCACTCCGTTCCGAATAAATAGCGAGGAGCCTGGAGCAAGGCATCAACGCCAAGTTCCATGCCCCAGGCCCCGTGCCCCTTACCCCTATGCTACGTAACTACATTAAAATCGCGTTTCGGAATTTGTGGAAGGCTAAAGTCTTTTCACTGGTCAATATGCTGGGGTTGGTCGTTGGCATTACTGCCTGCCTGCTGATTTTGCAATATGTTAGTTTTGAGCTGAGTTTCGACCAGTTCCAAAAAGATGCCGACCGTATTTACCGCGTCACGAACGACCGGTTTCAGCAGGAAAAACTCATTCAGCACGGCACCATTACGTACCCAACCATCGGCAAGACGATGGCGAACGATTATCAGGAAGTCGAAGGTTATACGACACTGGTCAACAATGGAACCGTTAAATTCCGTCGCGACAAATCGGTCTATCAGGAAGAGCAGACGTTTTTCGTCGATGACCATTTCCTGACTTTCTTCACCTTCCCCATGCTGGCGGGTGACCCCGCAACCGCCTTAAAAGCACCCAACAGCCTTGTGCTGACGGAGAAGGATGCCAAACGCATTTTTGGGGCGCAGCCAAAAGACTATGCCCGACTCATTGGCAAAACGCTTTTCATGGACCTGGATACGGAGCCTTTCCGGATCACGGGCGTCATGAAAGACGTTCCTGCTACGTCGCATCTGCAATTTGGCGCGTTAATTTCCTACGAAACAATGGTCAGAACCTGGGGTCCCTGGGTGAAAACCAGTTGGGACGGATCGGATATGTGGCATTATCTGAAGCTAAAGCCAAATGCTGACGCGCTGGCCTTGGAAAGTAAATTCCCGGCTTTCAGCCAGCGCTATTTCAAAGGTGACAAAGTCTCTGGCAGCGTTGAAAATTTCCATCTCCAACCGCTCCTGAAAGCCCATTTATACTCCGATTACGAGTACGAAATCGGCATCGTCAACAATGGGAAGGCGGTCTGGACCATGTTGATCATTGCCGTTTTTATTTTACTGATTGCCTGGATTAATTACATCAACCTATCGACTGCCCGCTCGCTGGAACGGGCCAAAGAAGTGGGGGTTCGGAAAGTGGCCGGAGCAACCATGAGCCAGCTAATCGGCCAGTTTCTGTCCGAATCGATTTTATTGAATCTGCTGGCGCTCGTTTTGGCGTTGGGATTAACGGTAACCCTGGAGCCGTTCTTGAGCGAACAAATCGGCAAACCGCTCTCGCTGTCACTGCTGACCGGCGCGGGTTATGGCGGCAGACTCATGGCCATTGCGCTGGGTGCTGTGTTTGTGCTGGGCATGTTTCTGTCAGGTTTCTACCCCGCTTTTGCGTTATCTTCTTTTCGGCCCATTAGCGTGTTAAAAGGGAGTTTCAAGCGGTCGGCCTCGGGGGTTTGGGTACGGAAATCACTGGTGGTTTTTCAGTACATGGCATCGGTAATCCTGATTGTCGGCACGTTCATCGTTTTCCGGCAACTGGCTTATATGCGGAGTGAGAAACTGGGCTTTAATATGGATCAGGTGCTGGTCATATCCGGCCCCGCCCTGACGCGCTGGGACTCTACTTCTATTGAACGTATCGCTAGTTTTAAAAATGAGCTGAAACAGTATCCGGCCATCAAAGCGGCTTCGGCTTCCATTAACCTGCTGGGCGACCGGCTTCCGCGCACGTTCAATGTGAAGCGCGTTGGGTCCAATCAGGAGAAAGGCGTAACAGTCACCCGGATGGGCGTTGATCCTGATTTTTTCGATACGTATCAAATCAAGCTGCTGGCGGGTCGGAACTTCCTGCCGACCGACTCGGACCCGGATGGTCGAAAAGTCAAGAATATCCTGATCAATTCGTCCGCAACTACGTTACTGGGATTCCAGAATGCGGCCTCGGCGGTTGGTCAGAAAATTATGTTTTTTGGCCGGGAATGGGAAGTGGTTGGGGTTATGAACGATTTTCACCAGCAATCGCTACGTCACCAGATCGAACCCCTTGTCTTCCAGCCTTTCTACACGAATGGCGGTTTCTATTCCGTCAAAATTGCCACCAGTGACCTGAATCAAACGGTTGATTTAGTAAAGCAGACGTACAGCGAGTTTTTCCCCGGCAACGACTTCACGTACTTTTTCATGGATGATCAGTTCAACCGGCAGTACAAAGACGACCAGATTTTTGGCCGGATTACCACGATCTTCTCGATACTTGCCGTGCTGATTGCCTCCCTGGGATTGTTCGGTTTATCGTCCTACACCATTTCGCAGCGTGCCAAGGAAATTGGCATCCGGAAAGTGCTGGGCGCTTCGATTCCGGGGCTGATTACCCTGCTGTCCAAAGATTTCATCAAACTGGTGCTGATGGCTATCCTCATCGCGTCGCCGATCGCCTGGTACGTTATGAACCTGTGGCTAAGCGATTTCGCCTATAAAATTGACATTTCGTGGTGGATATTCGCGCTGGCGGGTATTCTGGCTATTGGCATTGCCTTATTCACTATCAGTTTCCAGAGTATAAAAACCGCCTTGATGAATCCGGTGAAATCACTACGTTCTGAATAGCGCGGTGCATGGAGCTAGAAACCAAGCTCCATGCACCACGCTTCCTTCAGGCTTGCAGGACAACCTCGGCGGTGGAGGTGTCGGGTAAGGATGAAGTCGATTTTGGGGTTTTAACTTGTTGTAAATGGCGGAGGTGCATGATCCCAATTCCTAGCGCCAGAATGCCTTCGCCCAGTACGGTCGCCTGTACGCCAACGCGCTCGGATATGGCCCCCACGATCAGACCACCGATCGGCAACGCGCTGGCATAGACCATAACGAACATACTGATGACCCGCCCACGCATGGCAGGAGCGGCCTGCGTTTGCAGCAACGTATTGCTGATCGTAATCTGCGACATCATCCCGAAAGAGCCGATCACGATAAAGAACAGCGCCAGTGGATACCAGCTTGTGTAGGAAAATAAGATCAGTCCCGTGCCAAAAACAAAGGTGTTGATCGCCAGCACCTTGCTTAAACTGACGCTGGGTTTCAGGGAAGCGAGGAAGATGGCTCCGATAAAAGCACCCAGTCCGATGGCGCTATTAAGCATACCAAAGGTGGAAGCCGTCCCATTAAAAACATCCTTCGCATAAACGGCCATCAGGTTAGTAAAGGGGAGCACCAGTAAGCTGACCAGCGCCAGCATACCAATGACAAACCGAATGGAGGGCGTTTCTTTTACGTAAACGAACCCTTCGATCAATTCACCCAGAATATTCTTTGTATGGACGGTTGCTACGTATTTGGGCAGTTTCATGAGCAGGAGCGAGCCAATAACGGCGATAAAGCTCACCGCATTCAGTCCGAAGCAAACGACTTCCCCCAATCGCTCGATGGCAATACCGGCAATCGCGGGGCCAATCAGTTTGGACAAATTGACCATTGATGAATTCAGGGCTATCGCATTGGGCAGGTCTTTTTTATCGTCGACCATTTCGTAAATCATCGACTGGCGGGCGGGCACATCGAACGCATTGATCAGGCCCAGCACGACACTCAACCCGATGATCTCCCAGACCGCATAGTCCTTGAAGAAGACCACAACCGTAAGCAGGATGGCCTGCCCCATCGACAGGACCTGCGTGAGCAACAAGACCCGATACCGATTATACCGGTCGGAGATGACACCGCCAAAAGGCGTCAATAAAGCAGAGGGAAACAACGTAGCAAACACGCTGACGCCCAGCATAAACTTGGAGTGCGTCTGCGAATAGATGACCCAGCTTACGGCCGTCTTCTGCATCCAGGTACCCAGCAGCGAAATGGACTGCCCGGCAAAGAATAATCGATAATTATGACTTTTAAACGCATTGAATGTGGTTACGTTCATAACGTGAGTTTATGTTGATAGCTGTCAGTATCGCCTGAAAATCAGGGTTTCGTCTTGTTCACAATTGAAATACTAGCCATTAGCGATATAGCCGTAATACCTAATACCTAAAAAAAGCAGGAATATAGACAGTTTGTTCTGAGGAGATGCCTTACTTATCCGAAGCAACACATGGCCGACGAATAGATTGAAACAAGCCCACAGCACATTGATCATTGGCGAAGACAGACCCCACGCCCGGTGGATTGATAAAGGGCGTGGTGCAGGGATCATGGCGTTGCAACAAGCCCCATGTTCCCTACACCACGCCCAGAACCGCTGTCCGCAAGTGAACAAAAACATGTCCAGTTTCGGACAGGCCGCTTTTTTCCATATGGCAACATATTGATAATCAACAATTTAATTTTGTGGTACAACTTTTGGATAAACGTCTAATACGTTTCTTCCGAATCAACCTAAACTCACTTATGCTGACTAACTACCTTAAAATCGCTCTTCGGAATCTCTGGAAAAACCGGATGTTCAGTACGTTAACCATTGCCGGTATGGGTGTGGGAATCGCAGCTGTTGGGCTGATGGTCTTGTATGTGTGGCATGAATTGAATTACGACAAATTTCATACAAACGCCGATCGGGTGTTCCGGGTCGTACATTATGCGCAATGGGCGGGCGGCAACCTTCAGTTGGCCCCTACATCGGCTCCGTATGCCGACGCGCTGAAACATGAATATCCCGAAATAGAAAAGACCGTTCGACTGTATCCCGAAGGCGGTGGAGTGATCACGTATCGCGACAAAAAAATCGAAGCTAACGACATTATGTTCGCCGACAAATCGGTGTTTGATGTCTTTACGTTTCCCTTCCTGTACGGCGATCCCGCTTCAGCACTGGCTCAGCCTGAGCGCATTGTGCTGACCAAAAGTCTCGCCGAAAAGCTGTTTGGTGATGCGGCCAAAGCTGTCGGGCAACCGGTTGAATTCAGTAATAATTTTGTCAACACGGTATCGGGGGTTATCGCCGACGTACCACTGAACTCGCATGTACAGTTCAGCGCGTTGCGGTCAATGCCGACCAATTACACCAACGGCTGGCAGAATTTCGAGCTGTACACTTACGTATTGCTTACAAAAGGAAGCGACTACAAGTCACTGGAAGCCAAACTACCCAGCTTTTATCCTAAATACCTGAAGAAAGAAATGGGCGAGCTGACGTATCGGATGGAACTTCAGCCGTTGACGGCGATTCACCTGCACTCTCATTTAGATTACGAAATCGGTGCGAACGGCAACAGCCAGACCGTTTACATTTTTGCGCTGGTAGCGGGGTTGATTTTGCTCATCGCGGGAATCAACTATGTGAATCTGTTTACGGTTCGGTCGATTAGCCGATTGCGCGAAGTGGGTGTCAGGAAGGCGATTGGCTCCCGGCGGACTCAGCTCGTCGAGCAGTTTCTGACCGAGTCGATGCTGATGGCGTTTATGGCCAGTCTGGTTGGTTTAGTGCTTGCCAAAATGGCCTTACCACTCTTCAATGAGCTGGCCGATAAACCTTTAACCTTAACGCTGTATGGCCCCTGGATTACAGGCGCTATCGTGCTTCTGTTTGCTTTGCTGCTGGGCGCAGGCAGTGGATTGTATCCGGCATTGTTCCTGTCGGGCTTTCGGACAGTCGTGGCGCTGAAAGGAAAAACAGACAGCCAGGTTGGTGTCATTGGCTTCCGTAAGGCGCTGGTTGTCTTCCAGTTTGTGGCAGCTGTGGCGTTGATTTCCTGCTCGTGGGTCATTTACCGCCAGATGGGGTACATGCTGCACAAAGACATGGGTTTCAACAAGGAACAGGTGCTGACGTTCCACCTGGAGAGTGAAGGACCGCGGAAGCAGATACAGGCGCTAAAAGAAGAGCTACGGAAAAGCCCGCTTATCGAGGCCGTCTCAGCGGCCAGCAATCCAATCGGGAACAATAACATCGGCACCAACGGCATGTTCTTCGAGCAGAACGGCGTAATGGCCGCCAGTACCCAGGTCGTTCAAAAGTTTTCGGTCGATTCGGATTACCTCAATACGTTACAAATCAAACTGTTGCAGGGACGTAACTTCTCGGAGTCGTCTCCAGCTGATGCGATGGGCGCGGTGCTGGTCAATGAAGCGCTGGTGAAAAAGATGGGCTGGCAAACGCCCGTCGGCAAGCGGGTAAACTATTTCATTGGCAAAGACGAAACGGCTGAAGCGAGAGTAGTTGGTGTGGTCAGGGATTTCCACACGTACTCACTCCAGCATAAAATCGAACCGCTGGTACTACAGATGCCCGCGCCGTCTGACAAAGACAACCTTTACGTCCGTATTCGCCCTGGCCAAACCGAAGAAGCCCTGGCCTATATCAAAAAGGCTTACCAACAGTTCGACCCGGCGGCCAGTGTTACGTTCCATTTTCTGGACGAAAACTTCTCCCGACAGTACAAGGCAGAACAAAAGCAGGGACAGTTGCTGCTCACCTTCACGATTCTGGCCGTCCTGATTGCCTGTCTCGGTTTGTTTGGGCTGGCAGCTCTGGCAGCGGAGGCCCGCACCAAAGAGATCGGCGTTCGTAAGGTCCTGGGCGCATCGGTGGCGAGTATCGTTACACTGCTTTCGAAAGACTTTGTCCAACTGGTGCTCATCGCTATTGTCATTGCCTCGCCCATTGCCTGGTATGCTATGGGACAGTGGCTACAGAGTTTTGCCTACAAAATTGATCTGGAATGGTGGGTGTTCGTGCTGGCGGGTTTGCTCGCCGTGGGCATTGCCGTACTCACGATCAGCTTCCAAAGTGTGAAAGCCGCCCTGATGAATCCCGTAAAATCACTCCGTTCGGAGTAATGGGAGGAGGGGAAATAAAGGGAGGAAGAAATAGAGAACCCTACTCCTCCCTTTATTTCCTCTCCTCCCTCCTTTAGCACTATGCTCCTTTATTTCTATGCTCACAAATTACCTTAAAATTGCCTGGCGCAGTCTGTTGCGAAATCGTCTGCTGAGTCTTATCAACATCGCCGGTTTGTCGCTCGGCCTGGCGTGTAGCCTGGTTATTGGTCTTTGGGTAGCCGACGAACTCAATTTTAATAAAGGCTATACCGATGCGGATCGGATTTATTTTGTCCGCCTGACGGATGGCACGAATACGGGCGAGATCATGCCCGGTCCGCTGGCCGAAGCGTTAAAGAAAGACGTACCTGAAGTTGATAAAGCCACCAGGTTTACGGTCTGGAGCAATGATTTTTTGCTCAAAGCCGGGCAGCGGTTCACAAAAAAGGTAGGCATCTACGCAACGGAAGATTTCTTCGACATTTTCCAGTATCCCGTTTTACAGGGCAATCCCCGAACGGCCATTCAATCGCCTAATGCTATTATTATTACCCGTACAGTGGCTCAGACGTTTTTTAGGACAGTAGACGCTGTGGGTCGGACTCTGCAACTCAACAACGATAAATACTACCAGGTGGGTGCTGTTATCGAAAACGTGCCCAGGAACTCATCTGTGCAATTTGACTGGCTGGTTAACTTCAAGGTGGCCGAAGAGGACTGGATGAAAGGGTGGGGCAGTAACTCGTTTCTGACCTATATCAAATTGAAGCCTAATACGACTCAAACTCAGGCCGAAGCCAGCATGAAAGGACTCATGAAACGCTATCGACCGGAAAGCGCCGAGTTCCCCGTTCTGCAACCCATTGGCGATACGTATCTGTACGGCAACTATGCCAATGGTAAACCTGTAGGTGGGCGTATCAGCTATGTTCACACGTTCAGCCTGGTATCCCTGCTCATTCTGTTGATTGCCTGCGTCAATTTCACAAACCTGGCCACCGCCCGGTCGTCGCTACGCGCGAAAGAGGTGGGTATCCGGAAAGTAGTCGGAGCCGGGCGACTGGCATTGGCCGGGCAATTCATGGGCGAATCTATTTTGTTGAATGCACTCTCGGCGGCATTAGCAGTCGGCTTGGTTGTCATATCCTTACCGACTGTCAATCAGATGGTTGACAAACAACTGTTTATTGACTTCACCGCACCAGGTGTCTGGCTGGGGCTGTTGGTACTGGTTATCACGACAAGCCTGGTGGCGGGTGCTTATCCAGCTCTGTTTCTGTCGGCAATGCAACCCGTTCGGGTACTGAAAGGCGTTCTGGGCAGTGCACCAGCAGGGGCTTTCTTCCGTAAATCACTGGTAGTTTTTCAGTTCTCTTTATCGCTATTTCTGATTGTGGGCATGCTGATTATCGGACGGCAGATGAACTACGTACGCACCAAACAACTCGGCCTCAACCGCGAGGATCTTCTTCATGTACCTGTCGAGGGTGAGCTTCGGCCAAAACTGGAAACGTTTCGTCAGGAGTTGCAACGCTCAAATACGATCCAGTCCGTAACAACAGCGGGCGAATTGCCGATTCAGATTGGCAGTACGGGTGGTCTGAACTGGGCAGGGAAAGATCCGAAACTTGACGGCACGGTTTCGACCATGAAAGTTGGGCTGGATTTCACCAGGACACTTGGCGTTCATTTGGTCGATGGTCGGGATTTCAAAGCTGCCGATACCTCGAACTACATAGTCAATGAATCGACTGTCAGGATGATGAAGCTAAAGAATCCCGTCGGCGCGGAAGTGGATTTCCAGCGTGGAAAAGGACGCATCATCGGGGTTATGCAGGATTTCCACATTAGTTCATTTCACGCACCTATCCGCCCGCTGGTGCTAAGCTATTACCCGAAATGGACAAATTATTTCTTAATAAAAACACGCCCGGGCCAAACCGACAAAGCAATTCAAGTTATTGAGCAAACCGCCAAAAAACTCAATCCGGGCTATCCGTTTACGTACCATTTTGTGAATGAGGAATACGAAAAGCTGTACCGAAGCGAAACACTGGTCAATACCCTCATCAATTATTTCGGTCTGCTGGCCATCCTCATATCCTGCCTCGGTCTGTTCGGTCTGGCAACGTTCACTGCTGAGCAGCGTACCAAAGAAATCGGTGTTCGGAAAGTGCTGGGCGCTTCCGTGGTCAGCATCGTCAGCCTGCTCTCAAAAGATTTTCTAAAACTAGTGCTGGTTGCCATCGTTATTGCCTCGCCCCTGGCCTGGTACAGCATGCAGCAATGGTTACAGAATTTTGCCTACAAGATCGACATCGAGTGGTGGGTATTTGCGCTGTCGGGTATGCTGGCGGTCGGCATTGCTCTCCTAACGGTAAGTTTCCAAAGCGTGAAAGCTGCCCTGATGAATCCCGTCAAATCACTACGTTCAGAATAGCAATGGGCAGAGGGTTTAGGGCAGAGGGCGGTCCGTCGTCACGCGGTCCGTCGTCACGGCAAAACAAACACCATCCCCTACGCCCCGAGCCCCATGCCCTAACCCCTCTGCCCTATGCTACGCAACTATGTTAAAATCGCCTGGCGAACCCTGATGAAGAACAAGGTTTTCTCATTCATCAACGTCGTTGGATTAACCGTTGGGATGGCGTGCTGCATCCTGATTGCGGCTTTTGTAACGGATGAACTGAGTTACGACAAATACCCGGCTCAGGCAAACCAGATGTATCGGGTCGAACTACATTTAACCGAAAATGAGCGTATTACCGATTTCTCGAATGTCGATGCGGCTGTTGGACCCGGCATCAAGGCAGAGTTTCCGGAAGTGCTGGCGGCCACTCGTCTATTGCAATGGGGCCAGGTATTTATGCGCTATCAGGACAAGCAATTCAAGGAACAGTCCATTGCGATGGCCGACTCTAATTTCCTCGAACTTTTCTCGATTCCTTTGCTGGAAGGCAATATAAAAACGGCGTTGAAAGAGCCCGGCTCCATTGTCGTGACGAAGGCGTTTGCGCAAAAATATTTTGGTAATAGTCCGGCAATGGGCAAAGCGCTTCTCTTTGGCAAAGGACAGGAAGTGCGCAAGGTGACGGGCGTTATCGACAAAATACCCAGCAATACACACTTTCACTTCGACGCGTTTTTGAGTACCACCGATTTAGGCATCAAATCCCTTACCTGGAGCAACGTCGGATTTTACACGTATCTGGTCCTGAGCAAAGATGCCGATCCGCAGAAACTGGAAGCTAAATTCCCCCAATTGGTTGCCAGATACGTAGTGCCAGAAATACAGCGCGACATGGGTGTTAGTCTGGCAGAAGCACAAAAATCGGTCGATACGTTCCGATTTACCCTGATGCCACTAACTGACATTCATCTGCATTCGGCAACCAAGTACGAACTGGCCGCCAACGGCGATATTAAATCGGTGTATATATTTAGTATTCTGGCGGTTTTCATTCTGTTGCTGGCGATTGTCAATTTCACCAATTTATCAACGGCGAGTGCCGCAAGTCGGTCGAAAGAAATTGGTATTCGGAAAGTAATGGGCTCGGTCAGAACCCAGTTGATCAAACAATTCCTGATCGAGTCGACGTTACTGACGTTTTTCGCTTTGCTCCTGGCTGCCGGTGTGGTTGCGTTGCTATTGCCCTATTTCAATACGCTGTCGGGCAAAGACATTTCGATCAGTATGCTGCTGTCAGTAACAAACGTAGCCATGCTGCTGGCATTTGGCGGTTTCGTTGGCATTCTGGCGGGTGCTTACCCAGCGTTTCTGTTATCCTTTTCCAGGATCACCACCGTTTTGAAAGGTGGATCAGCGGTGCAAACCAGCCGCCGTAGTTCGCTACGTAGTGGATTGGTGGTGTTCCAGTTTGCCGTTTCCGGAACGTTGATCGTGGCCACGATGGTGACGTATCAGCAGTTGCATTTTATGCAGAACAAGAAAATAGGGTTCGATAAAGACCAGGTGCTGGTTATCCAGGATTCGTACATGCTGGGCCAGAATGAACAGGTTTTCAAAGAACAGCTTCAGAAAGATAGTCGCGTGATTCAGGCCAGCCTTTCCGGCAATATTCCGGTGGGCATGAGTAACATGGATGGGACGCAGATCTATGCCAAGCGAGAGAATGGAAAGGAACAACGTGCTGAAATTCATACCAATATTTACCACGTCGACGAGGAATACCTGAAAACGCTGGGCATGGACTTGAAAGAAGGGCGGACTTTTTCGAAAGACTTCTCCACCGATTCTACGGCCACGGTTATCAACGAAGCCGCCGTTCGTGACCTGGGCCTGGGAAAAACCAGTCCGATTGGAAAAACAATCGTTCGGTCAGGGCAACGTGAATTTACCATCATCGGCGTCGTCAAAGACTTTCATTACGCATCGACCCGGCAAAAAATAGCCCCGCTGATGATGATCTTAGGACGCAACTCCGGGGCCATTATCGTAAAAGTTAAAGGAACAGACGCTGCGGATATTGTCGCGTCATTCAGAAAGCAGTGGGAAGCGTTCAATCCGCCAGCGCCATTCACGTATTCGTTTCTGGACGAGCGTTTTGCGTTCCTGTATGAGAGCGAGCAGAAAACGAGTCAGTTGTTTACGGTTTTTGCCGTGATCTCCGTCGTCATTGCCAGCCTGGGCTTATTTGGTCTGGCCGCGTTCACGGCTGAGCAACGGACCAAAGAAATTGGGGTGCGGAAAGTCCTCGGTGCGTCGGTCGTCAGCATCATTGCGCTTTTATCCAAAGATTTTCTGAAACTAGTGCTGATCGCCATCGTCCTGGCCGTACCTATCGCGTGGTTGGCCATGAACCGCTGGTTGTCCGATTTTGCGTATCGGATTGACATCGAATGGTGGGTATTTGCGCTGGCCGGGTTGCTGGCCGTGGGCATCGCTCTGTTCACGATCAGTTTCCAGAGTATCAAAGCCGCCCTGATGAATCCTATCAAATCACTACGGTCTGAATAGCGTGGTGCAAGGAGTATGGACGGTTCACGGTTATGGCATGGATCTTTGGGCAGAGGATATCATACGTACAGTCATAGACCCTGATTGATAAGCTTTTATAGGGCGCTTTTCCTATTGACTTCTCGACTAGCATGCAACGTACAGTCTCTATAGGTGTCTTTGCTCCGGCTCGTCAGGGGTACTACACAACAGGCTACGTAACTACATCAAAATTACGTTCGCCGTCAAATCACTCAAAACCGAATAAACGACAAATCGAATGAAAACGCTCGCCCTTACCCTCTTCGTGCTGGCCGGTTCAGCGGCAATCGCCCAGAAACACTCGTCCATCAACCGCAACATCAATGACGATGGCAAAACCCTGTCGATTCGCGTCAACGGTACCGTCGATGGCAAACCAATTGATTATGACCGCACGTTCGACGTCGCCAGTTTGAATCTGGAGGAACGAAATGCGCTGCGTGAACGCATTCTGGATTCCCTGAATATCAGTATGCCGGAGCCTCCCGTACCACCTGTTCCACCCATTTCTTCTGTACCCTCAATTCGCTCTGTACCGCCAATCCCCCCTGTGCCTCCTGTTCATCCAGATATATCGGTGAATGGTGGTAGCCCTTCGATGGTACGGATTGATAATGACAATACCCTGACAGAGGCCGTCGGTGGTAAGAAACCCTTCACCAAGGAAGTCAAATACGATTCCGAAACCGGGCAGTTATATCTACGCTATCGGTTAACCAAAGATGGCGACGATTTCACCTACGAACGTACGGTTGATGCCAAGGGAAAAACGCAGCAGGAGCGGCAACGTATCATCGAGATTATTGAAAAGGAAATCGGCGTACCTGCAAAATAGCGTGGAGCTTGAGGCAAGGTGCATGGAGTATGAAATAGACCCCTTGCTCCAAGCCCCACGCTCCACGTCTTTCCTTCAAAACCCATGCTAAAAAGCTATTTTTCAACTGCCCTGCGCGCCCTGAAGCGCAACTGGAATTACACCGTCATTAACGTCGTTGGACTAACGTTTGGGCTGGCGTGTTGCCTAATGCTGTTTATGGCCATTCGCTACGAACTCAGTTACGACCGCCACCACGCCAACGCCGATCATACGTACCGGATGATCACTTATTATCGTGATTCAGATGGCGACGACCGCAATACAGGAGTCACACTCCCCGCTTTAGCAGCCCTTCGCACCGACTTCCCCGAATTGAAACACCAGGCAACAATGGTGTACGAATTGTTTGGCGGATTAGTGAAAGCGGGCGATAACCAATCCAGTAAGTTTCTGGAAGACGGGGGTGTTTTGGCCTTCGTGGAACCTGACTATTTTCGGTTGTTCAATTATCAGTGGAAAGAAGGCAATCCGCAAACGGCGGTTAAAAACCCCAATACGGTGGTGCTATCAGAGCGGATGGCCCACAAATATTTTGGCAACGCTGACCCGGTTGGCAAATCCATTCGGGTTGAGAATAAAATGGATTTCGTCGTAACGGGCGTGGTGCAGAATCCACCGGCTACGACCAACCTCCCGTTTGAGGTTTTGCTATCTTTTGCATCGCTCAAACAATTCGGAGCCAACGGCGGCTGGGACGAATGGAAAGCTGTCTATAGTGGGGCTCAAATCTACCTGACGCTGCCCCCAACCATTGAGTCCGCTCAGATGGAAAAAGCGTTAGTGCCGTTTGTCCATAAATACATGCGCCCGGAGGATGCTAAGCACTTGCAATATGAATTACAACCGCTCACCAACATTCATTTCGACGCGCGCACGGGCAATTCGGCTAACCGCACGGTCAGCAAGCAAATGATCTGGTCGATGGCCCTGATTGGTATGTTCATTCTAATAACGGCCTGCGTTAACTTCATCAACCTGGCAACGGCCCAGGCGATTCATCGGGCGAAAGAAGTGGGCGTTCGTAAAGTGCTGGGCAGCTCCCGAACGCAGTTGGTCCGTCAGTTTCTGGGCGAAACGGGTTTACTGACGGGTTTGGCCGTAGGGCTGGCGTTTTTTGTAGCCTACCTGTCTTTGCCCTACGTATCGGAATTGCTGGACATTAAAGCAGCCACGCTGGTGCTATTCGATCCGGGCGTTATTACATTCGTCGTGTTCCTGGCCGTGCTGACAACGGTACTGGCGGGTAGTTATCCGGCGCTGGTGTTGTCGGGCTATCAGCCGGTGCTGGCACTGCGGGGAAGAATGCGAATGGCCGGCAACAGCCAGTTAACACTGCGCCGAAGCCTCATTGTGTTTCAGTTCGCTATCTCGCAGATGCTTATCATCGGTACGATCATTGCCTACAGTCAGATGAAGTATTTCCGGTCGGCGGATTTGGGTTATGACAAAGATGCCATACTAACGGTGCAAATCCCCGAACGTAAACCAGGACAGTTGGAAGCCCTAAAGGCCAAACTAACGGGCCTGTCTAACATCCGGTCGATGAGTTACGGGCTTTCGATACCCTCGTCGGACGGAAACTGGTGGACGAGCTTCACCTATAATAATGACGCCAAAGAGGCTGATTTCGGTGTCGTTTTCCGCTTCGCCGATACGTCCTATGTCAATACGTAT
Source organism: Spirosoma endophyticum (assembly GCF_900112365.1). GTDB lineage: Bacteria > Bacteroidota > Bacteroidia > Cytophagales > Spirosomataceae > Spirosoma > Spirosoma endophyticum. Next base: position 167,188 of record NZ_FOLQ01000007.1, on the reverse strand, counting down.
GGCCTGAAGCTGATTGCCGGACGCATGTACCAATCCGCCGATACCACGCGGGAGGTAGTTGTGAATGAATCCTTAGTGAAAAAATTAGGCATCCGGCAGCCGAAGCAGATTATTGGGAAATACCTGACCCTGGGTGGTGGCGGTAACGTCAAAAAGCAAATTGTAGGGGTGGTAAAAGATTTCAATACGTTCTCGCTGCACCAGCAAACAAATCCCAGCATACTGACCACCCGCCGGGATGCTTACCACGTACTCGGCATCAAGCTATCGACTCAGCAGGGTGGCACCGCATCCATCAGCCGACTCATCGGCGAAGTAGAAACGACCTGGAATGCTACCTTTCCTGACTTTGTGTTCAAGTATGAATTTTTAGATCAGACGCTGGCCAACTTCTACCGAAGTGAAGAACGCATGTACGCGCTGTTCCGGTTATTGGCTGGGATCGCCATTTTCATCGGTTGCCTGGGACTCTATGGTGTCGTGGCGTTCATGGCCGAGTCGCGAACCAAAGAGGTCGGTATTCGGAAAGTGTTGGGTGCCACAACCACCCACATTGTCGGCTTGTTCTCGGCTGACTTTGTCAAACTGGTCCTGATCGCTCTACTTCTGGCCTCCCCCATCGCGTGGTACGTTATGAACAAATGGTTATCCGATTTCCCCTACAAGATTGACATTGCCTGGTGGATGTTTGCCCTGGCGGGTGTGCTGGCGGTGAGCATTGCCTTGCTGACCGTCAGTATCCAAAGCATCAAAGCCGCGTTGGCAAATCCAGTTAAATCACTACGTTCCGAATAGCGTGGAGCACGGTGCCAAGAGTTCACCGCTAAGTTCCTTGCGCCATGCTCCTACCCCCACGCTCTTCCTCCAAAACTATGCTCAAAAGCTATTTCACCACCGCCCTCCGCGCCCTGAAGCGCAACTGGAGTTACTCAATTATCAACGTGCTGGGGTTAACCCTGAGCCTGGCCTGCTGTCTGCTTCTGTTCCTGGCCATTCGCTATGAACTGAGTTTCGATCAGCACAATGCTAACGCCGATCGCACGTACCGGATAGTGTCGTTCAACAAAAAATCGAACGTCGACCGCCGGAACGCAGGTATTCCCTTACCGGCGCTGGCCGCCCTTCGCAACGATTATCCAAACCTGAAACACCAGGTCACGATGGTTAACCGGCTCGCGAACGTAGTCGTTACCGTGAATGAAAAGACCAGTCGATCAACGAAAAAATTTCAGGAGGCTGATGGCGTAGTGGCCTTTGTCGAACCCGAATACTTTCGACTGTTCGATTATAGCTGGCAAAAAGGGAGTCCTCAAACCTCGATTACGAATCCCAATACAGTAGTGCTGAGTGAGCGCATGGCCCAGAAATATTTCGGCACCGGCAACCCGATCGGAAAAACGTTACGTGTCGAGAACAAGATGGACTTTGTGGTGACGGGGCTCGTGCAGAATCTACCCGCGACAACCAGCATGCCATTTGAAGTGCTGCTCTCGTTTGCGTCATTGAAGCAATTCGGAGCCTCTACCAATTGGGACGACTGGCAATCGACTTATGGCGGAGCGCAAATTTATCTAATGCTCCCACCGGCACAGGATCAGGCGATGGCAGCCGCACAGATGAACCAGCAATTGGTGGCTTTCGTCAATAAATACCAGAAACCGGAGGATGCCAAAGATCTCATGTATGAGTTACAGCCGCTAACCAACATTCATTTCGACACCCGCACCGACAATTATGCCAAGCGAACTGTCAGTAAGGAAATGATCTGGGCCATGGGCCTGATTGGGCTATTTATTCTGGTTACGGCCTGTGTCAACTTCATCAATCTGGCGACAGCGCAGGCCATTCGGCGCGCCAGAGAGGTGGGCGTTCGCAAAGTACTAGGCAGTTCAAGAGGGCAACTGGTCCGTCAATTCCTGGGTGAAACCGGCGTACTGACAGGCCTGGCGGTGGTTTTAAGTCTGATCGTTGCACAGGTAGCGCTTCCCTATGTTGGTGATTTGCTCAACATTAAACCCGGAGCCGCAACCCTGTTCGACCCAACGGTACTGGGGTTTCTACTTGCTTTAAGCGTAGCGACAACCCTATTAGCCGGTTTTTATCCAGCCTTGGTTCTATCGGGCTACCAACCCATCCTGGCGCTGAAAGGCAAGATGAAAACGGGGGGCAAAGGTGTAGTCAATCAACTGACGCTACGTCGGGGGCTGATTGTGGGGCAATTTGCCATTTCGCAAATGCTCATTATCGGTACGATCATTGCCTATAATCAGATGAATTACTTCCGCTCGGCTGATTTAGGCTACAGCCGGGAAGCCGTATTGAATATATACATTCCTGAGAAAAAGCCCGGCCAGCTAGAAAGTTTGAAAGCGAAACTCAGCGGGTTGCCCGGTATTCAGTCGATGAGTTTTGCGATGACAACCCCGTCATCGACCAGCAACTGGAGCACAGGTTTTCGCTTCGAAAATTCGGATAAAGAGCCCGACTATGGTGTACTGATGCGTCCGGCCGATAGCGCCTATATTCATACGTACGGCCTGAAACTGATTGCGGGCCGGATGTATCAAGCCGCCGATACCATACGGGAATTTGTTATCAACGAAGCGTTTATGAAACGCCTGGGCTTCCAGACTCCGCAACAGGTCATTGGCAAGTTTATGTCCGTGAATGGCGAAGAGGTAAAGAAGCCTATTGTTGGCGTCGTGAAAGATTTCAACGCGTTTTCGCTCCATCAGCAGATCGAACCAAGCGTATTAACATCTTATCGCGATCAATACCGCAGTCTGGGCATCAAACTCTCATCCCAGCAGAGCAGTCCCGAAGCCATTAGTCACTTACTGAAAGACATAGAAACCGCCTGGAATGCCACCTTCCCCGACTTTGTGTTTAAGTACACGTTTCTGGACGAAACCCTTGCCAATTTCTACAAAAGCGAAGAACGGATGTATTCGTTATTCCGACTGCTGGCGGGTATTGCTATTTTCATCGGTTGCCTGGGACTCTATGGTGTTGTGGCGTTCATGGCCGAATCACGAACCAAGGAAGTCGGTATTCGCAAGGCGCTGGGGGCGTCGACGGCCAATATTTTTGGTTTGTTCTCCATTGATTTCGTCCGGCTGGTGCTGGTCGCGCTGGTCATTGCGTCGCCCGTCGCTTGGTACGTCATGAACAAATGGCTGGCTGATTTTGCCTACAAGATTGATATTGCCTGGTGGATGTTTGCCCTGGCGGGTGTGCTGGCGGTAGGCGTTGCCTTATTAACGGTCAGTTTCCAGAGCATCAAAGCCGCCCTGATGAATCCGGTCAAATCACTACGTTCCGAATAACAAGTTCATAGTACTCATTTTTGACAAGGCAACCCTACAGGGGTTGCCTTGTCCGTTTCGGTACGTCTGCTGTTCACAAACGGACAATTCCGGTCGGCACAATCTCTAAAAAACGCCATTCCAATGCCATAGTGAGCTTTCTCCTGATTTGGCACAGCATTTGATCGACATTATCGTATAATATAGCTGGGCATGAAAAGAGCCTTTTTGGGAGAGTTTGAAGAAGTCGTCCTGTTGACCGTGGCGGTTCTGGACGAATCCGCCTACGGCGTCACGATCACACAGGAGATCGAGCAGAAAACCGGGCGGTCAGTTGGTTTCAGTACCGTTCATACGACGCTGTAACGGTTGGAGGAGAAAGGGTTCCTCTCGTCAACAATGGGCGGGGCTACAGCCGAGCGCGGTGGCCGTCGAAAACGCTTTTTCATGGTAACGGCGGCCGGCCGGAAAGCCTTGCGGGAGGTCAAGCAAGTTCGTGAACAACTATGGGATGCATTACCTCCGTAAACCCTGCAACTGCTGGGCGGGTGAAGGGAAATGATGACGGGTCTGCCCGCGCGGTTATGAATGATAAATTATTTCATCATTCTTCATCTACGCTCTCTCATTCACTATTTATCATTCATCGGTATGAAGCCGCCCCGCTGGGCCAACTGGCTTTTAGAGACGTTCGGCCATCCAGATACAAAAGAGGAAGTGCAGGGCGACCTGTTCGAACTCTACGCCTATTGGGTGGCAAGGGTGGGTGAGCGAAAAGCCCGCTGGCGATACATTCGGAGTGTGTTGAAATTATTGCGGCCACTGGCCAAACGGAAACCTGTAGTAGACTATTCAACGCCTTTTTATCTACATCCTGATATGCTACGTAATTATGTCAAAATCGCCTGGCGGAATCTGATTCGCAACAAAGCATTCTCCGCTATCAATATCTCGGGGCTGGCCCTGGGCATGGCTGCCAGCCTGCTCATATTCCTCTGGATTCAGGATGAACTGAGCGTGGGAACGCAGTACACAAACGGAAGCAATCTGTACCGGGTGATGGAGAATGAGATTGCCGACGGACGGATTGTTACAGATGAAGATACGCCCGGCATACTGACCGATGAACTCAAGAAACAGTTTCCGGAAGTGGTTCATGCGGCTGGGTTATCATCGAAGGAAGGACACATACTAACCGTTGGCAATACAATAGCCCGACAGACAGGGTGCTATGCCGGTTCCGACTGGTTCAAGATGTACAGTATTCAACTCTTGGCCGGTACGCCTGACGTAGCGCTCAACGCGCCAAATAATCTGGCGATCTCACGAAAACTGGCCGAAACCTATTTCGGTGATGCACAGTCGGCATTGGGCAAATCCATTCGATTCGATAACGCTACAGACTACCAGGTGACAGCAGTGTTCGAGAATTTACCCCACAATTCACTCGACAAATATGAGTTTCTACTTAACTGGGATAACTACTTAAAACATAATCCCTGGCTTACTGTGTGGGAAAACGGCGGCCCTGATACGCGTCTCGAACTCCGCCCCGACGCGGACCCCGCCAAGGTCAATGCCAAGCTCAAAACGTTTCTGAAAGGCCGGAATAAGGACATCAGCGCTACGTTCAACATTGAGTTATTTCTGCAACCCGAGACAGAAGCGTACCTGTATTCCAACTTCAAAAATGGGCAACGCGACGGGGGCCGTATCGAATATGTGCGGCTCTTTATCATTGTCGCCGTTTTTCTGCTGCTTATTGCGGGGATCAATTTTATGAACCTGGCTACGGCCCGCTCGGCCAAACGGGCGCGAGAGGTGGGCGTTCGGAAAGTGGTTGGCGCCGAACGGTCGTCGCTGATTGGGCAATTTATGGGTGAAGCACTACTCTTGACGATTATTGCGCTGGAGCTGGCAGTCGCGCTGGTTAGCCTTTTACTCCCGGTGTTTAACCAACTGACCGACAAGCAACTGACTCTCCCATTCAACCAGCCTTTTTTCTGGCTGTTATTGACAGGCTTGTTACTGGTGACGGGTGGCCTGGCCGGTAGTTATCCGGCTCTTTTCCTATCGTCGCTCAATCCGGTCCGAATACTGAAAGGCACTTTGCGATTTAGCGCAGGAGCGCAGTTATTTCGGCGTGGTCTGGTTGTCTTTCAGTTCGTACTATCGATGTTGATGATTGTTGGAACGGTGGTCGTTTATCGGCAGCTTCAGTACATTCAAACGAAAAATCTCGGTTACGACCGCGAGAACCTGATCAGTATACCCGGTGTAGGGGAAGTAGCCGGCAAGTACCCAACCTTCAAACAGGAATTATTACAACTACCAGGTATTCAGTCGGTAACGCATATGATGACGAGTCCGTTAGAAAACGGAAATACAACCGACGGTGTACACTGGGAAGGCAAAGACCCTACGCTCGCCATTCAATTCAACAATACCGTGGTGGGATACGATTTTGCCAAAACGTTTAAAGTTAAGCTCCTTCAGGGCCGCGATTTCTCACCGGCTTTTGGCACGGATTCAAGTAATTATCTGATTAATCAGGCAGCGGCCAAACGTATCGGTTACAAAGATCCGGTTGGGCAGCCCCTTACGTTTGGGAATCAACCCGGAAAGATTGTGGGGGTTATGGAGGATTTCCATTTTCAGTCGCTGCATGTAGCGATCAGACCCCTTATCATTCGCCTGGGCGAGGCCTGGTGGCCCAACAATATTCTGGTGCGGACGCAACCCGGCCAGACCAAACAGGCATTGGCCAGCATCGAAGCCCTGTGCCGGAAACTGAATTCCAGGCTTCCCTTTTCGTATTCATTCGTGGATGCCGACTACCAGAAACTCTACAAAAGCGAAACGGTCGTCGGTACACTGTCTACGATTTTCGCGTGTCTGGCAATTTTCATTGCCTGCCTGGGCCTATTTGGTTTAGCGGCCTTCACCGCTGAGCAACGAACTAAAGAAATTGGCGTGCGAAAAGTGCTGGGGGCATCGGTCGCCAGCATCGTAGCGCTACTCTCCACAGACTTTCTCAAGTTGATCATGATCGCCGTTGTTACAGCCTCACCCATTGCCTGGTACGTCATGAATCGGTGGCTGCAGAATTTCGCCTACAAGATTGACATCAGCTGGTGGGTATTTGCACTGGCGGGTTTGCTAGCCATCGGCATCGCGCTACTTACGATCAGTTTCCAGAGTATCAAAGCTGCGTTGATGAACCCGGTCAAATCACTACGTAGTGAGTAGTAAGGAGCGTGGTGCGTGAAGTGAAAAAGCATGCTTCCTGCTCCTTGCTCCCTGCCCCACCCCACCCCGTTGTCCGCTGTCGTACGAAAACTGTCCATTATCGGACAGTTTTATCAAGTTACATTGAATAATATACTGAAAAACAGAAGCTTATACGTCTGGCACGAAGATAGATGGGAAGAATGTGCTAATCTAATCGACCATCACGAAACCCTTTGCTGATCTATGAAAACGCTATTTACCTTATTACTGGTTACCGTAGGATTCGGTGCCGTAGCACAGCGTTCGTCCAGCAGGGAAGTTACTACCGATGAGCGGCAACTCCGTATTCGTGTTGACATTGAGCAGCCCGGCCGTTCCATTTACTACAGCCGCTCATTCGATATAGCAGGCATGGACAAAGAGTCCGTAAACGAATTAAAATCCCGCATTCTTGATTCATTAGACCGGGCCTCATCGGAACAGGAAGGTGGCGTTGCGATTGTGGGTCGGAAACGTGAAGCCTCTTTACAGCGTAAGCGGAGAGAGGAGGGACAGGCCACCTACGTGTCGCATGCGGACGAAAGCAGAGATAATCGCCTGGAAGCCAATGCATCTTCGTCCTTCTCCCCAAGCGAAGTCGCTCCATCGTCGGTATTAGTCCGGGAAGATAAAGAAAACGGACGGCTCTGGATGCAATACACGTTCCAGAAGGACGGCGAAGAGCTGATTATTGAACGTACGGCCAACGTAGTCGGTAAATCTGAGCGCGAAAAACAGGCGATCATTAAAGAAACAGAGCGCAGCTTTGGCATCAAGACGGGCAATCAATAATATACTGTATTTTTGTAAAGACCGGTTAACGTATCGCATCACCGTCGGTACGGTCTCTACGAAAATACCATGCTGGATAACTACCTCAAGATAGCCTTACGTAATCTTAAACGTAATCTGCGCTATGTGATCGTTAATGTTGTCGGGTTAGGGCTGGGGCTCGGCTTTGGCATACTGGCTTTTCAGAACTACCGATACGCTAATTCATACGATGACTGGCACAAAAATGCCGACCGTATTGTGCGGGTAGAAAGCGTGAAGGCCGATAACGATGCCTTGTACGGTATTACTCCCTCCCGTATAGCGATCGACGCACCGCAGCAACTTGCTAACGTTGAAGCGGCTGTCCGGCTTGATTCAAGACGAGCGGTTGTCAAGCAGGGAGACAATATATTCAATGAAACGATCCACTTTGCCGATCTTACGTTTCTCCAGGTATTCGACTTTCCGGTAGTAAGTGGATCTGCCGATTTCACCGACCCCTCCAGGATTCTCATCTCTCAGGAAACCGCTACAAAATATTTTGGTAACCAGAATCCAATTGGCCAATCCCTGACCATTTATGCGGATCAATCTACCCGGAAGACGCTGATCGTAGGTGGCGTTGTGGATGGAGATTTCAAGCATTCGAGTATACGGTTTGATTTCCTGACGCAGTTGACCAATCAACTTGAGGGGGACAAGCCCGTTGATCATACCGATTGGAAATACCGTGTCGATGCGGTGTTTCTGCTTCTGAAACAGCCCGTTGCTGTTTCGTCCATCGAAGCCTCATTAGCCCCTTTTATAACTCGGCAGCAATCAGCCGATCCTGACTGGAAAATCAAGCGGTTTGTGATAGAACCCCTTCGAACGATGGCCCTCAACGCCCGAAACTTACGGGCGAACAGATTATATCCTTCGCTCCCGGCATCGGCAGTCTGGGGCATGCTGGTGATGGCTATTCTGATCCTGTTGACCGCTTCACTCAACTTTGCAAACATGACCATTGCGGTTTGTAACCGTCGGCTACGCGAGATGGGCGTTCGCAAAGTAATGGGAAGTTCACAGGGGCAGCTTATTATTCAATTGCTCGCGGAAGCAGGCGTCATTTGTGCACTTGCCATTTTGCTGGGCATGATCCTGTCCTTTCCGATTTCGAGTTGGTATAATCACATGTGGCCCTACATGGCCATCCAGATTGATTATCTCGACCCGGTTTTAGCCGCCTACCTGATGGGTATGTTTTTGTTCAATACATTGTTAGCCGGCTCTTACCCCGCCTTTTATGTGAGCGCCTTTCGACCGGCGCATATTTTTCGGGGAACACTACGTTTCGGTGGATCAGGTCTTTTCTCCCGCGTTATGATGGGCATTCAGGTTGCCATTTCGCTGATAGCCGTGGTTGTGGGACTGAGTTTTGAACGCAATGCCGAGTATAACCACACCGCCGATGTAGGCTACGACCGTCACAACCTTATTGGCGCTTATGTGTATGACGAATCGAGCTGGCGCGTCTTCAAAACCGCAGCCCAGACCATTCCGCATGTAGAGGCCGTCAGTGGTACCCAGCATATTCCCGGTTTTAGTTACAGCACCATTAATTTTCGTCTGAATAGCCAGCCGCACGAAGCGATGATCTACAATGTGGGCGACGACTTTACGCGGATGCTCCAGATACAGTTACGCGACGGACAACCCTTGCTGGCTACGCAGGATGATAGACCAGCGCCCAACGTACTGGTGAACGAGACCTTTGTTCGGGCGTTCGGCGAGGGGAAGTCCCTGGTAGGCCGATCCATTCAACTGGATTCAACTACGTATCAGATCAGCGGGGTTGTACGCGACTTCATGACCAATACGCCGTTCCGTCCAATTGCGGCTGCGGTGATACGTCCTGTATCGGCCAGTCAGTTTTCGTATTTCATTGCCCGTGTAAAAGCGGAACATCAACAGCAGGTTTTTGCCGATCTCGAACGAACCTGGAAGCGCCTTTTTCCCTACAAACCTTTCGACGGTTTCTATCAGGACAATGCCCTTGCCGAAGCCGAATCCGTATCCAACAATGTGGCGCAGACAATGGGTGTTTTTGCGCTGGTGACCGTACTACTAGCCATTTCGGGGCTGTTTTCGTTAGTGTCTCTCAACGTGTTGAAACGTATGCAGGAAGTAGCCATCCGGCGGGTGCTGGGCGCTACAGGCGCCCAGATTGGCTGGGTACTACATAAAAACTACGTCTGGATTCTGATCGTTGCGGTCGTTTTAGGCTGTGCCGGCGGATATTTTATGGCGTTGGTGTTGCTGAACAGCATTTTCAAAATAAACAATGGCGTTTCCACAGGCATCCTGATTATTTCAGCCGGTAGCGTTCTGGCGATAGCCTTCCTCACAATTCTGCTGAAGCTCTGGCAAACGCTCCAGATCAACCCATCCAGTTCGCTGAAATCAGATTAGCACACGTAGAGACGCAATCCCTTGCGTCTCACTGACCGGATGGTTTGGCTGACGCATAGGAGACACAAGGGATTGCGTCTCTACACAAATAAAAAATTTCTTCTTTTTCTGTAACCTTCCCCAATTCGCTCGGTTTCCAGTCCAAATTCCACCAATAACCCGATACCAACGCGGTTGACCTCTCTGACAGACAACGCTATTATGCTGCAGGTAAAGGCAGGCAATATGGACGCGATGAGCTTACTCTTCGAGCGGCACAATCGTCCCCTGTTCGGCTTCCTTTTTCACATGACCAACCAGCGTGAGGCCAGCGAAGATATGGTCCAGACGGTGTTTTACCGGATGCTAAAATATCGGCATACGTTCACGGGCGACGGTGAGTTCAGGAGCTGGATGTATCATCTGGCCCGGAACGTACTGGTCGATCATAGCAAACAAAACAAGCGTTCGGCCCATCAGTATGACCTGGCCGACATAGCAGAGAAGATTGGAGGTGGACCAGCCGCCGATGAGCGAATCCAGAAAGAACAGGAACTGGATGCCCTTTATGGGGCAATGGGAAAATTAAGTGAGGAGAATCGTGAAGTGTTGGTACTGAGCCGGTTCCAGGAATTGAAATACGAGGAAATTGCGCGGGTGCTGAACACGACGGAGGGGGCGATTAAAGTGCGGGTGCATCGGGCGATGAATGAGTTGAGGAAAATTTACCTGACACTAGAAAATGGAAAAACTGCCTATAAACTGTGACCAGATAAAAGACCAGCTAACCGACTGGCTCAGCAACCAGTTACCGGATGCGGAACGGGTTACGCTGGAAACGCATCTGGCGCAGTGCCCGGCCTGCCAGGCCGAAGCCAGGGCAACCCGGCAACTTTGGCAATTGATGGGCAACGTTCCTACACCAGAACCCAGCCCGATGGCGCGGGTTCGGTTTCAGGCGATGCTCGATACGTATAAGGAGACCGTTAACACAAAACAGGAGAGCGTATTTAACAATCTATTGACGAAACTCCGCCAGCTTTGGGCACCTAACTACGCGTATCGCCTGGGGTACAGTTTTGTGCTATTAAGTATTGGTGTTGCGGCTGGATACTGGTTCAGTCATCCGGGCAAAACGACCGTAGCGGTTCAGCAACAACAGATTGATACGTTGTCGACGCAGGTGCAGGAAATGCGCCAGATGGTGCTGCTCTCGGGACTGGAAAATCCGTCGGCTTCGGAACGGCTTCGGGCTGTGAGTTACACCGAAGAAATCAATCAGGTAGACGAGAAGGTGGTTGATGCGCTATTAACAACACTCGACAACGACTCAAACGTAAATGTGCGCCTGGTTACGCTGGAAGCCCTCGCGAAGCTGGCCGATAATCCAAGCGTACGGGAAGGTCTGGTTCAGTCCATCGCCCGCCAGGAATCGCCATTGGTGCAGTCAGCGCTAGCCGATATTATGGTGAAGTTGCAGGAGAAACGATCCATCAAACCGCTTCGGCAATTGCTCCACGACGACAATTTAAACCACTTGGTCAAAGGTAAAATCGAGCAAAGTATCCGGGATTTGTCCTGATTAAAGAGCGAAAGAATGAGCGAAAGAGCGCCAAGCTCGCCAACTGTCTTTCGCTCATTCATTCTTTCGTTCTTTCACTCTTTCACTTTATATGTATATGAAACTATTACTAATCCCCGTACTGGCGGGACTGGTGCTTTCTTGTGCCCAGTCGCCAGCCACCGCTCAGGAATTTAAAGAGCACGTCAGCAAAGAATTTACGGTATCGAAGTCGGCCAGTAGCGCGCTGGCGATCTATAACGTCAACGGTTTTATCAAGGTCGAAGGGTATTCGGGCGATAAGGTTGTTGTGGAGGTCGATAAATCCATTACGGCTAAAACCAGTCAGGATCTGGAAACTGGCAAAAAGGAATTCCAGCTTCAGTTCGAGCAGCAGGGCGACAGCCTTGTGGCCTACATTGCCGAACCCTTCGATTCACGTCCCCGACGCAACCGACACAATAATAACGGGGGCAACGACCGCGATGTTGATTATGATTTCACGCTCAATTTTACTGTGAAAGTCCCGAACCGGATGAATCTGACAGTCTCCACAGTCAACCGGGGGAACGTATCGGTCAAGGATGTTGAAGGGGCGCTGAAAGCACGTAACGTGAATGGTGCCATCACGCTGACGAACGTGAAAGGCACGACCGACGCTCACACCATCAACGGAAACCTCGACGTCAATTACGTAGCGAATCCGCCCGAAAACTCGTCGTACTACACACTCAATGGGAACATCAACGTAAGTTATCCGGCCAATCTCTCTGCTGATTTACAGTTCAAAACCTTCCAGGGCAAGTTCTTCACCGACTACCCGAACACCGAAGTGCTGCCCGTTCAGGTGATAAAAACAACCCAGAAGACCGGCGATGGAACAGTTTATAAGCTCAACAAAAACACGGCTATACGTATCGGCAGCGGTGGCAAAACGTTCAAGTTTGAAACATTTAACGGCAACATTTACATTAAAAAACAATCCTGATGAAAACCATTAAACTGATCATTGGACTCTTATGCATAGCCCGGCTTGCCACGTCATCAGTTCTCGCGCAGAATGAGGTGAAAGAGCAATTGGTCGTTCCCCTGAGTGATCCCGCCAAACCCGGTTCGTTGCACGTTGGGTTAATCAACGGCTCGATCAAAGTAATTGGCTACTCGGGCAAAGACGTAGTGATCGACATTGTAGCTGCGCCAAAACGCAGCCGACGCGACGACGATGATGATCGGCCTGATAAAGCAGCAAACGGCATGAAGCGTATTGCTACCGGAATGCCGCTTGATGTCAGCGCTGAGGAGCGGAACAACACCGTTAATGTCCACGCCAATTCCATAAAGCATCCTATTGATCTGACAATCAAGGTTCCACAACGATTTGGACTCAAGGTTAGCACCGTGAACAATGGAAATATCGAGATCGAGAACGTAACGGGTAACCTGGAAGTAACGAACGTCAACGGCTACATTCACCTGACCAACGTTGCGGGTTCTGCTGTCGCCAATACGGTCAACGGCAACCTGATCGCTACGTTCAAATCCATTAATTCTGGTACGCCCATGGCCTTTTCAACGCTGAATGGCAATGTCGACGTAACGTTTCCGGCGTCGGTAAAAGCGAACAGCAAACTCAAATCCGACCGGGGCGACATTTACAGTGACTTTGACATCGACGTGGACAGAAACCAGCCGAAGGTGAGCCGCACGAATCAGTCGGGCATGTATCAGGTGAAAATTGAAGATTGGGTATACGGTAAAATCAACGGCGGTGGCCCGGAAGTCATGATGAAAAATATGAACGGCAATATCTACATCCGCAAGGCGAAATAAACAACGTAGTATGACCGCCAGTCGACTTAGTATCGTCACATTAGGATTAGCCGCTACGCTTACGTTCAGCTACGGACAAAGCAGACCCGCGCCGTCTACTACGTCTGGTAGCACGCAAAAATCAGTAGACTCACTCGACAGGTTTTTGCGCGATAAAATGAGCCAGCTCAGCATTCCGGGGATGCAGGTTGCCGTGGTACAGCGGGGTCAACTGGTGCTGAATAAATCATATGGATTTGCCAATCTTCAGGACTCTGTTCCCGTAACGCATAAAAGCATTTTTGCCATTAACTCCTGCACAAAGGCATTTACGGGTGTGGCCATCATGCAACTCGTTGAAGACGGTAAGGTTGATTTAGCGGCACCCATTTCCCGCTACGTCGATGACTTGCCGACCGATTGGCAACCGGTAACGATCAGGCAATTGCTAACGCACGTTTCGGGCATACCCGATATTCTTCGGGTACTGAGTCCATCAACGGGTGGGCTGGCTGATTTGGGCAGTGAAGAAGCGGCCTGGGAGGCCGTAAAGAAAAGGCCCATGGATTTTCGGACGGGCGAACAGTTTAGCTACAACCAGACAAATTACGTGCTGCTGGGCAAGGTCATCGACAAGCTACATACCAAACCATTCGCCCAGGTATTCAGTGAGCAACAGTTTCAACCTGCCGGTATGTCAAACACCGTTTTTGGTGATTCCCGTGATGTTCTTCCTCATTTTGCGCCAACCTATTCGCTCAAAACCAGCCTTGACGGACACAAACTGAGTGAAGCGAAACTGACGAATAATTACGCTGAATTTCCGGCCTCCCGCCGAACCGCATCGGGCTTGAACAGCACGGCCGAAGACATGGCCCACTGGATCATTGCGCTGCAACAAGGCAAACTGTTAAAAACAAAAGCGGCTCTCAACACGCTGTGGTCACCCGGTACGTACAGCAATGGGTCACCAACGCAATGGGCGCTCGGCTGGGGACTGACCAAATTCCGGCCAAAGCACCGGGCCGTGGGTATGTCGGGAGGTGGTCGTTCCGCTTTCCTTGTTTACCCGGATGATGATCTGGCGGTTATTGTGCTGACCAATTTGGGGGGCAGTTCGCCGGAAAATTTTATTGAAGAACTGGCCGGTTACTTTAATCCAGACATTCCCCAGTCCGACCCCATCACGGCGCTACGTCTTCAAGTACAGAAGCGCGGTTTTGACCAAGCGATACCCGTCGGAAATGAACTGAAAAAACGAAATCTTCAGCCCGATGAAAACGAACTGAATGACTGGGCCTATCGGGTAATGAGCAGTGGTCAGGCGAAAGAAGCGCTCGAACTTTTCAAGCTCAATGTGAGCCTGTATCCCGAAAGCTGGAATACGTACGACAGCCTGGCGGAGGGCTACGAGCGGCTGGGTAATCAGGCATTGGCCATTGAGAATTACAAACGCTCGCTGGCCATGAATCCGGAAAACGCCAACGCAACCGGTCATCTTAAAAAGTTGGCACAGGGTAGCAAGTAAAAGTGTGCAATAGGCAACACCGGGTTAAAACGGCAGCGGCCGACCGTCCGGCGCAATGCAACATTTTGATCACTTGCACCGGACGGTCGGCCGCTCATATCTTTGTTTTGATTGGAGGTTGTCCGAAAAAGTGCAATTTTTGAGTAAGACCTGACATGGGTTGCCAGTACCTCGGGTCGGCCGCTGAGACACTCTCCGGTGATCTTGAACAGGCTGGTTGTGCTGGTGCCCTTGTCCCTTTCCAACAAGCTCCGACAGTACCCATAGACGCAGGCTAGTCCTGTGATCTGCCATCGATGTGCCAGGGCCAGGAAAGTAGTCAGGTAAGCCATGTTTTATTTTTTATCCCCTTTGTCATGACTTCTTTTCTACGTTATTGCGTGGGGCTGGACATCAGCAAAGACACGCTTCAAGTTTGTCTGTCGGTCATTGACTCCAGCGGACGAGTCACCGTTAAAGCCACTACCAAAGTCGTTAACAAGCCAACAGGCTTCTGCGCTTTGGTCAACTGGGTGGCTCGCCACCGTAAGCTAGAGTTACCCCTAAATTACCTAATGGAATCCACCGGCGTCTACCACGAAGCCGTTGCCTGGTATCTCTATCAGCAGGACCAACCCGTTAGTATTCTGCTGCCAAACAAAGCCAAACATTACTTGAAAAGCTTAGGCTACAAGTCCAAGAACGACAAAATCGACGCCCAAGGCTTATCTCGTATGGGCCTTGAGCAGCAATTACCTCTGTGGAAACCGCTTTCTAAGAACCTCTATGCACTTCGGTTATTGACTCGCCAGCACCAGCGCTTGCAGGAACTACGTACTCAGTCGACCAACCAACAACATGCCTTGGAGCATGGTGCCTTTGATAATGGCTTCATCACCAAGCAACTGGCCAACTTGGTCAAGATCTATGACCAACAGTTAACTGCTCTCGAAGAAGCCATTGCCCAGCTCGTTGATGACGACCCGATTCTCAAGCCCCGCATCGAGCGGCTAGTCCAGATCAAAGGCCTTGCCCTGTTATCGGTTGCCGTGTTAGTGGCTGAAACCAACGGTTTCGAGGGCTTCACCAACCAGCGCCACTTGGTCAGCTATGCGGGCTACGATGTGGTGGAGAATCAGTCAGGCAACCATTCGGGTAAAACACGTATTTCCAAAAAAGGGAACAGTCGACTTCGTCGCATCCTGCATATGCCTGCTTTCAACGCCGTTCGGTTCAATGAACCTACTTGCAAAGCGCTTTATGAACGGGTTTATCAGCGAAGTGGCATCAAAATGAAAGCCTATGTGGCGGTTCAGAAGCGATTGCTTTTGATGGCCTACGCCTTGTGGCGTCACGGGGTCAAGTATGACCCTTTGTACTTAGCAAATCAAGCGAGTCAGGACAAAAAAATAGTCCCGACTAGCGGGACTACACAGGATCAACCAGCGGAAGCCGAGTTGTCCTACTTGTAGTCCAAAGATATGAAAAAAATCCTACTTCAAAACTTGACTTTCACGACAGTACCAGCCGTTTTAACCCGGTGTTACGTATCATCTCTTATCAAGACTTTTGATTCAACACCTCATGCATCTTAATAGAATCATTTTCGCCATATGCTTGCTAACGGCAACCCTACAATCCACTGTTGATCAGGCGCAACCGGCAGCAACTGATGCCCGCGCTGATGCTACGATTCAACAGTTGGGAACAGCCTTCGTTAAGGAGAAAGCGCACGTAGGCTTGTCGATTGGTATTGTCCGAAACGGGAAAACGGCTTTCTATAATTTCGGCACGTTGGAGAAAGGCAAAAACCTGTTACCTACGCAAAATACTATCTACGAAATCGGGTCGATCAGTAAAACGTTTGGGAGCTTGCTGCTGGCGCGGGCTGTTGTCGATAAGAAAGCCAGCTTAGACGATGATATTCGCCAGTATCTCGATGGCGACTACCCGAATCTGGCCTACGAAGGCAAGCCCATCCGGCTGATAAATCTGACCAACTGGACCTCCGAACTGCCCGACAATTTCCCGGATAATCCCAACCGGTTTAAGCAGGCTAATCCCGATTCGATTCCGTTCCTGATTGTAAATGAGTTGACTACATACACCAGGCAGGATTTCTTCAACGACCTGCACGCGGTTACGCTTAAGGCAGCTCCCGGTCAGAATCCACGTCACTCGAACGTAGCGGCTCAGTTGGTGGGCTATATTCTGGAGAAAGTCTATCAAAAACCTTACGAAGAGTTAATAAAAACACAGATCGAACAGCCGCTACAGATGCGTACTACGTTCGGTTCGGCAACTTCGTTGGATCAATTCGCCATTGGCTATGATGGAAAGGGCATTCGAATGCCCGCGTTCACGCTGAAAGCGATGCAGGCCGCTGGGGGCCTTCGCTACAGTGCGGCTGACCTGCTAAAATACGCAGCCTATCAGTTAGACGAACGCAATAAAGCGGTGCAACTGAGCCATCAGCTTACCTGGGGAAATACGGATAACCTGGCGCTGGGGATGAACTGGTTTCTCCACAAAACCATCGACAGCAAGCGCCAGTTGGAACACTCGGGTGGTACGTTCGGCTTTGCCAGTTTCTGTGATCTATATCCCGATCAGAAGGTTGGACTTGTGCTACTCGCCAACAACTCGGATCAGACAACGCAGGGCCAACTTCAGGAACTGTCGGGTAAAGTCATGAACGTACTAAACGGCGAACCCGCTGCTTTAACAGCTCTTCACGACGAACTGAAAAAGCAGGGTTATGCACAAGCTATCAACATAGTTCAGAATATTCGTGAAAAATACCCTGAACTGTACCTGGGTGAAGGGTACGTAAATGGATGGGGCTATACGCTGGTCGGGCAAAGCAAACTCAACGAAGCACTGGAGATTTTTAAATTGAACGTTAGCCTGTATCCCAACGCCTGGAACACCTACGACAGCCTGGCCGAAAACTACGAGCATATGGGAAACCGTGCACAAGCAATTATCAATTACAAGCACTCGCTGGAGTTAAACCCCCAGAACACAACCGCAATTGATTTCCTGAAAAAGGCGGGCGAAACGGCTGGTAAGTAGCTAATGCCGAAAGGCGAACCGAGGCTATTAACGGAAATAGTTACGATGTAAGCAACCCGAGCGTAGTAACCTGCATCTTTAACGCAAACCGCAGGCAGAATAGCCATTCCGTTTGCAACAAACCTCTAAACCAGACGATTACCCATGACTGCCTGGCTTATCTCCGCTTTTCTGCTATTTCCGCTACGGTCTATTCAGCCCAAGCGCCCCACAGCACTCGTTACGATTCCCGAAAAGGCATCAACGGATAATCCACTGAAAACGTCGGTCGACCTCCTTGTTGAGGAGGCCGCTCAACACTTCATGGCGACACCACAGTCGGTTGGGCTTTCGATTGGCATTATCAAAGATGGTCAACCATATGTGTATAACTATGGTACGGTTGAAAAAGGGCGGCAGCAATTGCCAACCAGCCAAACTGTGTACCCAATCGCGTCCATTACCAAGACATTTACGGGGGCTTTACTGGCGCAGGCGGTCGTCGAAAAGAAAGTGAAGCTGGGCGATGATATTCGTAAGTACCTGACCGGCAATTATTCAAACCTGACGTATGAAGGGCAGTCCATCCGGCTCTTTCACCTGATTAATCACCGATCGGGTTTACCGTTCCTGTTGCCGGATCGGCCAGACGCATTTGCCAATACCGCCATTCCTTCCTCGACAATTGCGGCTGAGCTTTTACAGGGCTACACCCGCGACGATTTCTACGCCGACTTGCATAAGGTAAAGCTGGATACAATGCCGGGTTATACGTTCCGGTACTCCAATACGGGCGCTCAGTTGCTGGGTTATATTTTAGAGCGGGTGTACAACATGCCCTTTGACGAGTTGGTACGGCTGAAAATAACCCAGCCGCTCGCCATGAGTCATACGAAGATTGAACTGACGTCTTCGGATCAGGCTACTTTCGCGAAAGGCTACAATTGCAATGGGGTTGAGATGCCGCCCATTCCCGATCAACTCCAGGGAGCCGCTGCGTTGAAATCGACCGTTACGGATATGCTGAAATACATCCAGTGGAACGTAGCCGAAGAGACAGAAGCCGCCAAACTAACGCATCAGCCAACGTCGGGCGACGTATCCCGCTATTCGTCGGGATTAAACTGGCAGATGCTGAACGTAGCGGGCAATCGCGCCATCTGGCAGGACGGCAACATCCCCGGCTTTAGCAGTTTATGCGTCAATTATCCCGAACTGAACATGGGTATCGTAGTGCTCTCTAACGAATGCGACCGCATGAGCGCTTCGAGGGTTACGACCCTGACCAACCAGATCGCAAAAGCCATAGACGACCGAGCGGTTGTGTTGCCGAATTGATTATAAAACACTGGGTTTTAACTCAGTGCCAGCCAACATCATCGCCTTGTCCACAAATGAACGTAGCATGTCCGAAATCGGACATGCTACGTTCATTTGTGGCATACAATAGACTGTCTAACAAACAGTTAAACATACTGGTATAACATTTGGGGTTCTATGGCAGTAATACGCTATGCGTTGCGAACTGACCTTATTCTTTCACCTATCTTTTTCCTGCCCCTATGTCATACATCGCCATTCCCATCTCATCATTACCCGGCAAACAGGATATAGAAATTGACGTCACCATCAACGGTCAGAAACAAGCGCTGCATTACCGCGTAGAGTTGTTCTACTGGGGCGACTGCCGGGTGCCAACCTTCGACCGGGTCGAATGCATCCAGCAACTGCTGGCCGATTACGACCGCGACTGGACACTCTATTACATTGGTTCGCCAACCGACGAATTCGTACCCATTACGTTCGTTAGACGGGAAGATTTAGTTAAGCAGCGACAATTGCTCAGGGCCCGATAATCCTGTTCCAAACCATACGTATTGAGCATGAGGGAGTACGTTTTCTCCTATAGGTTCATCCCAACTTTTTCTTTTTTTCACTTCATGCCCTTTACTTATGATTCAATCGTATATCAAAATCGCCCTGCGCAGTCTTCGCAAGAACCGGGTATTCTCGTTCATCAATATTGTTGGACTGGCGCTTGGCATTGCTGCTTTTGTCCTGATCCTGGAATATGTCAGTTTTGAAAAAAGCTTCAATCAATTCCATACGAATCTGGCCAATACATATCGCGTATTGCTAGAGCACAAAGACGGAAAAACCGATAATTATGTGCCGTCGGCGATAGCGCCAGCCCTCAAACAGCAGTTCGGTAACGCCGAAGCCGTTTGCCGAATTACCTCGGTTCAGCAGGGTATTATTACCGTTCCGAGTACTGACAAGACGCAGTCAATACGTTCATTCAGGGAGACTAATTCAATTACGGCTGATGGCGATTTCTTCCGGATCTTTTCATTTCCATTGATGGCAGGGTCGCCATCGCTGCACCAGCCCAATACGGTCGCGATTTCCCAAACAAAAGCCAGAACGTATTTCGGAAGTGCAAATCCCATTGGTAAGGTACTGACACTCAACAGCCAGTTTGGAAAAGGTATTTATCGGGTAGTTGCCGTTTTTGCGGATGTTCCGGCCAACTCCGATCTGCAATTTGACCTCGTGTATTCGCTCAGTACGTTGGCGAATGAAGGGAATCGCAATGGCAATGACTGGGCGAGTTTAGACAACTGGAACGGGTCCTTCTCCGAAACGGTGGTCCTCCTCAATCCCAAAGCTGATCTGGCTGTATTTGAAGGCAAAGCGGCAGAACTGGTTGCCAAAGCGCGTCCGAAAGAAGCGGATCTGATTCAGATGCAGCCCCTTACGTATCTTCACCTGGGCGACGGGTT
Source organism: Spirosoma endophyticum (assembly GCF_900112365.1). Lineage (GTDB taxonomy): Bacteria > Bacteroidota > Bacteroidia > Cytophagales > Spirosomataceae > Spirosoma > Spirosoma endophyticum. The sequence goes on along the minus strand of NZ_FOLQ01000007.1, from coordinate 146,695 downwards.
GAGCGATACGCGCCCTACGAACGCTAAAGTCGGTTTTGTGTATATGCTGGGTGGTATTGCCCTGCTGATTCTGCTGATTGCCTGGCTCAATTACATCAACTTATCGACCGCCGGTGCGCTGAAACGGGCGAAAGAAGTGGGTGTTCGGAAAGTTGTTGGTGCTAATCGCGAGCAAATTATCGGCCAGTTTCTGGGCGAATCATTGATACTCAACCTGCTGGGATTCGGGCTGGCCATACTTCTTATCCTGTTACTACAGGAACCTTTCAATCAGCTGGTTGGCAAGCCGCTGTCGCTAGCATCAATTGGCCAGAGCCCCTTCTGGATTGCTGGTTTGGGAGCTGTGTTACTGGGTGCTATGGCCTCGGGCAGTTATGCCGCTTTTGTGCTGTCGGGCTTTCCCGTACTGAGCGTGATGAAAACGGCCTTTGTCCGGACAGGTCAGGGCGTTTGGGTACGACAATCACTGGTCGTGTTTCAGTTTACGATCTCCATTGTGCTGATTGTCGCCACGGTGGTCCTGTACCGACAATTGTCATTCATGCAGAATCAGAATCTGGGCATGAACCTGAAACAATTGCTGGTCATTAAGGGCGCCGAAGTGGGCGCTGATTCGGCCCGAAGAGCCGGACGAACGGCCTTCCGGAATGAGATTGCTCAGTTGCCTTTCGTCGATGATTACTGCAATTCGGGGAGTGTACCGGGCGGCTGGTACAATTACAACGCGGCCGGCATTACCCGCTTGAATCCCGTTCCCGGCGATGAGAAGAAAAGCTATGCCGTTACGTATGCCGATGATCGTTTCCTGAAAACCTATGGCATTACGTTAGCCGCCGGGCAAAACTTTACGCCCGAAATGTGCGCCAAAGGCACCGACGCCAACCGGGTGTTAATCAATGCTAAAGCGGCCAAATCCCTCGGTTTTGCCTCGGCCCAGGCCGCCGTCGGGCAGAAACTGAAATACGGTGCCGAACTGGAAATTGTCGGGGTGATCAATGATTATCACCATCAATCGCTGCAACAGGCCATTGAGCCGCTGATTATTTATCCGGGTTATCCCAGCACAAATTATACCGTTCGCCTATCGACGGATCGTATGCAGGCGAAGATTGGCGAGTTGGAACAACTCTACAAACAACTCTTTCCCGGCAATCCCTTTGAATATTACTTTGTGGACGAAAACTACCGCAAACAATACCAGACCGAACAGCAATACAGCACCATTTTCACGGTTGCGTCGGCTCTGGCGATACTCATTGCCTGTCTGGGTTTGTTCGGTCTGGCGGCCTATGCCACCGAACAACGAACCAAAGAGATTGGCGTGCGGAAAGTATTGGGAGCATCAGTAGGAAGTCTTATCACGCTTTTATCGAGAGATTTCCTCAAACTGGTTCTGATTGCCATCATCATTGCCACGCCCATTGGCTGGTGGATGATGGACCACTGGTTACAGGATTTCGCTTATCGGGTTGATCTTTCGTGGTGGGTGTTCGCCCTCGCGGGTTTACTGGCCGTAGGTATTGCCATCCTGACCGTCAGTTTCCAGAGCATCAAAGCCGCCCTGATGAATCCGGTGAAGAGTTTACGTAGCGAATAACGCGTGGGGCATGGAGCAAGGAAGGTCCATCAGTATAGTATGGCGCCTAATTTCATGCACCGTGCTCCAAGCCCCATGCCCTTACCCCCATGCTCCAAAACTTCCTTAAAACGGCCTTCCGAAATCTGTGGAAACACAAGTTGTTTTCCTTCATCAACATCTTTGGCCTGGCATCGGGCTGCTGGTGTGTTTGCTGGCCATGATCGATATCAAAGGGGCTTTTGACTACGATTCCTTTCATCCGCACGCCGACCGGACGTACCGCATTCTAACGGACGTAACGGCAACCAACAACGACGAACAGGGATTTGCTACGTCACCCCTGCCCCTTGCAGATGCGTTGAAGCAGAATTATCCGTTTGTGGAAGAAGCAACTCGCGTTGTTGGTAACTCCGGCGAATTTAGTGCAAATCGAAAACAACTGCCTGTCATCTATAGCGCAGTTGATCCGGGTTTCTTTAAAATTTTCGGGTTTCGACTCGAGAAAGGGCAAGCTGCCATTGCGCCCCAAACCGTTGTTCTGACGCAGCAGACAGCCAAACGATTTTTTGGGACGGCTAATCCCCTTGGCAAAATCGTAGAACACCCAACGCTCGGCGCTATGATGGTTGCGGGTGTTCTCGCCGAAAACCCAACAAAGTCTCACTTAAACTTTGATGCGCTCGTGTCGATGGCGACGTTTTCCAGCCCGGAATCGCAACGATCCATGACGAACTGGACAGACTATGCGCAAGGTTATACCTACGTTTTACTAAAACCGGGCGTACCAGCAGAGACACTTGATGGAATACTGCCAGCCCTAGCCAGCCGGGTTACAAAAGGTCTGCGATTTGCGAAGGATAAAGGCTACACGTTTCGTAGCCAGCCCTTGACGAAGCTTTCGCCAGCACGCGAAGAATTAATGAGGGCAAGCTATGAACCGACTGCCGGGAAACTGGAAACGGAGTTGGGCATAGGCTTACTAACGCTACTACTGGCCGCTTTCAATTGCATCAATCTGACACTGGCCCGGTCGTTAAGTCGGGCTCGGGAAGTAGGGATTCGAAAAGTAGCCGGAGCACTACGCTGGCAACTGATGGGGCAGTTTATGGCCGAATCGGCGGTGTTATCGCTGGCTGGACTTGGGCTGGCGTATGGTATGCTTCAAGTAATTAAGCCGATGCCTTTTGTGCAGCAATGGCTCATTGGGGGCGTACAGTGGGAAAATGACATTCGTATATGGCTGGTTTTCATAACATTCAGCCTTATGACAGGCTTGTTGGCGGGACTATTACCCGCACGGGTCTTGTCGAGTTTCCAACCAGCGCAGGTGCTACGTAGTCAAACCGGCCTCCGGGTATTCAAGGGAATTACCCTCCGTAAATCGTTGATTGTGGTTCAGTTTTCTATTTCCTTACTGGCCATGATTTCCCTGCTGGCCATGGCGCTTCAGCAAGACTACATGGCCACAGCTGATTATGGTTTTCAGCGGGAAAACATACTGACCATTCCGCTGAATGGTTTGCCATCCGGTCGTTTATCGACCGATATTGCCCAATTAGCGGGTGTAGAGCAGGTAGCGGCTACGGGCGCTTTATTTGGTGATCACGGCAATGGCTGGCAGATGATCCATCGGCAGAAAGCTGGGGGCGATTCATCGGCTGCCCATGTCTTTGCTACGGATGCCAATTTAGTGCCTATAACCGATCTAACCATGCTGGCGGGTCAGAACCTGCCCATGTCGGTATCCGACTCGGCTTCGCGGATGGTGCTTGTCAACGAGGAAGCCGTCCGAACCTTTAAATTTGGTACCGCCGGAACCGCTGTTGGACAGACCCTTTGGCTAAATGACAGTACGGAGGTACAGATTGCCGGCGTGCTGAAAGATTTTAAATTCACTACTCTCGTCTGGAAAATACAGCCCTTACTTCTTCGCTATCAACCGAATGAGTTCCGGTATCTGACGGTGAAAGTAGCGGGTAACGATCCAGAAGCGATTAAAAGCAACATAGCCCGGATCTGGAAACGACAGAATCCGTACGAACCCTTCAACGGCCAGTGGTACGACGATTTCCTGTATGACCGACACAGCCACACGGACGATATAAGCTTTATGGCGCTGTTAATTGGCTTAGCGGTCTCAATCGCCTGCCTGGGCCTCCTGGTCACCTACACAACCGAGCTGCGCACGAAGGAAGTGGGCGTCCGGAAGGTAATGGGCGCACGCGTTAGTCAGGTTATCTGGCTCCTGTCGTGGGATTTCCTGAAACTACTGCTGATCGCCGGAGCTATTGCTTTACCATTAGGCTATCTGGCCGGTAGTTTATTTCTGAAGACCTTCACCTATCACGTTTCCCTCGGTTTAGGCGCCTTGAGCCTTTGCTTTGGCATATTGCTGTTATTAGGTGGTCTAACCATCGGCTGGCGTACCTACAAAACGGCGCTGACCAACCCAGCAAAATCACTACGTAGTGAATAATGTGAAGCCGCATATTTGCGGCTCCTTACCCGGATGGTTTCGGCTGATGTAAAGTATAGCTGACGCACCCGAAGACGCCAATATGGCATCCACATACTACTATATATTTTATATATAAGAATATTATATATATTTGTTGTCGTAGGCAATGAGCGAATCCAGTCCTGCGACTCTTAAACTATACTGACAATTATGTTTCGAAATTATCTCAAAACGGCGCTTCGTAACCTCTGGCGCTATCGACGCGTAAACGCTATTAGTCTTTTTGGATTATCGGTGGGTCTGGCCTGCGGCATCGTTATATTCTTGTTGGTTAGTTATATGTTCAGCTTCGACCGTTACCACGCGAAAGCCGACCGGACCTACTGGATTGTCACTGACCTGCACCACGAGAACGTAGTACCCACCGATGCCACGCCCCGACCGCTGGGTGAAATCCTGCGCCGTGATTATCCGTTTGTGGAAAGCGCCGTTCGGGTGGAAAACATTTTCGGACGTGTGGTTAGCGTACCGGACGGAAAAGGGGGATTCAGTAAAAAGTTTGATGAGTCGCGTACGCTCTGCTTTACGGAACCGCAGTATTTCGACGTTTTTGATGTCGCCTGGGTAAATGGAAACCCCAAAACAGCCCTGTCAGTACCCAATACGGCAGTTCTGTCGGAACGATACGCCGAGAAGTATTTTGGAACGACGAATGCCGTCGGTCGAGTGCTACGTTACGATAATCAAACCGATCTGACCGTAACGGGCGTCATCAAAAATCCCCCGTCGAATACCAAGCTTCGGTACGAACTCCTTATTTCCTACAGCACCATTCCGGCTTTGCTGGGGAGCAAAGGACAGCAGGCAATGCAATCCTGGGGCAATGTCACAACGGTGTGTTTTGCAACGCTACGTACCGGAGCCTCTGTAGAACAACTGGTTAGTACATTGCCCATCATCCGCAAGAAATACCTGAGTGCTCTGGAAGCCAAAACCCTCGATTTTCACGTATTGCCGCTAAGTGATTTGAGCCATAATCCGCAGTATGGTGGTGAATCACCCTACCTTATTCTCTACGCATTGATCATAGTCGGGTTATTTTTAGTAGCTGGGGCCTGCATCAATTTCATCAACATCGCTACGGCCCACGCGCTGAAACGAGCCAAAGAAGTAGGTGTTCGGAAGGCAATGGGGAGCACGCGCTGGCAACTCATTGGGCAGTTTATGACCGAAACGACGCTCATTACGCTGGCGGCAGTGGTCGTGGGTATGTTACTGGCGCAACTTGGTTTACCTGCGCTTAATAACGCACTGTCCATGCTGAACGCTGACCTTAGTATTCTCGATCTGTTTTTGCCGAGGTCGCTGTTGTGGTTTGCGGGTTTAATTGTGGGCGTCATTACCCTGGCAGGCCTGTATCCTACGTTGGTACTGACCCGTTTTAAAGCGGTAGCGGCCTTGCACGGACAAATGACGACGCAGCAGGTGGGCGGGTTACGCGTTCGGCGGGGATTGGTGATCACGCAGTTTTTCATTACGCAGTTATTCTGCATTGGGGTTATCGTCATGATGGCCCAGGTCCGGCACATGCAACAGGCTGATCTGGGTTTCCGAAAAGAAGCCATTTTAACCGTACCTGTTCCGACCAACAATCCGATAAAGCAGCAGACGCTACGTGATCGTATGCGCCAGGTGCCTGGTGTCGAGCAGGTTGCGTTGGGCGCTGAACCACCCGCATCGTTCCGGCGAAACCCCGTTCCGTTTACGTTCGACACGCATACAGAGCCCGAAAAATTCCCGACCAGCGTCAAAATTGGCGATACGAACTACCTGTCGCTGTTCGGCATCAAGCTGCTGGCCGGACGAAATTTCCGCAATAACGACACGACGAATGCCGAAACGCTCATCAATGAAACGATGGTGAAACAACTGGGGTTACGGTCAGCATCGGAGGCCCTTGGCAAACGGCTTACCATCTGGGGCAACGACAGAACCATCGTTGGCGTCGTCAACAATTTTTATTCGGGCGAATTGAAAATGGGCCTTCAGCCCATTGTGCTGCTCAACATACACCGCGAAAACGACATGGCCGCGCTACGTATCAATCCCGCCAGCGTACCCGCAACGCTGAAAACCATCGAAAGCGCCTGGAATGAGCAGTTTCCCGAGCGGGTTTTCAAGGCTACCTTCGTGGATGATTTGCTGAAAAATTTCTATATCACCGAACGGATTCTGCTGGCACTGGCGCAGGTATTTTCGGTCATTGCCATCCTGATTGGTTGCCTGGGATTGTATGGTCTTGTGCTGTTTATGGCTGAAGCCAAACAGAAAGAAATTGGCGTGCGGAAAGTGATGGGAGCCAGCACAAACCAACTCCTGTGGCTCTTTGGCCGCGAGTTCGGCTGGCTGCTTGCCATTGGCTTCACACTGGCGGCACCCGTGGGCTGGTTTGTGATGAACAACTGGCTAAAAAGCTACGCGTATCGCATTAATCTCGGCTGGTGGGTCTTTGCAGTAACGTTAAGCCTTGTCACGATCATCACGCTCCTGACGGTTTCGTTCCAGGCAATGAAAGCCGCCCTGACCAACCCGGCTAAAAGCCTGCGAATGGAGTAAATCAACCTTTCCTACCATTTATTTACAAGCAAAACAGGAAACGATCATCTTTGCTCTAAAGGCTTACAGATGAAAGCACTAGCCACACTTGCCGGATTATTTATCTACCTGATACCTGTGGCAGCACGCGCGCAGCAGGGGCTGAAAGGTGAGTATTATACCGGAATAAATTTCGATCGAAAAGTCGTTACTCGCCTTGATCCAGAAATCAATTTCGACTGGAAAGGACGTAGCCCCGCTCCTGGCCTTTCCCATTCCTATTATTCTATTCGCTGGACGGGTAAACTGATGGCTCCTCTTTCCGGAAAATACACGTTCAATGCACGGGTAGATGACGGTGTGCGCGTGTGGGTTGGCAATAAAAAAGTGATCGATGCCTGGTATTTAAACGATTCGAACCGTTTTGGAGGCAGTGTTATTCTGGAAGCCGGAAAATACTACGATTTGCGAATCGATTATTTTAACGATTTACTGGAAGGCGAAATTGAATTATTCTGGGTGCTTCCCAATGCGCCAAAGACGATTTTCAATGGGTTCAGTAATCCCGGCGAGTCAATAACGGCGAAGTATTTTTTTCAAAAAGCCCCACCTATTGTCATCGCGGAAACACAAATAAAGCCAGTTGCCACAACGCCCGTAATAGCGGCTTCCCCTCCGCCAAAAGTTATTCCTAAAAAGCCACTGACCATCGCAAAACCGAAAACAATCCTTACTCCGCCACCATCGAAGCAAACAGCCGTTGTTGATACGTTAGTGGCATCAGCACCGATTCGCAAACCAGCATCCGAACCGGAATCTGAGCTAAAAGCTGGTACTACGTTCGTACTACGTAGCGTTCAGTTTGAGCAAAGCAGCTACATTTTACGACCCGAATCATCGGCAGAGTTGGATCAATTGGTGACTACCCTGAAAAAGAATCCGCACTGGTCCATCGAAATAGCAGGCCACACCGACAACGTCGGCGACCCACGCCTGAATCTGGCGCTCTCCGAAAATCGCGCGAAAGTTGTGTCTAGTTACCTGACACGTAGAGACATTGCCGATGAGCGCGTTACCTCAAAAGGCTACGGCGGCACCCGCCCCATTGCCGACAATGCTATTGAAAGCGAACGTAGCAAAAACCGGCGCGTAGAGATCACGATTCGTTAAACCAGTTAGTATTCTATCGCACAAATGGATAGTAGGTCAGCGTTGCTGATACTACCTGATTATAGCGTTCCGGGGATGCTTTTGTGATCGCTAAACCTGTTAAAGGGTCAACCCCCACAAATGTTTTCAAAGCTGAATGTAAACTCTGATAGTATTTTATCTCCGTAAACAACCGTTTTCCCAAGGCCATCCCAAGACCAATCGAAAAGCCATAGTCAACTTTTTGAAGAATTGAATTTTCGCTGTTTGTATAACCCGATTTAGGCAGAAAGTCGACCTGGCCAGCCAATAGGTAACCAAGCTGGACACCCGGACTTAGGGTTAGGAGTGAATTGGGCAGTCTATAGCGTAGCGATACAGGCAGTGTCAGGTAATCATACCTTGTTCGGACCTTTGTGTAAAAGCCAGGATTGCTAAAATAACTCATATTACCCTGTCTGGAATAAAGTAACTCATAGCCCAGCGAATAACGGGGGGTGAGTTTATGTTCGACAGCTAAGCCAGCCTGGTATGAAAATAAAAAATTATTTGTAACCCCATTTTCTATAAACCGAGCCGTACCGGCCCCACCTCTTATACCGATTTTAATCGGAGGATTCGACTGAGCCTGCCCCGTAAAAGTGCCCACAAACAGACTAAATATACCAATTAGAATCAGCTTTTTCATGTTAGTCAGGTTATTGAATAACTACCCGCGTACTCTGAACCTTTCCATTGCTGTATACCCCTTGTAAATAATAAGTATCTTTGGGTAACTCATGAATATCAATATTAACCTTAAGACCCGTCTTATTTGCTTCTTTTGAATAGTTTTCCTGAACGTTTACTTCCTTGACAATGCCCATTTTCTCATGAGTCAAACGTAAACTACCCGGCAGGCTGCTGGTATCATCGACAGGATCAAATACGGCCGTCAGTACATCACTGCTTGGGTTGGCCGCTACCCGATAGTATCCCCCCCCCCTGTATTTTTCATGAACGTACGGGAGGTCGTCCCCGTGGTATTACAACTGGAATTGGTGATTGCCATCTGAACAATAAACCCACCCGGACTTGAGTCAGAAGTCGTACTGAGCGTTAACCAGGGACCTGTACCGTAAAAATAACCTACGCTGCTGTTTCCCTGGAGTATGGACCACCCATAGCTATACTGGGAAGGCAGATTCAGGCTTGAGCTAAAATTATACATCTGACCAGCCTGTAAGGATATACCAGGATCTGGATTGGCGCTAAAGGTTATGTCACTGCCTCCCGGCGTTCCAATATGTTGGGTGACCGAATTGGTCCGCATGTTATTACAGCCCGGAATTTCGCCGTAAACCGTTACCGTTCCGTATGAGTTGTGCTGTACAGTAGCCCGGCTGATGGTATTATCGGTGACCCGATAAACGTTACCCCCCATAACCCGAACCCCACCCGTTGTTTCCCAGACGACGTTGGCCGTTGAAGGGCCGTAAAAATTGAGTGTCGTTGAAAAATCACCGGATTGACCCGTCGAGCAAAGCGTTGGGGCAATGGTCAGCGTTGGCGTCGAACGCTGGGTAATATGCACGGTTATCACCTCATTTCCCTCCCATAAGGTGGCACTTAACTGGCCATCGTTTTTATTGGGATCAAAGTTTACCGTTACATCTGATCCAAGCTGACCAGTCTGGTACGTAAAGTTGGTTGAGACGTTCCATTCTTTGACGCCTGGCTTCCACGTAGTTTCGTATGTATAATCAGTTGAAATATATAGACTATTGACGGTACAGTCTATATAGGCCGTTTGCCCATCGGTATATTTTTTACCGAAAATAGTAAAACATTTATCGCTCCCCAGCGCCAGATATGAAGGGCAGCTTGCCAACAGAATCAGTAATAATCGGATTGTAAATATGGGATGCATGAGTGAAATGAATTTACACAGTTCTTTATTTAAAATAAACAGGCTTACAAGGTCTTAAGTGACGATTTCTCCATCAGCCATTTCCGATAAACAAATCCATATATTGCGCCAACCAGTACGTAAGTGGGTATAGTAAACCACTCGTTGGGCGTTGGCATTGAGTACCAGACCAACCGGGGAAGCCTGGGCTGAAGAAGTAAAAAAAAAGCACTCCACAAGCCCCCCCAGGTTGCCCCCAGACTCATGTAATAAATAAATTTGACTGAGTGTATAAAGCGTATTGAAACGAAAAAAGCGAGTAAAGCTGGTAAGTAATAGAGCCACCAGCCGTAGATCAAAATCGATATAAACCCGACGTAGCTGGCCCATAAATAATTGTGGTTGGGCAACTTGTGAACCACCGTAAAAATCCCAAGAATGATACCGTTAATCAGGGCACAAATCAGTAGCGACAGAAGTCCCCTGATTAACGGTTTTCGTAGACGTTTCATTAGTTACAAGGTAAGGTACTTAGGGACAGATTGTTGTCCAGGGCATTTTTCACAGCTTGCCAGTTCGGGCGATTCGTAATCGGGTCACGGATCTCGGCTACCGCCTGATGATCATTTATGAATTGGGCCAGTTTGGCTTGCATACTTAGCCAGAGGCTATCAGCTGATCGAAAGGGATATCCCTGAAGGAGAACATCGCCCAGTACGCCAGCATAATTAGTCAATCGATCAGCGCCCATTGTGGAGAAGATATACCCCCATCGGCCTGATAAAGCGTAAACACCCGAGTCCCACTAACAGGATGTTGATGATTTAATGGATCTCGAATGGTACTGAATGTCCATCCCGCAGCATCAGCGCCATGAACCTGATCACTTACAATAACTGAGCCTGGGTCAGGAAATATGGTTATCGAGATGATAGCGCCCAACGCATCGTAGCTGTTCCAAAGGTCAGCTTCATTTTCCCCTGTGTTGGGCTGGGGAGCAAAACTGCTGATGGACGTATCCACAAAATTATTTAGATTGAGCCGAATGTAGGTAGCAAACTCATCGACCGAAAGCTAGTGACCATCAATGGTGGGCAACGTATTCATGAAAACCGAAAAGTTGTCCAGATTAATTGCCGCTCCTGAAGCCCCACTTATCGATTGAACATACCAGTCATTACGTATTCCCGGATAGTTATCCTGGGGAAATGAGGGATTGGACGCCAAACGGTTCAGTTTATCTTTGATAACCGAAGATGGCTTGAAATCGATGTGATACCGCCAGGCGTCAGTCAGGCCGGGGCATGGCCCGAACAAGGCTTTTTTGTTATTGAAAAGTTCTAAAATTGGCGTTGGTCCTGAACCTGTCGATGGATTAAAAGGATCAGAAGGATTTGTGGGGTATGCCGGATTATACGGATCATAGGTTGGATCAGGGGCGCAGATTTCATATTCATCGGTCCCATTGGATGACCAGTCTCCATAACAGGTTTGATAACTGAATGGAGACGATTGATCAGGCGTGGGAGGATAAGCATGATAGGCGCCCAGGGGATAGTCAATTGTTGTTCCCACAGCTGTAGCTGTACCATCGGAGGTAGTGCAGCCGAATAAAGATACTCGTGGACCCAACGGGTACAACTTAGCATTCTGGCCTTAGGGCTCGGGGTGTTATAAAAAGAGAGAACACCAGTAACTTTCCCATTTTCAAATTTATGCCCTTTTATCAATTTCCCCTGCCAGGTCCGCACCAGTTGTAGACCCGAAAAATCATGGTCGCCGGTAAAACCCTGATGTGACCCTGCATACTCTCCGGATGGCGCTAACTCCATAACGGCAATCCCCATGTTTCCCGCAGGCAATTTGTAAACTACTAACTGGAGTTTAGGCGCTAACACATAATCTTTACTTGCAGGATCATAGATTATTCGCCTTGTATGCGGATCTTCCTCAATGGGTATCTGTACGTAATCAAGTCCCTGGGGGCTGCGTTTCATGGTAGCCTGCTTCCAGAGTAATGTTCTTGTGGAATAAGGCTGATTGCGGTTACTATCCGCTTTAACAAAATCCTCTGTCCACTCTCTGGCTGCTGAAATCGTGAAGGATTGACTTAAGGGAACAGGCTGAGTAATAAAATCCTCCCGATGACAGGAAAGAACAAAAAGTAAACATAGCACCAATAACCAATGCCGTGACCATAGAAAAGTTTTCATACGTTTAGCGTCTTAACTTATAATACAACACTGTATCTGATTAAGGCTACGTCTTACTTTACTCGTCTTAATTTATTGTCGAAGTAGCCTTTTTTCGACTATTGACAACAAATCATACAACTAAATAAACAATAAGTTATTTATTATTCGAAAATTCATAATTTTTAACTAGTAAATCAGGGTTTGTAAACCGAGTAATTTTACTTGTTTAGTTTTACTTATACGTACTGGAAAAAAGGCTTAAAATAGTATTAAAAACGGAGCTTTTTTCTATCAAGAGAGTAAGAAGATTATAACTAATAAGATAAATATTCTTTAAAAATTTCAATTCAACAATTCCTCAGTGCTATACTTAACCGAAGTAGTATCCGCCTACCATTGGGTCGTTTGAACAGAAGAATTAATCGCCAATATGGTACAGAAGTACCGGATCAATAGAGACGCCAGAACAAGCATTTAAGCTGTAGGTGAAAGACTAGACATGGTACGCCAATCCGTGCATCTTTTTTGCTTTTTTGATAAGGGCAACATCTACAGTAAAACCAACAAACCGACACTAATGAGTAAGTTGCCCTACTCATTAGTGTCGGTTTGTTGGTTTTGACGAAACTCTTATTACTTGTAGATAGCGGGCGCTTCGAACGTAGCGGGTACAGGTCTGGGTGCGTTCGGATTGGAGTTAAGTTCATTTTGCGGGTAAATGAACCGCCACGGAAGCTGGGTACCATTGTTCGGCGTCAGTTTGATACCATACGGCTCTGCTCGAGTCCGGCGCTCATCATTCCAGCCCAGATGCTGGCCGTAGAACGATACGTAGCGTTCCTGCAAAACCTCCCGGAGCAAGGCGTTGTCGGCTGTTATGCCATCGGCATTTTCAATACCACCAGCGGCAAAATCAGCTGCTGCGTAGGGATCATATTTGTAGGCACCTGCCGTCAGATAAGCCGCATTGATATTACCGCCGGTGTTCAGCCATGCCCGGTACGTATTCAGATGACCTAAAGCCGTCGCAAAACCTTTGCCGGAGCGTAAAGCCATCTCCGCCAGCGTCAGGCTATTCTCCTGGTACGTAACGAGCGGGAAACTGGCACTCTGCGCGAAAAAGCCCGTCGCACCCGTCGTATTCGGTTCAATTTTACCAGGGCTGTTGACACCAGCCTCTAAATAATAAAACTTGAACCGGGCCGTCTCGATTGTTTTCGAATTACCCCGATAGCGAGCGCTCGTCGGATTCAGCAACGTCGTGTTATAGGCTCCAACGGCGTTTATATCCCCGGTTCGTGTGCTGGCCAGAAAGGAGAAATACGAATTCTGGTTCACACTGGCGGTGTTGCCGTGTGGTGCGTAGAGCGAGTTGGCATACGCGCTAATCCCGCTCTGAGCCGCCGTGTAAGCCGCATCATATTGTTTGGTATCAGTCAGCAAACGAGCTTTCAACGTATAGGCTACCTGCGTCCATTTGGTCGCATCTCCCCCAAAGTGAATATCCTCTGTCGTAACAGTACCTACGCCCGATTTCAGATCGGCAATCGCATCATCCAGCAACGCGAGCAGTTTAGTGTACACCGTCGCCTGGGGCTCAAACGCCGGATTGGGATATTTGGCAATATCGCCCGCCTGATCGAATGGAATATCACCCCAGAGTTCGGTACCGGTAGCCAGTGCATTGGCCCGTAAAATCTTGGCAATACCAACCATTTTGCGGTTTCCAAGCGCGTTAGCCTGATCGATCGTGAGCAGCGCATTGGCGTTTGTCGCCTGATAAACCAGGTTCCAGTCGGCGTCATACACGCCAGCCGTTACGTTGTAATTGTAATAATCCAGCCATTGGCGGTCGGCCCCGGAGGCATACCCATCCCAGATGGTCGTTAACCGGCTGGCCATGCCTTCCTGAGTGGCCATGTTGGCAAGTTCCGTGCCTGTCAACAGCAGACTGGCTGTTGATTTGGTCGGGTTGTTGGGGTCTACGTTCAGGTTTTCCACGATCGATGAACACGCCAGAAACTGAAGACCAAACACAACAGCGAAAATCGATTTATATACTCGTTTCATGATAGAGACTTCTTCGGGAGATTAATAATTAATTTTTACACTGAAAAGCAGCGACTTGGTGTTCGGGCTGTTGAAATAATCCTGACCGCGTGAGTTGCTGGCTCCGTTCAATGCCGTTTCTGGATCGATACCCACCATTTTGGTCCACAGGATTGGATTACGTCCCGTCACGGTGATGTCAATGGATTGCAGTTTGGTTTTCGCGCGGAACTTGGGCGAGCTGATCGAATAGCCTACCGAAACTTCACGCAGACGCGTCCAGCTTGCATCGGTAATAAACTGCTCAACCAACGTACTGAATCCACCGCCGATTGAGGTGTAATACGATTGATCGAGCAGCACGGGGCCCGCACCGAAATCCTGGATATTACCCCGAACAGTACTACCGGCCGCAATGGTTTTGCCCGCGTAGTTCTTCAAGTCCTGCGTCAGCGTTACGTCGTTACCCACGTCAGCATGCGTACCGAAGTTATAGAGCGTCCCTCGTGTTCCATTGTAGAAATCGCCCCCCTGGAAGGTCTCAAACAGGATGTTCAGGCTAAGTTTTTTATAGGACAAATTCGTACCGAAACCACCCCGATAGTCTGGGTTCGGATCACCAACAACCCCAAACTGAGTACCGACCTGAGGGAATCCATTGGCATTGAGCTGCAAAGCGCCCGATTCAGTCCGCATGTATGTACCGCCATACAGCGATGACATGGCGTAGCCCACTTTAGCTACCGTACTGGCTGTGCTGCTGAAACCGCCCAATGTAATAATGTCCGTTCCCGCCAGGTTCGTTACGCGGTTGATATTCCGGCTCACGTTACCGAAGACATTCCAGTTAAATCCTTTCTTGTTCAGGATGTTGAAATTCATTTCAAGCTCCCATCCTTTGTTGGTCATCGACCCTGCATTGGTGTATTTCGAGGTATACCCCGTCGAACCGGCCGCAGCTACGTTCAGCAACAGATTGGTAATCTCGTTCGAGTAATACGTGAAGCCTGCCGTCAGCCGGTTGTTCAGGAAGCGAAGGTCAGTCCCCACTTCATATTCTGTTTTCCGTTCAGGTTGCAGGAATGGATCACCCTGCGTCGCGTTACGTACGTAAGCTCCGTTGCCATACCCTGATCCGCTGAGCGGATTGGCCCAGCTGGCAAACGATGCGTTTACGTAGGTCGTGGCGTTTTTATACGCATCGGGCTGCACGCCCACCGTACCGTACGAAGCCCGTAATTTACCGAAGGACAGGACTGGATTGTCGTGGAAGATAGGCAGTTGCGTAAACTGCCAGGCCAGATCGGCCGATGGGTAGTAGAACGTCGATTTCGTCTGACTACCGAACGTAGAACCCGATTCAGCCGCTACCGATGCATTGACGTATAACTGATTGTAGAAACCCACATTCAAGGTTGAATAGAGTCGGGCCATCCGGCGGTGCGTGGTTGTCCGATACGGTGCATCATTCGACGTCAGCGAATTACCGAAATTAGCCGGGGCGTCTGGAATAATGAACGTATTCATCGTACCGCCCAGATTCAGGTATTTCCGGTCATTGAGGTTGAAGCCAACGATCAGCGTGCTGGTGATGTTCTTCCCGAAATCACCGAACGCCCGACCAATAACGTCGCCGTTCATCTCCGATTCTTTGTAGATCGCTTCTTCGTAACTGCCTAACCCACTGTTTACCGCCGAGTTAACGGGATAGTTCGTGATTCGGTGATCCGTATTAGCATCGATACCACCCCGAACCGTTACGTCGAACCATTTTGATGGCGTAATAAGCAGTTCCGAACTCATAATGAAGCGGTCAACTTCCGAGAAGTTGGTCAACTCATTGATAGCCCACATCGGATCATTGTAGATCGGGTTTGCCAATGCTCCTAAGTAATTTCGGTAAGATCGCTGCCGGTTTGGGATGGCGCTGGCCGTTGGCGACGAGAAATAATTTCCCTTGTAATCACGACTGTCGAAATCAGGCGCGGAGCGGAGATACCCAATGTAAAGTCCATTGACGCTGTTACTGCGCTGAATCCGGTTCGAGGTTGTCCGGGCATACGTAGCGTTCGTAGACGATTTGATCACATCATTGAATCGACGTTCCGAATTAAACCGGAGCGTGGTTCGATTGTAATCACTTTGCCCGTTGATAATACCCTTCTGACGCAGATCGCCAATGCTCAGGTAAAAATTTCCTTTTTCATTTCCGCCACTGATAGACAGATTGTTATCAATATACGTACCCGTCCGGAAAACCGAATTCTTACGTACATCATTAAAGGTTTCCTTCGAGTTTTTAGTAAGAATTGGGTAATAAGTTTTCCCCGTATACGACTCAAAGCGCGCGCCATTCATGTTAAGGATGTCATCACCACCAGCGCGATTGGCAATTTTGTCGCCCCACGAATTAGCAACGGTTGGGTTATAGACCCCGTCTGATCCCTGGCCGTAATTGCTTTGCAAGGGGTGCAGCAGGTTGGGGGTATCGAACGAAACGGTGGAGCTGTAGGAGATATTTACCTTATCGCTGTTCGCGCCTTTTTTTGTTGTGATCACAATGACCCCGTTGGCCGCCCGAGAGCCCCACAAGGCTGCGGCCGACGCCCCCTTCAGAATTTGCATCGAAGCAATGTCCTCAGGGTTAATATCATTGAGTCGGGACTGCTGCGTTACGCCCGCAGCCTGATCGCCAAGCGTCGAGTTACTGATCGGAATACCATCCACAATCACCAGCGGCTGCGTAGACCCCGTAATCGTGTTCTGGCCCCGAATCTGGATATACGAACCAGCCCCGGGATCACCGGCAGATTTCGTAATCTGGACCCCGGCGGCTTTTCCAGACATACCATTGATAACGCCCGTTTCGCCCGAGCGGACAATGTCTTTTGCGTCAATTTTAGAGGCTGTGGCACCCCGTTTATCTGCGTTTTCCTTGAAACCTAATGCACTGACAATGACCTCATCCAGGGACGTAGCGTCGTGTTGTAACTTGATCGAGATGGCACTCTGATTCCCAATAGGAACCTCCGCGGTTTTCATACCAATGAAGGAGAAAACCAGCACCCCATTTTTGACCAGATTTTCGGGAACCGTGATCGAATAGGCTCCTTCGGCATTCGTCGACGCGCCAACATTTGTGCCTTTTACGATAACGTTCACACCGGGCGTAGCCGAGTTGTCGTCTCCTGATGTAATAATCCCTTTAATGGTCCGGCTCTGAGCAAAAAGCTGGGCGGGTAAATAAAGGGCAAAAAACAGCATTAGTAGTAAACCTCTGTTCTGCATTGGATTATAGGTTAAATAACAAGGATTATTGTGAGTAGTTACAGCACAGAATCAGTGCTGTCAATGAAAGCGTACGCGTATTTTATAGCCTTGACTAATAGCCAGTTGAAAATTACTGACGCAATTACTTTTCCAGATAAGCTTCGGCGTGTGGGTAGCCGTATAGTGTTAGAGAACATGCACTTCGATCTTAGATTAGTCAAAGTGACAGTGGAACAGGAATCCGTTGATGTAGAGAATTTTAATTTCCCTTTAACTCAAATATAATCCGGTATATAGGTGACTGTCAAGGAGCCCTCTCGATTATTTACTGTTTTTGGTCAATATTTCCAATTTAATGATATTTAAAATTGATATTTTTAAAATATTATTTTTATAATCTTATCTAAATCAAAATTAAATCTTGACGTAAATCAAATAAACTGGCTTTCCGGCCGGCCTGGCGTACTGGTATGGACAAGGAGCTTCCATTAACTCAACTATTATGACAATAAACGTCCATCAACGAACAGCAAATGTCCGTTGATGGACGTTTTATTAATTATGACTAATAATTAACTAACTAATCAACAGACGCTTATAAAATATGGCACAGTACTTGCCCCATACTGCACTGAACGTATTGATAATCGTCCCACTGCAAAAACTGTCTGCCTTCATGCAACCTTCTGGCCTGGAACGACATCATTATCCCATAAATAGACAAACCACATGAAAAGCAGCCAATTTCTACTGACCCTTTTGAGTGCCACTACGTTTGCCTTTACGTCCCTGGCCACCCCGCTCGACAACGATACGCCTTACCAGACCAAGACCTTTTCGGGAAATATCAACGCCGTTCGGGCAGAAACCTCCGGTGGTAGCCTGACCATCGAAGGCGGAACCGATATGAACGCTAAGGTTGAAATGTACGTCAGAGCCAATAACTGGAATGATAAACTCGATAAAGCCGAGATCGAAGAACGCCTTAGGGATTTTGACATTTCAATTGCACAGGAAGGTAGTACAATCATTGCCACCGCCAAACGCCGGGGTAATGGCAACAACTGGAAAAAATCGTTGAGCATTAGCTTCAAATTCTACACTCCGCGCAAAGTAACCACTGACCTCCGTACATCAGGCGGCAGCATTAGCCTCGCATCGCTGACCGGCAACCAGAAATTCCGTACCAGTGGTGGCAGTCTGCACATGTCTGATCTGGAAGGTGACATCAACGGTCAAACCTCCGGCGGCTCTATCCATATGGACCGTTGCCGCGTCGGAAGCTCAGGTCAGCTCGATCTGCAAACCTCGGGCGGCTCTATTGAAGCGAGAGCGTCATCAGGGAAAATGCGCCTGCATACATCGGGCGGTAGTATCCGGCTTACGGAGTTGAAAGGTGACGTTGACGCGCAAACCAGCGGAGGCAGCGTAAACGGCAACGACATCGAAGGCGATGTCAAAGCCAGTACGTCGGGTGGGTCGGTTCGTCTCTCACAGGTATCGGGCAGCATTGACGCCAGCACCAGCGCGGGTAGTGTGGACGTGGAAATCGTGAAACTAGGCGAGTACGTTCGGCTGACAACCAGTGCAGGCGGTATCAACGTAAAAATGCCACTTAACAAAGGCCTTACCCTGAACCTGAGCGGCAATCGGATCAAAATTCCACTAAACAACTTTAACGGCGACACCGAAAAAGACCGGATCAAAGGCACTATGAACGGTGGCGGCATCCCGGTAACACTTACCGCCAGTAGCGGCAGCGTCAATGTGAACCAGTAAAAATTGTAGACTGTAGCTAAAAGAAGTGGGGTGTATGACACATCGATGTGTCATACCACCTGCTTCTTTTATTAATGACAGCTTAAGGAGTCAGTAAACAAGTAAATACGGGAGATTTCCTGCGATTCGCAATTCATCTAGTACGTCTACGAAACTTCCAATAGTAGAGGCTGAACTTGGACGTATCAGTATCGCCAGCTCACCCGGAATTAATGTTTCTTTTCCATAGCGGAATAGCGCTTCACAAAGCTTGGCTGAACCCCTATTAACAGGTATAAAATTTGCTCGACAAACTGCTCCACTTGAAGAATAACAAAATTGAACAGTATCCTTTCCGGTCAGTAGAATCTCCAGCACGCGCTTTGAAGTTGCAGGATCAATCCCTTTGCGACAACCCTGCACGTCCCAAACACCAAGTACATTCGGCCGCTGTACCATCTTTACCCACACAAAAAATACAATTAACAACAGGGCTATTGACACAAACGGCGTGAAGTCGATACGTATCGAATTATACCTTCGGCGGATTTTCATGGCAAATCGGGTTTTGGTCAGTTGATGGTCAAAGTGACCTGTTTCCACAAACCCGATTCGGTTTTTGTATCTTTACCGTACGTTTGATGCTCAGCCGCTATGTTTCGCTTAACCCAGAAATTCCCGTTTGCCAGCCTGCTCCCGTCGTTCGAGGGTGATCTATATTTCGATGAATCGCCCGAGCATACCGCTCAGCGTGTGCTCTACGCGACAGACGCATCGGTTTATCAGGAAATGCCGGTGGCAGTGGCCTTACCCAAATCGGTGGCCGATATTAAACGACTGCTACGTTTCGCCCAACAACATGAATTGGGGTTGATTCCTCGTGCGGCCGGTACGTCACTGGCTGGGCAGGTGGTGGGCAGCGGCATCGTCGTCGACATATCTAAATATTTCGGAAAAATTCTGGACATCAACGCCGATGGGCATTGGGTACGTGTCCAGCCGGGCGTTATTCGCGATGATCTGAATGCGTTTCTAAAACCGCACGGCCTGTTGTTCGGTCCCGAAACCAGCACTGCCAGCCGGGCCATGATTGGCGGCATGATTGGCAATAATTCCTGCGGGCTCCATTCCATTATCTGGGGCACTACCCGCGATCATCTCCTCGAAGTGCGGGCCGTATTGAGCGACGGCGCCGAAGTGACATTCGGATCGCTCACTCAAGAGCAATTCGATGCTAAATGCCGGGGCGAGAACGTAGTAAGCCCGCTCGAACAACGACTCTATGTTCAGTTTCGTGATTGGCTGTCAAAACCACACGTTCAACAGCACATTCGGGACGGTTACCCAAAACCCACCGTCAAACGACGTAACACAGGTTACGCGCTGGATGCGTTAGTGGCGTTTTTTGAGCATGGGGCATGGAGCATGGAGCAAGGCGTGCAGCACTTAGAGACACCCACCCTCGTTGACTCTCCCCATGCCCCACGCCCCATACCCCATGCAGAAACCTTCAACTTCGCCAACCTCATCGCAGGCTCCGAAGGGACGCTTTGCTTTATTACCGAAGCAAAACTGAATCTGCTGCCGTTGCCGCCTAAGGAAATTGCCCTGGTTTGCGCGCATTTCCCGACCATTCGTCAGTCGCTCGAAGCCAATCTGGTGGCGTTAGCGCATGAATGTTCTGCGTCGGAACTGGTGGATGATTATATTCTCCAACTGACTAAAACCAATATTGAACAATCCAAGAATCAGACGTTTGTGGAAGGCGATCCCAAAGCTATCCTCATGGTCGAGTTTTTCGCAGATACAAAAGAGAACGTAGCGCAGAGGGCCAACGCATTCGTGGATGCATTGCAGGAGAAGGGCCTGGGGTATGCCTATCCGATTCTGTTCGACGACGATACAAAAAAGCCCTGGGCGTTGCGGAAAGCCGGGTTGAGTATCATGTACAACATTCCCGGCGACGAAAAACCCGCGAACGTCATTGAAGACACAGCCGTCGACGTACATGACCTGCCCGACTACATTGATGAACTGGATAGAATGGCCTGGGAGCAACACGGCCTGAAAATGGAATATTCGGCCCATGCCGGAGCGGGCGAAATCCACGTATTACCGCTTATCAACCTCAAATCATCGGAAGGACGTACCAAGTTTCGGGCGTTGCTGATGAATACCGCCCAACTGGTCAAAAAATACGGCGGCTCACTTTCAGGCGAACACGGTGATGGCCGGCTTCGGGGTGAGTGCATCGCGTTTATGCTGGGCCCCGAAAACTATCAGTTGTGCAAAGAGGTCAAAGCGCTTTGGGACCCACATAATACGTTCAATCCCGGCAAGGTTGTTAACACACCGGCCATGAACGAGTCACTACGTTCGGAAGCCGACGTTGTGATTCCGCAACCCAAAACGGTCTTTGATTTTACGAAAGATGGCGGTCTGCTGGAACTGGCCGAAAAATGTTCCGGCTCTGGTGACTGCCGTAAAACCGAAATTTCGGGCGGAACGATGTGTCCCAGTTACATGGCTACCCGTCGCGAACATGACACAACGCGGGCGCGGGCCAATATTCTACGGCATTTTTACAGTAATCAGGCCAAACCTACTGAACACGATTTTGCGGCCGTAAAGGACGTACTGGATTTGTGTTTGTCCTGCAAAGCCTGCAAAGCCGAATGTCCGTCGAGCGTGGATATGACGCGCATGAAAGCTGAATTTACTCAACAACAGTACCGTGAATCAGGCATTCCGCTACGGGCGCGACTAGTAGGAAATTTTACCAAACTTATGTCGCTGGCGAGCATAGCGCCCTGGGCTTACAACGCTATCTACGAAACGCCTGCACTGCGTCGTCTGGCGAACAGTGCCGTAGGTTTCCATCCCGACCGCACAATGCCGGAACTGGCGAGCACGACATTGAGGAAATGGTTTTCGGTTTACCGTTCACAGTTTTCGGTTAACCATCCGGAAAACCGAAAACCGAAAACTGTAAACCTTTTCTGTGATGAATTCACCAATTACAACGATGTAGAAGTCGGGCAGAAAGCCATTCAGTTACTGGAGCGGCTGGGTTACTCGGTCAGCTTACCTGAACACGCCGAGAGCGGTCGAACGTACCTGTCGAAAGGGTTGGTGGAGGATGCAAAGGAAATTGCTATCCGGAACGTAACGCTGTTTAAAGATCTCATCACTGACGCAACGCCCCTGATCGGTCTGGAACCATCCGCCATTTTGACCTTCCGCGATGAATACCCTGATCTTGTTCCGGCTGAGCTAAAAGCGGATGCGCTACGTATCGCCAAAAACGTTTTTCTGTTTGAGGAATGGCTCGCGCTTGAAGTAGAAGCCGGACGAGTGAACAAGAACCAGTTTACAACCGCAGCCAGAGAGGTGAAAGTGCACGGACATTGCCACCAAAAAGCGTTGTCATCGATGGTGCCAGTTAAAAAAATCCTGTCGCTGCCCGTCAATTACAGCGTTCAGTTGATTCCATCCGGCTGTTGCGGCATGGCTGGTTCATTTGGCTACGAAACGGAACATTACGATCTGTCCATGCAAATCGGTGAGTTGGTTTTATTTCCCGCCGTCCGCAAGGCCGAAGACGCGATCATCTCAGCGGCTGGCACCAGTTGCCGCCATCAGATCAAAGACGGAACGGGCCGCAAAGCCCAGCACCCCGCTGAGATTTTGTTTGATGCACTGGCGTAATGCCGTATCGCTGGCCCAGCTGAGATTAACGTTTGATAGCTGGGCCAGCGATACGGCATTATAAAACCTTTTCCGTTGCCAACGGTTCTCCATAGACCTAAAACATTCACAATAGTCATGGAAAATTCAAATTCATCAGCCCTTAGCGACGGAGCCCAACAGGCCAATATAGTTTCCGGTGAAAATGCAGAAGCGATGTTCGGTGCCGATCAGGCCGAAACAAATATGGTGAAACTCGTGGACGGTAAATTAACATCCATTGGTGATACCGAAGACGACGTAGTAGATGGTCAACTAGCCAATCGATACAGTTCTGACGAGGAACGGGGTTTGCAGGGCGACGAATTGCGGGGGAAAACCTACGAAAACTCTGACGCAGCACTCCGCGCGGGCGATGGTATTGATAATCAGGAAGTGCCTGAAGACCCAATTGCCGAAGCTGAATTAACGGGCAATCCCGATGCAGGAGCAACCGTCAATACGGGCTTACCTTCGGAAGATGAACCCGATAAAACGACACCAACCAATTCATTTGGTGGCTGGAATTTCATTGGCGGAGGCAGTCCAGTCAATGAAATGATTCCGCCAACGCCGGGTACACCAGACCCAACCCAGCCAGTGCCGGGTATTCCCGAAACGCCACCGTACAACCCGATTCCCGGACCGGAAATTCCAGATCTTCCGGGTACACCACAACCCGCTACACCCGAAATCCAGGAGCCTGATCAACCTGATCGGTCGCACGAAATAAACTCCTTCACTACGTTTACATCGACTGTAAACGTAGCGCCAACACATGGTGGAGTGAGTGAGCCCGTTGACGGAGTTCCCTACGAAGGGGAAGCAGCAGGACCTGATAATCAGGGAATGGAAGACAAGCCGGATACCGGTGATTCTGCCCGGCCCTACGATGTCAATGCCAAAGATGCTGAGCCAAATCAGCCCGGCGAACGGCCTGAAGAAGCCCAGGAAGCGAAAAAATTCCCACGGGAAATGGCGGACGAAAGCAGCACGGCGGCTCAGGATATGATTTCTGGACCAGATCGTTCTGATCAGAAATCGACTGATGGTCTCGACCGAAAATATAACGACCCGGAAGCCTCCCGCGAAATGGCGAGCTAGGCACCGGTTTTTACGTAATGCGGACGGTCAGCCGTTGCTGTGGAAACCCGCGATTTATAACAGGAAGGTTTCCTTTATGAATCGCGGGTTTTCAGGCAACGGCTGACCGTCCGCATTACGTTTTTAGTACCTTTAATCCCAAATTCTGAACTACATGAAAAAGTTACTTATTCCCTGCCTGCTGCTTAGCGCAATCGCTTTAGCAGCTCCTCCGAAATGGACCTCTTTATTCGACGGGAAGACGATAAAAGGCTGGCATAGCTACCACAAAGATGGTGTGGTTGGCTGGTACGTCGAAGAGGGTGCTTTGACACCCGATGGCACCGGAGGTGATCTGGTAACCGACAAAGAATACGAAAACTTCGAGCTGGAATTCGACTTCAAAATCCCCAAAGGTAGTAATAGTGGTGTCGTGTATAAGATCATCGACAGCCCCGATATTAAATCAACCTATATGTCGGGTCCAGAATATCAGGTTATTGACGACAAGGGTTATCTTGACGCCGAAGGAAAGCCCTATAAATTAAAAGACACCCAAATGACTGGCGCTAACTACGACATGATTCCACCATCGGACTTCTCAATTGCGAAAGCGCCCGGCGAATGGAACAAAGCCCGCATTGTGGTCAACAAAAATCACGTAGAGCACTTCCTGAACGGCAAGAAAGTCGTTGAGTATGAATACGGTTCCGATGCCTGGAAAACGCTGGTAGCCAAGAGCAAATTTGCCAACTGGCCCTATGCAACAGCTCACGCCAAAGGTAAAATTGCCCTGCAAAACCACAGCCCCAAGGAGCGCGTCTGGTACAAAAATATTCAGATTCGGGAATTGTAGTTGACGTTGATACCCATTAAAAAAGGCCGTAGGTGATCAGATCATCTGCGGCCTTTTTTTAATGTTTTCCCTCAATCAGGTACGTTATCATACGTAGCGCAAAGGCTCAACTGTTACGTCTACTATGAGCTTGTATCCGTAGTTTCTGCTCTAATAATCAACCTTTTTCCGGCCCTCTTTAATATCACCTTTCTGCTTCTTCCGGGAAATACGTTCCTCCACGGATGCTTTTGATGGTTTGGTCACTTTGCGGGGTTTGGGCTTCTCAAATGCCTTTTCGATGAGTCGGTAAAACTTCTTCGTTACCTTTTCCTTATTGGCCAGTTGCGTCCGCTCGGTCTGATGAGTGAGTACCAGTTCGCCCTCGGTGGTCAGTTTGTTGGCTAATTTTTCTTCCAGCGTCGCCCGCTCTTCCTCCGTGAGCAACGTCGAGTTTCGGACATCGAAGCGCAGTTCGGCTTTTGTGGCAACTTTATTCACGTTCTGCCCACCCGCGCCCCCACTGCGGGCAAACTGATACTGTATGTCAGGTTGTAAACGGGTGGCATCCATAGGTAATTAAATTATTGTGAGCTAACTGGGAAATACGTTCGTTCGGCGAACAATCACCGGAGGTATGGGTTTTCCCCAAAACTAATGGATTGAACGTTATGGCACATCACGATCAAAAAATTGCCACTATGCTCGACGATACGTTAACTGTACTTGGCGGTGGTTCGTCCTCGACCACCACCAACGAAGGCGTCAATCTGGTTTCGGAATGGATCGGTATTGTTCGTTCCAACGTCAATACAGAATGGGTGGCCGAACCGCTCCGAAAGCTTCGCGATGCACTCAATGCCAATTTTGCCCGAGGGCTGGCCAGGTAAGTTAACGGTGTAGCTATGCACAGCTCCCCAATAGACTCATTAACGAGAACAACAAATTTATTACTCAACAAACAACCTTATGATTACGAACGACCAAAACCAGCTCTCGCTCATTGGGCAGACGGTAAATACCCTCGACGGAAATATTGATACAACCACAGCAACCGATGGCTTGTCGCTGATTGATAAGTGGTTGAATCGGCTTGACGAAATCGGCGATGACGCTACCGAAGATATAGCCGATACGCTCGAACGACTACGCGCGGAGGTCGACACCGCCCAACGCTATAATCGGATTGATAACCAGCAGATAGCGGATTTATTACAGGAACTGATTGACCAGACCCGGAACCTGGCCACTACGGCCGAAGCCAGTGTTGAACAAACAGAACTTTCGCAATTGATCGCTACCCTCGAAAATCTGCATCGGCAGGCTGTTAATTCTATCGCTTAACCCGAAATCAACCCTACTTATGGCCATAAATCAGCATGCTTCCAATCTGGTCGATCTAACTGCCAGAGCTTTCAACGGTAACGTAACCAGCATCTCCCCTACGGATGGAATTTCACTTATCGACAGTTGGATCACGTTCCTGAAATCTGACGATCAGGCTGGCAATTCCGTCGCTACTACATTGAACGAGTTGAAAACTGAATTACAAAGTGACAATCCTGACGGCGCACACGTTCAGCAAATCCTGGCCGATCTGGCCAGTCAAACAAAGGAAATTGCCACTTCAGCCGACTCGGATAGTAAACCAGAATTAAACACCCTGGCAAAAACTCTGGAAGGTTTCAGCCAACAAATTAGTGGCGTATCCGGACCGGCTGCTACGGGTGGGCAGGCGCCTATGACGAGCACCGTCGGGGGCGAATCAACTACCCGTGGAACCGGCGCTTCGGCATTTGGTGCAACTGATGATGACCTGTCGAATCGTACTGGCGGTACGATCAGCGATGAATCGGCGGATGACACAACCGAAGGCAATGGTCGTTCGGTCACTTCCGGTTCGTCGGAAGGCGATGACTACTCGAATAGCTCGCAGCGAGATAGCGGGCAATTGTCTCGAAGTGATACGTCCCGAATGTCGGGCATGGGCGTTTCGGGCGGTACCGGCGATACTGATTCAAGTCAATCGGGTGGCCGATCTCAGTATTAATCAGCCCATAAACGCAATCTGTGCGTCAGTACTATTGATACCTATCAATCGCTCCGTCTGCACAGATTGCGCTTTAGTTTATCGACTAATGCTTCTAAGCGCGCTAAACAAACCGCTCCTGGGCGGGTTATTTAAAGAGCAATAAATCATCAACAGGTTGAGAATCGTTTAGGCTAATTGCTTCTCAACCGCTTGCAAATCCATAAAACTATGCCTTCTCATGCATTAGATCAGCGGCTGTTTGAACGTACCAATAGCCTCACCGACGAAAATAATTCCACTTCGGCTTCATCGCCCGCCAGGGTTGACTTAATTGACGGCTGGCTGGAGGTAATTGAAGGCAATGCAAGTACCGTCATCATTGAAGAAAAGTTAAAGGAACTACGCGATCAGCTCAAGTTAAATCATCCCGACCCTGACCGCGTTCGGGAATTGCTGTTTAGCCTTGCGGACCATACGTCGCAGGTAGCGCAAGGATCGAATACGAAGGAGCAAACAGCTGGTGAACTAGAAAACTTAGCAAAAACATTACGCAAGCTGGCAGGCCTACAAGTCGTTGATAACCGATAAGTTAGCCATAACCGAATGTTTACAGATAAAAACAACTTTTCACTGATATTAATATGTTAGGATCGAACATTTTGGAGGAGAGCATGCTCAATGACACCCTCACCGCTCTTCGGGATAACGACCGATTTGCGGTTTCGTCGGCTCAGGCAATTATGCTCATCGATGGCTGGCTACAGGCCTTGCAGGGTGATTCGA
This sequence comes from Spirosoma endophyticum, assembly GCF_900112365.1. GTDB lineage: Bacteria > Bacteroidota > Bacteroidia > Cytophagales > Spirosomataceae > Spirosoma > Spirosoma endophyticum. The sequence continues at coordinate 119,295 of NZ_FOLQ01000007.1, read as the reverse complement.
ACCTGGATCAACTAAAAGGACAACTCGGCGAACTTCGCACGGCGTTGCAGGCGGCTCAACCCGATGAATCTTACATCCGGGAATTACTGGTCAGTCTGGCCGATAAAACACAGGCCGTAGCCGAAGACCCTATTTCCGAAGGTACCTGGACAGGCGGCCTGGAGAGCCTATCAAAAATCCTACGCCATTTGGGCCGTAAATCATAAGAGGACTTGTGCAACTTTGGATGCCTAAATGAGTCTTACACATTGCAAAAATTAATTCACTACATACACAATGGAAGGAACAGGAACAACCCTTGAACACCGAATGCTAAATGATACGTTAGGCGCGTTCGGAGACGGCACTAATGCTACTGTATCCGCCGAACAGGGGATTTTATTACTTCAGGGCTGGCTGAATGCCCTGCCGGGTGATGTGGGTGCCGAACGCATTCTGGCCGAAGTTGCGGCCCTGCGCGATCACCTGAAAACAGGCGAGTACGACGGCGAAAAAATTCGTCATCTGTTGCTTAGCATGGCAAGCCATACGCAGACGCTCTCCCATGAGCCATCCGTTGACGGGACAACAGCCCATCAGCTTACCCAGTTAGCGGCTGCTTTGCGTAATTTCACTAATCAGATTTAATATGCTTACTCACGAAGAATCCACTGATTTGCTCGACGCGACAATGGACGTCCTAGAAGGCGATATGGCAAGTGCCACGCCACAAAGTGGCTTGGGCGTTATTGACCGATGGCTCGCGCAACTCCAGAAAACCGAAAACGCAAAGGAGATAACCAGTACGCTCGAACAGGTAAAAACGCAGCTGGAAAGCGACCAGATTACGCCGGAAGAATTAAGTCAGTTGCTCGACACGTTGGCGACCCAAACCGTCGAGTTTAGCACCATGATGGGCTCCGAAGGCGACATTGCTCCCCGTCTTGATGGAATGGCATCGGCCCTAAAATCGCTGGCCGGGCTAATAAGCCATCAATGATGGTTTAGGGTATTCGGTTTACGGCGGTCCGTTGCCACGGTGGGTTGACGCAAAACTGTAGACCGAATACCCTAAACGAACAACCTCTTACGGCTTGAGCTGATTCCAGTAAATCAATACGTTAAGGGTTGACCGTCCCGATGCAATAAGGTCTAAATCACCATCACCATCGAGATCGGCGGCTTGCAGATCTTCGCAGGCCATTCGAACGCTGTCATCGAGCGAATAACCTTCTATGTTTCCTTCTTCTTTGGGCTTGAACAAGCGAACGCCAACTTTCTTTTCAGCATTGGGATTTCGCCAGCCAGCCACAATTTGATCGCTGCCAATCCCCAGAAAATCTCCGCAGACAAGGGCGTGTCCCTGACTAAATAAGTCCGTTAACACGTCTATTTCCTTATCGGTGACCAGTTTCCGTGGTTTTTGAAACGAATAGAAGCCACTTTCCACCTGCAATAAATTACCGTGCATGGGTTGAATCGTCGCAATGGACGTGCCACCGTTAAGCCGTCGGATTTCACCAATACCATCCACACCTTTGTTTAGCAATGGCAGCGCATTACTGGCGGATTCATCATTGAATGGACGCCATTTCTTTTTGCGCCATTGAAAGACATTTCCCCCTTCTTTCCCGGCGATAATTAACCCCGTAGCTGAACCGTTGTCACCATCTTCCCAAATCTCGAAGTTATGCGTCAGGTGCATGGTTGAGTCGACCAGTTGCCGCTTCCACACACTACGTGGATCTTTCGGAAATTCATAGCCCCAAATCCGAACGCCCCGGCCTTCGCCGTTCTTGTTACCCAAGCCATGCAAAGGCACAACGATTAACTGATAATTGTCTTTACCAACTCTGGCCCAGCGCATCCGGTGCGTGGTTACTTCATGGTGAAGACGTACGGGCTCCCACTTTTGGGTGGGGTCTTGGGGACGAATTAGATAAAAAACAGCGCCCGATTGGGTACTATCGGTTGTCTCGGCGGGGTTCCAACCTGCACCAACAGCCACTTCTACGCGTCCGTCGCCATCCAGATCGCGCGCGGCAATACAGACGTTATCCTGGGGCGTCAGGTTGGCCGCCATGACGTAGCGTTTCCAGGCAGACGTTCTATCACCGGGATTTTTATACCAGACGATCTCCTTCTGATCGGCCAAAAGAATATCGGATTTTTTATCACCATCTACGTCACCAATAGCCAGACCATAGCCAATAGAAATCTGATTATCAACAACCTGAATCTTGAAATTCAGCGATTTAACCTTAGTTGTATCGGTTTGGGCCAACAACGGAGAGGCTATAAATAACAAGTAGAGAAGGTAATTTTTCATAGGCTACTAGGTAGGTCAGGACAATGGAATAAAGGTTGGCGAACAGTAGTTCTACCGGCTTATGCTCACCCGCTCACCCAATTGCAGGACGCGATAGGGCGTACCGTATTGTTCACAGGCTTGCACAAATTCGGCGGGGTCGGCGGTGTTAAATTCAAACAGATCGTAATGATGCGGAATAACCAGTTGTGCACCAATCGCCTTTCCAAGCCGGGCCGCTTCATCCGAATTAAGATTACCTGCCACGCGCCGTTCAGGTTTGTTCCCATTGATGGGCAGAAACGCTACGTCTACCTGGAAAGGTTTCAGAATTTCCACCATGCCGTCATACCAGAGTGTATCGCCAGAATGGTAGATGCTGAAAGGGCCAATTTTCACCACGAATCCCATGAATTTGCATCGACCTTCGGGGTCGCGTTCAATTTCATTGTGTGCCGCCGGAACCCCATGAAAAGTGAACTCATCAACAGTCACGGTTTGTCCATCCGTCAGGCCAATGGGCCAGTCCGGCCTGGATTGAAGTCGTTCGGCAATGAAAGCACGATTCGCTTCAGGTATGACAAATTGTATCGTTGAGTTAGCGGCAATAAGTGGTAGCAGCGTATTGGCATCAAGATGATCGGTATGGTTATGGCTGGACGTCACTACGTCGATCATCAGCAACTGTGCGGGATCAATTACCCGTTCCGAGATGCGGACGTGTGGTTTATCAGTATCGGCATATTTCTCAGATAGTGAATCGGATAGATAGGGATCAAACAATACGTGCTTACCGTTGTATTGCAGCAAAAAGCCACTTTGTCCAAGCCACCAGACATTCAAGACATCAGATTGGTTTTGGGCAGCGTTTATATCAGCGAGAAGCGCGTCGTCTTTTTGAAAAGCGGGTTTAAGCACAGTTCGTACCAGTTAATTTTTCGGTTGTCGCAGTCCACTAATACGTCCCAGAATCCAGTCCAGCACCCGGTCAGGCAGCAAGCGGGGAAGCACCCAGCCAACTAATTTATTGGGTACCAATGCATAGCGAATGCGAGGGCGAGCGGTTTCATGGATATCCACAATACGTTCGCCAAGGTAATCGATTGATAATCCTCGGTTTTCGGCCGCTTCAACCTGCTTCAGAAATCCCTGCATAGCTGGATAATAAGCCGTGTCTTTATAGGGACTAATGTCCGTGCCTTTACCCCAAATTGGTGTTTTAACGGCTCCAGGCCCAACAATCACTACGTCAATTCCGAACAAAGACAACTCCCGACGCAGGCTATGGGATACACCTTCCAGCGCGAATTTAGAGCCAACATAGGCTCCCATAAACGGAATGGCGATCTGTCCATTCACCGAGCTGATATTCTGAATTCGACCGGGCTGAACCGGATGGTTTTCTTGCGCGCCCAGCAAGGGCAAAAATGCCTGCGTCACCTGCAATACGCCCAATACATTTACCTCGAAATGCTGCCGGATCGTGGAAATAGGCTGGTGTTGCAGCGGCCCTCCAATGGCAATGCCCGCATTGTTGATCAACCCTGCCAACCCACTTCCTGCTAATCGCTCGGCCAACCAGATGGCGCCTGTCTTCACGGCTTCGGCATCCGTTACGTCGAACAGCATTGGGGTAAACTGGCTACCAAATTCAGCCTGCAGCCGATCGGCGTCGGCCTGCTGACGAACGCTGCCAAAAACAGTATAGCCGTGCCGGATGAATTGCTTTGCCGCGCCGTAACCAATACCCGTTGAAACGCCGGTAATAAGAATGTTTTTGCTGACAGGTTTCATCGTGTAAACTTACCCTAATCCAGCTCAACAATCGCCCGAAAATTGGCGTTAAGCATATTAATAGTAAATGGAAGAGTGAATGACTGACACAGGTTTTATTCGCACTTTCGCTCATTCAATCCGCTTCGGCGGTCCGATTTCGCTTTTAATCATGCAGGACATTGAACCCTTTTACGGCTGGGAGAAGTACTATACGGCTTCAGAAGACGAGCAATCGCCATTCTATGAGCGGGAGTACAACATGCAGCAATACGAAAATACGATCTATGGCTACTACATCCATCCACTCTGGGATGAAATTGGCTCTGAGACGCTGTATTGTAAGATCTTGTTTGCCAATTATGACCGGCAATTCGTTGTTATCGAACTATTCGGGGAATGGAATGATACGCTTCACAATGACATCATGTACCTCAAACGACAGGTTATTGATCCGCTCGTTCAGCAGGGAATCAAGTATTTTATACTGGTTAGCGAGAACATTTTAAACTTCCACGGCTCCGACGATAGTTATTATGAAGAGTGGTTTGAAGATGTGGAAGATGGCTGGATTGCCGCTATTCACTCTCCGGAATTCATCGAACGGGAATGGAAAAAGTACCATCTCGATTACTACATCAATTTCGGCGGTACACTCGACATTGCTAACTGGCGAACCCTCAAACCCGCCAATTTATTTGAGTTAGTCAATAGCCTGATTGTTCGGCGCCTGGGCTGAATGAAAAAAAGTGAGAGCCGCAAGGAATAGACAAGACCCATTCTTCCTTTCGTCCCTCTTTTTTTCCTCTCCCTTTTGCCCCACTCCCTTCCTCCTTTTCTTTTTTGGTTTTCCTCACGTTTCTTGTCAACTTTCGCTCGTAACTAAAATCTCACAAGTAATCACATGGAAAATAACGATAAAGCTGCTGCTACCGAACAAGTTCAGGCGGCAAAAGCAACAGCCGCCGAAAAACTTGAATCGTTCAAAACAGAAGCTGGCCAGCACTTCGATGCTGCCGCCACCCAGCTTGATGAGATGAAAGACAAGTTGGTAGCGCAGGCAAAAGAATTTGGCAAAGACATTGATATTGACGGATTACAGGCAAAAGCAACGGAGCATTTTGAAGCGGCCAAAGCCGCTACTGCCGAGAATCTGGCGAGTCTCCAAGCCCAGGCTGAAACAGCCTTTGCCGCAGCCTCAAAAAAAGCGGATGAGCTATCGGACGTAGCTGAGGATAAGTTTGATGAAATGAAGGCCGAAGCTGCCGTACAACTCGCGGCCGCTCAGGTTAAATTAGACGAACTGAAAGCCGAAGCCGCTCTTCAAATTGAAGTCGCAAAAGAAAAAGCAAAAGGTCTTTGGACTCAGTTATTTGGTGAATAGAACGTAGTAGCTAATCAAAAAGGCCAGATTCTGACGGGAATCTGGCCTTTTTGATTATAGGTTACGGCTAGTCTAGCCGTGATGCGGAGGCTTAGGCGGACCACCTGGGCCACCTGTTCCGCTGTGCGGAGGAGTTGATGTACCACTATGTGGCGGTGTGCCCGTTCCACTATGCGGACCGGTAGCCGTGCCACTGTGTGGCGGACCAGGAGGAGGCCCACCCGGACCGCCCGTGCCGCTGTGCGGAGGAGTTGACGTGCCGCTGTGTGGAGGTGTGGTCGTACCACTATGCGGACCCGTCGCCGATCCTGACTGAACAGATCCACTACGAGCCGTTGCACTCGTTGCGTTAGGTGAAAGGTCCGAACTTTTCGTGCAGGAATAGCCGAGGGCTAAAATGGCTACAACGCAAGCTGAGAGAATAATTTTTTTCATTAATGCAGACTGTTTAGGGGACTAAATCAGGAATATGGTAGGTCTTCCCTATTAGGTACGACAAGCCCCCGTTTACCGTTGCAGCTTTAATGTAAATTAAATATAGAATTATACTCAATATATACCGTTAATTACCTCATTATCAACAATAAACCATAAGTAATAGTACTTAATTAATTTTTAAACCCTCTCGAACGTAGTGTAATTGCGCAAGTCCTTTTTCAAAAGACGTAGCAGATAGCAGCGTTAGTTTCAATTCCGGCTGCCCTTTCCTGAATAATGGAATGCCATCGCCGAGTAGAATTGGGATAATCGAGCTATAAAACTCATGGCAATGCAAAGTATCATGTTTCGGCTGTTCATTATATAAATTGTAAATGTTGCGGTATGATAGGATTATTTTTTTGCACCGCAAAACGCATAAGTAGATTGGTGAGCCCAATCAGGCGACATTGATTTTACGGCCTAAAATCGCTTAATTTGTGCATAAATTGCCCCTTTCCTATCGTGGATTCAATTACTGTGTTTGCCCCCGCTACAGTTGCCAATGTGGCCTGTGGATTCGACATTTTTGGCTTTGCCGTCGATAATCCCGGCGATCAGATTACGCTTACCGCCCGCGATGAGCCGGGCGTTCGCATTACCGATATTATTGGTGACGAAGGTCGACTACCCCGCGAAACATCACGCAACACTGCGGGCATTGCCATTCAGACATACCTGAAGCACATCAATCGGACCGATGTAGGTGTCGATATTGTGCTGCATAAACAAATGCCGTTGGGTAGTGGCATGGGGTCCAGTGCCGCCAGTTCGGTAGCGGGTGTTTATGCCATAAATGAACTCCTTGGGCGGCCATTGCCAATCATGAAGTTACTACCGTTTGCGATGGAAGGCGAGCGCATAGCCAGCGGTTCCGCTCATGCGGATAACGTAGCCCCTTCCCTACTGGGCGGGTTTGTCGTCATTCGCAGTTATCAACCGCTGGATGTTATTCGGATTGAAACGCCTGCTTCGCTGTTCTGTACGCTGGTTCACCCCGATATTGAGGTCAATACGAAAGATGCCCGATTTATCCTCAAAAATGAAGTCTCTCTGAAGAACACCATCATCCAGATGGGGAACGTAGCGGGATTGATTGCCGGTTTGATGACGCCCGATTACGATCTCATCAGCCGATCTCTGGTCGACGTAATTATCGAGCCAGTCCGGGCGATTTTGATCCCGGAATTTAACGAGGCCAAACAGGCTGCTCTGGATAATGGCGCTCTCGGATGCAGTATTTCTGGGTCGGGGCCATCTATGTTTGCCCTGAGTCGCAGCGCCGAAATTGCTGAACGAGTTGGCGCGGCTATGCAACAGGCGTTTCTGTCCGTTGGCATCACCAGTGAAGCTTATGTTTCGCAGATCAACCGTCAGGGCCCCAAAGTGCTCGTTGGCGAACAAGTACCCAGTTAATTACCTGCATAAAGTTTTTTGTTAAAAACAGGGGGACAATTTTGAATTGTCCCCCTGTTTTATGACCGTTCTGGCACGGGCTCAAACCCGCAACAGAGCAAATAACAACGACATACGGCAAGATATTTACACGGTTTCCAACCTTTCTACGTTGATTTTGAAGATTATCGGCCACCGCCGGACTTGCGTATGCTTATTCGTTTTTCACTGATTGCTGTTTGTATGCTGCAATCAGCCCTTGCCTTTTGTCAGTCCACTGATCGCTATACCATCATTCCACGCCCAGCTCAGTTGGAGGCTCGTCCCGGCGAATTCATCATCAACCACACCACTACAATCAGTCTCCCTTTCTCTCAGACCGCGCTAAAAGCCATTGTCGATACGTTCGCGCATCAATTGAACCGCAGTAGTGGCCTGACGATTGCACTACGAAATACCAGTAAGGCATCGCAGGAGAACCGGGACACTGGCTCAAACCTGATTCAATTTTTACCATCCCGCGATACAACGTTCAGCGAAGAAAGCTACCGAATCGACGTAACAGATAAGCTGGTGACCATCGAAGCCGCTAACCCGAAGGGTTTCTTCTACGCCGTTCAGACCTTGTATCAATTACTGCCACCCGCGGTATTGGGGCATGGGGGTAAGGGCATGGGGCGTGGAGCACAGGGCACGGAGTCCTTACTCCCCGACCAAAACTCTCTGCCCCATACCCCACGCCCCATGCCCCTCACCATTCCTGCCTGCCGCATTGAGGATCGTCCGCGCTATGTGTATCGTGGGATGCATCTCGACGTTAGTCGACACTTTTTTCACGTAGCGTTCATCAAGAAATACATTGACCTGATGGCCCTGCATAAATTCAATACGTTTCACTGGCACCTCACCGACGATCAGGGGTGGCGCATTGAGATCAAAAAATACCCCAGACTGACTCAGATAGGCTCGCACCGATCCGAAACGATTATTGGCCACTACGACGATTATGATCCGCAAGTATTCGACGGTAAGCCGTACGGTGGTTTTTATACGCAGGCCGACATCCGGGAGGTGGTTCGCTATGCCGCGACCAAGTATATCAACGTTATACCGGAAATAGAACTGCCTGGTCACGCACTGGCTGCGCTGGCGGCTTATCCTGAACTGGGTTGCTCGCCCAAATCACTATCAAACGAACCGTATCGGGTGTCAACGAAATGGGGGGTATTCAATGATGTATTTTGTCCAACCGAAAGGACGTTTGCGTTTCTGGAAGACGTATTGACCGAAGTAATGGCCTTATTTCCCAGCCAGTATATTCACATTGGTGGTGATGAGTGTCCTAAAACGGTGTGGCGAAAAAACGCCTTTTGCCAGCAGCTTATCAAGCGTCAAAAGTTAAAAAACGAGAGTGAATTACAACGGTATTTCGTTATCCGAATTGACAAATTCGTTACGTCTAAAGGGCGTCGAATAATTGGTTGGGACGAAATTCTGGAAGGTGATAGTCCGAAACTTCGGCTGTCGCCCAAGGCAACGCTGATGAGCTGGCGCGGTATCAAAGGTGGTATCAAAGCGGCCCAACAACAGCACGATGTTATTATGACACCCGGCCAGTTCTGTTATTTCGACCATTTTCAGGGCGACCCCGAAATGGAACCAACAGGCTTTGGCGGTGCTTTGCCCCTGGCAAAGGCATACTCCTATGACCCCACTCCTGCCGAATTGTCGCCCGCCGACGCGACACACATTCTGGGTGTACAGGGGAACATCTGGACGGAGTATATATCAACACCCGATCAGGCCGAGTACATGATCTGGCCACGGGCTGCAGCGATGGCCGAAATTGCCTGGACGCCCTTATCGCTTAAAAATTACGACGACTTTACGCGCCGACTAGCTATCCATTTCGAGCGATTAGCTACGTTAAACGTCAACTACGCCCGAACAATTTATGATGCTATACCCACAGCCAAGCCAACTCCCGAAGGCAAAGTTGAGGTAACGCTGTCAAATGAAAACCCATCGTTAAGTAATTCTCCTGGCTTTCCGCCACCAGCCATTCGCTACACGACCGATAGTAGTATCCCTTCGGGCGAATCATCGGTTTATGAAAAGCCATTCGTACTGGAAAAATCGGCTATTATTCGAACCGCTACGTTCCTCAATGACAAGGCGCTGAGCCAACTGGCGAAAGTGCGAAAAGAGTTTATCGTCTCGAAAGCTACCAGTAAACCGTACACGCTGCTTAACGCCCCCAACAGCTCCCGTCCCGACAAAAACTATAGCCTGACCGACGGCACAACGGCTGGCATGGGTGGCTACGAAGTGGCCGGTATTGTCTCGTTCAAGACCGATATTAACGTAGTGATTGACCTCGGCCAGTTGGAGTTGGTGGAACGGGTTCGCATCGGCTTTTTGAAATATACGGCCAAGAATTTCTGCCTACCTAAACAAGTTGAGATTTCCGTTTCTGAGGATGGAAAGACATTTACGTCTGTGCTTACGGCCAGGACGAACGCCAGCGAAAATGGCAAACGAGCGATCGTCCGTCTCCCATTCGACTTCGCACCGACCTCGGTCCGCTACGTTCGCGTTATCGCCCAAAATGTTGGGCAGGTTCCAGCAGGAATGCGAACGCCCGGCAAGGCGGCCCAACTAGCGGTGGATGAAATTGAGGTGCGCTAATTAGCCGAAGACAGGCTTTAAACCGTGAGTAATCGACAAAATACAATTTGGCAAATAGTCCGTTATTCCCAACATTAATTATCAATTAGGGTGAGATATGGGAGGATTTAGCGGCAGCAGTTTGTTTTTTTGCCCGATTGGCCGGTTCTTGTCATTAATATCTTTTTCTTCATGGCAAACAATCAGGCAAACTCTGTTTCGTCAGCCGATTTGGCTACCGAACCAACCGAATTCAAACGCTCGCTGAGTCTGCTCGACTCGACCCTTATCGTTTCCGGCTCCATGATTGGCTCCGGCGTTTTTATCGTTACAGCCGACATGGCCCGCAATCTTGGCTCGTCGGGCTGGCTGCTCATGCTCTGGGTGCTGACCGGTGTATTGACCGTAGCGGCCGCCCTCAGTTATGGCGAACTGGCCGGCATGATGCCCAAAGCGGGTGGCCAATACATTTACATTCAACGGGCTTTCGGTCCACTGACAGGCTTTGTGTATGGCTGGACAGTGTTTATGGTAATCCAGACGGGTACGATTGCAGCCGTAGCGGTCGCCTTCACTAAATACACAGCGGTGTTTGTCCCTGCGCTCGGTCCCGACAACGTACTGCTTGCACTGGGACCCGTCAAAATTACCCTGGGGTCATTATTTGCCATTGGTAGCCTGGTCTTATTAACCTGGCTTAACAGCCGGGGTGTTCAGAGCGGAAAACTCATCCAGAATGTATTTACATCGGCCAAACTGATTGCGCTGCTGGGGCTGATTGTGATAGGTATTACGATTGGACTGAGTAGTGGTTTGCTCTCCACCAATCTTGACAATGCCTGGGATGCCAGCCTTACATCGGCCACGGGAGAAGTATTACCCCTGGCGGGTATGGCGCTCATTCTGGCATTCGGTACGTCGATGGTCGGCTCATTATTTTCAGCTGATGCCTGGAATAACGTAACGTTCATTGCTGGCGAAATCAAAAATCCACGTCGGAACATTCCACTGGCTCTGTTCTTCGGCACGCTCCTTGTTACAACCATCTACTTTTTAGCGAACATCTCTTACCTGTCGCTGCTCCCGTTAAAAGGCTCTCCAACCGCAACGGACATCATCGGCCGGGCTATTCAATTTGCTTCCGCCGACCGTGTTGCGACGGCCGCCGTTGAAACGATTTTCGGAAATGTAGCGGTTGCCATCATGGCGGTGCTGATTATGATTTCGACCTTCGGCTGCAATAACGGCCTGATTCTGGCTGGCGCACGGTTGTATTATGCTATGGCGAAAGATGGGTTATTTCTTAAACAGGCTTCGCACCTGAACGAGAATGCGGTGCCCGGCCGGGCCTTATGGCTTCAGTGTATCTGGGCCTCCTTATTGTGTCTGTCGGGTAAATACGGTGATTTACTCGATTACTGCACATTTGCTTCCCTGTTGTTCTACATCGTCACCATTTTTGGCTTGTTCCGGCTTCGGCGCATTGAACCCAACACAGAGCGGCCTTACCGGGCGTTTGGCTATCCGGTTGTTCCAGCGCTGTATATCATTGCGGGCCTAACCATCTGCGCGATTCTGCTCTACACAAAAACCTTCAATACCGGTATGGGCCTTTTAATTGCAGGCCTGGGTATTCCTGTCTACTTCCTGACTAAACGGAGCCAGCGGGCGGAAGCCTAGCTAGGCGTTCTTGGACGTAAATTTTATCGAGAGATGAGACTCTGTGTTATTTTCCCATCGTCTCATCACTCGATAAAGCGATACGTAATAGATGGGCTTATAACTATTTGCCTCACTAACCGTTTGTTAAACAGGTAATCCTGCGTGGACGAATGGCAGATTTTCAGGAAAGCGATACAGTACGTGTTGAAACTTTCAGCGATGGTGTTTTTGCAATTGATATAACGCTTCTTACTTTTCAGTTAAAAGCGCCAAGTCTGAAAGCCGCTACGTCCACTCATTCCTTAGCTCTGGCTCTGTTTCACCAATGGCCTAATTACATCGCCTATTTCATCAGCTTTACGACCATCTTTATCATCTGGCTGAATCACCACCGGATGTATAACGTTATTCGACGGAGTGACGTCCGGTTTATGTTTTATAACGGTCTGTTACTCCTGTTGGTAAGTCTTGTTCCGTTCACTACGTCGTTGCTGGCCGACTACATCAACACCCCCGCTTACCAGCTATCGTCTGCTTTGTACATGCTGCTCTTTGCGGGTATATCCTGGACGTTATTCAGCATGTGGAACTACGCAACCGATAACTACCGATTGCTCAAACGACCGGCGGCTCAGGTCCGCATTCGATCGATTTACACGAGTTTACTCATTAGCACGATAACCTATGCGGCTGCTGCTGGGTTATCATTTCTACTCCCATTCTTAAGTATTTTAGTGGGATTAATCATGGTTGTTTACTTATCCCGGTTGATCTATCACCGCGAAAAAGTCGTCTAACAGAATACTATGGCAGTAAGTAATGTATTTCGTTTTTTTTTGATTGGATTGCTGGCTGGCTGGCTCAGCGCCTGTACGGGTTTTGGTCCTACGCAAACCCTGTTTCGATCTCCGTCTCCCCACGACCAGTATAGTCAATCCCTCAAGGTCGCTAAACTTGACCAGACCGCACTCGGCAGCGACTGGATTACGGCTGGTGAACGAGCTCTCCGGGATTCGCTTAGAATAACCGTACCGTATCGGGAAAGTGGGTACTTCTCAGCCAACAAAGCGTTTGCGGTGGGTTATCGCCTGGCGGCAGAGCGTGGTGATCGCTTTCTGATAAAAGTTGAAACACTGGGGCAAAAAGAAGCACAGGTGTTTATTGACGTATTTGAGCTTGCCGATCGTCAACAAACCAGGCCCGTTGCTACATCGAAAGCTGATACGAATGTATTGGCTTGGGAACCTCGAAAAACACAGACTTACCTGATCCGGGTTCAGCCCGAATTACTACGTAGCGGCAACTATACGATTGTCATTACGCGCGAGCCATCCCTGGCGTTTCCGGTGCAGGGGCGCGACAGCAAACAGATTGCCAGTTTTTTCGGCGCTGTTCGCGATGGTGGTCGTCGGCGGCATGAGGGCGTGGATATTTTCGCACCGAGAGGAACACCAGCACTAGCCTCCGTGAATGGCATCATCACAAACGTTGGGACCAACAAACTAGGTGGGAATTTCGCTTTTTTGACCGACAACAATCGCAGCATTAGCCTCTATTACGCTCATCTTGATCGCTGGAATGTCAGCAACGGACAGCGGGTATCAGTTGGCGATACAGTCGGCTTCGTTGGAAATACAGGAAATGCCCGCACCATTGCCCCACACCTGCACTTTGGCCTGTATGGCCCTGGCAATTCAGCCCTAAATCCGTTGCCTTTCATCCGGCTTGGACGCGGACCTGCGAAACAACCGGTAGTGCCGGTATCACGACTTGGCGATTCAGTACGTGTGTCGGCGGCTAGCTCAGTGGTTCGTCTGGCGCCCCACAGTGATTCTCCCATTCTCCGAAAACTATCTGCTTCATCGGCCTTGACGATTATTGGCGGTACCGAATTCTGGCTGCGCGTTGAGTTACCCGATGGGCTAACTGGCTATGTAGCGAGTAATACCGTTGAAACCCTCAAGCGGCCACTTAAGAAGCTGGCGCTTGCTGTTCCAGGCAATCTGTTGGAGTCCGCTAACAGTCAGGCTGCCACCATCAAGACATTGCCGGTAGGTTCGGCCGTCGACGTGCTCGCCACAGCCAACACCTTTCAGTTGATACGTAGTGCAGATGGGCAAACAGGCTGGCTATCAAGTACTGTGGCTCCTTAATTCTGTTGAAAAAATATTGTTTAGAAACTATCTAAACTAACTAGTGCGTTGTATCTTTGCATAATCATTTGTGCAACCATGACGGGGAACGTACCAGTAACATATCAGGAAGTATTTCGGACCGAGAGAGGTGTTGTTTATCAGTGTGATGTAAGTAATCGGCTGATTCTGGAATTTTGGGACACGCATACCCAGTTTTCGGCGCGTGATTTTGCTCAGTTTCGGCGTATGGTCGAAACGGTCGACATCCGGCAAATGGCCTTAAGCACGGATGCTGCCGATGATGTTGAAATCCTGGCGCTTCCCCGCTCCGAGCGTTGTTATGTATTGACGCTTTGTGAAATTGTTCACTTGCGCGAATTGCTCAACGGTGCCAAACTCATGCTTGAATTAAACGCGATGCTCCGCGAATGTGGTTGCTCTTTAACCGAATAGGCATAAATAGACTTTTTCTAAATTTCCTGTATATCAACCGACTGTGTAACAACGGTCGGTTTTTTTGTGTTGTTTTGGCATATGAATTTCTCACCGGACACGGTTAACAGCATGAAAGATTTAGCAAGATTACGCACCTCAGTTAAAGAAAGTGTCGAACTGGCCCTGAACCAGCAGATACAAATGGAAATGGTTTCGTCGTCGAAATATTTGGCGATGGCGGGCTGGTGCGACCGGAACGGGTTTGATCATAGCGCTGGCTTTTTCTATAAACAGTCGGAAGAAGAGCGTAAACACGCCATGAAATTCTTTCATTATCTCTGCGACCAGGGCGCTACTGCCTATTCACCCGAGATTCCGGCAATCGGTCAGGAATTCGATTCACTACGTTCGGTATTTGAAGGTGCTCTGGAACAGGAAATTTCTGTAACGGATTCGATCAATCGGATTATCAGCATTTGCCGCCGGGAGAACGATTACGCAACTGAAGAGCTTCTGAAATGGTACGTGAGAGAGCAGATGGAAGAAGAATATATCGCTCGTCGTTGCCTCGAACTGATTGATCAGATTCCAGCCGATCAAGTTTATTACTTAGATAAAAAACTTGCCAGCGTTACCTACGATGGCAATGTATTTGAATAGTCAACCTATGATATTTCAAAAAAGGCATCCACCAGTGGATGCCTTTTTTGCGTCTAATGGCGTCTTAGCCATCAACATAGTCCATAAAAAAACCTGCCATCGTCGGATAGCAGGTTTTTTTATGGACTATGTTGATACCTTACCGAGCTGCGCCATAATCCTGGCCAGCACTCTCAGGGAAGTTCTTCATAATACTGGTCACCGTTTCGCGGAAAGCCTGATCGCGGTCACGCTCCTTATTGCGGCTATTTAATTGCCCAGTTGCCCAACCTTGCCATACGATGTCGTTCGTACGGGCGTCCAATACGTTTATAACTACACGGTTTTCTTCATACTGCCGTGAGTAAACGTTGTTACCCATACCACCGTACCACCAGGAATAAGGCGAATACATGTTGTTGGACTGAATCTGCTGCTTGTCTTTAGAATCCATAAAGAAACGAACAACCAGATCAGCTTCGCCCTGGGTTACGGGTTTGTAGCCACGCGCTTTAAGCGATTGGTCCAGTGCATCGGCAATCCGGCGCTGGTTCAAATTACTGCCCACAATGGGATCAGCGTTACGTTGCCTATCAGCTTCGATACGATAGGTTGAAAACTGCCGAACGTTCACTTTGGGGTCGTAATCGTATTTAACCGTAAGAGCAGGTGCGCAGGATGCCAACGTACCAACAACAAACAGACTAGTGATTATGCTTTTGAGTTTCATGTTATTTGAGTCGTTAAATAGTACCGGAATGATAAGTAAACGCTAAAGAATCGGCCGTTCGTATATCACAATTTAATAACTAAAATCGGGGCTTCTTCGTTCCGATTTTACACATTATCCATGCGCCCACTCACCTCTCTAAATAGCTGAAAATCAGAAGCTAATCCAATTTTAAGCATTTTTAACGGAGGATTAATTCAAACTCTTCCAACGGAATATTTTGTAGGCTTAAACCAGCTTGCCCAGCCTCTTATTACATCTGCTGAAGACAACTAAAAGTGGCTCATAGCGGTAATATAAGAAGGTACTAAAGCAGTTCGTTCTTCACCATGACGCTATCCCAGCGCAAACCGTTGCAATCAGTGGCAAAAATTATGGTATAAATGACAAAGCCGCTCCCTGGGTGGAAGCGGCTTTGCTCTGTAAAAATAAGTAAGATATTCTTAGGCACTTGCCAATGCTTCGGCACCACCCACAATTTCGAGAATTTCGGTCGTGATGGCAGCCTGACGAGTCCGGTTGTAGACCAGCCGAAGCTCTTTCAGCAGTTCACCAGCATTTTCAGTCGCTTTATCCATGGCTGTCATTCGGGCACCGTGTTCTGATGCGTTTGAATCCAGCACCGCTTTGAACAACTGAATCTTGATCGTCTTCGGAATCAACTCCGTAATGATCTCCTCTTCCGATGGTTCAAAGATATAATTGATCGATGTAGCGGGTACGCCGGCCGGTGTTTCAACCGAAACGATGGGCAACATCTGCTCCGTTCGTACGATCTGCATCGCAGCATTCTTAAACTCATTGTAGATTACTTCTACCACGTCATAGCGACCCGTGGCAAAGCCATTCATAGCTTCTTCGGCGGCTGCGCGAACCGTGGCAAAATTCAGTGAGCTAAATGTTTCTACGTGGTTCGTGTTTACTTTAAAACCCCGGCGTTGAAACGCTTCGGCCCCTTTCTTACCAATGGCCATAATCTCAACGTTCCCGGACCGGGCCTGAGAAGCGTACTTCTCGTCGATGAGGGCTAGTGCGCCTTTCACGGCGTTCGTATTGAAGGCTCCGCATAAACCACGATCCGACGTAACCACAATCAGGAGAACGCGCTCAACGGTACGTGTCTGCTTGTACGGATTTTCGGACGCTGTGCTGGTGCCGGCCGAAACCGTTCCGAGCATCTGGCTCAGTTTCCGGGCATAAGGCCGCAGTTGCGTAATATTATCCTGCGCCCGGCGCAACTTCGCAGCCGCCACCATTTTCATGGCTTTGGTAATCTGCTGAGTCGAGTTAATTGAGGCAATTCGGGCGCGTACTTCTTTCAGTGATGCCATGTGTGTAATAAGTCAGTCGATAGTCAATAGTCGTCAGTATTTTTCTAACCACTATTGACTACCGACTATCGACTGATTTTAATATTGCGCCGACAGATCAGCCGCTACTTTTTTCAGCGTTGCAATAGCTTCGTCGGTTAGTTTACCGGCGCGGAGATCAGCCAGGACAGCCGGATACTGCGCACTCAATACCATAGCAAACTCACCCTCGAAGGCTTTTACTTTGTTGACAGGCACTTTATCCAGCAATCCATTGATTGACGCGTAGATAATGGCAACCTGCTGTTCAACGGCAACCGGTGAGTACTGAGGTTGCTTCAATATCTCCTGGTTCCGCCGACCACGTTCAATGGTCAGTTTGGTGGACGCATCAAGATCAGAACCGAACTTGGCAAACGCTTCCAGTTCGCGGAACTGAGCCTGGTCGAGCTTCAACGTACCAGCCACTTTCTTCATCGACTTGATCTGGGCATTACCTCCCACACGTGATACCGAAATACCTACGTTGATGGCTGGGCGAATACCCGAGTTGAACAGGTTCGACTCCAGGAAGATCTGGCCGTCTGTAATCGAAATTACGTTCGTTGGAATATAAGCCGATACGTCGCCTGCCTGCGTTTCAATAATTGGCAAAGCCGTTAATGAACCACCACCTTTCACCTTACCCACTAAGGAAGGTGGCAGATCGTTCATGTTTTTGGCGATGTCATCGTTGGAGTTGACCTTAGCGGCCCGTTCCAGCAAGCGGCTGTGCAGGTAGAATACGTCTCCTGGATAAGCCTCACGGCCTGGTGGGCGACGTAGTAGCAGCGATACCTCGCGGTAAGCAACCGCCTGTTTCGACAGGTCGTCATAAACAACCAGTGCAGGACGGCCTGTATCGCGGAAATACTCGCCGATGGCGGCACCCGTAAACGGCGCAAAGAACTGCATCGGCGAAGGGTCAGACGCGTTGGCGGCAACGACTACGGTGTAATCCATAGCACCAGCCTTACGCAGTGTTTGCTCAACTTGCTTCACGGTCGACGCTTTCTGGCCGCACGCTACGTAGATACAGAACACAGGTTCACCTTTGTCATAGAATTCTTTCTGGTTGATAATGGTGTCAATCGCAACGGCCGTTTTGCCCGT
Organism: Spirosoma endophyticum; assembly: GCF_900112365.1. Classification (GTDB taxonomy): domain Bacteria; phylum Bacteroidota; class Bacteroidia; order Cytophagales; family Spirosomataceae; genus Spirosoma; species Spirosoma endophyticum. Next base: position 101,249 of record NZ_FOLQ01000007.1, on the reverse strand, counting down.
CTGACGGTCACCAATAATCAATTCGCGCTGGCCGCGGCCAATAGGGATCATGGCATCAATAGCCTTAATTCCCGTTTGCAGCGGCTCATTTACCGGCTGGCGGTAAATTACGCCCGGCGCTTTACGCTCCAGCGGCATTTGGAATAATTCGCCCTGAATGGGGCCAAGACCATCAATTGGCAGACCGAGTGTGTTTACTACCCGACCCAGGATACCATCTCCAACGTTAACATAGGCAATCTGATCGGTGCGCTTAACGGTATCGCCTTCCTTAATTTCCGAATAATCGCCGAGCAGTACTGCTCCAACGTTGTCTTCTTCAAGGTTTAAAGCCATAGCCTGAAGCCCATTGTCGAACGAAAGTAATTCGCCGGCCTGCACCTTCGAGAGGCCGTAGATACGCGCTACGCCGTCACCAATTTGCAGCACCGTACCGACTTCTTCGAGTTCAGCCTCGGTTTGCGTTCCAGCCAGTTGCTGGCGCAGGATGGCTGATATCTCGTCGGGTCTTACGGAATCCATATGTGTATAATGAGAATTTAATATTGATTTTTCGGCCGCAAAGGTACGATTAAAATTTAATAAAAATACGACGAAACCTATATTCAGTAGCTGAATCTTAGACTTTTCCGATATAAAAAAGCAACGACAGCAACCATTGATCAAGCAATAGAAACCGTTTATCTAAATTAGCCATAGTTTAAGAGGTCAAAATTGATCTCAGCCAATTTTTAAGCTACTTTTATTTCCTTATTCCAATGGATACTAATGTGTTTGAGAAGCGATTGAGAACCAAAATGTTTTTGTCAAACCAGCCTATACTTAAACTTTTATCCCATTCATTCACGTTTCAATAGTATTACTTTCGTTTATATACACCACGTTTCGTTTTCGCATGAAGTTCAACCAATTGATGCTGGCCGGTATGGTGTCAGCCATTTTTGTCGCTGGTTCCGCGACTGCACAAGTGAAAAAACCTGCGGCTAAAAAGCCCGCAACGGCAAAACCCTCCACAGCCGCTAAACCAGCAACGGGAACCTCAATAGCTTCTACCCAGGATTCAGTTAGCTATAGCATTGGGATGTTTATGGCTCAGAATCTCAAGCAGCAGGGCATTTCTGATATTAACAATGCTTTGTTAATACGTGGTTTAGAGGATGCACTCAAAGATCAACCGACCAAGTTGACACAGATGCAGGCTGGACAGGTGATGAATACATTTATGCAGAAGCAGATGGCGTCTCGTAACGCAGAAGGTATGAAAGCGTCGGCTGAGAACAAAAAAATTGGCACTGCATTTTTGAATGAGAACAAAGCAAAGTCAGGTGTAACAACTACCGCCAGCGGTTTACAGTATTCTGTCGAAAAAGAAGGGACTGGGGCTAAACCAACCGCCACGGATCGAGTTAAAGTACACTACACGGGTAAATTGCTGGATGGCAAAGTATTCGATAGTTCAGTGGAGCGTGGCCAACCGGCCGAATTTGGTGTTAGTGAGGTGATTAAAGGTTGGACGGAAGCGCTGCAGCTGATGCCAGTTGGTTCAAAATGGAAACTTTATATTCCATCTGATCTGGCTTATGGCGATCGGGGAGCTGGCGCTGATATTAAACCTGGTTCGACGTTGGTATTCGACGTAGAGCTGCTTGATATTGTTAAACAATAAACAAGAGCGAAAGAGTGAGCGGCTGGCACCAGCCGCTCACTCTTTCGCCATTAACCTGGGTAATGTAGATGAAAAAGTATCTGGTAACCCTATTGCCCGTGCTGATGCTAAGCTTTCAGCCGGATTCGCCATTGAATGGAGCCACGGGCCAGGCTACCGATGCAGGCGCGGTATCAAGGCCAACATCTTTCACGTTAGCTACAGATCTTAAACCTTCCATCTCGCAGGAGAAAGTGGAAGTACAGGTAGCCAAGCTACTAACGCAGTACCATTATCGGAAAGTCCCGCTCAACGACTCACTCTCGTCGGTTGTATGGGACAATTACCTGAAAGAAGTTGATGGCAATAAAACCTATCTGCTGGCGTCAGACGTAGCGTCTTTCGAAAAGTACCGCTATCAAATTGACGATGCCCTCATTAACGGTGATCTGACAGCAGCCTATGATCTGTATAACCTTTTCCGTAAACGGTATGCAGAACGTAGTGAATTCATCAAAGCGCAGATCACGAAGCCGTTTACATTTACGGCTGATGAAACCTTCAATACTGATCGCGAGAAAGCTGCCTGGCCGAAAACGGTGGAAGAGCAGAACGAACTGTGGCTAAAAATCCTGAAAAATCAGGAATTGGAGCTACGTTTAGGCAACCGGAAGGACAGTGTCGTTACGGCAACGATGAAGCAACGATATGCCAACCTCGACAAAGCCATTAACCGGGTGAAAAGTGCAGACGTGTTTCAGATCTATATGAACTCGTTTGCCGAGTCGCTTGATCCACATACCAATTATTTCTCGCCCAATAGTGCTGATCGCTTCAACCAGGAGATGAGCCAGTCGCTGGAAGGCATTGGTGCCATGTTGCAGGAAGACGGTGAATACATCAAAATAACGAGTGTATTACCGGGTGGTCCAGCTTTCAAGAGCAATTTGTTAAAGACCAACGATAAAATTGCGGGCGTAGCGCAGGGCGATAATGGCGCTATGGTGAACACCATGAACTGGCAGGTAGACGAGGTTGTGAAGCTGATAAAAGGCCCTAAAGGTACGGTGGTACGTTTACAGGTCGTTTCTCCCGATGCGCTGGCTGGTGCTCCGCCGAAAGAAATTCGCCTGGTACGTGAAAAAATTAAGCTTGAAGAACAGCGGGCTAAAAAAGAAGTGATTGAAGTTTCTGACAACGGAAAACCGTTTAAGATTGGCGTCATAAATATCCCGATGTTCTACCGTGATTTTGAAGGCGCTCGCAAACGTGAGGAAGGTTTCAGCAGCACGACAAGCGACGTGAAGAAGTTCATTGATGAGTTGAAAGGCGAAAAAGTCGATGGTATTGTGATTGACCTACGCGATAACGGCGGTGGATCTCTTACGGAAGCGATTGACCTGACTGGATTGTTCATTCCAAATGGGCCGGTTGTACAGGTTCGTGAGTCGAACGGCGAAACCGAAGTGTATACAGATCCCGATCCATCTGTAACGTACGATGGGCCAATGGCGGTTCTGGTGAACCGGTTCAGTGCATCGGCGTCGGAGATTTTTGCGGCCGCTATTCAGGATTACAAACGCGGTATCATTGTGGGAGGCCAGACTTTCGGCAAAGGCACAGTACAGACACTGGTTGATCTGAACCGGTTTTTACCGAAAGATCCTGAGAAGGTGGGCCAGTTGAAAATGACGATTCAGAAGTTCTACCGCATTAACGGTAGTAGCACGCAACACAAAGGCGTAACTCCTGATGTACAGTTTCCATCGGCATTTTCGGCAGAAGAGTACGGAGAAAGTTCGCAGCCAAGTGCGTTGCCCTGGGATCAGATCAAGTCAACTCGCTATGAACAATCACGTGCCGTTGACGATAAAATTCTGGCCCGCCTGCGCGATCGTTTCGATCAGCGACTGAAGTCGGACCCAGAACTAAAGCAGCTAGCACAGGATTTGGCTGATTTCAAGAAAGCCAAAGAAAACACCGTAGTGTCATTACAGGAAGCGAAACGTCGCAAAGAACGCGACGAAGCTGAACGTAAACGAGCAGCTGCTACAAAAGTGTCGCAGGTCACTACATCAATAGACGAAACAGGAACGCCATCGCCGACGGCGAAGAAGAAAAAGGATCTGTATCTAACGGAAACAGGCCTGCTCCTAGCCGATTATATTCTGGCCGTGAATCTGGCTGTGAATAAGTAGTCATTGGTTTATGTCTAGACCATTTGAAAACCCTGTACGTCGGATTGATGTGCGGGGTTTTCGCTTTATATCAAACACATCAATCCATTTATGTGGTATTTTCTTATCAAACAAGGCGACCTCGAACGAAAGCAATTACACGCTGTTCAGAAACAGGTTTCATTAACTGAAATTGAGCTCTTCAACGAGCCCTACGAAAACTGGTATGTATTCTCGGTCGAGAAGGACGATTACGCTACGTTTATTGATTATCTCGACCGGGAAGGCATTGCTTATGAGCTGGCATCCGACCGGCCAACCCGGGCAGAGATGCTCGCCGGAATGAACTAAGTACGTATCAATCTACCTTTTATTTTTATTGAACACAGAGCCACAGAGAACACAGAGTAATAAAATAATTGTGTATTAATCCTTTGTGTTTCTCTGTGGCTCTGTGTTCAATAAAAACTCTTAACGTAAACTGGTAATGGAAAAATGGTTGCGAAGAGTTAAGAAATTTTTCTCGCTGTCCTTTTCGGATAAAATGCTGCTGCTGAACGCTTTTTTCGTTGTTGCTTCGGTACGTCTCGCGCTGAAATTACTGTCGTTTTCTCGCTTTAAAAACGCTTACGCATCGGCCATTGCAACTAATGACCAAGTGGATGTTAGGGATGAAGCCATCAAGCAAACCGTTTGGGCCATCGAATCGGTGAGCCATACGTTATCAGCCGTCTGCTTGCCGCAGGCATTAGCGTTAAAGTATATGTTGCGAAAAGATAAAGCGACGGAGATAATAATTGGCGTACGAAAGAACGGAATATTCGAAGCCCATGCCTGGGTCAAGAAAAACGGAAAAATCTTGATTGGCGACTCTCCTGCTACAAATCAGCAACCATTAGACTTTCAGCCATTGTGGACGTGGCAATAAGTAGCTAAAACTAGAGTGATCGTCGTTTTGATACCTGGCATCAGGCAAGATTAATGTGCTTGACCCGCCGAAAGAATCGCCATGTCAAGAGAATAGCCGCTATACTTAGGCCTGCCAATAAGCCAACCCATACGCCAATCGCATCCATCTTAAACGGGAACGCCAGTACGTAGCTTAACGGTAAGGCAACAACCCAATAGGAAAATAACGTAATGAGCGTCGGTACATTTACGTCCGATAAGCCCCGAAGTCCACCCAGAGCTACTACTTGTACCCCGTCGGATAGTTGAAAAATTCCCGCCATAATAACCAGCGAAGAAGCAATGGCGATTACAGCGGGATTATCGCGTATATAAAGCAAGACCAACCAGTTGTTTGCGGTCAGAAAAATCAGGGCAGCGATACTCATAAAACCTACAGATAGAGCAAAAGCAGCCATACCTGCCCGCCAGACGCCTTCCCGGCTTCCCCGCCCAACGGCCGCGCTAACCCGAATGGCCGCAGCCGACGAAATTCCCGTTGCCATCATGTAAGTAACAGAGGCCATATTGATCGCGATTTGGTGAGCCGCCAGCTGAGCTTCACCCAGCCAGCCGACGATCACAACGGCTAATGAGAACGTAGCAACTTCAAAGAAAAACGTTAGCCCACCGGGGACACCAAGCCGCATAATTAACCAGGCGTCCTGGGCTGACGGCAGCGAATTAAACTCAGTGCGTAAAAAAGCTTTGAAACGCGGAGCCCGGTAAATATAAGCCAGCATGGCACCCGCCATAAAAGTTCGCGATAATAACGTAGCACAAGCCGACCCCATCAACCCAAGAGCCGGAAATGGCCCTGCACCTTTAATCAGTATGTAGTTAAACAAAGCATTGATGAGCAGAGCTGAGAGTGTAATCGTCATCGCAACGCGCGGATAACGAAGGCCGTCGCAAAGTTGACGAGCGGCCACGAAAACCAGCAACGGCAAAAGTGATACACTCAAGATCAACATAAAGTCGCGGGCTAGCAGCGTAATTTGCGGGGTTTGTCCGAACAGACTAAAATTGTAAGCCAGCAGTGCCGACAAAGCACCCAATACAATGCTAAGCAATAGAGCAACGCGCAGACCGGCCCGAAACAGTCGGTTGATTGTAGCCGGATCATTTTGACTATTTGCTTTTGAAACCAAAGCGGCCACCACCGGCAGGGCTCCAACGCCAACACAGGACATCAAGAACGAAAATGAATTAGCTAATCCAGCGGCACCGAGCGGCACAGCACCCAACAAGCGCCCAACAAACAGGTTGTCTGTTACACCCATTAAAACGACTCCCAGTTGAGCAATAATTATGGGAACGCTCAATCGAAGTGTATCGATAAGTTCAGTAAGGAGTAACGGGCGACGGGTGTGAGACATGGGGAGGAGGGTACGGGCAACAAAGATAACGGTTCTTGCTCACTTGCCTCTTTCACCTACTACCCTACGCCCCAAACCCCGTGCTACGTACCCCTTGCCCTTCGCCCCTTTCTTTGTACTTTTGTTCTCTTTATAACGAATCCGTCAAGGCCATTGAAAGAATACGGCAGTAGTATCCAAAAGTTAGTTGACAACATGGTCAACATCGAAGATCGGGAAAAGCGCACCCGTTATGCGCATATCCTGATTGAGCTGATGCGGCAGATTCACCCTAACATGAAGGATGGGCAGGACTACTACAATAAATTGTGGGACGACCTGTATATCATGTCTGGTTTTACGTTGGATGTAGATAGCCCCTACCCCCCGCCATCAGAAGAAGCTCTGGGCAAAAAACCCCAGCGAGTTCCCTATAATACGCATAACCTGAAATTTAAGCATTTCGGGCGAAACGTGGATTTATTGGTAGCTAAAGCCATTGCACTGGAAGAGCCCGACGAACGACGGGCGTTTGTTTCATACCTGACACGCCTAATGCGCACGTTTTACCAGGCATGGAACAAAGAGTCCGTTGAAGATGAGACCATTTACCAAAGCCTGATTGAACTGTCGAACGGAAAACTCTACGACGATATTAAACTCATTCGGGAACAGGGCCTGGTTGAAGCAACACCCCGTGAACGTACCGGCGATCAACCGCAACGGGTTGGCAATAATTATCGCGAAGGCAACCAGCGCAACCGGAACGATCGTGATGGTGGTTCGAACCAGGGACGACCGAACAACCGCAACGACCGCGATGGTGGGCCCGGAGCGCCACGCAATTTTAATAATCGGAATAATGGACCGGGTGCACCAAATCGCCCAAACAATCGGAACGACCGCGATGGTGGCGGACCCGGCGCGCCACGTAACTTCAACAATCGGAACCGTGGTGACGGGTCAGACGGGTCACGCGGCAATAATCGCGACCGGAACGACGGACCGAATCGCAACAACAACGATCGTCGTCGGCGGTAGTTTTCTTAATTATAAATGATGAATTATAAATGATAAAAAGGTATCAGCATTATTCATCATTTATAATTCATCATTTATAATTCCAAGAATGGCATCCTTTCAAATTACAGGCGGACGCAGACTCAATGGCGAACTCGTTCCGCAGGGAGCGAAAAACGAAGCGTTACAAATTCTCTGCGCCGTATTATTGACCAAAGAACCTGTCACGATTCATAATATCCCAAACATTCGTGATGTCAACCAATTGATTGACTTACTGGGAGATTTGGGTGTCTGGGTTACAAAAATCGGTGAAAGCTCGTACCGTTTCCAGGCCAGCGACGTTAATCTTGACTACCTGGAAAGTGATACGTATAAGCGGAAAGCAGCCGCGCTACGTGGTTCCGTAATGCTGCTCGGCCCGATGCTGGCCCGTTTCAAAAAGGGACGTATCCCCCGGCCAGGTGGCGACAAAATTGGCCGCCGACGGCTGGATACCCACTTTCTGGGATTTGAGAAACTGGGTGCCCGGTTCAACTACGATGCCAATGATGGCGGCTATTATCAGGTGGACGCCAGCAATCTGCGGGGCACCTATATGCTCCTCGACGAAGCGTCGGTAACGGGTACCGCCAACGTATTGATGGCCGCTGTGATGGCCGAAGGTATTACCACGATTTACAATGCTGCCTGCGAGCCCTATCTTCAGCAACTGTGCAAAATGCTCAATTCAATGGGCGCGAAGATTTCGGGCGTTAGCTCTAACCTGCTGACAATTGAGGGCGTTTCGGAACTGCAGGGTACCGAACATACGATGCTGCCTGACATGATCGAAATTGGTTCGTTCATTGGTATGGCCGCCATGACTCAGTCAGAAATTACGATCAAAAACTGCCAGATCCCGCAATTGGGCATTATTCCCGATCAGTTCAAAAGACTTGGTATCCAGATGGAGTTTCGGGGCGATGACATTTTCATTCCCGCTCAGGATCACTACCAAATTGAAAGTTTCCTGGATGGCGGCATGATGACCGTTGCCGATGCACCCTGGCCCGGTTTCACCCCTGACTTGTTAAGCATTGTTCTCGTAACAGCCGTACAGGCACAGGGAACGTTACTCATTCACCAGAAAATGTTCGAAAGCCGGCTGTTTTTTGTGGATAAGCTGATAGATATGGGCGCTCAAATTATCCTTTGCGACCCACACCGCGCTACGGTTGTGGGCCTAAACCGGCAAATTCCGCTTAAGGGTATTCGCATGTCGTCGCCTGATATTCGGGCGGGGGTAGCCTTACTTATTGCCGCCATGTCGGCCAAAGGAACCAGCATCATTGATAGTATCGAACAGATTGATCGCGGTTACCAACACATCGACACGCGCCTAAACGCCATTGGCGCCGAGATTATACGGTTGTAACCATTTAAATTTTCTCATCTAACTAAAACAGGTAGCAATTTTTGCTACCTGTTTTAGTTAGATGACTTCTAAGTATACTCAGTCCCAATGACTTGAATAACGATTAGAAAATACCAAATTTTAGCTTGCTTTGATTTGTCTTAAACGGCCTTCACTAAACCTTCTCTATTAATTTTTGTCTTTAGTATGTAACCCAATTAACTTACCGACGTCAAGACTTTATAAATTAATAGAAACAATGAAAACGCTAAAATCCAACGTATCAATCTGGTCACTGGCTCTCATGATGGCTGGAGGCTCGTTAGCAGCCTGCGCTCAAGCGACAACCAGCGGAGCTACCGCCAGTACGGCTAGCGGTGACCCAGCCAAAACAACACTCCTTTCTCCTTTACAGCAGACAATTACGCAACTTAAGAAATTGTCTGCGACAGGCGATCCCGACTTTGATTATGCCTTTCAGGCTAAAATTCATGCGCAGGGAACGCAGAATCTATTGAACCAGGAAATCCAGAATGGGAAAGATACAGCCTTGACACAAATGGCAAAGTCGTTGCTACCTGGCACCACAGCCGACATTACGTTACTTGATGGGACAATGCGTCAATTAAAACCGACTCGTCCTAACCAGGCCTTTACGCAGCAACAAAGTCGCAATATTGAAGCGATGAGTTTGAAACTGCAACAAACTGGCTCCAGCGATAAACTAACGAACAATCTGGATAAGAACTTTTCAGTTCTCATGCTCGATCAGCGTCAGGATGCCATCGATATGGCCACAACCTACCTGCAATATGGCAATAACGCTACGTTGAAAACGTATGCTCAGCAATTAATTGACAAGTCGAAACAGCAAATTAATTCGATTAAGGCGCAGCAGCCTAAATAAAAAGTTATTATGAATGCTGTAATGGCTGTATCTTCAAGCCGACCATTATTACATTCATGGAAGTAACTAACTCATTCATTCCAACGGCGGGCGTCGTTGGCCTTTTGCCCATGGTCACGTACTTTTTCTTAGTCGTGACCATGTTTGCGTTTATAGGAAATTTTATTTTTACGCTGTCTACACAGTCAGCTATCTCTTCAGAATACCGTGTCATACACGCGTTGACGGCAGTTATTGCAGTCGTAGCAGGAGCTTCCTACTACGTTATCCAATCCTATTACCACAACATGCTGGCTGAGTTGGCTACCGTGACGGACATCAACGACCGACAAACGCTCATTCGCGAATCATATAATGCCATTGGCCAATACCGATATATGGCCTGGGCCATTACAACACCACTGTTACTAATTCAGATAGTTTCTGTACTCAAGGCCGAGCTAATTGTGATTAAGCGCCAGCTTGTTATGCTGCTGGCAGCTAGTTTTTTCATGGTTTTGACTGGCTACATCGGTCATCAGCAACTTTCGTTTGACAACGAAATTCTTCCAGGGCCAAAGTTGATTTGGGGAGCCATTTCAGCACTGGGCTACATAGTGATTTTACTCACATTATATCGTCTCTGGAAACAGTTTGGCGACCAGATTTCACCCAATCAACAACGTACTTATCAACAAATGGCGCTCATAATCGCTACGTTCTGGAGCGTTTATTTACTTGGCTATTTACTGACAGTCGTTGACATTGATTTTAACTGGATTCATAGTATGTACACCATCGGCGACCTCGTCACCTGCATCGGGATAGGACTTTTAATATATTTTAGACGTCTGAAACCACTGGAGCAATAGCGTATGAAAGGGGTTTATTTACTGGCTATCTTAGGCCTGTTGTCAGCTTATCATATACCAGCCGTCACCAACCGCCCGGATTTTGGTCGTTTTTTTGAGGATGAAAAAATGTCGGGTTCGTTCCTGCTGTATGATCTAAAAAAAGACGCCTATACGGCTTACCGCTTCACCCGTTGTCAACAATCGTTCCTGCCTGCGTCAACGTTCAAGATTGCCAATACATTGATAGGATTGGAAACAGGTATACTTCAGGACGAAAATTCACCGATGAAATGGAACGGTGTTAAGCACGCACGGGAAGAATGGAATCGCGATAATACGTTACAATCGGCATTTCAGGTGTCATGCGTACCCTGCTATCAGGAATTAGCCCGCAAAATTGGCCTTGAGCGCATGCAATCTTTTGTCAAAAAAGCGAACTACGGCCATATGGATATCCATGCCGAAAACCTGGATAATTTCTGGCTGACGGGCAAATCGCGCATTTCGCAGATGGAGGAAGTTGATTTTCTTCGGCGGATTTATTCAGGTAACGTCCCTTTCTCGGCACATAGCCGGGCAGTGCTCAAAAAAATCATGCTGCTTGACGAAAAGCCTGCTTATAAACTGTATGGAAAAACGGGTTGGGCGACAACCATCGACGGCGCAACAGTTGATAGTCCCAACATTGGCTGGTTCGTCGGCTACGTTGAGAAAGGCGACGACGTTTATTTTTTCGCCACTAACCTCGAGCATTCCGTACCCGTACCCGATAATTTTGCTCCAAGCCGTCGCCGGATTACCGAGAAAATTCTGGCAGCGCTAACCATTCTGCCTTAGTCCCACCACTCAAACCTTGTTGCTATGCGTATTATTTACAACGTAGCGGTACTGCTTGTTCTCTTTGTCAAACAACTTGCTTTCGCCCAAAATGGCCTTGTCGTTTTTCAATCTGATTTCGGGCTGAAAGATGGTGCCGTTTCGGCCATGAAAGGTGTGGCGCTCGGTGTATCGTCGGAACTGAAACTGTTTGACCTCACACATGAAATTCCGGCTTATGACATTTGGGAAGCCGCTTACCGACTTCACCAGACAGTGCCCTATTACCCAAAAGGAACTGTATTTGTCTCCGTTTGCGATCCGGGTGTTGGCACAGAGCGGCATTCGGTGGTTATGCTAACGAACTCTGGACATTACATCGTAACACCCGATAACGGCACGCTGACGTTGGTAGCCGAACATCTTGGCATCCAGGAAATAAGACAGATTGATGAAGACATTAATCGACTAAAAAACTCGAATGCGTCGTATACGTTTCACGGTCGGGATGTGTATGCGTATACGGCCGCCCGGCTGGCGTCACGTACCATTACGTTTGAGCAGGTGGGGCCAACGCTCCCAAATGAAGTAGTTCGGTTGTCGTATCAGAAAGCAGCTTATGCAAACGGCATCGTTCAGGGCAATATCCCAGTTCTTGATGTTCAGTACGGCAATGTTTGGAGCAATATTTCCAAAGCGATGATTGACCAGCTTGGTGTTACACCCGGAGCGAAACTACGTGTCCAGATTTTCCAGAAAGACAAAATCCTGTACGATAAGCTAGTGCAACTGGTTAATACGTTCGGGGAGGTACCCATCGGTACCGACGTCGCCTACATTAACAGTCTGCTGAATTTTTCAATTGCTGTTAATCAGGGCAATTTTTCGGATAAATACAAAGTCTTCAGTGGAGCTGACTGGACGATTAAGGTGAGCAAGTGAATCAAACGCTTTGCATCGTACTTAATTTTCGATAGAATCCTTCGTCCAGCATCAACAATTCATCGTGACGGCCACGCTCGACGATACGTCCCTGATTCACCACCAGAATCTCGTCGGCGTGTTGAATTGTACTCAGCCGGTGGGCGATCACAAGTGTTGTGCGATTGGTCATCAGGCGCGTAAGTGCTTCCTGCACCAGCTTCTCGGATTCGGTATCCAGTGCCGACGTTGCTTCGTCCAGGATCAGGATGGGTGGATTTTTCAGGATTGCGCGGGCAATACTGATACGTTGTCGTTGTCCTCCCGATAATTTCCCCCCCCGGTCGCCAATCATGGTTTGGTAACCGTCGGGCTGCTCCATAATGAAGGTATGCGCATTCGCAATTCGGGCAGCGTCCATAATTTCGGCTTCCGTAGCCGTACTCCCGAAAGCGATGTTGTTGAAAATAGTATCGTTGAACAAGATACTCTCCTGCGTGACGATGCCCATCTGCTCCCGCAAGGACGCTACAGTGCAATCACGCATGTCTACGCCATCAATCAAAATCGTACCAGACGTAGGATCATAGAAACGTGGAATCAGATCGGCAATGGTTGACTTTCCTCCGCCCGATGAGCCTACCAACGCAATCGTTTTTCCCTTCGGCAGATCGAAACTTATGTCACGAAGAACAGGCGTGTCGGTGTTGTAGGCAAATGATACGTTCTGTACCGAAATCCGATCGCGGAAGGTATCCAGCGTCACAGCATTGGGTTTATCCTGAATAGCCGGTTGTGTATCGATCAGTTCAAGTACCCGTTCCCCAGACGTAAGTCCACGCTGTGACCCGCTGAAGGCGTTCGATATATCCTTGGCCGGGCGCGTCACTTGAGAGAAAATAGCGATATACGAAATGAATTCGGCCGCTGTCAGGTCTGATTGGCCGCTCAAAACCAGTGAACCGCCGTAGAATAGAATTCCGGCGACTACTGCTACGCCCATGACCTCCGAAAACGGCGATGCCAGTTCGCGCCGGTTCGCCAGGGAACGTATCGCATTTCGGTAGCCATCATTTTCGTTCCGGAATTTGTCCAGAATAAACCCTTCGGCGACAAAGCCTTTCACGACACGCATGCCACCGAACGTTTCATCCAGCAAGCTCACCAGACTACTTAGCCGTCTCTGCCCTTCCTGCGCATCCCGCTTCATCCGCCGAACGAGCGTCGCAATAAAACCGCCCGAAATTGGAATGACAATGATGGCAAATAGCGTCAGTTTGACCGAAATACTCAAAAGGGCAGTGACATAGCCCACCAGCAAAAAAACCTCTTTCGATGCGGCCGACAGCGTATTGGCAATTGAATTTTCGACCTCCTGAACATCGGTGGTGATGCGGGAAATAAGGTTGCCCTTACGCTCGTTCGAGAAAAAACCGAGATGCAGATTCAGCGTCCGGCTAAATACGGCTTCGCGCAGTTTCGCCACCATTCGCGCTTTAAACGATTCTAATTGCCTGACTGATAAATATTTGAATAAATTATTCAGCAATACAGAAATTACGATCACGATACAGACGAACTGAAGCGCACCCACTTTACCATACTGTTGAAATACGTGAGCGAAGTAGTACCGAAAAAAGCCTGTTGGCGACGTAGTGAGGGATGGGGCAGATTGGCTCAGAAACGATTGCATTTCTTTTGTATCCACCTTGTCGAATAGGATACTGAGCAGCGGAATGAGCAACGTAAAGTTCAATACACCAAACACACTAGCCACCAGCGACGTCAGTACGAATGGTGTCAGGAAGCGCCCCAGCGGTTTTGCAAACGAGAGTAAACGAAGGTAAGTTTTCATTAGTGGTGCAAAGGTAATCTGAACCAGGATTTATATGATTTTCTTGACTGACTATGATTTTATTAGCTAGCTTTCGCTGAAAGCAAAATCACAATCGGTCAAGAAAATCACACAAATCCCGGTTCAGACACTCACCGACCAATCTGTCCTGCTGCCAGTTCCTTGTACAATTGCCAGTATTCTCCAGCTACACTTGGCCAGCTGAAACCAGCGGCTCGCTTACGCAATCGGTCTTCACGTAGCGAATTCTGGCCAAAGTCATTCAGTCCATCATGGAGAATTTTAGCCATACTTTCCGGTTGGAAATTCTCAAAATAATACGCTTCCTTCCCACCAACTTCGGGCAGGCTCGTTAATTTCGAAATGAAAACTGGTTTGCCAAACGTCATAGCTTCGGCAACGGGCAGCCCAAACCCTTCAGATAGAGATGGAAACAGAAAAGCCTCACAATGGGCGTAGAGCCACAATTTAGTCATCTCTTCCACTGACCCCGGCATAATCAGCCGGTCTTCTACGCCGAGTTTCTGGGCTTGTTCACGGATATGCTGTGCGTAAGGATGGCGATCTGGACCAGCCAGCACCAGGCGATAATCCGGGAATGCCTCGAGCAATGGTAGTAGTGTGTGAACATTCTTTTTGGGATGAATAACCCCAACGAATAAGAAATAGGGACTATCACTGCTGTCCAGGAAGGCGGGTTGGGGCGTATCCGTTGGCAGGTTCTGCTCGCTAACAGCTACGCCTGTGTAAACTACTTTCAATGGCAATGCATCGGCAACATGCAGGTGTTCTCTAACTACCGAAGCGGTATAGGCCGACCCAGCCGTCAGCAGAGATGCCCGATTAATCTTGCGCTGGAGCTTGCCCAGTTTTCGTCCTTTTTTCGCTGTTGAGTAATCAGCGCGTTCCAGGAAATTAAGGTCATAAATCGTCAGCATCAACTTGGCGGGCTTACTTCCAGACTGACTGGGCAGGTAGTCAGAATCCTGATGCAGACAGTGCCAGACGTCATATTTTCCAGAAATCGAAAGTTTTTTCAGCCACGACGCTTCAATGTATTTCGCTTTGTCACCAAAAGCACCACTTATGCCTTTTGGCACAAGAAATGTCAGGTTCCAGTCGGGAGGGCATTGCCGAACAAGTTCGCGGCTGAGGTGCAGACAAACCTGGCCTAAACCACTATTCAGGTCACGCAGACGTTCGGCATCGATAAAGAGAGAGGGCATTTGTTTTTCTAATTTTGGCAAAAATGGGAAATCTTAGGAAATACACGTAGCTAATTATTCTTGCCATCGCACATAATATTCCCGAACAAGAGTCTTTCAGCATCGTCTTAGTTCGGATATTTGCGGCATGATTTTACAAAATGACTTATTGCTCCGCACCGCGCGTGGCGAGTTGACCGAACGAGTGCCGGTATGGATGATGCGCCAGGCAGGCCGTGTGCTACCCCAATATCGAGTGGTTCGGGAGCGGGCCGGAAGTTTCATTACGTTAGCCAAAACCCCTGAATTGGCCGCTGAAGTGACGATTCAGCCCGTGGATGCGTTCGATGTAGATGCCGCTATAATTTTCTCCGACATCCTGGTTGTACCTGAAGCAATGGGGCTGCCCTATGAAATGATAGAAAGTAAAGGGCCACTTTTCCCGAAAACCGTCCGCAACATGAATGACCTAAGTCATTTGCGCGTTGCCGATGCCGAAAGTGATCTGGGTTACGTACTGGATGCAATAAAACTGACAAAAAAAGAGCTGAACGGCCGGGTGCCCCTTATTGGGTTTGCCGGTGCACCGTTCACTATCTTCTGTTACATGACCGAGGGCCACGGCTCCAAAACCTTCTCGGTTGCCAAAAAGCTGCTCTATACAGACCCCGATTTTGCCCACGCATTGCTTCAGCAAATTACCGACAGCACAATTGCGTATCTACAGGCGCAGGTACGTGCCGGAGCCGACTTGGTACAGATTTTCGATTCCTGGGCTGGCATTCTATCACCGGAACAATACCGAACATTTTCGCTCCCCTACATCAAACAGATCTGCGATCTAATCACAGATGCTCCAGTTACGGTTTTTGCAAAAGGAGCGTTCTTCGCCCGACACGAAATTGGACAGTTGAGTTGCGACGTCGTAGGGCTGGACTGGAACATGGACCCGCACGAGTCACGTCAATTGATTCCCGATCGGGTTTTGCAGGGCAATCTTGACCCTTGTGTGCTTTACGCTGATTTCGCCCAGATTCGGGCGGAGGTCAAGCAGATGTTCGATGGATTTGGCCACCAGCATTACATTGCGAATCTCGGCCACGGTATCTATCCTGATACCAACCCCGACAAAGCCCGGTGTTTTGTTGATGCGGTAAAAGAACTGGGATCTATTTAGTAAATTACGTTTAAAATAATAGGGTCAAACGCAGCAGATGGACTTACTACGTTTGACCCTATTACCTAAGTAGGCCGTTACCGGTTATTTTTGCGCGGAGATAACGACTCCTTTTACTATTGAACTGGTTGGGACTGGTGGCGAATTCGTAAGCCAAACCATAATAGCTGACCCTTCTGTATGCTCATAAAAGGTATTCCCATCTATTCTACCTTCATAGGTTGAGAGAGGTTCCGTCCTGGCAGACAGTTGGAATTTACCATTCGTCTCACTCACACCAACGTCTCTCAAGGCCATGGTGGGATTGAAGCCATTTTTTGTGTAAAAGATTCCGACGCGTACTGAATCGGGTTCCTTACGATCCAACTGGACGTAGAAATCACTGACGTCAATTTTATTAATTCCCTTTACTGAATAGAGCGTATCACCATTTACTACGTAATACTGCACTACGTATTTGCCGGATGCACGAGCAGCCACATCAGAAGGCTGGTCATCTGATTGACAGCTTACCAGACCGATAAATGACAGAAATAGAATTAGTTTGTTCATGTCGTTGAGCGTTTACTACGCTAACGCTCAAGTACTTTTCTATTGTATACTTAATCGATATTTTAAAATAGACACATAGCATACAACACTCTATTCTCACTTGATATCCCCCAGTGAGAACGCAGAGTCATGAATTACAAACTCAGGCTACATCACAAATTCTCTTTGGCTTCTTCTTTCAACTGCGCTTTATTGATTGGCACCACGCCCACCGATTCACAGACCAAGCCCCCGCCGAGATTCGATAGACCAGCAATAATGGCTGGTGATTGACGTAGTGCCACGCAACAGGCCGCAATACTGATGACGGTATCTCCTGCGCCCGATACATCAGCGATTTTGCGAATGTGCGCCGGAAGTTTCAGCGTTTCATGGTTGTAGTCGATAAAAGCACCCCGCTCCGATAACGTTATCAGAGCACCTTTCAAATTCAGGGTATGTTTTAGCCGACCGACAACAGCTTCTAATTCAGTTGTATTCTCGACATCAAACGCTACGTTCAGCCCCTCCCGTAACTCTTTCAGGTTGGGCTTGAAAAGCGTCGTGTTCTGATAGGACAGAAAATTGCGTTTTTTGGGATCAACGACGGTCGGCACATTCTGCTCGTTGGCAAAATCGGTGATTTCGGCAATGGCTTCTTTACTCAGAACTCCCTTATCGTAATCCTCAAAAATAACGACGTGACAGTTCGGAATCAGTTCTTTGGCTTTGGCGACTAACTGCGCCCGCTCGTCGTCGGTAATGTATTTATCCGTTTCGGTATCGACCCGCACTACCTGCTGCGAACCGGCAATGATACGTTCCTTAATGGTCGTAATACGGTCAGCACTGCGAATGAGGCCATCGCAGTTCAACCCCCGGTCGCAGAGTTCCTGTTCGAGTTGATCACCCGGCGCGTCGGTACCGATGACGGAACAAATAATTGCTTCGGCCCCCAATGCCTGTACGTTCAGCAGTACGTTCCCCGCTCCACCCAACCGTAGCTCGCGCCGATCGACGGTAACCACCGGTACGGGTGCTTCAGGGGAAATGCGCTCAACCCGCCCCCACACGTAGGAATCGAGCATTACGTCGCCGATAATCAGTACACGAAGGTTGTCAAACTGATCGAACAACTCATCAAGGCTCATATCCAGCACCGGACTCATAGGCAAAAACAACGTAGTGAAGGCGCAAAGAAACGAAAAGTGAAGCCTTTTTCCGAAATGAGATGATACGTTCGAGTAAACGGCCTGTATTACCAACCCGTCAGCCATCTTAGCAGCAGGTCAGGTTTAAGGAAAAGGGCAATCACTGGAACTACTAACCCAACCGACAACCAAACGGCAGCTTTGGGAAGTGGAACAGACTTTTGGGTAATACTCGCCGACCGAAAGAACAGGAGAAAGGGAATCTTCAAATAATAGACTAATGAAATCAGCGCATTCAGCAAACCGAGTACAAACAGGGCCAGCAGCCAGGCATCGCCACTCCGTTGATAAGCTTCGTAAAGAGCCGAGAATGAGAGGAGCTTGGCCGTAAACCCAACGGTTGGGGGAAGTCCTGTCAGCGCCAGCATAACCACCGTCAGGGTAATGGACAATACAGGCTGTTTGGGGCCAAGACCTGCAAAGTGACTGATTGTTAGATCGCTTCCGTTGCTTTGAGCCAGTAAATCAATCAGAAAAAAAGCGGCTAGCGAGATAAATAGATACGTTCCTACGTAGAACAGGACAGCCTGAAAACCCGCATCGCTTAACGCCACGACGCCTACTAGTAAAAAGCCCGCGTGGGCAATAGTCGAATACGCTAGCAGTCGCTTCGCATCCGTTTGACGTAGCGCCGACAGATTACCAATTAAAATGCCCGCCAGCGCCAGGACGGCCAATGGTGTTTGCACGACCATGGCGGTAGCTCCACCTAACGGCGACTCCGCTGGTAATGCCGTTACAACCCGCATCAAAACCAGTATCGCAGCCGCCTTGGGTCCAATTGAAAAGAAAGCCGCAACGGGTACCGGTGCGGCTTCGTATGCGTCGGGCGTCCAAACGTGAAACGGTACGCCAGCGAGTTTAAACAACAGACCGGCCATCGTCAGCAACAATGCTACAGCTACTACCGATGTATCCTGCCCGGCGAGTTCAGCGCCAAACGAATTGGCCGTGATGTCGAGTGTGCCGGTCATGCCATACAGCAGCGACATGCCGTAAAGCATAATGGCCGAACTGATGGCACCAAATAGGAGGTATTTGATCCCTCCTTCCGACGCTTTCCGGTTAGCCGTGAGAGCCGTTAACAGATAGGAGCAAATGGAAACCAGCTCGATGCTCAGATAGATACTGAGCATATTTACTGACATCGCCATCAGAAACAGCCCCAATGTCATGGCAACCAGTAGAGAATACCATTCGAGAGGTAATCTTGATAATCCAGTTTCCTCCTCTCGCTGGACGGTCAAAAACTCATAGATCAACACAAAAACAGCACTCAACGCGATTAGTACCTGAATAAAAATGGCCTGATTATCGACAAACAACAGGTGCATGAACAGGTACCCACGTGTTGGCAGCAGAACAGTCCAAATACCCGCAATCACTACCGCGCCAACGCTCAAACCAGCCAGTAATCGGCGGGCCTGAGTCCGACTGCTACGTAGCATAATCAATTCTGCCAGCAATAGCACACAGAACGATGCCGACAGCCAGACCTCCGGCCCGAAGCCGCCAAGGCTATTGATGATGTCGTTTAATTGATCGGTAAGGGACAAAATAGTTTTTAGTCGATAGTCGTCAGTCAGCAGTCTCAGTTATGGTCTATTAAACTGACGGCTATCGACTGTTGGCTTTATTTAAATCATTCCATCCTCACCTGGCTGGCCGTCGTATTCATGCAGGTGAACGGGAGTTTGTTTCTTGCGGAGACGGATATTGAGAAATTCGACCAGCAGCGAGAACGCGATAGCGAAATACAGATAGCCTTTAGGTACGGTACCAACTTCCTGATCGAAAATAACAACTTCCGACAAATGCGCACCCTCGGCCACCAGCATGAACCCGATCATAATCAGGAACGCCAGGCCCAGCATTTGAATGGTGGGGTGTTCGTTGACAAATGACCCTACCGGACCCGCAAAAAACATCATGATTAGAATCGATAGCACTACGGCAATCATCATGATGGTCACATTCTGGGTCAGACCGATGGCCGTCAGGATAGAGTCAATCGAGAAAACGATGTTCGTAATCGCAATTTGCGTCACTACGCTCGAAACGGTCGATTTACCTTTTGTGCTACCTTCCAGTTCCTCATGGTCAGTACCTTCCAGCTTGTGGTGAATTTCGGAGGTAGCTTTGTAGAGCAGAAACAGTCCACCCGCGAATAGAATCAGGCTCTGGCCTGTGAAGGCCGCTTTGAACCAGCCTGCGTCGATGTGGGTGAATGGTTTGCTGAGGGAAATAACAAATGAAATCCCCAGTAGCAGCACTAATCGGAAACCCATGGCCAGCGCCAGGCCGATATTTCGGGCTTTGCCCTGATCCTGACGAGCCAGTTTATTGGCGGCAATGGAAATAAAAATGATGTTATCAATACCCAGAACAATTTCTAGAAATGTCAGGGTAAGTAAGCTGATAATGGACGCAGCAGTAAAGAGATCGCTCATTGGTTAAGCTGAAGTGGAAGCCAAAATTACCCGCTTCGGACCGGGTCTGCAACAACTTGTTTAAGAAAGAGCCACGAAACGGACGAAAGGTGCGTAAATACTAGTGAGTGGTAAATTTTACCGGGTTGTTATACAAACCTGAAAGACACTATTCAAAGGCAAAATCCGAGTTCATAAATAGGAGATGTTTAAGGACATTTGGTAGCTTTGGAGGCAATCAGTAACATATTTACCCTTATACGCGTTTATGGTGGGAAACCTTGTTGCCCCGATGCAACATTAAATTAGTTTCCTCCCAGCCGGAAAATTCATTTATTGTGTCGAAGCTACTTGTTCGTGTTCTTCTTGGTTTGCTTGCCATCGTGCTGCTGCTCGTGGGCTTTGTAGTGCTTGTTACTACAACCCCCTGGGGTCAGCAATTCGTAACGAAACAGGTAAATTCGTACCTCGCCGGAAAAATAAAGTCACCGTTCCATATTGGGCGCATTAGTTATTCCATTCCCGATTGGCTCGAACTGGAAGATGTATTTTTCCAGACACCCAAGGGCGATACGTTGATTAATGGCGGCCGGATGCGGGTAGACCTCGATATGTGGGGGTTACTCAACAATCGCGTTTCCCTAAACCAGATCGAATTTGAACATATTCGACTGAATATCAGCCGCACTTTACCTGACACTACGTTCAATTTTCAATACCTGGTTGATGCCTTCACGACCGCGGGACCCGCTGCACCTGTTGACACAGCGGCTACTCCGATGCTCATCAATCTGAATGGGATTGCACTCACCGACGTTCGGATCAAGTACGTAGATGATGTGACGGGGGCAGACGTCAATACGTACGTAAATAAGCTTCAGGCTACATTCAGTGAAAGTGATGTTGCCAAATCAAAATATCACCTGTCGAGTGTCGATGTGGACGGGTTAGATGCCTACGCCCGGCTCTACGAAGGCTTACCAACCCCCCCCAGCGCGCCCAGCAAACCGGGTGATACGCTCGATCTGGGGTTAGGGAAATGGCAGGTCAGGAACGCCAAATGGGACGTTCGGGTGGAGACGGCTGATTTCAAAACAAAAGGCAGTGCGGAGCGACTGGCGATGGAATCCGATTATTTTTACCTGGATGGCGAAAAAATTGGCATCAAATCGCTTGAGTTAACCGGGGGCGATATAACCGCGATTTTAACGAAGCCAGCAAAGAAAGCAACAACGACTACATCAACAGCCTCAACACCAGCCACTATAGAGACCGGGGCACCGGGCTGGCAAGCCAAACTTACCAATGTCCGCTTTGCTGATAACCGCATTCGGTATGAAGACGAAACGGCACCCCGACAGAAAACGGGATTAGACTACAGTCACCTCGACCTTCAGAATCTGGGCATTGATGGGCGTTTTCTTGTCTATCAGGATTTAGGTAAGCGTGGGCAACGTATCAGCGGTCAGGTTAGCAAAGGTCGCTTCCGGGCGACGAGTGGATTTGTGCTCCAGCAACTCGATGGGAATCTCCTGTACACCGACACGACAACGACGCTGACGAAGCTTTACATTCAAACGCCAACCTCCCTCATTCGGGACCAGATGGTGCTACGGTACGATTCTCTGGGGCAGTTGAGCGACCCGCGTTTTGCAAAACGGGTGGGTGTTCGGGTCAATCTGCGCCAAAGTCGGTTGTCGGTAGAGGATGTCCTGCAACTGGCTCCATTTCTGGCCGATACGCCACCCTTCGCAGGAAACCGTGGAGGTGTTTTCAAAGCGAATGCTCAGGCGACCGGTACGTTGGCTGCGTTAAATTTGCCGCGCGTCGAGCTGGAAATGTTATCCGGCACGAAACTTAGAGGCAGCGGTCGTTTGGCCAACGTAACCGATCCCGATCATCTTGGCATAGATATGACGGTGCAGGAAGCGACCACTACGTTAGCTGACATCAATAAACTGGCCCCGAAAGGGTCAATTCCGTCGTCGATTGCGCTGCCACCTTCGCTAAAACTGACGGGCAAAATCAATGGTCAGTTAAACGATCTTATTTTAGATGCCAAGCTGAATACGGAATGGGGTACCGCCGGTTTCGATGGCCGATTGGCTGGATTCGTAGCCGGTAAAAACCAGACGTATAAAGGAACGCTCAATCTCAATGAGTTCGATGCGGGCAAGTGGCTAAAGCAAACGGGCACCGTTGGTAAAGTAACCGGTCGCGCTACGGTCGATGGTCGCGGCATTGACGTTAAAACACTGACAACCAACTTTGATCTGGCCATACAATCAGCGGATTTGAGCGGCTATACGTACCAGAACCTCGTGGCCAACGGAAAATTGTCGAATGGCAATCTGACACTTGTGGGTAACCTTAAAGACCCCAATGCCAACCTATCGCTGGATATTAAAGCGGGTTTACAAAGCGATTTCCCAAGTGTTGCGGGCGAAGCGGTCATAAATGAGTTGAATCTGCAACAGCTTAAACTGTATAAAGACCCGCTATCGCTTAAAGGTAGAATTGTGCTGGATATGGCTTCGACCGATCCGGCCAAACCTGTCGGTACGATTTCAGCAGGAGACGCCGTCGTTACGTTACAGGGAAAGGATTATCCGGTCGATTCGCTGTATGCCAAACTATCAGCCGATGGGTTGACAAAGAACGTAGTAGCCCGGTTACCGGGCGCCAAACTGCGCCTGAACGGGCAGTTTGAGTACACGCAGCTTTACGACATTGTGGCGGGGGAACTCAGCCAGTACATTGCCTTGCCTGCGTTGACATACAAGAAAATTCCACCGCCACACGCATTTACGCTGGGGTTAAAAGCGTACCAAAATCCACTACTTCAAGCGTTCGTTCCGGCACTGACCCGCTTGGATACGGTAAGGATGGACGCTTATCTGGACAGTAGCCGCGATACAACTTTTTCGGCTACCCTTCAATCCGGCCTTATTGTTTATGATACCATTACGGTACAGGGAAGCAGCCTGGCGTTGCGGGGTGCCAACAATCAGTTGCTGGTGAATGGGCGCGTAAATGGCGTATTATATAAAGGACTCACCATTCGCGAGACGGATTTGACGGGCACGGCAGACAACAACCAGTTCCGGTTTGCGGTAGTCAATAAAGATTCGATCAATCAGGATTTGCATGGATTATCGGGCACGCTCAGCGTTGTGGACTCCAGTTACCGGTTTCAGTTTGCCCCCAATGGCTTGTTAACAAATTATCAGCGCTGGCAAACGGATACCAGCGGTTACGCTCAGTATAGCAATGATGGCGTATTGATCAATAGAATTCACCTGGAAACTGACCAGCAATCGCTCGAAATAAGTAACACAGAACCCTACGGCAACGCTCCCATTCGGGTTACCGCCCGCGCCATTGAACTGGCGAATCTGGCGAGGCTTGCCAATCAGGACACCACATTGGCCAGTGGTCAGCTCAATGGGACCATCATTGTGCGCGACTACATGGGTACCACTAGTAATCTGGCCTTTACGGGGTCGATCTACGTCGATAGTTTACAAGTCATGAGTAAACCGATTGGCAACCTTACGGCTCGTTTCAATAACGGTAGTGACGGACGTATCAGTGTCAACACAGCACTGGTGGGAACTTACAATGATGCTAGTGTCACGGGGTTTTATGATCCATCCAATGCTAAACAAGCGCTCGATCTGGCCATTAAACTGAAGCGGCTGGATGCACGCACGATCGAAGCCTTCAGCTTTGGGGAGCTTCGACAGGCGAAAGGCCAACTCACGGGCGACTTTACCGTTGCCGGTGCCATCGATAACCCAGTAATGGATGGCAGTGTAGCGTTCGATTCCGTAGCGTTTAACATCAAGCAGCTCAACGCTACGTACCATATCGATCAGGAGAAATTAGCCTTTTCGGGTCAGACTATTACGTTCGACAAGTTCAAACTTCGCGACAGCCAGAATCGAATCTTAACCACTGACGGTACGGTTGTCCTGAAAAACCTACCCAACGCTGCCTACAATCTACGCGTTCAGGCCGACCATTTTGAGGTGTTGAATGCGGCCCGAAAAGATAATGACTATGCCTACGGCCAAGCGTCTATCAGTGCCGATCTGCGGATTAAGGGTGCCGGTTCCAACGCATCCATAAATGGCAAAGTCAAGCTCGAAGAGGGCAGTAAAATTTCAATGGTGCTGCCTGACCAGTCGACGGATGTGGCCGAGGCTAACAAGATTGTTACGTTTATCGACAACAAAGATTCGCTGGCACTGGCGAAATACATATATCGCCCTAAATCAGATACCGTAAAAACAACCCGGCTGGCGTTCGACCAGCTCAGCAATTCAACCATCTCGCTCGATCTGGAAGCCGACGAAAAATCGGAGTTAACCATCATTGTCGATGAACTCAACGGCGACTATCTGCGAGCGCGGGGCAATGCTCAGCTTAATGTGGGTATCAATGCAGCCGGGCAGATGACAGTGCTAGGTCGTTACGACGTGACGGAGGGCGAATATTCCCTGACGTATCAGGTGCTGAAGCGCCAGTTTAAGATTCAGAAGGGTGGATACATCAGTTTTTCGGGTGATCCGCTCAAGGCCGACATCAACATCACGGCTGTTTATCAGGTATCAACATCACCTGCCGACCTGATTGGTAGTGAGTCCACTACGTTGCCGAATAACGCGGCTAACCGGAAATTACCATTCAACGTAGCACTGACCATCGGCAATAACCTGGCCGCTCCGAAACTGGGCTTTGACATCCGCTTGCCAGAGGTTGAGGATAACACCAGTGCATCGGCGTCGAGCGAATTTGGTACCCAGATCGAGAATAAGCTGAAAACGCTACGTCAGGATGAGTCGCAGATGAACAAGCAGGTTTTCGCGTTGCTGATTCTGAGCCGATTCTTACCCGAAAACACCTCTGATTTTTTCTCTGGGTCTAACTCTGGTCTGAATTCGCAGGCGGAAGGCATTGCCCGGAGTAGCGTGAGTAAACTTATATCGGATCAGTTGGGCCGTCTGGCTTCGGGTATTCTAAAAGGCTTTGACGTAGACTTTAATTTATTATCGGAGAATAACATCGCCAGTAATAGCGGGGGTACGGGTGCCCGTACGGACCTGAATGTGGGCCTTTCACGAAGCTTTCTGGAAGGTCGGGTAACCGTATCGGTCGGAAAAAACTTTGTCCTGGAGAACACAACAGGGACGGCTAACCCCAACCAGGTGTTCGATAACATATCCGTGAACTACAACGTATCGCGCGATGGGCGATACGTGCTACGGGCTTACCGGCGAAATGACTACCAGGCCGTATTGGATGGTTATATTATTGAGACAGGCGTTGGCTTCGTCATTACGTTAGACTATAACACCCTGACCGACATTTTCCGGCGGTCATCGAACGGCCCCTCGCTGAATTAATTTACTATGAAGTACCTATCAAGCATAATTGGTCGTATAGGGTTGTTCGTCCTAGTGGCAAAACAACCTGAATCGCCCTATCGTGCCTTTTACCGATTTCCCACGTCTGTTGGCAT
The DNA here is from genome assembly GCF_900112365.1 of Spirosoma endophyticum. Lineage (GTDB taxonomy): Bacteria > Bacteroidota > Bacteroidia > Cytophagales > Spirosomataceae > Spirosoma > Spirosoma endophyticum. The sequence goes on along the minus strand of NZ_FOLQ01000007.1, from coordinate 75,296 downwards.
TTTGCTTCTGGCGGTTCTACTCAACAGTTGTAATATTGGCAAACACTTGCCTGCTAATGAACGGCTGTACATGGGAACGGACATCAAGCTCAATGCCGATTCAACCGTTACTGAAAACGAGAAAGAAGCCATTCAGGAGCAGTTAGCCACACTAGCCCGTCCTAAGCCTAACAAACAGCTCTTTGGCTTTCCTTACAAAGTCGGCTTATATTACTTATTTGGCGAGCCGAAAAAGAATGGTTTTCGAGCCTGGTTTCGGAAAAAATTTGGCGAAGAACCCGTTCTGGCAAGTGCAAAAGCCATTACGTCGAACATCCCCGTCTGGAAAGCGACCCTTCAGAATGACGGTTACTTTGGCTCCAACGCAACGGGATCGTTAAAAGAAAGTGGATACAAAGCACGGGGTGTTTATGAGGTTGATGTTATGCCCCGGTACCGCATCGACTCGGTGGCCTTTATCGTCGATTCGTCTGACGTTCGGAAAGCCTTACGCGCTTCGGGCCGACGAACAGTGCTGAAAAAGGGCGATCCTTACAGCCTGGATAATATTAAAATAGAGCGGGAACGTATCAGTCAGTTTATTAAGCAACGGGGCTTTTATTACTTTTTACCTGATTATTTGGGTGTGCTGGCCAATAATGATTCGGTAAAACACCGCACCTCGCTCTTCGTGTATATCAAGCCCGATGTACCTGACGCAGCTGCCGTACCGTATACCATCCGCGACGTATTTATCTACCCAAATTATAATCTGTCTACCGCCCAGCAGGACACCAACAAACGCCGGGCTTATCAAACCAATGAGCGTTTTAGGATCGTTGATTCTACCCGTATTTTCAATCCGAAGTTATTCCGTGACATCATGACGGTGCAACCCGGCAGACGCTACAACAGCCGGGCGCAGGATTTAACGCTTTCTCGCTTTATTAATGTGGGCGCTTTCAAGTTTGTCCGAAACCGCTTTGACCCCGACCAGCAGGGCGATTCGGCTGTATTGGATGTGCATTATTACCTGACACCTTATCCGGCGAAATCCATTCGCCTGGAGCCCGACTTTACCTCACGGTCTAACAACTTCAATGGTACGCAGCTTACGCTTAGCTGGCGCAATCGAAACACGCTCAGGCGCGCCGAACTCTTGACCATCAATGGTACCGCCGGGATTGAATTTCAGGTAGGTGCCGGTACGCAGGGCATAACAAATTACCGCTTAGGACTCGAAGGTGTCCTAAGTTTTCCCCGCCTGGTGAGTCCCGTACGCTTCAATTACGATCAGCGGCAGGCGCTTCCCAAAACCAACGTAACGCTGGGCTATCAAACGATCATTCGGGGTGGTTTATACCGGATCAATTCCTTCCAAACAACGTTTGGTTATTCCTGGCGTCAGAGCCAGCAGGTTGAGCACACGTTTATACCCTTGAGTGCAAACTACGTTTATGTGCCACTTAATAGTGTCGGCGATCGTGTATATGAAATTCTGGCTGATACAGCCATTTCACAAATTGTTAAGCAACAATACATAACCACTGTTTTTAATTCCGACCAGCTTATACTGAGCTCGTTATATTCGTTTAACTATAATTCGTCGCCCCGTTCAACCTCGCCCAATACGTTTCGGTTTAATGCCAATGCCGAAGTGGCAGGTAACGTAGCAAGCCTGTTCTTCCGTAAACCGTTAGAAACTGATCCAAGGAATGGCATTTTTGGTGTTCCTTATGCGCAATACTTTCGGGTAGATGCCGATGCCCGATTTTACCGTAAGTTGACCAAAAGCGTTACGTGGGCAAACCGTTTTTTTGCGGGTCTTGGCCTTCCCTATGGCAATTCCAATGGCTACCAATTACCGTTTACCAAGCAATATTTTGTGGGCGGTAGCAACAGCATCCGGGCATTCCGTCCCCGCGCCATTGGGCCAGGCTTATTCACCCGCGATACGCTTCGCAACCTGCCTGCTTTTCAGGACGGCGGGGGCGACATTAAACTGGAAGCGAATACGGAGATACGGGCAAAATTCACGAAATACCTAGAGGGCGCTGTATTTGTTGATGCGGGTAACGTATGGACGTATTACAACCTTCCAAACTTCGAAGGCGACGTAGAAACATTTTCCTCTAATTTTTACAAGCAGATAGCTATCGGAACCGGCATTGGCCTTCGAATCGATTTATCGTATTTCCTGGTACGTTTCGACCTGGCTACACCCCTGCGCAAACCCTACAAAACGAACGGCAGTGAATGGGTCACAAAGCTCATTGACTTCGGTAGCACTGACTGGCGAAAACAAAACCTGATCCTTAACATTGCAGTCGGCTACCCATTTTGATTTTTAAACACAAAGGCACAGAGAACACAAAGAAGATCAAAACTCTGTGTTCTCTGTGCCTTTGTATTTAATCCCCCTTATTTCAGCAGTGGCTGTAGTACGTTCCAGACGGTGTTGGCCACTATCTTATGGCCAGCGGGTGTTGGGTGAATGCCATCCGGCTGATTTAGTTTAGGAATCCCCCCAACGCCTTCGAGCAGAAACGGAATCAGGACCAGCTTGTTCTTATCGGCGAGTTCCTTGAATAGCCCCCGAAATTCCCGCGTATAACTCGTGCCCATATTGGGTGGAATCTGCATCCCGGCCAATACAATAGTTGCCTGTGGACTTTTCAGTCGCACGGTGTCGATAATGGCTTGCAGATTCTGTCGGGTAGCCGCCAGCGGCAGTCCACGGAGGCCATCGTTCCCGCCCAGTTCGAGTACGAAGACCGCTACGGGTTTGCGCATGACCCAACCAATTCGGCTTTTGCCCCCGGCCGTCGTTTCGCCACTCAGTCCGGCATTGACAACGCTGTAGTTCAATCCAACGGAGTCAATTTTTTTACCTATCAAGGCTGGGAACGCCTGCGTTGGCTCGACACCATAGCCCGCCGTGAGGCTGTTCCCGTAAAACAACACAGTTTGTTTTGTTGAAGGAGCAGCCGTTTTGGCGGCTGCTGACGTAGCATTAGCTGATTCAGACGCCAATTTTGATTCAGTTTTGGTACCAGATGACCCACATCCCCAGACCGTTAAGAGCAGCAATAGCCCGTTTATCATTGAATAGGCCATTTGGCGGGTTTTCAAGAACTTCATAAAGATTGAAGCGGTTAGTTACTTTAAACACAGAGGTAAAGGAATGACACAAAGGCTGTGATGTCTCTCTATGTTCTCTGTGTTTAACTCAAGTAGTATCAACCTGTTTTTGTTCCATGAGTATTCTGCGCGTCGAAGATCTTACTAAAACCTACTCAAGTGGAGGTCGTGAGCTGACTGTTCTGCACGGTGTCAATTTCACGCTCGAACCCGGTGATACGTTCGCCATTGTCGGGCCGTCGGGCAGTGGAAAAACTACCTTGCTGGGCTTGTGTGCAGGATTAGACCGAGCCTCGTCGGGCAGCGTTTACCTCAACGATGTTCGTCTGGATACGCTCAATGAGGATCAGCGGGCAGCGCTACGTAATCAGCACGTTGGGTTTATTTTTCAGAATTTTCAACTGCTGCCCACGCTCACGGCTCTCGAAAATGTGATGGTTCCTCTGGAATTACGCGGAGAAAAAGGAGCTGCCAAATCGGCGCAGGCCTTGCTTGAACGCGTCGGCTTAGGGCAGCGAGGGCATCATTATCCAAGTCAATTGTCAGGAGGAGAACAGCAACGTGTCTCGCTGGCAAGAGCCTTTTCCAATCGTCCAAAATTGCTTTTCGCCGACGAACCAACTGGCAATCTAGATGCGGACACCAGCGCGACTGTGGTAGACTTGCTTTTTGAACTCAACCGGGAAGCCGGTACGACGCTTGTTCTCGTTACGCACGATATGGAATTAGCCTCCCGTACCCAACGTATCATCCGAATAAAAGGCGGTACGGTGGTATCGGATACTAAAGAGCGAAAGAATGAAAGAGTGAATGAGTGATTTTGTTAGTACTACTTTTCCAGCATTTCGCTCATTCGCTCTTTTATTCATTCGCTCTTTATTTATGAATACCTCCTGGCTTTTTCAAATGGCCTGGCGCGATAGCCGCCGGAGCCGTCAACGGTTACTCCTGTTTATGTCGGCCATTGTGCTGGGCATCGCGGCTTTGGTCGCTATTAATTCTTTTGGTGATAATCTGGCCCGTAGCATCGACGATCAGGCCCGTGAACTCCTGGGCGCCGATCTGACACTTTCCTGGTCACGCCCATTATCGCCTAAAACCCGGCAACTTGTCAAAACCATTGGCCGCGATCGGGCTTTTGAAACATCCTTTGCCTCGCTGGTATCCATTCCTAGAACGGGCGGTGTCCGGCTGGCTCAAGTGAAAGGCTTAGAAGGCAATTTCCCTTATTATGGAACGTGGGAAGTTCAGCCCGCTTCGGCCATTCAAACCTTCCGGCAGGCACGTAGTAGAATCGCCCTGGTTGATGATGGCCTTTTAGTGCAGCTCAATGTTCAGCCCGGCGATTCCGTGAAAGTGGGAAATCTCTCATTTTTGATTGTGGGTCGTGTCAATAAAACACCGGGACAAGCGGCAATAGCCGCTACGGTTGCGCCAACGGTATTTATTCCCAATCAATTTCTGTCAACAACGGGCCTTTTGCAGCGCGGCAGCCGGGTGGCCTACAAATATTATTACCAGTTTATTCCGGGTACCGATGTTGAGAAATATATCAAAGCTCGCTCATCCCAGTTAGACAAGGACGGCATCAATTACGATACCGTAGCGGGACGCAAAAAGCAAACCGGGCGCTCCTTCGCCGATCTGACCAAATACCTGAGTTTAGTCGCGTTTGTAGCGCTGCTGCTGGGCTGTGTGGGCGTAGCCAGTTCGGTACAATTGTACGTAAAAGAGAAGGTTACATCCGTTGCGATTCTACGAACGCTCGGTGCGAGCGGCAGGCAGGCCTTCCTGATTTATCTACTTCAGACTGCTTTGATGGGCCTTATTGGCGCTACCGTTGGAGCACTGATCGGTTCGGCGGTACAGTTGATTCTACCGCGCATGTTCGGTGATTTTCTGCCGGTTGCGGTCGTAACGGATATATCGGTACCGGCTATACTCGGTGGCATTGGTACAGGGCTTCTTATTTCAGTTTTGTTCTCGCTGCTCCCCTTGCTAGCCATTCGGAACGTATCGCCGTTGCGCACGCTACGTACCTCTTACGAAGATGATCTAAGCAATCGCGATCCCTGGCGATGGTTAGTTTATCTGCTTATCATTGGTTTCATTGTTGGGTTTGCCTACCTGCAAACGCGCAATTTCCCACTAGCCGTTGGATTTACAGGTGGATTAGCGCTGGCCTTTAGCATTTTGACGGCACTTGGCCTGGGGTTGATCTGGTTAGTACGTCGCTTTTTCCCCGCGTCCTGGAGCTACGTATGGCGGCAGAGCCTGGCGAATCTCTATCGACCGAATAATCAAACGCTCATTCTTGTTACGTCCATCGGGCTGGGTGCCTTCCTGATTGCAACGCTTTACCTGACGCAGGGACTTCTGCTGGGCCGCGTTGAGCTATCGGGAAGCGGTAAACAGCCCAATATGGTCTTGTTTGACATTCAGAATGAGCAAATAGCGGGTGTTCGGTCGCTCGTGAGTGCGCAAAAGCTGCCCATTTTACAGGAAGTTCCCGTGGTAACGATGCGCCTGAACGACATCAATGGAAAGACCGGAGAAGCTGTTCCAAAGGATACGACCGCCAGAATACCCAAATGGGCATTCACCCGTGAATACCGAGTGACCTACCGGGATTCACTGATTTCGTCGGAGAAAATAATATCAGGAAAAGCACCCTATCAGGCTAACGGCGCGATCTATGTATCTATCGAGAAAGATTTCTCCGAGCGCATGCACCTTAAACTCGGCGATACACTCAATTTTAACGTGCAGGGCGCTCCAATCCAAACCATTGCTGGTGGTACCCGCGAAGTCGACTGGAACCGTGTTCAGACTAATTTCCTGGTTGTCTTTCCAAAGGGCGTATTAGAACAGGCTCCGCAGTTTCACGTAGTAATGACCCGTGTGCCGAATAACCAGGCATCGGCCGTGCTTCAGCGAGCGTTGGTAAGCCGCTTCCCGAACGTATCAGCTATTGATCTTGGTCTGATTTTAAAAACGGTTGACGAGATTTTAGGCCAAATCTCATTTGTCATTCAATTCATGGCTTTGTTCAGCATTTTGACGGGATTGTTAGTTCTAGCCAGTTCGGTCGTTATCAGCAAGTACCAGCGATTACGCGAAAGTGTCCTCCTCCGAACCTTGGGAGCGAGTCGACAGCAGATTCTGCGTATTACCGCGCTGGAATATGGATTATTAGGACTGTTAGCGGCCTTGTCAGGCATTTTATTGTCTGTTTTTGGAACGTGGGCATTGGCGCAGTTCGTCTTTGAGGTGCCCTATCGACCTGACTTTGTGCCGCTGGCTGTTGTAGCCATTGTTGTTACGTCGCTGACCGTACTAATTGGGGTTTTCAACAGTCGTGAAGTACTTGTTCGACCTCCACTCGACGTATTGCGAGCGGAGAGTTAACTATATGAGTCACTGAGTCAATTTATATAACACGTCTACAAAACGTGTTTTCACTTGTCTTTTGCCCTCTTCCTTCAAGCTAAAACAGTAGCCATAAATTATCCTCTCTTCTGGTGTGGCGCCTTGAGATAGTATCATTTTTGCTCGACTCGGCCTACATTCCTCACGTAGTAAAAATACGCTATTCCAGGTCGGCTCTCCTCATAAAATACTGATTATCAAAGAAAAAATCCCAAAAGTCAACCTGTTTTGAGTAAATCAACTCAATCATGAAGGGCAACAAGAATTATATTTCCCCCTTTCCTGCGTTCCCAGACTATAATTCTGTTTTTAACAAAAATTGTCTGTTAATAAATAAATATTGGTCGAATAGGCCATATCTGGTTTGGGGCTGAATAGCCTATCTTTTCTTTTTACTTACTTTACTCATAAACCAACCGGAACCATACTATTTGTAGTTTGAGTTGGCTGGTTTTAGCGCAATTCTGCCTGCCTGACGTGGCTTTCGCGCAGAACAAAAAGTTCAGGTACAGTTGCGGTCAGTATTCCTTATGGCCCTTTCTGCTGTAACTGACTATGCTGAATAGACGTACTAAAATCAACAGCTATTAACGGATACGTACTAAAGCAGGAGCAACTTTACTTTACCGAACAGTTGTCATAATCAATCCTCTACTTGATAAAATATCACCTCTGTAATTTGTCCAATGCGTCTAATTAATCACAAACCGTAAAGCACCTCTATGAAAAAATTTACACAACTAATGCGTGGCTGTCTGTCAGTTGTTGTCGCTTTTTTCTGTCTTTTGACAGGAAATGTCGGCATGGCGGACACGGTGCCTCTGGCCGATATTGAAGTTACGGGCGTAGTAACCTTCAAAGATGATGGCAGCCCGTTGCCCGGTGCATCCGTTCTACTGAAGGGTAGTCCGAACACGGGTACCATTACGGATGCGAATGGTAAATTCCGGATCAACGTACCGGAGGACGCTACCTTGGTTATCAGCTACATTGGGTACATCGCTCAGGAAATCAAGCTAAACAAACGTACCACGCTGACAGTCGCCCTGGATGCCGATGCGCAGCAATTAAGCGAAGTCGTGGTGACGTCATTTGGTATTGCACGCGACCGGAAAACACTGGGTTACGGGGTAAGCGAGTTGAAAACGGAACAACTTACCAAAGCACCTACTACCGATATTACCAACTCATTGGCGGGTAAGGTCGCTGGGGTGCAGGTTACAGGAGCAGGTGGTGGCTTTGCCGGTTCTAACGTAACGATACGCGGTTTTTCAACCTTCACAGGCAGCAACCAGCCTTTATATGTTGTCAATGGCATTCCGCTAGACAATTCCAATGGCGGTGGCGCATCCAACGGCACCAACTCCGTCAATACAGGTGTGGTCAACTCCAGCCGAATTTCGGACATCAACCCGCAGGACATTGAGAGCATCAGCGTTCTGAAAGGAGCAGCCGCTACGGTACTTTACGGGTCAAGAGCGGCATCGGGCGTTATTTTGATTACGACCAAGAAGGGTAAAAAAGGAACGAACAAGCAGATTTCGTTTTCGACCAACACAGCCGTCGGCACGGTGAGCCGGTTCCCTAAGTTCCAGAATCAGTACGCACAGGGGAGCAATGGCACATACGCCAACAACGTAGCGGGCTCATGGGGCCCGCTCATTCAGGGGCAAACGGTAACGAACTGGTTCGGCAATCAGGAAACACTACAGGCTTATCCGGATAACGTTCAGGATATTCTGCAAAACTCGATCTCTTCGCAGAACGACCTTAGCTTTTCGGGAGCAAGTGACAAATACGACTACCGGGTTTCCTACGGCAATGCCTACGAAACGGCGCTCGTCCCGAACAACAAGCTAAGCCGTAACAACCTGACGGTTAATGCCGGTACGCAACTAACCAGCAAATTCAGAATCAATACGGCATTCACCTATACCAACAACGTTTCTGATCGCACGCAATCGGGAAATCAGGGCGCGAACCCATTGTGGCGGGGTATTTATACACCACGTAGCTATGATTTAACGAACGCACCTTTCCAGGATGCCGTTGGTGGCCAGCTCTGGTTTGCAGCCGAAGATCAGCCTTACTGGTCCATAAATCACATTAAAAACCATCAGGAAGTCAACCGGTTTTATGGCAACATCAACCTGAAATACGACATTACCGATTGGTTACAGGCCGACCTGAAAGTTGGTAGTGACGTATTTACGTACACAACCAAAGGGTTTGATGACAAAGGGGTTCGGAGCAATGCCAACACGGCTTCGGCGGGGGCAGGCGGTGTTTTGGATCGCACAGAAATGACCCGAAACCTGAATTCATACTTCACCGTAACAGCAAACCGGAAACTCACAAGCGACCTGCACCTGACAGCCACGGTAGGGAATGAAATCATTTCCAACTACAACAGTTTTCTTCAGGACATTGGGCTAGGCATTGTTGTCGCCGGATTCGATAACGTAAAAAACTTTTTGACCTTTAACCCGACATCAGCGATTACGAAACAACGTACGGTGGGTTTCTTCGGCGACGTAGTCTTTGATTATAAAACATGGCTTTCGGTCAATGCCAAGGCCAGAAACGATTTTGCGTCAACATTGGCTCCCGGCAATCAGTCGATCTTCTACCCCGCCGTTGCGGTGAGTTTTGTACCAACCGAAGCGTTTACTTCCCTTAAATCCAAGGTGCTGACATCGGCAAAAATTCGGGCAAACGTAGGTGAAGTGGGCAAAGGAGCTACGCCCTATGTCATCAATACGTACTACGGGAAAGCCAGCGCGAGCGATGGTCTTGGTTCAACAGCGGTTAACTTTCCGTTCAATGGCCTGGCTGGCTATACCTACGACAACGGAACCGGCAATCCAAACTTAACACCTGAATTTACGCGGGAAGTTGAATTAGGAGCAGAATTGGCCTTTTTCAATGGACGGCTCTCCATTGATGGATCGGTCTACCGACGCGATAGCCGCAATCTGATTTTCTCGGTTCCTGTGCCTTCTACGTCTGGCTTTTCCAGTCTGGTTACCAACGCCGGAAAGCTTTCCACAAAAGGGATTGAATTGTTAGTAACGGGCAATATTATCGAAAAGGAGAATTTCAGTTGGGAAAGCTCCCTCAACTTCACCAGCTTTAAATCGATCGTTGAAGAATTGGCTCCCGGTGTGACAAGTATCTCGATTGGCGGATTTACGTCGCCCAATATCCGACTGGTTCCGGGCGAGCAGTATGGTCAGATTTGGTCCAACGGCTATCAACGGAATGCGCAGGGACAGATGCTTATTGGCAGCAATGGCTTGCCTAAACCAACCACTGCGGTGCAACGGGTTGGCAATCCGAACCCGAAATATACAATGGGTTTCAGCAACACATTCAATTACAAGGGGCTTAGCCTTTCGTTCCTCTTCGACTTCAAATACAAGGGTGATCAGCTCTCACGTACCATTGGTGACCTGCGTATCAACGGGGTCTCGGCCGAAACCGCCGAACTGCCCCGTTTTAACGCCGACGGTACCCCGAACAAAGCGTACGTGTTCGACGGCGTTCTGGACGATGGCTCGAAGAACAACATCGGTGTAACGGCTCAGCAGTATTTCAGTTTGCAGGGCAAGTATGTGGCCTGGGAAGGCTACGTACTGGATGCTACGTACCTGAAACTGCGCGAGGCAAATCTTACCTACAAGTTACCAACGTCGATCGTAGGTGGTTCGAAATTTATCAAAAGCCTGCAAGTGTCGGTATACGGGCGTAATCTGTTCATCTACGCGCCCAATTACCCTGACCTTGATCCTGAGCAGAACCTGTTAGGGGTTAGCAATGCGCGCGGACTTGAGTTTGGTATTACGCCAACCGCACGGCTCATCGGCGGTAGTATACGAGCTATTTTTTAATAGGCGCCTAAGCACAAATTCGACATCATGAAAAAATTAGTCTATACAACTGTTCTCGCCACAGGGCTCGCTCTTGGCTCATGCACTTCGTTCCTGGATGTAAACGCTGACCCGAATAATATTCAGGCGGTTCAGGTATCGCAATTACTTCCTTCCGCTACGGTCAATATAGGGTATATGGGCTCCAGTGATCTGTTCCGGTATGCCAGCCTGTTGATACAGCAATTTAGCGGGCAGGGGCCAAATACGGGTTTTGCTACCTTCAAGGAATACGAACGGTATAACATCAATGACTCTGACGTTAACAACCAGTGGGTAACCATTTTTGGTACGGTATTGAGCGATCTGGAATTAATGACTGCTCAAGCCACTACGGAAGGAAGTCCGCACTATGCCGGTGTAGGTAAGATTTTGAAAGCCTATACGTATCAGATCGTTGTTGACTCGTGGGGCGATGTGCCTTACACGGAAGCAAGCCGTCATAGCGCAAACTTCTACCCCAAATTTGACGATGACGAAGCGATCTACAAAGACTTGATCCGTCTGATCGATGATGGCATAAAAGACGTTAGTGCCACGACGTCCGTCCTGTCGCCTAACATAAATACGACTATTTATGCAGGTACAAGCTGGGCCGTATCACAGGCAAGATGGATCAAATTTGCCAATACCCTAAAATTGCGGATCTTTTTACATTACTCGGCTAAAGATCCTGCCTACACAACGGCGCAGATTACGGCGTTGGTCAACAGCGGAGCCAAGTTCATGGAAAGTACGGCCGATAACTTTCAAATGCTGTTTTTGAGCGAATCGCAGCGTCAGAACCCACTGTACAGCATGGAGAATGGCCAGTTCAAAAACCAGTTTTTCCCCAATCGCTTCATTGTCGATTTGATGAATTCGAAGGCCGACCCGCGTCGGAACTCGTATTTCATTCCGTTCCCATATACGGCTACACCCGCCACGGCTACGTTCAAAGGGGCCAGCGCACTCGACGTAGACCCATCGGCAAACTACTCGCGCAATTACCAATACCTCTACGGTACGCCATCCGCAGCGAATTTATCGTTGGTCAATACCAACGGGAGTTTGAAAGATGGCGCCATTACGTTCAGCGGCAACAGTCCGGCCCGGTTGCTCACCTTTGCTGAGTACAATTTCATACGGGCCGAAGCCGCGCTGCTCTACAGTGCGCCGGGTAGTGCGCAAAGCTTTTTCGAGGCAGGCATTCGGGCATCCATGGCAGATGCCGGTGTAGCCGCAGCCGATATTACGACCTACATCACGGCCAATGGTACGTTGAAAGGGGCGCCCCAGCAGATGCTTGAGCAAATCATCAACGAGAAATACGTAGCGAATCACGCGGTACTTGTTGAACCCTGGACTGATTATCGGCGGACAGGTTATCCGGCGTTAACGCCCCTCAAAACGCCTTTCGCTATTTATAATGAGGTGCCCCGGTCACTGTTCTATGCACAGTCTGAGATAAACAACAACCCAAATGCCAAGCAGAAAGGCTCTATGCTGGATCGGGTGTTTTGGGATACGCGTAAGTAAACTCTAAGCCGTCCGGCGTTTGTAGCTCGAAGTCAATTATACTTCATCAACAAATTTAAAAAATGCCCTTCTTTGGGTGGCAAACGTCGGACGACTTACCTTTCAAATTCCCTTCCTACCCCATGCTGAAACTCTATTTTCTACCGATCCTCCTGCTTTGCCTGATCGGCATGGTGTCTGCCCAATCGGTTAATGACACAAAAGTGGTCCAGGCCAGTCTGGAAAAAGCGCGTGCTTCGGTACGTAGTCAGTTTAAGCAAAGTACGAAAGACAGGGCGAAGGTTGTCAAGCAATTACTAGACCTTGGCCTTTGGCAGGAGGCTACCGATGCCATCAAGGCAGGAAATGGGCTGGGGCCTGCGGAGAAGTCAATTCTACTAGCCGAGTATCATTGGTTAACCAATGATTTCAAACAGGCCGAAAAGGACGTAACAAAGGCGCTGGCAGTCGACAAAAACAGCAGCTGGGCAAAACGATTAAAGGCGCAGTTGGCTATCGAAGCCTGGGATTTGCCAAACGCGGAAAAACAATGCAAAGCTTTACTGGCGAGCAACCCGAATGATGAAGAAACCTCGCTGGTTTTAGGCCGGGCGCTGCTTCTGCAAAAAAAATACCCTGAAGCGCTGGACGTAGCCAAAAAGCTTCAGCAGAAGAATGCCAAGCTGGCCGGAGCGTATCTGCTCGAAGCCAATGTCTACTTCTGGGATCAACATCCCGAACAGGCCGAAGCTCCACTGGTGAAATCCTTAACGCTCGATCCTTTCAATGCCGATGCCCGATTCAGTTACGGCTATGCCATCTGGCGACGTATCGATGCGACGCAGTTGAACGACATGGCGGCCCAATGGCAACTGGCCTTAAATATCAACCCACTACATTTTCAAACGCACTGGCATTGGGGCAATGGACATACCAACCTGACCTATGCTGATTACGCGGATAAAGACGAAAAAATTATCCGGGAAAAATTACGGGAAGCCGACAAATTATTCCACGAGAATAAGCTGACCGATGCCGTTGCAGTAACGTACAAAATAGCCAAAGAATATCCCGCATCGGTATTACCAGCCATGCACCGGGGCTCACTCTATTACAGCGATTTCGACACCCCAAATCGCAAAGCAAATCTGGATTCGGCAGAATCAGCTTTCGTTGGCATTTTAGATAAGAAGAAGCATTACGGTCCGGCACACAATGGGCTATCGGCGGTCATAAAATCAAAGCGGATTCCGTATCTGATGACCTACGACTCGATAACGAACGTACTGAAAACCACAAAAATTAACGATCCAGAGAATTTCACGAACGTCTTCCCGGACCTGACGTACTTCCCCGGTAGCCGGGCGAAAGCGATGGTCTGGAATCAGATGTACACCAGTGTCGTTTACTTCCCTTTTTTGTCCAAACAGGGGAACGCGTTTGTCGTACCCCCTCTGCACATCGATCTGGCTATTGCTATGCGGTCGCCGTATTTCCGGGCATCCACTACGTTCGATAACCGACAATGGATGGACATTCGGGGGGTGGGGAGCGGTGCAGCCGCCATTGAGTATGTAGAGCGCGGGGCCTATCAGGAACGTAATGTCGTGCTGCACGAATACGTCCACCTGTTTCATGGTCGTGTACTGACCGATGCCGAAAATCGGATAATTCGCGAGCAGTACTACAACGCCATGAAGAACCACCTGACGCTGGATTATTACTCGCAGAATAACGAATCGGAATACTTCGCGCAGACGTATCCGGCTTATTTCGAGACGGTGAAAGTGCATCCGCTGGACTTTAAGTCAATGAACATCACCGCCGAACTGAAAAGTAGAGATCCGGAAATGTATAAATTTCTGGACGGGCTGGTCAAAAAAGAGCGGGCGTATTTAAACGGCGATCATTCGGTGATGGCATCGAACTGGGCACAGGTTTATATTAACCTGAGCAACAAAGTCATTAAATCTGACCCGGTAAAAGCAGGAAAATACCTCGATACGGCGCTGGTATACGACAGCAAATATCAGCCTGCGTATCTGGCCTACGCTCGGCTCAAACAACAGCAGAAAGAGTTCGACAAGGCACTTAGCTATATAAAATCGGCCGAGGAGATTAATCCAGCCTATGCTCCGGTCTATGTAGCTTATGCAAAGTGGGAAGAGGACAAAGGGGGCTCAGATAAGTCGCCGGATGAGTTTGTCAAGACACAGGCTGCTTATCTTCAGAAAGCGCTGGATTTAGAGAAAGATTATCAGACTCGTGCCTATGCCGCCATCCAGTTGCGCGAGATGTATTTTCAGAACGGTCGAATTAGTCAGGCGATAAAAGCCGCCGAAGACTATGCCACCACAGGTGCGGACGTATCGACCTACCTGCGCGACCGACGCGACGACGCAAAAGCCTTCGCCTTGGCTCAACGCGGTATGCTGGGTTACGCTAACCAGCTCGACGGCCTGAAAAAACTGGTACTGCAACGACCTCAGAACTATGAACTGCGAGGTTTGTATGCCGATGCGTTGCTGGCGGTTGGTCGCAATCAGGAAGCGGTCACGACCATGAAAGAAGTCCAACGTATATTGGAGTCCGGTAAAAATCCACGTACCGATTTCGATCTGCGCATTGCCGAAGGCTACGCAAAGCTGGGCAAACAGGATTCGCTGGCCTTCTACCTGGATAAAACCCTGGCCGAAAAATCCAGCCTCGATCTAACGGATAAACATCGTCTGGCCCGTTTGCTGGCAATAGCCAAACGACTGCCCGACGCCGAATCCCTGTATAAAAGCCTGAATACCAAGGGAAGTTTACTTTATCAATCCTCGGCTATGCAGTCAACTGGCGTATTGGCTATGCAAAGTGGTAAATCAGATGAAGCAATAACAGCCTTCAAAAAATCGCTGGAATACAATCCCTATAATCTCGAAAGTTACGTAGCGCTGGCCAATTTGTATAAGCAGGCTAATAAGCAGGATGAATTAAAAGGATTACTGGCAATGGCCAATCAGCTCGATATAAAACCAGGCGAAGTGTCTGGCTTATAATACGTTACCCCTTTGAGAAAAAGTACAACATACCCATGAAACAAACCTTTACGCTAGTTCTTCTTAGCCTCATTACGTTTACCGTTTCAGTAGCCCAAAACCGCCGGTTAAAACTGGACGGCGACGTAACAACAAAAGATCAGGTTACGATTAAAGGCAAAGTTGTTCCCTACAACGCTACGGCTGGAAATCAGCCTGTTTACGACGAAAACGGGAAGCCCATTGCTACGTTGTTTTACGTGTATTACGAGCGCTCGGACGTTACCGACCGGACAACACGCCCACTGTTTATTTCCTTTAATGGGGGACCGGGAGCCGCTTCGTGCTGGATGCACATTGGCTATACGGGCCCAAAACGTGTGCTGGTCGATAGTGAAGGTTACCCGACACAACCCTACGGCGTAAAAGACAATCCGCATTCGATTCTGGACGTAGCGGATATTGTCTACGTAGAGCCGGTCAATACGGGTTTCTCCCGAGCAATCAATGACTCCATTCCCAAGTCGAAATTCTTTGGGGTCAATGCCGACATCAAATACCTGGCCGAGTGGCTCAACGTGTTTGTCGGTCGGAAAAATCGCTGGCCGTCACCCAAATATTTGATTGGTGAGAGCTATGGTACGTCCCGAGTGTCGGGTCTGGCGCTGGAGCTTCAGAACGCCAACTGGATGTACCTGAACGGGGTGATTCTGGTGTCACCTACCGACCTTGGCCTTGATCGCGGTGGCCCGGTTGAAGCCGCCAACATGCTGCCCTATTATTCGGCAACGGCCTGGTATCATAAAATGCTTCCTTCCGATCTTCAGCAAAAAGACTTAACGGCCATGTTGCCTGAAGTTGAACAGTTTACGATCAACGAGTTAACGCCAGCCATTGCGCGGGGAGGTTTCCTGGAACCCGACAGGAAAAAACAGATTGCCGCCAAAATGGCTCGTTATTCCGGCCTGTCGGAGAAGGTAATTATGGAACATAATCTGGTGATTCCGTCTACTTTTTACTGGAAGGAATTGCTACGTGACAAAGGGTATCAGATCGGCCGTCTGGACTCCCGCTATCTGGGGATTGACCGCGAGACAGCTGGCGAACGACCCGATTATGCCGCCGAATACACCTCCTGGCAGCATTCGTTTACCCCCGCCATTAATTATTACCTACGGCAGCACCTCAATTACAAAACTGATCTTAAATACAACATTGCCGGACAAACCCGCCCCTGGGATCGCGAAGGCGCCAACACCGACAGAACCGGCGAAAACTTACGGCAGGCCATGGCCCAGAATCCATATCTGAATGTCATGATTCAGTCGGGTTATTATGATGGCGCATGCGATTATTTCAATGCCAAATACGACATGTGGCATATTGATCCAAGCGGGAAACTGAAAGCCCGATTTGAGTGGAAAGGCTACCGGGGCGGCCATATGATGTATCTACGGGACGAAGACCTGGCTACATCGAACGAAGACATCCGGGTATTTATTCAGAAAACCTTACCCAAGCCAACCCAGGCAGCTAAGTACTAAGACGTTACAACAAAACGAGTATCATTACTTTTTAACCCGTACATTTTACATGAAACGAATTGCAATTTTATTGCTCATTGGCCTGACAACAGGTTCGTTATCGTTTGCACAAGGACAACGTGGGCAGCGACCTGCGGGCGGTCCGGCTGATGCTGCACAAGCCCCAAGGCCAACGTCCGGTACCTCGGCAAAACCCGGACCCGGCGATCTTAGACTGGCTATGGATTCGACCATAACCACCTCGCATTCCGTTACGATCAAAGGCAAATCGGTCCCGTATACAGCTACAGTCGGCACACAGCCGGTTTGGGATGAAGACGGCAAACAAATTGCGGGCGTATTTTTTACATACTACGAACGGTCAGATATTAAAGATCGAACGACGCGCCCACTGGTTATTTCCTTTAATGGCGGCCCCGGCACGGCATCGGTCTGGATGCACCTTGCCTATACAGGTCCCAAGTTGCTGAACATCGACAACGAAGGGTACCCGTTGCAACCTTATACGTTGAAGGATAACCCGAATTCGCTCCTCGACGTAGCAGATATCGTGTACATCGATCCTGTCAATACGGGCTATTCCCGCATGGCGAACAAGGACGTACCGAAGGCAAAATTCTTCGGTGTTAATTCGGACATAAAATACCTAGCCGAGTGGCTCAACGTGTTCGTGAGCCGGAAAAATCGCTGGCCGTCGCCTAAATACCTGATTGGGGAAAGCTATGGAACAACCCGGGTATCGGGTCTGGCGCTGGAGCTTCAGAACGCCAATTGGATGTACCTGAACGGGGTAATTCTGGTATCGCCTACCGATCTTGGTATTGAGCGGAAGGGTCCTGTAGGTTCCGCGAATATGCTGCCGTATTATGCGGCAACGGCCTGGTTCCATAAAGCACTTGGCCCCGATTTGCAGAGCAAAGATCTAACGGCAATACTACCTGAAGTTGAACAGTTTACGATCAACGAATTTATTCCGGCGCTGGCCATGGGCGGCTTCATTGACCCGCAGAAAAAACAGCAGATTGCGGCTAAAGTAGCCCGTTATTCCGGTCTGTCGGAAAAAGTAGTACTGCAACACAACATGGATATTCCGACTAATTTCTTCTGGAAAGAATTACTACGTGACAAAGGCTACACCATCGGTCGGCTGGATTCGCGCTATCTGGGTATCGACCGGGAAGACGCGGGTGAGCGGCCCGATTATTCACCGGAGCTTACGTCCTGGTTGCACTCGTTCGCAGCCCCGATGAACTACTATTTCCGGGAATTCCTGAATTACAAAACCGACCTGAAATACTACATGTTTGGTCCGGTACACCCCTGGGATCGTAGTGGCGCCAATACGGATCGAAGTGCCGAAAACTTACGGCAGGCCATGGCCCAGAACCCGTACCTGCATTTATTTGTTCAGTCGGGCTATTACGACGGTGCCTGCGACTATTTCAATGCGCAGTATAACATGTGGCAGATGGACCCCAGTGGAAAGCTAAAAAGCCGGATGTCGTGGAAAGGTTACCGGAGCGGTCACATGATGTACCTGCGTCAGGAAGACCTCGTCAGTGCCAATGATGACCTTCGGGACTTTATCAAGAAATCGACACCGAAGCCAAATCAACCAGCGAAATATTAGGTTTTCAGTTTTTGGTATCCGGTGGGTTGACGCGTCAGCCCACCGGATACCAAAATTATTATAACCCCCTCCTCTTCATTTCCTTCTCAATCAAAAACAGCTCCCTGCTGGTCTGGCCAGCAACGGAGCTGTTTTCTTGTGCCCGACGCATCAAATATGGGACAACGTCCTCGATAGGGCCATAGGGTAGGTATTTGCTGACATTACACCCGGCTTTTGCCAGATTAAATGTAATGTTATCGCTCATCCCGTAGAGCTGCGAGAAATGAACATGCGGGTGATTTAAGGGTAGATTACTCTCATCCAGCAGCCGAACCGCCAGTTGAGCACTGTACTCGTTGTGTGATGCGATAATCAGCGACACTTCATCAATGTGCTTGATACAGAACGTAATGGCTTCATTAAAGTCCTGATCGCTCGCGGCCTTATCCGGCTGAATAACTGTTTCTTGATTTAGCTCGCCCGCCCGTTTGCGCTCCTTTTCCATGTAAGCACCACGTACTATCTTGGCACCCAGAACAAACCTATTTTTTGACGCGATATCAAAACATTGTTTCAGAAAATCGAGACGATCATGTCGGTAAAGCTGAATGGTATTGTAGACAAGCACCTTCTCCTGGTTATACCGCTGCATAACCTGCATCGTCAGCGCATCAATGGTATTCTGTATCCACGATTCTTCGGCATCAACCAGAATACCAACGCCATTTTTATCTGCTATTTCACAAAGTTCCACTAAACGCTGAACAACATTATTCCATTCCTGCTTTTCCGACGAGTTTAGAGACGTAGTGTCAACGGCAATTTTATCACTGGAAATGGATATAGATTGATTTAATTTTTCCAGCAAATCAAACCGCGCCAAAGCAGTTAATTTTATACCAATTAGATTGACATTTTTATGTTTCGACGCGTGATGAATTACCCGAATAAATTCTTCTTTTGTTTTTTCAAAATCGTCTTCAGTTTCTTTCCCTTCAGCACCATAATCCAGTATTACATCAATACCATACTTGCCCAAATTTTTAATACTAGTGGCCGTTTCCTGAAGGGTCTCTCCGCCTACAAATTGCTCAAAAATGGTAGACCGTATTAAGCCTGTAACAGGCAAATTCCATTTGATAGCCAACAGCCCTATTTTTATCCCTGTTTTTACCAGCCATTGCTGGTTCATCAATTGAAATAAGTAACTAGTTTTCCTTAATTGCTTATCTGATTTATAGGCAAAGGCCAGTTCTGTGTTATCGAAGGACAATAAGGCTTCAGAATTCATAGGCTTTTTTTCTTAAATGTATATACAGAAATCAAGCGCAAAACAATTCGGCAATTTTTGATTATACATGGATAATTATTGTCCGGATCACGTTTAACTAGAGGCAGGCAAACAAGCAGGGATCTGAAAATGAACAGGAGAAAAAACACACGCATACCTTTAACCTACCAACCAATCTTTCTATTTCCGGCCTTATACCAGTACAGATAACCGTCTTACAGAAAGATAGTTATAAAAATAAAATCACGAATCAGTCGTCCTAAAGTCATGATTTCTAACCCAGCAAGATAACCTCACTGAGTAGATGAATCTGTTGAACAGGCTTGTAAGTGCCCGGTGTATGGATTAATTTCGTTTTAATTTCCTCAGATCAGAAAATACACGCCCATGGTTGCTTTGCTCCAGCTGTTTAGCTTTGCAGGACATAGCCAATGTGCCTGTCAACCGTGTGAATTCTTTACCTAACACTGCTAGTTAAACGCTCCTCGTCATGAAAGTATTGGAATATACGCCCCCGGTTCCCAAAGAAGATTCGGTTGTAGTTGATGAAGATATTCTCCCCAATTTTTATGACTATTTTCATCGCCATAAACAACTACAACTTACCCTGATTATTAAGGGCGAAGGAACGCTCATGGCGGGAAACTATAGCCAGACATTTAAACCAGGGGACATTTATATTCTGGGGGTTAATCAACCGCATATTTTCAAATCAGCCCCTACCCACTTCGCGAATCCTCAGAAAGGAAATTCACATGCTATCCATGTTTATTTCGATCAGGACCGTATTCCAAATGCGTTTTTTAGCCTTCCCGAAATGGAGTCAATTAGTAATTTTCTGGCCAGTACGCAAAACGGCTTTCAACTCCCGTCAGAATACGCAGGTTACGTTACCAAAATTCTATTAAAGCTCAGAAACAAATCTAATTTGGATCGGCTACTGCATATCTTAAAACTATTCCATTATTTTTCTCAGGAGGTCAGAGGCTGGAAATCGTTGGGTTCGGGATTTGCCAATACTTCTCTTTCCGATTATGAAGGGTTGCGGATGAATGATGTTTTTCAGTATACATTAGAACACTATGCTGAAAACATTACGTTGAATCGAATTGCCGAAATTGCCAATATTACCCCCCATGCTTTTTGTAAGTACTTTAAAAAACATACCCGAAAAACGTACAATACGTTTCTGAATGAGATACGTATCAATGAGGCTTGCAAGAAGATAATCAACAGCCATTACGATGGCATTTCTACTATCGCTTATTCAACTGGCTTTAACAGCGCCACTAATTTTAATCGGGTTTTTCGGAAAACGACAGGCATGTCACCCAGAGATTACATTCGGGAATATAAAAGCAAAGTTGGCCACTGGGCTAACTCATGATTCTAAGAACGTAGCGCACCTTGCGCTACGTCTTACAATGCTTGCCGGGCTTCTACGGCCAGCAAATAAACTGTCATCGATTCGCCTTCGTTCGCAATCCAGCTGTCGTAGTCCACTATGGCCTGAAGGCGCTGCTCTTCTGTGAGGTAGCCTGCCTTAACCAACTGAGGCCCCCGTAGCGCTGCCACTTCCGACCACAAACGGCTGGTCACGGCAAAATCAGGATCACTTTTCCGGGACAATTCAAGCTGAAGCTCCACCTGCGCATTCATAAAGCCAACTTGTAGCATCAGCTCGTGCAGGTGATCGGCAATGGCGTTATCGAAACCCGCATCCTGCCGCCATTGCAGAAACGCGTCGTAGAATAGCCGCATGGCTTTCGGTGGCTCGGGCGTCCAGGCAAGCTTTTCATGATTGAAGTCGAGTACCGCCAGGTAGCCGCCCGGCTTCACGAAGCGTTTCAGATTAGTAAGCGCTTCTTTAGGTTGAGCCAGCCATTGCAGGGTTCGGGCGCAGGTCACTACGTCGAATTGCTCGGACGTATTGAATGTATAAACGTCGCCCTGTTCGAAAGCAAGTCTGGTTTGATTCTCCGAATTTTGACACGCCTGTTCTATCAGACCTTCGTTGGGATCGATGCCCAGCACCCATCCGGTTAGTCCAACTTTTTCGGCAATGCTACGTGTAATGGCACCCGAGCCACAACCTACGTCGAGCACGCGGATACCGGGCCGCAGGTATTTTAACAGATTCCGATTACTATTTTCAACAGTTCTCCGTTCCAGAACCGGATTGTGAGCAGCAGGCATTTTCGCCCGCTCATTGGCTACTCCATTAGACATATCTTAGTTATTTTATTGAACACAGAGCCACAGAGAACACGGAGCAATAACAGTAAGAAAACTCTGTGTTCTCTGTGGCTCTGTGTTCAATTAATGAGGCCAGAAAAGCTCTGCAGTCGGAACGCCTGAATATCAAAATTCGTCTTGCCTTGTAAGGCTAATTCGGCCAGAATTTGCCCCACTGCCGCCGAATGTTTGAACCCATGACCCGAACAGGCCGAGGTCAGCAATACGTTAGCATAATCGGGATGCTGGTCAATAATGAAATCGCCATTGGGCGTCATGGTATACAGGCAAACCGTTGATTTAACGCATTCGGGCCCAACTCCTACAAAGTTAGGTGCAACGTACTGTTCATACATCTGCTCAATTTCGGCTTGGCTAACGGTTCTCACTACGTCGTTGGGCGTTGTTATTTCACTGTATTGCTCCGTCGCAATTTTGATTCCTCCGTCTGCCCCACCGATGGCGGGGAAACCATATAAATCCCGATCACTCAGAATAAATACCGGCATACGATCAGGCGTATATGTTGGGTAATCACCCTGGATATCGAACCAGTATTGAACCTGCCGATATACCTTAAGCAACTCACGATAAGGCGTAGTACGTAGTGATTCTGTAATCCAGGGGCCGGTCGTCAGAATCAACTTTCGGGTTTGATAAACAGCCTCGTCTGTTTGAACCCGAATTTCCGGCCCTGTCTGTTCAAAAGATAGCATTTGCTCATAAGGGTGTATGATAGCGCCGTTTTGATGAGCCTGTGTCAGTTGCGCCGAAAGGCATTGCTCGGGCCGCAGAAATCCGGCGTTTTCTTCATAATAGCCAAGATCACCGTCCAGAAATTGAAACTGAGGAAATCGTTTTCGAAGCGTTGGTACGTCAAGTAGTTGATGAGCGATTCCGAATTGCTTTGCTGCCTCAATTGTGGTTGTTAGCCAACCCGGTTTGTTGTGCGTTTGTATTCTCGAGTGCTCTTTCCCGACAAAAAGTCCACCCGTAATGGTTAGCAATTGTTGATTAGTACGTTGTTCGAGTTCCCGCCATATCTCATAGGAACGTAGCGCCAGCGGTACAAAATAAGCTCCTTCACCAATAGCCTGCCGGGTAATGCGGCTATCACTGTGCGTCGATCCGAAGGGATGCGGAGGCTTAAACCGATCGATTCCGAGTACATGGGAAGTCTGTTTCGAGAGCTGATAAAGAGCGGCACTTCCAACGGCACCTAAACCGACAACAATCGCGTCATAAACCATACGAGATTAGCTATTTTCCAGTATCCTGACAAAGATAATACCCAGCCTATCGGGGTAAAATCCGGCAAACTATAGCTACAGTCAGAAGTTAGTGGCAAAAGTGCTGAAAAACGTCTAGGATCAGTCTACTATTGAATATTTTAACGAAACAACAGGAGTATTTACGAAATGGAAGCTCCTTTATCGTAGAGCGTTCGCTGGCGAAGCTTCCGGCAAACGGCCGCTCTCAACTACAAATCCGGATTTGCCGTCCGACCCCTAAACTTGCATGCATACCTTCAACATTAATCGTCGCCGTTTTATCCAGGGCTCGACTGCAGCCCTTGCTCTTTCGAGTTTTGGAGCACGAGGTTTAGATCTTATTAATCCGACCAAAACGCTTCGCGTAGGGCTGATTGGCACCGGCTGGTATGGTAAAAGTGATTTATTTCGATTGATTCAGGTCTCGCCCGTTGAGGTGGTGGCCCTGTGCGACGTGGACAAGAACATGGTGGCCGATGCAGCCAAGCTCGTTAGTCAGCGGCAGAAATCGGGCAAGACACCCAAGACATACGGCGATTACCAGAAGATGCTGGCTGAAAATGAAATGGATGTTGTGCTGATCGGCACACCCGACCACTGGCATGCGCTCCAGATGATTGATGCTGTTAAAGCAGGTGCCAACGTGTATGTCCAGAAGCCCATCAGCGTTGACGTAATCGAGGGCGAAGCGATGGTAGCCGCTGCCCGCAAGTACAATAAAGTGGTTCAGGTTGGCACTCAACGCAAAAGCACACCCCACCTGATTACAGCCAAGAGAGACATCGTTGACGCGGGATTGCTAGGCAAAATATCGCACGTAGAAATGTGCTGCTACATGCATATGCGGGCGAATGGCAATCCGCCCGTACAGGCAATTCCCGATTTTCTGGACTACAATATGTGGACTGGACCAGCTCCGCTACGTCCTTACGACGGTTTGCCGCACGTTCGCTGGTGGCGGACATTTATGGAATATGGCAACGGCATTACGGGCGACATGTGCGTGCACATGTTCGATACGGTGCGCTGGATGCTGAAACTGGGCTGGCCTAAACGTATCAGTTCTGAAGGTGGTATTTACGTACAGAAGGAAGGCAAGTCCAATATCTCTGATACGCAATCGGCTGTTTTTGAGTATGATGGATTAAACTGCGTGTGGCAACATCGTACCTGGGGAACACCCAACAACCCAGACTATCCGTGGTCGTTTACGCTCTATGGCGACAAAGGCACGCTCTGGGCCAGCACAATGCAGTGTGATTTTATTCCGGACGACAAAAATGGCAAGAAGATCCACTTAGACGTCGTGTACGAGAAAGAGAAATATCCTGAGGATCTGACCGAACCGACGAACCCAAAAATTGAGTTAAACGCATCCCCAGCAACCCGGTTGCACATGCTCAACTTTCTGGATGCTATCGACAAAGGAAGCCGCCCCGTAGCCGACATTGAAGAGGGGCACATTTCTACGGCGAGTTGCATTCTGGCCAATATGTCCATGAAAACGGGGCGCCCCATCGTATACGATTCAGTAAAACATGAAATTGTTGGCGATCGGGAAGCCAATGGATTGCTTCAGCGGCCGTATCGTGATCCGTACAAGCACCCCGATCCAAAGAAAGTCTAACACATTACGCTGGAGATGTTGAGCGTAGTTTTAACTTCGTCGAGCCGTCTCCGAAAGCCAGCCCAACAATAGTTGAAGCTTATAGTCAATAGATGGCTGTGTAAGCCGGTTTAAGAACCGACCTACACAGCCATCTTACTTTCTAACGTATTCTCATAATGAACGCACTACTTTTCCTGCTTTACTTCCCTTTTGGCGGTGGTAATGCTACCGATTCATCTGCCGCCCGAACTCAGGCTGATACAACCTGGAAACTGGTTTGGGCAGATGAATTTACTAAAGATGGAGCGCCAGATCCTAAAAACTGGAAATTCGAACAGGGTTTCGTTCGAAACCATGAGCATCAATGGTATCAGCCCGAAAATGCCCGTTGCAAGGACGGTCTGCTGATCATTGAAGGTCGTCGTGAACATCGCCCGAACCCAACGTATCAACCCAATAACTCCGACTGGAAAACAAGCCGACCTTCCATCGACTATACGTCCTCCAGCCTCCACACCAATGGATTGCACCAATGGCAATATGGTCGTTTTGATATGCGGGGACGTATCGACATCAGTCCCGGCATGTGGCCTGCTTTCTGGACGTTAGGCGTTTCGGGCGAGTGGCCGTCCAACGGCGAAATTGACATCATGGAGTATTATCGAAATCAATTGTTAGCCAACGTAGCGTGGGCAACCGCAAAACGCTATACAGCCGAATGGCGCAGCACGAAAAAACCGATGAATTCTTTTTCGGACCCAGAATGGTCAAAAAAATTTCATGTCTGGCGTATGGATTGGGACGAGAAAGCCATCAGGTTATACGTCGATAACCAACTCTTAAACGAGGTACCTCTAAGCGAAACGATCAATCAGGATGGAACAGGACGTAATCCCTTTAAGCAACCTCATTATTTGTTGCTAAACCTGGCCATCGGGGGCGATAACGGAGGTGATCCCTCGGCCACTACGTTCCCAAGCCGATTTGAAGTGGATTATGTGCGGGTTTACCAAAAATGACGAAGCCATAATTGGAGAACCGTGGCACGGCTCTCCAGTTATGGCTTCACTAGAATTTTCCCCCAGCGTCCCGGACGCTCAGCGTGTTCGACCGCTTCGGCAATTTGGTCGAGTGTATACGACGCTTCGACAGGCAATTGAATTTTTCCCGACGCTAGCAACTGAATTACGTTCTGCGCTACGTCCTGCCTCGTCTGACTATCTACCCGGCGCATCCAGTCCGACAACCAGAATCCCCTAACGGTCAACTCCCTGAATATCATCAAACCAATATTAAACGCTGGCTCCTGTCCGCTCAAAACGCCGTAAACGAGCATTGTACCCCCTTTTCCCAGGCACTTGAGCGCTTCACTAGCCGTATGACCGCCAACGGCATCCAGCACACAGGTAACTCCTTCTCCACCCGTAATCTGCTTAACACGAGCCGATACGCTTTCCGTCTCGGTATTGACAACTTCGGTCAGGCCCAGTGCTCTCAGCTCGTCGTTGAGATCGTCGCGCCGAACGGTACCGATCGTTTTGATACCCCGCATGGTACACAATTGAATCACCAGTTTACCAAACGCCGATCCGGCAGCCGTTAGCATCAGCCAGCCATTCTCTGGCACCTTTGCCTCCTGCACCATCGCATAAGCCGAAAACGGATTCACAAACAACTGAGCCGCTACGTCGTCTGGTATGGCATCAGGCACCGGAATCAAGCTACGCTGAGGGGCGATTGCGTACTCAGACCACGTACCGATGCTGGTGAAACTCACCCGCATACCCGCGCGTAGGTGAACGCTTTCGCCTACCGCTTCGACAATGCCCACGCCCTCAAAACCTGCTCCAGACGGCAAATGAGGCCGAATACCGTACAAATTCTCTACGAACTTAATATCCGACGGATTAACCGGGCTGGCAATAACCTTAATCAGAACCTCATCTGGCCCAGGTTGGGGCGTTGGTACGTCAGTAAGTTTAAGGGTATCTGTAGGGGTTCCTATTTTATCAAAAATGATGCTTTTCATTTGTTAATGAACGGGTTATAAAATGCATAGCCGAGTACTAAAATCCCATCGAATCGAGATTCCAACTCTTTTTTTGGAATGAGGCCAAAAATATGACTTAATTCGCATAAACTATTCCTAAACCTTGAAGCCAGGTGTTAGTCGATAGTCGTTAGTCAGGAACCGATAACAAGTACTATTGATGAATCCTGACTGACGACTATCGACTAGTCACTGACGACTACTTTCATGCATACCTCTCCTTTTCTTGGTGAATTAATTGGCACAATGGTACTCATATTGCTGGGTAATGGTGTTGTTGCCAATGTTGTCTTAAAACAAACAAAGGGAGAATCCTCTGGCTGGATCGTCATCACAACCGGTTGGGCATTTGCCGTCACGATGGGCGTATTTGTGTCCAAAGCCTTTGGCGGAATGGATGCCCATTTGAACCCAGCCGTTACGGTCGCCTTTGCTGTAGCCACAAATGATTTCAGCCACATTGTCCCCTACATTACGGCCCAGCTCATTGGGGCATTTCTGGGTGCCGTACTCGTCTGGCTGCAATACCTCCCCCACTGGGCTGCTACACCCGATCCTGGGGCCAAGCTGGCCTGTTTCGCGACTGGCCCAGCCATTCGTAACCCACTGGCAAATTTTCTGAGCGAGTTTCTGGCAACCCTCGTGTTAATTCTTGGGCTATCGGGTATTTCATCTAAAAACCTGGGCGAACTGGCCATTGGCGTTGGTCCGTATCTGGTCGGTATTCTGGTGTGGAGTATTGGGCTCTCGCTCGGGGGCACAACCGGTTATGCCATGAGTCCCGCCCGTGATTTTAGCCCACGTCTGGCTCATGCACTGCTGCCGATTCCCGGCAGAGGTTCGTCGGATTGGGGGTATGCGTGGGTGCCAATTGTCGGACCGTTGGTTGGTGCCATAGTAGGCGGTCTACTCATCCGGCTGTTTGCTTTATAATCTTTACTCTTCCAAAATTCTATGCCCTCCTACATAGCTGCTATCGACCAGGGGACAACCAGCACCCGTTGTATTGTATTCAACCGCCAGGGACAGATTGTTTCTGTAGCGCAGAAAGAGCACAAACAGATTTATCCACAACCCGGCTGGGTTGAACACGATCCGGAGGAAATCTGGCGTAACACGCTCGAAGTCATAGCCCTGGCACGTATCAAAGGCAAACTTTCGGCTCATGATATTGCCGCTATTGGGATTACAAACCAGCGCGAAACGACGGTTGTCTGGAACCGTCGAACTGGCAAGCCCTATTACAATGCCATCGTCTGGCAGGACATGCGCACCGCCGATTTAGTCACTGAGTTTTCAGCTAACGGACATGGTCAGGATCGCTTTCGGCCTCAAACAGGGCTACCCCTGGCAACTTATTTCAGCGGCCTGAAACTCAAATGGTTGTTGGACAACGTAGCTGGTTTGCGCGAAGATGCCGAACGGGGTGATGCCATCTTTGGTAACATGGACACCTTTGTGGTCTGGAACCTGACGGGCGGACCTGACGGCGGCTTGCACCTCACGGATGTAACGAACGCCAGCCGAACGCAATTGATGAACCTTCAAACGCTCAATTGGGACGACAATCTGCTTACTGACTTTACGGTTCCCCGCGCCATGCTTCCCCAAATCCGGCCAAGCAGTGAGGTGTACGGAACCGTTACGTCGGAAGTGCTGCCCAACGTGCCCATTGCAGGCATTCTGGGTGATCAGCAGGCCGCGCTGGTTGGCCAGACGTGTTATGAAGCGGGACAGGCTAAAAATACATACGGTACGGGTTGTTTTCTGCTCATGAACACCGGCACCGAACTCCGAACATCGACCTATGGCTTGCTGTCAACCGTAGCGTATCAGTTTCAGAATGAGCCCGTTCACTACGCGCTGGAAGGCAGCGTCGCGATTACGGGTGCGCTGGTGCAATGGCTACGGGACAATCTGGGCATTATTAAAAAGAGCACCGATATCGAAACCCTCGCCCGCTCGGTAGAGGACAATGGTGGCGCTTATTTCGTGCCTGCTTTTTCAGGGCTATACGCGCCACACTGGAAAGCCGACGCACGCGGTATCATCGCCGGGCTAACCCGCTTCGTTAACAAAGGCCATCTGGCACGGGCCGTCCTGGAAGCCACTGCCTATCAAACTGTTGACGTAGTACGGGCCATGGAGCAGGATGCGGGTGTATCCCTCAAATCACTACGTGTCGATGGGGGTATGGTTGGTAATTCGCTCCTGATGCAGTTTCAGTCCGACGTATTGAATGGACCCGTCGTTTGCCCGCAAATGACTGAGACAACCGCCCTGGGTGCGGCCTATGCCGCTGGTTTGGCCGTAGGGTATTGGCAAAGCCTGGATGATTTACGTCAGAACTGGGGCGTCGCCCGAACTTACGAACCCAATATGGACGATGCGCAGCGAAAGAAACTCATGCACGGCTGGCAGAAAGCCATCGAGCGGTCGTTTGGCTGGGAAGATTGATTGGCCCACCTACTTTTAAACATCCCAAAAGTTCAAAGCTTTCGGGATGTTTAGTTTCCCACATTACACCTCGTTTTCCTTTGGTTTCAACTCTTCAGCCAGCATTAACCTGGTTTGCGGCAGGCTCTGCGGGTATTCGTCGCGCAGAAAAGCGATGAGATTTTCGCGCATGTGACAACGTAGATCAAACGCAGAAGGAGCATCCTGTGCCGACACCAGAATCCGAACGACAATACAAGTCGGCTGCGTATCAGTCACCTGAACGGCAAAAACGTCGCCAGTCCAGAGTGGATCATTTTCAGCCAGTTCACGGGCTTTCTCCCGAATTTTATCGACGGGCGTGTTATAATCAAGATACAGTAAAACAGCGCCCGTAATCGACGCATCGGAACGGGTCCAGTTTTCGAACGGAGTTTCAACAAAATAGGTAATGGGTAAAATCAACCGACGGCGATCCCAGATTCTGACAATAACACTGGTCAGGTTGATTTCTTCGATACGTCCCCACTCTTTCTCAACGACCACGGCATCGTCTAACCGAATCTGCTGATTAAAGGCAATCTGAATCCCGGCCAGCAGATTCGCCAGCGTTTTCTGAGCGGCAAAACCGATCACGACCGACACAACCCCAGCCGACGTCAGGACGCTTAATCCCACTTTGCGACTTCCCTGAAAGGCAATCAGCAACAGGGAAGCCCCGATAATCATAACCCCGATGGCTATGGTTCGGCGGACAAACCGTACTTGTGTGACAAACTTCCGCTGCGATAAATTAACATCCTTTGTCGTGTCGTATTCCCGGATAAGCAACAATTCCGAAACCTTCAGCAACGTAACAATCAACCAGGTTGCGGCAATCAGAAATAAAACCTCGGCGGCTTTGTCGGCCACCGGATGCCGACGCAAGAAACGTTCTGACTGAATGTTGGTCGCCAACAGGAAAAACAGCGATGGCATGAATACCCAGAACGACCAGCGAACGTGTGATTTGAGCAATACCAACGTCTGATACGGACGACGACGGGATACAAACCGAATTAGTTGCGTCACCACAAAATCGACCGCCAGGCCCAGCAGTAAGGCTATAATAAGCAATATCCATCCCGACAGATCACGGTTCGGTACGTAGCCAAACCATCGGACTATGGCTCGTATCCATATATCTAATTGCTGTTGCATAATCTAATACTCGAATCAACTTTGATTGTGCAAAGTAAGCACTTCTGCGAATGTAGTCAGGTACCGAAACTTTGCTATATCCTATTGAGCACTTGTCCTTTAAATAAGCTATAAACAAAACTATTGCCAATTGTCAGGCAAGTTATATCCGCACGAATACTTGATTTATTGTTGTGAGTGTTAACACAAATTTCATCTACAGATCAGATGATCCTAAAGCAATTGTTGTGAATTTTGTGACAAATGAATCTCATTTAAAACTAAATGGTAATCAACGACATAAGCCGTTTGCTAGACATTTGGATGATACAATTGCTAAATTAAAAATAGTATTGGCCTCTTACTCCTTTTATCTTAATTTTTAGGATTTTAACCAGTAATTATTAAATTTTCATATGAATAAACTGCTGTTTCACGAAAAAAGAAACAATGTGAGTGACTATTGATTTTCTTTATAGATGATATAAGTATCAACCGTCATAAACTTCTTTTACTTCTATTTTTTATGCACAAAAGACTACTTTATTTTTTATCACTTCTTCTGGTAAAAAAGTCTGTTTGACCAGGTTCTCTTTCATGACTAGCCTGTATTTTCCTTCTTTAATGGCCTAGGCTCAGTTTTTTCAAGGAATTACGCATACCCTTCGCTTACTTTTTTTCGACTCAATCAACAGTACAAAATTTAATCAAAACAAACATGAAGCAGGCTTACTCCATTTGGCAAACAGTACATAAACCGCAGAAACATTTAAAAATTATCTACACTTTTCTGGCTCTAGCCATCGTGAGCTTGACGACCGATGCAGCTTATGCCCAGTTAATTACAAATACGTTTCAAACCACGGCCGTTTGTAGCCCCACTTATTCTCAGCCAGGTAATTCATTTACATCTACTTCACCAAACGTTACAGCTACACCGTTCACCAGAAACAATGTTTCGTGTTCTAACACGGCAAATGTGTTCAGTAGTACCGGACTAAATCTTACATCATCCCCAGATGACACAAAGTATATTGAATTTAGTATCAAGGCTAACAGTGGCTATGCACTAAATTTAACTTCTCTTTCTTTTTTTCGACAAGGAAGTAACACGGCACCTAATTCATTGCTCGTGTCGTATAGTACCGACAACTTTGTTACAAGGGTCAATAGTACGACCTCTTCGACACCCTCTTCTGGTACAGCGTTGAGCTGGACATTTACGTCGCCTATCACTACAATTGATGGCGGAACTGTTACATTCAGATTTTACCCCTATGGTTCTACGGCTATCAATGGCTCGGCGTCCGCATCGACAGGCACGTTTCGAGTGGATGATGTTACACTCTTTGGCTCAGTTGCCCCTACAGCTGACATCGCGCCAACGGTAACAAGCACAACTCCAGCCAATTCAGCAACCTACATAGCAGCTACCAGCAACATTAGCCTTACGTTTTCGGAACCAGTAACTGCACCATCGTCTGCTTTTACTATCACTGGTTCAACGAGTGGACCACATACCTTCGCGCTTACGGGCGGACCAACCAGCTATACGCTGAATCCTGATACCGATTTTACGGATTCCGAAACCGTAACCGTAACGGCACTAGCGGCACAGATAGCG
The DNA here is from genome assembly GCF_900112365.1 of Spirosoma endophyticum. GTDB lineage: Bacteria > Bacteroidota > Bacteroidia > Cytophagales > Spirosomataceae > Spirosoma > Spirosoma endophyticum. The sequence continues at coordinate 43,447 of NZ_FOLQ01000007.1, read as the reverse complement.
GATCAGGATGGGACAACAGATAACATGGCCAGTGATTTTTCCTTTTCCTTCACGATTGCCCCACCCGTTGTTACGGTCAAAATTCATGATATTCAGGGAACGGGCCTTGCTTTTAATCCAACCTATAATACCACCCTGGCTATCGAAGGTATAGTGACGCGGAAGTTTTTGGGATCGGCGAAGCTTAATGGATTTTATGTGCAGGAGGAAGATGCCGATGCCGATGCCAACCCGCTTACATCGGAAGCTATATTCGTTTTTGATCCGGCTGGCCTCTTCACCGGGAATGAAGGGGACAAAGTGAAAGTAACAGGCACTGTTCTTGAATTTGTAAGTACATCTGGCGCTAACACAAGCAGCTTAACCGAATTGGCAAGCCTTCTTAGCGTCGTTAATCAGGGACCTGGTACGTTGCCTACACCTACTGTTGTCAACCTTCCTATTAATAACGTATCGGATCTTGAGGCTTATGAAGGTATGCTGGTGACGATGGGCGCGGCAACGGGAAATCTAGCCGTAACGGAATATTTTCAATTGGGTCAGTATGGCCAGATTGTTGTATCCGCTACCGGAGCGACCAATGTAGTCGGCACCGATGCCCGACTCGACCAGTATACGCAATACAACGCACCTAGTGTATCAGGCTATCCAGCTTATCTGGCGGAGCTTGCCAAACGGAAAATTATTCTGGACGATGGCAGCAGCGTTTCGTATCCTGACCCAGTTCCATTTGGCCGGGGTGGACAGCCCTTAAGTGCAACCAACACGCTACGGGGTGGTGATGAAATAGCCAGCATTACGACCGTGTTAGATGAACGTTTCGAGGGATACCGCTTACAATTGAATACGGGCGTTAATTTCCTGCCAACAAACGTTCGTCCTACATCTCCTCCTGCGGTAGGTGGCACGCTTAAAGTGGCCAGCGCCAACGTACTAAACTACTTTAACGGAAATGGCACAGGTCAGGAGGGTTCGGCTGGCGGCTTCCCAACGTCACGCGGAGCTACTAACCTGAATGAGTTTACACGTCAACGGACCAAAGTGCTTCAGAACCTGTTCACGTCAGGTGCTGACGTTATTGGTCTGATGGAGGTAGAGAACGATGGATATGGTTCAGCCAGCGCTATTCAGGATTTAGTGAATGGACTTAATACGTTAGCGGGTACGACTTCCTACACGTTTGTCAATCCAGGCGTTAGCATAGCCAGCGACGTCATTACAGTAGGCATGATTTACAAACCTGGGGTAGTGAGTCCGGTAGGGAGCGCAACCAGTCTCGTAAGTAGCACATTTACAGCAGTTGGTCGTCAACCGCTGGCACAAACCTTTCAGGAAATTGCAACCGGTGGGATTGTTACAGTCGTTGTTAACCACTTCAAATCCAAAGGCTCCGGTAACGCTGGCGCAGGCGACGCGGATATTAACGATGGACAGGGCGCTTTCAATGGTACACGTACGCGTCAGGCACAGGAGTTAGCCGCGTGGTTAGCTACAAAACCAACCAAAACGAACGATCCCGACTACCTGATTCTGGGCGACTTGAATTCCTACGCCATGGAAGATCCTATTACTTCTCTGGCAAGCAATGGTTATGGAAACCTGCTGCCTACTACAACCTACTCCTACGTATTCGATGGGCAGGTTGGTGCGCTCGACCACGCGCTGGGAACTGGTAGCCTGGCGACACAGGTTACCGGTGCTGAAAAATGGCATATTAACGCCGATGAGCCTAGTATACTGGACTACAATACGGAAAATAAAAGCGTGGCACAACAAGCCAATCTATATAGCGCAGATCCGTTCCGATCGTCAGATCACGATCCTGTACTAATTGGGTTAAATCTGGCTCCATCACCTGATCTGACGGCGATTATGTTCGCCAGTCCATCGGTTCAGTATGGTACCAGCAGCTTTAATGTCGTCGTGGATGTGTTCGAACTCAGTCCGGTGCCTACTAGCGGGCCAGTTTCGGTTTATGTGACCAAAGATCCACTGGTGAGCCTCAGTTTTAACCCAACGTCGGACCTTATCAATGGAAAGACAGTACAGAATAGTGATTGGACGTTTAATAATACAGATCCTAATTTCTATATCTTAACCACAAATGTGGTGATTGCCGGGAAGGGAAAGAAATCATTTGGTTTAACGGGGATGTTAGCTCCAGGGTCGACAAAGGGGAGCTTAAGCCTAAGCACAACTGTTGTTGGCGGTAATGGTGGTGAGGTGAAGATCAATAACAATTCGGATGCGGATGTGATTGATTATTTTGATAAATAGGTACTTATAAAAGCGAAAGCCGGGTGGACTCGAAAGTCTGCCCGGCTTTTTTATGCTATCTATGGTCTATGGCAATCAGGCCAGTAACGACTTCACCACTTTACCATGTACATCGGTCAGGCGATAGCGTCGGCCCTGGCTTTTGAAGGTGAGTTTTTCATGATCAACGCCAAGCAGGTGCAGCAGCGTTGCCTGAAAATCGTGTACATGAACCGGATCTTTGATGATGTTGTAGCCAAACTCATCGGTTTCGCCATAAACCAGCCCCTTTTTAACCCCGGCGCCCGCCATCCAGACCGAAAATGCCCGTGGGTGGTGATCCCGACCATAGTTATCCTTGGTCAGTTTGCCCTGCGAATAACTACCGCGTCCAAACTCGCCCCCCCAGATAACCAACGTATCGTCCAGTAAACCGCGCTGTTTCAAATCCATAATAAGCGCGGCCGACGGCTGATCGACGCTTTTCGCCTGCGTTTTGATATCATTGGGCAGGTTGCCATGCTGATCCCAGCCCTGATGGTATAACTGAACAAATTTCACATCTTTTTCGACCAGCTTACGGGCCAGCAGGCAGTTGGCCGCGAACGTACCGGGTTTGCGACTATCGGGTCCGTACATATCGAAAATATAGTCTGGTTCTTTCGAGATGTCGAGTGTTTCGGGTACCGATGCCTGCATGCGATAAGCCATTTCGTACTGCGCCATCCGATTATTAATTTCTGGGTCCAGTATGTGTTTATATTGCTCATGATGGAGTTTCGTCAGGCAATCGAGCATCCGTCGCCGACTGGTTTTGTCAATACCCGGCGGATTGTTGAGGTAATAAACAGGGTCTGGCCCGGACCGAAATACGACGCCCTGATGCACCGACGGCAGGAAACCATTACTCCACAACTTAGCGTAAAGGGGTTGATCGCCATTACGTCCCTTGGAAAGCAGCACAACGAAAGCAGGCATATTCTGATTGTCAGAGCCTAAACCATAACTCACCCAGGAGCCAAACGAAGGCCGTCCGGCCTGCTGGCTACCGGTCTGGAAGAACGTAACGGCAGGATCGTGGTTAATTGCCTCCGTATTTAGTGACCGGATAAATGTAAGATCTCCAGCAATGCTGGCCGTGTGGGGTAGTAGTTCACTCAACCACATCTGCCCCGGGCCGTACTGCGCAAATTTGTATTTCGAAGCGGCCAGTGGAAACCGGCTCTGCCCAGCACTCATACCCGTCAACCGCTGCCCATTACGTACTGATTCGGGCAAATCCTGCCCCCACATCGCTTCGAGTTTCGGTTTATAGTCGAATAACTCCAGCTGCGAAGGAGCCCCACTTTGAAACAGATAAATAACCCGCTTCGCTTTCGGAGGAAAGTGTGGTTTACCTACCGCCGGATTTCCGCCCGGCGCAACGTTTCCAGCAAACAGATTTATGGGGTTCAGCAGCGACGCTAGTGCAATCGTACCTAAGCCCGCACTGGCTTGCCCCAGAAAGGTCCGGCGGCTGAGCTGGTCGTGTATTTCATCCTGAATATCCATCGTAGTCGATAGTCGTCAGTCGATAGTTAGCCGTCCTATTGACTGACGACTATCGACTATTACTTACCTCTTTATAATTGCTTCGTCGAAATTCATAATTGTACTTGTCACTACTGTCCAGGCCGCTAACTCCGCCAGATCGAGTTTTTTGTCAACAGGATATTCACCGACTGACACTAACTCCAGGGCCCGCTCGGGATTCTTTTTAAAATCAGCTAACTCATGCGCATAAAGCTGTTTTATGACCATCACTTCTTCTGGCCGGGCCGGACGACTAATAACCGCTTTGAACGTAGCCTGGACGACTGCTTCCGGAAAAAGCAGTCCTTTCTTTTCACTCCCGGACGTAGTCGCTGATGCGCCAGCCTGACCAACTACCTTTTGGGCCAGTACTCGCGCGGCTTCTACGAATTGTGGGTCGTTAAGCGTGACGAGCGCCTGTAAAGGCGTACTGGTTTTCTGTCGTTTAACGATGCATGTATGCCGCTCGGCTGCGTCGAAATTAAGCATCATCGGTGCAGGCGACGAGCGTTTCCAAATCGTGTACATCGACCGGCGATAGAGGCTATCGCCCTTACTCTGCACGTATTTGACAGCGTTACGGGTCGCCAGCGCTTCCCAGATACCAGCGGGTTGATAAGGGCGCACGCTCGGTCCGCCAATCCGTTGTGTTAGCAAACCACTCGCGGCCAGGGCGTTATCGCGCACTTGCTCGGCTGACATCCGGTAACTGGCGCCACGCGTCAGGAACGTGTTGTCGAAATCCGCTTCCCGTGCTTTTTCCGGAACGCTGGACGATTGCTGATACGTAGCCGACATCACGATCAGTTTGTGCATTTCCTTTGTATTCCAGCCTGTCTGCCGGAATTTTATGGCCAGATAATCCAGCAATTCGGGATGACTTGGCAACGCACCTTGGTTTCCAAAATCGTCACTATTCTTAGCAATTCCCTGTCCGAAATACTGCTGCCAGAACCGGTTGACCATAACCCGACCAAACAGCGGATTGTCGGGCAGCAAGAGCCACTTCGCCAACCCAAGCCGATTTTTGGGAAAATCTTCGGGCATTGGCGTCATACTATGCAGAACAGCGGGTGTCACTACTTCACCCGGCGCGTCATAAACACCCCGGTTGAGCAGGTGCGTTTCGCGCGGTTTGCTACGTTCCTGCATCACCATAACCTGATCGGAATTCGTGTATAACATCAGTTGCTCACCCCGCAATTTCATTGACTCGGCAAAGGCTTTCTGATACGTGGAGTCGTGTGTCGTCACGTAGTACGTATACAATCCGACTCGTTGCGCGGGCGTCCGTTTTGTGACAGGTGTTTGTAAAGCCGCTGCCACGCCGTCGGGGTTACCCGCCAGTCTGGGTATTTCGAGGGGTGTCAGGCAACGGTTGTAGATACGGAGTTCATCGACCGAAAAATCCTTGTAGTAATAGTCATGCATCCGGCCAATGTAGAACGGATGCTGAACCCAGTGCGTGCGGTTTTTGCCGTACACGATGCTGTGCTGAAGATTGTCGGTAATGACTCGTGCCCGCATGGGTTTGCCGTTCAGATACAACGCCAGCCCATTGGCGCGAGCTAGTCCGTTATAGGTAAAGGCAACCTGAAACCATTGATTAATAGGCACTTTATCAATCGATTCGATGTCGAGTGCGTTAGCCGGCCAGACATGACTCAGCATCAGCTTCAGGCGACCATCGGCCAGTAAGTCGAGTTGGTAACCGCGCTGCCCATCCATTGGTCCGGCGGTACGGCCAAGCAAGGTGGAGGCTCTTCCTATTTTAGTCAGTTTAAACCAGCTACTGATCGTAAACGGCTGATTCTGTTCAAAGGCACCAAAATTAGAAGGTAAGCTGATGTAGCTGTCGCCGGGCAGAAAACGAGCGTTGCCAAATCGTCCCGTCACCGCGTAGGGTAAGTTATCCGAATCGCCACCCAATCGGGCCGGAATGGTGTCGTTGACTTCATTCACAAACGCATTCCGCGGATCTTTCAATAACTCCTCTTTAGTTTTAGGCTTAACAACCTTTTTCTCTTCCGGCTTTTTCTTGCCTAGTTTCTCCCACTTCTCAGCCTCTTTTTTGCGCTTTTCGTCTTCCAGTTTCTTTTTTTCGTTCTCCGCTTTCACATACGCTTTAATATCGGTACGGTCGGCTTCGTCAAATGTATAATGCGCCAATAAACCAAGTTCTGGTTGAGTCGGCGTTTGCTCTGCTTTCGCCAACCACGGTCCAAATCGTTGTTGATAGTCGGGCCGGTTGACGTTCATTTTTTGATCCAGTGGCGTCAATTTCTCACGAATATATTTCAATTGCGCGTCTGTTTTTGGGCTTGTCAACGTAATGGTGGGCGAGGCCTCGCCATTGTAGGGAATCTGGCCGCGTTCGTTGTTGCTGTTAAAGAACGCATACAGCGAGAAATAATCTTTTTGGCTGATTGGGTCGTATTTATGGTCGTGGCAACGGGCGCACTCCGTCGTGAGCCCTAAAAACGCTTTGCCAAACGTACTGACCCGATCCGCTACGTATTCCGTTCGATATTCTTCATCAACAATTCCCCCTTCCTGACTTTGCTGGTGGTTTCGGTTGAACGCCGTTGCTAAGAGCCTATTCTGGAGCGATGGACCACCTTTCTGGTTGGGCAACAGATCGCCAGCCAGTTGCCACGTAACAAAACGGTCGAAAGACAGATTGCGGTTAAAGGCTTTGATAACCCAGTCGCGGTAGGGCCAGATCGTGCGTAGTCCATCGTCCTGATAGCCATCCGTATCGGCATAACGCGCTACGTCGAGCCATTCGACCGCTTGCCGTTCACCGTAGTGTGGACTATTAAGAAGCCGGTTAACCACTTTTTCGTACGCATTCGGGGATTTATCGGCCAGAAATGCATCGACCTCGGCAGGCGTTGGCGGCAGTCCCGTCAAGTCAAGACTCACACGTCGAAGCAATGTTGTTTTATCGGCCTGGGGTGCATGACCCAGTTTTTTGGTTTCCTGCTTTGCCAGCACAAACCGATCAATGTCATTTTTCACCCACTTCCCGTCGTTGACTTTAGGGATTTTCGGCATCGTTGGGGCAATCAGCGACCAGTGCTGTCTATACTCCGCCCCCTGCTCGATCCATCGCATAAGCACCGCTTTTTCTTCAGGTGTCAGCGTCAGGTTCGATGCCGGTGTAGGCATAATTTGCTCAGGATCTTTGCTCAGGATACGATTCACCAATTCGCTGTTGGCTAAATCGCCCGGCACAACGGCCGTATGACCACTTTTCGCCAGCGCTTCATAGGCTCCTTCGGGTGTATCGAGCCGTAAACCAGCTTTCTGCTTTGTTTTATCAGGGCCATGACATACAAAGCAGCGATCTGACAGAATCGGCTTTACGTGGAGATTGTAATCAACTTTTTCAGGTAAATTGACTTCAGCCGCAACAATATCGACGGGCTTTTCAACTGACTTATGGCAAGCCGTCAACCAGACCGACGCACCAAAAAGGCCAGCCGTTGCGCTAAGCAGAACGTATCGAAACCGTATGTCAGGCCAAACGGGCATACATGCAACCGGGTTGATGGTGAAATAATTCGACAAAAATAACGACCAGATACGTAGCAAAATAGTGCTATTTAATCGTGATCCTGAACAATCTTACAATTTAGCTACTGCTCAATTATTCGTTTCGCTGTGTGATCGTTTACAAAGTAAAAAACGTATATGCTAAACAAAAGATAGTTGGTTTTCGGTTCATATTAAGGATAAAAGCTTGTCAAAATATAACTTTTTCAGCAAAATTATGGCAATCAAACGGATGAGCTATATTTGACGGCCTAACTTATAATCGCCATAGTTGACTAGCCCGCCTTGATATGTTGTCGGGCTATCGACACATCTGTTCTTACTACCTCTGTTTAATCTTATCCTCTTATGTCAACTCATGTTCTGTCGCCCGAAGCTGCCTTCGCACAACTGGGCCTTTCATTACCTCCTGCCCCTCAGCCACTGGGTGTTTATAAGCCCTACCTTATTGATGGAAAGTACCTGTACGTATCAGGGCATGGTACGGTAAAAGATGACAAAAGCCTGATTATTGGCCGTATCGGTGAGGATATGGATATTGAAGAGGGTAAGTTGGCGGCCCGGCAAGTTGGTCTGGCCATCTTATCGACCATCAAAACAAATCTGGGCAGTCTTGATCGGGTAAAACGCGTTATCAAAGTGCTCGGTATGGTTAACTGCGTATCCGATTTCAAACGCCATCCTTACGTCATTAATGGCTGTAGCGAACTTTTTGCGTCTGTTTGGGGTGAAGAAAACGGCATCGGCGTCCGCTCAGCGGTCGGTATGGGTTCATTGCCCGACAACATTCCCGTTGAAATTGAAGCCTTATTTGAACTTGCCTGATCCATGGAACAAACGACCTGGTATCTGATTAACGATCTGGACCAACTCGATACACCCGCACTGGTCATCTACCCCGATCGGGTGAAACACAACATTGACCTGCTGATACGTTCCATCGACGATATAAGCCGGTTAAGACCTCACGTTAAAACGCATAAATCACGGGAGGCCACCCAGTTGATGTTAGCTGCTGGCATCCGGAAGTTTAAGTGCGCGACCATTGCCGAAGCCGAAATGCTGGCCGAATGTAGCGCACCGGATGTGCTGTTAGCCTACCAACCCAATGGCGCCAAAGCCCACCGGTTGCTGGCGTTGATGAAGGCGTTTCCCGAAACGAAATTTTCCTGTCTGGTTGACAATATCGACACGGGCCGAATTCTGTCGGAACAAGCCGTCGAAGCGGATCTGGTCGTTCCGGTATTTATTGATCTGAACGTTGGCATGAACCGCACTGGCATTTTGCCGAACGATGCTGTTATTACCCTATACACGGAACTCAATGAACTGGAAGGTATTCAACCGGTTGGGTTACATGGCTACGACGGGCATCTTCGGAATCCAGACGTAGCAATGCGTAAAGAAGACTGCGATGCGGCCTTCCTGCCGGTACAGCAACTAAGCGATAAGCTGGTAGCACTTGGTTTTCCGAAACCGGTTATTGTTGCAGGAGGGAGCCCGACGTTTCCCATTCATGCCCAACGAACTGACGTCGAATGCAGCCCCGGCACCTTTGTTTACTGGGACCGCACGTATCGGGATATTTTACCCGAACAGCCTTTCCTGCCCGCGACCCTTGTTGTCGCGCGGGTTATCTCGTTACCCAGCCCTACGAAAATCTGTTTGGATCTTGGCCATAAATCTATTGCTGCCGAATCCGAATTAACGCAACGTGTTACGTTTCTGAATGCACCAGAATTGGTGGCCGTTGGTCAGAGTGAAGAACATTTGGTTGTTGACGCGGGCGAAGGTCATTCGTATCATGTCGGCGACGTACTGTATGGATTACCCAATCACGTCTGCCCAACCTGCGCGCTCTACGAACGCGCTTTCACTATCGAAGATGGCTCCGTATCGGGCGAATGGCGCACCGTTTCCAGAGATAGAATACTGACGTATTGATTATCAAATGCACACTCGGCGAAGCCAAGCGTGAACGTAACGCCGAAGTACAACCTTCAGCGTTACGTGTTTTTAAGGCTTTTTAACCTCATCGCCTTTTGTTTCCGAAGCCGTTTTTGCGAACTCAGCAACGGCTTTCTCCGTGATGCCGCCGACAATGTCCAGCGTTGGCATAGCTTTTTTTAGGCTTGCTAATCCCTGCTCCGTCACGGCAGTTTGCCAGAGGTAGACGGTTTTCAGATTTTTTAGGTTTTGTAACTCAGCCAGACCAGCGTCGGTGATGGACGTACCGTAAAGGTTCAGGTATTCCAGATTTGTCAATCCTTTGAGTTGCTTCAGGCCCGCGTCCGAAATTTTAGTTTGCTCCAGATGCAGTTTCTGAAGGTGTTTGAGCTTAGCAACCTGTGTTAGCGCTGCGTCCGAAATTTCGGTATCACCCAGCTTTAACCAGACAAGCTGATCACTTAGTTTGGGCAACAAAACCGCCTGTGCATCGCTGAAGTTATGCGCATTGACAGCGCTAACTTCCAGTTGATTCTTCTCTTTTGATAAGGGCAACACCAGCAATCCAGTTTTCTTTAACTCATCAATCACGTTCGGGTTCGCAGCCGGAAGCTTCATGGTCAAGACCGGCGATTCGGGAGCAGGTCCAGTTGATGCTACGTTCTGTCCACCAGTTTCAACCGGGCCACCACCGCCGAGCGAGGCCAGTACGGGACGAATGGCATCATTCACCTTCAGGTCCGAGACTTTTTTGTCGAACGTAGCGCCCTGATCAATCCACCACGTTAGCAGCGCGATCTGACTTTCCTGTAATTGCGTCTTCCCTTTTGGCGGCATATGGTGATCATCCTCTTCGGGTAACAGGCAGACTTTTACTAACTCGCTGCTCGTGCCTTTTCCAGCGACAAATACGGGGCCGTCTTCATAGCCTTTCTTAATCATGTCGGGACTATCCAGCCGCAATCCCGCCTTTGACTTATCGGCGTTATGGCATTGTACGCAGCGTGTTTGCAGGATTGGGTTAACAATCTGTTGGTAAACCATCGCCTGATTCACATCGGTGATCGGCTCAAATTTCAGTTCCGGCTGTTTAGCAGGCAGACCTGCCAATGTCCGGATGGGGCCAGGAGCGTATTGCGTCAGGTAATCAGACCCATGCGTCAGGTTTCCGCCGAGATGACCTGCGGCCAACAGCAACATCAGGGCGACACCCAGGGCAGGCAAATAAAGCAATTGGGCAAAGGGAATAATCCGACCAAGGTTTTCTGACTTCACGGACCACGCCACCCAGGCAAACACCGCCACGCCGATACCCTGCCACTTGTGTGATTCGAGCGTTTCGATATCGTACCCTCCGCCCAGCGACAGCAGATAGCCAAATACACAAGCCATTGTAGCACTCACCGCCGACCAGAACAAAATTAACGTAATGGTATGCGAACTCACCGAGTTTCGGCGGGTCAACCGATCAAGTTCGAGCAGCCCGGCAATAAGCAGAAAACCAATCGGCAGATGAACAATGAGCGGGTGAAAATGCCCAAGAAACAACGCCCAGTCAGACGTATTGGCTGCTACCAAAATCAATTTATTCATAAGCTAAACACGCACGACCAAAGGCCTAAGAGAGCTTTTATCGACTTTACAGGAAAAGAACGTAGCGCGTAAACTTTACTGACAATGAACAGACTAACGTAGTGAAATGAGTATAAACAAAAAGGTGGCTGCTAGCACATAGCAGCCACCTTCATTAACTTGTTGAAGCAAATTATTTCTGCTCCTGATCATCTTTATCACTGGCATGGCCACCTCTGCCTTTCCGCATATGACCTTTCATCGACTCTACTTTCGCAAACTGATCGGGCGTCAAGATACTTTTAAGCTTGGTTTTGTAGTCGTCGGCGTTGGCTTTCATGGCTTGTGCTTTGGCTTTGTTATCGTCGGCACTGGCCTGAATGTCGTTTACTTTCTGGGCGCGGGCCAACGTCGCATCGTATAGTTTTTGTGATGTAGCCTGGTCCAGTCCCAACTGTTGCGTCATGCGATCGGTCATTTTCCGGGCGCGCGTTGCCGGATCACCCATTGGGTGTTGTTGCATCGACTGGCCTTTTCCCATCCGGGTCGTTGTAGTGGGCGCATCGGGTGTTGCCATTTGTTGAGCCAGCAAAGGCAACGAGAACATCGAGAGCAATAATCCGCTGAGGGCAATTTTCTTAAACATGGTTCTTAGTATTTAAATCCGAACGTAAGACGGTACAAACCCATCAGGGTTTAAGCGTCCTCGTGAATTTAATTACATATTAACCATCATAGGTCCGTGATCAACCGGGCAATACGTTCCAGCCCTGCCTGATCAATCTCGCTAAAATCATTTAGCTGATCACTGTCTATATCCAGCACCATCGCTACGTTCCCGGATCGATCAAACACAGGTATGACAACTTCTGACTTCGACGCCGAGCTACAGGCAATGTGTCCTGGAAACTGCTCAACATCCGGCACCAGAATCGTTTCCCGGCGTGTGTAAGCGGCCCCGCAGACGCCTTTATTAAACGAAATCCGCGTACAGGCAACAGGACCCTGAAACGGTCCAAGCACTAATTGATCATCTTTTTTGAGGTAGAAACCAATCCAAAAGAAACCAAAAGCTTCTTTCAGCGCAGCCGCGATATTCGCCAGATTAGCGACTAAATCCGGTTCACCATCAATCAGGGCGGCTATCTGCGGAACCAGGCTGTCATAGATAGCCTGGCGACTTGTCGTTTGAGGAATAATGAGTGTTTCAGCCATCTTAGTTTCTCGTAAAGAACTGAATAAGAACAATACTTACCGTGGTAAAAAGGGTGCTGGCACCTATTCGAATAAGCGTTGGAATAAGTAACGCCAGGCTGCTGGCTTCAATGAAAAACAGGGCTGTATGATGAATTAGGGTTAACAAAAACACGTACCGAAAAAAGGGCCCAACGCCCAATTCGCGCAACGAAAACTGAATCCGTGACTCAACACCCGGTACATCAATCTGAGCCCGCACAATCAGCGGTCGGCAGTAGGCCATTAACACCGTTGCGGCTGCATGCATTCCCAATGTATTGTAGAACGTATCGACAATAAGGCCCGTTGCAAACGCAATGATCAGCAACCAGGTTCGACTGATCTCATTCGGCAGCAACAGTATGCAGGCGATGTAGATGAAGCAGAAGCCATAATCGAAAAGGACTACATTGCGCACGAGCAAAATTTGCAGTGCCAGATACAGCACAAACAACAACGTAGTAGAGAGGATCTCGCGCAGAGTCATTTATAGTCGGTAGTCAGGAGTTGATAGTCGGTAGTCAGGAGTGTTTTTATGCCATATGACTAACGACTATCAACTATCGACTTATTTTTCGTTATCAACTTGTTTTTCTAGTTGTTCCTGCTCGGCCTGCAGGCGATTTTCGACAACATACACAAATGACAGGTTACTAAAATTCGTGGCCAGATTGAGCGTAATATCGTGGAACGTCTGATTCGGCATGGGCGCAACCGATAAGACTCGACCAATTAAAATACCGGGCGGGAAAGTTGAATTGTGCCCTGATGTAACGACAGAATCACCTTTGCTAACCGGCTTATAGCGTGATATATCGAGCAATTTGATAAATCTTGGATCAGAACCGTCCCATTTGGCGGTACCAATCTCATTTGCTTTTACCAGTTGCGATGAAACCAGGTATTCGGAATGAAGAATGGACGTAATGACCGAAAAATGATGGTTACAAACGCGCACCTTTCCCACAACGCCCGTCGGTGAAATAACGCCCATTCCCGGCCGAATTCCATCATCACTTCCTTTGTCAATGGTGATGTAGTTATTGGCAAACTGCGTCGTGTTGTCAACTACTTTTGCCACCGTAAATTTAAAACGATCCGCAAAGGCTGAATCAGCCCGATACTCAGCCGGCGCTTCTGGCCTGCTTTGGAGCGCCTTCGTCAGTTGTGCATTAAGCCGTTGATTTTCCAGCGCTAAATCAGCATTGACTTTCCGCAGGTTCGCATATTCGTTGGCCGCGTTCGACCACGCCAGCACCTGAGCCGCGTAGCGATTCGATGTATTGAAGTACGTAGCGCTCCAGTAATTGCTGGTATTAATGATGAAGTAGAAACAGAGTACTTCCAGCAATACAAACAAAATGAAGTGGCGGCTTCGGAGGAAAAAATCAACTAATTCTCCCATACAAACAAGTAACGCGGGAGGAAACCCGCGATTTATAGTTGATCATGAAGTCACTACAAATCGCGGTTTTCCTCCCGCGTTACTTTAACTAATCAGTACCGACCGGTACATATCCAGATTCTTAATTACCTCACCGGTGCCTTTCACAACGGCCTTGAGCGGATCGTCGGCAACGTGAATGGGCAACTTTGTTTTGGCACCCAGGCGCTTATCGAGCCCGTGCAGAAGTGCACCGCCACCCGTCAGGTGAATACCGTTGGTATAGATATCAGCCGACAATTCCGGTGGTGAAATTTCGAGGGCTTTCATCGTAGCCTCCTCAATTTTCGAGATGGATTTATCGAGGGCGTACGCAATTTCGCTGTACGTCACTTTAATTTCCTTCGGAATACCCGTCATCAAATCGCGACCCCGGATTTCATAATCGGCGGGTGGATTATCGAGTTCAGGCAAAGCCGAACCAACTTCCATCTTGATTTGCTCCGCCGAACGTTCGCCAATGAGCAGGTTATGTTCCCGACGCATGTAATCCACAATATCACGGGTAAAGACGTCGCCAGCGATACGTATCGATTGTTCGCAGACAATCCCCGACAAAGCAATAACGGCGATTTCGGTTGTTCCACCCCCAATGTCCACAATCATGGTACCGTTGGGTTGGGTAATATCAATGCCGATCCCAATGGCAGCCGCAATGGGTTCGTGTACCATGTATACTTCTTTGGCTCCAGCGTGTTCGGCCGAGTCTTTAACAGCCCGCTTCTCTACCTCCGTAATACCCGATGGAATGCAAATAACCATCCGGTGTGAAGGCGAAAAAAGTTTACTGCCCGTATCTATCATTTTAATCATACCCCGAATCATCAACTCGGCGGCAGTAAAATCAGCAATAACGCCGTCTTTCAACGGTCGAATGGTCTTGATATTTTCGTTGGTTTTTTCGTGCATCTGCATGGCCTTATGCCCAATGGCCAGCACCTTGCCGCTGATCTTGTCCATTGCAATAATCGAAGGCTCATCCACCACAATCCGATCCTTGTGAATAATCAAGGTATTCGCCGTGCCCAGGTCAATAGCAATGTCGCTGGTTAGAAAATTAAAAAGTCCCATTATAGGTTTTAACGCAGAACGTCTTATTACAAGTACTGTGAATTAAAAAGAACGCAAAAATATAGATTATTCAAGACAAACCGTGTCGATGGCCCGAATAGACTAGTGTATTTTTAAGATGACTATCAGGAGGATGGATAACGAATGATGCAAAAGGAGCAGGATGTAAAGGTACACGGATAAGCCATCGAACCTACACGATTCATTATCTATTATATAGTACTTTTGTGTTATTATGGGAATTAGGTCGGTAGCAAGTAAGCCATTAGCCAAATGGGTCGTAGAACGGCAACAAACCTGGATGTATCAGCCTGCGGAAGCTCAACAACAGTGGCTTCAAAAGTTGATCGACGGTGGCCGTCATACAGTATTTGGCAAGGATCATCACTTCCGGGATGTACACTCCATCGAAGAGTTTCGGCAGGCCGTACCCGTTCGGGATTATGAAGACCTGAAACCCTACATCGAGCAGATTCTGGCCGGTAATTCTGATGTACTCTGGAAAGGAAAGCCGCTCTATTTTGCGAAAACATCAGGCACTACGTCTGGCACAAAATACATTCCGATTACACAGGATTCCATTCCAAACCATATTGATTCGGCCCGTGATGCTCTCCTGAATTACATCAACGAAACAGGCAACAGCGCGTTTCTGGACAAGAAGCTTATTTTCCTATCGGGTAGCCCAGAGTTGACTCAGAAAGCGGGCATCAACATTGGTCGGCTATCGGGCATTGCCAACCACCACGTACCGGCTTACCTGCGCACGAATCAGCTTCCCAATTACGAAACGAATGTTATTGACGACTGGGAAACCAAGCTGGAACGTATCATCGACGAAACGCTGACACAGCCCATGTCCCTCATTTCGGGCATTCCGCCCTGGGTGCAGATGTACTTCGACCGCATTCAGGAACGTACCGGCAAGTTGATCAAAGACGTTTTTCCCGACTTTTCAGTGTTTGTGTATGGTGGCGTCAACTTCGAGCCTTATCGTGCCAAATTGTATGAAAGCATCGGCAAACGCGTAGACTCGATTGAAACGTACCCAGCGTCGGAGGGATTCATTGCCTTTCAGGACACACAAACGGAAGAAGGTCTGCTGATGCTGCTGGACAGCGGCATCTTTTTTGAATTTGTTGCCGCCGATGACTATTTCACCGAGAACCCACGCCGACTGACAATTAGCGAAGTCGAACTGGGTAAGAATTACGCCGTCATTATTAACAACAACGCGGGTTTGTGGGGTTACTCACTCGGCGATACAGTCAAGTTCGTCTCCCGCGACCCATACCGGTTACTCGTAACGGGACGTATCAAACACTTTATTTCAGCTTTTGGCGAACACGTAATTGGCGAGGAAGTTGAGAAAGCCTTGCAGTATGCGATGCAGCAGCACCCTGAAACCGAAGTGGTTGAGTTCACCGTAGCGCCGATGGTCAGCCCGAAAGAGGGATTGCCGTATCATGAGTGGCTGGTCGAGTTTGCTACGTCCCCTCACGACCCAGCCGCCTTCGCCCGTGACCTGGACAACCGCCTGACCAAACTCAACGTATACTACGACGACCTCATTACGGGTTCCATCCTGCAACCCCTTAAACTGACTGCCCTACCGCGTGGGGCGTTTCAACGGTACATGAAGTCGCAGGGTAAGTTAGGCGGCCAAAATAAAGTACCGCGCCTGGCGAATGACCGGAAAATTGCAGAGGGGTTATTGGAAATAATGCACAATGTCTAATGGATAATGAATAATGAAAATAACTGGCATTGACATTGGCGAGTATCGTCAGTTTAAAAATATCAAGTTTGATTTTACGTACCCCGCAGACCATCCAAGAGTAGGTCAGCCATTGGATAAAGTATGTTTTATTGGGCAAAGTGGAACGGGGAAGACTACGTTGCTGAATATTATCTGGAATTTTTTCACAATCAATGATGACGGATATCAACTGTACAAAAGAAAGCAGCTAGGGAGGAGTAATTCTGTAGATCCTTACCGTGTGTTTGAAAAAGTAGCCGTTATAGCTAACGTTAACGGAAAGCATATTCGATTGGATAATAATACGTTTAAAAGTCACAAAGACAGTCTCTTCGAGAATATGTCAATTATTGCAAGTAGCGTAGAATGGTTATTAGAATCACAAATACAAGAGGAAATAGAAATAGCTAATAAGTTATGTTTGTATATTGATGACTCGTCCATTAATCATGCGTACAGTTTAACTGCAAATAGAAATGAAAGCGATTTTGGCAATAAAACATACGTAGCAAATAGTAATGAAATTTTTCTCGCTAACGAAAAAAGAGAAGAAATTATAACGAAGCTGGTCAACTCAAAAGTTATGGCTCTATATTCTATAGATAGTCGTTATTTATGGAATTACTTGCTTAGTGATATTGATAAATATGATGAAAATTTAAAAAAAATAGCAATTGATTTAATTCAGAAAAATGGTAGCTTCTCACCAAATCGCTTAGCGGATAAGTTAAGTAAATGGCAAGA
Organism: Spirosoma endophyticum; assembly: GCF_900112365.1. Classification (GTDB taxonomy): domain Bacteria; phylum Bacteroidota; class Bacteroidia; order Cytophagales; family Spirosomataceae; genus Spirosoma; species Spirosoma endophyticum. The sequence continues at coordinate 26,288 of NZ_FOLQ01000007.1, read as the reverse complement.
AGAGAATCCTAATCCAAAAATTGACATAGCGACCAACTGTTTAAATCCTATTTTGAATGATTTCTTTTTGGAAGTTGACATTGAAGGTACGGAAGCTCCAATAGTCATAAAGACTCAAAGTGGTATATCATTAACTTATGACACTTTGAGCACGGGAACAAAACAACTCTTAGCAACAGCGATCCCCATTTATAAGAGTCAGGTTAAGGATGGTGTCATACTTTTCGATGAACCAGAACGCTCCTTATTCCCTAATATTCAACGTAGATTGGTAAAGTATTACACTGATCTCGCTCCTGAAGCCCAATTCTTCTTTGCTACACACTCGCCCATCATCGCATCAGCATTTGAGCCCTGCGAGCGTTTCATCTTATATTTTGACGAAAATGGAGAAGTTAAATGCCGTAATGGCGTTGCACCGGAAGGCGATGACCCGAATGACATTTTGAGCGAAGATTTTGGTTTGGATGAGCTAATGTTGCAGCCGGGAATAGACGCCTACAAGCGATATCGGGATTTGTTCGTAGAGATAAAAAATGAAAAAGACCCTGTGCGTCAAAAAGAATTAGTAGTCGAGCAGGCTAAGTTAGGCGACCAATACAAATTTTAATCGGCATGCGACGTATTATCAAGTCGACTCAGTCGAAAATTATTGAACGCCAGCTAACTTACAAAGACGGTAAAAATGACGAATTGAGACAGTTATTGGCGGCAGAACAGCATAGCATCTGCGCATATACCGAAACCTACTTTGGCTCATCAGATGACGCACACATCGAACATTTTAATCCAACGCTTAAGAATACACTTAATGATGACTATAAGAATTGGTTTCTAGTCAAAAGCCTCTGGAACACAAAAAAATCGAAAAAGTGGGCAAGCTATCAGCCTATACTTCATCCTACCGATGAAGACCTAGAAAAGCGGATTTTATATTTTGATGGGAATTACGTTGCTGCTGACCCAAATGATGTTGAAGCTCAAAACCTCATCCGATTGCTAGATCTAGATAATGCCCGTCTGGCTGATCAACGTAAACGATATATTAGTTCAAAAAAGCAACAGATTAATAACTTGAATCAGCCAGCGCAACAATACATTGATGAATTAATAATTGAGTATCCCGAAGGTATTTATTTCATCCGCGCTCTTGAAGAAGAATTAGACGTAAAAGTCAATTTTGACTTAGTGAAAACTAAATGACAGAAATAAAAAAACGCCATATCGCCATTCTCGGCTCGACCGGCTCCATTGGAACCCAGGCCGTTGATGTGATAAAAGCCCACGCTGATCAGTTTCAGGTCGAGGTGCTGACGACTAATAATAATGCCGAGCTGCTTATTCAGCAGGCGATTGAATTAAAACCGAACGTAGTGGTTATCTGCAATGAAGACCGCTACGATCAGGTATTTTCGGCGCTCGATCCGCTCGGCATTAAGGTCTATGCCGGGGCAAAGTCCATCGCTTCCGTGGTACAGATGGACACGATTGATATGGTCCTGACCGCCATGGTCGGCTACGCGGGTCTGCTGCCCACCATCAAGGCGATTGAAGCCGGAAAGTCGATTGCGTTAGCCAACAAAGAAACCCTTGTCGTTGCGGGCGAACTTGTTACCCGACTGGCCGCGCAGAAAGGTGTTAACCTCTATCCGGTTGATTCCGAGCACTCGGCCATTTTCCAGTGCCTGGTCGGGGAGTTTCACAATCCAATTGAGAAGATCATCCTTACGGCATCGGGCGGCCCGTTTCGAGGAAAGTCAAAAGAGTTTTTATCGACTGTTACGAAGGCACAAGCGCTCAAACATCCGAACTGGACAATGGGCGCCAAAATTACAATCGACTCTGCTACGCTGATGAACAAGGGTCTGGAAGTCATCGAAGCAAAGTGGCTCTTCAATCTTCGTCCCAACCAGATCGACGTAGTGGTACACCCGCAGAGCATCGTTCATTCGCTGGTGCAGTTTGAGGACGGCAGCTTGAAAGCGCAAATGGGTTTGCCCGATATGCGCCTGCCGATTCAGTTTGCGCTTGGCTATCCAAACCGCTTGAAGTCCGATTTCCCCCGCTTCAACTTCATGGATTATCCGTCTCTCACATTTGAACAGCCAGACAAGGAAACGTTTCGTAATTTGCAACTCGCTTTCGACGCGCTGGATTTGGGCGGGAACGCATCCTGTATCATCAATGCAGCGAACGAGGTGGCCGTAGACGCCTTTTTACACGATCGAATTGGCTTTTTAGACATATCAGAAATTATTGAGATGTGTTTGACCAAAGCAACTTTCGTTCGTGCGCCAACCTACGACGACTACGTATCTACGGACGAGGAAACACGTCAGCTAGCCACGGAGCGAATCAAAAGTTTGGTTTAGATGTTTGTACGCTGTAAGTCGTTCTCAACGTTTCATTCACATGACATTTTGGCTCTGGTTTATTATTGGCCTGGTCCTTGGTATTGTTTTACTAAGGTTCGTGGGAAAGCGGTCAGGCAAGTAATACTGAACGTCTGCATGAATAAGTTTTAGTCAGGCAACATCGTTTCTGAGTGATAATCAGCAAGTAATAACAGCGCGGTTTCACAATCGCAACTAATGACAAAACCGATCAAATGGAAATTTTAATTATGGCGGGACAGCTCATTCTGGGTTTGTCCATCTTAGTAGGCTTACACGAATTAGGTCACCTGCTGGCGGCCAAAGCGTTTGGGATGCGGGTAGAGCAATATTTTATTGGTTTTCCACCCAAAGTGTTTAGCATTAAACGCGGAGAAACAGAATACGGGATTGGGGCGATTCCGTTGGGGGGCTTTGTGAAGATCTCGGGAATGATTGATGAATCGCTCGACACCGCTCATACAAACACGGAACCACAGCCCTACGAATTCAGAGCGAAACCGGCCTGGCAACGATTGATCGTTATGCTTGGTGGTATTATTGTCAATGTCATCGTTGGCATCCTGATTTTTGTAATTCTGACCTACAAAAACGGTAATACGTATCTGGCAGCAAAGGACGCAAAATATGGTATCGTCGCTTATGATCTGGCCAAAAGCATTGGATTGAAAACGGGCGATAAAATCGTTAAGGTAAATGGGAAACCGATCGTAGACTTCAATGAAATTCGCAGTTCCGACGTATTACTGGGCAACAATAGTTCGTATACGATCGAACGGAACGGTAAACTAGAAGACATTTATATCCCCAATAACTTTGTGGATAAACTGGCCGATAAGAAAGCTGCCGGACAATTTATTGAGGCTATCGAGCCATTTAAAGTCCGTTCGATTGCCAAAGGCATGCCCGCAGAGAAGGCTGGTCTTAAGGAGAATGACCGTATCACAGCCGTTAATGGGCAACCAACACCGTTTTACCACGAATTTCAACAGCTTATCAAAGCAAATACCGGCAAAAAAGTTACCCTTGCCGTACAGCGCGGTAGTCAGTCTTTAACATTGACTTCAGCTGTTACGCCAGATGGCCTTATCGGAATTGGCGTAGAGCAATTATTGCCGGTATCTCACATAGATTATACGTTTGGTGAAGCTCTTTCGATAGGCACAAGCAAAGCCTTTCAGGTCGTATTTGATAATATAAAAGGTTTTGGTAAAATTTTCCGGGGCGAAGTCTCGGCATCTAAGGCGCTTAGTGGTCCCATTGGTATCGCCCAAAATCTGTTCGGTGGTATCTGGGTTTGGGATCGCTTCTGGACCGTTACGGGGTTGCTCTCCATGGCCCTTGCTTTCATGAATGCGTTACCTATTCCCGCTCTCGACGGTGGTCATGCCACAATTTTAGGTTACGAAATAATTTCTGGCCGTAAACCTTCCGACAAGTTTCTGGAAGGTGCTCAAAAAGTGGGTATGGTCATGCTGCTGGGTTTAATGGCTTTTGCAATTTTCAATGACGTTTTCAAAGCCTTCTTTTAAAAAAGTAAACCGCAAAGACGCACAGGGAAGCATACCCTGGCGTACTTCACGCTTCCCTGTGCGTCTTTGCGGTTTGCTCATCGTTCTGCTATTCACAAATAGTCGTTCGGCGCATGATTTTCATGCCAGCGTCACGCAGATGCAGTATGATCCGAAAGAGCAGGTATTTGAGATCAGCATTCGCATCTTTACGGATGATTTTGAAAAGGTTCTTTCAGCCGAATCGAACACCAAAGTCAACTTAAGTGACAGCCATAAAAATGATGCGCTGATTGAGAAATATATCCGCGCGCATTTCGCGTATATAAATCCGCAGAAACAAGCGAAGCCGATTAAATACGTAGGGCACGAAATTGAGGCTGACGCCAATTGGCTCTACCTGGAAATGCCTTACGCAGAACCGTTTCGGGGTGGGCAGTTGAAACAGAACGTATTGATGGAGTATTTTGATGATCAGGTCAATATGGTTAATATCCAGTACCAGCATCAGAAAAAGACATTTGTTTTTCGCAAAAGCCAGTCCGTTCAGGACATTTCACTCTGATTAATAAATTTATTAGGCCGCTTATCATCTGGTTTTGTTATTTTGTGGAAATAACAGAAGGCCCGCCACTTCGTCATAACATAAATGAATGGCACGGCCCTTGCAACTAGCTCAGTTTCCTTAACTTTCCCCGTAGTTTAGGCACCTATCACTTATTGAAGGCTGCCAGTTTGGCAGTGTACTTATGATTTCAGAAAAAGAGTTAGCTACCCGTTTGATGCTGGCCGATTTTGATTCGGATAATTTAGAAATTGTTCCGCTCGGCTCGTCGGAGGGGTTGTATGATGACTATGAATTACCACCAAATCTACCCATTCTACCGGTACGTAATACGGTCCTGTTTCCGGGTATGGTGATTCCCGTTACGGTCGGTCGGTCAAAGTCAATTCGGCTGGTTAAGAAAGCATATAAAGGCAATCGAATTATTGGTGTAACCGCGCAACTCAATCAACAGAAGGATGAACCCACCGCCGACGATCTATACCGTTTTGGTACGGTAGCGTACATCATCAAGATGATTACGTTACCCGATGGCAACATCACGATCATTATCCAGGGGAAGAAGCGCTTTGAAATTCAACAAATTACGCAGGAAGAGCCTTTCATGACGGCACAGGTTCGCCAGATCGACGACTCGTTTCCGAACGTAAATAAAAAGGAAGGAAAGGCCCTGCTTCAATCCGTAAAAGACGCAGCCTATAAGGTGTTGCGACTTAATCCTGAAATTCCACAAGAAGCTCGTATTGCGCTCGATAACATCGAAAGTCCAACGTTTTTATTGCATTTTCTGTCGTCGAATATCAATGCAGATGTTGCCGATAAGCAACGGCTTTTAGAGACATTGGAAGCCGTTCCTCAGGCGAACTTGCTTCTGGAATATATGCTTCGCGATGTGCAGTTGCTTGAACTCAAACGCGAAATCCAATCCAAAGCCTCATCTGATCTGGATCAACAGCAGCGCGATTACTATTTGCGCCAGCAAATGAAAGTTCTTCAGGACGAGTTGGGCATGGATAATCCCGACCGAGAGATCGATGAGATACGTATCAAGGCCGATCGCAAGAAGTGGCCAGCCGAAGTTCGATCGCATTTTGATAAGGAACTGAATAAATTACAGCGCATCAACCCAATGGCGCCGGAATATCCGGTAACAATGAATTACGTTGAGCTAATGGTTGATTTACCCTGGAATGAATATACAAAGGATAATTTCGACCTGAAGCGGGCGCAAAAGATTCTCGATACGGACCATTTCGGACTGGAAAAAGTTAAAGAACGTATTATCGAGTACCTCGCCGTTCTAAAGCTAAAGAATGACATGAAGGCACCAATTCTGTGTCTTTACGGGCCTCCGGGTGTAGGTAAAACCTCGTTGGGTAAATCAGTAGCAAAGGCACTAGGCAGGAAATACAGCCGGATGGCGCTGGGCGGTGTTCACGACGAAGCCGAAATTCGCGGGCACCGCAAGACCTACATAGGGGCTATGCCGGGCAAAGTAATTCAGAATATCCGTAAATGCGGAACAGCCAATCCAGTCTTTATTCTGGACGAAATTGACAAGGTCAGTTCCGATTTCCGGGGCGATCCATCCTCGGCCCTGCTTGAGGTGCTGGACCCTGAGCAGAACTCAACCTTCATGGACAACTACCTTGAAACGGAATTTGATCTTTCGCGGGTCCTGTTCATTGCTACGGCGAACTCTCTCGATACCATTCATCCAGCCCTTCGCGACCGGATGGAAATTATCGACATTGCGGGCTACACCGTTGAAGAAAAAGTACAAATTGCTAAAAAGTACCTCATTCCGAAACAACGTAAAGATCACGGCCTGAAACCCAAAGATCTGGTTATTGAAGACAAAGCCATTCTGCGAATTATTGAAGCGTATACGCGTGAGTCGGGCGTTCGGAATCTGGAACAGAAAATTGGGGCATTGATACGTAAGATCGCCAAATCAATTGCGATGGAGGAGGAATACAATCATACGATCAAAGCCAGCGATATACCTAAAATGCTTGGTGCCGAGATTTTCGATAAAGAGCTTTATGCCGACGATGACATTGCCGGCATTGTGACGGGCCTGGCCTGGACACAGGTTGGTGGTGAAATTCTGCTTATTGAATCAAGCCTGAGCCGCGGCAAAGGTGTTTTGACCTTGTCTGGCCAGTTGGGTGACGTTATGAAGGAGTCTGCCGTAACGGCCCTCTCCTACCTCAAAGCACATGCCGATGATTTAGGTATCGACTACCGGGTTTTCAGCCATTACGACCTTCATATTCACATTCCAGCTGGTGCTGTACCGAAAGACGGCCCATCGGCGGGGATTACGATGCTGACCTCCATGACTTCGATTTATACCCAACGCAAGGTTAAACCGTATCTGGCGATGACGGGTGAGGTGACGCTACGTGGTAAGGTATTGCCGGTGGGCGGTATAAAAGAGAAAATCCTGGCGGCCAATCGGGCGGGTATTAAAGAGATTATTCTCTGCTCGAAGAACCGGAAGGATATTGAGGAAATAAATCAGACCTATATTAAAGAGTTGACGTTCTATTACGCCGATACGGTCGATCAAGTGCTGGCCATCGCTTTACTTCCCGGCCAGGTTGGTAAACCCATGAAGTTTATACTTCCTGAAGAGAAAGAGCAACGCGAAGTCGAGAAAGTATATTGATTGTTACGAAAACGGTCGGGCCGACGTAGCAGTCAAGCAGATTGAGATGGATATTCCATAAATCTGCTTGACTGCTACGTCGGCCCGACCGTTTTCTTATCTTTACGCCGTGCACGATTTTCAAAAACTCTCCGCTCTTTATCAGCAGGCGTTGCTACGTCAGGTTGTGCCATTCTGTCTCAAACATGGCCGTGACGACCAATACGGGGGCTATTTTGATAGTATAAGCGCAGCGGGCGAGGTTATTGATAGCGATAAATCTGTCGATTTGCAGGCCCAACAAGCCTGGGCATTCGCCTGGCTCTATAATACGGTCGATGGACAGCCAGCCTGGCTCGAACATGCTCGCCACGGAGCGCTCTTTCTGAGCGAGTTTGCACAGGACGCTACGTTGCATTGTTATGCTCAACTTGACCGCCGAGGCCGTCCGGTTGCTGCCGCATCGGATTATATACCCGACAGTTTTACCATTATCGCCTACGCACAACTTCACCGGGCGACTGGTGAGGATGAATGGGCGATGCTGGCGAAACAAGTATTCTCGAACTTACGCCAGCGTAGAGAAGCCGATCGTGCAAAGCAAATCGATGTACTGGGTGGCCTTCGACAACTCCGCCACTTGAGCGAACCGATTGCCGTATTGAAGGCGATTTTGGAAATGCAGCCTTTACTAGATGAAGAAACATGGAAAGAATCGCGAGACAGTATTATACAGGAGTTACTGCACGAATTTGTAGATCGACGTACCGACACGTTACGTGAATCTATACTACCCGAAGGCGCCTTTGTTAATACGCCCCAAGGTCGGCGACTTGCGATTGGGCTAATCTTTCAGACGGCTAGTTATTTGCTTGACGTCTATTCCGAAAGTAGCGACAACAGAGGTGGGGTATTGGGAAACGTCAACCGCAAACTGGCGTCTCAGGTCGTTGCGTGGTGTTTGCAAGCTTGCGAGCAGGCCTGGGATGAAACCGGCGGTGGCCTGAATCAATACGTAGACATGAAAGGTCAGCCGGTTATTTTTCCCGACTGGCAGCAAAAGTGGGCCTGGGTACAGGTTGAAGCCATTAATGCCCTGATAAAAGGCTATTTATACACACGCCATCCAGATTGTCTCAGATGGTTCAAACGTATCCACGATTATACCTTCCAGCACTTTCCCGACCCAGCACAAGCCGGTTGGCAGTTAGTACTTGACCGACAAGCTCAGCCTTTGTTGACCGTCAAATCGCTTCCGTCGGTTGGCTGTTTTTCGCTGATCCGGTGCCTGGCCGAAACAGCCCAGCTATTGACCCAAGGTGATAAAATCCAACCTAGAGAGCGAATTGGCCGATCTGGTCTTCCGATTAGTTCATAACTCTTACTGAAGCGGCAATACCGCTAAAGCAAGATTGGCAACTTCGGCCACGAGAAAGTTGATTGTCGACGTACCATCAACCTGTAGATCGACACTAAAAGAGTGATTTCCCGCGACTACAAACGTACTGACAAGGGTTTCCTGTCGTGTATGGTGCACAGCATCAAGTTCATACAGATCAATTAGTAGCTGGCAGTCAGTTAATACCGTAATGTGTATTGTCAAACGCTCATGCTGCTGACAGCTAAATTCAGCAATCACTTTTTCAGCAAATGGCCTATCAGCAAGTACTAACTGAATTTGCTTGACTAATAAGGTAGTAATAAGCGCTAACCCATCAACAAACAGTATTGACGACTTTTGGGCTATGAAATCAGCTTTAAGCAACGAGTTAGTTTGTTCGTCAACTCCTCGTCCAAAGGCAATCAGGTCAAACTCGGCAGCATCGAAATCCTGACTAGCCCGTTCAACAAGATTCGTGGTTTTTACGACAAGTCCTTCATGTGTTAGGGCGTCGGCTAAGCTGGCCAGTACGTTGGGATTACGGCCAATAAGCAGTATTTTTTTGTTCATCGCTTTCTGACTATGATTCAAAAAGGAAGACGCAAAAGGATAGCAGATTACTTTACGGACAGCTCATTCTTCCGTCTGACTAAATCCGTCAATTGCCCCACGTACATTGCCAAACTTCGCTAATAATGCTTCAGCCTCTTCGCGACTAACGCCAATTTCGCTCATGACCATCTTGGCCGCCCGATCCTGCAATTTGATGTTCGTGAGCATCATATCGACCATCTTATTTCCCTTCACACGACCCAATTGAATCATGACTGAAGTCGAAATCATGTTCAGGACGAGTTTTTGAGCCGTGCCGGCTTTCATACGTGTACTACCCGTTACGAACTCCGGGCCAACGACCACTTCTACGGGCAACTCAGCTGCCTGCGCAACGGCTGAGCCAGCATTGCAAACAATGCAGCCCGTCAACAGTCCAGCCGCCCTTGCCTGATTCAGCCCACCAATTACGTAGGGCGTTCGACCTGAAGCCGCAATACCAATAACAGTGTCGTGTTCGTCGGGTTGATAGGGAGCAATGTCTTTCCAGGCTTGCTCAGCGTCATCCTCCGCATACTCAACGGCCTTTCGAATGGCACCGTCACCACCAGCCATCAGACCAATGACCAAATCGTGCGGAACACCGTACGTCGGTGGGCATTCAGAGGCATCCACTACGCCAAGTCGGCCACTTGTGCCAGCGCCAATGTAAATAAGTCGCCCGCCCTGGCGCATACGTTTGACAATTTCACTTACCAACGCTTCGATCTGTGGAATTGCCTGCTCAACCGCAAAGGGCACGGTTTGATCTTCTTTATTAATATTCGTCAGCAAGTCATGGACCGACATTTGCTCAAGATTGTCGTAATAAGATGTAGTTTCTGTAGTCATACCTCAAAAGTAATACAGCCCAATTTTAACTAATAAATAATCGATTTTTTCTTGCCTTTCCAAAAAACAACCCCTTTATTTACGGCGTTATTACACTATCAGCGAAATTTCGCTAACTGTTGATTATGATTGCCGAGCATCCTACTACCGAACTAAATCGATTTAGCCGCACCTTAACGCAGGAAATCAGTAACCCAGCTGCCAAAGCTATGCTATATGGTGTAGGCCTGACTGAGGAAGACATGCAGAAGCCACAAATTGGCATTGCCAGTACGGGCTACGAAGGCAATACGTGTAACATGCACCTGAATGGCCTTTCTGTCTACGTAAAACAGGGCATTCAGGCAAGTGGATTAGTAGGATTGATCTTCAACACGATTGGCGTATCCGATGGCATGACGAACGGCAACGATGGCATGCGCTATTCGCTGCCCAGCCGTGACCTCATTGCCGATTCAATCGAATCAGTCGTAGCGGCACAGTGGTATGATGGCGTTGTCACGGTCGTTGGCTGCGATAAAAACATGCCGGGTGCCGTCATGGCAATGGCTCGACTAGAGCGCCCAGGTATCATGGTTTATGGGGGCACGATACGTTCGGGACACTATAAAGGACAAAAATTAGATATCGTCTCAGCCTTTGAAGCGCTGGGCAAAAAATACGCTAACAACATCTCCGACGAAGATTATGAAGGCGTTATTAAAAATTCCATTCCAGGTGCTGGAGCCTGTGGCGGTATGTATACGGCTAATACGATGGCCAGCAGCATCGAAGCGATGGGCCTGAGTCTGCCGTTTAGCAGTACTTACCCAGCTACGCACGAAGGGAAGCAGGAGGAATGTAAAAAAATTGGTGCTGCTATGCGGCTATTGCTGGAACGCAACATTACGCCGAAAGAAATTATCACCCGGCAATCGCTTGAAAACGCGTTAACAATTGTGATGGCGCTCGGCGGCTCGACAAATGCGGTGCTGCATTATCTGGCTATTGCCCGGGCAGCGGGTATTACGTTGACACTTGACGAGATTCAGGCGATCAGCGACCGGACTCCATTGTTAGCTGATTTGAAGCCAAGCGGTAAATATTACATGGAGGATATGCTCGCTATTGGGGGCGTACCAGCCGTGATGAAATACTTACATCAGAACGGATTTATCCATGGGGAGTGCATGACGGTTACGGGTAAAACGGTAGCCGAAAACCTTGAAGAAGCGGCTGATCTAAATTTTGACACCCAGAAAATTATCTTCCCCCTGAGCAAGCCAATCAAAGCGACGGGGCATATTCAAATCATGCGGGGTAACCTCGCCCCTACCGGTTCGGTAGCCAAGATTACGGGTAAGGAAGGGTTACAATTCGACGGTACAGCGAAAGTATGCGAGCACGAAGGTGAAGTGATCGACGCGCTTCAGAAAGGCGAAATTCTACCAGGCCAAGTTATCGTGATACGTAATGCTGGGCCAAAAGGCGGCCCTGGTATGAGTGAAATGCTGAAACCTACCTCAGCCATTATGGGTGCGGGACTTGGCGACAAAGTTGCCTTAATTACCGACGGTCGTTTTTCGGGTGGCACCCACGGCTTCGTGGTAGGCCACGTAACACCCGAGGCCTTCGACGGTGGACCAATTGCTCTCGTTCATGATGGCGACCGCATCACCATTGACGCAGAAACCCGTCAACTAATTTTGCATATATCGGATGAGGAAATGGCCGATCGTAAAAGTCGCTGGACGCAACCGGCTCCGCCTTTCACCAAAGGTGTATTAGGCAAATACATCCGAAATGTGAAATCCGCGAGTGAAGGATGCGTAACGGATGAAGATTAAATGAATATCACTACGTAGTGTAAACGCGTAGTATCATGACAACAACAAACTGAAACGACCTTAAACTGACCATACGTCATGGAAGCTATCACCATCGAAATGCCGAAAGCCGTAGAGGAAATACCGGCTCCTACTTACATCAACGGGTCACACGCCCTGATGAAAGCCCTCATAGCCGAAGGCGTGGACACCATTTTCGGCTATCCTGGTGGAGCTATTATGCCCGTTTATGATGCGCTTTACGACTACCAGGAGCATATCAATCACATTCTGGTTCGTCATGAGCAAGGCGCAGGCCACGCAGCTGAAGGTTATGCACGGGTGACGGGCCGGGCGGGTGTTTGCCTTGTTACGTCCGGGCCGGGTGCCACCAACCTTGTTACGGCAATTGCTGACGCCCTTATCGACTCTACCCCAATGGTTTGCATCGTTGGTCAGGTCGCTAAAAAACTGCTTGGTACCGATGCCTTTCAGGAAGCAGATGTAATGGGCGTCACGATGCCTATCACCAAGTGGAACTACCAGGTCACCGATGCGAATGAAGTTCCAGAGATATTATCAAAGGCGTTCTACATCGCACAGTCGGGCCGCCCAGGTCCCGTTCTGATTGATATGACGAAGAGTGCGCAACTGGAACTGATGACGAAGCCATTCGTTTATGAGCGTTGTCAGAGCATAATCAGCTACCGGCCACGTCGGGTACCTAAACACGAACAGGTTGAAGCGGCTGCTCAGTTAATCAACTCAGCTAAACGTCCTTACGTATTAGTGGGCCACGGCGTTCAGATTGCCAGAGCGGAGGATGAGCTACGGGAATTCGTTGAAAAAACGGGCATTCCAGTCGCAACTACACTATTGGGACAATCTACGATTCCAACCAATCACCCACTTTATGTTGGCTGGCTGGGTATGCACGGCAACTACGGACCTAATGTTATGACCGATCATGCTGACGTGATTATCGCCATCGGCATGCGTTTTGATGACCGCGTAACGGGTGATGCCAGCAAGTATATTAAACAGGCAAAAGTCATTCACATCGAAATCGACCCGTCGGAAATCGACAAAATCATTCATGCCGATGCGCCAGTTGTTGGAGACGCCAAAGAAGCCCTGAAAGCGTTAATTCAACTGGTAAAACCCAATGATCATACGATCTGGCGGAATGAGTTCAGAAAATACGACGCCATTGAAAACGAAACCATTACGGTTCCTGAGCTGACCAGCGTAGAGGGGAAAATCAGAATGGCGGAAGTGATTGACATGCTATCGACGAAAACGAAAGGTGAGGCTATTCTGGTAACAGACGTAGGCCAACACCAGATGATGGCTTCCCGCTATTACCAGTTCCGCAGACCCAACAGTTTGGTTACGTCGGGCGGTATGGGTACGATGGGTTTTGCCTTACCAGCCGCTTTTGGGGCTCAGGTTGGTGCACCCGATCGGCAGGTTGTAGCCATCATCGGCGATGGTTGTTTTCAGATGACGTTGCAGGAATTGGGCACCATCGTTCAAAATAAACAGCCCGTCAAGGCGATTATCCTGAATAACAACTTCCTGGGTATGGTACGTCAATGGCAGCAGTTGTTCCACGAGCGTCGGTATTCATTTGTCGAATTACAAAACCCTGATTTTATCACCATTGCCAGAGGCTTCGGCATGGATGGCCATACCTGCGACGAACGGTGTAATCTGGCCGAATCGCTGGATAAAATGCTGACTCACGAAGGGCCTTATCTGCTCGAAGTGATCGTTGAGAAAGAAGAAAACGTATTTCCGATGGTACCCGCCGGGACCAGTGTTTCGCAGATTAGATTGAAATAAGATGACTACCTACACTATCTGCATATTTACCGAAAATACAATCGGGTTGCTGAACCGCATCACGATTATTTTCACACGCCGACGGATCAACATCGAGAGCCTGACCGTATCCGAAACGGAACGGAAAGGCGTATCCCGATTTACGATTGTTATCAAACACGAATCCCGCGAAGAAGTTGAAAAGCTCGTTCGCCAAATTCGTAAAATCGTGGAGGTGATGGCGGTTTTCGGCTATCTCAACGATGAAATCGTGTACAATGAAATTGCCTTGTTCAAAATTTCGACGCCGTTAGGCAGTAAATCGCTGGATGTTGAGACGATCAATAAGGAATACAAAGCCTGGGTTGTTTACTGGGGCTTAGACTACGTAGTAATCGAAAAAACCGGCAACGACACCGACATTTTTGAGTTTTTCGCTTATATCAAGCAATATGAGATTTTAGAGTTTGTTCGATCCGGCCGGGTAGCGGTGGGCAAAACTGAAAAAGGTCTTGTCGAATACCTGCCCGAGTCCGAATGGGCCTATTATCTGTAACCAATTAGTAACCCCAATACGAGTACCAAAACCAATTAAACATGGCAACGATTAATTTCGGAGGAGTTGAGGAACAAGTTGTAACGCGGGAAGAATTTCCGCTGGAAAAAGCCCGCGAAGAGCTGGCCAATGAAACTATTGCCGTTATCGGCTATGGTGTACAAGGTCCTGGTCAGTCGCTGAATATGCGCGACAATGGTTTCAATGTTATCGTTGGACAACGTAAAGGTAAAACCTACGATAAAGCCGTCGCTGATGGCTGGGTTCCAGGCGAAACACTATTTGAAATCGAAGAAGCGCTGGAAAAAGGCACGATCATTTGCTTCCTGCTCTCCGATGCCGCTCAGATTGAACTCTGGCCAACCGTAAAAGCTGCGCTTAAGCCCGGCAAATCACTCTATTTCTCGCACGGTTTCGGCGTTACGTATAAAGAAAAAACTGGTATTATTCCTCCTTCCGATGTTGACGTGTTCCTGGTAGCGCCTAAAGGTTCGGGCACGTCATTACGTCGCTTGTTCGTAGAAGGCAAAGGCTTGAACTCGTCGTTTGCTATTTATCAGGATGCGAGTGGCAATGCACGTAACAAAGCCATTGCCATGGGCATCGGTGTTGGTTCGGGCTATCTATTCGAAACCGATTTCTACAAAGAAGTAACGTCTGACCTGACCGGCGAACGTGGTACCTTGATGGGTGCCATTCAGGGTATTTTTGCTGCTCAATACGAAGTACTACGTGCCAATGGCCACAGTCCTTCGGAAGCGTTCAACGAAACTGTTGAAGAATTGACTCAATCGCTGATGCCGCTGGTTGCCGAAAACGGGATGGACTGGATGTATGCCAACTGTTCGACTACTGCTCAACGGGGTGCGCTCGATTGGTGGAAGCCTTTCCATGATGCAACCAAGCCTGTTTTTGAGAAGTTATATAATTCTGTAAAATCGCAGGAACAAGCCGAAATCAGCATCACCCGCAACTCGCAGCCTGACTACCGCGAGAAACTCGAAGTAGAACTAGCCGAACTGCGCGATTCTGAAATGTGGCGGGCAGGTGCCGCCGTGCGGTCACTACGTCCAGAACGTAGCTAGCCTTGAATACGAACGTAGCGTTGGGCAGGTCATCATGGATACACAATCTGTGATAATCTGCCCAATTTGCGTTTACAGGGCGGTAGGCTTGCCGTATTCCCATTCTTTTGTTTCGTAACTTTACACTATGAGCACAGTTGTCGAAAACGATAAGAAAATAACTTTTCCCGACCTTGATAACATTTACCTGGCCGCTGAGCGACTTCAGGGGATAGCGTCCCATACGCCATTGCAGGAAAATATTAACCTGTCCGACCGTTATGAGGCCAATATTTACCTGAAACGAGAGGACTTGCAGGTTGTTCGGTCCTATAAAATTCGGGGGGCCTATAATAAAATGGCTAGTCTGCCCGCCGAATCACTCGCTAAAGGTGTTGTGTGTGCCAGTGCCGGAAATCACGCGCAGGGCGTTGCTTATGCCTGCCGGAAAATGGCTGTCCGGGGCACGATTTTTATGCCTACCACTACGCCAAACCAGAAGGTGAAGCAGGTAAAGCTGTTCGGCAAAGAATTCGTAGACGTCATTTTAACGGGCGATACGTTCGATGACGCGTTTCATGCAGCTATCGAGTATGTCAACACCCACGAAAGCATATTTGTCCATCCGTTTGACGATTTACAGGTCATGGAAGGACAGGGAACCGTTGGCCTGGAGATTTTCAAAGACTCAAACGTCAAGATCGACTACCTGTTAATGGCCATTGGTGGGGGCGGTCTGGCATCTGGTGTTTCAATTGTATTCAAACAGTTGAGTCCTAAAACCAAACTGATTGGAGTTGAACCGCTGGGATCTCCATCCATGAAGATTTCCATCGACGAAGGTCATGTTATAGCGCTTGACAAGATTGATAAATTTGTTGACGGAGCTGCCGTCAAACGACCGGGTGATACTACGTTTGAAATTTGTCGCCAAAACCTCGACCGCGTTCTGCTGGTTCCCGAGGGTAAAGTTTGTACGACTATCCTGAAACTGTACGACGAAGACGCCATTGTGGCTGAACCAGCGGGTGCCCTGACTATTGCCGCACTGGACATGATCAAGGATGAGATTAAAGGCAAGAACGTAGTGTGCCTAGTGAGTGGCGGCAACAACGACATTACCCGGACTGAAGAAATCAAGGAACGATCGCTGTTATACGAAGGGCTAAAACACTATTTCATCATCCGGTTTCCGCAACGGGCGGGTGCTTTCCGTGATTTCCTGAACGTATTAGGCCCGGATGATGACATCAGTCGTTTCGAATACGCGAAGAAAACGAACCGGGAAACCGGTCCGGCCGTAGTGGGCATTGAATTAAAACATCGAGAAGACTTCGAGCCGCTCATCCAGCGAATGAACGCACAGAATATCGTGTTTGAGTACCTGAACGACCAACCTGATATCTTTCAGTTTTTGGTGTAAAAAGAAAATAGTTATGGCAAATCCTATCACAATTGATCCAGAAATTCAATTTGGTACTCCTGTTTTTTCGGGAACTCGGGTTCCTATTGAATCACTGTTTATGCATTTAGAAGTAGGAATTTCATTGGATGATTTTTTAAAAGATTTTCCATCCGTCGCACGGGAGCAAGCTATCAAAGTACTTGAAATGGCGAGTAAAGCACTCAATTCGGAAAAGTTATTGCCCTTGATCTATGAAATTGCTGATTGACGAAAACTTACCTAAAGCGTTGAAACAGCATTTTCCTGATCATGAAATTTATACTGTCCGTGATATGGGCTGGCAGAGTAAAAAGAACGGCGAGTTGTTGGCATTGATGTTAGCCGAAGGTTTTGAGGTACTTATTACGTTCGACAAGAATCTGAAGTATCAACAAAATTTTGCAAAATATCCGATAGCTGTGCTAGTACTGAATGTGTATAGTAACGCTATGCCTTTTCTGAAACCACTCCTGCCAAAGATGAATCATGTTCTTAAATATGATCTCCCAACTGGCGCTATAGTGATTTCAGCTGGCTGATCAGCAAGGCAATTTATCTAAACAGCCATGCTCCGCGTCCCCTCCTCCATCCAACCCAGCCAATTTCAGTCGTTGAGCATTCGACGTCCCGATGCTTCAGAAATGACGTTTGTCGCCTACCGCAGCGACGTATATCCCGAACGGAACGAGGTATTTTTTGAGGAACATGCCGTTATCGTGGTACTGGAGGGCGAAAAAAAATTTAGTTCACCTACACAGGAATTGCATGTACGCAAAGGAGATATTCTTTTCTTCCAGCGAGGTTGCTACTCCATGAACGAATCCATCGATACTAGTTATCGGAGTCTGGTGTTTTTCGTGAATGAGAAATTGCTGAAAGAATTCGTCAGTCAGCATCTATCCGTGTTTCAGACAACCTCGACCTCGTTACCGACTGATCTCATTCTGTCTTTCTCGTCGTCACCTACATTTACTACGTTTATCGACTCGCTATTGCCTTATTTCGGGTCTAAAACTCCCTTTCTGAATGAGATATTGCGATTAAAATTTCAGGAGTTATTACTACATCTGCTTGAACTCGATACGTTAGAGCAACTACGCGCTATTCTGTGGCACATTTATCAAGGCCAGAAAACCGACCTTGACTACCTAATGAGCACTTATTTACTTAAGCCACTGTCGATGAATGAGTTGGCAAGGTTATCAGGACGTAGCCTGTCGGCATTCAAACGTGATTTTGAAGATCATTTCCACACCTCACCCGGGCATTGGATACGTAGTAAACGGCTCGAACATGCTCATTTTCTACTTCGAAACACTGATAAGAACGTATCGGAAGTAAGTATGGAGATTAGTTATGAAAGTGTGTCCCACTTCATTAAAGCCTATAAGCATCAATACGGTTTTACACCCAAACGAGTAAGCTGAGCTAAAATCGCTATTTACTGGACGAATGGCGAGATCCATATTTTCGTAAGATTTGTCAATTTTGTAACCTTATTTCTCTGCAACAGCGACAGCAGGGAAAACACAATAGAAAAGTTATACCAACCGCTATGAGTACCCCACAAACCCTGTTCGATAAAGTATGGGATGCACACGTCATCCGGCAGGTTAAAGACGGTCCCGATGTATTATTTATCGACCGGCATTTTATCCACGAAGTAACCAGCCCGGTGGCGTTTCTGGGCCTTGAAGGCCGGGGCGCACCGGTGTTGTTTTCCGGACGTACATTCGCGACTGCCGACCACAATACGCCAACACTCAACCAACACTTACCAGTAGCTGATCCGATGTCGGCCAATCAGTTGGCGGCACTGGAACGTAACGCCAATCATTACGGCATCTCGCACTGGGGCCTGGGCCACGTGAAAAATGGTATCGTACACGTAGTAGGTCCCGAAAACGGCATCACGCTACCAGGCATGACCATCGTTTGTGGCGACTCGCACACCTCAACGCACGGTGCGTTTGGGGCTATCGCCTTCGGTATTGGTACGTCGGAAGTTGAAATGGTGCTGGCAACGCAATGCATCATGCAGCCAAAACCGAAGAAAATGCGGATAACCGTTAACGGTATAGTTGGTAAAGCTGTGCTGCCCAAAGACGTGATTCTGTATATCATCTCGCAGACGTCGGCCAGCGGAGCCACGGGTTATTTTGTGGAGTATGCCGGTGAGGTATTCGAGAACATGAGCATGGAAGGCCGGATGACGGTTTGCAACATGACCATTGAAATGGGGGCACGGGGCGGCATGATTGCTCCCGACCAGACCACGCTCGACTACCTGAAAGGCCGCGAACTGTCCCCCAAAGGCGAACAATGGGATAAACTGGTTCCGTACTGGCAAACGCTCAAAACCGATGAAGGTGCTACGTTTGATCTTGATCTAACCTTCGACGCAGCTGATATTGAACCCCAGATTACGTATGGCACGAATCCGGGCTTAGGAACGGGTGTAACACACCAGATTCCAATGGCCGATGCCGTGAAAGATGGTTCAGCGAGCTATAAGAAATCGCTACAGTATATGGGCTTCGCCGAAAACGAAACCATGATTGGCAAGCCGGTCGATTTTGTGTTCCTGGGCAGTTGCACCAATGGACGTATCGAAGACTTCCGTGCGTTTGCATCCATTGTGAAAGGCCGTCAGAAAGCCGATAACATAACAGCTTGGTTAGTACCAGGATCGCACATCGTTGAAAAGCAGATCAAAGATGAAGGCATTCTGGACATCCTGACCCAAGCCGGTTTCGAATTGCGTCAGCCCGGTTGTTCAGCTTGCCTCGCCATGAATGAAGATAAAGTTCCAGCGGGTAAATACGCCGTTTCTACCTCCAACCGTAACTTCGAAGGTCGCCAGGGGCCGGGTGCACGCACACTGCTGGCCAGTCCGCTGGTAGCAGCCGCAGCCGCTGTGACTGGCGTTGTTAGCGACCCGCGCGTTTTAATGGATAGTGAATAATGCCGCCTGGTTTAAGCTCATAGGCATATCGTTCATGACACACCCATTATTCATTTTATATCATTCATTAAAAAGATGGCTTACGACAAATTCACCGTATTACGTAGTACTGCCGTTCCCATGCCGAATGAGAACGTAGACACTGACCAAATTATACCCGCCCGTTTCCTGAAAGCCACTGAACGCAAAGGGTTTGGTGATAACCTTTTCCGCGACTGGCGGTACAATAACGACAATACACCCAAGGCTGATTTCGTGCTGAACGATCCAACTTACTCTGGAAAGATCCTCGTTGGCGGCAAAAATTTTGGCAGCGGATCGAGCCGCGAGCACGCAGCCTGGGCCATTTATGACTATGGCTTCCGCTGTGTAGTGTCGAGTTTTTTTGCCGATATTTTTCAGAATAACTCCATCAACGTCGGCATCCTGCCGGTACGTGTCAGTCCTGAATTTCTGGAGAAAATCTTCTCGGCCATCGAAGCCGATCCAAAGACAGAACTGGAAGTTAACTTACCTACGCAGACCATTACGTTGTTGGCGACGGGAGAGAGCGAAACCTTTGCCATCAATGAGTACAAAAAAGATAATCTCATTAATGGCTACGATGATATCGACTATCTACTATCGATGAAAACTGAAATCGAAGCCTTCGCCGAAACACGGCCATTTTAAAGAGTGAACGAGTGGATGAGCGAAAGAGTGACCAAGACGTCAATACTTTTTCGCTCATTCACCCCGCTTTGGCGGTCCGATTTCACTCTTTCGCTCTTTGAACATGAAACGTCGCTACATTGAAATTATGGATACGACACTCCGCGATGGTGAACAAACCAGCGGGGTGTCGTTTTCAGCGTCCGAGAAACTGGCTCTGGCGCAATTACTGCTTACCGAGGTCAAAGTGGATCGGGTTGAAGTCGCTTCGGCCCGCGTATCGGCAGGTGAGTTGGAAGCCGTACAGCAGATTACCAGTTGGGCTGCTAAAGTCGGATTACTCGACAAAATTGAGGTCTTGACATTCGTTGACGGCCAAGCTTCCCTCAACTGGATGCAAATGTCGGGCGCGAAGGTGATGAACCTGCTGACAAAAGGTTCGCTCAACCACCTGACTCACCAGCTTAAGAAAACGCCAGAGGAACATTTTACCGATATCCAGCAGCTAATTTATGATGCGCAAAAGCTTGATTTACAAGTGAATGTTTACCTGGAAGATTGGAGCAATGGCATGCGTAACTCGCCAGATTACGTGCTTCAGTACCTGGATTTCCTCCAGACACAACCAATACGTCGGGTACTATTGCCTGATACGTTGGGCGTGCTTACACCTAGCGAGACCTACACATTTATCAGTCCGCTGGTAAGTCGTTATCCCAACCTGCACTTCGATTTCCACGCCCACAACGACTACGACCTCAGTATTGCTAACGTAATGGAAGCCATACGAGCGGGCGCGCATGGTATCCATCTTACGGTCAATGGCTTGGGCGAACGAGCGGGTAATGCACCAATGGCCAGTGCTATCGCGGTGCTACGTGATTTTATGCCGGACGTAAAAATGGGCGTAGTCGAAAAATCGCTGTATCAGGTTAGCAAAATTGTTGAGACATTTTCGGGGCTTCGGATTCCCGACAACAAGCCCGTCGTTGGCGATAATGTATTCACCCAAACAGCGGGTATTCATGCCGACGGCGACAAGAAGAACAACCTGTATTTCAATACGCTGTTACCCGAACGCTTTGGCCGCAAACGTAGCTACGCGCTCGGCAAAATGTCGGGGAAAGCGAATATCGAAAATAATCTTCGTGAATTAGGCATCTTATTGTCGGAAGGCGACCTGAAAAAGGTTACCCAACGGGTTATCGAGTTGGGCGATCAGAAAGAGGCTGTCACACGCGAAGATTTACCCTACATTATTTCCGATATACTGAATACTAATGCCGTAGCTTCGCGGGTAGAAGTTCTCAACTACGTATTGACACACTCAAAAGACCTCAAGCCATCGGCTACATTACGGGTGCGGATTGACGCGGAGTTCTTCGAAGAAAACGCACAGGGCGACGGGCAATATGACGCGTTCATGAACGCGCTGAAAAAGGTTTATAGCAAAAAGAAACTCAGCCTACCGGTGCTTACCGATTACGCGGTACGGATTCCGACGGGAGGCCGAACCGATGCTCTTTGCGAAACAATTATTACCTGGACGTATAACAATCGTGAATTTAAGACCCGTGGTCTTGACTCCGATCAAACGGTGTCGGCGATCAAGGCGACCCAAAAAATGCTGAACGCGCTGGATTAAACACGATAGGTAAGCACATCCTTGTGGCTCTGACTCACGGAAAAAGCCAATTTTGGCATTTATAGCGATTCATTTAATAACTTCGTGCTTTATAAAATAGACTATATAACGTATCAACGTTTAAATCGTCCTATATGAGTCAGGCAAAACAAACAGCAGAAAAAGTAGAATATAACGGGTCAGACAATCTGGCTATGATGAGCCACGCTATCAATTATAACAGCGGTCTGTATAATTGGGTCGCCCGCGATATTCGTCCTGGTGAGGCTGTATTAGATTTTGGTGCTGGTAATGGAGAGTATGCCAATCGGTTTCCGCTGGGCAGCGTCGATGCAGCTGAGATCGATCCAGAGCTTTTGCCGTTGATCAAACAACCCATTTATACGGACATCAGCCAGCTCACGAAAAAATATGATTTGATCTATACAATTAACGTATTGGAGCACATAGAGCACCACGGTGAGATTGTAAAAGAATTATATACTAAGCTCAAACCTGGCGGACGCATTAAGGTGTTCGTCCCCGCCCGGCAGGAGATTTTCAGTAATATGGACGAACACGTCGGTCATTACCGGCGCTACGATAAGAAATTGGTTCGCCAGATTTTAGAAGATGCCGGCCTGCACGTTACGAGCGTAAAATACTATGACTTTGCTGGCTATTTTATCTCACTGATTTACAAATGGCTTGGCAAAGACGGTCGCATCACGAAAGAGTCGGTAATCCTTTATGATCGGGTAATTTTCCCGGTAAGCCGGTTATTCGATAAATTAACTATTGGCCAAGTTATTGGCAAGAACGTGATTGCTGAAGCCGTTCGACCAAAATAAGAGTCTTATTACCCTAAACCTGGTTTTATTTTTTCCAATTAGTTCAAATACCCTAAAGAACGAACAAGTGCAATTCTCGTAGAAAAGCAACATGGTTTCGGTCTTTTTCCCTTCAAAATGAAAAAACACATTCTTGTGGTTCCTGGTGATGGCATCGGAGCTGAAGTAACGACAGTTGGTAAGCAGGTTCTGGAGGCAATTGCCCATAAGTTCGGACACGAGTTCACCTACGACGAAGCGCTCATTGGTCACGTTGCAATCGAGGCTACTGGCTCCCCACTACCTGATGAAACCTTAGCCAAAATGAAAAATGCCGATGCTGTTCTTTTTGGCGCGGTCGGTCACCCCAAGTACGACAATGATCCATCGGCAAAAGTACGGCCCGAGCAAGGATTGTTAAAAATGCGCAAAGAATTAGGCCTGTATGCTAACCTACGCCCTATCAAACTCTTTGACGAGCTGTTGGACGCATCGAGCATTAAGCCGGAAATTCTGCGTGGAGCCGATATTCTATTCTTTCGTGAGTTGACCGGTGATGTTTACTTCGGCAAGCGCGAACGGCTCGACGAAGGTAATACTGCTTACGACACCATGATTTATAGCAAATACGAAGTTGAACGTATTGTTAGAAAGGCATTTGAAGCGGCTCGCACACGTAGCAAAAAGCTGTGTTCGGTTGATAAAGCCAATGTATTGGAAAGCAGCCGTTTGTGGAGAGAGGTAGTACAGGCACTCGCTCCTGAATACCCGGATGTGACGGTTGAACACCAGTTTGTTGATGCGACCGCGATGTTACTAATCAAAGACCCAAAGCGTTTCGACGTCGTGGTTACGGGTAATCTTTTTGGCGATATTTTAACGGATGAAGCTAGTCAGATTGCTGGATCGATGGGCATGTTGGCCTCAGCTTCGGTTGGCGACAGCACAGGCGTCTATGAACCTATTCATGGCTCAGCACATGACATTACGGGCAAAGGCGTAGCCAATCCATTGGCATCAGTTCTATCAGTAGCCCTATTACTAGATATTTCATTTGGACTTAAAGCAGAAGCCCAAGCCATAATTGATGCTGTTGATGCCGTCTTGAAAGCAGGGTTTCGTACTGGCGACATTGCAAATAGTAGCACCTCGCCAGATAAAATTTTAGGCACGGGGGCAATGGGACATCAAATTTTGCAGCAGTTAATCCCTTGATTTGCAAGCTGACTTTATTAATTAAATATTGATAATTGATTTGCAGAATTCGTAAAAACGTCTACTTTTGCAGCGTATTTACGCGTTCAGCGAAATTTCGCAAACACTATTTATGCTTAATCTCCTTACGTATCGACTGCAAAAGCTAAGCGTTTTTTAAGAACGGAGAAGGACATGCAATATAAAAAAGCCCTTTCTCCACTTGGAAAGGGCTTTTTTATATATTAAATATACTATTACTATTTCAATCATTACCGGATCATGAGCCAACGAGTTTATATTTTCGACACCACCCTGCGCGACGGCGAACAAGTACCAGGTTGCCAGCTAACTACAGAAGAAAAAATTGTAGTAGCAAAAGAACTAGAGCGGATGGGCGTAGATATTATCGAAGCAGGTTTTCCTATCTCTAGTCCAGGTGATTTTCGATCAGTAGTAGAAATATCCAAAGCCGTAACAGAACCAACGATATGTGCCCTTAGTAGAGCTGTCAAAGGTGATATTGATGCAGCGGGTGAAGCGCTTAAATGGGCTAAAAGAGGTCGAATTCACACCGGCATTGGCTCATCAGATATTCATATTCGGAATAAATTCAATAGCACTCGGGAGAAGATTCTTGAACAAGCTGTTGCGGCCGTTAAACATGCTAAAACATACGTTGAAGACGTCGAATTTTACGCGGAAGATGCTGGCCGCGCTGACCTAGTATTTTTGTCACAACTTACGGAGGCTGTTATCAGCGCTGGCGCTACAGTTGTAAATGTTCCAGATACAACGGGTTATTGCTTACCTGATGAATATGGCCGAAAGATAGCCTACATCTACGAACACGTATCAAACGTTCATAAAGCGACGATTTCTATTCACTGTCATAACGATCTTGGCTTAGCAACAGCCAATACGCTAGCTGGTGTTATGAATGGGGCACGGCAAGTTGAAGTAACCATGAATGGCATTGGAGAGCGGGCTGGTAATACGTCGCTTGAAGAGGTTGTCATGGCAATAAAGGTGAAAAAGGAATTGGGCTTACATACGAATATCGATTCCACCCGTCTATTCCCGGTTAGTAACTTAGTCTCGCAGATGATGCGAATGCCCGTCCAGGCGAATAAAGCAATTGTAGGCCGAAATGCGTTCGCGCACTCATCAGGCATTCACCAGGATGGCTTTCTGAAGCATTCCGAAAATTATGAGATCATGAACCCGCATGATGTCGGAGTACCTGAATCATCCATCGTACTAACAGCTCGTAGCGGCCGACATGCCTTAAAACATCGACTTGAATTATTAGGCTTCCGCTATGACAAGCCAACGCTTGACGGTATTTACACACGTTTCCTTGATATGGCTGACATTCGGAAACAAGTTAATGATAAAGATTTAATGGAATTGGTACGATAATAAAAAGCCTGTCACATGACAGGCTTTTTTGTGGCGAACAAAACGGCGAAACGTAGTGTTCCGGCAATAAGAGGATCACACATATAAATTCTGATCACCATGGCCCGCCCAACTCCTGAATTAATTAATGCTCTTCGCCAGACAGCCCATAAATTAAAAAATGGTGCACCCTATCAGTGGGGTCACATGGGTGGATGCAATTGCGGTAATTTGGCACAAGAGTTAACCAAACTTAGTAAAGACCAGATACATCGGTACGCCATGCAACGACACGGTGATTGGAACGAACAAGCTGAAGACTATTGTCAAACGAGTCAAATGCCCATAGATCTCTTAATTAATGAAATGCTTAATGCAGGCATGCTACTCGAGGACTTAAAGCACCTTGAAAGACTTGATGATCGACAGATATTAGTACGGCTTCCACTTGAGAAAAGGCATTTAAAACATAACGTACGTGAAGACGTAGTTTCTTATATGACTGCATGGGCCGAATTATTAGAAGAGCAGTTGATTGATAAAATAACGTTACCCAATCTACAGAGTTTTGAACTCGTATAGTTCGAATTAACTGCTTCAAAACAAGAAACTATTGAGTTTCTTGCAATACCTTGCCACTAATCTATAAGGGTATCTAAAACGCAAAACGCCGTGTTCTAGCTAGAACACGGCGTTTTGACTTATTTCCCTAGGTGGCACCTTCCTACTCTCCCGCTTGTGACAGCAGTACCATCGGCAGTACGGGGCTTAACGGCTCTGTGCGAAATGGAAGAGGTGACCACCCGCCTTACCAGCACCAACCTAATGGACTCTTGCTTGATCCTGCCAACCCAGCTACCCGGGGGCGGACCAAAAAGCCTTTTGTCTTTTTTCCTACAGAGAGAGACCCTGAGCCTTACCGGCCCTTGTGCTTACTATCTTCGTCCAGGTATCGATCCTGTAAAACTATCTACTCAACACACG
>NZ_FOLQ01000013.1 GCF_900112365.1 Spirosoma endophyticum | reverse complement strand
CCCTACCACTTTTTTTGGAGAGCTTCCTTCGTAATCTCGTGTTGCAAACTCAACTCAGCGTACATCTTCTTCAAGCGCCTATTTTCTTCCTCAAGATCCTTGAGCCGCTTCACTTCCGAGACCTGCATGCCGCCGTACTTAGCTTTCCAGTTATAAAAAGTAGCTTCGCTCACGCCATGTTCCCGCGTGATTTGGGCGACCGTTTGGCCGCTGTCCTGTTGCTTAAGAATCGCCACGATCTGCGATTCACTAAATCGTCCTGCTTTCATTCCCTTTCCAATTACCAGTGAAATTTAAGTTTTTTACTCTATTTTTCACTGGCTCACATTTAGGGGATCAGGACAAACAGAGTTGCCAGTGTCAGTATGGTAGTGTTTCAGAACCCACTTGAGCTTCATGTATCCAGCCAGTGTATTGGCCGTATAGTGGATACTGCGCCAGTTAAATTGTTTGTTCACTTCCGCTTCCTGGACGAATCGCCCAGTATAGGCGATGAAGAATTTCTGATCCACCGCTGCATCTCCAGCGGGCTTGGTCTCTTTAGTGCGCCCTAACTCTATATCCAGATGCTGCTTAATCGTCTCGTTGGTGAAGGTGATTTGAGCGAGCTGGAGATTAGTCAGTACTTTTTTACCGCCGATCGCCAGCGGTCAAGATGAGCGTTAATCGTTTCAAACGGCTCGTGGGCAATCCGATTTTTCTGATTGGTATAGGCTTGTTACCGGTCAGCATCCCACTGAAAAGGCTCAATAGTGAGGCCCGTTGATGATTTAAAGCGGGTGTTATTATACCGAAAAACGAGGTTAATCAAGGTTGGTCGGTCGGTCGGAGTTGGCCTCTTTTAAGAGAAATTTTATATCCTGTTCGGATATAGTTTTCATAGAAATACTTGGTTTTGTCAATACCAAGTAATAATACGTGGGGACGGAAAAGGAGACGGATTGGCTTTACCATCCGGTATTGTTTTAAAAGGAAAAAGGCTAACCAGTAGATATAGAGGTTTGATTCTCTAACACTGATTAGCCTTGATTCAAAAATAGAGCCTCCTATAGGACTTGAACCTACGACCCCTTCATTACGAATGAAGTGCTCTACCAACTGAGCTAAGGAGGCTTTTAGCGCTTTTGAGGATGCAAATATAACAGAGTGAATAATAAGAACGCAAGTGCCTATTCATTTTTTACACCATTTTACGCCAAAGTAGAGGTATTTTTTTTGCGGTTGTCGGTTTGGCTGGTGCACGAAAATTGCCCTCGTCTTCCACTATCACAGGTTTTCAGTTTTTTAATAATATACCAGGTTCAATGAGACTTTACACGCAATTCGTTGTAATAAACCTGAACAACTGAGGAGAAGATGAAGTATATAGTAAAAGATTGTAGCCATGAGTCTACAATCTTTTTACCTAACTACTTTTAGTTTTTACTAACGTTTACGTCTCAATGCTGTCAGATCAGCCTACCGATGTGCTAGTGAAACAATTGCTCGAGGCCCTATCAGATGCTGCGGTATGGGTACGGGCTCTACGTGACGAAACGAATCAGATCATTGATTTTGAAATAACCTACGTAAACCAACAAGCACAACACAACGTCGAAGAGAATAATCAACTAAAAGCTGGCCTGCGAGTATTAACCGACAGTCTGAACGATCCAGGACTAAATAAGAAAAATTTTCAGCAACTGTGCCAGGTGATGGAAACCAACCAGGCGCACGAATTTGAGTATGTTAGCTCGAATTACGAAGCATCGTGTCACATCCGCCTGGCCAAGCTAGCCGATGGAATTCTGAGTATTGCACGTACTATTCCAACACTAAAAGACAGCGATGATCAATCGACAACTGAGTTACGAACGGTAATTGATTCAGCCCAGGTCGCTATTTTTCTCATACATCCAGTCCGGAATGCCGTTGGAAAAATTGTTGATTTTCGGTTTCGAATGGCTAATCAGATGATTGCCAGCTACGTTGGTCAGGAGCCAGATGCCCTTATTGGTGAACTGATAAGCCGATGGTTTCCTGCTTATCTGACCAATGGGTTGTTCCAGCGGTACGTCACCATTTTTGATACGGGCCGGACGCAACATTTTAATTTCCATCTGCATAGCGACACGATTGATAGTTGGGTAAACATAACGGGCGTTCGATTAGCGGATGATGTACTAATCACGTTCTCCGACTATACTGATTTTAAGAAACTTCAGCAACGCCTGGAAGCGTCGGCAAGTGAGTTACAAACGGTTATTGATACCAGTCAGACGGGTATTTTTCTGTTTAGTCCGGTGCGGAATTCGGCGGGCAACGTAGTGGATTTTCGGTTTCGTGTTGCTAACCAGCAACTGGCGTCTTATGTTGGGCAGAAAACGGATGACGTTATTGGCGCATTAGGCAGCACATGGTTTCCGGATTATAGAACCAATGGGTTGTTCGATGCCTATTACAGAACCTATGCTACGGGTGAGCCACAACGGTTTGATTTTCACTACGATGGAGGAGGTATTAATGCCTGGCTCGACATTCTGTCCACAAAAATGGGCGACGAAGTACTGGTTACATTCTCAGATTATACGCCACTTAAGCAGCTTCAGCAACAGCTGGAAAACTCTATTATTGATCTGCAACGCTCGAACAAAAACCTGGAGCAGTTTGCTTATGTAGCAAGTCACGATCTACAGGAGCCACTCCGTAAGATTCAGGCCTTTGGCGATATCATCCAGGCCCAGTTTTCGCCAATCCTTGGAGAAGGGGGCGCCGATATGATTGGGCGGATGCAGTCGGCAGCAGCCCGGATGCAATTGCTGATTAAAGACGTATTGGCTTATTCCCGCATCGCCAACAATCGGGAAACCGTTACCTCTGTAGACCTGAATAAAATCGTAGACTACGTGCTGAGTGATATCGATACGCTTATTAGTGATAAAGCTGCTATCGTATCGGTTGACCTACTCCCAACAGTACGTGGCGATGCGGCCCAGCTCCGTCAACTTTTCCAAAACCTGATCAGCAATGCGCTGAAGTTTACGAAGGTGAGTAAAACCGACGATCCGCCTACTATTGCCATTACAACCCGCCGAGTTAAGGGAAATGAACTGGCCACACTAATGGGCTCTTCGATTGACCCCTACCGGAAGTTTCACCTTATTGAGGTCGCTGACAATGGCATTGGTTTTGATCCGCACCAGGCTGAACGAATTTTTGAGGTGTTTCAGCGACTGCATACCCGTAGCGAGTATAAGGGAACAGGCATTGGGCTGGCCATTGTCCAGAAAGTAGTTGATAATCACCAGGGTTATATATGGGCGGAAGGACGCCCGGGTGAGGGAGCTACTTTTTATATTGCCTTGCCTGTGTCGTAATGAAAAGCCGTCGGGAGGTTGCCTTGCTTTATAGGTAATCGATGGGGTCTTGTCAGAAAAACCAGCAGGTGCTGATAGTGCTGACAAGACCCCATCGATTTTAGTCAATTTAGGCCTTTCGGAGCTTTGCCAGGGTTTAACCGAGCTGCCTGGAAAACCGTGTCAAAGCTCCGAAAGGCTTACACTTATTGAAACTTTTGAAACAACGCATACGTAGCATCCAACCAATACGGAATCGTTTCAACGTGAGTCTTGCCGGGCACAATATTTGGGATAACCACCTGGGAGCCTTGAGCCGTCATAGCCGCAAAAGCGCTGGCGGTATTCAGGGGGTATACCTGCTGGTCTGCATCACCATGCGTTAACAGAAGGGGAATCAGCGGTTTCCAGTTATAGATGTCATTGTCGGCCAATGCAGCCAGAAACGCTTTATCCGTACCCAGCAAAACGCCCTGTTTGAACGCAGTCGTAAAGGTCTGATCAATGCTAACGTTCAGGTTGGCGGCCAGCCCATTCGTCTTGACATCCGTCAGGTAGGGCTCCACAAAATAATAGTCCATGGGTCGACGTAAGTCGCTATAGATTGTATTATACGTGAACAGTACCCAGAGAAAGGCCCGGTTCCAATTGGGATTTCCGGCAGAAGGCAGCCCTACGACGGCTTTGGTGAAATTGGTTTTGTCATAAGCTCCCGCTCCCGTGGATACCGCCTTCAGGTTAAATTCTGTGGGTACTTCTTCCTGCATTTTCTTGTAGAGAGCCATAGTCGCATAACCGCCTTCCGAATAGCCCGCCAGATACAAGCGCGAATCCCATTTAATGGCCGAATTTGCTTTAATATATTCCCGGGCCGCCCGTAGCATGTCGAGACTGGTCTGGGCCTGGCTAGCCCGGTGCTCATAGGTATGAATCACGTTTTTGGATTCTCCGAAGCCAATGTAATCCGGGCAGGCCAGGATATAGCCATTAGACGCAAAGATGGACGAGAACTGGAAGGCTTCGCTGGCGGGCCCAAAATAGGAGGGGGCTTCGGCGTCCGTAAAGATGGTGCCGTGTTGCTGACCGATCACGGGGACTGAATTTGTAGTGGCGGGTACGATCAGCAAGCCCGACGCATTGATGGTTGTCCCATCCCAGTTTTTCGTTCTATAGACCAGCTTGTAGGCCGTTATCCCATACTTTAGCAGGCCTAGATAAGTCGGGTTTGTCTGGCTTACGATCGCTTGTAATTGTTGTAGCGGAATATCATTACCCACTTTTGTACTGCTTACTAAATAGCTGGTGGCGGGATGATCTTCCTGCAGGATATTCATACAACTCCCCAAGGCGAAAGACATAAACAACGCGATGCATACGGGATACCAGAAGCGGACTGTTCTGAGCGACTTCATGAGATTGAGATGGTTAAAGGATAAGGAATTGGTTAAAAGAGATAAATAATTAAACAGGTTGGCACAATTCTAAATGTGCCAGGTCATTCTATTGAGCTTCGCTTGCCAGCGCGGAGTACCGATAAAAATCTCACAGCTTTATTTCCAGCCTAACAGAAAGAAGCCATAGAGGCAACTGAACGGGTTGCACCAATGAAAAAAGAAGAGAGTTCTTATTGGCTGGAGTAAATGGAAAGAAAAAGATAGCTGCCTGCTGGCTATAAAAGCAGATGTATGACAGAGGTAAAATTCTTCATATATAGATTGATTTATAAGGAGATAAGGAGGTAGTTTTCGGGAGAGCAATCTACGAAATGCTTGATTTATAAGCTATAACCTACGTAGTAAATTCAATTATTTGTGTTTTAGTCGGGCTGCCCTGTCCCAAGAGTGTGAAATTATCTTTCACACAATGATGCTCGTACCAGCTAAGCGCGCACTGTGTATGAGTTGGCCAGGCTTACTGCGTTCGCTAAGTAGATGAATGCTTTATTGCTGGTTAGTTTACTATTTCGGAAGCTGTTTCGTTACTTTGACACAGAATCAACCCTGAACGCGCTCATGCGACTAGTTATTATACTACTTGGTTTGCTGGTTACGGCCTCTTGCAAACTGGAACTTGCCGGTGGCGATGCTCAATTCTCGTCAACCCCAACTGCTGCCTCCGTAGCGCCGGGGAGCATTGACGAAGCATCGGGAATGGCCGACAGCCGTAGTCAACCAGGCAATGTATGGATCGAACAGGACAGCGGTAGTCCAGCTGAGCTGGCACTTTTGGGCTATGATGGCAAAGTAAAGGGCAAAATCAGTGTGCCTAGCGTCACCAACCGTGATTGGGAGGAGTTAGCCATCGGGCCGGGTCCGCAGGATGGTATCAATTATATTTACATTGGCGAGATTGGCGATAACAATGCCGATTATCCCCTTTGCCAGATTTATCGACTACCCGAACCCGCTAATCTGCAAACGCCCATTACGCAGGTTGAACGTATCAATTTTCGCTACCCCGATGGGCCCCGTGATGCCGAAGCTATGTTTGTTGAACCCCAGACGAAAGACATCTACATTATCTCGAAACGGGAAGCAAAGGTGCATCTGTACCGGCTAGCCTACCCCCAAAATATCAATGAAGTTACCGTTGCTGAAGCCTTTGGTGAATTACCCTCTTTTGGGGGGGGCGGACTGCCCAACTACGTAACGGGAGCTGCCATCTCGCCCGACGGCAGCGAAATTCTGGTACGTACCTACACGCAGGTATTTTATTGGAAACGTAGCGCCGGTCAGTCCGTAGCCGATGCGCTTCAGCGGGGAACCAGCCGTCAATTGGTTACCCGCCTGGAGCCACAGGGCGAAGCCATTTGTTTCGACAAAGACAGCAAAGGATTTTTTACGATCAGTGAACGCGCGAGTGCTACGTCGGTCGATCTACTTTATTACGCCAGAAAATAAGTCATTAGGCGCTGATCATCAGTCAATAGAAAACAGCTACTGATGACCAGCGCCTACCGACTGACGACTTACCCGCATGGATTCATCAATTCTGATCATAGTTCTGAGCTTGTCGGTGTTGATTTCCTATGCCTTCGACCTGTTCAGCAGCCGATTTAAAACGCCTTCCGTTTTGCTGCTGTTGATACTGGGTATACTAACAAGGCAGGCAACCGAGTACTTCAATGTCCAGGTACCTTATGTCAATTCCATTCTGCCCACGCTTGGTACGTTGGGGCTGATTCTGATTGTGCTGGAAGGTGGCCTGGATTTGGAACTCCAGGTCGATCACCTGAGTGTTCTTCGGCGGACGCTGGTAGCGTCTTTGCTGTCTATCATTGGGGGAACCCTGATTATGGCCGGCATGCTGTATTTCCTGCTGAATGACTCGTTCTATCATTGCCTGATTGCGGCCTTGCCTTTCTCAATTGTTAGCAGCGCGGTAACCATTCCAGGTATATTGAATCTATCGTCAGGGCAACAGGAATTTGCCGTATATGAGTCGGCATTTGCCAGCATTTTAGGCGTTATGGCCTATAACTTCCTGTTACTGAGTAGAAATTCTATACTAGGTGCGATTTGGTCGTTCACCCGCGATACGCTCGCTATGGCTATTATTTCGCTGGCCTGCTGTTTCTTGCTCTTGTATTTGATTGGACGTATTAACCATCGCATCAAATTTCTGCCTATTATTTCGGTTTTATTCCTGGTATATGCCCTTGCCGAAATAAATCACTTGTCCTCACTGCTGTTGATTCTGATCTTTGGGCTGTTTCTGAACAACACGGAACTCGTTATTCGAGGTCGGTTAAGTCGGATTCTGAAAAACGATTTATTCGAAAAGGAGTTGGATCAACTGAAAAACCTGACGGCCGAAGGTGCCTTTGTCGTGCGTACGTTCTTTTTCCTGATTCTTGGCTATGCGGCCGTTCCCCGCACGCTACTGGATACAGATGCCCTGATTGTGAGTATTTTGTTTATCATCGTTATTATCGGCTGGCGATGGGTAACGCTGCGGCTGACGTATCGGGGCATTCCGGGATCGTTACTCTGGATTGCTCCGCGGGGCCTGATTACCATCCTGCTTTATCTGAATATTCCCGAAGATTTGCGCTTACTTGGCTTTCGGGAGGGCATCCCCATATTAGTCGTGGTGCTGTCGTCGGTGGTGATGATGGTGAGTGCGTTAGGCGATAAATCAGTGAAAAGTTTAGAGTGAAAAATGAAGAATATATTACGGAGCGCATATATTCTTCATTCTATACGCTTCATTTTTCACTCGTTACGTATCGCCAGAATTGCCAGAAAGATCGGTTTTTTAAATAGGTTAGGTTCTGATCATTGGCGAAGGCTTCGCGTTCAAACGAGATATTTCGGTAAGCCAAATAATGGTTGCGGTATTGAACCCGTCGAATGCCGTATTCAATGACATACCAGAGATAAAACAGCAAAATGCCCAATTCAAGTTGTTGCCTCAGATGAATCCGCTCGTGGTTAAGTAAGGTAGGACCTGGATTGGGTTGCCGTACCAAAATGAACGGAAACAGAGCCATACCGTTGGGGCCAAGTGAAGAAATCTGGACGATAAACATGCCTGCTTTTAGTGTACAATTGAGAGTAACAAGAAGTTGAAATGATATTACATATCTGATTATCAACAATATACATTAGTTCATTGTTGGCTGAGGTACAGATAGTGATCAAAAAGAATTAAAATACATTCGAATTTACAGCATTATATAATTTATCAGTCAGGGCCTTATCTTTCTTTGCAAACAAACCTTATCACTTACACAATTCAACAAATTATCTTGGGGTAAACGGATGGCAATAAATACTATGTAGGTCTATTAGCATAGATGTGCTCAAGAAGAATACAAAAAAAGGTGTTTCGCCCTTGATTGCTTGAGGGATATACGATCCTGTTAAAGAGGTAACCCAAGAATCCCTCGCAATTTTACTTAGTGAGTGTCAATACTGACAGACGCAATAGCAGGAGGCTGTAGCATACCCCGGTTTAAGCGTATAGGATTGGGTTAAATAATGGATCGTTAACGTACTTCTATCCGGTGATAGATTACCCGTAACCAGGATTGGTCTTCCCGCCGTATCAGCGAAACGGTTAGTATATAAATTGCCCACCGTGGAAAACGTAAGATCACTTTGGACGTCAATCCTTGGTACATCCAGGGTCGAACAGCACATACCGGTTAGCCTATATATACCCTGATACGGCGCCAGTTGCACACAGCTCTGTGACCAGACCTCCGGCAAGGGTTCTTTGGGGGAGCAACTCGATAAAACGATACTAACCAAGGCGACAAATAGCGACGTAGTTCTCATGGCCATGAATGAACGTTAGTAGTTCAATACAGACAGGATTCTCTTCAACCTACTATCGTTGTAAGATTGATCGACACTCAGCCCAAAGACTACTCCTCTTTGGATAGGCGGAAGCCAGATCGATTTTTTGGTGTCCGATGGCCACGAGTCTAGGCGGGCAAGCTATGAGCGGCCATAAACTCCAGTAGGGCATGCGCCAGGCGTTTAGGCGCTAAAATCTCCTGGGGGTGATCTTTTAAAATAGCCGAGTCGGGCATACTCGTAAAAGTAGCCGTTTGGGGGTCTTGCACCATCACCGTGCCCCCTTCGTCGTAAATACCAATGGCCCCTAAGGTTCCATCTGAACCCGCCCCTGATAAGACAATGCCAATGGCTGCGGCTTTTTCTCCTTTAGCCAGGGAACGGAAGAATATATCAACCGCCCAATTCGATTTATCCTCTCGCCGTCTGTCCTGTAAGTAAAGATAGCCGTCTTCGATGGTCATCGTTTTATTGATTGGCAGCATATAGATACAATTAGGTTTCACCAGTTGTTGATTGGTTGCCCATTCGACCGCCATGCTGGTGTGTTTAGCTAAGAGTCTATCGGCAATGCTTTGATGGTCTCGATTCAAATGTTGAATGACAATAAAAGCAGCGCCACAGTCACCGGGTATCTCGGAAAAGAAGTCCCATAGAGGCTCAAAACCCCCGGCCGATAATCCGACCGCAACTACATAAAATTTACTTTCATTGATCATAGAAACCGACTTTTAAGAGGAACTGCCGGTGAAGTTATTAACCCAGTCGGTAATTACAAGGGGAAAGTCGGTGGTAGCGGGTAGAGGTAGCAGGTTGAGCCGGTCTGTACCGTTGAAAAAAGTAACCATAAGGGTTTGATGACTTCACCGCGTAGAATTACGGCCGGAATAGCTATTCAGACAAACTAGCCCCCTCATGATGGAGCCTGAAATTCCCCTGGAGTAGATAAACGCGATGATGTCATCCGAAGGGCTGACCGACCATCACGTAGAATTCTATTTATTTACAATCACGGGTTATCTGTATGACGTAGCTCAGGCAGCAGCCCGAAAATGGGGCGATGAAACCAGCCCGGTAGTTAGCTTAGGATTAAGTGGTTGGATTCGATCAAGGGCTTTAGGCTGGCTGACAACCAGTGTGGCGGTAGCAGCTGGCTTAATAATGACATGGCTGATAAGCTAAAACTGACCATTGGTTTAACGTAAATAAATCACTTACACAACAGATTTTGCGCGCCTTTACCCTCTTACACATGCTAACAAATCACGTCCATGTAGAGGGATAGAAAGCCACTATGTTGCTGAAAGTAAAGAAATGCGTGAGCTAATCAAGCACATCATTAATAGGGGAGCCTGAAACGTCTATTTGCTTATACGTCACGACAGGAGTCAATGAGGAGATAAATTCGTTCATCGAAGCATTACATAGTAGTTACGATTTATCTAAAAAAAGTATTGGTTGGTTTCTTGAATACTACGTAGGCCAACCTCAAGCCACAGTTCAAGAAACGTTATATAGAGGATAGGATATCCTAACTTCACATAATTGCCCTTATATAATAGTTTAGAATGTTGCAACCTTTTTGCATTCAAAAGAGTCAACATAGCTATGAAAAAACTATATCTACTTTCACTCATTAGCTTATGGGCCTGTCAAGAACCTGACTGCCAGCAAGGGACTGATCAAACGACGGGATTAGTTCTTCGTACTCTGGATAGAAGTTATTCCGCTTATGATCAGAAACAGGGAGAGGACCTAAGCCGTGATGGAATCCGAATTTCTACGGCAAATCAGTACAAACAGGTATTCGCTCACTGTTGCCAAAACCGTTTAGACAGTCTTGATTTCGCTCAGTATGAGATTCTGGGTTTGACCACTGTAAACAAAGGGAGTAACAGCCGATACATTTATGATGTAAAGCGAGATGATACAGCTAAGAAGATAACTTATACGGTTAGTGAGGAGTACTATAGTCATTCCTCTCCAATTGATGGCCGTGGTAATTTTGTGGTCGTGGCTAAATTACCATCTGATTATCAAGTTGATTATGTACGTAATCAGTAAAGTCCCCTAAGTTAAACTTGTTTAAGAAGCCGACTGACTCATCGAGTGATCAATCACTTTCTGTTTAAAGTTTCGTAACATAATCGGTGTGGCTGTTGTAAAAGTCGGTACAGGCATACTTGCGCGCCTTTTGGCATTGGTTTCCCATCTCAAACGAGTCAAATATTGGTTGATATTCGGCTTACTGAATCATCCGATTACTTTTGCAACAGCCACTGGCATTATAATAAGCTATGGCAATGGATGCTTGGAAATATAGACCACGCCCCGACCCTGTTTACTGTTGCAAAAGGAGAAAGGCTCACCCGTTTTGCCTCGTCCGCAAACCGCGTCAGTACCCGCTACGTAAAGTCGTTGCTGACTATCTAAGAAGAGACTGTTGAGTTGATGAAGTTGAGGTAGGTCAACCCGTCGCCCATCCGAGGTAACCACGCCAGGCGTTTCAAATTGACCACTCGTAGCTGAAGGACCATCTAAGAAGACGCGATTAATCCTGTATTGAGCGCCCGTTGAGGTAATAACAGGATTAATCAGTAAACGTTTATCAACAGCTCCATAAACAGGCGTATCTCTCAGGAGTGGATTTCGTCTTGTATAGGGCTGCCAAGTTACGCCATCGTCCAGACTGTACTGATTGGCATGAACCAATACTTGCTGATAGGTATCCCCGGCGGATTGATTGTTTAGGCCACTCATGGTAAACAAGGTATCCTGATTCTGAACGATACCAAATATGCCAATGGACTGTTGGGGCAGTACTTCTTGCCAGTGCCGACCTTGATCGGTCGATCGGAATACGGCGAAGCCCGTGGTGATGAGTACGGTCTTGTCTCGATCGCCCCACACCCCTTGAATGTCTTTGTCCACTGGCGCTTTGAGCGTGTACCAGTCTGGGTATTCGGCCAGCACGGTGTCGTGCTCAGGATCGACGATGTCAGCTGGAGCCTTTTTACACGACAAGGCTAGTAGCAGTAGGCTACCGTAAAGCAACGTTTTCATGGTTGTTGAGTCTTGATTGTACTGCTTTTAAAAGGCAAAAACAATGGCTTTTACTCTATGAGGTAACCAACGGTCATGCTGTCATTCTACAGCTATTCCATCAA
This sequence comes from Spirosoma endophyticum, assembly GCF_900112365.1. Taxonomy (GTDB): domain Bacteria; phylum Bacteroidota; class Bacteroidia; order Cytophagales; family Spirosomataceae; genus Spirosoma; species Spirosoma endophyticum. The sequence goes on along the minus strand of NZ_FOLQ01000013.1, from coordinate 154,788 downwards.
CATAATACCGGCCTTTCTTCTTCCCTTTCTAATGTACAATCAGCCGGCTTTCTTAATAACCCAAACAAATTGTATTCATGACTCGGCAACGCGATACTAATGAGCGATATGGATGAATAAAAGTCGGGGTGTATCAACCATAGAATAAATACTTAAAGGCTCCAATGGTTCGATTCATTTACTTGGTGAAGATCTTTATATGACCGCATCCAACCCGATTACTCTACCCGTACCGGTTGCGGGTTCTGATCTGCTCAGGCCGGGCTGTCGTTCTGGCTAGGCTGGGGCGGTTCATCTGAAGATAACGATGCTAAACCATGTAATTCCCGATTCGTATGGCTGAATTTGAATCCGTATCCGTACACCTATTCGACAAGGTCGACAAGAACTTCGCTACCCTGTTTCAAAAAGATGACGGCAAGAGGGTGAATCATATGACAACCTACAAACTGCTCGTCCCCTTTGCCATGTCAGCGGGCGACATTGTGCAGTGGATCAAGCAACAGATTGGCCCCAATAAAATCCACATCCTGCGGATTGTCGCCCATGGCGATAGTGGGGCCTTTTTTCTGGGCAAAGTCTATACCGAGGACAACATCTATGAATGGTGGACATTACGGGGGTGCTTCGATTCGGCTGGCCGGGTCGAGCTGCATTCCTGTGCCATCGCCAGTGAGACGACCGTCCATGTGGATATGCTGCAACCCGGAAGAGTCAAAAAGTCGGGTAAGTATACGGGTAATCCGAACGGGCAGGGCGTCAAGTTTATGCGTTACTTGGCATCAGCGGTCAATGCTAAGGTCATTGCCAGCATTGACGACCATCTGGTAGGCAGTAATCAGTGGTCTCTGGGTAATACAGCGATCCAGAACGCCGTGACAGTGTATCCGAACGGAACCATCCAAACCCAGGCCCTTACGCCTATGGTACCTGACCGTTATTGACAGTTTATCCAACTACTGTTTATATGACTTTTTGATAGCATTCTTCGATACAGCGGAAATGTAATATATGGACAATCCACTGCTGTCACTTTTTAAAGGGTCAGTTTAATCTTGTCAGCAGCTTCACGCTTGGACTTATCGACCACCTTGGCATAAATCTGAGTCGTGCTAATGTCCCGATGGCCAAGCATCTTGGAAATGGTGTAGAGGTCCGTGCCCAACGAGAGTTGTAGTGTAGCGAACGTATGGCGGAAGGCGTGAAACTTAATGGTTCGGGATATGCCAGCGCGTAGACACCACTGTTGCAGCTTTAAATTCTGCCAGGACGAATAAGACAGATTAGGGAATACCTTTTCAGATCCTGCCATTCGTTCCCCTAAGAGCCCACAAGCTAACTCAGATATGGGCAAGGTTTCGACACCTTCGGTTTTCTTTTGAGTGAACCGTAGCGAGTGCTCGCTGGCGTCGCTAAACACTTCCGACCATGTGAGTTTAGCAATATCGCTGTAGCGAAGTCCGGTGAGGGCCGAAAACAAGGCCGCTCGTTTAGTTCATCCAGGTCGCAATCAGCCTTGGCAAGTGACTGAAGTTCGGCCATTGTTACAAACTCACGCTGCGTTTCCTTTACGGGCAAAAACCTTCGGTCAAGTCGCTGGCTAATAACGTACTACCACTGAAGTATTCCAGGTGTTTGTATGTACATGTCCATAGGGTACGTCTACCAGCATCAGCCCCCCGCTTTTTCTCTTCGGCCTGCACTTTAAACCAATCCAGAAAGTCCGCACTGGGCGCCGATTTTTCAAAAAGCCGTAGTGCTCACTCTGAATGGCAGGCTGACGCTGAGCGCAAATAGTCTCACTCAATAGCCGGTCTCTTTGTTATGTTTGCGCTCCAGATCACCACGTGCCTTCTCAGATACATATAGGCTAAGGAATTCCCGGCGCGTAGATGTTCCCGGTTCAGGGTGAGGGATCGATGGATAAAAGTCTAAATACAGGCTTTTCCGCCCGTCGTTGATCGGCTTCTCACGGAGGGTAGCTTTCATTTGTACCTTCGAACATTAAGATTTTTATCTTAGCATACACCAAAGGGACAGTATTCTACTGAACAACTGTATAATAAACATATCTCAACTATATGCTTCAACGCTTAAAATTGTTCTTTTACAGCCACTAAGGGGAGATTAGTAATGACTTGTATAGGGCTTATTTTGTAAGTCCAGCTTTCCTCTAGCAAGAAGGTGGACAAATTTATTCATTCGCTGCCGAGTTGACCAGTTTATCGTATGACCTTTTTGCTGATTAGTTTCTTCGTTGTCGGGTATTTGCTCATTACGCTCGAACACCCGATCAAGATCAATAAAACAGCTACGGCGCTCATTACGGGCGTAGTTTGCTGGACGGCCTATGCACTTTTTGATGCCCATACAGAATCCGTCATGCATCACCTCGGTGAGCATCTAGCACAAACGGCCGAAATTCTGTTCTTCCTGATGGGGGCTATGACCGTAGTGGAGCTGATTGATGTTCACGACGGTTTCACGCTGATCACCGACCGAGTTGCCAGCCGAAATATCCGCACCTTACTCTGGATCATTAGTCTGCTGGCGTTCGTTTTATCGGCGCTGTTGGATAACCTCACGACGGCCATCGTGATGGTATCCGTAGCGCGCAAATTGATTCGGAATGCAGAGCAACGACGTATTGTAGCCGGTATGATCATTGTAGCATCCAATGCAGGCGGTGCCTGGTCGCCCATTGGCGACGTAACCACAACGATGCTCTGGATTGGTGAGCAGGTTACAACCACTAACATTATCCGTACGCTTTTGCTGCCCAGCCTGGTGTCGATGCTGGTTCCACTTATGCTGTTGACTCGTATGTATAAATCTGAAACGCTGCCCGCTACGTCAACCGCTACCAAAGGTATTAGCCGTCCCTACGTAACGCCAATGGCCCGACGTGAGCGACGGATCATGCTGGCGACCGGGCTCGGTGGTATGCTGTTTGTCCCCATTTTCAAAACGGTCACCCATTTACCTCCCTATATGGGCATGTTGCTGGTGCTGGGTGTAATCTGGGTCGTTTCCGAGGTGCTGCACAGTGACAAAGATGAAGCCGAACGGCAGAAATTTACGGCGGCCTATGCCTTGAGCCGGATTGATACGTCGAGTATTCTGTTTTTCCTGGGCATTCTGCTGGCGGTTGGCGCCCTGGAATCAACGGGTGTACTACGTGCCTTGGCCGAGTCGCTAAATCAGTCGGTTGGTAATCTGGACGTTATTGTACTGCTGATTGGGATCGTATCGGCGGTGGTCGATAACGTACCGATCGTTGCGGCTGCCATGGGTATGTATGACCTGCAAACGTATCCGACGGATGCTAAACTATGGGAGTTTCTGGCCTATTGCGCCGGTACGGGGGGCAGTATCTTATTGATAGGGTCGGCAGCGGGCGTAGCCGTCATGGGCATGGAGAAGCTGGAATTCGGCTGGTATCTGCGTAAAATCAGCTGGCTGGCGCTGATCGGATACGTAGCTGGAGCGGTGGTTTATCTGGCCGAATTTGCCTTGATTCAATAGAGTATAATTGCTTAGTAAAACACCTTGTCGTTGTATAACTGATACGTTACATTTGAAAAAAAACGTTCGCTGGAAATCATGAAAAAAATACTAACATTCGTATGGCTGCTGGTTGCGTTTGGGCGGCTGGTTCTGGCTCAGTCGACCCCAACGGCTGAGGAAGTGATGGACAAGTATATTGCCGCTATTGGCGGGAAAGAGGCCCTAATGAAAGTGACCGATATGACGACGAGTATGTCGTCGGATATGAACGGCAATGCCATCATTGTTACCCGTAAGCAGAAGCTGCCCAACAAATTCTCGATGGTCATCAATGCGAACGGTATGGAAGTGATGAAGCAAACCGGCGATGGGTCAACGGTCGTGATGGGTGGTATGCAGGGGAGCCGCACCTTGGAAGGGCCGGCTGCGCAACAGATGACCGTAATGAATACGCTGTTCCCGGAACTGCATTATGCCGAAAATGGCGTAAAAACAACGCTGGTCGGACCGGAGAAAGTGGATGGCAAGGATACTTACAAACTGAGCCATATGACCGCTGATGGCGCGACCACCTGGACTGATAATTTCGACGTAGCAACGGGGCTGAAAGTGCAGTCGGTCGTGACGAACAAGTCACCGCAGGGCGAAATGACTTCGACAATGGTCTATTCGGATTATAAAGACACGGGTGGTATCAAGTTTCCGATGACCATAAATCAGCAATCGCCCCGTGGACCCATGACCATGTCGGTCGATAATGTTAAGGTGAATAAAGGGTTGAAAGATTCAGATTTTACGGCAAAGTGATTACATGCCGAGTGAATTAGTTACTATAAAAAAGGCCATTGGTGATCCCAATGGCCTTTTTGCTACGTAGTAAATCCTCATCGGCACTGCTAATAAAGGAAGCCAACCCGGCATGGTCTGATTTACTGAATACTTTCCTTATCCAGCGTTACGTTCACTAGCTAATCGCTGAATAACTGTTGACTTTGATTTTTAACTTCTGCTGGTGGGAGTTGCGCGTCTGTTGTTTTGATTTTTGATAGAATAGATTCTAAGACAGGCAGCATATTATTCAGGCTTTTTGTTTTAATCAGAAAATTCCAGACAGGCTCAAATTTTTTCCATCCTCCCGAATAGAACAGATGTTTTAATTTATGCCTGTTCGAATCGTGTTTAAAACTTGACTTGATAATATTTGACCAGCTGTAGAATTCTTTATATGCCCAATCGTAGCCGTTTTTTAGTTCATCTGCGGTGAGATTTGTTGTTTTATAAACCACATTCCGAGTGTCATATAAATCCCAATTTCTTGTCAGAATGCGATTTTGATTCTCCATATCCTTGTAAAGTTTTGTGCCGGGATAAGGCGTAAGAATATGGTATGTGGATGTTGTAATTGAATTTTCGACACCCCATTCAACGGTTCGTTTGAAAACATCGCTATCATCTTCATCAAGACCAAAAACGAAGCTTCCGTTAATCATTATTCCCAGCGAGTGTAGTCGATTTACGGCCTTGCCATAATCTTTTTCCAGGTTCTGTTTTTTATTGCTTTGCTTTAAATTGACTGGCGAGAACGTTTCAAAACCTACGAACAGGCTCCGTAAACCGGCTTCTGCTGCTTTTTCAATTAAATTCCCTCGCAGTATAGAGTCAATAGTGGCGGCACCCTGAAAAACACGGTTCATGCCTTTCATGCCTTCAAATAACTCGCTCGCGAATTTCGTGTTGCCTAACAAATGATCGTCAAGGAAATACAAATGTCTTCCGGGAAGTCGGTCTATTTCGGCTAAGGCGTCATCAACAAGTTGCGTATAGAATGTTTTGCCACCTTCGAAGAAAGCGTCTTTATAACAGAAATTGCAATGATGTGGACAACCTCTTGTAACGACAATTGAGTTTGGGACCAGATAACGGTTTCTTTTAATCAGATCTCGCTTTATTGGCGGTATTTTGTCCAGTGTTCTAATCGCAGAACTATATATTTTTTTAGGAGATTTGTTCGCAAAGTCTCTAAGGAATCGGGGAAAGGTTTCTTCTCCCGGCCCCAAAAATATAGTGTCTGCATGGATTGCGGCTTCGTCTGGTAAGGACGTAACATGAAGACCGCCAAGTAAAACGTAAGCACCTATACGTCTATAGTGATCCGCAATTTTATAGGCTCGGTACGCATTCGTAATATAAACCTGAATAATGACGAGATCGGGTGTGTCATTAAACGTAAGCTCTTCTACATGTTGATCTTGCAAAGTAATCTCGTCATCGGGGGATAGATAGGCCGCTAACGTGGCAAGTCCAAGAGGAGGAAATAAGGAATATTTTATTGGTCTCCAAAATGGGCTTTCTGCTTCCGCTAAGGCTGGTAATATGAATTTTACTTTCATGACGTAAGGTTTTTATTACAGCCGGTCTTGCGATCGAATGAGGTCATTATTTTGAAAATAAAGCGGTTTGCTTCTTCTCCAGCGTTACATTCACCAGCACAAAGGCAGGCTCACTACGTAGCATTTGCCAGCGCATCGTTATCTGGCTGGTCGTGTTGATGTTCCCGTTGCTGAACCACCAGGCCGTATGAAGAATTTTGTTCTTTTTGCGCAATTCGCCAACGTAGGCCGGGTGACCGTCCAGCATCGTTTCATGAACGCGCCGAAGCTCGTAACCACTGCCTCGCCAGCAGGCCGTTGGACTATGGTCGGCGCTGAACCAGTCGGGTTGTGGTTTGAGGTAGATCAGGACGCCCGGCTTGGCCAGTTGCACGAATCCATTCGAGAGGGTTTTGCATTGACAGTCTGCTCCGTATTGCTGCCAACCCGAAGCCGCGATCTGCGCCAAATTGCAAAGGTTCTTCATGGGTTTGTTGGGACGGGCTGCAAAAGCCATAATACTCAGGCCAACGGCCAGCAAGCCAACGCCCCAACCCATTGATGTCAACGTAGCACCCGATTTTTCAACCACTACGTCGTCGCACCCTGTCCGCTGAACCAGCAGCCGGGCCAGCCTCCAGGTGGGGAGCCAGCCGTATGCCGCAACGCAGCCTAACCCGATGCCTTCATGCGCCCATGTATCGGGCATGGCGCCAAAGGCAACCAAAAGCACAATCCGGAACAAATTACAGACAATCGTCAGGCCGAAAACGCTTACCCCAAAGGCACAAACCCAGCCAAAGGATACCTGCGTCCTAGTCTCCCGTTCGTGCCAGATCAGGACAAACAAGCCCGCCAGAAGTGATACGCCAGTCATTTGCAGGCCCATGCAGGCTGGGTCTACCGACATCTCGATAGGGCCGGTTGCTGGGCTATTATTGATAAGGCTATTGCCGTCGGCCTGCACGTTCATGCCCAGGATACGTAGCAGACTGGCAGCCCAGGCGCTTAATTGCAGCCGGATTGGGAACGTGAACAAAGCCGAAAAGTAACGCAGCCCCGGCGACAGCAATACCAATGCCAGCAGTCGGCCAGTCCAGCGATTTCGTCCGGTGCTCCCCGGCCACCAGGCGAAAACCAGCAAGGCGAACGAAAGGAGTGTTGTCAGGTCAATTGAAGGCATAGCGCTTTCTCCAGTATAGCCAGCCAAGTAATCCCAAAACCATGACCAGCAACGCCCATTCGTGCGGTTCTGGCACGGCACCCTCTTCTTTCAGTGTCGCATTGCCCAGGCCCGACGTGTCTTTTTTGATACCGAATCGATCATAATCCGCTACGGTTTCGAGCACCACTAAACTCGATAGAGGGGATACGACGTGTGCATGCTGGGCTTCCTGAATCAGGGCGTCAGTCTGGTAATTCGGACTAAAATAATGACGTCCTATTTGCTGCAACAGGTGATTGTAGGTGAACAACCGTGCCAGATGATCAGGCGCAAGGGACGCTTTCACATCCTGTGCCTGACGTTCGCGAATAGCCACCTGCGCATCTGCCAGAACAATTCGATCCTGCCTGTCCGGTTGTTTCGGAAATTGCCGGGTGGTTGTCAGAAGCTTGGTCAAATCGTCGGACGTTCCGTTTGCTACGGTCAAAACGCGCAGTTCGGCCAGCGTTTTAAGGTAAGGTGATAATTCCGGGCTTAGGCAAAACGTGCGGATGGATGCTGTCTGCTCGCTCAGGCGGTCGAACGATTCGGCGAACTGGCTGCCTTTCAAATCCGACAGAATTGGCGACGAAGGCGATCCTTTTGTGATCAATAACGCCGTGGCAGGGTTGGCAATTCGGTAAACCGGAAACAGACTGAACGACTGACGGGTTAACTGGTCGTAGAGCGCATCGAGATTCTGGGTATTGATTCGTTGCAATCCATCGGCAAAGACCCAGGCGGGAAGTTGACGTTGTTTGGCCGCTTCCACCGCCATTTCAAATTCAAATCGGCTCCATTCGGCATTCACGTCCAAAAACACATCGGTTGGGGTGAACGACTCAAGCGTTGGTTGATAAGCTTCCAGTTGATACGATCGGCCATCGAGCACAAACGGCTCTGCTGATAGGGGAGGGGCATCGAATCGCAGCGTCCAGCTGGGATCATAACGGCCGCGGTGCGTGATGGTGCTGCCGGTCGATTTTTCAAGCAACCAGGGTGTTTCTAAAGCGGTTGGCGCCGATGTGAAGTCAATTGAAATCAGCTCATCTGCTGAACTACTGGTAGGTCCCTCTAGGGTTGGATTCTGATAGACTAACGTACTGTTTTCGAACCGCAACGGTGACGTAATACCAACTTTCACGCGCCGATCTGCGCCTGCCTGGCAGGGAAACACACGTACGGTTACGCGATTTCCTTCCTGCCAGAACACTACCGACGGGTCGCGGGCAGCCACACGCGATTCAACGCCCACAACGGTTCGATAGGCCGTATCCGCTTTGGCAACAGTTGTTAGCCGGGCGGATTCTTCTTTGCCGTTTACCCATAACGACATGGATGATACGACCGATCCCGCTGGCAAATGGAATGTCAGTAACGCTTCTTCTGTACGTCCACGTGCCTGATTGCGAATCCGAATGGTTTGTTCGGTATAGCTCAGCCGGAATTGTGGCCAGATACGTACCTGCGACACTACGTCCTCCGTGGTCAGATGGCGGCCGGTCCAGAATTTTTCCACGGTGCTGTGCCGTTCGGCCAGAACCGTTTTTATGAGCGAAAGCTGGTCTGCATCGGGCAAAACATCAGCCGGAAATAAGTTTGACGCCATGACAACCAAAGGATCATGTTGCCGAACATCGTCAAGTGCTGTTAAACCGCCCAGGTCCCAATCCATGCCTCCCAGAAAACGCCCCAGATCGTATACCCGATTGCTCAGTAATAACCGATTGGTGATCCAGCCGAGTTTGAGTTGCTGCGCAATCAGCACCCAGTCGGGCAGATCACTGGTTTTTCGAAGGCTAGCTTCCTGCCGGGTTTGTTCGATGCGGGTTACGTCACCGATCCAGCCCGACAAAAAGATGCCAACAGCGAGGATCGGTATCATCAATCCAGCATAAACGCCGAGCCTCAGGTGTTCTTCCTGACGCGAATCCTGCCAGAGTACCTTGCCCAACGAAATGGCAAAAGCCAAGGGCACAAACGTATGGGCTGACAATCCTAACCCGATCATAAGGGGAAAGCTAACCGGGTATAGACCAACGATATACAGAGCCATGTAGGCAAACAGCCACCATCCGAAGGCCAACACAGCATACAATAGTTGCTGGACACGTATCGACAGTCCATCTTTCCAGGCATACAGTACCATCGCTGTACCAACGATCACCAGCGCCCAGCAGAGCCATTCGGTGGATTGCTGAAAGACGGCCATTTCGCGGTTTAGAGCATAGGCGCTGATGAGCCAGATCAGCAAACCCAGCCACCGGGTTGGTCGACCGCTGCCATCTCTGATTCCCTGATTTTTCAGAAACCCATTCGTCCATAAAATCAGCGAAAATGTCAGCGCAATGCCGTAATGGAGCATTATCAGGATAGCGTTGTTTTCGACTTTCTGGCGTGGATCGCTTAGCAGATCATACAGAAAAAATACGCTGACTGATATCAGTAGCAGCAATAGACCAATACCAAAAATTGAATCACGAAATGGCTCCAGCAAACGCGAGCGGGGAGAGGGTGGTAGTGCATTCCCGATTTCGCTGGGTTGACCAACGGGTACGTCGGCTTCGGGCCGGAGGTAGGATTCCTGGATGTCTGTTTTCATGAAAAGTACTTTGTTTTACAAAGTGAAAATAAACTAAAAAGCACGTGTAATGAGCTGTCCATCACTGGGCAATCAATACGGTAATATGGCCTTGCAGCTACGCTACAAATTCTTGATAAAAGCCTCCAGCGCGTTCAGGTGGTCCGTAAAGGCTTGCTGCCCAGCCGTGGTTGCCGAATAGGTGGTATTGGGTTTTCGGCCGATGAACTGTTTTTGTACGGCAACGTAGCCCGACTCTTCCAGCGCCCGCAGGTGCGTGGCGAGGTTGCCATCGGTCAGGCCGAGTAGTTCTTTTAGGGCGTTGAAACTCATGAACTCATTGACCATCAGGACCGACATGATGCTTAGCCGCGCTTTGCTTTCAAAGGCTTTGTTGAACTGAGCGAGCAGGTCGTTCTTCATGCGGTAGTACGTTCATATTTGAAATACATCGCCAACCCATAGACAATGTGCAGGACGCCGAACCCAAGACCCCAGGTAAGCAGGTTGTAGCCCGGCCAGAATAAGGATATCAACCCTAGCCCAATTTCGCAGTAAGCTAATGATTCGACATCACGAAGGGTGTATTTACTGCCGTTAAGTAGCGACAGTCCATAAAAAATAAGCGTTGCCGGAAACGCCAGCCAGATCAGGTTATAATGCAATAAGGCGAGGCAAAATACGCCACCCGTTGCCAAGGGGACAAGCAACGCCCACAGCAAACGCTGCGACGACTTGTTCCAGACAGTTTGTCCATGGCGTCGGGCTCTGCGGACGGTGAAATACATGCCAGATAGAAGGGCCAGTACTAAAACCGTAACGGCCACTTTCACCAAAAACTCTCTGACATCCTGATGATGTACATCCGTGGGGGTTAACTGGTAATCACGAATGGGCGTAAACAGGCCTAGTTGCGTTCGCATATACACACTGACGGCTCCTGCCAGGGCAATTATACCCGCCGAGACACCCGATAAGCCGCTGAGCGACAGGAATTTGGAAGAGCGTTCCATCAGGCTACGGATTTCCGTCAGCGTTTGCAGGTGTTCGCGCGATTCGTGCATAGATCTAAAGAGCAAAAGGGTGAATAAGTGAACGGGTGAATAGGTAGTTCATACGAAATTTATTGAGCTAGTGCCAGTAAATGGCCACCAAGGATAATCAGGCCAATTACAACGGCGGTGATGGCCAGAATGAGCACCGCACCAGACGATATGTCTTTAATCGCTTTGATTTGTGGATGCAGACCGGGCGACACAAAATCACATAACTTTTCGATGGCTGTATTGAAGGCCTCGGCGGCCCAAACCAGTCCGATCTGCGTTAGAATAATGGCCCATTCCGTACGGCTTAACTCCAGATAAGCGCCAGCGGCAACGACCAGAATAGCCAGTAAGAGGTGCACTTTGGCGTTATTCTCGTAGCGAAATAAGTCAATAATGCCCTGACCGGCAAAACGAAAACTACGCAGGACTTTACGGAAGTCAATCATTCGGCAAACATAGTGTGAATGGGGGTATGTTACTCGCTCTCGTGCTCAACATACCAGTAAAACGCGACGTACATAACGACCAGTACGAAACCGTAGGCCAGGGTGAGTTTCACACTTAAATGATCCTGGTAGGCACGGGCAACCGCCAGTGTCAGCGATGAGGGATTAGTCAGTACGTCCCAACTGTTCCACCGGCCAACCCGACCCAGATAAATGCCAAACCCCGACAGGATCTGACTGCTCAGCATCAGCACCCAGGTTCGCCAATTCCCCACCAGCGGACGTAGCATTCGATGAGCGATCAATGTAGAATATAAGCCTGTCAGCAAGCCCGTTAGCGCATACAGGAATATCGCCATGGTATCGAACCAAAGTAATGACTGCTCGATACTTTTTATGTGATATAGATCCGTAATGATGTAGGGTGCGTTGGGTAAAAACGCCAGCCAGACAAGCAAAGCGCTCACTAATAGCCACTTGCTGCTAAAGGCTGGTCGTTCGGCGGTGCTGGTGCGCAGATCACGCAGAACCAGCACGACACCTAGCGGAAACCAGGCCAGCGCCAGATTCCAGTTCAGCATGATGAAGAACCACCAGTTGCCTGTTAGTAAGCCTCGGGCTGTTACTAAGGTTAACCCGGTTAATGTCAACAGCGTCAATGCACGCAGACCTTTGCCAGACTGGCTATTCCGGGTAAATGGCAAAGGTGAATGATAGGAGGATGTCAGTGCTTGATTCATGTATAAAAGTACTTTGTATTGCAAAGTAAGTGAATGAAAAGACTATCAGTCAAGCAAAGGGACAAAAATATTTTTATGAGGATGGCCAAGAGTGCTTAAGCTTTTCAATTTAATCGGGTCGGACCACCGGGGCTGTTAAATAATTGAACCTCATTGAAAAGCTATAAAAAGCTTCTAAACTTTATCTCATTTGGTGATACACAGCCTTAAGTTGTAGAGCAAGCCTTATAGGTTTACCTTGGTAGAGCACTAGTCGAGTCTGGATAGGCACGCTATTTTTAGATAATAGCAACGTAGCAGGGTTACCCATGTCTGACGTTTATCCCCCAAAATGCTACGTTCCTGTACTTTATTTTATCAGTGGGTACAGATTATGTTGCTTTGATAAAACTATACGCCGAAACGCCCTTGAAAAATCGATTGTCCCTTTACTGGAAATGCCAGTTGGCCGGTTGGTCACTGGCCGCCCTTTATTGGGGGTACACCGGGATTTCGGGTGGGCGGTTCAATGTGGCAGTAGGCATCCTTCAATTTGTGACGGATGTCGCTGTTTATAGCCTGATTACGCATCTGTATCGGAATTTTGCCCGGCGTCATCACTGGACGGATCTGGAAATCAACCCGTTGCTGAAGCGGATTATTCCGGCTGCTTTTGTGCTGGGGTTCATCTATCTGGTGGTGACAGCGGCTAAAATCCTTTTGTTCCAAGTTTGGTTCGACACCGGTCCTCAACTAAATGGTTATCAATTTATTCAGCTTAATGGCGTAACGCTGTTTATGGCGGGCATTCGGTTGATGTCAATATGGCTGCTCGCCTATCATTTGTACCACTACGCACAACGGGAGGTCAAGTCGACACGAGAGAATGCCCGGCTGGAAATCATGACCAGGGATGCCCGTTTGAGTAATCTTTCTACCCAACTTAACCCGCATTTGCTGTTCAACTCACTCAATACGATCAAAGCGCTGGTGGTCGATGAGCCGGATTCGGCCAGGCGGGCTATTGATTTGCTGTCGGATCTGTTGCGAACCGGACTATACGCGGGGGATGACGTGCTTATTTCGGTTAAAGAGGAGCTTGGGCTGGTCAGGGACTATCTGGAACTGGAAAAACTTCGCTTTGAAGAACGATTAACGTATCAGATCGACATGGACGATACGCTGGCATCGGTACGTATCCTGCGCCTGTCGATTCAAACGTTGGTGGAGAACGCACTTAAGCACGGAATAGCCACGACGAAGGCCGGTGGATTGGTCCATATTCAGATTTCCAGGCAGGAGGAATTTATCCAGATTAGGATTCAAAATCCCGGTCGTCTCGATGCGCGTATACCGGTAAGCGGTTTAGGGCTGGCCAATCTAGCCGAACGATTGCAACTGACATTTACCGATAAAGCCAGTTTGAACGTAACAAATGAGCCGGAAGGAATTGTTTCTGCCACACTACGTATCCCGAACGCATGAAAAAGATACGTGTGTTAATCATTGATGATGAGCGTTATGCCCGCATGGAGCTCAAGCGATTGATCGCCGGTTTTCCCGAGATGGAGTTGGTTGGCGAGGCAAAAAACGCCGATGAAGCACAACAACTTATCGAGGATATTCACCCCGACCTGCTGTTTTTAGATATCCAAATGCCGGAACGTAGTGGATTTGATTTATTGCAGAGTTTGGAGGACGTACCGGAAGTCATTTTCACGACGGCCTTTGACCAGTACGCCGTAAAAGCGTTTGAGGTGAGTGCGTTGGATTACCTGCTGAAACCGATCAGAGCCGAACGGTTCGCGCAGGCCATTGCCAAGCTGAATGGGAAAGCGGCTCTTTCTATCCAAAGCAGGCAAATTTTTGTGAAAGACCGGGATCAATATCATTTCATCCGTTGGGAAAAAGTCTATCTGGTCGAATCGATGGACAACTACGCCCGGCTATTTTATGAGGGGAAAAATGCCTGGCTAAAACGTTCGCTGAACCAACTGGTAAAAACACTGGACGACGCGATGTTCATCTGCATCAACAGGGCGCAGGTGGTCAATACGAATTTTATTCAAACGATTAACACGACCGAGCATGGCCGCCTGACAATTACGCTGAACTCAGGACAAACCCTGAAGGTGTCGCAACGGCAATCGGTTCAACTAAAAAAGACGGGGAAAATCTAAGTCAATTTGTAAACTGAAAAATGACATGATGGAAAAACTCATGCTGGGATTGCTATGCCTTTTCTGGACCACCGTATCCCCCGCACAGCAGGTTATAAGTATAACTAGGGCCGATAGTCTCAGGCTGGCAGAAGATGAACGCCAGTTTATCATCGAAGATAGCGTACTGATCAAAACGAAAGATGGTGCTATGTTGTCGGCCGTGGTCGTTCGTAAACGGGGACTTACAACTCCGCAGCCCACGGCGTTACTCTATTTTATGTATTCCAATACGGCCCGAAGTTTGGCGGAAGCAAAATACGCGGCCGCACGAGGGTATGTAGGGGTGGTTGCCGACACGAGGGGCAAACGCCTAAGTCCTGATCCAGTGGCTCCTTATGAACATGAAGCCAGGGATGTGAATTCGGTGATCGACTGGATCGTTCAGCAACCCTGGAGCAATGGGAAGGTGGGTATGTATGGAGGCAGTTATTCCGGTTTCGCGCAATGGGCAGCAACGAAGTACCTGCACCCGGCGCTGAAAACAATCGTGCCCTACGTAGCGGCCATTCCGGGGCAGGGTTTGCCGATGGAAAACAACGTATTCCTGAACGCCAATTGTCAGTGGGCTTTTTACGTGACTAACAACAAGTACGTTGATAATGAGATGAATAATGACAATCAGCGGTGGCGACGGATGCGCAATAGGTGGTATGAGACGGGTGTCGCGTATAACAGGATCGACAGCATCGACGGCACGCCCAATCCGTGGCTGCAGAAATGGCTGAAGCATCCTGACTACGATGCGTACTGGCAACGCATGGTACCTTACGGAAATGACTTTTCGAAAATCACGATTCCGGTGCTGAGCATTACGGGCTATTATGATGACGGACAGATTTCGGCCATGCACTACGTTAGGGAGCACTACAAATACCGGCCCGATGCCGAACATTACCTGATCATTGGCCCGTATGACCACTTTGGCGCGCAAAAGGGGGGCGTGCCCGTATTGCGTGGTTATTCGGTGGACTCCGTAGCGTTAATCAATACGAAGATAATCACGTTCGACTGGCTGGATTACGTATTGAAGGGTGGCCCAAAACCGGCGTTATTGAAAGACCGGATTAATTACGAGGTAATGGGAGCCAATGTGTGGCGACACGCTCCATCCATCGCAAAAATGAGCAATACCCATTTAAAACTGTATCTGACGGACCAAAAAGAAGGGGACAACTATCGACTGGCCAGACAAAAACCTAACGTGCCCCGATCGCTTAAACAGGAAGTTGACCTGGCCGACCGTAGTACGTCTAACAACGATTATTATCCAGACCCGATCATCCGGAACGTACTAAACCGGAGCAATGGCTTATTTTTTATCAGCGAGCCGGTTGATCATGAGATTTCAATTAACGGGATGTTTTCGGGAGAATTGAAGGCGATCATCAATAAAAAAGATATGGACATTGGGGTGGTGCTTTATGAGGTGACACCGCAGGGCGAGTATGTCGCATTGTCCTACTTTTTGGGCAGGGCCAGTTACGCCAGGGATGCCAGCCACCGAAATCTATTAAAGTCTGGTGTTATGGAAACGATTCCTTTTTCGAAGACGAGGCTGGTCAGTCGCCAGCTAAGGAAAGGTAGCCGGTTGCTCGTGGTGTTGAATATTGATAAAAATCCTTTTGCCCAGATCAATTATGGAACGGGAAAGGACGTAAGCCAGGAGACGATCCGCGATGCCGGATTGCCTTTAACGGTTCAGTGGTCAACCGATAGTTTTATTCAACTCCCTGTTCAGGATAATCTGGTACGTTTTTGATTCTATTGGGTTAAGCAACAAGTCGTGATTTTTCCATTGAACCCTTAAAAAAATCCGTCATTAAAAAACGCGTACGATTTCCCAGAACACCGATGCATATTTCTGGCGATAACCTTGTCGTCACAGATCTACCAGAAAGGGAAAATGCTTCTCCTACTAACGAGTTTTACGGCTTTGTATTTGTTTGTCGGCATTTTTTACTTCGGTCGGAAAAAGGCGAACTATAGCCACCTCTCCGATACAATCAGTGAGTTAGGCGAGATCGGTAGTACGTTGTCCCGGCGCGTTAGTTATGGCTTATTTTTACCCGTCGGCTTGTTACTCTTTTTGATTGCCTGGTTAAGCTCCCCTATGCTTTGGTCAGCGCTGGCCGTTTGCGTAGGTACCGGTTATGCCACAGCCGCTTTCTTTCCCTGTGATGTCGGTTCCCCTTCATCAGGCAGTGCCAGACAGCAGATTCACAACCTGGGCGGGGCCATCGAATACCTGGGTAGTGCTTACATTTTATTTCAGTTCGCTAACCAAACCGACGCTGGCGGTACGTTCTTTCGGATCGGGGCGATAGGCATACTGGTGGGAACCGTACTCGTGGCCATCGCTGGTTTGCGGCTGCGGGGCCTTGTCCAGCTAAGTATGGAAGTAATTCTATTTGGGTATTTGCTTACTATGGCCTGGGGATCGGCTGGCTTGCGGTAGGGCTTTAGCTGAACTCATTCCATCGGTAGTTATTAAAGCCAATGACAAGACTCATTTACACGCTCTTTTTTTGTGGCTGGATAGTAACTGGCTTCGCCCAAAGCGCGAGATCCAGCACCCCACCGAACATCATTATCATTCTGGCCGATGACCTGGGTTGGAGCGAATTAGGCTGCTATGGAAACCCTAACGACGGACCGCGCTTTAATGAAACGCCTAACCTGAATCAATTAGCTGCGGGAGGTATGCGTTTTACGCAGGCCTATGCCACCGCCCCCGTTTGTACGCCTACCCGCATTGCCCTGATGACCGGACAGCATCCGGCGCGTGTAGGCATTACGGATTACCTGGATGCTAACGATGAAAAGTATCTGTCGCCGGACTACGTTACCCTTAACGAGCAATTGACGAAAGCGGGCTATCATTCGGGATTGATTGGCAAATGGCATTTGACCGGCGATTACACCCGGAAAAAAGGCGAGCCCGCTAAACACGGCTGGGATGAGGTGATCTGCTCCGAAACAGGCTATATCGCTAACGGAGATTATACGCATCCCTACTTTTTTATGCCGGACGTCGAAGCCAAAACCACCGGCGAATACCTGACGGATCGACTGAATGCAGAAGCAGTTGATTTTATCAAACGCAATCAGACTAAACCATTTTTTCTGTATGTATCCCATTACGCGGTGCATACCAAACTCGCCGGGAAGCCCGACAAGGTAGCGAAGTATCAGAATAAGCCCGGCGCTGGTTCCAGGCAGAACAACCCCGAATTAGCCGCCATGCTGGAAAGTATAGACGATGGGGTTGGGCAGATTGTCAACACGATCAACGAACTTGGATTGAGTAAGAACACCCTGATTTTGTTTACGTCCGACAATGGGGGAGAATTGAACGTAACGTCGAATGCGCCGTTGCGTGGCGGCAAATCGGAGTTGTACGAAGGTGGAATTCGGGAGCCGTTTATTGCGTATTGGCCGGGCCACATAAAGCCGGGTGGGGTTTCTGCACAGGTGATCAATACGTTGGACATTTATCCCACGTTACTGGAACTTGCCGCCATAAAACCCACTAAAGAGCTGGTACTTGATGGAGTCAGTATCGCACCGGTATTAAAAGGAAGTGCGAAACTTTCTGTCCGAACCCTCTACTGGCATTATCCACTTCCCAAGCCTCATTTTCTGGGTGGCCGATCAGCCGGGGCCATTCGGAGTGGTGCTTTTAAGTTGATTGAGTACTTCGATAAGCCTCAAGTACAGCTCTTTAATCTGGTCGAAGATCCTGGTGAGCAAACCGATTTAGCCGATACGTTACCAGCGGTTCGCCAGCAGCTACTAAACCAGCTCCAGACCTGGCGTAAGACCGTATCCGCTCAAAAATGATGTAAACTGGTTGCCCAATGGCTCGTAGTGATTCCTGTCAGCAATTTCATAGACTGTTTGTCCATTACAGCACTTCGGAACCGGCAGAGAACGCAGTGGGCATTACACTTTTCTGATCCCGTGAGGCATTTTCTTCCTCAACTTCTGCTTTTCTGAGAGACAAACTGCCAGATTGAGACGTTTCAATCGATTTCGGGTACGTGTTTTGTGCGTAGCTTTACGTCATGACGTTCGACCAATTGACTCCCCGTCGTCAGGAACAACTGACGGCTTTTGACAGACTGCTGACCATTATGGACGAGTTGCGTGAACAGTGCCCCTGGGATCGCAAACAAACCCTGGAAAGCCTGCGTCACCTCACAATCGAAGAAACCTACGAACTCTCCGACGCCATTCTGGAGAACAATCTCCCCGAAATTCGCAAAGAACTGGGTGACATTCAGTTACACCTGGTTTTTTATGCTAAAATCGCATCTGAAGCCAGTAATGATACGTCGGGTCCCAGTGCGACTGCCCGGTTCGATATAGCCGACGTATTGAATAGCGTGTGCGACAAGCTGATCAGCCGCCATCCTCACATTTATGGCAACGTTGTCGCCGAAACTGAAGAGCAGGTTAAAGCCAATTGGGAACAGTTGAAACTCAAAGAAGGCAACAAGTCGGTGTTGGGTGGGGTGCCGGGTGCCTTGCCCGCCCTGGTGAAGGCCATGCGGATTCAGGAAAAAGCGCGGGGTGCGGGCTTCGACTGGGATGAGAAAGAGCAGGTGTGGGCGAAAGTGGAGGAGGAAATGCAGGAATTCAAAGCTGAATTTGACATTGATAACGGGTTGGATGGTGTTGCCGGGGCGATTGATGTGGATAAGGCCGAAGGCGAGTTTGGTGATTTGCTGTTCTCGCTCGTTAACTACGCCCGCTTTATTGATATAAATCCCGAAACGGCGCTCGAACGCACCAATAAAAAGTTTATTAAACGCTTTCAGTATATCGAAGAGCAAGCCCGCGCTAATGGTAAACTCCTGAGCGACATGACACTAGCCGAAATGGATGTATACTGGAACGAAGCGAAAACGAAATGAGAATAGCGTTTATAACCGACATTCACATTGGTGCCGAAAATGAGAAGCCACAGGGCGTTGATGTTCGCCAGAACTTCCTGAATGCATTAGCTTTCCTGACCGAACTGAAGCCGAACTGCTTGATCATTGGCGGAGATTTTTGCAGCACCGGTGGCGACCGGGCCGTGTATGAGTGGGTGAAAGTGCAGTTGGATAAATTGCCGTTGCCGTACTATATTGTTTCGGGCAATCACGACGATTCGGCGCTCATCGCCGAGGTGTTCAAATTGACGCACGACTTGAATCAGGGCGAGTTGTATTACGCATTGCCGCTGGAGGGCCGCCCGGTACTGTTTCTGGATTCGGCTAAAGGAGAGTTCTCCGATGAGCAATGGACCTGGTTCCGTGATTATATGAAGGCGCTACGTGACACCAACGTATTGATCGTTATGCACCATCCGCCCATTCCTGCGGATGTGGCCTTTATGGATTCACATTATCCATTCCGGCAAAGCGATGAATTTCTGGAGCTGGTAGAGGAGTCGACTTGCCATATTACAGTTGTCTGTGGACATTACCATGTCGAAAAGGTTATACAGCGTAGTAATCTGCTGGTATTGGTCACTCCCTCGACCTTTTACCAGATGAAGCAGGATACACCCGAATTTACGGTTGACAATCATTGCGTCGGCATCCGCGAAATTAACCTGACAACGCATGGCACAAACAGCACGGTGCATTATCTCTAAATCGCTTTAACTGAAAGGCCCTGATGAAACTTCATCAGGGCCTGTTTCATACTGGATATATAGTTGTCTACCGCACCGAATAATTTGGCGCTTCTTTCTGAATCGAAATATCGTGCGGGTGACTCTCGCGCGAACCTGCTGTGGTGATCTTCACAAATTTGGCATTCTGCAAGGCGGTAATGTCGGCGGCTCCGCAGTAACCCATACCGGCTTTCAGCCCACCAACCATTTGATAGACAATCTCGGCGACTTTGCCTTTGAATGGTACGCGTCCGACAATACCTTCGGGTACAAGTTTCTTGATATCATCTTCTGCATCCTGGAAATAGCGATCCTTGGAACCATCTTCCATCGCTTCCACTGATCCCATGCCCCGGTAGGTTTTAAACCGACGACCTTCATACAGCACCACTTCGCCAGGAGCTTCTTCGGTTCCGGCCAGTAGCGAACCAATCATGACCGTACTAGCCCCGCCCGCCAGGGCTTTTGTGATATCGCCCGAGAAACGAATACCTCCGTCGGCAATGACGGGAACACCAGTTCCCAGCAACGCTTTAGCCGATTCGTAAACGGCTGTCAGTTGTGGCATGCCAATACCGGCAATGATACGTGTTGTGCAGATACTCCCTGGCCCGACGCCTACTTTTACGGCATCTGCTCCTGCATCGGCAAGGGCCTTGGCGCCTTCACCTGTCGCTACGTTTCCGGCAATTACCTGAAGTTTAGGGAATTGCTGTTTAATGTTCCGAACGGCATCCAGAACACCCTTCGAGTGACCATGCGCCGTATCAACGCTGATTACGTCAACGCCCGCTTTCACGAGGGCCTCAATGCGTCGGGTCAGGTCGGGCGTTACGCCAACGGCAGCCCCTACGCGCAACCGCCCCAATTCGTCTTTGCAGGCGTTTGGGTGGCTCTTTTTCTTCAGAATGTCTTTATACGTAATCAGCCCAACCAAGTGGTAGGCATCATTAACGATGGGCAACTTCTCAATACGATACTGTTGCAGAATACTCTCAGCCTCTTCCAGTGTTAGACCTTCCCGCGCGGTAATCAGTTTTTCGCGGGTCATGATGTCGGTAACCGGCCGTGATAAGTCCGTTTGGAAACGTAGATCACGGTTGGTCAGAATGCCGACCAACTTACCATCCTCGTCCACAACGGGAATTCCTCCGATTTTGAACTCGCGCATAATCTTGAGCGCATCAGTCAGTGTGGCGGTTTCGAGCAGCGTGATGGGGTCGATAATCATGCCGCTTTCTGAGCGCTTCACCTTGCGGACCTGATCGGCCTGGGCTTCAACGCTCATATTTTTGTGAATGATACCGATACCGCCCTCCTGCGCCATCGCAATAGCCAGCGCCGATTCGGTCACTGTGTCCATAGCCGCCGATATAAGCGGAATGTTCAGCTGGATGGTACGTGTAAGTTGGGTAGTGGTTTGCGTATCGCGCGGGAGAACTTCCGAATAGGAAGGCAAAAGCAGTACGTCGTCGTAGGTGAGAGCCTCGTAAAGAAACTTGCTGGTATCTAAGCTCATGAGCAAATAGCAGATTTGTTATTTGCCGGGTAAAATTACATAAAATTTCTGAACCGGGATTCACATGCCTCAAATGATTTTCAGGATTTTGGTCACTTTACCATCGGTTAAGGGTAAAATCCTAAAAATCATTTAAATCACATAATCCTGCAAAGTCGCCTGCGGGGTCAGAATCCGTTCAACGTAATACTTATCTTCTTTTCGTCATGATCAACGCTGAACTGGCAATCACTGAATTTCGGCGCCGACATTTTGGGGCGGAAGTTATTGCTGAATCCATAGGGCTCTTTGGGAATACCGAATAATTTTTTGTCCATTTTGCCATTGCCGTTTTCGTCGTGAAAAATGGCAATGGCATATTCCCCCGGTTCAACCGAAAATGTAGTCTGGAGCTGGCTATGGGTAGCGTCTATTTTTTTTCCTTCAGTTGGCTTGCCCGTGGGAAAATCTTTGCCGGAACGGAATAAAGCAACGTAAACGGCTCCCTTTTTTTGTGCAACATTATGAATATCAACCTTTAAATTAGTTTTCGGTGGTGACGAAGAATAGGGATCATCCGTCAGAAAAAGGCTAAGTGTCGAAAGCAAAAAGAGCATAGATTGAAAGTTTTTGTTAAAACGGATTTATCTTGCAATTATGATAGCCCAATCCCCACCTCCTGCCAAACGATGGATTACCAAACCCTTTCCTGATTCGGCAGAACAGCAGGCAGCTATCGCGTCACTAACAAGCTCACTAAACATAAGTCCTTTTTTAGCGGCTTTGTTGGTACAGCGTAGTGTTCATACCTACGAAGAAGCCCGGACTTTCTTCCGTCCCGAGATAAATCATTTGCACAATCCCTTCGACATGAAGGATATGGATCGGGCCATTATGCGCCTGCAAATGGCTATGCTCCCCGAACGGGAGGAAAAAATTCTGATTTATGGCGACTACGACGTAGATGGCACCACATCGGTAGCCTTAGTTTATGGTTTTCTAAAAAATTACCATACGGCCATCGATTATTATATTCCGGACCGTTACAAGGAGGGGTACGGTATCTCGCAGCAAGGAATTCACTGGGCGGCCGAAAATGGTTTCACGCTGATCATTGCCCTGGACTGCGGCATCAAGTCGATTGAGCGCGTGGCTGAAGCAAAAGCGTTGGGCGTCGATTTTATCATCTGTGACCACCACCGCCCCGGCCCCGAATTGCCCGATGCAGCCGCTGTGCTTGATCCCAAGCGCGACGATTGTCAGTACCCGTACAAGGAATTGAGCGGTTGTGGGGTGGGCTTTAAACTGCTTCAGGCATTCTGTATGCTTAAAGACATTGAGCTGGAATTGTTGTATCCCAGTCTCGATCTGGTTGCCGTTAGTATCGCGTCAGACATTGTGCCGTTAACGGGCGAGAACCGGGTGATGGCCTATTATGGGCTAAAACACCTGAATTCCAATCCGCGTACGGGCCTGAAAGCGTTGATTAAAGTAGCTGGTTTCTCGCGCGAACTGGATATTACGAACGTAGTGTTTGGCCTTGGACCACGTATCAATG
Source organism: Spirosoma endophyticum (assembly GCF_900112365.1). Classification (GTDB taxonomy): domain Bacteria; phylum Bacteroidota; class Bacteroidia; order Cytophagales; family Spirosomataceae; genus Spirosoma; species Spirosoma endophyticum. The sequence continues at coordinate 131,973 of NZ_FOLQ01000013.1, read as the reverse complement.
CCGCTGGTCGGATTCAGCACGCGAAAGCCGCCGTACAACTGTTGCTGGCCGAATCGGAGGAGGAAGCCGACGAGTTTGCCATGGCCATTAACAAGCACAATAATAGCCGACGCGAATTTGACAGCAGCATCACGGAACAGGCGTTGTCCATGATTCGGGATAGTGACGCGCTGACCCATGCCAAAAGTACGGTGCTTTACGATGCTACGTGGCACAAGGGCGTTATTGGCATTGTCGCGTCGCGCTGCATCGAGCATTTCCACCGGCCAACCATCATCCTGACCCAATCGAATAACAAGGCCGCCGGATCAGCACGATCGGTGCCGGGTTTCGACGTCTACGAAGCCATTGAAGAATGTGCCGATTTGCTCGAACAGTTTGGCGGACACACGTTTGCCGCCGGCATGACCATGTCGATCGATAATATCGACGCCTTTCGGCAGAAATTTGAAGAAGTTGTATCACGTACCATCAAGGAGGAGCACCTCACGCCATTGGTTGATATTGATCTTCCGCTTGACTTTAGCGAGATCACTGACAAACTCGTCAGGATTGTGAAGCAAATGGGACCATTTGGTCCGCATAACATGCAGCCGACCTTTATGACCGACGATGTGTATCTGGTTAGCGAGCCGATTATCATGAAGGAAAAACACCTGAAAATCAATGTTCGGCAGAGCAGAACGGGGCAGACATTAACCGCGATTGGTTTCGGTTTCGCCCACCTGGCCGATCAGCTTCGGCTGGGTAAACCCTTTTCGATTTGTTATCAGGTAGAGCAGAATTTCTTCAATGGGAACGTATCGTTACAGCTCATGCTGCGGGATATAAAGTTCAGCGAATAGACCCCGGCAACTTGATCTTGTTGTTATCTCCCTGCCTATTTTACTGATCCCAAGCCAGCATCTTTCGGCCTGCATAGCACCGGGTTTTGACCAACGCTCAAAGCGCAAATGCGTTCATGACCAAACGGAGGAGTCCTAATAATTGTTAATAAATGGGTATTCGCCTTTGCTGTAGCTAAAAATAGTTGGCAGAGGGTTGTATTACCGCGACCTTTGCATCGGTCGTTGACGGCTTAGTGCGATTTAGTGCTGGCCGTATTCGTATAACGTATCGAAATGATTCTCAGAACTGAAAATTTAATTAAAAAATACGGCTCGCGGTTGGTCAACAATAACGTATCGTATCAAGTGGAAACGGGCGAAATTGTGGGTTTACTGGGGCCAAATGGTGCGGGCAAAACTACCTCGTTCTATATGGCTGTCGGTTTAGTGAAGCCCAACAGCGGCAAAGTTTTCATCGACGACAAAGATGTAACGGATCTGCCGATGTATAAGCGGGCGCGGCTTGGGCTGGGTTATTTGGCGCAGGAAGCGTCGGTATTCCGGGACCTAACCGTTGAGGAGAACGTATTGGCTGTGCTGGAAATGAGTGATTTGCCTAAAAAAGAACGTAAAGGGAAGGTAGAAGAATTGCTGGAGGAGTTTAGCCTGACGCACGTTCGGAAGAGCAAAGGCAAGGTATTATCCGGTGGTGAACGCCGACGTACTGAAATTGCCCGCGCGCTGGCCGTAGATCCTAAATTTATTCTCTTAGATGAACCCTTCGCGGGCGTTGACCCGATTGCTGTAGAAGACATTCAAAGCATTGTGGCCAAGCTAAAACACAAGAATATCGGCATTCTCATTACGGACCACAACGTGAACGAAACGCTCTCCATTACTGATAGGGCGTATCTGCTGTTCGAGGGCAAAATCCTGAAGCAGGGTTCCGCCGAAGAACTCGCCAACGACGAGCAGGTCAGACGTCTGTATCTGGGCCAGAATTTTGAGTTGAAACGGAAAGTATAACGCGGATGGAAACCTGCGTTAACTTACCCTAACACCTCCCGCAACACCGGTAACGACTTTACTTCGCCAAGAGAATCGAGGTGAATGTGGTAATACGTTACCAACGCGTCTACGAGTTCATTACGGGCAGAGCGAGCAAGTTTTATGGGCGTTCCGAGTGGATAACGTAGCATCGTATTAAGAGCCGTTTCCATTTCGTCGTCGGGTAGAAACGGGTACGAATTCTCCCGAAGCTGACTTTCGAACTCGCGGGCCGACTCCGGTCCGAAGCCCAGGTAAAACGACAGCTTAAGCAGGAAGGCAATATGGAAGTTTTCGTAGTTTGTTTTCGCTTCTTCCAGAAACAAAACAGAATCCATCAGGAATTTAAAAAGGGGCGGACTGCCCGCTTCTTCTTTCAATACTTTGTTCAGCATTTCCGTTACGAACATCGCAATGGTCGATTTTGCCACTTCAAACGGCAGGCTCTGAAACGGATAACTGGTCTTCATCTCCGAAAGTCGGTGAAGCTCGCGGTCGGGTTTGTTGTACACGACCATGTCTAACAAGGTCAATGGCTGAAATAAGGCAATTTTGTTGTTCTTATTCCGAGCCGTACGAACGCTGTTGACGATATAACTTTGCAATCCGAACTCTTCGGTATAAATACGGGCAATAATGGACGTTTCTCGATACCGGATGTAGCTAAGGGCAATCCCCCGTGTTTTTTGCAGCATTTGTATTGAACCGCCGAAGCAGTAAGCAGTAGTGTACTAAGATACTACTTTTGACGGTAAAAACCGACTACGTTGTTTCAGTGAGAAATTCACCATCAGGATCAATACGGGAACCTCAATAAGTGGGCCGATAACAGCCGCAAAAGCCGCACCCGAATTAATGCCAAAAACGGAAATGGCAACCGCAATCCCCAGTTCAAAATTATTCCCGGCCGCCGTAAACGCGAGCGACGTAGACTTTCCATAATCGGCTCCGGCTCGTTTAGAAAGGTAAAATGCCGAGAAGAACATGATAGCAAAATAGATCGTGAGCGGCAGGGCGATACGTAGCACATCGAACGGAATGGAAACGATCAGATTACCTTTCAGACTGAACATCACGACGATAGTAAACAAAAGGGCGATCAACGTAACAGGGCTGATAGCGGGCAAAAACGTCTCTTCGTACCAGTGTCGACTGAACAGCCGTGACAAAATCAATCGCGACAGTAGTCCTGCCAAAAACGGAATGCCCAAATAGATGAATACACTCTGCGCTACGTCGCCAATGGTAATATTGACTACAAATCCGCGCAAGCCAAACAAGGGAGGGAGTAGGGTGATGAAAATGTAGGCATAGACGCTGTAAAACAGCACTTGGAAGATACTGTTAAAGGCCACTAAACCAGCCGCATACAGTCGGTCACCGTTGGCGAGATCGTTCCACACGATAACCATCGCGATGCAGCGGGCAATGCCAATCAGGATCAAACCCGTCATGTATTCGGGTTTGTCAGGCAAAAACACAACGGCTAATCCAAACATCAATAATGGTCCGATAATCCAGTTCTGGACCAACGATAATCCCAGGATTTTGGTGTTACTGAATACCTTTGGCAATTCAGCATAGCGCACTTTCGCCAAAGGTGGATACATCATCAAAATCAGTCCAATCGCCAGCGGTACGTTGGTAGAACCCGAGTTGAATTGATTAATAAACGATTCCGTTCGTGGAACGAAATAGCCGATGCTAACACCGAGTACCATCGCCAGAAATATCCAGAGCGTTAGGAAGCGATCCAGGAACGACAGACGCTTTTTTTGACTGATTGGTAAAATCGTTTTTGTGGTCATTATAGTACGTTCTTACTAACAAAATCCTGGCTGAATTGCCTGATTTCGTCCCGAGTAGTTCGGTAGGATGCCATAATTTCCTCGGGCGATCCGGTCGCTTTGGAAGGATCGGTAAAATTGTGGTGGAGCCGGTGCGTTCGGCCAATCCAGAGCGGACAACGCTCACTCGCGCTATCACATACGGTGATGACATGATCGAACGAAAGGAGCTCGTATTCGTCTACCAGGTTCGACGTATGGTGGCTGATATCAACACCATCCTCCCCCATCACCTGCACCGCTTTGGGGTTCAAGCCGTGCGTTTCGACACCGGCGCTCAGTACTTCAGCGCGGCTGCCCGCAAACTTCTGGAGATAGCCATGCGCCATCTGGCTACGGGTCGAGTTGCCCGTGCAAAGAACAAGGATTCGTTTCATGCTTATTTTTCGGCGTAAACGGTAATACTGAAAATTCCCCGGGCTGGATGGCCTTCTACAGCCTGTTGATAGGTTTGACTTTCTTCTGGCTTTAGGTACTTGAGGAGCAATTCGCTGGGCAGATTAATCACTTTTTTCTTCTGAATCTGAACATTCGTAAAGCCAGTATCGGTAATAATTTGCAAATAATCGTCCTGCTGAATAGCGCCCGATACACAACCGGCATATAGTTCGGCGTCATGTTGCAAACCGTCCGGAAGATCACCCGTCAATACAATGTCGGAAATGCTGAAATGTCCGCCCGGTTTCAGAATTCGGTACGTTTCAGCAAAGGCTTTTGGTTTATCAGGTACGAGATTCATCACGCAATTGCTCACCACTACGTCGGCCAGATCGTTCGGTAAAGGCATGTCCTCAATATCACCGTAAACAAAGTCAACGTTGGTGTAACCTAGTGATTTCGCATTTTTTCGAGCGCGGTCAATCATGGCGGGCGTCATATCGAGCCCAATGACGCGACCCATTTCGCCGGTTTCGGCACGGGCCACAAAACAGTCGTTTCCGGCACCGGAACCCAAATCAACCACTACGTCGCCGGGTTCAATTTTTGCAAACTGCGTTGGTAAACCGCAGCCTAAACCCAGATCGGCATCGGCTGCGTATCCGTTGACCGTTGCGTACTCATCGTTCATCAAAATTGTGTACGATGCCTCTGTAGATGAGTCGGGATTACAGCAGGACGTTGGTCCACAACCGCAGTCAACGCCTTGTGCATTATCGGCCTGAGCAATTTCGCCGTACTTCTGTCGAACGATTTCCTTGAGTTCTTCTGCCGTGTTCATAGTTCGATTGGTTTATTGTAATATTACGATTGATTTAAGCAAAAAAAAGTTACCCTTTTAACAGCAGGTTGGACTACTGATGAAGGCGTCTAATACGTTCCCAAACAAGGTGCGGGCTTCCTCCCAAACGGGTTCGTTAATGCAATAGCAAACGCGGGGTGGATCAATATCACCTTTGATGATACCGATACGTTTGAGTTCTTTCAGATGCTGCGATACAGTGGCCTGTGCCAATGGCAGTTCATCAACCAGATCGCCACAAACGCAGGCTTTACGCTCGGCTAAAAGCTGTAGAATCGCTACCCGCGCCGGATGCGCAAATGCTTTGGCTAACTCAGCTACGCGGTTCTGGTGATCCGTAAATATCTCGGTTTTTGTTACGCCCATTTCTGTGTGAACTGCCTGAATAAGTTCATTTTACAGTTTGATCTGTTAATTCATCGCAATAATACGATAAAGTAAAATCTGATACAAATTTTCTTTACCAAACGTACTCTGACTTTATTTATGAAACTCTACAATACCCGCTCCGGCATCGTTCTTGAATCCGCCAATCAGTTTTACGCCGTTCCATCAGACAATTGGGATACGTTAATCAATCAGGATAGTTTATACGCTGATTTACAGCAGATCACTACGTCGAAAACGGCGTCAGAACAATACGAGGCCTGGACTAAAACCGGTTTGCTGGCACCCATTGGCCGGCAGGAAGTGTGGGCGTCGGGTGTTACGTACCTGCGCAGTCGCAATGCTCGCATGGAAGAGTCGAAAAAATCGGGGGGTGATAATTTTTATGACCGGGTTTACGACGCCGAACGACCTGAATTATTTTTCAAATCGACACCCGAACGCGTAGTAGGACCGGGCGCCAACGTCCGTATCCGCGCCGACTCGACCTGGAACGTACCCGAGCCCGAACTGACGCTGTTTATAACATCAACTGGTAAAATTGTCGGCTACACCTGCGGCAACGACATGAGTTCACGGAGCATTGAGGGCGAAAACCCACTGTACTTGCCACAAGCCAAATCATACGATGGCGCAGCTGCTTTAGGTCCGTGCTTGTTCGTACCCGAAAACCCAATTTCGCCTGATACACAGATCCGGCTGGAAATTGTCCGAAATGAGCAGGCTGTTTTCACAAATAGTATTGCTATTAGCCAGATGAAACGTCAGCATACCGAACTCGTCGAGTTCCTGTACCGTGAGTGTTCTTTCTCAAACGGTTGTTTCTTAATGACCGGCACTGGCATCGTTCCCCCCGATGATTTCACGCTACGTTCCGGCGACGAAATAAGCATTACGATTGAGGGAATTGGTACACTGACGAACGTAGTGGGGTAAACACAGAGGGAACGGAGGAAGTACGGAGTACACAAAGGATTTTCTCTATTTGCTCCGTGCTTCCTCCGTCTCTCTGTGTTTATGAAATCACTCGGATGCCGGTTTTCACCGCTTCTACTTTCTCCCGCAATAAATCCAACGATTCGTCCATGACCGTTACGTGGCCCATTTTGCGGAAGGGCTTTGTGATGGCTTTACCGTAGAAAAAGGGGAAGACACCAGGCATAGCCAGCAGGTTTTCCAGCCCTTCGTAAACCGCTGGACCCGTGTGGCCATCTTCGCCCAGTAAATTGACCATCGCGGCAGGTTGATAAGCCGACGTATTGCCCAGCGGATAGTTGAGGATGGCGCGCCAGTGCTGTTCAAACTGTGACGTGACGTTGGCGCGCATGGTATGGTGGCCGCTGTTGTGCGGACGTGGGGCCACTTCGTTAATCAATACGTTGCCTTGTTTATCCAGAAATAATTCCACTGCTAATAAACCGACAATCCCGAAGGCTTCGGCAGTATGTCGCGCAATAGCCTGCGCCTGCTGGTTGATCTCATCTGAAATTTGAGCGGGAGCAAACAGATAATCAACCAGGTTCAGTTCGGGGTGAAACACCATCTCGACCGTTGGGAAAGTTTGCACGTCGCCCCGTTCGTTGCGGGCTACGATGACGGCTAATTCTTTCTCAAAATCGACGGCTTTCTCCAGGACGCCCGGCGCGTCGAAAGCTTTCCCGACATCGGCAACGGACGCTATGCGCTGAACACCGCGCCCGTCGTACCCATCACGGCCGAGTTTGTGGAAAGCGGGGAACAAATCAGGCTGATCAATTTCCAGCAGAGCCACGTCGGCACGGGTTTCTGTCAGAATGAAATCGGCGGTGGGGAGATTATGGTCGCGGTAAAACTGCTTTTGGAGTCGTTTGTCCTGAATAACCCGAATAACGGATGGTTGCGGGAATACCCGCTTTCCTTCACGTTCGAGGGCTTCAAGGGCTTCAACATTCACGCGCTCAATTTCAATGGTCAGTACGTCAACAGCCTGCCCGAATTGATAGACCGTGTCGTAGTCAGTTAGAGACCCCTGCGTGAATTTAGTGCAGAGATTGCGGCAGGGAGCTTCTGCATCTGGATCAAGAATATGAACGCGAAGGTTCCAGTCAATGGCGGCTTGCAGGAGCATCAGACCGAGCTGGCCCCCGCCGAGGATACCGATAGTGGGTGTCAAGAGGATTGTTTTTTTTGCAAAAGTAAGCAGTTCAGTTATAAGGACGGTTTACTTTTTCTGTCGTGCTGCTTCAATTGCCCTTTCAAGTACCTCGTCTCGCCCAGCCTGAATCCCCCGAATCGTAGGTCGAACCACTACATCGGGGACAATACCGATTCGCTGCGTTTCGCGACCATCAGGATAGTAAATTCCTTGCCCGGTCATGGTTGCCAGATAGCCACCAGGTAGTGGAATTTCTATGTAGCCTCCATCGGCACCAGCCGTTTGACTGCCAATTACAATTACGTTTGGCACCGTTTGTAACGCCATAATGGTAAATTCGGCCTGACTCTGGGTTTCTTCATTTTGCAGCACAATCACCTTGCCTTTGAAGTGTACTTTATTTCTGTAGCTGACGGAGTTCACTGGGCCTGGTTTCATCATACCGGGATAAGTTAAATCAGGCACAATAAACTGTACGAACTTATCGGTTACGTTTAAGTGCTTTAAAACTTGGCCCATTGTTCCTTGCGGGTAATGGCGCACATCGAAAAGTATGGCCTTTGCCACCATAAATGTATTTATTACACTATCGACTTGATGGGCTGCCAGCCGCCCCATGTTTACGTATCCTATGCTGTTGGGTAGCCACCGGCTAACAGGATTTCGGCTGTTGATCGACTCCTTTGCCTGTCTGCCGAACGCACTATAGGCATAACGCTGTACGATAAGTACAGAATCCTGTCCATCCGTTTCAATTGTCAGTTTCGCTTTTTCTGTTGGCCCAATGCCCATAAGGATGGCTATGTTACGTCGCAGTGCCGATTCATTAGACGCTGCTACGTAGGGACGTTCGCGCTCAAGGCGGTCATGGATAGTTTCTCCGTCGATGTGACTGATGACCATCCCGATTTTTAGGTTGTTAATGGCCGCAAGCGAATCATTGTAAAAACGCGTAATAATGGCTTTGTCGTCAAGTATAGTCATCTCGAACGGCACCCAATTTCGACCCAGATCGCACCGCAGACAGACGCTTTTGTTGGTATTGCTCACAAAGCCGTGACTATCCTGAATCTGGGCTACCATGCGATAGAGTGCCAATTGATAGGCCTGCTCACTATTCGCTTGCTGGAATACCGGAATCTGATCCATCAGTACATCATGCCAGTTTTTATCAATAGCGTACTTATACGGGAAGAAATAGTGCACTACGTTCCAGTAGCGAAATAGGGTCAGTAGTCGATACGCTTCGTTGGGGACACGCATCTCCGCGTACGTTTTCTCGTTGCTGTAGTTGGCGTTTTCTGTTTGACGTACCCACTGGACGTAGTGATTTTTGCCCTGATTACGGTTTCGGGCAATATAGTGCAGTCGGTCACGTAGTGGTGTCGAAAATAGGGTTGAGTCGTTCAGTAACGATAGATCGAAATTACGCCGAAGCCGGATAGGAATAGATTCTGCAAATGAACATGTCTGGCAGGGGGTAACTATACCCAGATTATCAATAAGCCGTAAGTAAATTGTTGATAGTTCATTCCGGTCATGGGCTTGCTGAATCTGCGGAACCAATGTAACAAGTTGTTCATCCCAATTTAGTCTGCCTGTTGCTACGGCCGGATGATAGTATTTTAGAAATCCCCATACCTCACCCAATGACGCCAGCTTCTGCGTTTCTGTTAGTGACTGGGCTGAGCAACTTAAAGATATAAATACGAAAATGTACCCAAAACGCATACGATTGATTTTGGGTAAAAATAACGCACTCAATATAGCTGGGCTATGTTGAGTGCGTTAAATCTTGTTAAAGCAACGTATCGAAGGGTTTTCTACTATTTCCGCGAAATATCCGAACCTCCTGATTTGCTTTGGGACAGCACTTTGGCTGAGCCGTAGTAATAAATATCCGAGCCGCCCGATGCCTTCATTGTCAGTTCTTTACTGGCGTTAACGTAGACGTCTGAGCCACCCGATGAATTAGCATTGCATACATCGACAGTCAGTTTTCGAGCGTCCAGATCAGCACCGCCCGACCCATTGGCGTTGAGTGTCCGGGCTGAGCCCTGCAAAACGGCATCGGCACCGCCCGACGCCGATACGTTCAGATCGTCAGCTTTGAGGTCTAACTTCACATCAGATCCACCGGATGCTTCCAGATTAAGGTCTTTGAAGGACAGGCTGCCCTGTCCGAAAACGTCGGCCCCACCCGATGCCTCCAAATTATTTAACTGCTTGAAGGTCACATAGGCTTTTACATAGTTGTTACGTCCGAGATTCCAGCCACTAAATCCTTTGCGTTCTATATACAGTTTCAATACGCCGTTTTTCACTTCCGAGATGACTCGATCCTCGTCAACGCCTTTCACATCGAAGGTTAGTTTTTCAGAATTTCCCTGGGTCAGATAGACATCGATGCCACTGCTAACACTTAATCCGGTGAAGCCCGAAACGGTTCGGTCTTTTTTCCAATCGTCGCTGGTGGTGTTGATACCCGCTGTTAGCATTAGGATAGATAATACAAGTGCTTTCATTGTTGAAGACAGTTTTAGATATTTATGAGAAGATGGTAAAAACACGTACTACGTTGCATCGGACGTATAAAAAAGGTGTCCGGTTTCAAAAGTAACTTTGTCCGCTAGCGGACGTTGATGGGCCTTAGAATATCTGTAAAAATCTATTAATCAATAAATTAGGTATTTGGCACGACGCTTGAGCCTTAACAGAAAAGAATTCATATTAAATTTGAGTAATGTCAGGAACGTATATGGCTAACCAGCCTTTCTTGCCGAACTAAAACCTTTTCAAAAGTAATTAATTATGATTCAACTCCGCAACGTTTCCAAGTTCTACCCTGCTGGCTTCGGTCGGGTCTATGTGTTGCGTAATATCAACCTCAACATCGTTCAGGGCGAGTTTGTGTCCATCATGGGCCCGTCGGGATCGGGGAAGTCCACTTTGCTGCATATTCTGGGTCTGCTCGAAGAACCCTCCGAAGGCGAATACCTGTTTGACGATCAGCCGGTTCAGAAACTATCCGAAAAGAGACGTACTGAACTGCACCGGACGCGCATTGGCTTCGTATTTCAGGCGTATCATTTGATTGACGAATTAACCGTATATGAAAACATTGAAACACCGCTACTCTACAAAGGCCTCAATGGATCGGAGCGTAAAAGCCGCGTAGCCGAACTGCTCGACCGATTCAACATGGTGGCTAAAAAAGACCTGTTCCCGGCGCAACTATCGGGTGGTCAGCAACAACTGGTAGGCATTGCCCGGGCGTTGGCGGCCGAACCAAGCGTTATTTTTGCTGATGAGCCAACGGGTAATCTGCACTCCGACCAGGCCCGCGACATCATGGAACTGTTCCGCGAGTTGAATCAGAAAGATGGCGTGACCATTGTTCAGGTGACGCACTCCGAAGTAAATGCTAAATACGGTTCACGGGTGATCCGTCTGAAAGATGGATGGCTGGAAGATTCTTCAGCCCTGAAACTGAGCGAAGAGGGCGTTAAGTAGGCTTTCGGTGTCGCCAAACGAGAGCGGCCTGGTGTCAACATCCAGGTCGTTTATACTACGCAACCACTGAATCCCCATAACGTTCGCACAGAAAACCGCATCAGCCGTTGTCAGAATAGCAGGGGGAAATAACCCTTCGGATACGGTGAGGCTAACTGCTGGAGCTAACCGTACCAATTGCTGTCGAATAATGCCATTGATGCAGCCAGAGTCGAGCGAGGGCGTGTAGAGCGTTTTGCCTGAACACCAAAATAGATTCGACGCCAGACATTCGGCAAGATGACCCTGAGAGTCGAGCAAAATTATCTCGTCGAGTCCATGCTGTTGTTTGTAGAGTCCGGCCAATACGTAGGGTAGCGAGTTTAGCGTTTTAAACGCCGAAACTGGAGAGGGAGACAAGCGGAAAAGATCATAAATGCCCGTTTTGGCTTTTTCAGTAACCGAAAACGGGCTTCCAGGTCGAGCCGTGATCAGTACGTTAGCCTTGTTTGTTGAAGGCGTATATAAACCACCTGATTGCCGCCAGACCTGAATCTTGATTCGGGCGGGTTGATTGATGAGTTTGTTCGCCGAAAGTACCTGTAAAATGGCTTGGTGAACCGCTTCGGCGGAGAATCCGGTAGGTTGGGTTAGCTGCAAAGCGTCCATGCCAGCCGAGAGCCGGGCAAAGTGGTCAGACCAGAACCAGATTTGTTCAGTTGAGTACCGAATTGTCTCGAATAAACCGTCGCCATACTGAAAGGCCCGGTCGTTTACCGATAGCTGAAAGTCGCTCTCGGGAAGTACATCCGAATTATAAACCAGAAACATGCTTAGTTTGCGCCGTTTATCCCAAAACGATAGCCGCGCCGAAGGTAAGTTTGTAACATTGAACCATCAAATAGTATGTGTATGCAAGTGGCGTGGAAACAGATGCGGGTCGTAATGGCTCTATTGTTAACGACAGGATTGTCGGGAGCATACGCGCAAACCACAGCGAGCGCACCCGCTCGGGTAAATTTACAGCAGTGCATCGACATTGCTCAGCAGAATAACATACTGATTCGACAGGGAAGACTAACGGTGGCTAACAGTGATCTGCAAGTACGACAGTCACGGTTAAATCAGTTACCGACCGCCGTTTTTCAGGGCAACCAGTCCATAAATGGAGGACGCAGTATCAACCCACAATCCAACGAATTCGTCCAGCAGACGATTAATTCAAGTAGCTTTCAGCTTAATACATCGGTTACGTTGTATAATGGTGGCGTACTACGTAGTACCGTCAAGCAAAATGAAATTGCCCTTCAGGCAGGCCAGCAGGAATTAAATGCTACGCAGAATAATGTCTCGCTGACGGTTGCCCAAAACTACCTGAACGTACTGACAGGTACGGAGCAATTAGCCGTGACCCAACGTCAGGCTGACGTAACACGAGCGCAACTGGAGCGTATGCAACGCTTGGTAGCTGCCGGATCGGCGCCCGAATCGAACGTGTTCGATCTTCAGGCTACGCTGGCCAGCAATGAAGTTGACATTGTTACGGCGCAGAACACGCTTGATCTGGCTAAAGTAGCGTTGCTGCAGGCCATGAACGTACCGATCAATCAGAACTTTGAAGTAGAACCTATTAATGTGCCTGATCCGGGTTTAGATCCTTACACGGCCTCTGTGCAGCAGTTGTATGATGTGGCTTCAACAAATCTGCCCGAAGTAAAAGGAGCTGATTTACGTGTCAAAAGTGCTACGTTAGGTGTTCAGGTGGCGAAAGGGGGACTATACCCGACGCTGTCGCTGAATGGTAATCTGAGCACGATCTATTCCAGTGCTGCGAGTGTAGCATCACCCAATGGGCAGTCTACTCAGACAACGATTGGTTTCATTGTTGATCCGGTAACTGGTGCGAATATACCTGTCAATGCGTCGACCCCGGGGTATGATCGTACTGGTATTTCGTATGGTTCTCAATTGAGCAATAACTTTAGCCAGTCCGCTTCTTTGTTTTTGCGGGTTCCGATTTTTCAGGGAAACTTGTCACGAAATCGGATCACAACGGCTAAGATTCAGCAGCAGAACGCCGAATTGACAGCGCTTAATACCCGTTTAACGCTGCGTCAGCAAATTGAAACGGCCTATACCCAGATGAAAGCGGGAGCTAATAAGTATCGAGCTACTCAGGTGCAGGTGTTGTCGCTCGAACGGGCGTTTCAGATGGCTGAAAGCCGGTTAAATGCGGGTGCCATTAATGCAACGGATTATAGCATTGCCAAAACGAACCTTGATCGTGCCCGTGCCAGCCTTGTACAGGCCAAGTATGATTATGTATTTCGGACCAAGATTTTAGATTATTACCAGAACAAATCCCTTAGTTTTAATTAGTGAAAGAGCGAAAGAACGAAAGCCATCCGGTGTAATTCGCTCTTTCATTCTTTCGCTCTCTCCCTATGAAGAAGAAGTCAAGTCGAATTTGGTGGATATTAGGTGGGCTTGTTGTCCTGCTGGTGGGTGGTTTCGTTGCGGCTAAACAGGCCGGTATGATCGGCAAGCCGAAGTCGACGGAGGTTGATTTTGGCTTGGTTAAGCGGACCGATATTACGGAACGTGTTAGTGCATCGGGGCGTGTTCAGCCGCAGGTAGAGGTGAAAATCAGCCCCGACGTATCTGGTGAAATTATTGGCTTATACGTTAACGAGGGGGACCCCGTAAAAGCGGGTCAATTGTTGTGCCGCATTCGCCCTGATAACTACGAATCATTATTGGCGAGGGCACGGGCAACGGTCAATCAAAGCCGGGCCCAACTGGAACAATCGAAAGCATCGGTAGCTCAATCGAGTGCCCGACTGATTCGGGCCAAAGCCGACTACGAACGTAATAAAAAACTGTTTGCCGATAAAGTCGTTTCCTCCGCTGATTTGGAAACCAGTGAGGCTAATTTTAACGTAGCAAAACAGGAAGTCGAAGCCGCTAATGCCAACGTCCGGGCTGCGCAGTTCAACATCCAGAGCGCCGAAGCCAGTTTACGCGACGCCAATGAAAACCTGCGTAAAACGACAATTTATTCTCCCGTCAACGGTACCGTTTCAAAGCTTAATATCGAACTGGGCGAACGCGTTGTGGGTACATCGCAAATGGCGGGTACGGAAATCATGCGTATTGCCAATCTGCAAAATATGGAGGTACGTGTCAACGTCAACGAGAATGACATTGTCCGGGCTAATCTGGGCGACACGGCTGATATTGAAGTGGACTCCTACACAATGGCTGGACGTAAATTCAAGGGCGTTGTCTACGAAATTGCCAATACGGCTAACGGCCTGACCAGTTCATCAGGAGCGGCTGCGGCTGCCTCACTTTCTGCCGATGCTGTAACGGAGTTTGAAGTGAAAGTGAAAATTTTGAACAGTTCATACAGTGATTTACTGGCTCAGAAAGACAAGAAGGGATATCCATTTAAGCCGGGTATGACCGCTTCGGTTGAGATCATTACCGATCGGAAAATGGGTGTATTAGCCGTGCCAATTGCCGCGGTAACGACACGAGCCGCCGATTCAAGCGCCATCGACACTGAGGAAATAAAGACGAAGTCAAACGGGGATGTCGATGAAAGGCCAGCTACGCAGGTTGAAAAGAAAGAAAAACCCAAAGAGATTGTTTTCGTCAATGTTGGTGGCAAGGCGTCGCAGCGTGAAGTGAAAACCGGTATCAGTGACTTCGAAAATATTGAAATCGTATCGGGCCTGAAGGCGGGCGAACAGATTATTTCGGGACCGTTCATTGCGGTATCCAAGAAGCTAAAAGATGGTGAACTCGTCGTTAAACGCGATCCGAATAAGAATAAAAAGAAAGATGAGAAGGAGGAGTAAGGTGTGAACGGGCGGCAGTATGGCGCTCGCACCAACAGTCAATAGATATTTATTTACATAATTATTTTGAAAGGAAAGCAGGTGTAGGGCAAATTTGCCCTGCACCTGCTTTTTTCCTTCCTTTACCCCATGAAAGTAACACAACCCGTTCGGCTGACGATGGTCGGGGGAGGAAGCTGGGCGACAGCGCTTGTCAAAATCCTCTCCGAAAATAATGTCAGTGTTAAATGGTGGCTTCGCAAAAAATCTGATGCCGATCACATTAAAAAATTTGGCCATAACCCCAGTTACCTGAGTGATGTGCAGATCAATACTCGAAAGGTGAAGGTTTGCACTAAAATTCGAGATGCCATTCGGGATAGTGACTACGTAGTATTGGCCGTTCCGACAGCTTTTATTGCCGATGCGTTGACAGGACTCAAACCCGAGCATTTTGCCGGAAAGTACGTAGTGTCGGCTATTAAAGGAATGATTCCTGGGGCTAATCAATTAGTAACGGATTGGGTCAGTGATCAATACGGCGTTCCAACGAACAAGATGTCTGTCATTGCCGGGCCTTGTCATGCCGAAGAAGTTGCTCTTGAAAAACACTCGTATCTGACTATTGCCTCCCAGGATCATACCTGTGCTGAAGAAGTGGCGGATCTGCTACGTTGCCGTTTCGTACAAACGACACCCGTAGACGATATTTATGGAGTTGAGTATAGCGCTGTGATGAAAAATATTATTGCGCTGGCGTGCGGTATCACACGAGGGCTCGGCTATGGCGACAATTTTCAGGCGGTACTGGTGTCTAATGCCATGCAGGAAATTAAGCGATTTGTCGATGCTGTTTACCCTAAGCATCGTGATTTAAGTGGTTCTGCCTACCTCGGTGATCTGCTTGTAACAGCCTACTCACCCTTTAGTCGAAACCGCACATTTGGCACACTGATCGGCCGGGGATACACAATTCAATCGGCACAAGCCGAAATGAACATGATTGCTGAAGGCTATTACGCCGTGAAAAGTATTTTTGAAATCAATCGGCAATTTGGCGTCGATATGCCCATTACGAATGCCGTATATACGATACTGTATGAAAAAGCGGCACCAACTGGTGCCATGAATGTGTTGAAAGAAGTATTGACATGAAGTCGTCAGTCGATAGTTGTTAGTGGCTGGTGTGAAAGCAAATTGTTTCGTCAGTCACTAACAACTTAAAAAACAAAAGCCCCCTGAATCATCAGGAGGCTCTTATATCGTTTATAGCGTTGTCGGTAAGTTGTACCGGCAGTTGTGCCTTAGTAGAAATTACTTCGCGCTATCAGCAGACATCGTCGAAGCAGAATCCGTAGCCATCGTCGAATCCGTAGCCATCGTCGAAGTTGAATCCGTCGTGGTCGTAGTCGTTTCGGTGCTTTCGGTCTTCTTCGAGCTGCAAGACGTAGCCAGGGCGATCATAGCCATGAAAAAGAAGGCGGATTTCGTGATTGCTTTCATATTTTTGGGGATGTTTTTGTTTAGTGATTAATGATTCAATGTCAACGTTAATACTAGATAGAGAAAAAGGTAACCCAACAATTTTTAACTTTTTTTTGGGTTACATCCAAGGTGTTTCCGTATTAAGTAATGACTCAACTCAATGAAGGAAAGTAGGCAACCCGTATTAACTGATGATGAGTTGCTGCTGGGTTTGGCCGATGGCTCCGACGACGCATTAGGTCAGTTGTATCGACGGTATTTTCCAATGGTGCTCCACTTCGTTACCAGTAATAGTGGGAATGAAGACGACGCCAAGGATATCTACCAGGAAGCACTGATCGTGTTGTATGAAAAGGTAAGAAGTGGTTCGCTGGAATTGCATTGTCAGCTAAAAACGTACCTCTATTCAATTGGCAGGCGTTTGTGGCTGAAGCAGTTAGCTCAACGTAGTCGATTTGTGATACGGGATGTAGAAACGCCCGCTTCGGATGAGATGGCCATTGATCAACTGAACGATGACCTGATTGACCATGAGGAGCGCGATCGACAGTTTACCCTCATGGCCGACTCACTTGGCCGACTTGGTGAACCCTGTCGAACGTTACTGGATGATTTTTATATTCAGCATTTGAGTATGCAGGATATTACTGAAAAGTTTGGCTATACCAATGCTGATAACGCCAAAACGCAGAAGTATAAATGTCTGATGCGCCTGAAGCGATTGTTCTTTGCGGAATACAAACAGTAGTACTACGTTATAAAGTCGTACAGTTATAAACGGTCCACCGTTGCGCGGGGCCGCCCGTGCGGTTGATAATTGCGTTTGCAGTCCATCAACCTTATAACTTGTCAACTCTATAACTCTTTAACTCTTTTACAGAGATGAACGAGGAAAAAGATATTGAAAACGCGTTGCACGCCTACGGCGAGCGAATCCGGTTTAAGCAGCGTTTGCAGATGATGCAGGCCAGCATCGACATGGACGCTATGCGGCAGGATGCTGACTTGTATAATTCTCCAGCCGAAGCGTCGGGCCAGATTCGTAAACTCTGGCATACGTATCGCACTACGTTGGCAGTAGCCGCTTCGGCAGCCATCATTACTACGTTTGGCTCAATTTTTCTGTACCGTTCTTATTTGCAGGGGCATAAACAGCAGGAGCAACAGTATAGCTTACTGAGCAAGGAAATTCAGGCTGTTAAAACATCACAGCGTAGACTCCTGAATGATTTCAATGGACGAGGTCGAGGGTTGGGTATTAATCCGGCGCAGGTAGCTGGATCAGGTTTTTTGCTCACGTCCGATGGTTACTTTATAACGAATAATCACATAATTCGGGAGGCCGATTCGGTCTATGTGCAAAGTGGTAAGGGCGAGGTTTACAAAGCACGTATCGTTTATGCCGATCAGGCCCACGATCTGGCTGTTCTGCAACTCTGTGATGACAGCGCCTTTCGGACGTTGCCTCCAGTTCCTTACAGCTTTGATGCCAAGTCGTCTGACCTAGGCGAACGTGTGTATACGCTTGGTTACCCGCGCGAAGAAATTGTTTACGGCGAAGGCTACCTTAGTTCCGGTACGGGTTATCGGGGCGATTCAACGGCCTATCAGGTGGCTATTAGTGTCAATCCCGGCAACTCGGGGGGGCCACTTTTAGATGAAAAAGGTAACGTCATTGGCATTATCAGCGGTAAGCAGACCACCTCCGAAGGGGTCAGTTTTGCGGTGAAAACGAATTATCTGTTTGAAGCCCTGAATAGTATTCCACCGGATTCGCTTAAAGGGCAGCCATTACGATTAAACCGCAAGAGTACGCTGGCAAGTTTGCCGCGCAAGCAACAGATTAAGCGGATGCAGGACTACGTTTATCAAGTGAAAGTTTTCAAGCACAAGGAGTAACGTAATCGGTTAGATCGCAAAACAATTGAGAAGGCTATCGGTTATTGAGTTCAATAAACTAATTCAACAGTCATGAAAAAGCTCATAATGATAGCCGCTGCGGTGGTTTTTTCAATTGCCGTTGTATCCGCTCAGGATACGAAAGAGAAAGCAAAAGAGGCTGGCAGCCAGGTGAAAGAAACGACAAAAGCTGCTGGCAAAAAGGTTGGTCGTGAGGCCGATAAGGCAGGAGATAAAATATCCAAAGCCGCCAAAAATACGAAAGAGGACGTTAAAGATGGTACGAATAAAGCCCTCGATAAAACCGATAAGAAGATGAAGAAGGCTGAACGAAAGTTGAATAACTCGAAATAAGGCCTGTCTTATTCATAATACAAACTGTGCCATTGCCCGTTGAGGCTGGCACAGTTTTTTGTTTGTACCCTGCGAACTTCAATTGGGCATTGCTACGTTCTTTTACTACGTAGTAAATTCAGAAACTAGTCTAACGAATGGCTTCTTCCGTTTCAGTACTCTTATTTGGTATTACCCGCGACCTGACTGGACAGTCGAAGGTTGTGGTGCCCCTTAGTGAGCATACGCGTGTTATCGATTTACTTAGCCGATTGCATCAGGACTATCCAGCATTAGCAGGTATTAAATCGCTATTGGTCGCTGTTAATGGTGAATATGCCGAACAAGATCAGTTAATTGGCTATAATGACGAGATAGCTCTCATTCCCCCTGTGAGTGGAGGTTGATTTCAGTTAACATATCCTAGCCAACGGGTTATGTTTTTTGTCTGGTTACTGATAATTGATTTATGATTTCTATTACTACTGATCCCATTGACGTTGCTGCTGCTCTAAAGTCCATCGAATCGGAGCAAGCGGGTGCTATTGATTTATTTCTGGGTGTCGTGCGCGACAATACGCAGGAGCGTTCGGTGAATCGGCTCGAGTACGAAGCCTACGATCGTATGGCCATCAATGAAATGGAGAAAATTGCTGATCAGGCTCACCAGCGTTGGCCCATCTTGCGTTACACGATCATTCATCGGAAAGGTACGTTGCAAATCGGTGAGATCGCTGTCCTGATCGGTGTCGCTACGGCTCATCGCGCTGATGCGTTTGAGGCTTGCCGTTACATCATCGATACCATCAAAAAGACAGTGCCTATCTGGAAAAAAGAAGTATTTATGGATGGCGAAGAATGGGTAAATGCACATCCATAAGTCGATAGTTAAGAGTCATCAGTAACTGACGTTGATAGCTATCGACTTACGACTATTTCACTACATATGTCCCCACGATGGGATAATGGTCTGAGTCTGAGACGTAATTAATCGTTTCGAAATTCAAGACAGGTAGGCGAGGGTCATGAAACTGGTGATCAATACGAATGAAATTAGGCATATGGTTATAAGTAAAGCCGAAACCGTGCCCTTCTTCTTCGAAACTGTTAGGTAATAGTCGGCGCATTCGCTCATAAACAACACCGTACGGTGTGTCATTAAAATCTCCGGTAATAATTACTGGATGGGGGCTGTCCTTAACGTATTGCTGAAGCTTGGTGACCTGTAAGTTTCGCTCAACAAAGCCCGTACGAAGTGCACTCAATATACCCCGAGTCTCGTGTTTCACTTCACTCATTTCATCTTTCTTCAAGACCTTCCCTATTCGGATACCCATCGAATGCAGGTGAACATTTATAACGCGAATTGTATCGTTCCCTATTTTAACATCGGCCCAAAGGAGGCCATTGGGCAAGTCGAAAGCTTCCCGTCCCGAATTCACAATTGGGTAAATAGAAAAGATAGCCATTCCCATAGCAACTCCACTGCTTTGAACATTTTCTGGATGTAGAATAACGGAATAAATGAAGCCAGCCTGACGAAATCGCTTAATAAAATCGTATTCAGGCTTGGTTCTTTTCGAATAATACTCTTGAAAACACTTAACTGGAGCATCATAATGTATTACATAATTAGCCAGTCGCCGAAATCGAGGTGAACTTGGGTATCTATTGAGGTCTCTTCCGAAGTTAAGATCAAATGTTTTTACATTGTAGCTGAATACTTTGATTTGAGTGCCAGTGCCTGTCAAGTCTTTGATCTGATTCCAGCCAAAGGTTCTTGATCCAAACAAGACGACACCCGCAATTAACACGACCCCTGAAAGCCAGCTCCGCCAGGGGCGATCGGTAAGCCACAAACACACCACAACTAAATTCAACATCCAGGCTACTGGAATCGTGATCATGATTAGGCTGGCCGACCAATGTTGTGTGGGTAAACTATAGAGCAACCAGTACGCTAAGCATGTGTAAAACACTAATAACAGATTGAGAGACCACAGCAAGGACCGAAAAAAAAAGACAATCATCGTGCGGACTCGTATTCTTATCGTCATATCACCGTCATTGAGAAAAGACAAATGCCTTGTAAGTCCCAAAATAAGGCATTCTGACTGGAAAGCCCATAATCGAGAAAAAGGAGGGGCTTGCTATGCACAGGGAAACGTATTATCTTTGTGGCACAAAAACCATATGGCATTGATCAAAAAAGGGAGTCGCACTCCCTTTTTTGTTAGCCGTAACTTATGGACGATAAAGCGAAAATAAATGAACTTCTCCACCCGTATCTGAACGACGATCATTTGTATGTTGTTGATGTTCAGGTGGTAGGGCGTCGGGGAGGACGAATTAAAGTGACCGTTTTGCTCGATAGCGATTCGGGTATTACGATCGAAGAGTGCGCCAGTATTAGCCGAAGACTGGGTGCGCAAATGGATGAATTAAATTTTTTTGATGAATCTCCGTTTACGCTCGAAGTTTCATCACCTGGAATTGACTTCCCATTAACGTTTCAGCGGCAATACGTTCGCAATATTGGTCGAACAGTGGTTGCTACCCTTTTGGACGGAAGTACTCGAAAAGGTACACTCGAGTCCGTTGCCGACGATCATATTGTTTTGAATATTGAAGCTGAAAAGAAGTCGAAGAGTAAAAAGAAAAAAGAAGCTGATTTAGTTACTGAAGCACCACCAGTCGGGCCTACGCCGATTCCCTTCGGACAGATTAAAAAAGCTAATGTAGAAGTATCATTTAAATAATGTCGCTAGTCGACAGCCAATAGTTGTAAGTGCGAACAAACGACTACTATTGACGAACGACTCTCGACTACTGACCCAACACTAAAATGACCAGTGGACTGTTAATTGAATCGTTTGCTGACTTTGCCCGGTCGAAAAATATTGACCGGCCGACCATGATCGCTATTCTGGAAGAAGTCTTCCGGACAATGATTCGTAAAAAATACGGTACCGACGAAAATTTCGACGTTATTATTAATGCCGAAAGTGGCGATTTAGAGATGTGGCGTACACGCGAAATTGTGGACGACAACTCTGAAGACATCTGGGATTATGACAAAATTCCGCTTGCTGAAGCCCGGAAGATTCAGGATGACTTTGAGGTAGGCGAACAGGTTGCCGAAGAGGTTAAACTGGAGGATTTCGGTCGTCGGGTTGTGCAGACCGCTCGCCAGACATTGATTCAGAAGATAAAGGATATGGAGAAAGAACTCCTTTATCAGAAATATAAGGATCAGGTGGGTGACTTAGTGAGTACAGAAGTTTACCAATTGCTAAAGCATGAAATCATTCTGGTTGACGGTGAAGGCAATGAATTGAGCTTACCCCGTACTGATCAAATTCCCAAAGACCGTTACCGGAAAGGTGAAGCGGTAAAGGCCGTTATCAGCCGGGTGGAGATGTTGAATGGTACGCCTAAAATCGTTCTATCGCGAACATCGCCCGTATTTTTAGAGCGGCTGTTCGAAATTGAGGTGCCTGAAATTTACGACGGCTTAATCTCCATTCGTAAAATCGTTCGGGAACCCGGCGAACGGGCGAAGGTGGCTGTCGAATCATACGATGACCGTATTGATCCCGTTGGGGCCTGCGTGGGTATGAAAGGTTCCCGAATTCATGGCATCGTTCGTGAACTGGGTAACGAAAATATTGACGTTATAAATTACACCGAGAATCTTGAACTACTAATTAGCCGGGCATTGAGTCCTGCTAAAATCAGTTCGATGCAGATTGATCGTGAAACCAAGCGCGTCTCGGTTTTTCTGAAACCGGATCAGGTTTCGTTAGCTATCGGTAAAGGTGGTCAGAATATTAAACTGGCTGGCCGATTGGTTGATATGGAAATTGACGTATTCCGGGATAACGAAGGCCAGGAAGATGATGAAGACGTTGACCTCATGGAATTCTCCGACGAAATTGACGAGTGGATGATTGATGAGCTTCGTAAAGTAGGTCTTGATACGGCCAAGAGCGTATTGGCTTTGAGTAATGAAGAACTCGTTCGTCGTACGGATTTGGAAGAAGATACTGTTCAGGAGATTTTGAATATTCTGAAGCAGGAATTTGAGTAAAATGAATGAACAATGAAAACCGGGCCGCTGGTGCGGTGAAGAATGAAGAATATTGATCAATCATTTATTCTTCACTTTTCATTGTTCATTATCAAAGGGAGGGATTTTTATTGTTGTAAGTGGTGTTCATAAGATACCAACAACTATTAAATTTGCGGAATATAGACCAAAGTATGGCAGAAGAAAAGTCAATGCGCCTGAGCCAAGTGGCAAAAATTCTCAACAAAGGGTTATCCTCTGTTGCGAGTAGTCTGTCTGCCAAAGGGTTTAAGGTCGAAATTAATCCTAACACCAAAATCAACACAGAACAGTTGGAGGTGTTAGCGAAGGAGTATAAATCTACGGAACTCCTGAACGGAACTCGCCGGGCTGAACCGCCGGTTGTAGCCGCCGAGCCACCGCGTCGTCAGGAGGAGGATGTCGTTTTGTACCGTCGTGATGACGCGAGACGTCCAATTGTTGATCCCAAGTCGGAGACTGCTCCGGCTGAATTACCCAAGTCGGCTCCAGTAGAGTCGAAATTAACTCCGCAAACTGCCCAGACCGGTTTGCCAGGACTAAAAGTGGTGGGTAAAATTGATCTGAATGCAAAGCCCGCTTCGACGCCTGTGCCGCAAGTAAAACCTGCGGTGCCACAGGACGTAAAACCAACTGCTGTACCTACGCAGCCAGAAAGCCGCGTGCAGGCTCCTGTTGTAGATACACCTAAACCGGTAGTTGTGGATACGCCTGCGCCTGTCGCGCCACAGCCAATAAATGTTCCGCCTGTAGCAGAAATCCCTAAATCGACTCCGGTTCAGCCGGAGCCAACGATCAGTAAGGTTGAAACGCCTAAGGCACCAGTCGTACTACCAGAGCCACCTAAAGAGGTTCCGCAAGCGCCTGTAGTTCAATCACAGCCAATTCAACCTCCTGTAGCTAAAGTGGAGCCTGAACAGCCCCCTGTACGAACGGAAACACCCAAGCTAGTAGCACCTGCCGTTAATCAGGTGAGACCAGAACGGCAGCCGGAGAATCGTTCGAGTGTTCGTCAAGATAACCGAACGAAACCAGAGCCTCAGTCTGTCAAACCAGATGCTTCTGAATCGGTAGATGAGCCCGTTAAGCCAACCGAAACCATTCGGGCGGCTGGTAGCCATCAGCTCGGTGGATTGAAAATTCTTGGTAAAATTGAGTTGCCCGTTAATAACCCTCGTCAGGGTGGTGGCGGTAATAGCAACGCTGATAAGAAAAAACGCAAACGGATTCGCGGTGGGCGAGAAGGGGCTCTTGGTAGCACGGCTCAACCGAATCAGGGTGGCGGTAATCAACCACAAGGCCAGGGTGGCAATAATAACCGCCCTGATCGTCCTCCACGCGAAGGCGACCGCGGCCCAGTTAATAGAGTGCAGGGAGATCGTCCTCCGCGCGAAGGTGACCGTAATCAAGCGGGCGGCCAGCGGGATGGCAATCGTCCACCAGTTCAAGGACAAGGTAATAGCCAAGCACCAGCTAATCGTGCAGGTGGTACGGCTACTCCAGCCAATCGTACGGGCACCGCTGGTACTGGTACGAACCAGAGTGGTAATAATGCCAATCGTGGTGGTAGTGGGCAGACTGGCGCTGGCGGTAACAATGCCAATCGTGCTGGTGGTGGGAATCGTCCGGCCGGGGCTGGCGGTAACAATGCCAACCGTGGTGGCAGCAATGCCAATCGGGGCGGTGGAGGTCGTCGTGAGGCACCAACACAAGCCGACGTTCGTAAGTCAATTCAGCAAACGAATGCACGGATGGCGGGTAACTCGCCAAACCGGGGGGCTGACCGCCGACGCGATCGCCGGAGTCAGCGGGAAGAAGACCGTCGTTCCTTGAATGAGCAGGAGGAACTGGAAGCAAAAACGCTGAAAGTTACCGAGTTCGTTTCCGCCAACGACCTGGCATCAATGATGGATGTATCGATTAATGAAGTTATCTCGGTTTGTTTGAACCTGGGTATGTTCGTCTCGATCAACCAACGTTTAGATGCTGAAGCAATTACGGTTATTGCCGATGAATTTGGATACGATGTTCAGTTCATATCAGCTGAAGATGAAACAGAAGCTAGTATTGACATTGAAGCCGATGATCCGGACGATCTACAGCCGCGGGCACCAATTGTGACCATCATGGGCCACGTTGACCATGGTAAAACCTCGTTACTCGATTACATCCGCCGGGCGAAAGTTGCGGCTGGTGAAGCGGGCGGAATAACACAGCATATTGGTGCTTACAGTGTTAAAACGACCGACGATCGGATGATCACGTTCCTTGATACGCCGGGTCACGAAGCTTTTACGGCCATGCGGGCACGGGGTGCTAAAGTGACTGATGTCGTTATCATCGTGATTGCCGCTGACGATAGTATTATGCCACAAACGCGCGAAGCTATTAACCACGCGCAGGTTGCTGGCGTACCCATTGTCTTTGCTTTCTCAAAAGTGGATAAGCCAGGGGCAGATACCGAAAAAATCCGGGCTGAACTGGCTGCCATGAATATGCTCGTTGAAGAGTGGGGTGGTAAATATCAGGCGCAGGAAATTTCGTCGAAATCGGGCTTGGGCGTCGATGATCTCCTCGAAAAGGTTTTATTAGAAGCAGAGCTACTTGAACTGAAAGCCAACCCCGAGCGTCGGGCGTTAGGCACGGTTATTGAAGCCTCACTCGATAAAGGTCGGGGATATGTGTCGACCGTACTGGTAGAAAACGGTACGTTGCGCCAGGGTGATATCATGCTTGTCGGTGCGCATTACGGTCGTATCCGTGCTATGACAAATGACCGGGGCGAACGTATTAAAGAAGCCGGTCCGGCTCAACCAGTTCAGATTCTGGGGCTGCCGGGTGCTCCACAGGCGGGTGACAAGTTCAATGTAATGGAAACGGACCGAGAGGCACGTGAAATTGCGAACAAACGAGAGCAGTTACTGCGTGAGCAAACGCTACGTACCCGTAAGCACATTACGCTCGAAGAAATCGGTCGCCGGAAGGCCATTGGTTCATTCAAAGAGTTGAATGTCATTGTGAAAGGTGACGTGGATGGCTCGGTTGAAGCCTTGTCGGATTCGCTGTTGCAATTGTCTACCGAAGAAGTACAGGTAAATATCATCCATAAAGCAGTTGGGCAGATTTCCGAATCTGATGTGCTGCTGGCCTCGGCTTCGGATGCTGTTATTGTTGGCTTTCAGGTAAGGCCATCGGCTAGTGCCCGGAAACTGTCAGAACAGGAGCAGATTGAAATTCGTCTCTACTCGATTATCTACGACGCTATCAATGAGGTGAAAGATGCAATGGAGGGCCTGTTGGCACCGACTGTTGAAGAAGTCATTGTTGGTAATATTGAAGTACGCGAGGTGTTCAAGATCAGTAAGATCGGAACAGTAGCCGGTTGCTACGTAACGGAAGGTAATATCAAGCGGAACAACAAAATCCGTATCATCCGCGACTTTATCGTGGTTCATACCGGTGAAATCAGTGCACTAAAACGCTTCAAAGAAGATGTTAGTGAAGTGAAATTCGGCTACGAATGTGGCTTGAGTATCAAGAACTTCAATGACATCGAAGTGGGTGACGTGATCGAAAGCTTCGAACTGAAAGAAGTGAAACGGACGCTGTAGTCGCCAAGATAAAAAACAAAAAGCCCTAACTGGACAACCAGTTAGGGCTTTTTTATACCTATTATCCAGACTTTAGACCGATATTCTATTTTTTGACCGACTTATTCGGCTACGTATAACTTTGTGCCTTATATTTCACTATCGTTCTATAGCCTAAACCATGACAGCATACCGTCCGGGTCTGCATCTGCTATCTACGTTTTCAGCTTCGGCAGAATGCCTTACTGATGCCTCAGCCTGTCGACGTGCCTTCGATGAGCTTATTGATATGTTGGCGTTAACGAAAGTTGGCGAAGTCTACCATGTTTTTCCGAATGGAGGCTTTACGGCAGTGGTTTGCCTGACCGAATCACACGTATCGATTCATACATGGCCAGAGCTTGAAATGGCTACGTTCGACGTGTTTCTCTCTAATTACCTTCACGACAATACAGCTAAGACTCGTCAACTCTATGACGAAGTTCTGACTCATTTTGCCGCTACCGAACTCACTAAACAGGAACTGTTCCGATGATTGATATGGCTACCTTTGGCCAGACGTCACCATCGGCCACGCTTCCCTGTCCCAAGTGCCAAACTACGATTACGTATTACGACGTATCGGGTAGCTTGTACTACGTGTGTCCAAACTGCTATACATTTTTTAAATACGAAAACGGAGAGCCGCCTGAGATTCTAACGGATTTCCCTAATACCAATCCCTCCCTGGTTTTCCCAATTGGTACAGAAGGCTACTTAAATAACCAGTTTGTGCGAGTTGTCGGGTTCATACATAAACAGGAAGCTGGTACGTCTTATAACTGGACCGAACACATGCTCTTGCAACAGGATGGTCGCTACGTCCAGTTGGCCGAATACCAGGGGCACTGGATGGTTATTGAGCCAACGGAGCGCATCTACCGTCAATTTAGTCCTGGGTCGAATTATATTGATGCAGATGGTAAGTCATACAAGCTCTTCAATCGATATAAAGCCGACATACTGAATGCCGCCGGTGAATTTGACTGGAATATTCTTGACGACAAGACGTTGAGTGTCTCGGAATACATTAATCCGCCTTACATGCTGATAAGCGAAGAAGATGATAAACGATCTGACTGGTATGAAGCACACTATATAAGTCAGGTAGATCTGGCAAAAGCGTTTGCAATTGACAAACAGAGTTTGCCTGCTTCCTATGGGGTAGGCGCCATTGAACCGGCTGATCCTGAAGACCGTTGGGGTGCTGCATTCGCTTTTACAGGTATGATGTTAGTCGCAGTTATCGTCGCTCAGGTTATTCTTAATATTGTTAAACCGTCGAAGCAGTTACTCAACGAATCGTTTCGCACCGAAGTCGATTCGGCTGGGGCTGTAAAGCCAGTCATCACTTCTTCATTCGACGTAGCTGGTTCGGCAGCCCTAAACTTTGATCTGTCGGCTACGCTTGCGAACGCCTGGATTGAGTTGCCCATTACACTAGTTAATGAACAGTCGGGTAGAGTTTATGAATTTACAAAGACGTTAGAATACTACCACGGAGTGGAAAGCGGAGAGAGTTGGTCTGAGGGTAGTTCAACCGATAATGCTGTGCTATCGCGTATTCCATCAGGTCGTTATCATCTGAATATTTACCCGGCTATAGAAGGAGTTAGACTAATACCGTTCAGGGTGATCGTCGAGCAGAATACGACACTAACGTCCAACCTTGTTGGTATCTTGGTACTACTCGCCATTTTTCCCGCTTATCTCTTCTGGAGTAGGCAATCATTCGAGACTCGACGTTGGAGTAATAGTGATTTTGCGGATAAGGAAGAATAATTTACGGCTATGCTGAAAGAACTCTCTAAAATAAAATACTACGTCGTCGCTGCTCTTGTTGCACTGGGTGTGTTTATGTGGGCTGGTCTCACCGGAATGCGTCTGATGGGCGATGATAATGAAAGCGTTGAAAACCAGAATAGTTATTACGGAAACTCAGGCCATTCGGGTGGTCACGGTTCCCGATTTTACCATAAATAACCTAAATCCCATATGGAATATAAATACATTACGGCCTCCGTTGTTTACTCATTGCTGGGTATTGCCATTTTGGTAATCTGCTTCGTTGTAATCGAAAAAATCGCGCCTGAGAATCTCTGGAAGAAAATTGTTGATGATCAGAACGTAGCGTTGGCCATCCTCGCGGCTGCCTTCATGATTGCCGTGTCCATTATTATCAGTTCAGCCATTCATGGTTAGTGAAAAGGAGCAGTTCATTGCTCCGCCGGGCTTAACATCACTGCACTGGCTCCTGTTAGTGTCTGTGTTTGTCATTGCGACCTGCGGGCTGATCTATGAACTTGTTGCCGGTACGTTGGCCAGTTACCTGCTGGGCGACTCCGTTATGCAGTTTTCGACCATTATTGGGGTATATCTGTTCTCGATGGGCATAGGGTCATGGTTATCCAAATACCTCGACGGAAATCTGCTCAAATGGTTCATTCGCATAGAAATTCTCGTTGGTCTGGTCGGCGGTTTCAGTGCTCCTTTGCTTTTTGTACTGTTTGAATACGTAGCATCGTTTCGATTTATCCTATATACATTAGTAGGACTAACGGGTATTCTAGTTGGCCTGGAGATCCCGCTGCTGATGCGCATTCTGGAGAATCAATTGTCATTCAAAGATCTCGTATCGCGGGTATTTACATTCGACTACATTGGTGCTTTGCTGGCATCTCTGATCTTTCCAATGATCCTGATCCCGCAACTGGGGCTTATACGTACCTCCCTGTTTTTTGGTTTATTGAACATTGGAGTTGCTGGTTTTTTGCTGTATCGTTTCAGCGAGACACGGTCTTTTCGGGCTGGATTTACAGCTGTCTTATTGGCGTCGGTGACGATGCTAACCGTGGGTTTTGTATACGCCGAGCGGATCATGACCTACGCGGAAGGCGTTACGTTTCAGGACAGGGTTATTTACAGTAAGAGCACGCCTTACCAACGTATTGTGTTGACCCGCAACAACCGCGAACTACGTTTATACCTGAATGGGAATCTGCAATTTAGCTCGGCGGATGAATACCGCTACCACGAAGCGCTCGTTCATCCCGTTATGCAGGCTCGCCCAAATGCCAAACGCGTATTGGTGTTGGGTGGGGGTGATGGTATGGCGGTGCGGGAACTTCTGAAATACCCGGCGATTCAGCACATTCGTTTGGTCGATTTAGACCCAGGAATGACATCCTTGTTTCAGCAGAACGAGACGTTAGTGTCATTGAATAAGCGATCATTATTATCGCCTAAAGTGCAGATCACAAATAATGATGCCTTTTCATGGATACGGCAGGACACGGCTCGCTATGACGTAGTGATTGTTGACTTCCCCGATCCCTCGAACTATTCGATTGGTAAACTGTACAGTACTACGTTCTATACGGAACTGGAAAAGCGACTGGCTCCAGACGGCGTCTTTGTTGTGCAATCGACCTCACCCTACGTAGCACGGAAGTCATTCTGGTGTATTCGGAACACGCTGGCGACTGTTGGTTTTCAGACCATTCCGTATCATGCCTACGTACCGTCGTTTGGCGAATGGGGCTACGTATTGGCCTTACGGAATCATCATTGGCGGGTTGATGGCCCGTTGCCGACGGGTTTGCGTTACGTAAACACACAAACGATTCGTGATATGCTGTACTTTTCACCCGATATGGCGGAAGTACCAACCGCAATCAATAAACTGAATAATCAGGCTCTGGTTCAGTCATTTGAAGAAGAATGGGCGCCATATGGACAATAATCCTGACCTAATTAGCCGACGTGAGTTTCTGGTGCAAGCCAGTGCAGGTGCCGCAGTTTTGCTAACGGGCGCTGCTACGTTGTCCTGCTCCTCACGCTCAACAAGTCATATTCAAGGTGGGATGGTGGGGGCGAATCATCAGGCTGGGCACAAATTGCGGAATATTCCGGCCTTGTATAAGTTGCCGATTTCGGAACGATTAACTACCGATGTATTGATTATTGGCGGGGGTGTTTCGGGATTGTCGGCTCGGCGGTGGTTGAATCAGAAAGGCATTCGGGATGTGCTGTTGCTGGAAATGGATGCCAAAACGGGTGGGAATGCAGCCTATGGAAAAAATGCCATTTCCGCTTACCCATTTGGCGCTCATTACCTCCCAATTCCTGATCTACGAAACAAGGAATTGGTTCGCTTTTTGGAGGAGGTTGGTGCCATTACAGGATTCGATACGAAGAACTTACCTATCTACAGTGACTATTTTCTCTGCCACGATCCCGAAGAACGGTTATTCATCAACGGCTTCTGGCAAGAGGGATTGGTACCAGAAATGGGCGTTCCAACTAGCGATAAACAGCAGATTAAGCAGTTTTTTCAGTTAGTCGATGAATACAAACAGGCCAAAGGTGCTGATGGCCTCGACGCATTTACGATTCCGCTCGAGCGCTCCTCCCGCGACGAAAAATTCCGTCAGTTAGATACGATCTCGTTCGCCAGTTACCTGACAGAAAAAGGATTTACTTCCCCTTTCCTACAGTGGTACCTGACCTACAGTTGCCGCGACGATTACGGCTCCACGCTCGAAACCACTTCCGCCTGGGCGGGTATTCACTACTTTGCTTCACGCAAAGGCCAGGCCGCAAATGCCAATGCATCTTCGGTGCTGACCTGGCCGCAGGGGAACGGTTTTCTGGCCGATCAACTTCGCGCACAAGCCGACTCACCTATTCGCCAAAATTTACTGGGTTACGGTTTGCAACGTAGTGCCACTGGTGTGACCGTGCAGGCCTGTGACGTAGCCACTAACCGTACTGTTGTCATGGAGGCTCGCAAGGTTATTGTGGCTACCCCTCAGTTCATTACAAAACATCTGGTACAGCATCTGATGCCGGAACGTAGCACCTGTACCGGGTTCCACTATGCGCCCTGGGTAGTTGCTAACTTGACGATCTCCGGGCTACCTCAAGGCCGTGGACTACCGCTTTGCTGGGATAACGTTATGTATGACACAGCCTCGGTAGGCTATATTTCAGCCAATCATCAGGACCTGCGCGACAACCCAAACAAGGTTATCACATATTACAAACCTTTGACCGACGAAGAGCCAGACGTAGCGCGAAGAAGGGCGTATACCACTACGTATGAGCAATGGCTTACGCAGATTCTGGATGAACTGGAGGTTGCCCATTCGGGTATTACAGCCTTCGTGTCGCAGGTGGATATCTGGGTATGGGGGCACGGTATGATTTCGCCGTCGCCCGGCTTCATTTGGGGGCAGGAACGTCAGCAGGCCATCCAGCCCATAGCCGACAGTATTTTTTTCGCGCACTCAGATTTAAGCGGTATTTCCATTTTCGAAGAAGCGTTTTATCAGGGGATTCGGGCGGCTAAGGAGGCAATGAAAGCACTATGAAACAGCCCTGGATAAAAAGCCCTTTGTTCGATGGCCTCTACGTGCTGGCCCCGCCGTTCATCGCCTTACTAATTGTCATGATCTTGCCCGATCGGTTTAAAACAACCGATGCCATGCCGGTTATCGGATGGGTGGCCCTGGTTGTATTCGTTGATGTAGCGCACGTCTACAGCACTCTATTCCGTACCTATTTTAATAAAACACGTTTCCAGCGTCAGCGAATGCTGTTCCTGATCGTACCGCTGGGTTGTTATCTGGCAGGTGTGTTACTGCATAGTATTAATGGACTTTGGTTCTGGCGGTGCTTAGCGTATCTCGCTGTTTTTCATTTTGTTAGACAGCAGTATGGCTTTCTGCGCATTTACAGTCGAAGAGAAAAAGTACCTGTGTTTGCCGCCCATATCGATACAATAGTAATCTATGCTGCCACGGTCTATCCCATCATTTGGTGGCATTTAACCCCTGACCGGCATTTCAACTGGTTTGTTGATAGCGATTTTCTTCAGACTGACGTAGCGGGGCTAAAGTTGATGGCTACAATCGTTTACGAGTTGTTGCTGGTCGTCTACGTGCTTAAAGAAATATGGCTTTACAAGCGCTTCCGTGAGTTTAATTGGCCGCGTAATTTGCTTGTACTGGGCACCGCTGTTTCCTGGTATTTCGGCATTGTTCAGTTCAACGGCGATATGGCATTTACCATGCTCAATGTCCTGTCGCATGGCATTCCATACATGGCACTAATTTGGTCCAGCGACAGGCAAACGTCTAAAACGAAAAGCTTTACGACCGGTCTATTGGCTAGACTAACTACCAATAACTGGTTTGTCTTCCTCGGATTCCTTGTTGTTATTGCCTATCTTGAAGAAGGTTTGTGGGACGGTTTCGTCTGGCGCGAACACACTGCCGTATTTGGCTGGTTTCAGGCGTTGCCCGTCGTAACCAACGATCAGATACTGGCTCTTTTGGTCCCCTTACTCGCCCTTCCACAAATGACACATTATGTACTAGACGGGTTTATCTGGCGCCAAAAAGACCATTTATGATCATTGCCATTCTATATTCAGTCTATGAGCCTAACCCGTTGTGAGTAATTTATGTGCCAGAATGCATATCTATTTCAGTTGGCACTTCTGGAAATCATAATCCCTGATTAACTTGGGCATCTGGGAAACGAAAGACCTATGCCGGGTCGTTAGTAAAGAAAGCCTGTTTGCCGAAACTACCCTGAATGAATTTCCTCTATCCTTCCTTCTTGTTTGGCCTGCTGGCCGTGTCGGTTCCGATTGCGATTCACCTGTTCAATTTCCGGCGAACACGACGCGTTTTTTTTACAAATGTAGCGCTACTACGTACTGTTCAGACCGAAACCAAATCGTTTCGACGGCTGAAGCACTGGCTAATACTAGCGTGCCGTTGTTTGTTTCTGGTATGTTTGGTATTGGCATTTGCGCAACCCTTCATTCCCAGTAAAAACAAGTTGGGCGTCTCGCGGCAGGGCGTTACAAGTCTGTATGTCGATAACTCGTTCAGTATGCAGAACGAGCGAAATACAAAACGCTATTTAGATATTGCAACCAGCCGATTAGATGAGTTATTAACGCTGTTTCGCAATGCTACGTCGCTGCAATTACTGACAAACGATTTTTCGGCTGCGGAGCAACAGGCTGGTTCCACCGAGTCGATCAGGGATCGGGTAACGTCGATACGTTTCGCCCACACGCCCCGAACACTCGAAACGGTTTATCGTCGGCAACGTAATCTGTTAGCGAGCCTAAACCCCGGTGGGCGCAACCAGTTGTTCTGGTTTTCGGATTTTCAAAAAAGCACGGCTGGCGACTTATCCCGACTAAAGATTGACACAACTGATCGATTATTTATTGTTCCGCTGGATGCGCAGGCGACCAAAAACGTCTATGTTGATTCCGTTTGGCTTAGTACGCCGTTCATTCGCGAAATGCAGAATAACAGTCTGAATGTCAGGTTAAATAACGCTGGGCAGGAGAATGTTAAAAACCTTCCGGTACGTTTGTATTTGGATGATACCCAGACATCGACGGCTTCCGCTACGTTGCCGCCGGGTGGATCGGCAACGATTTCGCTCAACTTTAACGTAACATCTAAAGGATATCACCGCGGCCGAATTGTGTTTGAAGATTATCCTATTACGTTCGACAATCAATATTTCTTTGTCATCGAAGCATCACCGGCGGTTCGGGTGCTGCACCTGGTTGGTCAACAGAACGGGAGCCGCGATTACGTGCAGGCTGTTTATTCGAATGATAGCCTTTTCGTCCGGCAGAGTTTCAATGTTCAGAATTTTGACGTCGGGCAATTGAAAGGGACTGATTTAGTGGTGTTGGAAGAAGTAGCCGAAGTAACCGGTACGCTGCGTACTGAACTCGAACGGTTCGTGCGCCAGGGCGGAAGTTTAGCGATTATCCCGCCCAAGAATCCAAACATGATTTCGTATGCGCCCTTTCTGAGTGCTTTAGGTATTGGAAATGTGCAGTCTTTAGCCAGTGCCTCATCTGAACCTTCACCATTGCCTGTGACTGAGCCTGACCGCCGGAACCCATTCTTCCGCGACGTTTTCCAGCAGAGCTACCAATCTGAATTGTTAAATATGCCAACGGCTGCACCTGTCTGGCGATGGAGTGCGGGCGAGCGCTTGTTGAGCCTTCGTGATGGTAGCCCGTTGTTGACGCAGTCGAAAGTAGGTGGGTCAACGGGTCAGATGGGTAACGTTTATTTACTCGCTAGTCCGCTGGAATCTGCTTATGGTAATCTGGCTGAGCATGCGCTTTTTGTGCCGGTCATGTATAAAATGGCCGCTTTAAGCGTTCAGGCGCAACGTACCGCCTATGCGTTCGACGAAAATCTGGTGTCGATCCCGGTGAGCAATCCTTCGGAACGAGCCGTGTATAAGTTGAAGCATGATAAACTGGAAATTATTCCGGTGCAACGTATCGTTGGCAATCAGCTCCTGTTCGAAATGCCCAAAAGTAATGAACTGGCCGCTGGTCAGGAAGTAGAAGCCGGTTATTATGAACTCCAGGACGGGCAAGGCAAAACGCAGCGACTATTAGCCTTTAATCATGGTAATGAAGAATCGACGATGGACTTTTACTCTGCCGATGAATTACGTAAAGCCTTTGCCAACCAGCCTAATGTGGAAGTTTTCGACAGTATTCAGGATGGCGATTTCGTGCAGGTTTTAGAGCAGGAAAATTTAGGCAAAAGCCTTTGGAAATATTTCTTGCTGGCCGCCCTGGCATTTATGCTGATCGAGATTGGGCTGGTGCGGTTCATGAAAAGTTAAAGGTTGATAAGTGTTTTTTGTCATGCTTCCTTCGTCGGCACGACAAATTCTATTGTGAAATAATGCTCCTTCACTGTACACTCGCTCGTCGGAGCCGATCGTTCATGGCAAAGCCTAAACCCTCATTTGGCAAAGGTTCGGCATAAATGACATCAATAGGCAACATATCCAGAGCACGGAGGTGAGCAAAGAGGTTTTTAGCCGCTTCATTCAGGTTGCCGGTAGGGGAGAGAACGCGTTGATTCGCTGGATGGAGCCCGCCGAAGGGCTCACGGAAAACTAGCGCACCAGCCCGTTCGTGAGGTCGAGGACTTTCGCCCGGTGCCAGTAACCGAAGTGGTTTGCGGGGAGCGTAGTGACTGCTTAACATACCCGGCGCACTTGGATTTGAGGTTGAATGGGTATGCACTACCACTGGGCCAATTACCCGTTCAATCTGGTCTAACGCTATGCCACCCAACCGAAATACCGTCGCTACGTTGTTTTCAAAACCAATAATCGTGGATTCAATACCGACACCAGCCGGGCCACCATCCAGAATATAGGGAACCTGATCGCCTAATTGATCTGCTACGTGTTGCGCCGTCGTTGGGCTTATATAGCCAAATGGATTGGCACTCGGTGCCGCCAGTGGAAAGTCGAGCGAACGTAGCAAATCAAGTGTGAGCGGGTGATTTGGAATGCGGATCGCTACCATTGGGAGACCCGACGTAACGATATCAGGAATCACATCGCGCTTGGGGAGAAGCAATGTCAGGGGACCAGGCCAGAATTGGTCGGCCAGTAACTGAGCCTGTTCTGGAATGTTTGTAACGAACTGGTGAATTTTTTCCAGCGCGTCTGTATGGATAATGAGCGGGTCGAAGGAGGGACGATTTTTGACCCTAAAAATTGTCAGAACAGCATCGGGGTTTAGCGCATTCCCGGCCAGCCCATAGACTGTTTCTGTTGGAATGCCTACAACGTTACCCGCTTCCAGAAATTTTTTTGCCGCCCGCCTGTCTGTACCGATTTGTGCCATGGTTTTGTAGCACAAAGATAGGGATGGTTTACGGTTTGACGTATACGGTAAGCTGACGTAAACAATAGTTAAGCACTAGCCCACCGTGTCCGTCAAACCGTAAACCAAATACTATAAACCGGTTAATGATGGCCGCCAGGACCGTGGACGTGACCGTGGGCCAGTTCGTCGGCGGTAGCGTCGCGAACGTCGAGTACTTCTACATCGAAATACAGATTCTGATCTGCCAGAGGGTGGTTGGCGTCAACGGTTACGCTATCGGACCCGACTTTAGTGACGGTGATAACTTGTCCATCATTGGCTTCAAATTGCATACCGACCTCGATATTCTGTCCGCCGAATGCCTTAAGGGGCACTTCTTCAACGAGAGCCGGATCACGTTTGCCGTAGCCTTTTTCGGGCGCAACATCTAACTGGAGATGCTCCCCTTTGGTGCGGCCTTCTAGTCCTTCTTCCATGCCAGGAATCAGGTTATTGGCACCATGCAGGTAATACAATGGGTCGCGGCCCTGGCTGGAGTCCAATACAGTACCGTTGCTGTCCCGCAGGGTATAATGGATGGCGGCTACTTTGTTTTTAGTAATATTCATGATTAATCGTCTAATGCACAATGTTAATCTTTTAACTACAACCACTAAACCAACAAAGTTGCTTTTATACTGATATAATTTCTTTCCAATGGACTTCAGTGGCAGCGTTTCACTTACGTAGTGTACGGCCTGCATACGCTGTAAACAGGAGCGTTGAAGCGTAACAGCCGGAATTCGTTATCTTTGTTTTATGAATGAACGGTTCAAATATTGGCTTAAACGCGTCGGTTGGCTGGGCTTCCTTTTCTTTTTGGTTAAAGGTCTTTTATGGCTTTTGATCCCCTATTTGATTGCTAGAGGAGTCTTTTCAAAATGATGCCTTCACAGTATAAAATGACCACGACCGTCTTTCCTAGTTGCTGAAAAAATAGATAGAATTGGGTAGTATATGCGAACACTACCTAATCCTGAGTATATTCCGTACTATTTCCATAAGGCTTGCAAGTTGAATGAGGTAATCTGATGGTAGCGGTATGCAAGTGGTTAGTAGAAAGTTACTGCGCCGGGTAGGGGCGGGGTTACTAGTTGTAGTTGCCTTCTTACTGTCGTTGGGTGTTCGGGCAACGCACATCATCGGTGGCGACATGAGTATGCAGGCCGTTGGTGCTACGCCCGGCCTGTTTAAACTACAATTGAATCAGTACTGGGACGAAACAAGACTCGGTAGCGTTAATCGTGATCTATCGGTAAAAGTGCTGATTTATCGCAAAGATAATCCAATACTGGTTGAGCGTGTTGAGATTCCGTTTCAGGAAATGTTGCCACTCACCTTCGACAATGCCGCTTGTGCTACGCTTCGGCAGTTGAGTTTTACACAGGCTCGCTATTACATTACGCATCAGTTTGATCCCCAAAAGTATACTGATCCTGGTGGTTATTACATCGTTTGGGAACGGTGTTGTCGAAACGATGCCCTCACTAATGTAAACACAAGTACGACGGCCGGTGCAGCCATGGTCTTTTACCTTGAGTTTCCGCCAATGCAGAAAAACGGAACGAACTTTATTAATTCAGCTCCCGATTTTCGTTTGCCAAATGGCAGCTACATTTGTGTCAATAAGCCCTTTACGTTTAATGTCGATGCTGTTGACGCCGACGGTGACCAACTTCGTTACTCGCTGGTAACCCCCTTAAACGGATATACCACCCGCAATGACCAAACCAGCACTGACGATTCTCCCCGGAGTAGTTACCCACCAATTATGTGGGCGGCAGGCTACAGTCTAACCAATATCATTCCCGGAAATCCGACCCTGAGCATCAATTCGAGTACTGGTCAGTTGAGCGTTCGTGCGACTCAGGAAGGGTTATATCTGTTTACCGTACAATGTGAAGAGTTTCGCAAAGGTATACGAATCGGGGTAGTACGTCGTGATTTTCAATTGCCGGTGGTTGATTGCTCCAAAAATGCGCCACCACCAGCTGTTGTGCTGGTTAACGGGAAACCCGCTGTTGAGCTTTTGTGGTGTGATAATCAATCGGTTGTTCTTTCGGTTGAGAGAGACTCGAAATGGGCGTATCAATGGCAAAAAGATGGGGCCAACATACGTGGATCTACCTCTGATACACTCAATATTAAGTCGTCAGGTGTTTATACGGTTGTTAAAAGTCTGGCTAACGTATGTGCCAGTGACACGACTTCCCAGGCCGTCAAAGTCACTCTGGGGACGCTGACGGCAGAGATCAAAGCGTCTGCATTGGCATTTTGTGCGGATGATTCCGTGCAGCTAAGTGTTACAAATCCTGGCAATGGCAATAAGTATGTCTGGGAAACAAACGGCGCAAAACTGGCTGATACGGCAAGTCATATTGTCGCCCGCCAGGCGGGTACGTATCTGGTTCATGTGACATCGTCATCTGGCTGCAAGGCTAATTCAAATCAAGTAACACTCACTCAGTATGCCCGCCCGTCGGTATCGTTAGATTCCATCGCACCCATTTGCATTACCAATCCGGCAGTTGTTACGTTACAGGGGCAACCCTCCGGCGGAACCTTTGCGGGGCTGGGTGTACAGGGCAGCCAATTCAATCCCGCAACAGCCGGTGTGGGTCGGCACAAAATAACCTACACGGTCATCGGCGACAATGGCTGTAAGTCTACACAAACTCGCTGGGCGGTCGTAACGGCGGCCCCTACATTAACTGGGCAAGCCACGTATCAGACGATTGTGGGGGATAGCGTTCAGTTGATAACACAAACCGATATGCCGGTCAATACGTATCAATGGACACCGCCGACATCACTTAACCGGTCCGATGTCGCCAGCCCGAAGGCCGGCCCCGCTGTAACAACACCTTATCAGGTAACCGCGACGAGTGCGCCCGGCTGTTTTGCAACGCTGCCCGTTTTGGTAGTCGTGGTGACGCCACTCTTTATCCCGTCGGCTTTTTCACCGAATGCCGATGGCCGAAACGACGTCTGGATCATACCGAACATTAGTGCATTTCCACAATGCGAAGTATCGATTTTTAGTCGTTGGGGTGAGCTGATTTTCTTCTCGCAGGGATACGCCCAACCCTGGGATGGTACATACAAAAAAGTACCTGTAGAAACAGGCATGTACACGTATCAGATTCGCACGGGAACCGGCCCATTGACCACTACTTATCGCGGACAGTTGGCAGTCATTCACTAGGTTTATCTGGAGAGCGTTAGCACCAGACTCTGCAAATCCTGATTGATGGAACGTACCGACGACTGGAGTTGATTGAGCATGTTGGCCCGACTATGCAAATCGTCGGCCTGATAGTTGCCCCCTGGCCCAAAAAGCATTTGTAGCTGCTCCGATGACGCTCCGTTTACTACATAATCCTGCCAGCGTTGCCGAATATTGTGGCTAATGGACTGTTGACTGCTGTTACTAAACTGCTTCTCATTCAATACATACCAGACCATCGGTGGATAGATCGACGACTGGGTAGACTGATTCCAGATGTCGGTGAGCAGATTGCGCTGATGAGCAAACTGAACCACCCGGTTGGATGACAAAGCCGCCAGACCGCCAAAACCCGCGCTAACTACCCCGCCCCCAATACCAATCACCTTACTGGCGTCATCAGACTGAATTAAGGCGGTGGCGACGGTCGTAATGGCTCCAATAACAACAGACAGAATCGTCAACCGACGGATTCGTTTCGTATCTCGCTGGTTCAGATACGTAGCAACCTGGTCGGCCCGTTCCCCCTCGCAATCCAGTTCAGCCGCCAAACCGGCTATTTGCGTTGACGCAAGCAGAAGTCGGTTTAGAATTTGCTGATGTATACGAACGCTTTCCAACTGAACTTCCGGCTGACTGCTTTTCTCCAGGCCAATCAATTTTTGCAACAATGGTAAAATGCCGGTAGCATTGGCCAGCAGCAAATCGTGGGTTGAGTAGCGTCGGGTTAAACTCGTATCGGCAAGCAGTATTTTCTCAATGTCTGGCTTAGGAAGGAACGTAGAATCGTACTCATAGCGAATAGCTGGTTCGCAATATATATCGGTTATCCTGGCAATAGGTTGGCTTCTGAACGTAGTGCAGGCCGTTAAAGAGAACAATAAATGAAGGCCTAGAAGATAATGTATACGTAGTGATTTCATTAGTTAGCCGCTAAGGTGCTTTCTCCCCAATAAATCTATCGGAAAGGAAATAAAGGAAGAAAGAGCTGGAGGATTTTTAATGTGTGTGGCTATTTAATCAAATGAAAGCCAATACGTTGACTTTTTAGGGTGTAAGCCATTTATTAGGATTTCCCCCGTTTAGGATAGTTCTTAATGAGTTAATATAGCTAGTTTCTCCGTCTGATTTTTTGAACAATACGGTTAACCGAGGGTTAGAGATAGTGAAAATTTAATTGAAAATCAGAAAGGTTATGGTAGAGGACATCAGCCTGGCCAAACCAATGACGTCATTAGCCGATCTGTTCAGAAATTGACGGCCAGGTACCCAAATATACCTCGACGATTTATGGCTGAATGGTGCCTGCAACGCATCTGAGTCCAACTATTGATAAGTCGGCTTACAGGTAAGCAATCAGAAGGGCAGCTCATGGAGGGTTGCCCTTCTGATTAATAGAGAGATTTTTGCCACCTAACTAAGGTTCTAAACGTTAAGTAAGAAGTAGTATAACCGCAGTGGTGAACAAACTACGTAACGATTGCACATGAATAAGCGAAGAATTGGAATTGGTATTGCGGTGGTAGCGGGGTTGGTTATTCTATTCTTTGTTGGCCGGTATTTCGTTATACAGAAGGAAGATAACGAACGAAGGAGTAATCAGGCAAAGATTGAAAAAGCAGCTCAACTGGCTAAGAAAAAAGCGAAAGAGGCCGAAGAAAAAGCCACGCGACTTGCGGCTGAAAAAGCAATACGGACCTTGCATCAGGTATGCCTCTATGCTGATTCCATTGGCATTGATACAACCCGTTATACCGTCGTGTCAACAGCTAAGAAGCCTATAACCGATGCCAAACTGACGCAACTGCTGCTGGAAATACGCTATGGAAAAAAACCATCAGGACTGGAATATAATGGCCTGAAAGAAAGAGTGGACTCGGCCTGGGCAAGGAATATTGAAACGGCCGTTGAGCCAAAGGTGCTGGCAGGACTTGCAGAATTTGCCCCTTATAATCAGTTGGTTGGTCATTACGATCGGCTCAAGAGTAAAGTTGCCAGCAATCCGGCCATTGCCGATTCGTTGCGTCTGATCCGGCAAACGCTTAACTTTTACCGATATGTAAATCGCTTCAACCCAGATCGGTTTGTAGTGGTTAACCTTCCCGCAGGCGAACTGAACGTATTCGACCGGACGGGGGAGCGTTTACTGCCAATGCAGGTTATTGCGGGTAAACCCGACCGGCAGACACCCTGCATGACGACCTATATCCAGAGCATTGTGACCTATCCGTATTGGAACGTACCACGCAATATCGCGCTGGAGGAAATGTTGCCTCGAATGAAACGTAGCAGCACCTATATCAACTATCAGAATCTCCAGCTACTTGACGATAAAAACCACGAAATCAACCCCAAGTCAGTTGATTGGAAAAGCATTTCGGTGACCAATTTTCCGTTTCGTGTTCGGCAGGGAGCCGGTTGCGAGAATTCGCTGGGGTTGCTAAAGTTTAATCTGGCGAATCCGCTGGCCATTTACCTGCACGACACCAACAGCCGTGATCTATTTAAAAACACCAAAGAGCGCTGGCGGAGTCATGGCTGTGTTCGGGTGCAGAAACCCGTCGAGCTGGCTAACCTGGTATTGGGGGCCGAAACTTTCGATGACAAATTTTTGGATGAGTGCCTGCTGGATCAGAAACCCAAGACACTGCCGATTCCAAAACGATTTCCGGTGTTTATCACTTACAACATCGCCGATGTAGATGCGGCCGGAAAACTCCGATTTTATAAAGACGTGTACTCGCTGGACGATAAATAGGCAGACTGCTTCAGGTAGTCGTTATTGGGCGAATAAATGAACAGACAGGAGCCCCCTTTAACTGCCTGAATAATGCCTTTTGAATCGGCGTACGGTACCGCCGGGCACCCCTGACTACGTCCTAAACGACCCGTTTTACGAATGAAATCCTCACAAACGTAGTCGGCACCGTGCAGAACGATATTCCGGTTGAAGACGTTGTCATTGAAGCCTTTTTCGAGTCCTTTCAGTTGGAGTGACAGGCCGTGCTTACCCATATAGGTATTGAGGGTCTGATAAAAACCGAGGCTACTCTGAAACGACGATTGCTTATTGGAAAACTGACGGGGAACCAGATCGCCCGAGTTTTGCCCGTGAGCAACGTAGGTATTGAAAAGTAATTTTTTCTTGATCAGATCGACCACATACATACGTTTGTGTGTGGAAGGCTGGCTGAGATCTACAATCGTCAGGGTCGATTTGTTCGGACTTATCTTTTGCCAGCCACGTAATGCAAACTCAAATACAGACCTCTGTAAACCAGTTTGGCTGAGCTGTAGTTGATCATACACATCAAGATGAGCGATAGAGACCACTTTCTTAGGGGCTACTACTGGCTTGGCAACGACTACTACGTTACGGCTGGTTTTGTATCCGGTGCTGGCAAAGTAAACGAAGATGAGAGCAACCAGAAGCAGAAGAACATTCTTCATACCTAGTAATCGGCGTCGTTTCATACTTGGCAATCGGCGTTGTTGGGAGTTTGTAAGGATGCTATCTAAGAACAGCCTAACCGACTTTTTCATTCGATGAAGGTACCACTTTTTTGCCAAATTCTCTGATATGACTCCTTATGAAATCGCTGTTCGTACAGAACTAACCCGCTGGCAACTAGCTATGCAAAAGCCACCATCAGCCTTTGGGCGACTCTCAACGGGCATTCAGCGCCGAATTAACCGCATCATTCCCAGGAAAGTACACGATGTCATTACGGCTGCTATTAAGCAAATGACTCGGGCGGTTTTGTTTGGTGCGGAGTTTTTATCGCGTCCACCGGCCGAAGGGTTAACCCTGACACAACGCGATGCGGCCGTAGCGAAACGTATTGAATTCTACAAAAAAACCAGCGCAGCCGAAGGGGGCGTAACGGGCGCGGGTGGGTTTCTGATGAGTCTGGCTGATTTCCCGATCCTGCTCAGTTTGAAAATGAAGATGCTGTTCGAGATTGCCAGCCTGTACGGTTACCCGGTCAGCGATTATCGCGAACGAGTGTATATTTTGTACGTATTCCAACTGGCCTTCTCGAGCCAGGAGAGTCGCCAGGTGGTGTATCAATACATCGCCAATTGGCCCGAACATAGCCGCCAGCTTCCAACTGACATCAACCAGTTCGACTGGCTGACCTTTCAGCAGGAGTACCGGGATTATATTGATCTGGCTAAAATGGCGCAGTTGATTCCGGGCATTGGGGCGGCTGTGGGCATTGTGGTCAACTACCGGCTCGTCAACCAACTCGGTCGAACGGCTATGAACGCCTATCGCATGCGGTTACTGGCCGAGAATCGTACATTGCTGACCGAATAATGGTTTGAGAGCCATCTGAATTAAATAAGCCCCGTTTAGGGCGGCCTGTTACTAGCAAAATAAGTTTGTATGTAAAGCGCCGTAGGTGCGACCTGTCTTTATCATTTAGGTCGCACCTACGGCGCTTTGAACGTCTAATGTGAACCTATTTTATTAATGACAGTTCGCCCCTGGCAGAGCTTTACCAGTTTCTACATTCAATACTGGATCTTACGCTATGGCGTTCATTCTGTTGAATGTATTCCGTAACTCATCGGGCGTTGCTTTGGCCATAGCATCGCTGAAGCCGAACGTTAATTCGGTTTTGTCCTGGGCTAGTTGGTCAAAAATCGCATCGATAAAATCGCTTACCGGTGGCGCATGATCGTGTAAGCCCTTGCCACCCAGGTCTGTATTGAGGGCGGGCGGAATCATCTCGATAACTTCTATGTCTTTGGGGGCTAGCAAGGCTCGCAACGACAGCGTGAAAGAGTGGAAGAAAGCCTTGGTTGCGGAATAGACCGGCACTTTCGTGAGCGGCACAAATGACAACCCCGACGTTACGTTAATGATTGTGGTGAGCGATGGTAAGTTGATGAACAGATTGGTCAGATGAAGCGGTGCCTCAATGTTTACAGTAAGTTCATTTTTGGCCCGCTGGAAAAAGTCATCATCTGAAACCGATATCCACTGTTGAATCCCCGCATTATTGACCAGCACATTCAAGTCGCTGTGTTCATCCGAAATCCACTGATAAAGTGCTTCTCGTTCTTCAGGAAGAGATAAATCACATACCCGTGTGATTACGGAAGGAAATTTGTCAGATACTTCTTTCAGCGCGTCTTCCCGCCGTCCGCAAATAAGTACGGTGTTGTTTTCTTTGACGAATCGTTCGGTAAGCCCCAAACCAATTCCCGATGCTCCACCTGTAATCAGAATTTTATTGTTGTTGATATTCATTACGTCTTCATTAGAAATTGATGGAACAAAGTTGGGGAAGAAAGCAGGACATGTGTTTGCAAACATCAATCCAACGTTTGCAAGATTCAAATCATAGATTGAACAACTCAATACAGTGGAGGCAAACACTCATCAGTATGGCGTTGGAGGAGCTTAAATAAGTGTATCTTCTGTTGTACGTGTAAGGTGGCGCCCGGGAGTTTCTCAAGTTGCCCACAGAGTCTAT
This sequence comes from Spirosoma endophyticum, assembly GCF_900112365.1. GTDB lineage: Bacteria > Bacteroidota > Bacteroidia > Cytophagales > Spirosomataceae > Spirosoma > Spirosoma endophyticum. The sequence goes on along the minus strand of NZ_FOLQ01000013.1, from coordinate 87,258 downwards.
AACTTGAGATTCCCATAACTGTTATTGTAGGTCTTTCCCTCTTTGGGGTGCGTGAACTTCAACCCTGACCAGGTAGCGTCAATGCTCAAAGACTTACTTTCCACAAGGCCGTAATTATAGCCTATCTCGATAACTTTGGTTAATGTCAGGTCGGTCTCCAATTTCCCCGCCTTTGGCCAGGACATCCAAAGCATACCCGTTTTTTTTAGATGGCTTTTTAGATGGGCAAAATAGGTATGCATCTCCTGTTGAGTCGTTACAAAGAGATGAATGTAATCAAAGTCACCATCAAGCGTTGACTGTATATCGAGGTTGGGTAGCCCGATTGCATCCTGAGCCTTTTCAGGGGCATTAATGAGAAAAGTACGCCATCCGGGTTTAATGCCCATTTTGGTTGAGATAGATTTCTCCATGATCGTCATTGGTTTGTGGCTAACTTCATCAAACAAAACTGGCTCGGCGGTTAGCTTGTTTGCCATCTATAACGCCTGGTGTAACTTAGCCCGAAATTACTACGCTACGTTCATGCTTTTTCTAGGCCTTAGTATAGTGCTTTCGGTGCTTCTCCTGCTGAATTTTCGGGTGTTTCCGCGTTACGATGTCAATACGTTTCAGGCGATTGTATTCAATTATCCGGTCTGTTTTCTGACAGGGCTGTTGCTGATGCCCGCTGGTCAATCGTTTACAATAGACCTCACCCAGACCTGGACGTGGCTGGCGCTGGGGCTAGGTGTGGGTTTCATTCTCACCTTTCTGCTGTCGGGTGCGTCGACGCAACGTATGGGCATAACCGCTACGTCTCTGGCAAACAATCTTTCGCTCGTCATTCCGGTCTGTTTCAGCCTGTTCGTCTTTCGCACGGGCGGCAAAACGTTCGATTGGCTGAACTATACGGGTTTAGGGCTGGCGTTGGTAGCCGTGGGTCTGACAACGTACAAAAAAGAGTCTTCGGTCGATTCGTCGGCGGTTCGAGCCAGTCGATCAGGCGTCAACGTATTATTGCCAGTGGGCGTGTTTTTGTTTTATGGAGCTACAAATACCATGATCAATTACATGAATCTGAATTACATTCCATCGGCGGACAAAACGATTCAGGTAACGCTGACAATGGTGTTGGGGGCCATTATAGCCGGATTGTTGATGCTCGGTCTACGGTTGATTCAGGGCAAGGAGACGTTTCAGCCGGGAAGCCTGATTGGAGCCATAACCCTAGGCGTACCAAATTTTCTGAGTTTTTATACGCTGCTGCTGGCCCTGTCGGCCTTTGGCAGCAATGGGGCCTTTGTTTATCCGCTCTACAACATTGGCGTAATTCTGGTGGCCGCTTTGCTGGCGGCTTTATTCTTTCGGGAAAAACTCTCGACGGCCAATAAGATCGGGTTAGGCCTGGCGATTTTGGCTATTGGCCTGATTTCGTGGCAGGAGTTGTCGAACGTAGCCTGATAGCGTCGAAAGTAAAAAAAGGAGGACTTTCTCCTTTGACTATCAACAACCCGCTTACTACCAATGAATGAAATTACGATGCCCTCTCACGTTATAGTTCGTTACGTTGTTGTCTGTACTACGTTGCTCGTCTGTATGCTGACGGTGGCTGGTTGCAGAACCAAAAAGAAGGAAGAAGCTGCGACAACACCACCTAATATTATTTTCGTCTTCTCCGATGATCATGCCTATCAGGCGATTAGCGCGTATGGCAGTACGTTGACAAAAACACCCAGTATCGACCGAATCGCTAATGAGGGAGCCATTCTACGGTACAACGTAGTAACCAATTCCATTTGCGGACCGAGCCGGGCGACGCTGCTGACCGGGAAATATAGCCACCTGAATGGCTACAAGCTGAACGAGAAAGTATTTGATATAAATCAGCCTGTTTTCTCTGAGGAACTACAGAAAAAGGGCTACCAAACGGCCTGGATTGGTAAAATGCATTTGGGCAGTCTGCCAAATGGGTTCGATTACCTGAATGTGCTGCCGGGACAGGGCCAGTATTATAACCCCGATTTCGTCAATGCGAAGAAAGATACGGTTCGGTATCCCGGTTATGTGACCAACGTCGTGACGAAACTCTCGCTGGACTGGCTCAATCAGCGCGATAAAGCAAAGCCGTTTTTTCTGGTCGTAGGCCATAAAGCTACGCACCGCGAATGGTTGCCCGATCTACAGGATCTTGGCGCGTTCGATACCGTTACGTTTCCACTGCCTGCTACGTTCTATGACGACTACAAAGGCCGGATAGCGGCCCAAAATCAGGACATGACCATCGACAAAACGATGCGCCTGAAAGAGGATTTGAAAGTTCACTCCGATTACGTGAAAAGCGACATTTATAATCGCTTTTCACCCGAACAGAAGAAGCCTTTTTATGACTATTACGAGAACAAGATCAGCAAGGAATTTGAGACTAAAAAGCTTAGTGGTAAAGCGCTGGTCGAGTGGAAATACCAGCGTTATCTGAAGGATTATCTGGCTACGGCTCGATCCCTGGATCGCAACATTGGCGAATTACTCGATCATTTGGATAAAACCGGACTGGCCAAAAATACGGTCATTATTTATGCGTCTGATCAGGGTTTTTATATGGGCGAACACGGCTGGTTCGACAAGCGATTTATTTACGAAGAGTCGCTGAAAACGCCGTTTGTCATTCGTTATCCGGGCGTCATTAAGCCGGGTACGGAGATCAATGAGCTGATTTCCAATATCGACTGGGCGCCTACGTTATTAAACCTGGCTGGCACGACCGTTCCGAAAGAAATGCAGGGTGAATCCTTTTTGCCCTTATTGAAAGGCGAGACAATACCCTGGCGGAAAGAAGCGTACTACCACTACTACGAATTTCCTAAACCCCACCATGTTTATCCGCACCTTGGGCTACGTACTGACCAGTACAAGCTGGTTCGATTTTATGGGCCGCAGGATTTCTGGGAATTATACGATCTGAAAAAAGACCCCCACGAGCTGCATAATCTGTACGGTGAGAAAGGCTACGAAACTATTACCGCCGACTTGAAAAGCAAATTAAAAGGCCAGATCACGCAGTACAAGGATGATGAAGCGATGAAGATCGTGGAAAGTAAACCCTGATAACTAGGGGTTAGCTTAGTTTGGCACCAGGGAAATCGCCCATTTTCCCGCTAAATTTCGTACCTTTGTGCTTCAATCTGAACAGAAAATTAAGCCATGATATCGGTACAAAACGTCTCACTTCGCTATGGTAAGCGGGTGCTTTTCGACGACGTCACCATAAAATTTACGTCCGGCAACTGCTATGGGGTTATCGGTGCCAACGGCGCGGGAAAATCGACGTTTTTGAAGATTTTGTCGGGCGAAATTGAGCCACAAACGGGCTCCGTTACGATGTCGCCCGGCGAACGAATGTCGGTGCTGAACCAGAACCAGTCGGCTTATGACGAGTATCCGGTGCTACAAACGGTGATTCTGGGCAACAAACGCCTGTATGATATCATGCAGGAGAAGGATGCCCTGTATGCAAAAGAGGAGTTTACGGATGCTGACGGCGAGAAAGCTGCCGAACTTGAATCGGAATTTGCCGAAATGAACGGCTGGGATGCCGAATCTGATGCCGCCAGTTTATTATCTGGGCTGGGCATTAAAGAAGATATGCACTACGCGATGATGTCGGACCTGAACGGTTCCGAAAAAGTGCGTGTCCTGCTGGCACAAGCTATTTTCGGTAGCCCTGACGTATTGCTGCTGGATGAGCCGACCAACAACCTTGATGTCGAATCGGTGAGTTGGCTCGAAAACTTCCTGGCCAATTTCAATAACACCGTTATCGTCGTATCCCACGATCGCCACTTTTTGGATCAGGTTTGTACGCAGATCGTAGACGTTGACTTCAGCAAGGTTAAACTCTTCGCCGGAAACTATTCATTCTGGTATGAATCGAGTCAATTAGCGCTGAAACAACGCCAGGACCAGAATAAGAAAACGGAAGATAAGCGCAAGGAACTCGAAGACTTCATTCGACGATTCTCGGCCAACGCATCGAAATCCAAGCAGGCTACGAGCCGTGGCAAATTGCTTGAAAAGCTTACGCTGGAGGATATTCAGCCATCATCGCGGAAATATCCCTACGTAAATTTCAAGGCTGAGCGTGAACCCGGTGATCAAATCCTGACGGTCGAAAATCTGACATATATGGCAGAAGACGGCACGAAACTCTTTGAAAACCTGTCCTTTACCATGAACAAGCAGGATAAGGTTTTCCTGTTTAGTCGCGATGGGCTGGCCGTATCGGCGCTGATGGATATTCTGGCGGGTGATCGCAAAGCGGATTCGGGTACGTTCCGGTGGGGTGTTACGATCACGATGTCGTATTTCCCGACGGATTCCGAAAAGGAAAAATTCTTCCAGACGGATCTGAATCTAGTGGATTGGCTACGGCAGTATTCGGTCGAGAAAGACGAAAGCTTCATTCGGGGCTTCTTGGGTCGTATGTTGTTCTCGGGTGAGGAGTCACTGAAGAAAGCAACGGTGTTGAGCGGGGGCGAAAAAGTGCGGTGTATGCTGTCGAAAATGATGCTGTCGGGTGCTAATTTCCTGATGCTCGACGAGCCTACCAACCACCTTGACCTCGAATCCATCGAATCCCTTAATAATGGATTGATCGACTTCAAAGGTCCAGTTCTTTTTACCTCGCACGATCACCAGTTCGTACAGACGATTGCCAACCGCATCATCGAAATCACACCGGCGGGTATCCTCGACAAACTGATGACCTACGACGAATACCTCGCCGACGAGCGTGTGAAAGCGCAACGCGGGGAGCTGTATGAAGCCGTGGCGTAGCTTCTTTTAAATAAATTAAAACGGGTAGAATAGTAACTTTCGAAAGTTACTATTCTACCCGTTTTAATTTATTTAGCTTATGTTTGCCTGAACGTTTACCTTGCTTTTCATGAATCGCCCAAGTTATGAGGTTGCTGTTTCCAAAAATCGGTTGCGTTACGAGTTCATTAGCATAGGTGCCAAAGGGCACATTCAGAAAATTGTTGAATACTCCTATGTGAATTCTCTCAATGTATGGAATCTTGGTTTTGGTGATTTTGACCCAGCTACAGGTAGAATCAGTGATAGTGTAATTTCTGACAACGGTGACGGGCGAAAAGTGATTACAACTGTGGCCTTAACATTGCTTCAGTTTTTTGAAGTTCATCCTACGGAAACAGTTATCTTTACTGGAAGTGACACTAGAAGGACAATGCTTTACAATCGAATAGTGTTGCAGTTTTATGACGAGTTTTCAGATCGATTGTTAATCACCGGATTGAACCAGGAAGGCATCGAAGTCGATATTGAAACTGGTATTCAATATGCTGCATTTATTATTTATAAAGTCAGTTGAGAAACAACCGAATAAGGATGAAAAATCTAAAGACAAAAACAAGAGGTAAGATTACAGTTGATCCTACATTGGAAGAACGATACGGAGATGAACCGCTTTTTCCACATAAGATTGAGCGAATCAAAACTCTGCTCAAAGGCACTAAACGAGATCCCTTCACAATAAAGCCCGAAGCCTGACAATCAAATCCCTCATAGACGTTTGGAAGCGCAACGCGGGGGGGGGTATGAAGCCGTAGCGTAAATAAAAAGTACACTAGATAAGATGGGTAATTCGTGGGGAGACTCACGGATTACCCATTTTTTTTTAGCCACTACGTTACGTTTGAGCGTTATGTATAGAATCTATTTGATAAATATATTCTATGCATTCGTTTGATCTTGTTGTAATTGGTACTGGCTCGGCTGGTGCAATGGCTGCGCAAACCGTCCGGGACGCAGGTAAGCGCGTGGCTATCATTGATAAATTACCCTTCGGCGGTACGTGTTCGCAGCGTGGATGCGACCCCAAAAAAGTGCTGGTAGGAGCCTCAGAACTAGTCGCCCGTTCAGCGCAATTAATCGGCAAAGGCATTGAGGAAAAAGCGGTCATTAACTGGCCTGATCTGATTCGATTCAAAAAAACATTTACCGAGTCAATTCCTGAAGATACAGAAACCAAATTTGCCGATCTGGGCATCAAAACATTCCACGGCGCAGCTACCTTTCTGTCAGAAGATACCCTACAGGTTGGTGATGATACACTACGTGCCAAACACATTGTCATTGCCACGGGGCAACGCCCCAAGCCGCTTAACATTCCTGGCGAAGAGTTGCTAATTGATAGCACCGGTTTTATGGAACTGCCGCAATTGCCCGACAAGATCGCGCTGGTAGGCGGTGGATACATCGCCTTTGAGTTTGCTCACATTGCGGCTCGTGCTGGCGCGAACGTGACCATCCTCCACCAAGGGAAACGCCCGCTCGAAGGCTTCGATGCCGATGTAGTGAATCTACTGGTTAAGGCAATGGAAGCCATTGGCATCAAGATTGTACTGGAAGCCAGCGTAACGGCTGTTGAAGGCAAACCGGGGGATCTGAAGATTCACTACGAGGGGCAGGGAAAAGAACATTCGCTCTCGACACAGTTAGTTGTCCATGCCGCCGGACGAGTCGCCGATGTTGCTGAACTTAATCTGGAGAAGGCCGGTGTTGAGCTGGGAGAAAAGGGAATTACGGTTAACCGGTATCTGCAAAGTGAATCAAACCCAAAGGTTTATGCCTGTGGAGACGTAGCAGATAAAGGCTTGCCGCTCACGCCATTGGCGGGCTATGAAGGCCGTATAGTGGCTGAAAATATTCTTAAGGAAAATCACCAGATGTACACAGATGCCCCCGTTCCGACGGCAGTTTTTACCGTGCCTCCATTAGCTTCTGTCGGTTTGACGGAGGAGAAGGCAAAAGAAAAAGGCGTCAACGTAAAGGTGTTGTTTCAGGAAACCACTGACTGGTACGTCAGCAAACGCATCAATGAGCCATTCACCGGATTTAAAACGCTTGTCGATAAAGAAACGGATCAGATTGTTGGTGCCCACGTACTGGGCTCCGGCAGCGACGACTTGATTAACGTATTTACGCTCGCGATGAAGCACGGCATTTCGGCAACTGCTCTGGGCGGTACGCTAATGGCGTATCCAACGCATGCATCAGATATAAAGTCAATGTTACCCGACTAATCGACAAAACCTTGCTTATTCCTGACCGGTAGGGTGCAAGCTGAATGAAGTCAGCAGGAAACTTCGTGATAAGGTAGTCGATCTGAACCAGGTCGGCTACCTTCATCCGCATACGCTGCCCACTTTCTCGGAGATCGCCCAAAGTTCCACTTTGCTGGCTGTACGAATCATAGACTTACAGGTCTTTGCAAGGTCGGGAGCTGGTGTTTCACTCATGGCCGTCAACGTAGTAGAGTAGTCAATAACTCATTTGATCGCATTTGGTAAATGGTGTCCCATCCCCGCGTCCTCAACCAGCGTTGTTTCGAAGTCCATCGGGCTTTGCAGCGTTTTGTGCACCGGACATCGATCGGCCATTTCGCGTAGACGGTTACGTTGTTCGGGGGTCATATCACCATTTAAAATCAATTTCGTAGTAAAAAGAGACCGTCCTGCTATGGGGTCGTACGTGTATTCGACATGGACAACGGCCGAATCGAGGGGTAATCCTTTGCGGTCGGCATACATACGTAGCGTCATCACGATGCAGGTGGCCAGCGCTCCTGCCAGCAGTTCACTTGGTCGCATACCCCGGTCCTGACCGCCCATGTCGATCGGTTCGTCGGCCACTATCACCTGAGAATCAGTGGACAGGTGCGTCTCGTAAGGTGTTCGTTCAATTCGGGCAGTGACAGTGGCCATAGGTAGTACCGGTTAGTTTAAAAACTTATTGTCCCCAGGTCGATGGGTTTTGCCGCCAGGCAGCGAGAGAGTCCATCGCATCGGCCGAGATGTAGTCGAGTGCCTGGGCTTCAACCAGTAAGGCATCGTAGTTACTCAGGCAAATGAGTGGTACGTTCTTCTGCTCAAAATTCTGAGCGGCCACCGGAAATCCGTAAGTGAAAATGGCTGCCATGCCCAGCACTTCGGCACCAGCCGCCCGTAGGGAATTGACCACTTTAAGCGAACTGCCGCCCGTCGAAATCAAGTCCTCAATAACGACCACTCGCTGCTGTGCTTTCAGATGGCCTTCAATCTGCTTACCCATACCGTGCGTTTTAGGCTCTGGCCGAACGTAGCAATAGGGAAGGCCCAGCACATCGGCGACCAACGCACCTTGCGGAATACCCGCCGTGGCTACCCCAGCAATCACTTCCACAGACGGAAAGCGCTGCCGAATGGCATCGGCCAGGGAATTTTTGATAAAACTGCGTACTTCGGGGTAGGCCAACGTAACTCGATTGTCGCAGTAAATAGGTGATTTCCAGCCTGAACTCCACGTAAAGGGCTGATTCGGTTGGAGTCGCACAGCCTGCACAGCGAGTAGATGCCGCGCTACGGACTGTTGAATAAATTGAGAATCCACAGAGTAATGAAAAAATAATGGGATCAAATGTAAGTAAACTGCTCTATTCTTCGGTACTGACCTTGTATTGAATTACTTAGTTTAGGATTAAAAAGCCCATTTTTCGCTACATAAACGAACTCATAGCCGACTCATTAGCCAGTTCTTCGGCGTATTCTTTACCTAAATACCGATCGATGAAGTAATGCGCTACGTAGAGTAAGGGCGTGAGCACAACCGCCGAGGTAGCTTTATAGATGTAATTGATAATGCCCACGGCCAACACCTGGGTCAGCGACCAGTTGCCGAAAACATAGAAGGCAATGCCCAGAACCACGAAACTATCGACTAACTGCGATACTAATGTAGAGCCCGTAGCCCGCAACCAGATTTTACGACTTCCGGTGATTTTGCGGAGGGAATGAAATACATAAACGTCGAGAATCTGCCCAATCATAAACGCCGTGAGCGAGCCGATAATAATACCCAGCCCCTGCCGGAAAATCATCTGGAATGCATTGTTGATGTTGATCACATGGCCGGCTCCATCTTTGGCATTGACGTCGAGCCAGAATTGGGCGGGCGGGAGCGTCGTAACGGCGTAAATAATCAGGAAACTATAGCCCACAAACCCAGCCGTCAGAAATGAAATTCGCCGAACACCTGATTTGCCAAAGTACTCGTTGATCAGATCGGACGTAATGAATACAAACGGCCAGATGACCGCGCCCGCTGTGAGGTTGAAATCCAGAATAAAGTCGCTAAAGAGGTGAATCTGAGCCGGCTTGGTGCCTAATAGCGCTTCGACGGAGAAAATTTTAACGCCTATGATTTCGGCTACCAGTGCGTTGGTCAGGAAAACCGCACTCAGGAAAATATACAGGTTCGTACGTTTATTGGTAAAGGAGGGAGCCATAAAGAAGTTACTAGTATTTGGTGAGTAAGAGCAGTACTGGCAAGTTACGGTACTAACTACTGATGACTGGCGACCGGCGGCTAATTTTTCCGTTTATACACGTCGGCTACTGCTGTTTTCTCATATCGGGCGGCTAAAGCCGGGGCGCGTTGAAACAGCTTTTCCACTACGTTCTCCCGGTCAATAATATAATCGGGTGGATCGAGTCGGAAATGGTCGAACACGTTAATCACTGCTTCGTAATTATCCAGATTTTTCAGGTCGTATTTCGCCAAATCCCAGTTCAGGTAGGGGGTTGCCAGATGATTTTGGCGATACGCGCTCAAGTCTTCGCCGATGATGAGTACATGCTGATCGCGAATATCGGCGGGCAGCGGGGATGACCGTACCTGCAAGCTACTTAGGCGGCCCAGTTCAGCGCCTGGAATGATGCCCAGCGCCCCCTGATAGAACAAGAGCAGGATGAGCACAAAGGCAATCGAGAAACTCATCTCCGCCAGCCACACTTTACGGATATTCTCAAAATAATAATACGCAAAATAAGCCATTGGGGGCACGAAACTCAAAAATGCCATGGGGGCCAGAAAGGGCATCAGAGCAATGGTCAATACGGCTACGACAAACCAGATGGCCATAATTTGCTGTATCCGTTGCTGAAAATTGACGTAGCGACCTGCCCGGCTGAATAAACTTAGAAAGCCCAGCACGCCCAGCCCCAGCGGAATCAGTAGCGACGCCAGCAACGATTGGAAATCGGACAGGGAATACTGCCGAACCCTGAACACCGAGGCCAGCAAATTCCGGTTGAAATCGTTGAGCCCGTCAAATAGGTAGTAGAACAGGACTGTGGCCGCAAACGGAAACAAAAAGCCGAAAACCGACAACGAGTACTGCCGGAAGGTCGAACCGGTATAAAAAAGCAATGATACAATCGACCAGAGAATGAATAACGCTGATGGCAGGTAGAACAGAGCGGCAATACCAATGTAAAACCCAACTTCAAACACTTCATCCGTAGCACCGCGACGATCCATCTGCCGAATTAATGTCCCAAAGGCAAGCAGCAGAAAGCTGGTCGACATAAGCACGGGCGAGAGCGTCAGGCAGTCGAACGAAAGGTGCATGAACAGCATGTAGATCAACCCCGGCCAGAATGTTCGATCGGGATAGATATCCCGGTTGTTGGTCAGGTAATTGAAATACACGATTTGAAATACCGAAACGAGCGTTGCTGCTCCATGCAGCACCAGGGGGGACCGACCAAACACGCTATCTATGCCCCAGTAAACCATTGCCGACAGCGGACTGACACTGTCCCATATATCACGATAAAGCAGATTTCCCTGGCTCATCTGCTCGCCCACGATCATCCAGTTCAATTCAGGAATGAGCAGTGGGAACGGATGCAGGAGCAACGGTAGCCGAATCAGCAGGAGCAAGCCCAGTAGACTGGCGTATTGATAAGGAAAATACGATTGAAAGAAACGTAGCAAAATAAGTTCTTAGTTTGAAGTCAATAGTCACGGTCCACCGTTGCAGTCAGTCATCTACCTGCACCAGTTACTATCGACTCCTGACTGACTGCAACGGCGGACCGTGACTATTACCGGTAAAATTACAGTCAATTTCGGCAGAACGGAAAAATGGGTGGATATTTGCAGTCTGGAAAAAGGTCAGACCCGTTAATGATTCGTTCAGAAATAATTCCCATGAACTATTCGAGCCGTTGACCGTTCATTTTAGTACCCAAGTACCGATTAGTATGGAATCGAAACGACAGCAGAAAGTATCCCGGCAGTTACAAAAAGATCTAAGCGAGATTTTTCAGCGCGACGTGCCGCATTTGTTTAATGGAGCATTCATCACCGTGACCAGCGTTCGAATTTCGCCGGATCTGAGCGTGGCTCGAGTGTATCTGAGCTTTCTGGCTACAAAAAATAAGCAGCTATTGCTGGAAAGCATTCAGGAAAAAGGCAAAGTACTCCGTCAACACCTCGGCGACCGGGTCCGGCATCAACTCCGGATCGTTCCCGAGCTGAATTTCTTTCTGGACGACACCGCCGATTACGCCGACAAGATGGATAAACTATTCTCCGGTCTCGACATCCCACCCGCTCCGGTGGAGGAGGAAGACGAAGAGTGAAAGAGTTAATGAGTGAAACAACGAATGGAAGAGCCGCTGTTTCACTCATTAACTCTTTCGCTCTTTCGCTTTTTTGTGAATGAACCTTCCCGTTTGGATTGCCCGTCGGTATTTTTTTTCCCGTAGAAAACGCAGCTTCATTAGCTGGTTGTCGACTCTGTCTATGCTCGGAGTGGGTGTTGGCACCATGGCGCTGGTGGTGGTACTATCAGTTTTCAACGGGATGGAAGAGCTGAACCGACAGATTTTCAAAACGTTCGAGGCCGATATGACCATTTCGCCGAAAGAGGGAAAACGGTTCCTGGCTTCTCCTGCCTTGCTAACGAAGCTACGGCAGACGCCGGGGGTACATCTGCTAACGTCGGTGGCGCAGGATAACGCGCTGGCCCGTTATGGCAACGGAACGACGGTCATCAAGCTTAAAGGCGTGGACGATAATTATCTCCAGCGCCAGCAACTCGACTCGGCCCTGCTGGAAGGTAAACTGCTGCTACGTCGCGACAAGGTCAACTATGCTATTGTAGCTGAGGGCGTTCGCAGTGATTTGAGTATTTCATCGATTGATATTCTAACCCCTCTTGAAATCCTGTATCCGCAGAGTGGACAGACCTTAAGTGTACTAAATCCGGATGCTTTCAATCGCCAGGCATTAACGGTTTCGGGCGTGTTTTTCATTGAATCGCGTTACGACAATTTTGTGCTGGCTCCGTTGAACGTAGCACGCGAATTGTTTGGCTACAAACCCGATGAGGTAACAAGCCTCGAAGTTCAACTCCAGCCCGGTACCAACGAAATTGCCGCTCAAAAAACGTTACAGGACGTAGTAGGGGAAAACCTACTCGTAAAAAGCCGTGACGATCTGAACGTTGATCTCTATCGGGCCATTTACATTGAAAAATTATTTGTTGCCCTGACGCTTTCGTTTATCATTCTGGTGGCTTCCATCAACATTTTCTTTTCGCTGTCGATGCTGGTGATTGAGAAGAAAAGTGACATTCAAATTTTATACGCGCTGGGGGCAACCAGGAAAATGGTACGCTGGATTTTCCTGACCGAAGGGGCCATTATTGCCCTGACCGGAGCGTTTGCCGGCCTAGTGCTGGGCATTGGTCTCTGCGTGGCACAGAAAGAATACGGCCTGGTCGGGATGGGCATGGTTAGCTCGATCATTGACGCCTATCCGGTCCGCCTTGATATCCGCGATATTGTCATGACTACCGTCCTCATCATTTTCATTACGGTGCTGACCTCGTGGTTTCCCGCCCAGCGGGCGGCTAATAGTCAACAGTAGGTAAAGTGACTTATGCCTGGATGGTGGTTCCAGCATCGACCGAAATGACATAGGCTTTTCCGCCTTCCCGCTCAATGGCTTCGGCCACCTGTTCGGGCTTGTTGGGCGCATAGACAAACATACAGCCGCCACCACCTGACCCATTGATTTTGCCACCCAGCGCGCCCGCATGTAAGGCTCCGTCGATCATTCGGTCAATCTTGGGCGTACTGATACGTTGGGCGTCACGCAGATTGGTCTGATGGTCAGTCAGGAGTTGGCCGAAACGAACATTGTCAAGACCATCAGGAGATTGTAAAACTGTCAGCGCATCGCATAGAATATCGCGGTTTTCGAGGTTACCTTTCAAGAGGATGTACTCGTCTTTCGGCAGGTAATCTTTGAATTCAGTTACTTCCGTAATGTCAGAATGATCCAGCGAAAAAGTTGGATTGATGATACTCAGTTTTTCAATAATCCTTAGCATGCCGAACTTAACCCGGCCCAGAATACCGATTGTATCTTTTGGCTCCTGCGAGTCGCCAAGAACGAAGATGCCTAAATTTGGATGCAGTTCCCGTAGAGCAATCTTCGGTTTTGATTCTAAATAAATGACATCGCCAACGGCCGTTGAATAGTGGTCCATCATGCCGCCCGGTTCGCCAAATTCCAGCACTTCGGCTACGTAGGCGAGTTCCGCTAATCGTTCGCGAGAAAGCTGTTGAGGTTCGTCGGAAAGTTGGGACAATACGTTCAGCCACGTAACAAGCAGTGCCGATGAACTTGATGTGCCCGAGTTGATCGGGATATTGCCACGCACTTCGCCCTCAATGCCTTTTGAAAACGTAAACCCTTCGCGCAGCAACACATTTATCCCCGAACGGAAATAGTCGCGAATTTTAGGATAGTGCAGCGGCTTTCCATCAAAGGGAATAGTCACTACGTCGCCAATATCAGGCAGATTCAGGCGAAAGCCGGGTTGCTCAGACTGTTGAGCATCCATACTAATTCGGCGCGAAATGGCAGCTGCAATAACAGGTAAGCCTAAATAATCCTGGTGTTCACCAAAGAGGCAGATGCGGCCGGGTGTTGATACCGTCATTTTAAAGGTAGAAGAGGAAATAAATGCAAGGCCCGTAAAGTACATCTGTTGTGTTCGTTGCGGGCCTTATTTTTGACTACTTACCAGCTTGTTCGCTTATACCCTACTGTCGCGTAGTAGAGGATAAACCCAAACAACGGCAGCAACAAGGCATAGGCCATTTTCGGACTAACGGTATCCGTCAGGTAGCCATGCAGTAAGGGTAGCAAAGCGCCACCCGATATACCCATAATAAGTAACGCTGATCCGATTTTTGTAAATGGTCCAAGTCGGTTGAGGGCCAGTGGCCACAGAGCAGGCCAGATAGGGGCTAAGCCAAAACCAAGCAGGGCAACACAGAGTACCGACGTAAAACCGCTGGTCAGTAGGGTGGCCACTGTGAAGACCAAGCCATAGGCAGCTCCAAAACGCAGGGCCGTCTGTTGCGAGATAAAGCGGGGAATCAGAACAATGCCGAGGATATAACCCGCCAGCAAGCCATAAAGTGTGTAGGTTGTGAAATACTTGGCTTCGTCATTATGAAAACCCAAGGCCTTGCCGTAGTTGATAATCGTATCGCCCGCAATGACCTCCGCACCAACGTAGCAGAACAAGGCCAGAACGCCTAACACCAGATTCGGAAATTGCCAGACGCTGGTGTGCGCCGACACATCCGATGACGTATCGTCCTGTTCTTCCGATACTTCGGGTAAATTGGAGTAGCGAATCAGCGCGGCTAATACCAACAGCACACCCGTCAGAATCAGATAGGGCGATACAACTTTTTCCAGCGAAGCGGCTCCCGAAACGGCATTCGCGCCCGTCAGCAACAATCCCCCAAAAATAAACTGGCTGAAAATACCTGCCAGTTTATTGGCAACCCCCATGAAACTAATACGTTGGGCAGCACTTTCGCGCGGTCCCAGAATAGTCGCGTAGGGGTTAGAGGCTGTTTGTAAAACGGTTAGGCCGATGCCAATTAAAAACAGGCCAACCAGAAACAACGGGTAAGAAACCGCTTTAGCGGCTGGTACAAAAATCAACGTGCCAATCGCCATAACGACCAGCCCCAGCGACATGCCATTTTTAAAGCCTGTCCGTTTCAGCACGGCCGATGAAGGGATGGCCATCAGGGTATAGGAAATGAAAAAAGCGAAAGCTACCAGATTCGAGCCGACCGTACTCAGATTAAAGGCTTGTTTGAAAAAAGCAATCAACACACTGTTGACCCACGTAACAAAGCCAAAAATGAAGAAGAGGGCACCAATGATGAGCAGTGGGCCCGTGTAATTCTGAGTTTTAGGAGGGGCAGTAGGTGTCATTGTATTACTGAATAATGTAGACTGTGTAATGCACAAGGAAACGGGTGTGAGCCATGGAATTGCTAAACTACGCTTTTCTGCTTTTATTATCCATGCGGGGGCCGCCCGCACGGTTCATCAAACAGTATTCATTAGTAGTTATCCGTAAGCCCGAAAATGGGCTTGTTGGTCTTCCACTTGCCCCGCGTGAAGTCGGGAATTTCGATAGGCTTGCTGCCTCCGGCTATACTTTGCTCAGATAGTGGACTGATGGCACTCCAGACGGCTGCGTCGTAGACGTCGATGGGGGGCGCTGTTTTGTTTTTGATGGATTCGATAAACGCCCGAAGCACGAAAAAGTCAATACCACCGTGGCCTGCATTTTCGGCCGTTTGGACGTGGCGTTTCCAGAGCGGGTGATCGTATTTCTCCTGATAAGGCGCAAACGGCTCCCAATTGTGGGGCTTGGGGCTGGTGCCTTCCAGATAAATCATGTCGTTGTCATCCATCCAGATACCCTGCGTGCCCTGCGCCCGAAAACCGAGTGAGTAGGGGCGGGGTGAGTTCGTATCGTGGATGATGACGATATTTTCGCCGTTGGCGCATTCGATAACCGTTGTGACTACATCGCCAAGTTTGAAATTTACTTTCGCATTTGGGTGATCAGGCCCGCCTTTGTCTACTACGTATTTGTGCAGCCCCCGGCTTTTGGTGGCCGTGCTGGTGAGGTGCATGAAGCGGTTTCCCCGATTGATGTCGAGCCAGTGCGCTACCGGACCAAGGCCGTGCGTAGGATAAATATCGCCGTTTCGATCGACCGAGTGCTGCGTTCGCCAGTGCGCTTCTGAATAGCCTTTTGCCCCGAATTCAGCACCCACGCCCGCTATGGATTTACCGTCGTTGAATTTGATGTTCCGCAGGTCATGCTGATAGCCACAGTGGGCGTAGGTCATTTCGCCAAACATCCCTTTTCGAACCATGTTCAGGATGGCCAGTACGTCGCGTCGGTAGCAGACGTTCTCCAGAATCATGCAGTGTGATCCCGTTTTCTCGAACGCGTTAACCAGATCCCAGGATTCCTTGAGCGTCACCGTCGCCGATACTTCAACCCCAGCATATTTGCCCGCTTTCATGGTGGCTACGGCCATGGGTACATGCCATTCCCA
This sequence comes from Spirosoma endophyticum, assembly GCF_900112365.1. Classification (GTDB taxonomy): domain Bacteria; phylum Bacteroidota; class Bacteroidia; order Cytophagales; family Spirosomataceae; genus Spirosoma; species Spirosoma endophyticum. Next base: position 70,972 of record NZ_FOLQ01000013.1, on the reverse strand, counting down.
GGGCGTAGCAATCACAACCCCATCAATGTCGTCGCGCTTGAGCATGTCTTCAAACGCCTTGTCGCCTTTAGTATAGGCAACCGGTGCTTTCCGGCCGGCCTTTTCAATCATCGCATTGGTGCGGCTGATGGCTTCAGCATCAGGATCACAGATGGCCGTTATCTCAACATCATCACGGAAAAGTGCCTGCGATACGTGGCTGCGTCCCCGTGCACCAACACCAATAAAAGCAAGTCGAACCTTCGGGTCAGCAGGCTTGGCTCCAGTCAGAATGGCGGGAAAAATGGAAGTTGCTGCACCGGTGAGGGCGGCCGTTCGGATAAACTGACGTCGTGACGGGGTTTGCATAGAAATAGGTTACCTGCTATAATCCAGAGAGTGGTTAATAGATCAAATAACGATGTTTCGGGGCAAAAAACCACGCGTGGGTATTTCGTAATCAGAAATTCCACCAAACCGTTTTCGGATAGTAGTTATCTACCATCAAGGGTTCGCCAATTTTGGGTGTCGTTACGTTGAGTTTTTCTTCCGCGGCTTTTTTCGTTAACCGTTGAATGGGTTCGTTCCAGGCATGGATAGCCAGCGAGAACTTAGCCCAGTGAACCGGCAAAATTGTTTTGGCCTGTAAATCCTGAGCCGCCTGAGCAACCTCTTCGGGAAACATATGAATATGCGGCCAGTCCTTACCGTACTGACCACATTCGAGAATGGCCAGATCGAACGGACCGTACTTTTCGCCAATCGCCCGAAAGTGCGTACCATAGCCAGAGTCGCCACCCAGGTATAGGTTGTAGCCGTGTAGTTTCAGCACAAAAGCTGTCCAGAGCGTTTTTCCCCGCGTGAAACTACGTCCCGAAAAGTGCCGGGCCGGCACCGCCGTCAGGGAAATATCGGTCGCTACAGGCTGGCTTTCCCACCAGTCGAATTCAACGATCCGATCCGCCGGAACGCCCCAGCGTTCGAGGTGAGCGCCAACGCCCAGGGCGGTGTAGAATTTTTTGACTTTCGGAATGAGTTTGGTAATCGTCTCGAAATCAAGGTGGTCATAATGGTCGTGGGATAAAACCAGCATGTCAACGTCGGGCATGTCGTCAACTTTATAGACATCAGCACCTGCAAAGGCTTTTCCGAAAAACGAAACCGGCGATGTATAGCCGCTGAAAACGGGATCGACCAGGACCGTAACCCCTTTTGATTTGATCAAATAGGACGAGTGGCCAAACCAGACAATCGTGGGAACGGAGTCGGAAAGCGCTTTCAGGTCGGTTTTGATGGATGGTATCGGCTGGGGTGGAATGTTGTCTTTATCTTTTTTGATGAAATCTCTCATCATACCCACGTAGGATACGTTTTCGGGCATAACGGGGGTAAGCTCTAGATTCTGGAAGGCGCCGTCGCGGTAATTTGGGGAATGCGTAATGCGGTCTAACCGGATACCGGCCGGGTCGCGGCCAAAAGGGCCTTGTTGCATAAATATCACGGTTACTGCAATCAACCCAGCTAATAAAATAAGTGTAACGAACATAATAAAGCGTAAGCGTTTCATGTGGTGCAAACGGGGGAAACGCCTATCCGGTTCCGTCCTCAACAAAGCTGTCCATAGCCATTGGAACAATACTAAATAAGCCGATGTTATAGAGCCGAACTGACTTGTGTTTTGTTTAATCTTTCTTGAAAAACGTTGAACAAAATAGGATACGTGTCGGTTTACCATTTACTTGTTCATCGCATTCGAAAGAGCGATCTGGCTACTCGCTCTGCTGTCTGCCTGTGTTGTACACAAACTTTGTAACGACAGGTTGATCGAATCCTATTTCGATTCTTATTTATGGAAAATACCAGGGCCGATGCCCCACGGGTTGCTGTGTTTCGGAAAGAACACTTCAATGCGGCTCACCGTCTGAACAACCCTAACTGGTCGGACGAAAAAAACACCCGTGTGTATGGCAAATGCAACAATCCCAATTATCACGGCCACAATTATGAATTGATTGTGCAGGTCAACGGCCCTATTGATCCCGAAACAGGCTATGTCATGGACATGAAGCAGCTCGGCGAAATAGTCAAAGAGCACGTTACCGACCGCTTTGATCACAAAAATCTTAACCTCGATACCGAAGAGTTTGCGGACCTGAATCCTTCGGCCGAAAACATTGCCATCGTTATCTATAACATTTTACGTAATCAGCTAAGCGAGGGCTTAGATCTTAAAATCCGATTGTATGAAACTGAACGGAATTTCGTCGAATACCCCATCTAATGGCCACTCGTCTACGGATGCTCAGCATGATGGCCGGGCCACCAATGGCGTCTCGCACAACGGTTCCTCAGTGGATGGTCATTCGGTAGCGTGTGATTGCCTGACCGACGAATTGGTTGACGAAATTGGCGACGCCCACGGTACGTCGTCAATTGATACGCCCATGCGCCCCGATGCATTCAACCTGGATGATGATTTCAAAATTGATCTCATTGAAGAGCATTTTCGGGAAATTATGAACATTCTGGGCCTTGATCTGACCGACGATAGTCTGAAAGGATCGCCACGGCGTGTTGCCAAAATGTATGTAAATGAGATATTTAGCGGTCTGAATCCTGCCAACAAACCTACACCGACGCTCTTTGATAATAAGTTTCGGTATAAAGAAATGCTGGTCGAAAAAGACATTATCGTTCAGACGTACTGCGAACACCATTTCGTGCCCATCATTGGCAAATCCCACGTCGCCTATATATCCAGCGGTAAAGTGATTGGTTTATCGAAGTTGAACCGGGTTGTTGAGTATTTCAGCAAACGGCCTCAAGTGCAGGAGCGCCTGACCATACAAATTGCCGAGGAACTGAAGCGCGTGCTGGAAACCGACGACGTAGCGGTGATCATCGACGCCAAACACCTATGCGTATCAACACGGGGCGTGCGGGACATTAATAGCTCGACCATCACCTCATCCTACGGTGGTAAATTCGAAGAAGAGGCAACCCGGCAGGAGTTTCTGCGCTACGTTGCCCAGCCGAGCATAACTATTTAAGTAATCAAAAAGTTGTAGGGTCACTGTGCCGTAAAGTTGGTCTGTTCACCAACCCTTTATGCCATAGTGACCCTACAACTTTTTGATTCTTAACTGATGCAAGGCAAAAATATTCTGATTATTGGCGGTAGCTCGGGCATCGGGTATGCACTGGCCAACCAACTTCACCAACAGGGCGCAACGCTCTTCACGGCTGGTCGACGTGTACCGGAAGGCATTCCGTCTACGCATATGAGCTGGGACGTATTGCAGACACCGGCCCCTGATGCGCTCACGCAACTCCCCGAGGTATTGCACGGGTTGGTCTATTGTCCCGGTACCATTAACCTAAAGCCCTTTCACCGCCTGGCTATCGATGATTACCGAACCGACCTGGAAATCAATGTGCTGGGCGCTGTTGCCGCTGTTCACGCAGCCTACGTAGCCCTGAAGGCGGCTAAAGGAAGCAGCGTTGTTCTGTTCAGTACCGTAGCGGCCAAGCTGGGCATGGGTTTGCATTCGTCGGTGTCAGTCGCCAAATCGGCAGTGGAAGGGCTAACCAAATCGCTGGCCGCTGAATTTGCGCTGAGCAACATCCGCGTCAATGCCATTGCGCCTTCCCTGACAGATACGCCTTTAGCGAAGAACCTGCTAAGTAGTGACGAAAAGCGGGAGTCGGCTAACAAACGTCACCCGCTCAATCGCATTGGCAGTCCAGACGATATTGCCAGTATGGCGGCTTATTTGCTGTCCGATCAGGCTAGTTGGGTTACGGGGCAGATCATTGGCGTAGATGGCGGTATGGGGTCCATAAAATAGCCTGACTAATAGGTAGTCAGGCTAGTAAATTATTGAATGTGTCGGTTATGGTTATACCGTCGCCCCAACGCGATTGAGCAGCGCTATGGATTTTCGGATGCCTTCGTATTCGTCCAGGGCGTTGCCTTCGTATTCAATACCTAGAATACCTTTGAAACCGCTGTCTTTCACAATTTTCAGGATTCGGTTGTAGTCGGTTTCGACGCAATTTCCATTGGCGTCGAAATCGTAAAATTTGGCGGATGCCCCTTTCGAGAAAGGCATCAGTTCCTGCGTACCCTGATAGCGGTCATACTCTTCCAAGCAGGAATGCCCTTCGCCATGTTTAATGCAGAAATTGCCAAAGTCAGGCAACGTACCAACATTTTTCATGTTCACCTGTTTCATGACACCGGACAACCATTTTCCGTTCGACGAATAGCCGCCGTGGTTCTCGACAATAACATTGATGTTCATCGTTTTGGCAAACTCACCCAGCTTGCTCAATCCATCAACGGCGGCCTTGGACACTTCTTCGGCAGTACCTTGTCCGGCTGCGTTGACGCGGATGGTTTTGCAGCCCAGATACTTGGCGCACTCTACCCACTTGTGGTGATTTTCAACCGCTTTCGCCCGTTCAGCGGCATCGCTGGCGCCCAGATTACCTTCACCATCAATCATGATGAGGTTGTTAGTGATGCCATTGTCTTTGCAGCGAGCCAACAGATCGTTGAGGTAGGTTTTGTCCTGCGCTTTGTCTTTAAAGAACTGATTGACGTACTCAACAATGCTGATATCGAACTCTTTACGGGCAATGCCAGGGAACTCTAGATTCGTGATTTTTTTGCCGAACAGCGCTTTGTGCAACGACCATTCTGCCAGCGAAATGTCGAAGAAAAGCTTTTTTGCGGAGGGTTCGGCAAAGGCAGATGGCAGCAAGGCCATGGTAGCCAGTGATCCAGCGGCTTGTTTCAAAAACGAGCGACGATCGGTGGTCATAACGTAACGGGTTTAGTAGATAAGAATTCTAAGCAAAAGACCGATTTCCCCGTCTAAAAAACAAGTGCCTGTTCCTGAGATGTTATATGAAAAACCCCTAAATCCCCTGAAGGGGACTTTGCTCCCTCTCAGATAAAGTTCCCTTCAGGGGATTTAGGGGTTTTCAGGCTGAGTAAGAACTAATTTTCGAACAGTTTCTGTGACTACCCAATCTTTATCATTACGGTTTCCAGATCATACCAACCAGTAAACAAAACAAACCGGCAATGCCACAAAACTGCCGATAATGCATATAGTTAAGCCACTGGTCACGTACTACGTGCCAATTGCCCGGATAAGCATCCAGCGGCCAGGTGCTTATCCGTTGATTTAGCGGAATATTCCCCTTTATGGCGATAACCATATCAATGACTACTAGCAAACAAGCCACTGCCGAAAGTATAAAGAGCGCCGAGCCGATTTGCTGACGTAGTAACACCAGCATCGCTACACTCATCACGATGGTCAGTGGATAGATAACTTTCAGATAGGGGGCAATTTCGGCATCTATTGCTTTGCGCTGTTCGATAAATGCTATAGCCGATACGTTCTTTAGAGCCGCCGTACCCCCAATGAAATAAAAGAAAGCCTGTCCGGCGATAATGCAAAAGAGCAGAATCTGAGTGAATTGAGCAGTTTTTAAGAGCATAGCGTAAAAAAGTTTCTGGTCTATCAAGAGCATAGTGACTCGTGTAGGAAGATGAACTCACCTATGCGACATGACAAAACAAGAATGCTACGTTCCTAATGGCAACGGTTACGGTCTGAACAGTGGAAAATGCATGATCAAACGTTATTTTATGGCGTTCAAAGGCATTGAAGCTTTTGCTGAAAAACTCCCTGGTCTTCATGCCGAAATCAAGGATTAAAAAAATATTTTTCTAAGCCTGTTACTTTTTTAGTCTAAGTACGTCTAAGGGCTCCTGCTGGCATTTGCTGAAACGGATTTAGCATAAAAGCTTTCGTGTTTTCGCGGTAATTACGTGTTCACTTAAGCTGCTGACCGTTTTTTGAGCTGATTGTAGTTTTCTCGGTTTTTTAGTCTGGATGGCCCGTCCGGAGAATAATGCAGTTTCAACCCGAACGTGGCCGTCCAGGCTACGAAACTGAGTAACAGCGCACCTCCATCAAGGCTGCCGGAGCCTTTTCATGGTTTGTTTTTAGATGAATCGTCAGACTACTGGTTTCGACAGGTTGTGCAAAGCGAATCGTACTGCGGCTCTGGTGATTATCGGTCTTATGAAAAATTCGCTCCTGACGATCATTACAAAGAACAAACTCGTCCACACAAAACGGCGAGACAGTTTCGGGATGAATCATAATCACCGATTCGAGCGGGTGATCGAAATCGCTATCGAAGGATAATTCTACCCGACTGATGCGTTGTTTCGTTGGCCAGGTTAGCGTCAGCGCTGGATTAGGGTCATTACGTTCGGACACCCAGGCATTTGGCTGATTCGTTGGACGTTGAATCCCATTTAGACTATTGGCCGGGCTAAACAACTGGATGCCCGTTGCGATACGTAGTGCCATATTCTGACCCGCAGGCCTGCGCTCTGGACACCAGAACTCGAACGTATCGACGCCAATATCTTCGGTAGGTTCCTGCTTGCCATAGTTCGAGACGGCTGGATTGATCTTATTGAACACCGACAAAATTCCTGTAACGCGCAACTGGCTGTATTGCAGTTGGATATGCTCGTTTTTTAGGAACGTAATGAATACATATTGCGGCTCGTCGATGTGGCTATCAAATGTCAGGTCGACCTCCTGCTTTCCCTTATGTATCGACAGCGTTTTCGTTTCCAGCGTTACGTCCGGCGTATGATTAAAGGGCTTGCTACTTTTTCGCAGTTCAACCGTCAGCGTGGTGTCCCGGTCGGCAGTTACGAAAGCCGTCAGTTGGGGAATTGGCCCGGCAGGCAAGGGGAGCATCTGAGCCGCCGAAAATGTTAGCGGAAGCAATGGGCCATCAGGCGGCAATTCAGTCAGGATAAATTCACTGGACGCTGATAGTTGAGCAGTCTGAGCTATATCCTGATCGTCATGCAATGTAATACCAGGAATGTGCTGACCTGTTTTTAACAGTTCCTGCTGTAACGTCTGCATACGGGCCGGTTCGGTTAAGTCGCGCGGCAGCAGATGGTGCCGTGCGCTCAACGCAGCGGCCATGCCCACCGCCTGCGCTACGTGAGCACCCGTCCCCATGACACGCGACGACCCGAACGCTACGTGTGAAGCACTGATGATACGTCCCGCCAGGAACAAATTTGTTACGTTTCGACTATAAAGGCAACGGTACGGAATCTGGTAAATACCTTTGCTATGCCATTGATTACAGCCCGGTTTCTCCGAAAAAATGCCGTCGGCAGGGTGTAAATCGATAGACCAGCCACCGAATGCTATAGCATCGGGATGGGTTCGTTGTTCTACTACGTCCTGCTGTTTCAGGATGTAATCGCCCTCGAATCGGCGACTTTCGCGTTTGCCGGGAATCTGTCCGACCCACTCCAGCGTCATCGTTTCGGCTTCGGGAAACTGACCGGAATTTTTAATGTAATTCCAAACCCCGTAGACCACTTTCCAGAGTTCCCATTTGATGGCTTCGGTGTCGTGGACTGTATCGAGCCGTCCGCCGTATTCAATCCACCAAAGCTGACAGCCGTATTCCTGTGCGTTGAATCGTTTGTAACGCGGAATTTTCGTAATGTCGTCCAGCGCGTAGGCGGGTGGCACAAAGCGAACCGGTCGTCCGGTATCCTTTGTGTAGAAATAAAGAGAGTGCCCCAGCAACTCTCCATATTCGGCGGTGGGCGCGAATTTTTCATCGAATTCCTCCCGACTTTCGGCACCCATCCTGAACGCGGCACCGGCCTGAAACCCAACGATACCATCGCCGGAAGCGTCGCAGAAAAGTGGAGCGACGAGGTCGTATAGCGTACTATTTTGACTGCAAAAAGCTTTTATGCCGCTAATCGTCTCCTCGTCAGATTTCTCAACTTCATAGACAGCCGTGTTGAGCAACAATGAAATGTTAGCTTCCATCACCACTTTTTCCAGCAGAATCGTGTCTAAAATTAGCGGATTACCTTCTGGATTCCGGTATAAATTTTCGAGGAGAAGCTCATCAATGACTCCACCTTCCCGCGCCCAGCGGTTGTTGTTGCCCATGTGCGACGTAGCGCCCAGCACCCACAGCCGCACTTCGGACGATGAGTTGCCGCCCAGCACGGGACGGTCCTGTACCAGCACAACGCGGGTACCCGCCCGGGCAGCCGTAATCGCGCAGCAAACGCCTGATAATCCTCCGCCAACAACAATCAAATCGGCGTCGTAGCGAATGGTTTTCAGGGTTCGTTTATCAGTTGCCTGTTCGCGTATCATTCGATAAGTCAATGGTTTGTGTAAGAATTGAAAAGCCTGTCGGTTTGATGACTTCCGCCACCAATGTTTTGTCGAAACCGCGGACAGGGATAGATAATGTAGCCTGTTGACCCGGTTGCAAATCGGGAATAAGCAGGCTTGTATTATTTGCTTTCAAGTGATAATTCCGGATGGCATAGGCCGGGAAATCATTGCGGGCTGTTACCCGGAGTTTAAGGGTATGGACGCCTTCGCTCCCAACTTCCCAACTCACTTTTTCAACCGTAACGGGTGCCATACCAGTCTGATGGGTTTTGTAGAGTGGTCGTTTCGAGCGATCTCCACGAACCAGTCCCCAGGGGCGTGTGCCATCAGGATTTGTGCCATCATGCCGACTCAGGTAATCGTTGAACGACCACCACGAAGCGCCCACTACATAGGGCAACTGCCGAATATCGGTCAGGAATTTCTCGATGTGGCTGACCTGTCCCGCTTCGTTATCTTTTCCGTCAGCCCGCGTACCATATTCACTGATGAAAATCGGTTTATCAGGATAAAGCGAATGAATGTGTTTCAGGACATTCGTGTGGTTGCCATACGTATTGGTCGAGATGAAATCGCAATACTGACTGGCTTCGTCTTCCGGCTTTTTGGGTAATGTATTGAGCCGCATGGACGCGAAGGTATAGAGTCGGGTCGGGTCGAGTTCGCGGGCGTAGGCGATCATGTCTTTCGTCCAGCGTTGCCCCGCCGGTTGCTCGGATAAGTATTCATTGCCAACACTATAGGCAATTACGCAGGGGTGATTCCAGTCGCGCTCGGCCATCTCCCGAAACTGTTGCCGGAATTTGGTTCGGATGGTGTCGTTGTCCATTTCGCGGGGCGTTAACTGCCAGTTTCCGGCTTCGCTGATAATGAGCATCCCGTTGCGGTCGGCCCAGTCGTAGACAGTTTCGGAAGGTGTGTAATGGGTCAGGCGATGGAGTTCCATACCCGCTTCTTTCATTAGGCGCATGTCTTTCTCAACCACCCAATCCGGCTCCAGCGATCCCAAACCAGCATAATCGACCACCCGATTGCCACCCGCCACTTTTATTGGCTGACCGTTCAGCAACAATTGAGCATTACGTACCTCCACCTTCCGAATTCCGAAATGAGTACGAACGGTATCTGTGGCTGCGATTACCTGCACATCATACAAAACCGGCTGGTCGATGCTCCACAGCTTTACATCGGCAGCTTTTAAGACGGTTTCTGCCTCTACGATAGCCGTCTGATTGGGGGCTACGTTACCGGCTTGTTGTTTCCAGGCTAGCGTTATTAGCTTACCATTTTGCTCGATCCGAAAGGCTAGTTTTGGCGTGATCGCCTGTCCACCTGCGTTCCGGATACGCGTTTTGATTTTTAGTGTAGCCGTGTTTTTTGCTAAGTCCGGTACTGCTTCCGTTTTTACGTTTTCGACATAGACATCCGGTTCAACGGTCAGGTAAACGGGACGTATCAGACCGCCATAATTCACCCAGCCCGGAAATGCGTCGTTGGGCTGGTCGTTATCTTTTGCGCCGGGAATGGTGCCAACCCGCCAGGTATTATTGTTTACCGAAACAGCAATAGCGTTGTTCCCTGCCTTTACGTATTCTGTTACGTCAAAGTGAAAAGGCGTGTATCCACCTTCGTGCGTACCCACTTTTCGGCCGTTGATCCAGACGGATGTTTCGTAATAAGACGCATCGAAGTGAAGCAGTACGCGTTTGCCAGAGGTCGGTTGCCAGGGAAAAGTTCGTCGATACCAGGCTGTTCCGGTATAAAATTGATAGCGTGGATCAACAGAAAAGCAGTGCGGCACAGTCACTTTATCCCAGCGTCCGAGGGGCGCATCTTCCCGATACCATTTTCCTCGCTCACCAGCCTCCATCGGGTCCATCGCAAACACCCACTCGCCACTGAGAGGAATTGCATTTGGGTTGCGAATGGTATACTGGGCAAAGGCCGTCGGTGTAAGCCAAAGAATCAAGAGAATGGGCAGAACGTTTCGTAGGTATGTCATATATTGGGTTTAAAACGACTTATAAATCAGGTAAGCTTTATATTATATTTGTAAAAAAGAATTACGCTATGGCAACCTCTCAGACCATACCCACAAATTGAGCAATCTTCAAATGGAATTACTGAAGTTGTATCCTTATACCGTTTCTGAAGAAGAGTTAAAGGAAATTCGACTTTTGCTGGCTGATTATTTTGCCCAGCGAATTGACAGCGAAATGGATCAGTTATGGCAAGAAAAAGGGTGGAATGAGCAGACCATCGAGAACTGGAAAAATGAGCATTTGCGTAGTTCCTCTGTTCGATGAGAGTTGTACTGGATATAAACGTTCTACTGATTTCCCTTCCTGTTACGTCAAAATATCGACCGATTTTTGATTCCTTAAAAGGGGGCAAGTTTGAGTTGATCCTGAGTAATGATATTTTATCGGAATACCATGAAAAATTAGCCGAGTAAGCCTCCCCTTCGGTTGCTGATAATGTTGTAAAGCTTCTCCTCTCGCTTGAAAACTGCTCGTTGCAATCCATATATTTTGAGTGGGGATTAATGCATAATGACCCCGACGATAACAAATACGCTGATTGTGCATTGGTTGCGAATGCAGACCATTTGGTTTCTGAAGACCGCCATTTTTCTATCCTCCGTGACATAGAATTTCCCCGCTTATCAGTTATTCGAATTGATGAGTTTCTCGACTGGTGCCGGACTTGATAGTTGAACGCGTTTCGACGCCTGCCAGGGAATCAATGCTGCTACCAGCACCACGCCAGAAATTACGGCTGTTATCGTGGCTCCCTGTGTGGTTAGGAAACTCAGGCCGCACAACATCAGGGCCGTAAAAACCAATGATCCTGCAATGACCTGTAGCCCAAAGCGGTTCTGTTTTTTTACCGCGTAGGCCTCTTCCGGTGATTCGACCTGGGCATCGTCGCGCTTTTGCTGACGGCTGATCAGGTATTGATAATACTCGGCGGCTACTACGTCTTTCGATCGGGCATAGAGTTCGTAGGCCAGTAATAACAACAACGGCAGGCCCACGCCAACGATGGTTTCTTCGCCCCGTGTTAGCTTGACATCGAAAAGGATGGGCGATAATGCCTTGAAAAATAGATTGACGGTCAGGCCAATACCCGTAACCCAAAGTGTCGTCCGGCTATTCAGACGTTTGGAAAATAACGCCCAGAGGGGAGGGGCCAGCAGCGGCCCGCCGGAAATGGACGAGATGCTCAACACTACGTTGACGATACCACCCGCTGCCGGAACCAGCAACGCAATTACAATCATGCCCAGGCCAAAGACCCAGGATGAGCCACGCGCCACACGCATTAGTTTCTTGTCCGAAGCCGCTGGATTGATCAACCCTTTGTAGATGTCGTTCGTAAAAACTGCCGACACTACGTTCAGGGCGGTATTGGCACTGGCGGAGGTCGAGAAGTACATGCCCGTCAGCATCAGACCCAGCAAACCCGGCGGTAGAACAAGTTTGCAGATCATCAGGTAGGCGTTTTCGGTATCAAGCCCGGTTAAGGATGGGTTGATGGCCTTGTAAATCATGGGTGGCATCATCCAGATGACAGGACTAATGAGATACAGGCCCGCAAACAGAAACGCCACTTTTTTGGCTGACTTCGGACTGTCGACGCTCGTGTAACGTTGCACAAATGTCCAGTTGCCGCCGATGTAGCAAATATGGTAAATGACAAAAGCGGCAATGAATCCGAAAGTATATTCGCCATTCAGCAGGTTGAAGAAATCGTCCGGTACATTGCTGGTGAATCCGTTCCAGCCGCCCACTTTGTCCAGCGACAGGGGCAGCAGAATAAACACCGCTGCCGACAGCACCACAAACTGCAAAATGTCGGTGACCATCACGGCCCACAAGCCACCCACGGCGGTGTAGGCAATCATGAATAAGCCCAGCCCGATGGTGCAGGGAACCAGCGGCAAATTGAGCGACGAACTGACCAGTTTGGCAACCGGATACAGCACCGATCCTTTGATGAACAGCGACACCAGCGTAAAAATGAAGATATACACTTTCTGAACCGTTTCGCCCAGTCGCGCCCGGATAAACTCGGCGGCTGTGAGCGCACCCGTTGCTTTCCAGCGTGGCGCCAGATAAAGCCCCGTGATGAGTGCGCCAATACACATGGTCCATTGGATAGTAATGGCCACCCAGCCGTGTTTGTAGGCAATGGACCCCCAGGCTACGAACGTACCGGCGGAAAAAAAACTCATGAATAGCGATAGTCCACCAATGAACCACGGCACCGCTTCTCCACCCGCAAAGAAGGACTTTAGATTCCGCCCCGTTCGGGCAAAGAGCATTCCGATTGCTAGTACAAAAGCCGAAAAAATGACGATGACGGCGGTATCTATGGTTGTATTCATAATTGGTTTTAGCTGTTCTTTTTATTGCAATTACCCCACGGCAACGGCCGACCGTCCTAACCCAGCCCCTGAAAACAGGAGAGGAGTGACTTGCGGAAACTAGCCCCTCCCCTTATTTCAAGGGGAGGGGTTGGGGAGGGGTAAACACCGAACTCACTGCAAATCAATTTCCAGCACCTGTTGCCCGAAACCTGGTAAATCGAGCGAAATAGCATCAGCAGAAATGACCTGATTCGTAGGAATCCATTTAACTTCAGTGATACGTTTATTCAGTACATCAGGATTCAGTTTGATGGTTGCCGTGGTTGGTTGCGCCCGGTTGTTTTGCAGAACGACATACAGCTTTTTCTGATCGGCAGAACGAGCCAGTACATAGTCAATAACGGGGCTGCTGGGTTGGACCAGGCTATCCTGAATGAGCAACGTAGCGGGTTGGCCGTATACCGTTCCAGCTTTGAAGCCATATGTCTGGTGCGGTCCCACTTTAGGCGTCACAAAGCCGCGCGGGAAGGTCACTTTACCTGCCGAACGTAGTTCTGCTTCGGCCAGAAGGTAGTCGGTTAGCCAGCCGATTTGCCACCAGGCGTGGTGCGGATAGGGCCCAGCGCCCCGATTCATGGCATTCCAGTAATAGGACGCTACACTTGTTTTTGGTTCAACGAAAGCATCACGACCAATGGCTCCAGCGCGAGCCATATCGGCGAAAATGGGTTCTTTCGTGAGTTGATACATGCGGATAAACAAGCCTGCGTGGCTGCACAACTGAATGGGGCCTGCCCGATTGGCCGATCCAAAAATGCCACCATGTTCAAAGCTTAGGCCCGTCTGCGAAATCTCCCAATCTTCACGGAGCGTTCCGTTGACAGTCTTTGGGTTATGATTGGCAATGGGATGTGTGTAGATCGACGTCGTATATATTTTGGCGGCTATGATGGCTGCGTTTTTATAGCGAACGTCTTTGGTTAAATCATACAGATCCAGCAGCGCCTGCGCCGACTGTCCCGTGGCGAAATCAGGGGCGTAGCGGGCATCTCCGCAAACGCCCAGAAAGCTCCCCGTTTCGATGGCGTTTTTAAGGAACCAGTCTGCTCCTTTGCGAGCGGCAGCCAGGTACTTAGGATCGTTCAGCATTCGATAGGCGACAATCAGGCCATAAAACGTAGGACGAACATCCTGAATGTCTTTGAAAACTTCCTGATCAGAATGCCGGTCATAAGCCACCGCCCAATGTCCATCTGGCTTTTGCCAGCTTAACAAACGGTCGGCACCCAGGCGAAGTCGTGCCTTGAGTTCGGTGTTGGTAGGCTCGAACAAAAGCATATTACCAATATCGAGCATGGTGTAATACGTCAGCCCCATTGGTTCGACCACCTCACCCCATTCCTCCACAAACTTGTGTGCTTTTGCCAGATAATACTGTCCTTCCGGCGCACCCTTGAAGAAGTTGTCGGCGGTTTCCTGTTGCGCTAATTTGAAATTCTCCGCGTAGGGAAGCACATTTTTGGTTAGTAACGGATCATGGGTGGCGTTGGCGAGCATCCACATGGCGCCATAATCAGAATTTTTCATGGCGTCTTTATTTGAGCCAACCACACCGCCTAGATACGACTGAGCGCCAATTTTCTTTCCCTCAAACTCTTCGATGTTCCACAAGGACGTTTTGGAATCGGTCAGGTAATGGTGCATCTTCTCGATACGGTTCGTCAGCGATTGTTTTGACTGACGTAACGCCAGCGATTGCTTAAACTGGTAAATGTCATAAACCGCGTGATTCAGGGCTTTGAACCAGTCTCTGTCGGTCAGGCTGTATCGAAATGTGTAGCTGATTGCATCCCCCGTTTTCATCGCTGATTTCGATTCCCCTAAAACCGGGTAGTAAAGCGTGGGCGAAAGCTGGGCTTTGCGATTCATATGCGATAACCCAATGTTCCAGTGTGTCTGAGTGCTTTTGTCGACCGCCCAGGGATCACGTGACAGCCCCGGTTCGGGAATAACCGAAATCGTGACGCCATTTTTTGTGCTCACCATCGGGCACAACGTACTGGCGCAACGCTCGCGATACACGACGGGCAACGTCGGAATTCCATGGCCGTAAGCGTAGGCCAGCGCGAAGTTTTTCTGGAATTTATTCCCCTGAAAATAACCCGGCACCGTCGCCCAGGCCAGGTTTTGTTCGGTTGTGCTGGCCAGCGTCGGGGAAGCGAGAGAAAAATAGCCGTCCTTCTTCGGCGTAATTGTCTGTTTAACAATAATATCCGTCGGATATTTTGGATCAAATGACCATTCTGTTTTGATGGTCGCTACGTCCGTTTCCTGCTGAAACGCTACGTTCGTTTTGCCTGTTTGGGTGGCGGATTTTGGAAAAAAATAAATCGCCTGCCCGGCTTTATTCAGCGAAACCGGATTGGTGCTTTCAGCCCATTGTTCCTGTTGGTAGTGGTATTTGGGTCCCGGAAATTCTTGGCCCGTCATGTCTTTGAACGTAGTGTCGGCCTTCTCTGAGGGCTTTTCGGCAGCATACAGCAAGGTGTTTTCGCCGGATGGAGCGGCCAGGTTCACCCACTGGTTCCCTTTTCGCACGGATACCTGACTAATGGCCCAGCCTTTCGGCGTATTTGTCCAGATGACCTTTACGCGATCGTTGGTCAGCGAAATCGGCTGCTGCGCCTGGGTTGTTAACCAACACAACGTCAGAAAAGCAATTTTACAGATATAACGCATTGACAGAGAATGGTTAAGGATGATACTGAAAACTCTCGCCCCCTGAAGGGGCTTTGACTAACTCAAAGATCAGCAAGAGCCCCTTTCAGGTGGTTGAAGGTTCTATTTACTTCCAGTCTGGATTCTGTTCCAGTTTCAGGTTCGCATTCAGCTCATCCTGCGGAATGGGGAAATACTTGTTTTTTGCCTGCACAGGCCGACTTGGATACACACTGTTTACCGCTTTCGGAATCACCGTCAGGAATTTACCCGTGCGGGTGAGGTCGTACCAGCGATCTCCCTCCGCGAAAAACTCCCAGGCACGTTCCTGAAGCACGGCATCGACGAATGCATCTTTACTGAGCCCCGTTTGTAAATCCGCTAACCCAGCGCGTTTCCGAACGGTGTTGATATAGCCATAAGCTGTTGCTGATGGACCGTTCAGTCGGGCTTCGGCCTCCGCAGCAATCAGGTATACATCCGCCACGCGCAGAATGGGAATATTGCAAATCATCCCCGTTGTCGTATTCGGGTCCTGGTATTTCTTAATAAGCACTCCCTCGGTCGTGATGGGCGTAATGCTACGTTGCGGAATAACTTTGCCCGTTCGATCAACGTAGTTCGTATCGAGCAGTTGGCGCCGTTTATCGACCGGGTTAAAGGATTTATAAAACGACATGTAGGCGAACATCGACCCAAACGTTGTTCGGCCATACTCAGCACCAGCACTACCGGCAGGGCCACAAAGTCCCGTCAACTGGTGCGACCGACCGGGTGAAATGGGGTCCACTTCATAAGCCCACATATTCTCGACACGGGCGGCATCTTCCTGATCATATTTGTACACGTTACGTACATCGGGCATGAGCGAATATTTACCGGAAGCAATAACGGCCTGTGCTTTTTCAAGCGCTTTCGCCCAATCCTCGTTATACAAAGCGGCTTTTGCATACAAGGCGTTAACGACTTCTTTCGACGGACGACCTTTGTCCACGGCCGGATAGGAGGGTAGACCAGCGGCAAAGGCCTGATCCAGATCGCTGTAAATCTGCTTGTAGACATCGGCTTTCGTGCTCTTCCCTACAACTGCATCGGCTTCCGAATAGCTGGGCGTTGTTTTGATCACAACATCACCAAAGTTTTTGGTCAACGCCCACATATAGAAGGCCCGCAGGTAATAGGCTTCTCCGATAATCTGCTTCTTACGCGTTTCGTCCATGTTGGCCGCGGGCACTTTGGTGATAATCCAGTTGGTCTTTTCGATGCCATCGTAGCCCGACGCCCATATTTGCTGGGGCGATTCGTTGGTCCGGGAATTACTCTTCTGGACGGTGTAATTGATGTCGTAGGAGAAGAGCGTCAATGTGTTACGGCCAACAACGCCCCGTGGGTACGTTTGATCATCGCTGAAATCGGGCACCATCGTCATCGCCGGGCCGCTGTACATATCGGCCAGGGGATCATAGGCCGCAATTAACCCTTTCTCGGCATCGGAGGCCGTTTTGTAAAAGGCTTCGGTATAAATGGACGAATAAATTGTTTCGTCCAGTTTGCAGCTTGCCAGACAGAAAGCCGCGAGTATAGGAATGAGTATCTTTTTCATGTACTTAAAGAGCGAAAGAATAAATGAGTAAAAGAGCGAGACCACCAACGCAAATTGAAAAGGTAGTGTACGGGTCAATGAGTGGCGGATGCAATTTTTCGCTCGTTCACTCATTCGCTCCGGGCGGTCCGATTTCACCTTTTAAAATGTAATTTGTAAACCACCCAGATACGATCGGGCTTGTGGATATACAAGGTTGTCAATACCAATAGCCGTATTTGAACCCGCATACGTATTGACCTCCGGATCGAACCCGCTGTATTTAGTGATGGTGAAGAGGTTGTTGGCACTTACATACACCCGAATCTGCTGAATGCCTTTGATGCGGGGAAGGCTATAGCCCAGCGTTACGTTCTTACAACGCAGGTAGGAACCATCTTCCACTACGTAATTACTCACGGGCATACGGCCTCCCTGCGCTGGCGCAGGATATTCCGTGCTCGGATTCGTGGGTGTCCATCGATTCACTACGCCTTTCAGCATGTTACGTTGCCCCAGGGGCAGGCTAAACGACAGACGGCTGGCGTTGTAAATATCGTTGCCTTGCGAACCGGAAAGAAATGCACTGAAGTCAAATCCTTTGTAGGAGAGATTCGTAGAAAATCCGTAAATAAATTTCGGATTTGGATTGCCCGTAATGATCTGATCGGCCGACGAGATCGTACCGTCCCCGTTAAGATCCTTTACCTTCTGACTACCCAATGTACCACCATAACCCGGTAAAATCGTTTCCCCCGTTTGGTTAATACCGTCAAAAACATACGTTTTAAACAAACCCAGTGGACTGCCCACCTGCAAAATGGAATAGGCTGTTACGAATCGTTCCTGCGTTGTGCCGCCATCCAGATCCAGTAATTTATTGCGGTTGAACGTAGCATTGGCTGATAGACTCCACTTTAGAGGCCCCTCTAGAATCCGGGCATTGACGGCCAGTTCCAGCCCTTTGTTTTCGAGCGACGCATAATTGCCGGTAATCGTAGCATAGCCCGAACTCAATGGCAGCGTTTTTACGTAGAGCAAATCTTTGGTCGTCTTCTTGTAGACATCCATAATTAGGCTAATCCGGTTATTCAGGAAAGCGACATCCAGGCCAATGTCAGTTTGGCCCGAACGCTCCCAGCGCAGATCCGGGTTGGCAATACCCGACGGATTGATGCCAATCATGTAAGCGTGATTAATGTTATAATCACTGCCCGGATTTGGTGCCGAAACCGTTGCCAGCGACTGATAAGGGTCAATTCCGGCGGCATTTCCGGTAATACCGTAGCTGGCCCGCAGTTTTAGATCGGAGAGCCAGCTAACCGATTTAATAAATGGTTCTTCAATGAGCCGCCAGCCTGCCGATATCGCCGGAAACAACCCATATTTGTGGTTGGCCCCAAACCGGCTTGAGCCATCAATACGGGCCGTCAGGTCCAGAAAATATTTGTCTTTGAAACCGTAGTTGATACGTCCAAGATACGAATCCAGCCGTTGCGTAGAGCGATAGCTACTAACGGTGCGGTTGAGGGCTAATTGCAGCGCTTCGTTCTGGGTCGCATCATTCGGGAAACCATTCGCATTGATTTGATTTTGGTTATAATTCTCCACCTGAGTACCAAACACCGCCGTGGCCTTGAATGAATGGTCTTTGGCGAACGTAGTGTTATAGGTCAGAATACTTTCGTGCAGAAGCGCCATGCTATTCGTGTTCGTTTTGGACCCTGTCCCCGAATTGTCATTCAAATCTGTTCTGTTGACAATCGAGCGGGGGGAATACGTATCGCGAAGGCTATTCTGCATATCGATGTTGAACGAAGCCCGGTACGTCAGCCCTTTCAGGATCGAAACGTCGCCATACAGGTTAGCCAGCGTCCGCCGGATGGCGGTCTGGTTCAGTATCGCCGTGTAGTTGAGCGGATTAATAACCTCCCGATACTGGCCATTCGCCTGCTCACCAAATGGGAAAATGCTGCCATCTTCGCGGTAGGGCTGCAGCGTAGGTGGCGCACCAACGGCCGCACCCAGAATGGTATTTGTAACAACGGCGGCATCGCCAATGGTTTGCGAACCCGTTGTCACCCCTGCGTTAACGGCATAACTTCCTAAAATACTGGTCCCTATCTTGATCCGGTCACTGATGCGATGGTCGACGTTCAGTCGATAGGAATACCGTTTGAAATTGGAGTTGATGATAATCCCGTCCTGATTGAAATAATTGGCCGAAAGTGCGAGTTGAGTTTTCTCCGTTCCGCCATTAATCGATAATTGATGACTTTGAATGGGAGCCTCCCGGAAAATGATTTTCTGCCAGTCGGTTCCTTCGCCCAGCGACGATGGATTTTGGTAGTAATTATTTTTAAAGGTCTCGTTTTCTACCTGGGCAAACTCGGCGGCATTGAGAAGAGGCAGCGTTTTGTTTACTTTCTGTACGCCATAATAACTATCGATGGTCACACGGGTAGCGCCGGTTTTACCGCGTTTGGTCGTAATCAATACAACGCCATTAGCCGCCCGAGACCCGTAAATAGCCGAAGCCGACGCGTCTTTCAGGATTTCGACTGACTCGATATCATTCGGATTAATAGTTGATAACGGGCTGACATTATTGATCTCACTACTGTTGCTGCTACCGTTGGAAATCTGAATCCCATCGACAATGTAGAGCGGTTCGGAGTTACCGTTAATTGAGTTGGTGCCCCGAATCCTGACACTGATGTTTCCACCCGGCGCACCCGTGTTCTGGCTAACTTGAACCCCTGAAACGCGTGCCTGTAATCCCTGTGCTACGTTGGAAACGGGCGTTTGCACCAGATCGGCTGATTTGACGGAGGCAATGGAGCCAGTCGTCTCGATTTTACGCTGAGTACCATACCCCACTACAACGACTTCATTCAGCGAGCGGTCATCGGCTTGTAAGGCTATGTCGATCGTGCTGCGATTTGCCACCGCTACCTCCTGTGGTACGTACCCAATGTACGAAAACGTTAACGTAGCATTCGTAGCTGGTACGGACATGGTAT
Organism: Spirosoma endophyticum; assembly: GCF_900112365.1. Lineage (GTDB taxonomy): Bacteria > Bacteroidota > Bacteroidia > Cytophagales > Spirosomataceae > Spirosoma > Spirosoma endophyticum. The sequence continues at coordinate 51,025 of NZ_FOLQ01000013.1, read as the reverse complement.
ACTGACCCGTAGCATTCGTAGTGGTACCCTGTTGGGAACCCTTGACAACGACGTTGACGCCCGGCAGGCCATCGTTTGTGCCAGCGTCGGTGACTCGACCTGTAATAGTGGTTGCGCGCGGAGCCTGCGCCTGTCCCATAAGGGTGGTCAGCAAAAGACCGACTAGCCCGACCACGGTTCGTAGTGATAAAGTTGATTGCATAAGCAAAGCAGCGTAAACTGCTCTTTTGGTTTTAGGAATGAGTGAAATTGAAAAAGTACAAAACGGTTACTGGCTATCATATAGGAAGAGCCTATGCGTTAAAAATCTCTTTACAGAAGCGAATGCTGCTTTCAGGAGAGCTTTAACCTCATTTTTCGCTCTATATGTTGATATTACTGTCTAATAGTGATTCTGCAAAGATTTAATTGACTTTTTTTATTGGGAACATTCCCAAAATTTTGGGAATGTTCCCAATAAAAAGGGAAATTTGAAAATCAATTAATGTCAGTACTGAATGCTGGCAGGGGTAAAAATTGGATAAATTACATTTCAGGTTTGTATGGCAACCCACCAGACTACGATTATTGACATTGCCCATGCGTTAGGAATTTCCAAATCGACGGTATCGCGAGCTTTAACGGGCCATCCGAACGTGAACGAAAAAACGCGCCAGCGAATCCTCGATATGGCCACTCAGGTCGACTATCAGCGGAATCAACTGGCGATTTCACTGCTGACGAATCGTACGGGGACGGTTGGGATTATGGTGCCGGAATTCATCAGCTTTTTCTTCCCTAAAGTCATCATTGGCGTCCAGGAAGAAATGGCCAGATCGGGTTACAACGTAGTGATTTGCCACTCGAATGAGTCCTACGAAACCGAGGTGGCGAATGCAAAAGCCCTGCTTGCCAGCCGCGTGGATGGGCTCATTGTGTCGCACACAAAAGAGACCCGCAACTTCGACCATTTCAAGGTATTCCAGCGCAAAGGTATTCCGGTCGTGTTTTTCAATCGAGTGTGCGAAGACATGAACGTATCGAACGTAACGGTGGACGATTATAACGGGGCGTTCCGGGCGGTCGAGCATCTCATTCAAACGGGCCGTCGTCGGATTGCGCATCTGGCTGGACCAGATACACTCATGAACAGCCGCAATCGGCTAAGTGGCTACCGGGATGCGCTGACGCAGTATGGTTTACCCGTTGATCCTGAGTTGGTTATCGCGTATGACCTGAATCTGGATAAGGCAAATATCTACGTAAACCACCTGCTTAATTTGCCCAATCCACCCGACGCGCTCTTCGCCATGAATGACCCCACGGCCCTCGAAGCCCTGAACGTAGCGAAACACCGGGGTATTTCCGTTCCTGACGATCTGGCAATCGTAGGGTTCAGTGATGACCCAATATCGTCGCTCATTGAACCGGGTCTTACATCGGTTTCCCAGCCCGTTGGCGAACTTGGCCAGCAGGCGGCTCAACTGTTAATCAGGCAATTGGAAGCAAAGGAAGACGAGTTTCAGCCTGAACGGATTGTGCTGCCAACGAGCCTTATTGTGCGCGGCTCGACGGTGCGAAGTGATGCTACTATTTTGCCGCAATTACCCCACCCCCGGCCCCTCCCCTGAAAAGCAGGGGAGGGGTTGGGACGGTCGGCCGCTGCCGTGGGGTAAAGTCTCACAATAAGTATGCGCAAACGGTTTAAAACTCGCCCTCCCCACCTTCCTTCGGCTTCTTTTTCGCCTGACGTAACCGGTAGCTGAACGTTAAATTAATCTGACGAAGCCGGAACTGTGAACTGTTTTCGGCGTAGAAGTTAGGACCTTCGGTAATTGACCGGAAGCGACGCGAATTGAAAACGTCAAGCACATTGAGCGTCAATGTACCGTTATTATTGAGCACATCTTTGCTAACCGAAAGATCTAACGTAGCAAGCGCTTTCCGGCGGCCCTGGGGCGTTTGCTGGGGTGCTTCGTAGTTGCCGCGTAACTGAATATCAGTTGATTGCCAGATTGTAAAGCGGGAAATAAGCCGTGTAAACCAGCTATACGTATCACTCTGGTAATTCACATCCAGGTTGCTGCCGTTGGTGACCGCCCGAAAAAAGTTGAAACTACCGTCGAGTTTCCACCATTTATAGGGCGCATATGACCCCGCGAATTCGGCCCCATATGAGTTTTCACTCTGGAGGTTTTCGGGTCGTGTAGTGGAGTATCCCTGATCATTCACCCGGCGAATCGACAGGATTTTATCGTTGGTATGCCGGTAATAGACCGATGAACTAATCGAGCCTTTCCCAAAATATTTGATATGCCCAAGTTCAAAGGCGTTCGTAAATTCAGGATTCAAATTGGGGTTGCCGCTCCAGAAATTTCGGTTGTCGCTGAAGGTGCTGAACGGACTTAGATCGTTGTATTGCGGCCGACGTATCCGGCGACTGAAACTAAGTTGCAACGCATGCTGACGTGGTAGATCGTAGGTGAAGTGTACGCTCGGAAACAGGTTAGCGTAGTGGCGCGGATTAACGTCGTTCGTTTGCCGTAGTGTAGTTGTTACGTCGGTTATTTCGCCCCGCAACCCCGCCTGGTAGGAAAATTTACGGGCTTTATTGCCAATAATGCCGTAGGCCGCGTTGATACGTTCCTCATAGATAAAGTAATTGGTCAGACCAGGAAGGGGAGACCAGGCGCCATCTCCGGCCTGTTGCGTCACCGAATAATCATTGGTCATATCCCGCGAACTACTCCGTAAACCGGCTTCTACTTTGCCATTTTTGCTGAACGGCCGAATGTAATCGACCTGAACCAGAAACTGCTTTTCTGTCTCGTCATTGATGGAACGTTGCAGAACGGACGGTATCATTTGCGTCCGGCCATCGGGCTGAAACGTCTGCTGGGCGAAATATTGATCCGAGCTTTCCCAGTTATCCAGATAGCGAATGTCGGCGGTGAGTTCATGGCCTTCCCGCGCAAATGTTCGTTTGTAGGTCAGGGTATATTCCGAATTGGGCTCAGTTTCTGTTTCGTCCTGCGTGCGGCTGGTAATGCTACGTAGATTATTGAGGTTAGATTGGTAATCCCGGTAATTGATGTCGGCAAAGCGTTTTCCTTTACTCAGTCGATACGTATAAGCGGCCGTCAGTACGTTCTTTGCATTGAAAAAATAGTCAAGACCGGCGCGGGCATTGTTGTTCTGCCCTTTAAGGTTAGACGTCGAATTTTGCTGCGTAACGAAGGTCGTATCGTTGCGGTATAATTCCTGATAAAGCGAACTGCGGCCCGGCGTATTCCGATAGGAAGCGGTATAATTGACAAAGAAATTGAGATTCTTCCGTCGATAATTTACGTTGGCAGCCAGCCCGAAATTGGCCGGATAGCCCGTAATCAGGTCGAACGAGCCGTTGATGCCTTCTTTATGCTCTTTCTTTAACACGATATTGATGATGCCGCCCATACCTTCGGCCTCGTAGCGTGCCGATGGGTTGGTGATCACCTCAACCCGCTCGATGCTGCTACCCTGCAACTGCTGCAAACCACTGCCGCCTTTGAAGCTCACCAAGCCCGACGGTTTTCCGTCAATCAGAATCCGGACGCTGTTGCTTCCTCGCAGGCTAACATTCCCTTCAGCATCAACCGCAACGGAGGGTACGTTGCTCAGAATATCGGAGGCCGTTCCGCCAGCATTAGCCAGGTCTTTTCCTACGTTGAAAATCTTTTTGTCCAAAGCCAGCTCCATCTGGCTTCGTTCGCCTTTCACGACAACTTCTTCCAGCCTTTTGGTGCTGGATTTGATGGTAAGGTTTCCCAGATCAAGGTCTTTATCCACAATAGCAACTGATGGAAGGCTTCGATCCTGATATGATATTGCACTGATTTTTATAGAGAATTGACCCGCCTTACTACGTATCTCGAACTTACCTGCTTCGTCGGAAATAGCACCGGTTACGGGTGTGGATTTGGCATTCTGGTACAACGCAACGGTTCCAAAGGGGACCGGTTTATTCTGATCATCGACCAGGGTGCCCCGAATCGAGAACTGGCGTTCTGGTTGGCCCTGCGCTAATGTTGATAATGTAAAAAAACTCAGGAGTAGTAAATAAAATTTCATGCGATACGTAAAAACTTGATGTTGAGTATGGTGCCGATAAACTATTTTGATGCCGCATTACGTATCGTAAACCGACCGTTGCGTCAAAAAATAGGTTGTCTGCACGTGAGTGGATGATCGAAAGAGGGGAACCGTATTCAGAAGGTAAAGTCTGGCTAAATCTCCTTTTTGTAGACCACATTTTTTAGAAGAAAAGCAGATTTGCTAACGCACGTAGCGGCCGTTTTCTTCGTAATTTGCCGCTATTCGACCAATATGTTCCTGATGATTTCTTTCGATACCATTCAAGAGGCCCACGACCGCATCCGGCCCTACATCCACCGAACCGCCGTTCTGACCAATCAAACGATCAATGAACGGGCGGGCGCCGAGATCTTTTTCAAGTGTGAAAACTTCCAGAAAATAGGTGCTTTCAAAGCGCGGGGTGGATTGAACGCCGTATTGCAGGTTGTTCAACATAAGGAAGGAAAGGCAATCACAACCCATTCGTCGGGTAATCACGCGCAGGCTGTCGCGTTTGCCGCCCGACAGGTGGGAATGCCCGCTTACATTGTGATGCCGCGCACGGCTCCAAAGGTTAAGAAAGACGCAGTGCTTGGTTATGGTGCCGACGTAATTGAGTGCGAACCCACGCTTGAGGCCCGCGAAGCGGGAGTACGTGAAGTTATCGAACGAACGGGCGCGGTGCTGGTACACCCATTTGACGATGATCGCGTGATTGCCGGACAAGCTACGGCGGCCAAAGAACTGATCGAAGATGCTGGAATCGAACGAATGTTCGACGTGATTATGGCGCCGGTCGGTGGGGGAGGGCTACTGAGTGGCACGGCTTTAACCACACATTATTTATCGCCAAAGACCCGAATTGTTGCTGGGGAGCCTGAAGGTGCAGCTGATGCGATCTTATCCTTTCGTAGTGGTCGGGTTGAAAAAGCCCCCTACATAAACACCATTGCCGACGGGCTAATGACGAGCCTTAGCGAACGGACACTGGCCATTATTCGGGCACACGTAGCTGATATTCTAACGGTGTCGGACGCGGAAATTAGCGCGGCCATGAAACTGGTTTGGGAGCGGATGAAAATCATTATCGAGCCGTCGTCTGCCGTGCCACTGGCCGCCGTGCTGAAGCACAAAGAGCAATTTGCGGGGCAAAAGGTCGGCATTATCCTTACCGGTGGCAACGTCGATCTGGGAAAGCTACCGTTCTAATTTATGGCGATGGCTAGTGTGTGGCCACTAAAGCAGGAACAAGTACTTCGTTCGTTGAAAACCACGAACCGTCAGTCTGGCCATCCAATAGATTTAACGACTAATAGGGCTCGTAGCTTTCAAAAGTGGTAACTTGACCGCCTAATACTACCTAAACACGACGTTTCAAAGATGATTGTACCCCCCTCCGCGGCCCTTTCCATTCAATCGATTACGGCTGAACAAACTTATGCCCTGCGCCACGCTGTACTTTGGCCCGATAAGCCATTCGATTATGTAAAAGTCGAAAATGATGCCGATGGACGCCACTGCGGAGCGTTTCATAATGGAGAATTAATCTCGGTTATTTCCCTGTTTGTGAATGGTAAAGAGGCACGTTTCCGCAAATTTGCTACCCGTCCTGACTACCAGCGGCAGGGTATTGGAACCCTGATGCTAACCCATGTAATCGCCCAGTCCCGGCGGTTTGGAGCGACTACGATCTGGTGCGATGCCCGGCTTGATGCGGCCGATTTTTATCGGCGGTTTGGTATGAAGGCCGTTAGTGATGTGTTTTACAAGGGGCCTATTCCATACGCCAAATTTTCGCGAAGTTTGCTGTAAACGAATCCTTTAATCAGACAAAATCATGAAAATAGTACTGACACTTTTGTTAGCGGGTAGTCTGCTGGTTATTACTAACGTAACGAATGCCCAAACGGCGTCAAGTGACACGACAAACCTGAAAGCTTACCTTGGCTCATATACCCTGTCTAGCGGTAGTCCTATTCAGAAATACACGATTACGGCCGAAAAAGGCGATTTATTTGGAGAAGCCGATAGTTACGGTAAGAACAAACTGGTGAAACAGGCCAAAGCTGATACGTATCAGTCTACCAGTTCCTATAGCTCTATGATCACCTTTGTGCGCGATGCCGCCACAAAAGCCATTACGGGCCTGACACTATCGGCGCAGGGAACAGAATTGACGGCTAAAAAAGACAATCCTTAACTAAATGGCTGTTCGATGAGTTGAGTATTTATGTGGTTTTGTGATTGGATAAGTCGTGTCTGGAATGCACGACCCCGGCACGAATAAACTTAACACGGTTATACTCAACGATGAAAACAACGAACTTTATGCTGGCAGCTACCACGCTGTCGATGGCACTGGCGTCCTGTGGCCAGAAAAAAGACACCAATCAAACGGCTGAAGCGGTCACCACTGCCGATACGACGATTGTACTTCCTGCCCCCTATGCGACGAAATCGACGATCAATTATAGTAACGTAATTGGCTGGCCGGATGGTAAAACGCCCCAGGCTCCGGCAGGTTTTACAGTTACGGAGTTTGCCCGCGATCTGGATAGTCCCCGCTGGATATATGTAGCACCCGATGGTGACATCTTTGTGGCAGAGTCGAACACCGAGCGAAAGGGGGCCAAAAATGCCGTGATCAATGCGGCTACCGGACGTAACAAATCGGAGCGGACGGCCGCCAGCGCCAATCGAATTACGCTATTACGCGATACCGACAAAGACGGAAAACCCGATCTGCGCCAACCCTTTTTAACGGGTCTGAATCAGCCTTTTGGTACGTTGGTTTTAGGTAATTACTTCTACGCAGCCAACACCGATGGATTGATGCGTTACGACTACAAACCTGGTCAGACGAAAATAACGGCCCCCGGTAAGAAAATCCTGAACTTACCCGCCGGCGGTTATAACAATCACTGGACCCGCAACCTACTGGCCAGCGCTGACGGCAAAAAGATATACGTATCGGTTGGGTCGGGTAGTAACGTGGGTGAACATGGTCCTGAAAACGAAGTTCGGCGGGCGAATATTCTGGAAATCAATCCCGATGGTAGTGGCGAACGTATTTACGCCAGCGGCTTGCGTAATCCTGTGGGAATGGGCTGGCAACCAACCACAAAGATGCTGTATACAGCTGTTAACGAACGAGATGAACTGGGCGACGAACTCGTACCGGACTACCTGACGAGCGTGAAGGAAGGCGCATTTTATGGGTGGCCATACTCCTATTACGGACAAAACGAAGATCCACGCCGGAAAGGAGAACGTCCTGATCTAGTAAAAAAGGCTACAGTTCCCGACGTACCGCTGGGAGCCCATACGGCCTCGCTGGGACTGGCCTTTTATGACAAGACGGCCTTCCCCGAAAAGTACCGAAATGGCGCTTTTATCGGACAGCATGGTTCCTGGAACCGTTCGCAATTGTCGGGATACAAAGTCGTGTTTGTGCCGTTTAAGGGTGGAAAACCCGGTGAGCCAGAGGATTTTCTGACGGGGTTTCTGACCGGCAAAGATAAAGACGCCTATGGCCGTCCTGTGGGTGTGGCGGTGTTACCGGATGGATCAATGCTCGTTGCTGATGATACTTCCGGCCGAATCTGGCGGGTGACAGCCAATAAATAAGGTGTAAGTAAAAAGACGTAAAAGTCATAAGATAGAAAGGCGTAAGTCGCTGACACGAGAGCAAAATGCTTGCGTCAGCGACTTACGCCTTTCTATCTTATGACTTATCTAAAACTGGAACAGTACTCTTGCCCGTAAACCGAGTGTTGCGTTGTTCTGCCAGTTTGGGTCGCTTTCCGACTGCATTGGTAAAGTGAGCATCGGGCTGGTTTGCACAACCCAGTGACCACGTTGCCATTCCAGACCAAGGCCCAAGGCAAGTGTATTAATTAAAGGAGCCGATCGATTGTTGTTGCTAAGCTGGAATTGATCGAATCCACGTTGGGGTATGTATATTGGACAATAAAAGGTTACATCTTCTGCACTTTTTAAATTCAGCGATGTACCAACTGTCGGTAGTAACGATAACGTTTGCGTAACCGGGATTCGATAGCCGAGCGAAAGCGGAATCTGTACACGGGCCGTTTTTGTGTCGATGTTCAGAATGTCACGTTTGGGATCAATCATGCGCCCAAGTCCATATTCTTTCCGGAAATCCCGACGGGTTCGAACATCGAAATCGAAATCGTCAATGAACATACCGCTGTACGTAGCCTGACTGATCCCCACACCAATGGTCAAATGCTTGCCAATCAGTGTTTCGGTGAACACACCAACACTCCATAAGCTGGAAGCTATTTCACCACCCACACCTGCCCGGAAGCGGATAGCTGCCCGGTTAACAGGTTGACTTTCTGGGGCGCTTACGTTTGTTTTCTCCGCAATCTGTGCCGGCACTGTTGGTACAGGCACTTTTCTGGCTGGTTGCAGACGCTTGGCACGCTGCGCCATCAGCGCAGTCCAATTAAGGCTTTTAGTCGATAGCGGACGGCTATTAACTAACTCATAGCTGGCTGATACCGTGCTTGTTTCCGTAGAAGACTCATTTTTGACTGGCGTAACCTGAGTGACTTCGTTATTTGTTTTATCGATCGCATTTGCCGGATTTAACGTAGTAGCTCTCGTCTCCCGGTTCTTCCCGATTATACGATCCGAAACCTGATTTGTCTCATTCAATCGCTCGGCGCCCTGACTTTTTTCGTTCAGGTTTCCGGCAATCTGATTTTTCTCCTTCAGATGGTCTGCATCCTGGCTTTCTCCTTTTCTGCCAGATACGTTTCGGCCGACTATCGCCCGGTTATTTTCGGGTTGATTCGTAGAAACGACTTTGGTTTCTAATGGCTTGTTATTGAGAATTTTATCAGAAGTAGACGTAACATCATAAGGGGCAGTTTGGGCGGTAGATGGTTGGTTAGTTGATTGACGTACCCCGTCTGTCGACGCGGGTTTCGCACTCGTTTTCGCATAGTGTTCCTGCTTTGATAAGGCTATGCGTTGCTTCAAGGGAGCTTCGTCAGGCACTGCTGACTGGGAACGGGAGGGCGAAGGCACGGCGACGTATCGATTTATGTAAACCGTATCAGGACGAACTGACTGTCGGTCAATTTTTCTGGATGGTGTCGAAGATACGTCAGCATCCTTAGGGCGAAGACCATTGGCGTTTGTCAAATCCGGCCGTGCATCGCCCGGCAATTTCTGTTCGGCTGGCTTTTGGGCAGACTGAACCTGTTGTTTGTTGAGTTGGCCTACGGTTTGGCGTAACTCATTGATTTCGTGACGTTGCCAGATGCCAAGCGTTACCAGCGCAACCGTACTGACGGTGGCTGCGGCCATCATCCAGGGATGACTCGACCAGATACTGCCCGTAACCGGTTGGCCTGTGCCTGATGAGCCCGGTTGTGGCATATTTGCCTGTTGAAGCGTGGACTGCATCTTGGCCCAGTCTTTCTCGGAAAATTCCGGCCGAATACTTTCCAGTTTTCGCCGGATAATATCGGAAAAGCGGTCAGTTTTCATGGTAGGGAATGGAGTTTGTAGGGCCTGAGTTCGTGTGGAACGGGTACGCTTGTTTGATGAGTACTTGTAATTTTTGCCGGGCACGGGCGAAGTTTGATCGTACGGTAGCCTCGTTATGGCTTAATATCCCGGCAATTTCGTGGAGGCTATAGCCATCCACTACGTGCATCATAAACACCGTTCGGTAGGTTGGGGTTAACTGTTGTACTAAGGCCAGGATTTCCTCGGCGGCAATGTGATCGACAATGTCTTCGTCGAAGGCAACCTGTTCACCCGTTTCCAGGGACGACGTATGTTGCTCTAACTTCTGATTTTTGCGGTAATGACTAATGGCCGTATTAACCAGAATAGTACGTAGCCAGGCTTTGAAAGGCAGATTTTCATCGTAGCTGTCCAGGTGCTGGAAAGCCTTCAGAAAGCCTTCATTCAGGACATCTTCAGCTTCTTCGACGTTCGATGTATAGCGCAGACAGATGCTTTTGGCATAACCAAAAAACTGCTTGAACAGCGTTCGTTGCGCACGCGGATCGTTTGTACGGCAAGCCCTAATGACGCTGAGGAGGTCATTTTCGGCGAACGGAGACGATTTTCGGAAAAACAAAGTTCGAGCAGATTTACGTAAACATCCCTGATTATAACTAGACTACGCCATTCTGTTCTAGAACGTTGCAACGATCGGCCAGGTTCTTTTTTAATTTTTTCAATTGATTGCCACACTTACGCAACGAGTTACGTAAAGATATTAAACGGATTTACTCACTCCGTTTGTGTTATCTAATGAATGTGCTGGTAATTGGCGACGAACATACATACGGCTACGGGCTGTCGGGAGGAAAGCTTAGTTATATAGGGCATTTTATTCGCCAGTTTAGCCAGGCTGGCCAAGCGGTTTCCGTAGAGGCCTACGCCAATTTAACGATGACCCAAATCGTCGCTACGTTGGATCGACTGCCGTTGAATCGGTACGATCTGATTATGCTACAACTTGATGAGACGATACTACAACCTACGGATTCAACCTTAACTGGCCCGCCTTATGTTGCCGTTCCCTATTCGTCTGAGTTAGCACCACGAGCCAATCCACCAGCCATAGGTACTCAGTTAAAAAGCATCGGAAGCGCGTTACTCACGTTTTTGTGGCCGCTACGTGCCCGGACGGCTCTGTCGGTATTGATGAAACAACTTCGGCCCTATCGCCACAATGTCTTACTGATGACGCCCTTTCCGCACCGGAACGCAATTGACAGGTGGTTACGGAAGCAGAGCCGAGCGGTGTTGCTTGATGAAGCGGATGCGCATGTATTCAGTGTGTTTGATACCGATTTGGTGATCCAGCCACGTGAGGAATATTTTCTGCCGAATGATAAGGAACACCTCAGCGCTGTCAGTCATGAGTTACTGGGACGCGCAGTGTTCGATTTTTATCAGTCAGCGCCAACGATTGTTACGATTCAGGCCATCCGCCGGGAGGAATAAAGAATTTGTAACCAACCTATTTTGACCGTCTGCTTTACGAACAGAAACTAAAAAGTCCCCGAACAAAAATTCGTTCGGGGACTTTTTAGCTCTTCGGAAACAGGAGAGCCGACGGTCCTGGTCGGCACTACTCAATACTAACTCTTTGCTTTTCTACGTAGTGTGTCGTAACGTAGCAGCGCTTCCAGATAGTAATAATCGGCGTAAACGATTGGTGTGTCTACTTCACTTTTCTGCGGTTTATGACCTACGCTGTGCTTCAGAATAAAGTTGTTATTCTCGCCTAGATTAGCTTTATAGGCGGGACTGGATAAACTCTCGAGCATCTTTACCGCGGCCTGATAATACGTTTTTGCCGAAGGACCGCCGTAGGTAGAGAGTTCGAAAAGTGCCGAGGACGTAATAGCACCAGCTGATGCATCGCGTTCTTCATTCGGAATGTTTGGGGCGTTGAAATCCCAGTACGGAATTTTGTCGGCTGGTAAGTTTGGGTGATTTAAATAGAAGTCGGCAATGTGGCGGGCCTGATCCAGGTATTTCTTGTCTTTTGTTTCCCGATACATAACCGTAAAGCCATACAAGCCCCACGCCTGACCACGCGCCCAGGCCGAATTGTCCGCATAACCCTGCGCCGTTTTCCTGGCAGCGACCGTGCCGTCCGGATTATAGCAAACGACGTGATAACTGCTGTAATCGGGCCGGTAATGGTTCTTTATGGTGTTATCAGCATGTGTCACCGATAAGTTATAGAATTCTTTATTTCCCGATGTTTTGGCAGCCCAGAACAGAAACTCCAGGTTCATCATGTTGTCGATGATCACGGGATAATTGTAGTTCTGAAATTTATTCCATGACTTGATAACGCCAACCTTCGGGTCGAAACGCGTCGATAATGACTTAGCACCCGTTAGCAAGATCGGTGGATACGTAGCATTTTTGGTCAGCCGATAACCGTTTCCAAAGGGGCAGTAGAGCATAAAACCCAGGTCGTGCGTACCGGTGTTGTACTGTTCTTTCGCGACGGCCATTGTCCATTTTTGAGCCGCTGCTTTCCAGACCGGCGCTTTCGTATGCTCATAGATGTGCCAGAGCGAACCGCCAAAAAAACCACTGCACCACCAATCTGATGTCCTGTCATCAGGTGAGCCATCCGGTTTTGTGGATTGCGGAAATTTGGTGGTATCGGGATGAGATTTCAGCATGAGCGCATATTGCTGGGCAGCAAACGCGAATTCTTTGTCAACATCGATGGGAGATTGCCCAAAAGCAAACGGGCTCAGGAAAAGCAGGATAAAAGGCAGGTAACGTTTCATGGATTTGCCGTATTTGAATAGGCTTTTATGGGATTTATGAAGAATGACTACTGCTCTAAGCAGCAAAGCCAGCTTTTTTAATCAGCTAATGCAAAAAAGAAATGTCGCAACATCGGGTTGAAACCTGGTGGTTAGTATAACAGATAGCAAAAGAGGTGAATCTGAACGAATCAGAATTCACCTCTTTCAAAGAGCAATGGTTGGTTTGATTAATGTACAGCTAACTCCTTTGGCTTTCTCGTATCACCTGGAAGCCCTTCTGGTTGTGGAAGCGATTGTTGCTCACCGCCTTCTGGCTCAACATCTTTTCTACGTGTCATGTATGTATAAATCACTGGCACAACATAGAGCGTTAGCACAAGCGAGAACATAAGCCCACCCACAATAACAATACCCAGCGGAATCCGGCTTTTGGAGGCTGAACCGAGCGCTAGAGCGAGCGGTAAAGCCCCAAAAGCCGCGACAAGCGTAGTCATCAGAATAGGGCGTAAACGTAGTGCGGCTGACTCCCTTGCGGCTTCAAATTTGTTCTTGCCTGTTAATCGCTGTTCGTTAGCAAACTCTACTATCAGAATGCCATTTTTAGTAACCAGCCCCACGAGCATAATGATACCAATCTGGCTGAAGATATTCAGTGTCTGGTTAAACATCCAGAGCGAGAAAACAGCGCCCGCCAGGGCCAGCGGCACGGTGATCATGATAATGAGCGGATCAATAAACGAATCGAACTGAGCCGCCAAAACCAGATAAACCAGAATCAGGGCGAGGCCGAAAGCAAATAACGTATTGGATGAACTCTCGGCATAGTCACGGGAAGGACCGGACAGAGCTGTCTGGAACGATTCATCAAGCGTTCGTGCGGCAATAGCCCGCATGGCATCTACACCATCGCCAACGGTTTTGCCGGGAGCTAGCCCCGCCGATACCGTCGCCGATTTAAACCGGTTGTAGTGATATACCTGTGGAGGGCTACTTACTTCATGAAACCTGACCAGGTTATCCAACTGGATGAGCTGGCCCTGGCTGGAGCGTACATAAAAGGAACCCAAATCAACGGGAGCGTCGCGGTCAGCCCGGTCTACCTGTCCAATTACCTGATACTGTTTCCCATTCATCAGGAAGTAAGCAAGGCGCCGGTTACTCAGGGCTAACTGGAGCGTCTGGGCCACATCCTGTACGGAAATGCCCAAATTGGTCGCTTTCTCCCGGTCAATGCTGATATTCAGTTCAGGTTTGTTGAATTTAAGGTCAACATCAGACGTCTGGAACGTGGGGTCTTTCTGGACCTCATCCAGAAACAAAGGCAGTTTTTCCCGCAGTTTTTCAAAATTCAAATTCTGAATGACAAACTGAACGGGTAACCCACCCCCCCGGCCCACCTGAATGGTTTGATCCTGTGTAGCGAACATGCGGGCCTCACTAAATCGCCTGACGCCCTTATTGATGAAATCGACAATCTCCTGCTGTGATCGTTTTCGTTCGCTGACGTCGACCATATTAAGCATTACGAAAGACGAGTTAACCGCGCCTGCGCCTGAAAATCCTGGTGCTACTACGCTGAATGCCAGCTTAGTTTCTGGAATGGAGTCAAGCATGAAATTCATAACGCGGTCGGTTGTAGCCGCCTGTGATTCGTAGCTGGTACCTTCTGGCGACGTAATAGAAACCCGAGTCCGGCCGCGATCTTCGAGCGGAGCCAGTTCAGATTTCAGCAGTGAGCCCAAGCCGAAAATAAGCAGCAAACACACGCCAATCATAACAAATGCCCAACCGCGCCGACGCATAAACGTATCGAGCGAACTACGGTAGGACGTATCGAGCCACTGGAATAACGGCTCCGTTTTTTCGTAAAACCAGGATCGTTTATCGTGGTTTTTGCTGGTCATTTTCACGCTAAGCACTGGCGTCAGTGTCAGCGACACAAAAGCAGAAATCAGTACAGCTCCAGCGACTACAATACCAAACTCCCGGAACAGCCGCCCAACGAAACCTTCCAGAAAGATGATGGGCAGAAAGACAATAGCCAGGGTAATGGACGTGGCCAATACCGCAAAGAAAATCTCGTTGGAACCTTCTTTGGCCGCCTGTTCGGTGTCCATTCCCTGCTCGATCTTCTTGTAAATATTCTCCGTAACCACAATACCATCATCCACCACGAGACCAGTTGCCAGCACGATTCCCAGCAACGTTAGTACGTTAATACTGAAGTCAGCTACGTACATGATAAAAAAGGCCCCGATCAGCGATACGGGAATATCAATTAGCGGACGGAAAGCGATCAGCCAGTCACGGAAGAAGAAGTAAATGACCAATACAACCAGAACAAATGAAATAATCAGTGTCTCGCCAACCTCTTCAATAGCTCGCCGGATGAAAATACTACGGTCAATGCCAACGCTGACAATGATGTCGTCGGGAAGATCTTTTTTGAGCTGATCGAATCGTTTGTAGAACTCATCGGCGATGCTCACATAGTTGGCACCGGGTTGAGGAATCAACACCAGAATGACACCCACTGCCCCGTTTTGCTTCGAGATGGTTTCTTCATTTTCAGCGCCTAACGTAGCATAGCCAACATCTTTGAACCGCACAATCTGATTACTCGTCTGCCGCAGAATCAGGTTGTTGAATTCTTCTTCGGTCGTGATCCGCCCAACGGCTTTTACGGTTAGTTCAGTGTTGTTGCCATACACCTTACCGCTGGGCAATTCCACGTTCTGGGCCGTCAGGGCGCTTTGAATGTCCTGGGCTGTCAGGCGGTAAGCCGCCAGTTTGATCGGATCAATCCAGAGCCGCATCGCCTGACGTTTGAGGCCATAAATGTTGGCCTGACTAACACCCGGGATCGTTTGCACCCGCTCCTGTAGTACGTTCTCGGCGTAATCCGACAATTGGGTTGGGTTGCGGGTCGTACTCTGAACGGTCATGAAAATGATCGGTTCAGAGTTTGCATCAGCCTTAGTCACTACGGGTGGCGCGTCAATGTCCTGAGGAAGCTGGCGCTGGGCTTGAGCCACTTTATCGCGTACGTCGTTGGCAGCCTGCTCCAGGTTTGCATCCAGGTTAAACTCAATCGTAATGGTGCTGGCACCCAGCGCGCTATTCGACGAAATCGTACGGATACCTTCGATACTGTTGAGCGATTTTTCGATAGGTTCCGTAATCTGCGACTCCACAATGTCGGGATTTGCACCGGTATAGTTTGTCCGCACCGAAATCACCGGTGGGTCAATGGCCGGATATTCACGTACGCCCAGGAACGTGAAACCGATGATGCCAAACAACACGATAACGATGGACATCACCATCGCAAACACGGGCCTGTTCAGACTTAACTCGGGTAGACTCATTGCTGTATTGAGTTTATAATGTTTGGTTTACCGCTTACGGTTTTTAGTTTTCGGCCTTGCAACGTGCGTCTGCATCAACCACTGAAAACTGTAAACAGAATACGAAGAACTCAGTTTGCTGCTACTTTAGGGCCAGTTCCTGGCAACGTTATAACCTTATTGACTTTAACCGGTGAATCAGGCTTGATGAACAGCAAACCCGTTGTTGCTACGGTGTCGCCTACTTGAAGGCCCGATAGTATTTGAATCGAACCAGCGGTGCGAAGGCCGGTTTTCACGTCTTTAAAAACCGCCTTACCATTTTTAACCACAATAACCTGATTCGTTCGGGTTTGTGGAATAACGGCCTGGGTTGGAACGACCAGACTTTGATCGTTTTGAATCGTGAGCGTTACCCGGGCGAACGCACCAGGCCGAAACCGGGTGGATGCGTTATTTACCCGAGCCCGTATACGCAGGTTACGCGTTTGCTCTTCAACGCCTGGTTCAATGGCATAAACTACTGCCTGACTTGGCTGGCTATCTCCATCTACCATAAACGAAATCATACTGCCATTGTGTACTGCCTGACCGTATTTTTCGGGGATCGAAAAATCAAGTTTGAGCGACGAAATCTGCTGCAAACGGGCAATCAACGTACTGGGTGAAACGACAGCCCCCATACTAACATTCCGCAAGCCAATCACGCCCGAAAACGGTGCCCGAATTTCAGTACGTTGCAAGTTGGCTTTTACCAGGTCAATGTCGGCCAGCGATGAACGCAGGTTGGTTGTAACGATGTCATACTCCTGTTGGCTGATACCACCCCGTTCCAGCAATTGTTTGTTACGTTCTTCTGTACGCCGGGCATTATCGGCCTGTGCCTGAAGCTTTTGGAGTTGTGCCCGCAGGTCCGTGTCAAAGAGTTTAACCAGCAAGGCACCTTTTGTCACGGGTCGACCCTCCTGAATATTAAGCTCTGTAATACGAGCCGAAATTTCGGGATATATGTCAACCTGTTCAGCCGCCAGCAGTGATCCACTGGATACGATGTCTTCCCGAATTCGCTGCAACGCGACCACGAAGCCACTGATTGTCGATGGGCCACCTCCACCGGGACCGCCTTTTCCACCAGCAGCGCCACCGCCACCTTTTCCGCCACCTCCTCCACCAGCGGGATTAGCGCCGGGAGCCGGATGTAACACTTTGTTATACACAATTATCCCGCCGAGTACCAGAACGACGAGACCGATAGCAATCCATCTTTTCACAGGGAAGTTATTAGCAAAAGAGACTATAAATTTTAACGGTAGAAAGGCCGTGATTGTTCTTCAAATGCAAATCTATTAAGGTTGACGACTATATCAACGCGTAGATGACTGAACATAAAGGGATTTTAGTTGAGCTTTCTGCCTGTAAACCAATGCAAAGCACTCCTCATTATGCGTAAAAATGCTCAGTGGATAAGGCTCTCTATTGTGACTTTTTGTACTGAAAATCAGACCTTTTTCATAGTAGTCAACGTGATGTTGACCAAGTATGTTTAAATACAGGAATGAATTGATTTTCAGGAAGTACTTATTTGGTTAATAATAAAAAAATTAAGAAACTTCTGTGTAGTGTCGTCCAGTTTTTTATCCTTGCTGGCTAATTCCTCAAAACTAGCCAGCAAGGCTACCTATCTTCGTTGGGTAATAGCCAGATACTTCCTTCTTTCCTGTTCATTCGCCCGTTTGCCGCATGAAACCCCAATTATTTCTCATAACCATAGTCCTCACTGCCAGCCTCGCTTTTAAGCCTGTTTTTTCTCAAAAAGTACGCTCAGAACGTATCGATCGAAAAGCAGTTGTAGCCCGGCATAATGTGGTGACTACCCGCTTCGATTCGATGCAGTCGGTTTCGGTGGGTAATGGCGAATTTGCCTTTACTGTTGATCCAACGGGTCTGCAAACATTTCCGGATATTTATCAGCAGGGTGTTTCACTCGGTACGCAGTCGCAATGGGGCTGGCATAGCTTTCCGAACACACAACAGTATCAACTCGACGAGGTATATAAAACCTATAAAGCGCACAATCGGGATGTTTCCTATACCTATGCTTTTTCGAAACCCGATCGGCTCAAAGCAGTATCGGACTGGTTTCGGGAGAATCCGCATCGGCTGCATTTAGGCCAGATTGGGTTTGGCTTAACGAAAGCGGATGGCTCGCCGGTCACACCGAAGGATTTGCAAAACGTCCGGCAGAAACTGGATTTATGGACGGGTGAAATTCGGAGTCATTTCGAACTGGAAGGGCAACCCGTAGACGTACTGACGGTGGCGCATCAGAGTCAGGACCAGATAGCGGTTCGCGTGCAGTCGCCGTTGCTGAAAACCGGACGACTTACTCTGACGTTTCGCTTTCCCTATGGGTCCGGCGATTGGGAAAATGCCATCGACTGGACAAGCCCGCAGCGTCATAAGTCGCGGCTCATGTCCACTACGGGTCACGGAGCGCTTATCGAACGTACGCTCGATACCACCCGCTATTCAGTACGTATCGGTTGGAGTGGGACGGCCTCGCTAACGCAACCGGAAAAGCACCAGTTTGTCCTGAAACCAACGAGTCAGAGCGAATCGTTTGAGATGAGTTGTCGGTTCTCGCCCAAACCGGGTGGTCAGGCAATAGCCTCATTTACCGAGACACTTACTAACAGTCAACAGCGCTGGGAGAAATTCTGGCAAACGGGCGGAGCCATTGATCTGGCGGGGAGTACGGACCCCCGTGCAGCTGAGCTTGAACGACGTATCGTGTTATCGCAATACCTCACTAAAATTCAGTGTGCCGGATCGGCTCCCCCGCAGGAAACGGGGCTGACCTATAATAGCTGGTATGGCAAACCACACCTCGAAATGCACTGGTGGCATGCCGCTCATTTTGCCCAGTGGAACCGGATCGACTTGCTAGAGAAAAGCCTCGGCTGGTATCGGTCAGTTCGAAGAAAAGCGCAGGCTATCGCCACCCGACAAGGTTTTAAAGGCGTTCGCTGGCCGAAAATGGTCGATCAGACAGGGAATGAAAGCCCATCGACTATTGCTCCCTTTCTGATCTGGCAGCAGCCTCATTTCCTGTATTTCGCCGAATTGTGTTACCGTCACCATCATAATCGGGCGGTGCTGGAGAAATACAAAGACCTGGTATTCGAAACGGCTGATTTCATGGCTTCCTACGCTTATTTTGACCCCGCGAAAAAGGCGTATATTCTGGGGCCGGGCCTGATTCCGGCGCAGGAACGTTTCAAAGCCGATGATACATATAACCCGACTTACGAACTTGCCTACTGGCGCTGGGGCCTGACCGTCGCTCAGCAATGGCGGCAGCGACTTGGCCTGCCCCGAAACAAGCAATGGGACGACGTATTGACCAAACTTTCGCCATTACCCGTACAGGATGGGCTCTATCTGGCTGCCGAAAGTGCACCAGATTCGTATACCTTCCCAGCCTACATGACCGATCACCCCGCTGTATTGGGGGCCTATGGTTTCCTGCCTGCATCGTCGCAGCTCGATGTGCCGACCATGCAACGTACGTTTGACAAGATTATGAACGTCTGGAAGTGGGAAGAAACCTGGGGGTGGGATTATCCGCTGGTCGCGATGACTGCTGCCCGTTTAGGTAAACCCAAGGACGCTGTTGACGTACTTCTGATGAAGGTGACAAAGAACACATTTCTGCCGAACGGCCACAATTACCAGCGGAGTAACTTACGCATTTACTTGCCAGGAAACGGCGGTTTATTAATGGCTATTTCGATGATGTGCGCCGGCTGGGACGGCTACACAGGAGACCCGAATCCTGGTTTCCCGAAAGACGGTACGTGGCAGGTGAAATGGGAAGGGCTGAAGCCAATGCCCTGAGACTTTCAACTTTCTGAAACCTAACAGGTTTCAGAAAGTTGTTTTGACACTACGTAGCTATCGACTTAAAACCATAAGCAATTCACTGATCATCATGGCCGTAGCGCCCCATACGCGATACTCCTGAATCTGGTAGAAGGGCGCGTCGACGGTGATTCCCCGAACTTCAATCTTGCTGTCGCCAACGATCGTTTCGTCCAGAAGCCGCTCAAGGTCGACTTCAACAACGGCCTCAACTTCGCGCGGATCAGGATAGAATTCGGGTCGGTAGGGGAGTACACCAATGACGGGCTGTACGTAGAAATTGCTTGGCGGAATGAATAGCTCCGTCAGCAGGCCCAGTACTTTCACATCAGACACCCGAATGCCAACCTCCTCCTGTGCTTCACGTAGCGCTGTACGGGTGAGGTTTTCGTCAATACGTTCCATCCGTCCACCCGGAAATGCCATTTGACCAGCATGAACACCATCGTACTGCGGACGTAAAATCAGTGGCAGATAAATCGAATTCTGGTAAGGATAGAAACAGATCAACACGGCACTTCGACGCGTTCGTTCATTGGGTTTTATACCAAGTCGATACCGAGCCGCCGACGCCATTTTCTGATGGGCTGATTCGCCTGGCAACGGCTTCTTCAAACGTTTCTGCAGGTCTTCGGTAAAGGTTTGAAAGGAAGTGTCGATCATATTGGTATTTGGGTTACGGTTTACGGCTTACGATTTACAGTGGATGCGTCAGCCGACCGAAAACCGAAAACCAAATACCGTAATCCTATTTATACAGCTTAACTAATTCTTCAGCACAACGTTCGCCATCCATAGCTGCTGATACGATGCCACCCGCGTAACCAGCGCCCTCGCCACAAGGAAACAAGCGCCGAAGTGCTACGTGTTCGCACGTATTTCGATCGCGCGGGATACGTACTGGCGACGAAGTTCTGCTCTCAACTCCAATTATTTGCCCATCGTTGCTTAAGTAACCACGCATTTTCCGGCCGAAATCACGTAATCCCTGGCGAAGCGGTTGAGCAATGTGATCGGGTAACACGTCGCTCATATCGACCGAAGCCAGGCCCGGTTGATAGGAGGTCGGCAGCAATTCGCTCGATACACGCCCGTCCACAAAATCGGCAACAAGCTGTGCTGGAGCGGTCTGCGATTGGAGCCGGGATGCATCGCCAATGGTTTGACCAGCGCCCATGCGGCAAGCCCAGCGTTCCAGGTCCTGTTGCAAAGCCAAACCGGCTAATGGGCCCTCATCCCCATAAGGCCGCAGGTCATCATCTGTGATCGCTACCACCAGCCCCGAATTAGCGTATTGTGAATCCCGCCGTGAGGGCGACATACCATTGACCACCAATTCGCCCGGAGCCGTTGCCGCTGGCACAATAAATCCACCCGGACACATACAAAACGAAAAAACGCCCCTTTCTACCCCTTTAAAACGCGTTTGGGCCACCAAACTATACGACGCGGCTGGTAGGTATTCGCCACGATTGGACCGGTGATATTGAAACTGATCAATTAAACTCTGCTGATGCTCAATGCGAACGCCCATCGCAAATGATTTTGCTTCGATACGTACATTGCGTTTGTGCAACAGATAAAAAATGTCGCGTGCCGAGTGGCCCGTTGCCAGAATAACACCGATGCCTATCAGGGATTCACCATTGGCTAACACAACGCCCTTTAGCTCGCTTCCCTCAACAATCAGGTCTGTTACTTTGGTGTCGAAGCGAACGTCGCCCCCAGCGTTCAGAATACTTTCGCGCAGGTCGGCTACTACGTTCGGTAATTTGTTGGTGCCAATGTGCGGGTGCGCATCGACCAAAATCTGTTCTGTAGCTCCATGTGCTACAAAAACTTCCAGAATACGTCGCACGTCACCCCGTTTTGTGGAGCGCGTGTACAGTTTCCCATCTGAATACGTACCGGCTCCACCTTCGCCAAAGCAATAGTTCGATTCCGGATTAACGACATGATCTTTATTGATGGCGGCAAGATCCCGACGGCGGGCGCGAACATCGCTACCACGTTCCAGTACAATGGGTTTTATGCCCAGTTCGATCAGGCGGAGGGCGGCAAACAATCCTGCGGGCCCGGCGCCCACCACAATCGCCTGTGGAGCACGGCTGACATCCTGCTGCGGTTTTTGATACTGAATAAGCGGGGGCGGAGTTTCTCCGGCAAATACCTCAACTTCAACCAGCACTTTAACGTGCCGATTGCGTGCATCAATTGACTGGCGTCGTTTACGCACTACTACGTCGTCTGTATCGGGTAAACTGAATTGACTCAATAGTTTCTCCCGGAAGGCTGTCTCGTCTAAAGCCTGCTCGGGGGGGAGAGTCAGTGAAAGTTGATGAATCATTGGCATCAGTGGCCAGTTTTTATCTGGCAACAAATTGATAAAATGGGGTATTGGCAAAGCTGTCTGATGCGTAACAGGCAGAGAAGAATTTGGGTTCTTTTTTAGTAAATCCGAAAAATTATTTGTCAGACGAAGGGTATAGCCTCGTTTCGCCTGTCTATTTCCTTTATTTAGGGAAAAGTAAATTCCCTTCAACCCGCTATTTAACTTATCAAGCGAGAGAAAATGAGCATGAAATGTAGTCTTTTGGGGTATCTGCTGGTGTTCAGCCATTGCCTGCTGGCTCAGCCGACCGCCCAGCCACGTAGCACTCCCTGGTCGCAGCGTATGGTTGCGTCCATAATGGCCAGTAATCCCGATTCTATTTCCTACAAGCGCAAGGATGGCAGCGCTGCACCGGCTCATTGGGAGTATGAAATGGGGGTTATGCTGGAAGCTGTTGAACAGGTCTGGTATCGTACGGCTGATGATAAATACTTCCAGTATATTCAGAAAAATATGGACCGTTTTGTAGGGCCGGACGGCACGATTCGAACCTACAGACTGGATGATTATAACATCGACTTTGTTACGCCCGGTCGATCTCTTTTGTTGCTTGCCCAGCAAACGTTGCCCGGTAAAGAAAAATATCGCAAAGCGGCCGACCTGCTTCGTAAGCAACTGGAGCAACAGCCACGAACGAAGGAAGGCGGTTTCTGGCATAAAAAGCGGTATCCAAATCAGATGTGGCTCGATGGGTTGTACATGGCCGAACCGTTCTATGCTGAGTACACGAAGTTATATGGACCAGCCAAGAATTTCGACGACATCGTTAATCAGTTCGTCTGGATGGAGAAACACGCCCGGGATGAAAAAACAGGCTTACTTTATCATGCCTGGGACGAAAGCCGGGAGCAAAAATGGGCTAACCCACAAACGGGAAAGTCGCCTAATTTCTGGAGTCGGGCTATGGGTTGGTACGTTATGGCACTGGTCGACGTACTGGATTACATACCTGCAAATTACACTCGCCGGGGCGAGTTGATCACGATTCTACAACGTACTATACCGGCTATTTTGAAATACCAGGACCCTAAATCGGGCTGTTGGTATCAAGTGACAGACCGACTTGGCGATAAGGGTAACTACCTCGAAGCCTCGGGTACGGGCATGTTTGTCTATGCAACGGCAAAAGGGGTCCGAATGGGTTATTTGCCTGCTTCCCTGATGGCACCGGCACGCAAAGGCTACGATGGCATGCTGAACCAATTTATCTCGACCGATGCCAAGGGACTGATTCACCTGGAAAAAACGGTGCTCGTGGGTGGACTAGGCGGTACTCCTTATCGTGATGGTAGCTACGAATATTACCTGAGCGAACCACTACGTCAGGATGATTTAAAAGGTGTAGGGCCGTTTATTATGGCCAGCGTCGAAATGGAAATTGAGGACGAGCGTAAAGTTGGCAAAGGGAAGACCGTTGCCGTAGATAATTACTTCAACCACGAGTCTCGTAAAGGGGACATGGGCGAACCGGAGCCTTTCCATTACACCTGGGAGGATCGACAGCATTCGGGTTTCTGGTGGTGGGGAACCACATTTCGGAAGTTGGGCGCTAAAACGGTCACGGTTTCGAGCGCACCAACAGCCGCTTCACTGAAAGGCGTGGACGTTTACATCATTGTCGATCCTGATACACCTAAAGAAACGCCAAAACCAAATTACGTTAGTGATGCCGATATCAAGGCTATAGCCGATTGGGTACAGACGGGCGGAACACTGATGCTGATGGCTAATGATACGTCCAATTGCGAACATCTTCATTTCAATAAACTGGCCGCTCGATTCGGAATGCAGTTTCTGCCCAAAAACCGCAATATGGTGCAGGGAAACCAGTTTGAGCAGGGCAAAATCAGCATACCTGCCAGAAATTCTGTCTTCCCAACAACCCGAACGGTTTATATCAAAGAATTAGCTCCGCTTGATGTGAAGGCTCCTGCTAAAGCGGCCATAACAGATTCGGGCGATGTTATTATGGGTGTTGCTAAAGTAGGCAAGGGAACCGTTTTTGCCGTGGGTGATCCCTGGCTTTATAACGAGTATGTAGACGGTCGAAAAATACCGGCTCAGTTCGAAAATTTCCAGGCAGCTAAAGAGTTGGCCACTTGGTTGCTGGCCCAATAAAAGTACTTCAGGCTGGTTCTCAATTGAGAACCAGCCTGAAGTATCGCTATATCAGTCTTTATCTAAAGACTTGCCAAAAAGGCCATTGTATCAACGCCATCAGCATAATCCTCGAGGCTGGGGCGCTGCGTCTGACCGAATGGTATACTGCCAGAAAACCAACCCTGCGCCGAGGTTATTACCTGAATCCGCTCGGCGCGTTCGTTGAGCCAGGCTGTGGCGTCTGCCTGTGTCTGATACGTCTGGAAGTACAGCACCGAGATAGGGGAGACCAGCGCATCATTCTCCGTTAACAGCAAATAGCCATTGTCGAGGTGTGGAACCCCATTGATAAGATATATCGACTTGTTGTAGTCGTAATTATTCTGATACTTATGGTTATTGAGGTAAATTGGTACCTGTGGTTCCAATGCCCGTAGCAGTGGAATAAAATCATAGCCTTCAGGCACTAGTACTGTTGATACGTTACGGCAGCCCAATCCATAATAATCCGAAATATCGTGGCCGAGCTTCAGAAACTCGTCGCTATTTTCTTCACCCATCAGCAATCCCACCGAGGTGCGGTTTTTTCGGATGATGTGCGGCTTTTTGGCAAAATAGTACTCAAAATATCGGGCGGTGTTGCTACTGCCCGTAGCGATGTAGGCATCGGCAGCGTTTAGCCGTTCGGCTTCTTCGATCCAAGTATTAAAAGATGGATTGATCTCCTTTAATTTTTGTATTAAATAGTGGATTAATACAAAATCTTGGCTACTTAGTTTGGCTAATAACTTGTGACCGCTCATCAGTACACAGAGAAGGTCATGAAAGCCAACAGCCGGAATATTACCTGCCATGACAACACCGACCGTTTTTGAAATCTCTGGTTCGGATCGATACTGATTTGCCCAGACTGCTAATTTATCGGCCGTCAGGAATTCATCTGCAATAGCGCGTAAGGCAATCAGTGAGTTAGCAGGCGTAAACCAGTTATTTTTATAATTGGCCCGCTGGGCAATTTCGTCCAGTTCGGACTGGGCATTGGCTGAGCGCAGAAAGTCACCTAAAGCCACGAACGTTTGCTGGCGTTCTAATTGGAGCATGAATTGGATAAACAAATGGAATACACCATCAACTAATGTAATGAAATTTTAGTTTGTCGCCAACCTTTAAATAGTTATATTTGTTGTCCAATTCACACGGATACTAATTTAGCGTCTATAAATCTGAACTGCTCATGGCAATCATGATCACCGATGAGTGCATCAACTGTGGTGCCTGCGAACCCGAATGCCCTAACACGGCCATCTATGAAGGTGGTGTCGAATGGACCTGGGGAGGTGGAACCGAATTAAGTGAAGTAGATTTCGGGGACGGCACGGTCGTGAGTGGCAAAGCTCCTCAATATCCCGTCTCTAACGAATTCTACTATATCGTTTCCGATAAATGCACTGAGTGCGTAGGCTTCCACGAAGAGCCACAATGCGCGGCTGTTTGTCCAGTTGACTGCTGTGTTCCCGATCCTGATCACGAAGAGGACGAAGAAACACTGCTAGCCAAGAAATCCTGGCTCCACGCCGAAGCGTAGTACTACAGTCCATACACCAGACTGGCAATGCCCGATCAGTTCGCTGACCGGGCATTGTTGCGTTTTGTACCCTTTGCTACCTCTGAAATAGCCGATTTTGAAGCGAAAAAGCCATTTTCCCGAAAAGAATAATATTTGGGAAAGTGTTTAATTGGCCAAATATGTTGAAAAAACGAAAATTACCACCTTTTTCGGGATTTATGTTAGATATAATAGTATAATTTCAACAAAGTTGCACATATATTAAAAATATACATAATTATTTGGGGTTACAGGTTGCGTACAATAATTTTTTAAACAAAATTTGCTTCGACATAAGACCACAGGGAAAGTTGTACTCCACCAAATTATTGCTATGAAAAAAATAGTTTTACTTATTAGTTCTTTGTTTTTAGGTTATGGCGCTCAAGCGCAAGACTCAACGGCTGCTACGCCAGGGAAATTTACCTTCTCAGGCTACATGGACACCTACTACTTTGGCAACTTTAACAACCCGAAAAGCCAGTCGAACTTAGGACTAAACGGTTCTCTCCCCGGTAATGCACGGGCGTTTGACCAGAAAGCGGGTCAGTTTGGTATCGGTTTGATTCAGGCCAAAGCCACCTACACGTCTGATAAAGTTGATGCCGTGATGGATCTGGCATTCGGCCCATTTGCTGATTTAGGCAACTATGGCAATAATGTTGCCCTACTCGGAACGCCTGGCTCGACAGCACTTGCAATCAAGCAGGCTTACATTGTTTTTAAAGCAACGCCTAAACTCTCCTTTACGGCTGGCCAGTTCGGTACCCACATCGGATATGAAGTGATTGACGCTCCGGTCAATTATAACTACTCGCTCTCTAACCTCTTCAATAACGGTCCCTTCTATCACATCGGTCTGAAGGCTCAATACGCATTCAGCGACAGGGCTTCCTTGATGCTGGGTCTGGTAAACAACGTTGATAACATCGTTGACAATAACAAAAAGAAAGGCGTGATAGGGCAATTCTTCTTCTCACCAGTTGCAGGCTGGAATGTGTACCTGAACGGTATTATGTCGAATGAAGCCTCAGCGCCAACCTCTACAACGCCGTCTGTATCGGCAGATGATGCCATGTATCAACTCTACGACCTGACCACTACGTATCAGATCACGTCGAAATTTATGCTTGGCTTGAACGCGGCTACTGGCTCGCAAAAGGGTGATTATCAGAATGCTGGTGGCCCTGCTACGTCGAGAACCTGGGGTGGTGTTGCTGGATACGCAAACTATGCCTTCACCGATAAATTCGGTCTGGGCATACGCTACGAAACATTCGACAACAAAAACGGTGTGCGTGCGCTGACCGATGCCACTGGTGCCGGGGCTAGTGTAAACTCCATTACGATAACGGGCAACATTACAGCCGGTGATGGACACGTATTGCTCAAGCCGGAATTCAGGGTCGATAGTTACTCGGCCAACAAATTCGAGAAAAATGATGGCGCACTGACCAAGTCACAGGCAACGCTCGGGATGGCGGCTATATTCAAATTCTAATCGCCTTACTCACCAGTTTTAACCCAAATTTTCACTTTTAGTACAACAAAAATCCCTTAGTTATCATGCAAAAGCCTTCTTACATTCCTCTAATCATTTTGCTGGTTGTAGCCGTACTTGGCGTACTGCCTGGCTTCAATGGTGTTCCGACACAAATTGTGACGGAAGGTATCAACTCAGGCGATACAGCCTGGATGCTTGTTGCTACTGCCCTTGTATTGTTGATGACGCCGGGTCTGGCGTACTTCTACGGTGGAATGGTGAATAACAAAAACGTTATCTCAACGATGCTGCAAAGCTTCGTCGCGATGGGAGTTATCAGTGTATTATGGGTTGTAGTTGGCTTTAGCCTGGCGTTTGGTACGTCGATTGGTGGTTTCATTGGCAATCCAATGGATCACTTCATGTTCAAAGGCGTGCTGGATGGTAAGCCCTGGTCGCTGGCGGCTTCAATTCCGCTGGTGGTGTTCGCTTTTTTCCAACTGAAATTTGCGGTTATCACACCTGCTCTTGTAACGGGTTCAATGGCCGAACGTATTAATTTCAAGTCTTACGTACTGTTCATGATCTTGTTTAGCCTATTGGTGTATGCGCCATTAGCTCACATGACTTGGCATCCAGAAGGTATCCTTTTCAAGTTAGGTGTGCTTGATTTCGCGGGTGGTACGGTTGTTCACATGTCGGCAGGTTGGGCTGCGTTGGCTGGCGCCTTGTATCTGAAGCGTCGGAGATCGCAAATCGAAGCAAGCTATTTCCCGCCCGCCAACATTCCATTTGTGCTGCTGGGTACAGGTCTGCTATGGTTTGGCTGGTTTGGTTTCAACGCTGGTTCGGCGGTTGGCGCAACACCACTTGCCGCATCGGCTTTCGCTACGACCAACACAGCGGCTGCAGCGGCTGGTTTAGCCTGGGTGCTGTTCGATGCCGCTAAAGGCAAAAAAGTATCGGCCCTTGGATTCTGTATCGGTGCTGTCGTTGGGCTGGTTGCTATCACGCCTGCGGCTGGTTTTGTTACGATCCCGACGGCTATTTTCATCGGTACGATTGGCTCAATGGTATCGAACTACGTAGCACACCTACGTTCGAAATCGACGTTAGACGATACGCTTGACGTATTCCCTTGCCACGGTGTTGGCGGTATGGTTGGTATGCTGATGACGGGCATTTTCGCTAGCAAAAGCGTCAACGCGGCTGTTGTTGACGAAGGGCTGGCTTTCGGTCAAACAAAGTTGTTTATTACCCATATCATCGCCTTAGTGGGTGTGTCAGTTTTCGCCTTTGTTATGTCGTATGCACTGCTTAAAGTAACGGACCTGATTCTGCCACTACGTGTTACAGCCGACGACGAGAAAGTAGGCCTGGACGTAAGTCAGCACGACGAGTTCCTAATTGAAGCGTAAAATATATGTATGATATAGGATCGGGACTGCCCATGCGAAATGGTTCGTCATCGACATCCTATATTATATATCATATACCAATAGAGCCACAGGCATCCTGTCTGGCCGTAATGTCTGACAGCTTTATCTGTGGTTTTGTTGTACTCATGGAGCCGTTCCCACTTGGGGACGGTTTCCTATTTTTAGGGGATATAGCTCATACTACCCATGTTCGATTGTTTGGGGAATTAGGCGCAACGTCAGTAAGACCTACTGTTCCCATGAGGTGAGGAATACAGAGGCCAAAGCGTCCGTGAAGTCCTTTTCCGACATACCGGTTGAGCCTATCGTCAACAGATTTCTCGTGTTCCTGCTTCCTGAGCCCTTTGCCAAACTAGTATTTAAATGAATATGGTAGCGAGTAACGCTAAAATGGCGGGGAGAGCCTGAACATAAAAGATGGATTTTTGGGCTGTTAGGGCACCGTATACTCCCGCTACGATAACACAACCCAGAAAAAAGTAGGCAACGTTGATGCTCCAGGCCGCATCGTCGATCAGCAGTGACCAAAAAAGTCCAGCGGCCAAGAAACCATTATACAGTCCCTGGTTAGCGGCCAGCGCCTTTGTTGGCTCAAATAAATTAGGGGCCAGGGATTTGAAAGTTTTTCGGCCTCTTGTTGTCCACGCGAACATTTCCAGCCACAGAATATAGATATGTTCTAGCGCCACCAGGCCAATCAGAATTTCGGAAAGTAATTTCATGGGTAGGGAGTTTAGTAGGAGGGCAATCTGAAAACTTTTTTTCAGATACGTAGCCGTTTTGGCTTAAACCTTCCGGAGAAAGCAGAGACTCAATATTGTTTACAGCAAGCAATTAATAAACAATAAACCAAAATTGTCCACAGCGCCACGGAGAATACAGAGAAGTAAAAGTTACTGCTTTATCTCCGTATTCTCCGTGGCGCTGTGGACAATTTCGCTTTTTAAGCTTGGTAATGTAAGATTCCCGAAAATCAGTGATGTTCCAGCACAGGTTCTAATTCAGTTACCTCCATTAAGCCTTCAGCATTCACGGAAGTCATGTGTACAGGTAGTGTTTCGTTAATAAGAAGTGGGTCGTACTGCGCCACGACGCGGACATAGTTTTCGGTAAAGCCCTGCATACGTCCGTTCTCAATATCCTCTTCAAATAACACGGTGGCATCCCGGCCAACCTGCGAGTCATAAAACGCCCTTCGTTTCTTGTCCGACAGAATATGCAACATCTTCGAGCGTTCGGCCCGAAGGTGGCCCGGTACCACAGGTTTAATAGTTAGTGCCGTCGTATTTGGGCGTTCTGAATAGGTGAAAACGTGCAGATACGAAATGGGTAGCTCGTTCAAAAACAGATAGGTTTCCTTAAACTCCGTTTCTGTTTCGCCGGGGTGACCTACAATTACGTCCACACCAATACACGCGTGTGGCATAAGTTCCTTGATCTTCTGCACCCGGTCAACGTAGAGTTCACGCTTATAGCGACGGCGCATTAACCCCAGTACCCGGTTGCTGCCCGATTGCAGCGGAACATGGAAATGCGGAACAAACCGTTTCGACTGGGCGACAAAGGCGATGATTTCATCAGTCAGGAGGTTTGGTTCAATGCTCGAAATCCGAAACCGTTCGATGCCGTCGACCTCATCCAGAGCACGTACCAGATCGAAGAACGTTTCCTGCCGCTGGCCATCAACCAAGCCAAAATCGCCAATGTTGACACCTGTCAATACAATTTCCTTGACCCCACGTTCGGCAATTTCGCGAGCGGCTTTCACTACGTTAGCAACGGTGTCGGAGCGGCTTTTTCCGCGGGCTAATGGGATCGTGCAGTAAGCACAAGGGTAATCACAACCGTCCTGCACTTTCAGAAAGGTGCGCGTCCGATCGTTAAGCGAATAGGCCGCATGGTAGTCGACAGCTTCTTCAATCGGTGAGTTGAATACCTGAGCAGGCTGCCCCGTCGGTACTTTCTCGAACGTAGACATGATTTCGTGAAGCCGGAATTTCTCGGCGGCTCCTAATACGGCATCTACCCCCGGAATCTCCGAAATTTCTTTAGGCTTCAACTGAGCATAGCAGCCTAGAATGGCTACGTAGCCGTCGGGGTTAATTTTCTGGGCTTCGCGGACAATTTTCCGGCATTTTTTGTCGGCATTGTCGGTCACTGAGCACGTATTAATAATAAAAATATCGGGTTGTTGATTGAACTCTACACGCTCGTAGCCGTGCGTTTCCATCAATCGGGCTAGCGTAGAAGTTTCAGAAAAATTCAGTTTACAACCGAGTGTATAAAAAGCGACTTTTTTCACAGCAAATAATCTATCCTACAAAACTACAAAATTTTGGTGGGGCGGGTTCAGTTTCGTAAGCAGTTGTACTTTTGTATTACTTATGCATCTATTCTACCAGCCTGCTGCTGTTGAGTACCTAACCGAAGACGATTCCCGGCACGCCATCAAAACGTTACGTCTCCAAATTGGCGACGATATTGCCGTTACCGATGGACACGGAAACCGACATTTGGCCGTTATTAGTACGGTAGATTCCCGACGTTGTTCGTTTCGCATAACTGACACGCAGACAACGGTACCGCGACCATTTTCGGTACGGATTTGCGTGGCTCCAACCAAGAATCTGGACCGTATCGAATGGTTTGTAGAGAAGGCGGTCGAGATTGGAGTCGAGCGAATAAGCTTCTTTTTCGGACAGCATTCTGAACGTCGGGTACTGAAACTGGAGCGGTTGGAAAAGATTGCCGTCGCTGCCATGAAACAATCGTTGCAATCGTTTTTACCCCGGTTGGATGAAGCTCTTCCGTTCGGTGAGTTACTAAAAACTAGTATTGAAGAACAACGTTTTATTGCTCATTTGCCCACCGATGAACCGCCTATTAATTTAGCGAAACGTGCAACTGTAAACGGGCAATATAGTGTTCTGATAGGACCGGAAGGTGATTTTTCGGATAAAGAAATTCAACAGGCTGTTGCTGCCGGTTTTCAGATGGTAACGCTTGGCTCAAATCGATTGCGTACTGAAACGGCAGCTCTAACAGCCTGCCAATTGTTAAACTTCCTGAACGTATGAAAAAGCTGCTTGCCGTACTCTTCATTCTTCATTCAACGTTCCTTATTGCCAACGGCCAGTATGCCTACAAAATCGCTAAGCTGAAATATAACGGCGGGGGCGATTGGTATGCCAACAAAACCTCTTTACCCAACCTGATCAAGTTTGCTAATGCGAACCTGCGTATGAACATCTTCCCCGAAGAAGACATCGTTGAGCCCGGCAGTCCTGACTTGTTTGGTTATCCGTTCGTTCACATGACGGGTCACGGCAACGTAACATTTAGTGATGCCGATGTGCAGAATTTGCGCCGGTACCTGATGTCGGGTGGTTTTTTGCATATTGATGATAACTACGGGTTAGATAAATTTATCCGGCGCGAGATGAAGAAGGTTTTTCCTGAACTAAATTTCATCGAGTTGCCATTTAACCATCCGGTTTATGAGCAGAAGTTCAAATTTGCGGGTGGTCTGCCTAAGGTACATGAGCATGATGCCAAAGCACCGCAGGGGTTCGGCCTAATTTACCAGGGACGATTAGTATGTTTTTATAGTTATGAGTGTGATTTAGGTAACGGCTGGGAGGATCAGAGTGTGTATAACGATCCCGAACCCGTGCGTCAGCAGGCCTTGCGAATGGGCGCGAATCTGCTGCAATACGCCACTACCATAAATTAAGTAAAGTATTATTTGGGGATAGCAAGCCAAACCGGTCGAAAATTCGTTAGTTTTGTAGTAATATTCTTAGTCACGTAGAGTCTTCACCCTTTAATTAATCGCCATTGTGATTGTACTGGCCGCGTTCATTGGGCACTGGTATTTGTCCCTGTTCTGCCAAACGTTCTTTTTACACCGTTATTCAGCCCACAAAATGTTTGTCATGAACAAATTCTGGGAGCGGTTTTTTTATGCCTTAACCTACATATCGCAAGGCTCATCGTACCTAAGCCCGCGTGCGTATGCGGTACTGCATCGTATGCACCACGCCTTTAGCGACACTGAAAGAGATCCACATTCGCCCCATCATACGAAAAATATATTCACGATGATGTGGAAAACGAAAGACATTTATAATGCTGTTCTTCACCGTAAGCAGTCCGTTGAAAAGCAGTTTGACCGGAATTATCCAGAGTGGAGTTTCATCGAAAAAGTTGGCGATTCGTGGGTATCACGTGCTGGCTGGGGTGTGTTCTACAGCATGTTCTACCTATTTGCTTTCCTTTACCTGGATATGCACTGGGCGTTCTTCTTCCTGTTGCCCGTTCACTTTGTAATGGGACCTGTGCACGGTGCTATCATCAACTGGAGCGGCCACAAGTATGGATATTCTAACTTCGATAACCAGGACCAGTCGAAGAATTCGCTGATTCTAGACGTCGTGATGATGGGTGAGTTGTTTCAGAACAATCACCACAAACGACCAAATTCGGCTAATTTCGGGGCTAAATGGTTTGAGTTCGATCCAACCTTCCCTGTAATCGGGCTTTTGCACAAACTGCATATTGTTCGCTTAAGACCATCTGCCGAAGCAAAAAAGGCCCAATTCGAGGTAGGTCATGACCGACGGGTTGAGGTTGAAAAGGAAAAAGAAATTGAGGCCTAGATTTTATACTACATAAAAAAAGCTCCGAATTGATTCGGAGCTTTTTTTATGTAGTGCGGTCGGGCTGGCGTACCAGTGGAAACCCACAGCCTAAGTTTTATCACATATGCCAGCCCGGCTTCACTACTACATTACAACAAAATCGTGGCGATATCCTGCCAGGATTTTGCCCGCTGGAATTCTCGGTCATCGCGATTATGCAGCGCGTCGAAGAGTAAGCCTTTTCCCTGAAAGGTGCGAAGGTTACGAGGCAGATCGTCGATAAGAAAATCGGTATTTAACACGCTTTTGTCGCCCAGAAAAATGTAATTACGCCACGAAATGGCGGGAAAATGTTCCTGTAACCAATCCCACTTTTCACGCAGTGAATTAGGAAATTCCTGAGCTGCCGAAGCGATGAAGACATCATATGTTTTCATGAGATCGGTGATTACATCCTGTGCACCTTCCATTACATTAATATCCCGAAAAAAACCGGGTTCATAAACCCGTTCTGATATAAGCTGGTATTCATTCTCGTCGAATAATTCGTGGAATGACTTCTCTTTCAGTTCATCAAGGGTATAGCGAGGCATGTCGCCTTCCAGATACAATTTAATAAACTTGGCGTGAGTGTCGGCCATCACGTCGTCCATGTCAATGGCAATGCGTTTTTTCATGAGGTTGTCTGACCGCGCGGGCGGCCCCGCCGGTATTTATGTGATTTTATTGACCGACTTTGAATATTGCTTTCTTTGAAAGCCTTGTTTTAAAATCAAAGTCGGTCAATAAAATCATAAAAATCCCGGTCAGAGTTTAAGGTTATTATCAAATTTCTCTAGATAATCGGCTACGCGCCGGATGAATTGACCGCCCAGTGAGCCATCAACCACGCGATGGTCGTAGGAATGGGAAAGGAACATCAACTGCCGGATGCCGATGAAATCGCCCTCCGGTGTTTCGATGACCGCCGGTTTTTTTACAATTGCCCCAAAGGCCATAATCGCTACCTGAGGTTGCAGGATAATGGGCGTTCCCATCAGGTTGCCGAACGTACCAATGTTGGAGATTGTGTAGGTACCACCAGCCAGATCGTCGGCAGTGAGTTTGTTTTCCCGGGCCCGTTTGGTCAGGTCATTCACTTTTTTAGTTAGGCCAACCAGGTTATACTGGTCGGCATTGTGAATAACGGGCACAATCAAATTGCCGCTCGGTAGGGCAACGGCCATGCCAATATTGATCGCTTTCTTTAAAATAATTTTATCGCCGTCAACCGATACGTTGATCATTGGAAAGTCTTTTATGGCTTTCACAATGGCATCGATAAAAATCGGCGTATAGGTCAGATTTTCACCCGTTTGTTGTTTGAATGCGTCTTTAGTACGTGTCCGCCATTGTACAATTTGGGTCATATCGGCTTCCACAAACGAGCTGACGTGAGGGGAAATCTGCTTTGACTCCACCATGCGCTGGGCAATCAGCTTGCGCATCCGATCCATCTGAATGATATCGGCCTGACCATTCAGAGAGCTAGTCGCCGGGGGCATAGGACTTGGTGCTTGGGACTCCGGGGGGATGGGCAAAACCCCTTTCCCACTACCCACTGCCCCTGGTAAATTCCCATCTGTACGGTTGTTGACGTAGACTAGAATATCATTCTTCGTCACTCGGTTTTCGGCACCTGAACCGGGAATCCGGTCAAGCTCATCGCGCGAAATTCCTTCTTCTTTGGCAATTTTCAGAACCAGTGGTGAATAAAACCGATCTGCGAAACTGGTGGATTCATCGGCCAGTTCATTCGCTGATACAGCCACCGCTTTAGGAACATGAACCGCGCGACTGCTCATTAAGGAAATAGTAGTTTCTAAATCGCTAGCTGCCTTAAGAGCTTCTGTATCTTCAGCTACGTCAACAGACTCAGCTTCGGCGGGAACATTTGCTACGTCGCCAATGCCTTTAGGGCTTTGGTCTGCCTCACTGGGTGCGGGCTGAGTAGGTTCCTGTAAGTCTGGCTCTTTTCCTGCCGATTCTTTCGTCTCGATACGGGCAATGGGTGCACCAACCGCAACAACGTCGCCATCGTTTACCAGAATTTCTTTTAGAATACCCGTGTGCGACGCCGGAACTTCAGTATCTACTTTGTCGGTAGCAACTTCCAGTACCGACTCGTCCACATCAACCAGGTCGCCAGGCTGTTTAAGCCAGGTGATGACCGTGCATTCCATTATACTTTCGCCCATTTTGGGCATAACCATATCGATGAGTGCCATCTTTCTAATGATGAATGGTGAATGATAAATGATGAATAGTTATATGCTATAATATTCATAAATCATCATTTATCATTGGTTTAAAACCTCTTCCCGTAGCATATTTAGCAGGTAGTTGGAGGTTAGCTGAATGTTCTGATCCCGGTATTTTCCGAGTTTTAGCAGACGCGTAACAGTGCGTTGTTCGGTAGAGCAGGCAATCCAGATTGTGCCGACGGGTTTGTCCGGCGTGCCGCCGTCGGGTCCGGCGATACCGCTTGTTGCAATGCCAATGTTTGTGCCGAGCGTTTTGCGAACACCTTCTGCCATCTGTTGGATAGTTTCTTCGCTTACAGCTCCAAACAACTCCAGCGTTTCAGGCTTAACGCCCAATTGCCGCACCTTAACGGTGTTGCTGTAACTAACAATACTCCCCCAGAAATAAGCCGACGACCCTGGTACTTTTGTAATTTGTGCCGATACGTAGCCACCTGTGCAACTTTCGGCAATACCCAGTGTGAGATTTTTTTCTTTTAATAGTTGCCCCACAACTGTTTCAATCTCATCGTCATCGAAACCATATACGTTTTTCGTGATGAGTGGCATTACCTTTTCAACTTGTTCGGCCAATTCGTGATCCAGTAGGGTATTGTCCTCGCCAGTGGCTGTCAGACGTAACTTAACGCCACCAAAACTTGGTAGATAAGCCAGTTTAATATGGTCAGGCAGTGCATCCTCCCATGCTTCAATACGTTCGGCCAGAAACGATTCGCCAATGCCGATTGTGCGAATCATTTTATGCTTGATGATGGGCGTCTTGAAGTGACCGGTCAATTTCGGCAAAATCCGGTTCATCATGAGGTGTTTCATTTCGAACGGCACGCCCGGTAACGATACGTATACGCGTCCTTCATACTCAAACCACATGCCCGGTGCCGTACCCCAGTCGTTCTGCATGTAAATGGCATTGGCCGGAAGGTCAGCCTGAGCGCGGTTGAGATCGGTCATTTCGCGGCCCCGCTTTTCGAAGAAGCTGGTTACCAAAGCCAGAGCTTCTTCATTACGTACCACCCCGACGCCAAAATATGTACACAAGGTTTTCTTGGTAATATCGTCTTTCGTGGGACCCAGGCCACCCGTAATAATAATCACATCCGCTCGTTGATGCGCTTCGTGCAGGACTTGCAAAATGGCATCAACCTGGTCGCCAACGGACGATTTTCGCACAACCCGGATGCCAATGTTTGTGAGTTCTGTACCGATCCAGGCTGTATTGGTATCGGTAATTTGTCCGAATAATATTTCGTCGCCGATAGTAATCACTTCGGCACGTATGGTGTTGATCATTCTTGAATTAATAATGAGTAATGAACAATGTATAATGGGCTGGTTAACGCTTCCAAGTGAGGCAATGAAAAAAATATTTAATTGACAATTAGTATGTTATAAATAATTATTCATTGCCCATTATACATTATGCATTCTTTCGAGTCAAAAGTACGAAAAAACGATTTAGAGCCATTGACCGTTATAAAATGGCAACCTGATTAATTCGATCATGAAAAAAAATGTTCTTACAGCCGCCTTGCTGGCTCTGACAATTAGTACAACCAGTTTTGCTCAAGATTCAACGCAGCAGAAGGCGCCTGCTAAAGGTATTTTTGGTAAAGTTCTGGAAGCCGTTACCAATACGTCGGCTGGAACGGGAGGAAGTTTGACGAATACTGATATTGCGTCGGCGTTAAAGCAAGCCCTCACAATCGGAATTGGGAAAGGATCGGATCAGGCATCGGCGCTGGATGGATACTTTAAAAATCCCTTGCTGAAACTTACATTTCCTCCCGAAGCACAAAAGGTGGCTTCAACGCTTCGGCAAATAGGGTTAAACAAACAGGTCGATCAGTTTGAGTTATCGTTGAACCGGGCCGCCGAAGATGCTGCCAAAAAGGCTAAACCCGTGTTTATTAAGGCGATAACATCTATGAGCATCCAGGATGCCGTCGGGATTTTGCGGGGGGAGAAAGATGCTGCAACTCAGTATCTCCGTCGAACTTCAGGTCAGCAGTTGGTTACTGAATTTACGCCGATCATTGATAGTACGTTGAAGAAAAACAACGCGACCAAATATTACAGCGACCTGGTAAATACCTACAACAAGGTGCCGTTTGTGCAGAAAGCAAATCCCAACCTGACTGCCTATGCAACCGGCAAAGCGGTGGATGGGCTGTTTCTGCTGGTTGCTCAGGAAGAAGCCAAAATTCGTGAAAATCCCGCAGCCCGTGTAACTGATTTGTTGAAGAAGGTATTTGGCGGTAAGTAATACGTAGTGCGGCCGGGTTTCTACTGGTGGTTTAGCCCGGCCGCACTATGTAATAATTAACTGTTCAGGTACTGAAGTTTATTATTCCAGACGAGCGCAATCTGTGTCGCTCGTTGTCGTACCTGTTCAGCGGCTTCGCCGGTAAAGTTCTCTGTAATCGTTTCTGAAAACAGCTGTAGCCATCGCTCAAAATGGTCGATGGTGAGCGTATGTTTTTGATTGATAACCAGATGCGGGCGAAAAGGGTGGCCATCATAGGCATTGTTCCCCAGAATCAGCGATTCCCAAAACGCGTACATTTTGGGTAAATGGTTCGACCAATCAACCTGCGCTACGTCGGTGAAAATAGGTCCGATGAACGTATCAGCCTGTACTTTTTTATAAAACGAATCCACCAGAAACCGAACAGCTTCCGGCGAATCCAGCGTTCTTCTGGACATTTTAGTACTCTTTATCGGAAGAACCCCAAATCAGACTAAAAATGTTTCCTCATACAGCTCCGCGTTAAAACCCAGGGCAACAATTCGCCCGTCGGCCTCAATGAGCGGGCGACGAATTACGGACGGTTTTTCGATCATAAGCGCCATCGCACCTTCAGCAGTGGTTGGTTTTTGGGCATCGGGTAGTTTTTTCCAGGTTGTTCCGGTTCGGTTTACCAGGTCATCCCACAGCTTTTGAGTCAGCCAGCGCTCAATAGTTTTTTGATTGATTCCCTGCTTTTTATAATCGTAAAATTGGTAGTCAACACCGTGTTCGCTGAGCCAGACGCGGGCTTTCTTCACAGTGTCGCAATTGGGAATGGCGTATAAAGTATACATAACGTTTGGTTGCTTTCGGGCGAAAGTAGCTGTTTTTTCATCATGTTAATCGGGCTGCGTTGGGCTAAGTTGTGAACCTAACCGATTTAGAATTGTACAGAATAGCGCCTGGTAGATAGAATTGTTTGCGCGACATTTCCGCTAGTGTTCCGTAAATTTGTGTCTATGAAAAAATCAGACATTCACTTTGCGGTCGAGTTAGATAATCAAAATGTTCCCGAAAAAATCTATTGGGAGGCTACCGATAACCCGAACGAGGGCTTGAGCGATACACGGGCCATTGCCATTGCAATTTGGGATCAATACCACAACAGTACCCTCAAAATTGACCTTTGGACAAAGGAAATGGAAGTTATCGATATGAAACGCTTCCTGATTGAAATTATGAGTGGCATCGCCGATACGGCCGTGGGAGCTACTGGTGATCAGCGGATGGCAGACGATATTGAAAACACCTGTCGCGTACTGAGTAAGCGTCTTGAAGAAGAAATCAAACAGCAGCAAAAACAAAAATAACGCACACAAAGCGAGGCTATTGGCTCGTTAACTTGCTGGCGCTTGTTCACGCATCGTCGTTAATTTTTATGAAAAATATTCTTTTGCTACTGCTCGTGGCCAACATGTCTCTTGCTCAAAAGTCGGGAGGCATTCAATTTAAATCAGCCACCGTCGAAAGTGTGTTCCAAGATGCTCGGAGGGCAGGTAAACCGGTGTTTGTGGAGATTTATTCGCCAACCTGTCATACCTGCCAGAGTTTCATGCCTACGCTGGCCGACAGCCGGGTAGGAAAATTTTACAACGATAAGTTTGTCAACACGAAATTAGACATTGCACAACCGGCTACGCGGGCATTTTTAGACAGCCGTCATTTGCTCGTGCCGTCGTTACCGACGTTTCTGTATTTCGATCCGCAGCAAAACCTGATTCACTTCGCTTTGAGCACCAACTCGACCGATGAAGTAATTCGCCATGGAACGAATGCCCTGAATCCGAAGGTACGTAGCCAGACAATGAAGTCGCGTTATCAACAGGGCGAGCGGTCGACCAACTTCCTGATTGACTATGCCATGTATGCCCGCATTACGAACGATACCTTAGCGGGCATTACAGCAATGAACGACTATGCTAAACAGCAATCGCCCGCGACGTTTGCGAATCAGACAAACTGGCTCGCTTTGCAGAAGCTGGTACTGGACTTCGAGAACCCAATGGCTCAGTATATGATAAGTCATATGGATACGTATCGAAAAGCGTATGGAGCCGATCAGGCGAAAAAGGTGGCCGAAGATATCCTGATGTCATCGTTATACAGCAGACGGGGGGAGCAGTTTCCAGTGGCGAAAATTTTGGAGATTCGTCAGGATCTGGTTAAAATCGGGCTAGACTCGAAAGTAGTTGCCAATCGGACGTTATTGCCTGAGGTGAAGGCCTATTTTCGGGCTCGTCAGACGGCTAAGGCCGTCGAGCGTATGGACAATCAGGTAAACTCCAATCAGATGACGGTGCCTGAGTATCTCTATATTTCGCGACTCTTCAATCGGAATAGCCCTGATGCCGTCGATGCGCCGACTGTGGCAAAGTGGATCAATAAAGCGCTTGCCCTGAAGCCAGGTCAGAAAGAGCAGGCGAGTCTCTATTTCGAGCTATCGGAAGCCTATCGTCGGGGTGGTAAAAGTGCAGATGCGCAGAAAGCCGCTCAAAGAGCAACGGAACTGTCGCAGACAAGCTAAGTCTGAACCGGGATTTGATAAAATCCCGGTTACACTTTAACCGGTCTTGTAAACGGCGGTTGGAGTAATAAATGAAATGAGTTCTCATCGCCGAGCGAAACGGCCCGCCGGAGGTCGTTTTCAGCTTGTGGAAGCTGTCGGACCTGAATTCTGGCTAATGCCCGCCAGCGGTAGGCATCGGGTTGTTCATCACGAAAATGCCAGACGGCTTTATCAAACTCCCGAAAAGCCTGTTGAAATTCGTCGGTTTTATAGTAAGCTATACCGCGATCTAAATAGCAGTCAGCCAACGTATTGTCCCGGTTAATGGCCTGGGTTAAATCGTAAATGGCTGAAAAGTAATTCTCCTGAACCAACTGGCATTTACCCCGGTAGGCATAAGCAACAGCCGATTTTGGATATTGACGAACGGCGTTGTCGAAATAGCGCTGAGCTTCCTCGAAATTTCGGTTTGTAACTAAATCAATACCTCGCTGAAATCGTTTCCGGTCTTTATCAGACGACGTATCGTGGTCCATCAGATAGTACCGAATCGTCAGATAGATCACGAATAAAAGACTTAGCAGAACAACTTCCATAACCCAGTCAAGTTTTCTTACCCCTGCGAAATTACAAATTTTGGCCTTAAGCACCTAGCGCATCAAGCTGTGCTTTTACTGCTTTTGGTAAACTTTTTCGAACGAGTTCGTAGGAATGGTCGATCCATTCCTGAACATCGGACCTGCGAACACGACCGTCAATTCTGACTGTATTCCAGTGCGTTTTATTCATGTGGTAACCCGGTGTTACGGCTTCGTGTTCTTCCCGCAATTGAACTGCTTTTTCCGGATCGCATTTCAGATTAATGGTTGTCGGCTGGCTTTCAGTAGCCAGTAAAGCGAACATTTTACCGCCAATTTTAAACACCAGCGCATCACCGCCAAACGGAAACGATTCAGTGACGCCGGGTTTAGCGATGCAATAGTCACGTAACGTTTCGGTATTCATCGGACGCAGTGACGAACGGTATACACTATAACAGCGAACAGAAACATGATGATTGAAATACGGTTGATACCGTGCATCACCTTCAGGTTTGTGCTTGTTGGCTGGTTCGGGTCTGGTTTACGAAAGACCCGTAAGAAATAACTAAAAACGGGTCCAATTTTGAAATAATCAATGAATCTGTTCACCGGCGAATTGATTGATACTATAATATGAACAAAG
Source organism: Spirosoma endophyticum (assembly GCF_900112365.1). Lineage (GTDB taxonomy): Bacteria > Bacteroidota > Bacteroidia > Cytophagales > Spirosomataceae > Spirosoma > Spirosoma endophyticum. Next base: position 9,391 of record NZ_FOLQ01000013.1, on the reverse strand, counting down.
TGTAATTTAAGTCAGTGCGATAAAGAATAAATTTCACCAGACAATTTTCATTATTCATTCACCAGGCTTGGTTCGAGCCAGCGGTTGTCTTCGCGGATAAGTTCTATCAGCTCATCAACCGCACGATCGGCTGGTACCGACTTTTTGATGACTTGCTGCCCGCGATATAGGGCAATCTTATCCCGCCCGATACCTACGTAACCATAGTCGGCATCTGCCATCTCACCCGGTCCATTTACGATGCAACCCATAATGCCGATTTTAACGCCTTTAAGATGATCTGTACGTTGTCGGATGTGGGCCGTTGTCTCCTGCAAATCGAATAAGGTTCGTCCGCACGATGGACAGGAAATGTATTCGGTTTTGGTAATACGTGTTCGGGCAGCCTGTAAAATGCCAAAAGCTAATCCGTTCAGCGTTTTTAATTGATCAGCCTGCGCCAGCGGACTTGACAACAGAATGCCATCGCCTAAACCGTCAATCAATAAACCACCCACATCGGTTGCCGCGTAAAGTGGTACGTCTTCGGATGGTATCGAAGCGTAACTTCGTTGAATAACAACAGGTGTTGTAAGCCGAGCATCGGACCGTCCCTGATTGATTAGCTCCACAAACAACCGACGCAACTCCGGCATGGCATGCGCGTTGTCGGTTGTGATCAGTAATACAATCGTCTGGTCACTACGTAATGTCGTCAGTAATTCATCTGAAATGTCTGACAAGGCCACCCGTACGAAATTCAGCCGTGGCTGGAGTTGAACGGAGTTTGAACGGGCGTCCAGATACTCCGTAGCTGTCAACAGCGGAAAGACATTTGCCTGATCTGGATTAATCTGCCAAATAGCATAATCGAGAATTTGCTTCAGCCCGTTCGGTAGCATGAACTGGGCTGGATGCGATCCCGTATATATGTAATCAGCACCCAGGTCATTCATGCGCCACTTATCAGGAACTGGCAGGTAAAAATGACCAATTGGATGCAATACGTCGTGATCCGTAACGGGTACACGGCTGAAGTCAGCGATAACGCGCGGTACGTTCTGTCCACCAAAATTGGCAACTTCGTGGGTTGCCCGGCGGGTGTATTGAAATGGATTGATTGGATACGTAGTGATTGCCGGAATGGCTTCGCTGTCTTGTGCCCGATTTGTGTAACGGTCAATTAAGGCCTGGGCAACGGGTGCTTCACGCTCGGGTTCTTCGGTAAGCGAAACACGAACCGTATCGCCAATGCCATCTTCGAGCAAGGTGCCAATCCCCAGCGCCGATTTGATACGTCCATCTTCAGCTTCACCCGCTTCTGTAACGCCAAGGTGTAGTGGGTATGGCTTCAGTCCTTCCTGATCTAAGCGTTGCACCAGTAATCGATAGGCCTGCACCATCACCTGTGGGTTACTCGACTTCATGGACAACGTAATGTTGTAGTAATTCTCGTCTTCACAAATGCGCAGAAACTCAAGTGCCGACTCAACCATACCAACGGGCGTGTCGCCATACCGACTTAGAATCCGGTCGGAGAGGGAGCCATGGTTGGTGCCAATACGCATGGCCGTCCCATATTCCTTACAGATACGTATCAACGGCAGGAACTTGGCGCGAATGCGCTCCAGTTCGGCTGCATAGGCCGCGTCTGTATACTCAATAAATTCGAAGCGCTTGCGGTCAGCGTAATTACCGGGATTGATACGTACCTTTTCAACGATTCGGGCGGCAAGCTCGGCTGCATTCGGTGTAAAATGAATATCGGCTACCAGGGGTGTCATATACCCCTGCGCCCGAAGCCCTTTACGAATATTTTCCAGATTCTGAGCTTCTTTCACGCTCGGAGCTGTAATGCGAATGTATTCACAACCCGCTTCGATCATCCGGATGCTCTGCGCAATGGAACCGAGTGTATCCATCGTATCTACCGTCGTCATCGACTGCACCCGGATTGGATAATCAGAGCCCATTGGCACATCGCCAATATTGACCGTAATGGTTTTCCGACGAATGTACTGAGTAAGCGAAGGCGTATAAAGAACTGGCGAAGCAAGCGCGTTGACCGGTAAAGAAGGAGTAAGCAGCGAATCGAGCATACAAGTATCGGCAGAGCCGTTTGACCAGACAAAGGTACAGAAAAAGCGGTTTTCGTATCCTTGCCTGTATATCTGGAAAACGTTAGGGTTAACGTAAATGTTCGTTTATTAATGGATCAATATAAGGAGAAAGATTGTTGATAATCAGTCTATTGAGTTGAATTTAAAAAACAATGGAATAGAAATGATGTTAAAGTCAGTTATAAAGCTGTCTATCATCGACAACTGATGGCTTTACATAAAAATTTACTACAACCTATTGTTAAATCAGGAATACTATGAAAACCAAGCTATTGAGTGCGTTCACACTTGCTCTATGTATTACAGCTGGAGCTTATGCACAGGACAGCACGTCGATGAGTAAGAAAGAAATGCGTCAGCAGGAAAAAGCTGAACGGAAAGCCCGAATGAAAGAAGATCTCAAAAATACGAGTCAGGCAGCAGGGGAGACGGCCACAGAAGTGGGCAAGGGTATTAAGCGGAAGGCAAAAATAGCGGGTGAAGCAATTGACACCACTGCCCGAAAAGTAGGGGCGAAAGTCAATACTGGACTCGATAATGCATCGGACGCCATTTCGACGGAAGCTCGCAAACTGAAAAACAAACGGGATTCATCGAGGGCGGAAAAGGCGAGAAAAGATTCGCTCTAGAAAGTTTGCTACGTGTGTAAGAGCCGTGATGTATTGCGGCTCTACTCCAGTTTCGCGCCAACCTTTGCATATTTCCCCCGCCAGTGTTTCCAGCGTTTGTGCGACCACAGCCAGTCGGAAGGATGGTTACATATGCTTTTTTCCAGCTTATCGCGATAGCGCTCCAGAATGGCTCCCTGCGGTAAGTCGGCGTAACAAGGTTCGGCAATGAGCGTGAATGTACCTTCATAATACCCCTGACGCAGCCGAATTAATTCCAGAAAAAACACGGGTAAATTACGGCTGCGGGCCAATCGTTCGGTGCCGGGATAAAAGGGCGTGTCGCGGTGCATAAAGTTCATCCAGTGGGCCTGTTCAGGCACATCGGGCACTTGATCGGCTACGAGTGCAATCACGCGGGGAATGTTTCTGCGAGCCACCATTTGACGGGGAAGTAGATTCATGGGTGTCGGTACGGCTCCATGACTGGACCGAACCTCCTGCATAAATTCTTCCATCGCTACGTTGGTGAGCGGTTTGTAGACACTATCGACAGGTATACCAATAACAACCGCTGCCGACGGCACCCATTCCCAGTTACACTGATGCGAGCCAGTGCAGATTACAGTTTGACCAGCATTCAGGAATGCCTGAACCACTTCGGGATTGGTATATCGAAATCGTTTCTGCAATTCACAGGACGAAATAGCCGACATCTTGATCGTTTCGACTAAAATGTCAGTCAGGTTATGATAAAACCCTTTTACAAGAAGCTGAATATCGGCTTGTGATTTTTCGGGGAATGAGAGTCGTAGATTTTCCAGAATTACTTCCCGACGATAACGGATTACATGCACTAACAAAAAGTACAAAATACCCGAAATGCCATACAGGACTTTGAATGGCAAACGGGATAAAAGCCGGAAAAAAATCATCAGAAACTTTGGGTCAACTAGCAAGTTACGGTAACTCGCAAACCTAAAAGTAAGAAGAATACTAGATTAGTTGGTCATAGTACCGTTAGACTTTCCCGAAATAGGGCTGTTTATCTCAAATAAGGAATAATTGTCTATACTAATTGTAGCCTGGTAACTGTAAATTGCCTAAGATTCTACGCCAGTTTGGCACCAACCTTTGCGTATTTTTCTCGCCAGTGCTTCCACCGTTTATGCGACCATAACCAATCTGAGGGTTTGTTACGTATCGTTACTTCGATTAAGTCGCGGTAACGTTCTATTATTGTGCCTAGAGGCAGCTCATCGTAGGGTGGTTCAGCAATGAGCTGAAACTTCACTTCATAATAACCTCGGCGCAGACGTACCATTTCGATATAAAATACCGGAAGCTTTCGGCTACGGGCAAGTCGCTCAGTACCTGGGTAAAAGGGTGTATCGTGGTTCAAAAAGTCTATCCAGTGAGCCTGCTCGGGCACATCGGGCACTTGATCAGATACCATACCAATAAGTCTTGGTACATGCTTGCGCGCCACCATTTGGCGAGGCAAGGTGTTCATTGGCGTTGGGACCGGTCCAAAACTAGACCGGATGTAGCGCATCAGGTCTTCAAAAAACGGGTTTGTCAGGGGTTTATAAATGCTGTCAACAGGGATTCCTCTCAAGACCATAGCTGCAGGAAGCCACTCCCAGTTTCCCTGATGAGACGTCATGCCGATTGCTGTTTGCCCGGCTTGAATTCTGGCTTGCAATACCTCTGGATTAACGAATCGAACACGTTGTTTTACCTGGTCGGCTGTGAGGCTGGGTAATTTGATCGTTTCAACAATCAGGTCGGCCAGATTACGATAAAACCCTCGGGCAATCATCTTGATTTCAGTGGGCGATTTCTCTGGAAACGACAGGTTAAGGTTCTCGAGAACAACCCCACGACGATACCGTATAACATGGAGCAGCATGAAATACAGGAAATTGGACAAACCATAGAGGACTCCCAGCGGTAATCTCGATAGCAGGCGAAAGAATATCATTCAGGGTATATAATGCGTATTGTACAACACGAACGTTTAGCTGATTGATTCCTAAAATTAAAAATTTACAAAAACAGTTGGTGATATTGATTTTTTGCTTTATTTGTGAACGGATATGTTTGTTTTTATTGGAAAAGTACCAGCCAGCGTCCCATTCGACCGGTTTACTCGTTGAATTACACTACTTGCCCTGCTTAGATTATATGTCGGGGCTAATGCAATACGGAGAGGTCCGATTTGAAGCTCACGAGCATTACCAAAAGCAAAGTTACCGGAATCGCTGCTACGTTCAGACAGCCAATAAAGTGGAGGCCCTCACAGTACCAGTGCAGCAGGGAACGCACCACCAACCTATCCGTGAACTTAGGGTAGCCAATGATCAGGCCTGGCAGATGCATCACTGGCGATGCTTGCAAGCCGCATACGGGAAAGCCCCATTTTTTGAATACTACGCACCAGAATTTGAACCAGTTTATCACAAAAGCTGGACATTTTTATTTGATTTGAACTACGAGTTGCTGACAATTTGTCTGAAACTGATGCGTCTAAGGGTATCAATAAGCCTGACAGAATGGTACGATAAGGCCATCCCAGTCGGCCTATTTGACGCCCGGTCGACGGTAAATCCGCGAAATGGCCCGGAAACGTATGTATTCCATAAGCCGGTTGCCTACCCGCAAAATTTTGGCGTTGATTTTGTACCAAACTTAAGTATAATAGACCTGTTGTTTTGCCAGGGACCGTCCGCTTTGGACGTGTTGAAGGCTGGCTTTCGGGAGTGAACAAATCCTTAAAACTCTTCGTTAGGCCAGTAAGTACGCTTACCTAAGGAGAACCCTAAAACGAATGGAAGCAAAATTCTCAAACCGCGTCAAGGAAGTCATCACGCTGAGCCGGGAAGAAGCCTTGCGCTTAGGCCACGACTACATCGGCACAGAGCATCTGTTGCTGGGTATGATTCGTGAGGGTGAGGGTGTGGCGGTCGGGTTGCTAAAAAAACTTGGCATCTCGCTCGACGAACTCCGGGTCACTATTGAACAGGCAACAAAAGGAACAGCCACCAACAACGTCAAGAATTTAGCTAATATTCCGCTGACCCGTCAGTCGGAAAAGACGCTGAAAATTACGTATCTGGAAGCTAAGATTTTCAAAAGCCCGCTCATTGGTACGGAGCACCTATTATTATCGATTCTACGTGATGAAGACAATGTCGCCACGCAGATTCTCAATAAGTTTAACATTACATACGAAGTCATTAAGGAGATGCTCGAATATCAATCTTCGGGAAGCCGTCCAGTGATGGGCCCCGAAACCGACGATGACGACAACGACCGTGGTATGTTTGGTGGCAGCAGCTCCAGCTCAGGTAAAGATCCAAAAGGCACGGAGAAATCCCGGACGCCCGTGTTGGACAACTTCGGCCGTGATCTGACCAAACTTGCAGAAGTTGGCAAACTCGACCCCATCGTTGGTCGTGAAAAAGAAATCGAACGTGTGGCGCAGATTCTGAGCCGCCGGAAGAAAAACAATCCAATTCTTATTGGTGAACCAGGTGTTGGTAAAACCGCTATCGCTGAAGGACTGGCGCTGCGCATCGTGCAGAAGAAAGTCTCTCGGGTGCTGTTTGGCAAACGCGTCGTTACGCTTGATCTGGCGTCTCTTGTGGCTGGTACAAAATACCGGGGCCAGTTTGAGGAACGCATGAAAGCCGTCATGAACGAACTGGAAAAATCGCCGGAAGTAATTCTGTTCATTGACGAGTTGCATACCATTGTGGGTGCAGGTGGTGCGTCGGGTTCGCTCGATGCGTCGAATATGTTCAAGCCAGCATTAGCGCGGGGCGATATTCAATGCATTGGTGCCACAACGCTCGACGAATACCGTCAATACATTGAGAAAGATGGAGCCCTGGCCCGTCGTTTCCAGATGGTTATGGTAGACGCTACGTCAATCGACGAAACCATTGAAATCCTGAATAACATCAAGGACAAATACGAAGATCACCACCACGTTAACTACACCAAAGAATCAATCGAGGCTGCAGTGAAGTTGTCGGAACGGTACATCTCCGATCGGTTCCTGCCTGATAAAGCCATCGACGTAATGGACGAAGTTGGTGCTCGCGTACACATCTCGAACATCACGGTTCCTGAAGATATTCTGAAGCTCGAAGAGCAGATCGAAAATATCAAGAAGGAGAAAAACCAAGTTGTTAAGAGCCAGAAGTATGAAGAGGCCGCTCAGCTTCGCGACAAAGAAAAACGCCTGATTGATCAACTGGACCGCGCAAAACAGGTGTGGGAAGAAGATACCAAAAAGCGTCGGTACACAGTTACAGAAGACAACGTAGCTGAAGTGGTAGCGATGATGACGGGTATTCCGGTCACGAGCGTGTCGAATGATGAGGGCAAGAAACTCATTAACATGGGCGACGAGCTGAAAGGCCGGGTTATTGGTCAACAGTCAGCCATCGACAAGTTAGTGAAGGCTATTCAACGAACACGTGTTGGCCTGAAAGATCCTAAGAAACCAATTGGCTCGTTTATCTTCCTCGGCCCAACGGGCGTAGGTAAAACGGAGCTTGCCAAAGTTCTGGCTACGTATCTATTCGACAAAGATGACGCACTTGTGCGCATCGACATGTCGGAATACATGGAGAAATTTAGCGTCAGCCGACTGGTTGGTGCACCTCCAGGCTACGTTGGTTACGAAGAAGGTGGTCAATTAACCGAAAAAATTCGCCGGAAACCATACAGTGTCGTGCTGTTGGATGAAATCGAAAAAGCACACCCGGATGTATTTAACATTCTGTTGCAAGTGCTTGACGATGGTATCCTGACAGACGGTCTGGGCCGTCGGGTAGATTTTCGGAATACGATCATCATCATGACCTCGAACATTGGGGTTCGTGATCTAAAAGATTTCGGTGCCGGTATCGGTTTTGCCACGAAGAAATCAGCTGAAAGCCAGGACGATTTGATGAAGAGCACGATTCAAAGCGCGCTGCGTAAAGCGTTCTCGCCTGAGTTCCTGAACCGTCTGGACGATGTAATTGTGTTTAACTCGCTGCTACGCGAAGACATTCATAAGATCATTGATCTAATGCTTGGCAAACTGTTGGGCCGTGTAACGAACTTGGGCTATACCGTCGAACTGACCGAGAAAGCGAAAGACTTCCTGGCAGAGAAAGGGTATGATCCGCAATACGGTGCTCGTCCATTAAGTCGCGCCATTCAGCGGTATCTTGAAGATCCCGTTGCAGAAGAAATTCTGAAAGGCGAGCTAAAAGATGGCGACGTAATTTTGGCCGATTACAGCGGTGAAGGCGAAACGCTGACGATCATAGTGAAAAAACCAGAAGCCGTTACAGAATAAAATTAGTAGATTTTCATAAAAAGGGCCGGACGTGAGTTCGGCCCTTTTTTGTTGGAATCCTATTTCTGATAACGTAGCATTCACGAAACGGAAATACGTTTAGCGAATTGCTTTAACTGCTTCTGCTACGTTATCGGTGTTTATTATATCGACACCTAGCTTTTTCACTTGCTTCCAGCCATTAGGCACATCAGGAATAGCCCAGAAGCGAATGGGTTTGCTGTCACTGTGCGCACGTTTGATAACGCGTTTAAGTTTGTCGCGATCTTCATCCGAAATGTCGCCGGTACCGTCCCAGCGTGAATACGATCGAAAGTTGTCACTAATTAGGGCAACACGGCGGAGTGTCTCCTGATCATATACTTCACTGGGTCGCCCATCGAATTGAAGAATTGGGTAATCCAGGTACGTATCAACTTTGGGTCGGTTACCACTAATGATGACTTGAACGGCTTTCGCATTGGCCGATCGGTTAAAGCACATGAGATTTTCCTGCAACAAAGTCAGCAGTTTCGGTAATACATCGGCCGGGTTATCTTTCACGTCAACGACCAAGCTGAATGTGTAGTCACGGTCTGGACTTGGCTTGTCTTTGTTCTGCTGAAATAATTTTGCAATTGGTTTTATATACAGTGAGTCGAGCGTTGGCGCGTTGGCCTGTGGCTTATCCTGCGACACCACTAGCTTGCCATCCTGTAACCAGATGTCGGCTTCTATGAAGTCGGCGCGTTGTTCGTAGGCCTCTACAAATGGACGAGGTTTAGCGTAATCATTGTAGGAATAAATTTTCTGGGCAAAGGCGGCCGACGCCGTCAAAAAGAATATAGCAAGGGTACGTAGTAGCATGATACGTTCGGTTCAGTACCTCGGAGGGACAAGTGATTTAAACGGCTAAAAGTACACTGTCCTGAGACGATTAAAGGTCGAAAAGTTTAATAAATATTCGTGGGCGAAGTAAAAAGCGCCTTTAGCAATAGGTAATGAGTTCTAAGTAATCCTCGCTTATTGGTTTGCATTAAAAGCACTGAAGTTGATGCTTAACTTTCCACCCACATTCGTCAAACAGCGATTCAGGGCATAGGCTAAATCATCATTAGTCAAATAATCCTCGGGCCTCAACCACCCCCCTTTCAGATGTCGCCATAAGGTTTCGGCAAGGTTGAGATGGGGACAGTAGACAGGCAGGAAAAACAAATATAGCCCTCTGGCTTCCCAAATCGGCCGCATCATTTGGATGTAGCCCGCTGTGTGAATCCGGGCATTGTCCAACACAACCACCGTCGAGCGATGAATCAACAACGAAAGCTTATCGAGTTGCTCGCCCA
>NZ_FOLQ01000066.1 GCF_900112365.1 Spirosoma endophyticum | reverse complement strand
GTCATGTACAATCATTAGCTCAATTTATCCGCTACTTGGAATCCATTGCTCAATCACTTTTGACGCCCCAATGGATGTATGTCCAGTAATCTGGCGGATATACCCCAACTGTGTTAGGTACCTATCATAATCTAACATTCTACACCCTCAGATGGATGTTAGCGGCTGTTGCTAGTGTAATGGTTATATATCTGATCACGAAACGAGCGGCAAATCTCCGCTTAAACTATATTTTCTGAGGTATTCGTACTGTTTTCGTTGGCCCGTTGATTTATGCGTTTTTTGCAACTACGCCCGAAATCAGGAAAACAATTCTGCCTTATAGTAGGATTTTCGGTCATTTGCTTTATTATTTTTATATAAATTAAATTTTAAAACACTTAAATAATGAATAATCTTAAAGCAGGAGACATTTTAATTCGTATTAGTGACGAGTCAGAGTGGGAATTTAAGGACTATGCTAAGGGCATGATTACAACTCTTGCCGATGATCCATCAAATAAAGGAGGCTCTGGAATCGATAGAACTGTGGTATTTGTCAAACCACGTGCACAAAGAGAAAACAGGCTAAGTGACAATGATTTTAGATCAATGTCAGCGAGTGAGTTTAAAGAGGCTTAATAAAGTAAACCAGTCTCGAATTATGAAGCCTAATCACAATGTAATTTATGGATAACCTTGACCCGTACAATTTCCTTTTTCAATTACCTCTTTATTCAAAAATAAAAATTACTTCTGACAACAAAGACGCGTTTGTTGATCTAACAAATTTTAAAGGAGACCTTGACGCGTATAACCCGACTTTAAAAGAAAAGACAACTTATAAAGTTGTGCAATATCCTGCCTCAGGACATTTCGGGTCGTTCGAATTTCATTCATGGTCAAGGCATGGAGGATATGTTTTGGAATGCAAAAGGACTTCCGAAAGAATTATGATCTATGTTTTCTGGAATTTTGAGGAATCAACATTTCAAAAGATAGGTCAATATCCTTCAATAGCAGATCTACACATTAGTAAAATCAAAACATACAACAAAGTTCTAAATAAAGAGCAACTTAAAGAATTCACACGCGCTATTGGGCTAGCTGCCAACGGAGTTGGTATAGGTTCATTTGTTTATTTGCGTAGGATATTTGAAAACTTAATTGAGGAAGCTTATCAAAAAGCTAAAAGTGATCACCCTAGCCTAACTGAAGAAGATTATCACAAATTGAGAATGGCAGAAAAAATTGATTTCTTAAAAAGTTATCTACCCGTTTTTCTGTCAGAAAATAAAAGCCTATACAGCATATTAAGTATAGGACTGCACAGTCTTACTGAAGACGATTGTTTACAGCATTTTGAAATTGTTAAAGTAGGAATAGAACTTATATTAGATGAAAAGGTTGAGAAACAGCAAAAGGAAGCAAAAATAGAAGAAGCTAAAAAGAAACTTGCGGAACTAAATAATACACTTTCTAAAAAATCCTAAAATGGAATTTCAAATTGGTGATGTAGTAAAATTAAAATCTGACAATTCGCTTTGGAAGGTTCTTTATCATCCTGTGACAACTCCAGGAGAAGCGCGTTTTATAAATGGCTCACTTACAACAATTGGCAAACCTATAACAACAGTTATGTGTGTGCCGCGGGGTAAGGATGAACCGGAAAAAGAACTTGATGTGAATGATCTAGTTCTTATAAGCCGTAATTAACTAGTCAATCTATATTTTCTTCACTTGCATTGAAGAGATATTTTTCCATACCTACCCTTTTTATAAGTTTTATCCACTTAGTTTCTAGCGTCCAATATCTGTCTATAGGTCTGACATAGATCATATTATATATATCTATTATATCAGCTTTTACAGGCGTTATTTTCCCCAGTAAGAAATCAATCAAATACTGATTAAAAACGTAAAGAAGTAGTTCAATTTTCGATAAATCTCTAACTCTTTCTAGTTGGTCAGCTGCTAAATCGCGTAGTATAAAATACTTTGTGGCTGGAAAAAAATCGTGAAAGCCAGAAGGTTGTTCCAAAAGATGAGCGTTTTCTTTTGCTTCACTGCCTAACTTCTTTTTATAGGAATGTAAATTGTTCAGCCATGTATTACAACGCTTATCATAATTACTACTAATTAAATCCATTTGGCTTAATACCCTACTCCAATGCTCATCTTCTAACTCTTCTGATTTTTTACGCATCATTAAAGAATTGTATCCATCTAAACTTATTTTTTGATTTTCTACAAATCTAACAAGTGTTTCATTTAAAGTATTATCTATATAAAACCGAAAGTAATCTTCTGGAAAGCAAGGTATAATAACGGAATTATCTCGAAGTCTTTCCCAATTACTTATAATTTTTTTAGGGCTTCTTTCAGAAGCCTTAAATAATTCAAACACTACTGGCCAAGGTGTTATTAGACTATCTTTATTTTTTATTTTTTCAGGTAGTTTTGTATACCATATATTGGTGTCACAAACTATAGAAGATTGACTTACATCTACATACTCATACTCTATTATATGATTAATACTCATAATATTGACGATTTATAATAAAATTTTTCGACTTTTTTATATTTTACTAGTGTTACATTTTTATTGATAATCAGATTATTATAAACGTAAATAAGCAGTTCCGACAATGGCTTTTACGAAAACAAACAGCTTATGCTAGTAAGTCCATTCCTGCCGTGTGAGTTTCTTTTTACCAACATAGTGTGCTCTGTTAACTAAATTCAGAATCACCATAACGGCGGAACTTGTAAGTTGATTAGCACTAGTCATTACATTTTCTAAGCCTGAAGATTTAATACTATATTCTAGATTATTGCATAGGTCTTTTATTTTTTGATCATCAAAAGATAGTTTGAAATCGTGGGCACAAGCATTACGAATCTTTTTTAAATTTAATATTTCTTTATGCTCTTTTTCTGTTGTCAATCCAAGTGAATAAGCCATTGCTATTCTCGAAGAGAATGTGCCAAGAGGTGCATTAAACCCTTCAAGTAGTTTTTTGCTCTCTTCTGAATCTATTAAAAACGCTAAAATCGCGTTTTTAAGCAGCTCATCAATATAACTACATGAAAGTAAGGCAACTCCTCTGGGACTTTCAGCATTCAGTTTATCCAGTAATGGTATAAAATCTTTCAGATGGGGATATTCATTAATCAAATCAATTTTTTTTAAGGACTTTGGGTTTTCATTGTTTTCCATAGTTTTTCAAAAATCATGTTTTAATCAAAACATTTTCAGTTGATTATTATCACGCCGGGCGTCATTCGTTCGGCGCATTTCTGCACTAGCCGATGTATCATAGGCTTTCTGCAATGGCCAGATTCCTCCAGCTAGTTTCGTCGTCAACGTTGCCCGATCTGGTGCCGGTGCCTTTGTCCAAAACTCGTTTAAATCCTTATAAGAGGTACCTAACACAGTTGGGGTATATCCGCCACCTGAAGCAATACCAGGCATATCACCGGCCCGGTAAACCCCTGAAAAATCTCAAATTAGTCAATTACGACAAGCCCGCTATCTTACTCTCCTTCTTTTTCAAGCACAAATACTCCATTGAACGACAGGTTATCCACGCCGATGTGGTCCAGCATATCAAGAGTTACCGGGACGAACTATTGAACCGGTCCTTGATGGAACAGCTTAGCGTGGGCCAGCTCAAAGAACTTAAGCAGACGGACGAACTCCTGCGTAGGGTGAGAGAAGAGGCCCATGCCTACCAGGCTTGTTGTTCCAATTACCACCACAAATATTACTACTGGTATTGCACCTACCGTTGGGTAGTTCTGCAGAAAAGTACATAATTCGTCACTTGGCTTATCTAATCGAATAAACTGCTCAAATAAGACGAGACGGCCTTAGGGTTCAAAAA
>NZ_FOLQ01000015.1 GCF_900112365.1 Spirosoma endophyticum | reverse complement strand
GATCAACCAGCGGAAGCCGAGTTGTCCTACTTGTAGTCCAAAGATATGAAAAAAATCCTACTTCAAAACTTGACTTTCACGACAGTACCAGCCGTACGAAACGGCAAACGCACCCAATTATGACTGGCAAGCACTTCCCTAACCACCGAACACAACACTATTTTATTGATAGGAATACTTTATTTATGAGGTGCTAAACGCACCGGGATAAAGGGGGGAAGGGTCTTACTATAGTAGTTATACTATTGATTTTCAGGTTGTTATATAGCTGTTTATGTGTTATTTTTAAGTAGATAAACAAACAAAAAAAATAGCCAATGAAAACCATCTCAACCCTTGCATCTGCCCTGCTGATGCTCACCCTGTCAACCTCGTTTGGGCAAACTCCCACGTCCACCACGCCAAAAGCCGTTACCGCCCTTACTGGTAAACCGGCATCGAGCACGAAAGCGGTGTCCACTACCGCCCCCGTCGTCACCAAAACCAGTTCGACGACCGCAGCATCCAGTACGCCCAAAGCCAGCACCACCCCTACGACGTCTACCCCGTTTCAATCGACAGGCCCCAACCTTTCATTGAAAAATCTGATCACCCAAGCGTTACAAGACGACAGCACTCGAACGGCAAAAAAAGCGGGTACTATTGGGGTTGGTCTTACGTATTATCTGAACGGGAGTTTACTGGCCGGTGCTATGGTTCGCCAGCGTGCGGCCTACTTCACAGCAGGAGTTGGCTTATACGCCAATAAAACCAGCAGCTTTACCCCCGTTAACGACGTACTTTTCTATGGGGGTGGAGGCTTGATTACAAGCCGTCAGGTAAGCGTAGGCGGCTATTTGTCGGTAACGATGGTATCAAGTCCGGCTTATGCATCGACGCCGACCGGCTACGAAGCGGTAACGCATAAAACGCCCACTTTTGGTTTAGGGGTATCCACTGGGTATCAACTCAATCATGTTATGATTTCTGCCAACATCCATAACCAGTTTGGGCTGGGCCTAGGCGCTACCTATTTCTTCTAATCAACCAGGTCAGCTCATAACCTAAACTGACCCGGTTCTCACCCTTTAACGCTAAACACAATGCTTGAGACACTGCTTGCCGTATACGTCCTGATAATGCACGTATTTACAAAAATTGGAAAGTACATTCTTTCACCGCTGGCGCATACGGTCGCCTTTACGACGGCTATCATCCTGGTGCTAACAGCTATCGGGTTCTGGTATGGATATCGTTTGTTAGTCTGGTTAGCTAAACAGGTTTATAAAACGTTCAGCAGTAAGCCCCCCTTGCCAGCACCCGAATTGACGGCCAGCACAGAATAAGCGAACGGGGCTATGATCAGAGAGATCATAGCCCCGATTCAAGCGTCTGCTTCACAACACCTCATTACACGGGCCGAGCTACGGTTCAGCTTCCTTCGGTCGCTAACCGCCACTCAACCTTATTCCAAAAGACGGCTCCCAAACCTGACTACATTACACACAACTACACCCATTCACGTTTAGACCGCTTACGCGGGGGACAAAAGGGGAAAGGGCTAGAATTAAGATGCTGTTCTTCTGTATGTTATACATTAAAAGGGTCCGTTTTATACGTATCTTTAGACTATAGTTAACCGGCAAAAAGGCATGTGGCAGGCTGATACAGTACTCCAGGTTTTAACAGGAAAAACCCATTCCCGCTTCTTTTTGGCAACGGGCGATTGTAGCGGCTGGCAATTGCCTAACCGGGTCAGAAACAGTCAGCTTGAGGAAGAAATCAAGAAAATTCAGGCGGAATATGGACAGGGCTACGTCATTCATAAAACCTTGCCTTAACGGGGAAAGGGGCAATGATTGGCTATCTCACCCTATACAAGTCTGCCTGTTATTACTAGAACGATCTAATTGTTTATCTTCATTAACCCTAACGATTGTATGAAAAAAATACCGCCTTCTCGTTGGCTATTTTATGGGTTGAGGCTCATTTTAGCCATTATCTTTCCCCCTGTTTACTTTATGCTGCGCAGACGCTGGAAGGTGGCTATTAGTCTTACTATTCTGATGATTGCACTGGCTAACTGGCATCGGTACGTCATTGTGTTCGCCGTTATACTGGCTGTTATTGGCGAGATCGTTCAAATTATAACCGACTTAACGTATGGGGTAGATCAGAACGATACTCAACCGCCTACAGCCTTGCCCCGTAAACCACTTGAGTAATCCTGTATCTTACATTTACGCCGTCGTAACGGCGAGCAGTCATTAACTCAAAAGACAGATGAAGCAACGGATGATGTCAAAAATTTTTGACACGTTTAGGCTTTGTCATACATTTGAGCCATTAGCCAAGCACACTAACAAATCGTGTTATTATAAACGGCACAGGAGTTGAACGGCATCAATACGACCACAACGTTACTTGTCATAGCCCTAACGAGTTTATTGTTGATGTATCTCATTCAAAGTCGAGGTCATTACTCCCGATTTACCCGAACCCTGATGGATATACTTTTTTCGATCAGCCTGTGCATGGGTATACTAGTCCTGCTGCGGCTTCTATTTATCAATTGATCATTTTTAGGTTGTTGCTACTCCAATAGTTCTCCCCTTTTTAATCAACGATCAGCTATGATTTATAATCAGAATGGCGAAGCTTTTGGCCCGACTGAACGTGGCGTATGGTATGAACGGATTTGTCTGCTAGACGGTAATCGCTACCGGCATGAACTACCCCTTAGGCTGGAATCGTTTCAGGAAAGTTATGACCGTATGCGTAGCGGAGTTGTCATTCAGGAGGCTTTTCCAACGCTGTCTCCCCAGGACCGTGAGTTTATTCTATCCGGAATTACACCTCAGCGCTGGGATAAACTGTTTCCACCATTGCCTGCCCTGGACGAAACAGTAGTTAGCCAGATCCTGCGGGAGCTGAAGCCTGTTATCGTGGATTTATTTGGCGATGACCGCAGCAAGCCGTTTAATCTGGAAGGGTTGACCATCGAAGCGTTACATGATTACCCGAGTATTGATGATTCACTACGTAACCAGGCACGAGGATGGGTAATAGCCTGGGTTGAAAAAGAAGGCTTTCTCAATACGTCTATGAACTCCGCTTTATAATCAGGACGCCGATTCTCCGATGCGCTGGCAATCCTGAACTCAGGATTGCCAGCCAGTCTGGTTAATGACCTGTGCCGGCTGATTTATATCGAGGCATATTGTCTACTACACTACACGCTTACAACACTATTTTTATTTTGGGATAAAGGGGAAACACGTTTTGTTAACTTACTGTATTACAGATAATTGGCTTTAAGATGGGGGCTGTTTTTCGTATCTTTATATAGTTGATACGAGGGCGGCACCGACCTGTAAATTCGGGTAGTACAATGAACAAGACGACTAAATTTCCCCAGCAACCGAAAGCCGACATTTATCAGGTAATCACGAATCAGATTATTGCCGAACTGGAAAAAGGAAAACTTCCTTGGCGGAAGCGGTGGGGGGTACTGCTGGACGGTAAAGCCGAAGTAGCCCGTAATTACCTGACAAAACAACCCTATACAGGGATCAACAGCGTGCTTTTAGGTTGCCGCTCGGTGGAACGTCCTTACTTTATTACCTTTAAGCAGGCAGCTCAACTAGGGGGCAACATCCGCAAAGGGGCCAAAGGCATACCGGTTGTTTACTGGAATGTAATCGAAAAAGAAAAGGAGATAACGAACCGGAAGGGAGAAACGAAGACCAAAACTGTCGGTGTCCCCTTATTAAAACCTTACTATGTTTTCCACGTATCAGACGTTGAAGGCATTGATATTGAATTGCCGGAACTACTTCCCGTTCAGGAATCAACCCAGCAACAACTTATTGAGAGATGTGAAGCAGTTTATGATGGTTATAAAAATGGCCCAAAGCTGGTATTTAATAACCCTAAGCGCGCTTTTTACAGTTCTTTATATGATATGGTAAACATGCCTACCTTGCCCGCTTTTGACTGTCCTGAGGCCTATTTCTGGACGCTATACCATGAACTCATCCATTCGACGGGTCATTGTGACCGTATGAATCGGGAGGAAGTAGTTAATACGGACGGTTTCGGAGGTGAGAAATACGCCAAGGAGGAATTAACGGCTGAGATTGGCGCTTGTTTTCTTTCTGCCCAAAGCGGCATTGACATTACTGATAAGCGACTTCTTACGAATGGGATCTCATATTTACAAAGCTGGTTAGGTGCTTTGAAAAATGACAAGACGCTGATCGTACGCGCCGCTGGTCAGGCTCAGAAAGCAGCAAATTATATAACCGGACAGTCTATTGCCGAGCCAGAGCCGGTAGCGGTTCAGGCAGGCTAAAAAGAGTATACAACAGCAAATACACCAGGTAGCTTGAAAGCTACCTGATGTATCGACTACACTTAACTCAACTCAACCCATGAACAGAACCGTTTATATTCAGGCCTTGAATCAGTTTCCTGTTGATAAGCCAGGCGTCGACGCGTTGCTAGGCTTTAAACAGATAGGCATACAAACAAAGTTCTATGAAACCATCGACCAGGTACCTTTACAGCAAAATGTGGTGGTTGTCGGGTTTGCCGATGATGTAAGGTACTGGCTTACGGCAATGAGCATACCCATTCCAAGGTCAATAACCTTACCTGAAGAGCTTTATTATTTTACAGGAAGAGCTATCCAAAACACAACCCTGGATCGGGCCTTAGAACGAACGTATTACCCTTATTTTATAAAACCGACGCTGCATAAACTGTTTGAAGCCCGCTCAGTTGAACAGCGTTCCGACTTGACCGCCCTTCCTGATGAAATCCCATTAAGCACCCCGGTCTTACTATCACAAAATGTGGAGTTTACGTCCGAATATCGAGCATTTGTGATCGAAGGAAAACTGGTTAGTTTAAAACACTATAAGGGTAATTTATGCCTTTTCCCAAACTGCGAGATTATTCACCAAACGATCCGCGGATTTACTGCACAACCCATTGCCTTCAGTATTGATATTGGCCTGGATCAAATCGATAGAACCTTACTTATCGAGTGCAATGACTTTTGGAGCCTGGATAGTTTCGGGCTAGATCCTAAACTGTATGCGCAGGGATTATTACTGCGTTGGGATGAAATTCTAAAGCAGACAGGCTAAATCCGTTAACGGGTAGCTAAATAGCCGACCTAACAAAAACACAACACATTACTAGAACGAGCAAGGGGAGAGGAGAATCTCAAAATTCTAATTAACAGGCAATTAGGGTTGGAAAAGGGTTATTTAAAGGTTATCTTGAAATAGAATCTAACGATGATATGACACATCCACCAAGTAGTCAGGTGTCTGGTAGAACGGACAACAACTGTCAGGCTTCCCGGTTTGTTCAGCAGGTTGCCGGCATGACCAATGAACAGATTACCGCTTATTTAAGCGGGAAGCCAGTGAACTACGTAGATAATACCGTACTGGACCACAGCGGAGAGTATTATGAGCCCGTAAAATTTTTCTTTGCTGATGGGTCTATACTTTTCATTTTCGATTGGAGTGAAGAAACGCCGGTTATGAAGGTTTACGAACAACTCCTTACCAACACGCAGTTGATTGATGCGTTTAACGAAAAAACCGGCGATTTCGACCATTTCTTTGCTCAGCTCATCGACTCGCTACATGCCTTATCCATTAGTGATTTTCCCAGTCAGACGCTACAACATGACGTCAATCTAACGGACGAAGGCTTACGTCTCCAGTTGGCGACTGATACGTTTTCTTATGGTTATACGCTTGTGGCCGGAGAAAACCGATTTGATCCAAGTTGTTTGATCGCTGACATTAAACGTTCTTATCGACCCGTAAAGAAATCTGACCCAAGACAGATTTTAGCCTGATTGCGGCTGAATTTTGCAATTTACATACGACGTATATAGCATTACGTTAGTTGGGTTGATGAGTACCTCAACCCTCGATACGGAGAGTAACTACCCGTAAACTTTACAATATAATGAGCGCTACATCGCGGATACTACGCAATACAGGTACCTATAAACCTGCTTATACCGGTGAACTACGTCAGGTAGACGAGCAGCGATCTAAACGGGAAGAGATCATTCGCTTAGCATTGAGCAGTTACGGCCATTTAATTCCGATAATGGCTTCATTCAGAGTAGACTATCTGGGTATGCTGATTCACCAGATATACGATCAGGAGAATCCCCGTAACTCGCTAGTAGCCAGTATCTGTCTACTGAATGGTGACGCATACTGTCCGTTTCAGCGGCTGGCGAATGGTTCGTTTCGTCAGCTATAAGTTGAAGAGGGGCTAAGGAAAGCCTCTTTTCAATATTTCCACTACACAAAACACTCCACTTACTTATCAATAGAATGCACATCACAAAGGGACGAAGGGGAAAAGGGTGGCCCAATCAGGGTAACAAAAGGGGGTGAATAGGGGAGGGTTAAATGAATATTTTGTATATTTATAGTGTAGATAATCAGCGAGTTAACTATAATATAGTCATGGCAGAGCTAAAAGAATTATACGGAGTTTTACACCCAAGCACCCGCAAAAATAAGCCCAATAGCCCCGATTTTATAGGTCAGATTCTGATTGACGGACAAAAATTTGAACTCGCTGGCTGGAACACGAAGAAAGTCAATGTGGAGGGTAAACCATTTGTGAACATACGGGCGACCCGTATCATTTCTACGCATCCGGCCCATGACCCGTTTCAGAAATAAACTTGTTGGTTCGTATCGGTAGTAATCGTCATTTACTTTCAATTAGTAATTCTATGGATTTTTTTCAACGACTTGCGGCACTGAATCTTACGGGTGATTTAAAGCTAGTTATCACCAATACGCCAAACGGACAACGCGTAACCCTACTTTTAGTCAATGACCAATGCGGAGATGAAGCCCGTAAACAGATTGCTCCACTTAATCTAACAGGCACCCCCACTGAACTGGATGCTGAATTCTTCAACATTATTGAAAAACCGATGCAACAGGCATCAGGATTAATGGTCAATCTGGAAGCCTTTCAAAAGAGTTTGGAAAAAACCCAACAGCAATCGGCAAAGGAAAAACTTGAAGAAACCAGCAGGAAAAAAGCGAAAGAGGAACTGAAAAAAGCCTACGACGCGGCTATGAAACGGGTGGACGAACTGGAAAAGGAGAAAAAATACCGGGAAGCTTATGCCAAAACGCCTGACCCTGAACAGCACCCCGATCAGGCCGAAATCATTCGCAAAAAACGGGCCGAGCTACTGGCGAATTTCTCACAACCGGGATTGTTCGATGCAATACCTTTGCCGTTAGCCAGCCAGCCCGTTCTCGTGGAAAATACGTCTGGCGTTGATACGTCTACAAACGCTACAATTGAATCTGTGACCGCTTAAACTAATAGCTTATGTTACTGGCAACCCAACTCAAACGAGTCTTTCTGATGGAAGATAAAGGGCAGACTGTCGAATTGTCTGACCCCGACCCCGCACTTAGTCCACAGGCGGTTTTAAACCATTATTCTAACCTGTACGCCATTCTGACAACGGCTAAAATTAGTCCCGCTGACATCAGGGATGATGCGATTCAGTACAAGTTTGAATCAGTCATGGGAACCAAAGGCTAGGAACGTGATGGGAAAATCCGCTCGAAAGATACCGTCCATTAAACTCAATGAACCAAAATGGTTGCTCGCCCGAAATCTAATCGACTACATGAACACGCTCGATCAGATGCCCGACGCAAGACAGGCGATAACGGGACAACTACGGTGTGCGCCCCTCAGCCTACTGCCGATGGTTTTTTATATCATTGCTTTGACCCCATTTATCCCCTAACCGAAGAACTTGAAGACCAGCAGGGAATAGAAGCCGATTTTTTTAAATCGGTTTCTCACCTGTCGGACCTCTACAATCTTGGCCTTAACGTACATCAACTGGAATGGGCGCATGACTACCCGTTTAATATTCAGCACAGTTATCAACTCGTAGCGGATAAACTGAAAGCCACCCAGGAGGACGTACACGTATTGATACTAGCTGACGAGACATCTAAAGCGACCTTAGCGACCGTCCAGCAGTACGATACCGATTACTATTCGTATTTCGTTCCGGTTAAACCCCTTTGGCAGCTTCAAAAGTCGGGTAATAATAAACCGTTGACGCACTTGCTTGAATCTATTTACGCGTACCTGATGCACGTTAGCGGCTTGCCGTTTCTATCGGACCAGAGTTCTTATGTGTTTTATCAATGCGACATGATGCTGGAAAGTCGTGCTGAGTGGACTGGCCGGGAGGAGCGTAAAGAATACACCGCCTTTAAGAAAATAGTGAAGCAGTCTCGTCGGTGGAGCCGGATAATTCGCAACCGAATCAACCAGACCACTCACTTAAAAAGCTTCCACAGGCGTTTTTCTGCCTTCCAACCTGAGTCAGAAGCCGAAGCTGAATTTAAAGCCGTTGCCAGCGCATTTCTCGATTTGTACACCCGGTTTCCAAACCGTTCAATCTGGGATAGTTACCACATTGGTCTGATGACTCCTGACGAGGAATACCGGATTCATCCCGATCAGTTTATTTCGTTCATCTGGGATTTTGACGATGGTATTTACGATGATCTCGTGCAGTCGCTCGATGCTGATTTTAACGGAGGTGGCTACGTTGAATTACCCCAAGCAGTACAGCGGTTCGACCAGCCACAACCCGTTCAAACGTTAAATCTGGAATTTGAAGAAACCTTCTTTACTACCGTAGGCAACTTGATTTCAAGCCAACATAAACTAAGCTCGGATGCAAAATATAACTGAACAGTTTGGACTGGGCTACTATCCCTTTAAAGCCTTGTTGCTTTACCGCTCGGAGTCGGAAACACGTTCGTTTTACCTAGAAGCTTTTGATATAGAAAAGAAAACGGGGAAGCCCATCAATGCCCATCCGTTGGCCGAAAACGAGCTTAGTATGCTGTCGAAAGCACTACTCACTAAAGAGAAAAAACAACAGGCGTATCTGATGCCAAAAGGGTTATTACCGACTAATGTTCTTAGCTTGAATACGCAATCCGGTATTGTATTATGGTACACACCCGCGCAGGAGCAATCACTCTTTTTTAAAGACTCCCTGACTATTCTATGCGGCAAAGCCCAGGTACCGGCCCTAGTCTGGAAAGCCTCGAAGTGCGGACTACAACTTTTCGCCTTGTCAGAAGACCGAAAACCTGATATAAAAACCCCGCTTTATCACGCTCCTTTTTTTAATACCGCTAAATCAGGAAATGTATGTATGGGTACTGTACAGGTAGGAATAAGCGGATCAAGTTCCTTGGAGGAATTTATAGTGGCTTGGGAGACTGCTTTTTTCAATAGTTATTTTTCTCACTTGAATGACCAGCACCAGCCCGTAAAAGGCAATATTATCCAGCTTTGGCAATCACTGATTGATACGGGTAACATGTTTCCAACGGAGGTATTAAACAAAAGTTCATTAACCATTCAACAGCTATTGTAGCTATGGAAACTGAAAAACCACTAATGCATTTCACCGCCGGATATTTAATTAATCCAACCAACCCGGTAACTGTAAATCTACTGGGCGCGGGCGGGACAGGCTCCCAAATGCTGATGGCTCTGGCTAAAATGAATTATGCCCTCAAGAAGTTAGAGCATCCAGGTTTTCAGGTAAATCTTTGGGACGGTGATACAGTGAGTGAAGCTAACTTAGGTCGTCAGTTATTTGCGGAGGTTGAACTAGGCTGTAATAAAGCAGTAGCTTTAGTGAATCGCACCAACCGCTTTTTCGGAACGAACTGGAAAGCCGTACCGGAACCCTACTGCATTACTAGTCTTCGAAAGGAGTATAACCAACTAGCATCCGCTAACGTATTCATCAGTTGCGTGGACACGGTATCATCCAGAATGGAGGTAGCCAATATTTTACGTCAAATTATTGCAAAACGGGAACACCATCAGGATCGGCCTTACTACTGGATGGATTTCGGCAACGGCAGACATACCGGGCAGGTAATTCTGTCAACCGTGGGGAAACTGCCACAACCAACCTCAAAAAAGTATCGCACAGTAGAACAGTTACCCTTTGTAACAGATGAGTTTAAAACCCTGCTGGATCAGGCAGATACCTCGGACGATACGCCATCCTGTTCGCTGGCTGAAGCCTTATCCAAACAGGAGTTATTTATTAATCCGACCTTAGCTAATATTGGTAGTTCCCTGCTGT
Organism: Spirosoma endophyticum; assembly: GCF_900112365.1. Classification (GTDB taxonomy): domain Bacteria; phylum Bacteroidota; class Bacteroidia; order Cytophagales; family Spirosomataceae; genus Spirosoma; species Spirosoma endophyticum. The sequence continues at coordinate 127,925 of NZ_FOLQ01000015.1, read as the reverse complement.
GGTCGCTGTTAAGAAATGGCATGACTGAACACCGGGGGGTGTTTCTGAACCTGCACGAGTTTCGCACCCAGCCGCTAAAACTGAACTAACGTTTACCGAGCTATTGGACTGGCTGTTTAGCTAGTCGCTGCGTACCACACAACACAGAACTGGACTACACTAATTCTACACGGGATTAAGGGGGAAGAAATTTTTGTAATCTCTTGTAAATAAGCAGGTTGTCTTGTTTTGTGGATTCAGAATGTCGATCTTTAAGTTAGTAAAGGAAGGCCAGAAGGGCTGACTGACAACCCAAAATCGTTTTTCCATGAAACCCGCTGATGCTTACCGAAGACTGATCGAATCTGGACCTTTCGATGATCCCCTGGTGTCATGGTGCGCCACGCGCTGGCACTGGGTTGGGCGAAAGGGGAAACAGATACTTTGCTGCACACCCTGGCGATCAGCTGGTAAAGACTACCCTGAATTCATAAAGCCAGTTGTTTAAACACCGGTCTTATAAAGCTTAAAATTCCTTGACGATGAATGCGCTCGATCCGTTCACAGAAACTATAATTCAGCGTTTGGCTGAAACGTTGGTAGCTGATGCTGAGGCCCGTCAAACACAGCCCTTAACCGAAATGTGTTCGGAAGTCAAATTCATGCATGATTTGATTGGCAGTATGGGCTTTGTAATGATGGGTGCGCATCAAGTTCAATTTGATAACGACCGGTTTAACCTTACCTGGAAAATGGGATCGGGCGCTTTATTGGACACCGTTGATTTTAGCTATCATCCAGGTAAGGATTTATTTAATCTCCGGTTCAGGCGATATGCTATGGGGTCGGTCATTATTGAGAAAGAAACCGAATTTCTAGGTATCTACGATGACATGGTTATCCCGCTAATTGAAAAACAGACCGGGTCACGCCAGACCAGGTTTTATCTACGTATGTAAGAAGAAATTTTTGTTTGTGTTGGTAGTATTCAAAGCCTGTAGTACAGGCTTTGAATCTGAATAAAAGAAGCATTGATGATCGGATAAGTCATCCGGTTACTGACTAATAAATTTAGCCAAGTCCTGGATAACTATAATTTTGTATTTTCAAATATTAAAATTTAAATACTTATATTTGAAAATACAAAACGCATTTTTATTCATATTCCCATGGAAACAAACCCCGTCGCTACGCTACAGGAGGTAGAAACATTAAAACAAAAATGGCTTACTCATCCGACGTTCGACTTGAGTGAGCTCTGTAGCCAGGAAGTAGGGCAACGATTTGCCCCGTTTCGGGAGGAATTGCGGACATTTCAGGAAAAAATGGAAGTAGCTTGGGCGCAGGCAGCTGCTGTTAAAGAACATAGTTTAGAGGACAGCCTGACAGAGGAGCCCTCAAGTCAACTACTGAACACTGCTAACCAGCGGGTGCTAGCCGAAAAAGCCCTACAGCGGTATCTGCACATCGTACTTTCCCAGGTGCCTGAGGACGTTCGTGATGATCTTGGCGAGTTAATAAAAATCTTCGTTGAAACGTCTATACGGTTTTACGCTAGTTGAACACGGGAAGACTACTGTTCAGCCTGGGCCTTCTCCGCTTAGTAATGAATGGGAATCAATGTAAAGCTTCAGCCCGCTACGAATGGAAGCTGGATAGTCGGGAGCGCTCCCCATGTATTCATTAGTGAACCCTAAGCTCATTTAATTTTCACCCAAATCGACCAAATTTATGAATCCTCAACCCCATTCAATTAGTCTGGTTACTCAACAACAAACAAGTAGGTCAGATCAACTAAAACCCGTAACGGTCAAACCAAAATTTAACGTGTCCCTGAGTAATCGGGGTAATCCGGATCTGGGCCAGTCACCAACTAAACCGTTGCCGTCTACCCGGTGCTACAAAAAAGCAGCTCGTTCTGTACTGGAGGCCCGCCGGATCTGTCTGGAGTATATCAAGAAATATCAATTAGGGGGGAGCAACTGGTGCGGAGGCCAGGTAACCAACGCGCAGGGACGCCCCGTTGCTTACATCTCTTATAATGGCCGGTTGTGGCAGCCCCAGTCAAACGCCAACCTCCCCAAAAAGCCTTACTCGCCCCTAATTACATTCGACCGCAGACATAGTCGACTGATCGTCTGTTATAGTCATATTTACAAAGAAATGACGATTCGAGCCAAGGAATTATCTGGTGAGTTTAGGTTTATGGATCCTTTCGATGATAATCGCGGATTTATGCTTGTCTTTATGCCGGCGACGGCCGAGGATCTCGTTATTGTTCAAATTTATTCAACACAGTACCAGGACCGTCAAAGGTGGATTGCCACTACATCAGAGCCACTCGAGGAATGCCTGGTCGATTTCTTGGCAGCCTAACTTACTGCGCAGGTATCAAAAATTTTTGACACCTGAAGCTGACCAGACTTTTAGAACGGCCCATTAATATAAAACCACCCTGGTTACATCTAGGGTGGTTTTTTACTGGTATGACAATCAAGACGGGGCGTAAATATTTCTTCACATCATTCCTGTCTGCAATACCAAATGGACTGAAGGTAACCTAATTGTGAGTGTGTGGAAAGTGCGCGTCCCCAGGCTAACATTTGCCCTGTCTAAAGGACTAGGTAGAAGTATAATTAGAGACTTTTTACAGGCAAAAACTGTGTTTTATACTACACAATTTTATTTTAAAATTTAAAAAATAGTTAAAATAACTCCTTGCAGTCGTTGGGATAAAGGGGAAGGGGAGGGAGTATTTAGAATGTGTTATTGTGTTAACACATTGTTTGTCAGGTAAATAACTTGTATCTTTAATCAAGTTAAAGCAGTTATTATTAACCACTAAATAAGTAAAATTATGTATAATTTAAATCGTTATTCATTTACGGGATACATCGGTAATGCTAAACTCGTAGAGTCTGAAAATCCATTTACGTCTGTTTCTGTGGCAGTAGATGAATCGTATACCAATCCTACGAATCAGGAAAAGGTAGAGCGTGTCAAGTGGGTAGAGGTGCAGGTAAAGGGGACGGAACAATTACCGTATCTAACCAAAGGCCGCCATGTGTTGGTCGAGGGCCGACCAGTAGCTGATGCTTACCTGGATGGTGAAGGGAAAGCAACAGCAAAACTCATTGTTAAAAGCGCAGCGGTTACGTATTTGGACAAGAAGCCGGAGCTTCAGGAAGCGTAATCGACCAGACTGATCAGGATGGACCTAACGGCTTATCCTGATCAGTCTTGGCGTTATGCTAATACGACAGTTTATCAATCAATACGCTTGAGAAGACTCGTCGAACGTAATCTGAAATCCAGCAACCAGTACGCTGTCACGACGATTACCAAAAGAGATAAAATTAGTACTGATACTGATGTAATAGCTGCCATCGAATGAACGCTATCAAAGTTACCGTTCATATTAAGATAGTTGATCCGATTATAGTTGCTCTGGCTTAAGCAGACGTACTAAATAAGAGAAGCTACTTTGTACCATACTCACTTCCTGTTACGGTTCACAAAAAACCTGAAACTGAGATGATGATAAATAAAGACAATTAAATTTTGTCGGTAACGCGGTAAAAATCTTAACTTACTAAAATTCAAACTTAAGAAGATTGTCTCATAGTAGATGACGCTTTCTGCTGTTAAAACTAGTTAATTCGTACAATCCCGATTCGACGGTCTACCTTTTCAGGCCGGATATCATTATGTTAAACATGAAGCGCTTGCTTTTTATAGGTAATTGTTAATGTTTATTCATTGTATTTACTTATTCCAAAATGCAATTAACAATTAATAACTTAACTCTTAAATACTCGACAGAAATTCATGCACTTACAGAGGTGAATTTATCTATTGGAAAAGGGCTATATGGCCTTTTAGGGCAGAATGGAGCAGGAAAATCGTCGCTCATGCGTATACTGGCTACTTTACAAGAACCAACAAGCGGAACCGTCATTTTTAATGACTTTAATATCCATAAGGACCCCATTCGATTTCGGCAAACGCTAGGATATTTGCCACAGGAGTTTGGCGTTTATCCAACCGCTACAGCTCACCAATTATTAGCGCAAATTGCCGATTTGAAAGGAATTAAAGACCGGTCGGAAAGAATGGACTTGGTCGATAATATGTTACAACGCGTGAATTTGTGGGATGTGCGCCAACGTTCAATGGGTAGTTTCTCCGGAGGGATGCGGCAACGATTTGGGATTGCTCAGGCCCTAATAGCCCAGCCACAAGTCGTAATTGTGGATGAACCCACGGCGGGACTTGACCCGGCGGAACGCAACCGCTTGTATGATCTGTTGGCAGAAACCGGCGAAAAGGCAATCGTCATACTGTCGACGCATTTAGTTGAGGATGTGAGTACTTTGTGTAAGCACTTAACTATATTAGGTAAAGGCCAAATTTTAGCGACAGGTAGCCCCCGCCAGTTGAAGGATAGTTACAGGAATCGAATTTGGGAAAAAACGATCCTCCGCTCAGAGCTAGATCGATACCAGCAGGAACTCCCAATCATCTCTCACCAGTATGTAAGCGGTCAATTACAGATAACGCTCCTAGGCGAAGGCCCTTTTCCAAGTAGCCGGGTCAAGGATCCTACATTAGAGGATGTTTATTTCGCTACCTTGACAAACCAACGTGCTTTTTTAGCGAATGCCTGACACATTAATAATTGCCCGCTACGAGTTCATTTACCACCTAAAACGACCTTTATCCCTTTTGCTAGCTCTGCTAATAGTGGGGGAGGGACTTTATTCCGGTTATCAGCTTGGTTTTACTCGTTCAATAGTGGTCCTACCAGCCTACTCGGCTGCTCACGCCTACCAAGTATTATCCTCACTAGGCATCATCTTAACGGCTATCACGGCTCTATTGGCAGGAACCTCGGTATCTAAAGATTGGGAACAAAGAACGGCTTCGTATCTGTATTCCTTACCAATAAGTGCTTCTTCATTTTTAATGGGCAGGTTTTCAGGGACGCTTGCTTTTGTACTGATGCTGGCCTTAGGCTACCCAGTAGGTTTCAGCTTATTACCATTAATTTCTGCTACTGAATTAGGCCCAGCTCCTTATTTAGCATTACTGGACGGCTATTTGTTCCTGACAACAGGTCACATTTTTACTTTGTTCAGCGTAGCTTTTTCGTTGACAGTGCTATTGCGAAGCCAAGCGGGTGCTTACTTAACGCTAAGCCTCAGTCTATTGATTTTAATTGCAAGCATCACAAAACCCAATATACTTGCGACCGACAATCTTTTGGCAATATTCGACCCCTTTGGATCCGCGTATATACAAAGTGCCCTGCTCTCTATGCCGACACTTGAACAGGCAACGGAATTGCTGGTATGGCCAGACGGTTGGTATATGAACCGGCTACTATGGCTCGCCATTTCACTAGCCTTACTTCACAGAGCTGATAATGTATTCACTTTAAATGAATCAATCCATTCTTCTGGCTCAAAGCACACAGCAACGAGTCGTATCGCAAGCCATTTCTATAAGGTAAACTTATTTCAACTATATCCGTTCACCCACTTAAAGAGACTCAGTGAGCGACTTGGCCGGTCGAGCCTTGTAGGACGATTAACTTTGTATGAAATCAGAGAACTAAGCCATCAGCCTTTAATCTGGGTCATGAGTGTTATTATTATCCTCCTGACCCTACTGCTTGGGTATATACTTCAACCTAATCCGGAATTTGTTTCCCTACCAACGACAGCCACTATGACTGCTCTGCGCCAGCCATTGGGCGTACTAATGAGTTTGTTTCTAATGCTGTTTACTGGTGAATGGATCCAACGGGAACGTCTAGTAGGCCTGGGTTTGCTCTATGACGCGGTACCCCAACCAAATTGGGTTCGCTTGCTAGCCAAGTGGCTGGCCTTGGCCGGCCTAGCGGCTTGGTTAGTTGGATTAATGGGATTAACATGTCTGCTTATTCAGTTAACAAGTCCGTTGCCTCTTGGGGCAATTGAGATATCGCTTTACGGCCAAGACTTTTTAGTCGATGCTTGGGGACGACAAATACAATTGATTGCGTTAACGGTGCTATTTACGTCCTGGATTGATCAGCGTTTTTGGGCTCACGCCGTTTCGGTTGGAACGCTGATTGTGCTTCTATATGGTGAACAAAGTGGAAGTATACCTAATAGGCTTCTCTTTGCCGTTTTACCCGGCTCAAATTTGTACTCCGATTTAACAGGTTACGGGCGATGGGGCTGGCTTAGATTTTTATTCAGTGCTCAGTGGACCTTACTGGCCATTTTATTTCTGGGCTTAGCCAGCTTGGGCTGGTCTAGCGGATTACCGTTGACCTATGCGAATTGGTTGAATCGAATACGTTCCCGATGGAGCCGACGCTACGGGATTCTGCTTTTGAGCAACATAGTCTTGTACGGAATGCTAGCTTTCCTAACGTATCAATATGATCCACCCATAAACCGTTCAATACCTCCCTCGTCAATTAGCGGTTATGCGACCAAAAAAGCTCGTTATCATAGCCGGAACGGTCGGTGGATCTCGGTCGAAGTTGACTACTACCATCCTTTTCAGGCCGAAAAATTATTACAAAGTAGTCTGGCGGCCTTACGCTGGGGCGAGCAGGTTATGGGGCCTTATCCCTATACGCACTTGCGGATTGAGGAAGTTCCTGGGTCTTTTAGACTAGCCATCCAATCCCAAGCAGGCTTGCTTCGGCTCTCTGAGCAACAGGGTTGGTTGGCAAAGCGGGATATAGAAGCATTTAGCTATATAGATTATATTGTGGCTCGGGAGGTGATGGGACAATGGTGGCAATTTATGCCTAAAAATCGCCAACAAGGTTGGAGTTTTTTTACCGAGAGTATTCCCGAATATCTAGCCCTACAGGCCGTCGGAAAACAGCATGGTTTTTCTATCCTTTCCAGGCGCTTAACACAATTAGCGAACGATTATAGGTTTGAGCGGACCAGACTGCACGAATGGGAGCCAACAGTTGCGATGGCAAGAGGCCAAGACTATGTTACTCGTTGCCGGGCTGGGCTGGTCTTCACTTGTCTGGGCCAAGTTTGGGGCGATTCTTGTGTGCTAAATAGTATTGGGTACTATTATCAGCGGTATGCCCGCAAGCCCGTAACGTCCAAACATTTCACGACATACCTGGCTAGCCAGTTACCGGACTCCTTGCAGTATCTGGCGACATACTTGACCCATCGGTATACGTTTGACTTTCATATAGGTCGAATTAGTCGACAACCTACCGATTTAGCCGTAGAAGTCTTCGCCCAGAAAGCAGATGCAGATGGATGGGGTCATACACATCAAGTCATTTTTAATGATTGGCTACCTATTGTTTTACTCGATGATGAAGGAAGGGAGCAGTATCGCCAATTGATTCGGCCTAATCCCGATCAATCCACGATCCGTTTACCGTTACTTTCGGGTACAGCCGAAGTAGTGGTTGACCCACTAGGGAGCTGGCCAGGTAACCAACAGCGTAACAATCGGAAGCGCTTCTAAATGACTTTAGTTGCCAGACTAGAAAACCATCAGTCGAAACTTAAACAATATAACCGCCTAAAATTAAAAATCTATTAGTACTATCCAATTGGGTAGAATTAGTTAACTAGTGCGTAGATAACATACATTTCTAATGAAAAGCCAATCCATCTAGTTGACTCATTAAAATTTATTATAACTTCTTCCAAATAATTACAAAATTATATAACTTTGGTTTAAACCATAATTTATTAGACAATGGAAGGAGATTACAGTCTTTCAGATTTTCTTGCTCTCTCTTTAGAAGAAAGAGCGAATGCTATGGAAAGCGGTTTTGAAGCATTACTCGCAGATGAGGCGGGTCTTTATTCAATGGGGGATAGTTGCCCTCCTGTTGTGACTAAACCACAACCGCCCTGTAAACCACCTGATGAGATGGCTTACTAACATCGTAAGGAGGATTCGATAAAGGCAGAACCAATTCTGATAAGAGGTTCTGCCTTTGTCTGAAATTTAGTTGATTTTGTGCCTATTGTAAAACTTATTATCAACAGTATTTATTAACTTTTTCTGTCAGTTTTTTTTGATTAAAAATTAGAATTCGTGCACTAGGTTATCCATAATTTACTCATTTAGACATTATATGAGATTTAAACTATCAAAATACCTTATACAAACCGATCAGACAGAAAGATCAGGTACCAGTGTACTTCTATCAACGAGAACGGCTAAAGCCTTTATTTTAAAAAAAGCGTTAAGCGAAAAGATTCAAAGAGAGGACTGGTCAAGTCTGACACCTGATGAATTTGACTTTTTTAAAGAGCTTGAGATAATTGTCCCTGAGCAAGAAGATGAGCTGGCAACTATGTTAGCGAGAAGTCACGAGGCTATCGCCAATGTGAAAAATCTATATCATGTCATCCAACCGACATCCGTTTGTCAATTAGGGTGTGGCTATTGTGGACAAACCCATCAAAAAGGTCACCTAAATGCTGAACATTCCGACAAACTTCTGCTTCGATTAAGGGGTAAATTGGAGAAAAAGCAATTCAATCAGGTAAGCATCAGTTGGTTTGGTAGTGAACCCTTAACGGGTTATCCACAAATTCAATATTTAGCCCCCAAATTAATTGCTTTAGCCGAAGAATACCAGTGTCAGTATGCTTCTAATATGGTTACTAATGGGCTAAACTTAAGCGAAAAAATATATTTTGATCTAGCAAAAAACTTAGGCGTAACGTCTATCGAAGTGACATTGGACGGTACTGCTGAATACCATGATAACCGGCGCTATACAAAACGAGGGAAACCGACCTTTAACCAAATATTGAAGAATATCGTATCTATTGTAAATAATCCGGATTATGACCGGGAGCAATGTCCAATTTCCATTCGATGTAATGTAGACAAACATAATGAAGAAAGTGTTATTCCCTTAATTAATTTATTAGCGGAGTACAGGTTGCAAACGAAAATTTCGCATTTCTACGCGGCACCTGTCCATTCATGGGGAAATGATGCTCATCTACAGTCATTAGAAAAACAAGCTTTTGCGAATAAAGAAATTGAATGGTTTCGACATTTACTTGAACTCGGCTTCACGTTACCTGCCCTCTTACCTCAACTTACCCCAATTGTTTGCTTATCTGTTGTGCCTAATAATGAAGTGATCGATGCGTTTGGAAATGTGTTCGATTGCACCGAAACACCCTATGTAGACCGGTACAAAGGTACGAACTATATTCAGGGAAATCTTAGTGATAACACAATAGACGGAGAGCGGCCCCTTTTATCCTTTTACGATCAAGTCGCAAAAGAAGCATATGACTGCCATACTTGTGTCATGTTACCTGTTTGCGGGGGAGGGTGTCCCAAGTCTTGGGTTGAAGGGATACCTGCCTGTCCAACAAATAAATTTAATGTTAAAGAAAAACTTCTGTTGTATGTAGCCACAAATGGAGCCCGGGAAAAAATACCCGCTTATGTGAATTGACATTCACAGTTCTCTGAAGAAAATAAGATAAAATTTATTGATAATGGCCGAAGAAACCGACTTGCTATATAGCCCAGATATATTGACTGTACAGCAACTAATCAACATATTGTTTGGGAAAGTCAATCGCGCGTTTATCAGAAAAGAAATGACGCAAAAATCGGCTTTTCCACTTTATACAATTAACGATTTTGTTGATTTATTTTTAAGCTGGGGTTTACAAGCTTCAGCCCTCAAAATAGCGGGGGATAAAATAAATAAGATTGACATACCTGTGATGATGCTTACGCAAAATGAGAAAAATGAGACTCAGTTTGTATTGGTATATAAAATTATTAATGCTGAAATTCATTATTTTTCGCCATTTTCAGGTGATGCCGTTAGTCCAATAGAAGCTTTTATAAAGTCCTATCAAGGTATAGTACTTGCGGTCCAACCAAAAGCGGGCGCGATACAGCAAATTAGTATACCAAATGACGAAGAATCAATGGATATAAAACGCTACACTCAAAATGGAATTCGATTGTATGAAAACTTTTTAACGCTTGAGCAATGTGATGCACTGATAGCGTATACAGAACAGAAAGAAGCTTTTAAACGTAGTAAAGTAGATATTGACGAGTATACCCTTAGCCAAGAAAGTATTGCACGAACTAGTTTTACGGCTTTCCTTGCTAAAAGCCAAGAACATACCTTTTATTATATTTATGAACAAGTCAGCTCATTGCTAAATGTTCCTCTTGAATATATAGAAAATTTACAGTGCGTTCGCTATTACGAAGGTCAGGAATTTAAAGCTCATTTCGACTCTGGAACCACGAACCATCGAGTTCACACGCTTCTCATTTATTTAAATGACAATTTTGTCGGAGGCGAGACATTCTTCCCTGAACTAAATTATCGCGTTATACCAGTAAAAGGCACTGCCCTTTATTTTAAAAACCGGGATGAATATACAAATATTATTCGCCAGTCACTGCATGCCGGATTACCGGTAATTGATGGGGTAAAATACACCTGTAACGTTTGGATCAAAGATCGTTCTGTTACCAACAAGCAGCATAAAGAGAAAACTACTATCCCAAGTCTTAGCCAACCGTAAATAATATTATAAACACATATATTTTTTTGATACGTTGTGGTAAAAATATTCAAATAATTGTAAGTCAAACTCCCATACTTTATTAAGCTATTCACTTACTTTTTTGTATACGATTTATGTCAACTGTTTCTTTTGATTGCAGATTTGCTTTTGCATTGAGATTTCCAAATTTGTAAGAAAATGTTACCCGAAGTTGACGATTATCCCATCGAGCATTGCTTATACTTTGAACGGTCGCGGTTGTCTGAGTTATTGCATTTCGCAATATATTAAAAGGGTCATCTAGCACTACTTTCAACAGAGCTCTTTTCTCTAATAAAATTTTACTGAGACCAAAATTAATTGCGCCTTGGGAATGGATCATATCGTATCCATACACTTGTGGTGAATAATAATAACCTGTAATCTCACCAGAAAGCGTTTGGCTCAATGAAAACGAATTAGAGGCGTAAAAACTAATAAAAAGGAGGTTGTTGTGTATTTGAGTACCGTTTAATGAAAACTTATTAATTGAATTCATAACTGACAAATTCATACTTGTAGACCAAATTTTGTTTACTTCTTTCTGATAATTAAGATTGCCACCAAACCATTGAAAACGTCCATTTGGCACGTTTACCTGTTTATTTCGAATTAAAATATAGCCAGGAATCAAATGATTCTCTGTCGAGGGAACATTTAATGTTATTTGATTAAAAAGTTCGTATTGTAAACCCACAGTAATCTGCTTTGTCAAAGTTTGATTCAGTGAAAAACTATGATTTAACCTAGGTAATAGCCGAGGATTACCTTCATAGAATTGTTGGGTACTACTAAATCGTAAAAAAGGACTTAAATCAAGATAACTTGGACGCTCAATCCGCCGACCATATGAGAGAGTAAGTTGACGGTTTTCTCCTGTTTTTACCGTAAAATTAGCGGAAGGGAAAATGTTAAAATAATTATAATTTACTAAAATATTGTCTTTAGCATCGATACCCTCAGAATTAGTATGCTCAACACGAATACCAGTTTGTATTTGAAAGCGCTTTCCAAAACTTCCTGCAACGTTCGTATAAATTCCACTTATAGTTTCCCGATACTTAAAAAGCTGTTTAATTGAATTAGGGACGAAATCTGTTGAATAAACGGAATGGTTTGTAACTACAGAAGATTTAACACCTAATTCAATTTTTATATTATTTCCTATTGGCTGGATATAATCACTCTTAACAGCAATTATATTTGTTAAAGTAGACATTTCAGTAAAATTATTCGTTAAGTTCGTATTTGACTGATCAATGAACTTTTGATTTGAATACAAACTATTAGAATTATCATGTACAGAAACCATATCAACATCGGTTGACCACTCTTGTCCTTCCTTATTATACTTTTTTTTGAGTGTTAAACTTCCAGATATATTTACGTTCTTGTTGTCAGTAAAACGTTGTGTTAGAATAGTTTCATTAACATTATCCTGATAATTATTCTGCGTCATATAACGCCGGAACTCGTTATTGTCAGAACTTAACTTAAGTTCTGTACTGATTATAGTTGATTCATTTATTGAATAATTAGCACCCATTCGTCCACTTGCTATCATTCCGAAGCCGCGACCGATTTCATTCGTTAATCGTTTTTCTATAAGATTCTGACTAGCTGAATCCAATAAAAAATTATTAGTTTTAGTTATTTGGGACCAAGAATAGCGGTTTAGTGATCCGCTGACTAACCAGCTAAGCTTTTTTGATCTATGCTGCGCCGTCAGACTTAGATCGGCTTTAGGCGTCGATCCTCGGTCTTCGTAATAGCTATACCCACCACCTATTAATAGGTTATACTGCGTTCCATAATTCTTTGCTTGTTTAGTGATAATGTTTATTAAGCCGCCACTACCAGCTGCATCATATTTCGATGATGGGTTTTGACTAACTTCAATTTTTTCAATATCGTCGGCTCTTAAAGTGCGTAACCAGTTTGCTAATAAATCTTGGGTTAAGTACGTTTGCCTTCCATCTATTAAGATGAGGAGTCCTTGTTTCCCAAGCAGGGATATTGACTGACTGATTTTATCTACTCGTATACCAGGAATTTTATCAAGTAATTCCAATAAATTTAATCCACTAGCCAAGGAACTATGTACTACATTATAAATTACTTTACCATTTTCAACGTTTATAAGGTTCTTATTAGCTACTACCTGAACCTCTTTTAACATGAGACTGCTTCTTTTTAAATAGACTGGCGAAATTGTTTTCGTTGTATCATAAAATTCAAACAATATATTTTGCGACTCGAAACCCACCATTGATATGAATAAATAATAAAGGCCAGCTTTAGGCCGATTAAATTCATACATGCCTGTTGAGTTTGTTACACTCCCCTCCGATGTTAAGGAGTCTGGTTGACTGTATAGTAGTACATGGGCAGATTGAAGCGGCGAATGGCTTTCGTCGTATACTAATCCTTTAATTTTGTGTTGTCCAAAAAGAGAATGACTTAAAAAAATTCCTAAGATTAAACTATAACAATGCAGTAGGCTCATTCTTGTTACTGAATAGAAACATTTGCTAAATGTATTAATAAATATCAATTGACACATATATACATATTAATTGATATTTTGTGCTACAAAATAGTTTTTTCTTACATCAATTCATTACTGGAATCGTCAGGATCATCTTCATAGATGGAATATTGGCCATTCTGGTCAACATAATGTAAAAAAGCCTGCGTGCAAGAACCAAAATTATTTATTTCTCTTCCATGGAGAAGTTCAATACCATTAAAGACTGCCGCATCTCCAGGCTCTAAATAAATAGGATGTCGAACATTTTTTTTATCAATTATCCATAGCGGCCATATACTGCCTTCGTAACCAAGAGACAGACTCACTGTGATTTCGCAGGATTTTCTATCTTTATGAAATTTAAGCTCATCTCCTAAATGATATATTCGAGCATAACTATATGTTTTATAAAGTTTTAATTGCGTAATTTCTTCGACAAAAGGAAGAAGATATTGTAGCAATTTTTCAAAGATAGGCTCTTTGTAAAAACCTAGGGCACCTGGTATCGACGGATCCGCCTGACCATAAGATTTAATTTTATGTAGATACGTGTTTAATTTCGCTGGATTAATCAGTTCCTTAATCAAAGTAAAGCCTTCATCCTTAAAGTTATGTACCAAGGTCGTCATGGAATTAAACTATAAATATTAAAAATCTTGATTTGCTTATGAAAAATTCTAAAAGTGCCTGTTTAAAGTTTATGATACCAACTGCGTAATGCAAATTATTGATTAGCCAAAAAATTAATTTAGGTATTCTTATGTTAAATAGCAATTTATTGAATAACTTTTAGATAGTCAGTTAATACTTGATCATTTTTCTAGTCACATTCATATATGTAAAGTTATAACATTTCTGTATTTTAATAAATAACCTAATTTGATTCATTTGAAACCATTTTCAAATCATTTCGGATTGTAAGATTTACAAGGTGGATAGGAGGGGGGAGCTAATAGAGGGCTTAAATGTAGTTCATAAGCGATATTGCTTGACAGTTGTAGTTGTCTTGTGTACCTTTCGAATGAGTTAAGTTATAGGTTTATCTTAGTAAGTTATGTTCATCTTTGGATTGTTTGCAGTGGGAGGATTTTTGGCCGTTTCGGGCTTCATTAGCTTAATTTTCAACGCGATCAAGCCGGATTTACCTCGAAAAGTCCGTCATTAGGCGAAACTAACGTCTATTTGTGTGGCTCTCCTATGGAGTCCAGACGTTGGTATATGCTAACGGGTTTGGCAGGAGCTTCAAGCTGATCTTTCATAATTGACCCAGCCCAGCCAGCTTGGGTCATTTTTCTTTTATCCATACGGTTTCAATGAATCAATTGTCAACGAATTTTTACCAAGAGGTTGCTCAAGCTTTTTCAAAACTTGAAGAGGAGCTAAGAACGATGCTTGTAAATTCCTCTTACTATGATTTTGCGGGTTATAAGTGGCCATCAATGGCCGCTTACCAGAATAAACGAAACGGACACACCCGGTTTACCATGGAAGAAGTGACAGCCATTGTGAAAGCGACGCCAGAGTTGGGGGAACGCATGCTCATCGTTAACAATTATGATAAACTACGGCGCCGGTTGGCTGATGATTTATTGGCCACTCAAATACAACTCAAACTCCTGTTTGCGAAGACACCCAAACAGCCAGCAATTATTAATACCTGGAAAGGCCCTGCAGTCATCTCTTATAATCAGTTTATTTTCAGAGTACTAGATTACACACTATGGACACCCGATGAAATAAGTGCTGTAGTCATCAGACTTGAAGAGTTCGGGAAGGCTCTATCCACCCTTTATAATCCTGCCAATCATCTAATTACTGAGCCAGATCCCTCACTTCAAGAAAGTAATCGGGCTAGGTATAAAAAAGGAAACAACAAAAAAAAGTCAACGAGTTCACGTTGACTTTAGGCTATGCATGCTTAATTAGTTTATTGAGCGTTGGTAGTGACTGTCACATTGAGCGTTTGGCTCACATTATTCTGATCCGTGATGATCAACTCAAAGTTATTGGAGCCGGCCACCGACGAGGTAAAGCGCAAGGTGGGTGTTAGCGTTTTTAGCGCGGTTGCTTTATTTTCGACGACATTGGAATAATCAATATACAGCGTACCGGGCGTATTCGTTTGATTACGCCAACGTAGCGAATACTGGCTTAAGCTCGTCAGTCGCTCGGGCGTAATGGTGATGCCAAACGTCGCGGGTGCACCAACTTTAACGGTCGTTGGCAATGGTTCATTGGTGATGGTAAAGGGAAACTGAGTCTGAATAGTAAGAGAATCCGTATTACAGCTCAGCATGAGTAGACTTACTAGCAGGGACAATAAGAGTGGTCGCATTGGCGTAAGGGCTTAATGTTTGAAAAAACTGAATCGTACTCCGATCGTACCATAGGTGCGAAAGCTGCCAACTTCTGAATAGGGAAGCCACCGCTCCGAAACGGCAAGAAACAACGCGGTTCGTTCCAGAAAGTATAGTTCCCCCTCCAGACCCGTCTGCAACCCCATCGTGCCCGTCGACCTATTCAGGATTGTACCTTGGGCCAATTCCAGGTTATTACGATTGACCATCTCAACGCCTACATTAGCCCCAATCAAAGGCATGATGTAGTAGTTTCGGCGCAGGTCATGAAACGTGATAGGAGCCCAGTCGAAGGAAAGCAGATGCCGCTCTGTCATCAGCCGGTCATCAAAAAACTGGTAAAATTTCCGGTCATACTGATAGGCAACCTTCCAATACGTTTCGGTTTTGGTGTAGCGAACCAGGTCGATACCGCCAGCATAACCCTGGCCATCGCCGTTGAGGGGTTTTGCCGGAAATTTATCAACGATGCCTACGTAAGGCGTGAGGGCCAGCTGTCCTTTGATATGACGCTGAGGAAAGGCCTGGTGAAAGGAAATCACCAGCAGGAAACTGAATAGAATGAGTCGCAGGTTCATAATTATAGCTTATCAGCGTTCATGATGTCTTCGTTATTGATGACAAACGAGAGGGTACGTCCCCCGTTTATCTCCCCGGCCATGACCAAAATCCGTTTCTCGTCGGGAATAGTAAATTTTTGAAAAGCAAATACGCGCTCGACGGCCATATGCCCCTTAATTGTCTTGATTGCGTCGTTGTAGACGTAGAAAGGCAAAACTTCTACTTCCTGAAGCGATGAGCGTTTAGCAACCGTCTTGTCGACGACAAAAAATCGGATGTAGTCTACGTCATAATTGATGTTAGACTTATTTTGCATGTTCATTTTATAATAAATGACATTATCCTTGACGTACACACCCCTCAGGGTTGCTTCCATGCGGTTGGCCTCCATGCCCAGATGCCGGATATCACGGCTCTTTTTAAGAATCGTCGTGCAGTTATAGACCACCTCAGACTGCGTAGCGTTGACACCCGAAAATTGAATGATACCGCCTTTGGGATCCGATCCGTTGATCGATACGTTACTGGCCGATTTACTGATGGTTTCACCCGTCAGCGTGTTAGCCGCCAGGTTTAGCGCCAGCACCGTGGGTTGCTCGTTGTAGTTGGCCACGAATGACCAGAATTTTCCATCCGTCGTGATAACTGAGAAGTTGGTTTCATTAAAACCGTTGCGGGTAGCCTTGACCTTCAGAACATTCTCAACCTCACTTGCTTTGTCAGCGATAATATCCCGACTGCCTAAATCGACAGAACGAATCGTGGTAGGGAAAATGACCGATACCGTCTTGTTGAAGGGCAGCTCCACGTAATACGAGCGTACAACATTATTTTCCTGAATGGGTATCGCTGGGGCAGACGGAGTAATGATGGTCGAAATAGGGGAGGGTACTGACGGCATTTCCCCGACTGCCTTGGCTGGCACTGATTGGCTCGTATCAGCTACCGTTTTATGGAAAACTGTTTGGGCAAACACCGGCGCGGTGTTCAAACCTGCGAAAAGGAGTACATTAATGATGGAAATCTTCATAGTCCGAAATAAATTTTAGTTTTTTATTGAAATTTTATTTTGAGTAGATCAAAAAAATTACTGGTTAGATGAATAGTCATACCGACCGCCGGGCGTATTGATAGACGCTGGATAGCCATTTGGCGGGCGATTCACCGGATAATTTTGGGGAGCCTGCTGATAATTTGAATTGGTAGTGGTCGGAGTTTCCGTCTGACGCAGATAAATAATGTGGTTGTTTTTCAGATGAGCCCGCTGAAGCGTTGTTTTTTTGGTTGCAATGGCTCGAACGCCCTGAATGCCGGCCTGCGCTGCCGATGCACCGGCCATTGCCGCTACATTACCAGTTGTTGCGCCATAGGTGTTCATGTTGATGTTGCCTACGCTCTGACCCAGGGCTTGACGGGCTTCGGGCAACCCTTGAATTTCGGGTACATACACGCCGGCGATCCCGTCGATGTCAAGGGCCGTCATGTTAACGGGAAAGATATGATCTTCATAAACCACATCCGTAATTTTTATCTGAACTCGCTGCGTAGAGAAACTGCCTATTCCAAACAGAAGTGTATTTTCGGGAATAACAACTCCCCGTACTTTGATGTACTGTAGCAGCCGTAATTTGATTCGGCTACCGCTCATTATATCCTGATTTCCGTACACCATTGCCCGAATGGTGCCGACTTCAGCTTCCAGTAGTCGGCGTTCGTTTTTTTTCTGATCTTCAGAATATAGTCCATAAAAGGTATTGCCCCCCTCTGAGCGGCCGTTCAGTGAACTGATTACTTCCGACTGATCAACTTTGTAAACGGTTCTTTTTTCTTCCTCCGCAGTTTTTTGATTCGCTTTATCCCGGTTGTATTGCTCCAGTAAGCCCGTTAACCGCTCCTGCTTGCGAAGCGCTTCTTTGTATTCCGCCTTTTTACGCTCCTCCTCACCAGCTGAGACTGTACTCCGACGTTCGGATGGTTCGTCAGCGAGCATCACATCCTTTTCCGAAAGAGGAGGTCTATTAACAGACGACCGAGATCCACCTGGTCGGAGTGACTGTGGCAATGACGGATTCCCCCGACCATAGCCGGCCGATACTTCGTTGGGACTAGTCACCGGGTTGTAGGTGGAATCAATACGTCGTAGGGCTTTTGGATCATGAACAGGCCTATATTTCTGCCCATACATATACCCATCTAATTCACCTGGTACGGTTGGGTTCATGGCCTTGCCTGCAGCGGCAATGGCGGTTTCCGAACTTGGATTGCGGTCCAACGCTTGCTGCTGTAAATCCAATCGATTATTAGCATGGGATGTATCGGTTCGAGCCAGAGGGACGGTACTATTCATGGCTGAAATGGGCTGGTTAGTAACGGCCGACGAGGTATCATCTTTCAGTACGTACCACAGAAACAGACTGGTAACAATCAAAAGCACCGGAAGGCTCATCAAGAATTTCTTGTCCTGGAACAAATCCTTGATTGATTTTTTTTCTTGCGTATCCATAGGGACTTAGCGGGTAGGCGTTAATTTGTGAGTATGTAATTCGTTCATATAAAGCTGGTGGTGCGCGGTAGAGTCCGCTAGCCTGGCTGGGGAGTACTCTTTAGCTGACGCTGGAGAAGGCTTTAACTGTTGACTTAAATTCGCCAACAAGACCAAAAACAAACTGCCAAAGAGCAGCAAGACCTCTCGTTTGCGCTGGGTCAGCGGTCGTTTTTCCCACACTCTTATCCAGCGCGTGAATTGAATCAGGCTGTAGCGCCGAATGAGAGCCACTTGATGAACCGGATTGCGCAGGTGTAATTTCATTAGTAAGTGCTCTGGTTATTTCGGTTAACCGTTTCGATGTCCGTGTTATCAACCGGCAGAAACCGTTCGATCTGAAATCCGTGGGGATTGTTATCGGTCCGCGCAACATCAATCAGGTAGCCTTCAACGACCAGATTTCGAACGGTTATTGTCGTTTCCCGAATTAGAATTTCCCGGCCTTTAGCCCGAAACTTATATGGGCTCTGCGTGAAGTCTACTATAATGTTGTTCTTGTCAATTTCGACTTTCTGATGCACATTACCCTGAATCAGGTTTTGGTAATAGCCCTTCTCGGACAAGTCTTTGTACAGCCGCCCGACGGATTCGTCCCCCAAGTAAGAAGCCTCTTTAATGCTATTTTTGATTTGGTTTTCGTCGGGCTCTAGTTCAAAGAAAGCTTTCATAAACACGCGGATGTGATCACGAGCTTCAGCGGGACGGTTCATATTGTGTTCCTGAGCCATGGCCAGCATAATGCTTTTGCCCCCATCCATCACGTAAACCTTTTGCCGGGATTTCTCAACGGCATCAAACGCCCAGAAACTGATGGCCGAGGAAAATCCCAGACAACCGATGATAACCACAAGCATAAATAAACGCATCAGGCTAAAGCTGGTGTCTATATCCTTGAGGGACTTAAAGTTTGGTGCTTCCATAATGAAAATGATTGATTAAAGCGTTAAAAAAGTTAAATGGAACTAACCGGAGATGGTATGGATGAACCCGCTCTGGCGACGCCGGACACGCCACCGGTGGCCGCGCCAACTACGGCGCCAGTACCTGCACCCATTGCCTGACCACCGCCTGCCAGACTTTTCACGGCTGAATCAGCCCCCGCCGATTCAATCACCCAGGAAGCTACTTTGGGTACCATAAAGTAGGCTACCGTACCGATGATGTAGAAAACGATCAGGCCGAAGTCGGAAGACGAGAATGAATCCTTAGGGGTGTTGACAATCTGAACGATGTCCGCTTTAAGCATGACAATGTGAATTTCTTCCAGAATGCCGCCCAGTACGTTGACAATTGGTATCCAAAGCAGTAAGTGGATCACCCGACTAATCCAGGCCGCCAGCCCCCCGTAAAACCATTCGAAGCAGGCTAAGCCAAACGTAATAGGTCCCATGATGAGGAGAACCAGTAAAAAAAACGTCATCAAAAATTTAATCGTTAATGACGCCACGTTATAAGCCAGTTCTCCCAGCGTTAAGAGAAACTCATCAAAGTATTTCTGGATAGCATAGGATATTGCATTTGAAGCATACACACTTATCGAACCCGCCGGTAAATAATCCATCAACTTCTCGTACATAGTCAACTCACCATCACCATTCAGATCCGGGTTGGCATTGATGATATCCTTTTTCTTTTGTTCCAAGGCCTGGTCTTTTTGATCGTTAAGTTGTTGGACCAGGGCAGACTTGGAGGTAACCAGGGGCTTGGTCCCTTCATTAAGGTAACCCGACAGGATAACGATGGAGCCGGCAATATTACCGTAGAATAGCAGGCAAAGCCCCATGGCAAATGGCCGCATCAGACCATATATGTCGACCTTTTCGTTCCGGGCCAAATGCGCCCACACCCGGTAGAAAATGTATAAAAGCGATCCAAGACCGCCAATAGCCTGCCCTAAATCAATAAACGTTGAGTAATCATCGGCCATTGATTCGAGTACGGCAGCTAACGCTTTCTCCATTGAATCCATACGAGTAATAGGCTCTGGTTAAAGTTTAGTGGAGGGTAGGGAGATCTGCTGGGAATAGCTTTTCTGATTCAGCTTTCTGAACTTGTACTTCATGTTTGCGTTAGAGCTCGCGACGATGGCCATCAAGGCCCGCTTGCGCTTCATCACTTCTTTTGACACCTGTTGACGTAACTTCATCCGTTCGTAGGGAGTCATCGCTACCAGTTCGGTCGACGTCCGGTCGGAGGGGTCAAACTCCGCTGACGACAAGGCTTGTTTTGACCTCAGCGCATCCCCATTGTTCAAGTCGATAGCGGCCGCCGTCATCGCAAACGTTAGGGAAGGATCGACACCCTGTTCAAAAATTTTCTGATTCGAGGAAGGGTAGTAGTATACACCTGTCACCTTGGCGAAGTCGCCGAACAGGGTGGTAATATCCTGTTTCAGACCCGCATTTCGAATGCTGTTTTTAATGGCCTCACCCTGACGAGCTTTGGAAGCGAATTTTTCGTACTGCACTGCGTATTCCTGATACTTGGACTTGATGTTACGTGACATCGCGTCCTTCATCAAGCGCTTGACCTTGTCAATCTCTTCTGCCAATTCGTTGTTTTTCTCGGAGATAAAGGCATCGTACATTTCCATCGTCACCGGTACCCCCACCGGGGCATAAACCAGCGCTTCACCCACCGCTTCGGCAATGGCTTTACGGATTTCTTTCTCTACGTATTCGCTGATTAAATCGCCTACGTTTAGATCGTACCCACTAATGCCAGCCATCATTTCTCCAGGACCGGCTTTTAACAGATTGTCAATTTCACGGGTGACCCAGCCAGTACCCGTCGACGTATTGTAGAGTGTATTGGGAGCGGGAATGTTAGTATTTTGCGCCCGGCAGAGGGGTGGTCCACTTAACCCTGTTACCAATAGGCAGACCAGTGTTGTCTTTATGTTCGCTTTCATACGAATGTTAGGTTACGACGAAGTAGTATTAATAGCTTTTAGGTGCAATACCGATCGTACGGTTGAGCGATGTATTCTTATCGTATAGATTGCCCAGGGTGGTATTATGGGCTAATTGCCGCACCCGGTAGGCATACGCATTCACGATCTGAGATCTGACGGCCATGAGCGTTTTTAAGCGGTCCGAAATTTCTTCCTTAGCGCCGTCGAGCACATTCGCACGCTCGGCATCGGACATCCACACTTCCCCCGAATTCGATAAGTTACAGGCTGTCTTTACGTCATCAACGATGTCATCCGTCTTTGCCAGTTCACTCAGCGTTTGACTCATTACGGACTGTTCACTAGCGGTAAAGAGTCGACTTTGCACGACTTTATTGACACCCTGCTTCACCTTAACCAGCTTGTCGAGATCCCCTTTCAGGTTTAAATTATTGTAGTAATCAACAAACCCGTTTGACAGCGTAGTAGCCGCCCGTTTCTCTTCGTAACCAACCTTGTACTGCTGATAATTTATTTTCTGCAGTTTTGAGTGAGCATCCTTTAGCATGTCCTTCAGCTTTTCTACTGATTTGACGGGCGATACGCCTAAGGCATCGGCCACTGCACCTATAGCCATATTGATAATAGCATCTTTAATTCCCTGCATGATATCCTGTTCTGACTCCCCTAAAATGGATTCAATTTCGGACTGCAGGGAAGAGCCTCCACCAGTTGGGGTCAACTGATTCGGCAAGGATTGGGCCAGTATTGTTCCGGGAGCCAGAAGAATAGCCAATCCCGCTGCCAGCGAAAAGAAGCGTTTACTAATTACGTTCATGATATAAGCTGATTAAGATTACTAAAGTGAATCTTTGTCCATAGCCACTTGCTGACGAATAGCTGAATCCCAGTCTCCACCGTTAACAAGCACGCGATCGGTAATTTTCTTTTTTTGCGTTTGTTCGGTGGTGAAGGCGTACTTTTCGGCTGCAGAAGCTTCTAGCCCATAGACTGCACAATGATCACCCTGAAAAACCGCAAATTCCTTATATATAGGACCGGGCCGATTATCCCGATTAATGGAAAGTGCCAGGTTCTTTTGCTTAGGCGTCAGCGATAAAAATTCCTGCACCTTATCGAACTTATTGGCATATTCCCGCATGTCCATCAGGATCTTGGTGGGCGCATTATTAATAATGGTATCCTTGATGATGGGCGATGAGGTTAGATCATCGACCTCCTGGGTCACGAGCCAGGCTTCGCCAAAATGTTTCCGTACCGTTTTATAGAGGTACAGAATATACTCAGCCATGTTGGGCCGCATAATCGCTTTCCATGCCTCTTCGATTAGCATTATTTTACGAATACCCTCCAGTGTACGAAGCTTGGTGATGTAGGTATCCATAATGATAATCGTGATTATGGGCATAAGGACCTTGTTATCTTTGATATTATCCAATTCGAAGACCACAAACCGATCGTTAGTCAGATCAAGATTTGTTTTCGAGTTGAGCAGATAATCATATTCCCCACCCATGTAATACGGTTCCAGACATAACCGAAAAGAGTCAAACTCAAAATTTCGTAAGTTGACCTTCTTATCATCCAGAATTTTTTTGAAACCGGTATTGATGTGTTCGAAGAACGTATTGAAACAAGGCTCTATGTTATGATCTGCGTCGAGCAGTCGGAAATAACTGAAGACACATTCACCGATTAGTGTCTGTTCCGCCATAGATATGGGGTCGTTCTCTTTTTTCCACAGCGTAGTGATGAGCCCCTTTATGGCTTCAATTTTCTCCTCCTCAGGGTACCGTCGTCCATCAATGTAAAAAGGATTAAAATGAATGGGTTTTTCCCGTGAGTAAGTCAAGTACTTCCCCTTCATCATCTGGCATAATCCCAGGTAACTGTTTCCTACGTCGACAATGACAACATGGGAGTCCATCATTAAATAAGAACGAACCAAATGGTTTGTCAGGAATGATTTGCCGGAGCCACTAGGGCCAATCACGAATTTATTCCTGTTGGTGATGATCCCCTTATCCATTGGTAAATCTGAAAGATCTACAATAATTGGTTTGCCATACACCCGTTCACATAGGCGTATTCCTTTCTCCGAAAGAGAATCAGTGTTCAACGACTCCTGATTCAGCATGCAGCAAGCCTGGGGAATAAACGTTTGAAATTTCTCCTCCGATGGCAAATCCGCAGCATTGCCAGGAATGGCCGCCCAGAATAAACTCATTCCTTCAACCGCCGAACTCTCACGGGGACGAATACCCATTTTAGCGATTGCAGAGGTTGTTAAATTCCGGATCGCGTGCATCGACGACCGGTCATTGGTCCAGACCATCACATTAAAATGCGTTCGAACGGGTGGGTAGCCCGTATCAGCTTGGTATTCCAAATACTGGGTAATCTGACGAGCATTCGATTCATTGTTTTTTGAGAAGGATGACAATGCCGTCATCTGGGTCATCCGCTGCTCTAGTTTCGGCAGTATATCATGCTTGTTCTCTAAGAAGATGTACTGATTATACACATGATTAACTTTCAGCATTAGATTTACCGGATAAGCAAAACATACGGAAACCGCTGAATTTTCGGTAGAAAGTGCATCAACTTTAGAGAATGTATACACTTGTTCGGGCATATCATCCACGTCAGTTAGTCCATAAAACTGTATAGACTTATTGCCTAATGACAATTCCGGATCGCGCATAAGATCGCAGAGAGGAACAACCGGATCGCGCATTTCTAAACCCATGTAGCGTTCCAGCAATCCGGGTTTGCCCGTTTCACCGCAGAGGTCGTCGTCACGCAGCCGGGTTAGCTTGATCTTGCGAGTTGACTCTAAAATGGAAACAAACTGCTCCAGACTAGAAAAAAACTCGTTTAGAACTTTTCGATCCGTAATTGTTCTGGGGAGAATCTTTCCCGTGGCAAGCGTAGTCTGGAGGGAGGAGATATCCTTTCGGTTTGGATGTGTTTTGGTAATATTGACGAAGCAATTGTGGTACAAAAAAGGGCGCTCGTTAAAATGTAGCTGTCCCGCCTGATCAAGATAATTATCAACCGAATAATCTGGCTTATACTTTTCCTCCGTATACCAATCTTGTTTGTGAATAATCACATTATCCGGTAAGACGCTAATGGCCTTTTCCCAACTCTGAATCAGATCCTTAAACTCCCCGCTTTCCAACCGGTCCCGGCCGTGCATTTGTACATTGCCAGTCAACGTATAAATTTCCGGTAACGATACCTTATATACGACAGTGATATCGCCGTACCCAGATATTAAACAATCGTGGTAAACGGATTTAATTGGAAAGACTTTTAGTAAGTCTGTTGCTTTAAACACCATATTGCATTTGAGATTTCAGTGAAGCGATGTCAAACCGAGGACATCCTTATTTCTTCGTCGATTGGCGTAAAGCCTTGTAAACCGACGAATCGCGCGCAGTAATTAGTGTCGGCATCCGTTTGTGAGCCTGATTTTTTTTGTATCCTCGTTCACCGTGCTTTTTCGATAAGCCAACCAGTTTCGTGTACAAAACCATGACCAGGGTCAAATAAATACCAAAACCGTACATAGGAGTAAGGCCCGAAATACCGCAGATAATGGCCGTCAAAATAATCATGATGACGGCCCCCGCCCCGAGGATTGTTAAATACTGCATACCCCGGATGCCCATCACTTCCGGGGGTCGATCGACGCCCTTGTTAACTTTGTACATGATCTACTCAGAGAGTACCAAAAATTCCTGATTCTAAAATTCCTAAAACAAGGCCCCCAAAAAACAGAGAACCAATCCAGTAAAGCGCTAACCGTTGTGTATCAGGATCGCCGGCCTGCCACCGTGAATAGACGGCGATTGCTCCCAAACAGGCGTAAATGCCAAAAAAGGAAAACATGATTTTGGTCATATGGGACCACCCATTTCGGATTGCTGTATTCGAAGTACCTAATTCAGAAGCCAGTTCAGACGATGCGTGAGGACGGTAAATAACATCAAGTACCGATGGAAAAAGTGCAGTAATAAAAACGGCGCTGGACCAAATGATCAATGAGCGTTTTGCATCATGATCTCCATGCGAGAACTTCGAGAATACTTCAGTTGCGCCGATGACGGCACAAATCCCCGCTACCCACATGCCTATAGGCTTGAATTTTTTATAGACGTCCGAAACTTGTCTGGTGGCGCTTGAAACATCAGCCCCACCCGCCAAAGCGGGTAGGGCGATGATCAGTAGTAAGGCTAGTAGCAAAAGCGACGGAGTGTAGCGGTGCCAGTTGTTATGCATGTGCTGAAAATGAATTTTGATTAATTAATTTAAAATTCATTTCGACCGCTCAAAAAATTAAGCTACGCCGAAAACTGCTTTGATAACTAACAGGACTAAACCAGCAAAGATGAGCGCGCCAAACCAGCTAGCCGCAGATTTACGGGTATCTGGATCACCATTCGACCATTTACCGTACACGGCAATGGCGCCAACAACAGCTACAATAGCCATAACAGCGAGCATAATCTTGGAAACAGGCGCAAAGGAGGCCCGAATCTCCGTATCCGCTCCAGTTAAAGCAGAACTCACGGTTCCAGAGGCATACGTTTGCAAAACAGTGACCAACACGAGTGCCAAAGTAGCCGCTAAAACACGACCGTTTTTGCTAAAGAAAACTGATTTTTTCATGGAAATAGAAATTGCTTATGGTTGAAAAATTATTTTGACGAACTAAATTACAAATTAAAATGAACACACAAAAAAACTTTTTTAAACTTTCGAAAACAAGTAGGTCAATCTAGTACACTAAACGTACGCAGCTTCATCAACCATATCGGTCACTTCGCTTTCTTCCTCATTGGTTTCTTCATCTTCCTCCTCCTCAAGGCCCATACTCTCACGCTGCACCTGCATGAATAAATGGGCGTAATCACTGAGCTGCTCGGGTTTCAGGACATTGTTTAACCGGGTAACTACGTTTTTATCGTTGATCATGCCATAGTATCCAAGAACAGCAGTGAATTGAGTACATAATTCTTCGACTGATTGTCTAGACTGTTTTCGTCTTACTTGTTTTCGGATATCATCTAGTATCGATTCCACGGTTTGGAGCTGAGAAAAGTACTTATCAAGTGGCACGTCGGTCGCGGCCGTTTCTTCGTCCATTAACTCGTCCAGCGAAACTTGCTCTATTCCGTTATCTCCCTCAGTCGGTAAATCAAGCGGAATCATAAATTCATTGGGTTGTGTTAATGACTCCCCTTCAGGATACGAATTGAGTTGATCACTAAACGTGTTGAGTACGACTCCTTCTGACCCATTTATCAATTCATCATCAGCATCCTGGTCTCCATCTTCTGGTTCGGTTGAGTCAGGGTCCGATTCTGTAGCATCAGGATTAAAAGAATAATCTGGCTGATCGCCAGCTCGCTCACCCGGCTCATCCCCGAACTGGGTGAATTCGGTTGTCGAGGAGTTTTTAGTTGAAGAGTCGGGACTTTCCAGAAGTTCATGTTCCTGACTACCTTGGCTTTCCACTGGGGGAGGGGCAATACTTTTGACAGGTGGAGACACATCAAACACCGTTCTTGACTTACCCAATAATGAATCTTCCTCGACTGGCTGGGCGACAGGTATTAGCTGGTCTGCTTTTGCCGGATCACCTGAAGTGGGAGCGGACTGCCACCGTACTTTAGGCAGTGTAAATTCCAGACGATTTTTTAGCAAAAGCTGGGCTAACCAAACCACGCCAACAATAAATAAAAGGTAGGCTACTAACATAGCTTTAAGGTTTTAATCGCTCATTTGTTGGTTTAACAGGCGCAACAGCTGCTGATCAATTTGCTTGATGTCCGAGGCATACTGCTCAAAATGATGATGCAAAATATTGTCGAGTATAGCCTGTAGACTCACGCGTCGGTTCTTACTCTCACAGTACAAAGCCAATCGTTTTAAGGATCGTGCATGACTTGGATTAATATAGAGCCGTTGATCGGATGTGAACTGATTGCTCTTTATTAAAAAGAGATCTTCATAGAGCCCTGCCAACTTCTTGGATTTTCCCGTGGTAGGGACAGCCCGTTTTGTTAGGGAGGCCGATTCAGATTGATCACCATTACTAGCTTTGGTCGATTCTATTTGTTCGGCTATATCTGTTAGACCTATCGCCTCTTTAGCCTTTTGTAGCACTTCTTCCAGGCGGGTACCTGCCTGGACTTGATCAACTGCGGATGGGGTGTCACTCGTACCATTTACCTGCTGATCATCGCTATTGGTTTCAGTAGGTATAGTTACAGTAGTCTGCTGGAGGAATTTATCAAAAGCCGGCGGGCGAGTAGACATAAATCCTGCAGCCAAATTATCTAAATCGTTTTTTTTATTACCTGCCATAAGTTGTTGTCGTTAAATGGCCTTAGGAACGGATTCAGGAGCAGTCTAATTCAAAGCCATTGACGTATGTGTAGGCGCTTTATTCAACAGTTCATCCACAATGTTTTGAGAAAAGTGCTTTAACGGAAAGATGGTTGATATTTGCTTGGCAATCGAACTTCCCGCTTCTTTTAAAACCGACTCAAAAACGTACACCCCTTTCCCCTTTATGGCCGATTCTAGCTGCTCTTTCATTTTGACATTATGGGGCGTTTTTAGCTTGGTCCAGATGGCACTGATTGGTATGGTTGAGTTATGGAGTTGATAAAAATCAATCGTATCCATGCCGGCAACAAACGACTTAAACTCCAATTCAAATGGAATGATAACCTGGTCAATTTGCTTGGCCAGCAAGGCAAAATTATCGACGTTGAGCGTGCCTGGTAAATCCAGGAAAATAACATCAATATTGGTTGAGGTTCGAATATGCGGCAACACCCGAATTAGATCATCCATCGTCATGGTTTCAATAGGATAGGGAACAATCCCTTTTTCAGCCATTGATGCCAGTAAATCAGGACTTGTTATCGATGGTAACAAATCCCGTTGTCGACTTCGGGAAAAGCTATGCTGGGGAAAGTCGGTATCAATGACGAGTACTTTGACCTGCTGGGAGAACAGATAGGTCGCCACTAATTGGGTTAGGGTTGTTTTGCCAGCTCCTCCTTTTTGAGAGGAGAAGGCAATTACTTTTGATTGACTCATAATTAAATAAATTTTAAATAGTGATTTGACAAATATATTGAAATTTAGAAATACAAAACCTATTCAAATACTGAAAAATGTTCAAAAAAATTATGCTTGGCATTGAGAGAATTATTAACTATCAACTAATCAGTTAATTACCCTACCGCCCAGCATCCCTACCGCCCAGCATCCCTAACGCCCGGCATCCCTAACGCCCTAAAGCCCAACCACCTTACCGCCCAACCGCCTAGCATCCCTAACGCCTTACAGCCTTACAGCCCTACAGCCCTAACGCCCGGCATCCCTAACGCCCAACCGCCTTACAGCTCAACATCCCTAAAGCCCAACCACCTTACCGCCCAACCGCCTTACCGCCCAATAGCCCTACATCCCTAACGCCCAACCGCCTTACATCCCTAACGCCTTGCAGCCTTGCAGCCTTGCAGCCTTGCAGCCCAACCGCCCATAGCACATATATAATATATTGAATATCAGAATATTATATGAGAGGTAAGCGATTTTCTTAGTCTGTTGCTGACAGCTTAAGTGTTGTCTTGAGGTTAGTTAAACCAATAATTTCTTGACATACCTACAATAGAGTATAGCCCCATTAGCGACTAGATCCAGATTATATATTCGGTCAGCTAGTGGTAAATATAAATTTTATTTAGAGAAACTATATTTTATTTAAAAAGACGGCTATATTCGCTGGAAATACTCTTCGTGAGAAGAGAGCAAGATATGTTTTCCTGGTAACAAAACTCCGGCTATCGCCTTCGTTTTACTCCCCAGAAAACGGTCTTGCCCTACGGGGTTATCAGCGAAAAATGCCCTACGCTAACGCATCCGGGCATTTTCGAGTCAATCCAGCGAGTTAAGACATCGCTGTAGGAAGAATTCTTTCGAGAAAAAGCAGGTAAAGGCGACAAAGCAGGAAAAAATATGGTCACCAAATCAGAAACTTCAAACGCTGATCAGCGAAAAAAACGAACTAAAGGCGGTAGGCCTAGCAAGGTGGCTGATGAAAAGATTGAAAAAACTAAATCCATCGGAACCACCGAAGCCGAACGAATCCGGTTAAATCGGATTCACAAAATCTACACTGCGGGTCAAACCAAGTCGTTTAGCGTCTTCGTCAAGGAAGTAATTTTTGCCTTAGAAACTTCGGCCAAACTACCGACTACGTCCAGCAAAGACCCCACCTATATCAACACTGTTATCATTCAACTTACGCAAATTCGTCAGGACATACGATCAGTAAACACCTTGCATAACCAGGTAGTCAAACGAATTAACAGTTTGTTAGTGGCCGCTGAGTTAAAAAAGCAAGTGCATGAGGCCAACGATATAATCAGACAGTTGGCTCCCTTGGTACAACAATTAACCAGCTTGTTGGATGACCTAACGAGGCAGCAAAATGGAACGGATAAATAGATAATTTAAACAGTTTGGATGCGAATGATTGTCAGAATTAATACGGGCAAAAAACCGGCTGGTGCCGTTCGATATAATGAAGAAAAAGTGTCCAACGGACACGCTCATTTAATTGGAGTTAGTAACTATCCAAAAGATAATCCGGATGAATTAGGCATGCGATCAAAAATAGCCATGCTAGAAACTTATGCCGGTTTCAATCAACGCGTGTCAAACCCAACATTACACATTTCAATTGCCTTTCATCCGTCAGAGAAATTGGATGATGAACAACTAAAAACGATGGGGGAGGAGTATATGCAAAAAATGGGGTATGGTAATCAACCCATGTTAATTTACCGCCATGAAGACACTCATCATCCGCACATCCATATCGTGTCGGTTTCAGTCGATATAGATGGTAAGAAAATATCGGATTCTAATAACAGGCCTCGTTCCAATGCCATCCGAAAAGAAATGGAAATTGCCTATAAATTAGTAAAAGCTGAAGAACAGGGAAAACAACAGCTCCTGACAATTCCCTTACCCGAACAGATGCTTTCGTACAGCGAAGGAGAAACCAAAAAAGCAATCGGTTCTATCGTTCGTACTGCCTTTACCGATTATAGCTTTTCCTCCACCGAGACATTCTCGCAATTTCTATCCAGCTATAACATTCAGCTCAATCAACTGCAGGGTGAATCCAAATCAGGAAAACCCTATCAGGGAATCAGTTTCCAATTGACCAATGGGGACGATGCCATCAGTCCCGCGATCAAAGCATCGAGCTACAGTTTTGCCCCCACCCAGGAGCGATTGAACAACCGGTTCAAACACGGCCAAAAGCGAATCGAACAGGCCAAACCCCACCTCCTTCAGAACGTACAAAAAGCGCTGGAAGGGTACCAGAAAGTGAGTGAAGTCGATTATAAAAATCAGTTGCGTTCAGCCGGCATTCAAGTACTGGATACGGGAAAAGAATTTATGTATGTCGACCACCACCGGCGAACAGTCTATGGCGAATCTGAACTGGACTCGCGCCTGAGCCGAAAGCATTTGCTGGGAGCCTTTGTTGAAACGAGCCAGGTAAAATTAGCTCAGCCATTACCCCCTCAACCGGTTCATACGGTGAACGAACCGAAACCAGTTGCCCAAAAAAGCCATGCGGCAAAGACCCTTTCCGAAAAAGAATCAATTTCTCTTCGTAAACAGGTCGGACGTCATTATCAGACCTATCGCAAAGAGGCTGGCCAGTATTTCGAGAGTCAAACCATCGAGCGGTTTCCTTTCGAAGTGCTGGTGGGAAAGCTCCAGCAGGAAGGCATCGAGCGGGGCCACGCCCAAACCGCCGTGCGTTTATTCGAGCACTACAAACAAAGTCAACTTGCGGAGATAAAAAGTAAGGAGGAGAGTTACTTTTTGCAAACAGGTGGGATTTACGTAAAACTTGCCACCCAGATGCCCATTACTGCCCAAAGCCGGATAAACTTTCTGGAATCGGTAAACCTGCGAACAGCAAGCAACGAGGAAGGGCAGACGCAGCTGGTCCATCGGCATAACCCCGCGTTTAAATTAAGTATGACGGCCGACCAAACGCAGGCGCTTCTAACAGGAGGCAGCCGAGCCGTGGCCTTCCCCGCCACGCTGGGCAAAGCCGATCGGGAGGTATTTTTGGCTGCGGCCAGTGGCCAGCTACCCGAAACCGCATCGTTTTACGAGATTAACGGATCCTTGCTCAAAGGCTGTTTACCTCCTCCACTCTATGAGTCGATCAGCACGGTCCTCAACAAGAATTACCTGCAGCAGGTCATGGGCCATTGCCAGCATTCGGATCGAAGCTTAGCCGAGCAGCTTCTGGATCGAGGCATCATCGTGGAAAAGAATGAGCAGGGTTTCCGGGCAGGGTTCAGCCAAACAAATCCGGCAACGTTTACCCCCCTACCATCCGTTTACAGCCATCAACTGGAACGGGAGGGTCTGCCCAACGAGTACGCTCAGTTGGCAGCAGGTCTTCATACCGTAAATGGACGGTTATTAGTTCAGGCGGCTCAGAGCGCAGACACCGGCAATCAATCCCGTCTGGAGCGCCTCCGACGCCAGTTGCCCGAGTCGGTAGGAGGAAACTCCCTGCCGAATGCGGAGGTCATTGCCAACCTACGCGAGCAGTTACTTAAACCAGCCGCCCCAACCTCCATGCGTTCCCCGCAACAAACGAAGCAGGGAATTAATCGATCGGAATCTGATTCCACAGCCAAAGCCTTACAGGATGCATTATGGAAAGATTATTTTCAGTTTCGAGGTCGCAACGGTTATTTCTACGAGAGTGCCCTGTTACAAAAGCCAGCGGAATTTCCCATCACTCGATTGGTCCAATTGCTGACTAGCCCTCCCCACCAGATAGAGCCCATGGACGCTATTCATCTGGTACAAGCCTTCCAGCAAAATCGACTGAACCGACTCGACTCGATCATCAAACGAGATCAGGATCATTTTGCCCTGACAAGTCAAGGGTTTCTGACGATGATTAATCAGGCTCCGCTGAGTGGTTCGGATCGACAAAAAGCCCTGAAAGCGTTCTATCTGGATATCCACCGGAATGCCAGGGGTGAACTGGAATTGGTTCACCATCAACACAAAACGTTTCGAACTCCTCTTTCCGAAACGGATACCCAGTCGCTAATAAAAGGGGCTCCACCCGATCAGATCAGATCCATCGCCTTGCCAACTCAGGAATTTCCGCGTCATGAACGGGCACTGTATGAACAAATTGTCCTGGGTAAAAACCTGACAAAATCAAAAGTTGATAAAGAGAAACGAGTGGAGAAACCCAGCTTCCGAAATATAATGGGTGAGCGAGCGAAAATTTTGTTGTCTGATGAACAGTGGGAGCGGGCCAGTCGATTATTAAATGAGCATACAGCCGAGAGTTTGCTTAAAGATGCTCCCCTGGCAGTGGAAAGAAAAGCGGACTGGCTTTATCAGCGCGGAATGGTCA
This sequence comes from Spirosoma endophyticum, assembly GCF_900112365.1. Classification (GTDB taxonomy): domain Bacteria; phylum Bacteroidota; class Bacteroidia; order Cytophagales; family Spirosomataceae; genus Spirosoma; species Spirosoma endophyticum. Next base: position 94,929 of record NZ_FOLQ01000015.1, on the reverse strand, counting down.
TTGCGCCAACCAGGGAAGGCTATAGAATGGGTCACTACTTGACGGATCCTAAATTCTACCATCCAGTGCCGGAAAGTCTGGTGAAGCTCCTGGAATCACACCGGTCCGCCGGAGCCCATGCAGACCACCGTATGGAAGCCCTGTTGCAAACCGATCGTCGACTTACGGGCCTGACCACTGAGCGGGTAAAAGCGATGCTTAATCTGGCTCAGGCGCTGGATCAAAAAAATAATAAACGGGTTGACTATATACTCCATCAATTAGTTCATAAAGTACCCTCATTAGCGCCGTTGGCTACGCAGCCCGAAAAAGTCCTGGATTATCTATCCAACTCCTACGGTCCCCTCCAGGAGAATAAAGTGAATAAAACCGATGCGGTGACGAATCAACCAGCGATGCCGGTTCCAGCTCAAGATCAACCGGGAGGCTTACTTGAGGCGCTAGCAGAGGGTACGGATACGTCACAAATGCGGAAGAAACAGCGGGTAGGACAACCCCTTCGTAAGCTCAGACCAAGGCGGTAAGCTTAAAAATCAACGAAATATACGTGCCTGACTGGTGATCAACTTAACCATTTGATAACACTTTTATCCGTTTGAAAAAATGAATTATAAATTGTTTGCCGATTACGGTGCTTGATGACTTTTCTAAATACGGTCGAATTTTTCACCTTCATTCCAGGGTCAAGCTTCCATAGCCGGATGAAGAGTTAAAAATTTACCGTTATGGAAGCTAATTTTTGCCATGCAAAAATGTATTTTAGCGTTTTCATCGGTAAAAATTTAAAAATTAGCTTATTCTGTGTAACTAAAGGGCATCAGGTTCCGTACTCATGGACATTCTAAATTTATAACTGCTATGAGCCAAACAGAACATGACAAAGACTACCGGGGGATCTTAAACACGATCCTCTACATTGGGTTTGCTATTCTTTTATTTCATCTCTACGTATTCTGCCACAATGTCTTTACTAAGCTGGGAATTCCGTTATCGATTTTAACCAATTTTATCCGCTCACTTAATGATGTAACGCATTTATTTAACAATACCTGGGCCAGTAAACTCGCTGCACTGGCTATACTGATTCTCTACTGTTTCGGTAATAAGTCTAAGAAAGACATTGGAGCTACCTGGAGTGAAGTGTATTACCTGGCCTTAGCTGGGTTGTTTTTTTACTTTGGCAATTCCCTCTTACTAGACATGCGACAACTAAACGTCGACACCGTCAATATTCTTTATACGGTGACTACGTTTGGGGGGTATCTGTTACTTATGAAAGCAGGTTCCAAAGCAACAAGCATCATACCTATTACCATTGGCAATGATGCATTCAATGAAGTTAATGAAAGTTTCATGCAGGAAACGGAGTTGATTGAGAATGAATATTCAATCAATATTCCTACCTTATTTACCTATAAACAGAAGGTTCATCAGGGGTGGATTAACGTCGTTAATGCTTTTCGGGCGACAATGGTGCTTGGCACGCCAGGGTCCGGGAAAAGCTATGCGGTGGTCAATAATTACATTCGCCAGATGATCGAGAAAGGATTTTGTTTATTTATCTATGACTTCAAGTTTCCAGACTTATCCAGAATAGCTTATTTCTATCTTCAGAAGAATAAAGACGTATACCAAAAACTGTATGGTAAAATACCACAGTTCTACATTATTAATTTTGACGATCCCCGACGGTCTCACCGCTGTAATCCGTTACTGCCTGAATTGATGACTGATATCATCGATGCCCAGGAAGCCAGTTCTGCCATCCTGTTAAATCTCAATAAAGTCTGGATACAAAAATCGGGTGAATTTTTTGTGGAATCTCCCATTAGCTTTCTGACAGCGTGTATCTGGTATCTAAAACGGTACAATGATCGCAAGGTGGAAGAATACCTGGACACACTATCCGAAGAACAGCGAAATGAGCCAAGAGTAACCGATCATATCAATTACTGTACGCTGCCGCATGTAATTGAATTTGCCTGCCATCAATATGATGAAATTTTTCCTATCATGAAGGCAGAGCCAGAACTTGATCTGGTCATCGAACCTTTTTTCAGTGCCTTAAAGAACGATGCCAAGGAACAGCTGGAAGGGCAGATTGCTTCGGCTCGTATCCCCCTTTCCCGAATGGCATCACCGACCTTATACTGGGTAATGACTGGGAACGATTTTTCACTGGATATCAATGACCCAAACGATCCAAAAATTTTATGCGTTGGCAATAACCCTGACCGACAATCGGTGTATGGCGCAGCATTAGGCCTATATGCGTCTAGACTTATTAAGCTTATTAACAAAAAAGACCGTATCAAATGCGGCTTTATCATTGATGAATTGCCTACCGTCTTATTACGTGGGCTTGATAATTTGATAGCGACCGGTCGGAGTAACAAGGTAGCTGTTGTGCTAGGTCTTCAGGATTTGAGTCAATTGATCCGTGACTATGGAAGAGAGGTTGCCAATGCCATATTCACAACGATTGGTAATATTTTTACCGGTCAGGTAAAAGGAGAAACCGCTAAAAACCTAAGCAGCAGTTTTGGGAAAAATGTGCAACAGCGTCAAAGTTTTAATATCACTGATAAAGAAACAACAACCAATTTATCGACGCAAATGGATTCAGTGATACCTGAATCCAAACTCAGCAATCTATCACAAGGCCGTTTTGCTGGTGCCATAGCTGACAATGTAGATCAGGAAGTAAAACAGAAAATGTTCCACGCTAAGATTGTCATTAGTAAAACTATGGAAAAAGAACTGAAGCAGCTGCCCCAAATACCTCCGCTGCCACATTACCAACAGTTTTCAGATCAGCAAATACGCCTCATGGTGGACAACCAGTATAAGCAGGTGAAGCAAGATGTTCGAAACATCATAGCCGAGCAACTAGGGGTTATACGAACTGGACCTGATAGTCATTTATTACGGGGTTTGGTAACGGCCAATCCCAATTATCTTATGGACAGTATTCAGGAGCCGGTGAATGCCTGATGGGTATCAATACAACGCTGAACCGGCGGCTACAAAAACGTGAAATATCTGTGCTATGGCCAGAGGCTGTCCCATTAATTTAAATGATTGACGAGCTCCTCGCTGGTTGACCAAAATCATACTTAACACGAACCATTACTTACATGAAAAAGAAAAAAGATTCGGAAGTCGTGAAATGGAAATCACAATTTGCTAAGCGATTTGAACTGATTCGGGAAGCATCCGGAATGAGTCAGGTTGAGATGGCCGATACGATTGGCATGAGCCAAAATTTAGTTTATCGCTCTGAGAAAGATTGTGACATTTCGTTGAATTCATTTTTGCTCCTGTTCGTCCATTACATGAAAAATTATAAGATGAACCCGGAATGGTTCTTTGCCGAAGACAATTCCGGGTTTACCCCTTATGAGATGGAATCGAAAAAAACAAAACGAGTGTCCTCAGCCGTCGAACGCAGGCGGAACAAAATCATTCTGGACATGTTCAACATGTTGCAGCGGGATGGCCTTATGCCGCAAGCTGAAACCAATACGACTCAGGAGTAAACTTATCCTAGTAAGAAAATAAAGCCCCCAAATAGACTAAATCCATATTGGGGGCTACGTTTTAATGCCTGGTTATTACCGCCCAACGGTTAGGATTCGTTTGCCCAAACCCGAGGCCATCAAGCTGGAAGAGCGCGGCATGGTTACTTGTTTTATAGGTTCGATAAACTCGGCCTTAATTAGGCTTCTAGGAACGTTCTGGGGTTTGAAGCCCGTACTAGCCAGGCGTACTTTCCCTACATATTTCCGTTGCTGAGTAACGGTCAGGGGAGTTGTTATCAACGTAGCTGCCTGTAACCGTTTCATTAAGAGAAAACAATATTCAGTTGGATCAACCGGCTCATTTCCCCAAAGTACACTGTAATGTAAGTGGGGCCCTGTCGTCATGCCTGTTTCTCCGATATGGCCAATAACCTGCCCCCGAGTGATCGACTCACCCACAAGAACCGAATGGTCTTCTAAATGGCCATAGCCCGTTAAGTAGCCAGAGGCATGTTTAATATAGATGGCTAAACCCATGCCATCCGGTTGCCAAACCACCCTGTCGACAATCCCATCCGCAGTAGCATAGACTGGTGAATACTTTGCCTGGGGTAAATCTATCCCGGCGTGATTATGAACAGTGCCCCGCACGGGATGGTACCGAAGCCCAAAACCACTACTAACTCTATAATCCGACCAGGAGCGAATACGAATGGGTAGGATCGATGGGATGGTCCGTAATAAGTTGTCGGGTGACAGTGATTTAGGGGTTGTGAAGTTTCGCAATTGAGTCCGGATTTTACTTAGTGAATCCTCCAGTAACAGGACTACTAAAGAGTCTGATTGGCTCAGACTTTTGATGTTGACGGCTTTAAAATGAGATGGTGCCGTCGCCGGTGGCATGGCTGCTTTTTCCGTGACTGGGTATATCGATTGGCCCATAAAGGTCACTACAAAAGAGGCTTTATCGGGTTGATTAAGCTTAGTCGCTTGATTAGTCATTAGACTATCTGAGTTCCCAAGCTGGATAGAATGGCGCACGGGCCTACTGAACATGACCTGACCAGCGGCTGAATGGATAGCGCCGGTCAAAGCGATTGAGAAAATAAATCGAAAAATATTTTTCATTTCAAATACAGTATAAATAATATTAATTTTAATATTACATAATAATATTGTCAGGTCAAGAGAAAACTAAAAAAACACGTATGGAATCTACTGCAACTAAAAATCCTGATACCCATAATAGCTCCTATAAGTTAACTACTAACGATTTAAAGCAATTTGCTGCTAAGGGTATCGTCCCGGCACCCGTGTACAAAGCGTACAAAGAAAATGGTAGAAAGCTGTTACCCGAGCATAGGACGCCCTTAGTTAATGAAATAGTTTCTAGATATTTAAAAGGAAATACGAGTTTCTCGACGCCCGAATTTGCCGATATTCTAATAAATGATCTTGACACGAAGCGCCTTGTTGAAAGCCAATATAAGAATGCCCAAAACTCCGTCCCTCCTGTAAGTACCGACCTTGGACAACCTGGCCAACCCGTAAAAAATGAGATCGATTCAGGGACTAAAGCCCAGCCAACTTCTGAAGTAATTAGTTCGCAGGCTCCTCAAAGGGAAGAAGTTGTCCAACCCAGTTATCAACCCATTGGGTTTACTGTTGGTGCTACCGAGCGTGCTGACCAGTTGTCAGATGCGGACTCAAAGTATGGACAGACTGTTGAATTTCGCTTTAATCCGGTATCTCACGAGACTCCCTTAAATCAACCAGGCGGATCGGATACCGAGGCTTTGAAGGTATACGAACAGATTGAAGCGACCAGGTATGAGTTGTTGCTACCTCCTGAAGCCGAAGAGATACGGCAGTTTTTACGCAATGACGGGTATTTGTCCAATGAGGAAATTTCCAAGGCGTTGTACGATGCCGGTTTGAAACGGGAGGAACTGCAGCATACGGTAGAAACGCTGGATTCGTCAAAAAACCCGGATATCATCGCCAAAGTCACCAATTACCTGTGGGACGTCCACGAGTCCGTGATGGACAGCCCCTTGCGCGAACATTTAGCCCCGGATGGTAAATATGAGCTGGTTGCCATTATTCATAATCCGGATGGCCTTCGCGAGCAGGAACAGCTTGTCCAGAGCGCCGATGAACTTACGCGTCGTGAAACGCAACGGGAAGACGGTATCGTGTCTAAACTGCTCTCACTGAAAACGTTCGATGGAGGGATGGTAGCTAATATGCTCCACAACCACCAGATGATGCAGGAAATCATTGAAAAACTTTTAGGTGTACATAATCAATCTCAATCACAAACAAGTATGGAAATTCCAACCGCTACAAGGTATGACTGGAATCAGATTAAAGATCAGATGGAGAGGAACGGAGTTACTCGGGAAAGCCTGGAAAAATCTGGTAATCTTGATAACCTGTTGAATGGACGGCGGACTGAAACGCTGCAACTGAGTCGGCGTGATGAACAAGGCGCTGAAACGCCGGTTTCCGGTCGACTCTACATTGCTGAAGTCCCCAGTAAAGGGCCAGTCGTATACCTCTCACCGGAACGGCAGGAGCTGAAACTGCCAGTCAGCTATCAGGGCCATGTATTCTCCAAACAGGATCAGGAGAATTTGTTGAAGAATGGCGAAATGGGACGTGTCGTCACACTGAAAGACAAGATTACCCAGGAACCCTATCAGGCGTTTATTGGTGTGGACCCGGCCAACAAATCCCTGACGGTGATGAGACAGGAACGGTTTACGCCCCCAACCAAGCTGCTGGGAGCAGAACTCAGCCCAGATCAACGCGAGGCCCTGCGTAATCACCAGGTGGTACGCGTCCGCAATATGGTTGGCGATGATCAAAAGCCTTTTACGGCCGATGTGCAGATTAACGTCAATAAACGAAGCTTCTCCTTTAAACGCGTCAATGAACAGGACGAAAAAATTAAAGCGGCAAATCAAAAAGACGTAAAGCAGGCCAGCCCTAAAACCAGAAAGAAGGTAGATCCCAACCTTAAGCCTGAGCAGGCGACTCCAGCCAAGCAAACAAAAAAGCAAGTCCAGCCGGCGGGAGCAGGCAAAGATGCCGATACCAAGCAAGCTGTTAGTGTAGCGGCTAAAAATGGTCAACAGCGCATTACAGTGGATAAATCAACCAATAGTCCTTCGCTTACGATAACTAATCCCACGAAAGGGCAGCAGGCTGGAAAAAAAGAAACCCAGACGATGGTCAATGGCACGGGTGTTCAAAAGCAGGACACGCCTAAAAAGAAAAAAGGTCCAAAATTATAGTCGATTCCATAACCACTCCCTTCGTGTATACCAATCCATAACAGCCACATGAGCGCCATTCGTACACCGGGCCCATTGGTCGACAACGCTGTCGATCGGGTAAATCTGAATTCCATCGTTGGCAAACGCTATCAGATGGATTCATTTAATAATATGATCTGCGATAAGTTTCAGGTAATTAATAATTCAGTTTACCCGCAAACGGCCCAACAACTGGAAAAACTGCTGTCTGGAAAGCAGACCGATGTAGTGATACTTAACGATGGATCAACCGCTAAACTGGTAATACTTAGTACGCCGGATAAAGGTCCTAGAATCCATCAGATGGATGTACGAGCGGAACTAACCCTGGGTAAGACGTACCTGGGGCATACCTTCACCGAACAGGATAAACAGTATTTACATAAGTACGGTGATATGGGCCGTCCCGCTCAACTCATTGATCCGAATGGAGGGCAACCCTTTAAGGCTTTGATTGGTGTCGATCAGGATACCAAACGGTTGAGACTCCTTAACATCGATACGTTTAGAATGCCGGATGAAATCCTGGGTAAAAAATTAACCCCTGTTCAGAAACTGATGCTACTGGAGGGGAAAGCTTTACGGTTAGATAATATGGACTACAAGGGAACAAAATTCTCAGCGTATACCCGCCTATCGGCGGCCAAAGGTGGGTTCAAATACAATAAGATTCAGACCCAGCAAAATAATCTACCACTGGCCAGCCTGCCATCTCAAGTCCTGTCGGTAAGCTCACCAGCCCCCCAGCCCTCGAACCAGAAGCTGACGCCAGCATCCCAATCTAAAGAGTCATTCTTATCAACTCGCCAGTCGAACGTTACTGCCAATACCCAAACGGCTACTGGTGACAAACCAAAGCCAGACGTCAAAAAGTCAAAAGTCAAACTTCGTCGCTAACCTAAAACGTGCGAGGGGAAATTGTACCACCCTTTTCTTATTGTAAATACGTATGGCTGATTCAACTAGCATCTCATCTAGACCCCTAAATCGCGAACAGGTAGAACAGAAAAAAGCGGCTGATGATGAATTAATTCGGCGCTATAAATCCGATATAAACCTGGCCACGTTTGCAGAGAATCTTGGTTATGCCTATGATAAAAAACACTCAACCCGCAATGTTCCAGTACTGGATAATCCAGCCACTGGGCAAACCATCATCGTTCGAAGAAACTCAGCATCGGGCGAGTACTTTTACACCAATCCTAAGGATAATTATGATAAGGGAAATATCATAAACCTAGCTAGCCGGCACTATAATCTTGATTTGAGTACTCGATCCGGCTGGGACGAGCTGCATAAAAAATTAAGTGACCGGCTGGGAAATGTGTATTTTACCAAACATGAAGTCATTCAACCCCACCGGTTCAAACAACTTGAACAGGGCAGCGAGTCGCTCGTAAAATATTTCAATCTAAAGCCTTTGACGGACACGTCCTATCTGGAAAATGAGCGTAAAATCGATAGAGCGACCATTGAGGCACCCGAATTTGCGGGCAAAATTTTGAACAAACCATTCAATGATACCAAAGCGGGTATATCAGGAACCAATACGGTATTTCCCCTAGAAAACGAGAAGGGAATCATTGCCATCAGCACCCGGAACACCGACTGGAATAGTATGGTCGGCGAGAAACAGGATGGTATCTGGGTATCTAACATCAATCCGGCTGTAAAACCAAAAGAGATAGTTATTCTGGAAAGCCCGATCAATGCGCTTTCCTATCATCAGTTGCATCCGCCCAAAAATGAGTTTGACCGCGTTTATATTGCCACGTGTGGAAATGCATCCGCAACCCAACCGCTTACGATTCAAAAGTTAATCAATAAACTCCAACCGGAAAAGCTTATTCTTAGTAATGATAATGACCCGGCGGGCATTCGTCATAATATTAATATGATGAGTAAGCTTCATATGCCGCAGCAACCGGTAACGGGCATCTCTGTGGCAATCGGGAGCAGTAAATTTCGAAATACGCTCTACGTTGAAGTGAAACCCGAATTGCCAACAAGCCCAACGCCACCAGTTGAGCAAATCAAACTGCGCATCGGGGACGTACTAAACCGTCGTTTACATAATGAAGGTGACCAGGCCACTTTGTCCACTATTACCAGCCGGGATGACATTACACAAATACGCGCTGATTTCCCCAATCAACGGCCACTGCTTATCCGCGCTGAAAACCTGACGAAAGAATTACGTCAGTCCGGAGCGTCAATCGAAATAAAACGCTCAATGAATAAAGACTGGAACGATGATTTAAAAGAAAAACAAGCCCGTTTACTGAGCCAGAAACAATCCGCCCCCACACTAAATCATCAACCCGTCCTAGTTCAGCCGCAACGAAACCAGCCAGGTGTACCCAGTTTACCCACTCCGGTTAAACCTGCCATACCCAAATCGATAACGCAGCCAATGCCCGATCGCTCAGCTGGTGAGGATAGCCGACGGAAAACTAAACTTAAACCCTAGCGCACACTGTAGTTCAAAAATTTTACGGCTTTAACGCATATATCCGTATGAACCCGATCGTACAATCGAACGCAAATCCACTTCAAGCGGCAGCCATATCGTATTCATTGACAATTCCGGCAGCTATTCCGAACCTTTCCGGCTCAACCTGTTTGTTTGTTCAAAAAACATTGACCGACCTGCCTGACCGGTTAAAGGCACTGAACCAGAGTGGCCATCTTAATAACTATGAAGTTGTTTTCTTACAACAGGCCCTGTTACTGTTACAGGTTGAACTATCGCTCTTGCCGGAATACCAGGTCTCATTAAACTACCAAGAAGTGGTTGCAACCTAGCTAGCGCGGACTAAGGGGGAAAAGACCTACGATTATTATCTTGTATTTGATTTAAATATTAATTTATTGAAAATAGACGTGTATATTTAACCATTAAGAACTAGGCATGACTATTAACTGATAACTGGCTGAAAAGTCCTCTGAACTTATGGAAGAATACTTCATTAAGATCGACCCCTATTCCGAAACGATCGATCAAATAATACGTTCGGATAGTTACGCTTACCTGGCTCATCAACTGGGGTGTCGGCACATGGGCATATATGCCAAGCAGCCATTTTTGGATGCCGCCATGATGAACGCGGAAGCCTTGGAAACCGATTTACTGCCAGCCGCCTGGCGTTACCTACCTACTGGTGAAGTCTACTTTGGACCAGCCGTCTGGCTTAACATTTCAGAGAACGGAGAGCTGCGAGTGCCGCTTCGACGAATTGATCAGTTGGAGGATGAGATTGAGTTTTTAGGCTTTATAGAAGCCTGTACTGATTTCTTACCCCTTGGTGAAAACCTGCTGGATGATTCGGAATGTGGAGACGAACAATCTCCCGATATTGAGTTCTGACTATAAGTGGGTTTGGCAACGAATGATAAGCTGAGTGTTAGTTTATCAGACTTATTTACAATGAAAAGTAAATTAGTTTTTTCGCAGACTGTAGATCGATATTACGTTAAACATTATATGGAGCTCGTCATCAAACCATATATACCCTTTACCAATTCGGGTACATTCAGACTGGGTGCATTACTTCGATTTACAGAACCAATCTACCAAATTTCACCGGGTACGGTAGGGCTTGTTTATGAATCGGTTCAGGAGAACGGGATCGACTACTGCGGGGTCATACTCGAAAATGGGATGGATATTGGTCTGGTAATGAGTTGTGATTTGGATTATCTGGCTGAAAAACTACTTCAGATACCCACCACCTATCAATTTACAACGCCGGCCGAACTAATGCGGCATTACAAGCAGGGGACATTCAGAAAAGCATTTTCACTGGTGTATCCTCCCTCTTCGACGGTTCAGGTTTAGGTTGACTGCTCCTGCGAAGTATGTCCAGGCCGGAAAACCCGTTCAACGAGTGGACGGACTTTTTTTGGGCTTTATTGATTTAAATTATAGTTTTTTAAGCTAAATTTTATTTAATCTAATGGGTGCAAATACATTAATCGGTTGGGCCAAACATTCGTTTAATCCCTGGAAAGGTTGCGAGATGAAAAGCCGGGGTTGCGCCCGGTGCTATATGTTCAGGCATGCCAACCGCTGGGGACAGGATCCTACACTTGTCAGTCGAAGCAGTGAAGATGTCTGGAAGTCGCCCTACCGCTGGAACCGGCAATTACAAGGCAATGAACCGGTAAAAGATCGAATTGTATTCATGAATTCGATGAGTGACTTCTTCATTCCTCATGCGGATGCCTGGCGTGAGGAGGTATATCCCATACTGGAGCAAACCTCTAAGCTATTATACCTGATTCTAACCAAATATCCTGAGCGCGTGATGAATCGGTTACCCCAAAACTGGAGTACAAAGGATCATCCAAACGGCTATCCCCACGTGATTATAGGAACCTCAGTGGAGGATCAGAAAGCCGCTGACTTGCGAATCCCAGAGTTGATAAATATTCGGGCTAACTACAAAGTCATTTCGTTTGAACCGCTTTTAGGTCCGATCGATCTGAACCCGTTCCTTCAGCCCTCAACCTCCGCTTCTTCCAAACGGTTACCCTTCGACTGGGCCATACTGGGGGGCGAGTCAGGCTATAAAACCAGGCAGCCAGGAAAAAAAGATTTTCGCTATCGAAGGTGTCAACTTGAATGGTTGATTTCACTACGTGATCAGTTGGAAGCGGCTGGCATACCGGTATTTGTCAAGCAACTTGGCTCACATCTGGCTCACGAATTTAAGCTTTCCGCTAAAGCTGGCCAGCATGTCGAAGAATGGGAACAACTATCATGGCGATTTCCCCAGGACTACTTAACCGTAACTCATTAAATACTATGGTAAGAACTTTATATCAAACGGGACATGAACTGATGAATCTTCCACTATGGGCGCAATTTATGCTCATTGGTGTTTTGCTTCTCGTTGGTAGATTTTGGTTTTCTCAAATTGCCGGCCGACTGTCTGCAGTACAATGGACTGGTAGCCGAATGAGTGATCTGTTAAAATGTTTGTCGGCTGCTTTACTACTGGCTTTCCTGTTGGTCAACTTCTGGCTGGGCACTTCGCCCACGGGCCAGCGCTATGAATGGGGTCTCTACGGACGGGGGGCTTTTATCGGACTAACCCTTTTTCTTACCCAGTTTCTCACGCGTTTTTTTGCCCGCTGATAATCAGCAGGCAATCACTTCTATCGTTTAGTCATGCATAAACAAAAAAAAAGCTCGGATTTGCTGGCGCCCATGCCGCTGTCCTTTTACCGCCTGGGACAGGGGGTTACGTCTCCACCCGTTTATGATCAGCAGCAGCTGCTACACTTACCCCGAGCGTTGATAAACGCCGACCAGCTCGTTCAACTTGGCGGGGGGATCAAGCCGATGGCTACAATCCGGCTGGCCGACCGGCCATCAACATCTTTACTGATGTACACATTGCTTTTTCGAACCTGTAACTAACCGTGCCCGTGAAAAAACTGCTAATTGTTGAATCGCCGAATAAATGTAAAAAAATCAGTTCCATTCTCGACAAACTCTACGGAGCTGGCGTTTGGAAAGTCGTCGCTTCAGTGGGTCACTTTCGGGATCTGCCCCTCAAATCATTGGGCGTCCATCGGGACCAGGGATATGGCCTGAGCTATGAGCTGCATCCTGATAAACTGAAGATCGTTAAGGACATCAAAGGCCTGGCTCAGCAGGTCGGGATTGCCAACTGTTATCTGGCAACGGATTTGGACCGGGAAGGAGAATCTATATCATTCCACTTAGCTCAAATCCTCGGTATTCCGATTCCCCAGACCAAGCGGGTAACCTTCGACGAAGTCACCGAAAAAGCGATTGCAGCAGCTGTTTCAAACCCGCGGGTACTGGATATGAAACTGGTAAGTGCCCAGGAGGGTCGCCGGGCAATAGATCGGTTGACAGGCTACGAGATTTCACCACTCATGAGCCGCAAGCTAGGCAACCGGCTAAGTGCTGGCCGGGTCCAATCGGTAGCCCTGCGTTTAGTTGTGGAACGGGAGCGAACCATTGAAGCTTTTAAATCAAAATCGGATATCAGACTTAAGGGGGAATTCCTGACACCAAATGGTGAAGGGATCAAGGCAACCTACCATCAACCGTTTCTGACGGAAGACGCTATTGTTTCGTATTTAAAAGCATCGGTACAGAAAACCTACGCGGTGGCCAACATTGAGGTGAAACCGTTGGTGCGTCAACCCAGTCCACCTTTTACCACCTCCACCCTGCAACAGGATGCAATCCGGAAGCTCAGTAAGAAAGCGGGACGCTGGTCAGCCAAAAAAGTAATGGAGGTTGCCCAGGAGTTATTTGCTAAAGGGCATATCACGTACATGCGTACGGATTCTCCTAATTTATCTCAGGAAGCCGTCGAGGCTATTAAAGAACAGGTGAATACCCGTATAGGCGCATCCTATTTTGAGGCAAGAACCTTCAAGGCCAAGCAAGCTGCACAAGAGGCTCACGAAGCCATTCGACCAACTCACTTTTACCATCAACAAGCTGGTGATACACCGGATGAACAGGCGCTTTACGAACTGATATATCGTCGGGCTATGGCTTCCCAGATGAAACCGGCCTTGTTTGAACAGACTACTATCTTCATCACCTCAGCTGATCCACAGGATTTATTTACGGCCGTAGCTAAAGTGGAAAAGTTCAATGGATACCTAGCCGTTTATGCCGAAGAAGCCGATGAAGAAGGGGAAGAAGAAACAACATCCCTTAAAAAAATTGCCAAAGGAGATAAACTACGCTGTCAGAAACTCGTTGGCCGGCAAACCTACAGCCAACCCGCCAAACGATATGACGAGGCCAGTCTGATTCGTGAACTGGAAAAACGGGACATTGGGCGCCCATCTACGTACGCCAGCATTGTTGGTACAATTCAGGCTCGTGATTACGTGCGTACTGATTCTATCCCAGCCTCAAAGTTGCCATCAGTTATTCTTACCCTGGAAAATAATAAACTGGAAAAAAAAGTAGAGCAGCAAACCGTTGGCGGTGATCAGAGCAAATTAGTCCCGAGTTCAGTGGGCCATCAGGTAACTGAATATCTGGAAGCTAATTTCAGCAAACTGGTCGATTACGCGTTCACAGCTTCCATGGAAAAGCGTCTGGATGAAGTTGCCGGTGGAAAAGCTACTTATAAACAAGTGGTAAGTGAGTTTGATACGGATCATCAGCATTTGCTGCAGTTAGCGGATGCATCTCAGCAGGACGTCGTCCGAACCCCATCGACGCTTGAAGTTGGAGAACTTAATGGAGAACCCGTAAAAACCGGCAAGGGGAAGTACGGTACTTACGTCCTGTATAAAGGGGAATTCCTGGATGCACGCCAGTATGAACCAGATCAAATTACGCTGGACCTGGTCATGCAATTACTGGAAAAGAAAAACTAGCAGCTCCAGCAACGTCAGGAAAATTTGATTCACAAAGTAGGAAAGTATGAAATCCGTCAGGGTCCACATGGCCAGTACGTGACTGATGGTAAGACCAATGCCCGTTTACCTCAGCAAATTACAACCACCGAGCAGATCAAGCAACTGACAAGCGAAAACTGCCAGGCAATACTAAATAGCTATCAAACCTGGAAAAAATCGCAGGCAGGAGGCAAGAGCCAACCAAAACAAGTTGCCAAAAAAGGTTGATCGCTTGGTCTAGCCACTCGGTTTGTAAACTAATCACTATTTACTCTAAAACCCGACTGCCTATGGAAAAAGGCCGGCAGCGATTGCCTTACTTGCTCTGATCGACCCGGTCATCATGCCCACATGCCTGAAAAGTCAAATAATGAAAAAATTCGTCGACTTTTTTCATTATTTGATTTGAATTTCATATCATTAATTTGAAAATTATTTTATAAGAATATCTTTGCGTATAAAAAGACATTAGTTAAGTAATGATTACACTACGATGAAAAAGGGTAAATCCACTTCTACGGGATCCTACTTGTTGATTGCAGGATACCATGGTCGCGAACTGATTGAGGCGGACCAGATCATTCGTTTGCAGGGCGAACGTAATTATACATGGTTATACCTGGCCAATGGAGAAAAGCATATACTGGCTAGTACGCTGAAGCGAATCGAAGCGATACTTCCTCATTTTTTGCGCATCAACAAAGGCCATCTAATTAATCCAATTTACATTAAACGGTTTCATGATTCATCGCCACCGACCGGCAGAAAAATCAGTGCAAGCTGGGCCAGTAAAGGCATGATGCTCCTCCACAGTGGCGACCGCCTGCCCTGGTCAAGACGCCGGCTTTACCACTACCTGGAAGCCTTTGCCAATTAATTTACCCCACTTGGTTTACGTAAATCTGTTTCAATCATGAGCTTAACCACGATCATCAAAAAGAACCAACTTCGGGAGCAACTACCTGATGCGGCTCATCCCTCTTTACTACGTCGAATTATTGAGCTTGGTAGTTTACCAACCGTTTGGAACAACGTCACTACCATCCGGCCACGTATCTTACTGACGTGGGTAATTCCGTCAATAACGCTAATGATTGGCGATCAACCCCGGCCCGCTCTAGTTCACAAAGAATACCTATTCTCACTTCAAAAAAATGCTCATCTATACAAAGACATCGTTGCGATGCGAGGGCACGAATTTGGGGAAGAGTACGATAATACACCTTTCGATATTTTATCGCTACTGGGTATGCCCTGTCTGGTAACGACGAAGCAGGAAACGGGTAAAAAACCCGTCATTTTAAAACTTGACCCCTATCCGGAAGATGAGTTTTATCCCGAGACCGATCTGGCTTTTCAATCCCTGACGTACGCCCACTTTGACTGGTCTTTATTCAATTCACTGAGTAAGACAATTCAGGAGAAAATGGAGCGGACAAGGCAGTTTCAGCAGGTACTGGCAAACAATCCTACTCGTCAATCCAACTCCATAAACGAAACTCCCCTAAACCTGCCTGTATAATCCAGGCCCCGCATTGACGCTCTACCAACTCTACATTAAGTACATTATAATCCCAAAACATATTGACACATGGACAACTTAATCAATGATTTCGACGAATTGGAGCATACGTTTACTCCGTATAATGAGTTTGTTGGCAACGATTATTCCATTAATATTCCCCTGGTTGCCAATGGGATTTTTTACGGAATGGAAAAAGGTTGGGTAAACATTTTAAATCCGTTTCGGGGGGGGCTGGTGCTGGGTTCCCCTGGCTCTGGTAAAACCAAAACAGTTTCTCACCACTTTGTCAAACAGTTAATTGAAAAGGGATTTGTTACAGCACTCTATGAATATACCGATGACTATTTAAGTCAAGTTGCCTTTCATACGTTGCAAGCTAACCAACATGTCTTCAAAAAAGAATATGGGGTCAATGCTACGTTCCATGCCGTCAATTTTTTGTCTCCAGCCCATTCCGTGCGTTGTAACCCCTTTGCTGGTAATCAGCTACGGGATATTATCGATGCTCAAAACATTGCAACAACAATTCTTTGTAACCTGAATAAGTCTTGGATTGAGCAACAGGGAAGTTTTCTAGTTGAGTCAGCTATTACTTACCTCACTGCCTGCTTGTGGTTTTTAAAACGATATTCGGATGCTCAACCTGAATTTTCCCAAAAAGAGGAGACCGATAAATTAGCTGCCAAGTACAACAATACACCACCAGTTACTTACTGTAGTTTACCTCATTTTATTGAATTTGCGCTTCAGGATTATCGTACTGTGCTAGCCCTATTAGGTACCCTCCCCGAACTGGCCCTCCTTATTGAGCCATTTCAGCATTATCTTGAAAAAGGTACCTCGACGGGTTCATTTGACCATTTGGATGGTATTCTGGCGGTGGTACGACTACAACTCCGTCATCTGGCAACCCCCGAACTTTACTGGATTATGACTGGTGAGGAGCCCTTAGTAGATATTAATAAGCCGAATGATCCTAAAATAGTAAGCCTTATTAATAATCCGGCCAGTAGCTCAACGTCCGGCGTAGCCTTGGCTTTGTTAGCGGGCCGGGTAAGTAGGCAGATTAATAAACCTGATGGCGGTAAGAAGGCATTAATCGTCGATGAGTTGCCAACCGTTTATATCGATGGACTTGACAGTTTGATGGCAACTGGCCGCTTGAATAAAGTAGCTACCCTCTTTACGGCTCAGGACATGATTCAACTAGAACTAACCTACGGTAAGCGGCAAGCAAAATTTATTCTAGACGTTCCTGGGACGATAATAACGGGCCCCTGTTTGGGTATGTCAGCGGAGCGAGTAGCCAGTCGTCTTAACGAAGTAGAAGAATCAATTAGGAATGAATATGGATCAAAAAAGGCTCCGGTGATTACGGGCAAAATGTTGCAATCAATGCCGTATGGGTACTTTGCCGGTAACATAGCACCTTCACTCCCTGAAAAGGTGGGACAATCTAAATTTATCTCCCAACTTCCCCAACCGCCAACACCCTGGCAAACAAATCGTCAACCGGCCATCTTACCAGTTCATCCCGCCTTGGAGGGCTTAACAAACGAGCAGATTGAGGTACGTTTCCAGGAAAATATCGAGGTAGTAAAGAACCAAATCGGTGATTTAATTCGGAACGCAGGTAGCCAGCCTAATTGGTCTCCAGAAGGCCGTTATTAACGCTTCTTCAGCTTAAACTATACAGTCAACTACTTATGAGAAAGGATCTTGATCAAGAATATAGAAGTTGTTTAACGAGTCTACTAGGGATAGCCTATTTCCTGTTGATTCTTCACTTCTACAAAGTTGGCCACCCATTATTCCAATCAATGGCCCATCAACTTTCCTTCGTTGATGGGTTTATGGTAAGTATTGATAAAACCTACTACATATTTACCCATAACTGGAGTATAAAACTGTTCATTCTCTTTCTGGTCTTGATACGAGATTTTGCTTATTTAAGAATTAGTAATGGACCAGTCACTAAAAATAAAGTCAGAAAAGGACTCGCTCTCTGTTTGCTGGGACATACAATTTTTTTTGGGAGTAGCTGGTTTTTATCATTTTTGCCCCTGGTCGAAGCGTGTTCATTTATGCTCTACGTCAGCTTAACGACCATGGGTTTAGTTCTGATAAAACGATCCATGACAATCTTATTACCTATGTTAGGGAATGAAGATGATAGGGACAGTAATGATTCATCCGATTGGGATGGAAACCCCGGTGGATCTACCGACCCGATTAAACCACGGGTAAGAGGGACCCATCAAAACCCGTATGCATTTACGCAATAACTTTAAATTATTGGCTAGTAGGGCCTTAAGCCGTTACAGGCTCAAAGTACTTGACTTAAACACTCATCTCACTTATTTTTAAATAATAACGGTTTTTGATTAAAAGGCCCGTACCAGTGAATAAATCAGATTTAAACGACAAAAACGATGAATGTCTCCACTGAATCCAAACCCGTTTCTCTGCAATTCAATAAACGTAGTTTTTGGGGTTTAGATACTCAAAAGATGGATATCAATAACCCCATCGATGCGGATACGATTATAGCGAGGGTAATGGACAATGGTACGCATGAGGACCGAGCCATGGCAGTCCGTTATTTTGGTATTGACCGAATTAAACAGGCATTATTTAACGCCCCCGAACTCCAGTCGACTACCATTTCTTTCTGCAGTTTGTGGTGGGGTGTTGAGCCAACTGCTTTCCTGAGCTACCGTAAAAAAGCCGCAGAACCCATTCAATTCGTCAGTTTTTAAGAACATACTCGTAGTGAAAGATTTCGAAAGCCTAGTAATGAGCTAATATAATTATCTCATTACTAGGCAATAAGCTATTATTAACGATAAATATTTTCTATATTGTCTATTGAAAATTCATTTTATATTGACAATGCGGAGTGTTTAACCCGCGTAGAAAATGATGCTGCATTATCAGAGCCTGGATACCAGTACGTTCAACGTACTTCATGAATTAATGGCGAACCCAACCCTTAAGGAGGCTGGATTTGTCCTGTGCGGAGGAACGGCACTAACGCTTCAACTGGGTCACCGCATGAGCACTGACATTGACCTCTTCAGTACCCTTAATGTAACAGCGCCCAAGATGAAATCCTTTATGGAGAAAACCTTCGGGGACCGGTTGGATATAACGTCTATGGGTGACCTGGGGATCAGGGGCTTTTTGGACGGTGTTAAACTGGATATGATCAAGTTTCCTTACCCAATGAAGCACAGCCCACTTGAGGTCAATGGGTTGAGAGTAATAGGTCTCGATGATGCATCGGCCATGAAACTTCATGCGGCCGCTAACCGGGGAGCCCGTCGGGATTACGTTGATTTAGCCGAGTTGCTCCAGAAAATGCCATTTGAGAGAATATTAATTAACTATCAAAATCAGTTTAACCCTTCACCACAAGCACTTGAGCATACGCGCCGGGCAATTACATTTTTTGATGATGCTGAACGTACCACTACTGCCATTGATATGCTAAATGGCCGCAGGTGGGAAACGAGTAAACAGATCATCCGGCAGAGCGTCGCCAACCCACGACATATTCAACTGCTTCCCCCGCCCAAACCACCCCTGGCCGCTAATCCGCATCAACAGGGTATTCTAACAGTAAACAACTCAACGCCAGCACTGCCAGTAACATTTCACCAGAAAGGGACTACTACAAAGCCAAGGCAATCCCCGAAACATTAATGGAGCAGTTTTCCTGAGTGAAAGCCAATAGGTAGTATATTTGATAGGATGCAGGATGCACTCCCAGACTAGTATAAAAAGGATAAACCTTACAGGGCTAAACTCATGACGGTTCACTTTGACGCAGTTAACGATTTGTACCCACAGGCTCAAATACTGGATTTGTACGAATACTATAAAGGCAGGACAAGAACCGCCGTTGCACCACTTCAGCAACCATCGGACCAGCCTCAACAGCGGGAAAAACAAATTCAGCAACTGGTTTCATCAGTCATCCAACAGGGTGCAACCCGTATCGTGCTCACCGTTCAAGACCCAAATGGGACGGTCTATCATCCGGACTTTAAAACAGATGAATTAATTTGGCACTGAGTCAATTTCCCGGTATAAGTAACGGGATAGAGGGGATAAGTCTTTTGTATTAGTCTGACTGTTAGCTGTTTAACTTCGGTTGACGCTAATAATTTACTATCTTTAGTAAATCAATAATCGTGACCGCTATGACTACTCAACAAGCCTCCCTACTTAGTGATGCCAACCAACACGGTATTCAATACATCAACAATAAACTGGTTATGCCAACCGTAATGATCGGTGAGGGTAAGTATTATGTGGCCTTCAATGAGTCAGTTGATGTTGTCCAGAAAGCTACGGGTAGCTTTTTCTGCGTAGGGGAAGCGGATGTTTACACGGCGTTTCCCAAAGCCTGGCTTATTGATCGAAATTTGCTACACATCATCGGAAAACTTTCGAACGGTAAAGTACTCGTTGTTGATTCCTTGTAAGAAATTACCTGAATCCCATCATAGCAATGAGCCTGCTACCAGGCTCATTGCTGCTTTATTCAAACGCTACCGAATCTACTGACAGTAGTACGTGCCAGGCCATAGGGATTAAGCAAAGAACTACTGCACCACACCTGATTACACAATACCATCTTATCAAACGTATAGTTATTACCGTTAGTCACAGACACTTCCACCACAACAGGGAATAAGGGGAAAAGAGTTTAATTGCTTTCTCATATTTGATTTTATAATTGATATTTTGAAAATAAAGGCGTATTTTAGTAATAGATAATCGCAACAAATACGCCCTTTTAATGAACCGCTCCGTAAAGAAAAAAACGACGGCTGGACAATCTTTGTATCAGCAGTTGAGCATCTTTGATTCCATTGGGTTTGATGCCCTGACTAAAGAGGTCGTTAGCCAGCTTACCCAGCCAACCGCGCTTGCGGCTTCTGGACTGCTTGACGCAATCCCCCCCCTGCATTCCTATTTCCGAATTAATCATAATACGGTATTAACCCCTTTTGGAGAAAAAGCCAAATTAATTGCCAACGTCACGGCTATCCGGTTAGCCAAACAATTACTGCGGGAAGATCGACCGGCTACCGACGACGAAAAAAAGCGGTTAGTTCAGTTTTCAGGCTGGGGGGAACTGGCAAACGTGTGGAATCAGGAAGCCTTTGCCGAGTACGGAGAAGCTACCGCCCAGCTCTCGCCCATGAGCGCCGAGGTGGAACGTTGGGGTAAACGCTATTATAAAGCACGTTTGGAACTAGGGGAACTGTTATCTGATGAAGAAATAGAACGTGCTTCCCAATCAACGCTAAATGCGTATTATACCAGTCATACCGTTATCAAAGCTATCTGGCAAGCCGTTGTTTCAATGGGATTTACCGGAGGGCGAATAGTAGAGCCCGCGGCGGGTAGTGGTCATTTTATTGGTGCCATGCCGGACAATTTACGTCAGCAAAGCCGCGTAACGGCTATCGAAAAGGATACGCTGACGGCGCAAATTCTAGGGTTGCTGTATCCTGAAATTGAAACCCACGTGAGCGGGTTTGAGGACGTACAGATTCAGCCTGAAAGTATTGATTTAGTCATTGGAAATGTACCCTTTGGCAACTACAAAGTGTACGACCGTCACAATCGGGATTTATCCGATCTACCAATTCATAATTACTTTATTGGCCGTTCAGCCCGGTTAATTCGGGAAGGGGGGTTACTGGCTCTGATAACCTCAGCGGGAACGCTGGATAGTGGAAGCCGTAAGTTTCGCCAACACTTGCATCGGGAAGGAATGGAACTGGTAGGGGCTATCCGGTTGCCAAGTTGTGCGTTTGAGCAAAACGCAGCTACAGAAGTAACGACCGATATTTTATTTATGCAAAAGTGCGTAGCTAGTGTACGCCGGTTTAGCCAATTTTCATTTGTCGGAACAACGACTGTACGCACGATAGCCCCGGTCGATGAAGAAACCGAAATTGCGAAATCGATTATCATAAATGAGTATTTTGCCGAGCGGCCTGCAATGATGCTGGGTGAAATGTTTCTGGCCGAAGAAGTAGGAAAAGGCGGTTTATACCGGGGAGATTCCCAAACGTTATTTCTGGCTAATCCCAACGAATTGACCACTCGTCTTGACGGCGCATTAACCCTTTTGCCAACAGCCATTTTTAAACCCCTTAACCGGAACCCATTTGGCGAATTGGGCCGTATGGCGGTGAATGGCTATGCAGGACGCGTAAACATCAAAGGGCGCAGTTTTACCCAATCCCTGATTATCCGCGAGTACGAGACCTTAAAAGCCGCCTTCTCTGCGTTGCTACGTGCGGAACTGAACGCAGAAGCCGACGTTGTTACCGACCCATTGCGGCAGGCATTAAACAACGAATATTACCGCTTTACGGGTTGTTTCGGTAGGCTTAATAAAAACCGCTCAATTGCTTTTCTGGAAGGGTACGACCCTAAATTTTTGATGGTTCAGGCCCTTGAACTGATTGAAAAAGGAAAGGACGGAAAAGATGTCATTAGCAAATCGGCTATTCTGACCGAGCGGGTTTATCCGCTCCGTCCCTTGTCAGTGGTCGAAACCGCCGAGGATGCATTACGGGTTTCCCTTTATGAGTGCGGACGCATAGACAGCGCCTTTATAGCGGCAAAATTAACCAAAACAGTTTCCGAAGTTGAGCATGAATTAATCACAAAACGATTGGTTTTTCGACACCCGGCAACTGATAAGTTGATTGATCGTGACACGTATTTGTCAGGGGATATTCGGGAGAAGATAGTACAGGCAAGATTATGGCTGGATCAGAAACCAGCATTACAGGCCAACATTCTTGCCCTAGAAGCTGTCATGCCCCCAACGGTTCCGCTCTCATTAATCACTTTCCAGTTAGGTTCCGTCTGGCTACCAGCCGAACTAATTACGGAGTGGATAAAGCACGAACTTGAACTGGATATACGCTTACGGTATAACGATCAGTCCTGTGCGTATGATCTTACGGTCAATAATCCGTACGCGGTGAAAAACCGATCTATGGGAACGGCAGAGCGTAAAGCATCTGATTTGATCGAATCCGCGCTTAATGGACGTAGCGTCGTGGTTACAAAAACCATTCTTGACGCAGAAGGTAATAAGCGGGAGGTTAAAGACATTGAAGCCACTTCACAGGCCGTACAAGCGCAGGAAGTCCTACAGGAGCTGTTTATTGACTACTGCCGGACAAACTACGTGGAACGCATAGAAAAAGCGTTTAATGACCGTTTTAACGGCCACGTATTTAAAACGTACCACCGGCCACAGGTTGCCCATTATCCCGGTGCCAGTCCGTTCATTTTTTTGCGGAACCACCAGTTTAAAGGCGTTGAACGGATAAAAGATGAGGATACCATGTTGGCCCATGAAGTAGGTACGGGTAAGACCTTTACCATGATTTCAGCGGCAATGGAAATGATACGGCTAGGGCGATTGTCGAAGGTTATTATTGCCGTGCAAAATTCAACGGTAAGGGATTTTGCTAGAGCGTGGCGAACGTTGTATCCATCCGCGTTAATTTATGTACCGGAGAAATCCGATCTGGAAACCACCAATCGAAAACGGTTTCTACAACGCATTGCCACCAATAAATTTGATGGAATTGTTTTACCGCAATCGTTCTTGAAATTAATACCTTCCGACCCGACCGCCGAGGAGGAATTGATCAGTGAAGAAATTGCCCGAATTGAAGCGCAGGGCAGTTCATCCAGAGAAGACCAACGCGCCAGTAAAAAACGCATTAAGGCGCTGAACAAATTAAAACTGAGCGTTGAGGTCAGGCGCAAAGCGCAGGCCGACCGCAAGCAGGACGATATTTTACATTTCGCGCAGTTAGGTGTAGATGGTTTATTCTTAGACGAGGCCCATAAGTATAAGCGCTACGGCTTCCACACGCACCGCCGGAATATCAAAGGTATCGATTCGGAGGGGTCACAAGATGCGTTTCAAGCAATGGCAAAATGCCGGACAATTCAACGCAAAGGGGGGCGGGTTGTACTGGCTACGGGTACGCCTATCAGTAACACAATGGCCGAGGCATGGACAATGCTACGCTACCTTGCCATTGAAAGGTTGGAATCCCTGCAACTGACTACTTTTGACCAGTTTGCGGGCACCTTTGGACAAATTATTCCATCGTTTGAGTTAACACCGGGCGGCCAGTTTAAGGCAATTGAACGGTTCGCAAAGTTTGTGAATGTTCAGCAGTTATCAGACCTCTACCGAAGTCACGTTGACGTCGTGCTGAATGAAGATGTAATTGAGTTTAAGGAAGACGCCACCTTACCCGTTCTTAAGGAGCAAACCCAAACCCAGGAAGACGGTAGCCAGCGCATAGAACCCGGCTATACCCGTATTTTATTGCCCCAAACAGAAGGGATTGCGGCAGAATTAAACGTGGTCCGACAGACGCTATCCTGGTACGAAAAATTGTCGGGCAAGCAGAAAAAGGAAAACGCTCACGTTCCGTTAGTCATGTTCGGGCAGGCCAAAAAAGCCACGCTCGACATTCGGTTACTATCGAGAAGTAATCCCGACGAAGACGGTTCTAAAGTAAACCGCGCCGTAGCTGAACTATTCAGCCGCTATGTTCAGACCGCTTCTTATAAAGGAACGCAACTTGTGTTTTCCGATTTGTACCAGAGCCCGGCCACTACGGACGAATTTTGGGACGACGAACAACGCTACCCAAATCCTGATTTTGGCAAACCTCGTTTCAACCTGTTTGAGGATATAAAGGCTAAATTAATCGCATTAGGCGTAGAAGCTAATCAGATTGCTATTGTTCCAGCAGACGCCAATAAGCGGGAACCTATCTTTCAAAATGTAAGAACCGGCGACGTACGGATATTATTAGGGTCATCGGAACGCATGGGCGTAGGAGTAAACGTTCAGGAACGCCTATACGCGGTTCACCACCTTGACGCCCCCGCACGGCCAACGGATTTCGGCCAGCGTAACGGGCGAATCCTTCGCCAAGGAAACTTACATGCGCTTTGGAAAATACCAGTAGAAATTTTGACCTACGGCGTAGAACGAACCCTGGATGCAACCGCTTATGGCCGGTTGGCAATCAAACAGAAGTTTATTAATCAGGTCCTAAAAGGCACCAATTTAACCGATTCCATCAGTGATGTTTCGTCCGATGATGATTTTTCGTCCATGTCATTTGACCAGATGATGGCAACGCTTTCGGGTAGTCAATACGCCTTGATGTACACGGCACAAAACCATGAGCTTACCCGCTTGAAACAGCAGAAAAAGAACTGGCAACGGACGTTGATAGACGCGCAGGGAATGATTGAACGAAACCGAAACGTAGTAAACAAACTACTTGCCCGGCTCCCTCAACTGGACATGGAAGCTGAGATAATAGGCGGTAAATTTCCCAATGGATTTACGGTTGACAGCGTAGAATTTTCCGGTAAAATGTACTCGGAGAAGTGGGGCCATGATTTAGAAGATTATTTTCTTCGGTTAAGACACCTTGCCAAACGGGGAGCCGAAGCGCGGGGAACGCTGAAAATAAATGGATTAACGATTGGCTTACAGGGACTGCTTATAGTTGACGATTTTACAGAGCCTTCCTATGGAATTGAGTACAGTTGGGGATTGAGTTTAATGGTTGCTATAAAACACGCCAGCGGCTTAATTCCATCCCTACGAGCTAATTTAGAACGGATTACGGATGCGCCAGTATCGGCCCGGCAGTCTATAGCGTACAGTCAGCAGGTAATCGATGAATACAGCCCCCGACTAACGCAAACCTTCAAACGGCAGGCTGAATTAGACGCGCTCGAAGAATCCGTGCAACAGCTACAGCAACTTTTAGAGGCCGAAAGTAACGCGAGTAATCTACAGACGGAAGCCTTACCCGTTGGGGCTTAACTACCCTTGTCCGTTGTGTATCCCGGTGGGTATACAACGGACAACAACCGCCCTACAACACTACACCGTTACTACACAGACACTCCTCAAACACAACACGAAATTCACAACGAGATAAAGGGGGGAGGACGAGCTTAAAAGAGGGCTAAGCCATTCTTTCCGTTGCTCCTTCTAATTCGATTGATTATATTTATATAGCTGATAGACACAAGTTTATCGTTTATAAACAGTGTCAAGCGGTCCTGGCTCCGTTCATTTATCCGGTCGATCAATTATGGCTTTTTTTCTCCTTCGGTTGCTTTAAACCCAAGCGAGTCAGCAGATATCCAGCTACATTATTTTCAACTTTGACTTTCCCGTCTGCAACTCGTAAGCGAACTTGTTGACCTCCTGAATCAGTTCGGCAGAGTTCATGATCTGGTTGACTACATCAGCCCGTTTGATATTCCACTTCTCCAGTAAGAGTCGGGCGTTCTGGAACTGACTGTCAAATATTCCTATGGGAGTGGTTTAGTTTTTGGCAACTTCCTCTTTGATAGGCAGGACGACAGTTAAGGGCTGTGCTTAATCATCGAACGTGATGCTGTCGAAGCTATGTCCTCGTTTTCCAAGGCTTAATCTATCTCTAAATCAGTACGTTGATTTATTTTATTGACTAGTGAATCTAATACGTAACGTTTAAAATCTGATAGTCGCTCAAACTGTTCATTCCCCTTGTCATCGAGTAAGTACAGCATCGTTTTGAACTCATTTTGGCTAAACGTTTGGCTGTAGTAATAGCATTGTGTTGACGAATTTCTAGGGCCTGATTCATTCTAAATGAAGATTTTAGAAATAATTTCAGCTATAACGATAAAAAACTTTTATCGTTATAGCTACTCGTTTTTCTGGGATCAAAACTCGTTTTTCGCTTATATATAGGATAACAAATAGAACAAATACTTCAAATAACACAAAGATTGTGTTGTCGAAAAAAACGGCATTTAGGGAGCTGACGCGAAATCCAAAAAGAGCTGACGCCAAATGAGTATCAAAGGGAAAAGAAAAAACAGAAAAAACAAAAACACCAAAAAGGGCAGGAGGGGGTAAACTATAAATTTAGTTAGCAAACTGAAATCCGACGAAATTTTTAGTAATCCCAGTCCTATTTGCTAAGTGGTGACATCGTATGTCACCACCTTCACTTGCCCCTGTGTAAATTGTACTTTTCTAAGGGTCGTATGCTACTGATTGAGTTGGACAGATATTAAAATCAGCGAAATAAGCCCTCATATTGTACATTTCCGTACCTGACTTTTTTATAAGGGTACCATCGCAGCGGCGCCCCGCCGAAGTTTGGGTTTTCGCTTACGTTGATGCATCTGATGAGGGGTTAAGTAGTTCAGCGATGCATGCGGTCGAACAGTATTGTAGGCATTGATCGCCTTTTCAACCGCTTCTTCGGCTGCTGAAAAAGAAGAAAACCCACGAGCCAACTTACAATCGTCTTTTAACGAACGAAGTACTCGTTCAGCCATCGCATTTTCATTAGGATCGCCTGATTCGGTCATGCTAATCGTGGCATTTGCTTGCCGTAAGCGTTGTACGTATGCCCACGAACAGTACTGAACGCTACGGTCTGAATGGTGAATCAAAGGCTTACTGATGTCTTTACGAGCTGATAAGGCCATTTTCAAGGCGTTAAGCGCACCCTGCGCATGCAGGGTCTTCTGAAGTGACCAGCCCACTATTTTGCGGGAAAAAGCGTCCATAATCACATACAGATAAGCAAAATTGGCTCCTACAGGAATATAAGTCAAATCACTGACCGCACCGGCGGCCCGGCCACAACTCATTAATCCTAACCGGCTTTAAATCCTTAGCCTTGTTAGGGTATTTGTAGTGTGGATGATTAGAATCCGTGGTGGCTACCTTGCTCGCTTTCTTCTTGGCCAACATACCATGTTCCTTCAAGAGCAGATGCAACCGATCCCGACCCAATTTTATCCGGTGTCGCAATAAAAATGTTTTCAGTTCACTATGCAACTTATGGGTACCCATACCAGGTACTTCACGACGTATCCGCCTGACTTCCTGTAAGATAGCGTCAGTCTGAAAACTCGTTCTCTCTTGTCGCCGGGTAGCCGCGTATCAGGCTTGACGTACTCTGCCAAACAGCTTACAGATTGACTCCATGCCCACTAAGGGGTAGCGACGAGTTAATTTTTCAGCCGCTTGGCGCCAGGCTTTTTTACGATAGGGATATGAAATTGTTCTTCGGCAATCTGGATTACCGTTTGGTAGGCTTCTGTTTGTAGCCGTAAAAACTGGTTCTCCTTTTCCATATCGGCCAGTTTCTTCTCTAGCATTTTGACATAATCGGCATCTCGTTTCATAGCTTTTCGGCGATGTCTAGGATATAACAGGGGAAGTAAACGGTAGCGAAAGTAATTGCGGTTAAGACGGCGCAGTTCCGTCTTGGAGATGCCCAAGGTTTCTTCAAGCTCAGAAGCCTGGACTCGTTCGGCACGGTAGGCTTCGACAACCTTCCATCGGAATAGGTGTCGAGTTTTCTTTTTCTTATAGCCTACTAAATCATTAAGATACGTATTCATACTGGTTTCTGACTAGAATTTCCAGTAGCATACGGGTTGTTGTATAAAGAATGTGGCTGTTGCAAAAGTCGGTTCTACTGCGGACAGGCTCAAAAAATCAGCCATTTTTAGCCACTAACTGGGTCGTGATTGGTTTACATTTTTTGCCTATTAAACCCGGCTCAGACTTTTGCAACAGTCACCGTAGTTATGCATCGAGTCTGAAAAAAGTACAAGGTTTGGCCGTTTTTGTAGGTGACCAGACTTTGTACTTTAACTAAGAGAATCCTGTTACTTCAGTGAGGATGGTTGAAGGCTAAAGTACTCATAAGCATAGGAAGCAGGCTTGAGGTTGAGTAAGTTTATCCGGCTCCGATCAAACTCCTGGTAGGACATGGATTGAATTTGCGCTGGGGAAAAATCGAGAACATTTGGGTTTGGGCCTTCTGACGGCTTACGCTTGGTGACGATGCCTAAACCATGATCAGTGTCTAAGACAAAGACGTTTAAGTCTGGTCGCTGGCTCCGCAAATGAACGACGGTACGCCAAACATCACCATTCCAGACTCCTTCTTGCCAATCCTCGAACCGCCCGGCAGCCTGTTCTGATTGCGGGTTACAATCATGCATGATAATGACCCCTTCGTCATTTAAATAACGAAGCGTGTTCTCGACATCTCGTAAAGCGTATTGGTATTCGTGCATCCCATCGACCAGTGCCAATTGCAATTTAGTGCTGGTAAACACACGGTCAGCATCTTGCTCAAAGAAGGCATCAGAAGTCTTCTCAAAGTATTGATTCGTCAGGTTATAGGGATTAAGTATTGTCTTCCCAACCTTTCTCATTGTATCGAAAATGAACTTGGGATCAACCGATACTTTAAAAGGACTTTTCAGACGAAAGAATATATGCCCATTTTCCACCCCAATTTCTAGATAATTCCGTAATTTCTTTTGGGAAATAAGTAATTGAATAAGTTCTAAGCGATCCATTCAGTAATTGAGACCCAAGGTCCGATTAAATTGCAGACTTTTTGATAAAGTGAGAGAAGGATGCCGAACTAGAAAATTTGGCTCTCAAACTGTAGCCAAAATTTAACCTAGTCTCAAGATGTTCTATTTTTACTTCAAATGGGCACTAGATACAGGCCAAAAATACTCAGTGTAATTCTTTGTCTACATCTAAGAAAACCCTGTTTATTGAACTAACAGACGTTTTGTGGTTCTCTCATTGCTTGTCGTGACTTGAACTAAATACAGCCCCTTTGGTAACACGTAGGTAGGTATTGTGATTCTAGAGCTAGAAACATTGTCATAATGCAATGTGTAAACTCTTTGACCGGTGTTGTTAACCACACTAAGTGTAAAGGATTGCAAACCCTTAAACTGAATTTCTGCAGTCGGATTAGTAATTGCTGGATTGGGCAATAATGTTAATGTTAACTGATTAGTCTCCTCTAATACCGTTTGTGCTTTAATTAAGGCTGCCCGACGCGGACTTACCTGTAAAACGGCTCTCATACGTTCTTTTTGACCCACAGTGAACAGATTCATACAAGCATCTGGAGAATACATCATGTAGTTCTCAATGAGCTCTCGGGACAGTCTTCCAGAACAGTTAGCGTATAAGTCGGTGCAGGAAGACGTTTGATTTAAGTTGTCGGTAGGCGGGGTGTCACTTACGTAATCATCGCCACAGGGCGTGTCGCCATTAGGATGAAGTAGACCCAGCCAGTGACCAATCTCATGGGTTAGGGTACGTCCTAGATTGTAGTTTTTGTAAAGTGAATAATTACCACTGCCAAACGCCCGATAGTTGATAATAGTACCATCAATAAATTCACTAACTCCTCCAGGCACCAAGCCGCTTATGGTGTCAACCGCAGCCGGAAACTGTGTATAACCTAAATAGTTATTTTCTAAATTAGTAACCCAGATGTTGAGATATTGGTTACTTGGCCAATAAGCTATCTGAGACAAAAGAACGTCGTCATTGCTGCCATCACCAACTCGAAACGACGATTTCTGTGCATAATAGTGCCGAGTGATACCATTTGTCGCGTTACCCTGCGGATCAATCTGGGCCAGGAAAAATTCGATTTCTGTATCAGCTCCAAGTGTTGACGTATTAAATCCATTTGTGTTCAACAATCGACGGAAGTCTTCGTTCAAGACCCTAATTTGAGATACAATTTGGTCCTCAGATATATTTACGTTCTGTGCGCCTCCTACACTGTTTGAGGCGTTATTGTGCACCACGTGTACGACCACTGGTATGCGATAAACTATTACATTGGTTGCTAACCGTGACAGTCTATTCTTCTCTATAGTTTGGTTAACCAGTTTATTGAACCGCTGAATCTGGATCGAACGAGTGGGGTCTCGGGCCTGTAAAACCTTTTCGTATTCGCTCAAGCCACATCGTATATAAACGTTATTTAGGATAGATTGAGCAAATAAACTGCCAACAGATAATGCGTTTAAACACATAATTATTGCAGTGATTTTTCGTATAACTCTACTCATTTCTGGAAGGTGTAACTGGCTTTAGAACTGCCCGAGTTGATATATCGACTGCCAAATTTCTTTTTACTTTTATCTTGCCTGTCTGTAGCTTTGCACATACCTAAACAGTGTGACTACTCGCTCTCTAGAATGAATGTTAAAATTGAACCGTCGATGCAACATATGTTTTCTAATAAGGCACTGAAAGGTAGTTAACTATATTCGTTTGGTGGGAAAAAATCGGTTTTGGGTCTACTGGTTTGCTGCATAGACTTGTGAAGTTAAGCAAGTCTATGCAGCAAACCAGTAGACCATCTCATACTTTTTAGTAATAAACTAATGAAAGTTGAAACGCTTCCAATTTACGATTTTGCCCTGTCGTTCCTGCTACATCTTGATTACCTACCCATGGTAGCCATCCAATACCCGAAACATGAGCCCTGTACGAAATAGAAACGCTCCAAGCTGGATCAATAAAAAATCTTATTGCTTCAATTGAACGATGTTGACCTACTGTACCTGCAGGTGAGGGAGGATTATCAGCGTATTGTGGAGCTTGCCAACCAATACCCGAAACATGAGCTTGGTATTGCATCCAAGGCGAGCCCGGAACTCCAGTAATATAAAATGCCTCTAATCCTAATGCTTGCCCTGTGGTTCCAGCTACTTGGCCTGCAAGTACAGGGTCCATCCATCCTATGTTTTGTACGTGTGCATATTGAAGAATGGGGTCGTTAGGAAAAGGCGGTTGTGCACTACTGACGAGTCTTCCACCATTATATGTTTTTGCTCCGGCTAATAATTTGCCAGTCTTAAAGTCATATGTGTCACCCAATTTTGACGCGTCGTCTTTTCTATCCTTATTTATTAGATCATTTTTGACTAAAGCCAATATGTCGGGATCAACTTCTTTTAGTATTTCTCCTCTAACGTTCTTTAAAAGAAAGTAACTTTCATGTGTGGGGTTAACGTCAACATTAGTCGATTGGCAGCTATCTAACAACCCAACAATGCATATCGTGAGCAGAAGGTTAAATATGATGTGTATTGTTTTCATAATATTTTGAATTTGGAGTTAAAAGGTTCGGGTAAATATAGCTAACACAAATAAGAAGTAATAGGTAAGTATGACAATAATTGTTGCTTTGTTTAGTACATAGTTAACGCGTGCATATTCTGCCAATGACTTGTTATTACACGCAAGCGTTCTAGGAATCAAAAATTATTCCTGATACAGAATTGTATTCAGTCGGACAAATACTTTGAAATATCCGACAGGTTGTAGAAGGCTAGAATCTTGCCTAATTATGTGTCGGACAAAAAGTCCGACACACCTCTAATGGATCAAGCACCCGATCTAGACCCGCAGACAACAGGGCAGACAGAAACCCAAAAAAGTCCGACAGCTCCCACAGCTGCAAAATCGACTGAACCGGCTAAATGGACCATACGTGGTATTGAGCCTGAAACCCACTTAGTGATCGAAAAGGCAGCCACCCGATCGGGCAAGACACTCGGCCAATTTTTTAATGCCGAGTTACGGGAAGCCGCTACCAATGTACTTAAAAAAGGCAATCAACCGCCTGCTTGCCCAGAAGACTTGGTCGGTGATTTGGTGGAAAAGTTAAAGGCCGAATTGCAGGCTAGCCAAGCAACCGAATTGCAATCCATTCGAGAAGCCATCGAACGCCGCCCGGCCAGTTTACGGGAGTGGTTATTTGGTAAGCGGTAAGGCTGGCCAGCCCCTTAACTGATTACCTCGTTATAAAACAGGGAAAGAAAATCCGCGCCCTCTTGTTAACATTTCAAAACGTTTCTTAGCTTGCCGTTGCTTTCGCGCGCGTACCACCTTTAAAAACAAAGGTGGAACTCACTCCACGAGTGAACTGCCCCACGGATCAGATTCCCTCGTTCCATTCGCCTCGCAGGGCGCACCCTAAACGCTAATTGATACTATGGCTATGGCTTATGCTATTCTACGCGTGGCGAAAATGAAAACAATGGGTAACGTGGGTGGCCACGGCTCCCATGTCGAGCGCCAACGGGAAACCTTAAACGCCGATTCGGAAAAGCTCAAGTTAAATCAACGGCTGGACGGCACCGACGATCCTATGACCGATGTGCAGGTACGCATCGACTAAGCCGGCGCCGAGCCCCGCCAAGGAGCGGTGGTGTCCATCGATGTGTTCATCTCGGCCAGCCCTGAACACTTCCAGCAGAATCATCCTAACGACCCCAACTGGAAAGCCTTCCAGGTCAAAGCGATGGACTTCCTACGCCAGGAATACGGAGCGGCTAACATAGTACATGCTATCGCTCACCATAACGAGACCAGCCCCCACCTGCACGCTATCGTTACGCCCATCCGCAGCAAGAGCGTAAAGGTTGGCCGAGCGGTCAAAAACGAACGGGTAGAAAAAACGCATCGAGGCTGCCATACCAGCATCTCCTCTACAAAAAAGGGTGGTCGTTGGTGCTGCCGTCACCAATTGAGGCTCAAAATTTAGCCTGCGTACGAAACCAGATTGCTAACCTACTGGAATTGTCAATTAATTACGTTGATAAGCAGACAATACTGGATCGCTACCGATTTCTAATGGATGAGAAAGACCGAAAAGGTATACAACAAAAAAACGAATCATTGAAATCGTTCATCCTATCACCGGGTCTGCTGATGGATTATTTTTGCCACTTGAGTAGACTCTCTGGTGTGCTCCCTAAACAGAAATAAAAAATACCCGCGACCTAATAAAATCACGGGTATCGATTATCTATAAACTAGATTATAAAACTTTTTACTTTCAGTTACTGCTCAATGCCATTGAGCGACTTTAATTTTTTCCAGTACAACACTCAATAAGTGTAAGCCACAATAAAGGATCGATACTTCATCTTTAGATATCAATTTTTCCTGGCTACACTGGGTTAGGATTTGTTTAACTCGTTCAATTTCAGGCAAGATTGTATCTATACCCGCCATTTCATTGAGTTGCCAAGCCTGAAAGAGTTCATTAGGTTGTAATTCAATGGAATTATCTTCCTGCTCAATGAGCTCCATTTCCAGGCTAAATAAATTTAAACCACTTCGTAAAAGGATCGTATGGAAGGAATTTAGGCGATCAATTACACGCAACCCATTTATTCGTTCTTCCGTGTAACTCAACAAAATCTGCCATTGGATATTGACCGTGCCGGATAAGCGCTGATTAGTTAAAATTTGTTGCGTTAACGAAAATTCAGCGTTTAAATTTACAAAGGGATAAAGTAAGGAAGTCATAAATAAGCCTATTTTGTGATGACTGAAAGTAAGATTTACAACTCTAAATTGCGCTGAAAAAAGAATTGCGAAAAATAAAATCCGCGAACTTGATGAATAGTTGGTAGGTGGGTGAAATTCGTTTAAAAAAGGCTTTAAACGGGGGTGAAATTAATGATGGCATTGTGAGTAAATGTATTCCTGGCTGCTAGTGAAAATTCTTCAGTCTCGTCAACTCGTTTAGAAAACTGACAAGTTTAAGAGTTTACCGATTGATAGTTAGAGTGTTACTTTGGAGATAAGGTCATTCAATGGGTTGCGCTTTCTTTTTCCGGGCTACCTTTGAGGCATAATACCGGGCTAAGAAATGGTAGGTAACCATTTCATGCTGTCGATTTTGGCCCGTAAAAATTCGGGTTAAACTCATGTGATTCAGCTGGGTTAACCAATCCCAAAGGGCTTTCGGATTTGGCTGGCTAGTAAAAAAGTTCTGAACAGAAACTACCTGGTGATGGATTGCCTGACTACGCATTTCTAACAGGGGGGCCTGCGTCTGCATGGTCTCGACTAATGATGTTTCCCAGGAACGATAGATGTCGTTGAGCTTGCCTTTAATTTCTTTATCTGATCCCTGCTCTTGCCAGAATGTTTTTTGCAAGGTGGCGCTTAAATACGCTCTGACCTCCATAGACAGGCCAAAGTCCGCGTACAATTGATCAATACTACCCATACTCAAGGCGTAGCGATCTAGTTCTTCGGGTTGTTCAGCCTGGTGTAAAAACTGAAGTACAAGTTGACTGTCTGCCGCAAAAATTGACTCCGTGTCAGGCATTAGTTCGGGGTAATATCGTTCTAGTTCGCGTTGATATGTATCGATCTGATAGCGTTCAATTAATCTGGAGTCTAAAAAGGGCTTTAAAAAGGCGGGCAGTTGCTGAAAAATCAAGTCTACTTTAGTTGGATCGCACAAAAACCGAACCCGGATATGGTACCCAGGATCCGTATACCGGATAAAAAACAGTTGCGTACTCCATCCCTTTGAATGGATATGCTGCCAAAAAGGTTTGATTGCTTTAGATAGTAAGAGATCACTGGCGAGTTCCTGACAGTAAAGTTTAATATAAAACCATTCCTGACCAGGAAAATAATTTCGACTTGTGGCCGAAAGTGGAGGTAACCTAAGTGGTTCAGTAAAGCTATTTTCAGTACGTAAAGGAATAATAAATTCGGATTCATAGCGGTCTGACCCGTTTTGCACCCAATGATCAAAGTAATCCCCCAGCCATTCGTACAACAGCACTTTTCGCTTGCTAAACATGTCGAGTAGTATTTGCTGAGTAGGCACAAATTCCAGATCGAGCAGTAGCTTATTATCGCCATCTATCACCTGAACGTAACGGGGTAATTTATAAAGGCCGCGCAGCTCGTCAATCGTTGCAGTTTGCCAGTCTGATACGGCGGCCCGGTCAAGGGTCCACTGAGCAGGCGAGACTATTAAATTTTTATAGACAAGTCTGGGCATAAAAGGCATCTGTTCGAAATGTCCCCAACTCCAGAAATGAGCGTTGCTTTCGGCATGCTGCAGGTGAGAAATAAACTGATAGACTTCATCTCCACGGAGGGAATTATGGGCCGTACTATGACGGGGACGTACGCGCTTCCCTGTCGGTTTATGCGTAAGAATGACCTGGTCCTCGGCCGTTACCGTCACGTATAAATCTGAAAGCAAAAGGGTATGTTGTGGGTCAACCGCAGCTGGATTCAAGTACGGTATTTCGTAGGGCCGCAGAACTGGCCGTACGATCAGATTACCGGTTGATGTTGATTGAGTTGGTAGGTGGACAAATTCAGCCAGAATATCATTCGGGAACTGGGCTTGCTCCCAGGCGCACAGACTTTGCAAAGCGTCCGTGAGTGCTGAATCTCCTAAACAAAATCGTCCCAGCAAAGCTGTTGGATTAGGTGCCACACTGGGATTAACCAAAAATGTCCAGTTAGCCGGTGAGCCACTGGTAGGTGCTTGAATGTTATCCCCCTTGATCCGATACAGTTCACCATGTACAAACCAGCAAGCAGGTAATGGCTTTGGCATTCGTTTTTCCCGAAGCTGTTTAATATCCGACTCGGTGATGGCTATTTCATGGCTGTTACTAAGGAGATGCCGTTTGAAGAGAGTTTGGCGAAAATCGTCCAGATCCCTCGATAAAGTACTGGGTAGAACCGAATTTTTTTTCACGTGAGCCAATTCGGCCAACAGCGGATATTTAGCTAAATCATCCGTGTTATATCCAATCCCGATCTCTGGGTCTAGCGCTTCCAGCAATGCCACGGTTTGGTGGCCATAGCGTTCTTTGAACTGCGATTGGAATGTTTGAAAAGGAGAATTGGCTGTTGCTTGAATCGCAGGCAAAACCTCATTAAACTGACGGGCAATGGCTAAGACAGTTGACTGATCGAGTAATAGACGCGCTGGTTTGAAATAGAGGTCAGTCTGGATTAGTGATTTTGGCACAGTCGTCTCCTGATTCGTCTCTACCGAAAGTTGAGATAACGTTTCCTGAGCGCTGATAAGTCTTTGTATTGACAAGGGAGGAGTTAACCATTGTAGCGCCTGTTCCAGTTGGCTGGTCCATAACCTAACCGGCTCCAACACACTTAATGAAACCAACTGTTTCAGCAGCGAATTATGCATACTGGCCCCTGTAACCGGCAATTGTAAATTGCTCGTCAATAATTGGGCATCGATTAAAGCATCTATTATCTCGGGAGTTAAATGAAGGCTATTCGCTAGTAGCAGAAGCTGAGGATAGGACTCAAAGTGCGTCGTTGACAATTGGCCCAGTAAGCTTTCCAATTGAGGGCTGCTTACAACGGAGGATAAGTTAATCTTTGTATCATCACCCTCAAAACTTGTTTCTGAGTACCTGAAGGACTGCACCGCCTTGTACACACTGTTATTGATACGATATGAAAGTGTGGACCTACTTTGAGGGTGTGATTCTAAGGCGTGTATAATACCAATTATAACCGATGCATCCGGTCGACTGTCAGGCTTCCAAGGGTCTGAATCGAAAGTCAACTCAGACAAAGTTGAAATAGTGCCTATAGCGGTACCCGCAAATAACCCAAAGGGAGTAGAGCGGCTATAGGCTCTGAATACGTACCGCCACAGGGCTTGCTCCACGGCTTGGCTGGGCTTTTTGCCCGTTTCGATGGCGGTTAACCAACTGGTATATAAGCCAGGAGAAGCCAGATACAACGCTTCTTTTAACCAGGGCTGATGCAAAATATGCTGTAGAAGGGTACCTGTGTCCAACTCGGAGGATCCTGTTCGAAAAGCATCAATACTGTCGCGCAGATAAGTGATCGGCTTTTGGGCTACTCGCAGGCAAAAAAAGTTAAAATGATTAAAAACGAATTCCATTAGTAACTGATAAAATGAAAGAATCCCGCTTAATCGTTGATCAAGCGGGATTCTTCAGGTAGAAAAACGTAGCAGTCTTAATCCCAGGTATGAACGCTGCCAGTCGATTGCTTTGTAACGGCTTTAGGATTGGTGCAATTCTTAACGCGGGTCATCCGTGAATTAAGCTTCTTTATACCAAGAAGTTGCTGAGCTGAATAAGGCATTGAGTTTTCCATAGAACTTAAACGAATTATGTTTCAACCGAGGTAAAAGTACTAAATTTCCATTTTTGTTACGAAATTTTTGACGCTAGCCTAACGTAAACTACATAAATCCCGATAAAAACTCATTTTTATCCAGCTTCAGCAAGCAACTCATGCTACTCAGGCAAAAGTGACAACAATGGTCGAGCCTGAGTTAATTCGCCCAGCGCCTTTTCTGATAGTCTGGCGGCTTGCAATTTGACGCTTCACTATGCTGAAGCCTACTTCCGGTTGCGTTTGATCTATTTTCATAAGCTTTTTTTTGCCTGCAAGTAGTTAAAAAATCAATCAGGTACAGCCAAAAAGTTGGTGAACTTCATGAAAAGTTGGTGAGGGGATGATTTCAGGGCTCAAATCGAACTGGTCAGGTAGGCAAAGAAATCCTTCACATGTGATTTGTATTTGGGGCCGACTGGTAACTCCTGACCCGAGAACAATTTAATACTAGCCTGCGTAGCCTTACTAACCTGATCAACGCGAACAACATAACTACGATTAATGCGAATAAACTCCTCTTCTGGCAGTAAAGACAGCAGTTTAGTCGTTGTATTTTTAGTCATAATGAAACCTTTGGCTGATTTCAGGAGATGAATTTTTACATAATTATCATCAGCCTCTAAGTAATCGATTGACTCATATGGAATTTTTTTATCAACACGACCTTCCTTTACAATTAATATTCTGGAAGTCTTTTCCACGTAAGCTTCATCGATGGTAGATTCAAAATCGGATCGCGAAATACCCATCTGTCCTTCCACCCGTTGAACAGCCGCTGCGAACTTCTCATAGGAGACGGGCTTTAATAAAAAGTCAATCACCGCATGTTCATAGCCCTTTATTGCGTACTTTTTATGAGCCGTTGTAATAATAACCAGCGGGACGGGCTTGGGAAGGACATCCAGCAAATCAAAGCCGGAAAATCGGGGCATCTGTATGTCAAGCAGTAGTAAATCAGGTTTTTGTTCTATGCAAAGTTGGATAGCCTCTTGCACATTTGACGCGACCCCAACAAACGTTAGACTAGGCGTTAACTCGATATGATCCTGTAACAACTCCTGCGCGTTCGGCTCATCTTCTACAATCAGACACTTAATTTTTTTGAGCGAATTATTCATGGACTTAAACCCGGTTAAGTGGAATGCTAAGGTTGACATGGTATTCATTTTCAGGTTGTATAACCCGCAATGTATATCTGTCATGGAAGAGATAGTCCAGCCGCTTGGTGGCATTTTTCAGGCCGAGTCCTCCAATTTTAGGCAGTTGATCAATAATAGGCGTACCATTTAAAGAAGGCTCATCAGGCGAAACGTAATTTTTGATTTCGGTTTCTAAACAATCCTTGGTTGTGTTAATGACGATTCTGATTCGGACCCAGCCTTCCAGGTAACTATTGCCTAAACCATGTTTGAACGCGTTTTCAATAAAGGTTACTAACAGCAGGGGAGGCACCTGATAGGGTTTAGGATCCCCTATGATTGTAATTTCAATCCGCTCCGGAGAAAAAACACGCGATTTCTCAATGTCGATGTAATTTCGAATGAAGTCTAACTCAAGAGCAAGGGAAACGAAAAGATCGTCTGTTTCGTAAAGCGTATAGCGCATCAGTTTCGACAAATTACCGAGAAGCGTACGCGCCCCAGCGTTGGTTGTATGAATCTGAGCGTAGATAGCATTAAATACGTTAAACAGAAAATGAGGATTAATTTGGTCTTTAAGCGTCTTTATCTGATCCTCCAGTAAATGTTTATTCTCTTCGACAACCTTCAATTGATCGGTAATCAGCTGCTTGTTTTTTTCCGTTACCGAAATACTGAAAACCCCCCAGGATATAGCTTCACGGATGATACGTAGCAGTAAGGGTAGCAGAACGTAGGACACGTTATAACCCGATATGAACGTATACGTAAACCAGTCGGATAAGAAGCCCAACGGCCCCCCCTTTTCCAGAATGGTATAAACTCGGGTTATGTAACCAGGAACGGGCGTAAAATGACGAATGGCATACCCGAAGGAATAATAATCCGAAATGTTAAAAAGACACAACATGATAAACCACGAACCCGCCACAAATAACAGGTTCGGCAACAAAATTTCGTTTTTTCCCCGTACTGTCAGTAGCAACCTCATAAACGATGGAACTACCTGGTAGCCTATTACGTAGAAGGCAATCCAGGTCGTTATGATATGGATTCCAGCGATATAGACTAGTAAATCAGTAGAAGTTGGTACACCCGGAGCAGGTTCTAGCTGTTTATTCAGGGCAATAAGCGACGTCGAAATGTTATACCCCCAAAATAAGGCATGATAGAGCCTACGTTCCCAGTTCCATGCCCTTTTGGGTTGCGGATGATCTGGATCATCGGCAAATAATAATTTTGTAGTAGTTTTAAGTTTGAAATGCAGCATAAATTAACATGATAAATTTTAGATTGATCAATGCGCACCAAATCTGCCTCGCCAGCTTTTTTATGCTGATGAGTTTACCCGTTCACCGAATTAATGCACAAATGAAAGGGGTAATTAGTGATACTACAATTATCCCCTTAAAAATAATTGCTGGTGCCTTGAAAACCACCAAAGGGGAATTCATCCCAAATGGTTTAGTGTCACTGTTGAAAAAGGATTCCAGCTTGTTAAAAGCCACATTTTCCGATGAAAAAGGGGCCTTTAGCCTTAGCTATCGCTCCCGAGATACCCTTCTGCTGAAGGTCTCACATATTGGATACCTGTCCTTTCAGAAAACGGTAGTAGATCAAGATTCGCTAGCCAGCGCTCCGCTGATGTTAACCTTACAAAGCCAGGCTGTTACGTTGAAGGAAGTAACCGTTAAGGATACTAAGCCCCTGTTTGAATTGACTGGTGACCGCATCCTTATAAATTTGGAAGATAACGCGGCTTATGCGGGCCGGACTACATTTGACGCACTGGGAGCAGCCCCCCGACTCACAATTGATCCAATCGCCCGTACCATTGCCATAGATGGAAAAACAGGATTGGTGCTTTACCTAAATGGCAAACAGGTGAATAAATCTTCGAACGAAATTGTATCCTTTCTCCAGGACCTTCCCGCCAGCAACGTAACAAAGATTGAAATATTAACGTCTCCATCCGCAAAATACGACGCGGCCGGTGCCGGTGTTATTCTTATCCAGACTCGGAATCTGATTCGGGAAGGGCTGACGGGTGAATATAGCCTGACCGGTGGGGCCGGTCGCTACGTAAAAAGTAACGGGTCTCTTTCACTCAGTCTGCAAACCAAAAAACTACAAGCGACTTTCTTCATAGCCCCAAATTATCAGCCAACCTTTTATAGTTGGCAGCGGCAGCAGACATTAGGAGGTACGAACACAGCGGAGGGCTATTCAAATAGTAATCAATTCAACTACGTGGATCGGTTTAGCCAACTCGTCCGGACCGGCTGGGATTGGACAATCAGTAAAAAAACGGTGGTTGGAACCGTGCTTCAGCTATCCCACACCAACGAAACGCAAAATCCAGCGGCTTCACTGGATTACCGGTTATCTCAGCTCAATGCGCCCCTGGTGCACATTGATGCAACCAATCAGTTGCAACAGAAGATTTGGAACCTGGCCGCCAACGTAAACTTTCGCACCAATTTTTCGAGTACCAGGTCCCTGAGTGGCGATGTCGATATGGCTAGCTATGATGACAATTATCGGTCAACTGCTCTGTTTGAGGAACGAACTAACAACTTCCCATCAACCGAATCATTTAGTATAACATATCCCAACCGAGTTTCCATCAAAACCGCCAAAGTAGACTATCAATCGACCTTTTTAAAGAAAGGGAGTTTCGAAACGGGCCTAAAATTTAGCTCGATTATAATGAATAATCATCCAATAGTGAACGCCATTACAGCGGGTTTTTTGCCTGTAGAATCTAAACTGGTTAATGGCTTTCATTATCAGGAGAATACCAGTTCAGCGTATGGTAACTTTTCATTTAGGGTGAACAACGTCAATGTATCGGCAGGCTTGCGACTCGAGCATACAACGTATGATGGGCGATCGACGGGTAATCAAACCATTGCCCGAAATTACACAAATCTATTCCCGTCATTGAATCTGAATTACCGTGCCAATAGCAAATACGGAATAAGCTTATCCGTTAATCGACGCATTGTTCGGCCGGCATTCGACCTGCTTAATCCCGCCTATGTTTACTATGATCCGTTGACTCTGTACACGGGTAACCCACTATTACTACCCCAATATACAACCACGGTTCAATCCACACTGACCACACCCAAGCGCTTAAGTTTGACACTATTGTACTTCAATACACAAAACCGCATTACGGAAGTAATTTACCGGATCGATTCAATCCAGGCCACAACGTTAAACACGAATATAAATTTTAACTGGGAACGCCGTTGGTCGATGACGCTTTCCTACCCACTGTCCATCAACAATTATTGGCAACTACAGGCTGCCTTAACGGCGCATAATACCCGTTATTTCTCAAATTATAATGATTTTGACAGCTACACCGGTCAGTCAACTGCCATTCTTAGACTTTTTAATACGTTCAAAACAAAGTATTTTACGGCCAATCTTAATTTCATTGGCAGAACCAAAGCTGTGATCGGTTATTTTCAATATGATCCACTCTGGAGTATAGACGCTGGCCTACAGAAATCATTCGGAGAACGGTCATCACTGAAGTTAGCTGCGTCTGATATTTTTCATTCAATCCGCATCAAAAATCATGGGGTCTATTTAAACAATAGTATTGCTTTTTCGCATCGGTACGAAAGCCAGCAAGTACTCCTGACGTACACGTATCGTCTCGGCAATCTAAAAGTCAAAAGTGTTGAAGAACGAACCTTTGGCTCTCAGAATGAACAGGACCGCCTGGAGGGAAATGGATCTCGCAAATAGTTACAAAAACCCATTCGTGGGAATAAACTCATATAAGGGGGTAGAGGCCTCTGCCCAACTTAATAAAACAACCTGAATTATTGCCTCCATATATCTATGAAACGACCCACTTACTTCCTCTTCTTGACTTATCTGCTCATTCAAGTGAAGCTCCAAGCTCAAACCCCAGCCTTTGTTACAGACAGTCTTGATAGGTACATTAAACGAAATATGGCGGAGGGAAAAATACCGGGATTAGCCATTGCCATCGTTGAAAATGGTAAAGTGATTGTATCAAAAGGATACGGTGTCAGACAACTTGGCAAACCGGATTCAGTCGATGCCAACACGCTCTTCTATGTTGCCTCCAATACAAAGCTTTTTACGGCTACAGCCCTAGCCAACTTAGCCGAAGAAAAGAAATTAAACCTCGACGATAAAGTCCTTAAATATCTCCCCGATTTTGCCTTATATGATACGCTGGCTACAAAAATGGCGACGATTCGAGATCTATTGGGCCACCGACTTGGTGTAAAAGCATACGAAGGCGACTTTGTCTACTGGAATTCCAGTTATAGCCTGCAGGACGTGATGAAGAATCTTCGCTTGTTAAAACCAACGGGCCAGTTCAGACAAGATTATAGTTATTCAAATGCCGGCTACGTGACCGCTGGGTTAGTCATTCCGAAGGTAACCGGGCAGCCCTGGAATTCCTACGTTGATCAAACCATACTCAAACCCTTAGGAATGACCAACACGTACTTGTTAACCGCTAATTATGCCAGGCGAAAAAATATTGCCTACGGCTATACAAACTGCTGTACGAGCGGAGGGGAGTTGATGGAAGTCGCTTTCGATAATCTGGACAATTTGGGGCCCGCCGGGGGCATGATCTCTTCGGTCAACGATATCAGTAGGTGGTTAGTCATGCAGGTCGACAGCGGCCGCTATGCAGGGAAGCGGATTTTACCGTATTCCGTTCTGGAAGAAACCCGGCGTCCCAATACGATTATTTCCTACCAGAAACACCCAGTTGCTCCCTTTACGTATGATTTTTATTGTTTGGGAATTGGCCTGGTCGATTATCAACACATGGATGTGTATTCCCATACGGGAGGAGCCTTTGGTTTTCACACGAACACCACCTTTGTTCCTTCTCGAAAGCTAGGGATCGTTATTCTGATGAATCAGGATAATAGTAATTTTCATGAAGCACTCCGCTTTCAAATTCTAGATGCTTATGCCAAAGCCCCGTACACGGATCGGGGGAGCTACTTTATGCAGCGTACCCTTCGCCGGGATAAAAAACAAAACCAGGATATTAAAGACCTGGAGATTCGCGTCGCTAAAAACAATCAGACACCCATTCCTTTAGCGGCTTATACCGGTACATTTATTAATCCAATATACGGAACAATAAAGGTTGATATAGACCCTACCAGTAAGGCAAAAAACAGTTTACTTATCCACTTTCAACATCACCCTGATTTAACCGCCAGACTGGATTACATGGATAAAGACGAATTCCGGATCACGTTTTCAAATCCTCGTTTTGGAACGGCGCCTGCATTATTTATGACAAAAAACGGAAAAGGTGTAAGCGTTGACGTAAAAGCAACTGATTTTGTCGATTTCGAACCTTACCGGTTCACTCGCTGATATAACCCCCTTCATTAATAAAAAAGGAAACCAGATCTGGTTTCCTTTTTTTTATATTACCTTAAATTGAGACATTGGTCGTCCCAACTTCTCAGTTTTATACGTGTGTAGTGGTAAGAAACAGAATAAAGGATAAAACAGATACCCATCAGGAAGCGATCAAGCGGGTGAACAAATTAACAAACAGTTGCCTATTTGGAACTGCACCCGGTTTGATTTCTGATCGGTAATGAACCAGGGAAGTATATAGACTGGTAAGCCAGCCAGAGAAAGCAGATCCCGATAAGGACAACCGCTCCAATCTCCGAAAGGATGACCAGTTGACTAACCAGCTGTT
This sequence comes from Spirosoma endophyticum, assembly GCF_900112365.1. Classification (GTDB taxonomy): domain Bacteria; phylum Bacteroidota; class Bacteroidia; order Cytophagales; family Spirosomataceae; genus Spirosoma; species Spirosoma endophyticum. The sequence goes on along the minus strand of NZ_FOLQ01000015.1, from coordinate 50,358 downwards.
GAATCATACCCAATAGAGAGTGACCTTGGATCCAGCCCTGTTTGCCCCTGTAAGCAGTTTCGTTCACATGGGAAAGGAGCGTAAGGGGGGCTTTTAGCACGAGCCAAGACCACCCATTGAAAGCGGTGGTTAGCAACATAAAACCAATAAATTGTTTTTCGCTTCGAGTCATCATAATAGTTAGCGTTTATATGTTGATTTACGTGGAAACAATTTATTAAATAGAATTTAGATAAATGAGCTAATTTTTATTGCTAAGAGGACAAAATAAGGGACGGTTTACGTTTACTTGTATAACGATTAAGGAGCGGCTTTTCTAGAGCATACCAAGATATACTGGCTAGACAGACAGTCAACAGAAAGTAAAAAGTTAGTTCAAGGGTAGGATGCTGGATAGTGGTCGTCGAATTACTGGAAAAAAGAAGCTGCTCAATCTCGCGCCAGGCGTAACGCGTCGGGTATGTTACGGACATATGCGCGTTATAAATTAGATTGTGAACTATATAAAGTCCGTAGCTGATAGACCCCAAATATTGAAAAACTGGGTTTAATAACAGATATTCCCCCCAGCGACCTAAACTCTGATGACAGTACCCGATCAGGTAACCGCCGAAGAGCGCAACCGCCAGCCGCACACTCACTGCCGTGACGGGATTGCAATAAGCCCCAAATCCACTCACTTCCCAGTAAATTCCCAGCAGGAGCACCGTTAACCAGAGTATAAACAGGGTTCTGAGAATAAGCGCCGAGGAAAAAAACTGTCTTGCCCACTGTGGTTTGATTAGTTGTAGATAAGCAACCAACAAGCCAATGCCGTAACAATCTAAACATCCCAGAACGGACTCGTAGCTGAATGGCCACCAACTGGGTACACCTTTCCAGTAATAAGCGGCCCCCCGAAATACACAGCTGCAGCTGACAAGGAAGAGGGCCAGTACTGGCAACCGATTGAGGGGACACAACCAGAGTAGAAGTGGTATGAAAATATAAAGTTGTTCTTCAGCAGATAACGACCAGAAGTGGTCCAGGAGCGAGTTAGGGTTGTTAATTAAGTAATAGTTTGCCGTAAACGTGAAAAAATAAACCCACTTCTGACGCACTACGTCATTTCCTGCTAACAACAGGATTAATAGGGTCAGAAAATAAAGCGGAAAAATTCGCTGAGCCCGTCGGCGGTAAAAGTGCAACAGATAATCGTTAAAGCTGGTGTTAGTCAATTTTGACTTGATTAGGAGCCGACTGATTAAAAATCCACTTAGTACCAGAAATAATGAAACGCCCCCATTTCCAGCCATCAACATGTGGTGAAAAATAGGTACCCAGTGATCAAGCAATACTAAACCAAAAGCCCAGGCTCGAAGACCGGTTAACGCAGGAATGTGCCTAAGGGTTAGGTGTTTATGCATAGGTAAAGCTGTTGAACTGCGAACGAAATACTAGGATGATAAGGTTGATAAAAAGTCAGTACAATTCTAAAAATAAGCTATGTTTTATTTAAATTTGCTAAATTGATGTGAAAATTATTTCGATTTGACGAAAGTCAGCGGAATCTAAATGCCTGACATTCGTCAAAAAAAGTGAAGATTATTCAAAAAATATAGAATCATTTATACCTGAATATCCCTATGCAAGCAGCAACAATGAGTCTTGATCGTCCTTACACTGATCTTATGCCCAAGGACATATTTATCTTTTTATTATATGTCGCTTGTTTCACCATGCCTCCAGGAAGTGCATTCTTGAATTTTGTCATTGCCTCTTATTGGCTGTGGCATTCTCCAGTATCTCACACGGCCCGGCTACTGCCAGGATTATACATAAACGTGGAGAAGGAACCGTATTTCAAGATCATTATAGACCGTTATAAAGTACTTAAGTCGATAAAAAAGCAGGGACTAGCCACGCTTGAAGAGAAGAAAGAATTGAAGCAAATTGAGCAAACTATAGACGAAATAAGCCCTACACCTCGATTGTTATTATCGAAATACTATCCAAATGTGCTGCTTGGGGCAGTTGTATTAGCTTTTGTAAATTACCGGTTGTACAGGATTTTTCCTGAGACGATGAAATTATTATTCGGTGAAAGCATCTGGCAACATTTTCAATAAAGTTTTAAGAACTTAACTCAAATCATACGTATTAAAAACTGATTGTAACCGACAAAATCTAATCACATGAAGCTCTTTACACAAACCCGTTACTATCAATATTTTTCCCCATTCATCTGCCAAATCATTCCAGCTCATCCAGCCCGAGATTTTTGGACCAGGATTTTACTGGCTTTTCTGTTAAGCCGTAGCCTGGAGAGTTCAATTGACCTGGTAGAACCTGTACTGGGATCACCAATCGATAATACCTGGCAATACTATACGTATCTGGGTCTGGAGACACTTAGGTATGGCTCGTGGTTTTGGGGAATCTGGTATGGCCTGGTACAGACTATAGATTTTGCCTTTCACCCGCATCCGAAATCGCTATTTTCAGCTGCTAACTCAGCCTTTGTGCTGACCTGGATATTGGTGATGGGTGCCATTCAGTTTGTAAACCGTACCGTTGAGGCAACGTACGCGGAGATCATAACCGTTTCGCTACTAATTGCCTTTCTGGTCAGTGTAATTATTCCCACTTGCTTCGGCCCCCGTCGGTCCTTCAGCCAAGGCGAGTCCGTAGATTAAATCACTAAATAAGAGAAGCCCAGCCGTGCGCTAGCCAAAATAACGGCTAATGAATTGTCTGCCTAAGTAGAATTGGCGGCCCCACGGTCACCATCCTAAATTGATTACTTACTGCCAGGTTCATCGACTAGAGGCTGGTTATCTGTCAGCTACCCAACAGGGGCCATCAAAAACCATGCTTTACCAATCTTTTTTACTGGTTCATATTCTGGCCGGCAGTATTGGCCTGCTAACGGGGCCCCTGGCTATAGCGGTCAAAAAAGGCGGGCTAGCTCACCGCCGCCTCGGTATCGTCTTTTATTATGCCATGCTCGTGGTGGCTAGTTCAGCCCTGGTACTGGCCATCCTGCATAACATCCCGTTTCTGTTTGCAGTGGGTATTTTCAGCGGCTACATGAACATTACCGGCTACGCCATCCTGCGCCAAAAACGGCAGGGATTTCTCAACCAAACGGGTCTACTAGAGCGGGTCACTTCCGTTTTAATGCTGCTGTTTAGCCTCTATTTCCTGGGCTACGGAATTTACATTCTTTTTCAGCGCGATTATTTTGGGTTAGTCTTCATCTTTTTCGCCCAAAGTTCGTTTCGCATGTTGTGGCAGGACTGGCGCTTATTCAAACAACAGGGAGTAGCGCCATCCACCTGGTTGCTGGTTCACCTAACGCGCATGATCGGTACGAGTATTGCCGCCTACACGGCGTTTCTGGTCGTCAACAGTTCATCCAGGGTGAGTCTGGTGGGCTGGTTTTTGCCCACCCTGCTGGGCGTACCCATTATCATGCACTGGAGCTGGAAACTAAAGAAAAAAAGAGCCCTATAATTAATTCTTATGGGGATGATTTTAAGTCGTACGCTTCACTTCTCAAGCGCGAAGTCGACGTTGCTTACGGCCATAAGCGAACCGTATGTGAGTAAGACTGCCCGGCGGCCCCCCGGTACGGTTCACGCGGATCCAAAAAAATTCGCTCCATCAGGACGTGTTCAAACTATAACTACAGGTATCGTTATCTACGATAACACTTAATTATCGTAGGTAATCAATTATTTACTATATTGCCAGTACATTTGAACGCATTAGTAGAAGGAAGTCACCGTAACTACTGATTAGACAGGATTTCGCTTTGGCGGTGATTTGAATTTGCTAGAAGCAAAGAAGCTTCTGTTTACCGCTCGAATCAACCCTAAATTGTATCATGGAACTAAATCAAATTCAACTGGCAATTGCCAACTTACCAGATGCCGAGTATAAGCAGCTCACCGATTGGATCACCGAACATGATTTTGCCCGGTGGGATAAACAGATCGAACAGGATTTAGAGAGTGGTCGCTTAGATCCGCTCCTGAATGAACTAAAGCAGGAGATTTGTGATGGCAGGACGAGTCCATTGTAATATAAACGGACGATACATTAAACCCCGGCAAAGCATGAAGCAGTTGAAGGTGCAGGGCGGTGAAACGGCCAGCCTGCCGAACTTGATACATCGCTATCAATTGGAGCAAGCGCAGTCTGATACGTTTCAGAGGGCTCAGTACCTGGCCCAACTCTATCATTCAACAGCGTTGGATGGTCATTCCCTGACGCTGAGCGGAATAGCTTCTTTGTCGGAAATAGAAACAAATAGGTCAGCCTGCACGCCAGCAGAGTGGATGCTACTCGATTATATACAGGGACAAAAAGTAATTACCGGATGGGCAACCCGTCGGGAACCTCTTACGCTGGGGAATGTGCAACTGCTTGGCGCGTGCGTGATGCAACATACGGGAGGGATTACCAACCACTTCCTCTATCCCGTTGACTCACGCCAAGGCGAGTGGCGGACGCACGAATTGTCGGGAGCAGGTGGGGTATATGAACGGCCACATAAAATTCAGAAAGCACTGCAGGAGTTAATCAAACATACCAATACGAATCTTCAGCAGAGTCAAACCATTCGGCAAGTCTATGAAACATCCTTTAGGCTACATGCCGAATTGATTCGGATTCATCCCTTTGCGGAAGGCAATGGCCGGGTAGCCAGGTTGCTGATGAATTATGTTCAGCAGTTTAATCGTCTTCCCCAAAGTGTCATTTTCATCGAAGATCGGCCTGCCTATTTGGCGGCTTTAAGTACGACCTTTCGGACAAAAGTAAATGAACCCTTTTATGCATTCATGTTTGGGCAACTGACCAAACTAGTGACTCCCTGTCCGAGTTCATCGGTTTCGCTCTACTCAGAAAATCCTGGTAAAGATTCAGGTTTAAATAATCAGTGAATGCGTTCTAGCTGGTCCAATCCCTAACTGATAACTTTATGGAACTCGATAGTTCTCCTGCGTCTTCCAATTCGCTCATCCCTACTACACAACAGGGCCTCACTACTTTAACCGATCAACAACAAAAAGCACGTGATTTTTACCATTCAGGCCTCTATGGGGCACTCAACTCGCAGAAAGCCTATCTATCGGATTTAGGGCACTACCTCGATTGGTATGGCCAAAAAGAGTACCAGGCACTGCCCTCAACCCCCCAGACACTGGCTGAATATGTGACAGACTTAGCCGAATCAAAAGCTTTTTTCACCATTCAACGTCGGCTGGCTAGTATCGCTAAATACCACAGGATCAACCAGCATCTTTCACCGACGACGCAGGAGCCGTTTAAGGTATTTATGAAAGGGGTAAAGAAAAAGATGAGCGTTCGTCAGAAGGAAGCGCCAGATTTTACCCTCGAGGAATTTCGACAGGCCCTCACGATATTACCTGCCACACCGACCGGCATCCGGGATCGATTGCTATTAGTGCTGGGATTTACGGGAGCCTTTCGGCGAAGTGAATTGGTCGCCCTCAATCTTGAGGACCTAACTGTCAAACCCAGTGGCCTACTCATTCAAATCAGCCGATCTAAAACCAATCAGGCCGGGGAGCGGGAAGAGAAATACGTAGCCAAAGCGAAAAATGCCGCCTATTGTCCACTGACAATTTATCAAGAGTGGCTGTCCTTTATAAATCGCTCCGAAGGTCCCCTGTTTGTCCGCATACGAAAAGGGGAGCGCCCAACATTGGAGCGCTTATCTGACGATTATGTCAATTTGCTGACGAAACGAATGTTTCAACAGGCGGGCAAAAATTACACGGCTCACTCACTTCGGGCGTCCTTTGTCACCATAGCCAAAGATTCCGGTGTTGATAATCGAAAGATTCAGAATCAAACCAAACACAAAACAACCAGTATGTTGGATCGCTATGATCGACGGCGGGATGTGATTACTCAAAATGCATCAACGGAACTAGACCTGTGAGCGTACATACGGGAGGTAACGTGAGTCACGTCTTAGAATATAAAATAGAAACGAAGCCATTGCCTTACGCTACCTACAATGGTTAAATGCTAAGGCTTCAACAGAATCTTAAAAATCTAGCTTAAGTAGCCTTTTCGTAAACGATTTTTTTGGAATATACAAAAAGAAGTTAATTGGCTGTACTAAAGAAATTTGCGCGTCCAAAAAACTCAACATATCGATCCTTTAAATGAACGATTATGTCGTTGACACGTCCGGAAGTGAGCCGATTGTGAAGGCACCATTGAACCATGATTAAGGCTCAAGGCAATGGTAGGATTTCGAATCAGCCGAAAAGAAGTAGCTTACTTTACAAACTAACTCACGTGTCTATAATACCGCGGGGGAGGTCATATGGTATAGATTTCGGACGAGTATTGATGAGATCGAAGCGAAAACTGGACCAGATTTTTTATCCAGTATACCAGCACCTATTCAGAAAACGCAAGAAGCTAGGGTTGACATAACTTCGATATAGTTGATATTCCTGACATGTAAGTCAAATAACGTATTTGAACTTATAACGCTAAGTAGAGTTCATTTCAACTATAGAAACTGTTATTGATTAGTGAAGTTGTTCCTAGATCCATTAATTCAAAGAAAAGCCTAGCCCTATAGAAAGCCAAAACTGCCTCTTAAAAACATTATAGATTATTCGCGCATCAATTATGGTGTTCTTGGTTTTCGGGACTCTTTGAAATAACTAATGTCTATAGTATTTATATATTTTTTCATTATCTGAATTTGTTTGCCTGTTAAAGCTCTTGTGAGAGGAACTCTTTGGCCGTTTGTATCCGAATTAAAGTCAAAGATTTTAAAATTATTTTTACCATATATTCTCCTAGCATCTTCTTGAAAATGATTAGCATGGCCAGTGAACGGGGCGTTGATAACACCAATAAGTGGTGCGGCCAACTGCCCTTTTTTAGCAGAATCTTCTGGTATTTGCAAACTATTTTTAATAAGCACAATCTTTATACGGTCTTTAGAAACAATATTTTTTTCAATTAAAAAATTGGCTACATTCATTCCTGTAGCCAAACCATAGTTCTCAAAATATCCGCCATCAACAAACTGATTTGGTGAACTATCTCCTATAGTAGAAGCCGCACTTACTAGAGGAAAAAGTTCGGATAAATTAACCGCATCACGATAGCTAATATCCTTTTGTAAAATAAGGGGATCAAAAGCTTTTTCTTGCAAAGGCAGAATTGTATTAGGGAAATATGCACTATCTTTTATAACAAATGGAGATATAACTGTACGTCTGCCAGAATTTATTTCAAAAGTATTTATAAGATGAATAGGTTCTTTTTGTGAAATTCTTGTAGAAGATGCTTTAAATAGTTCAGGAACTGTGTCTTTAGATTTATATCCAAAAGTTCGTTTTATGTATTTTTTCCAATCAGACTGCGGTTGATTGGTTGGATCATTAGCATCAATTAAGGCATTGTTCATTGCGATGTCATACTCTAATTTTATCCTATAATTACGATCATAATATTTAGGTTTACTATTTGTAGATCTGAGTGCTTGTTTAATAATTCCAATCGAGCCACCAATCAAAGCCTCAAAAGGATCTCCTAAAAGCAAACCAAATATTCCACTTGAATTATAGTTTTGTGAGTAAATACTATCTATCAAATTCACCGTTGTTTTATTTTTTCTTTTAGCCGTTAAGTAATGATATATACCTGGTGAACTGCCTGAGACTGTACTATAACAAATTGTTTGTTCCCATATATTAGGATATAATTTATCGACTTTTTGTAAAAAATAACTTGTAAAATAACCGGCTCTGCTTCCTCCACCCATGCCACATACTATATATGCATATCTACCACTGTCCAATTCACTGCTGTCTTGATTGTTAACGTAGTACATTCTATTGATAAGAGCTTCTTCTAAATTATTGGCATTAGGATAAGGCAACTTAGACTGAGAAGTATCTACATTAGCTACTTTATCAAATTTGTGAAGTGGCACTTTGAATTGTTCAGGTGGAGCTAGAAATGGAGCCCAAAAAAAAGTAACAAAAGCAAAAATTGATACTAGTTGTTTCCAACGAACCTCTGTTTGATAAAGGCGTCTAAAAAAATCAAGATAAAATATATACAAACTAAAAATAGACAATATAATATATAAGCTATTGGTAGCAGTAAGTGATGGGACACTATAATAATAAAAGTTGATCAGAAAAACTAATCCAAATATTGTCAAATATAACCTACGATTTTCTATTGTATTTTTTAAACTAAGCATCTCTTTTACGTTTAATTCGATTTCTTCTTTAGTGTCTCTTGATTCGTCCGTAAAGAATAGAAGACGAAAAGAAATTGCGCTGCTTATAAATAAAAACAGTGACACTACATAATCTGCATTTTTTTCATTAATAATAATAGATGTAATAATTATAATAAACATTACCCAAAAGAAAATATAAAGCAAAATATTAATATATCTATTTTTAAATATAATATTCAAACTCGATTCAGTTCTTTTGTATAAAGGAAAATATTTCAGTAAACTATTTATTAAGCGATTAGCAAAAATAAATACTGTAATTACTATAATATTTAAAATAATGTAATGAATTGTCTTTGGACCATAAGTATATTGCTTAAAAAAATGCTTAAAAAAAGCATTTGCTATTATATAAAATGGGGCTATGGATAGAAAAGCTAATAATTTAGTGCCTATGTAAAAATTCATGGAATCACGTATTGTATTTTTTCTTTGCTTTACTGTAAACAGGAAAAAGGGGATAAGCCAGATAGCTAAGCAAACTGATAGGATACATATAAATAAAGACCAAAGCGAAAAAAAGCGAGCGTTGAAGTGAAAATATATTATATTACTTAAGTAATCTTCAATGAGATCTTTTCCAATATCAATTTTAAATAAAACTACCCAAAACAAAATTAAAATAAACAAAATATACCAATTTAATATTATCACCTTGAATAATACCTTAATTATCCTATCTTTTGAAATATATGGCATTGCAGAAAAAGTTCGTACAAAAGAGCTAATTTGTATACTTAGCCAAATTCCGAAGCCTATTTTTATTAGCCCGAAAATAGCTAACCCAATAAATGCAGCCTTAATTATAAAAGGAATATTTGCTAACTTATCCATATTCAAAATGAAATCATTTATTAAAACGAGAAACACTATATGTTAAGGAAAAGAAACAACCAAACTTGGGAAATACTTTATAAGTAGGTACAGCTTCAGGAAGTAATTTTGGATCATAAATTGTACCCACTTGGTAATCTGTATTAAGCAATACAGCTTCACGGCCAGTTATTCCCAGGCTAAAACAAAATCGATCTTTATCTCCAAAAATAAAACTTGGCCCTAGATGCAAATTCAACGCATCAAAGCTAACGGTACTACTTACCCCTACTGCGAGCCCTACTTTAAAATTAGCTGGAGATCGTTTGTAAATGTGCATAAGTGCTCCTATGCCTAACAATCCTCCTTTTCCTTTCTCAGATGTAGCAATAGAGGATTCCGTTTCACTTATAGGTTTATAATAATAACTTTCACCGAGGAAATCGTTGTTACCCACCATGTAGAATGCTCCGGTGCTAAAATCTAACTTCACCCCGCCTTTTGTTCTGAGTACAACTTCTAGCTTTTGTTCATTCGGTTTATTACACACCAGTGGGCCATCTGCTGTTGCACTTATATTAAATTTATATTCATCTTTTTTCATGACAACTGTCTCAGAATAATAGGTGTAATTTGATACATTCACCTTTCTTATATCATCAACCAGTTTGAAAAAATTACCATCTTCTTTGTATTTATTGATTTCAGCCATTATTGATTTTACTTTTTCGAGAATGGCTTCATTCGCTTTGTTAGTGCCTTGAAAATCATCTTCATTTTGCTTGATTATCCTTGACTGGTCTCTTATCTGCTTTTCTTTTACAATAATATTGCTTCGAATTGTATTTATATCTGCCCGATTAGCTGTTTGTAATTTCCCCTTCAATATATCTAAATCATTATTATATCGTGCAAGTAGATCATCGTCAGTAATTACACTGCTTCTAAATTCAATTAATGATTGTTTTTCCCAAGCCTTTAATATCTCTTCTATCTCATCTCCAATCTTATTAACAAGCTCGGCTTTCCCCTCTACTAATCTGCTCATCGTAGTGGCTAAGTCAGGAATTGTATTGTTACCACCAAGAAAGGGAAATAATTCACCTTTAACATTACTTTCAATAACTGCAAATGTGGCATTACAATCTTTGCTTAACTGAACAGCGTTATTATGTTTTTCGATCGCTTTATTTATTACACTATGTGCTTTGATTAAAACCTGCAAATCTTTATCGAAATCTGCCTGCAATTGAGCAGCTGTCTTAGTTGCGTTTACAAATTTTGGGTTGGCATTGGGTGTTGCCGCATTAGGTAATTGAGTTGTAAGAAATGATGGCAGTTTTATTGCGGATAAGATTGAAGGAACTGTAACATTAAAATCTGTTTCTGTCTTCTCTTCTGTAACCTTATAAATAAATCGATTAATATTTGTGATCTGAACCCTTACCTTCTCTTTGTAAGAGAAAGTTTGTTGTAATTCAGCGCTATTAATCGCCAAAAAATTTACAGTTGCATTCGTTTGAGCATTAGCAGTAGAAATAACTTTCAGTACTAAAATCAAAACCAGTAATAGGATGTAGTTTTTCATATTCTAATGGTTTAAGAAACGAATGAATGAAGCTGAGCTATTAATTGCTGAAGGTTTGGTCGATTGCCAATTCTTTGCGTACGTGGTTTAGGCGGATGCTGTTGAGGATAACCGCTGCCGGCCATATCCGGTATGAAATTAAAGCCAGGTGCATCCTGTTGAGGAGAGCCTGAGTTTCTTAACAGCTGTATGGCTTGTTGCGAAGTGAGTAGTGCACTTCCTCTTGCTTTTAATATACCCTGCAAACAAGCTAAAACACCGACAATTACTGGTGAGGCACTTGAAGTTCCACCAAACTGATCGGTATACCAGAGATCTTTATCATTTCCTCCTTGTAAGTCTCCATACCCTGTAGTAGTAACTTCCCAACCCCATCCCTGTACATCAACTCTGGCTCCAAAGTTTGAAAAAAAGCACCGGCCTCTATCCTGGTATGCGTCACCATAACCAGTATCATTCGTTCGGCCATGCGTACCTATGGGAGGTAATCCTGCTCCAACCAGGACAGCCCCTGATTGTCTATTTGTCATATTAAAGGGATTCCGCCAATCCGGTGGAAATGGTCCCCGATCATGATCATTGAGTGGGCGTATATTATATATCGCATTGTCAAGGTCCTGTCCCCCATTTCCGGCTGCTTCAACTACAATGATTCCTTTCTGCACAGCATATTGAATAGCGGCCAGATCGTCTGGCCACCATTCAATACCAATATAGCCAAACTGGTCGATGCCAAGATCACTTAATGGCCCACTTCGGTGGACTTCAATCAAAATAATATCACCTTTATTCAGTTTATCTGCGGCCATCCTAATAGCCTGCGAGGTATCAAATTCGTCTATGATTGAAATGGCGCTAACATTAGCCTCGGGACTAATGCCTACTATACCAAATCCATTATCATCACCACTACATACACCTAAAACGGCGGTACCATGATCATCATCATCAAAATTAGGTCCGGCTATTATACCCCCCTGATTTGAGCGCAAATCCTCGTGAGTAAAGCGCCAGGACCTTTCTATATCTATAATGTTTACTCCTGTTCCCTTTCCACCAGGTAAATTCCAAGCATTCTGAACATTAATGCCTATAGGTGAGCCATCCAAATAATTTTGACGATTTCTAAAATTTCCAGTAGCAACTGATAACGCTGAAAAATTGGTTGGTTGCATATTATTCAACCTCATTAGAGCAGGTACTGCAGGAGGCTTTATATAAGCAGCTTCAACCACATCCATTGCATTCAGCCGATTCTTTAGTTCGAACAGCCTTTCTTCTGGCCCGTCTACTTTATAATATTTATAGAGTTCTGAGTCAACGGTTGGTATAGCATTTAAATGTATTGCAGATTCATGGCTCGCACGATATCTTGCTATTGATTTCAACGCAATGCCTTGGCTTATAAAGTCATTGAGTAAATCAGGCGCAAAAATCATTTCAGCTGCGGTATCCCGAAAACTCTCTGATGTTATTACCTGACGTGTTTTAACAATTAGGCTATTTTTATTACTAAAAGGCATATTAAAACGCTTTACATCAAACTTTTAACAATCACCCCTAAAATAGACAAATGCTTTTTTGATAAAAAAGGGTGTTTTAACGGTTTTTTCGTATGTCGATACGAAAAATGTATCTGATCAATTTCTCCCAGCCTACTCCAGTTAAGACCCAGAAAAAGCGGGTTAAAATCCGTTGGTGAATTTTCAAACATCTGTGATGACACCAGCCATAGCCACCCGGCGCTTTTCAACTGTCACGTCACTGGGTATTATTGGAACGATGTTAAACGAGCTCTGCATATTGTTGTAGGTTTAAAGAAATGGCTAAAATAATTCCCCAAAAATGTACTTCCAGATATTTAAGCCGATAAGTAACTTATGTTGAGCCAATAGCCAACTTATTAGTTTTGTAACATTTTCACAACACACGTTGTGAAAATGTTACAAGTGCCCGATTTTTCCTATATTTGACCGTGGAACACTTGCAAAAGGAAATCTTATGGGAAAGGGAATAGAAATTTATAGTTTTTATCCCCTTTTCAACGCTTATCTATATACGTATAAAATCGAATGAAGTACGTTCCTTACTACCGAGTCTCGACAGCTAGCCAAGGCAAAAGTGGATTAGGGCTTTCGGCCCAGCAGGACATTGTTCAACGATTTCTAAAAGTGGGCGATGTCTTACTCGATGAGTTTGTTGAAGTCGAATCGGGAAAGCGAGCTGATCGACCTCAACTGGCCGCAGCCATCACTCATGCCAAACAGCATAAAGCGCGCTTACTTATTGCAAAGCTAGACCGACTCAGTCGGAATGTGTCTTTCATCTTCTCCTTGCGTAACTCAGAAGTCGACTTTGTGGCTTGTGATATTCCCGATGCCAACACCCTTACCGTAGGCATCATGGCTGTATTAGCTCAACATGAACGGGAGCTGATCAGTGAACGGACCCGAGCTGCCTTAGCCGCTAAGAAAGCTCAGGGACACAAGCTAGGTATGCCTAACATTACCCCCGAAGTGACTCATCGAGGTTTAGTCATCCGCCAGACTAATGCTGAGGATAATTTAGCTAATCGGCAAGCTGCGGAGTTGATTCGTCTATATCGCAAAGAGGGTTTAACATATAGGGCCATCGCTGATCGGTTGAATCAAATGGGCTACCGTACCCGACGTGGTCAGGCATTTTTGGCCATGAGTGTCAAACGATTAGATGGATGGCCTACGTAGCAATACCCAAGGTGAGTATGCATATTCTTCTGAATGCTTTGTCGCTTAAATAACCACATATAAAATGGAAGAGTTAATACAAAGTATCTACGAAACATTAGAAGATTATCGTGCGGATGAAGATTCAATAGAAGTTAGAATTACAAAAGATGGAATTCAGAGTTGGATTAATCAGTTTGATGAAGTTGATCGATTGATAATCCTCCAAGAATTGCAGCAAATATTTGTAAAAAGATACTGTTCAAAAAATAAGATGAAAGAATTCTTAAAATCTATTGTTGAAGAATTAACAAAGCATTTTAAATGCGATTCTCCCGTAGAATTTTTAAGAAATTCTACATTTTTGGATTTACAAGCCGAAGGGAAAAGCCAAAAGATAATGTTACAGCTTTTTAACGACTTTATATTTGAAACATATAATATGGAACTTACCGATTGTGGTACAGTGTCAAAGAAATATTCTATTTATATAGATGATATATTGTGTACAGGTAACACGTTAGTAAGGAATATAAAAGATTGGTCTGAAATAGAGTTTTCTGCGGGTAAAAGCAATAAACAAGCAGTGTCAGATAATTCTACTATTCTTGTAATTGCATATATGTTTATACATGTTAAAAATTATTACAAGAAGAAAGCAGAAATGAAACATAATATCTCTCAGGATATATCCAACAAGCACTGTATGTATTATGAATTAGATGTACATAATAATCCAGATTCAACTCTAGACATTATTTGGCCTCTTGAAGCTAACCAGCCTGAGATAGTTCACATTTATAAGAATAAAGTAATGCAACTAGTTGATGAATATACCAAAAGCAAGGGCTATGGTACTAGCGTGGATGAATTTTATCGTACAGTTGGAACCCCGAATAATGAATCTCTTTTCACGAATAGCGAAAATAGATCTACAGTTGAAAATGCATTTTTAAAAAAAGGAATAGAGATTTTAAATGCTTCTGCTGTAAATGTATCTAATATGCGTACTCTAGGTTTTTCGCTTCCATCACATAAAAATTTTGGATTTGGCACATTATGCTTTACTTGGAGAAATGTTCCTAATAATACCCCACTTGTTTTTTGGTATTTAGGTGGAGGTTTCATCCCTTTGTTTAAGGTTAAGCGTGGTAACAGTATTTTTTAACGTATACGATTATGGAGACGTCAAGAAAACACGAAGGTAAACTCTATTATGCAGATGAATGCTGTGTTTTTAGGAAGACAAAGGAACTATATGGAGGCCTATCAAATATGGCTTCCGGTTTCCCACTGATCGTGAACGGCGTTCATATTTTGTCATCAGAAGCCTTATATCAAGCTTGTAGATTCCCAGATCGTCTTGATATTCAAGAAAAGATTATAAAAGAAAGAAGTCCAATGACGGCTAAGATGATATCTAAGCCATTCAGAGAACATACAAGAGATGAATGGGATAGTATTCGAATAAAAATAATGCGTTGGTGCTTAAGAGTAAAACTAGCTCAGAATTTTATTGAGTTCGGTAGACTACTTGAAACAACACAGGATAAACCAATAGTTGAAGATAGTAAAAAAGACGATTTTTGGGGTGCGATACGCGACAAAGAAAATCCTAATATTCTTTATGGAGTTAATGCCCTTGGAAGGCTACTCATGGAATTAAGGCAATTTTATAACCAGAATCGTTACTCATACGAAATTTTTGTAGTAGAACCATTAAATATAGCTAATTTTGATTTGTATGGTCATCCTATTCTTAGAATAGATGAGAGACTTAAATTTTTATCATTTATTAAAAAACACTTATGCATTGACGAAAACAATAACAATATAAATATAAAGAACAATACTTCGGTAGTTAATAAAAAACAGGCTGAAGCAAAAGTCGAATTAAATACCATCAATGCTGTTAGTGAGAAGAGCAAAAAGCCTAAACCCAAAAAAAATACCAATACTAATATTAAAAATAAAAAGATAGCTACTAATAAAACACCTCAGCTCTTTAGTGATTATTAAATCACTTATTTCTTATCAATCACATAAATCGAAAAATATTTTTTTATTTAGTATTTTAATCGAGTTGATTTTACTTTTTACGTAAAGTTATCTTTTCAAGCTTTGAAAGGTCGCCTTATCTCTTTTGATGATTCTTTGCTACAAGACAAATGGAGAATAGAATTTTTAATGATATAGGTACGCTTGCTTTAGACTTTATTAACCACACAAGCAGGAATGTATTTTTAACTGGCGGAGCAGGAACTGGTAAAACTACGTTTCTCAAGTTTTTAAAAGGGAATACACATAAGAAAATGGCTATCGCAGCCCCTACGGGTGTAGCTGCCATTAATGCGGGTGGAACTACTATCCACACACTTTTTGGTTTACCATTGCGCCTACTGGATGATGCAGCTATAAAGAACATTCGCCTTACTGGGGATTCCAAATTGCTGTTACGTGAATTAGAGTTGCTGGTTATTGATGAAGTGTCAATGTTGCGCGCGGATGTGCTAGATGCCATGGACTATCTGCTTCAAGAGGTGCGACAGGTACAGCGGCCGTTGGGCGGTTTGCAAGTTGTTTTTATTGGCGATATGTTTCAGCTACCACCAGTTGAAAATCAGCAGGACGCTGAACTATTGCAGGGTTTGTATCCAAGCTTATATTTTACCGATGCCAAAGTGTGCCCCACTTTAGATATACTCATGCTGGAACTGACCGAAGTACATCGTCAGTCTGATCCTGTTTTCATTGATTTGTTAAACGCGATACGCAAGGGGAATCTATCAGGTAATGAACTGGATCAGCTTAATGGGATGTATTGTCAGGATTGGACTGAAAAGAATGCAATTATTTTAACAACACATAATCGCCATGCTTTACAGTTCAAT
Source organism: Spirosoma endophyticum (assembly GCF_900112365.1). Classification (GTDB taxonomy): domain Bacteria; phylum Bacteroidota; class Bacteroidia; order Cytophagales; family Spirosomataceae; genus Spirosoma; species Spirosoma endophyticum. Next base: position 34,065 of record NZ_FOLQ01000015.1, on the reverse strand, counting down.
GAACAGCAAATGAGCCGCTTGCCAGGCCTTGTTCACAGCTTTACAGCAGAAATCAGTGGTGAATTTTCAGATGATCGATTCCCCGTGGACAGGGTTCTTAATTTGAAGTTGGGTTGTCGAGTAATGATTATAAAAAATGATCATTCTGCCAACAGACAGTTCTTTAATGGCAAAATTGGTTTAGTTACCGCCATTAGTGATAATGAAATTGGCGTAAAGTTTGACGACAGTATAAGCGTTGTTTTGGAAAGAGAAACTTGGTCAAATGTTTCATATACAGTTCCTAGAGAAAGTTATATCCTGAAAGAAGAGATACTTGGGGTTTTCAGACAATTTCCTTTAAAGTTAGCCTGGTCGATCACTGTTCATAAAAGCCAAGGGCTAACTTTTGAAAAAGCAGTTATTGATGTGGCCGATGCATTTACTTCCGGGCAAGTTTATGTTGCTCTCAGCCGGATCAAATCCATTGAGGGTTTATTTCTCAAATCAAGAATTCCGTTATCGGCCATTATAAAACCGCCGGTAGTAGAATCAGTATTTCAGAGAGGGCAGGACATAACTGCATTAAACATGTTCCTTCTGGAAGGCAAGAAAGCTTATATAAAGAATTTGCTGTTGAATACATTTAATTGGCAATCTTTAAAGGTCGCCATTGAACAAAACATACTTCTTAATCCGACTTTTAAGAGTTTGCGAGAACCTTTAGAACGATTGGACAGATATGCTTCTAGTTTTTCCAAAGAGATTAGTAAACGGATTGTTGTAGAAGGACACCCAGACTGGCAAGCACTTGGCAGCCGTGTTGCTCAAGCTGAGGGCTACTTTATTAAGGAGATTAATGCGACTTGTATAGACCCGTTGAAGGATTTTGTAAAAAAGAATAAAGATGACTTTATATTTCGGGGAGAGGTTAATCTTGTGAAAAGCAAAATCCGGCTTTTTCAGAACAAAGCTCAAGGCATTATTTTAGCCAAAAAGGTAGTTGAGGGGATTGGCGAGAAAATTTCTTATGCTCCCATTGATACAGTTGAGGCCTATACAAAACAAGTCTTGATTGATAAGATTAAACAAGATCTGCCGCAACTCTCTGGCTCTGTGCCGACGGAAGCTCAAAGTCTACAATTTTTTCAAATGGGCAAATCGATTCCAGAGATTGCCGCAGCTAGGTCTTTAGGCATTCCCGCGATCGAATATCACCTCGCATCGTATTTACCGACAGGAGAAATAAATCTAGTTGACATAATACCCCAAAAAATACTCGATGAACTACTTCCACACTTAGACGAAATGCCATCCTCTTCGATTGCGCAGCTGCGTCCGATAGTAGGTGGTAGGCTCTCAATGGGTCAGCTACAAGCACTAAGCATTTATCTAAGAAGATAATACAAATAAACGTCTGATTATTAGACACATATAAGAATTTTGCTTTTTGCTTGCAAAACTTAGCAAAGAATACTAAATTTGCTTGCAAAACTTAGCAGTTGCGCAAACTAAGCTATAAAATTGACTGATGGAGAATTACGGTGGATACTTCAGGGCTTTGAGAGAATCAAAGCAGCTAACATTAAGGGAGGTAGAAAAAGTAACTGACGTTTCTAATGCTTACCTAAGCCAATTAGAGTCTGGAAAGATCAAACAGCCATCACCTCTGACGCTTCATAAATTGGCTACATTTTATGGAGTAAGCTATGAGATCTTAATGGAAAAAGTAGGTTACCCTATGCCCAAAAAACAAGAAAGGGAAGCAAAGACGGAGGTTAACGCTGCCCATCGTATCGGGGAAATTACAGAGGAAGAGGAGGTAGAGATTTTGAATTATTTGAAATTTATCAGATCTCGTAAAAAATAAAGAGCATGTTCACCCACACAGGATATAAGCTTTTTCAGCGGTGCGAGCTACAATGGTACCTTAAGCATATTGTCGCTGATGGACGGGTTAAGAATGACTCTTTTCGCAGAGAAGTTACGATTCTCTCCAAGCTCGACACTGTAGAAGCCTGGAGAGGGAAAATTGTTGATGAGGTTGTTAGTCGTCAATTGGTAAATACAATCAATAGAAAGCATCCTATTGATCGAGCTTATTTGTTAAAAGAGGCAGACCAGCTATTTGACAGTCAACTGGAATACGCAGCATTCCAAAAGTACCGGGAGCCGGGTAGAAAATTTACAGACAAAGATTTTGCCGCCTTGATCAATTATGAGTTCGGACTGGATTACAGCGAGGAAATTCTGGATAGTGCGCGAAACGACATTCACTTTGCACTAAACAATTTGCTGGACGATACCGAATTCATAACATATCTCCAATCAGCAACATTTCTGGCAAGTCAGCGGTCTTTGCATTATCAATTCAGTGGGTTGCCTGTTTCCTCAAAACCTGATCTTATTGTTTTCTTTGCTGATCGACCGCCACATATTATTGATTGGAAAGTGCATACCTACGGTATTCACACCTATGACGAGCAGTTAATAGCCTATGCAGTAGCACTCTACAAAGTAGCAACAACCCAGCCTCATAGTTATTTTCCTGCCAATCTCGGTACTTATTCAATCTATGATTATCGATTAACAGAATATCAACTATTGCACCCTGAGCGTATCCGAAGGGATTATGAGGTTACCAAGGACCGACTGGAAGAGCTTAACGATAAGATGTCAAAAGGCATTATTGACATGTACATGAAAGGTTGCCATAAAAAATATGGAGAAGTTGATCCCGAAAACTTTGAAACAACCTATTATGTAGAAAACTGTCACACCTGTTCACTCAAAACAATCTGTAAATCAAAAGACTATGCAAAGATACCAGCATCATATTGAGGAATACGAAACCGATGTTTTCTCTATAGAAAACCTGCATGAGTTATCAGCAAACTATGTTTTGTTTGAGATCAGCGGTCTGCACGATTCAGATGAAGACTATGACAACAACATTCAGTATATCATCAAGAAATTATCGTATGCATTGAAGCATCCGGCAACAGTTATCATTAGGGATAATCAACCTTTCTTAGTCGTCCGCGATGAAGCAGAAATAATTGATAAAGTGCCAGCAGAATTTCTGATAAAACGGGATAACATTGTCTATCTAAAACGAATTGATGAATCGTTCCCAATCGATTTCGTGAATTATAGAGCAGTTAGAGAAATCGTTATAAGATTTCTGCAATTTGATCTGCAAACCGAATTGAATAAGCTGTCGAACCTGTGGCAACCCGGTTCTGGTGATGCTTTTTTCAGTCAAGATCCATATAAAGTTAGGAATGGCGTTTCCATTTATAATGGGTTCTTTGCACGAGTAGTTGAATTACCAAGGGGTGGGTTCGGCTTCTCGATTGATGTAACCAAAAAATACGTGTCAGAAGGTCCTCTAAATGTTCATCTAACTAGACGTGATTTTGAACGATTAGGCGGATCAAGACCGCATTTCATCTATCAATACGGTAATCAAAAATACGAAATCAAGGCCGATCAGTTCAGTGATTTGAACGCAACACAATTTAAATTTCAGCGACCAGAGGACGGGGCTGTAGTCACATTATTGGAAGATGTGCGTTCAAAATTCGGCCAATCAATGCCACCTGAAGTAGCCAAATTACCGGATAATGCCTCCGTTTTACTTTATAAGACGAATGATAATCAAGAAAGGAGAGTTATAGCAGGCCTTTGCTACCAAGTTTTCGACACAGAGGACCCTAGAGTAAGCAAACTGCATAAACTATCTATTCTTGATCCATTTTATAGAAGAAGGCTTATCCGAGCCGCTTTTCAACGGTATTTTAAAAACATCTCGTTTGGGGGTATAAAACTAAAAATCAACCCAGAACCCCTTGAGGTGCCTAAGAAAAAATTTAGGAGTCCGGACTTACTCTTTGGAGATGATACATTATTAACTGTAAACCGTAACCTTCAGGATGCACAGGTAGTATCGATGAATGCACTAGGTAAAACTAGGAAAGCTTTATTGACCGATAAAGGATTCTACACTGTTGCTGCATTCGAAAAACAATATTTCGTTGTTCCGGAAACTGTGTTTAACATGTATGGTAACAAAGATTATTTCTTGTTGCACTTGATAAGTTTAGTTAATCGTATGCATCCCAGCGAAATTGGTTGGGATCCAGAGATTATTACCTATGATAATAGAAACAAGAAAGATTCAGTTGCTATTGGCTTTGAAATCCTGAAAAAAATCAAGGAACGAGTCAAGGATAAAAAAGGGGGTTATGCTTTGGTTATGCTACCATCTGATGTCGAGCGTGTCAAACGGCAACATGATAAATTAGCTGCTTTAGTAGTATCTGAATGCTTAGAGGAACACACGCTAACTGCGAGCATCATGCACAATGAGACGCTAGAAGAATGTTTTGCATACAGAAGTTCTAACGGTAAAAGCACGTATCATGTAAAACACGAACTGGAAAAAAAATATCAAGGATACTTGTTTGGTGTTGCTGTAAATCAAGTTCTGTTAAATAATGAGCGCTGGCCCTATGTTTTGCACTCCCCTTTAAATGCTGACTTGACAATAGGCATTGACGTCAAGAGACAAATTGCCGGCTTTACGTTTGTGGATAAATACTCTAAAAACATATTAACCCGGTTTGAAAAATCAAAAAACAAAGAGAGACTGAGTACAAGCCTAATGATCAAGATGCTTGTGCAATACATCACGCACTTGAAAAAACATCTTGATTATCCGATTGAGCAACTTGTCTTTCATCGCGATGGCAGACTTTTCCAGCCAGAAAAGGATGGGATTATGCAGGCTATAGAAATTCTGAAAGAAAAGAAGGTGATATCAGCAAACTGCTCTGTCAATATTGTGGAAATACCCAAGCACTCAATTGTTCCATTCCGACTCTTTGAGGTTACTAAAAAATTTGACATTAATACGGTAAGGGATGACAATGGAGATGTGTTGAATCCACAAATAGGGTCTTATGTAATGATTAATAAACGGGAGGCTTTTTTATGTACAACTGGGCGGGAGTTCCGGCATCAGGGAACTTCAATACCCTTATACATCAAATATAATTCAGGCGAGATGGATTTTGAAAAGGTTTTACAAGATCTGTATTTTCTGTCCTGTTTAGCTTATACAAAGCCTGACGATTGTTCGCGATTTCCAATTACTATAAAAATTACCGATCGCAGGATTAATACCCTAGGCGAAGAATTTGACTTAGATTCCTTAGATATTCTCAGATCAGTTGATTTTTAAACCTTAAGACTATGAGCAGCATTGGATTAAATACCAACACCTTTCGAATCACGGGTAAATACCTTGATTTATTAAATGACTTCGTTGTAAAGGCAAGAATTAATCAGGAAATTGAGGAGGGGCAAAAAGATCTTTTAGTTGGGTTTATCAACCAATTAAAAGATGAAAATAATCATCAACCGCAATTTCTAGTCTTATCAAATATTATTGAAAGGGAACTTCGATCAACAAATGAAAACTATAGACATTATCTGGAATCAATTATGACAGAAATTGAGGAAAACAACATAAATGCCTTTCTGCCCAAGATCGAATTTCTTACTGATATCTTGGATATGGAGAATAGCGAAGCTTTATTAAAAATTATGGGCGAATAGATGGTAAGATATATTGACGGCGCAATAAGAGAAGCAATTGGGAAAGGAAGAGCGTTGATGATTAAAATCCCCGGAGCAAGGACATTAGGCATACATTTTGCGTCGCTTGCGAATTTTGCGAACACAGAGATTGGTGTCATAATCGATGCGCTTGACCTCCTTTTAGTGGATTCAGATTACAGTGATCCTAAAAATCTTAAATCGAAGTTCTCAAAATTTAAGAAACTGTCGGGTGTGCTTTCGAGTATAGAGAATGTCGTCATTGCAGCAATGAGCCGAAAAACCGATGATGATGACTTTGTAAATAAACTCGTTCACGAAATATGTAAGGAAATAAATTATCCTTTACCTCCTCCAGTAGCATCGTGTTTATCCCAAAAATATTATCACATTTATTCCGATTATGGCTTAATCTGCATTCCTCTTTTGGAATCAGAGTTTGTATTACATATTCCAGACCTTTATCATGAACTAGGGCATCCACTTATTGAGCGTGATAATCCCAAGATAGAAGCTTTTAAAAATAACTTAGCCTACTTTATGTTGGAAGTTAGAAAGCATTTTGAGGATGAGATAAAAAGGAGAGAAATTAATAAATTAGGAATAAGTGAAAAAGATCCAATTTATACCTATAAAGATTCTTGGTTAGAAAAATGGGCAGAGGAGTTCTTTTGTGATTTATTTGCGACATATACATTAGGCCCCGCTTATTTATGGTCTAACTTACACATGTGTGTAGAAATGTCTTGGGAGGTTTATAAAACGCCAACGCAGGTAATCACTACTCATCCTGCTAGCGATGCGCGAATGCGGTGTTGTCTGTTAGCTTTAGAAATACTTGGTTTTAAACAAGAAGCTACTGATATTAGAGAAAAGTGGGATGAGTTTGTGAAAATTATTGGGCAAAAACGTACCGATGATTATAGTATAGCTTTTCCTGAAAAAATCTTAAAAAGAGCCGCAGAATATTGCTACATAGGTATACAACAAATTGGTTGTCAACTAGCAACAAGCAGCACAAATGATAAGGTTAATAAACTTTTGAATCAAGCTTGGAAGCAGTTTTGGATTGATCCTCAAAATTTTATTAACTGGGAGCGACAAGCAGTGATTGATTTTAAACGAACCTTGTAACGACATTTCATATGGATAAGATACTTGAAGATAAAAAAAGAATAATCCTTGAGTTTTTTGAGACACAAGATCAGGATTATTGGAAGACACTAGAAGAAATTACGAACTCTACTAAAATAGATTCAGCTTCGGTTGCAGCAATTGTGACTTCATCAGGAGATTTTGTGCGTTCGTCATACCGAGTAAAACAAGGCGAACCATTGTATACTTCGCGAGAACTATTTCGGGATAAAGCTCCACTTGTTGATAAAGTAATAGGTGCATTTAAAAATAGAATTGATTAAATTATGCAAGTTCCACACTCTGTTTATTTATGCTTACTCGGCGGTGCAACCCTTCAACTGTTAAATTTAATTGATGCGCTCTCTGCTCCACCTGATAGACGCCCAGATTTTAGATCCGTAGCATATTATTTAGCTATTGTATTCAATCTAGCCTTGAGTGCGATATTGGGTTATGTCTATTTTGATGAAACGACCCAGAAACTCAATAAAATGGTTTACTTCCATGTAGGCCTTTCTGCTCCTCTAATCTTGAGGTCACTTGCAACAACAATTCCTGAGATTGTAAGGAAATCTAATCCTGAAATTGTAAAAAAAACTAGTGAAGATTAGTAGTATGGACATAAAGACATCATGTCTATTTTAGTGGGTTAGGTATGGGTTTCATAGCCTTGGGAAGCTTGCTCGGTTTGTTTGATTATGTCCATAATGCTATGAACTCGAAAGAACTGTATGACAAAGTTGAGTACGTACAAAATATGCTTATATCGCGGGCAACCGGTGGGCATGCGGCTGACTCTGACTATAGGAATATAAGAAATGAATTGTCAACTAATCAATTGATAAACAGGTTTTTACCTTCTTACTTAAATACAAACAGGTCATTAGGGCAATTTTGGCAGTTTATTAAGAATAAATTTGGGTCGTACGAAGAAAGGCGAAACTTCATCTGGGACAGTTTCAAACCTGTTTTAGAGCTATTGGAAAGAAACTCAAATGCGCTTATTAGCCCAAATGACGAATCTGTTAGTAGTACGCTCAACGATTTCAATGCTGAATACGTAAACCTACAATGGCAAAAAGCATTACAAAGACGGTTCGATGATCCAGAAGCGGCAATTACTTCATCAAGAACTCTAATAGAGTCAGTTTGCAAGCATATACTTGACAAACAAAGCGTTGAATATGACAATGAGGCAGACTTATCTAAATTGTATGATAAAGCCGCTGAGAGTCTGAACTTAGCACCTAGCCAACATACTGAATCTATTTTTAAACAAATATTGGGGGGATGTAAATCAGTTGTAATTGGGCTTGGATCTATTAGGAATAAATTAAGTGATTCTCATGGAAAAGGTAGCATACAGGCAAAACCATCAGCAAGACATGCTGAACTAGCTGTTAACTTAGCTGGTAGTATGGCAAGCTTTTTAATTCAAACTTATAAAGCTAAAGCTGACGAGAAAGAATAGCCTGATTTAGCTTAGCTATCACTTCCATTGACTCGTGGCTGCCAGACTTATTAATCTGGTCTGCCCAACTCCTCCGATTTTTCAACGAAGCGTATTTGATATATTTTGATTGTTCTCAGCTCATTGGAGGAATATTTTAAAGCCCAATAGTACATAAAAAGCAAGAAATGGTCAAAAGTAATGAACTACCAAACTGAACGGGATTATTGAACGCAAAAAGAGCCGTTTTTAGCCCCTTCCTTCCTCCCAGACCACCGTTCAGAAAAACCTCAGATTAATAAACATAGGTCTCGTCGATTTTATCTTTAATAGAGTTAGATACGGGGATCAAATCACGACTAAGCCGTTGGGCGTTCGGAAATTTGCCCTGTATGTTTGATTATGCCCTACGTTAATGGAGTGTAGTGATTAATAAGTTCTTAGCCTGGCGGATTCGCTGAATCCTGAGAAGTCTCCCTGTTAGGAGCGAAAAATTCTTCGGGACGGGGAGACAAGGTCAGGCTTATTGATTGCTGCCAGGGTAAATGCATGAGGTGATACCCGACAAACCCAGCCACCAACAGACAGCATAAACCTGTAGTACAGTAGTAGAAAAAGATTAGTAAAGACCCAAGCAAATCAATCAGTGATTTATAGGGTATAAAGGTCGAGCCTGGTAATAAATCTACTACATCAGTACCACCGACTACGCCCCGTAACGGACTGCTTCCCGGTAGATAATGGGTTTGGTTAGAGGGTACAGACATTACATCGGACGGCTGAGCAAGCTCTTCGGGTAGCGATTTATGCAGCAAATGGCATACCGAAAGTCGGGAGGCATACTGGTTGGCTTTTTGGGGTTGTTGCCGAATGAGTGTTATCCCGTACAGTATAAGCCGGTTGAGATCGTCCTGGCTTAAGCATTTAGCGACGTAGGTAAAACTTTCTTTAGGCAAATCGAATAACCCCTTAAACTGATATTTATCCTTTCTGGAGAGCTTAATGTGATTTGGAAAAATCGTTGCTGAAACTAGATCAGACTCGGTAGTAAGGGTACTACCTGAAGGAGAATACAGATAAGAGGCAGCAGCCTTACTGTATCGAAATGGTTTATAGGCAACTGAGTTAGCCGCATGGTGATCCGCTTTTTCAGATGGATTTGACATATAGCCCATGTAGCCAAGAAAACCCAGGGTTCCGGCGCAAAAAAGGAAAAGCAATGTTTTCATAAAGGTCTTTTATTCAGCATTATGCTGTTTTATGAGGTGGTACGTTGACAACTGGGGTACGAGTAGACAGCAGGGCTTTAGTAAGCAGCTGCTGGTAAATCATGTAGGTTTACCCCTGGGTAGCCAAAAACAAGGCAAGGATTCTTCACCACGTACCCAGATCTGAACCCCATCACTCAGCCGTTCAACAACCGTAAGCGGCTTAAATTCAGGTTTATCATGTAATTCAAGGGCGTACCCCTGGGAATCACTAATCAGCTTGTGACGAATTTTTCGAACCGTTTTAATGAGCATGACCGAAAGCACACCATCATACGTCTGGGGCCGTCGGTTGCGGCTTCGACTGATTGTGACCAAGAATTGTCCTGGACGAGGCTGCTCATCATCAGGATGGAGATAATAGGTTATCTTTTTGAGCGCTTCCATAACTAGCGAATTTTAACGACTGTATTCGGCCTACGGACAATAGGTCCGAAGGTGGTGCGAATGTGTTTAGGACTGAGCCATCTTACCGGCAGATATCTTATCGAGCTGCTCTAATTCAAATCGACCGAAATACACGTCTCCTCCTTCAGCAATCGTTGCAATTTGTTGGCCGTTCAGGCCCAGCGATCGACAGAAAGCAAGCGATTCATCGCTATGGGTTTGATCCGACCAGTCGAGTACTTTTCCGCTCTCCAGCACGTATTCAACCGTGCGGGCTAAATGAAACATACCAACAGCGTGTGAGGCCAGTGATTTAGGGCAGTTCAATGAGAAATAAAGTCGAAAGGCTGCACTGTAGAGTACGTCGCCAGTAACTGTTGTATAATTCTTATGGGAATTGATCAGGCTAATCAGTCGCTTTACCTGAAAAACGCTACCCCCTGTTGAGCATATCTGAATAGATACCCGGTCTGGACTGACCCGGTTGAGCGGAATTCGCTGGGCATAATCCGCTAGAAACTCACTGTATTTAGCTTCCAAGCCTTTATAGGTTTCCTCATCGATGATCGCAATGCTAAAAAAGTAAGCCTTCGAAGCCGGAGGTATTATAGGTTGGGATGAAGGTGTCGACTTGTATGACACCTCCGGAGCGAAGTAGCGGGTCTGCAGCCGATCGACTAAAAACTGACGATGGCGAGTAATGGCAACCGCTGGATTAGCCGTGTAGGATTGGTAATAATAAGGTCCATAAACCGTTTCGACGCGTGTACGGCAGGTCTGGCAGTACGTTGTCATCTCGTTTACCGGTCGTTTACGCTCGACTAGCGACCGGCCAAAACACTCGGGGCATAGCTTAACCTCACGGGTAGGTAATGAAGTAAGTAATTCAGAATCCGTTAATTTAAGCCGATCTAAATACTGATTTCGGGAATATGTATTTAACTGATTATTGGAAACAATCTCATCCATGGGAACTTCGTCTGTTAAATGATCCCGATGGGTTATTTCCCCTGATAAATCGTAAATAGAATACTCATTTGCTTCAGATACTGGTTCTGCAGTTGCCTTCTGAAGCAATGAAGTAAAATTTTGATTAGCCAGGATTAGAGAATCCCAGTCTACAGAATTACCCTTATTCTGCTCATTGAAAGCGACCTCAATGCAGTCGGCTATGGATGTAAGCGCTGATTCGTAGCTAGCATCAATAGTATTCGTTGACAAATCAACGGCTAAATCTACCTGATCGTCATTTTGCGAGCGGGTATCCAACTCAGTCAGCATTTGGTCCAGCTCAGGTGAATCAGATACAAGCCATCGGTTTAATACCAGGTACGCGTAACGACTTAAGGTATAATTGAATTGATGGGCCGGTATGGCCCGCCTGCCATCGTTTTCAAAATAGCGTTGAACGGTTGGTTTCGCTTTGGCTATCATTGATTTCAGGTGGTCAATACACTCGTTCTCATCATAGGCCAGTTGGGTTAGGTCAACCAGAAACTGCGCTACCTGATAGCGTAGTAAGAAAGCGTTTGCCGGATCGTATTCTGTTTGGTTTTCGAGCGTTCTGCGTTTGGACTTCAGAAAATTGCCTACGTTCCAAGCCGAGTGCTTAACCTCAACCGGCGAAGTCGACGAAAGAAATAGCCCTTCGTTGATAAATCGATTTATTACTGTATCAGCCCTGTTTAACTGCCGTTCCGTGAACTGCTTCAACACATCAAATTTTTCCTGTAGAGAATCCATAGTCGTCGGATCTAGTGGTCAAACGACCCTGGTTAAAAAGTCAAGTGAATCCGGTAAAGCGTCTGAACAGGGCGTTTAGCAGGTGGGGCAGGATGCTGCTTGGCACACACATGGACAATAAAATGCGCAATGCTTACCCCCCCGAGCAGGCAAAACAGAACGATGGCAACCAATCTAAAAAGCCAGACCCGGTAAGGCCGGTTTTGGGTAAGTGAGCTGGATTTCATTATATAGCTAGTTAAGTGGTAATACGGGCTGATATAGGCGTAGATAGGTTTGTTTCCAGCACTTGGAAGAGCCAGGCCAATCGATTATCCTGACGAGTCAGTAAATTGATCAGGCGGCTGCCCGATAGTAGGTGTATCGAGCAGGCACAGCTAAGGTGTACCGTGTGGCAGCGGTTGGTCACCCCCAGATGGATAAAAAGACCACCGACTTGATTGAGCTGACACAGGTGGCCGAACTCGTTGGCCCAGGTAGGGTTTTTGCGGAGGGAACCTTGGCAACAGGCAACCAGCATCCGTTCCCCATTAGTCCCTTTTAGGGCAAAAACAGTGAAGGCTAATTTGTCAGTAGCTAGCTCAACCTGTAGATCGTCGGTAACCAAACGGCGAAAGCCAAGCTTGACAATTTCAACGAAAATGGGATAGTCTACCTGTTTTAAAAACCTCAGACGCCGGGCTTTCAGGTTAGGTTTAGCCAGGGTCAGGAAATCAGAGTAAGCCGCTGAGCTGGCAAATTGCAAACTCCTGGGGTTTTTGGTCAAATCGGGTTCGAAGCCAAACCAGACCCAAAGTAACCATATCCCCAGCAGAAGTAGCAGTATACCGATAAGCCAGTGTTGAGCCAGTTCCATTATCTAAAATTCATTTCTTTTGTGACTATTAAAATAAATTTTAAATATTCTTACATCCTAATATTTTGTCGTTTTTAACGCCATAATTTTCAGAAACCGGCCGACTCATATTATGACTACTGGCTCAGAATTCATTCCGGCACTCCCTAGGGTACGTCTGCAGTTGACCATATATTTTGCGTATCAGGGCCAGCAACGGCCTGATTATGCGGCCTATACGACTACCTTCGAAGCGGTCAAAGCGGGTAAACGAACCGCCACCTTACGGAAGAAAGAATGGTATAAAAAAACACCCTAGCATTATCAGGCGCTCTTAAGGCTTCAGCCGGGGAAATTACTGGTAATCTGGTCGGGGAAAGTGGTAGGTCAGGGCGAGCGCCTTATAGTTAAGGTGTTACAAAAGCCTGTAGAGTTAGTCGGCAGTCTAACAGATGATAGGTTAGAAGACCTGTCACAATGTGAAGGATGGACAGTGGATTACCTTAAGCACAATGGATACCAGCAGCTCCAGGGTTGCATTCAACTGCGATATACAGTCATGAAAGTCTAAAATTGTTGGGTCGCAAAAAAAAGCAGGATAATACTATCATCCTGCTTTCTGATTCTATCCACACCATATCCGCCAACGCAAACCAGCGGTTTAACGTCTGGCAGATTAAGTGATTAAAAGTACTATTAATTCGATTAAATTAGTTTAATTTAAATGAAATTTAAATTATATTTTAGGTCCGATCAAATTGCTATCGCACAAATCAAAGTCTAATTTTTAGGGATGTAGTTGCATTTATGACCGGGCCACCACAGGCCAAGCCGAGCGCAACTCCGAGGCGGTCCGCTCAGATGGCCCCGGCCCTCTCCGAAGAACTACCCAAGGATCAAGAAAAAGAATAGAGCAATGGCCAATACCAGTACTAACCATGAACCCATACTGGACGAACTTTTAGAACGAGGAGTTGAGGGCCTCCTGTAAGCAGCTGATTTGGTCGACCTGGCCATCGAGCGTTGACCTGCTTTCGTTAGGGCCTTGCCTATCTTAAAAGAATTGATCAGAACCGTTCCCATGATCTTGGCTCCGCCATCAAACCCTTTGCCTGGTGATAAAGGGGATCGGGGTCTTCTCCTGGCCATAATGAATTGTCTGTTCTGTAGCGGTTCCTTTTTTAGACACCCTTCTTTGCTACCCCGTGCAGTCTGGTTATTTATTGGTTGGGGGATACGCGGGCAAATAAAGCAGGCCGTAAACAGGTTAACGCCCAAGCAAGCACCAACACATAGCGTTCATGTTGATTCAAATCAGTGTTAGAACTATCACTCACTGATAACATCAGCCACATCAGCATGACCCCACTGATCAAAAACGGTCCGTAGCTACTGGGCAGATAATTAATCATGATAGATAAGCGCGTCAGTACCAGCCAGGCTACCCAGAAATTAGCGCATACCATTGCATAAAGGGCGCTAGTATATAGAGCAGCTCCTAATAGATTATCTGGCAGTACATTGGCTACCAGGTACATAATTCCCCAGGCGGTAGCTAAGATGATAACCATCAGACAGGCGGCTAAAAAAGAAACAATCCGCTTCCTGGCCACTTCTGGAAATTCATAATAGCGGTCAGATTGACTTAAAGTGGAGGTAATAAATTGACAGAGTTGTTTGAATAGAAAGGTTTCTTCAGAGGGCTTCATGATACGTGAAAGTAAGATGCGTTTGACTAAGTTAAATAAATAACAACGTTCGCCAAATCGCCCTTTCAAAAGTAATCAAACGGCCAGCTTACATACTATTGTTAATCAGAATCTTACCAATATTCAATTGAGTTTTACTGCTCTGGCGGCCAGGCCGAAACTTGTTAGCGACCTGATAATGGGTCCATTATTTGACCCTTCCTGTGGGTTGAGCGTCGTACACCAACTCTTTGGATTTTCTGCCTTTATCCTTAAAATGAAAGACCGCTTCAGCCATGTACGCATCTGGATTGTTAACGTTGCCCGTCTGCACATATAAATTAGCCCGTAGAAAAGACATTAACTTCTCTCCGCCAGCGAGAATCTGATTCTTCTGGTCTTGAGTCAAACTGGAATAGTAAGAAAGTTCGCGGGCAACGTAGTCCGCAGCGGCTGTGGGTTCCATTCCGAGAATAAAATCAAGTTGCTGCGCAATATCCTCTTTGCTAACAACTTCTTCCGGCTCGGTTAACGTTGATGTGTAGCTGATTGAAAATTCCAGGCCAATAATGGCTCGACCCTGCAATTTTGTTTTCACCTTGACTTTGTAGTCCGTCATTGCATTAATTTGCGCTAGAGCCGGATCAATTACGTTCTGACGAAGATGGGCGAAGTTCTTGTATTTGTCCTCTGCGCGAACAATCCGACGGAATTCATCAATGCTTATTCGCCAAACTTTTGTTTTACGGAATCGAGCGATATATGGATAAATAACCTGGGCATAGTCTGATGTTAAGGCGAGTGCCAGTTCAAGTTGGTAGGTGGAAAAACCACGGCTCAAATCTAGAAATAACGGTATCACCTTATGGTACATGGTTAACATAATCGTCCCTTTATTGCGTTGATACTCCGTTTCCGGAAAGATTACAACGCTTTTGTAGGTTTGATTATCATGATCAGTCCAGCTTATGTCTCGCATACGTATTTTATCAACCAGCGCTTTGATTGAGGCGTTTGTGTGACCATTAATGATTTCTGAATAATGAAACTGAAAACGTAACTCCGTCCATGGCTGAATTTGCTCACGCTCAATTTTTTGAAGATTTTTCAGCTCACGCAGTACCAGAATATAAAGCCTACGTTCCAGCAGAGAGAAATTTTTGGTAATTTCCAGTAACAGTAATGGCTCCCGAATCAACGTATTGGAGGAGTGTGGTACAGTTGCGGGAGTAGGTTTACCAGGTTTAGGGTAAGAAGAAACTGTAGTTGAAACAAAGTCTAAAGTTAACTGAGTACCACGCTCCTGAACTGCCGGGTCCTGTGAAATCTTAGCCATCTGCTTAACGCTGTGTAACTTGACTTTACTAATCGGGACAAATCTACTGAAAATTGTAAGGCAACCCAAAAAAAGTACTTACATTAATATTATAATTTATTAAATGATATATAAATAAAAGTTCACACGCTTTATATAAAATAACGGTTAAAGGCTCGGCAACGTGAAACGCATCCTACCATGCATAAAGGCTTGATTAGCTATATTTTGAATGACTATAATTTCTTACAATAGAATTTAAAAAAATATTTATTTTACTGTATATCAAACTATTGAACATTTTTTTTTAGAAATTTCATTTAATTATTGCCGTACATCGCTTCATTTCGCTTGTCTTTCCACTTAATGCCCTGAATTTCTGCGTATTTAAAACGACTATAATTCCTTACAATAGACTACTATATGACCTTACAATAGAACCATAATCGTTTGATAAACAGACGATTGATTATTACCTATTGGGAAACTAAAGCCTTGAAATTTGTAGATCAGTGGCGGCTATATAGACTCGGCTAACTCATAAAGTTCTTATCAAGCTATGATTATAATTCCTTACAGTAAGGGTAGTATATATCTGATAATTAAATAGTTAGGCTACATTATGGAAGTAATTACATTGTCATCCTTGCAGAGTAACGCTACAAAAAGGTACTGAAAATAACCGATTCTGAATACTAAACTTCTTAAAGTCAAACAGTTACCATAGTTAAATTTATTGATTCATTACCTATACTTAACCTGTCCAGCAATAAAACGAACCAATTGAAAATTGCATTTTATTAATTTTATCACGACTACAATTCCTTACAGTAGGATACTATAATCCCTTACAGTAGGGCCGATTTGTGACTATAATCCCTTACTTTCAAAACTATAATTCCTTACAGCCCGACTATAATTCCTTACCGAATCACTATAATTCCTTACAATAGACGAGTTATCCACATTGTAAATACTTGATCATCAGGCTTTAGCAAAACTATTTCGGAACCTATTATTATCATATCTAAATCATTATTTAAAAGATTTTTATTATTTTCTCTCCTCTATTATAAAAGATCAAAAGGCCTATAGGGTGAAAAAACTAAAAAAGGACTATTGATTGGAGACAAAAAATAATAACCTTCGACCGAAGGTTAGCAAACAAATAGTTAAGTTTCGTTTCAAACGAAACTTAATATATAGATATTTGTCTTAGGAAATTGCCTTTCACCCTTAATGGAATCAGTAGACAATTCAAGCATCGAGCCAGATAAGCAACAATTAGAGGAGCAGCGACGATTCGAATCAGCCAACGACTTCTTGGAGATTTGTGACAGCGCCGGCTGCCCGGCGGCTCAACAACGGTTATGAAAGCGGCTTATACTGGGAGGATGTACAACGAGCCTTACATATGGCAGCTGAATTAGAGAAGTGACGGCAGCGGCCGACCGACAGACTCATTTATCCGTAACAGCCCATTTAAATTTTTACAGTTACTTTATTAAATAAATAAGTAATTAATCCATAGCCAAACAAACAGGCCGAGCCCGCAATGGCCGACCGTGACGTTTCGGCAAAATTTCGATAATTACTATGCCACAGGTGAAAAGAAAACACTATGACGCGGCCTATTACGCGCTCATGCTCCAGGATCTGACCCAAATTATGAATCAGGTTCCCAAACTACGAGCGGACCGGGATAGCTGGGACATTGAGGGCGACTGGGCCGATACCGGAACCATTCATTTTGTGGATGCGGCCTACCAGCCGTATTTTACCCGCTTTACGGATTTTGATTGCCGTTCCATCAAAATCGTCAATTTCGGCCGTCCCGCCGTCCGTATGAGCTTCTTTAAGGAGCATAAATTCTGGGTGATTAAAGATAAAGACCTACCCAGGGATGAGAAAATTGACCGGATCCAGTTATACCTCAATGACCTGGGTGCCAAAGAAGATCGGATGCGGAGCAAACTGCATAAACTCTCCGGATCGGAGCTGACCCAGGCCAAAGCCAACATCGCGCTCTGGCAATCGGAACAAGCAGCCTGGAAGGAACTAATGGCTCACGTTGATACGATTGAAATGGCCATCTCTAATTACGAAAGGGTGCATAAGTATGTAACGCTCAACTACAAGTTTATCCTGAATGAGGAGGGGGATTTTGCCAATGAGCAGGAACACATGCTCAATCCGCAGAAAGATAGAACCGGTACTATCAATCAACCACGGTATAACATCATTTTTGTTGACACCGATCATATCCGACGGGATCATCCGTACCAAAGCAAACAAATCGATAAATATCTGGCACGGTTTGGGCTTAAATCGCAGGCTGGTCTTTACACCTTGTACGCCCATATTCGTCCCGAACTGGATAGCATAGCGTCGTTCGAAGTATTGACCCAGCCCCTGAAGGCTCAGTCCATTATTGAACCTATAAGCGCAGTATCCCGAAAACGGTCAAAGCCAAAGCCCATACCCTTATTTGATCAACCAGGCGACCAATAATATTAACTCACTAAAACCCATTTGCCGGCGACAAGTAAGCCTAACTCCCCAGTCATATCAACGTTGGAAACTCGGGTTATCCTAA
The DNA here is from genome assembly GCF_900112365.1 of Spirosoma endophyticum. Taxonomy (GTDB): domain Bacteria; phylum Bacteroidota; class Bacteroidia; order Cytophagales; family Spirosomataceae; genus Spirosoma; species Spirosoma endophyticum. Next base: position 16,045 of record NZ_FOLQ01000015.1, on the reverse strand, counting down.
ATAACTGGTACATTACTTTCGTGTAGAGTAATTAATTGACTATTATTCAACGGCTTGACGATGTACACCCACAGCTCTCTTGGTGGCTTAACCCCAGATGTAATGGAAAGGGAAAGCCAACAAATGAACGACCGATCCTTAATCTTTGAGCAGTACTCTTTTCGGGAGGACCTCATAACAATGCCGAAGATGCGTTATTGGTTAGTGCGTTACAGCGTGGATTAAGTATTCCCAAGATGAGTTGTTATGATGTGACTATCGAAATGAACGGAGCGGGTACGTTCATTAAGTTTTACATCAAAATTCCCCATCAGCTTCAGGAGGATATGAAGTTGATGGTAGACGAGTAGTAGGTTAGCAGAACAGTCTGGATTGGATATAATCAGATTTTTCAATGAATCGATTTCACTTTGCCGAAAAGTTTGTCACTCAAGATCAAGCAAATATCTATAGAGACGAAAGCAAAATAGACCCACCATCTGAGAAGTAAACAATGAGACTTATTTGAATACATTTAAACACTCTTAACTCTATGCCAAATCGTAAACTAGTTATTTCATTGGGCGAGCTTCAACACGCTTTTGATAGGCTTCCTAATAGTGGGGAAACGCCCGAAGTTATATTGCCTATTGAGTTGATGAATAGTCCAGAGATAGGTTTGCGTTTCATTTGGGATACTGTCACCGACAAATGGCAGCTGTCTGCTGATAATATAATTATCACTATATAGATCAGCTATGAGACATCCCATTGAATCCTGTAACGTAAAGCAGGCGAAAGTCCTGGCCAGCTTGCCCGACCACATGCGCGAGTTATGGCCAAAACATTCCGGCTGGGTAATGCCATCTATTGCTATCAAAAGCAATTCAAACAGTTTTTGGGCGATACCGAAGAGACCACTTTAGAATGGCTTGAGCGTCAATTAACAGGCACGCCCGATCCTGAGAACCGAGCTGAACGTCTATTTTGAGGTGTGGTTAGAAGGGCTACCGGAAAACGTCCGGGCAGTCGAACAAAAACGGGGTATTGACGAGGCAAAGCGTATCTATCTCTTCCGTCGCACGTTCTGGAGCGTAACGATTTGAGAATGGATAAATTTCTGAAAAAAAACCTCAGCGCGCAGGACTATGCTTCTAACAGGGAACTGGGCTATAACGGATCACTTAGTTGATAGGTAATCAAAAAAGCTAAATCATTTTTATCCATGCTAGACTCTATCGCCATAAATCTTCATGCCAGTTCACGTAAAAATCAACGTTTTACAATAGGCCATTTGGCCGAATGCCTGTTATTTTATGGCAAAGTAGATGCCGTTATTTCCCGAATTGAACTGGAGGAAATAATTCGAAAGTGCTCAGTAGAGCATCTAGTCGAATTACTGTCATCCGGCGCATTAAGCTTACACATCAATCTTGAGTTTTTCGGTTCAAATCAGACACCTAGGACGGCTCGATTGAATTATGCCATTTATAAAGTAGTGAATCACAATGTTGAAACTACACTGTATAAAGCTCTATACGGAGTATACAGAAGCGCCTATAAGTGTAGCCAATATGTTAAACAATTAATGCCCTTTTTGAATGAATATAAATATGAATTTGATTTGGTTGGAGGCTTTTTAATTGATGAGCAATTTACATCAAAGGCTTTTCGTGAAGTCGTCAGATCGGTGTATGAAGAGTATCCCATTCCTACCGATTTAAAGTTTCAACTTCATCCCGTTCCCAAAAGCACAGCTATTGAAGAAATAGGAACCCAGTTCACGTTCGAAACAGAAACCAATTTCGACCTTAGCCAATTCGAAAAGCATTTAGAAAAGTCGGGCATCAAAGGCTATAAAGATTTTGGAGTGAATTTTATGATGCGTGCTTCAGCTGCCATTCAGGACGTGGACGTGTCATCCTATTTTAAATCTGAATTATCCGCTGAAGAATCAAATGCATCAATAGTCCAGAAAGCCATTTTAAATCTGGATCAATATCAAGCTAATAACGGAGAGGTTATAACCGAGTTTCATCAGTTCGTGATTCCAGAATGCCCTTCAATAGCAGACGCTATTGACTTAGGAATGAAAACGTTTGCCGACTTCATGCATCTTTATCGTCACGCCCAACAATTTAGAAAATGGCTAAGCGAGATGCCAGATGATGGAGACCATTCCATTATTAATGAATACATTAAGTTCGTTGAAATGACCCCGTTTACGAATAGTAGTCTCTTTAAATGGTTGAAGCTGATATTCGTTTCGGCGCCGATCGCGATCAATCCGATCAACTTAGCTGGTCAACCAGATCTGGTCAACAATATTGTAAACTTTCTGGCTGGAACGGCAGCGGATCAGTATGTGGATCTTTTAGCGCAACGCTTTAATCACTGGAGACCAAATCAGTTTGTCCAGGGACCGCTAAAGAATTTTCTTAAGAAGGAGGAATCCAGCTAACCTACAACGATAAAGCCCTCACTACTTCTAGTGGGGGCTTTATGCTTCTATCCACACCAAAAGGTGTTTGCAACCACATCTGATTCTAGTTTTAACAGTCCTTTGACCGTTAGTTTTAATGTCGTTTTAGTCGATCTAAGAGCCCCAAATTCAGTAAGGCGGTTAGTAGAGGTTCTTCTTCTAAGCGTCTGTCGTGCAATTGATGCCTTAAACAAAGGTCTAAGCTTAATTCGCCAACTGTATCCATTAAGAGAAATAACCCCGTAAATCGGTTACATAATCGAGTAAGTTTATGCTTAACAAGAAAGCCTGCTTAAATTTAAGCAGGCTTTCTTGTTAAGCATATCTATTTAAATCTTACTCTGTGCTAACTACCATAACGTATTAAGATTCGACAATCGGAATCCCATAGCTTGGGTACTAACCTCAAATTTTTTGGCCAACTCTTCTAAAAGGTCCTCGTCACTTCTGACGTTGAAGCTTGATTTTAAGTCTTCAATAACTATAAATATTAGATCCCTAGGCATAAGAAGCGATGCTGCAAAAGCATTGGCTTCTCTTTCCTGAATGTGTTCTCCAGTGGATGAGTTGGAATTCCGAAAATTAAACATGGTAAAATACCGTTCAGGCGTGTCAACGAACATGCCGTTTCGCTGATGTCCCAGGGAATAATGGCCTAATTCGTGGGCTATTGTAAATCTCTGACGAACGGTTGAATTATCAGGATTAACCCCAATGGTTGATTTATTATTCTTAGTAATTAGTACCCCCGAGACTTCTTCCCCAAAATGGAAGTCAATGATATCAATCCCTTTTCGTTTTGCTACTTCTATAACGTTAATGGGAGGGTACGAGTAACAATTCGTTTCGGTAAGTAAGCCCTTTGCCAGTTGTTCGATCTGATTCTGTCTTTTGTGATTCATAATTCAGATTCGTTCGCTTTAAGGTCACTAACAAATTTAACCAACAAATCATAAGTTTCCCCTTTTTTAATCTCGTCAGATGCAGAGGGAAATATCAATCCATTCGTAGTAGCCTCTACTTCTACCCGGCTAGGTATCAACTCTTTCATTTCAATATTCAACGCTTCAGCTATTCGCCATAGCAAAATAACTGATGGTTGCTGTCTGCCTTGTTCGATGTTGACTAAAGAGGTTCGGCTCAACCCTATTTGGCTCGCAAAGTGAACCTGATTAACCATTGCATTATTTCTATGACTTTTTATCTTTTTTCCTAAAGCCTGGAACAGCGTTTTTTCATTTGCCACATTCATGTGGCAAAGTTAATGCTTCAATCGGAGAATGTCAAGTATGACTTAACATTAGTAAAAAAACTTTCGATTGGTATATTTGAAGTTTTATAGATACTGACTTACCTTTGATGTGAGTCACGCGAGGTGATCCACCGTAAAACATAATCATAAAGAGGCTTATGAAAAAAAAGCCTTATGAGTTTTGGCTCGTAAGGCTTAGAAAAGAACACTACTTTAGGGGATAATGGGAAGATAGTCAACGGGTTTGGACGGCCTCTGTTGATTTCCGGAAATGGTCAGCAAATTAGACTGGTTGAGATTACTACGCAAATGTATCCAGGTCTCTTCAGTACCTCCTTCTCACCTCTTCTGTTACTCCTCTTCTCCAACCCTAAGCTGGTTGGACCCGGTTGCTTTCGTTCGGTGCTTACTATATATCCTGAGCACTTATCAGCATTTAGCCGATCTATTTAACATTTTAAAATGCCTACTACTGTGGCTAGGGGAGGATGAATCTGCGTAATAATAACGCGTTCGCAAGTCCATAAAACACCTGAATCAAGGGTAGTCATGACGATAATTTTATAGATCATATGTTAGGTAGTGACCCGTTAAAATCGGTTAGAAAAGAGAAGTAAAGCGAAGTGAGGGTCCATATACTAGGCACCCCTTAACTCAACTAGTTCAATAGATATGAGTGATGAGGAATTGATTGAACAGGCGCGATTTATAATAGGTCGTTATGACCATTACTATGAATCGGTTAATACGAAGGGAAATTTGTACCTGGCTATAAATGCTATTCTGATTGGTGGAATTGCTTCTAGCTACTCATTTTTGGAACAGAAGCTAAAATTCACCTCAGCCCATAACCTGGTTATTGCTGGCGTAGTCATTTTGTGCGCATTTTCTCTGGGCTTTACCATCTTGGCAATAAATCCTTTCACTAGATCCAGTTCGCATCCAGGTAATGTGTCGCTTATTTTTTTTGGACAAGTAGCCTCACTGGAATACAGGTACTTCGCCCGGAAATTTCGGAAACGATCTGCCTCATTGCACCTTCAGGATATGCTTCGGCAGATGCATATCCTCTCCATTGGCCTTTCTCGAAAATTTAAACGATTGAACTATGCTGGCTGGCTTTTATCAGGCAGTCTAATGCTGCTCGTTTTTCTGAGTCTCTATTTTATTTTAAATGGCAAATAGCATGCGATTATATAGCAATTATCTTGATGCAATCAGTCAAGCTGTACATAGCCCTACATTAATGAAAGGGCATGATTTACAAGTGCTGAGTACTTTAGCTGAAGCACGTTCAACACACCGGATTATAGATCCTAAAGCGTACGCAACTACCGCCAGCTTAGAGCCTGCTACATCGATGAAGACTTTAGCGGATCTACTAAAACGACCGGTGAAATTGCCAGTCAGTGGCGATCACCCAGACTTTATCCATCTGCGGGCTACTAACGGTGTTGAATATCATCATATCACGTCCATGTTTATGGATGTAAAGAATTCAACTAATTTCTTTAAAAAATATACCACTGAGCAAATTAGGGTCATTATCCAGGTGATAGTAACGGCCGCAACCCACACCTGTGCCCTGTTTGATGGTCATATCCAACGCATGCAGTATGATGGCGTTTTCGCCTACTTCGGGGGCCGGGGTGTTTCGCGTGAAGAAGGTGTACGCAATGCCATTCAAGCTGCCTCTTTCTTTAGCTACTTCGTGAAGTATGAATTACCAGAAGTATTTGAAGCGATGGATATTGATGACATCAATGCCCGAACTGGAATTGACTTCGGTGACGATGACGATACGTTATGGTGCATTTATGGTACCGGAAATTGTACGGAGTTGACGACAACAAGTCTACATACAAGTTTAGCACCCAAAATGCAGCACAATGCTAAAACGAATGGCATTATGGTTGGTGCCAATGTCCGAGACACAGCCAAACTGAATCCAGAATTTTATGATTTGACCCGGGACAAAATCGGAAACGTAGATGTGAATGAACGGTATATCTTCAAAGATCCAGACAAAAAGTTTTTCTACACTCAGTATCATTTTGACTGGAAAAAATACTTGAAGGAGACGTTTCACTTCGTTCAAACTGATTCAAACGGTAAGCTATCGATAGGTTATACGCCAAACCTGTCTGAACAGGAACGACAACGTCGGCAGCAACTATCAGATGCCAATCGAAAAATTGAGTCAGGGAATTATGGCTATGACAAGAAATTTAATGTTGTTCCTGCTGGCATTCAGGCCCCGCGGGAGAGAGATTTTTATGATACCCGGAGAGATTAATCGTGATTCCTCAGCCTTCGAACTATTCATCCAGCGTCAATTGCTGGATGAATATTGGCCTACTTGTCGGGTAGAACAACTGATAAATAACCAGAAACAGCAGTTTCTAAAAGTTGACTTCACCGTCAAACAGCCTTATTTCACGACTAGCTATCAGATTGAGCTACGGTATTTGTCGCAAGAAATACACCGAGTCTGGATACGAAATCGGAAGATAAAGCCATCATTGGCGATTCACATGTATTCTGACCGTGCCCTATGTCTTTATTACCCGGCTGACATTTCGCCATTTCGTCGACTGTGGATTGCTACCGACTTAATTCCATTGGCCGCAAAATGGGTTGGACACTATGAAGAATGGCTGTTCAATGGCCATAAATGGCCTGGGATTGAAGCCCCAGGGCACGATTTTCTAATGCAACGACTTCAATATCGAGAACAACATCAATTCCAGCAACTAGTACAAAATCATTCGCTTAGTTAAGGCCGATGTGCATAGTAGCCTGCCAGGGAGTATAATTTGATTTAGCGTAGTTAATTTCATGGAATCGGTAGACGTGCACGAGAACCATGCCTCCTTCAGCCCTATGGCTATAGCACCAAACGGTGCCCTCTTTAAATTTAGTCATCTCCCGTATTATTTTGAATATATGAGCCCACTCAGCATCGTATAAGTAGGTACAGTATTTCTTTGTTCTAACTATTATAAAAATAGATGAAAGCAAAGTAGGAAATTAAGTTATTAATCAGGAATATCTAAGCAGGCCTGGACACGGCTGAGGCGCGTGGACAGCCGATTCTTGTACTTAACTCACGGCTAACATGAAAGTTGAAGCGCTAAAACGCTTTACCTAAATGGTAACAGACCTGCCATGGTCATGAAGCAGTTGGATATCAAATATAAAAAACTATACTCCGATGGCTTCGATTGAAAGACGTCCAAATTGGAGATTAATTAAATGTATTGAGTAAAACCACTTTTCAAAAAACTACAATAATGCCTACAATCTCACAGGAACACATTAAACAGATTCGCCAACTAATAGAATCCATTAAGGCACATCCAGATGAATACAGATATGGGACCGAATCAGAACTTTTCGAAGCAAATCGAAAAAATATTGCCGATCTGTTCCAGTATTTCGGAAAATTTGATAAGCCATCACCAACTCGTAAACGTCGGGCAGATTATGAGCTTCTCGAAAGGGCAGTTAGCGATGTTGATCTAGGGGCATCATTCTTTTTTGAACATGCCCAAAACAATACATTTTTGCCTTTACTGACTGATGCACTCAATCAATATGAAAAAGAGGCTGCGGTATGGCCCTTGCAGAATGCCCTAAGCACTAAGCTTGTTGATATGACAGGCGAACAATTATTACTGATTCTAATGGAAGCCAAGCGTCAGTCCTTAAAATAAAATTTTAGCGATTAATTTTACCCATAACAGACTCATGCCTCCAACAGAATTAACTGAACGCGACAATTTGCTTTATCGTTTTTTAATCGTCCAAGATACCCTATTATACCTTAATAGAGTGACTTACAAAAAGGATCTTGTGCTTGAACGAAATGTATATGCCGAAGGGCTGGTTATGAAGGCAAGCTTACAGTTATTGACTATTCGCAATGTTTTTGAAGGAGGAGAATGGTTTTCAGCTTTAAGCAACAGACCATATAATTACATAATCGACCCCCTTTCTGTAGCAAGCGTACTTCGAGGAGCCTATGAATGCATGCTTACCTTACATCATGTGTTTGTTGACCCACTTTCTCAAGATGAGGTTGAATTACGTTATTTGTTGTGGGTACTGGAAACATTCATCAGCAAAAATCAGGCGGAACCAACCGAATTTGAAGAAGGCAAACTGGCACGCGACCAGAATCGAAAAAACATTGACGAAACGGTTAATTACCTTATGGAGCTCTCTATCGTGCAGTCATTGGATAGCCAGAGTCAAACAACCATAAAGGGCAAATCTGATCCGCGAACTGGAGATGGCTGGCAGTACTATGTAGAAGGGATCAAGTTGAAGCGAGTCGAGGGCGGATGGCATGGCTTAGCGAATCGGATGCCGGCTCGGGAGAAAGTCTTCACCAATTTATATAAACTGTTTTCGCTCAACAGTCACCCAACTTGGCACAGCATTAACGTCGTCGTCAATGGTTTTGAAGGCGACGATCCAGAAAACTTTCGTATGATGGACACAATGCTGACCATGAGTGCAATGATTGGTATATTCATCCTGTATGACTACTGTACATTATTTAAAGATGTACGAAAGGCTTTCCATCAACTACCCCCTCACATTCAGGAGGTAGTGAATAATCTTATAGTCACTTTTAAAGGCGACGGCTTTATGCTCTAAAAGCGCACGGATTGCCCCCTCTAGGTACGATTCTGGTTACTTGGATTTAAAGGCAATTTGATGTAGCCAATAAATTAGTTCGTTAAGCACAAAAATATCTATCCATGAAAGAAATAGAAATTACACGCCCATTTGAGGCCTTTGCTCAGCATATTAGTCCTGAGGAAAATCAACGGATTCTATTCTCTGCCCCTTTTGGAAGTGGCAAAACTTATTTTCTTCGAGAATATTTTAAGACCGTATCCGAAACGACAAATACTTTCTGGCTATCACCTGTAAAATATGTCGTCAGTCAGAATGAAGATATTTTTGAATATATAAAATATGATTTAGCCCATCAATTGCTCCAGTACAATGCAATTATTCAAGAACTGAAGGCTAAGATTGGCGAAGCGCAATACGCATATCAATACGTTGTTAACAACCCCAAAGACATCTTTAAGCTTTTATTCAGCGCTTTAGAAAATGCTCCCACTGAACTTCTGGTTGGCGATCCCATTACGAAAGGAATCAACAAGATCGGTAAGATGGGTAATGTGCTTGTGGACGGGTTAACAAAATACCAGGACTACAAAAAGAAGTTAGATTCGCATTTAGCTACAACCAACGACGTTCTTGATAACTACTTAAAGGAAACCAGAGATATCAAGGGATCGATCTTTGAAGATGACTTGATATCTCAAATGATTCGACTGGGGTTAGATAAAATAAAGAAACCAGGGCATGAAAATGTGTTGATTGTTGATGACCTGGACCGACTAGATCCCGAGCATATCTTTCGTATTTTGAACATACTTAGTGTTCATCAGGATTCTCCCAGTGGAGGAAATAAGTTTGGTTTTTCTAAAATTATCGTTGTTTGTGACTTGAAAAATATTCGAAATATCTATATTCATAAGTATGGTGGAGAAGTTGATTTCGAAGGATATATTGAAAAATTCTACTCAACTAATATTTTCGATTTTTCAAATGAGCAGGCTGTAGCTATGTATTGCCGATCAGATTTGACTGCGGACTTAAGTGATGACGGTAGAATAATTTTAGGAGAATACTTACACCACTTTGTTAAAATTGGTAAGAGAACAGTAAGGAGTATCGTAAAACATCATCTAAAGCCAAATGTTCAAAAATTTATATTAGTAAGTGGTCCATTAATCAATTATGGCAATGACTCAAAATTTGAATCTCAAATAAACACAGATGGCTTTCATTCAGACGCTTTTTATATAGAAACTTCAGATTTTGAACTTATAAAGATTATCAAAATATTATTAGTGATTTTTGGGGATTATGAGAGCCTTTATAGTGCTGTAAAAGAGGCGGTGAGGGGGCCTAATGACATACCATTGGATTGTTTATTGCCTGCACTAAAAGTAATTGCTCCTATGCAACTTTTAATGGTGAATTTTGATACGCCTAAAAATTTGGCAGTCTCGTTTCATCAAAATGAAGAATGGCCTCATAAAGGTGCAAACGTCGTAAGGAACCCTTACATAGATATATTTGGAGTCAGGGTTGGCTTGCAGCTTAAATGGGATAGGGCTAATCCATATATTGGACAAGAAAGTTTTTATTCAAATGAAGCTGGTCTCATCAGTGAAGAACGAGTAAAACAACAAATTAGCCGCATACCAGATCCAAATTATAAATTTACTATGAGGGATTTATTGAGTGCACTTGATGGAGCAATCGCTTTTCTTAAAATTCGAAATTTTGTCGACAGACTTGCTTAAAAAAAACCTATAAGTACTTGTAGGCCATCGCTTTGTAAACAAACAGCCTTCAATTATTATTTACTAGCTTTTCGAAGCTTACTAACGGTGCTATGCTCCAGCACAATCTCTGATCAAGAAGGGACTGGACGTATTAAACGCCACACTACTCTGGTTCAAGCAATTTCTAATTTGTCTTCGATCCGATTTTGAGGATGTTGGCAAACGTCAATTTTTTTTGTCCAGTAGTCTGAGGATTTTACCCGAAACTTGTTACCTACCCCCTCAGATGAAACGGACACATGTGAAATCGGCTATGAACTTTTGACAACCTTTCAGGGACAAGGCATCATGAAAGAAACTGCAGAGACCGTGATTGAGTATGCATTCAATACACTTACCGTTCAAGCCATTCAGGCCTCCCTTCAACGAGATAATCAGCGTTCCATAAAGCTGTTGGAGAAACTCTCGTTTAGGCATTCACATGAGGCAGATAGCACAGATCCAGATGTACTATGGTATCTTTTGAAAATGACCAATTGACATGCTCCACTACAAAAAGACTAACGGGATAGCCCAAACCGTTGGGCATGCATGTGAAATCATTCTCACAAAACGCTGCTTTTACTGATCATATTTGGCCGTCTAACAGATACGCTACTACTAAACTGATAGGAGGCTACTTAAAAACTAGTCTTTGTGCGGAACCAGTGCTTCAGCGTTCTCTTCCTGACTAGCCTGTTCTACCGTTTCCACGAATTCATCTATTGAAACGTTATGGATATAGGGAGCGTCGAATTTTCCTCCCAATCAGCAATGGTTTCGGCATTATCCGTATTCATTTTGTTTAGACATGAGTGGTTTAAAAAAGCTGGCAATCAGGTCGACCAGGAGTAACCATCAACTACCCCTTCCTTGGGGTTCTTTTTCAAAAGAGCGACTATATATCTTGGGCAATTGAAGACATTGTTCATATTCAGTATCACATCGATGGGCTTGAAAATGAACAATGTCTTCAGTTGCTTTACCGATAGATGCATTAAAGGAGCCCTCGTTACTGCTTTTCCAACTGCTTTTGTATTCCGTAAATCTGTCGGTCAAGATCTTCGATCTGCTGATCGTAGATGTGGGTTGTATCCCTTAGCGAACGTTGTAAAAGAGTAAAACTAGTTAGCCGTAATCGGCCGTATTGACGCAGCAACTTAGTTCGTTGGCGAAGTTCTTCGGGCAGAGCAAGCTGATCCGCCTCGGTGAGTACGTTCAGGGCTTTTCGCCAGGAAACAATCCCCTGCTCGTCAATGGCCTTTGCCACACCCGCAGCTGATGTAGTAGGTGGTAATCGAAAAACGCTCAAGGCCTGAGCTTCCAACAGACTGAATCGTTTCAGCAGTCGGTCATACTCTCCAAAGGGGTTGCCTGTGTTCACATACACGACGATGGTGGTTACGACGGTCAGGATTGGGGGCATTAGTAACAACCACCCCGCTTGTGTCGATGCACGGCTGGGGTGAAGGGCAGAAAAATAATAAGTATAACCAAAAAGCAGACCCGCTAGTAACCCGCCCATATGGGCGGCATTGTCGATACCCGCCTGCAGTCCTATGACCAGATTATAGCCTACAAAGATTAGACTATTCCTCATTAAGTCTCGACGGGTTTGAACATCGAACCAATTGGTGGTTAATAATGCCAGAAATACACCATACAGGCCAAAAATTGCGCCTGAAGCGCCTGCGCCTAGTACTATTTCGTGCCACCATAAACTGACCACACTACCTGCCAGTCCTGCCATTAGGTAAGCAATCACAAATTGGCGGCTTCCCAGGATTGGTTCCAGAAGAAGCCCGATCTGTAGCAGCGCATACATATTAAATACCAAATGAATCACGCCAATATGTAGAAAGCAACTACTCAAAAAGCGCCACGGCTGGTCGTCGAGGGTCAGGGGTGAATAATTGGCTCCCCAGCGAATGAGGTCATCACTGGCTGGATGCAGTAGGTTTACCCCGGTCAGCGCCATCAGCATAAATAGTACTACATTTATCCAGATCAGGATGGGAGTTATGAGGTACCCTTCCCCTGGGATGAAAAGCGCTAACGGATTGGCTCGTTGAGCCACGGGAGGAGACACTTCATTTTCCTTTACAGGGAGATTGTTAGGCTCTATGGCCTGATTCAATCCTGCCGAATGGTCAGAATTGGTCGTCAGTGGTTGGTCGGAATTTGATGGTTTTTCCGATTCGTTATTCATAGAACTGGGAAGTTTCCTGCCCGCAAATAAGCTTGATAATCGTACAAAGCAAATCCCCCAGTCAAAAAGTAGTCGGTGCTGGCTCCTAATTGGGGTGATTAATGACCATCCATAAAAGGGTAACTGAATCATATGCTACTTACGGGTAAACTGTATAATTGGTACAATACTTTCAGATTACTGGACATGAGGTTTTTAAAAAGAAAAGTGGGCAGTCTTTGATAAGTTTAAATTGGCTAAAACTTATTGAGTATTTCGGAGTAAACTGGTTCAGCGTCAATTTGGGGGAGCCGTCCCATTTCGGGTCAACACCCGCAGACGTAACAAATCAAATTTTGCTTTGCTATACATCATTCGCTTGATGGTCTTTAGTCGGTTTACCTGCCCTTCTGTTTGGCCATTACTCCACTTCGATCGGAACGATTCTTCAACGGCTGCATAGTCCTGACGAATACCCCGCACAAACCCGCTCAGAACCGGTATCCCTTCGGCATAGGCACACCAATTAGCTAACTCTTCCGCTTGTCGATTCTGCATGAGCCGCTTGAAACGTAGACTCAACTGAGGCACCAGGCCAATCGATTCAGTACAACGGAGTAAGTGTTATAAAAAAGGACGATCCGTTTCCGGCCAATCGACTGCTGGCTGGCCTAATAATCGACTGAGCCGACTGCTTGAGTAGCTAAGTTCCCCTTGGGCAGGTGGTTGAGTAGGCTCGTGAAAAGGACACGGTTATGTGGCTAAGAAGGCGGCCAAGATGGTATAGCGACCGTTATCACCCTGTGCTTTGATTTCCTTAAACAGCGTTTTGACACAGGTTTCACCGGCTTGCCAACGCTGCCGTAAAATAGGCTTCATAAGTCATCAAATTTGATTTCCTTTTCCTGGTTTTGGGGACAAAATGAGCTTGTTTGAAGTACTTTTTGATTGTATTTCGTGAGCTACCCAGATGAGTTGTAATGGCACGAATACTATGACCTTGCTGCTGTAATTCTTTCGCCCGCTGATAAAGCCCATATCGTTTTTCAGCATAAATGGGTTGTTCCGGCGACTGATCATCAGTTAGTTGATTGCTTACTGATTTTGGCAAATCCATTTCTGTTAACGAAATAGCAGGACTAGTTAGCGAAATCGTCGATTGCTGACTAATGAATTGAGTGGCTTCTCGGATGGCTGGACGTTGGCTGTCTAAAAGGCGTTCGACGGCTTCAGATAAATTCTTCAACAGGTGCCAACGGTCAGCTACTTGAGTGGCATAAATACTGGATCGGTCGCGACCGGGCGGCCGGAGCCGTGATCAGTTCAACCCCCGGATGAGCCTGAAGCCAATGCTCCAGCGACTTACCCTCTCGATCCGGCAATAGATCGATGGGTTTATGTTGGTCCAGCTCAATCAGAATCGTACCGTAGTTACGTCCTTTCTTGAAAGCAAAATCATCGACACCTAATCGCTTGGGTGTCTCTACCATTGGCGGTGGAGTTCTGCGGATGACCCGAAGGACTGTAAAGGCATTAACGGACTGGCCAATGGTATGGCATAAGCGAGCCCCAGGCTTGGAACCGGCCTGTAACTCAATGGCCTGGATCTGCTGGTCCGCTCTGAGTAGCCGCCTGGTATAGGGCTTACAGACCGAGTGGCATGATTGGGCAAATACTTTGCGGGGCAGTCGGCTGAGGTGGTCCGGTTTAGCGGCACACTGAACTTGCAAGTTTAGTGTAATACTCCTGCTCAAACTGTTCAGGGCTTTTGTAGCCCAGCGACGAATGCTTACGCATCCGATTGTAGTACATTTCAATATACTCGAAGATTTCGGTTCGAGCGTCTTCCACACTTAAGAACGTGCCCCCTTCCAATAATTCCGCTTTCAAGCGGCTCCAGAATGACTCCGCAAAAGCATTGTCATATGGATCGTCGGCCCGGCTCATACTGGGACTGATGTGCCACAAATTGATCAGTTCACGCAGATCATTCGACACATATTGACCACCCCGATCCGAGTGGATAATCAAGCCAGGTGAAGGCTGACGAAATTGCAGGGCGTTACGCAGTGGTATGATAAACCAGGTTATCTTCCATATTGTCATCGACCCGCCAACCTACTATCAGCCGGGAAAAAAGTTCCATCCAGGTACTCAAATAAGCCCATTCCCCGCTTGCCAAAGGTAGATACGTAATATCGCTGACCCAGACCAAATTGGGGGCTTGTGGTAAAGGTTGGTCTAACAATAAGTTAGGCCAGTAGCCTTTCCCATGAGTACTATCCGTCGTGCGCGGTACAAACGATTTAGGTTGAATGGACTGTAAACCAGCTAATTTCATAAGCGTTCGTACCTGATGTCTTCCCACTTCATGACCTTGCTCTTTTAACTCAGCTACAATTCGTCGACTCCCATATCGGCGCTTATGACCAGCGAAAACCTGTTCAATCAACTGCTGTTTCTTCCCCTTTTCAACCGTTGGTTTGTAGCTCTCTCCACGTTTGTAGCGGTAGTACCCAGAACGGCTCAGACCTAGTACAGCGCAGAGTGTTTCGACCGTAAACGTTTCGACCAGCGCATGTACAAACTCATAGCATAGCTTCAGGTCTGTCGGCTGAAAATGCTCAAGGCTTTTTTTAGGATTTCGCGTTCAGTTTCCAATTACCGGACTCGATCTTTGAGCTGCTGATTTTCCAGAGCTAGTCCATGTTGCTCACCATTTGCTTTTTTGACTCCTTGATTCTGATTTTTCCAGCGGTAGATTAGATTCTCTGAAATACCTAATGCTTTTGAAATATAGGCGGCTGTTTGGCCATTGGTCAACATTTTGATGACTTCATTTTTGAAGTCAGCGTCATATTTGCGTCGGGTTTTAGCTTTACCTGGTTGCTGCATGATCTTGCTAAGTTAAGCAAGTCCACTGTGCCGATTAATTAGACCATCTCGGCTAATGGGCGGAGAAACTTGCGCAGCCGTATCAGAAGCTTGATTCTTTTACCACTCATGGGTAGGGCGGCTAAAGTGCGTTGCGGGGGCGCCCGTGCGATAGAAACTATGCACTCGACTAGTGGGCCTCTGACAGAGTGGGCAAGTGCCAACCGTATCGGTGGCTATCAGCCCAATGATGAGCGAATCGTGAGTGAATTGCTGGTTGCAGAACAGGAATCCAGACGGTAAGAGCGGGGATAGATCCATGTACACTCAACTAAGAAAACTACCAGGATTCACCTAAAGTGACGCTGAACCAGTTTACTCCGAAATACTCATAAAGGGCGGCCCAGTTGAGTCATGGGATGAAAGGGATCGGACCGCCGAAGCGGCACTCCGTATATGATCAATACCTTCCCCTTTCAAATACGCTACATAATGCCCCATCCAGCTTATTGTACGTCGTCAAGTAAAAGTGGACAGATGCGGGTGAAAAGAGAAGAGATGGTTTTAGCCACTTTGGGCTCGCTGAAAAATATGACTTTTCCGGCGTTGAGACAAACTTAGCTGCTTAGTTTTTTGCCGTTCGGCCAAGATCTGATCCTGGCGGCCCCAGTAAGCATCGGCTGGCCGTACGTTGTCCAGTGATTCATGGTACCGTTGATGATTATAATAGTCTACCCACTCCGTTAGGCGAGTTCTTAGTTCATCCGGACTGTAGTAGTGTTCCAACAACAGAACGTTCTTCATCGAGCGATGGTAACGTTCGATCTTTCCTTGGGTCATAGGATGAAACG
>NZ_FOLQ01000005.1:32561-442756 GCF_900112365.1 Spirosoma endophyticum | reverse complement strand
TGAGTATCCTAAAAAGCTGGCTTGCCATGCGGGCGTAGCTCCCTTTGAGCACTCTTCAGGCAGTAGTGTACGGGGCAAGACCCGCGTGAATCATCATGCCCGAAAATCACTTAAAACGTTACTCCATATGGCAGCCATGTCGGCCCTACAGGTGAAAGGAGAGTTACAGGATTATTATCAACGTAAAGTCGCCGACGGTAAAAATAAGATGTTGGTCATCAACGCATTACGAAATAAACTCATCCATCGGGTCTATGCAGTGGTCAAGCGAGGCAAAAAATATGACAAAACTTATGCCCTCCCCCTTGCTTGATCCATAGAAATCGGCCCGGTTTCATTCTTTTACTCTTTCGCTCTTTGAATACGCTCGACATATTAATGCTTATTCCCCTCGCTTGGGGAGCTTTCAACGGATATCGAAAAGGTCTTTTTGTGGAGATCGTGGCGGTCATTGCGTTTGTCGTGGCTATGATTATTGGCTTCAAGTTTCTGGCGTTCGGAATCGACTTGCTTAGCCCCTATATCAGTCGCGAACTGGCTCGAAAACTGCTACCCTGGCTTGGCTTCTCGGTAATTTTCTTTCCTACTGTGTTCATGATCAACCAGATGGGTTTTGCCATACGTCGATCACTGAAATATTCTGTTCTTGGTACGTTCGACAGTGTGGCCGGAGCGACGGTGGGCGTTTTTACATGGGTCTTTGGAATTAGTGTTATCCTTTGGTTGTTGAGCTATATGGGCGTCAAAATGCCCCCTCGCCAGACCGAAAGTGCGTTTTTGTACCCCTATGTACGACCAATCGCGCCAAAAGTGATGGACAAAGCGGCTGTCTGGGTACCGAAAGGTCTGGAAACCGGAAAGAGATGGCGAGCAGACATTATAAAGAGTGAAAGAGTGCAAGGGTGAAAAAGTGGTCTGGCTTCTTTCGCTTTTTCACTCTTGCACTCTTTCGCTCTTTATGAAAGATATGAAACAAGATATCCGAAAATTTTCGGCCCCGCAATTAAAAGCCTGGTTTACAGAGCACAAGGAACAGGGTTTTCGCGCTAAGCAGGTTCATGAATGGCTCTGGAAGAAATCAGCGCAGTCGTTCGAACAAATGACGAACCTGTCGCTGTCGACCCGTGACTTGCTGAACACACACTTCGAAATTCGACCCCTGACCGTTGATCAGCAGCAACGTAGCAATGATGGTACGATCAAGTCGTCGTTCCGTTTGTTTGATGGGAATCTGGTAGAAGGTGTCCTGATTCCGGCCCTTCGCAATGATGACCGTGGCGACGGACCGTCAGACCGCATGACTGCCTGTGTATCGAGCCAAGTAGGTTGTTCGCTGACGTGTAAATTCTGTGCAACGGGCTACATGGATCGCAAACGTAACCTCGACGCGGCTGAAATTTACGATCAGGTGGTTGCCATTGACCGGCAGGCGAAAGAGCATTACGACGCACCGCTCTCGAACATTGTCTATATGGGAATGGGTGAGCCGTTGCTAAACTACAAAAACGTACTGGAATCGATTGATCGCATCACCTCGCCTGACGGTTTAGGTATGTCGCCTAAGCGAATTACCGTTTCGACGGCGGGAATTGCCAAAATGATCCGGCAACTCGGCGATGATGAAGTGAAATTCAACTTAGCCCTATCCCTACACGCAGCTAATGACCTGAAGCGGGACCAGATTATGCCGATCAACGAGAGCAATACGTTGGAGGTGCTGGGCGATGCACTGAGCTATTTTTATAAGAAAACGGGCACCCGTATCACGTTCGAATATATCCTCTTCTACAATTTCAACGATACGTTGCAGGATGCGCAGGAACTCTGGAAATTTACGAAACGTGTCCCTGCCAAGGTAAATATTATTGAATACAACCCCATTGCGGAAGCTAATTTCAAAAATACGGACCCTAAAACGCTCGATCGTTTCGCCGACTTTTTAGAAAGCAAAGGTGTAATCGTGAATGTTCGTCGGAGTCGGGGTAAAGATATTGATGCTGCCTGCGGGCAATTGGCAGGCAAAAAGTAACGTAGCCGGAAAGACATGCTACGTGTCTTAACAATTTGGTAATATCGCTCTGCCCAGTTTGACGTACTTTTGTGGCAATCATTGGCTTACGGACCCACCGTTTGCTTCATCACCGACGATACCTTAGTTATGTTTGGATTAGAAACGGATGTTTTTATCCTCCTCTTTATCAGCCTATTCGCTGCCTGTGCCTTTGAGTTTGTTAATGGATTTCACGATACGGCTAATGCCGTAGCTACTGTTATTTACACCAATTCCCTGAAGCCAACCTATGCCGTGGTGTGGTCGGGAATTTGCAATTTCACCGGCGTTTTGCTGGGCGGTATTGGGGTCGCCATGGGTATTGTCAACCTGCTGCCGGTCGAGTTACTCGTTGACCAGAACGTTTATCATAGTGTGGCAATGGTGATGGCTTTGCTGCTCAGCGCCATCATTTGGAATCTTGGCACCTGGTATTTTGGGCTGCCCAGTTCCAGTTCGCACACGCTTATTGGGTCCATTTTGGGCGTAGGACTGGCTTTTGCAACAATGCCAGACAACATAACCGGAGCCGCTGTAAACTGGGAAAAAGCTATTGAAACCGGCTACGCTCTGCTTCTTTCTCCATTATTGGGGTTCAGTTTGGCCATTGTTTTGATGTTTGTGCTACGTCGTTCTGTACCCGACGATGTTAAAGATGCCCTTTTTAAAGAACCCAAGAAGAATAGCCTTCCCCCCTCCTGGATTCGGGGTATATTGATTGCAACCTGCTCACTGGTAAGTTTCTTTCACGGCAGCAATGATGGCCAGAAAGGCGTTGGTCTCATTATGCTGATTCTGATTGGTATAGTACCGTATCATTTTGCGGTTCAAACCAATCTTGATCCCCGTTTGATGCAAACGAACATTGGCGGTATCGAACAGACCATTGCCGCGCTAAATTCGAATAACCTTTCGCCCGCTAATCGTGATCGTCTGGTTCAAACACGGACTGAGCTAACTGAATTAAAGGCGTTAATAAACGGCCCTCTCGTTGATAATAAAATTCCGAACGAAAAGCGCCTGGACGTTCGAAAGGATTTGCTGCTAATTAACAGCAACATGAAAAAAATTGCTGAAGACGAAGGCGCAAATCTTAGTGCAAACCAGTTGTCAGCCCTGAACAAAAACCTGGGTGAAGAAAGCGGTCTTCGGCGTTTCACGGACTATGCGCCCTTGTGGGTCATTTTGATGATTGCCATATCGTTAGGTCTCGGCACCATGATTGGCTGGCGCCGGATTGTGGTAACCGTGGGGGAGAAGATCGGTAAACAACACCTGACCTACGCACAGGGCGCTTCGGCCGAATTGGTGGCTGCCATGATGATTGGATTAGCCTCCGCGCTGAAATTACCCGTTAGTACGACGCATGTACTGTCATCGGGTATCGCCGGAAGTATGGTAGCCAACAAAGGCGTTAAAAACCTTCAGGCAGGCACCGTTCGGAATATTGCGCTCGCCTGGGTGCTGACTCTGCCCGTATCTGTGCTGTTGTCCTTTACACTTTATATTTTCTTCCGCTGGGTATTGTAAGCTGAATAGCCTGGCCGGGCGTCTACTAACCTTGCTCCTGTGCCCATTCAGGAGCATCCTGCTCAATCGCGTGCCGAACTTTGGCTACAATGTCATCAACTGTTTCGTCTGGTCCAATCTGGAGGGGTGCCTTAAACTGCACCGTTAACAGCGTATTGCGTTTTTTAAAACGTAGTCCTTTCTTATCAAAAGCCCGGCGAAACCCATTGATAACCACCGGTATAACGATTGGGTCAATATTTTTGATAAGGTGCCCCGTTCCCTTTCGAACAGGCGCGTAAGGCGTAGTCGTACCCTGTGGGAAGCTGACAACCCAGCCATGCGCCAATGCTTTCGCAATTTTGTCGTTGGCCGACGTGTCGACTGACCGCTGCACTTCGCGTCCTTCGGCCCGCCAGGATCGTTCGATAGTTAAGGCACCACCGGCCGCAAATACACGAGGAACAATCCCTTTTTTCATCGTTTCTGAAGCCGCTACGTAGTACTGCCGCGCCCGAGGCCCAAGCAAATAGACAGGGGGCACCATGGTATTCTGAAAGCCCCATTTTACGGCGCAGAAGATGTGGAAAAAAGCAATGACGTCGGCAAAGTAAGTCTGGTGATTGGACAGAAACAGTACGTTGTTGATCGGCAGGTTTTCCAGGTTTTCGGTCCCCTTAATCTCAATGCGATTCACAACCGTGTATCGGGCGTAGGTCAACCAACCCACCAGGCCAATTATTAATCTTCTGAATAATAGGGAGTTGCCAAATGGGTCGCATTCAAACAAACCAAGCAGGTCCAACGGCATCAGGAAATTAGGTAAATAGCTGAACTTGGTTGGCTTAACGTACTTCATCGTCAGGTTAAGGGGAGTCGGTAATGAGTAAAGTTACGATACCGTTACAATGTTTTCAAGAAAAAGTACAACCTGCTGATTAGCAAAGGAAAACAGCTATTGCTGGCTAGGCATTCAAATCCTTTTTTATTAAGGTGCATAAATTATTTTCTTTGCCCATTAATCCTTCCCATTACTACGCTCTCTAACCAACGAATTAGCCAGTAAGAAACCCGATTCGCCTATCGCAAACACTTTACACAATCAAGTTCAGGTTCACTTTTTATCAATCATTTTTTATCCTTCAAGACCATGAAACGAATTGTGCTTGCCAGTGTTTTTGCCTTCGTTGGCTTATTAATTTCTCAAATATCATTTGCCCAGGTTCAGGTCGGTATCCGGGGTGGAGCCAACTGGGGCTTTGCGTCTAAACCTGAATACCTTGGTAGTTTAACCCCGGATTTCCATTCGACTGCCGGACCGACGGGCGCTATTTTCCTGGATATTCCACTGAGTGACCGCGTATCATTCAGACCTGAATTTGCTTACGTTCAGAAAGGGGTTGCCATTAAACAAAAACTCGATCTGAATCTAGGGGGATTCAATCTGCCGCTTGGCGCAACGGTTGCCTACCAATCACAAAATCTTGAAATCCCATTACTGTTCAAATTTAACCTGAGCGAAGGTGCCGTACAGCCATATCTGATTGCTGGCCCTGCGGTTAGCTACGCGCTCGACGGTCGTATCCGTACCCGTGCGTCGGCGTTATTCACGACGCAACCCTTCGATATGGATGTTAACTACGGGGGCATGCTGAGTCGCTGGGATGTTGGAGCCGTAGGTGGCCTGGGCTTATCAATGGATGCCGGTGCTGGAAAGTTTTTTATCGAAGGTCGCTATACGCATGGCTTCACGCGCCAGATACAAGTGCCTGTTGTAAACGTGAATGTTCGGAATCGCGGAGTGGCTTTTTCGCTAGGTTATTCATTCCCAATTGGCTTCTAAACCACCAGTCTTATCATTCACTACATAAGAATCATCACGTTTTTTGTTGAATCAACCTGAATTAGTAAAGGTGGGGCTACTTGGCTCCACCTTTCTTATTAAGTGAAAGGTCTATTAAAATCATGGAATTTAGGTTACGTAAATGGCGTTACCAGTTGAAAATGTGTTAATTTTACTCTTCGTATTCACCGAACCGCGCGGGCGGCCCCGTTGTTCTGGCGACACTCATCTATGGCAACATTAACTGATTTTGTTCATTCGAACGCTTCTGAACCTCATCGGATTCGCACCCGGCAAATCCTGAAGTCTCACCCCGAAATCAAAAAGCTGATTGGACAGAAAAACCCCACTACATTCTGGGTTATTCTGGGTTGTGTTATACTCATGACGGGTTTGGCCTATCTGGTCCGTGATCAGTCGTGGTGGATTGTTGTAGCGGCTGCCTGGTTCATTGGGGCATTTCCGGCCCATACACTGTTCGTTTGCATTCATGAGGCAGCACACAATTTGATTTTTCGCAAACCAGGGGCCAACATGTGGGCGGCTATTTTTGCCAACCTGCCAACGGTTTTCCCAACGGCTTTGACGTTCAAGAACTTTCATATCAAGCACCACGCGTTTCAGGGTGTTCATGAGCTAGATGCTGATTTGCCAGACTGGTATGAAGCTAAACTCATCAAAAATTATTCGATTGGGAAGGCCATCTGGTTGCTGTTCTATCCTATTTTTCAAGGTATTCGCACTCTGCGGATGAAAGAGTTAGCTGTTTTTGATAAGTGGGTAATTGCTAATTTTATTGTTCAGATTACGTTTGATGTGCTGATTGTAACCTTGTTTGGCTGGAAGGCGCTGGCATTCATGGTGCTGTGTCTATTCTTCTCGGTTGGGCTCCACCCATTAGGTGCCCGCTGGGCTCAGGAGCACTTCCTAACGCTCGATCCTGCACAGGAAACCTATAGCTATTATGGCCCGCTTAACGGCCCGAATCTGAACGTAGGCTTCCACAATGAGCACCATGATTTCCCATCCATTCCCTGGAATAAGCTACCCGAAATTAAGAAATCGGCTCCTGAGTATTACGAGTCGCTGAAATACCATACATCGTTTGTGAAGCTATTTTTTCTCTTTCTGTTCGATCAGGAGATATCGCTTTACTCGCGCATCGTTCGGAAGGAGCGTGGCCGTGTTCCTGTTTCTGATCAATCGAGACCTGATATGGAATTGGTACAGGCAGAACCAGTTCCTGCCGAAGCAATTGCCTAGCCTACAGAATTTATTATTTGACAAAAAATCCCCGCCAGAGTCTGGCGGGGATTTTTTTGTTTACAGGAGCTACTACGTGTTTTATGTCGATTACTTAATCCAGATAAGGAGAAACGGATGACTTTATGGATTCAATCAATTCTTCATTCATGTACCCGTAGTCATCGGGAATATCAAGAACAATCAGTTGCTTGCTTCTAACCGTATCAGGAAACTTATCGATGATACGTTGTTTATGCCGCTTTTCCATCACGAAAATTAAGTCGGCCCACTCCAGAAGTTTAGCCGTTAGCTTGATTCGGGCAGAGAGCTCTGTTCCAGCAGACTTTGCCGTATAATCAGCATGGTTCTTATAAATTGCTTCTGCCGTTGGACTTCGCCATTGGTTTCGACTACAGACAAAAACTAGGTTCACCCGATTTGTGATGTGTTGATTATCATCAATACATATATTGTGTCCATACCTGAAATAGATTAAAACTTCGCCTTCCCAGATTCCAGAAACGCCACAAAGTGCGCTACGTCGCGATCGTAGTTTTTGGGAGATACCAGCAGTTTGCCGTCGCTGTTCACTAAGCAGTAGTGAGGTTGGGCATTGTTATTGAACTTCGTGATCTGCAAATCGGCATTTTGGGCTCCAATGCTCTTTTTGACTTTCTGATCGTAGGTCGAGGTATACCAATCAGCTTCGGGCAGTTCGGTTTTGTCGTCTACATACAAAGCCAGAATCACGAAATCATTTTGTAGTCGCGACAAGACAGCTGGGTCTGACCATACGCGGGCTTCCATTTCGCGGCAGTTAACACAACCATGCCCCGTGAAGTCAATGAACACGGGCTTATTTACTTTCTTCGCATACGCCAGCCCCTGCTTGTAATCGAAAAAACCCTGTAAGCCATGCGGTAGCTTGAAGAGGTTGGCGTATTTAGGCGTTTCTGACAACGTAGTGGCTGCTGTGGCTAGGGCTGTTGATCTGTTATGAAGATTGAAATCCTGAGAGGTTTCAGGAGGTAGATAACCCGAAAGTGCTTTCAACGGTGCACCCCACAAGCCAGGAACCATGTAAACGACGAACGAGAACGTAGCAATCGCTAACAATAGCTTCTGAACACTGATAAACTTGGTCTCGCTGTCATGTGGCAAACGAAGCTTACCTAAGAAATAGAAACCAATCAGGGCAAAAATGACAATCCAGATGGATAGGAACACTTCACGATCAAGTAAGCCCCAATGGTAAACCTGATCAGCAATACTCAGAAATTTCAGCGCCAGCGCCAGTTCAATGAAGCCCAGCACCACCTTTACCGAGTTGAGCCATCCACCTGATCGGGGAAGATTTTTCAGCCATTGCGGGAAAGCTGCAAACAGCGTAAAGGGAATGGCAAAAGCCGACGAAAAAGCGGCCATCCCTAGAATCGGCTTCACCACCTCGCCACCCGCTGAGGCCACGAGCAAACTGCCCACAATTGGACCTGTACAGGAGAACGACACCAGTACGAGCGTAAAGGCCATGAAGAAAATCCCTAAAATGCCCCCCTGTTCGGACTTCGCATCGGCCTGATTAATAAGTGAATTTGGCAATACTATCTCAAAGAGACCTAAGAACGAAAGGCCAAAGACAAAGAAAATGGCGAAAAACAGGAGATTCGGAAACCAGTGTGTACTGACAAAATTGGCAAAGGCTGGCCCGTTAAAACGGGATACAACCGTCCCAATCAATACGTAAATGCCGATGATAAACGCACCGTATAACAATGCCTTCCAAAATCCACCCTGCTGATTGGTAAAAAAACTGACTGTAGCCGGAATGATTGGAAATACGCAGGGTGTAAGCAAGGCAACAAGACCTGATAGAAAAGCAGCTAGCATAAAACTCCACAATGAACCGCCTGCTGTAGTGCCGGTTTCATTTAGCGCTAAGTTGTTCTTTCTAACGTCTTCTATGACAGCGGCATCAGTTGCTTTAGTCGCTTCTGTTGCACTTACGGTGCTGGCTTGGGTTGTAGCCAGAGCAACCGATTCGGATGCGGCCGACGTAGCAACCGAAGTCGTTTTAGGCGTTGAAGCTACAGCTGTAGCCGTAGTAGCTTGTGGCAGCGTTGCCGTAGAAGTGGCCTTGATCGCTACTGAAAATTCAGCTTCGGCAGGTGGTAAACACACACCCTCTTTGGTAGAACAAGATTGATATTCGGATGTACCTGAGAAAGTTACGTCTGGTTTCAGGATTTTGATTTTCTGAATAAAAATACCCTTGTTCTCAAACTGACGAACTTTGCCCCCCCAAACTTCTTCAAAAACCTCTTTAACACCTACTGGCGTAGGTTTGCCCACGAGCGAATACGCATCGGAGGGAGAAAACTTGAATGACGTTGGAATTGGGCCAATAGTAGGATCAAGATCATTGGAATAAATGTGCCAGCTATCGTCAATACTGACTTGAATCTGAACGCTGACAATGTCGCCAACTTTAGCCGGTTGTTTATCCGCTTTGGCTGACCAATGAGTCGGGTCTTTACGAATTTGCGCCGTTGCGCTTAGGGTAACGAATAACCACGCAACAAGCGCGAATAATGATTTCATACCGCTTTGGGTAAGTGATGGTTTAGTTGGACAACAGAAATACCACCAAAATATTTCCATTTGCATCGACCGAATCAACAAACAGTTTCCCCAAAGCGGTCTACTACGTATCAATAGCTAAACAAAACCGGGTTTAGCTCGTCCTGTGGCTTGCTGCCAATGGGAACATTATTGAGCCATTTGGCGTGATCGGCCACTTGATATTTGTTACGAGGCTGCATAATGACTTGATCCTTATCCATATAAATCATCGTCATTACCCCACGCGGACGATTCGATACGTTAGGTCCAGCGCGGTGGAATGTCCAGCCTGCGTGATAGCTCACTTCACCCAAATCAAAAGGGGCGTCATACACGGTAAAATTTTGCTTTTGTAGTTCGTCGGCCAGAATTTTCTCACTCTCATCGCTAATTTCCAGATCGCGACCGATTTCAACTCGCTGGCTCCCTTCGGCAAAAGCCAGCGGCCCCATTTCCATAGGTGTTTCCTGTAGCGGAATCCAGACAGTAACGGTATTGGGCGATGCCAATGGCCAATAAAACTGGTCGGCGTGCCAGGGCGTAATACCTCCCGACGGTTCTTTGTATAGGGCCTGGTCGTGATAAATACGTACGCCCTGTACGCTCATAAGATCGGTAGCGATTTTGGCGAGTCGCTTCGAGAAAACGAATTCTTTCGCTTCGGCATCTTCCAGCCATAGGTTCATAATTTGCAGAAACGCACGCTCATAAGTCGTCCGCTCTTCCATTGGCTTAATGAGCGTATTAAGTCGGAAAACCAGATCTGTGATGATAGTGCCGTAGTAATCAATAACGGCTTGACTTAATACGTGCTTGAGTTTTACGTATCCATTCTGCTGATAGAATGCAATCGCTTCCGGGCTGACCGTGTAGGGCAGATCTAATTCGTTCAGTAAGGTTTCTTTGTCAATTGTGGTTTCCATCAGTGAAAGGAGTTAGGAGTAAAATCGCTCTTATTTAGACGTAGCGACTGAGACAAAATTAACCGGCTTTACTATCTGATAACTGACACCATTTTGCTGATTTATGTGCAATTTTGACTAGTTAATTCTTCACTAATTCGCTAGTACGTTAAAATAACGTAGTATACTTTGAAAGCACTCTTCGAGAAGATAATGTTCAGTGAGCAGAGTTCGCTACTGGTTCGACGGTTTCAGTTATCCTATTTTGACGCACCCTGGCATTATCATCCTGAGTACGAACTGACGTATATTGTTAGAAGCTATGGGCGTCGGTTTGTGGGCGACCATGTCGAGGCATTTCAGGCGGGTGATCTGGTATTACTGGGACCGGATTTGTCTCATTTCTGGCGCAATGACGACGATTTTTACACCGGCAACGTAGCGCAGCAAGCAGAGTCCATCGTTATTCAATTTCCGGCTTCGTTCGACCAGCGTGTGTTGGCTGCAATACCCGAGGCCGACTCGATACGTCACTTGCTGGAACGTGCCCGGTATGGGCTGCGCTTTAGCTCAGCCGTGAGTCAGTCGCTGGCTGCTCTAATGGAGCAATTGCTGAACCAGAGCGGATTTCCCCAGTTACTGGGTATGCTCGACGTGCTACACCGATTAGCCGCTGATTCTGAGGCAACATTGCTGGCTAGTGCGGGCTATCAGTTGGCTCCCGGTAGAGCCGAAACCGAGCGCATGAAGCGGGTGCTGGAATTTATGCTGACTCACTTCCGGGATGAAATTCGAATAGAGACCATTGCATCAGTGGCAAGTATGGCTCCGGCTGCCTTCTGTCGGTATTTTAAGAAGCGTACTCGGAAATCTTTTGTCGAGTACCTTAATGAACTACGTATTAGCCACGCTCGTAAATTGCTTACAGACGTTAACCTGAGCGTTGGGCAGGTATGCGCAGAAAGCGGATTTGTCAATAATTCGCACTTTCATCGGCAATTCAGGCTGCACACCGGGATGACACCTTTACAGTATCAAACGGTGACGAAAAGGAAATAATAGCCTAAAAAGTAAGGCCACTATCAAACGATAATGGCCTTCCAGAATTTACGTATTAATTAGCGCCAGTGGCCTTCAACCCATACCGGACCACGGCGGGACTGGCGCCACTGACCCGGTACCCAGGCTGAGTACCGTGCTGGTGTAGCCCTATAAAAACCATTGACCCATATGTAATTACGTCCCCGGCGAACGTAGTGTCCCGGAATCCATACGTGCCGGGTCGATGGCGCTCTTGGAATAACTTCAACGCGGGCTGGCGGAGGATCTTGCGTTACGGCTGTCGCTGTGCAGGCTGAAAATAAAGTTGGGAAAAGAAGGCCCAGAAAGATCAATACGCTTACTTGACTTTTCATAGCTTTATTAAGTTTATGTCTTATTCACCACACGGGTATCTTCTTATGTTTGTGTCGTGTTTTAATAAGATTAGGTTTTAAGTCGATGGTTTAAGATACTGTAGTTAGGAAGCCTTGAATTTCTTTATAACCTACGTATTTCGTCTTGTTGTTTCATCACTAAAATCTTCCCCATCCTACCGTTTTCTACCGTACATTTGTAGTATAATAGGTTGGCTATTTTCCAGTTCGAAAATGTGCTAGCCAGCTACTGTACAACCGATTGCACTAACCGCTCGTAGTATGACGACCGCCACCACCACCCGCGATACGCAGGTATTTGATCTGATTGCCAAAGAAAAACACCGCCAAGAGTCGGGTATTGAACTGATTGCTTCCGAAAATTTTGTATCGCCCGCCGTTATGGAAGCGGCTGGGAGCGTCCTGACCAATAAATATGCCGAAGGTCTGCCCGGGAAACGGTATTATGGTGGCTGCGAAGTAGTAGATCAGGTAGAACAGATTGCTATCGATCGTGCTAAAGAGCTTTTCGGGGCTAGTTGGGTCAACGTGCAACCACACTCCGGTGCCAATGCGAATACGGCTGTATTTGTAGCCTGCCTGCATCCGGGGGATACTATCTTGGGTTTCGATCTGTCGCACGGTGGTCACCTGACGCACGGGTCGTCAGTAAATATTTCAGGAAAATATTTCCGTCCAACATTTTATGGCGTTGAACGGGAAACGGGGGTTATTAACTACGATGTTGTTGAAGAGACAGCGAAACGCGAGCGCCCAAAAATGCTCATTTGCGGGGCTTCGGCCTATAGCCGTGACTGGGATTATGCCCGTCTTCGCGCTATTGCCGATGAAGTTGGGGCGCTGCTGCTCGCTGACGTATCGCACCCGGCTGGTTTGATTGCCAAAGGATTGTTAAATGACCCGCTCGCTCATGCCCACATCGTGACGACCACTACGCATAAAACACTACGGGGTACGCGGGGCGGTATTATCATGATGCGAAACGACTTTGAGAACCCATTTGGGATTAAAACACCAAAAGGCGAAACGCGTCTGATGTCGTCGTTACTGGATTCGGGTGTGTTTCCCGGTACGCAGGGCGGGCCACTGGAACATATTATTGCAGCTAAAGCGGTTGCGTTTGGCGAAGCGCTGACCGACGATTTTTATGATTATGCCGTACAAGTGAAAGCCAACGCGCAGGCCATGGCGAATGCGTTCCTGAGCCGCGGCTATCAAATTATTTCGGGCGGTACAGATAACCACCTGATGCTGATCGACCTTCGTTCAAAAGGACTGACGGGTAAATTGGCTGAGAATACACTTATCAAGGCGGATATCACGATCAACAAAAACATGGTTCCGTTCGACGATAAGTCGCCAATGGTAACGTCGGGTATCCGTGTTGGAACGGCTGCTATGACAACGCGCGGATTGAAAGAATCGGACATGGAGCAAATTGTCGTATATATCGACAAGGTGCTGATGAACCATGACGATGCTGCTACGTTAGCGACCGTAAAAGAAGAAATTAATGAGTGGATGAAAGCGTTTCCTCTCTATAAAAGTTAATTGTGAATGGCGAATGAGTGAATGAGCGAATAGCTATTCACAGAGAAATAATTTACATGGTTAGATTCTTATTCACTCATTCATCCAATCACTCATTCGCTAATTGATACAATGCCACTAGATCAAGTAACAGACGAAGAAATACTGTCCGAAGAAGGCAAAGAAATGTCCTTTCTGGACCATTTGGAAGAACTCCGCTGGCACATTATTCGGGCTGTTGGGGCAATTTTTGTATTTGCTATTGCTGCCTTTATTTTCATTGAGGATATTTTCAGAGTCGTGGTTATGGGTCCCAAAAACCCGAACTTCTGGACGTACCGAATGATGTGTAAACTGGCTGACATGACGGGTTACGCTGATTTGTGCGTCAAGAAGCTCAATTTTGAATTGCAGTCGCTGGGCGTGTCGGATCAGTTCACGATGGCTATGACTTCGTCGGCTATTATTGGTCTTTGTTTTGCATTCCCCTATGCCTTCTGGGAGCTATGGCGGTTTATTAAACCAGGGCTCAGATCCGTTGAGAAAGAGGCTGCCCGAGGAGCAGTTTTCTTTGTTTCGATGCTGTTTCTGTTAGGACTTCTTTTTGGCTATTTTATCGTTTCTCCGCTGGCGATCAACTTTCTGGCAAACTATCAGATTACGCCCGAGATCAAAAACCAGTTCGATATTACGTCGTATATCGGTATTCTGGTAACGCTCTCGCTGGGTTGCGCGCTGATCTTTCAGATGCCAATGATCGCTTACGTATTATCGAAAGTGGGTGTACTAACTCCTGCATTCATGCGCTCTTACCGCAAACACGCCTGGATCGTGATTCTGATTGTGGCAGGAATTATCACCCCCTCGCCGGATATTTATAGTCAGGTACTGGTGGCCCTACCCTTAACGCTCCTGTACGAAGTGAGTATTCTGGTATCGGCCCGAATTGAACGGCAGCGCTTGAAAGAGCATCAGGAGTTGATGAAATCGTAAACGTTTAATTTTTATAAGCTGGACGTTAGTTGTTGGAAACTTTCCAATGGCTAACGTCCAGTCTCTTTAATGGAATGCCAATGCAGTACGATTTTAGAAAATACCACTATAAGTCCATTAATGCAGCTACTGATGAAGAACGGGCTGCCATCAATCAGGAATTGAAAGATATGTATGGGTCTCTACCTGATACGGAGAAGGAAGAATTCAACCGCCAGTTGCAGGTATTTCTGGCGAAGGAAATGGGGCGGCTTAAGTCTGATTATGAATCCGTAAAGGGTGGACTTGGCGACAATTAAAGATCTCAAATCATACCACGGGCTTTCAATTCCAGGTATTTATTGACTGTATTAGCGGTCAGATTCTGTGGAGCCGTCAGAATAGTTTGGATGCCGTATTGCGCTAACTCCTTCACAATCTGCTTCTTTTCAAAAGAAAATTTCTCGCCAATTGTTTTGAGGTAAATCTGTTCCGTATCGGTTGCTGGCTGGTCGAGTAAACTGCGGAGTTCTGTATTTTCGAAGAAGATGATCAGCAGTAGATGCTCTTTGGCGAGCCGGCGCAGGTAGGGTAACTGCCGGTGCATGGCGCTCACGGTCTCAAAGTTGGTGAACAACAAGAGCAAACTCCTTTGGCGGATATTCGCCCGAACGTTGGCGTACAGACTCTCATAATCGGTTTCCAGAAAGCGGGTTTTCTGCCGATACAGTACTTCCAGAATTTTGAGCATGTGGCCTGATCGGCGTTCGGCAGGTAGGATTTGGCCAACATGGTCGGAGAAGGTCAGGATACCCGCCCGGTCCTGTTTCATGAGTGCGATATTGCTCAATACCAAACTAGCATTGATAGCGTAGTCGAGGAGTGTCAGCCCATTAAACGGCGACTGCATAACCCGTCCTTTGTCAATCAGGCAGTAAACAGGTTGCGAGCGCTCATCCTGATACGCATTAATCATGAGCGTTGTGCCTCTTGGATCGGTTCGCCGGGAGGTAGCTTTCCAATTAATCGTACGAGCGTCATCGCCGGTGGAGTAGGGACGAACCTGTTCAAACTCCATGCTGTGTCCAATACGACGCATTCGTTTTACGCCCACTTCGTTCAGACGATTAGTAGCCGCCAGCAATTCATATTGTCGCATCTGCAAAAACGATGGATAAACAGCTACTGTTTTGCCCTGTTCAAACTGATAATGCCGTTTAAGCAAGCCTAAGGGCGTCATGACAAATACGTTAACGGCTCCAAAACTGTATTCTCCTCTCCGCGTAGGCCGAAGTTCATACCGTAGTACCTGCGTTTCGCGCGGGTTCAGTCTGGCCTGAAACAATATGTTACGTCGTTGAAACTGGAACGGAATTTCATCAATTACATCGACAGTGGCCCGAAATGTGTACTGGTTTTCCAGATAAATTGACAGCGGGTTTTCATCTCCATTCGATAGACGGTCTGGCAGTTCGCGACGGGCGAAAAAGACGCCGGATTTAACACGAAAGAGTAGCCAGGCATCCAGAAAAATCAGAAATATAAAAATCAAAAAAACGACCTGTGCCAGCGCAAACAGAATAGGGAAAGCGTAGGCCGTTACGAACAGCAGTACAATGGCTAGTAAGACAAGCCAAAGTCGAGTTGCGACGAAGAAGGGACGGATAAATTTCATCGCGGTACCTCAACCTTCTGCACTAATTGCGCAACGACATCATCGGCCGTGCCGCCTTCCATCTCGCGTTCGGGCGTGAGCAACACCCGATGGCGCAATACGGGAGCTGCTAGTTCCTGAACGTCTTCAGGCGTAATAAAGTCACGGCCCCGCAACGTAGCAAGGGCTTTTGCACTGTTCAGTAAAGCTACCGATGCGCGGGGCGATGCACCCAAGTAAAGCGATTTATTGGCACGGGTTCCCTGTACAATCTGAGCGATATAGTCGAACAACTTGTCTTCCACATGCACCTGATGCACCTGCCCACGTAGGGTAGCTAACTGGTCGGCGGTGAGTATCTCATTAACCGCATCGAGCGCATCGGCGAGGTTTCTCCGTTGATGGTGGCCACGGAGAATGTCTACCTCTTCAGTTGCCGAAGGATAGCCGACCACGATTTTGAACAGAAAACGATCTAACTGTGCTTCGGGTAGTCGATACGTCCCTTCCTGTTCAATCGGGTTTTGAGTTGCCAGCACCATAAATGGTTCGGCGAGATGATACGTAGTACCGTCGTTCGTCACCTGCCGCTCTTCCATGACTTCAAACAGGGCAGCCTGGGTTTTGGCCGGTGCCCGGTTGATTTCGTCGATCAGGACCAGATTAGAGAAAATGGGCCCTTGCCGGAACGAGAAATCACCGGTTTTGGGCATAAAAACAGACGTCCCCAATACATCCGATGGCATTAGATCGGGTGTAAACTGAATCCGACTAAAGCCCACCGACATTGTCTTGGCCAGCAGCTTGGCCGTCAGCGTTTTCGCTACACCCGGCACACCTTCAATCAGTACGTGCCCATCGGCCAGCAAGGCTGTTAATAATAAATCGACCGTATTGTGCTGTCCAATAATGACTTTACCAACTTCAGCGCGAATGGCATCGACAGTGGACGTGAGGGTCGTAAGGTCTAATCGAGTTTGAAAATTTTCCATAAAGAATGTCTGACCGCGCGGGCGGTCCCGCCAGGATTCCACTGGTTTATAGATTAATCTGCTTTTGTTCTACGCTTTCGTTGAACGCGAAATTCTGTAAATCTATAAATCAGTGTAATCCCGTCAGAGGGCTTGTTTAAATCGTTCCATGGCCCTGGTTAGGGTCAATAAATCATATTCCGATAGCAAAGTGCTTTTCTGAGCGTTGCGAAGAAGTCGTACTAACTCATCCGTTTCATCGTTTGGCGCACCGCTTTTTCGGCTTAACGTTTCTATAAACTCTCTGTCCAGCACGGTTGTGTTTAGTCCATACTGGTCGCGGATATCAGCCAGGAAATACTGGATTTTCTTCCGGGCCAGGTTATCGTGCTCACCCTGCTGAAAGTACATCTGACCAACGGTCTTTACAAAATCCAGCGAAGTATTTTTAGCAGGCTCAATCACCGGGATGATACGTTGTGTCCGTTTTCCGGCAAAGATTGCGTAAGAAAGCAGTCCAAATGCCACCAGGTAATACGCCCAGTTCAAAGCTGGTTGCGAACGGATATATCGGAAAACAGACTGCTGATCCGCATCGAATCGCCCTTGATTCTGGTATTCGTCCCAGTAGGTCGGCAGAACCGGCAAATAGGAGAGTGCTTTGAATGCGTAGTCTGACGTCTTCTTGTCCAGAACGTAGTAATTCGTGAAGGCTAAAGGCAAATTGTGAACAAAAAATTGGCCTTTCCCATACTGGACTCGAATAAAAGTTGGCTCATTTCGGGCATTTCGCCCTATTACCATTACGTGTTGTGATTTATTGATCATCAGGAAGTTACGTCCATCGTCGTGGAAAAAATTATAGCCCCCCGCCTTCCTCAACTGGGGATTCACAAAATTCTGACGTAGCGTTGAATCCGCTTTGAGTGGATCTTTCTCGTCGGCTTTGAAACCTAATAGCGTACTCAGTGAATCAGGCAGTATATAAGCAGAAATAAAGACATTATTCCCACGACCGACATAGGACAGGAGTTTTTTTAGATCGTTGCCATCGGCATTGAAATCATGGCACACGAACACATAATTACTACGTACCGGCAGCTTTGTTTCTGTTAAAAAATTATAGACCGGCAAGCGAACCGTCTTGATGGGTGCCCCTTGCCATGCGTCAGGCATTAACTCAAACAACGCCTGTGTTCCGAACGGAATTTTGTCGTCATTCTGATACGTTGGTTCCCAGTTAATCGGCTTCGGTCGATAATACTCATAGAGTACGTAGGCCACTACCGTAGTAAGCAGGATAAGGAGATATTTATTAGGCTTCAGCAAGGACAGTTATAAATAGATAAGCATTCTGACAGCCAGCGTCAGGCTTAACGAATCAGACAGATTTTACTCACCGAGTTTCTCTCTGTAATACTACCGTTTCGCGGCTTGTTTTGCAAATACACATTTGTTTAAGATACGGGGAGCAGATGTCTGGCTTTTAGCAAATTCGGTGGATGCGCCACAGTCTAAAAGGACTCACCGTTAAATAAGAGGTCTTTAACTATCTTCATGGCTTATAGTACTTTTAAATAAATGCTCTGAATACCAACAGGTTTTGGTACAGTCTTCTGGTCAGAATTCAGGTTTGATCATCTTTCTCGATAAGGTGTAATGGTTCTACATGCTTTTGTTGTCGTAGTACCTATTTAGTCCCTATCAACAGATATAATTCCTTACCCTTCAATCCCCTTAACATGGCCTACTCATTCAATATTTCATCTGCTGTTTTATCCACAGGCAGAACGGTTTATTATGGTACACGGCTCAATTCGGGCGAAAGCCGGTTTGTGATTGCCTACAGAACTAAATATCAGGATAATTTCGGGCTGTTTAATACAGATACCAAACCCGGCCTTACCTACAACCCCAATGACTACAGAGCCGACTATGGGTTTTGGGCAGATTTTATAAACCCCACGGCCTTTGTCGAAAGTAAAGGATCTTTCTTCTGCCTTAATACGTATGATCGGGCCAAATTTACCTTCAGTTTCATGCAGTATGCTGCCCACGTACCCAATGGCGATTTTGTGCGCTACCTGAAAAAGCTACTTCAATTACCGTTGGCAGCCGATTACTTTCCTCGGTTAAAACTGAGCCAGGGCCGTATTCATTATAAAAATAGCAACGAAACCTTGACCCAGTTGGAGAGTGATACGTCAACACAAGGGTTAATGAATTACTTGAATCCTACGCTTTCAGAAATTGAAAATCAGGAAACCATAAGTGCCGCCCGAATGGTACACTGGGCACAGAATGATCCGCAAAATCGGTTAGTGCAGGTCAGTCTGGCGGTTGATTTCTTTCAGGCAAATTTGCCTCGCTATCATCATCGGCTAGGACTCGATAGGGCACCCGTTAAAGTATGTGTGGTCGTTTGCGACATTCTGCACCAGGGGCGAGCTACGTTTGATCGCATTGCGGCTGCGTTGAACACAAATGGTAACTGGGATCGGGCCTATACGAACCTCCTGACCATTGGAGATGCTGTGTATGCAGAGCGAATTAACTCCCTAAGGCGAAAAATCACCGAATCAGTAAATGCGGGTTTGTTTAACAAAAAGTACGATGCTTCTGCCAATAGCTTCGTCTGATCTGACTACGAATACATAAAAGAAGGCTGGGTTGCGTAAGTCAAACCAGTGCTCATCTGTCGTGTATTGGGGCTGGCCGAGACGAATTAAACTGCTGAAACTGCTGCCTGATTTGCCCGAATTTGGTTTCGTCTACCGGAAAATCGCCGTACCAAACAAACTCAAATTGACGCGTTAGAATCTCAAAACCACTCTGGAGAGGAGAATTTGCTAACTCATAAACGTACTGACGATTTGTTTTTTCGGGTTTATAGTTAATTTGACCCGAGTCGGTCAGGCGTTTGAGCGTTTGCAGGTACAGAAGCCGCACGGCCAGCCGAAAGTTTCGCTGGCTGATGGCGTCCTCAATGGCCGAATCGAAATTGATTTCGTGGATATTTTCCTCCAGCGTTGCGTAATCCAGATCACTCGATTGTGCCTTCTTTGGAAACAAATAACCCAGCACCTCGGCTTTCATCAGCAGATAAATAGAGACACCAGCTATACCCGCCAGAATTACATACTGCCAAACGTCCTGATAGGCTTTGCTGGCCAGAAAGCGGGAAATTTTACGGAAGAGCCAATTGAAAAAACGAGCTATCGGATTGGTAGACGGGGGCGCGTCGTTGTTATACTGGTAATCACGATCGGTTTGCAGTTTATGCAAGTGGTCTGGATTAGGGTAACGGACACGTAGCGCCGAACGGTCGTCGGGGGTCGAAACCGTTTGGCTTTGGGGCGCAGTCATTTGGGCCGAAACCGGCAATGAATACACGCATACCAGCAACGTAGCAACTTGCGCGGCAACAACAAAAAACGTCAATTTAGAAACTGCCTTCATCCGTTTCGCGGGCTTGGGTTGGCTGGGTTCCAATAGAGTCGATGGCAGAAATCATCCCCCGGCCTTCCTGCCGTTCAACCAGGTTTGTGTACTGAAAACCAAGGGCCAGGTAAACTAAACTATTGAGGAGCAAGGCTCCGAGCAGGCTAATAGCCCCCGAGATAATAGCAACAATGCCCTGGGTAGCTACATCACTAGCTAAGAAACCAATAACTATACCCGGAATCTGAAAGATCAGACGTAGCAATCCGGCAAGGATGCCCATTACTAAGGCCAGCCCGAACGTAGACCACCATTTATCGCGGATGAGTTCGAAACATCGATTCCAGGTCTGCCCAAAATTCGTATTTTCAAAGACCAGAACCGGAACCCCCAAACTCAGAACAACACCGACGTAAATGCCTGGCAAAATAAAAAACATCGTAGCGACGATGGTTACGATGGTCGACAGGATGTTAAACACGATGGCGGGTCCGATGTGTTCTTTAGCCTCCTCCCAAACCTGCGATACCTGAATAGGCTGTCCCGCATTTCGGTTATATACTTTCAGGTGAGCAAAGGTTGTCAGACTTACCGCCAATAGACTCAGCATGAATCCAATGCCGATAACCAAAATGGCTGGTAGCTCATTCATGAACCAGAGCGGGTTGGTCTGACTCGACCCAAACAGCAAGATAACATCACTGATCAGGAAACTGCCGGCCACGATCATAAGTAAAACAGGCGGGCCAGCTATGTAAATGATAGACAGGATAAAGCTGTTGATATTCTGAGCGATATACTGAAACGTAGCATTGATTTTGTTCCCAAAATCGCGCTGCTCGAAAAGTTGAATCATGACTGAATCCTGCGGTTAAGTGAAATTGGGTACAGAATGAAATACCAGATAATGAAAGCAGCCGAAACCAGAATAATACCGCCACTCACGACCGGCGGCAGCGTTAGCCGCGTGATAAAACTTTCCAGAAAACCTGCCATAACAAAAATCGGTACTAGCCCAATCGCAATTTTCAAGCCCTGTTTGATGCCGCGCTTAAATGACTCCAGTCGAGAAAATGTCCCAGGGAATAGCAGGCTGTTGCCGACGGTTAAGCCCGCGCAGCCCGCTATGATAATGGCCGATATTTCGAGCGTGCCGTGAATCCATATTTTCAGGATGGAGTCGAGCAGTAACCCACGTTCGTAGAAAAAATATTGAAAAGAGCCCAGCATAATGCCGTTGTAGAACAACATAGCCATCGTGCCAAACGATGCGAACAGGCCAAATATGAACGTCCGGAACGCTACGTAGATGTTATTGAGTGTTATCTGCACAAACATCGACGCCTGATCGCTGCTATTGTACACGCCTAGTGGATCGCCTTTTTTGATGTTTTCGAGCGTCATATTTACGTACTGATCACCCAGAATCAGTCGAACGAACGTAGCATCATGAGCCGCCGATAACCAGCCGAGAATACCCGCTACCAAAAAAATACCCGCCGAAAGCGCCAGCAGCCGATGCGACTGTTGAAAGAGAAAGGGTAACTCGTATTTCCAGAACGTAACGAATCGACTGCGATCGTCGCGCTTGTTCTGCATCAGCCCCCGGTGCATCTGGGCGGTCAGCCCGTTGAGGTAGCGCGTTACGTTCGAATTAGGGTAGAACGTCCGGGCGTACGACAAATCATCAGTCAGTTCTACAAAGCGGTTTGTCAGCTCGTCGGGATCTCGCGTAGGATTTTGTTCGATGTCGCGCCACTTGTCGGAGTTGCGTTTAACGAAAAGGGCTTCGCGCATATAAGTCGTAAGGGTCAGTTGGCTAAGTTAATAGGTTTTCCCTAAAAAGTTTTTGACTAGACGACCTTACTTACGACTTTTGACTGCTGACTTACGACTCCACCCCATGTCTCTTGCCATCCGCACTTCTCAGAACGTTTTACTTGAATACGAGCCCGCCAGCGTTGGTGACCGGATTATAGCCTCTTTAATTGACTATGTAGTGATCTTTGGCTGGGTGCTGCTGGTAATGGCCATTGCCGCTGGCCTCAATCTGAATGTTGGCAAATTCTATGGGGTAATTGCCATGCTGCCCGTTGTGTTCTACGATTTGGCGTCGGAATGGCTTCTCAACGGCAGAAGTATTGGTAAAATCGCTATGAATATTCGGGTAGTCATGCTCGATGGATCGCAGCCGGGCTTAGGTGCTTATCTACTACGTTGGTTGCTTCGGATTGTGGAATCGGTGGCGTTTTTGGGCGGGATTGTTCCAATAATTACGGTAGCGGCTAATGGTAGAGGCCAACGTCTGGGCGATATTGCGGCCGGAACCACGGTTGTTAAGCTCAAGCAGCCCGTTTCGATAGAGGACGTGGTATATCGCCCCGCCCCTGAAAATTACATCGTGCAGTTTGCTGATGTTAGCTTGCTTTCCGACCGGGACATTAGCATCGTTCGTGAGGTTCTTCGCCGAACCGACGAACATGTTCTGGAACGAACCGCCGATAAAGTTAAAGAAGTAACCGGTATTCAAAGTAGTTTGCCAAATCGCGCCTTCCTGGAAACGGTTGTGAGCGATTATCAGTTTATAACAACACAGTAACGCGGCTGGAAAGCCGCCGTATAAATCCAAATGCGGTTTTCCGTCGGAATGCCGCACCACCGCATTACTTATGCTCGATTCCATTAAATCTCTGGCCCGGCAATATGCGGCCGACATCGTTCAGACTCGTAGACACCTGCATGCACATCCCGAACTCTCGTTTCAGGAACATAACACAGCCCGATTTGTCGCCGACCAGCTCAAAGCTATTGGTATAACACCGCAGGAAGGCGTGGCCGATACGGGCCTAGTGGCCCTTATTGAGGGTAACAAGAGCAACAGTTCTTCCCCCTCGAAAGTCGTTGGCTTGCGAGCTGATATGGATGCGTTGCCAATCCACGAAGCAAACAACGTATCGTATAAGTCTACCGTTGAGGGGGTTATGCATGCGTGCGGACACGATGCGCATACTGCAAGCTTGTTGGGTGTAGCGCGTATCCTGCACGTATTACGCGACCAGTTCGATGGTACAGTGAAGCTGGTATTCCAGCCGGGCGAAGAGAAAGCCCCCGGTGGTGCATCGATGATGATTCGGGAAGGTGTTCTGGAAAATCCGGCCCCTGTCAGTATGCTCGGCCAGCACGTAGCACCAAACATTCCTGTCGGGAAAATTGGCTTTCGGGAAGGTATGTACATGGCCAGCACCGATGAAATTTACATGACCGTTCGGGGAAAAGGTGGCCATGCTGCCATGCCCGATAACCTCGTTGATCCGGTTTTGATTGCGTCGCACATCATCGTGGCACTCCAGCAGATAATCAGCCGAAATCGTCCACCGGCCAGTCCATCAGTGTTGTCGTTTGGGCGATTCATTGCCGACGGCGTGACGAACGTAATACCAAACGAAGTTACGATTCAGGGCACGTTCCGGTGCATGAATGAAGAATGGCGCGAAGAAGGTAAAAAACGAATGGTTAAACTGGCCGAAGGTATTGCCGAAGCGATGGGCGGCTCCTGCGAGTTTACGATTGTGCACGGGTATCCTTTCCTGAAAAATCATCCCGAATTGACTCGTCGTGTGCGGGCACAAGCCGTTGAATACATGGGCGCAGAAAACGTTGTTGACCTCGATTTATGGATGGCGGGCGAAGACTTCGCCTTTTATTCGCAGGTGGTCGATTCCTGCTTTTACCGACTTGGAACCCGCAACGAGGCTCGCGGTATCATTTCGGGTGTTCACACCCCCACCTTCGACATCGATGAAGCAGCTCTGGAAACCGGCGCCGGACTGATGAGCTGGCTGGCCGTACGGGAGTTAGCGACAGAATGATGATACACAAAACCTTTCTGTAAAAAGCCGACTCATTCGAATGAGTCGGCTTTTTTGTGACTCATCTTTTAGGCCTCGAGATCACCTAACTGATTTGCCTTGTTCGTTTTAGGCTGATAATTAGCTACGTTCTAAATAGAATTATCCACCAAAAGTGCGTCTCCAAATTGCACAATCCATTCATTGAATGTTATACATTTGTATTTATATATATCGTTCTATTTGAAAGTCTAATTTGCTATAAACCTATGAACAGAAGAGATGCTCTTATGCGGGTAGCCGCGCTGGCTGGCGCCACTATGTCGCTGCCCGGCCTGGTATCGCCCGCATTGGCCGATACGCTCGAAGCGTCGGCCGCCCGACGCGCCCTGACGGGCAAGCCGCTTTTCTTTACGGCCGATCAGGACGCGACGGTCGCGGAACTGGCCGATACCATTATTCCGACGACAGGTACGCCTGGCGCAAAAGCAGCCAAGGTGAACGAAATTATTGATGTTATTCTGAAAGACTGCTACAAGCCAGCCGATCAGCAGCGGTTCCTGGATGGGCTTACGCAGACGAACAAGCTCAGTCAGGATGCCTATGGGAAAGCCTTTGTGCAACTTGATCCAACGCAACGTATTGAGGTTGTTAAAAAGCTTGAAGCCGAAGCCAAACAGCAGCGTGCCGAGATGGCCAATGCTAAAGCCGCGAAAAAAGTGGACAATGGACAGGCTGATTTACAGATGCCGGGTGATAAGGGTGCGAAAACGTACACGCCTTTCTTCACCATGTTGAAGGACCTGACGCTAACCGGCTATTTTACGTCCGAGATCGGTGCAACCCAGGCGCTTGAATACGTAGCCGTTCCTGGTCGCTACGATGGTTGTGTTCCGCTCAAGCCCGGCCAAAAGGCGTGGGCCATCTAAAAAAGTTATAGAGTTAGATAGTTGAAGAGTTATATAATTAACCCGATAGCGGTTTTACAACTTTTTAACTATATGACTTTTTAACTATAAAACTCTTCTCACAGAATGAACTTAAATATTGACGCAAAAAAAGATATGACCTACGACGCTATTGTCGTGGGATCGGGTATTTCGGGTGGCTGGGCTGCCAAAGAACTTACCCAAAAAGGATTGAAAGTGCTGATGCTGGAGCGTGGCCGCGATATTAAGCACATCGAAGGATACGTAACGGCGACCAATAATCCCTGGGATTTTCCGCACCGTGGACGTATCACAACCATGGCGGCTGAAGAATACTGGGCCAACATGCGTACTGGCTATACCGCTAACGAAGAATGGCGGCACCATTTCGAAAATGATAAGGAAAACCCATACCTCGAAAAACGTAAGGTAGACTGGATTCGCGGTTATCATGTGGGTGGACGGTCGTTGATGTGGGGCCGACAAAGCTATCGCTGGAACAAGGAAGACTTTATGGCTAATGGCAAAGAAGGCATTGGTGTCGATTGGCCGATTCGTTATGAAGACCTCGCTCCCTGGTACACTTATGTAGAAGGATTCGCCGGAATTTCGGGCAATAAGGATGGTCTGGATGTGCTGCCCGATGGTAATTTTCTGCCGCCGATGCAGATGAACTGCCTGGAAAAAGAAGCGAAGGCAAAAATTGAAAAAAAGTTTCCAGCTCGTCGGGTTACGATGGGACGTACGGCTCACTTAACCCAGCCAAAGCAACTGCACTACGATTTGGGTCGGGCGGCTTGCCAGTTCCGGAACCAGTGTATGCGAGGCTGTCCATATGGCGCGTATTTCAGTACTCAATCTGCTACGTTGCCAGCGGCTGTTAAGACCGGAAAACTAACGCTACTGCCTGATTCGATTGTGTCGGAAGTACTGTATGACGAGAAAAAGGGCAAGGCAACCGGCGTTCGGATTATTAACCAGAACACCAAGGAGGTTCGGGAATATTACGCCCGGATTATTTTCCTCAATGCATCATCGTTTGCCAGTACGTCTATCCTGATGAACTCAAAATCGCACCGTTTCCCGAATGGTATGGGTAATGATTCCGACCAGCTTGGTCGTAATATCATGGACCACCATTTGGCCGTGGGTGCTGCCGGAACGTTTGAAGGCATGGAAGATCAATACTACTTTGGCCGCCGTGCCAATGGTGTCTATGTACCACGTTACCGGAACTGGGCTGGCGATAAACGCGACTACGTTCGGGGCTTTGGCTACCAGGGTGGTGCCGGTCGTGAAGGCTGGAACCGGGGCAATGGTGCTGACGGTTTCGGCGCTGATTTCAAAGAAAGTTTAACCAAACCTGGTCAGTGGACAATGAGCCTCGGCGGTTTTGGTGAAATGATTGCTGATCCAAATAACCGTATGACGCTTTCGCCAGACCAGAAAGATAAGTGGGGCTTACCACTGATTGTATTCGACGCAGCCTATGGTGAGAATGAGCGGAAGATGCGCATCGATATGATGAACGATGCCGCTGAAATGCTCGAAGCCGCTGGTATAAAGAACGTAACGCCTTATAACGACGAGTCGAAGCATCCCGGCATTGGTATTCACGAAATGGGTACTGCCCGGATGGGACGCGACCCGAAGACGTCGGTGCTGAATGCGCATAATCAACTTCATTCCGTCAAGAACGTCTTTAATACGGATGGTGCTTGCATGACATCAGCCTCCTGCGTGAACCCTTCGTTAACGTACATGGCGCTAACCGCCCGTGCGGCCGATTTTGCGGTGAAAGAAATGAAAAAAGGCACATTATAAATCATTTCTTTGCGTTTGAAAGGGCAGTAAGCATAAATTGCTTGCTGCCCTTTTTTTGTATCTTATGGGATAAACGCTTGCCAATGTGCTGGTTAAAATTAAAAATAACTAAACATTTTTTGACTAGTCGAGTTATGTTATAGAATATCGAGAAACGAATAAAAATAACACTCAACTCAATTATGAAAAAAGTAATGATCATGGGCTGTATGCTGGTAGCTGGCTTAGCCCTCAATGTAAATGCACAAACGACCAACTCGTCAACAAACGCTGGGTCGAGAGGAACAACAACGGGCACAACCGGCTCGGGTACAACTGGTACATATACAAACGGCTCAAACACGGGGACAAATTCTGGTACCTATCAGACGCAGCCACCAACCAATACTGGCATTAATCAGCCTCAACCAACAACTGGCGCGAACCAGATGCAGCCACCAACGAACACAAATACATACCAGAATCAGCCGACCAATATGGGAACGACGGGTACAGTAAATCCAACTACGGGGACGACTACTGTACCACCAACAACAGGCACTGGTAGTACGTACAGTACGGGTACCGGTA
Source organism: Spirosoma endophyticum (assembly GCF_900112365.1). GTDB lineage: Bacteria > Bacteroidota > Bacteroidia > Cytophagales > Spirosomataceae > Spirosoma > Spirosoma endophyticum. Next base: position 415,413 of record NZ_FOLQ01000005.1, on the reverse strand, counting down.
CAATGAACAATGGTACAACAAACACGGGTACCACTACGGATATGCAATCGGGTACTACGGATCGTATGAATAACGGATCGACAGGAAATGGATCGACTCGTACGAAAAGTGTTCCTTCAACAACGAAGCCCCGTTCCAGCACTATGTAATTTAGTCTGAAGCGACAAAAAGAAGCGAATTGGGGTGATACCTTTGCAAAGGTATCACCCCAATTTTTTTATGCCTGACCTAAATGCACTGATTTCTTTACACAAACTGACTGTCCGCCGGGGTAGCCAGCAAGTGCTACGTGATATTACATTTCAGCTAAACCCGGGCGAATGCTGGGCACTTGTTGGACCGACCGCGAGCGGGAAAACAACACTTTTGCAGACACTTGCCGGGCATGTGATGCCGACTGCATCGGGCATGTTGACCCGTAGGACATCGGCCGAATTGGTTTCGTTTAAAGAAGAATCAAGTCAGTTTTCATACAGCGGTTATTTTTATCAGCAACGCTATCAGGCTACGATGAGCGATAGCCCGGAAGGAACTGATCCAGCCTATAAATCTATACCGACGCTACGTAATTACCTACAGTTTACTGAATCACCTGAGAACGATTTGCTCGTTGAGCGATTAGGGCTGAAACCGTTGCTGGATCGTTCGTTTCTAAAACTCTCCAACGGTCAGACGCGCAAGTCACGCATTGGCAAAGCCTTGTTAAAGCACCCAACCGTGCTGTTGTTGGACAATCCTCTTGTTGGTTTAGACAAGGGATTCCGTACAGAATTGACCAACTGGCTAGGTGAACTGATCAATCACGGTCTGACGCTTATGTTAGTCGCTGATCCACTTGATATTCCCTCGTTCGTAACGCATGTGATCACGCTAAAAAACGGTGAAGTTCAGTGGGCAGGCACCAAAGAAAGTTACGTAGCAGAGCCGTTAGACGTACCAATGGCTGCGCTACCTGAGCTCCAGACGAAGCCCAGACCTGCCGACTTTGACGCAGCATTTCAGTTACGCAACGTGACTGTGCGCTATGGTGATACGATAATTCTGAATACAATTGATTGGGCTGTTCGGGCGGGTGAACGGTGGGCTTTGCTGGGGCAAAATGGGGCCGGAAAGTCGGTACTACTGAGTTTGCTTTATGGTGACCATCCGCAGGCCTATGCCAATGACGTCAGCGTGTTTGGCCATCGACGCGGTAAATCGGGCGAAAGCATCTGGGATGTGAAACGCCGGATTGGGTTTGTATCGCCCGAACTGCATCTTTATTTTCCTCAGAACCTGTCAGTACGCCAGGTCGCGCTGACAGGGCTAACAGATACTCTTACTCCACCCAAACGAGTCTCTGCCGAAACCGAAGCAGATTTAAGGGAGCTGCTAGCCTATTTTGAGCTGACGGGTACGATAAATCGGCCTTTCGGTACCTTGTCGGCAGGTGAGCAGCGATTGGTCTTATTGGTACGGGCACTCCTTAAAAATCCGCCGGTATTGCTACTGGACGAACCTTTTCAGGCAATAGATGCACGCCATATTGAATTGGCCCGGCGGTTAATTGATAGCTTTCAGGAGAAAACTATTCTGTTCGTCACGCACGATCAACACGAGCTCCCCAATAGTGTAAACCAGATTTACGACCTTAATACCCGTAAATAGCCTATATACTCTTATCATTTATCCTGTGATTGTCTTTCCTACCAGTAAAATAAATCTTGGCCTACGTATCACCAAAAAGCGTCCCGATGGGTTTCATAACCTGCAATCGTGCTTTTATCCGGTTGGGTGGGGCGATGTGCTGGAAATAATTCCTGCAGATGAATTTGCGTTTAGTAGTAGTGGATTAGCCATACCTGGAGATGCTGGCAGTAATCTGTGTATCAAGGCTTATAACGTACTAAAAGCTGATTTTGATTTGCCGCCAGTTAAGATGCATCTTCATAAGATTGTGCCCATAGGTGCAGGCCTGGGTGGCGGTTCGGCCGATGCCGCCTTTACGTTGAAGTTATTAAATGAGCGCTTTAGCTTGAGATTAACTGTTTCAGAATTGGAAGAATACGCTCGTTTGCTGGGTAGTGATTGTGCCTTTTTTATCCAGAATCGCCCGTTGTATTGTATTGAGAAGGGAGATACGTTTCTGGAAACAGAGATTGATCTAAGCGGGTATTATATACTATTAGTCTATCCAAATCTTGCCATTTCAACGGCGGAAGCTTACGCTGGGGTTCGACCTCGACAACCTGAAATTTCGCTGGAGGGTCAGTTACAAACGTCCGTCGATACCTGGCGTGATACAATTCATAATGACTTTGAAGACAGTCTGTTCCCGAAGTACCCGATTCTGGCTCAAATCAAGCGGGAACTCTACGGGGCTGGGGCTGTCTACGCCAGTATGACTGGCTCGGGATCAACGCTGTACGGCATTTTCAACGCGCCACCAATCGTGCCAAACCAATTTTTGGATTACAGCGTTTGGCAAGGAAAGTTATAGAGATAGTCGTCAGTCATTAGTGACTAGTTTTACTAACGGCTGATGACTTCTGACTAGTGACTAACATGAGCAACTTTGTGACTAAACGGCGGGAGCCGTTCCGCTTTATGGTCTGGCTGGGCATTGCAAGCAGTGTTATGATATTTACAATGCTGCTCGTCGCTTATGTAATTCGCCAAACGGGTGCAGGATGGACGGACATAAAACTGCCCAGTGTATTCTTAGTCAGTACGTTGGTTATTATTCTAAGCAGTTTTACGCTTAACAATGCCATCCAGGCATTTCGGCACGAACGCTTTGGGAGTTACCGAACAAATCTGGCTACGACCCTGGTGCTTGGTACGTTATTCATTATGCTGCAGGGCTGGGGATGGCGTCAAATGGTTCGGGCAGGCATTGGCTTGGAGGGGAATCCCGCCGGTGGCTTTATTTATATCATTTCGGGGATTCATCTGCTTCATATTCTGATTGGTATCATTTTTTTGGCTGTTGCCTTGGCTGAAGCCATGCGACGCCGACCTTATGTTGATTCGTTTGTGTATAGCGTCAATCCACCAAACCGGTTGAAACTTAAATTAATTACATTATACTGGCATTTTGTAGATATACTCTGGATTGGGCTGTTCGTTTTCCTGTTAGTACATCACGGGCTTGACTTCAGACTATCATTGTAATCACTACCTGATTTTAAGGCTTTATATCGTTATTTGTAAATTACTAGTTTTTGTATTTGACAATTCATGAAAAAAATTGCTTTCTGGGCAGGATTGTGGATGTTAAGTTTAGCGTCCTTTGCCCAAACTGGAACATCGTCCACTTCTGCAACATCTAAATACGATCCTCTGGCGCTGTTTCATCCGCTGTTTAACATGCAGCCTGGTAATGACTACCGTACCGGCAGCGGTGCTCCCGGTCCACGTTACTGGCAAAATCGTTCTGATTATCAGATTAATGTTACGCTCGACGATCAGCAGAACACCATTACCGGCGAAGTAACAATTACGTATAAAAATAACTCACCCGAAACACTGTCCTATCTGTGGCTGCAACTAGACCAGAACGCGTTCAGCGATACGTCCCGAGCAGCCAAAACGACGCCCATTAGTGGTGGCCGCTTTGGTAATCAGGGTTTCTCGGGGGGGCTTTCCATCACCAGCGTTACGGTTGAACAGGGGAAGGGTAAATTCACAACGACGCCTTACGAAGTTACCGATACGCGCATGCAGGTTCGTTTAGCCGAACCCGTGAAGCCCAACGGCGATATAGTAAAAGTGAAAGTGGCGTATTCCTTCAAAATTCCGGAATATGGTTCAGACCGCATGGGGCAACTGAAGCGTCGTGATGGCATCATTTACGAGATTGCTCAATGGTATCCCCGCATGTGTGTGTACGACGATATTGAAGGCTGGAACGTATTGCCTTATTTGGGAGCGGGCGAGTTCTACCTCGACTATGGCGATTATGAATACAGCGTCACTGCTCCCTGGGATCACATTGTAGTGGGTTCGGGAGAATTGCTTAATCCAAATGAGGTGCTGACTGCTGAGCAGATGAAACGTCTGGATCAGGCTCGAAAAAGCGATCAGACGGTAATTATACGTAGTAAAGAGGAAGTTTCGGATGCCAATACACGTCCGAAAAAATCGGGTACGCTGACCTGGAAATTCCGATGCCTGAATACCCGCGATGTTGCCTGGGCATCGTCCCGTGGATTTGTTTGGGATGCGGCCAAAATGAATTTGCCAAGCGGGAAACCTGCGTTGGCGCAATCGGTTTATCCGGCTGAAAGTGCCACAAACGATTCATGGAACCGATCGACCGAGTACGTTAAGGGTTGCGTTGAATTTTACTCTAAATATCTTTACGAATTCAGTTATCCTGTCGCGACCAACGTAGCAGGTATTGTGGGTGGTATGGAATATCCCGGTATTATCTTCTGCGATCACAAAGACAAGAAAGATGCGCTTTGGGGCGTAACAGATCATGAATTCGGCCATAACTGGTTCCCAATGATTGTGGGAAACAATGAGCGGAAATTTCCGTGGATGGATGAGGGTTTCAATACGTTCATCAATACGTTGTCGACAGCTAACTTCAACAAAGGTGAGTACAATCGGGAACGCGGCACAATGCATGACCTGGCACCAGCCCTGTTCTATCCCGCTGAGCCAATCATGACCATTCCCGATGTGCAGCAGCCCAGAGCGCTCGGTATTTTGGCCTATTACAAACCGGGCATGGGCTTAAAACTACTACGTGACGTTATTCTTGGTGCTGATCGCTTCGATTTTGCCTTCAAAAATTACGTTAGCCGCTGGGCGTTCAAACACCCGACCCCCTACGATTTCTTCCGCAGCATTGAAGATGGTGCCGGTGAAGATTTAGGCTGGTTCTGGCGTGGCTACTTCTACGAAACCTGGAAACTGGACCAGAGCGTCAAAGAAGTGAAGTACGTTGACGGTGCAGCTGATAAAGGGTCCCTGATCTCTATTGAAAATCTCGAAAAAATGGCTATGCCTGTCACGATTGAAGTGACTGAGACGAACGGTAAGAAAGGGCGAATGAATTTGCCGATAGAGGTTTGGCAGCGGGGTGGAACCTGGACGTTCAAATACAATTCAACGTCACCCCTGAAGACCGTCGTCGTTGACCCGGATCAAAAACTCCCGGATATCAATGGGAAGAACAACGTCTGGCGGGCAGAAGCCCAGTAAAGTCATAAGTCGTAAGTCAATAGTTTCTAGTAACTGACGCTGGAGGCTACTGACTTACGACTATTTCTATACTTCCACCAGCATAGCCCCGTAGGAATAACCACCACCAAATACGGTGATAACGATACGTTCGCCTTTCTTAAATGTATCCCACCGCTCTGATAGGGCAATAGCACAGCCGGCACAACCCGTATTGCCGTACCGCTGAATGTTGGAGATTAACTTTTCTTCCGGTAAACTGAGCGTATTCATTACGTTCCGGGATATCCGCAGATTAGCCTGGTGAGGGAGAATGTAATCAACATCGGCAAGTGTCAGGCCACAGCGTTCAAGAATTTGTAAGCTGGCTTTAGGCATGTATTGGCAGGCGTTAATGAATACGTCACGACCGAAAGGCATCGTAACACCTCCTTCCATGGGTTTCATCATAACCGCCGTAGTGGCTTTTGCAGTATGGGCTGCCCCGCCAGTCAGTAAGGCAACGATATTAAAATCACCTTCGCTTTGCCGTTCTTTGGTAATGAGCAGAGCGGCTGCTCCATCACCCCACAAATGCCCGGATACTTTGTCCTGCTCGTTGTTGTAAACGGTGTTGTGTTCCGACACAATGACTAAAGCCCGACTGGCTTTATTCAGCGCGAAGTAGCCTTCTACTACCTCAATTGCATTTATGAAAGACGAACAGGCAGTCGAGATCGACACAACCGGAATGTCAGCAATACCAAGGTGGTGCTGTGCCTCGTGGGCAAGCGAAACGATGGTGTCATAAGGGGTATATGTAGCACCTACAATCAGATCAACCGTGGTCAAATCTGTTTTGTCCATGAGTCGTTGAACCACGTCAACCGTCATGGTATTTGTATTTTCACCGGGGGCGGCTTTGCGTCGCTCTACAATTCCAGTGCGCTCAATAATCCACTCGCTGGATAAACCGTTGAGTTGGGTAAAATATTCGTTGCCAACTACCTCCGTTGGTAGGTAATGGCTTACTGCATGTATGTACATCAGGCCAAAAAAGTAGCGCTAACATAGGTATAATCCCAATTAGCACCTAAAGTTAAATCCTTCCGGGAAAACGTGGTATTGAACATTAGAACAATGCTACAATATGTTGAATATATCTTGTTTAAGTACTATTATGCCCTTGTGAAAGAACAAGATCATAATAGTTAAGTAGTTTTTTTGATTCACTTGTCCAGTTATAAATGGTTTCGACAGCATCACGTCCCCGTTGTCCCATAGTGCGGGCTTCCTCTGGATGTTCGATTAAATAGGTTAGCGCATCGGCAATTTGGTTGGGGTCATAAGGAGAAACACAGAAGCCGCAATGATGCCGCTCTACTACGTCCTTATAAAGCGGAAAGTCGGATGTAATAACGGGCAGGCCTAAAGCCATATATTCGAATAATTTAGTCGTATAGGAGTCGGGGTAATCTCCGACTGGCTTAAGTAGCGCCATACCGGCAGTTGCCCGGGCTGCATAAGGAAAGGCGCTACGTTGGTCTGCATAACCGTAAAAGCGCAGGTTATTACGTATATCCGTAAAATTTGGCAAATTAATCAGATCCGATTTTGTAAACGTTTGTCGACCAAACAGATGCACAACGAAATCGGGATATGTTAGCTTTAGCTTCACCAAGCCTGCTACTAACGTATCGAATGCTCGCTCGAAACTCAGCCAGCCAATATAAAAAAATGATGGCTGCGCTGAATTTGGTTGATAAGGTTGTCGAAACGGTTCCAGAAAAGATAGCAAGGGGTAATTGTAAATGACTGCATGTGGTTTAGCCAGTGAGGTATACGTATCTAAATAGCCATGTTCAGTAAAGATGAGATAAAAATGCCGTCGGGCGAGAGCATCAAACCACCGAAATGCTTTTTCCAGTATATACCCTTTGTTAAAGCTTTTCAGGTGAATTTTCTTGTACAAATTTTCTTGCACTTCATAGATTACCTGCGCGCCAAAAAGTTGAAAAACAAACGCAAACGGTATGAATTCCGGTACGTATATGTGGATAATGCCTGGTCGTAACCACAAACAACGTAGCAAAATAAGCGGGCAGGTAAGCAACGTTCGCCAGATAACACGCTGAAAATAAGGCAGCCGGATAAAATGAATACCAGACGCAACAGCCGGGTCTGCATTTGGTAAGGCGCAGAATACGTCATACAACGACTCAGCAAGTGTCTGACATTGTTTGAATACAATACGCGGGTCCTGCGGCTGGTGGGCAGTACTAATGTGCAGAACGCGGACTTTCTTATCTCTTTGACTCATTTTATCACGCCAAAGCCGCGTAGTTCTGCATCAATTTTTTGATTCCAGCGTTCCTGGACCGCCTGATTCAAACTATGATTGGTCTCGTCGTCATATTGGTTCTGCATTCGGTTCATTTCCCGATACGTCTCAATAAACTGGTATTGGACAATGCTATTGTAGTCTTCCAGCGTCAGGCTGTCGGCCTGAATTTTACGCTTAAAGCGCTCAATAATAATTTTTACAATATCGAAGTGTCTTTGTTCATGATTCAGTGCATATGCATTTCGGGCATCGGCGCGCCCCCACGAGGAGTTTTTTAGCATGTAGGCTTTGGCCGTCAGATTAAGATTTATGACTCCGTCTTTAACCGTACTTTTTCCTTCATACGCAAAACTGGTGAATACTTCGGCCGCGTAGTGACTGCCCTTGCGAGGTTCTGCCCGAAAGTCAGACCAGGTCAGTTTTCGGTCAGGATTGTAATGAACCGTATCGTCGTTGGTAATTCTGGTATCGTCAATAAAGTTAACCCTGAGTGCCTTCGCCAGTTTCTCGTTCTGGCCACTCTCGCGATTCATGTACTCATTTAAACTACGTAGCGAAGCAACCAATGCCTGCCGAATAGTTTGCTCAATAACGGCCGTCTGGCCGAGTGCTCGTGTGTAATTCGCACTACCTCGATAGTCAGTCAAACGGGTACTGGTTTCGTCTCCCGAATCGTCTTTTCCCAATAACTCGAACGTAACGGCAAACGCAAATTGGCCTGACACCCGGTTTCCAGCAGCGGTTTCATTGACTCGACATTGTCGAATGCGCATCGCAATGGGACGTAACCCCTTGTTTTGCTTCAACCCCTGATTGATAAACTCCTGAAAACTAGCGGCTACTCCTTTTTCTAAATCAACCATTTGGGTAGGTTGATTTAACGTTACAGCCAGTCGGGCAATAGGGCCCTTCTCGGAACGCTGATCTGTGACGGTGGCAATGTAGAATTCTTTGGGTGTAAAAGCCAACCGTTCTGTTCGTAACAGAATGGGGGCGGCTGGTGGTGCGAAGGAAAATAATCCGAATAAAAACAGAGAAAAAATGACCTTATTCATGCTGTTTTATAACGATTTGGCTTGTCTAAAAGTGTCTGTACCTCCCGTTGTTGCGATCAAAAAAAAACGCCCTCAGAACATATGTTCCAGAGGGCGTTTATATGAGCTTCGTGTGACTCTTTATTCAATAAGCATCGCTTTGCCGCTTACTACGTCATTTTCAACCGTCTTGAATTTAACGTCGCGCTTGACAGAGCCATCGGCATATTGTACACTTACTTTGGCATTGCGATCCATTTTGGCCACCCGTGCAGGCTGACGTGGTGGCATTGGTGGAGCACCCGCGCCCATTGCATTATTTTCAGCCATTCTACGGGCGTATTCTTCAGGACCGGTAGCGAGGTGATCGTCATCAAAGTCCTCCATGTTCGTGTGCAGCTTTGGTTGTGGCTGCGGCCGATGCTGTGCGGGGGCCTGACGAATCTCCTGCTGTACTTCTTCTGGTTCCTGCGCTGGAATGTCGGCTTTCGTCAGGAAACTGATCGTGTCGAAGTTTACTTTGTTGAGGAACCGTTTGAATAACTCAACCGACTCAAATTTATAAACCAACAAGGGATCTTTCTGCTCGAAGACAGCATTCTGTACCGACTGTTTCAGGTCGTCCATTTCGCGGAGATGTTCTTTCCACTCCTGGTCAATTACCGACAGGGTTACGGCCTTCTCCATTTCAGTTACGATCTCGCGAGCTCCCGAACTAACAGCTTTTTGCAAGTCAGAAACAACCGTCAATTCATGAATACCATCAGAGAAAGGCACAACAATATTTTTGATCTGATGGCCCTGCTCATTCATGACTTGCGTTAGAATGGGTAACGCTTTCTCAGCGATAGCTTGGTTCTTCGCTTGGTATTGCACTTCGGCTTCGTCATACAGGCGTCGAATCTGATCCGGCTTTTTCAAGCGGTTAAACTCATCGTTCGATAAATTCGGAGTGACGCCAAGAGTCGTTAGGAGCTGGAGTTTTATTTCCTCGTAATTCCCCTCCGCATTATTGACGGTTTCTTCCACTACGTCGTACATCGTGTTGGCAATGTCCAGCGGTAACCGATCGCCAAACAGCGCATTTCGACGACGTTTGTAAATAGCCTCGCGCTGATAATTCATTACGTCATCGTATTCCAGCAACCGCTTCCGAATGCCGAAGTTGTTTTCTTCAACTTTTTTCTGGGCCCGTTCGATGGACTTCGTAATCATCGAATGCTGAATAACCTCGCCTTCTTCAAGCCCCATACGGTCCATTACTTTTGCAATCCGGTCGGAACCGAATAAACGCATGAGACTATCTTCGAGCGATACAAAAAATTGCGACGTACCGGGGTCACCTTGACGACCCGCCCGACCACGTAACTGCCGGTCAACCCGACGCGATTCGTGACGCTCGGTGCCGATAATGGCCAAGCCTCCAGCACTCCGGGATTCAGGTGTCAGTTTAATATCTGTACCACGACCGGCCATGTTGGTCGCAATCGTAACGTTGCCTGGCAAACCGGCCGATGCTACGATTTCAGCTTCACGCTGGTGGTATTTGGCATTTAAGACTTGGTGAGGAAGTTTCCGTAGCGTTAACAATCGACTCAATAATTCGGAGTTCTCGACCGAAGTTGTACCAACAAGCACGGGCCGTCCTTTCTCAACCAGACTGGTAATCTCTTCGACTACGGCATTGTATTTCTCCCGAACCGACCGATATACTTTGTCTTCCTCATCAGCCCGGCTAATGGCCCGGTTGGTCGGAATGACGACCACGTCCATTTTGTAAATCTGCCAGAATTCTGATGCTTCCGTCTCGGCGGTACCGGTCATACCGGCCCGCTTGTGATACATGCGGAAGTAGTTCTGGAGCGTAACAGTTGCATAGGTCTGTGTAGCGTCCTCAACTTTTACGTTTTCCTTCGCTTCAACAGCCTGGTGCAACCCATCCGACCAGCGACGCCCTTCCATAATTCGGCCTGTCTGCTCATCCACGATCTTCACTTTTCCGTCCATGATAACGTACTCAGTGTCTTTCTCAAAGAGTGTATAGGCTTTCAGTAACTGGTTGACCGTATTGATACGCTGCGTTTTGACCGCGTAGTCCCGAATAACGGCTTCTTTATGAAGAATTTTCTCCTGTTCCGAGAAATCAGCGTCTTTATCAACTGCGTTGAGGTCAATAGAAAGATCAGGGAGAATAAAGAAGTTAGGATCTTCACCTGAGCCTGTGATGTAATCAATCCCTTTCTCCGTCAGATCGATGCCATTATGGCGCTCGTCAATCGTGAAATATAAGGGAGCATCGGCCTCCGGCATGAGTTTCTGGTTCTCAGCCAGATAGATTGACTCGGTCTTTTGCAGCAGCGCTTTGTTCCCGGTTTCGCTCAGAAATTTAATGAGTGGCTTATGTTTCGGTAAACCACGGTATGCCCGAAACAACGACAAGCCCCCTTCTTTTTCATCGCCAGATGCTATTTTCTTTTTAGCATCGTTCAAAAAATCGTAAACTAATTTACGCTGGGCTTCAACGACGCGAGCGACACGGGGTTTCAGCTCAATATAGTCCTGCTCATCGCCACGAGGTACAGGGCCACTGATAATGAGTGGGGTACGAGCATCATCAATTAAGACAGAGTCAACCTCATCCACCATAGCGTAGTGGTGCTTACGCTGTACTAGCTCACCCGTTTCACGGGCCATGTTGTCGCGCAGGTAGTCGAAGCCAAATTCATTGTTTGTGCCATACGTAATATCGGCCAGATAGGCATGCTTACGTTGCTCAGAGTTTGGCTGGTGTTTGTCAATGCAATCCACTCGCAGGCTATGAAACTCAAACAAAGGCGCCATCCATTCCGAGTCACGTTTAGCCAGGTAATCGTTGACCGTCACAATATGGACACCCCGCCCCGCAAGACCATTCAGAAATGCAGGGAACGTAGCAACAAGTGTTTTACCTTCGCCAGTTGCCATCTCCGCAATTTTGCCCTGATGAAGCACCACACCACCAATAATCTGGACGTTATAGTGCACCATGTCCCATTTTATTGGTGTTCCAGCGGCATCCCAGGTATTTGCCCAGTGCGCCTGATTGCCATCGATAACAACGTTTTTCTTACGACTGGCAATCTCACGGTCAAAGTCGGTAGCGGTTACGGTCAATTGCTCATTTTCAGTAAACCGGCGGGCAGTTTCCTTAACAACAGCAAAAGCACGGGGTAAGATGTCGAGTAAGACGCGCTCCAGTTCGGTGTTGCGATCGGCTTCGAGTTTGTCAATCTGATTAAAGATCTGCTCTTTCTCGTTAACGTCTACATCAGGATTGCCAGCCTGTTCTTTGAGCTCAGAAAGTTGGTTGTCAATATCGGCTAACTCAGCGGCAATCTGGGCTTTAAGCTCGGCCGAGACCCGACGTAGTTCGTCATTTGAAAGCTCTTTTAACTGGACAAATTCGGTATTTACCTTCTCAACATAAGGGAGTAGTTCTTTAATGTCCCGTTGTGATTTGGTGCCGAAAAATTTAGCTATTAAGTTAATCATTTCGTTTTATTCATTAGTAATCGGTCAGTAATCGTTACTTTTCACCTATTGATGCATCTAATTACCAGCAACTACCGATTATTTTTCTGCAAATTTAGTGCATTACAACGGTACTACAAGGTAAGGGTGGTGTTGCAGTATATACTTTGCAACAGTGCAACAACGTTTTCAAGGGAATCTATTACTTTTGTAATTCAATTTTTGGCCCAATAGCCAGTGTTCATGCTTACTAAGGACAAATTGTCATATTCTATCTGCCGAAATTATCAATTCTCATTTATTCTCCTGCTATTTACGCTGATAGGAATGAATTGGGCAGCCGCTCAACAGGCTGGTTCGCGAGCCAATTTGATGAGTGACGAACAGGTACTGGACTTCTACCGGCAGGCACAAAGTCGGGGACTTACTGAATCACAGATAGAAATAGCGGCTATGTCGCAGGGATTCACTCAAGCAGACATTGCTATTCTGCGCCGACGTAATGCCGAGATTCAGACAAAAGGTGCCGCGCAGTCGAAAGATAGGGTCACGACTTCTTCCAGTAACGCTCGTACGTTACCCTCGGATGTTTCTACCCGCAACGCCACGGATTCTCTGCCTACAACTACTCGGCGGGACGCAAATGGCGGATTAGCCGTATTCGGGGCCTCCCTGTTTGCCAATGCTAGTCTGTCTTTCGAGCCAAATCTCCGTATTGCGACACCCCGTAACTATATCGTAGGCCCTGATGACGAAATTGGGATCGATATTTCGGGGGCATCGTCTGACAATTTGAAGCTTAAAGTTGCGCCAGAAGGAACCGTTAAAATTCAGAATCTGCCTCCCATTTTTGTTAGTGGTCTTACAATTGAACAAGCTCAAGCACGTATCGTAGACCGGTTACGAAAAAGTGGATATCAGGGCTTAGGGGTTCCTGGCAGCAATACGTTCGTAAATGTGACCCTTGCTAATATTCGGAGTATTAAAGTTACTATAGTTGGTGAGGTGGTGCGGCCAGGAACTTATACGATTTCATCATTAGGATCAGCCTTTAACGCTTTGTATTTGGCTGGTGGACCAAATCCAGCGACAGGTTCATTTCGTAAAATTAATGTCATTCGGGGTAATCATGTGGTTCGTACCATTGATCTGTATGATTATATTCTTCGGGCTGATCAGCGGGATAATATTCGATTAATGGATCAGGACGTTATCCGCGTTGCTGATTATCAGACACACGTCGAATTAACAGGACAAGTGCGCCGACCAGCTATTTTTGAAATGCTACCAGGCGAAACGGTAAAGACAATGTTGAGCTTCGCGGGCGGCTTTGCTGATGATGCCTACCGAGCTAGTATAACCGTTCGCCGTAATACAGACCGTGAACGTCAGATAAAGACAATTACTGAAGCCCAAATGGCTGATTTTGTGCCTCAATCGGGGGATACTTACTTTGTTGGTAAAATTCTCGAGCGCTACGAAAATCGGGTTCAAATTGGTGGTGCCATCATGCGACCCGGCGATTTTGCTATAGAACCTGGGACAGAAACTGTTCGTCAGCTCATTCAACGGGCTGAAGGACTACGTAATGATGCTTTTAAAAATCGGGCGATGATCGTTCGTGAATTGCCTAATTTAGATAAAGAGAATATATCATTTGATTTAGGTAAATTGATGAAGGGCGAAATTGCTGACATCCCCTTGATGAAGCAGGACGTTCTTACAATTTTATCGATTCGGGATTTGCGTGAAGAGTACTTTATTAATGTTGAAGGGGCGGTTAATGAGCCATCGGCTATTCCTTTCGTTAGCAACATGAGCATAGCCGATCTAGTGGCTAATGCCGGCGGTTTTCGGGAAGGCGCTAAACCAAGTTTAATCGAAGTGGCCAGACGTATTCGCCAGGACTCGTTGGATGCCAATACCCCGGCTTTAGAAATTCATAGGTTTTCTATCGATCGAGATTTGCAGATTAGTGCTCAAGAAATTGGTAATGATCCCGCAAAATCAAAAGTCCCATTTGCTTTACAGCCTTTCGATATTGTTTATGTTCGTACGTCACCTACTTATGAACCTCAACAACAAGTATATATAGGTGGGCAGGTAATGCAACCTGGTAGTTACGCTATTTTCAGGCCCCGAGAACGGATTGCTGATTTGATTAAGCGCGCTGGTGGATTGAAACCTCAAGCCTATTTAGCTGCAGCGCAGTTTAAACGGGATGGCTTAAATGTTGGCACGGATATAAGTAAGGTAATCGAGAATCCAAATACAGACGATAATCTTTTACTTAGCCCCAATGATACACTGTTTATTCCACGTCGACCAGAGGTTGTATCAATCCAAGGTGCTGTTCTAAACCCTGCCTTAGTTAGTTATAAAGCCAGTTACTCATTTGATGATTACGTGAGCGATGCTGGCGGTTTTACTGAGAATGCAGTAGAGAAGAAAACGTATGTTATCTACCCAAACGGGCACAAAAAACGAACACATAAATTTCTTTTTTTCAAAACGTGGCCTGAAATAGAACCAGGCTCAACAGTTATCGTTCCGTTTAAGCCATTCGACGTAAGAAGCAGACTATCAACTGGCGAACGAATTTCTATTCTTTCGCTACTTGCAACACTGGCTTTTGCACTCACTAACGTATTGCGTAATTAACAGGCGTAATCTACTAATTATAAATCTACTGTTCATGTAAAGTAAAAATGGATGTTATAGAAGAAAAACTCCGAAAATCTAGTGATGAAGCCGAAATAGAAGTTCGGCTAAGTGATATTGTACTGTTTTTTAAAAGTAATTTCCGAAAAATATTGATTGGAGGTGTGATTGGGCTTATAGTTGGTGCAGTATATGCTTTTTCTCAACCTAATATATTTAAGGTAGAGGTAACTATTATGCCAGAAGTACAGGGCAGAGGGGCAGGGGGATTTGGTTCTTTGTCTAGTTTTTCTGGCCTTGGGATAGATAACGTCAGCACACTTGATGCTCGTCCTGATTTATACCCAAATGTTCTTCAAAGCGTTCCGTTTGCTATGGTCATATTAAAGCAGCAGGTGCAGTCTAAGGAATTAGATACTACCATGACTTTAGAAGAATACATTAATCGGACTAGTTCAAGCAGCATCCTTGATAAAATAAAAAGTATATTTATTATTAATGATGACGGAAGTAATACCGATAAAGGTAAGTTAGTCTCAAAAAATATTGGCCAAGCAATTAAAGTAACAAAGGGGCAGTATAATTTAATTAAAGCGGTACAAGGGAGTGTATCTTCGACGTTTGACAAGAAAACAGGTGTAATTACGGTTGTTGCTACTGAGCCTGATCCTGTTGTGGCGGCTATGGTAGCTAACTTATCGCTGAAATATTTGACTGACTATATTATTGCTTATCGTACCGATAAAGCACGTAGGCGTGTCAATTTTCTGACAAAGCAAGTAAGCGATGTGAAACGACGGTATGAAAATGCAGAATTTGCGTTGTCTAATTACCGGGATCGTAATGTAAACGTCTATTTAAATACCGCTAAAATAAATGAGCAACGACTCCAGTCTAATTATCTGCTCGAACAATCGGTCTACAATGATTTAGCCAGACAATTAGAGCAGGCCAAAATTAAAGTTGAGGAGGATACGCCAACATTCAAAATATTAGAGCCTCCTATTGTACCTATCTATAAAAGCGGACCAAAACGTACTTATATTATACTTGGCTTTGCAATAGTAAGCGCAATTATTACGTGTGGTATACTATTTATCCGAAATTGGAAGTTTATATGAAAACAGCCTTGATTTGTGGCATATCAGGCCAGGATGGCAGTTATTTGTCTAAATTACTGCTAACAAAAGGCTATCAGGTTTTTGGGGGGTCGCGTGATGCGCAAATGACTTCCTTTACTAATTTAGCACGATTAGGAATTCGTAATGACGTTCAAACTGTATCGATTAATATTAATGATTTCAGGAGTGTTTTACAAACGTTGCTTAAAATTAAGCCAGATGAGGTATATAACCTGGCCGGTCAGAGTTCAGTTGGCTTATCTTTTGAGCAACCAGTTGAAACGCTTGAAAGTATTAGCGTAGGAACACTAAATCTATTGGAAGCTATTCGTTTCAGCAACCTTCCTATCAAATTTTATAACGCTGGATCTAGTGAATGCTTTGGCGATGTAGGTAGCTTGGCAGCTGATGAAAATACTCCTTTTCGCCCTCGTAGCCCTTACGGAGTAGCTAAAGCAGCCGCATTTTGGCAAGTAGCTAATTATCGGGAAGCGTACCAGTTACATGCTAGTACAGGAATTCTTTTTAATCACGAGTCGCCATTGAGACCTGAGCGGTTTGTAACACAAAAAATCGTGGCTGCTGCCTGCCGAATTGCAAAGGGTAGCTATGAAGTATTAACATTGGGTAATATAGACATAGCTCGAGACTGGGGCTGGGCCCCTGAGTATGTAGAAGCTATGTGGCTTATGCTTCAGCAAAAACAAGTTGATGATTATGTGATCGCAACAGGTCAGACGTATAAGTTGCGTGATTTTATACGCATTGTATTTGAGTCTGTCGAACTTGACTGGCAAAATCATATTCGAATAGACCCTGTACTATTTCGGCCAACTGATATTGCAGAAGGACATGCCAATCCGACAAAAGCACATAAGCAATTAGGTTGGTCTGCCAGCAGCAATGTCTCGGATGTAGCTCGACTTATGGTAAAGGCGTATATGAATCAAACTGTTTAGTTATTACATGAAGAAAGTGTTAAGTAGCTCGCTAAGTGTAACGCACTTTCGGACAATAATTCCATTTAGTAAATCTCTCGTTAATGTAGGGTGGCTATTTTTCGATAAAATATTTCGAATGGCAACCGGTATGATAGTTGGAATATGGCTTGCACGTTACTTAGGCCCTAGTGAATACGGGTTATTAAATTATGTAAATGTATTTCCATTGATTTTAGCTCCTTTAGCATCATTAGGCGTAAACAATATTTTAGTTAGTGAAATACCTATTCAAAATGTTGAGGCTGTAGATAGACTTGTCAGAACAACTGTGAGCCTCAAATTTTTATCGGGATTAATTTCGTTTTTTCTGATCTTAATAGCATGTAATATTATTCATGCATCGAATCAGCAACTAATTTTATTAATTTCAATATCTTCGCTTGGCTTAATCGTTCAATGTTTCGACGCCGTAGACGTTTACTTCCAGAGTATACAAAAGATCCACTATTCCATTATTCCAAAAGTTATTTCTTTTAGTTTAACTACAGCTGTTCGGATATATGGTTTGACTGCACATTATCATTTAAGCTTTTTTATTGCTATATCAATTTGTGATATTTTAATTAGCTATCTGACGATTTACTGGATTTATTTGACCCAGCATGGCCATTCGATTTTTAGTTTTTTATTCGACAAAGCTATTGTTCAAAGGTTGATACAACTTGCTTGGCCATTAATGTTGGCTGAGTTTTTCATTTTTATTTATATGCGTATCGATCAACTTATGCTTAAATACTTAGCAGATAGCCATGAGTTAGGTCGTTATAGTGCGGCATTGCGTTTATCAGAAGTTTGGTATTTTGTGGCTGGCGCTATTACAATGTCGTTTTATCCAAGCATTATTGCACTGCGTGCTCATGACTACAATGGCTATCTTAATCGTTATCAAAAGCTGTTGAATATTCTAGCTGTATGCGGTATTACTATCGGCATTGTATTTTCTATATTAGCAAATGGTATTACGTCAATGTTGTACGGACCAGAATACGAAGGAGTTGGCCCTATTTTGAGTATTCATATCTGGACTGGTCTATTTGTATTTATTGCGGTCGGTACTAATAATTGGTTTATAGTTGAGAACATGCAACGTTTTCTTCTAGGACGTACTATTATGGGGGCTGTTGTAAATGCTGGATTAAATCTTTTTCTTATTCCACTCTATGGTGCTATCGGAGCATCAGTTGCGACATTATTGGCGCAGCTTTGTGCAGCATATTTGACAAATGGGCTCTATAGTAGAACTAAAGAAGTTTTTGAACTTCAATCTAACGCATTATTATTTGTTCCCCGTTTCCTGATTAGTCGCCTGCGTCAAATACTTTAAAATATAATACTAATTTTAATTGTATAAGTATAATTAAAGTTTGCATTTCACTACAAAACCATATGATTATGTTAAAAAAGTTATTTTTCAAATTATTGCCTTATGCATCACAGGTGTCATATAATAATTATAAGATACTTAGTCGTGAATATGGACATTATAAAAGTGCCAAATTGTGGCAAAGTATGGATAAGAATGGACAACCAATTCCTTGGTATTCTTACCCGCTGATTGAATACCTTCAGCAACTTGACTTTAGCCAAAAAACGATATTTGAGTATGGATCTGGCAATTCAACATTATTTTGGGCCAGTCGTAGCAAACATGTGGTCGCTATTGAAGATGATCCAGCTTGGTATGCCCAAATTAAGCCTAAGTTACCATCCAATGTTACCTACTTGTTAGTTGACAACAAAGAAGACTATGTAAAAGCAATTCACCAGTTCTCAACGTCTTTTGATGTTATTATAGTGGATGGTAGCCATAGATATGATTGCATTATTAGTGCAAGACCTCTGCTTTCTAATACTGGTTTTATAATCCTAGATAACGCTGACTGGTTCATTGAAGCTACAGCTTTTTTACGTGGTACCGACTTAATTGAAGTGGATATGGCGGGTTTCAACCCAATAAATGGCTATACCACGGTTACCTCGTTATTCCTTACACGGCAAGTTAGTTTATCACCCGCAAGTGATAAGCAACCCAAAACGCCTATTGGTGGAATTGAACAGTACCTTGATCACAAGTAGTAATTATGTTTAATTAGTAATCAATGGAGATAAATACATCATTTGATGTCCCGGTCTTATTGGTCATGTTTAATCGTCCAACTTTAGCACTGCAAGTGTTTGAACGTATACGAGAAGCTAGGCCGTCAACACTCTATTTAGCTGTTGATGGGCCCCGGCTCAATCACCCTACTGATAATGAAGCAGTTTTAGCGTGTCGTGATATAGAAAATCGTGTCGATTGGCCATGTGCAATAAAGACGTTATATCGAACAGAAAATTTGGGCTGTAAAAAGGCCGTGAGCTCAGCGATCACTTGGTTTTTTGAGCAAGTTGAAGCTGGGATTATTTTGGAAGATGATTGTTTACCTGATTTGACATTTTTTGAGTTTTGCCGAATCCTATTGCATAAATATACTCATGAACATAAAGTTATGCACATTGGTGGTGCTAACTTATATGGGGGCCATAAGTGGGGAGGAGAAACATTTTTTTTCTCTAATATACCTCATATTTGGGGATGGGCTACTTGGCGCCGAGCTTGGCAGCACTATGATGTTAATATGAATAGTTATCCTGAATTTATGCGATCTGAAGAGATTAAAAACGTAATAACTTATTCACCTTCAGTATCATACTGGCAAACCGCCTTTTATGGGACTTATTCGGGTAACATAGATACTTGGGACTATCAGTGGGTATTTGCTATCTGGAAAAATAAAGGACTATCTATTATACCTAACCAAAATCTTATCTCAAATATTGGTTTTGGAGAGTCTGCAACGCATACGTTAAGCAATTCAGAGTTTGCAAATCTGGGAACGATACCACTTGAAACTAAACGAATTATTTTCCCTAAGGCGATAACACTCAACAAAGAGGCTGTCCATTATGCACTTGCTAGATTTTATGCCCCATCATCTTGGTGGAACAAACTTAGATCGATAAAGAATTACTTCATCGGTTATAAAAGCTATATTTAATCTTATCCTTTTTTTGTTAAATTATGAAATGTAAGATATGTTTATCAAATAGCGCTTATTATTTGTCTGTTGAAGTGTTAGGCAAATATAATATTAAGTATTACAAGTGCTCAACATGTCAATTTATACAAACTGAAGATCCTTATTGGCTCTCTGAAGCTTATGCAAATGCTATAACAAAACTGGATATTGGTCTGATTACACGTAATGAATTTATTGTTCCAGTCGTGAAAGCTGTAATAAATAAATGGTTCAATCCTGATGCTCAATTCATAGACTATGGGGGAGGTTATGGTATGTTGGTACGTATGATGCGTGATCGCGGATACAATTTTTATCGACAGGATATTTATTGTGATAATTTGTATGCTCAATTATTCGATGTAACAGACGTACCACCATTTACTGCCGAACTTTTGACTGCTTTTGAAGTATTTGAGCACTTAGTTGATCCAGTAGTAGAATTAGAAAAAATACTTACATTTAGTGATACAGTTTTGTTCTCTACTACTGTACAACCAACTAAAGATGTTAGCCCTGAATCATGGTGGTATTTTACGCCTGAAACGGGACAACACATATCTTTATACAGTCGTGCATCTTTGCAAGCACTTGCTGATCGATTTAGTCTGAACTATAATTGGAATGACCAGAATGTCCACCTTTTTAGTAAAAAAAAAATAAATAATAGATTGTTCAAAGCCATCACACATCCGCGTTGGGGCCATTGGTACAATAAGATCATGGACAAGCATCAAACTTTATTAGAAAAAGATTTTTCATTTGTTCAAAATCGATTGAAAGAAAGTTTTTTACTGGGGAACTTATCAAATAAATAATTCAGTAAAAAATATGGATATTTTTTTTGACCATCAAACATTTACCGAACAGAATTATGGTGGTATATCGCGTTATTTTTCTGAATTAATTGCTGGCATAAATAAAACGGAGAATGATAACGCTTACGTTTCTTTGCTATTTTCTAACAATATTCATATACAAGAAAGTGGTGTAAAAGTAAAACCTTTTCTGGCTGAGCATAATGTCCCTGGTAAGCAAAAGTTCATCCGAGAAGTGAACCATTTATTTTCAATTGCCAAATTACATATAAAACAATATGATGTTTTTCATGCTACGTATTACGATCCCTATTTTATCCCCCATCTGAAGAAGCGTCCCTTAGTAGTTACATTTCTGGACATGATTCATGAGAAATTCTCTGGTCAATTTCCTGAGTTGTCAGATGATGGTGTACTTACGAAGTATAAACAGACTTTGGCCGATCGAGCAGACCGAATTATTGCTATTTCGGAGAGTACCAAAACTGATATAGTAAATTTATTAAATGTCGACCCTACTAAAATAGAGGTAATATACCTAGGTAACTCGCTAAAGCCTTTAGCAGCAGAAGTAACCGAAAAAATAGCCCCTGAGCCATACCTTTTATTTGTGGGGCGCCGAGAACGATATAAAAATTTCAAAGGCTTACTTTATGCAGTTCATCCAATATTAAAGAAATATAAATTGAAATTGTTATGCGCTGGTGGAGGACCTTTTACTAATGAGGAGAATAGCATGATACATTCAGTTGGTGTTAATGAGTTAGTATCACAACTGCCAGTTAACGGTGACAAGTTGTTGCAAAAACTTTATCAACAGGCAACAGCGTTTATATTTCCGACTTTGTATGAGGGGTTCGGAATTCCAGTACTAGAAGCATTTGCTTGCAACTGCCCTTGTATTATTAGTAATCTAAGTTCACTACCTGAAGTTGCGGGTAATGCCGCCTTATATATTGATCCTATATTACCTGATTCAATATCAAATGCTATCGAGCGTTTGTTAAATGAAGGCCAACTTCGTCAGATGTTAATAAAAAAAGGACGCGAGCAATTAAATAATTTCTCTTGGAACCGTACTGTTGTCGAAACTCTTAATCTCTATAAAACAATTATTTGATTAGTAGAAGATTCAAATTGAGTCTTAAAAGCTTTAAGAAATTGCTCTTGGATTGAATATTAAAATTAATCTATGAATAACCCACTCATCTCTGTTATTACAGTTGTATTTAATGCCGGCTCGACATTAGAATTCACGCTTAAAAGTGTTCTTAGTCAGGATAAAGATTTATTTGATTATTGGATTATTGATGGAGGAAGTACAGATGGGTCGATTGATATAATACGAAAATATGAAAGCCAGCTTGCTGGATGGATCAGTGAACCAGATAAAGGAATTTTCGATGCTATGAATAAAGGAATAGATAAAGCGAAAGGTGATTGGCTTTTTTTTTTAGGTGCAGATGATATACTGCCTACTGATGTGTTTGCTAAAATAGCTCCTTACCTTCAACCTAACTTGGCAGTTGTATATGGTAATGTTTTACTTGATAACGGTGCAATTTTTCGTTCTCATATTGGCATAAGATGCTTGTTCGAAAATAGACTACATCATCAAAGTGCATTTTATCATAAGAGATTATTTGATGATTTTCGTTATAATCAAAAGTTTAAAAGTGCTGCTGATTATGAATTGACTCTGAGAATTTACTCACAGAAGCAGCCTTCATTATTCATTCCATACATAATCTCTATTTTTTCTACAGAAGGATATAGCTCTAGTGCTGGAGTTGGAGTTAAAGCTGGAATTACTGATGCTAATAACATAAGAAGAATTTATTTGAAAAATTCCTTCATCAATTTTGTACTTAGCATTTCACTTAAACTATATTATCCGTATATGCATACAAGAGGAAAATTAATAGCTAAATTACGAAAGGTTCTAAAAATGGAGAGGATTAAACCTAACTTAAAAAATGTGCAAGACGGGATTTAATTTTCCAGTATATCTTTTTTTTCCTCACTGACCTATGCTTTCATTTGTATAAGTTTCTACCATGGCATTTGATAAATATAGCATTGCTGGATCAGTTATACTGTACAACTCTAATATGCAAGTAATTAAAAATATACATAGTTATATAGACCAGATAAATCATCTTTTTGTAATTGACAACTCGGAAAAGGTAAATTATGAGCTAGTTGAAAAAATAAAGATGATTTCCAATATAACTTATATTTATAATGGCAGTAACTTGGGTGTAGCCTATGCGTTGAACCAGGCTGCAAATATGGCTATAAGATTCGGATATCAATTTCTATTAACTATGGATGATGATACATACTTTCCCTCTGATGGCATTCAAAAAATGTTGGCTTATGTAAATCAACACGGTATTGAAAAACTTGGTATAATTGCTAGCCAATGTAATCCTCAGCTTTTTGATAATACGGTAAGAATAGTGCCATATACCATAACGTCAGGTAATTTGTTGAACTTATCAGCTTATAAAGAATGCGGTCATTTTATGAACGAATTATTTATTGACTCTGTAGATCATGAATATTGCTTTCGTTTAAAGAAATATGGTTATACTATTACAGAAATAAATAGTATTCAGCTTGACCATAAATTAGGAAAGCAAAAACAGGTAAAGATTTTAGGTTATAGATTGCCAATTTATTGGGGGTCGCATAACCCCTTACGGATTTATTATAAAACTAGAAATGGTATTTTCTCTATAAAAAAATATGAATTGGTAAGCCTAGAGACAAAGTATATATTTTTTAAAGAAATATTGAAAGACTTCTTTAAAATCATTTTTTTAGAGAACAAGAAGAAAGTTCGATTGCTTCTATTTATAAAAGGGCTTCACGATGGGTGGAAAGCTAATTTAGGTAAAAGAACTTTTAAGATGTAACATGCCTAAGGTATATATAATTATACTCAATTATTGTGGTGCATTTGATACTATCTCTTGTTTGGAGAGTGTGTTCAAAATATCGTACCTCAACTATCATATTATACTAATAGATAATTGCTCTCCTGATAATTCTATTGATATTATACAAAATTGGGCAACAGGTAAAGCAATAATAGAAGAACATAATCAATTACTTGATACTTTGGCTAAACCATTTGCTCAGAAACCAATTCAATATCATTTATTCAATGAGGATGATCCGGAGTTATTAAATAAGTTATCAATTCAATGGGATTTAACAATTATAAAGGCTAAATCGAATAGAGGTTTTAGCGCAGGTAATAATTTGGGCCTGAGTTACGCAAAAGCGCAGGGAGATGCAGAGTATTATTGGTTACTTAACAATGATACATTAGTTACAGCTAATTCGTTAAATGAGTTAGTGAAATGCCATCAGCAATATCAAGCGTCTGATAAGATAGGTATTGTAGGCGGAAAGTTATTGTATTACAATGAGCCAAATATAATTCAATGTTTAGGGGGAGGCATTTATAATGAATTATTGGGCTTCATAAGACAAGTGGGTGATGGTCTGCCAGTAAATACAGAACATATTAAAAGCAGTGAACGGCTTGATTACATAAGTGGTGCATGTATGCTCGTAAAGCCTGAATTTGTTTATGAAGTAGGCCTTTTAGCAGAGGATTACTTTTTTTACTATGAAGAACTTGATTGGTGTGCTCGGGGAAGGAAAAAAGGATGGGGTATAAGTTACACTAAAAACGCTATTATTTATCATAAAGTTGGCGCAAGCGTGAATGCTAATTATAAAAAAAAACAGAAAAGCGAAATGTCCGATTATTATAGTGTGCGAAGCAAATTGTTATATGCATCTAAATATAATGGTCTTTTTACAAATTTTATTGTTAGATTAGGGCTTTTGGCTACGATAGCAAACCGAATTTTTAGAGGACAGTTTAAACGTATTTTCACAATTGTTAAACTATGCTTTGCCAAATATTAAATCTAAGGAAGTCGGTTTCTTTTTATTCTTTAGTTTCTAAAATTATTTTTTTTAAGTTTGCTTCAATTTGTTTTTGGATGGATATCAGTGTTAATTATTTAAATCGCTAGTTTTTATAAAGTAAGCCGGTCGTGAGATTGTCTTTTAATAAACAGTAAATTATTAATCATTATGATAAATATTTCCATTATATATTTTATTTTTGTAAAACCTATTTAAAAGATTCGAATTTTATTCATTCTATTTTCGATTTGATATTCTTAACCGAAAAATGTCCAGCATTTATTTTTTAATAAATTTAATAATTTGAATTAACTATTAGATACTTATTAAGATTTTAACGTCTTTCAAATGAATAGTTATGAGATATGTTATAGATATTGATGATTTTTCTCTAATTTTTACCCAAGCAGCTCTTTTCTTTGGTATTTATTTGCTTTTTTTTAAAAGGTATATATATTCTTTGCTGGACCCGCTTTTTATATACGTCTTCACATTATCCTTTTCTAGCGTATTAGTCGTTAACACTTTAGGAGTAACGCAAGGTGAGTTTGCGGTACATTTTTTTTTGTGTCATTCCTTCTTTTTTTTAGGTTTTGCTTTAACAAGTTACAAGTTCCAAGTTAGTAAGACAACGCCGACGATTTTATCGTCGTCCTTTCCTGATTATTATATTTTTAGAATAATTCTATATTTACTTTTAGCGTTATATTTTTTCGCAAATATGGCACTATTTTACACTACTGGATTCGCACTTTTAGCTGATGATCCTAGTAGAGCTAAAGTCGAAAACCCGGAGATTGGCTTTGCAATTCTAACGCAGATTAATATAGGGGTAGGTAGTTTTTTATTTACTGGACTGATTTTTCTGTTATTTTCTAAACCAAAGTATAGTGATGTTGTATTATTAATAATTGTTATATTTTTAAGCTCTCTATCTGGAGCTAAGGGGGCTTTGATATACATTGCAGTTATAATTGGATTTATAACTAATCAACCTCTATTTAAGCAGAATAATAAAATTAGATTGATTATAAGATTCATTACTCCTATTGTTCTTCTTCTTGCAGCGTCTCTTCCTTTTCTCATATATAGAAAAGAGGTTGGGGGTTTAGAAGAATCACTTATAAATTATGTTACAAGATTATTGATGGGTGCAGATTCAACGCTTTATTTTTATCAACCAGTTAACGAGCAGTATTTCGCCCAGTATCATTTTTGGGATTATCCTGCTTATTTATTTAATGGAATTTTATCCTTTTTGAGGATTGTACCAGGTATAGAAGCTAATGGAAATGTTATGATAAGGAACATTATTAATAACTATAACGCTATTGTTGCTGGCCCTAATACTCCCTATTATATAGAGGGACAGATATATTTTGGATATTATGGGGCATTCATTTATAGTGCTTTTGTCGGTACTATTTATGCCTACTCCAGATATAACTTCTTTAATAAGCAGTTCTCTTCTGCCTTTTCTTTTGTTTTAACAGCTTGTATTGCTAATCACCTTAGTGCAATTCCAATGGAGTTAACTTTTGGCGTCTTCTGCGCTTTTCTTACATGTTTTTTTACTTTGCCTGTGTATTTCTTTGTGAACTTTATATTACGCAGTAAGGTAAAATGGAAAGTAAAAAAGAGTAATTTTAGCATTAATTGGCTGCGTAGTAGGAAAACAAACTAAATATATAAGTGAGTGTACATTATTAAACAGTAATCATGACACAGAAAACAATAGTTATTGATGTTCGCATGCTTAATAATTCGGGTATAGGTGTATATATTGAGTATTTAGTTAGAGGCTTAATTTCTGAAAAAAATTATAACATTATATTAATAGGGATTAAAAAAGATATAGAAACTAAGTTTGATAAAAATGCTATTTACAAAGTAATCGACGTGAATTTACCAATTTATTCTCTTAAAGAACAATTCTACTTGCCGTTTTTGATTCCAATGTGCGATATATTCTGGTCACCGCATTACAATATACCTTTATTACCCATACTAGCGAAAAAAAGAATTGTGACTATACACGATACCTATCATTTAGCATACAGTAAAACTTTAAATGTATTCAAGGTTTTGTATGCTAAAGTTTTGTTAAATAGCGCTGTTAGACTCTCTGAAATGGTGTTGACCGACTCAGAATTTTCAAAAAGTGAAATTATTAAATTTACTAATTCTAGAGCAGACAAGATTAGTGTTCTATATGTTGGTATTGATGCTGACAGATTTATTAAAGTTTTAAGTAATAATACTAAGATTGTAGCAGCTCAAAAACTTCACTTACCAGACAAGTTTGTATTATTCGTAGGTAACGTTAAACCTAATAAAAATTTGACAAAATTATTAGAAGCGTTTTTAAAGATAGTTAGAGATCATCCAGAATTACGTTTAGTTATAGTGGGTAAAAAAGAAGGTTTTATTACTGGAGACAAGGAAGTATATAAGTTAATTGAGCAAAATAAACTTTTAAGGTCCCATGTGCATTTCACTGGTTATGTTTCCGTGAATGATTTGCCTTTGATATATAACTTAGCGACTTTATTAGTATTTCCTTCTATTTACGAAGGTTTTGGGTTGCCACCACTTGAAGCAATGGCTTGTGAATGTCCTGTAGTAGCTTCATCAGTAGCGAGCATGCCTGAAGTGTGTGGCAATGCTGCACATTATATAGACCCTTTTGACACAGAGAGTATAAGTAAAGGCATAGATTTGGTGATGTCTGATGAAAAAATAAGATTAAACTTGATTGAGCTTGGCAAAGCCAGAGCTAAAGAGTTTAGTTGGCCCTCAATAATAACTAGATTTATTTCTATTATAAATACAGTTTAACATTCTATAATTGCTTAGATAAGCATTTAATAGTGTCTATATTATATACTAATTATTTTCAAAGTATTGGCTCCGTAAGATCAAGTTGCTTAATTGCGTCATTGATTCTGATTGAATTACTTGAGCGCAAAATTATGTTTTTATTATGGAAATTGCTTTAGTACAAGATGGATTAATGTGTCGGGCAGGAGCTGAGCAAGTAGCTTTATGTTTCCATAAAGCTTTTCCAACGGCGCCCATTTATACGCAGTGTTATCAGCCTAAATTGACATTTTCGGAATTTCGAGATTGTGACATTCGAACGACTTGGCTACAATATATTGCCAAGACAGATGATACAATGAAGAATTTGTTTTTTCCAATGGGTATTTGGGCAATGCAAGCTCATGATTTAACCAAGTTTGACGTTGTTCTTATATCATCGACTCATTGTGGTAAATATATTAAATTGAATCCTTCAGCACTAGTTATTAATTATTGTCATACACCATTTCGGTTGGCTTGGGATCCCACCTCCTACGCTCAATACGTTCGGTCTACAGGTTTTAAACGATTGATTTTTGATAGCGCGGTTAAAATAATGCGGTCTATTGATTTTAAAGCAGCACAGCGTCCAGACTATTATATAGCTAATACGGAAGAAACTGCGCAACGCATTAACACTTTTTATCAAATTAATAAACCTATTGAAGTTATCTATCCGCCTGTTAATACGAAAAAATTTTACGTTTCTGAGAAGCCCAAAGGTTACTTTCTAGTTGTTTCTCGATTAGAATATTATAAAAAAGTAGATTTGGTAGTAGAGGCATTTAATCAATTGGGTTATCCCCTGGTAATTGTTGGTAAAGGTGTACAAGCAAATGAAATTAAGAGTCGTGCGAATCAGAATATAATCTTTATGAGTGGCTTGTCGGCTCAAGAATTAGCGGATGTATATGCTGGTTGTAGGGCATTTATTTTTCCACAACATGAGGACTATGGGATCACACCTTTAGAAGCTAATGCTGCGGGCCGTCCTGTCATAGCTTATGGTGCAGGGGGGGTTTTAGCAACTCAGATTCCTGTTAGAAATGATCCATCCTATTCAACAGGAGTTTTTTTTTCACATCAAACAGTTGATGATTTAATCAATGCGATAAAACAGTATGAAGTATTCGAACAGTACTTCAATCCCAGTTTTATTCGTAAACATGCGGAAACGTTTGATGAAGAAAAATTCATAAGCAAGATTCGAACATTTGTCTTCGAGAAGTACCAGCAACATTTAAATATATCCGTTAAAAACTAGAAGAGTTATTTTACATGTTTGTAATTCTTGTTATTCTAATGATTATGCGTGGTAAAGTATTTGTGTGATTTACTTCAAAAAATCACTTCAAATCTTTAGGTGATTTTGAAAACATTCTTTTTTCTACGAAAATTGTTAGAATATCCAGCTTCTTTATTGTCTTATTAAGTTTTAAATGACTAATTTTTAAAGTTAATTAACCAGTAGGTATTGGAATGACTCGTATTAGTGTTTGCATAGCCACCTATAATGGAGGTCGATTTATTCGAGAGCAATTAGTTTCAATATTAGCTCAGTCGCTACCTGCTGATGAGTTAATTATTTCAGATGATTCCTCTACTGATGATACATTAACTCAAATTCGACAAGTAGCAGATTCACGTATTTTAATATTAACTAATCCTGATCAACGTTCCCCAGTCTGTAATTTTGAAAATGCGTTGCGTTATGCCACAGGTGACATAATTTTTTTGTCGGATCAAGATGATATTTGGTTTCCGAGTAAGATAGAAACAATGTTAGTATATCTGCAAGATTATGATTTGGTTGTGAGTGATTGTGATTTTATTGACGAAGCTGGCAAAGCGTTTGGAAAATCGTTTTTCGAAACCTTTCACTCTGGTCCTGGCATTTTAAAAAATTTTCTGAAAAATACTTATTTAGGAAATTGCATGGCTTTTCGCCGTTCTGTACTTAAACGGGCCTTACCTTTCCCTAAAGAAACACATCGGGCAACCAAGTATCTAATTTATCAAGACGTTTGGCTAGGGTTATTGGCTAATTCCCTTTTTCGGGTGATGTTTATACCTGAAAAATTGTCTGGTTTTCGTCGTCATAACAATAACGCTAGTCCTACAGAAATGACTCTTAAAAGTCCTCAATCATTAGGCAGAAAACTAATTGGGCGCATGTTGCTAGCTTTGGGTTTGCTAAAACAGATTCTTAATATAGCTTGACTTGACTTTACTTCATGCATATTTTACTGTATAGTATTAGCTATTCTCCAGAGGTTGCCGGATCTGGGCGTTTTAATGGGGAATTAGCTCAGTGGCTTGCTGACCATGGGCACTATGTAGATGTGATTACGGCTTATCCATATTATCCGGAGTGGAAAACTAGGGCTGAATACCAAGGTAAAGGTTGGTTTACAGAGAAAGTAGGGAACTTGACAGTGTATCGCACTCCATTATACATACCTAAACGGGTTACTAGTAAAAACCGAATCCTGCATGAGTTATCATTTGCTTTAAGTTCTTTAATTCATTTGTCAAGATTACTATTTAAGCGCTATGATGTTTTGATTGGTGTCTGTCCACCGCTTCAAGCCGGTTTAATGCCGTACATATTTAGCCGACTTAAGCGGTCCCCATTCGTATTCCATATTCAGGACTTACAAGTTGATACAGCCAGAAATCTAGGGCTAATTAAAAACAAACGCTTACTAAACTTCTTAGCTGGAATAGAACAATACTTATTACGTAACTCTGACTTTGTATCGAGCATAAGCGAAGGTATGAAACGTAATATTCTCTCTAAAGGAACGCCAATAAAGCGATATCGTATGAATGAAAATTGGGTGGATATAGATACATTTGCTCCCTTGTCTATTCAAGAATCACTTCGATCGGAACTAGGATTCAGTACAACCGATAAAATTGTGCTTTACTCAGGTAATATAGGTGAGAAACAGGGCTTGGAGATTCTGATTGAGGTTGCTAACTATCTGATTCAATATGCTAATATAATACTTGTAATTGTGGGTGAAGGAGTTGCTAGAAAAAAATTAGTACAGCAAGCGGAAGATAAGGGATTGAAAAATATACGTTTCTTGCCGCCTGTTCTTTACGCAGATCTACCTCGGATGTTGTCTATGGCAGATATACATCTGGTAATTCAAAAACGAGCTACATCTGATTTAGTTATGCCCTCTAAGTTAGTAAATATACTAGCTGTAGGAGGGGTAGCTATTGTTTCTGCTAAAAGAATTTCATCACTCAGTAGTGTTATTGTTGATAATCAGTTAGGTTGGGTTGTTGAACCAGAGGAGAGTGAGGAACTCGCTAACACAATTCTTAAAGCTTTAAATTCCTCAAAATTGGACTATTATCGCTTTAATGCTCGTAAATATGCCGAGAAAAACTTGAGTAAAAAGGATATCTTGTCCCGCTTTGAAAATATGCTTTCTGAACTTATATGCAATAATCCACGCTGAGCGATTATCCCCTGTGTCCTGTCAACTCATATGAATAGATTGATAAATTGTCTTTGGTGTTTATCTTAAGTGAAGTAGTGGCGAGTGCAAGAAATATAAACCTACTGGGTATTTTGCACTTTTCGACTACTTTATATAGCTTAGACTTCAGTAAGACAATAGCTATCGAGCGCCATTCCTAGTAGGAGTCCAATGTGAGTGAGTTCTCTAAACTGGCAAAAACGTATTTATTGGTTAAGGAGATCAGGGAGGTGTTCGAAGTCATGGCTTACTTAGGCTACCACCAATGAAGATTGAACTTTAGAGGGCTTTCAATAAAATTCTAATTTATTAATATGGTAATTACTAAATATAGATAATATATTTACTCATTATTGTATTTCAACGGTTACTTTTTTTTGAGCAAATGTTTTATCATATGAAAAATAATATATACGTTCTTTTGATATTGTGGGTTCTAACATATACAACTGGTTGGGCCCAGACAAACTACGTTGCCACGACGCCTTCATCTACGCCTGGTTCCGATAATACAGTTATTGGTGTAGGAGCGGGTAATATGAATATGAGTGGGGCTAGCAATCTATTTATTGGCCGAGGTACGGGTACGTTGAATATGTCAGGTACGCAAAATGTTTTCTTGGGGGCATCCTCTGGAAATCAGAACTCATCTGGGCAGCAAAATTCTTTTTTAGGCTTTAGTTCAGGATATAGTAACTCGGGTGGAAGCAATAATACATTTCTAGGGGCATCAAGTGGTTTCACAAATTCCAGTGGATACAATAATGTGTTTACTGGCGACCGATCTGGCTATTTTAATACTAGTGGTCATCACAATGCTTTTTTTGGCTCGGGAGCTGGGTATACAAACCAGCAGGGTAATAATAATACATTCGCTGGTGCAGATGCTGGGGGAGGAAATACCAGTGGGTATGAAAATACTTTTATAGGGGCACTGTCCGGCTCATCAAATGGTACAGCTCCACAAAACACGTTCCTCGGAGCCTACACGGGTATTATTAATACTGGCCAATCCAATACGTTTATAGGTCATAGTGCAGGTAAGAATAATCAGTCTGGTAGTTATAATGTATTTTTGGGCTTTGCTGCAGGAACTAATAATACTACCGGTATAGGTAATCTATTTTTAGGACAGAGTGCGGGAAATAGTAATACAACAGGCAGCTATAATTTGTATATGGGTAATGTTGCTGGAGTTTCGACAACGACTGGATTAGGGAATACTGCTATTGGTGATGGCGCAGGGAACAACAACACTATTGGCAACAATAATACCAATATTGGACGATACGCTGGTTATAATATAACTACTGGCTCAAATAACACATTTATTGGTGTTGGTGCTTCTGCCCCAAAATCTGCCAGCGATATCAATAATTCAGTGGCAATCGGTTATAATGCGGAGGTTACTATATCAAATGCATTAATTCTTGGTAACAATCTTAATGTCGGTATTGGTACAACAGCTCCAGCTACCAAGTTGGAAGTCGTCTCAGGCGCATCTGGTGTTTCAGGGCTACGATTAACTAATTTAGGAACTACAGCAACAGCCCTTAATCAGACTAAGTTTTTAACAGTTAACAGTCAGGGTGATGTTGTTCTAGGCAGTATTAACGGTTCAGGTCGTGTGGGTGCTGAGACGGAAAGTTTGTGGCAAACAAATGGAGAAAACTTACAGAATATAAATGCTGGTGGAGTAGTAATTGGTCCAGGCGTTAGTAAGACCCCGGCAGGTTACCGTCTCTACGTCGCGGATGGGATTCTGACCGAAAAAGTGAAAGTGGCGGTGAAGAGTACTAATGATTGGAGTGATAAGGTGTTTGATCCAAGCTACCAACTCCGGAGCTTAAGTGAAGTAGAAAACTACATCAATCGTGAAAAACACCTGCCTGGTGTGTTATCAGCCGAAGAAGTTGTTAAAGAAGGAGTAGATGTTGGGAAAATGCAGGCGAAACTACTCGAAAAAGTGGAAGAGTTGACTTTATACGTCATTGCTCTAAAAAAGCAGAACGATGCACTGACGCAAAAAAGCAATAAATTGGAGCAACGCATCAACAAACTGAATGCTAAATCTCGTAAATAAGATGCGACTCCTACTAGTAATACTAGGGTGCTGTATAACGCTGATTAGCGTAGGACAGACGCCCCAACAATCGTTACGTGTTCAGATAAGCTACGAAAAAGCAGGTCACTATCTTGAACAGGCTGTAACAACTATAGACGCTGCTAATATAGTAAGTGCTTCGACAATAGTAGAATATAGAGCGGGAGGCTCAATTACGTTGTTGCCAGGATTTGAAGCTCGTACAGGTAGTACGTTCAGTGCTAATATTAAGCCAGTTTATATCGGTAAAGAAGGTGATACTCGCCTACAGCTTGCGGCCTTCCCAAACCCCTTTGAACATTCTACTACGATAGATTACTATTTACCGGCTGACGGCAAAGTAAATCTATGGATTACGGATACGCAGGGTAAAATTGTAGGTCAGTTGCTGCAGGACGAAAACCAGTCTGCAGGGCACCACAAGGTAGAATGGAAACCACAGTTTATATCTTCGGGCGTGTATATTCCTATTCTAGAAGCTAACCAGCAGAAAGCTGCCAGTCGAATTGTAAAGAAATAAATGTAATTAATATATACCTCGAAATGACCAATGCTAAATAGCATGGGTCATTTCTTTTAGCTATCTTTTATGTAAGTATATTTTAAAAAGATAAGTGACTTAGTGATAAAGATTAAATGAAGGTATTATTATTGTGAAATAGTTCTTCTCACTCTACCCGACATTCAATGCATACTTGCTCAAAGTCAGGTTTCTTATATGTATTTATTATTTTTATAGTTGCTTCTTCTTATTTACAAGCTCAGCCTATTCGTAAACCTACTCAATACTTCGCCGAAGTTGGTACTTATCTGTCTTCATCAACTGAAACACCGTTCTGGCTGAGAGCTAATCAGTATGGTATCGTTCCGAATAGATCACCTGTGGCGACGTTTCGAGCAGGTTTATATAGCGCTTATGACACCAATCGGTACAATAATGGCCGGTGGCGAGACTCTAAATTTGATGTCGGTTACGGGTTTAATGCAGTTGTCAATGGCACTCAGAACGGGCTATCTTATGAACACAACGTACTACTTCCTGAAGCCTATGTGAAAGTTCGACGGGGCATGTGGGAGCTTTACATTGGCCGTAGACGCGAGAAATTTGGCCTGGCTGACTCTGTATTATCTACAGGCTCATATGCTTGGTCAGGTAATGCAATGCCTGTCCCTAAAATTCAACTTTCGATCCCAACTTTCATGCCAATTGGGTTCACGAAAGGCTGGCTCGCCGTTCAGGGTACCTTCGCGCACGGCTATTTGGATGCAAATGGCTACATTGATAATACCATGCTGCATCAGAAGTCGCTGTATCTACGATTAGGGCGGCCACGAGACGTTGTTAGAGCTTACGGTGGGCTAAATCATCAAGTAGTATGGGGGGGGAGGGTAGCGGACCCTGCCAATGTGCCATCAACTATTCAAGCTGATGGTAAGTTGCCATCAGGCTTGCAGAATTACTGGTATGTAGTGTCTGCCCTTTATCCTAAACAGACTGATACCTCACAATATAACTATTTTGACTTGACCAATCGAGTTGGTAATCACCTCGGTTCGGTAGATGTGGCTATTGAGATTGACTTGGTAAGGCATATGCTTTACATATATCGGCAGAGTGTGTATGATGATGGATCGTTGTTTTTACTTACTAATGTTGTTGATGGCCTGAATGGCGTTCGAATACGTCGGAATGACCCCAATGCGATTGTTCGGGACATTTTGTTTGAATTTCTAAACACGACAAATCAGGGCGGTCCTGAATTTATAATTGACGATCCTCAACGTCGTGGTAAGGATGACTATTTTAATCACCAGCAATTTCGGGATGGTTGGGCTTATCGGCAACACACAATTGGTACACCGTTTATTCCACCTGCATTAGGGCCGAGGGATCAATATCCGTATGGTACGTTTACATCAAATAATCGGGTTTATGTATTCCATACGGGATTAGCAGGTAGTCTGCCTCTACATGGCCGTGCATTATCAGGGCCTATTGCTTATCAGATAAAACTGTCATACAGTCGTAACTTGGGTACATATAACTCCCCATATTCTCCAATCCGTACACAGTTTTCTGGCTATGCTAGCGTAGTAGCTCCTTTAAACGTTTTAGGCGGACTTCAGCTTACAGGAAATATTGCTGTTGACTCTGGCACACTTTATCAAAACAGTGTTGGTACATATATCAGCATACGAAAAATGTGGACTGCAAATCAAGCTAAATGAGTGCTTTGCTGTAAGGCAATCCAAAGTGAACTATAGCAGTATCTTTTTCTTTCAGAGGCAACTATATAATCTATCACCAAACATCTTGGAGATTTTATAGAACCGATGAAGCGGCTTTTATAAACGAAGATTTATCATTACTTTTCGGTCTAATTTCTAGGCTCTTAGTGAAACTAATTATCTTGAATGCGCTACTTTAGCGTTTAGGGTCTGTCTAACAATAGACATAGACAAGTAAATCGGGCAGATATGAGGCATCGCTATTCTATACTGTTTTTTCCACTTCATGTAATTGTTGATTCACTGAGCCTAAATGTAGCTTTTGTAGGGGCTTATCTGCTTAAATTTCAGACAATTGAGGGCGTTTCAACACCGCCTTATACCTCACTTTGGTTGCTCTTCAATCTGATCTGGCTGATTGAAGTTTTGATACTTAAACCTTATGTTTTCCCCCGACAATTATTTAAAGCTGGCCATCTCCTAAAAAAAATGTTGCTATTGACTGCTATTCATATAGCAGTTATTTCCATGTATTGGGTAGCTATCAGAGGCTATTATTACTCCAGGGAGCATTTAGTGATAACGTACGCTCTATTTCTAAGCTTGGGGGCGGCTCTTCGCATAGCAGGACTAGTTTTTTTGCGTGAATATAGAGCTCGGGGTTACAACACGCGGCGGTATGTTATTGTAGGCTATGGTAAATTGGCTGCTTCAATTCATAGTTTCTATGAGACACATCCTGAAATGGGCTTCCGATTTCATGGCTACTTTGATCAGCCCACGCCCGAAAATGTAGGACTAATCAAGGGAACTTATAACGAATTGTTAAGCTATGTAGAAAAGGAAAGTATAGACTGTATTTACTGTTGTTTGACGTATATGGATAATGACAGGCTAAAGGTTATTGCTGACCACGCAGAAGCTGGTAATTATCAGGTAAAGATATTGGTTGACTTCAGAGGATTTCTGGCGCGTGGGGCATCAGTGGAATATCATGATTTTTTGCCAGTGCTGAACCTTTCTTCACAAGTATTGTCAGATTTTCAGGTAAACATCTTCAAGCGGTCATTTGACATTCTGTTTTCCGTAGCGGCCCTTGGCTTGGGTATGCCCATATTTTTCCTTCTGGCGGCAATAACAAAGCTTACTTCGGCTGGTCCAACCTTTTATGCTCAGGAACGTATTGGACAAGGTGGTAAACCTTTTAAAATATACAAGTTCCGAAGTATGTATACGAATGCAGAACAGTCGGGCCCTGTTTTATCGGGTGGACTGCTTGATAACCGTATTACGCCGTGGGGGCGATTTATGCGACAAACTCGACTCGATGAAATACCTCAATTTTATAACGTACTAAAAGGGGATATGTCGGTAGTAGGGCCACGGCCGGAGAGGCAGTTTTTTATTGACCAGATTATTGAAATTGCTCCAGAGTACCGCTCTTTATTAGAAGTGAAGCCAGGTATTACCTCCATCGGGCAAATCAAATATGGATACGCGGCTAGTGTCGAAGAAATGGTGCAACGGTTGCGCTACGATCTGATCTATCCTAAACGCCGTTCATTCTTTTTTGATATGTGGATTATCGCTCAGACTCTTCGGGTGATGGCACAGGGACGTGGTAAATAAGTCTTATATAGTTATTGAACAGTTTCTCCTCAGAGCAAATACACTTTCTGACCATTAAAAAGCTTTCCCATTATTTAACGCATTGATCAGTTGGTTGCTGTTAAGCAATGTTTATTTTTGTGGAAGTTTGATTAAATCAAAAGTGAAATACGTGGGTGAGGATGGTGCGAATAAATAAAGCCTGTAGTTGGGTTAGTATACTAGTAGTTATAGGGTTAGGCTTCTCATGTGGGTCAAATTCCCAGACCGACTTGAACCGTTCGGCGAATGCATTGCGTAATTGTGCTGACGAACAGGCACTGACGGCCAATCAACAAACAAAAATTCGTCGGCAAATCAATGCTGATGAAAAGACTCGGCAGATCGAAGAGATTTTCCGCCAGAAGGTGCGAAGTGGCTTAAATGGCAACGTATTAGTTGCTCAAAAAGGGCTGGTTCTTTATAAACACTGTTTTGGGTTGGGGCATTTCGAGCGAAATCAACGTGATACGTTAGTTGATGACTCCAAGTTTCAGTTAGCCTCCCTGTCAAAGACATTTACCGCTGTTGGTACGCTAAAACTAATTGAAGCGGGCAAGTTATCTTTTGAAGATACCATCCAAAAGTTTTATCCAGATTTCCCATATCATGGTATCACCATTCGCGAATTGTTAAGTCACCGTAGTGGTTTACCAAATTATCAATATGCCTTCGACGATAGTATGAAGGTGAATTTCTATAAAAAAGAGAAGCCCTATCCATCCAACGCAACCATCATGCACTGGTTTGCCACGGTGAAACCAACGCCTAAAGCTTATAACATTCCGGGTCGAGGATTTAGTTACAGCAATACAAACTACATGGTGTTGGCTTCAATAATTGAGAAAGCAACTGGACAGAGTTACGAGACATTTATTCACAAAAATATCTTTGAGCCTCTGGGAATGCATCAAACATTCGTCGCCACAACCAAAAATGATTCGATCAATCATCACCGAACGGCCGGTTATCAATGGAATCGACGAATTCCCAAGGATTACTATGATGATGTCGTTGGCGATAAGGGAATTTATTCAACTACTGGTGATCTATTTCGGTGGTATCGCGCCCTGAATGGAGAATGTCTTTTGCAAAAAAAGAGCCTTGCTGAAGCATTTGTGCCACGTAGCTTTGAACGAAAGGGCGCTAAGAATTATGGATATGGCTTCCGAATGATGCTAAACGACCTCAATCAACCCGAATATATCTATCACTCTGGTTGGTGGAAAGGGTATAATTCAATGTTCTGGTTTAGTCCGAAAGATGAATATGTTATTATTATCCTCGGGAACAAATACAATACAACCGTTTATCGCGTAAAAGAACTTATTGATGTACTGCACGGTGGTACTAATGAAAAAATGTCGTCTGATGATGGAGAAGTAGAAATATGAGTAGAGCCGACCGGTTGGTCGGCTTTTTCCGTTTTAATACGTATCGGTTTCTCCGTTTGTCAGTAAATTATGCGCTTCTTGTTCATTACTATTTTTATTGCTATTGTGCTACCCCAAATCGCGTTATCGCAGGAAGTTATCAAGCTTTGGCCAGATGGGGCCATTCCAAATGCTATTGCTGGAGCGCAGATTACCGAAAAGTCAGAAACAGGAGGTGACATATTACGTGTCAGTAACGTATCGGTGCCTACAATTACGGCTTATTTGCCATCGAAGGAAAAAGCGACCGGAGCGGCTGTTATGATTTGTCCTGGGGGCGGCTATGCCCTTCTGGCTTCAGGACACGAAGGTGAAGAAGTGGCACAATGGTTTAATCGCATGGGCGTGGCTGCTTTTGTATTAAAATATCGTTTGCCAAACCCAGCTATTATGACGAACCAGCAGGAAGTCCCGTTGATGGACGCTATGCAAGGCATGGTCTTAATTCGACAGAATGCGGCTCGATACGGTATTAAATCTGATAAGATAGGCGTGATGGGTTTCTCCGCTGGTGGACATTTAGCCGCCACGCTTGCCACACACTATCACCGTGGCCCAAAAGCGAATGAACAGTCGAAACCCAATTTTGCTATTCTGCTTTATCCTGTAGTGACGTTCGGTGAAAAGGCGCATACAGGCTCTCGCGACAATTTATTGGGTACATTGAAAAATTCACCTGAACTAATAGCTTATTACTCTAATGAGTTACAGGTAACTAATCAAACACCGCCTACGTTTCTCGTTCATTCAGAGGATGATAAGTCTGTTCCCGTTGAAAATAGCATCAATTATTACCTGGCATGCTTAAAAAATGGCGTTCCAGCTGAGATGCATCTCTATCCAACTGGTGGGCATGGTTATGGATTGCGCACGGCAAAATTTGGCTCACTCACTACCTGGCCTGAAACTTGCAAAGCCTGGCTAATGGCGTTGACTTCACGTTAAATAGTAAGTGAGCGCGAAGATGTCTGCTAATCCAATACGTTCCCGAAATTCGAGGTTGAAAAAGGATGAGTGAAAAACAGATTTTGTCAAACCGATATGGCTTAATAAAACCTGTATTGACTATTTCTGTCTACATGGACTATTGTTAGCACATGATAGTCATGCCATTACTTATCATTCAGAATTAATGGTACGTTTCCGCGGCCGCCCATAATCACGATTTTGGCGTTAGGCGATGCTGCCAGTTCACGCTGGGCTTTAATCTGTTCGTATTGCAATTGCTTATCGCTTAGCCCTGTAGATAAAATTTTCTGGTAATCGGCTATGCCCTGGGCTTCTACTCGTTTCCGTTCGGCTTCCTGGCGTTCTTTTTGCAGCACAAACTGCATTTTTTGCGCATCCTGCTCGGCATTGATTTTTGATTCAATCGTCTTTTTGACGGATGCGGGTAAGTCAATATTTCGAATTAATAATTGCTCGAGCAGTAAACCCCGCTTTCGAAAGTCAGCCTCAATGGTTTTATAGATTCGAGTTTGAAATTCATCACGACGAGTTGAGTATAAGGCGATGGCATCATAATAAACTGCATTATCCCGAATGCGGGTACGTGTAATAGGACGCACAATCTTGTCCATATAATCTGGGCCGATTTCTCTGTAAATTCTAGGCGCATCGTCAGATACTACCCGGTAAAGTACCGTTAAATCGATCACAACTTCCAGACCATCAGCTGTTAAGACTCGTATCGCATCGTCGCCCGACCGCTGACCCTCGTCATGAGAGGCCGACATCGTGTAGTTTTGCGTTTTTATATCGAACTCAGTTACATTAGCTAACGGATTAACAAAGTTTAGTCCAGAGCCTAAAGCTCGGTCACTAACGTTGCCAAACAGCGATATAACCCCCACCTGACCGGCGTCTATTTGCCGCACGCCAGAGGTTAGAATGCCCATTAATAGTAAAATTACGCCAACTACTTTAGCTGGCCTGGAATAGCGCGAGAATGTCAGCGCAGGCGTATTAATGGCAAATCCGACGACAAGCGCCAAAATGCCAATGACAATAAAAAACATAGTTTAGGTAGAAAGGAGCTATCTACGTTACCTGGAAAAGCAACTCGACAACTGGTGAAATAAAACAGAAAAAATGCCGTGTTATCAGGAGAAAGATTTACCGGCGTTGGGGCGGAGTCATGAAGAGAATAAGTCAAAAGACACCATAAAACTAGATGATAATCAGGCCATAAAGAAACGATATCGTAAGAACGGATGCCGGGTTTGTCAATCGGTTGCCAAGCATGATGATAGAAATAAACGCACAAAAAAAAGGCATCTGGTAAACAACCAGATGCCTTTTTTAACTACACTATTAACCCTTCAAAAGCTTAGCGTGAAGTTTTTTTCTTGTCTTTAGATGCAGGTGCGCCAGTTGGGGCAGCCGCCGTTGCGGCTTCTTTCTGAGGAACTACTTCGCCCTTCAGATAGAGGACCGAACTACCACCTTCTGCATTGCTCGTTA
Source organism: Spirosoma endophyticum (assembly GCF_900112365.1). GTDB lineage: Bacteria > Bacteroidota > Bacteroidia > Cytophagales > Spirosomataceae > Spirosoma > Spirosoma endophyticum. Next base: position 374,528 of record NZ_FOLQ01000005.1, on the reverse strand, counting down.
CCGTAACAGATTTGGTGAACTGGCCAGCCGAAGCAGCGTTGTAGGTAGCCGAAATTGAACCCGTTTTGCCTGGAAGTACGGGCTCACGCGAGAAACTTGGCTTGGTACAACCGCAGGAAGCTTGTGCATCGTTAATGATAACCGGATCGGTTCCTGTATTCTTGAATTCAAATACAAACGTTACTGGCTTTCCTTGTTCAACTTTGCCGAAGTCATGCGTTTCCTTAGCAAATTTCAGTACCCCTTTCTGGGCGTAGCCAACTGCGACAAACACAAATAAAGCTACGAAAAGTGAAAAAATCTTTTTCATCGGACTAAACGGAATTATGGTTTGATTGTTAAAATACTAAAAGTGATACACATATTCTGAGCAACCAGGTACCAATAAAAGCATTAGTTACCATTTGCCTAACAAAGAAACTCAAAAAATCGTTTTTTTGAAAGCTGTCTTGTTTTGCCTTACTTTTACTTTTGCTTAATCACTGGTGCAACTAGTGGTAGCTACTTCATCGATAAATAGATTGTTAGACGATTTCAACCCGTGGCTCTGTTGTGATAGCAAACGAACAACTCCGCTCGACTGATATTCTTAGTCGTGAAAAAATCCTATCGGACTACCGACTGGCTTTCGAGAGTCGACAGGTTAGTTTGTTAGGTCGGCGCGATGTAATGGGGGGGCGTGCTAAGTTCGGCATATTCGGCGACGGCAAGGAATTGGCGCAAATGGCAGCGGCTCATGCATTTGAAAGGGGTGATTTTCGATCAGGCTATTATCGTGACCAGACCTTTGTTGCGGCCTTAGGCGAACTACGCTGGTCAGAGTTTTTTGCCCAGTTATATGCCCACACCGATATTGAGGCCGATCCTAATACGGCAGGCCGGTCGATGAATGGGCACTATGCTACGCGATGGCTCGACGAGCAAGGATTATGGCGTAATCAGACCGAACTCTTTAATTCTGTTTGTGATATTTCTCCTACCGCTGGCCAGATTCCCCGCGCACTTGGGTTGGCCTATGCTTCAAAACTCTTCCGTGAAAATGTTGATCTTAGCGAATTAACTAAATTTTCACGTAATGGTAACGAGATAGTTTTTGCTACGATTGGTGACGCGTCGACCTCGCAGGGTATGTTTTGGGAGACGATGAATGCTGCGGGCGTGTTGCAAGTCCCACTGTTAACCTCAGTTTGGGATGATGGCTATGGCATATCAGTACCCGTCGAATATCAGACGGTTAAGGGTAGCATCTCGAAAGCCCTAGCTGGTTTCCAACGGGATGCCGACGATAAAGGATTTGAAATTTTTACTGTAAAGGGTTGGGACTACGTAGCACTACTGGAAACGTATCAGCAAGCCGCTCATATTTGTCGGACTGAACACGTTCCGGTTCTAGTTCATGTACAGGAGCTAACCCAGCCTCAAGGCCACTCATCTTCCGGTTCACACGAGCGCTATAAGTCGAAAGAACGGCTAGACTGGGAGGCTGAACATGATTGTAACCGGATTTTTCGGCAGTGGATTCTGGAAAACGGTTATGCTACCAACGAAGAACTGGAAGTCATTGAGGCAGAAGCAAAGCAGACGGCCAAAAAAGCGCGTCTTGACGCCTGGAATGCCTTTCAGGAATCTATGAAAAGCGATTTTGACGAAGCGATCAACTTACTCCAGCAAGCGGCCCGTCATAACGCTAAATCAGCCGAACTGATGGCGGTACGGGAAGAATTACGAAAAACCTTTACCCCTGTACGTCGTGATGCGGTTGCGGCCGTTCGTAAGGCGTTACGTATCATGCGAACGGATACGAGTGCGGCTCGTCAACGGTTGCAAGCTTGGCTGGATCGGACAAACGCCGAAAATAACGATCGCTATAATTCACATTTGTATAGTGAATCACCCGATTCGCCTATGCTAATTGAGGGCGTACCGGCACAATATACTGACGAAAGCGTGGCAGTTGATGGATACCTACTGCTTCAACGCTATTTTGATAATCTGTTTGCCCGCGACCCCCGTGTGGTGGCTCTGGGTGAAGACGTAGGGAAAATTGGCGATGTAAACCAGGGCTTTGCGGGTTTACAAGAAAAATACGGCGAAATACGTATTACAGATACTGGCATTCGGGAAACTACTATCATTGGGCAGGGTATTGGTTTGGCAATGCGCGGTTTACGTCCCATTGTCGAAATTCAGTACTTCGATTATGTCTATTATACCTTAGCGACGCTAACCGACGATCTGGCAACGCTGCTCTACCGAACAAAAGGTGGTCAAAAGGCGCCACTCATTATTCGAACACGCGGCCATCGCTTAGAAGGTATTTGGCATTCAGGTTCACCAATGGGAGCTATGCTCGGCAGTTTGCGGGGATTACACGTGCTAGTGCCACGTAACATGACCCAGGCCGCTGGTTTTTACAATACACTTATCAAAGGTGACGATCCTGCCTTGCTGATAGAGTCATTGAATGGATACCGCCTGAAGGAGTTATTGCCCGATAATCTCGCCGAATTCTATTTGCCTTTGGGTGTGCCGGAAACACTACGTTCCGGCTCCGATGTTACCGTGGTGACGTATGGTTCTATGTGCCGCCTTGTTATGGAAGCGGCTGCCCAACTGGCGCAGATGGGCATCAGTATTGAAGTGATTGATGTACAAACGTTGTTACCGTTCGACGTTCACCACAGTATTATTGAATCAATTAAAAAAACGAATCGGGTACTTTTTGCCGACGAAGATGTCCCCGGTGGTGCGTCAGCTTACATGATGCAGCAAGTTGTTGAGAAGCAAAATGCTTATCACTATCTGGATTCGGCGCCCCGTACATTATCCGCAAAAGCTCACCGCACACCTTATGGCTCTGATGGTGATTATTTTTCGAAACCAAACGTTGATGATATAATTGAAACGATCTATGCCATCATGAGCGAGGCTGAACCGGATCGTTTTCCCAAAATTTAGCGATGGAGCGAAAGAGTGTTTTTTGCGTAATTCCTTTCGCCCTTTCACTCTTTAAAAATGTCCTATTTTCAAGACATACAAGCTGGAATCAGAACAACCCTTAAGGGGCTGAGTCTGACACTAAGGCATATACGAAACGCAACGAAGCGCCGAACACCGGAGGGAGTGGCCAGTGAAAATTATTTTGATCTGCAAAACGGCTTGGTTACGCTTCAGTATCCGCATGAGCAACTGCCTATTCCCGATAATGGCCGTTATCAACTTCGTAATCAGATTGATGACTGCATTGTTTGCGATAAATGTGCTAAGGTTTGCCCCGTTGACTGCATAACCATTGATGCGATTAAAGCCACTGAAGAAGTAGGTCGTGCCTCTGATGGATCACCGATTCGATTGTATGCCGCTACGTTCGACATTGACATGGCCAAGTGCTGCTATTGCGGCCTTTGCACAGTAGTTTGTCCGACCGAATGCCTGACGATGGATAAGAAATTCGACTATAGCGAATTTGAGTTAGGCGCGTTGACCTACCATTTCTCGGATTTGACGCCCGAGCAGGCTGATGAAAAGCGGTCTTTGTACGAACAATTCCTTCAGGAGAAAGAAGCTGCTAAGATCGCAGCGAAAGCACAGGGAGTGGCCAAAGGCCCCGAATCGGCTCAACCAAGCAATGACATTCAGACGCCAGTTGAACCGGCAGTTAATCCTCCCCGCCCTGTGTTTCGACCAACGGCTAAGCCTGCGGCAAAAACACTCCCTGTAGAACCGGCTAACTCCGAAGGTTCAGCTATAGAACATCCGCTGACGGATGCGACACCCGAGGAAATGCAACATATTGCGCAGGGTGGTCTGGAAATAACGAAGCATCCGGTTTTTGAGCCTGCGCCAATGCCAACAACGCGGTTAACAGACGTACCGGCTGAAGGTCAAACAGGAAAAGAAATAGCACCGCCCGTAACGCCAAAGCCAAGCGCTCCACCAAAAGCGTTCCGGCCGAGCATGAAACCGAATGTGGTTGATCCACCAAAAACTCCCACAACTGAAGCCAACGCTGGTTCTGAATTGAGTCAAGAGCCGGGTCCGCCCAAACCACCTGTAAAACCCACGGGCTTCAGACCGACGATGAAGCCGCCTGTCGAAACGCCTGATCAGCCGAATACTACGGTAGAGAATGACGTACCAAAACCTAAACCGGCGTTTAAACCAACAATGAAACCGGCGGCAACGGAATCGGATGCGCCATCGGTTCCAGAAAGGCCAAAGCCAGCCGGTTTTCGACCGACCATGAAACCATCGGTAATAAAACCCGAGGAGGCTGTAACTGATACGTCGCCAACGTCCGAAGCGCCAAAACCCAAACCAGTGGCTTTTCGGCCGACGATGAAACCAGCCGCTGCGCCAAAGCCACCTGATGTGGTAAACCCAGAGCAAGAAACGAAGTTAGTTTCGGAGAAGAATGCCAGCAATCAGCCAGAGACACCGGTTGATGAACCTGTAAAGTCTACGAAACCCGCTTTTCGGCCAACGATGAAACCCAAAGCGAAACCGGATGACGATACGTCAGCCTAATTAAAAAAGACAAATCAGTGCTCCAACTTGCTTTTTATACGTTTTCTGCCCTGGCACTATTTGGCGCCCTGGCGGTCCTGTTTACTCGTAACGTACTCTACGCAGCTTTCTTTTTATTACTGACGTTACTCGGTGTAGCGGGGCTATTCGTGTTGGCAAGCGCCGACTTTCTGGCTGTTGCACAGATAATGATTTACGTCGGTGGTGTATTAGTGCTGGTGATTTTTGGCGTTATGCTTACCCACAAACCTGAGCTCCCGGCCAACACGAATAGCCAGCAACCCAATAAAATTGCATCGCTAAACAGAGCGGGCGCTCAGGCTAGCTGGGTGGTGGCCATATTGGTTGCCGGTTGTTTATTTATTGCCTTATACACCTTGCTGATACGGGCAAACTTTATTCTGCTCGATCGACCTGTTGGCTGGCAAAGCACAGTGAATACCATTGGTAAACAACTGATGACTGAATACGTAGTGCCGTTTGAAATTGCTGGAATCCTCTTGCTGGCCGCCCTGGTGGGGGCTACTTATTTGGCCTCTCTTCAACTTAAATCGTCCAGACATGCAGGCCGTTGATAGTCAGTTTTTTTTGTTCGTTGGCGCGGCTCTGTTTAGCATTGGGCTAGCTGTTGTCTTGCTAAAACGACATGCGATTGTTGTCTTGATGGGTGTTGAATTAATGCTCAACGCTGTCAATGTCAACCTTGTTGCGTTCAGCCAATATGATCCAGATCGGTTGCAAGGGCAAATGCTGGCTTTGTTTGTGATGGTTGTAGCCGCAGCGGAATCGGCAGTGGCGCTGGCAATTGTTTTGCAGGTGTATCGACACTTCCGTACGGCGCAGTTGGACGAACTGAACGAGTTAAAACAGTAATTTAGTTTTACCATGAATCCACTTTTTGAACCCATCATTGACGGAATTCTAGCCGATGGGTATGGAATTATGGATAATTTTCTGACACCCGATGAAATAATTGCTTTAGCCAGGCGTCTGCATGACCGTCGGGCAATGGGCCAGTTTCGAGCGGCTGGTATTGGTAATCAGAACGTAGTGGTTGAAAATGCGATCCGTGGTGACGAAATTTTGTGGTTGGATGAAGCTACTACTATATCCGCCGAACTGACTTTCCTGCAACGAATCCATGAATTTGTCGATTATGTCAACCAAACCTGTTATTTAGGTTTGCGGGATTACGAGTTTCACTACGCTGTATATCCGACGGGTACGTTCTATAAACGCCATCTGGACCAATTTCGTAGCGATTCACGCCGTAAGCTTTCAGTCATTTGTTACCTAAATACTGACTGGCAGGAGACTGATGGCGGACAACTAGCACTTTATCTTCCTAACCTAGATAAGACAGGCGAACGGCAAATTACCATTGCGCCACTGGGTGGTCGATTGGTCTGTTTCGAGAGTGCTCGCCTAGAACATGAAGTGTTGCCCGCTACCCGCGAACGGCTGAGCGTAACCGGCTGGCTAAAAACGGCATAAATGTGGTTTGTTTCCCTACGCTAGAATCGGGATATTTGCGCCTAGTTCAGACTGGTTCTAAATGCCCTCCGACGATTCCTCACTTTTTTCAATGCTAGCGGCTGTTTTGCTAGGACTGCCCTTCGTGGGGTTTCTGGTGTTGACGATAGTTCGTCGACGAATGGCAGGAGGGTTGGCCGTCTTACTGACGAGTACGGGTCTGGCGTTGTCGATCATACTGGCTGTTAACCTGCCGGAACAGCCAGTAGCACTTCACGCTAACTGGGCAATGATATCAGGCGTAGCATTTGGAATCACTTTCCGGTTGGATGCATTGACTGCTCTAATGCTCGTTCTGGTGCATTTTGTGGCCTTGTTAGTACAGCTTTATTCAATTTCTTATCTGCACGACGAGCCAAAGTTAGCCCGCTATTTCTCCTATTTGCAATTGTTCGTAGGCGCCATGCTGGGCATTGTTTTGGCGGGAAATTTGCTGGTAATGTATGCGTTCTGGGAGTTGGTAGGTTTAGCCTCCTATCTATTGATTGGCTTTTATGCCGAACGCCCATCCGCATCGAAGGCTGCCAAAAAAGCCTTTCTGATGAATCGTGTTGGTGATATAGGCTTCCTGATTGGTATTTTTCTAACGTATTATTATTTCGATACGCTTGAGTTCGATGCATTGACAACCATTGGTTCGGGTACTGTTGCGCCAACTGCCCTTGGTCTTTGTCTGTTCATGGGTTGCGTAGGTAAATCGGCGCAGTTTCCCTTGCTGACATGGCTACCTGATGCGATGGAAGGCCCCACGCCCGTATCGGCCTTACTCCATGCGGCTACCATGGTGGCGGCTGGCATTTTTCTACTGGCACGCATTCATCCTTTACTCGCTCCCGATGCTTTGGTTGTCATTGCCCTAGTTGGCACCGTAACGACAATTTGGGGTGGTTATTCGGCGGTTTTTCAAACGGACATCAAGAAAGTACTGGCTTTTTCAACCGTCTCGCAATTAGGACTGATGGTTGCCGGAATGGGCACTAATAACGTAGCAGGAGCCATGTTTCACCTCCTGACTCATGCTTTTTTCAAAGCAGGTCTATTTCTGAGTGCAGGTGCCATAATTCACGCCGTCCATACGCAGGATATGCGGCAGATGGGCGGATTACGTAAAGCCTTGCCGACAACCTTTGTGGGGTACAGTGTTTGTGCCGCTGCCTTGTCTGGACTGCCTTTTTTCTCGGGGTTTCTCTCAAAAGAAGCCATTCTGGGCGGGGCATTTAACTGGTCAAGCGAGCAAAACAGTAATTTGTCATTCCTCGTACCAGTCCTGTTGCTTATATCGTCGGGACTAACGGCCTGTTACATGGTGCGGCAGTGGCGGCTAATTTTCTTTGGTACTTATCGAAACGAATACGTAATGATCCGGCAGGTTCACGAACCCGATTGGCTTATGCGTGGTCCTGTTGTAGTTCTGGTTCTGTTATCTGTGTGGTTTTGGTTTTCGTTAAATCCGCTCTCGGCACATGGGAGTTGGTTTTTTCGGATCATGCCCATGACTGAAGAATCTACTTACTGGTGGCTGGCTCCGGTGTCGATTGGACTGGTGTTGATCGGTGGTTGGATTGGTTTCCGAATGAGGGAGCCCAAAAAAACATATAGCTACGTTCGACTGTCGCTGGAGTATGGTTTTCTGGACACATTTTTTCAGCATCTCTTTATTAACCCGACACTCAAACTCGCTACGTTGCTCAATCGCACGGATCAACGTGTAGTCGATAAGGTGGTTGATGGAGCAGGCGTATCGACTGTGGTGCTGGCTAATCTTATTATGGTATTTGATCGGTTTGGTATAGACGGCATTGTGAATGGTGCGGCCTGGATTGCCGGTCGGCTGGGACGATTGACCCGCTCTATTCAAAATGGCCAGGTGCAATCATACATTACGGTTGCTGTAGTTGGTTTATTGATGCTGCTTTGGTGGCTGCTTTAGTATATCCGGCAGCATCTTGCTGTCGTCGTTGACATACATACCGGTAGCAGCTCGCTGTCGAGTACAATTATGACTTTATCGTTACTCATTTTTTTGCCTCTTTTTGGTTCATTGCTGGTGGCACTTCTACCTGGAAATCAAACCGTACGGTTTCGGTGGATTGCGCTGGCTGTTACATTGGCTGAAGTTGTGTTGTCCGGTATGGCGTATGTCCGCTTTGATAAAACCCTTACTGGTTACCAGCTCCTCGAACAGACCGATTGGATTACGTTGCCACTGGGTAATTTAGGTGTTGCCTCTATTGACTATCTGGTTGGGGTAGACGGTATTAGCTTACCCTTGGTTGTTTTATCTGCCGTGGTGATGCTGATTGGCGTTATATCATCCTGGAATGTAACCCATCGCCTAAGAGCCTATTTTTCACTTTACCTGCTACTAGCCGGAACGATTATGGGCTGCTTCGTAGCCCTTGATTTCTTCCTGTTTTTTCTGTTTTTTGAGTTTATGCTCCTGCCAATGTATTTCCTTATCGGACTATGGGGCGGGCCGCGTCGGGAGTATGCTTCGATTAAATTTTTCCTTTACACGCTCCTCGGATCACTGCTGATTTTGCTGGTCATGATTGGTCTATATCTGTCTGTTATGGACCCCATAAGTACAGCGGTGATGGCTGGTCTGGTATCGGACCCTTCGATGGTGACGGACGATATCATACGTAGCGTTCAAACGTATCTGCAGAATGGGCAGTTAAACCCGGCGCAGATCGTTCATACGTTTGATATGCGCTTTCTTGCCGATGGTGGCAATTACTTACCTAATGCTTTCCTGAACCCAGCTGCCGAACCTGTTGTATTAGGTTTGCCTGCTCGAATGCTGGCATTTTGGGCCATATTTATTGGTTTTGCAATTAAACTGCCTATCGTGCCGCTTCATACCTGGTTGCCCGATGCCCACGTTGAAGCTCCTACACCTGTGTCGGTCGTGCTGGCGGGTGTGTTGCTCAAGATTGGAGGCTACGGTTTTCTACGGATCGTTTGGGAGTTTTTTCCGGATGGGGCGGCTGAATACGCCCAGACGCTGGCTGGTTTAGGTGTACTTTCCATCGTCTATGGGGGCTTGAATGCGCTGGCGCAGACCGATGTTAAAAAGATGATTGCTTATTCGTCGGTGTCGCACATGGGGTTTGTGCTGCTGGGCGTTGCTTCGCTAACGGCTGAAGGTGTAAACGGGGCTATTTATCAGATGGTTAGCCACGGCGTTCTCTCAGCTATGTTGTTCCTGATTGCGGGCGTTCTCTATGATCGCACCCATGATCGACGTATTGATTCATATCGGGGCCTGATGCAACCCATGCCGCAATACACTACGTTGACGGCGATTGCGTTTTTTGCCTCGTTGGGATTGCCGGGCTTTTCAGGATTTATGGGGGAATTGTTCACGCTCATGGGCAGCTTTCAGTCAGAATGGCTACCTGGCTGGATGACGGCTATTGCGACGACAGGTATTCTATTAGCCGCTGCGTATTTCCTTTGGACGCTCCAGCGTATGTTTTTCGGGCCAACCTGGGTGCGCGCTTTCGATTCCCCGTCGGGTGCTACGTCTGTACTGGCTGATCTCACTGCCCGAGAGAAACTGCTTCTGATTCCACTGGGGGTAATGGCGTTACTTTTGGGGTTATTTCCGAACCTTGTTTTCAATCTTAGTAGCGCAACCGTGGCGCAATGGTTAGTGAAATTCGCGGTGGAGTAGGCTCACGCGCCATAGCGTCGCTGTCTTACTATCTGCCAACCCAAGCCTACTAACCCTACCAACGCTAACGGTCCGAGGAGATTTAAGGCTTGCCAGCCTGTGCGATTGGCATCTACACGGATTTTGTCCAAAGGGCGTAGCGTAACGGTCCGGGTGCGGGCGGCAATAACACCATTGGGGTCAACCAGATAATCAATTGCGTTCAGAGCGAAATCCTTGTTGGCATACGTAGCACGCGTAAACCGATCAAAACCTAGCGGGTAAGGCGTGTTTCGTTTGTAATCAACATCATTTACGATTAAATCACCGTCGGAGCAAACTAGTATACGCGACGCCACACCCGATGTCTTGAATCCCTTGGCGCGTGGATCGCTCGGTAAAATTCGGTTAGCGAACATCGATTGAAATTGCCCTTCAAGCAAGCACCCGATTATTTTAGTGCCGCCGTCGTATGTGCTGGGATCGGGTTGCTGACGTGCTTCGTTATAGGAAATCAATGCCGGTGTCTTCAGGATTTTCGTATAAGGCGATGTGAGCAGGAGGGGCGTTTTTCGAATCCCAACTGCCCCCACCGTGTCGAGCGTACTCGCAAACCGGGCCAGTATCATATCCAGGTTGCGCACAATGGGATTGCCCGATGCGCCAAAATTGTTTAGGAGTGGATAAAATCGCCAGGGTAATAATTGGACATTTGGCTTATCACCAATGTTGCCTACGTTGAGGGGAATCGGCGCGCAATAGTAATCCTTTACTACGTCGCGATTAACACGGACTCCCCAGCGGAAAAATAAATCGTCTAGATTCAGATTGAGTGGTTGCGCATAGGTTCCCTCGTTATTAACCGAGTCAACACGTTGTCCATCCACAAAAAACAAGGCTCTGCCACCATTGACAACAAACTGATCGAGTTTGAACAGTTCATCTTCCGAAAAGGCGCTGTCCGGCTTGGGTACCAACACCGCATCTACGTTGGCAATAGGCCCCGGTTTACTCATGTCAATGAAAAACAGGTCATAGTTTTCCTGCACAGAAGCCAGCAAATCAGCAAAACGGGAAGGAGGCACCTTTGTATGGCTGTACAGCAAGCCAACTCGCCGACGGTTGGCTTCCGTCTGCGTCAATTTCTGAATGGCTGACGCCAGTTGAAATTCGACCCCTTCGTAGGACTGGTTCAATTGCTCTTCTTTCGATGCGGCTTTGTTGCCTTTCAGGAGCAGTACGGCCGTTTCTTTACCTTTATAAGAAACGATAGCACCGGGGAAAACCAGTTTTTCGGTCCGCTTCCCACCCTCGTTGGCTACTAAATTGGTTGGTAACACCCCTTTTTGCTGGAGTTGATCAATGAGCTTATTTTTCTCATCGACACTGTTTGTAGCACTCGGGTCAATAAAGCGATACGTAATGGTTTTGCCTGCCTGTGCCTGAAACTCATCCAGCGTCTCGCGAACGGCGTTTTCGAGTCGCTTGAAGGCGGGAGGTAAGTCGCCCGTCAGGTAGACGTCTATATGAATATCGTCGGGTAAGTCAGTCAGCAGGGTTTGTGTAGCCGGAGAAAGGGTATAGCGTTTTTCCTGAGTCAGGTCCAGTCGGAAAAACACAAATGCCGACAAGACGTTGAGGGCGATTAACCCAGCAATAACGAAAAGTAAGCGCAGGGAAACAGATTTCATACGAACTACAACGAATGACCGGTATGCTACGGTATCCGGACAGGGTAAGAGCGAAGGTTATAAGGAGTACTTTAATTCAATCGCTGTTCAGGAATGGTTGTCAGATTAATAGCTTTCGCATCGACCTGGGCCGTTTGCGACGTATCAATTTTGTCGGGTGCAATCCCCAATTCTTTCATGAGCCGATACTGACGGGCTTCTACGTAGACCAGGCGGGCAACAATCTTGTTCATTCGTGCGTCCTGCTCATCCTGACGGGCCAGCAAATAAGCCGTTTTGATTTCCAATTCGTCAAGCCGTTGTTTATCGCGGTCAGTCATAGGAATTTATAAGTAAGAATGGGAGCGACAAGTTACAGTTTTTTGATTTGCTTTTGCGCTTACTTACGTAGTAAATGTAATTCCAGACTTAGAACGGATACACATTCATTACGTTAAAAACCGCCCCTGTCGTAGAAACTCCGGCGACGACTAAGCTTGAGTTCCTGGAGGATTGAAGACCGGGCTCGAAGGTCGAAAGAATAATTGCCTGCGCGGCTATTATTTCCCGCGTAGGGTGTCCAGTTAAAGGCCATCTCCCAGCAGTGAAGATCACGGTTAATACCAATGGTGGTTAACGTTGGGCTATTATACGTGAAATCATAGCCCGTATTCAGGGTTATTTTCCACTTGGGCGTCAGACTCAGATCACCCGTGAGAGTCAGCGCCTGAACTACCTGTGACAGTACGGGCGTAAGTTTCGTCAGGGAGAAGGTATAACTGACATTGAACGACCAGGGGACGTTGAAATCGACGTATAGCTCCGGATTGCTGTTTATAGCGTTCATGGTCGCTTCGGATGCGTTCGGACTGACTTTCTTTTTGTCGGCCTGTTTGGGGGCAAATCGCGCACTAACATAGGTTTGTAAGTTCGTCAGCCGTAACAAGCCTTGCCCCTCAGTAATGGCAAAGACATTTGGCAGCCGGACGTACTGTTGATTCGTATAAGGCTCATTGGCACGTAATGCCTGAATAGAAGGCGAGTAGGCAAGGGGCGTCAGCGTTGACGGCGTCGTTGCAAAATAATATTGGGCTGTACCGCCGTAGGGGCGATAAGCGTAAGGGTCGAGCGTAGACGAAAAGTTAAAGCTTATGTTTTTGAAAATCTGCGTGTTCGCGCTAATCGCAATGGGTGAAAGCTTATAATCCGGCGCCAGGAAATTATAGCTTCCATTGATGCTTAGGTTATCGAAAATCGGAATTTTCTTAAAATCCTGCCCTGTAGAATCTCCTCGGGTCCGTACTTTCATCTCTAACTGGTTCACAATGCCAAATGAAACGAAGGCCGACTGTGTACTCGATGAACTACTGCTGTTTCCGTCAATACCTCTAAATACGGACAGCGTTCGGCGATAGAGCGGAAGGTTGGCCAGGCTGCCTTCGGCTGGTAAGATCTGAAACTGCCCAAAAGAAGGGTTCGTAAAATCGGGCACGTAACTGAACGAAATTGATGGGGCAACGGTATGCCGAATGGCTTCAATACGTTTCCCCCGAATGAAATAGGTGCCGTAAAAGCGGGTATTCATGCTGGCATTGACCGAGAAATTATAAGAGGCAAAAATACCTGGGATCGTATCTATTCGGACGGCATCTAGGTCTTGTAGGTAGTTGTATTTCAGTTTTTTGGTGAAAATATTGCCTTGGAGTGAGAACCCTGGAGTCAGGTTGATATACCGTAACAGCTTAACGTTGGGCAGTGAGATCGGGATACTATACCGAGCCTGAACAACGCGATTTTTTAAGATGGTTGGTAAATTCTGTAGGTTAAATGCAATCAGGTTTGGGTCAGCTGCGACGATGCCCAGCCGCAAATTATTCGCGCGGGTAATACTATCCTGAATACGCTCGATACTACTAATCGTCGTTAGGTTGGTAACAACCGCGAAACCAAGTCCCGTTGTATCAACCTGACGACGTATCGTATTACTAACAGCAAAGGAACCACTTACATCCAGGCCTACCCGGAAGCTTTCATACCACCGGCCCGTACCGCCTTTGAGTGCAAAAGGCGCAATCTGATTGATACCCAGGTTGAAGTCCGTCGAGACATCGGTCTTGCCGTTTTCGCGAACCTGCGTTATCTGATTCACCTGCCCGAACTGCTGGTTGACGCGGACGTTAGCCCCCGCCCGAACGTATTGCCCAAAGGTGCGGCTGTACTGCACGGACGAACCGGCTACGTTGGAGATATACGACGACGTAGTATAGGAATTGAACTGGTTGTAGCTATTACTGCTGACGTTAACATTCGCCGAGAAACTTCCCCGGCCACGTGGTACCGGTGAGTGGGCCCACGTAAAGGAAAAATCATTACGGGGCGACTGGGTTGTGTCGACGCGGTCGCCGGAGCGGTTGCGATTGAACTGAAGATTCAAGCTCCCGCTGTACCGATATCGTTTATTATAAGCCGACGACAGCCCTAAACCCCAGCTACCGCGGGAGTAAATCTGTCCTTTAAACTGCAAGCCAAGATTTTCACTCACGGCCCAATAATAACCCCCATCGCGCAAATAAAAGCCCCGACCGTTGGGTTCTTCGCCATATTGGGGCACAATGATACCCGACACACCAATTTCCTTGCGTTTCGGGAACGGGAAAAAGCCAAACGGCAACCCAATGGGCAACGGAATTTGGTTGATGACCAGGTTAAATGGGCCTGCTACCACCTGGGTATTATGAATGACTTTTAGCTTGCTGGCATTAATATGAAAGTGGGGAGTGGCTAAGTTACAGGTTGTGTAAATCGCTTTGCCGATGTACATGTTATCTTCGGCATCTTTCTTTACGGTTGTGCCACGGATATTGCCTTCACCCTGCTGCGTGACGACGCCCTGAATCCGGCCTTTTCTGGATTTGAAATTATAGCGAATCTCTTTGGTGTCATACTTCCCTTCGCCATCCTGGAAAATAGGGCGGCCGATCCATTTTTTTGCTGTTGAATCGTAGAGGCCTTTGGCGTACACTTCATTCGTCAGGTAGTTCAGACGGATATACTCCGCTTTGAGCGAGATGTCGCCGTAGATGACACTGGCATCACCGAACAGTTCGACAGTCCGGCCGTCGGCTGCATAAATAGTTGAATCTTTTGCCTGGTATTTAACCGTTGTTTTAAAGGCATCGGCCGTTTCGGTCGAATCTTTTTTTGCCGAGTCAGCGATGGCCACCTGAGTCGAATCGTTGCCAATCCGCTGACGGCTCTCTGGCCGTACTACGTTAGGCGAAACGATGCCCGGATTTAGTCGACCCAGTTTAGACTGGTTTGGTTTGGTTTGCCCCGCCTTTAAAGGATTCACTTTGGTCTGAACGGGCTTCGTCTGACTGACCAGCGCTGTTTGCGAACGCGGGCGACTGGAAGCCGTCGTCGACGTAGCAGGCGTTGTCTTTGGTTTCATCGCGACTTTACGGACTGAATCACTGACCGCTACTCGTACAGAATCAGCGTTAATACTGGATCTGACTGGTTTTGTCTGAACGAGTTTGGCTGGCGTAGGGGCAGTAACAACAGTACTGGCACTAGGTTTTGTCTGAGCTAATGGTACGGTTTTAGGTTGTACCACAGGCGCTGTTTTAACGGAACTGGCAATTCGGTTTTGCAACCGAACCAAGGCTGGGGATACCGTTGGCGCTAGCGTGATGAATCGTGTTGGACTTAGTTGGAAAGGTCTTGGCTTCAACCGGGCCACAGGCGCTATCCTGGCTGAATCCCTTTTGAGTGAGTCCCTCAAGGCAATGGCGGCTTGTTCTGCCTGACGTAATCGCAGGGAGTCCTGGCTAGTTGGACGGGCACTGGTTGGCGGCAGGACTTTGGTTCTTGATGGGGAGGGGCCAAGGCGGCTGGGCGCCTGATTAAGCTCACGTTCCAGTTCACTTTCCTGGGTTGATTTTGCCGGGACCGTTTGCGATTTTGGGCTGGTAGTAGTGGCTGGTGTAAGCCTCTTTGGCGCAGATGTATTTTGCCCCAACACGTTGAACGTCCAGAGTAAGCAGATAAGGCTACAGGCTGCCTTTATCCATGTTGGTCGTATCCGCGAGGGCCGCAAAATAAAGTATCGTTTCGTTAGGATTATTAAAAAAATTATATTTGCCCGAAGACCGTTAAGTCTATAGCTTACAAAGGTATTCACGAACTGTTATCCTGCTATCGCTTTGAAACGTTTTCAGCTGTTAAATATTATTAAATCAAGAGGGGTTACGACTACGGTTCTAGCTCCCGGAATAGTGACAACATTGGTTGTTGTTGTGTTACCTCTTTTAGCGCTAACAAGCCCGGATTTGCTGTCACCTGGCTTAACACAAGATACGGTTCGCCGGACAGGATCACAAGAAATCGGGACGACTCCGGGAACGACCGATACGCCTAACCAGCTACGTACGATTGTGCTGGATGCAGGGCATGGCGGCAAAGATCCGGGGACTCATGGTCGTTATGCTAAAGAAAAGACGATCAATTTAGACCTGATTCTGCAACTGGGCCGTAAAATTAAACAGAATCACCCAAACGTTCGGGTAATTTATACGCGGGCCTCCGACCACTTTGTTGATTTATATGAACGAGGAGCCATTGCTAACCGAAGTCGGGCCGACCTGTTTATTTCGATTCACTGCAATGCCAGCCCATCCAGCAGCCGGGTCTATGGTACCGAAACCTATACATTAGGTCTACACAGAACCCAAAGCAATCTGGACGTGGCCCGACGCGAAAACGCCGTTATTTTACAGGAAAAGAACTATCAGCAGACGTATAAGGGCTTTGATCCGCGTTCACCTTTGGCTACGATTATGCTGGCGAATTATCAGAATGCTTTTATGAGCAGCAGCATCAATTTCGCCGAAAAAGTGGAACGTAGCTTCCGTCAAAATGCTGAACGGAAAAGCAATGGCGTCAAACAGGCTGGTTTTATCGTGCTCTGGAAAACCACGATGCCTAGTGTCCTGATCGAAAGTGGGTATCTAACAAATCCAGCTGAAGAAGATTTTCTTCGGTCAGACGAAGGACAGGAGGAAATTGCCGAGGCAATCTACAAGGCTTTTGTTCGCTATAAGCAGGAAGTTGAAGGAGAATAAGTACATGGAATGTTGTCACTAAGGCTATTTAATTTCGCTGCTCTTTGGGACAAACACATCTGAAAGTTGGTTATACCTTCAACCAAATTGGTTGGCTCGGCTCCATAGGCTGTTCACCTTCACATACGCATGAAAGTTTCGCAGGAAGTAAAAGTAGGCTTGTTAGCTCTCGTCTCGCTGATGATGCTCTACTTTGGATTTAATTTTTTGAAAGGCTCCGACTTCTTCTCCTCGACGCATAAATACCAGGTTCTGTACGATAATATTGATGGGTTGACACCATCCAATCCCGTTAGAATCAATGGTTTAACAGTGGGCCAGGTCAAGAGCATCGAAATCTTGCAGAACAAGCAAAACCAGCTGCTGGTTACGCTTGAACTTAAGAAAGATATTATTGTCACGAAGGGATCGAGGGCTGTTCTGGCCGATGATGGCTTGCTGGGTGGTAAAGTCGTTCGGCTTGGTATCAAGTATGGAACTCCCCAGTTAGAGGATGGTGGCATGTTAGTTTCTGCCAAAGAATCTGGTTTGTCGGCTCTGATCAAGGAGAAAACCCTGCCCGTGTTGAACAATGTGGACTCGCTGACGTATCAACTCAACCGCGTGGTGGCGCAATTTGACCAGACGGGTGTCGTATTAAATCAAACGCTACGTAGTGCGAATGCTGCTGTTGGAACACTCGGCCTGACAGTGGCTGAAAACCGGGCTGGCCTGAAAGCAACGCTTGCTAACGTTAATAAGTTATCAGAATCATTTATTGAAACGGAAAAGAAACTCGATCCTATTCTGGCTAAAGCGGACAATTTTGCTGATTCGCTTCAGGCTTTACAGTTGAAGCAAACGCTCGGTAACGTCAATAAAACGATTCAGAATCTGCAACATATTCTGGCTGATATCAATAGCGGTAAAGGGTCTCTGGGTAAGCTAACGTCCGACGAAGCGCTTTATAGTAACGTCAATAAAACGACCACGAGTCTAGAAAAACTCTTAACTGATTTTCGGGAAAACCCCAAACGCTACGTTCATTTTTCGCTCTTTGGCCGGAAAGAAAAACCAGCTACTACGTTACCCGCCAGTGCGACGATTACACCCGTTACACCGGCTGATTCGACGAAACAGTAATGTCTGGACCAAGTTTCTGCTTGGTCTTTTTCATTCTATACGAATTGGACAGGCGTCTGGCTTATACATTTTATAATGAACTCAATCCCAACCCTTCTTGACGAATTAAGCCAGCGAACAACCCAAACCCAACTGGGTGGTGGTCAGAAAAAAATTGACGATCAGCACCGAAAAGGGAAACTAACGGCTCGCGAACGTATCGCTTATCTGGTTGATACAGAAAAGCCTTTCGTTGAAATTGGCTTGTTTACGGGCGATGGTATGTATGTTGAGCATGGCGGCTGCCCATCTGGCGGGGTAGTCGTGGGCATTGGATACGTATCGGGTCGGCAGTGCGTGATTGTGGCCAACGACGCTACCGTGAAAGCGGGTGCCTGGTTTCCAATTACGGCCAAGAAGAATCTTCGGGCGCAGGAGATTGCCATGGAGAATCACTTACCTATTATTTACCTGGTCGATAGCGCGGGGGTTTATTTGCCCTTGCAGGATGAGGTTTTTGCTGATAAAGAACATTTCGGTAGAACATTCCGAAATAATGCGCATCTGTCTGCGATGGGTATCTTACAGGTGGCGGCTATTATGGGTAGTTGTGTGGCGGGTGGCGCCTATTTGCCCATTATGTCCGATGAAGCGTTGATTGTCGAAGGAACAGGCTCTATTTTTCTGGCTGGTCCTTACCTAGTGAAAGCGTCCATTGGCGAAGACGTAGATGCCGAAATCCTCGGTGGAGCTACTACCCACACTGACATCTCGGGCGTAGTCGACAACAAATACCCCGACGATCAAAGCTGTTTAGACGCGATTAAACGCATTTTTGATAAACTTGGCCATCACGAAACGGCCGGTTTTGACCGCGTCGAGTCAGCACTTCCAACTAAAAATCCAGAAGAAATCTACCAGATTCTGCCTACAGATCGTGTGAAACCCTACGATATGCTGGAAATTGTGGATAGACTTGTGGATAACTCAGCGTTCGATGCGTATAAACCCGGTTATGGTCAGTCGCTGCTATGCGGATACGCCCGTATCGATGGGTGGGCGGTAGGTATTGTAGCTAACCAGCGGAAGGTTGTGAAAGCCAAAGGTCGAACGGGGCAACCTTCAGAAATGCAAATGGGCGGGGTCATTTATGGCGATGCGGCCGATAAAGCGGCCCGATTTATCATGAATTGCAATCAGAAACGCATACCATTAGTGTTTTTGCAGGACGTGTCGGGTTTTATGGTCGGTAGTCGGGCGGAGCAGGGCGGAATTATTAAAGACGGAGCCAAAATGGTTAGCGCAATGGCTAACTCGATTGTTCCGAAGTTTACAGTAGTAATAGGGAACAGTTATGGCGCTGGCAATTATGCCATGTGCGGTAAAGCCTACGATCCACGGTTGATGCTATCCTGGCCTACGGCGCAAATGGCCGTGATGAGCGGAGCCTCAGCCGCCAAAACACTGCTTCAGATTCAGATGGCGGCTCAAAAAGCGAAAGGTCAGCCAATGACGCCGGAAGAAGAGCAGGCGCAATTGGATAAGATCACCGATCAGTACAATGCGCAGTTATCACCCTACTACGCAGCCGCCCGGCTATGGGTAGACGCTGTCATCGATCCACTCCAGACCCGACAAATTCTTTCTGAAGGGATAAATGCCGCTAACCATGCACCCATTACAAAGCGGTTTTCGGTTGGTGTGATACAGACGTAGTTCTTTTCAACACAGCGCAACGGAGGTATGAAAAAAACTCTGTTTTCTCCGTGACACCTCCGTTGCGCTGTGTTGAAAACCTATTTTCTCCGCACGACCTTCACCTCATCAGCGGTAATTGCGTCGGCTTTGTTGCCAAAATTACTACGTATATACGTCAGCACGTCTGCGATTTGATCGTCCTTCAGAAAATCGTGAGCAGGCATGGCATTATCATACATATCTCCCTCGATTTCCTGACCTTGTAAACCCTTTAGTACTACGTTGATGAGCCGGGTTTTATCACCTAATACCCAATCTGTTCCGCGCAGAGGTGGATTTAAATTGGGCACACCCGACCCGTTTGACTGGTGACAGGTCAGACAGTTTTGTTCGTAAATAGACTGACCCGGCGACTTGACGGCTGTAGCCTCAGTTACAGGTTTGGCTACTTTAGAAGCTGGTTTTTTTGTTTGCGCTACAGCAACGGAAAGCGACAGGCAGGCTAAGAGAGTAAACAGTATTTTCATGGTTTGGGAATCTACTTTCGCCATTTAAGCGTGTTGAGTAAATGCAGAATGTCTTTGCGAATGTACTGAATCACCGGTTGTAGTGAATCATTTTCGGTTGCCGTGTTGAAATACAAAGCCCCCCGCAGGAAATGCGTCGTAGAATCCGTTGTGATGAACTGCACCTGACTGGGTACTTCACCGGCGAGGTCGATCAGACTTGCTTCCAGACCTGATGGTAGCCGTAACTTTTTCTCCACAATTGCCGAGGCCTTGATGTTATGCCGGGTTGCCAGTTTGTACGAATCATCGAGCATAGCCTTTAGTCGTTTCAGATCATTCCGAACAGGTTTGTAGGTCAGCTGAACGCTGGCGTGATAGGCCGGATAATTAATGAAAATCCAGTCCGGTTCCGAGCGGGCGAACGTATCAGGCAGAATCCGGGCTATTTTGTTGTACTCAAACTGGTATGGATGCGTTGGGTCGAGTAGTGTGTAGCTCGGTGTAGGCAGATCGAACCGAGGAAATCCTTTCGGTTTCGGTACGTAGTTGTCAGACGAGCTATTGCCGCAGGAAGCCGACAACAGGCCAATAAGGGAAATGAGCAAATACTTTACCACAAGTCTTTGTCACGCTGACGAAGGAAGCATCTTCGATAGCTGGTTAAAAATGCTTTACTGACGTAGATGCTTCCTGCGTCACCGGGCTGGCGTTCCAGCATGACAAATAAGAAAACGAAAAAGCCCGGCGGTTTGGTGCCAAGGCTTTTTTTATTGTATAGATGTTGCCTGGTCAGGCATTTACATCTTCCATCTCTTCCTGCTTAACTGGTTGCCCCATCAACGTAGCGAACCGATTGATGTTGAAAGTTGGTTCAAACCAAACTTCGCCCATTACCGGATGCTTGACCGGTACCTCGGGGTTCTGAATTTCATTCAGCAATACCCCTGTGTCACCAGTCGTGTGCCGTTTCATCTGCCGGATCGTATACAACTGGTCCTGTTTAGGTGTCTGTATGCCAAATTCAGCATAAAAGGCCAGCACCGGTGCCGGAAATTTGTCGTTCGTGCAAATAACTTCCATATTGTCTGAACTAAGATTTATCAGATTTTCATGATTAACATGATTTTGATAAAAAATGTCCTAAAATCTTTCCAAAAAAATACAGCTTTCCGTATTCAACCAGTTATTAATCCTCAAACAGATTGCCTAGTTGACCCAATACGGAGCCGCCTTCTTTGCGAGCTTGCCCACCGCCCGGCGATAACCGCTGAACCAGTTTGGAAATTGGCATGGATTGAATCCAGACTTTTCCTGAACCACGTAACGTAGCGAGAAACAAACCTTCGCCACCAAATACCATGCTACGTAGGCCGCCCGCCCGCTGAACGTCGAAATTGACACTTGGTTCGAAACCAACGACGCAGCCCGTATCAACACGTAGCGTTTCATTATTTAGCGTCCGCTCAATTACAACGCCCCCGGCATGAATAAATACCATGCCATCGCCCTGCACTTTTTCTAAAATGAAACCTTCGCCACCAAAGAAACCAGCTCCCAGGCGTTGGTTGAATTGAATGCTCAGCTTTGTGCCAAGCGCTGCGCATAGAAATGCGTCTTTCTGAACAATGAGCGTGTTTCCATATACATTGGCCAGATTCACAGGCATGATGGTGCCAGGATAGGGAGCCGAGAAAGCTACTTTACGTTTGCCAACACCCCGGTTCGTGAAGTGCGTCATGAATAGCGATTCGCCCATAACTACTCGCGAACCGGCCTGGAGTAACTTACCCAGAAATCCCTGGTCGGGCTGTGAGCCGTCGCCCATTTTGGTTTCGAACGTGATGCCATCTTCCATAAACAGCATCGAACCGGCCTCGGCAATAACGGTTTCATTAGGATCTAACTCAATTTCGACGATCTGGATGTCTTCGCCAATGATTTTGTAGTCGATTTCGTGAGAGTACATAGTCAGTTATCAGTAAATAGGTAACAGGAATTACTGAGGAAAACTACATAAACCTGTGCATTCTACGCATGGTTTTTCTGACAAACGGTACAAAAAAAGCCCGACCGGGCATTTTGACGGGTCGGGCTTTTAGCGTTGGTTGATATCGTCTGGCAGATCATTATCTGTCTCATCGAAAAGATGATCTTCATCCGATTCTTCCTCTTTTTCGTCGGGTTCGGGATCACCCTTAAGATTCAGATCAGTACGATGGCGAAGTTTTTTGTCGTCAACCGTTTTATTTAAAAATTGATTGATCTTATCAATATCAAAACTCGTGGTGATTTCGCCGAACGAGTTGATTTGAATGTCGAAACCTTCGAGTTCTTTATGAACGCGCGGTTTGTCGTTTTCGTCAGGGTTAGTTTTCTTCTTTGCCATGAGTTTTGAGTTTGAATACAAACCTACAAGGTCTATAAGACCGAAACGTCAGTCCAGCTTATAGGTTTAAAAATACTTAATTGACAGGTGATTTCAACGTACTGAGCGCCTTCTCCAGACGCCCAATCGTTTCGTCTTTTCCAATGATTTCCATGGTTAGCATCAGGTCAGGACCGGCTCCGGTACCCGTAAGCGCTAAACGCATGGCCTGCATAATTTTACCCTGTTTGATACCTGCCTGTTGCATGGCATTAGATAACGTATGTTTGATAGCATCAGCTACGAATTCACCGTCAAACGGTAGCAAGGCATCGCGAAAAGCTGTTACAGCACGTACCGCATCATCATTCCATTTTGCGGCTGTTATAGCTTCGTCGTAAGTCGTTGGTGCATTAAAAATCGTTCCAGCTTCTGTAACAATTTCACGAGCGAAATTAACCCGTCCCTTAAGCAGTGCTACAATTTTTGTTGCTTTCTCCAGTGAACAATCGTATCCAGCAGCCTCCGCTTGTTGCTGCACCGTTGGCGCCAGTACGTCGTCAGCTACCTGTCGAATGTATTGATGGTTAAACCACTGCGCTTTCTGAATATCGAACCGGGCTCCGGCTTTATGCACCTGTGCAATATCGAAACTGGCAATCAGTTCATCCATTGTGAACAGTTCCTGTTCGGTGCCAGGGTTCCAGCCTAGCAAGGCCAGAAAGTTAACGGTTGCCTCAGGCAGATAACCGTCTTCCCGAAATCCTTTTGCCACCTGGCCCGTAGCGGGATCAGTCCATTGTAGCGGGAAAATAGGGAAACCACCCAAATCTGCATCGCGCTTGCTGAGTTTGCCATTACCTTCAGGTTTCAGCAATAGCGGCAGGTGAGCGAATTGCGGCATGGTGTCTTCCCAACCTAAATAACGATACAGCAGTACGTGCAATGGGGCCGATGGCAACCACTCTTCACCCCGGATAACGTGCGTGATGCCCATCAGGTGATCATCGACAATATTCGCAAGGTGATACGTTGGCAAACCATCCGATTTCAGCAGGACTTTATCGTCAATGGCTGATGAATGAACATTGACCCAGCCCCGAATAAGATCATTAAGCCGAACTTCTTCTTTACGAGGTGTTTTCAAACGAATCACAAATGGATCACCCGCATCCATACGTGCCTGAACTTCTTCGGCTTTCATGGTCAGTGAGTTACTCATCTGCAACCGCGTAATGGAATTGTATTGGGCGGCTGGTGCATTAGCTTCCTCCAGTCGTTTGCGCATGGCATCCAATTCTTCCGCCGTATCAAAAGCGTAGTAGGCTTTCCCTTCTGCCACCAGGCGCTGGGCTTCTTTCTGGTAAATGTCCCGACGTTCTGACTGGCGATAGGGAGCATGCGGCCCTCCCACGCCCTGGCCTTCATCAATTTCAATGCCGACCCAACGTAGTGCTTCCAGAATATACTCTTCAGCACCGGGCACAAAGCGATTCTGGTCAGTGTCTTCAATGCGGAGAAGCATCTGACCACCCATTTTTCGGGCAAATAAATAATTATAAAGCGCGGTACGCACTCCGCCAATATGTAGCGGGCCGGTGGGGCTGGGTGCGAAACGAACGCGAACAGGAGTTGACATAAGTTTGAAAGAGCGAAATTGGACCGCCGAAGCGGAGTGATTGAGTAAAAGAGTGAATGACTGATGCTAGTTTTATTCGCTCTTTTACTCAATCACTCCGCTTCGGCGGTCCAATTTCGCTCATTGAATAGCTATTACTGAAATTTCAACATTTACATCTTTGGGCAATCGAGCGACTTCCACGGTTTCGCGGGCGGGTGGTTCGCTGGTAAAAAAACGACCGTAGACTTCATTGATAAGGGCAAAATTGTTCATGTCCTTTACGAAAATGCTGGCTTTTACTACGTTCGTATAATCCAGATTAGCAGCTTTTAGTATGGCACCAATGTTTTCCATTACTTTCTGAGTCTCAGCCTGAATATCGCCCAGTGGCGCTAGGTCAAGTGCGATCTGGCCGGAAACGAATAACATATTTGACGGAGAGGCTACGTTAACTTTCACCGCTTGGCTGTAAGGCCCAATGGCTGCCGGGGCCTGTTCTGTATAAACAATTTGTTTGCTCATGGTTTTTAATAGAGAGTAGTCGGTCGCGGCAAAAGATCCGTTCAGATAAGAACAAAACCACTACGACTAAGGGCTGATACGTAAATTGCCTGCAAGTTATCACTAAACCCCCGGATGGCCGAATAGACGGATATGTTTGGTAAATACCAATCCGTAAAATTTTACCTGCGGGTCCAAAAAATAATTATTCAAACTAACTGGAGATACATAATGAAAGGGATTCTCTTTAGTATTTTGGCAATTGGACTGACTACAAGTTTCTTACCCCTGCCCCAAACTTCTGATAGTATAGCTTCGAATACGGCTGAAACAGGCTCACCTATTTTGCCTATTCAGAGTTCGAATTGGGTCGCGATGGATGGAGCTGGGAGAACCCTTCCTGATTATAAGGAGACGGGCGGTGTTCGACGTAATAAGTATGTAGGTATGTTCTATTTTTTGTGGCATGGACAACATAAAGATTCGGCCATTTATGATATAACTACTCTGACTAAAGCCAATCCTAAAAATATTAAATTTGGCCCAGTAGGTGCATTCCATTGGTGGGGTGAGCCTGAAGTAGGTTATTTTAAAGCTGATGATCCATGGGTTATACGCCGTAATCTGCAATTGCTGACGCTGGCTGGTGTAGATATACTTTTTTTTGACGTAACTAACCGAGAGATATATTTGCCAGTTGTTAGTAAGTTATGCGAAATATCCTTAGGGATGCGGAATCAGGGCATTCCTACACCTTACATTTGTTTTGTACCTGGGCCAAATAGCGCAAACACTGTTACCGCTATTTACCAGCAATTCTACGCTCAGAATCGTTACTCAGATCTATGGTTCCGTTGGCAAGGGAAACCGCTTTTATTGGGTAGGGTTGAGGAAATAACCGACGCCACTATTCGTGACTACTTTACTTGGCGATTCTGTTGGGCATTCACAAACGCACGTAATGAACCGCATCACTGGCAATGGATTGACACCGCTCCACAAGATTATGGTTGGGATAAAGACCCGGCTATACCAGAAGAAATTCCAGTTGGGGTTGCCAGTCATCCTAACCAGAGAGGTAAGAGTTTTCAAAAGGGGAGAGAACCTGCCAATACTCTAGAAGGAACTACATCGTATACACACCAAGGATTATATTTTGACGAACAATGGAAACGGGCTTTACAAGTAGATCCGGCTGTTGTATTTGTTACAGGCTGGAACGAGTGGGTCGCTCAGCGTCAAGTTAATATGCAGACGGATTCGGCTTCCAAAGCTAATTCCGTGCTGTTTATGGGGAAACCAATGAAGTACGGGCAAACCTTTTTTGCTGATCAATATAACCAGGAATATAACCGAGACATCGACCCCATGAAAAATGGGTACACAGACAATTATTATTACCAATTAGTTGCTAACGTTCGTCGTTTCAAAGGAATGGCTATGCCCGAACCCACCAGCTCATCCCGTACTATTAGTATTGATGGACAATTCGGCGAATGGGCGACCATAACACCAAACTTTAATGACCCTATTGGGGATGTTATGCACCGAAATTGGCCACGAGTTGACAACAAAACCAATTATATTAACAATACAGGTCGCAACGATATCATTGGTAGTCGAGTGACGTACGATGCGAAAAATGTTTATTTCTACGCTAAAACAGGAAGTAAACTTTCTTCTTCAACCGACAAAAATTGGATGTTGTTGTTTGTTGATGCTGATCAGTCGGCCAAAACTGGCTGGGCTGGCTATGATTTTCTAATTAATCAAACTATAAAAGGAAATCAGACATCTGTTAGCCGCTGGACAGGAAAATCATGGCAACCTGTAGCAAAAGGCGCGATCCGATATACTAATAAAGAGCTTGAAATTAGTGTACCCTTAAGCTCAATACACCAAAACTATACTCGGGTTAAATTCGACTTTCATTGGGCGGATAATATTCAGCGACTGAACAGTATAACCGAATTTTTTCTTAGTGGAGATAGTGCGCCAGATCGCCGATTCAATTATCGATATATAAGCAAATAAATAACGTAGCCTATACAATTGAATCTTAGCGCACATGGCCTCCTGGAGAGAATTTTTAAGTAATGCATCGACTGATGCCGAAATTCAATTT
The DNA here is from genome assembly GCF_900112365.1 of Spirosoma endophyticum. Taxonomy (GTDB): domain Bacteria; phylum Bacteroidota; class Bacteroidia; order Cytophagales; family Spirosomataceae; genus Spirosoma; species Spirosoma endophyticum. Next base: position 348,097 of record NZ_FOLQ01000005.1, on the reverse strand, counting down.
AATCGGCTAAAAAGCAGGCTCTCTGGGCGGCTGGATGCCCAAAAACCGTATAAAATTGTCTATTACCGTGGCTTTGGTGGCCCAACGCAAGAGAGTCCCGCCACTGTCTGGCTCAAAGGTCGGGTGTTGCGGGAACGTGACCTGAGTACACCTAGCGACAATGATACGTTCTGGCAAAATCTGCTGGCAACGTACCAACGCTTTGAAAGCGATGAAGTGCCCGGTGTAACGGTACGTATCGACGCGTTTGGACAGACACACACAACGGTAACAGATAATGAAGGTTATTTTGAACTGACCATTAATTCACCCACGAATTTGCCACCAGGACGCGTCTGGTTTCCGATTCGCTACTCGCTGGATGGCGTTTTACAACCAGCTAATGCCACGGCTGAAGCTGGCCAACCTGTTGTTAAAGATGGCTATATGATGGTTTCGCCTTCGTTTAGCCAGTTTGGCGTTATTTCTGACATTGATGATACGGTACTCGTAACGGGTGCTACGAGCCTGCTTCAAACGGCGCGGCTGACGTTTTTAGGTAATGCGTATACGCGCCTGCCGTTTGCTGGAATCGCAGCTTTTTATCGGGCCTTGCAAAGTGGTCCGGTCACTACGTTGTTCAACCCGATTTACTACGTATCGAGCAGCCCCTGGAATTTATATGACCTGCTGGTCGATTTCTTTCGTATCCAGGGTATTCCGAAAGGCCCGATTTTACTGCGTGATTTTAGCTTGAGTCCAGAAATACTATCGTCCGAAGGGCACCATATCCATAAACTGGCCATGATACGAAAAGTGCTGGACGTGAATCCGCATTTGTCGTTTGTGCTCATTGGCGATAGTGGACAGCAGGACCCCGAAATATACGCACAGGTCGTACGCGAAAATCCAGGTCGGATTCGGGCGATTTATATCCGCGACGTATCGGAAGATCGGCGCGACGAAGATGTTCGTCAGCTTATCAAAACAACAGAATCCTACAATGTGCCCATGCTGCTCGTGTCCGACACGGTTGCCGCTGCCGAACATGCAGCCTCGCTGGGCCTGATTGACCCGGATACAATTCCCGAAATCCGCGCCGACCGACGGGCTGATAAAGAATAATACGTTTGTCTAAGGTTCCTGTAAGTGACTTTATGACAACATATTGTCTTTTATTTCAACCTGATATAACGAATCAATTCAACTTTTTTTCCAAAGGCGACGCAACCCTTTTTCAGGGCCTCCCGTATTAGCGAATGAACCGGTTCAACTGTTCTATTTCTCACTTTTAAAACACAGTTGATACAATGAAATCTTTCATTTACGCTAATCGTACGTTGCTGGCGACAGGTTTGTTAGTCGCAGCTATGCTGGGCTGCAAAAAAGATGATACTGTTACGGCCCCTGGACCTGATCTGGCGCTCGGAACTTCTACGCTTGGTAATGTAATAACGGGAGCGGGTGGCAAGACACTTTATTTCTTTGGTCCCGACGTAGCGGGTGATGCCAATTGCACGGGCGGTTGTTTAGATACCTGGCCTATTTTTTATAAGGAAACGCCTACACTCGGAACCAGTTTGAAAGCGTCTGATTTTGCAACAATAACTCGGGCAGATGGGGCCAAACAAACAACATTCAAAGGCTGGCCACTGTACTACTACAAAAATGACGTGAATACGGGCGATGTGCTTGGGGAGGGTATTGGAAACGGTGTCTGGCAGGTGGCTAAACCACATTACACGGTGATGATTGCGTCGCGGCAATTGGTAGGCAATGACGGGAAAAACTACACGTTTGATACCAAAGAAGGTACTGGTAACTCCATATTTTTAACGGATAGCCTGGGTCGTACACTCTACGCGTTCGCTAGTGACAAAAATAATAAGAACAATTATACCAAAGCTGATTTGAGTAATAACCTTACCTGGCCTATATTCGAGACATCGGCTACGATTGGTGATATTCCTTCCGTTCTTGGTAAAACAAATTTTGCGACCATCACGGCCGTAGGCAAAACGCAGCTTACGTTTAAAGGCTGGCCGCTCTATTATTTTGGTGCTGACGGTGGACAGCGGGGGGCTACAAAGGGTGTTAGCGTACCAAGGCCGGGCGTCTGGCCAGTGGTCAACCTGACATCACCGGTTGCTCCAGCAAATTAAGTTTACCATTTGAGGTTATAAAGTTCTGAAAGACTGATAAACAGGCGTTTTTCGTAAATGAAAGTCTACGAGTGAATAACGCTACGGCTGTCCAACTGTTGAATGTCCAACGCTCCTAACATAATAGCCTTACCCGAGCTTTTGGCCGGTTGCCTGCGCAATCACCGGCAAAGTCAGGAATTGCTTTACCGGCAGTTCTACGGATATGCTATGGCGGTGTGCCTGCGCTACGCTCCTACCAGGGAGGGGGCGCTGGAAGTGCTGAACGATGGTTTTCTAAAAGTATTTACGCGACTGGATCAATACGACTCGTCGCAGCCGTTTAAAAGCTGGTTTCGGCGTATACTGATCAATACAGCGGTAGATCATTACCGGCAGGAAGTACGTCATCATCATCACGAAGATGTTGAACAGGCCGAACAAACAGCCGTTTCAGGCGTGCCCGATGCGTTTAGCCAGTTGGCTCACGAAGATTTACTGGCCTTAATTCAGCGGCTATCACCCGCTTATCGGCTGGTTTTTAATTTATATGTTATGGATGGATTCACGCACGAAGAAATTGCCGCACAACTTGGCATTTCAGTTGGCGCGTCGAAATCGAACCTTGCGAGGGCGCGGGAGAACCTGCGCCAGTTATTGAAGCACGTAAACTACGACGAGTATGCCAGAGCTAACCGATGACCAATTGGACGGGCTCTTCAGAAAGTCGGCTGAAGAATTCGATCCCCCATTCGATCCGGCGGCCTGGCAGGATATGGCAACCCGGCTGGACACGCATGAGCAAACTCAGCCTGGGGCACCCATGTGGAAATCGCTGCTCCGTTGGGGTCTCCCTGCGCTCCTGTTGTTATTGTTGACAGGAGGTGGCTGGTATGCTTATCGTGAGATGTATGCTGTTGTAGATAAACCGACAAGGCAGGTAGTGACACGTACGAATTCACCGTTGAGTCGGACATCTGAACAATCGCAACAATACGTAGCGCCTGGATTGCCTGATAGTAAGCCAGCACAAACAACGTCAGTCGACTCACTAGAGTCTGGTGCAGGTTTGGATAAGCAACCGGCTGATTTAACAAAGTCGGTTGCTGAATCCAGCAAACCAGAAAATCACGTTGTGGCGGCTGATAAGTCAGAAAATGGGGTTGTGAAATTGAGTGAATCAGAAAACCATATTGCGAAATCTGCTACGTTGAGAAACCGAAATACTACGTCCGATAAGTCAGAAAGTCGGGTTGCAGAGTCGGTAACACGGTTGAAAACGAACACGGCTTCCAAGGCAACAGATGCAACGAAACGGGTAGAAACGGCGTATGGGCTGAAAACAAAACGTAACAGAACGACTCGCTCGCAATTGGCTACGTCGGTTTCTACACCAATAGCAACTCTGGCGGCTGTTGAGCCTAATTTAGTTGGAAACCGTGCTAAGAAGGAAAGTTTGCGACGACGAAACTCTTCTAAACCAGCCAATAGTCTTGCTGATGAGGCACTTTTAGCAACGAATGCTCCTACATCAACCAAGCCAGCGTTCACTAAAAAGCATGGATTGAATAGCACTGAGTTAATGCAAATTGGCACGACCAGTTCGTCTAAAAACGTACCGGCGCTTGAATCCATTGAGTCTGGCCCTGTAGTATTGACGGATGTACATGAGTTAGCCGCTCGGCCGGGGAAATGGCCTGAATCGACGTTTGCGAATCCGGATGTAGTTGCGCAACCTGAGACCCTGACACGTAGTGCGATGCCAAAATCGACAACACAAACACAACGTGGTTTTAGTCTTCGATTAGTGGTAGCACCCGACTTGAGTAGTGTTGGTTTAAATAACTTCTCCCGGCCGGGTACTAATTTTGGTGTTATGCTGGAATATCGACTGGCATCTCGCTGGAGTGTTCAGACCGGAATTATTCAAAGCACGAAAGTATACCGGGCGCAGCCGGAGGAATATGATTTTCCATGGATGTGGCCAACTGATCCATCGAGTATCGATGGGAAATGCAATATGCTCGATATTCCCATTAACGTGCGATACGACTTTGCGATAAGACCCCGGCAAGACGGACGATTACCAAGCCGCTGGTTTGTGAGTGGGGGTGTAACGAGCTATATTATGAAGCAGGAGGACTACGTATATAATTATCCGCCACATACGTACAATATCAAATTTACTGAGCTCAACACCAGCACTGGAGGGTATGGCTTTAGCCAATTGAATTTCTCCGTTGGGTATGAACGGGCATTTAGTAAACGGTTATCGTGGCAGGTCGAGCCGTTCATAAAAGCACCGCTTCGAGGTGTCGGTTTCTTCGGGGTTAATCTAATAAGCACAGGCGCTTTTTTCTCAATACGTTATAAGTTAACTAATCACTGATCTAGAATTAGTGATGCAAATCAGGAGTACAATCGGTCTCTACATAAATCTGTGTAACTACATCAATTGCCTAATCTTATGATCAAGAATCCAACTGACAACAACATTAATCGCGGAGAATTTCTGCGGAGTCTGGGAATGAGCAGCGCTGCGCTGATGGCGTTTTACTGCATGGGAACGGGTCTGACGGCCTGCTCAAAAAGCGACAGCAGCACCCCAACACCCACCCCGCCAGCGGCTGGATTAACGGGTAATGCTGATACAGCCGCGGGGGCAATTAATTTTACGATTGACCTGACGAACAGCAACTACAGCTCGCTCAAAACGGTAGGAAATTTCATGAAAATTGGCAGCGTGCTGGTCGCCAATACAACCGGTGGGAAATACGTAACCATTCAACGGCTTTGTACGCATGAAGCTAACGATGCCGTTTCATATGGCCTGAGCGCCAACAAATTTACCTGTAGCGCCCACGGGTCGGTTTTCAATGTAGACGGAACGGTCAGTGTTGGTCCCGCTACAACCGCTATGAAGTTGTACAAATCAACCATTAGTACCGACGGTAATACGTTGACAGTTACGGCCTAACCTATAATAATCGGCGTTATGAAATACCTTTTTGTTGCTCTGTGTCTTCTCTGTAGAATTAGTCTGTCGTGGGCACAGGATTCAACGGCTGTTCGTCGGGATACAGTCATTGCGCCAACAACGACGGATGCTTCAGCAGATGATTTGCTGGCTGGCCTTAGCGATTCAACGGAAACGCCGGAGTTGCTACCTCACAAAATGTTGTTTACTCAACGTGCGTTCTGGGGGCCAAAAGGGTTGTTGCGTACCCTAAACGTAGCTCCATTAACGTCCGAAGGACGTATCAAAGAGCTGAAAGTTAGGCGAACGATGCTTGTAGCGCACCAGATTGGAGGCTTCGTAACATTAGCGGGCTTTGTGGCTCAGGGTCTGCTGGGCGCAAAACTTTACAACGCGAAGGGGCAGGATTACGTCGATACAAAGAAATGGCATGAGCGCTCGGCTACGTTCATTAACATTACTTATGGCACTACGTTGGTGATGGCATTAACCACGCCCCCACCGATCGTAGGACCAAAAAGAGGTTTTACGACGATCAAACTGCATAAATACCTGGCTATTGTCCATTTGACAGGCATGGTCGCCACGAATATTCTGGCCCACATGATTCAGAATAATTCTGAACTTAAACCTTACCACCGAGCGGCTGCTTACGCTACGTTTGGGGCTTATGCCGCTTCGATTATTGCCTTAAAATTCTAAGCTCATGAAAAACTACATAATCCTGAATGGCTACTGGTTAGCCATCGTGGTTCTTTGTGCCTTTGTGGCGCCAATGGCTAAACGTAAAGTAATGGCCGACAAAGCGGCATCGACGGTTTCTTATGCCGCTAAACACCCGCTTCACAACTGGGAAGGTGTTAGTCACGATGTGAATTGTGCCATGATCTATAACGACGAAAGCAAACAGCCCGAAAGTATCGCCGTTTCGATTAAAGTGGCCTCTTTCGATAGCGACAACAATAACCGCGATTCGCACGCTGTAGAAGCCATGGAAGGCATAAAATACCCGAACGTAACGTTTACAAGTTCGGATATTAAATCTGATAATGGGGCGCTGACAGCTAAAGGCACCTTAACGTTTCACGGGGTTGCCAGGCCTGTTACGTTGCAGGCAACGAGTAAGGAGGCTGGTGGTAAAATGACACTTATCGGCGAGTTTCCGGTTAATATGACCGACTACAAAATCGAACGACCTTCCCTGATGGGCATGAAAACGGAAGACGCCATGATACTTCGGTTCAATGTTGTGTTTAGTTTGTGAATATATTGCGAATGCTGTCGTGTATACTGATTTTTGTTCGCATGCGGCTCCATTCGCAATATATCCTGAATAAACATGAGAGTATTTTCGGTTCTTTTCTTCCTGCTATTTACGCTTATCGCTTTTGGCCAGAAGCCAACCTCTCCCAAACAAATTCAGGAATTCGATGCGTATGTAGAGTCCGTTCGAAAGCAGTGGAACGTACCGGGTTTGTCCATTACGGTAGTAAAAGACAACCAGGTAATTTTCAAGAAGGGCTATGGTGTCCGTGAGTTGGGCAAACCTGAATTGGTTGATACGGAAACCCTCTTCGCTTGTGCCTCCACGACCAAAGCGATGACCGTTATGTTAATGGGCATGCTGGTCGATGAAGGAAAACTGGCCTGGAATGACCCCGTCAGTAAATTCCTTCCTGAACTGCAACTCTACGATCCCTACGTAACGCGCGAGTTGAAAATTCGTGATCTCCTCATTCATGATACAGGTGTGGGCAGTACCGACTTCATGACCGGCGCCATGACTATTCCCGCCAATGAAATGTTTCGGCGGATGGAGATGGTCAAGCCGAGCTATCCATTCAGGGCTGGATTTGCCTATCAGAATACCTTCTACTCGGCCGCCGGACGCGTTATCGAACGTATCACCGGAAAGACGTGGGCTGATTTTTTAAAGGAACGGATTTTTACGCCCCTGGGAATGACACGTACCGCGCCAAAACGGGGCTACATAAAGGAGGGCGATGCTAACGTTACGAAGCCTCATTATAACGTCAACGATACGATTCGGGTCATTGAGTATGGGGCTGATAGTGAAATTGGGTCGGCTGGCGCGGTTTGGTCGTCGGCCGACGACATCAGCAAGTGGGTCATCTGCATGCTCGACAGCAGCAAATACAGCGGAGGCCACTTGGTGAAGCCCGAAACCTGGGCTGAGATGTTTAAACCGCAGACTTTCTTTCCGGAGGATGAATACCCAACCATGCAAATTCTGAAACCCAACTGGCGAACCTACGGCCTGGCTTGGTATCAGCACGATTATAAAGGACATAAAGTGAATTTCCATACCGGAAGTTTATCGGGTCTGACGGCGATAACGGCGCAGTTGCCCGATGAAAAACTGGGCGTTTATGTGTTCGGGAATTACGACCATGCCGAAGTGCGGCACGTACTGGTTTATAAAACCTTCGACTGGTTTGCGCTGGGCGGCACCCGCGACTGGAATACCGAGTTCAAAAATCTGTACTCAAAAATCAGAGAAGACAGTAAGAAAGGCCGAGAAGACTTTGACACGAAACGGGTGCTCAATACGTCGCCATCCTTGCCATTACCCCAATATGCCGGAAAATACACCAGCCCGCTATATGGACAGGCCGACGTTAGCGTAGCGGGCAATCAGTTAGTTGTCAACGTCAATGACAATACGCTGAATGCTACCTTGCCGCATTGGCATTACGATACGTTCTATGGACCTTATAAAAAAGCCTGGAATGGCAAAGCCCTTGCCCGGTTTGTGCTTGGCAATTCGGGCAAGGTCACTACGTTAGTTTTTGACGGAATGGATTTCAGGAAAGAATAGCATACAAACACGTCCCTGACCAACTGCATGCAGCTACTCAGGGGCGTGTTTGTATGCTACGTTCCCGGTGCTACAGCAACGTAGCATCAACACTGATACTGGTGTTGAATAACTTTGAGATTGGGCAATTGTGCTCAGCATGATCGACCAGTTCATCGAACTTAGCTTTGTCCAGGCCAGGAACACTGGCTTTCAGAGTCAGTTTAGAACTGGTGATACCACTATCTTCGAGGGTAATCGTGCATTGAACGTCCAGAGAATCAGCAGCAAAGCCAGCCGACTGAATGTTAAAGGCCAATTGCATCGCGAAACAACCGGCGTGAGCAGCGCCTATCAGTTCTTCGGGATTGGTGCCTACACCATCCGCGAAACGAGTGTTGAATGAATACTGAGTTTGGTTAAGAACCGTGCTGGCTGTAGAGAGAGTACCTTTGCCATCTTTACCGGTTCCAGCCCAATGGGCCGATGCATTGCGGGTAATTTTCATGATTTTAGGAGTTGAATTAATTACATTTTGTTTTTGATAGACCAAAAGTAACGGGTGATTGTTTGCCCAATTTTCACCTATGTTAAAAAGCGACGTAGTGAAGGAAAAATGTAGCCTATACTACGTTGGACAATCGTTACTTTGTCATTTATAAGTTAATAAATTGACCAACAATGATTGAAAATAGACTGGTTTCTCCTCAACACGCGCTGTTGCAGTATCACCTGCATCGATTCGCTGGTCTTTCCGAAACGGATACTGAATTAGCGAATGAGTTCTGGACCCTTAGATCAATTCCTAAACATGACTACTTCAACTTCCGTAATTCGGTCTGTCGGCACGTTGGCTTTATTGTCAAAGGGATTTTCCGGGTCTACTACACGGACCCCAAGACCGAACAGGAACATAATCTTGTTTTTGCCAACGAAAATATGTTTCTGGCGTCCTTAAAAAGTATGGTAACACAAACAGCCTGCCCGTATGCTATTGAAGCCCTGGAAGACGCTGAACTGTTGGTCATACAGCATGATCATTTGCAAGCGCTTTATGGTCAGTCGCACGGTTGGGAGCGGTTTGGCCGACTTTTGGCGGAGCAATATCTTATTTTTAATCAGAGTCGGTCAGAAAGCTTATTGACCCAGACGGCTGAAGAACGATACGTTGATTTGATGAAAAATTACCCGGATCTGCTGAATCGCGTTTCGCTGGGGCATATTTCTTCCTATCTGGGAATTAAAGGCCCCTCTCTGAGCCGGATTAGGGCACATATCGCTCATAAATAGGCACTAAGTACCGGAAGAAATGTAGCCTGATCAGATTGATTCGGGTACGCTGGCCTTAGTCACCATGCTACGTTTAAAGCCCCGGCGAGCTAGATAAGCACTAATGACCACCAGCACCGAAGCCAGGAAAAAAGGGGCACCTGGAAGATACGTAGGCGATTTTGGTGAGGTGAAATACGAAAACAGATTGGTCATAATCAGCGGACCAAAAATAGACGTCGTGCTGGTCAGGCTTGTTAACGCGCCCTGCAACTCGCCCTGTTCATTGGCCGGTACCTGGTTGGAAATAATACCCTGAACCGATGGACCAGCAATACCACCTAACGCATAAACGATCATGAATGCAAACATCATCCAGCTTTGATTCGCGAAGCCAAATAAGGCAAAGCCAATGGCGCTGAACGCCAGCCCAACGTAAACCGACCGCTCCTGACCTAGTTTGGGGATAATAATTCGGCTGAGTCCACCTTGCACGACGGCAAATGACAGGCCGATGGCCGCCAGTGATAGGCCAACCGTTTTTTCGTCCCACTTGAATTTCTCCATCGTGTAGAACGTCCAGGTTCCCTGCACGGCGAAACCGGCAATGTAGATCAGAATCAACGACGCGACCAGCCCCAAAATGACCGGATAGCGCCCCAGATTCATCAGCGATCCAATCGGGTTGGCCCGACGCCAGTTAAACGGCCTGCGGTTTTCGGCTGGCAGCGACTCGGGAAGAATAAAGAAGCCATACAGGAAATTTAGCAGGCTCAGTCCGGCCGCAACGAAAAACGGAACGCGCGGCCCGTATTGACCCAGAAACCCGCCCATTGCCGGACCAAGGATGAAGCCTACGCCGAAAGCTGCGCCAATGAGTCCAAAATTCTGAGCCCTTTTTTCGGGTGTACTAATATCGGCAATATAGGCACTGGCCGTCGTGAAACTGGCACCTGTCACTCCGGCCAGCATACGACCAACAAACAACCATTCAATAGTTGGTGCAAAGCCCTGCAATATGTAATCAATGCCGAAACCTAATAACGAGAACAGTAACACTGGCCGACGGCCAAAACGGTCGCTGAGGCCGCCTAGAATCGGTGAGAAAATGAACTGCATGGCCGCATACGAGAACGACAGCCAGCCGCCCCAGCTTGCTGCCTGACTAATGTTGCCGTGAATGAGCTGTTCAATCAGTTTCGGGAAAACCGGAATAATGATCCCCAGCCCCGTAACGTCAATCAGAAGGGTAATGAAAATAAAAACAAGGGCAGGCGCCGTGCGTTTGGAAGCCATAAAATGATGACCGGGTCGCCGGAGCGATGATGAATAATAAATGATGAATGATTCTGACCTCACATGGCTAATCTTTCATCATTTATTATTCATCATTCATGATTAATTTAAGCGTATGTATTCAGCATTACGGGCATCACCAGCATCAGAATATCTTCGTTTTCTTCCTTGTCGGCCGGAATTAGGAGGCCAGCACGGTTGGGAGCCGACAATTCAAGGGAGATCATTTTAGCGCTGAGATTGCTCAGAACTTCGGCCATCAGCTTGGCATTGAAACCAATTTCCATCGGTTCGCCGTCATACTCACACAAAAGTTTTTCGTTGGCTTCGTTGGAGTAGTCCAGATCTTCTGCCGAAATGGTCAATGAGTTAGCCTTAAGCGACAACCGTATCTGGTGCGTCGTGCGGTTGGCGTAGATCATGATCCGCTTCAACGAGTTGAGCAGATCGGTCCGGCCAATCGTCATTACGTTCGGATTGTTTGTCGGAATCGCGTTTTCGTAATCGGGGAACCGCTCGTCGATCAACCGGCAAATCAGTTGGGTTGGCCCAAACGTGAACGACGCATTCGCCTGGCTGAACTCCGCCGTAACCGGAACATTCTCCGGCAACGACGCTTTCAACAACTGTAGCGCTTTCCGCGGAATAATGATCGACGTACTAGCCGACGCACTCATATCTGTCCGACGGTACCGGATTAGCCGGTGGCCATCCGTAGCGACGAACGTAGCATTGTCGCCAGTCAACTGCAGAAGCACACCTGTCATGGCTGGACGAAGATCGTCGGTGCTGGTAGCGAAAACGGTGTTGTTAATGGCATTGAGCAATATATCCGACGTCATGTCGACCGACATATTTTTGTTGACCGTTGGCAGTTTTGGGAAATCAATCGGGTTTTCACCAGAAAGTTTATATCGGCCATTGTCGGTCAGGATTTCTGTTCCGAATGTATCCGTGTCAATATTAATCGTAACAGGTTGCTCAGGCAGGCTACGGAGGGTATCAAGCAATAATTTTGCTGGAATGGCAATGGCTCCGTTCTCGCTGGCATCGACCGGAATCTGGGTCGTCATGGTCGTTTGCAAGTCCGAAGCCGTTACCGTAAGTGTCCCATCTTCAATGCGAAACAGAAAATTTTCAAGGATCGGCACAATTGGATTCGTTGCAACGACACCATTGATATGTTGAAGGTTTTTAAGCAGGACAGATGAAGAAACAATGAATTTCATGGGCCAAGTGTCTAAGGCGGTATTTAATCAAATATGAGAACAAAAGTAGCAAAAAAAGCCGACTCGTTCGTGAGATATTTATAAACAATACGTAGTTAGCTAACGTAGTGAACCCCCTGCCAATGAGCGCTGTTTACTGGTAACTGATACCTGAAAAATATGGAAGCCGAAATTATCAATCGAGTCGCGAACAGCGGTCTTATTACCCTTGATCTGGAAGAATATTATCATCCTGGCGAACGCGTTGTTTATGATCTAAAAGACAACTTGTACATGGGGTTGATCTTAAAGGAAAAAGACTTCCGGGCGTTTCTGAAAGAGCATGACTGGAGTCAGTATGCAGGGAAAAACGTAGCAATCACCTGCACCGAAGATGCTATTGTGCCAACATGGGCGTATATGCTGTTGACCTTGCAACTCCAACCATATGCTAACACGGTCGTTTTCGGCAATCTGGCTGATCTGGAAGAGAAGCTTTATTTCGACGCCATCAATCGAATCAATCCTGAAGAGTATCGTGCTGCCCGCGTGGTCGTGAAAGGCTGTTCCAAAGTGCCAGTGCCAACCGCGGCCTATGTGGAGATCACACGGGTGCTACGTCCCGTTGTGCAAAGTTTACTGTTTGGCGAGCCATGCAGCACCGTACCACTTTACAAACGGCCGAAAGCTTAGCGAAACTTTTCGGAAGTTTCGATTTTTTGAAAAATTAACGGATAAAATATGGCTCTATTCGACAGATGGAGCTTTTTGTTTGCTTTTTGACAGTAACAAGGCCCATCTGTGAAACTTTGGTTATAGATTGCAGCTACGTGATGTGAGTGCCCCAAATCCGATTGATCGTTTGCTATTATCTATGAGGAATAAAGTTTATAAATCGGGTCTAACCTATTATCTCGTTGGTTTGCTAGGTGCACTTGTACTACTTACATCACTGACACCACCTGATTATTGGCATCCACCCGACGATAGCCGGATTCCTGCCGGGTGGCAAGGGCAACAAATTCGCTACGGGCGGGACTTGATTGCGCACACCGCTAAATACCTTGGGCCGAAGGGTTCGGTTCGGCATCTGTCAAACGGCATGAATTGCCAGAACTGTCACCTCGAAGCCGGTACTAAAGTGCTGGGTAATAATTACTCCGCCGTGTTTTCGAACTATCCGAAGTTTCGTGAGCGTTCTGGGTCTGTCGAAACGATTGTTAAGCGCGTATCGGATTGTTTTGAACGCAGTCTGGCCGGTAAAGCGCCAGACAGCACGAGTCGCGAAATGAAGGCCATCGTGGCCTACATACAATGGCTTGGTGCCGACGTACTGAAAGGCCAGCGGCCCAATGGGGTAGGACTCGTCAAGCTGGCTTATCTGGATCGTGCCGCTGACTCGACAAAAGGCCGGATCGTATACGTAGCGAAATGCCAGGTCTGCCACGGTACAAAGGGCGAAGGCATAAAGGTCGCTGGTGCTTCTGAATATCTGTATCCGCCCATGTGGGGACCAAATAGTTATAACGACGGAGCCGGTTTGTACCGGCTGTCGGGATTTGCGGGTTACGTTAAAAACAACATGCCCTTTGGCGCCAGCTACACGAACCCGCAACTAACCGACGACGAAGCCTGGGACGTAGCTGCCTTTATTAATTCAATGCCTCGACCGCACAAAGATCAGAGCAGCGATTGGCCTGTATTGGCTAGCAAACCCATTGATTTTCCAATTGGCCCCTATGCTGATCAATTTAGTGAGAAACAACACAAACTCGGACCGTTTCAGCCGATTGCTGATGCGCGAAAAGTAAAGTAGATTTACCAAAAACTGACAATCATGAAAAAAATTACCTACCTATTCGTGCTGGCTTTCCTGAGTTTTGTCGGATCGACGATGGGCCAAACCAATGACGCTAGCGCATTTCATGGCGCTCAACCTACAAAAGAACGATATAAGGCTGTTTATCAACTCAATACGGCTGACACAAACGTTATCCGGCATGCCTTAGCCAACATCCAGAATGCCCTGAACGACCCGCGTCTAAAAGGAAAATTAGACGTTGAACTGGTTGTCTATAGTGGCGCCGTAGCAGTTTACAAAAAAGACAAGCCTTATTTTGAGAAGGAAGTCACCAGTCTTCAAAAGCAGGGTGTCATTATGGCCATGTGTGAAAACACTATGCGCATTCGGAAAATCAACCGTGATGAATTGTTTCCGGTCGTCAGTTACGTACCAACGGCCAACGGCGAACTCATCATCCGCGAACAGGAAGGCTGGGCTATCATTCGTCCTTGATTTTTCATGCTCGATTTTCGTCTGAACGTATTTTACACTGTTGCCAAACGGCTCAGCTTTACCAAAGCAGCGGCTGAATTGTACGTAACACAGCCTGCCGTAACCAAGCACATTCAGGAGCTCGAACACCACTTTGGCACGGCGCTCTTCGACCGGCGAGGCAATCAGATTAGTCTGACCGTTGCTGGAAACGTACTGCTTCGTCATGCCGAAACGATCATGGCCACGTATCGCCAGCTGGAGTTTGATATGAATGCGCTCAAAGGGCAGGCTGGGGGAGCGCTTCGGGTGGGAGCCAGCACGACGGTGGCTCAGTACGTCATTCCGCCGGTGCTGGCCCGTTTTCATGAGCAATCGGCCGATGTTTCGATTTCCCTCTTAAGCGGCAATACCGAACAGATTGAACAACAGTTGATTAACGACGATATTGATCTGGGTTTAGTGGAAGGTCGAACGCATCACAGCGATATTCGCTATACGCCCTTCCTGAAAGACGAACTTGTGCTTATTTGCCGCGCCGATCATCCGTTTGCTGATCATGATGAGATTACGCTGGACGAACTACGTACCGTGCCTATTTTGCTACGTGAACGCGGTTCTGGCTCGCTGGAGGTGATTGAACACGCGCTTCGGGGGGTAGGGTTACGACTCACTGACCTGACGATTGAAATGCAGTTGGGTAGTACCGAAAGCATCAAGTCTTACCTCAGTAATTCACGGTGTATGGCTTTTGTATCGGTTTTCGCGGTTCAGCATGAACTACAAGCGGGAACCCTGAAAATCCTCGACGTGCAGGGGCTTTCCATTCAGCGTGATTTGTATTCTATTCAATTACAGGGAATTAGTGAGGGACTAGCCGATACGTTTATGCGCTTTGCCCGGCAGCACTATAAACGGGGGTAAGTGGGCAGAGGGCTAGTACATGAAGTAGGGAAAGGGTGCTTTTTCGTACTTTTGCTGACAAACCCAATCATTATGCAATTTTCTGCTTCATTGACTCTGGTAGTAGGACTACTACTGGCCACTTTTTCGGTTCAGGGGCAAACCCGGCCCGCTAAAGCTGCTTCAAGTCCTAAATCCACAGCATCAAATTTAAAACTTCCTGAATTTTCGTTTACCCGTGCTGAAGTTGAAGCACACGTACGGTTTCTGGCGTCCGATGAATTGGAGGGGCGCCGGACCGGCGAGAAAGGCAACTGGACTGCGGCTCGATACATTGCTGAGCAGTTTCGGCAGTTGGGTCTCAAACCAGCGGGTGATCAGGGCGATTATTTCCAACGAATCAATTTTGAAAAAGTCGGTGCCGCTACGTCTGCCATGATGATGATGGGGAAAGACACGCTTAAGCTCGGTAAAGAATTGGTTGTAATGGCGGGTAAACCAACTGACGTATCTGGTGAGGTTATGTATGTGGGTTACGGGTTAACCGACGGTGAGGATGGTTATAAAGGTCGTGATGTAAAAGGCCGTATTCTGGTGGCTCAAGGCGGATCGCCCGATGCCAAAGGGCCGCGCGAAATATTTAGTGCGTCAGCAGCCAAGCGTAAACTGGCTACAGAAAAAGGCGCTGCTGCGCTTATCGAACTCTACAGCGAGTCCATTCCGTGGGGGTTTGTTAATCAGTATTTTAGCCGCGAGCAGGTGAACCTGCCAACGGGAACCAACAGTACTACGCCATCGGTGGCGCATGTATGGGTTAATAATGCCAATAATCAGTATAAACAACTCAAAGAAGCGGGTCAAAGCGTGACGCTTCGAACGTCGGGCAGGCCAGCGGTCGCTGCCCCCTCAGCCAACGTAGCGGGAATTATTGAGGGTACTGACCCAAAATTGAAAGATGAATACATTGTGTTATCAGCGCACTTTGACCATGTAGGTGTCGGCAAACAAGGTGGGTCTGCCTATCAACCGTCCGACAGTATTTTCAACGGTGCGCGCGACAATGCAATGGGTGTAACCGCCATTCTGGAAGCTGCCAAAGCTTTGTCTCAACAGCGGCCCAGCCGGTCGGTCCTTGTGCTGGCCTTTACGGGTGAAGAGATTGGTTTACTGGGCAGTAAATATTATGCTGAGCACCCCTTAGTACCCTTGAAACAAACGATTTTTGATTTAGATACCGATGGGGCGGGCTATAGTGACACTACGATTGTCTCAGTTATCGGTCTCGAACGTACGGGTGCAAAGGCTGAAATTGAAGCGGGAACTAAAGCGTTTGGCTTAGGCGTATTCGCAGAACCCGCTCCGGAGCAAGGTTTATTTGATCGGTCGGATAACGTAAATTTTGCGATCAAAGGTGTTCCTGCGCCAGACTTTTCGCCTGGTTTTAAATCGTTTGATCAGGAAATAGCCAAATACTACCATCAGGCTATTGATAATCCTGAATCACTTAATTTTAACTACGTGTTGCGCTACTGTCAGGCCTACGCGCACACGGCGCGGTTGATTGCCAATCGCCCGACGCGTCCACAGTGGTCGGCGGGTGACAAATACGAAGCCGCCGGAAAAGCGTTGTATGGACAGTAGTAGAGTTCTTGCGAATACTCCTTTATATAAGCCGGTTACCCGCTATAAGAACCGTTTGCCAATCTGGAAAACTAAACGGGCCTACCCAACGTTTATTTAGCATCAACGATACTCTGCTATGCTGTTCAAATATCTGTTCATCATCACCCTGATTATTCTTTTTGTGCCGCCAGTACGTCGGTTTGTGTTTTATCTGCTGGTAGGTCGGCAATTAGTGAAGCAGCAAAAACAGGCTAACAATGTTTCTGGAAGGAGTCGGGAGGGGGAGGTGCGTGTGGATGCTCGCCCTGCTAACGATGGATCTCGTTTTAAAGGCGGAGATTACGTTGACTACGAAGAAGTTAAATAACTGACTTGATATACACATAAAATCCCGGCTAAACGAACCTTACGTTTAGCCGGGATTTTATGTGTAAAGCTTATTGACGTGCTTCGTGTTCCTGTTTGTACTTCACAGCTACACCGGTCATTACATACCCGTTGTCAGTCATAGAGGTATAGTATGTATAACGAACTGAAACCAATGCATCAGCGCCAAGTTTCTTCGCTTGTAAAGTCAGCCGGGAAAGCATCAGTTCTTTCTGCTGGGCATCGTTACCCCGGCTCAGCATTCGTTCGTTTCCTGATTGTCGACTCGTCAGCGGAACTTCGCCCTTCACTTCCAAATCCTGCAATGGATCAAACGGCCGATCGGGTCGCTGGGTATCATAAAAGACATCTACCGGATAATGTCCCTTATTTTGCAGGTAAACGACGGGACTAAAACAGGCCGATACCGATACGATTGTTAAGAATAATAGGGCTAATTTTTTCATGGCTGTTTCGCTAAAACGTCGGCCACTACTCTTGGGTAGTGCAGATGCTCTAAAAGCTGAACCTTGTGTGCTACGTCTTCAGGTGTATCGGTTGGTAGCACGGGGCAATTGGCCTGGAAAATAATCTGGCCTTCATCATAGCGCTCGTTCACGTAGTGAATCGTAATACCTGATTCGGTTTCGCCGGCCGCCACAACGGCTTCGTGCACGAAATGCCCATACATTCCCTTTCCACCAAACTTCGGTAACAACGCTGGGTGAATATTAATAATTTTATTCGGAAAAGTCTGCACTAACCCAGTCGGCATCAACCACATAAAGCCCGCGAGTACGATCAAATCAATATGTTGACTAACGAGAAGTTCTGTGATTCGATTGGTATCATAAAACGTCGTCCGGTCGAAAAGTAAGACAGGAATATGCAATCGTCTCGCTCGGTCAATAACGCCCGCTTTCGGGTTGTTCGAGACAATCAAAGAAATTTCTACGTCAGTATTATTAGCAAAGTACTCAGCGATTTTCTCGGCGTTTGAGCCGGAACCGGAGGCAAAAAGGGCAATACGTTTCACAGTCGATAGGAATCAGTCATTAGCCAATGGTAATAAGCCGTTATTGTGCAGGTTATCTGAGCAAAAAGTAAGGACGTACCGTAACTATTGCCTAACGACTATCGACTAACCTGCTCAAAATTACAACTTTTGGCTATTTTTGTGAGTACTCGCCCAAATCCAATGCTGGCAACTAAGCAACTCACGTTTGAATACGGCCCTTCGAAACAGTTTTCGTTTCCAGATGTACACTGTGCTAATCGGGAATCTCTGCTGATTCTGGGCCAATCCGGGACCGGAAAAACTACCTTTCTGCACTTACTGGCCTTACTGTTACGTCCCAAAAGCGGCTCCGTCGTCATTGGGCAGACTGATCTTACGCAACTTAGTTCGGCTGAAACCGCTGCCTTCCGCGCTAAACATCTAGGCATTGTATATCAAAAGCCGCACTTTGTTAGTGCCCTGTCTGTACTAGATAACTTACTGCTGGCGAATTACTTGGCTAATAAGCCGCAGGACAAAAACCGGGCTCGCGAATTGGCCGCACAACTTGGCTTTAGTGAGCAGTTAGGCAAAAAAACGCATCAACTCAGCCAGGGTGAACAGCAGCGCGTCAGTATTGCCCGGGCCGTTATGAACCAACCCGATGTTATTCTGGCAGACGAGCCAACCTCCAGCCTTGATGATGAGAATACCGGCCGCGTTGTTACGTTGCTACGGGAGCAGTCGGAGCAAATTGGGGCCAGTCTGATTGTGGTTACGCACGACCAGCGGCTGAAAGATGTTATTCAAAATCGGGTTGCTTTGTGAGTGCCTGTCAAGACAACAAAATGAAAAATTTTTTACTCGTATTTCTGCTGATTCCGACGCTTCTCTTCGCGCAGAATCGGAAGAAAAAGGATTACCTCGTTACCTTGACTACCCAGTTCGGTCCTATGAAACTCGTGCTGTACGATCAGACCCCGAAGCACAAGGAGAATTTCATCAAACTCGTTGATCAAAAGTTTTACGATAGCCTACTGTTTCATCGCATTATTCCCCTGTTTATGATTCAGGGGGGCGATCCGAACTCACGTAAAGCTCAGGAAGATCAGCCTTTAGGCAGTGGGAGTGTAGGTGAACGGATTCCGGCTGAGTTTGCGCCAACGCTCTTTCACAAGAAAGGGGCTTTGGCTGCCGCCCGCGACAACAATCCCGAGAAGGCATCGAGTCCTAACCAGTTTTATATTGTGCAGGGGCGCGTTTGGGACGAAGAAGGGTTTCAGAAACAGCTTCAGCGTCTTGAAAGCATGAAAGGACGTAGGCCAACCGACGAGCAGAAAAAAGTATACCAAACCCTGGGTGGCTCACCGCATCTGGACGGTAATTACACAGTTTTTGGTGAAGTAATTGATGGTTTGGCAATCGTAGATAGCGTTGCTAAACAGCCTCGTAACGAGATGGACCGTCCGGTGAAAGATGTCCGAATGACAATGACCGGCGATTGGGTGAAGAAAAAGAAGATTACAAAACAGTACGGATATAAATTTTAGTCAACAGTCAACAGTTGTTAGTCGATAGCCTTCCAAGCCGAATAATAACTAGCGACTAATGACTATCGACTTTTATGAAACGCATTCTCATCACCGGTGCCAATGGGCTGCTGGGTCAGAAATTAGTTGGATTGCTTACGAAGCAGCCTAATGTCGAATTAATTGCTACGGCGCGTGGCAATAACCGGTTACCGTTTTTGGATGGTTATACGTATCGTTCGATGGACATTACCGACCGAAAGCAAGTACTTGACACGATTACTGATGTATATCCAGACGTAGTTATCCACGGGGCAGCCATGACCGATGTGGATAAGTGTGAAACGCAGAAAGATGACTGCTGGGCGCAAAATGTACACGCTGTCGAATATATCATTGAAGCGTGCCGGGCTACGAACGCTTTCCTATTGCACGTATCGACTGACTTTATTTTTGATGGTTCGGCGGGTCCTTATGATGAAACCGCCGAAGCCAATCCGATCAGTTTTTATGGTTGGAGCAAGCAGGCTGGCGAATCGGCGGTTATTCACTCAGGTATTCACTGGGCTATTGCCCGTACAGTGCTCGTATATGGCATTGCGCACGATATGAGCCGGAGCAATATCATTTTGTGGGTCAAAAAATCACTCGAAGACGGTAAAAATATCAAGGTCGTAACGGATCAATGGCGAAGCCCGACGCTGGCTGAAGATCTGGCGATGGGTTGCTATCTGATTGCTGACAAAGAAGCTGAGGGGATTTTTAATATTTCGGGCAAAGAAGTCCTGACGCCCTACGAGATGGCCATCAAAACTGCCGACTATTTTGGGCTCGATAAATCCCTAATTGCGCAGGCTGATTCATCGACGTTTACGCAGGTAGCTCGTCGTCCACCGCGTACTGGCTTCATTTTAGATAAGTCAAAGTCTGTGCTGGGTTATGATCCTCATTCGTTCGAAGAAGGTATTGCGCTATTGGCTGACCAGTTGAAATAACGTAGTGGTAATGAGTCAGGTGAAAATCTACGGCGTGCGCGAGCATCTGTTACCTATTCGGGATCAACTTTCCGAGGTAATTCACTCGTGTGTAGTGGACGCGCTGCAATTTCCGGCAGACAAGCGGGCGCATCGTTTTTTCTATCTGGAGAAGGCCGATTTTTTCGTGCCCGCTACGGCTTCGGAACGCTACGTTATTCTGGAGTTTATGATGATGGAAGGACGTACTGTCGAGACGAAAAAACGCTTGATTCACCTACTGTACGAGCGTATCTGCACTCAACTTAGTCTTGCCAATACAGACCTCGAAATCTGCATTCTGGAAAGCCCGGCTCAAAACTGGGGCTTTCGCGGTATGACGGGCGATGAGATAAAGCTGAGTTATAAAGTCAATGTGTAAGTTGTGACGCTTCATCTAAAAGCTAAGCCCGGTAGTAAAGTGGATCAGTTGTTTTACGACGCTTCCGGGCAGCTCAACGCCAAAATAAAAGCGCCTGCTCAGGATGGGAGGGCAAATGCCTATCTGATTGAGTTTCTGGCCAGGCAATTTGGCATTGCTAAATCGAACGTAACGATTATTGCTGGCTTTACGAATCCGCACAAACGAATCGATATTGCCGCCGACGAGGAAGTTATACTGTCGATCTTAGAGAGGCTACGTTAGAATTCCCTCACGCTTGCGTCGTGATACAATCTATTATAAAAAGAGTCAGTCCTGGTTTTGGGACTGACTCTTTTGGTTTATGCCCGTGTCGAAATGGCCTGAGTAGATAAAAACAATCCTATTGTTTTTGTTGAATATTGTATTTATCGTAGAATTTTAAAAATTATTTAGGGATTTCTTGATGATAATTGACTATACATAAATTCTAGCTCTCAGCTCAATGAACACACGAACTACCGATGAGGATCTGGTCTGTTTTCTCAAAGAGGATAGTCAGAAAGCCTTTGAGGAGATATATAATCGCTATTGGTACAAATTACTCTGCGTAGCCTACCACGAAACCGGCAGTCGTGAAGATGCCGAAGAACTGGTGCACGATTTATTCGAGAGCCTGTGGAATAAGCGTCATCAAGCCGTTATCCGGCATCTAAGTTCGTATCTGGTTGTATCAATCAAGCATCTGGTAACCAATTATATCAAGTCTAAAATAACCCATCGTCGCTACCAGGAATACTTGATTTTCCACGAATTACATCAGTCAGAGTCGACTGATGAAACCGTTAATTTTTCTGATTTATCGAAAGCGGTCGAGGAGGTGATGAAGAAACTACCGGAGAAAACCTGCGAAGTTTTTACACTAAGTCGCTTCGAAAATAAGCCAGTTAAAGATATTGCCCGGCAACTCAGCCTGTCGGAAAAGGCCGTTGAATACCACATTACAAAATCCCTCCGCGTCCTGCAGCAGCAACTTAAAGTTTACCATTCGGATAACTGATTCGAGCAAACCCATACCCGCATGAACCAGTACGATTTCGATAAATTAATAGAAAAATACCTGGCTGGCCAGAGTAGCCCGGAAGAAGAATCACTCATTCGTGAGTGGGCAGATAATAAATTGGCGAAAAGCAATCTTAGTCTTAGTCAACCTGAGGAACAAGCGATTAAGAAAAGAATCTGGACCAGCATTCATCGGAACGCACTGGGTCAGCAACCGTTTATTATACGGCACGGCTGGCTTCGGATTAGTGCAGTGGCAGCATCTGTGCTTCTTGCCTTATTGACAGGCGTATATCTCTGGAAGCAGCCAATAGAGAAACGTAGTGAGTTGGCCATTGCTGGCAGACGTATGGAGTTAAGAGGGACGATCAATGTTAAAAATACATCCGAAAAGCCGCAGAAAATCACGCTGAAAGATGGGAGTTACGTTGTCTTAAAAGCTCAGAGTACCATTAGTTATCCCGAACATTTTGGTGAGAAAACGCGGCAGGTTTATCTACAGGGAGAAGCCTTCTTCGACGTCAAAAAAGATCCGGTCCGGCCTTTTATTGTGCACACGGGAAACCTGGTGACGCAGGTACTGGGAACCAGTTTTACAGTGAAATCATACGATGAAGCCAAAACTATTGAAGTGCTGGTGACTAGAGGACGCGTATCGGTTTATGAGGATTCTGAAAAATCCTCTCAGGAACGTAACGGCGTTATCCTGATTCCCAATCAGAAAATCACCTTCGACAAAGCCTCGCAGAAACTTATTCCCAGCCTTGTCGAAACACCCAGTCTTGTTCAGCCTCCCGAAACCCGGACGAGTTTCGTATTTGACAGAGCTCCGCTCGACCAGGTACTCACTACGTTACGAAAAGCCTACGGAATTGAGTTTGTTGTCGAAAGTCCGTCGCTGAGCCACTGTGTTTTTAACGGCGATCTAAATGATTTGCCGCTTTATGTTCAGTTGGATCTGGTCTGCAAATCAATTAATGCCCGCTACGAAAGGCGGGGAACCACACTCTTCATTGCGGGTGAAGGATGTCCGGATTAAGATTTGTTAATATACCAAACGCACACTTAACAGTCCGGTAATATGGCTAACCCTACTTTTGCGGCATCAACGAAAAGCTGCCTTTAGAGGCTATCAAGCCATTTTGTGGCCATTCAAATGCTCAATTCTACTCTTTCTTTTTATGAAACCTTTACGATTATGATGAGACGTATACACCTAAAAAAGGGTCTGTTTCACGCCATGAAGACATCGATTGTGCAACTGGTTATAGCAGCTATTTTCTGCGGCTTGTCTTTCGCTCGTGACACCCATGCTCAGGAAATTCTTAACAAAGAAATTTCGCTGAAAATGGAATCCGCCGAAGTGTGGAAAATACTGAACCGACTCGAAAAACAGGCCGACATAAAGTTTGTGTACAGTGCAAACAGCATTCGGGCCGAACAAAAAATGTCGGTCAACGTATCGAACGGTAAGTTGTCGAAAGTGCTGAACGATTTGCTGACTCCTCTCCGAATTTCGTATGAAGTGGTGGGAGACCGTATTTTATTACGTAAGAAAACGCTTGAAACTTCATTTATTCCGTCGATCAATACCGTATCGTTGCCTGTTACTGGCAGTGCCGACCAGACCGTTACGGGTACGATTAGCGATGAGAAAGGGGAAGTGCTACCGGGGGTGAGTGTGGTCGTAAAAGGTACACAGCGCGGTACAACCACCGATGCTAAAGGCCAGTATCGAATTACGGTTCCGAATGGGTCTACTACGTTGATTTTCTCCTTTGTCGGTTATCTACCGCAGGAGGTTCTGGTTGGTAATCAGTCGATGCTGAGCGTGACACTCAAAACCGATTCCAAGTCACTGGAAGAGGTAATTGTGGTAGGGTATGGAACCCAGAAGAAGGTTAACCTAACTGGCGCGGTCGATCAGGTAACCAGCGAAGTACTCGACAATCGCTCGTTGCCGAACCTGAGCCAGGGCTTGCAGGGCACCATTCCAAACCTGAATCTGGTCATGGGTGATGGCAAACCGACGCAATCGCCTACCTATAATATTCGCGGTACTACGTCCATCGGGCAGGGTGGGAGTGCGTTGGTGCTCATCGATGGGGTGGAGGGTGATCCAAGCCGTCTGAACCCGAATGATGTGGCTACGGTATCGGTATTGAAAGATGCGGCTTCGGCGGCTATTTACGGTGCCAGAGGGGCTTTTGGTGTGGTGCTGATCACGACGAAAAGCCCGACGAAAGATCGCACGAGCATTACGTATTCGGTTAACCATTCCATCAAAAGTCCCACGACGGTTCCGAAGTACGTAACGAACGGCTACCTGTTTGCCAAGAATTTTAACGAGGGATGGTCGGCCTGGAACGATTACGCACAAACGCCCCAGAACATCAATAAAACGGTGAAATTTTCACCGGCTTATCTGACAGAACTGGAGCGCCGTAACAATGACCCTTCGCTGCCGAAAACTACTGTTGATCCAACCACGGGCGAATACGTTTACTACGAGAATACGGACTGGTACAGCGAACTCTACAAAAAAAGCACGAGCGCTACCGAACACAATCTCTCTTTGTCGGGGAGTAGCGGCAAGGCGGATTTCTACGTAACGGGTCGCTACTACACGCAGGACGGGATTTTTAAGTACAATTCTGACGATTATAAACTGCTTAGCCTGCGCGCCAAAGGCTCAATTCAACTCTATCCGTGGCTGAAAGTGTCGAACAACGCCGATTTCTCCTCCATGAAATACCATAACCCGCTGAACGTTGGCGAGGGCGGTAGTATCTGGCGGAACATTTCAGATGAGGGCCATACGGTTGCGCCGATGTTTAACCCCGATGGAACGCTCACGTATTCAGCGGCTTACACGGTAGGCGATTTCTGGTACGGCAAAAATGGTATCAACATGGACCGTCGCGTGTTCCGGAACACAGCCGATTTTGCAACCAATTTCTTCGACGACAAACTACGTATCAAAGGCAATTTTACCTTTCAAACGACCGACAACAACGAATCCCGTACACGCGTGCCAGTGCCGTATAGCCGCAAACCGGGCGTTATCGAATACGTTGGCACGAACTATAACGACCTTCAGAATCTGTACCGGCAAACGCTTTATACTGCCACCAACATCTATGCGGAATATGAGCCTCGGTTTAGTCCGAACCACTACGTTAAAGTACTGGCCGGATATAATTACGAGCAATCGAATTACCGACGGCTGGAAGTCGTTCGAAACGGGCTGATTTACGAAAACGCGCAGGACCTTAATCTGGCCTTGGGACAATCAATAACTACGAGTGGCGGTTCGGAAAAGTGGGCGATTGTTGGTGGTTTTTATCGCTTAAATTACTCGTTTAAAGATCGTTATCTACTCGAACTCAACGGCCGTTATGATGGCTCGTCGAAGTTTCCTTCCGATCAACGCTATGCGTTCTTCCCCTCGGTTTCAGCCGGTTGGCGCGTATCGAACGAGCCCTTCTGGAAAGTTTCACCCAAAGCTATTACTGATCTGAAAATTAGGGGGTCTTACGGTTCGTTGGGTAATGGTAGTATTGCTTCCTATGCGTTTCAGGAGCAGTTTGGTATTTCGCAGTTGAACCGGGTAGAAAATGGCGTCAAACCGCAGAAAACCAGCCAGCCTACGGTTATTCCCGACGGTCTGACCTGGGAAACATCCACCACATCGGATCTTGGTATCGATCTCGGTATGCTGAACAACCGGCTGACCTTCACGGGCGACGCGTATATCCGTACCACAAAAGGCATGTTCACGACGGGCATGACGCTTCCCGCTGTTTTCGGAACGGACGTACCCAAAGGCAACTACGCCGATTTGACCACAAAAGGGTGGGAGGCCGTAGTGACATGGCGAGATAAATTCAATATTTCCAGTAAGCCCTTTAATTATGAAGTCCGCTTTACAATGTCTGATTATCAGGCCACTATCGATAACTATAACAACCCAACCAAGCGCCTGACTACCGATAATTCGACGTACTACGTAGGGCAAAAGCTGGGCGAAATCTGGGGATACGAAACGGCTGGCTATTTCACCTCTGCTGATGACATTGCCAAGTCGCCTAAACAGAATTTATTCAAAGCATCTAACACAGGCCAGTTGTTGCCCGGCGATATTAAATTTAGAGACCTCAACGGCGACGGCGTTATCAGTTATGGCGATAACACCGTGGGCAATCCCGGTGACCGACGGATCATCGGAAACTCAACGCCCCGCTATACGTACGGCATCATGCTGGGCGCTGATTACAACAATTTCTTCTTCTCGGCTTTCTTTCAGGGCGTAGCCAAGCAGGATTGGTGGCCGGGTTCGGAAGCCGGTATTTTCTGGGGTCAGTACAATCGCCCATATAACAAGCTGCCTGAATGGCAATTGGGTAACATCTGGTCGGAAAATAACCCAGATGCTTATTTGCCTCGCTACCGCGGGTACGTAGCGCAGAACGGTGCGGGTGAACTGGCTCAGCCACAGACGAAATACCTTCAGAACGTGGCTTATCTCCGGATGAAGAACATTCAGATTGGCTACAATTTGCCTAAATCGCTGATCCGGAAAGTGGGCATGAATAGCGCTCGTGTGTTTGTATCGGGCGAAAACCTGCTGAGCTGGTCTCCCCTGTACAAAATCACCCGGGATTTAGACATTGAAAATATTGGCCGTTCCGACACGGTTTTGAATCCGCCGTCCAGCACTAGTCCCGATCCTAATAATGGCAGCAGCGGAAATGGCAATAATTACCCAATTCTGAAAAGCTTTACGATGGGTCTGTCGGCCACTTTCTAACCTGAAAATAGAACGATCATGAACACAAAATATAACTGGCTCCTTCTGATTGGCCTTTTCCTGGTTGGCTGCAATGATCTGGAGCAAATTCCTCAATCAACGGCCTCAAAAGATGCTGTATTTGGCAGCGTTGGGGGACTGGATTTGTATACCAACTCGTTTTACGACACGCCAGGCAATGGAGGTGTTCTGCCGACAGGTAGCGATATTATCCGGAGCGACGAGATGGCCGACTTTTCGGTTAGAACGCAGGTGCCTGACTTTTTGCGGGATGGCGCGTATGGCCCTCAACAAAGCACAGGCTGGGATTGGAAAGCGCTACGAAACATCAATTATTTCATTGCTAACTGCACCAATCCCGTTATTCCGGTCGAAACGCGTCGGCATTACATTGGTCTGGCCAAGTTTTTCAGAGCCTGGTTTTACTTCGATAAAGTGAAACGATTCGGCGATGTTCCCTGGATTGGCAAAGCGATGAGCGTTACGGACCCGGATTTGTTCAACGGACGCGACCCGCGGGCTATGGTGATGGATTCGGTACTGGCTGATTTGAATTATGCGACGGAAAACATACGTACCACGACCGATAATACACGTAGCTTAATCACAAAATCGGTGGCTTACGGCTTCAAATCAAGGGTTTGTCTGTTCGAAGGTACGTTCCGGAAATACCGCACCAGTTATAATCTGGGCAGCACGGCCGATAAGTGGCTGACCGAAGCCGTGAATGCAGCCGGTAAAGTAATGACTGAAGGCGGTTATAGCCTGAACGAAACGGGCGGGACCGACAAGTCATATCGGCAATTGTTCATCAACACTACCCCCGTTACCAATGAAATTATACTATCGGCCGTTTCCGACGCTACGTTGGCTGTTTACAATGATGCCAACTGGTGGTGGACAAGTGCTACGTATGGATCACGAGTAAGCCTGATCAGAACGTTTGTTAATACGTATCTGAATACAGATGGTACGCCCTTTACCGACAAAGCAGGCTACCAGACCATGACCTTCATGGATGAAGTGAAAAACCGGGATAAGCGCCTGCAACAAACCATTCGGATGGGAAACTACACCCGTACGAACGCGGGTGCTACCGAAGCCGCTCCCCCGGTTTTCTCCTATACCTATACCGGCTATATGCCCATCAAGTGGTCGCTGGACGATACGTATTACGACGGCGGAACGCGCAATATCAACTCCATTTCAACCATGCGGTATGCCGAAATTCTGTTGAATTATGCCGAAGCAAAAGCTGAACTTGGTACGTTAACCAATGACGATTGGGCCAAAACAGTCGGTGCCTTGCGAAAACGAGCGGGCATTACGGCGGGTTTGACTGTCAAACCAACGGTTGTTGATACGTATCTGAAAACGAATTACTTCCCCGATATTTCGGACCCGGTACTACTGGAAGTTCGCCGTGAGCGGGGTATTGAGCTGGTGCTGGAAGGCTTCCGTTTTTCGGACATTATCCGCTGGAATCGCGGCCCGTTGATGGAGCAGGTTTGGAATGGTTTCTACGTACCGGCCCTGGATAAACCGCTTGATTTGAATGAAGATGGCAAAAGCGATGTCGTTTTCTACAAAGTTAAACCGGCTACGCAACTGCCGGGGGTGACGTATGTTAGCGTCGCTGAGACAGTTAACGGCGTCGTAAATCCCCAGCGGCTCAAAAACGATACGTATGGTGAGTTAACCTGGCTGGCGAATATTCCCCGGAAATGGAACGAGAAATTCTATCTCTACCCCATTCCAACAAATGACATACAGTTAAATCCTAAACTGGGTCAAAACCCCGGCTGGTAGAATGAACCTGTTTTGTGGTTTGGTATTTATTAATGGCGGGGGTGAATACCCGCGCCAGACTGAAATTAACGTTTAAACTCAACCAAAATGCGCGTATTGATTTTTCTAATGCTAGGTAGTTTGCTGCTTACCGAAGGCACATTTGCCCAAAAAACCGAACCGATTACCGTTGCTACGTATAACCTTCGCTATGACAATAAAGGCGACGGTATTAACGCCTGGCCGAATCGGAAGGAAAATGTTAAGGCGTTGGTCCGATTTCATGACTTCGACTTGTTTGGAACGCAGGAAGCACTTAGAAATCAACTAAATGACGTAGCAGAATTAAACGAGTATGCCTTTTTTGGGGCTGGTCGCGATGATGGCAAAGAAGCGGGCGAGCATTCCGCTATTTTCTATAAAAAAGACAGGTTTAAAATTCTCCAGTCGGGCAACTTTTGGTTGAGCGAAACGCCCGATAAACCGGGTAAAGGCTGGGACGCAACCTGCTGCAACCGGATCAGTTCCTGGGTCAAATTCAATGACTTGAAAACAAAGAAAGAGTTTTACTTTTTCAGTGTTCACTTCGATCACCAGGGCGTCGAAGCACGTCGGCAATCAGGAAAATTGATGGTGGCGAAGATCAAGGAAATTGCGAAAAATGAGCCGGTTATTTTGGTCGGGGATTTTAACTCGACACCCGAAACGGAGCAAATCCAAACCATCCAAACACTGCTGAGCGATGCACACAACGTAACGGCGACTCCGCCCTACGGTCCCGAAGGCACATTTAACAGCTTCAAGTTCGATGCGCCGATGGACAAACGGATCGACTACATCTTTGTGAGCAAGCAGTTCAATGTACTGAAATACGGCGTCTTGACCGATGCCAAAGAGCAGCGTTATCCATCTGACCATCAACCTGTGGAGGTGAAAGTAGTTCTTAAATAATGACAGCTAAAGGAGAATAAAAAAAGCGATGAGGTCCTCTCATCGCTTTTTTTGTGACTCAGGAATTGTCCTGCTGAGGCAGGACAAAAATAATCTACTCCGACCGCGATGAAGACACCTTCGATGCAGACGATTTCTCTTTCTCGACGACTTTCTTCACGGCTTCCCGCTGATCATCCCGGATGGTTGGGTATTTGATACCCAACTGCTCCAAATAGCTTTTGTACTTGGACGGGTCGTAGTAAAACTTCTCCAGTTTGGGCTTGAATTCAGCCATAATCTTTTTGTTCAGATAGATGGCTGGTTGCTCTTTGGGCGAAATCAACGGTTCATATTTGATGTCTTTGGTCTGCTCGTCTTTGTAATACGCCCAGGCATCTTTAATGAGTTCGGGTTTGAGCAGCAAATCCAGCAAGGTCATGGCTTCCGCTTTGGCGCCATAGACAACGCCTTTGTGAGCAATGGGCGTAGCCATAGAGATCGCGTTGGCCCAATGATGGCCGGGCAGTCCAGGAATGTTGCTGGGGTAACGTAACACGATAGTAGGCAGCGACCAGGAGATGTCGGCGATATCGTCGGAGCCACCACCCATTGGCGTCATGGCCTGACCACCCATCATCACCACTGGTGCCGACGAAGTAGGCATGCCCATAGAATCCAGCTTCGTTGCCAAACCTTCGGTTTTGGGCGCCTGTAGCTCTATCTGAGAGGCTCTAGCCAGCAATTGATCTTCTTCTGACCAGGTTGGTAAACCCACTTTTTTGATGTTGTCGTAGGCTGCAGCTGCCATTACTTTGTTGGTGTGCACAGGCCAGGCCGATCCCAGAATCTCGTACGTGAATTTGGTATCGGTCATCAGGGCAGCTCCTTCGGCTATTTTAACCCCCGTTTCAAACAGTTTCTTGATTTTTGGATACGTCCGTTCGCGGAAATAATACCAAACAGCGGCTTTGGATGGTACTACGTTAGGTTGGTCGCCCCCATCAGAAATGACGTAGTGCGAGCGCTGGGTGAGTTCGAGGTGTTCGCGCCGAAAGTTCCAGCCAATGTTCATAAGCTCGACCGCGTCCAGCGCGCTACGTCCCCGCCAGGGCGCACCCGCTGCGTGAGCCGCCTGACCTTCAAAGTTGAATCGTACCGATACCAGACCATTATTTCCATTGTCGCCCCAGGAAACGCCAAGGTTGTTGCCCACGTGAGTGAAAATACAGGCGTCCACATCCTTGAAATAACCATCCCGAACATAGAACGCTTTAGTCCCCACAAGTTCTTCGGCTACGCCCGGCCAGAGCATCAGCGTACCCGGAATTTTTTCCCGTTCCATCAATTTCTTCACCGCCAGCACCGCTACAATATTCAATGCCTGGCCTGAGTTATGCCCTTCGCCATGACCGGGAGCCCCTTCAACGATAGGATCTTTGTAAGCCACGCCGGGCTTCTGGCTGGCTTTCGGAATGCAGTCAATATCAGACCCAACAGCAATAAGGGGTTTGCCCGATCCCCAGGTCGCAATCCAGGCGGTGGGGATTCCTGCAATGCCCTTCTTGACCGTAAATCCTTCTTTTTCGAGTAATGTCGTCAGGTATTTAAATGACTCTTCCTCCTGAAACCCCAGTTCAGCGAAGCTGAAAAGCATGTCGTTGATTTGCTGCGCCTGCACTGCATTCGCTTCGACGGCAGCAACAGCTTCAGCCTTGAGCTTGTCAATTTTATCTGAACCAGTCTTAGCCGCTTTTTTAGCCTGGCCAAAGAGTAGGGCAGGAGCTAAAAAGAGCACTATTAGTAGATTTGTACAGTTTTTCATTGATAATGCCAAATTTTATAAGGATGATTGGGTAATTTACTTGATAAAGATACGGCTAAAACCGGTGACCTAATTTATTTATACCAAAAAAAGCAACTCCTCCAATCTGTTTTTCCATGCCAATGATCAACGAGATTATTATTTTGGGGATTTAATATGGGCATTGATGGCTTTCGTGATTCTGGTAAAGTTTCCTTAGGAAAGAAGGTCTCTGGTTGATGCGCTTGTGTCGTAGAATCGGAGTCGCCGATCAAAGAAGAAGTACCCATATTTGGGCGAGATTCACTACTTTTGCGGCCAAGTTTTCGTATCGTTTTCAATCGTTTATACCTTAGTCAAATGGAAAAAATTAAAGTGGCAAATCCGGTTGTCGAACTGGATGGCGACGAAATGACCCGTATTATCTGGAAATTTATTAAAGACAAGCTGATTCTGCCTTACGTTGACGTTGACATTAAATACTATGATCTTGGCATCGAGTACCGCGACGAAACCAATGACCAGGTAACGATTGATGCGGCCAATGCAATTAAACAATACGGTGTTGGTATCAAATGTGCCACCATTACGCCCGATGAAGATCGGGTTAAAGAGTTCAATCTGAAGCAGATGTGGAAATCGCCAAACGGCACGATCCGCAATATTCTGGATGGAACCGTTTTCCGCGAGCCGATCGTGATGAGCAACGTACCACGTCTGGTTATCAACTGGAAAGCACCGATCATTATTGGCCGTCATGCATTTGGTGATCAGTATCGTGCTACCGATTTCGTTGTGCCAGGCAAAGGGAAGCTGACCATGAAATTTGAGGGCGAAGACGGAACTGTACAGGAATACGACGTATTCAACTTCCCCGGTGCCGGTGTTGCCATGGGTATGTATAACCTCGATGAATCGATTCGTGGTTTTGCAAAAGCCTGTTTCAACATGGCCCTGCAAAAAAACTGGCCGTTATACCTGTCGACCAAAAACACAATCCTTAAAAAATACGACGGTCGTTTCAAAGACATTTTTCAGGAAGTCTACGATACTGAATTTGCTGGTAAAGTTCATTACGAACACCGTTTGATCGACGACATGGTGGCTTCAGCGCTGAAGTGGGAAGGTAACTTCGTATGGGCCTGCAAAAACTACGACGGCGACGTTCAGTCGGACACGATCGCGCAGGGCTTTGGTTCGCTGGGTCTGATGACGTCGGTGCTCGTTACACCCGATGGCCAGACAATGGAAGCCGAAGCGGCTCACGGTACCGTAACGCGCCACTACCGCGAATACCAGAAAGGAAATAAAACCAGCACTAATCCAATTGCGTCGATCTACGCCTGGACGCGTGGTCTGGCCTTCCGGGGTAAACTGGATGATAATCAACAACTGATCGACTTCGCTAATGCGTTGGAAGCGGTTTGTGTGGAGACCGTAGAAAGTGGCATCATGACGAAAGACCTGGCGCTGTCGGCTTATCCTGTTGGTACGAAGCTGACGTCCGGTGAGCAGTACGTAAACACCGAGGAATTCCTCGAAGCGCTGGATACGAATCTGAAAGCGAAACTGTCCTAAATTGGAATTTAGTTGACTGAATAAGATTGTCTGATTATCAGAGTCTTATCTGCTAACTAGTTACTTTTGGTAAATTTATTTGATTTGACTGATCAAATAAATTCAGCGGGGCCGCCCGTGCGGTTCAGATAAAGTGCCGCTCATAGTAGGGCGGCACTTTTATTTTCTTTACATCCAAAACTCTTACTGTCTTATGAAACACCTTATTACGCTCGTGGCTTTGGCGCTCTTGTCCGTCACGACATACGCTCACAATTTTAATAGTGAACCTCCTGCAAAAAAGATGAAAGCTACCAGCGTACAGCACATTGTACTATTTAAGTTTAAACCCGAAACAACGCCCGCGAAACTGAAGGAAATCCTGGATGCCTTTCAGGCGCTTCCGTCAAAAATTAAAGAGATTAAGGACTTGAAATGGGGTACGAACAATAGCCCCGAAAATCACGCGCATGGATTGACGCATGGATTTGTGCTGACGTTCGATTCCGAAAAAGATCGCGATGCTTATTTACCCCATCCCGCCCATAAAGAGTTCGGTACGATCGTTGGGCCGTGGATAGCCGATTTGACGGTTCTGGATTTCACAGATCAAGCCAAATAAGCTTCGGGACGATATAAATTGTACATAGAAAAGCCTCCCATCGATAACACTACATTCGTTATCCATGGGAGGCTTTTTGCTACGTGTCAATTTTCTATTTCACCGCAGTCTCAGCGGGAACGCTACCTGGCAACAGCCCTTTGCGTTTCAGCAGCGCATCGGTGAAACGCAGGTCATTATCGCTGGTGAAGATATTGAACGGCAGATACAGGAACTGCGCTTTGGCCAGCCCTTTCGTTACAATTTTAGCGATCCAGCTGGCCTTGACATTTGCCATGGCCTCGGCATTATCCAGAAATAAAATGTAGGCGTCTTTATCTTTAATGACACTGTTAATCTGGTTCCATTTCAGAATGCCGCCTTCTTTAGCGTTAATCCGCATGAGAATCTGACGGCTGTCAATTTCATAAACATATTTCTGAAATAAGGCTTTGCTCTGCTCCATTTGGGCAATACCCGTAATCTGTACGGCCCAGAATAAAACATACAAAATCGTGAGCAGCACAATAACGATGTAAATCCAGTAATTAGGATAGACTTTCGTCAGGTTCAGAATGACGTTCAGAATAATCAGAGCCAGTGGCACAAACGCCCATTTCCAGTTGTCTTTCACCCACTGTCTTAGGGCGATGTTAATATACGTTTTTTGGTCTAACGCGTATTTTTTGGTCTTAACAATCATAGTTACTTCTACATGAACAGACAAAGATACAGCGATTTAGAATCCATGCTGTATGATATTGGCGGTATGATGTATTTCATTGCCTAACAGCTTTTTCTCATCTTTACGTAGTCAATACATTTTTCGCTTATTTTATGAACACCGGCTTGTCGACGCTTGTCCTGAACGCTGAACAAATTCGCCAGAAAATCAGGCGAATAGCGTTTCAGATTTACGAGAATAATTTTGAAGAACCGGCCCTGCTACTGGCTGGCATATCGGGAGAAGGCTACGTACTGGCCCAGGCTTTAGCAGGTGAATTGCAGACTATTGCTCCGTTTTCAGTCGATTTGATTCAACTTGACCTGAATAAATCGCAGAGAGCCCAGCCACCTGTTCGACCTGATCGCGCTATGAATGACTATACCGATACGGTCGTTATTGTTGTAGACGATGTGTTATATACGGGCCGCACCCTGGCCTTTAGTTTGCAACCGTTTCTGAGTGTGCCTGTCCGTAAACTGCAGGTGGCTGTTTTGATTGATCGGAATCACCCACGCTACCCGGTTGCGGCCGATTATAAAGGCTACGAACTCAGCACTACGTTAACGGAACATGTTGACGTAGTGCTGAGCGATGAAAAGCAGATGGGTGTATATCTGAGGTAGAAGGAAGGTGAATTGGTAGTATTCAGCCTTACGCTTTTGTACCACGAATAAGGCTGATGCCCGAAAAAAAGAAAATACCGCCTAAAATTATATAAACAAACGACGCCTGAGAGACCCCGCCTTTCGTAAAATCGATGCCTCCGTAAACTAGGCCAACCAGGCCGATCAGCGTCAGGATAATACCGAACACACTTTTGACATTCATAAATCGAGTTTTTAGTATGAGTGAATACATAACTATTCTACGCTCATATCTTCTCAAATTTTGCTGATTTTATTCCGCGGCTTATTCCAGTAAGACCATAATATCCTCCTTCGTTAGCGATTTCATGAAGTTCTCTTCCGTGGTGATTAAACTACCGGCAAGTTGCTGCTTGGCTCGTTGCAGCGACAGGATTTTTTCTTCGACGGTATTTTTTGCGATGAATTTGTAGGTAAACACCGTTTTATCCTGCCCAATGCGGTGGGCTCGGTCAACAGCCTGAGCCTCGATGGCAGGGTTCCACCAGGGGTCTAGAATGAACACGTAGTCGGCAGCGGTAAGGTTATGGCCTAAACCACCTGCCTTCAGCGAAATCAGGAATAATTTCACCGATTCGTCGGTCTGGAATAATTTAACCTGGCTCTGTCGGTCGATGGTTGAGCCGTCTAAATAAGCGTATTTAATATTTTTTTCTTTCAGATATTGCCGAACAACACTCAAATGCTTAATAAACTGACTGAACACCAGAACTTTGTGATTTTCTATTATCGCACTGTCTAAACGAATCAGTACGTCGTCAAGTTTACCTGAATCGCCTTCATAATCAGCATCTACCATGCGCGGGTGATTGGCGATCTGCCGCAACTTGGTCAAACCCTGCAAAACAATCATTTGCGACTTAGCCATCCCTGATTCCTCGATATGCTCCAGAATCAGATTTCGGTAATAAGATTTGGCTTCTTCGTATTGTTTCTCCTGATCAGGTGTCATTTCTGAATACAATACGCTTTCTACTTTCGCCGGCAAATCCGTTGCCACCTGCGCTTTATTACGCCGAAGCATAAAAGGTTTGATCAAACTATAGAGTCTTGCTATTTTAGAGTCGTCATGTCGCTTTTCGATAGGTATCTGAAATTCATTTCTGAAAAATGCCTGATTGCCTAATAAACCAGGATTAATGAAAGACATCTGCGACCAAAGGTCCATCGTACTGTTTTCGAGCGGTGTACCGGTGAGAATAAGTCGGTATGCCGTATTCAGTTGCATAACAGCCTTGGTGATGTGCGACGATGGATTCTTAATTGCCTGCGATTCATCCAGAATGACGTAGTTGAACCGATAACTGCTCAGCAGGTCAATATCAATTCGTACAATACCATATGATGTCAGAATCAGGTCGTAGTTGTCGAACTGAGCCATATTCTTATCACGATACGTACCCGTATACACCATCACGCGCAGGTCGGGCGTGAATTTCTTAGCTTCCAGTTCCCAGTTGTAGAGCAGGGATGTTGGCATAACCAGCAAACTTGGCTCCAGTATACCCGCTTCTTTCTGCCCCTGAAGCATAGCCAGCGTCATTACGGTTTTTCCTAGTCCCATGTCATCGGCCAAACAACCCCCGAAGTGATATTGCCGCAGGAAATTCATCCAGTCGTACCCTGCGTGTTGGTAGGGACGTAGTGTGCCGTTGAAATGGGCTGGTAACGGAAAGGATTCGATTTCTTCAAAATTCCGCAATCCTTCCAGTTTGCGCGTAATAACCGTTGTCGCCAGATTATCGCGCTCCAGTTCCTGAACCAGTGCGAGGTGGTGCTTTTGCAGCACCAGTTGCCCATCAGCGTCGGGGCCATCAATGTGTTCTATAAACCCGAAGAGTTCCGAATATTTGGTGAACCAGGCATCCGGAATAACGGCAATCTCGCCGTTGGGCAATGTGAACTCGTGCTTTTTGTTGAGGATAAGCTTTCGGAGCTTCAGAAACGGAATGTCAAACTCACCGAAGCGAACATGAGCATAAATATCAAACCAGTCGCGACCCTCCTGAATGGAAACGTTGATCGTCGAATAGCCCAGAAAATATCGTTTCGTGTCCTGCGCATCCTGCCGAATGACAAAGCCTGTTTCCCGAATTTGATTCCCATTCGTAGAAAGCCAGGAAAAAGCTTCTGCTTTCGATAGTGCCAGTTGCCCATTACGTAGATCAAGCCCTGTCTCACGTAGCAACGCCAGTTTTTGCCGTTCCAACCGTTGATCCCGGCGAATTTTGTGGAAAATATACTCGTCGTTTTTCTTTTCAAGACTCACATTGGCCGTTGTCCCAAAACTGTCGAAGTGAAACATAAAATCGCCATATTGAAACGACAGATCGAACATGATACGCTGGCTTGCGTCTGCATCCTTATCGGCTAGATCGGCTACGGCGGTTCCATTTTGATGAATTGCTGCTGGCACTAAACGACTTGGCTGAACCATCTCCGAAACCGTTAGCACAGGCATTGGCTCCAGAACTTCGGACCGGATCTCGAATCCGTTTGCGTAGACATCGTACGATGCAATGAGTTGGGTAACAAACCGTTCGTAGTATTGCTGCTCAATATTGCGCGGAATGATAATGTGGTTTTTTGTGAAGAATGGGCGCAATTTTTTACCATCCACATTTTTGCTAAAATGATATAATCGATGGCCAACCATCATGTAGGCAGGCTCATCACAAATCATCAGCGCATCTTTAAATTGAAAGACTACACGTTCAGTTTCGCCAGCTTCGCGTGGACCAACTGGATAACGGATGATCGGGAAATAGTGCGTAGAGTCGGCATTACGAACGAAGTGAAAATGAACCTTTGCTGGTTCAGGCATCCAGATGATAGATTCCCAGGCTGGATTACCGTCGTTGCCCATAATATAAAAAGGTTTGCCAGGCAGCAACCCCATAATCTGAGCTTTTATATGCTCCAGATAGCTACCAATAGCTTCCTGCACAATCTTGTCACCTTTCTGTAGATCATATACTTTCAGAAAGAAATCAACGGCGGGCAACTTCCTGGTATTGAATTTTTTAACGATCGTGTCCTGCTGAATACTGTCGATGAGTTTTACCAGTTCAAAATCACGTTCGTCTAAGCCCTTGGCAAACTCTCCAACGTTTTGCGTGGAGAGTGTCTGGTTCTGTAGTGTAAGTTCCCCCCGGCTGTTACGTTGTACGACGAAAGCCTCGATTAAGTAACCCAGAAACTCGTGATCCAGCAATGAATACACGATTTGAAACGGTTGCAACGGCGAAACTTTCATAAGGACTACACCATTCAGCTCCACCATTTTCAGGAGTGGTCAGAACAGCTTGCAAGGGTGAACAATGTAAGGAAACGGGATGGACAAGGAGGTTGCAAGGACAAGAAAAATCATTGAAAATTACTCATAATGAATGATTTATGATTGATTTGTATTTGGCAACGGTTTCAAATATACAAATCAAAACAAAATGTACAAGAAGGAATTTTACAAAATCAGTAAATCCTGGGAAGCGATCAATATAACGTAATAAGAGATGGCGCTTAATCGATTAATAAGTCATGTTTGTTGCGTATAGATAGTTTTGAGGAGATATGAGAGTCGCTACAGTACGTACAAAAATAGCCCCTGAATTTCAGGGGCTATTTTTGTACCAGGAGCGGGAGTCGAACCCGCACGGGCTTGAGGCCCACAGGATTTTAAGTCCGGCGTGTCTACCGATTCCACCATCCCGGCATTTATCCGCCGAAGCGGCATTTACAAAAAAAGCACCGTGGTCGGTGCCTCTTTGTGGAGCGAAAGACGGGGTTCGAACCCGCGACCTCGACCTTGGCAAGGTCGCGCTCTACCAGCTGAGCTACTTTCGCGTTATACAATTTGCCAGTCCATTGGCGAATTGTGGATGCAAATTTAGATTGTTTTTGACGTTTGTCAAGCCCTTCAGCTAAAAATATTTTCTATACTACCTATCAAAAAATAGCCAAAAACTGATTCTGAATGAGTTACGGTCTAAATTATAATAGCGATTCATTGACTTGCGTATCAAACACGCCCGTTAAAACCCGGCCATTCCGTTTCACCTGAACCCAAATCCGATAATGACCCGCTCGCGGGAAAGCATAAGGGAACTCAACCATATTGTTCGTTTTCATGGGATGGCTCATACCCGGCATTTCAGCCATAAGCAACCGATTTTTTTCGCCTTCAGGCAGCGCTTTAAGTTTGGCAACGTAAGCGTCGATGCTATCACGAAAATGCGTTGCGTTGGGATAACGAAAGGTTCGGGCGGTGTCGGAGATGCGTCTCACTAATGACTCTTCCGCAGCCATCGAATACGTACCAACTGGATGCAAATGAATATAGACACTACCATCTGAACGCAGAATGACGGCATGACCATCCATACCCAAATAGGGTTCCAAAGGCGTCGCTTTCCCTATAGAATCGGCTACCGCGAATTTCAGCGTGTATAACTTGCCTGCTTCCAGAATTTGTGCAGGTTTGTCCATCCAGAGCATGGATGAGCCATCTGAGAGCTTTGTACTGGCACCGGGTTTTCCACAAACGACCATATCGTTATCTAAATGTGGTACGTTCACTGCATTGGCTTTTACCCCCATAGATTCAGCAACGAGCCAGCTATCGTCTGGATCGGAGGGTTTGACGTTGGCCGCTGTTTCAGCCGTGATTTTTGGCGAAGGAACGTCCACCGTATCGGTCAGGGTTTCAGCGAAACCACTTCTGTACACGACGTCTGAAAATAGAATGTATTTGCCCCCCGGTAGTGAGGGGAGCGTCGCAGCGTAGTGTAACGTATCGTTCCTGTTGGGATGCAAATGAGCAAATGCATCTAATCCCGGGATTCGGACCATAAACGTGTGCATCAACTTGCCGTGGTCGGGAATGAGGTAGCTTAAGGTCCGTTGGTTGCGCCGGCTCTTTCCGAAGCTAGTGGTGTCAAATAGAATCGACAGTTGCCGGTGGTTATCTGCAATACGTACCGATGCATGGATAGACATTGGTCGGTAGAGCTGTACATTCCGATAATCTTCTGCTTTACTAGTCCACCATGACCGCCAACCTGTTAACAGTAGCGTGACCATTATTAATCCGACACCCATACCTAACCAGCGCCGACGCCGGAGCGTTGTTGGTATTTGATGATCGGGTAATACAAGCGCATCGGCATTACTAGCCCCGATAATTGTAATCAACATCACGATTAATAATAATCCCATGGCTGCTAAGCCAATACCCGTTCCTTCAGGCATATCACGCAGGGCTGTTGCCACAGCCATCACAGGCACGACTATCTGTTGTTTTCCGTCAGGCCCATCGATACTTAACTCAATGCTTGACGAACCAGATTCCATTAGCCAAACATCCCCTTCGTAGCGACTGGCACTGATTGACTTTAGTATATCATGGGTAGGAGCGCCCTTATCCCCGGCATTAAAATAAATTGGTCGGGCACCAATAGTAGTCACACTACCCTGCTCTACAAATACGGTAATGCTAGCCGTTCCTGGTACTACGTCGGGTGGTTTTATGCTGATTAATAACTGATATTTACCCGCTTGTTTTTGTACAACGACACCCGCACTACCAATGTGCGCAGTTGCAGTGAGTGAGTAAGTGAGTAACAGACTGAGTAAATAGGCCACTAGCTGCCGCCTGAAGCCAATTGATTTTTCTAACATCTCCTTGGTTCTGCTTTTACCGTACTACTTGTTTCATCCAATTGCCCCATAATAAACCAACTCGGGCTGAGAGTATGGCATACAGTAATGCTTTCCCGAAACCAATTGCAAAACTAGCTGTGGATTGCAGCCGTTCCGGATTATAGGCGTATCGATATGGCGAATCGGGTGCCCGGCTGTAGAACCAGCTGTTCGATAAAAAGAAACCATTCCGCGCATAAGGCGACGTATGAAGAAACTCACCAAACGGCCATTGAACAGCCAATAAAACAAGCAGAAACGTAATTCCCAATAAAACCGCCAGTAGCCAGTCGTTCAATTTTTTTCCAGTAGCGAAATTGTCAAAGCGATGGATAAGTAAATCCATTAAAAATGCAGGGATAACCAATAAAGGAGGAAATATGAACGCTTGGTAATGTGTGATTGGGTTTAGAACCGGACCAAGTCGAGGCTGGGCAGGAATGTTTTCTAGCACCCAGCTTGGCATAAGGAAAAATAACATAAAAAGCCCTGCAATCGTGGTAATTGGCCAACGCAATAAAGATGCTCTGCCCATAGCAACCAGATAGAATGGTAAGGCAATGGCCGCTGTAACGTAATAGCGCGTATGATGGGTTTGGCTTCTGGTCATTGATTCTGAGAACAGTACAAACAACATAGCCAGAAGTAGTCCGGATGCAATAGCGAATAGCCATTTCAGTCTTGTTGACACCGTGTTGCCAGATTCGTTTACATCCCGATACTTGTTCTGCAGCGCTAATACGCCTATTATCGCACCAAACTGCACGGTCATAATGCCGACGATCAGTATGGTATGGGGAGGGGTAAGTATCTGCACATCAAGGCCATATGTATTATGCCACCAGTCGTCAAATGGGGCAGATGTTAACATTGCCAGGGCTCCCCAAACGCAGAACATAGCACCCAGCGGCCCATAAAAAACACCCCAGAACGGAACGGCTTCAGCCCGGCCTGGATGATTTCTGGTGAGCGTTAGGGCCAGAATTCTATACGCTGAAAACAGACCCGCTACTACGGCTCCAACATAAATTACTACGTGTGGAGCCGCGAATAGCCCATCGCGTCCAATACTTATGTGCCACATAATGTCCCACAAAAGGCCCATAACCACGCAAAACGACGAGAAAACGACGGCATAAATAT
This sequence comes from Spirosoma endophyticum, assembly GCF_900112365.1. Lineage (GTDB taxonomy): Bacteria > Bacteroidota > Bacteroidia > Cytophagales > Spirosomataceae > Spirosoma > Spirosoma endophyticum. The sequence continues at coordinate 306,579 of NZ_FOLQ01000005.1, read as the reverse complement.
AGGTTGGTATCCCTGGCCGCCAGCCGATGGACTGGGTAGCCGATTGCTCACGAACGGATTGAAGCGAAGGCGAAATTGCCGATTGCATAATTCAGATAAATAAGATGTCCAAATACGGAAGAAGAAAGTTACGAAATTCTTGTGTACCGTACCGTACGTAGGCTGTCGACTTCGGCGATATACAGCTGCATGATACCACTTGATTCAACGGGACACAAAACAGCTGATTTCTACCGTTATTTGCACAACAGTAAGTGTCGCTAATCCAGATAATATGTTACGTTTTGATCAATCGGTACGGTTTTCTTCGTTCGTCGTCAGATCGCTATTGCTCAGCCTTATTTTTTTTATGAGCGCGTGCGTACCTGACTTTCTATTGTCGGACCCCGATTGGGTCGTTATTGAGGCAGGTGAACATGAACCCGACCCAAAGCGCAAAGTAGGGTTATTGATTAGCCCACACGAAGTGTCGGCCACTGTCACTTTCGATAGTAGTTGTATCTATGACGTTGGCGCAGTTGATACTGATGACTGGAATAAAGTGATTGGCTTAGGGTTTGTAGGGTCTAAAGATCAGTCTTTAGATGGAGTACCTCCGCATCAGGTAGATGGCGCACGTGTTGGCTGGCGGTGGAATCCTCAACGCGGAGTAATTGATTTAGGGGCTTATATCTACGTAGAAGGCAAACGTATTGATTTCAAAGTAGCCGAAACGCGCATCAATACACCGACGAAGCTTACAATCAAAATTGACTATGATCGTAAATTATACCAAGTCTTGGGTGGTCAGTCAGTGCCGTTTACGCACAATAAATCGTTTGCTTACAATACGGGACTTTATTTTGGCGGTAATCAGGTTGCGCCACACCGCATCAGGGTAAAGATTGTGGATTAGTGTCAGAGGAAATTAGCTAAGACCTGGAAGGATCGACTGCTACAAAAGCTAGGGTTCTACGCAGTCAAGTTGTTTAAGTAATTGTCGTTATGAGGCCCTGATATTAACAGTTATTCTGTTAATATCAGGGCCTTTGTTTTTGTAGCTTGTTATCCAAGTCGTTTATGGCAGAACACTTTGTAACTGGACGGCAAGTATATTTTAAAATAACGCTTAGCTACTAATTACCTGCTGAGCACAGATACAAAAGAGTATAGCAAGTATTCATATGAACACTTATTATATGATAAAAATTGATTAATTCCTTATTAAAAAAAGTGACCAATGAGAAATTCAGTAGTCTAGTGACCAGAGTTTGGGTGCAACAATAGGTATACTCTAGAAAGCGAATCTCTCTGGAACGTATTTATTTTTGTCTGTATCCTCTAGTGTCATACCCGTAAAAAAATACTATGAATACAGAATTTACACGTCTGGTTATATCTAGTTCTGCAGTACTCTTAGATTCCTTCATCGAGTAAGCTCAATATCTTGAATCGAAACAAACACAAAATCTCTTTCAAGTTCTGACCGATTCATTCTTAAAACAGTAATACATCATGATCGACAGGACTTATTTATGTCCTGCCATCTCTCGTATTGCCAATTTTAGCCCATTTACTGGCTGATTAATCCTTTACTGAATGGGTATACTCCTTCAGAACGGCTTTGCCGTGCCTTTTTTCGTCCATCCGTATAACTATTATTTTAATGAAAAAGCGATTTACACTTAATTATCAGCCCATTTCCAGGTTGTTAAATGCCTTGCTCCCAGGACAATGGAGCCCTGTACAGGAGCTGAAATCACTTTTCCATTTAGGAACAGTAAGTTGCGCTTATGTAGAATATGGAAACAAGTTAAACAAAAACTTAATACAAAAGCAACAAAAGCAAGAACTTTTTTTGCCATTAAGGATTTTCCTGCTACTTATGCTGGCAAGCATTATTAGTTTACAGAGTGCCTTTGCCACAACTTTTCCTTGTAACGATGTTTCTTATCGCCTTCAGGGCAATCCTTCGGCACTTTATAAGGTTGATCTAGAGACCGGTATCGCCACGCAGTTGTTCAGTGCATCTACATTGGGTAATCGCAAGATGACCGCTTTAGGGTATAGTCCTGAGGACGGATTTCTTTATGCATATCAATCAGGCACCAATGATATTGTACAGATTCATAACGACGGAGGAACGTCAGTAAAAGATATTACGGGCTTACCGTCCAATGTTGAGTATAACGCTGGTGAAGTATCAAAAGATGGTATATTTTATCTATATAGGTCTGGAGATGCTACTATGCAGAAGGTCGATATTAGTGCGCGTACAACTAGCACGCTTACGTTAAGCGCTGGTAGCAGCGTTGGCGATATTTCCATCAGTGCGGATGCTAAATATATTTATGGCATAGCTACCAACAATGGCCAAATGGTCACCTACAATGCCAGCACGGGTGTGCGCACGTTGACTGATGTTGGCATCCCAGCCATGACTACATCAACGTACATTGATAAATCAGGAAATCTGTTTTTTATTAATGATGCGAACTCAACAGTTTATCAGGTTACGGGACCGAATTCAAGTCCTGATACAGAAAGTGGTGTACAGATATCCCCTACGTTAAACACCTCCATTTCTACTACGGATGGAGCCCGGTGTACAAACGCTTTTGTTCCATTACAGCCCAGTTTTTCCTGCTCTACATTTAAATCTTATTTGTTTCAGGGCGATGCTAATGCCGATGGAGGTACGCTGAATAGTAATACGCGTGTTTATGAAATAAATATTATCAATGGTTCGTCTACACAGGTACATGGTCAGTTAATACCATCTAGCACGAATTCGAAAACGTCCGTTAACAATGTAGGCTTTAACGTTACTGACAGTTATCTCTGGGGCTTTCGCCGGGGAACGAATCAATTAGTACGGATGGGTAGTGACTGGTCGGTGCAATTTTTTGCTATTGCCGGATTACCAACAGATGTGCCTTTTAACGCTGGTGATATTGATGCAAACGGAATTCTTTATTTATTCCGTGGTCACAATAACGTTTCCAGTTCACAAGTTCTGCGGGTTGATCTTAAGCCTTCTTCGGCAACCTATTTGACATTACTCTCACCGCTGACATTAGCGCCAGTCGATGCAACTCGTGAAATGATTGACCTGGCAATTAATCCCGTAGATGGTCATCTATATGGGATCAATGCCACAACGGGGAATTTGTTACGAATCAATTCCAGCACGGGTGCTGTCTCAACCGTAGGTGCTACAAACATCCCCATTGCTAACCCTGTTGCTAATGCATTTGGTGCATGTTACTTCGACAATGCAGGAACATTGTATGTAAGTCAGAATGCTTCTGGTAAAATATACCGTATACCTAAAGCTGCTACTTCGGCTACGGGTATCTTTGTTTCTAACGGCCCTATTACCGATGATAACGATGGTGCACGGTGTTTTCAGCAGCCAATAACCGAATTAGCCAGTCTTAGTGGAAATGTATTCGACGATGGCAATGCCTTGACAGATAATCTGGTTAACAAGTTCGGCACGGGTTCTGTGGTGATTGATGGTACGGATATCGATGATGATGTTGCCGGTAATCAACCGATCTACGCTACGCTGGTTAATAGTAATGGTGCGGCTGTTACCACTGTTCCGGTGTTATCAACCGGTACGTATTCATTCTTAGCTGTTTCTCCGGGTACCTACTCGGTAGTGTTGAGCACTAATTCGAACGGTAGTACAACGGCTTCTTTGCCTACTAACTGGAATAACACGGGTGAAAAGTTAGGTACGGGTACAGGCAGTGATGGTACAGTTAATGGAATTTTGACCGGTATCTCGGTATCTTCGAATGATATCGAGAATGCTAACTTCGGTATTAATAAGAAGCCGGATGTCAATGATGCGACTGTAGCGGCTCAGCCAAACCCCGGTGGCACGAATCAGGGCCCCGTAGCTTCGACGGCCTTCACGGGCACCGACCTGGAAGATGGTACGTATACGAACAACCTGACGGGTCGTACGGTAACGTTGACCCCTGCCACCAACGGTACGTTATACTACAACGGCACGGCGGTGACTGCTTCGACGACCATCACCAGCTTCGATCCGACCAAAGTGACCCTAGACCCCACGGCAACGGGCGCCACCAGCTCGGGTAATCATCCAACCTTCACCTATTCGGTGAAAGATAATGCTGGTGTATTTGCGGCCCCTGCCACTGTGACGGTTCCCTTCACAGCTCCTACTGTTACTACGGTGAGCCTGTCAGGTAGTGTACTCAACGATGGGAATGGCCTGACGGACAATACAGTCAACAAGTTTGGCACCAGCTCAATCGTCATCAATGGAACGGATATTGATCCAGCAACGGGCAATCAACCTATCTATGTGACACTAGTCAACAGCGGTGGTACGTCGCTAACGACAGTGCAGGTGAGCAGCACAGGTACCTACACGTTCAATGGTGTAGCGCCTGGTACATATTCAATCGTATTAAGCACCAACTCTGCCGGTAGCACCACCACGTCGTTGCCAACAAGCTGGACGAGTGTGGGTGAGCACCTGGGTACGAATACAGGCAGTGATGGCACGGCTAATGGAATTCTGACAGGTATCTCGGTATCTTCGAGCAACATTAGCGATGCTAACTTCGGCATCGATAAGAAGCCAATAGTGAATGTGGCTACGATAACGGCTCAGGTAAATCCAGGGGGAACTGCTCAGGCACCAGTGTCGTCGACAGCCTTCACTGGCTCAGATCTGGAGGACGGTACGTATCCAACCAACCTAACCGGTCGTGTAGTGATTCTAACGCCAGCCACCAACGGTACGTTGTACTACAATGGTACGGCGGTCACGGGAACGCAAACCATCACCAGCTTCGATCCTACGAAGGTGACACTTGACCCAACAGCGACGGGCGCTACTACGGGTAGTTCGGGGGCTTTTCCTGATCCAACCTTTACTTATGCGGTGAAAGACAATGCCGGTGTCGTTTCTGACCTTAAAACGGTTACTGTACCCTTCACACTTGGGGTTCCGGATTTAGCCCCGATCATCTACGCGCTGCCTGCTACCCAATATGGTACCACTAACTTTACCGTCGTGGTCGATGTATATAATCTGCTGCCAACGGCTTCCAGCGGGCTTATCACGCTCTATGTGACCAAAGATCCCCTGGTTAAATTGAGCTTTGCCAGTAGTTCGGTCTTTGTTGGTAACAAAATTGTGCAGAACGGCATCTGGACGCTTGATGAAAAGAACGATGATTTCTACATCCTGAAGACCACCGAGGTTATTACGGGGGGGGGACACAAATCGTTTGGGTTTACGGGTATATTGACGCCTGGCAATACGAAGGGAACGTTAACCATCAGCACGACCATTGTAGGCGGTAGTGGTGGCGAAGTTCGAATCGATAACAATTCAGACGCTGATAAGATCGACTATTTTAAGAAGTAATCTTAAGGAATAAATTTTACCAAGGGGGTATAGCTATAATTGTAGCTACACCCCCTTGGTCTTTTTTGCTTAGTTTAGAATTCGTAGAGACGCCTGAGTAACAGTACTAAAATCAAGAACCCCCTTTATCCTGTGGCAAACAGGGTAAAGGGGGTTCGATTAGTGACTCTCAGCGCAAACGTAACACCGAGAAGAACGGGCCTATTATCGTTTCACTACGTCTGAATATTATTTCTTCGCCGTATACATCACCCGCCAGACTTTGCCTTTTACTGAGTCGCTGATGTATAGCGATCCATCAGGTCCTTGTGCGAGACCTACCGGACGGGCTTTAGCATCGCCAGGGCTAGCCAGATCAAGCTTACCCGCATTTACGTCAGTTCCCGGCTTACCCTGTTCAGCTACGCCCGCGAAATTCTCCGCGAATACTTCGTATTTACCCGACGGACGACCATCTTTTCCGAAAGGAACAAAGGCCACAAAATAACCACCCTGTTGTAGAGGAGCGCGGTTCCATGAACCGTGAAAGCAGATGAACGCACCATTTTTATAACGGGCAGGAAATTGAGTGCCTGTATAGAAAAGCAAATCGTTCGGTGCCCAGTGAGCTGGAAACGCCATAATTGGTTTCTCTTTTCCGGCACAACGATCTTCTTTAGTGCCATCGCCCCCGTATTCGGGCGCTAAAAACTTCTTATTTTTAAAATGATCGTTGTAGCAATATGGCCAGCCAAAATCTGAGCCTTCTTTCACCATCAAAAATTCTTCGGAGGGTAGCTCAGCACTTAGCTCATCCGTAAATACACCTCCCCAGTTGTTGAGGTTATCGCGGCCATGTTGCATGGCGTATAACGTATTGGTAGCAGTATTCCAGTCGAGGGAAACCGCGTTTCGGATACCCGTCGCGTAGCGTTTGCCGTCACTCTTATGCTGATTCAACTTTTTGGCGTCGAAAAGCCAGATACCACCGTATTCTTCCAGAATTGGGCAGGGGTCCATCCCCTTCGATCCTTTTTGTCGATCTTTTTCCTGACATGCATTAGACGGTGCTCCAAAATTGACGAACAATTTACCGTCTGGCGAAATCGCCAGCGATTTACTGGCATGCTGCCGCTGGAGGGTTAGCCCCGAGATAATTGGCTCGGCGGGTGTCGTCTCCATGACTTTGCCATTCGTCAGTTTGTAACGATAGACCGACGTGTCCGATGAAGCATAGAGGTAATTATTGTAAAGCGCCATACCTGTGCCGGTATTATTGCCAAACATAACTGTCTGATCGGCGCGACCGTCGCCGTTGGTGTCATTCAACTCAACAATTCCTTTGCCGTCATTGAGTTTTTCCAGTTTCACAAATACGGTACCGGCTTCATCGACAACAATATGTCGGGCTTTGCCCAGGTTATCGGCAAAAACTAATCCTCCAAAACCGTTCACGAGTTTAATGCCTCCATTGTCCGGGTCGGGCGCTATGGCAGGTAGCCCTGTCTTTAGCACAGGCGATTTTAGTTTAGCTGACTTAACAGGCGGGGCGTCATAAGGACCAACCAAAGCGGTGGTCGTAGCGACCGTGAGTAACAGCAGAGTTACATTCATGATAGGAAATTGATTGATAGCAAGAAATGGAAACACCCCCTAAACGTGCCGTAGCGGGCAAAAGTTTTTGACATAATGAGTCGCCGATTACTTTACTATTTTTGAGGATCAAAGTTCAACTTTGATCATAAATAGATTCATACTATGAGTAAAGAGCCCCTAACTTGGACCGATTTTGAAAAGGTCGAAATTCGTACCGGCACCATCATTGCGGCCAAAACCTTTCCGCAGGCTCGAAAACCAGCGTACAAACTAACCATTGACTTTGGTTCATTGGGTATTAAGCGTACTTCAGCCCAGCTCACTACGCTCTATCAGGTCAATGAACTGGTTGGTAAGCAAGTGGTGGCTGTGGTAAACTTTCCGCCTAAACAGATCGCTACGTTTATGAGCGAATGTTTGATTTTGGGAGCTGTTGCCGATGATGGTACCACAACATTGCTCCAAACGGAACGCGCAACGGCCAACGGTTTACGAATTGCTTGAGCCAGACCTGAAAGGCTTTTAAAACATAATAGGTCTAACGTAACGCAAACTGCTTACTTTCCCGTTTTATCCGTATGCGAACCCTTTTACTGCTGACTACACTGCTGCTTTTTTCTCTATTAGGACATTCCCAACGTCGGTCTGACGATACGTCACATTACCGCAGTGCACCCATTCCGGCCCATCTGCTTCCCATCGAGCGGGCTTACGGGTCATCATCGCTGGGGAGTGTTTATTTCTATGGAGGTAAAAAACTGTCGTCTCCCTATTCGCTGGAAATACCTTTCTACGAGCTTAGCGATCCTACGGTAACCCATCATTTTCAAACCTTTCGAACGTTGACTACGCTCGGAAGACTGACAGCGTTTATACCGTTGGCGTATATACTGCTGAGTAAGAACAATAACAACGGCGTTTACTGGACCGTTTATGGCGGTTCGATTGGGGCTACACTTGTCTTTACGATTTTAGGCAACAGCCAGGTAAACAAGGCCGTTACGCGTTATAATGAGATGCTGCGGCAACCTCGCCTGGGTATGTCCTTGGCACCAGTGCCGCTAACGGGGCAAGCTGCGGTGGGCGCCGGTGTAGCGTGGTCATTCTGATAATCAGGCCTGAATTCTGACGCGAAAACCGGCCGGTTCACGCTTTTTTGTTAGTTTAGCTGAGCAATCATCAACTTCATGAAAAAATTACTCCTTCCTGTTTTCGTTCTCTTTACTACGTTTTCCGCCTTCGCCCAAACGGCTATTGTCAACCGTGACACGCAAATCGCTGATCTTATTGCCCAGGTTTCTGCCGATAGCTTGCGGGCACACATCAACGGGTTAGTCAGTTTTGGCACACGTCATACCCTGAGTGTGCCCGCCGATGCCAAAGCCTCGGTTGGAACAAAAGGACTTGGGGCGGCCCGGCAGTGGATTCTGGGTAAATTCAATCAATATGCTAAGCAGTCGGGTGGGCGCATGACGGCTACGCTCGATACCTGGACGCTTCAACCCGACGGCCGCCGGGTGGATAAGCCTGCAAATATGGGTAACGTAATGGCCACGCTCAAAGGCACCGATCCGGCCGATGACCGTATTTTTATTGTGCAGGGGCATATGGATAGCCGGGTCACGAACGTAATGAACCGCGAATCGGATGCGCCCGGCGCAAATGATGATGGCTCCGGTACGGCCGCCGTGATTGAACTCTGCCGTGTGATGAGCAAGTCGTCATTTCCGGCGACGGTGATATTCGTTACGCTGACAGGTGAGGAACAGGGTTTGCTGGGAGCAGAGCATCTTTCTGAACGAGCTGTTAAAGAGAAATGGAATGTGGAAGCTGTGTTGAACAATGACATTATGGGTAGCAACAACAGCAGCGATACCCGCATTATTGATAACACCCGGCTCCGTGTTTTCAGCGAAGGATTACCCAGCGTTCTACTCAAAGACACAACCGGACGCATTGGCCAAATTCAGCGGTTTGGCAACGAAAACGACGGTAAGGCCCGCACCCTGGCCCGCTACCTGAAAGAAATTGGCGAACGCTACGTCGAAAATCTGGACGTGGTGATGGTGTATCGCAATGACCGTTACCTGCGCGGGGGCGACCATACACCTTATGTACAGCGTGGTTTTGCGGCCGTTCGCCTGACCGAAATGAACGAGAACTACGAACACCAGCATCAGGATTTGAGGACGCAGGACGGCATTGAATATGGTGACTATCCCAAGTTCATGGACTTCGAGTATCTGCGCAAAAACACAGCTGTTAACCTGGCTACGTTAGCCAATCTGGCAAAATCACCCACTGTACCACAGCAGGTTACGGTAGATGTTCGGAACCTGACTAATTCAACTGTACTGTATTGGCAGGCTCCAAAAGTCGGTAAAGTGAAAGGTTACTACGTTTTGATGCGCGAAACGTACTGGCCAGTCTGGCAGAAGAAATTCTTTACAACTAAGCTGGGCATGACGCTCCCTTATTCGAAAGACAACTACTACTTTGCGGTGCAGGCTGTCAGTGAAGATGGTAACGAGGGGCTGCCCGTGTTACCGGTGCCAAATCTGCGGTGATGTTCAGCTTTTGGGAGTTGCTGGTCAAGATCCAGAGAAATTTTAAAGGTATGGGTTTCATGGATAAGCTATGAAGCCTATACCTTCAAAAATTTAGACCGATTGCGGTAAGCCTCGCTTTAGAAAATCGGCATAAAAATTCGGGATAGAACTCTGGTAAATACCCTCAACCGTCTGCCCGATCGGGTAGTTAACTTTGATAAGTTCGTACGTAATCGAATCGTCCCTAAAAACTTCCTGTTCTCCATCTACGGTCATAACGAGGTAGGTTGCCAGCGCGTCGGCTTCTTTGGAGCGCCCGACTGATCCGCAGTTGATCGCGACAGGGGTAACGCCTTTGCGGGACGTATTGGTGTTATTGATAATCGGCCGGATATATGAGTAGTGAGTGTGCCCCATGATCAGGACATCCGCTTTCTTATCTGTCATCATTGTCACTACGTCGTTCGGGTCATGATCTTCATAAATATATTCGTCGATGGCTCGTGTGCTGGCATGAACCAGCAGCATGCTAACCGACTGATCTGCCACGCTAAACGATACTTGAATCTGACGCGGAAGGCTGGCTAGAAAGGATTTATTCTCTGCCGAAATGGCTTGTCGCGTGTAGTCAATGGCGGCAAACCGGGCTTCCATTTCCTGCGCATTGTGTTTTTTGAGCGGAATAACAGGCTGATCGAAGGCGATACGTTCATCATGATTTCCCATTAGTGTGGGAATCCGCAATTGCCTGATTAAGGCAATGACTTCATTAGGCCAGGGTGCGAAATCAACTAAATCACCCAGACAATAAATCTGATCTATATTTCTGGTATCTATATCGTCTAAAACAGCCTCCAAGGCGGGCAGATTGGCGTGAATATCACTGATAATGGCGATGATTAACATAGAAACGACAAAATAGACGTGCGATAAAAGCGATACGTTGGGTACTAACTACGTCTATTTTACAAAATTTGTTGATTAATAGCTCCGTAAGAGAGATTCCATTTTCAAGCTCCGGTAGGCCCAAAACGCTCGGTGCGGATGTTGGCTGGCGATAACCCCATGTCAGCCAGCGTATTGGCAACATTCTCAACCAATGCGGTTGGCCCACAAACGTAGCAATTTGGCGAAGTTTCAAACCGGCCCACCACGTCTGTCAGCATCGTGTGATCAACCCGGCGCGTGTAACCGGTCCAGTCGGTCGGCGCCTGCCGGGTAAAGGTGAAAACCAGCTTAAAATGAATATCCTTCCTGGCTAATAGCTCAAGTTCCTGCCGATAAATAGCATCCTCGGACGTGCGGACGCTGAACAACAACGTAGTCGGATTAGTGGCGCCGATATTTGCCCGATGACGTAGCATCGCCATGAGCGGCACAATTCCGGAACCACCGCCAACCAATAGGAGAGGAGTGTTTGCCATTGTATCCTTCCAGACAAAATAACCGCCGATGGGTCCTCGTACTTCCAAGGGGTCGCCAACGGCAATGCCATCAAACAAATAAGAAGAGACTTCGCCATCCTCAATTACCTCAATAGTCAGGGCAATTTCGCCGGTTCGTTCGGGTGGCGATGCAATCGAATAGCTACGTTCTGCCTGATACCCATCTTCGGCGGTTAGGCGGAGATCGTAGTGCTGACCGGGTAGATGTGGTATCCACTGAGGCAGGTGCAGCGTAAGCGTTTTCACACGGGGCGTTTCCTGCACGATGGAGGTTACCTGCGCAATCTGCCACTGAATTTTTTCCATACAATAACTCAATCGTCGCTACGGTAACGCTGCTCTTTCCAGGGATCGCCATACATGCTGTAACCGCCACGTTCCCAGAAGCCTGGTTTGTCGGACTCCATAAAGCGTAATCCCTTGATCCACTTGGCACTTTTCCAGAAATAAAGATGCGGCACGACCAACCGGGCGGGACCACCATGTTCGGGAGCCAGCGGTTGACCTTCGAAACGCAGCCCAACAAACGCTTTTCCGTTGCGCAGGTCGGCGAGGGGGATATTGGTTGTGTAATCACCGTAAGAATAAGCCATTACGTATTGAGCTTCGGGCTTCACGTTGGCGTGTTCGAGCAACGTATCGATGCTCACACCTTCCCAATGGGTATCTAACTTCGACCACTTCGTGACACAATGAATGTCGTTAGTGAACGCCTGTAGAGGGAGGGCATTAAATTGATCCCAGGAAAATTGGGTTGGCGTTTCGACCAGACCTTCCAGTGCAAAGGTCCAGGTTGTGAGCGGAATACGTGGGGTTGGTCCGGCGGTGAGCACCGGAAAGTCACGCGTTTCGTATTGGCCGGGAGGAATCCGTCCGCTGGGAGCCGATTCGCGCTTCCGTCCAAATCCTTTGTTGAAGAATCCAGCCATGATGAGTAGAGGTTGTCTTGTCTACAAGATAATCAGTCTGCTGCGTAGAACCAATGCCAATGTGAAATCGTGCAGGAAAATGGGCTAATCGCACCCAGAGATCAATGTAATTTCTATCTTAACTTTCTAGTGGCTCATAGAAAACCAATCGATTTTGTAATCGGGTTACCTGACTTTGTAAACGTTCCAGCCGTTCCAGCAGATCATCTACTACGTCCAGGTCTTCGGGATGAATCGCCAGATCCTGGTGCAATCGAACAAATTTTTCTAATCGGGGTAGTTGCTCCGGTTGAACATAGACGGATTGCTCCACCAGTATAGTGTCAACAAGGCCTTGTTGCTCTAACGTTTGGACGAAGGTTATTTCGATGTGGTGGTGCACACAAAATTCGCTGACGGAGATGAGTTGGTCGGGTTGCATAAGATTATGTGTTTGCTGTAAACCAGTTACAGGCTGGCTATTTTTCGGAATAGGTCTTTTTGTTCGTCGGTCAGGTTCGTTGGAAGTTTTATCTGCCACTGTACGTATAGATCGCCGAATGAACCGTCTTTTTTATAAATGGGGAATCCTTTGCCCCGCAGCCGTACTTTCGTGCCGTTTTGCGTTTCGGGGGGTACGGTTAGCTTTACTTTACCGTCCAGCGTTTCGATGATTTTTTCACCACCCAGCAACGCCGTATATAAATCAACTTCCTCATCGACGTATATATCATTGCCTTTCCGCTTGTAGCGGCTGTCATCAGCAATCACGAAGGTAATGTACAGGTCGCCAGCAGGTCCACCGTTCACCCCCGGTGCACCGTAACCCGCCAACTTTATTTTTTGTCCATTTTCAATACCCGCCGGGACGGTAATGCGAATGTTCTTTTCATTAACTGTCAATGTTTGCTTGTGCGTGGTGTAGGCATCTCGCAGATTCAGGTGCAACTCGGCCTGATAATCCTGTCCCCTGAACGTACTACGTTGTCGGCCTCCGCCTTCCTGCCCGAACATTGACGATAGGAAATCCGAGAAATCAGCCCCGCCGAAGCCATCCGAAAAATCATAGTCTCCGGTGTTGCCCGTTGACGATTGCTGGCGTTGCTGACTCTGTTGTCGCCGGGCCTGCTCGAACTGTTCGGCGTGTTGCCAGTCTTTGCCGTATTGGTCGTATTTCTTGCGATTCTCAGCATTTCCCAGCACCTCATTGGCTTCGTTGATTTGCTGGAATTTTTTGTTGGCTTCCGGGTCGTTCGGATTCAGGTCCGGGTGATGTTTCCGGGCCAGTTTCCGATACGCTTTCTTGATGTCTTCGTCCGACGCCGTTTTCGGTATGCCCAGGATGCTGTAGTAGTCGATAAAGTCCATTTTGTGTAGAGGGTGGGATGTAATCTGTTGCTACATCTATAAACTCAGAAGCCATAGGTAAGGTTACACGGAGCAAATTTCTATTATAACCAGGTGCATATTGACTAACGCAATACCGGGTTTTAATGAAGTTTGGTGTGTTCCCTAACTCACCTAAATTTAGCCGAATTGGATTATTATTCTGAAAATTAGTCCTCCAAAATCAGATAGTCCAAAAATATAGAATTATTAGAAAAATACAAAATATACTCATTTTATATGGACTTGTTGTACTTTTTTAATAAATGGCCTAATTTGCCACTATTTTATTGTCTTTTTAGATGAATATTTCATGATTGGCAGGCTGGATAGGCCTTGTCTATTGCGCCGGATGGCCTTTTCTACTCACCTTTGTCACGGAAAAATATAAAATCCATATCCAATGAAACAGTTCCGTTTATCAATCGCTATCCTACTTTCAGTATGGAGTCTGGCAGGCACAGGAGTGGCCAACGCCGACAATGGTTTAGTCGCAAACGGGGTGAGTGTTGAGAAGTCCGAGCAAAAGAAAGTACGTCTTTATACAAAATTAGGAGAGTCTGTTGACGTCGCAATTATCGACGCCGATGGCCATATCCTTTACAAGGGAGTTGTGGCTAAGAACGACGCTAAAGCAACCTCATTCAATCTGAAAGGCCTGCCTGATGGTCAGTATTATTTGACCGCCAGCAACGATACGTACTGGATGTCGCAGGGGCTGACCATTAAAGGAAACGCGCTTATTATTGAAGATCGTAACCAACAGTTACTAGCGCAGCCAACGTTGACCGCCTACGAGAAAAATAAGTTTGAGGTCAATCTTCCAACGAAAAACGTGGAAGAAGCTAGTGTAGCTATTTACGACGCTCAGAATGTTCTGGTACAAACGGACGCTTTCAAAGGTTCGGTTCGCCGGTTCGATCTATCGGGTTTGCCAGACGGTGCCTACACCTTTATTGTTGGCCCCAACCAGAAGCAATTTACATCGAGCATTAGCATTAAGCACTAATCGGCTGATCGTTGCATAGATGGCCTTCGGGCAAATTCATTCACTACATAATCTCAATGCGGCTAGCCTTTTCGGACAAGTCTGGTCGCTCACCCAAGTTGCCGCCCGTTGCTTTCTCAGGAATGCAACGGGCATTTTTTTGTCTGTTAAGGCTCACGTTTTTAGCGGACAATGCCTACCTTTGAGCCCTCGAAATGGGTGAAAGGTCAACGGTACGCTGTAGAGGTTTCACTTTTGCCTGGCTGGTCCGAACAGCCAGGCTTTTTTATGGGCTGGAAATATCCTCAAGTGAACTGCCCGGTTAGTAGAGCTTGGACAGATAGCAGTTGTCTAAATCGTCATTGATAAACTGCGGAATCTGGTTTTAGTAAAATCAGATTCCTGTATCTTGCTTTTCAAAAAACTAAGCCCCATGAAAAATACCTTTTTATCACTCCTTTTTCTCCTCACAACTCTTTCCACTTTCGCACAAAGCGCCAAAACGGGTACGTTAGCCGACGTAGCTTTTATGGAAGGCCGGTGGCTGGGTACTTTCAACGGTGGACCCATTGAAGCCTCCTGGATAGCACCCGCTGGCGATAACCTCACGGGCTTCATGCGGATGATGAAGGACAACAAAGTCTCGATGTATGAAATGCTGATCTTTGAGCAGACCGAGCAAGGTCCGATTGTACTGGTCAAGCATTTTAAGCCTGGTTTGATTGGACAGGAAGAGAAAGATAAATCGGATCGCTACAAGTTTATCGAAGCCAGCAAAGACAAGGCACTGTTTGAGAAAGAAGACGGCTCAATACGTATCATCTATGAAAAACGCTCGGCTGATCAACTCGCTATTCAGCGTGGTCAGCAAAAAGACGGCCGGTGGGCGTTTAATGATCTGTTTGTATTCAACCGCGTTCGGTAAATGTAGCACGCTATAATTTAGTTACGCTCAAACGAATACGTTTCGCCGGGCTCTAAGATTGACAGTGGTCCTTCGAAGCCTTTTTCAGAGATCGTATAGACTGTATTCTCGAAAAAGACTTCAGCAATCCACGGCTCAAACCGAAACTCGAAGTAGTTGTGAGCTTTGTCGGTGGGGGTAAAGACCGAATAGCGATCGGGACAAAGCTGAAACCGTACCGACATGGCTTCAACAGGCTGTTTGGGGAAATAAGTTTTCCCATCCTCGTCAGTGATATCCCGCAGAATGTCGTTGCCATTTTTGATCGAGCAATCTACGTAACGTAGCAGTTGCTTGTTTGTATCAACGATACGTATGGTAATGGTATCACCCGGAACGGTTTTGCTGGTAACGAGCGCAAAATCTTTTGGAGGGCGGGCTTTGCTGAACAAGATAAGCTGATTACCCTGCTTTTTCCAGGTGCCGTGCCCGGCCCGGTCGAGGGCGCCGTATGAGAAGAAAAACTCAAACGTAGAGTCGGCATTGAGTTTTAAGCCTGAACCGACTTCGCGAACACCTGTCAGATAATATTCTCCAATCATTGTTTTTGTAGCTTTCTGCGCGACTGATTGATCCGCTATCAGGCAGAGTATCAACCAGGTGGCTAATGAACGAATAAGAAACATGTAGCATCAATTTTGGCTGAAAGCTACAGCTTGTATTCATCCACTGAGAGCCTGACTTGCTAACTGGAGGAGACGAGTTAACAAACAGGGGAAAGTGACCATCAGATTACATTCCCCTGTTTGCTACGTTTGGTTTACTTGCCCGTACTGAGTTTCGACGTTTTTGCCTCGGTTAATTCCCGCAATAACTCGGCTACGGCGGTGTCTAGCTGACTATTTTTGTCGGTATAGCTTTCGCCAATCGGCCGCGACACGGCAATATCCACCGGGCGCGGAGCCAATTCCATATTTTTACCCATATTATCCGTGATTTTGATAAAGGGCAAGCGAACGTTCGAGCCGTCGATGAGTTGCGCGGCCGATGTGTAAATAATCCACCCACCAGTTGGTTCGCCAACGACTTTGCCCACTTTGAGCGTCCGGTAGCCTTCCGTGAAATCTTCGGCATCCGACAGGGAATGCTGGTTAGTCACCAGAATAGTTGGTGTTTCCAGCGAACGCTGGCCCAATTGTGTGCGGGCAGGAGCCGATGGGAGGCCACGCGGAGTCATGGTCATATAGCCCTTCCGCGTAAACACGTCCAGCGCGTAGGCATTCACGAAACCACCGTTATTGTTCCGAACATCAACCACTACTCCTTCGCGAGCGTGATTGTCGGCATCCAAGTCAATATTCAACTGCGCCAGCGATTCCGCCGACATGTCGAATAGATGCACGTAGCCGAGCCGCCCTTTACTGACTTTATTCACATAATCACGCTGTTGCTGCACCCATTGTTTGTAGAGCAGGCCTTTTTCCGTAGCCAGACTGACAGGGCGTACCGTCACTTCCTGCGGGGGCGCGGTGGGTGACGACGCGATCATAAGCGAAATACGGTGGTTGATCTGGTTTTCAAGTAGTTGGTCGAGGTTGGTTGTTGCACTGATTTTTGTGTCGTCTACGGCCAGCAGGTAATCTCCCACGTTGATTGTGCCCGACAAAGCAGCCGGGCTTAACGCAATAACTTCGGTAATTTTCAACTTGCCTGTACTTTCGTATTCGGCCCGATCGAAGCGCAGACCAAGCCGCCCCGTAGTTGTTTGCACTGAACCCGCCGGAGCCGAGATGCCAGAGTGAGACGCATTCAGTTCGCCCAGCATCAGGCTAATGAGCCGACGGAGTTCGTCGGGGGTGCGGGCACCCGCTGCCAGCGGCTCGTAACTGGCCCGAACGGCTTTCCAGTCTACACCGTGGAAAGTCGAATCATAAAACCCTTTGTTTTGAATATCCCAGGCCTGCCGGAACACCTGCACTTTTTCGTCGCCGAAATCAACGTCCATTTCGGCCGTGATAGCCAGGGCTTTCGGTTCGCGCTTGTCTAACGTAATGGATTGGATTTTACCCTGTTCCAGGTAGAAAATCTCTTTGCCGTCGGGCGAGAACTGGGCACCGCTCTTACTGCCGGGCGTTGAGGTCAGTTGACGGGCTACGGACTGCTCGCGACCTAATTCATCGAGCGAATAGGTGTATAAATTCTGCTGACCCGCTACGGTAGCGATTAGCAGCAGTGTTTTGCCATCTTTACTAATTGACTGCGCATCAACATCGACACCCACCGGCAACAGGCTCAATCGCTGACGAATATCGTCAAAAACGATTTTTGTGGCTCCACTACGTCCCAATTTGGCGGTTGTATCGCCCAGGGCGCTGGTATCACGCGTCGCCGTTTTTGTGGTGGTGGGTGTGGTTGGCGCTGGTTTCAGTGTTTTTGGGATTTCTTCGTTAAATAAATCCCGAAACTGGTCTTCCCGGAATTTAGGCGCTCGGGGAACCAGGTCTATGCGGGCAACCTGGGAGGTTTCGGTACGTTGGTTAGTGGTGAACAAAATGTATTTTCCGTCGGGGCTCCAACTCAGATTTCCTCCGAACGTATTGGCCAGAAAGCTAACGGGCTTACTCTCTCCACCCGCAGCAGGCACCACCGACACATTTCGAAACGTTTTGGCTCCGTAAGAGGCAAACGCAATCCATTTTCCATCCGGCGACCAGACAACCGAACCGTTTGTGGCAAACGGCGGACGGCCCAGATAGCCCTTTTTGAGTAACTTTTCCTTTTTCGACGCCAGATCCAGTACGCGCAGCTCCTGACCATTCCGAACGAACGCCAGCAATTTTCCATCGGGCGAGAACACGGGTGAACCATCGTCCTGGGCATTGTCGGTTAGCTTGGTTTCATCACGAGTGGCAAAGTCGTATCGGTACAAGTGTGCTACGCCATCCCGCGTTGATACGTATACAAGGCTTCGACTGTTAGCAGCCCAAACTGGTTGTGATTCATTAGCCGCGCTCGAACTGATACGTGTGGCCTCACCTCCATCTTTTGACGACGCGGCAAATACGTCACCATGGGCAATGAACGCAACTTTCTTGCCATCCGGCGACAACGCCATTTCGCGAAACTGATTCGTTAATTTCAAATGCTCAGCGGCCGGGCTGGCTGCAACGCCACGAAGCCGAACCGAAATTGGAGCTACCTGACGGCTGGCGATGTCATATTTCCAAAGGCCAAAATCACGTTCAAATACAACGGTCTTGCCGTCATAACTAATCGATGGCCACAACACTCGCCCGTTAGTGAATGTAGTAAGCATAGTCGGTTTACCACCGAGTGGTTGCGACCACAAATTCTGTGTCTGATTGCGATCCGATACGTAGTAAATCGTTTTACCATCCTGACTCCACATGGGCCAAAGCTCTTTCGCTCCACTTTCCGTGACACGTTCGTAGGCAGAATCTCCCTTTTTCGCATCAAGATGATACAGCCAGATTTCTGCTTCGTCGAGGTGACTTCGGCCTTTCCGCCACCACTGGTTAGAGGCAATCCCACGAGCCGAAAACGCGAGTGTTTTGCCATTGGGTGCGGGTATTCCGTAGAACTCGTTAGCATAGCGGTCGGCGGTGATGGCCATGGGTGTACCGCCCGTAATAGCTACCCGGTAGATGTCGTTCATGCCCGAAATATCCCGACTGGTCGACTGAAAATAAACCATTTTCCCGTCCCGCGCCCAGCCGTTCAGTACTTCGCCACCGTCATCGTAGGTAAGCCGTTTGATCGCTCCTGTTTCCAAAGTAAGCAAATAAATATCACCATTGCCCGTGCGGGAGGAAGCAAAGGCCAGGTATTTGCCATCTGGCGAATAGATCGGTCGTGATTCATTATCAGGATGCGAAACCAGCAATCGGGCTTCTCCGCCAGTTGTTGGCACGGTCCAGATATCTCCGCCCGACACAAACGCTACCTCGGCGCCATCGGGAGAAAGACTTGGTTCGGCAAAGGCGAATTTGGGCGTAGGTGTTGCCGGTTGAGCCTGCCCCTGCGAGGGGAACGCTATGGCAAGAAGTAGTAAGGAACGTAGTAGGGCGGCAGTTGTAGATGAGTGCATTTGGTGATGTAGAGGATTTATTTCAAATCGGTTGCTGTTGCTTAGAAACCTAAATTTAGGCATTATTTTCACTACATGCTGCTCAATCATGACTCCATCTCCATACACAATTCCTGCTGAAACGCGCATAGGCCATATTCACCTTAAAGTCGCAGATCTTGATCGGGCACTGGCCTTCTATCGAGATTTGCTGGGCTTTTCGCTGATTACCATGTATGGCAAGGAAGCCGCTTTTATTTCAGCTGGAGGCTACCACCATCACATCGGTCTGAATACGTGGTACAGCAAAGACGCACCACCAGCTCCTACACGGGCTGCAGGCTTGTTTCATACCGCCATTCTCTATCCCACCCGCCGTGATCTGGCGGTGGCCTTAAAGCGGCTCATTGATGCGAAATATCCCATTACAGGTGCGTCGGATCATGGGGTTTCAGAAGCTATTTACCTCAATGACCCCGACCGAAATGGGGTTGAGCTCTACTGGGATCGGCCGAAGAAAGAATGGCCGCTCAAACCCGATGGTTCAATCGAAATGTACACGCATCCACTGGATCTGGAAGGGTTCTTGCGGGAGATATAAGCGCTTACGGAATTTTATCGCCGGGTTTTAATCTAGCGATAAAATCAGTTCTCTTCAACAATCTTTACACCCCAGGGCGCTAAAGACAATTGTTGCTCTTTATTTATGGATTCGTTGCCCAGCAATTCTTTCCCCGCAGAATACGGATACTTGATTGAGCTAGCTGTCGGGGAATAATTGAAATAGTAATGAATAGCTTTCCCTTGCTGGTTAGTCCCGGAGCGGATAATGAGCGGAAACGTCAGTTGCTGATCCGGACCTTCTATGCCCGCTTTTTTAATCACATCGGCCAGAATTTTACCTGTCAGTGCCGTCGATGTCCGGCATCCAATGTACGTTGCGACGCCTTTACCAAACTGGTTTTGCGTGATAGCGGCATATTTTCCCCAAACAGGATGGTCGTAATACGCCATTACTTTAGCCGTGGTGGGCGTAATTAACTCCATCCAGGTGGTTATCTGGTTGTTTTCTTTCCCCACCTGATAAGGATCTCCTTTCAACGTAACATTCTGTGGGATTGTAAACTGATCATACGAAATACCACAAGCTTCGCTGATGATACCTGGCTGGCGGGTGCTTCTTACCTGCACATCCTGATTCGAGAAGCCACTTTTGAAGGTGTAGACGATATGACCGCCATTTTTAACAAATTGATTTAGCCGCACCAACAGACTATCAGGCGCTGCGTAAAGTGCGGGGACAACCAGCACTTTATAGTTCTCAAGCGATGTGCTCGACGGATCAACAAAGTCGACGCCCACGTTCATACGGTACAAAGCGTCATACATCGGACGTAAAATGTCATTGTAATTTTCCTTGGCACCCCAGCCAAAACTAAAAGCATTAAATCCGGTCAGCGCTTCATTGCTGAACAGGATAGCGACCGAGTTTTTCTTCTTCAGGTTAACCAGTTTAGGGCTCAGTCTGGCAAAATCCTGGCCGATTGTTTTGGCTTCGTTGTAGGTAGGGTTTGGTTCAAAATCGTGGCTTAGCAGGCCTTTCCAATACGTCTCGGCTGAATTATGGATAGAGTGCCAATGCCAGTATTCGAGCATATCAGCGCCGGAAGCCAGATGACTGAAAGCCTGTAGCCGCAACTGTCCCGGATACGGAACCCACTGCGGGAAGCCCTGTGCTTCTGTCTCCAGCACCAGGTAATTTTTGCCTGACTTCATCGAGCGCGTTATGTCGCCACCGAAGGCAATTTCCGTACCCGTAAGCTGATCCTGAGTGGGGTGATAAATGTCAATCCCGGCAATATCCATTGCTTTCGCTGCGGCAAAATGATCAACATCCGGCTGAATGCCGTAGGAATAACCGCGCCATTCCAGATCGAAGTTTTGCGTGACGAATTGGCCTGGTTTTTTATAACTTTTTACCAACGTCGCTTGCCAGGCGAGATAATCGGTTACCAGCTTTCGCTGAAATTTGGCGAATTCAGACCGTAGGCTGGCGTTGATGCTCCCAACGGTCGAGGGGAAATCTTCCCAGCTATTGATCCGGTTGCTCCAGTAGTCCAGGCCATATGCCCTGTTGATCGCGTCCAGCGTTTTGTATTTGTCTTTCATGTACTGGACAAAAAGCTGTTGAACGTTAGGTCCGGTTGTGTTATAGGATTTCGTCTCGTTATCTACCTGATAGCCAATGATAGCCGGGTGGTCTTTCACGTGTTCCATGATCTTGCGAATGACACGCTCGGCATGGAATCTGAAGTGCGTGTTCGTGATATCCATGTTCTGACGGGCACCGTATTGATTTCGCCCCTGTGGCGTAGTGGCTAATACATCGGGGTATTTTCTGACCAGCCAGGTAGGAACCGCATAGGTAGGGGTGCCAATAATGACGCTGATGTTTGCCTTATGCATCGCGTTGAGTACCCGGTCGATGTGCGAAAAATCAAATACGTTGTCCTGCGGCTCTACGGTACTCCAGGTCGATTCGGCGATGCGGACAACATTGATGCCAGCCTCTTTCATCATCTGGATGTCTTTGTCCAGACGTTCATACGGCATGTATTCGTCGTAGTAAGCAACACCAAACAAGAGCTTATCCAATTTGGGTGACTGCGCGTGACTTAAGGTTGTAAGTCCAAAGAGGAATAAGGAAACCAAATGAATAAATCTGGTCATTTTTTGCGGGGAGTATTTTGGAGGTACATTAACTAATTCCAATACGTAGCGTATCTGCTGCTACGTATTGGCGGCCTGTATAGGTAATTAACTTTGCTGGTAAAGTACGTAGTAAACTATCAGAATGGCAGCCTTTACTATTTAAGGCTGCTAACCAGACTCTGAACCATCTCGCCAAAGAAAGCTTCCGTGTGAGGACCGAATCGATTTATTTCGTGAATATCGTACGGATTCGGATTTTCATAATAAAGTGTATCAGGTACAATCTGGCCAATATTACCGCCATTAAAGCTGGTTAGTACCAGATTGTTACGTTTAGCTACTGGTATTGATAATAAATCAGGGAGTAGCTTGTCGGAAACGATACCAGGCGTCCCTACAAAAACAGTTTTGCCAATGCGTAGCGCTTTTAGCTCGGCGGGATAATCGCCGTACAAGGCTCTTGCCAGCCAGGGTTTCAGCCGCCAGTTTTTGGTAATACGTACCTGAGGATCGTTTTGGACAAGGAGCACTGTTTGGGCCACCAACGTACTGTCTGTGTGTAGTGGTAGATTGGCTAATACAGGTGTGATACGTAGCACAAGGCTATCAATCGAGCCCTCTTTTAAATCGTTCGGCGAATTTAGGTTCGCTTTGGACTGGTCCATCGGCCCGGCCATAAACAACGCAAAGCTTTCTGTTCGCTGCTCTAGTTTGTCGGTCAGAATACCCGCTCCATCGCGACTTAAGGCAGTGGATATTGATGAACTACTTGAGAATTGAAGACTTTCTGAGGAGTAAATGATGGCTGATTCACCAGTGAGTTTACGGAGTTTCAGGAAATGGATTTTTTTGCCTGGAGTGCTATTTTCTGTAAAAGTCTTTGTTCCTGCTTCCTCAAAATTCAGTTGGCTGTATCCAATCTGAACGGCGGCCATATTCTTTTTTGCCTCAACAATGGCTTTTATAATGGCATCTGTAAGTTGAGAAACAAGGCGTTCGTCATACTCACCTGCCATCTTTTTGCCCATGTAGTCGTCGGCCCAACCGCCCAGGCTGTGACGCGAATGGGTAGCGCCTAGGTAAATATTCTTCCAGTCCATACCAACCTTTGGCAGTCGTTGTTGCAGCGTCTGGGCTACCATCGGCGGCATCATCAGTAAATCAATGGTGACCATAGCGGCCAATGTCGTTCCATTATTGAAAACAACCGCACGCGTATAAATCGAGTCGTGGACAGTTGTCCAGCTTTGGCTCGCTTCATTATTGGCAATCGGGGTTTTAAAGGAGGGGGTAATATTAACCTTTGCCCACCCTGCTTTTATCGCATACGCTGGGGGAGGAGTGGTCACGATCCAGGCAAATCGTTGGCGCGTATACCGATAGAATTTAGTGCTCTTGTAGCTGTTTTTATCGACCAGTGTGAAACAAATGGCCAGGGTATTGATAACGATTAGCGCTACTACAAACGCTATTGTTCGTTGGTTGGTGGAAAGCTTCATTACGTCTAATTAATAGGCTCTACTACCAGGGCTCTTGCAGAAAATCCTGTATGATAGTAACGAAGCTAGCCTAAAAAGTTAGCGTTAGATAAATCCGCTACGTAGTATAAATTAAAAACGCTGAGGAGATAGTTATTGTTGAAGCAAATCTGCGGGTAACTGGTTAATCGTCTGAACCTGAATGTTTCGGTAAAAAACCTCGGCGCCTTCTGACTGGATTTGGATTTTACCTTTCGTGAGCGGAACAACCTGACCATCGACCAGATGACGTGTATGCGTTAACACCAGATTGACTTTGCCGTTCATGACGTGCAGGCAGGTGTCGCCGAAGCAATAAAGCTCCAGTACATTCCATTGCCCGGATGGTTTTTCATTATCCGGACTTTTAAGGCACGATCGTCCAACCGGCGTTTTATCCTGAAAGGTTATGGGCGTAGCGCCTGGCTGATATACATAAGTGCCTTTCTCGTTCTTTTTGGCAGAAATATCGGCCAATACGTTCATGACACCCCAATAATCACCACAATCGCCCTCCTGAACCTGCAATTCGAACGACTCCATCCACAGCATCGGCGTACCATGCGAACCAACGCTATGGTACAGCAATCCACTATCGCGGGGGCGGTCGAGTTTGGGCGGCCACTTCTGAGTTCCCCACTTGAACTCCATGCGAAGGTGATAATTTCCAAATTCGGTTAGCGTGTTGATACCGCCAAACGTCTCGCCTGAAATACGTAGCGCTGGTCTTCCGTCCACCGTAACGACCGAAAAAACATGATTCGGATCGTTATTTAAACCCAGCGGGGGCGTTTTGTCATGCTGGTTGTCTTTGGCATAAGGCCGATCCAGATACGTCTCCCAACCGCCAAGATCCTTCCCGTTAAATAAGGATTGCCAATCGCCCGACTTTTGGGACGACTGTGCCAGCGTAGCGGTGACGAGAAATAAGCTGGCGAAGACTGAAAAAAATAGCAATTTCATACAGGGGGATTAGTTCAGGATACTAGAAACTGTAGCTGGGAGCAACGTTAGATGTTGTAAAGCATGAATGCCATAACGGTGGGCTATGGCATTCATGCTTGGTTTTATAATTCCTGTAGTTTTAAATTCTTCCAGCGGACTTTAATTCCACCGCCGTCGTGGATCTGTAGGGCTATTCCACCCTCACCCTTGCCAATCTTTTCGTCATGAAGATCCACCATCTGTGTGCCGTTGAGATACGTCTGTATATGATCGCCCTCAGCCCGAATGCGGAGTTTATTCCACTCACCGGACTTTAGAATGTTTTCCTTTTCATCAGGAATTTGTACCAGCCAGTTCCGGCCATAGGACTCATAAATGCCGCCCGTGTCATGGTTGGGTGGCGCTACTTCTACCTGCCAGCCACTAACTTTCGTACCGTCTACGGTAGACCGAAAAAAGACACCGCTGTTGCCATTTGCTTCCTGTTTGAATTCCAGCGACAGGTCAAAGTTTTTGTAGAACTTTTCGGTACCTAAGTAGCCGTACTTCTTATCGGGGCCACTTTCACAGACGAGTTCGCCATTTTCAACGTACCATTTTTCGGTACCATAAATCTTCCAGCCAGATAAGTCCTTCCCGTTAAAAAGATTGATTGTCTTAGTTGGCGCTATAAAAGCCAGCATACTTGACATGAGACAAATGGCAATGCAGTATTTCATTGAGTATATAGATTGATTGTGAGCTGATTTATTCTGGGCTACTGAGTTCTACAAGCTGGTCATAATCACACAAACCGGAGCTGGTACTTTCACCGACTGGCCTGTGTAGCTTAGTTTGCCGGTCTTTTGATCGCGCTTGAAAATTGTGATATTGTCGGTATCCTGATGGGCCACGAATATAAAATCACCTTTGGGGTCAATCAGGAAGTTTCGGGGTGTTTTGCCTTCTGTTGGCTGGTCGCCCACTTTGGTCAATTTGCCGTCGTTACCAATCGAGAAAATCGCCAGCGTATTAGCTCCCCGGTTCGATTGATATAAAAACTTGCCCGACGGATCAATATGAATGTCGGCGCTTGTATTCTGGCCGCTAAAATCAGCAGGCAACGTATTGATATTGTCGGAAATCATGGTCAACGCACCCGTTTTGGCATCACGCGAAAAAACGGCTACCGATGAGGTTATCTCTTCGACCAGGTAAGCGTATTTCCCGTTGGGATGGAACGTGAAGTGACGCGGTCCCGAACCCGGTTTCACACTAACATAGGGTGTTGAAGCGGGTTTTACGGTGCTGGCTTTAACATCAATGTCGAAGATATTCAGCTTGTCGGTTGTGAGGTCTGCTACGTAAACAAACCGATTGTCTGGCGCTAGTGTCGCCGAGTGAACGTGGGCTCTCTCCTGACGTTTCTCATTAGGCCCGGTGCCCGCATCCTGAACGCTGTCGGCGGCTGCACTTAACGTACCATCGGCATTGATTGGTAATACAGCCAGACTACCTCCTCCATAGTTTGAGACAAAAGCGGTTTTGCCCGTCTGATCGACGCTAATATGACAGGGTCCACCGCCAAGCGACGACTGGCCATTCAGAAACTGAAGTTTGCCCGTCGCTTTGTCAACCGCATAGGCACTGACACCGCCCAGCTTATCCGCTCCTTCGTTAACGGAATACAGATACTTTTTGGAAGGGTGAATGGCCAGGAACGAGGGGCTTTTTGCGTTCGAGACGGATTGTATTGGCTGCATAGTGCCGGCTTTACGGTCAAATTCAAAAACGTAAATTCCTTCACTTCCCCGAACGGAATATGTACCGACATACATGATTTCTCTGGCCGATTGTGCCTGAGCAGTTAAGCTTAATCCAATCAAAATACCACTAAGTAGCTTGTTCATAAAAACAATAATGAGACTATTCAATAAGCATACAAGTAGCGCAAACTACCGTCATTAGCCATATTGGCGTGTAGGTAAATTGCATTTTTGAAAAAAATAGCAAAATAATAAGGAAATAATGTAAGCAGAATTGTTTTACATGAAGAATGCCTTCATTAAGGTTAAGTAGAATCACGTACTTTTGCAAAACGATTCGCGAATAACCAATATCGTTCGAACCTAACTTATCATTACCCGTTATTTCTCTTTCATTTGTATGAAACGAATTTTGATTGTTTTTGCAGCTGTTGCAATGCTTGCTTCCTGTAATAGTAAGAAGCGATTGGCCGAAATTAAATCTCTTCAGGAAGCCCGTGATAAAGCTGTGGCATCTCTCACTGATTGTGATCAACGTACCGCTGATTTGCGCACGCAATTATCAGCCAAAGACACGGATCTGCAAGGTAAAGACAAGCAAGTCTCTGATCTGCAAGCGCAAGTCGATTACCTTAAAAAGACGAATACCAACCTTCTTGACCGGATGTCGGATCTGTCTATTGTGAGTAAAGCGGGTGCTGAAAGCATCAAGAAATCGCTTGAAACGTTGAATGAACAGACCAAATACACCAATAATCTTAATTCGTCGATTCAGCGGAAAGATTCTCTGAACCTGGCGCTGGTCATGAGCTTGAAGCGCTCTTTAGATGATATCAATGATCAGGATGTGCAGGTTGAAGTGAAGAAAGGTGTCGTATACGTATCACTCTCTGACAAGCTTCTTTTCAAATCGGGGAGCTATGAAGTTTTGCCGGCTGCCGAAACCGTTCTGGGTAAAGTGGCTAAGGTTGTAAACGATCACAAAGAACTCGATATTCTGGTTGAAGGTCACACCGATGCTGTCCCCATTGCTACGTCTTCTATCAAAGACAACTGGGATTTAAGCGCCTTGCGTGCTACGTCGGTCGTGCGGACGCTGCAAAGCAAATTTGCTGTAGCGCCAGAGCGGATGACAGCGGGTGGCCGGTCAGAGTTTAGCCCGAAGGATGATAACATGACGCCTACCGGTCGTCAGCAAAATCGCCGGACAGAAATCATTATTACCCCAAAACTGGATCAGTTCTTCAATCTGATGTCGAGCGGTCAGGCGGGTGGTAGTAAGTAATTCATGTAAGTTCAATTGAATTGAGCGTATAAAAAAATCCCTGGTTCAGACATTGAACCAGGGATTTTTTTATGTGTGAGGTAATCTGGATGAAGTTTTCGGAACGTTCTAAACTAGTAGAAAGCTTTCAGCAGATCTATTCAGTACGTTTCGGTTCGTCTGGCAAAACGGATTCGGGCGTAACAGGCTGACTATCGTCGCTGGAATTATCGTCGCTCTCATCAGTACGTGGCTCATTTTCCTGAGTTTCGTCAATGAATTCGGGTGTTGGCAAAACTGAAGCCTCGGTGGCATCTGGCCCGGAAATAGGCAGAAGGCTATCTTCAGCGTGTTGCTCACCAAAGAACCGACGTTGAAAAAACAGAATCAGGCAGACACCGATGAAAATGCAGGAATCTGCTATGTTAAAAATAGGCGTCGAGTAATATTGGCCTCCCCAGACGGGTACCCATTCAGGAATAAATCCTTCCCAAACGTCTACAAAAATCATATCGATTACCTGCCCGTGGAACCAGGGTGTAGGCGAACCATAGGGAGCGTTGTTCAAAAAGACACCGTAGAACGTACTATCAATGACGTTTCCGACAGCTCCGGCCAGAATCATAGACATGGCCCAGAGCAAACCATCTGGGGCTCCTCTATGCGCTAGATGAACCAGATAATAACCAATTCCGACCATGGCAAAAAGCCGGAAGATGCTTAACAGCAACTTGCCGTACTCATGACCCAGTTGCATACCAAAGGCCATTCCTGGATTCAATACGTAGTGAAGTTTGAACCAGTCGCCAACAAGTTTAACCTGACCCGCAAAGCCGGGAGCCATGTAAAAATGAACGGCCAGCTTCACGCCTTGATCGAGGGCAATCAATAGCAGCGTTAGAAGGAAAAACTTGAATGGATTTTTCTGAATCATAATAAGAAGTACGGCACAGTATGGCTCCGCTTTGGCGGCTCGGCAATTCCCCGATTATCTGTACCAATCAGTTAAAAAAGACACAGCCTTCCGGTAACCGGAAGGCTGTGTTATGGGATCTACATTCGGCAATTTTTCCGACGTTTCAATTCATCACTTACCAGGTTGAACTCCCGGCTGCTTTGCCCGGCAATGGACTTGTTCTCATCGGCCCGGCGAAATAAATAGGGCATTACACAATCAACAGGGCCGTAAGGAACGTATTTAGCTACGTTATAGCCCGCATTGGCTAAGTTGTAGGAGATGTTATCGCTCATACCCAGCAACTGCGCAAAATAAATATGCGAATCATTGGGCTCAATACCCAATCGCTTCATCTGTTGAATACAGTATTGGCAACTGTATTCATTGTGCGTCCCTAAACAGATCGAGATCGTGTTACGGTGTTCCAGACAAAAGTCGATCGCTTCATTGAACGCCCGGTCCGTATCTTCTTTTGTAGCCTGAATCGGGTCCTGATATTCTTCTTCATGGGCCCGGAGCCGCTCTTTTTCTAAATAAGCACCCCGAACCAGTTTTACGCCAAGAAAATACCCTTTAGCCTGTGCTTCGGCTGTATCGCGTCGTAGATGATCAAGGCTTTCCCAGCGGTACATCTGGTACGTATTATAGACGACGGGCCGCTCATGGTTGAAACGATTCATCATCTCATACGCTAACGTATCAATTGTATCCTGAATCCAGCTTTCCTCGGCATCGATGAAGACTCGAACATTGCGGGTATAAGCCCGGCGACAGATTGTCTCCACCCGTTTCATGACCCGGTCGAATTCGGCCTTCTGGTCTTTATTGAGTGAATCGCCAATCTGAATGGCTTCCAGTAACTCTGTTGACGCAATTCCCGTCACTTTAAACACAGAGAATGGGATGTCGGGAGATTCGCTGGCGCGTTCGATTGTGCGCAGAATTTCGAGGGTTGTCTCATCGAAACTTTTTTCGGTTTCCTCGCCTTCTACAGAATAATCGAGGATGGTTCCGACGTGAGCATTATGGAGATTTTGGATGGTTTTCTCGCAACCCTGAATACTTTCTCCTCCACAGAACTGTTCAAAAATAGTGTTCTTAATGAGGAATTTGATGGGAAGATGAAGGCGTAGGGCAATCTTTATAAAAAAAGTCCCTAAATTTACCAGCCATCCTTGGTTCATCAACGAAAACAGCCAGTACGTCTTTCGTAACTTGAAGTCTGACTGGGACGAAAAAGCAATCGAAGTGTCCTCAAAAGAAACGGGTTTTACATCGGTAATTCCCTGAACAGCCTCCGACATTAGATTACTTCGGTTCGACATAATAATGCTCCGTTTGGGCGGTGCTATTAGCATAGCTTACAGTGCGTGTCGGTTAAGACGACCGAAATATATAACGAAATTTCGATCAATCGATTAAACTCCCGGCGCGGCTTGTTTTGACAAACTAAAAACGCTCTTAGACAAATTAAGGAACCGGCTTGAGATACAGCCGATTCCTTATGCAAATATACCAAAAATTAGATTAGAAAGTTCCCCATAGAGTAGTCGTATTACTCGCTTATTACGCGTTTGTTATGAAGGTAGAATTAGCCGTAGAGCCGCTGGGATCGTGGATTGAGACCAACGGTAAACCCCTGATCATCGCTGGCCCATGCAGTGCCGAGACCGAAGATCAGTTAGTTGAAACCGCTCGTCAGCTAAAGGCGCTGGGGGCCGTTCATGTTATTCGTGCCGGTGTTTGGAAGCCACGCACCCGGCCAGGTAGTTTTGAAGGTATGGGCGAAGCCGCTCTACCTTGGATTCAGCGCGCCAAAGCCGAAACGGGCCTGCCGTTTGCCGTTGAGGTAGCCACTCCAGAACATATTGAGCTGGCGCTGAAATATGGTGTCGATATACTCTGGGTCGGCGCCCGCACGACCGTTAATCCATTTAACGTACAGGAAATTGCCGACGCGCTACGGGGTGTTGATGTGCCTGTATTGGTAAAGAACCCGGTTAACCCGGATCTGGCTCTCTGGGTCGGTGCCTTTGAGCGCCTTGCTGGGGCTGGTATCAAGAAATTGGGTGCTATCCACCGTGGATTCGCTACGGGTGAAGCCAGCAAATACCGCAATATACCGATGTGGCAAATGGCGATTGAGCTGAAGTCGATCTTCCCTCAACTGCCACTCATTGGCGATCCAAGCCACATGGCGGGTAAGCGTGCTTACCTGAACGAACTGGCTCAGATGGCCATGGACCTCAACTATGACGGTTTGATTGTTGAATCGCACATTGATCCTGATAAAGCGTGGAGCGATGCCGCTCAGCAATTGACGCCCACAGCTTTCGGTGAAATGCTGGATCATTTGCAAATTCGGCAGGTTGAGTCGCAAAATCTGGAATTCCAGAGCTTTACGGAACAATCACGACGTAGTATTGATAATGTAGACCGGCAGATCGTAGAAATGTTGGCGGCCCGCATGGCTCTCGTTGAGCGGCTAGCCGAATACAAGCGTGATAATAACGTAACGCTGTTCCAGCCTGAACGCTGGAAGGAGATCTTAAAGACTCGCACAGAACTGGGTCAAAAACTGGGTCTATATCCTGAGTTGGTGGAAGAAATCTACAAGATTATCCACATGGAGTCGATTCGGAAGCAGACGGAGATTATCAACAGCGCGGTACAAGGTGCATAGAGAATAATCTGATTAATATCAGAATCACTACGTAGCGAGCCCCGATCTTCACTGAAGATCGGGGCTCGTTCATTTTAATTTTAGCGTCAAGACTGCATTATTATAGCCCGCGAAGCAACCAAGTCCTCCCTCAATATTACTCGGAATCAGGACGGGCTCGGCAAACGGATTGTTGCGCGAACGCCTTTGCCGAATGACAGCTTCCTGATAGCGGTAATACGCCTGATCGACACTCATCAAATTAATGAGTACGCTGGCCGTCTTGTACTGGCTATAAAAATTTGCCTGCTGACCGCTGGGGGTTAAATAGGCGCGGCCAGAGAACATAATACTCCCGTCAACACCAGCATCACTGAACAACCCCCGGGTATCATCGTCGAATGATAGATTGTCATTGGTTGACATCTGGCAGCTTTTGCAACTGGTTAGGATATATCGAAAAATACCAGCAGCCTGATAATAATTTACTTGCCCGCCGGGGTCCTGCCAGTTGGCACGGATGAAATAGCGACGATTCAGTGAATCAAGAACTATATCTTTTGGCTGAACCGGTGCTGGTATCGTGCAGGTACTGGTGGCTTGCTGGCCGTTAGCTGTTACAACGGTAAGTGTATATGTATGGCCAGCTATGATAGGCAACAAACGGGCATCAACACTATAATAAGGATGACTTCTGGCCGTGTCGCTCTTGGAAACATTGTTGTAAGGTAATCTAACAGACTTGTTACCCTCGGAGAGCGTAACTGTGGCATCTGTTATGTTATTACCGGTTTGCAGCAGACTTATACTATCGCCCACTACTGTGGCAGAGCGCGTCACCTTAACGGCTAACGTAGTATCCTGAGGAGAAAGAAAGCTGCTGACCACTAGTTTAGCTGACTCAACGCCTAACTGGCTGGGGTCAACTTCATTCCGCAGGCTGCTACAACTCAGAAAAAGAGCCGTAAGAAAAAAAAGAAAAATGGAGTATATTATCTTCATGAGTCGGCTAGAATTTGAAATTATAACTGACTGCTGGAACAATCGGAAAAACAGAGTAGCGAAATAGAGCCGTACGAGCTGGGGTTTTCGACGTTGCCACCACTGATTCAAGCTGATAGAAGAAGGGATTCCGGCGGTTATAGAGATTATAAAAACTGATTTCCCAAGTTCGTTCGTGGTGTTTTTTCTGCTTATGAAACTGAATCCCGAAGTCGAACCGGTGGTAGGCTTCGGCACGGAAACTGTTTTTCTGGGTTCCGTAATCATCCGAGGTACGAACATTCTGGAAAAAATTCTGCACAATTCCCGGTGTACCACCATACACCAATGCATTGCTTGCCCGATATGTATCATACCGTCCAATCGGGATTGTCAGCGCGTTGCCCGTGCCATACACCCACGTAGCGGATAGCGTAATCCGCTTGTTCAGTTCGTAAATGCCAACTAGTGAAATGTCGTGACGGCGGTCATAGCGTGGATAATACGGTTGTCCACCGTTGAGTTCGGCAAATTGCCACTGTGTCCAGGAGAGGGTGTAACCCGCCCATCCCGAAAACCGCCCGACTTTCTTTTGGAGTAAAAATTCTGCGCCATACGACCAGCCCCGTCCGGCCGTTACGTTGTCTTCCCAGCGTAAGCTATTGGCCGCCGTTGGATCGTTGATGAGCAAAAAGCTGGCGCCTTCCTTGTAGTTGATAATGTTAGCCATCGTCTTGTAATACCCTTCCACAGTTAGCGTCAGGCCTTTGGCGAACGCACCCCCGGTCGTAAAATCTTTCGCGATGCCAATAGCTACTTGTTGTGATTGTTGCGGTTTGACGCGATCGGTAGACGGTACCCAAAGGTCGGTGGGAAGGCCAATTCCTGTGTTTGAGAGCAGGTGAACGTACTGATTCATCATAGCATAGGATGCCTTGATCGATAAGTCAGGTTTGAGGGTGAAAGCACCTGAAATTCGGGGTTCTGGCCGAACGTAGCCAGCATCTTTCTGCTGGAAATAACTCACTCGAAGGCCACCATTTATGCGCCAGCGGTTCGACGGCCGCCACGTATCTTCCGCATAAATACCCGATTCTATTACGTCAATATTGCTGATGTTGTCAATAGACTGGTTAATACTGGCATTTTGCAAAACCACCGCACTCGGCGTAAACCGGTGATACGTACTCTGGATACCCGCCCGTACTGAGTGAGTTGGTGTAGGATAATAATCCAGATCGTATTTCAGCGAAAAATCCCTAATACCGGAATTGTACCGAAGTGAATACGTCAGATTGTCCACTGATCCCTTTTCATCGGCTGAAATCTGGAATTTGTAATCGCTAAAAATGAGCGACGTGTTAGAAAAGAGTTTCTGGTTAAAGAGGTGATTCCAGCGTAGCGTGCCAGTCGCGTTTCCCCATCTCAGACCCGTATCCGTATTTTGGACATTATCATGAGCATAAAACCGATCGCGGCCAAAATAAGCACTCAGGTATATTTTGTCTTTTGGGCTGAAATCGTAGTTGGCTTTGGCATTGAGGTCGTAGAAGTAATAACCTGCCTGCGTTTGGCCCTGCGTCTGGGCGTCGATGATAGGAGCTGCTACGATATCCAGATACGTTCGCCGACCCGATACCAGAAAAGATCCCTTCTTGTTTTTGGTAAGCGGTCCTTCGAGCGTTAGCCGGGATGCAATCAGGCCGATACCACCTTCGCCGTGCAGTTTTTCGCGATTACCGTCTTTCATATTCAGGTCGATGACTGACGAAAGTCGACCGCCATACCGAGCCGGAAACCCTCCTTTTATCAATTCGACGCTCTTGATCGCATCGCCGTTAAAGACCGAAAAGAAACCAAAAAGGTGGCTGGCATTGTAGACCACGGCATCGTCCAGAATAATGAGGTTCTGGTCTGGGCCTCCCCCGCGAACGTAAATACCCGTTTGTCCTTCTGATCCTTTCTGAACGCCCGGCATTAACTGGAGCACTTTTAATACGTCCTTTTCGCCAAGGAATGCCGGTATTTTCTTTATTTGAGCGATAGGGACGTCAATCGAACTCATCTGGGCGCTTTCGCTAACTTTTTCGACCATCGTCCCCGCTTTCACCTGCACTTCCGATAGCGATCGGCCGGGTGTAAGCGATACATTCCGTATCTGATTCCTTCGGAAGAAAACAGTACGTTCAACCGTTTCATACCCCACAAATGAGTAAGCTAACCGCAGGCTATCCTGTGTGGGAAGTGTCAGAGAATAGAAACCGTATGTATTGGTGATAGTGCCGGTTGTTGTACCTGGCAGGTAAACATTTACCCCAATCAGCGCTTCCTGGCTACCGGTTTCCCGAACGTAACCACTGACTGTAAAGCGAACCGTCGACGTCTGGGCTTGTAAACTGTGGCAAACTAATAAAAAGAACAGGCTGAATAAACCTACGTGCATACCGGGAAATATCAAGGTAAATAAGAAGACTTACGGTGTCCGAGTGGTCGTTCGGAATTACTACGTATGTTTTCACGCTTACTAACATGTCTAATAACGAAATCATATAACTATCCGTACAGTAGCACTTGAATACGGTATTTTTTGTTCTGTTAGTAAAACAAAACGTCTGACAATAAGGTACTAAAGACAAAACAACCTGCGTTGCCGACGCCATATAGACTATGCTTCAATTCGATAAACTTTCTCTTAATATACCCGACACCACCAAACCTCGCGTCGTTATTATCGGTGGTGGATTTGGGGGGATGAATTTAGCCAAGAGCCTACGCGATACGGGAGTGCAGATCGTATTGTTCGATAAACAGAATTACAACGGTTTCTGGCCACTGTTATATCAGGTAGCTACGGCCGGATTGGAGCCAGATGCTATTGCTGAGCCGTTCCGGAAGATGTTCGATGACTTCACCGATTTTCATTATCGGATGGTTCGGGTCAATAAGATCGACCCAGCAACTAAAACGGTTACGACCATGATTGGCGATCTGCACTATGACTATTTAGTGATTGCCAGTGGATCGAAGTCTAATTATTTCGGGAATGAGCAGATTAAGAAATATTCATTCCCACTTAAAACCATTCCTGAAGCACTCAATGTGCGAAGTCAGTTTTTGCAATGTTTTGAACAGGCCAGCGTCACAACCGACCCCGCCGAACGGCAAAGCCTGTTGACTTTCGTTATTGCGGGTGCGGGCCCAACGGGGGTCGAAATGGCGGGTTCGCTGGCTGAGATGCGTAAACACGTATTACCTAGCGACTATCCAGGACTGGATTTTAGCCAGATGCATATCTACGTAGTGGAAGGCCTGGGCAAAGTATTGCCACCCATGTCGGACAAAGCGGGTCAGAATGCGCAGCGCTACCTCGAAGATATGGGTGTTATCATCAAACTGAATACGATGGTCGAAAACTACGACGGTGAGACGGTAACCTTCAAAGGGGGGGAGCAAATTAAAACGCAAACCCTGGTTTGGGGTGCGGGCGTAACGGGCGCTATGATCGATGGTATCCCGACCGAATCCACTGAGAAAGGCCGGATTCTGGTTGATCCAATTAACCGGGTGCAGGGCCTGACCGACGTATTTGCCATTGGCGATATTGCCTTCATGAAGTTACCCGATTACCCGAAAGGACACCCGGGTGTGGCACAACCGGCCATTCAACAGGGAGTTCATTTAGCGAAAAACATCCGCAAGATGATGAAGAACGAGCCAACGACGCCATTCGAATATTTCGACAAAGGATCGTTGGCCATTGTTGGACGAAGTCGGGCTGTAGCCGATTTACCCGGCAATATTCACCTCGGCGGGTTTATTGCCTGGATGGCCTGGCTTTTCGTACACATCTGGTATCTGGTTGGATTCCGGAGTAAGCTGATTGTATTCAGCAACTGGATATATCGACTGTTTACGTATCAGCGTGGTACACGTATCATTATCCGACCTTTCGTACGGAAAGACGATAAAGTAGGGCAGGAAATGGTCACCCAGAATGAGCGGGCATAAAATCCATTTTCCCTTGGCTGATGTTATAATTTCCGTCGGCCAAGGGGATAATTGAACCCAAAGAGATATTTGTATTGCAACGAATAAAAATGTTGCGTGGACAGCCCCTGATGATCGGCTCCGAGTCGGGTATTGGTGTAATCAACCCAGGCACCCTGAAGGTCAGTTTGCAGGAAAAAGTAAGTAAAAATGTCGAGCTTCAGCCCTGCACTTAAGCCTGCTACTACGCCATGGTAGTGAAAATACCCTTCGTCGTTGTTTCCCAGAATGGTCGAGATGGTGTATGAAATTAATGGTCCAGCGCCTACTTTCCCGATCCCACTTAGTTGAAGATACTTTGAACTCCATATTTTTTGTCGCTTCACTAGATTGAGCATCAGGTAGTTGTTGCCATTGGTATGCTGCAAATGGACAAAATCAGGAGTTACTAACGTGTCTTTATCAATCTGATGCCCTCTGATTTGCCCTTGTACGTGAATAACCTGATTATCAGTGACAATATATTTGAGGTGATCCCAACTCAACTCAATTCCCAGATCGTGCCTGTCATTGAAAAAATAGCCTACGTTCAGGTCGTATTGAGGAACAGTCAGGTTATTAAGCTTGTAAAAATCGTGCAGGTCAGGCCGATCGTGTGCTTTCGCGTTAATAAACGTGAAGTCGTAATTATCCGTCGTTGTGTTGCGAAAGTGAATGGTGCTACGTGTGTACCACTCCCGATTATAGCCCCAGGTAAGATAAAGGCTGCCGCGAATTTTGCCCACTTTCAGCGTGTTCATAGGCAACGATTGTTGAGCAAAAACAGATTGCAAAAGGCAGCATAACATAAACGTTATAAGTAAACGTGTTTGCTTCATAGGATGAATTAAGTGACGGTGGTGTTTGGGTAAGTTTTCCCAAATGACCAATAAAGCGCAAAACCAACTTATGAGTTCCTTGTGGCTGTTACTCATACTAAGGTGCAGACTAAGTAAGCCTGCACCTTTAGTTTTAAACAGTTATAACGACTGTTTACCAACCAGGACGGCCATAGCCGTAATTACCACCATAAGGCCTTGGGTGTGATGGTGGACCAATAGGCCTTCTATAGCCATAATGTCGGCTGTAATTGGGTCTGCCGTAGTAAGATGTGCAACTGCTCACAGATACTAAAAGCATCAGGGCTGTCAAAAGCTTAAGCAATTTTGAAGTTTTCATAGCTATCGAATTTGTTTTTTGCAATTCATGAGTTAGATAGCTATCATCGAAAATAGCCTAAAGCATACCGATTAAGCTTCGGTTAAACTTTTAGAATTAGGCCAATCTGGTAGTTTGATAACGTAGCGGACAAAACGTTTGGCCTAAATTCACGTTTTAACAGACAACCAACCGTTTGTAAATGTCTCTATATCACATCAATCTCCGCCCCGTTCTTCTGGCAAGTCTACTGCTAACTCATGTGGTTAGTCAGACGCTGGCCCAAACCATACAAGTATCGCCCAACACTACGCTCGAAAGCAGTGCTGATCCAGCCAAGGGCGGCCCGCTGGATTTGGGTAAAATGTGGACGTTCGACAATCCACCGAGGGACTATTTCAGCAAAACATACAAATTCTCTCCTGATGAAAAATGGTTCGACGAAGCCCGACTAGCCTCGCTACGTTTTGCCGACTACTGCTCAGCCTCGTTTGTGTCGGCGAATGGCCTGGTTATGACCAATCATCACTGCGCCCGCGAGTCGGGAACGGGCGTGACTCGAAAAGGTGAAGACCTGAATGCCACAGGTTTCTTTGCCAAAACGCCTGCTGAAGAACGCAAAGTAGATGGGTTGTTCGTCGATCAATTAGTAAAGATTGAAGACATCACGAAACGCGTGCAGGATGCTATGACCAGCGCAGGGCAGACAGATGCGTCGCAATTGGAGGCTCGTGAAAAAACATTTGAGGATATTAAACGAGAATACGGTACCAAAGCTGACTGGAAAGGTCTGGAGTTACAGACCATTGTCTTTTATAGTGGCGGCCGCTACTCGCTCTACGGTTTCAAACGTTATACCGATGTCCGGCTTGTGTTCATGCCCGAACTTGCCCTTGGTTTCTTCGGGGGTGATTACGATAACTTTACTTACCCACGTTATGCGCTGGATTGCTCGTTTTTTCGGGTATATGATAATGGTAAACCGCTGAAAACGGCTCATTTTTTTAAGTTCAATCCGAGCGGTGTACGGGATGGTGAACCGATTTTCGTTATTGGAAACCCCGGTCATACAGAGCGTCTGAAAACAGTAGCTGAACTTGAATTTGACCGGGATTTACAAACGCCTGCTACGATTCAAATGCTACAAAACCGCGCTGATGCCTTACGAATTTACAATGAAACGGCGAAAAGCGATAGCATACTGAACGAAATTTTCAGCTACGACAACAGCCTGAAAGCCTACGGTGGTCAATTAGCCGGACTACGTGATGCTAGTTTGCTGGCCCGAAAAGCGGTATTCGAAGAGCAATTTAAAATGGCTGCAAAAGCCAAAAATCTTCCGCCTGCCCAACTTAAAACCTGGGACGAAATTGCCTCTAATACAGCTCAATTGCGGAGTATATTCAGAGATGCCAATTACCTGGCCCCCAGCGAACGTACCATGGGTGAATTGATGACGTTTGCCAACGTAGCGACGCAATTTGGAGAGTTACTGACATCACGACCGCAGGATGCAGAACGGGCCCGCTCATTGATGGAGGCACCAAATGTGAAAAACCTTGCCCTCGATGAAGCCTATCTGGCCGCTCACCTGACCGAAGCGCAGATCGGATTGGGTAACGATGACCCTTATGTAAAAGCCGCTCTGACGGGCCCAGATGGAAAAACCCGGACACCCAAAGAAGCCGCGGCTTATTTGATCAAACACACAAAATTAAACGACCCAGCCTTTATAAAAGAGTTATCGACCCGGCCGGGCGCCGTTGGTTCGTCAGATGATCCGTTGCTTGTTTTGGCACGTATTGGTTTTCCTCGTTACGTAGCGGCCGGTCGACAGGCCCGGCAAATTACGCAGAATCAGGAGGTATTGCATGGGCAACTGGGCCGGATGCTTTACGACGTCTATGGCACGGCCGTTCCACCTGATGCTACGTTCTCATTACGTATCAATGATGGCGTGGTGAAGTCGTTCGACTATAACGGCACCAAAGCGCCTATTCTCACAACCTTCGCAGGGTTATACGACCGTAATTATTCATTTGCCGATAAAGCGCCCTGGAATTTGCCTGCGCGATGGAAAAATCCGCCGA
The DNA here is from genome assembly GCF_900112365.1 of Spirosoma endophyticum. GTDB lineage: Bacteria > Bacteroidota > Bacteroidia > Cytophagales > Spirosomataceae > Spirosoma > Spirosoma endophyticum. The sequence continues at coordinate 267,281 of NZ_FOLQ01000005.1, read as the reverse complement.
TGGAGTTGCTGAAACAGCCGATGTGCTTCATCTCAACCAACGATATTATCGGTGGAAATTCGGGTAGTCCGATGATCAATAAAAACCTGGAAGCGGTTGGCCTGGCCTTTGACGGGAATATGGAAAGCCTGCCAGGTGAGTTCATTTTTGTACCTGATGCCAACCGCACGATTTCGGTTCATGCGGGAGGTATCATAGCAGCCATGCGGTACATTTATAAAGCCGATCGGTTGGTTACTGAGCTAGTAGGTACGGCAACTATAGCGAAGCCTGGCACAGCAAAAAAATAAAGAATTGTGCCCTATCGGCTTTCCAAGCCATGAAAACTCCCCGAAAGTTCAGTACTTTCGGGGAGTTTGTGTATTGAATAGATGCCACCTGACTATGACGAAATCTGAAATACCCATAATGCCGCAGTTCTTCGACAGATATATTAATCTGGCTGATAACATGCTCATTATTGACGCCCTGACACAAGGCGCTTCGTTTGAGAACCTGCTTCCCGCGAAAACACTGGAAGCTCTTGGTGATCTGCGATATGCGCCCGATAAGTGGACGGTGAAAGATATTCTGCAGCATATTATTGATAACGAACGTATTATGTCGTATCGAGCTATGCGTTTCGCCCGTAATGACCAAACAGCTTTGCCTGGTTACGATGAAGAGTTATTTGGACGAAATACGAACGCGATCCATCGAACCATTGCCGATCTGTATGAAGAGTATGCTGCGGTTAGGCAATCGACTATCGCCTTATTTAAAAGTTTCGATGAGGACATGCTGCTACGTAGTGGTTTCGCCTTTAATCAGACAATTTCGGTGTTAGCGCTTGGTTTTGTACTAGTCGGCCACGCTACGCATCACGTCAATATCATTCGAGAACGGTACCTTCCATTATTAACTTAATCAACAAACGATGCGATTACGAATTCTTCTACTTGTCGCCTTAACGGCGCCGACGGTTTACGCCCAAACAAAATCGAAAGTTATTGTTACCGATCTGACCCGTATCAAACAGGTTGGCGGGATTGAACTCGCTCCTGATGGGAAGCGTGCCGTTTATACCCTGGCAACGATTGAAACTAACCCCGATCAAAAAGAGGAGTATGAATACAAAACCCACATTTATCTAACCAACCTGAAACCGGGTGACAGCAAAGCGCTGACACATGGCGCAGAGTCGGCCCGGCAGCCGGTTTGGTCACCCGATGGGAAGAGCGTAGCGTTCGTTCGAACGGTGAAAGGCAAGGGACAGGTGTTTATTATGCCACTCGATGGGGGAGAAGCCTGGCAACTGACCAACGGCCCGTATGCAGCGTCGGGGCCACTTTGGTCGCCGGATGGTAAACGGATCACGTTTACGTCAACCCTGACGATGGCTGAAATGCTTAAGGATAGCATCATCAATCCAGCCAAAAGAACACCTTCCTGGTCGCTGGAAAAACCGGGCTTTGCGACAAATGATTTTATTCGGACGGATAAGAAAATAAAGCCCAATCCCGATGGGTCACTGGCTGAGATACGGGCATATCTGAACAAGGATGTTGAGGATAAGAAAGCCAAAGTGTTTAACCGATTGAACTTTCAAGGCGAGGCTACGACCGAACCTGAGATGAATTTTACACACCTGTATAGCATCGACGTACGGGAAGGCGCTAGCGCGAAACCACTAACTCGGGGCTTTACGTCGTTTCAATCACCTAACTGGTTGCCTAACGGCCAGGGCTTACTGGCAGTAACCGATCTGGATAGCCTTAAACACCCCGATCGCGAACAGGATAATGCTATCGTGTTTATTTCTGCCGATGGGTCTGGTACCCGAACGAAGGTGTTGGGTGAAGTGGGGAAAAGCTATGGTTCGCCCGAGGTGTCGCCCGATGGTAAGCAGCTGGCGTTTTCGGTGAGTCCTTCAGAAGGGGTAAATTTCTCTCAAATTGGATTGGCGACGCTCACAGGCTCAACGGCCTCGGGCGTTCAACTTGTAACTTTTGACCGAGCCGCCAGCAATTTGACCTGGACAAGCGTGCCCGTTGCCGCTAAAGCTAAAAAAGGTCCACAGGGCCTTTACGCGATTTATTTCACGGCTTCGTCTAACGGAGGTGCTCCACTTTACCGGCTCGACCCTGCAACGCGCCAGGTTACACAGTTAACAGATTTTATCTATGGAATCACCAGTTTTGACGTAGCGGAGAATCAGGTTGTTCTCGCAAAAACCGAAGTAGCGAATCCGTCGGAATTATACCTGACGAATACGGATGCGAAGACGCAGACAAAATTGAGTAACCATAATGATTGGGTAGCTCAAAAAACACTAAGCTTTCCTGAAAAACGCGCCTATAAAAACTCACTTGGCCAGACGGTCGATTACTGGATTATGAAGCCTGCTGGTATTGAAGCGGGTAAAAAATATCCGCTACTACTGAATATGCACGGTGGACCAACGGCGATGTGGGGACCCGGCGAGGTATCGATGTGGCACGAATTCCAATATATGTGCTCGCAGGGGTACGGTGTTGTTTATGCCAATCCACGCGGTTCGGGAGGCTACGGACTTAATTTCCAGCGGGCAAACATCAAAGATTGGGGAACGGGCCCGGCCGAAGATGTGCTGGCGGCTGCTACCGATGCGGCTAAAGAAGCTTGGGTGGACACGAGTCGGCAGGTGATCACGGGCGGCTCGTATGCAGGTTATCTAACCGCCTGGATTGTTGGGCATGATAACCGCTTCAAGGCTGCTTTTGCGCAACGGGGTGTTTATGATCTTACTACGTTTCTGGGTGAAGGCAATGCCTGGCGGCTGATTCCTAACTATTTCGCATATCCCTGGTCAGCCGAAGCCAAAGTATTAGATGCAAACTCGCCCTACACGTTTGTCCAGAATATTAGAACGCCCCTGTTGATTAAACATGGTGAAAATGACCTGCGTACGGGGCCGATTCAAAGCGAGATGATGTACAAAAGCCTGAAAATACTGGGTCGTCCGGTTGAGTATGTTCGCATGCCTGGCGCTACGCACGAACTGAGCCGATCTGGAAATGTTCGTCAGCGGATTGATCGGTTGCTACGTATCTATGAGTTCTTTGAACGCTACGTTGGCACCGATGCTCAGCGATTGACGCAGAAATAACCTGTTAAGGCGCTGGTGTGGTGCTGGCGTCTTACTTAAATTTAAAGAACTAGTATGAGTAAGCAAGAAGAGGCCCTTCAGGATGCAACAAAGTTCCGATACTGGAAAAGCCAGATGGAAAGTAACGGAATGAAAATCAATGATGTAAAGGATTTTTATATTCGGCGTCGACACAATGGCGAAGTGCTTTTTGCCATGCTTGAAGTAGACGCCGATACGCCCGAAGGTGACAAAATTCCACCCGCCTTATTCCTCAAAGGTCATGCTGTTTCTATGATGGTGTGTTTAATCGATAAAGACACGCGGCAGAAATTTGTGGTACTGGTGAAGCAACGACGTATCGCCGACGGTTCTCAAACCTACGAGCATCCAGCCGGAATGGTCGACGCCAGTGATGCGCCCGACGAGGTAGCTGCCCGAGAATTAGGCGAAGAAATAGGCATGACCGTAACGGCTGCTGAGCTAACAAAATTGAATTCTCAGGTATGGCATCCCAGTACAGGAACCAGCGACGAAGGCATGCACTTTTTCTTCATTGAGAAAGAAATGCCTCGGGATGAAATAATGGCTTTTCACCTTAAAAATATGGGCAATGAATCAGAGCATGAACGTATTACGAGCATAGTTGCTACGTTGCCCGAGGCTCATAAACTCGTTACCAACGTCAATGGGTTACTCCTTGATTTCTTATACCTGAATCACGTTGGCGATTACGAAACGATGAAATTGTTGTAAACTGAGATAGTATGGACGAATTCATGCAGGAGGCCATTCGGCAGGCACAAAAAAGTTTAAGCGAGGGAGGTATTCCTATCGGCTCGGCCCTTACCAAAAACGGTGAATTAGTAGCTTCGGGTCATAATAAGCGCGTACAAGAAAATAATCCCATTCTGCACGGCGAAATGGATTGTCTCAACAATGCCGGTCGAGTTGGTTCTTTCAAAAACACGGTTATTTATTCGACATTAATGCCTTGTTACATGTGCGCAGGCACCATTGTGCAGTTCAAAATTCCGAAAGTAATCGTTGGCGAATCACGGACGTTTCCGGGTGCGCGGGAGTTTATGGAGCAGCATGGAGTGGAAGTTATTGACCTTGATTTGCCTGAATGCGTTGAGATGATGGATAAATTCATAGCCGAAAAGCCTACCCTCTGGAATGAGGATATTGGTGAGTTATAAAATTGGCTATCTGTTACCTTTCGGACTAAACTGCGTCACATAAGCCTTCTTGTAATGACAGGCCTTATGCGATTTTTAATACTTTCCTTTGTTTTCGCGGCCTGGATTTTCACATCTGCTGAATTGCTAGCCCAACGTTCTGAATACTGGCGGGAGAAACCCGGCACTTGGTTACTGAACGTTGGGTTGGGCGCTACCCGCTACGTTGGTGATTTAAACGAACGTAGTGATTTCGCTCATCTTCGATTAGGCACGGCCCTTGACGTAGCCGCTGCTTTCCGGTATTCTCCGCAGCTTACACTTCGGGCTGAAGCTCAGCTGTATTTTATTCGAGGTAGCCAGGAAAGTACTCATCTTGCATATAATAATCTTTCTTTTCGCAGTTTAAATCCTGACGTCTGGGCGGGAATACAATGGGACTTTTGGCGGGACGATAATCGGAACCACGTCATTATTCCGTACGTACTGGCCGGGCTGGGATTGACGTATTTAACGCCCAAAACGATTTACAAAGGGCAAACTGTAAGTCTTGCTCCATTACATACAGAAGGCGTTACCTATACTCGCCTTCCACTAATCATTCGCTACGGACTAGGTGTGCCAATTGCTGCTAATGAACGATTTAAATGGCATTTTGAAGGCACGTATACGCACGTACTGAGCGATTATGTAGATGATGTAAGTACGGTATATCCTGATAGAACGGGTATGCAGCCACTGGCCGCTGCTTTGTCCGACCGCCGGCTTGAACTAGGTCAAACGCCTAATGCAGTTGGTGCCATACGAGGTAATTCGAATCGACGGGATGGCTACGTTGTTCTGTCTCTGCGACTTATCTTCGTTATCATCACACCGTCTCAGCGGAATTACCGCCGGATGTTTGGCGGTTAGGGTTTTGAGGGGTTTTGCTGTATTTTTGGCGTCAAACCCAGCAGAGCACTGCTACAACCGAATGAGTCCAGCTGTTTTTATTGACGCCCTTCAAAACGAACTTCAACATACCCAATACGGTCAGCATCCTCCTGAACTCTACGATCCTATTCGGTACATTATGAACCTCGGCGGTAAGCGGATGCGCCCCCTGCTGACGTTAATGGCCACGTATCTCTTCACTGATGATTGGCGAAAAGCCGTTCGGCCGGCGCTTGGCGTTGAGGTGTTTCACAACTTCACGCTCATGCACGACGATATTATGGACCAGGCACCACTACGTCGGGGTCAATTGACTGTGCATGAAAAATGGAATGGCAACATCGCTATTCTGTCGGGCGATGTGATGCTTGTGAATGCGTATCAACTTCTGCTAAATATAGAGAGCGATAAACTAGCACCTGCGTTGGCTCGTTTCAGTCGCACAGCTGCTGAGGTTTGTGAAGGCCAACAGATGGATATGAATTTTGAGACGCGCTGGGATGTGACAGAAGCCGAGTACATCGATATGATTCGACTTAAAACATCGGTTTTGCTTGGTTATGCCCTTGAATTGGGCGGTCTGATTGCGGGCGCAGATGAAGAAACGACCCGGCATCTGTACGAAGGCGGTATGAATATCGGTGTCGGATTTCAGTTAAAAGACGATTTACTGGATGTGTATGGCGACCCCACTAAATTTGGCAAGCAGGTTGGAGGAGATATCATTGCGAACAAAAAAACCTTTTTACTCATCGAAGCACTTCAGCAGGCCAAAGGCTCAGTTAAAGACGAATTGACCGACTGGCTCACACGGACTGATTTTGATAAAGGTGAGAAAGTACAAGCTGTTACGTCTATTTACGATCAATTGGGTATTCGACAACTTACCGAAGCCCGTATTAACGATTATTTTACCCGAGGATTTGCCAACTTTGATCAGGTTAAAGCTGATTCTGATCGAAAAAATGTACTAATTCAATTTGCTCGTCAATTAGTCGAGCGAGAAAGCTGAAAAGATGTAGGATATATGACGTATTATATATGAGGTTACTATAATTCGTATATCCTGTTTCATATATCATACCTCATGTATCATATATAAAATTATGAGTGTAACGCTTATTATTATTGTTGTAACGGTCATTGTCAGTGTAGCCGCCTGGAATAATTACAGCCTGATGGATCGCTGGATCATGAATCCCTATCAGATTGCTAAACGGGGACAATATTACCGGCTGATCACATCAGGATTTTTGCATGCCGACTGGGGACATCTGTTCTTCAACATGCTAAGTCTTTACTTCTTTGGGGGCTTCATTGAGCAAGTATTTGGGATGTTGTTTGGGAATAGCGGACCTATTTATATGATTGGCTTTTACTTAGTGGCTATTCTGGTATCCGACATTCCAAGCTTCCTGAAACATCGTACTGACTCCGGCTATAACTCATTAGGGGCATCGGGGGGGGTAGCTGCCATTGTTTTTGCAGGTATTCTGTTTCGACCGCTAACCGAGATATGTCTCTATTTCGCACTTTGTATTCCTGGATTCATTTTCGGGGCCTTATATCTAGCTTATTCCTATTATGAATCACGACGAGGTTTAGGCCGGGTGAATCATGATGCTCACTTTTATGGAGCTTTGTTTGGCGTTCTCTTCATGATTATCGCCTATCCGCCAGCGCTACCCAGCTTTTTTGAACAGATTGCCAGTTGGCGGTTGTTTTAAACGATTGGTACAGTAGGTTGTGCTACGCTCATCAACAAACCATGTTCAGCCTCTTCAATCAACCTTATCCTACTGATGATAGGCCTACTTCACAGGTAAGGAAAGCTGTCCTGATTGGCCTATTTGTCGGGTTATTCTTGCTGGTTTTTCAGCCCTTTGGTTTAAATCTCTGGGAAACTCCTAATAAAATTGTCAAAATACTGGGCTTTGGCGTCGTGTCGTTTGTCGTGACAGCGCTTTACTTTATTATAGTCCGGCGGTTGTTTCCTCAGGCTTTCGCCGAGGAGCGCTGGACGGTCGGCCGCGAGATCCTGGCCATTATGGTGAACATTTTGTTGATTTCTATAGCTAATCGTCTTTACTTAAACTGGTTATTAAGCTCGGGCGAAAGCAGTGGGTTAAGCTGGTTCGGGATGATCTTAGTTACTTTCTTAGTAGGATTGTTTCCTGTAGTTGGCCTTGTTTTATTCAGTTATATCACTCAACTCAAAAGATACAGCCAGGCGGCAGCAGAGTTGCCGGTTCATTCACCTGTCCCCACTATTGTACCTGCTAAGTCTGATGTCATCAGTTTATCTGATAGCCCAACTGATACAAATCCCGACACCACGTTGACGCTCATCGCCGATAACGAGAAAGATACGTTGACAATTAAATCAAAGGACCTGCTTTTTATTGAGTCAAGTGATAACTATTGCACGGTCGTTCATCTTAAAAACGGTCAACCTGTTAAGCCGCTGCTACGTAGCAGTCTTAGTCGGTTGGAAAAGCAGATACTGCTGCCGAGTGTAGTTCGTATTCCGTTTGTCCGGTGCCATCGCTCATACGTGGTTAATCTGGATCGGGTTGAGCGCGTAACGGGTAATGCGCAAGGTTATAAACTCCATTTGCTTGGCGGTCAATTTCAGATACCCGTAGCCCGACAGTACAATGAAACGCTTGTTGCCGAGCTGAAAGCTTTGTAAAACACCCCACCATTTGTCCCAAACACGGTCTTTAGTTGCTAAACTACCCAAAGGGTGCTGTTCAGCCCTATTAGTTGCACTCGGTCGATCAGCCGTTGTAGGTTTGTCTTAACGAATAACAAACCCGGTAACGGCCATGAAAACGATTATCATTTCCTTACTCATTATTCACATTACTACCGGCGTCATCGCCCTTTTAGTTGGCCTGATTCCTATGTTTTCCAAAAAAGGCAGCCGCCTTCACAATCGTGCTGGGCTGATTTATGTCTATTGCATGATTACGGTAGCCATAACGGCATTGCTCCTGTGCGTACTTCAACCGTTTAAAATGATGCGGCTATTCTTGACAGGCATTGCTGTTTTCAGTTTCTACTTGAGTATGACCGGCTGGCGAGCTACAAAACAGAAAAGATCTGGCCCTCAACAGGCCGATAAAATCCTGACTTATCTTACCCTTGCTGTTAGCGTCTTGATGGTTGGCTTTGGTGTGTATCTGATGATGACAAATGGTGCGTCATTCTTTCCAATCTTATTTTCTTTCTTCGGAATATTAACCTTCACGTTTGCTAGGCGGGACATTCAGGCAATGTATCGGCCTACTGAAAAGATGCACTGGTTTTTTCAACATTTCACCCGCATGGGAGGCTCCTATATTGCTACGTTCACGGCCGCATTAGTGACCAATATTGGTCGAATCTTACCAACTAATGCACCTGAATGGATGGCTACGCTCAGTTGGATTGCACCTGCTGTTATTGGAGGAATGCTGATTGGCAGGACGGTACGGTATTACAAACAGAAATTTGGTGGAACACAAACGCCCGTGAAAGCATAGGTTATTTTTTTAGCAACGCTTTTACTACGGGCAATGCCTTTTCAGCCCACAGTTTCATCTGCTTGCCTGAATAATGAAGGCCATCCGAAGCGAATTGGCTATCGTCGCCAGCAGCAGAGCGGCTCAAAGGTGTAATGTCAATATAAGCAATGCTGACCTTGTGACACTCATCTTTTGCAATGGTATTAAACTGGTCGATATCCTGCGCAATATTGATTTTGTTCTGTCCTGCTGCATAGGGTGAAACACCCCAATCAGGAGTCGACAGGACAAACACGTGTGCAGCTCTATCGCCAGCAAATTTGATGGCCGTTTGAAGTAATTCCCGAAATTCGATTCGATATTGATCCTGACTTTGTCCTCTATATTGATTGTTTACGCCAATCAAAAGCGAGACCAGATCATATGTCTTTTGATTACCACTGGTTTTAATGGCATTTTGCAATTCGGCAGTTGTCCATCCCGTGCGGGCAATAATGTCTGGTTCTCCTACGTCTTCACCGTCTTTACGCAGCATATCGGCTAATTGCACACTCCAGCGGTAGTTTGCAGAAACACTTTCGCCAATGGTGTATGAATCGCCAAGCGACAGAAACGAATACGCTGATGCGTCAGCGTTCGGATTTACAATCATGTCAGGTTCGGTTGTACGTTGTGTACAGGCTAATAAAGAGATAAAAATCGCGACGGCAACCCGGCAAATTTGTGTGATTTTTAAGATTACCATGATTTTCACCAATTCATTAGTCGTCTATTCTACTATCAATAAACATGTGTAGAATAAAATCAGATTTTAATAAACGCATCAATAATTTTTGCAGATTTATTTTTAAAAATAAATTTTTCATTTATCATAATTATTCTCTATTTTTGCACTCCCAAACTCGACTTGCGAGTTAACGACATACGAGGGTGAAGGTCCGCCACTAGCAGAAACCACATCTGACTTTTCAGCAAACAAATTCCGTCTTATGGGATTATGTCTGCCACTGAAGGTCAGGTGCAATGCGCCCGACCTTTTTTTTGTGTCTTTTTAGGGCTGATTGTTAAGCACATATAGGATTCGTCTGATTATTTGTCTACCTTTGCGGCCCGATTCGGAGAATCCGAGTGGGAAATTCAAGTACCTATTTTTTACCTGCTTACTTTAAACAAACACAAATGTCTGGTTTAATTGGCAAGAAAATCGGGATGACCAGCGTGTACAATGCGGACGGGCAGGCTCTGGCATGTACAGTGATTGAGACGGGTCCCTGTGTCGTAACGCAAGTCCGTAGCATCGAGAAAGATGGCTACACGGCTGTGCAACTTGGTTATGGCGAGAAAAAAGAAAAGCACAGTAACAAGCCGGAAATGGGCCACTTCAAAAAAGCAGGTACCACGCCTAAGCGCAAACTAGTTGAATTCAAAGAATTCGAAAAAGAGCTTAACCTTGGCGAAACACTTTCGGTTGCCGATGTATTTGCAGAAGCTGACTTCGTTGACGTAGTCGGAACTGCAAAAGGTCGTGGTTTCCAGGGCGTTGTGAAACGTCATGGATTCGGTGGGGTGGGCGGTCAAACGCACGGTCAGCACAACCGGGGTCGTCACCCAGGTTCGATTGGTGCCTGCTCGTTCCCATCGCGTGTGTTCAAAGGTCTTCGGATGGCCGGCCGGATGGGCGGCAATCGTGTGAAGGTTCAAAACCTGCGCGTTTTGCGTGTTCTGCCTGAGCAAAACCTGCTTGTTGTTAGCGGTTCGATTCCAGGAGCCAAAAATTCATACGTTATTATTGAGAAGTAGGTCATGGAAGTAATCGTATATAACAGCAAAGGCGAGGACACAGGCAAAAAGGTCACGCTTCCGGAAGAGGTTTTCGGCATTGAGCCAAACCAACACGCGATTTACCTCGACGTGAAACAATACTTAGCCAACCAACGGCAAGGAACGCACAAAGCGAAAGAGCGTGCTGAAAATGCGCACTCGACGCGCAAATTGAAGAAGCAAAAAGGTACAGGCGGTGCCCGTGCAGGTAGCGCCAAGTCGCCGGTATTCGTCGGTGGTGGTACGATTTTCGGTCCCCGCCCCCGTGACTATAGCTTCAAACTGAATAAAAAAGTGAAATCGCTGGCCCGCCAGTCGGCTTATGCCGTAAAAGCGAAGGCTGAAAAGATTTCGGTTATTGACAACATCACGCTGGAAGCACCCCGCACGAAGGATTATATTCAGTTTTTGAGCGATCTGAAATTAACGGGCCGCAAAACGCTGCTTATCCTACCGGATGTAAATCTGAACGTAGTATTGTCGAGCCGAAACGTGCAGAAAACGAAAGTGACAACAGCCTCGCAGGTTAATACCTACGATCTGATGAACGCCGACCAACTGCTAATTAGCGAAGAAGCTCTGTCAACCATCCAAACGTTGTTCGACAAATAGCCATGAGCGTACTGAAACGACCAATCGTCACCGAAAAAATGACGGGCCTTAACAAGCAGGGGAAGTATGCTTTTGAGGTTGAACTAAGAGCCAACAAGCTCGAAATCGGTAAAGCCATCGAGAAAATGTACGGGGTGAATGTTGAAGCGGTGAATACTTTCCGGGTCTTTGGAAAGAAGCGCAGCAAAAACATCAACGGACGCGTTGTATCGGGCAAGACCCCAACCATTAAGAAAGCAATCGTAACGGTTGCAGAGGGCGAAGTAATTGATATTTACGCTGACCTGTAAACCGAGCATTGCTCTACCAATTAATCAGTCATGGGAGTTAAAAAACTAAGACCAATAACGCCGAGTACACGTTTTCGCGTGGCACCCGACTTTGCGGAAATAACAGCCTCCAAGCCAGAGAAGAGTCTGCTGGAGCCCATTAAGAGAACCGGTGGCCGTAATAATGAAGGTCACCGCACTATGCGCTACATTGGTGGAGGACATAAGCGGAAATACCGCATTATTGACTTCAAGCGCGATAAAGTCGGCCAACCTGCCGAAGTTTTGACTGTAGAATACGATCCAAACCGTTCGGCCCGCATCTCGCTGGTGCAATATCCAGACGGTGAAAAACGCTACATCATCGCACCACAGGGCATCACTGTAGGCCAGACTATTCAGTCGGGCGAAGGGTCAACACCTGATGTTGGTAACGCGCTTCCACTGGCTTTGATGCCAATCGGTACCATCGTTCACAACATTGAGTTGACACCGGGTAAAGGTGGTGCTATGGCCCGTTCTGCTGGCACATACGCTCAGTTGGTAGGTCGTGAAGACAAATACGCTATCCTGCGTTTGCCTTCCGGTGAAACCCGCCGTGTATTAAGCGCTGGTATGGCAACGGTAGGTTCTGTATCGAACCCTGACCATATGAACGTCGTAATGGGTAAAGCTGGGCGTAGCCGTTGGTTAGGGCGTCGTCCTCGTGTTCGGGCTGTGGTTATGAACCCTGTCGATCACCCAATGGGTGGTGGTGAAGGCCGGGCATCCGGTGGTCACCCACGTTCGCGTAATGGCCAGTTCGCTAAAGGTCAAAAGACCCGCAACAAGAACAAGGCATCTGAAAGCATGATTATTAGCCGACGCAAAAAGTAACAGATAACAATGGCACGTTCACTCAAAAAAGGCCCATATATTGATTTTCGTTTAGACAATAAAGTCCAGACGCAAAATGATTCGGGTAAGAAATCGGTCATCAAAACCTGGTCGCGTCGTTCGATGATTTCACCAGATTTCGTTGGACACACCTTCGCCGTTCACAATGGCAACAAGTTTATTCCGGTTTATGTAACGGAGAACATGGTAGGTCATAAGCTAGGAGAATTCTCTCCAACGCGCAACTTCCGGGGGCACACCGCAAAAAAAGACAAGGGCAAACGATAAGCAGTTTACGGTATTCAGTTTACGGTTTTGATTAGCTGTAAACCGTGAACCGAAAACCAAAAACCAAACAAATGGAAGCAGTAGCAAAACTTAAAGATGTGCCCACGTCGCCCCGTAAAATGCGGTTAATCGCTGACCTGATTCGTGGTCAGCGTGTTAGCCGGGCGTTGGGTCTGTTAAAATATCAGCCACAGGCTGGTGCTGACGTATTGCAGAAAGTGCTTTTGTCAGCCGTTGCCAACTGGCAGCAAAAGAATGAAGATGAGCGTATTGAAGATGCTGATCTTTATGTGAAAACGATTTTTGTTGATGGTGGTCCGATGCTTAAGCGTCTACGACCAGCTCCACAGGGCCGTGGTCACCGGATTCGGAAGCGGTCTAATCACATCACCATTGTGGTGGACAGCGCAGCCAAAGCCTTATTGGAATCGGCAGAAGCAGAAACCCCTGAAAACGAACAATAGACAGAAATGGGACAAAAAATAAATCCAATTGGCCTGCGACTTGGTATTGTTCGGGGCTGGGAGTCAAGCTGGTACGGTGGCAAAGAATTTGCGGAAAAGCTCGTTGAAGACGAGAAAATCCGGAAGTACGTAGCGGCTCGTATTCCGAAAGGAGCCATTGCTCGGGTTGTTATCGAGCGCACACTGAAACGCGTAACGCTGACAATTCACACGGCTCGTCCGGGTATCGTTATCGGTAAAGGCGGTGGTGAGGTTGATAAGATTAAAGAAGAACTGAAAAAGATCACGGGCAAAGATGTCCAGATCAATATCTTCGAGATCAAGCGGCCAGAAATCGATGCTAAACTAGTTGGTGAAGCTATTGCTCAGCAGCTACAAGCTCGTATCTCGTTCCGTCGTGCCATGAAGCAAGCGATTCAATCGGCTATCCGGGTGGGCGCTCAAGGCATCAAGGTGAAGGTATCAGGTCGCTTAGGCGGTGCTGAAATTGCCCGCTCGGAGCAGTACAAAGAAGGTCGTGTACCTCTTCATACACTACGGGCTGACATTGATTACGCTATCTCAGAAGCACAAACAGTTTACGGTAAAATCGGCATCAAGGTGTGGATTTTCAAGGGTGAAGTTTATGGCAAGCGCGACCTGTCGCCAGCAGCTATGATGAGCCAGGCACAAGCCGGAGAACGTAGTGCTTCTTCAAATGACCGTGGTGACCGTCGTGGTCCTCGTGGTGATCGTGATGGTAACGACCGTGGTGGTCGTGGTCGCGGTGATCGCGGAGGCAATGATCGGGGTGGTAACAATCGTGGTGGTGGCGGTCAAGGTGGCGGCAACCGTGGCGGTGGTGGTCAGGGTGGTGGCAACCGTGGCGGTGGCGCTCCGGGTGGTGCTAACCGTGGCGGTGGTGGACCAAGACGATAAATCCAGTCGCCAGTCGCCAGTTGCCGGTCGCTATTGAAAACGACTATTGACTAATGACTATCGACTCTAACTTTTAGAGCTATGTTACAGCCAAAAAGAACAAAATTCCGTAAGCAGCATAAAGGAAGGATTCCAGGTATCGCATCGCGCGGCCATGAAATCGCTTTCGGTACGTTCGGTATTAAATCATTGGAACCAGGTCGGATTACCGCCCGCCAGATTGAAGCCGCTCGTATTTCCGTAACTCGGGCCATGAAACGCGAAGGCCAGGTTTGGATTCGCATTTTCCCCGATAAGCCTATTACCAAGAAACCGGCTGAAGTTCGGATGGGTAAAGGTAAAGGTGCACCCGAGTATTGGGTAGCCGTAGTAAAGCCCGGCACGATTATGTTCGAAACGACGGGTGTTGATTTAGCAACGGGTATGGAAGCCCTGCGCTTGGCCGCTCAGAAATTGCCCGTTCGGACCAAATTTGTGGTTCGGCGCGACTATCAAGAGCAAGTCGAGGAATAGTACACCTAAGCGACGAACAAAATGAAAAAAGAAGATTTGAAAGGATTGTCGGCCGAAGACTTACGCACCGAGATTGGTGCCGAACAGGACCGACTGTTGAAACTGAAGTTCGCCCATGCTGTTTCTCCCATTGAGAACCCCATGCGCATTCGCGAGAGCCGGAAACGGATCGCTCGTCTTCACACGGAACTGACGGTTAAATCGCGGCAAGCCTAATAAGACACGACGATGGAAGAGCAACAAGCACCAGCACCGCAGGCGGAACAGGAAACCCCCGCGGTCGTAGCAGCAGAACAGCCGAAAGCAGTCGCTCCCGCAACGGGCGAAGAAAAATCGGCGTCGGAGCGTAACGCTCGGAAAGAGCGTATCGGACGGGTGACCAGCAATAAAATGCAGAAAACTATCACTGTAGCGATTGATCGCAAAGTGAAGCACCCTATGTATGGCAAGTTCATGAACAAGACAAAAAAATTGACTGTTCATGACGAAAAAAATGAGTGTGGTATTGGTGACACCGTTCGTGTTATGGAAACCCGCCCATTGAGCAAGAATAAGCGTTGGAGATTAGTCGAAATCATCGAAAAGGCGAAGTAAGCCATGGTACAGCAAGAATCAAGATTAGGAGTTGCCGATAACAGTGGCGCGAAAGAAGTGCTTGTTATTCGCGTCCTGGGCGGTACAGGTAAACGGTATGCATCAGTTGGTGACAAGATTGTCGTGACGGTGAAGCAAGCCCTGTCGTCCAGCAGCATGAAAAAAGGTACGGTTTCTAAAGCTGTTGTTGTTCGGACTAAAAAGGAAGTACGTCGTAAAGACGGTTCATACATCCGCTTTGAAGACAATGCAGCTGTATTGCTCAACAATAACGATGAGCCACGTGGCACCCGGATTTTCGGTCCTGTGGCCCGCGAATTGCGCGAGAAGCAGTTTATGAAAATCGTATCGCTAGCCCCGGAGGTATTGTAAGCAATGGAGAAGAAAATAACGCTACCGACACATAAGTTCCACATTAAGACGGGCGATACGGTCGTCGTAATTGGCGGTAACTCGAAAGGCCAGCGCGGAACAGTGAAAGAAATAATTGTAGAAAAAGATCGTGCTCGGGTCGAGGGCGTTGCTATGATTACGAAACACTTGAAGCCAACGGCTTCTAACCCGCAGGGGAGTCTGGAAAAAACCGAAGGATCAATCCATATCAGTAATCTGAAACTGGTTGATCCGGCCACCAGCGAACCCACCCGCACGGGCCGTAAGTTGAACGAAAAGGGCAAGCTGCAACGCTTTTCTAAAAAGACGGGCAACTTTATCCCTGATGTTAACCCTAAGCAGGTCTAAAAAAATGGCAACGCCAAGACTGAAAGAAAAATATTTAAGCGAGGTCGTACCTCAGTTGAAAGACAAGTTTCAGTATAAGTCGGT
The DNA here is from genome assembly GCF_900112365.1 of Spirosoma endophyticum. Taxonomy (GTDB): domain Bacteria; phylum Bacteroidota; class Bacteroidia; order Cytophagales; family Spirosomataceae; genus Spirosoma; species Spirosoma endophyticum. Next base: position 251,372 of record NZ_FOLQ01000005.1, on the reverse strand, counting down.
TATGCAAGTACCGCGTCTGAGCAAAATTGTCATCAACAAAGGTATTGGAGCCGCTGTCGCCGACAAGAAGTTAGTCGATGTAGGCGTCGAAGAATTAACGACCATCACGGGTCAGAAAGCCGTCCCGACTATGTCGAAAAAGGCGGTCTCAAACTTCAAACTGCGGGAGAAGATGCCTATCGGTGCGAAAGTGACTCTACGTGGTGTAAAGATGTATGAGTTTCTGGATCGCTTGACAACAGTTTCGTTGCCACGTGTACGGGATTTCAAAGGCATTAGCGACAAAGGATTCGATGGTCGCGGTAACTATACGTTCGGTGTGCAGGAGCAGATTATCTTCCCTGAAATCAGTATCGATAAAGTAGCACGTATTTCGGGCATGGATATCACTTTCGTGACAACCGCCAATACCGACAATGAAAGCTACGAGTTGCTGAAAGCAATGGGAATGCCGTTTGCTAAAAGTGGTAAATAATAACCTACACAAAGGCTAAAACACAATGGCAAAAGAATCAATTAAAGCACGGGAACGGAAACGCGAAGCGTTAGTTGCCAAATATGCTACGAAACGGGCTGCTCTAAAAGCTGCAGGTGATTACCTGGGTCTTGATAAGCTTCCTAAAAATGCATCACCTGTACGGTTGCACAATCGCTGCAAATTAACGGGTCGTCCTCGGGGTTATATGCGCAAGTTTGGTATTTCACGGGTTACATTCCGCGAAATGGCATCAGCCGGTAAAATCCCAGGAGTAACAAAGGCAAGCTGGTAATTCCAGATTCCATTTCTATTTGTAATTCAGTTTCCGTAATTTTGCGAACTTTCTCTAAAAGAGAGGTTTGTAAGTAACGCAACGCTAAGAATGAATACAGACCCAATAGCAGATTTTCTGACCCGCGTTAGAAACGCCATCCGGGCAAAGCACCGGGTTGTGGAGATTCCTGCTTCCAACATAAAAAAAGAGATTACCAAAGTTTTGTACGAAAAAGGGTACATCCAGAACTACAAGTTCGACGATAGTACACCACAAGGCACTATCAAAATTGCTTTGAAGTACAATCCAACGACGAAGCAAAATGCTATCGTTGATCTACAACGTATTAGTCGTCCAGGTCTACGTCAGTACCGGGGCGCTGATCACCTGCCACGTATTCTGAATGGCTTGGGTGTTGCTATCATCTCTACCTCTAAAGGCGTGATGACAGATAAAGAAGCGAAGACGCTGAACGTAGGTGGAGAGGTATTGTGTTACGTATATTAATCCGAACTGAACGATGTCACGCATAGGTAAGAAACCCATCACCCTACCCAGCAACGTAACGTTGTCCGTTGACGCGCAAAACGTTGTAACGGTAAAAGGGCCTAAAGGCACCCTGACTCAAACAGTTGATCCGGACATTTCGGTTGCAATTGAAGAGGGGCAGATTCAAGTATCGCGCCCTACGGAACAGAAACGCCATAAAGCACTTCATGGCTTGTACCGTTCGTTGGTTAGCAACATGGTAACGGGAGTAAGCGAAGGCTACAAACTAAATCTTGAAGTAATCGGGGTTGGTTATAAAGCGTCGGTTGTTAATAACATTCTCGAATTGCAACTTGGCTATTCACATAATGTGTATTTAGCTGTTCCAACCGAGATTAAAGTAACAGCTGTAACCGAAAAAGGCCAGAATCCGAAAGTTTACCTGGAAGGATCTGATAAGCAACTTCTTGGTGATGTAGCCGCTAAAATCCGGTCACTACGTAAAGTTGAGCCTTATAAAGGCAAAGGTATCCGCTTCATTGGCGAACAAGTGCGTCGGAAAGCCGGTAAATCTTCGTCTAAAAAATAATACGCTGGTTTTTCGTATTCGTTTTGTGGTTAGTTTATATAACCATGAGCCGGAAATGAGCTACCAAATACATTTTAAACGCCTATTTGGTCGGAATCAAATAACATGGCAAAGAATAAGCAAGAAAGAAGACAGCGTATCAAGTTTGGTATCCGGGCAAAAGTCTCTGGTACAGCTGAACGCCCCCGTCTATCGGTTTTTCGCTCTAACACAGCGATCTACGCACAATTGATCGACGATATTGCTGGCCGCACGCTGGCCGCTGCGTCGTCGGTTGAGTTGAAAAGCGAAGCCGAAGGCAACACCGTCGAAACGGCGAAGAAAGTTGGTCTGCGATTGGCCGAAAAGGCAGTTGCACAGAATATCAGCGCAGCTGTGTTCGACCGTAACGGCTACTTATATCACGGTAAAGTAAAAGCACTGGCCGACGCAGCCCGCGAGGGTGGCCTTAAGTTCTAAGCAATGAACATCAATTCAGCAAGACCGACAAAATTCAACGAAGCCGACCTGAAAGAAAAGGTTGTAGCCATCAACCGCGTAGCGAAGGTGGTAAAAGGTGGTCGCCGATTCAGTTTCTCGGCGATTGTCGTCGTCGGCGATGGTAACGGTGTCGTTGGTTACGGATTAGGCAAAGCCAATGAAGTAACGGATGCGATTGCCAAAGGAGTAGAAGATGCGAAGAAAAACCTTGTTCAGGTTCCCCTTCTAAAACGTACGGTTCCTCACGAAATGGAAGGTAAATTCAGTGGTGGCTTTGTCCTGCTGAAACCGGCCGCTCCAGGTACTGGTGTGATCGCTGGTGGTGCTATGCGTGCCGTTCTTGAGTCGGCTGGTATACACGATATCCTGGCGAAATCGAAAGGTTCGTCGAACCCGCACAACGTAGTAAAAGCAACGCTTGACGCGTTACTGAAGATGCGTTTACCTCACCAGGTAGCTTTTCAGCGTCAAATCAGTTTAGCTAAAGTTTTTAACGGTTAACCAATAGGAGCAACAGACATGGCACGAGTACGTATCACGCAGGTCAGCAGCACCATTAAACGGCCGTTATCGCAAAAGAATGCGATTAAGTCTCTAGGCTTAGGCAAAATCAACCGTAGCGTCGAATTGGAATACAACGACGCACTCAAAGGTGCAATCAATAAGGTGCAGCACTTAGTGAAGGTTGAAGAAATTTAGTATCTTTGCGATTCTTTTGGTTTTCAGACCGCTCTAGCTTCTTGTAAGGGTGACGTTAAAAGCCAAAAGAATCATCTTTTTAAATATATACCAATGAATTTAAGCAACCTTAGACCGGCAAAAGGTTCCGTCAGAGAGCGCAAGCGAGTCGGACGCGGACAGGGGTCAGGCATGGGCGGTACGTCTACGCGTGGTCACAAAGGAGCGCAATCGCGTTCAGGTTATAGTCGTAAAACACACTTCGAAGGTGGTCAGATGCCATTGCAACGTCGTGTGCCTAAGTTCGGCTTCAAGAATATTAACCGCGTCGAATACAAACCTCTGAATCTGGATTCTATCCAGGCATTAGTTGACGAGACTAAGGCTACAATAGTAGACATGGAATTTCTGCTCCAACATGGTTTGGTTAGCAAGAAAGACTTAGTTAAAGTATTGAGCCGGGGTGAACTAACAGCCGCCGTTGAAATTCATGCCCATGCTTTCTCGACAAGCGCGAAAGAAGCGATTGAAAAAGCGGGTGGTAAGGCGATTGTGCCTGTTAAACAAGTGACAGAGGAAGCAGCGAATTAGTTGTGAGCACGGCAGTAGCCGACCTATTTTATGAACCGACTCATCACCACGTTTAAGAATATTTTTGCAATTGACGAGTTGCGGAGTCGAATCCTCAACACGCTGTTGTTTATTACGGCGTTTCGTCTTGGTTCGGCTATTGTGCTACCAGGCGTTGACCCACAGAAATTGAATCTCAATCCTCAGGGATTGCTTGGCTTGTTAGATACCTTTTTAGGAGGTGCTTTTAGCAAGGCTTCGATTTTTGCGTTGGGTATCATGCCGTATATTTCTGCATCGATCGCAATTCAGTTACTTACATTGGCTTTGCCCTACTTTCAGAAAATGCAGAAGGAAGGTGAATCAGGCCGTAAGCGGTTGAACCAGATTACACGGGTACTGACAATTGGTGTAACGGCTGTTCAGGCTATTACATATGTACGAACAACGATTCCAGCTGAGGCACTGCTAATTGATCGTGGCTTGTTCACAATTTCGTCGCTCTTTATTCTAACGGCCGGTACCATCTTCTGCATGTGGCTGGGTGAACGGATCACAGATAAAGGAATTGGTAATGGCATCTCAATGATCATTATGATTGGGATCGTGTCACGGCTTCCAGGTGCTATTTATGGAGAAGCCCTATCGCGCGGAACGTCTCAGGTGCTAGTTTTTGTACTGGAGCTGGTAGGCCTGTTTTTTGTAATTATGGGAGCGGTTGTTTTAACGCAGGCTGTTCGTCGTATTCCAATTCAATATGCCAAGCAGGTTATCGGAAATAAAGTTGTTGGTGGGCAACGTCAGTACTTACCCTTGAAGTTAAATGCGGCTGGTGTAATGCCGATCATATTTGCTCAGGCGCTGATGTTCATTCCAACTTACGTAGCAGGGTTGTTTGCCGAGAAAAGTGATTTTGCAGCTAGTGTGCAGAACGCGTTTCAGAGCTATACAACTTGGCAATATAATCTGTTATTCTCGCTTTTGATTATTGTCTTTACGTTCTTTTACACAGCGATCTCGGTCAACCCGGTTCAGATTGCTGATGATATGAAACGTAGTGGCGGTTTCATCCCAGGTGTAAAGCCTGGCTTTCAGACATCCGAGTACATTGGTACAGTATTGGATCGAATCACACTACCTGGTGCTGTTATGCTGGCGATTGTGGCGATTTTACCCGCTATTGCTAATCTATTAGGAATGACAAGTGGTTTTGCCCAATTTTTTGGAGGTACGTCGCTTCTGATTATGGTTGGTGTTGTGCTTGATACGCTGCAGCAGGTGGAAAGTTACTTACTGATGCGTCGCTACGAAGGTCTGATGAAATCAGGTCGGGTACAGGGTCGCACGAGTGCAGAGACAGTAGCCGCATAAAAAGAGATGTCTAGTTCCGATAAAAAAGATAAAATGATTTTTATCAGAAGCGATGAAGAAATCGCTCTGATCAAGATTAGTGCACAGGTACTTGGAAAGGCTCACGCCGAAGTGGCTAAGCTTGTTCGACCTGGTGTAACAACAAAGGAACTTGACCGGGTTGCAGAAACGTTTATTAAGGATAACGGAGGCTCTCCATCATTCTTAGGTTATAACAAGTTTCCGGCTTCACTTTGTATTTCGGTCAACGACGTAGTAGTGCATGGATTTCCTAGCCGCTATGAACTCCGCGATGGTGACATCATCTCGATTGATTGTGGCGTTAAGTTGAACGGCTATCACAGTGATAGCGCTTATACATATCCAATTGGGGAAGTAAGTCCGGCAGTTCGTCGACTCTTATCCAGAACTAAGGAATCACTTTATATCGGCTTGGAAAAGGCCATTGAAGGGAATCGAGTAGGCGATATTGGGTATGCTATTCAGACGTACACAGAGAAGTTTGGGTATTCAGTAGTTCGCGAATTAGTTGGGCATGGCGTTGGCCAAAACCTACATGAAGCCCCTGAAGTACCAAACTATGGTAAACGAGGTCAAGGCCCGAAATTGCAGGAAGGCATGATTTTGGCAATTGAGCCAATGATTAATTTCGGCAAGAAAGGTGTCGTACAGGAACGGGACGGTTGGACAATTCGGACTGTTGATCGTAAGCCATCGGCCCACTTTGAACACACAGTAGCTGTGCGTAAAGGGAAAGCTGAGATTTTGACAACCTTTGAATACATTGAAGCAGTAACCGCGAATACAAGCCTGATGGTCGAAACACAAGATCTTATGGCGGTTTAAAGCGAACATGGCAAAGCAGAATTCTATAGAACAAGACGGTGTGATTTTGGAGGCATTATCAAATGCAATGTTCCGGGTCGAGTTGGCTAACAAACATGAGGTAATTGCTCACATCTCTGGCAAAATGCGGATGAATTACATCAAGATCCTGCCAGGAGATCGCGTAAAGTTGGAAATGTCGCCTTATGATTTAAGTAAGGCGCGAATTGTGTACCGATACAAGTAAGTTTTCAATTTTCAGCTTATAGCTTCTAGTTATCTAATAAAGATTAGCTAATGCACATAAAGTAGAAATTGAGAACTGTAAACAGAAACTTTTACCATGAAAGTTAAAGCGTCAATCAAGAAACGCAGTGAAGATTGCAAAGTGATCCGGCGGAAAGGGAAGCTGTACGTGATCAACAAAAAGAATCCCCGTTACAAACAAAGACAAGGCTAAGCATGGCACGTATTGCAGGTGTTGATATTCCAGATAAGAAGCGTGGTGAAATTGCGCTGACATACATCTACGGCATTGGACGTAGCCGGGCTAAAAAAATCTTGACCGATGCTGGTATCAGTGTTGACAAGAAAGCCAATGAATGGACGGACGATGAAGCGAGTGCTGTACGTAACGCTATCTCAAATGAGTACAAAGTTGAAGGTCAGTTGCGTTCGGAAGTTCAGTTGAGCATTAAACGCTTAATGGATATTGGTTGCTACCGTGGCTTGCGTCACCGGAAAGGGCTTCCAGTTCGTGGCCAGCACACTAAGAACAACTCTCGTACTCGTAAAGGCAAGCGTAAGACAGTTGCTAACAAGAAGAAAGTAACGAAATAATTAATCGGTCGCTCATCGTCATACGGAGCATTTGTGGTTCTTTGAGCTGAGTCTCTTGGGATAAGTAATGATGATCGATGACATATTGACGATTACCTAAAAACAATGGCTCAAGCAAAACGCAAAGACAAAGCGAAAAAGCGGGTGGTAGTCGTTGAACCCGTTGGTCAGGTACATATCCGGGCTACGTTCAACAACATCATCATTTCGATTACCAATATGAACGGCCAGGTTATCTCTTGGGCATCGGCGGGTAAAATGGGCTTCCGTGGCTCAAAGAAAAATACTCCCTATGCTGCGCAGACTGCCGCTTCTAACTGTGCTGCCGTTGCCCATGATCTGGGTATGCGCAAAGCAGAAGTGTTTGTGAAAGGTCCGGGATCAGGTCGTGAGTCGGCAATCCGTACCATTCAGAACTCAGGTATCGAAGTAACAACGATCCGTGATATTACCCCGCTGCCGCACAATGGGTGTCGGCCGCCAAAGCGTCGTCGCGTATAACTTACGGATGGCATGAATAGGGGCAGGCGACATTTGGTTGTGTCTGTCCAATGTTTCACAATTATTCATTCATTGAAGAATGGCACGTTACACTGGGCCTAAAGCCAAAATTTCGCGCAAGTTCGGCGAACCCATCATGGGACCGAGCAAAGCGCTACAGAAGAAAAATTACGGACCGGGTATGCACGGTCGGGGTCGCAAACGGAAACAGTCCGAATATGCGCTCCAGTTGCTGGAAAAGCAGAAAGTAAAATATACTTACGGTATTCTGGAGCGTCAGTTCCGGGCACTGTTCCACCGGGCTCAGGTTCGGGAAGGTATTACAGGTGAGAACTTGTTAAAACTATGTGAAGCTCGGCTTGATAACACTGTTTATCGTTTAGGCATCGCATCTTCTCGTCGGGCCGCCCGTCAGTTGGTTTCGCACAAACACATTATTGTTGATGGCGAAGTTGTTAACATCCCTTCATATTCTCTCAAGCCTGGTCAGTTGATTGGCGTTCGTGAGAAATCGAAATCACTGGAAGCTGTCTCGACAAGTCTTTCAGCCCGGAATACCAAACGGTACAACTGGGTTGAGTGGGATGGTCAGCAATTAACGGGTAAGTTTATTAGCTACCCTGAGCGCGATCAAATCCCCGAAAACTTCAACGAGCAAGCCATCGTCGAATTGTATTCGAAGTAACAGTACTGGCAGAACTCATATGGGTTCTGCTGGCTTTTCTATAAATAGGTTACGGTTCATGGTTGATTGGTTTTCGGTTGAAGGCTGGTCATTGAGTCCAGAAGAATACCAAAATCGAAGAAACTGAAAACCAGATAAATTTCAGTCTTCACGCCAAGGCAGAGAACTGCTGTAAAATACGAAACGTATGTCAATTTTAGCGTTCCAAATGCCCGACAAAGTCGTAGTGGAGAAAGCTGACGACTTTCACGGGGTGTTTGAATTCAAACCCCTTGAAAAAGGATATGGTGTAACAATCGGTAACGCGTTACGGCGCATACTGTTGTCATCGCTGGAAGGTTACGCCATCACGAGCGTAAAATTTCCCGGTGTGTTGCACGAATTTTCTTCAATCGAGGGCGTTGTTGAAGACGTGACAGAGATCATTCTGAACCTTAAAATGGTTCGATTTAAGAAGATCAATGACATGGTCGACAACAAAATCACCGTCAATATTAAAAAACAGTCAGTCTTAAAGGCTGGTGATATATCTAAATTTTCGCCTTCGTTCGAAGTGTTGAATCCAGAATTGGAAATTTGCCACATCGACGATACACGTGATTTAGAGATGGAAATCTTCGTGGAAAAAGGTCGTGGCTATGTGCCTGCCGATGAACCACGGGCAAATGAGTTACCGTTTGGTCATATTCCGATTGATGCTATCTACACGCCGATTAAAAACGTGAAGTATAGTGTTGAAAATACGCGGGTTGAGCAAAAAACGGATTACGAGCGGCTGTTGCTGGATATTGAAACGGATGGTTCGATCCACCCGGAAGAAGCATTGAAAGGTGCAGCTTATATCCTGATTCAACACTTCATGCTGTTCTCGGATCAGACAATGACGTTTGAAACGGCTAAACCGGAAGAAGAAAACGTAGTTGATGAAGAAGTTCTGCACATGCGGAAACTTTTGAAAACGTCGCTTGCAGATCTTGACCTCTCGGTTCGGGCTTACAACTGCCTAAAATCAGCAGATGTACGGACGCTGGGTGACCTCGTCCGGCTTGAGATTTCGGACATGATGAAGTTCCGCAACTTCGGTAAGAAGTCGTTGACAGAGCTTGAGCAATTAGTTGCTGAAAAGAACCTGACGTTCGGTATGGACGTCGCTAAGTACAGACTAGACGAAGATTAATAGTAGTTAGTCGTCAGTCGTTAGTCATTAGCAGGTATGCCAGCTAATCATTATCGACTAACGACTATCGACTGACGACTAAATAAGAAAATGAGACACGGTAAAAAAGATAATCACTTAAGCCGGACACATTCGCACCGCGAAGCGATGTTACAGAACATGGCTTCGTCGCTCATCCTGCATAAGCGCATTGAGACGACACTTGCGAAGGCGAAAGAGCTCCGCAAATTCGTGGAGCCTATCCTGACGCGGGCTAAAGATGACACCTATCAGAATCGTCGCGTTGTATTTCAATCGTTGAATGATAAAGAGACGATGAAGGAACTGTTCGGAACGGTAGCCGACAAAATCGCTAGCCGTCCGGGTGGGTATACACGCATCATTAAACTGGGAAATCGCCTGGGTGATAACGCAGAAACCTGCTTGATCGAACTCGTTGACTTCAACGAATTGCTTCTTTCGGCTGTTGCTGAAAAAGCAGCGACAACGACCAAAACGCGTCGGAGCCGTCGGGGAAGTGGTACGAAATCAGCAGATGCAACATCTGCTCCAGTTGCTACGTCTACCGAAGCTCCTGTCGATGAAGCATCTGTTGCTGCTGCACCAGCTGCTGGTGATGATTTGACGCTGATCGAAGGGATAGGCCCTAAAATTGCTGAGTTGTTGAACAATGGTGGTATCACTACCTTTACACAGTTGGCTGACGCGCAAGATGAGACTGTCCAACAGGTATTATCTGAAGCAGGATCAAGTTTTAACGTACACGACGCGACTAGCTGGAATGAACAGGCTGCGCTGGCACGTGACGGCAAATTGGACGAACTGAAAGAATTGCAGGATCGTTTGAAAGGTGGTAAAGAAGAACAATAACGAAGTGCTTAACTAACACGTCATATAGAAATGGGTTAACCGCAATGGTTAGCCCTTTTTTTTAGTCTTATTAGCCAAAACGCATACATGAAACACACGCAGCAACCTGAAGCGCTACTAGTTTTGCAGGATGGAACCGTTTATCGAGGACTAGCTCTCGGTAAAATAGGAACAGCTGGGGGCGAAATTTGCTTTAATACGGGTATGACCGGGTATCAGGAGATTTACACTGATCCTTCCTATTATGGCCAGATAGTTATCAATACCACCTCACACATTGGTAATTACGGTGTGCTTAATAACGCCGAGCAAGAATCAGGTGGGGTGAAAATCCGGGGAATGGTATGTAATTTCTTCTCAAATATTCACTCCCGGTATACGGCTGATGGTTCATTACAGGATTATTTTGAACGGGCTGGTATTGTTGGGATTCATGGCGTGGATACGCGGCAGTTGGTACGCTATATCCGTTCAAAAGGTGTGATGAACTGTATTATATCGTCAGAAATTCTGGACCCGGCTGTATTACTGGCTGAACTACAGAAAATCCCCGATATGGATGGCCTTGAGCTATCTTCCGAAGTGTGCACACCTGAAGCTTACGAATCGGGTAATCCTGAATCCAGTTTGCGCGTAGCCGTACTGGATCTTGGTGTTAAACGTAGTATCCTGACGAATTTTCACGAACGAGATGTGTTCTGTAAAGTTTTTCCGGCTAAAACACCGTATAAGGAGATAGCGGCATGGAAACCGGATGGATTTTTCATTGCTAACGGCCCTGGTGACCCGGCAGCGATGCCCTACGCAGTTGAAACTGTTAAGCAGGCATTAGAGACAGAAACGCCGTTATTCGGTATTTGTCTGGGACACCAGATTCTGTCGTTGGCTAGTGGCATTTCAACCTATAAAATGCACAATGGCCACCGTGGGCTGAACCATCCTGTTAAAAACCTGATTACAGGCTACTGCGAAGTAACCTCCCAGAATCATGGTTTTGCCGTGAAAGCTGACGAAGTGATGGACCATCCTAATGTTGAGCTGACGCATATCAACCTCAATGATAATACGATTGAAGGTATTCGTCGGAAGGACAAACCAGCATTCTCGGTGCAGTACCACCCCGAGTCCTCGCCAGGACCGCACGACTCGCGCTATTTGTTCGATCAGTTTGTAGGAATGATGAAAGAATAATTGAAAGCCTGGGGAAACTCAGGCTTTTTTACTTTTATCCCGCCAATATTCCCTACTCCAAACACGCTGAAACGGCCATTTTCGAGCTTGTAACGCTATCGGTAGATAAGCGTGAGTTTGTTTGAGCGTCTGTTGATAATAAGTATCATCGTCGGTTAGTACAAGGGATTGATACGTATCATCGGTTTTAACTGTCAAATCGGCGAAAGGAAGTTCGGGCTGCCAATCAGGATGCTGGGCGGCTAATTTATCCTTCAATAAAGTGCCGGATGGAAATATCTGTTGAGTTTGCAGAGTCGGTCGAAACTGTTGCTGCGCTACGTTAAGGGCGTAGGCTAAATAGGCTTTTAGCAGCCTCGGACCTTCATTAGCTGTATCGGCAATGGTGAGCTGATCGGGCCAGAGGCTCGTAACTACATATACCCGTTCCCTTGCTCGCGTGACAGCTACGTTCAGGCGGTTTCCGCCACCACGCGCATTAAGACTCCCAAATTGCATGGATAATTTTCCGCGTTCGTCAGGTGCATAGCCAACGGAGAAAATAATAACGTCACGCTCGTCACCTTGTACGTTTTCAATATTTTTGACAAACAAACCAGCTGGGATTTCCTGTTTATTTCCATCAGAAGCTGCTTCTGCTAGGAAACGATCTTCCAGCATATCCTGAATCAATTGCTGTTGCGGATAGTTGAACGTAACGATGCCCACAGAACGTCCGGGCAGCTCAGTAGTCAATTGGTCGAGAAGTTGCAGTATGGCGTCGGCTTCAGCCAGATTGGTATTTTGTTGCCAAATTCCCTTCACGTTCACATAACGAATCGCTGGCTCGTGCCGATTAACGACATCGAAGTGTGGAAGAAGGGATAATTTATTTTGATAAAAATGTTCGTTTGAGAACGTAATTAAATCCAGCGATCGACTTCGATAATGTTCATTTAGCGATACTTGTGGTAATTCCTGAGCAGCTAATTCAAGGAGTGATTCTACTTCCAGAGCGGCCGGGGTTTCTTCGGCCAGCTCATTCTCATCAATGCGGATTCGGTAAAGATCACTGGGCCGAAGTTGCTGGTTATCGCCGGTAATAACCACTTGTTTACCCCGCACCATCGCTGGAACACCATTCTCCGCAAAGCATTGCGATGCTTCATCGAAAATAACCAGATCGAACAGACCTTCACGTAATGGAAACATCGCCGATACCGATTCGGGTGAGGCCAGCCAACATGGTACCAATTTGAACACTTCATCAGCAAACGATTCCATCAGTTTACGAACTGGCCACACGTTTCGTTTCTTACTGGTCTGATGCAGCAGATCACGATATGTCACTACGTTGCTCAGTCTGTTAAGCATTAAATTTCGATACGTCTGCTCACGCAATTTAACCAGCAGAATATCACGGCTTAGTATTTGCTTTCGCCGTACACTCTCCTGCAATGTCTGTTCCCATTGGCCCATTTTCAGCGACGAAACACTGCGAAGTTCAGGGTATTTGGCTTCAATGTGGCCAATCCAGGCACGGTAAACACTTTCCTGAAACATTTCCTCCCAATGTAATGGTTCATGATCACTTAATCGGTTTATAACGGTTCGTTCAGTCTCAGAAAAGCCTTGCTGTAATCTATCCGCTTCAACTAACAGATCGAAATCACTGCTTAGTATACGGCGTAGGTTATCCGCATAAACATCGTCCTCCCAGAGTTGATGAATTTGGTCCGTTGTGAGGTAGACTTGGGCTTCTATTCGTTGTTTTTCAACTGTTGCTGCAACACGTAGTAAATTCGTTACAACATCCATAAATTTTTTTGACGTTTGCCAGCAAGATTCTGGCAGTCGATGTAGCAGTTGAAGTGCGTTCAAACGTTCGGTAATATGCTGGGCGCGTTGCACAAGTCGAATGCTGTCAGGTGAGTTAGGAAGCGATAAACCGGTAAGCAACGTAGTACTATGTTGCTGAACAGTTTCTAATTGAACACGCTTGGCTACTTTCGCTGTTAACGTCCGCAAATCATTCTCTGATAGAGCCAATCCGTTAGCTGATGCAACGTTCTGCAATTGAGTTTTGCCTGATTTCGTTAACTGCCACCAATTCCAGGTCATCCAGGAAGGTCGGGCAGCGAGTGCATCGGCCAATAGTTCGCGAAAAGGTGGCAATTCAATAGGTTGTAGCGATAGCTCTGGGCCAGGAGTTTCCAGTGCATTATCCCATGTCTGAGCTATTTTCTCCAGTTGAGTCTCCTCCGTTGTGAAAGCTGGATGGCTGGGGTTGTTACGAAACGTCTTAACAATTTCCCATAACGTAACGGCATCATCACCTGTAAGGAGATTTAATAAAGCCGTTAATTCCCAATCGCGCGCTTGCCATTCAGCTAGTTCAGCCAGTGCAAGCGGCTGGCTCAAAAAAGTCGCCGTTTGGCCATTTGTATCATTACGTAGCTGGGTCAACTCATTAATTACCTGATCGGCTTTCGTCAGGTCAGCATTCAAGAATAGTGCAAAATTGACTCGCTCAGCCCAAGGATGATCTGACCCCAAACGTTGCTGATACGCTACGTAATCGCCAAGACGCCGGACGAAGTTATCCACATTATTCAATGGGAACTGTGTATAAATATCTTCGAGTGGAATCGTCGGTTTGTCCGGCTCACTAATCAAATACAATTCTTTGGCTGAAAGACTACATTCACTCGTGTCGAATAGCGCATCTTTAAACGATTTCAAAGCCGTAACTGTCTCGTCAATACGTTTACTTTCAATCTCGAAGTCGCGTTCGAGCAACACTGCGTTTAAGCTATTGTTCTGTTGTCGAAAAGCATCTACCTGGTCTATCTGGCTGGCGATCTGAGCATACAATGCACGTCGGTCATCCTGAAAATCATGAATTAAAGCTAAAAAAGAACCCATGCCGACCTGTTCAAGTCGCTCCTGCACAACGTCGAGTGCCGCCCGTTTCTGGCAAACGAGCAATACCCGCTTACCCGATGCGGCTGCGTCGGCCATCAGGTTAGCAATGAGTTGAGATTTACCTGTACCGGGAGGCCCCTGCACAACCAGCGATTGACCTGCTTTCACCGCTCGCAACGCCAGTTCTTGTGATGCGTCCATCGGCAAGGGCGTGTGAATGTTTTTTTCAGGAAGTTGAGTGGGGGGCAAGGAGTGTGGAGCATGGGGCATGGGGAAAATAGTCGGCAAATTAACTGGTGCTATTTCTTCCTTCTCCTCACCTTCCACTTCTTGCTCTTCTCTCCCTGCACCTGGCACCTCGCTCCTCGCCAAAAGCGCATCATAATCCGGTACCAGAAATGATCCCGCTTGCGGAAAAATGCCCAATATGGCTTCAGGATAAAGTTTTAGCTCGCCAGTACGTTCGAGTTGCCCCAGGTCTTTGGCTGTTTGTTTGTTGAAAAACTGGAGTTTATCGACAAACAAATCCTGATTAAAGTTGATTTCGAGTGGGCTGCTTTTAAGCCATTCGTAGAGTTGTGTGCGAAAAACGACGGGATCTCGATCGAGATCATCCATCGTTTTCTCGACAAGATCGTCGGGTAGCCTGACCTGATTGAACTGTCCATAAGCCAGCGCCAGCGTTGGATTCAGAAAGGCCAGCTCATCGCCCCTACGTACCAGTTTCCAGAATTTTCCCTGTTGCTCAATCTTAACGGGGAAAAAAAGCAGTGGCCCGTGAACAACCGTATCGTCCAGAAATTTTCCTTTTACAAACGGCCAGCCAACATACAAATCTTCCGTTCCGCGCTCCTCCTCAATGAAGCGGGCCGTACGGTCAATCTTCCGAAGTTTACGACTGACTTCGTTGCTACGTTCCTGTCGGGGATCAAGGACTTCGCATAAAGCAACCGATGGTTTCCGGGCAACTAAATCAGCAATTACGGTAAATGAAGGCTTGTTAAGCAGAAAATCCGCTTCATGAAGATCCAGGAACTGTCCGGCGGGCAGGCTCGTCAGCAACAAGGAGCGGTTGAGGCTACTGAGGTTGGTTAATCGTCGACGAAAGGTTTTAAGAACAGTCTGAAGCGGGATTTTCACAATGATCTGAATTGCACCGGCAACCCGGCAGGATTTTACTAACGAATCAACGTCTCAACCTAATAATTCATTTTAGTTGTCTAAATCCTGCTGCCGGCAACGCTATTCTTTCTTCTCAGGAATCAACCATGAGGCCAGAACGCTTACGCTCAGAATACCAACAATAATGTAGAGTGAGTAAACGGGTTTAAAACCGATGTTCTGCAACCAATGTTCTGCCAGCATTTTTGCCCCAATAAACGTCAGCAATACCGCTAGGCCTACTTTCAGGAAACGGAACTGGCTCATGATGCTCGACAGGAAGAAGAACATGGAACGTAAGCCCATGATGGCGAAAACGTTCGAGAAAAAGACGATGTAGGGATCTTTTGTAATCGAGAAAATGGCCGGAATGGAGTCAACGGCAAAAACCAGATCCGTGAAGGCTACAACGATGACAATCAGAAATAAAGGCGTTACAAACAGTTTGCGGTCCGATTTCCGACGGATGAAAAAATTATCGGTTACGTTGCGGTGATAAACATTCAGGTATTTGCTGGCAAACCGAATGACAGGATGCTTGGCCGGTTCGATCTTTTCGTCATCTTCCTTCTGAAAAAACAACTGAATTCCTGTGTAGACAAGAAAGGCCCCGAATAAATACATGATCCATTCAAACCGCTGAATTAAAGCCGATCCCAGAAAAATGAAGATAAATCGTAGGATGATAGCGCCCAGAATTCCGTACACCAGAATCTTTTTATAATACCGTTCCTGGACACCAAAGGAGCTGAAAATCAGGATGAAGACAAAAATATTGTCGGCAGATAGTGAGTACTCAACTAAGTAACCGGTAATATACTCAAGGGCCATATTGGCCTCGAAGCGATCTAAACTGGTGGCAAAATTGCCCGGAATGAGCTCAACGTGGTCGGCGTAAAGATCCCGCACCTCCTTGAGTCGGGCAAACGTATTGATACCATGAATGAGATAGCCATATCGTTGCAGAAAAAAATAAAAGGCAATCGATAACGCAACCCAAATCGCACTCCAGATGGCGGCTTCTTTAAAATGAACAACGTGACTTTTTTGCTTGGAGAAAACGCCAAGATCAATAGTCATAATTATGAGAACGAAAGCGGCAAAAGCAAGAAAAAATATAGTTTCGCTGGATAACATAACTAATAAGTGGACAGGCAATTAAGCCTCAAATTGGATTATATGGTAAGTTAAACAACAAATCTACGCCCAATATGGCGAAGGAATCGGTTTCAGTTGTCAATTTTATTGGCATAGTGGCATCGACCTCTTAATTTTGCCCCATGTTTAATAACAAAAAAGTGATTGTAGTGATGCCAGCCTACCGGGCAGCACTAACGCTGGAGCGTACGTATCGTGAAATTCCGTTCGATTTAGTAGACGAAGTCATACTTGTAGACGACGCCAGCCCCGATAACACCGTTGAGGTAGCCCGCCAATTGGGTATCCGGCATGTGATTCGCCATGATAGAAATAAAGGTTACGGTGGTAATCAGAAAACCTGCTACGCCAAAGCCCTTGAACTTGGGGGTGATATTGTGGTCATGCTTCACCCAGACTACCAATACACACCGTTGCTGCTACCTGCCATTATCACAATCATTGGTAATGGGCTATATCCGGTGGTATTTGCCTCACGGATTTTGGGGAAAGGCGCTTTGAAAGGCGGTATGCCGATGTATAAGTACATTGCTAACCGGTTTCTGACGCTTACGCAGAACATACTTATGAATCAGAAACTGTCTGAGTATCACACGGGTTATCGGGCATTTTCGGGCGAAGTGCTACGTAGTCTGGATTTCACGCACAACTCCGACGATTTCATTTTCGACAACGAAATGATCGCCCAGATTTTTTATAAGGGCTATGAAATTGGCGAAGTTACCTGCCCAACCAAGTATTTCGACGAAGCATCGTCCATCAACTTCAAACGCAGTTCGATCTATGGCCTCGGTGTTCTTCGGACCTCGTTCCTCTATTTCTTTACAAAAATTGGGTTGACGCACTGGAAAATTTTGAAGTAGCGATTCTGGCCGACTAAAAATAACCGCCAGCCCAAAACGCTACGTTCCAGACTGGCGGCCATTAATTTATTCGTGTATCGAGCGAAAACTACAGGTGAATGGCTTCGCCGTAAGCTGCTTCGGTTGCATCTTTGATAGCTTCCGACATGGTTGGGTGAGGATGAACAGCTTTCAAAATTTCTTCACCGGTTGTTTCCAGCCGGCGGGCTGTCACGACTTCGGCGATCATTTCGGTTACGTTGTTTCCGATGAAGTGAGCGCCTAAGAACTCGCCGTATTTAGCATCGAAAATAACTTTAACGAAGCCTTCCGGCGTACCGGCAGCTTTGGCTTTACCCGATGCCGAGAATGGGAATTTGCCCACTTTAAGCTCATAGCCAGCTTCACGGGCTGCTTTTTCAGTGTACCCAACCGACGCGATTTCGGGTGTGCAATACGTACAGCCCGGAATGTTGTTATAATTCAGGGGTTCGACGTGGGCCACACCGGCAATCTTCTCTACACAGATGATCGCTTCGGCCGATGCTACGTGTGCCAGAGCCTGGCCTTTCGTGACGTCGCCAATAGCGTAGTAGCCTTCAACATTGGTCCGGTAGTAATCATCCGTTACGATTTTACCCCGATCAACGGCGATGCCCAACTCTTCCAGACCGATATTCTCGATGTTAGCGACAACACCAGCGGCTGATAAGACGATATCAACATCGAAGGTTTTTTCGCCATCGGGTGTCTTTACGAACACTTTGCAGCCACTGCCGCTGGTATCTACTTTCGTTACTTCAGACTTGGTATAGATGTCAATACCCAGTTTTTTATATTGTTTAGCCAGCTCTTTCGAGATGTCCTCATCTTCAACGGGTACTACGTTCGGCAGGAATTCGATGATAGTCACCTTCGTACCCATGCTTGAGTACACGTAAGCGAATTCGACGCCAATGGCACCAGAGCCAATAACGAGCATCGTATCGGGCCGTTTTTCGAGCGACATGGCCTTACGGTACTCGATCACTTTGGTGCCATCAATGGGGACACTTGGCAAGGCGCGGGCACGGCCGCCGGTAGCAATGATGATGTGCTTAGCTTCATACTCCGTGACGTTGCCATCGGCAGCGGTCACTTCGACCTTTTTGCCTGCTTTCACTTTGCCGAAACCATTGATAACATCAATTTTGTTCTTTTTCATCAGAAATTGAACGCCTTTGCTCATGCTATCGGCAACGCCCCGGCTCCGTTTGATAACACCCGGAAAATCGGCTTTCGACTCGCCCGAAACGGTGATACCATAGTCGGCAGAGTGCTTGATATATTCAAAAACCTGCGCTGATTTCAGCAGGGCTTTGGTTGGAATACAACCCCAGTTCAGACAAATGCCGCCGAGGCTTTCGCGCTCAATGACGGCCGTTTTCAGACCCAATTGCGACGCCCGGATAGCAGCTACATAGCCGCCCGGCCCGCTACCCACAACGATTACATCGTACTGTGAAGCCATTAGTTAATGAATGAATTAGTAAAATGAATAATCTTGAATCCTCTTAGAGAACGTCTAAAAAGAGAACGCAAAGGTAGGCTGAAAAGTTGATTCCGGGGCTTTCATCTTCTACGACGCTATCAGTTGCCGGTCAGTTGTAGTTGCCCATACATACCGGAAACCGGGAAGCCGCTTTCTTTTGTTCTATCTTTGTCGTTCTCAAAGCTATTCACGGTGGCTGGGGAACAGTAAACCTATAAATTAACCAGTACGACAAGTTCATGACAACCGACCAGTTGACCGACTTGAGAGCCAGAGTAGAGGCCCTGAGGGGGTATCTTTGACTACGATAATAAGAAAGAACAATTAGCTGAACTCGAACAGCAAACCTTTCAGCCAGAATTCTGGACCGATGCCGCCCGCGCCGAGGGGGTAATGAAGCAGGTTCGCACCTTAAAAGGCTGGACAACCGGGTACGAAAAACTAAATAGTCAGTTCGGTGATCTCGAAACGCTGTTCGAATTTTACGAAGCGGGCGACGTGTCCGAAGACGAAGTAGACCAGGAAGGTGGCAAGGTTACGGCCACGCTCGAAGATCTCGAACTCAAAAAAATGCTTGGTAATGAAGAGGATCAGCTTAGCGCGGTTCTCGAAATCAATGCCGGAGCAGGTGGTACCGAAAGCCAGGACTGGGCCGATATGCTCTATCGCATGTACATGCGCTGGGCTGAAAAGCACGGGTATGGTTTGAAACAGGTTGATTATCAGGACGGTGACACTGCCGGTATCAAATCGGCAACGATTGAAGTAGACGGACCACTTGCCTATGGATTCCTGAAATCCGAGAATGGTGTCCACCGATTGGTACGTATTTCGCCTTTTGATTCTAACGCCCGTCGCCATACCTCCTTTGCTTCCGTGTATGCGTATCCCTTGGTCGATGATACCATTAATATTGAAGTTAATCCGGCCGATATTGATTGGGATACGTTCCGTTCGGGTGGCGCTGGTGGTCAGAACGTAAACAAAGTTGAAACGGCGGTACGTCTGAAACACAAACCATCCGGCCTGATCATTGAGTGTCAGCAGGAACGTAGTCAGTTGCAAAACAAAGAAGTGGCCATACGCCTGCTGAAATCCAAATTATATGAGATTGAAGTACAGAAACGTAATGCAGCCCGTGCTGAAGTGGAAGCCAGTAAGCAGAAAATAGAGTGGGGGTCGCAGATACGCTCATACGTGCTGGATGACCGACGTGTGAAAGACCATCGCACAGGCTACCAGACATCTAATACAGAGGCTGTACTAGATGGCGATATTGACCCGTTCATCAAAGCATTTTTGCTGGAACAGGAGTAACAGGCTACATGATCAACGCTATTTTTTGCGTGATGAAAGAGCACTGATTAAACTGGTCTTGAATGATCAGTTTAATCAACTTTCCCCAAATAGAGTAAGTAGGTTTAGGCGATTTTCTGATTTACCAAAGGTGTGTAAATCTAGATAATCGCCTGAATTTTTTTATCGTTTATGTCTCAATCCATAACTCGTCGCCAGACGTTGGCTGCCCTGACTGCCTCAGTGGGTGCATCACTTTCTCCAAATTCACTGAACGCTATGCCTGCGCCAAGTGCTCAGTCACCCTTTACGCTTTGCCTGAACATGAGCACAATTCGGGGGCAAAAACTCGGATTCGTAAAGGAGTTAGAAGCCGCTTCTAAAGCAGGATTTCGATCGGTTGAAATCTGGGTTGAGACACTGCAGACGTATCTGAAAACCGGAGCTACCACCGCAGATGCCCGTAAAGTTCTGGCGGATAATGGTATAAAGGTTGAAAATGCTATTGGTTTCGCTCCCTGGATTATTGACGATGAGGCTGCTCGCACTAAGGGACTTGAGCAACTTAAAGGTGAGATGGGGATGCTGGCCGAGGTAGGTTGTAAGCGCGTAGCTACCCCGCCTATAGGTGCACAAACACCGACCAGCCCTAAAATTGATTTATATAAAGCTGCCGAACGGTACCGGGCTATTCTGGAGTTGGGCGACAAAACGGGCGTTGTACCTCAATTAGAATTATGGGGCTTTTCTCCCAATTTGAGTCGCCTGGGAGAAGTTATGTTTGTTGCTATCGAAAGCGGCCACCCATCGGCGCGGGTGTTGCTGGATATTTACCATCTCTACAAAGGCGGTTCTGGCTCGGTTAGTTTGCCATTGGTAGGTAAACCAGCCATTGAAGTATTTCACGTCAACGATTATACCGCAGATTTCACCCGCGAAAAAATTACCGACGCCGACCGGGTGTTTCCCGGTGATGGTGTTGCTCCCATTCGCGATACGTTGAAACTCATCAAACGTACTGATCAGCCTATTGTGTTGTCACTGGAGGTATTCAACAAAAATTATTACGCGCAGGATGCGTTGACCGTCACGAAAACGGCCATGACGAAGATGAAAGAGATGGTGGCCGGTCTTTAAAACGCCCAGGCCATCAAACCGCCATCAACAGAAATCGTTTGGCCAGTGACGTAACCCGATGCGGGCATACTAAAAAATGAAACGACAGAGGCCACTTCGTCTGCTTCGCCGATGCGGTTCATGGGGGTTCGTTTCAGGATGCCCGCTAATTTTTCGGGATTCGTTAGCACGGGCGTGGCTAGCGGTGTATTGATGTACCAGGGCGCTACGGCGTTGACACGAATGCTGTCGGGCGCCCATTCAACGGCCAGATTACGAGTGAGTTGCAGCATCGCGGCTTTGGTCATGCCATAAAGCGAACCACTGCTGGTATGCGCCAGTCCGGATACCGACGAGACAAAAACAACTTTTCCATTGCCCGACGATTTCAACAGTGGATGGGCTCTCTGACTCAGTTCATAAGCCGAGCGAAGATTCGTATTCAAAATATGCTCATACTCGGCTGGGCTGTAATCGACGGTGGGCTTTCGAATGTTGGTTCCGGCGTTGTTGACCAGAATATCCAGTCTGCCCCAGGTTGCTTTTACGACCTCAATAACCTGAGTGGCTACGTCCGGCTGGCTAATGTCAGCGGCTATACCCGCTACCGTATGACCCTGCTGCTGGTAGCTGGCTAGTTGTTGCTGCAAACGTTCATTATCGCGGGCCACGATGAAAACGGCCGCACCGAGATCGAGAAATTGCCGAACGATGGCTTCGCCAATGCCTTTTGTGCCACCTGTTACAAGGGCGTATTGGCCGCTCAGCGACCAGAGTGATTGATTCATGGAGTTTTTGGTAATGACTATAAATGTAGCGAAAGCTAAAAATAACAATAGCAATCATACCATAGTCGTCGTTGCGTAGGTTTCGATCAATACTCCTGGCTGAACACGTGACAAAACTCCGCGAATTCCTTTACCTTTGTCCTGAGTTCTCGGTGCCTGATGCAGCTTCATAGCAGCTTTCGTGGCTTAAAAGGGAAGTTGTCGAACCGCAAATGTGGCGAAAAGACAAAGCTGTCCCCGCAACTGTACGTCTCTTACCAAAGTCGGGTCAATCTACATTGCCACTGCACTAAGTCTAGTGTGGGAAGGCCAGAACCGATGAGACAAGCCAGGAGACCTGCCGATAACCGTCAGTTGATAGCGCATTCGGAGGAAATGCGTCAACGTAGCGATTGGGTAATCCAGCGTTTTGGAGTATAGTTATTTTTCATTGATATTGGGAAAGCAAGCCCTTTGGTGGTGCGTTTTGAGTCTGTCTGTCAGCCTGTTACATGGACGTATTAGTTACGCCCAAAGTGATACGTTAGTGACTAGACAGGCTCACGCAGGACAAGTTGTGTCGCTGTCCTTGGTGACGGTGCGGGCCATTGCGCCCGAGCGATTTCTGGCGGGGCAGAAATTGCAACGTATCGACTCGGCCACGCTTCTCCAGTTTCGATTTGGTTCATTAACCGATCTGCTGGCGTTCAATACGCCACTGGCGTTTAAAAATTACGGCCCTGGTCAGCTAGCGACGGTTTCGTTTCGAGGTACCTCGGCCAACCACACGGCCGTTCTCTGGAATGGCATCAATATCAATCAGCCTAACCTTGGCCAAACGGATTTTTCAACACTCCCGGTTGCTGGCTTCGACCGGATGGCGGTTCAGTACGGTTCTTCGGCCAGTGTTGTTGGCTCCGATGCTGTGGGTGGGAGCGTGCTTTTAGGTAGCAGCCCCGTTTGGCAGCCGGGCATCAACGTAACGTTTGGTCAGCAACTGGCTTCCTTTCGAAACAATAACACACAGATGGGCATACGATACGCTTCGGCGTTAGGCCAGAACTGGAAATTAGCGGGGAAGACATTTGCGTATCGAAACAAGCTCAATAATGAGTACCCGTATACCGAACGACGCAATTATTTCGTAGAGCAATCGACCAATGCCCAGCGTGGATTCGTACAGGATCTTTATTTTCTGCACAAAAGCGGCAAGCAAGTCTCGGTAAATGCCTGGCTGACAGACAATGACCTGATTCTTGCCCCCCAGGATGTTATTGCTCGTGAACGGACGCGTACGCAGTCAGCCCGCTTGCTTGCTACGTATGAAAGTAATCAGGCAACGGTTCGACTAGGGTGGATTCGTGACGTCATTGATTATGGCAAAGGCGATTTCACCCAACCAAGCCATACCGCAACGGACCGTTTCATTGGTCGAGTCGAGCGGGAGTTTACGTTGCTACCCGCCAAAATCAATAGTCATTTAAATTTGAGAGTTGGTGGCGAGTGGTCGCACTATCGAACGCGAACGGACGGCTACGGCGGGCAGTTAATTCAGGAAGATCGGGGCGATTTATATGCGTTGCTACGTTTTCAGACGACTCGCTGGCTGATTTCGGCGAATCTTCGGCAAGCCTTCGTAACGCATTTCAATCCACCTATTACGCCATCGGTTGGCGCTGAATATCAGGTTATAAACCACGGTCGGCTAACGTTAACGGCAAAAGGGTCAGTAAGTCGGAGCTACCGCGTACCAACGCTCAACGAGCGCTACTGGATCGACCTCGGTAATCCGAACCTGCTTCCCGAAAGTGGCCTGAATGTCGAAGCGGGATTAGCGGCAACGATTGTTTTCTCCGATCACCTTAGCCTGAACGCTGAAGCAACTGCCTATCGCAATCGGGTAGACAATTGGACGTACTGGAATCCTACGGATAATTATCACGTTGAAAACCTGCAATTAGTCGTAGCGCGTGGTGGCGAACTGGCTACTACGCTTACCTACGCCCGCAATGGTTGGCGGGCGGGTTTGCGCATTGGGTACGCTCTGACCCGTTCATCGCAGGAGCGGGCGTATGATACATATGCACAGGACGTGGTTGGCAAACAATTACCTTACGTACCAGAGCATACGGGTACGCTCAATACGTATGTGCAACATGGCCGGATGCGTCTGACGGTACAAACCCAGGCGAACTCCCGGCGGTATATTACGTTCGACAATAGCCAGTTTTTTAAGGGGAACGTACTGACGAATATCATTCTGGAAAGTACGCTGAAAGTCGGTCCTATAACTGGCAGGCTTCAGGGACAGGTGAATAACGTATTTGATGCATTAGCGTTTAGTGTGAAGCGAAACGCACTGCCGGGACGAAACGGGGCGCTTAATTTGATTATAAATTTTCCAACTAATACACAATGAAAAATCAATTGACAAAATCAATTGCCGTTAGCCTGTTGGCGTTAAGCGTCTGGAACTGTAAAACCTCCGATCCCGATCCAATTCCCTATGATTTGGGCGTGTATATTTTGAATTCGGGTAATTTTTCCAGTAATAACGGGACGATCTCGTTTTTGACACGTAGCAGTAAAACAGTAGCTACCAATATTTTTCAGGCTGCTAATCCATCGTTAGGCCTGAGTGGCGGGATACAGGGCTACACAGAAATTAATGGCAAAGGACTGATTCTGGTCGATAACAGTTCTACGGGTCAGGATAAGGTCGAGATTGTTGAGGTCGGTACGTTCAAGTCCCGTGCTACGTTAAAAACACCGGATATTGAAAATCCACGTCAGGTAATTCAGGTTGGTTTGAACAAAGCTTATATTAGTTGCTGGGACGTTTCTGGTGATTATAGTGCTGGTACATTTTACAAAGATCCCGGTTATATCGCCGTCGTGGATCTGAATACAAGCACGGTTATCAAAAAAATACCCGCCGTGAAAGGGGTTGAAAAGATGGTTGTTTCTGGAACCGAAGCGTTTGTCGGGAGTACTACCTACAGTGGCGATAAGACTCTGTTAGTCATTGACCTGAACACCGACACGGAAAAACAACGTATTGCGTTTGGATCAACGCCCGAGCCCATTGCTCTCGATGCAAACGGCAAACTATGGTTACAGGCGGGCAATGATCTGGTGCAGATTGATCCTGTAACCCGCCTGGTTGCCAAACGATTGACCTTTGCGGCCATGCCCGGTTCTGTCATCATCAGTACCGATAAAAGATCTTTTTATTATACGTTAAGCGGTAAAACCTATAATCTCTCAATTGACGCCACCACAACGTCGGGTAATCAGGTCATAGCCCGCTCATTCAGTGCGCTGGGTATTGACCCGCAAACCCGGCAGATTTACGGTAGTCAGAATCCGCTTCTCTATACGCAGGCAGGCTATGTCTTACGCTATGAATCAACCGGAACATTGATCGACTCCGTCAAAGCCGAAATTGCGCCAACAGGATTTTACTTCCGATAGATTTTTTGATAGATACCATACGCCCGATTTTAGCCCTGTGTATGTAAAAAGCGCCCAGATAAGCCAATCTTGTCTGGGCGCTTTTAGGTGTTTCTGCACTTAGGAAAATGCTGTTTATTGCGGCAGAATGACTATTTTTATGAGGACAAAGAACCTTGACTACGTACTGATCTTTTGACATCGTGTTTTCATAAGTAATTCCCGATCCAGGATATGATTGATGGAGTTCCCTGACGTTATTGTACCGTAGTCGTTCTGCAACTAGAGTTTAAAAACACTTTTACATTCCTAATCTATGAAACGTAGAGAAGCCTTACACCGAGCAGCCCTGATGATGGGCGGCATTCTGTCGGCTCCCACGCTGGCCGGTGCTATGGGGCGCGTAACAAACATCGGTCCGAGTGTGGCTGTCAGTGTTGAGCAGGAGGCCCTATTGGCTGAGGTTGCTGATGTCATTATTCCCACCACCAGCACACCAGGTGCTAAAGCCGCGGGTGCCGAAAAATTCATTGTTCGGGTGATGCGGGATTGCTATCCCAAAGACGACCAGGATAAATTTTACGCCGGCTTAGCCAAACTGGATGCCGATAGCAAGACGAAATTCGGAAAAGGATTTGTAGAACTGGACGCGGCTCAGAAAAATGAAATGGTTAAGCAGACCATGACCGCAGACAAGCCATTTTTCCTACGAATGAAAGAGTTGACAACTACAGGCTATTTCACCTCCGAAATTGGCGCAACAAAAGCGCTGGCCTACTTGCCGGTGCCGGGTCAGTTTAACGGCTGCATGCCCCTCAAACCCGGTCAAAAAACCTGGGCACTTTAATACCAGGCGGCTACCAACTATCATTTTGTAATTGACTGCCAACTGCTGACTAATAACTATCGACTTTAAGCAATGTCTTACCTCAATATTGATTCGGTAAAGGAACAAACCTACGATGCCATTGTCATTGGCTCGGGAATAACAGGTGGCTGGGCCTCCAAAGAGCTGACCGAGAAAGGATTACGGGTACTAATGCTCGAAAAAGGGCACCAGCTCGAGCACGTAACGGGCTACGAAAATGCCATGAAAGATCCGTGGCAGACAAAATACAACGGTCGGCTAACGATGGCTCAGAAAGAGTCGCACCCGAAACTGGCACGTGATTATCCGTACAATGAAATGACCGAAACGTACTGGATGAAGGATACGGATGCTCTTTACAAAGAGGATAAGCGGTTCGACTGGTACCGACCTAATATCGTTGGCGGTAAATCCATTATGTGGGGACGCCAATCGTATCGGTTAAGCGACATTGACTTTGGGGCCAATGCCAAAGATGGTGTCGCTATTGACTGGCCCATTCGATACAAGGACGTAGCGCCCTGGTATTCCTACGTCGAAAAATTCGTCGGTATTTCGGGCGAGAAACTGAATTTGCCCCAATTGCCTGACAGCGAATTTCTGCCACCAATGGAAATGTATTGCGTGGAAAAGGAAGTTCGTAAACGTATCGAAAAGAATTTTCCGGGTCGGGTCATGACTATTGGCCGGGTCGCTAACCTGTCGAAAGCGGGCGAAGCTCAGTTGGGCGTTGGTCGCGCGCCGTGCCAGTACCGTAACAAGTGTTCGTTGGGCTGTCCATACGGTGCTTATTTCAGCACGCAGTCCTGTACGTTGCCGCCGGCGGCTAAAACGGGTCGCTTAACGCTACGTCCCGATTCGGTTGTTACGGAAATCATGTACGACGAAAATAAGAAGCAGGCGACAGGCGTACGTATCGTTGATGCCGTTACGATGCAGCCTAAGGAATATTTTGCCAAAGTTGTTTTCGTTTGCGGCAGTACGTTGGGATCAACAGCTGTCCTGCTGAACTCAAAATCGAACCGCTTCCCCAATGGGTTGGGGAATGATTCTGAGCAGTTGGGCCACAACCTGATGGATCACCATTTCCGTACGGGTGCATCGGGTATCTGGGAAGGCGACCTGGACAAATACTACATCGGTCGCCGGGCCAATGGTATTTACGTCCCTCGCTACCGTAATATCGGTAACGACAAGCGGGATTATCTGCGCGGTTTTGGATATCAGGGCGGAGGCAGCCGGACGGGCTGGCAGCGGAACATTGCCGAAATGAGCTTTGGAGCTGATTATAAAGATGAACTCACCACACCCGGTCCCTGGACAATGGGTTTGGGCGGTTTCGGAGAGACGCTGCCTTATTACGAAAACCGCATGTATCTCCACAAAACCGAAAAAGATAAATGGGGTATGCCGCTGGTAGTATTTGATGCGGAGCTGAAAGAGAACGAGAAGAAAATGCGCGTTGATATGATGAATGACGCAAAAGAAATGCTGGAAGCATCGGGCCTGAAAAACGTGAAAAGCTATGATAATGGCTCATACTTAGGCATGGCCATCCACGAAATGGGAACTGCCCGCATGGGTAAAGACCCAAAAACGTCGGTGCTGAATGCCAATAACCAGATTCATGGCGTCAATAACGTGTTTGTCACCGATGGAGCCTGCATGGTGTCGGCTTCCTGCGTCAATCCATCGCTTACCTACATGGCCTTAACTGCCCGCGCAGCCGATTTTGCCGTGAAGGAAATGAAACGAAAGACTATTTAATTACTGGTCCTCACTACGTAAAACGCCGGGTCGAATAAGTTTTCGACCCGGCGTTTTACGTAGTGAAATGTAATGATTAGAAAAGTCGCCCAACAAAAATTAGCAGGACTGCTCCAACCACAGAAATTAGCAGGTTCATGAATAATCCATCGTTTTCAGGGTCGTTACCCAGCCGCTTCGCGATGAATCCACCAACGAGACCGCCCACAATGCCTAGCAGAATATTAACGATGGCTGAGTTATGGCTATCCATGAGTCGACTCGCGATGTAACCGGCAATTCCGCCGAGTAAAATTGAATACAGAAATCCCATGTGTGTAAGGAGTTTAGGTGATTTGCCGGGCTGGCTTTGCAATGGTACGTAAAATGGATGTAATTAGTATTATAAGAAGAAAAAATGGGTCGTGAATTTTAGGTAGCGATGGGTATAAACGATCAACTTTGTCGTTTTAATGTATTATGTGGTTCCGTCTTTGCCATTCGATAATCCAACCCTTTTTTGTCTGTCTTACTATATGACACCTTTCCGAAAGGCTAAATCCTCCACGTTTTTTCGTCGGGCTATAGCCCTCTCCACAGCCGGTTTGGTTGTAGGTGGAGCTTTCATTGGCGCCTACCAGAATCGAAATCTTAATACAGCTTCGGGGAGTTACCTCACGAGCCTTTTTGCCAACCTTAGCGACGACGACAAACACGATCCCAAGTATGCTGTCGGGAGTTTGAACGTAGCACCGGGCCTGGAAGCAACGCTCTTCGCTGCTGAGCCAATGTTAAAGAACCCTACCAACATCGACGTCGATGCGCGTGGGCGTGTGTGGGTATGCGAAGCCTACAATTATCGTCCCGCCGTTAATGGCAATCCAACAAATAAAGAAGGGGACCGTATCGTGATTCTGGAAGATCAGAACGGCGATGGTAAAGCCGATGTCAGCAAGGTGTTTTATCAGGACCCAAGCATCGAATCTCCGTTAGGTATCTGGGTACAAGGCAACAAAGTCATTGTGTCTGATAGCCCGAATGTTTGGGTGCTGACCGATGAGAACGGCGATGATAAAGCCGATAAAAAAGAATTGCTCTTTACCGGTATTGGTGGCGAACAGCACGACCACGGAATGCACACGTTTGTCTTCGGTCCGGATGGGAAATGGTATTTCAACTTTGGCAACGAAGGCGGTCAGCTACTCGATAAAGACGGCAAGCCTGTTGTTGATGTGGCTACCGGAAAAACCATCGATAAGCAGAATTTCAAAATGGGAATGCTCTTTCGTTGCGACCCCGATGGGAAAAACGTAGAGGTATTAGGCCAGAATTTTCGCAATAACTACGAAGTCGCCGTCGACTCTTACGGTACGCTCTGGCAATCGGACAATGACGACGACGGTAATAAAGGGGTCCGGATTAACTACGTCATGGAGTATGGTAATTATGGATATACCGATGAAATGACAGGCGCGGGCTGGCAGGCAAATCGGGATAATCTCGAAGCCGAAATTCCGCTACGTCACTGGCACCTGAACGACCCCGGTGTTGTGCCCAACCTACTGCAGACGGGTGCGGGTTCGCCAACGGGTATGATTGTCTATGAAGGTAGACTGTTGCCCGAAGTGTTTCGGAATCAGATGATTCACTGCGATGCCGGCCCGAACGTAGTACGTTCTTATCCAGTGCAGAAGGATGGGGCAGGTTACAAAGCTGAAATTGTAAACGTATTGGAAGGAGCCCGCGATCAGTGGTTCCGCCCTGCCGATGTATGTGTAGCGCCCGATGGATCGCTGATT
Organism: Spirosoma endophyticum; assembly: GCF_900112365.1. Taxonomy (GTDB): domain Bacteria; phylum Bacteroidota; class Bacteroidia; order Cytophagales; family Spirosomataceae; genus Spirosoma; species Spirosoma endophyticum. The sequence goes on along the minus strand of NZ_FOLQ01000005.1, from coordinate 221,713 downwards.
ATTGCTGACTGGTATGATCCCGGTGTTGGTGGCCACCAGGCAGGTGATCAGAACCGAGGTCGTGTTTATCGGGTGGCACCACCAAATTCGCCGTATACGATGCCTAAAGTGGACGTTTCAACCACAGAAGGGGCAATCGAAGCCCTGCAAAGCCCCAATATGGACATCCGATATGCAGGTTGGGTTAAATTGCGCGAGTTGGATAAAAAAGCCGAAAAGTCATTGGCAAAACTCTACAAATCCTCCGACAATCCCCGGATGCAGGCTCGCGCACTCTGGTTGTTGAGTAAACTAGACAAAGGATCAAAATATATCGAAACAGCCCTGAAAAGTACTAACTCAGATATCCGAATCGCGGGGTTCCGGGCCGCCCGCGAACTCAAAACCGACATTATTCCCTACGTGAAGCAACTGGTCAACGACCCAGACCCACAAGTTCGTCGCGAGTGCGCCATTGCACTACGTCGTAATACGTCACCAGATGCTCCAGCATTATGGGCTCAATTGGCCAGTAAATACGATGGAAAAGATCGCTGGTACCTGGAAGCACTGGGTATTGGTGCCGATGGCAACTGGGATAGCTATTACACAGCCTGGGTGAAACAGATGAATAACGATCCACTAGCCAATGTAGGTGGTCGTGATATCGTCTGGCGCGCCCGGACAAAGGAGTCTATACCCACACTGGCCAAGCTGGCGGGCGATCCGGCGGTTGATGTAAATCAGCGGCTACGTTACTTCCGGGCGTTTGATTTCAACCCCGGCGCTACCGAAAAATCGACGGCTCTGTTAGGTATTTTACAGGCTAACACCAATGCTACAGACGTAACGAAATTGGCGCTACGTCACCTTGATCCAGCTTTCGTTCAGCAGAACCAGGTAGCTCAGGCCGCCCTAACCAAACTCATGAACGAAGTATATGGAACGCCCGAATACATCGAACTGGTAACACGCTATGAACCCGCTTCCGAAAACGCGCATTTGAAAAAATTGGCGATAGAAAAGGCAATGGACGGTATAGGCCGTGATGCTGCCCGACAATTGCTGAAGCAAAAAGGTGGACCAATGGTCTGGGAAGTTATTGATGCGCGGTCCGACGTTTCGGGAGACGCCGAAGCCGCTACAAACATGCTGGTTGCTTTGCGTCGGGTGGGAAACAAGGAATCCATTGACATATTGAAAACAGTCGCTCTGGACGAGAAGCGACCAACGGCGCTACGTAAAGAAGCGACTCGTTCGTTGGGCGGTAGCATGGACGGAGCTAATGAAGTGCTTGCCCTTCTTAAATCTGGTGCTATCAAAGGCGATTACAAGAAAGCGGCTGCACAGGGTGTAAGCAGTGATTGGCGCAAAAATGTTCGCCTGCAAGCAGCCAGCTATTTAGACGGCGCGCAAAGTGTCGAAGGTAAAAAACTGCCCGGCATGAATGAATTACTGGACATGACTGGCGACGCAACAAGGGGCGTAGTAGTTTTCAAGAATAACTGTTCTATCTGCCACCAGGTAAACGGAGAAGGTATGGACTTTGGCCCGAAACTGTCGGAAATTGGCTCTAAGTTGCCCAAGGAAGGGCAATATCTGGCCATTTTGCACCCCGATGCCGGCATCAGTTTCGGTTTTGAGGGTTGGGATGTGAAGTTTAAAGATGGCAGTACCATGACCGGCATCGTCTCCAGCAAAACAGAAACCGATCTACAAATGAAATTTCCTGGTGGTGTGGTTCAGAATTACAAAATGACTGACGTAGTGTCGATGAAACAGATCGAGCCATCCATGATGCCATCAGGTTTGCAGGAATCCATGAGTACCCAGGAGTTAGTAGACCTCGTTGAGTATCTGGCGAGCCTGAAAAAAAATAAATAAGAACCGGGATTTATATGATTTTATTGACTGACCTTGATTTTGTTAGTGAGCTTTCTTCGAAAGCAATATTACAGCGAAAGCAAAATCATAGTCAGTCAATAAAATCATATAAATCCCGGTTTAGATATTCCCAATCACTATGCAACGACGCAACTTTGTAAAATCAACGTTTGGAGCGGCTGGCTTAAGCCTGACAGGTGCCGCTGTTTCGAGCGACGTAGTAGCCAGTAGCTGGCATTCACAGCCGAATTTTTTGGCTAAAAACAACTTCAAGCTCAAATATGCTCCCCACTTTGGCATGTTTGAAAACAGCGCAGGTAAAGACCTCATTGATCAACTTAAGTTCATGGCCGACATGGGCTTTACGGCCCTTGAAGACAATGGCATGATGGGGCGCGATGCGGCTACACAGGAGAAAATAGCCAAAGAAATGACCCGCCTGAATATGGTAATGGGTGTTTTTGTGCTCGATAAAGGGGGAAATAGTCAGAATACACTCGCGGCTGGAAAGCCCGAATTTGTAGACATATTCCTGAACGGATGCAAGAAAGCTGTTGAAACGGGCAAGCGTGTCAACGCCAAATTTACGACCGTTGTGCCCGGCGATTTTGAACGTAATTTGCCCATTGGTATTCAGACGGGGCATGTCATTGATGCCTTGCGCCGGGGCGCTGACATTCTGGCTCAGGGAGGGTTGACTATGGTACTGGAGCCACTCAGCGATACGCCAAATCTATTTCTGCGGACGTCTGATCAGACGTATGAGATCTGCCGGGCTGTCAATAGCCCGTCGTGTAAGATCCTGTTCGACATTTACCATATGCAGAAGAACGAAGGCCATATTATTCCGCATATCGACTGGTGCTGGAGTGAGATCGGTTACTTCCAGATTGGTGACAATCCCGGACGCAATGAGCCCACAACGGGTGAGATTAATTATAAAAATGTGTTTAAACACATTTACCAGAAACAGAAAGCTGAAAACAAAGAGTTCATCTTCGGTATGGAACACGGCAAGTCGCAGAAGGGAACCGAAGGCGAAGTAGCGCTGATCAAAGCCTACGTTGAGTCGGACAGTTTTACGGTGTAGGCAATACGTAACTAAACGAAAAAGGGTAAATAGATCGATACGTATCGATCTATTTACCCTTTTTCGTTTACCCTAATTTCTTTTTTAGAGAACAACAACTGAGTTCTCTTCACCGGCTACACCGCTGGCTACGTATTTGTCAGCAGCCCAATCATTTGTCCATGTCGTGCCATCCAGCACGTAGCGATATTGGTACTCGGCACCAACAGCTAATTCAACCGTAGTTTTGTACGAACCATCTTTCTGCTTTTTCAGGGCTTGGGCGGAGGGATCCCAACCGTTGAAATCACCGGCCAGAGCGACCGTTTTTGCCCCATTGACGGCTTCTGCCGACAACTCAAACGTTACTTTTGCAAGAGGCTTGCTTTTGAGAAATTGTTTGGCAACTGCCATATAAATTGATTGTTTGGTTCCTTCTGCAAAATTATATAACAAAATAAATAAAGTCATAATTATCAGTAGGTTAATTGCTTATATTCTTCATATAATTCTAATTAATGTATCTTGTTTTATAGTTATTTATACAAAACGATGTTTTATTTACTAAATGGTATGTGCCCTATACCAATAACTGATTAGTGATTTGCTTGAGTGCCAGGAATCGCTTTGATTATGAGTTACTTATAAGTGTGTAGGCTAATTTTCGTCTAGTAAGCTCATCCCGGAAACGAACCAGCATTTCAGTCCGTTGATGGCCAAAATCACGCAGGTTATCCGCTACCCACGGAACGTCGATATCTAGTAATATGTAAGCATCATACTGAATTTTCTTTTCCAGCTCATAGAGCACTGGCGGAACGTAGTGAAGATAAATTTCCGAATAAATCTGGGTAGTAATTACGTCTGTATCGCAGAACAAAATACGATTGGCAACGCGCTGTGCCCTCAAAACTGCTTCCGTCTGTGCATGGCCGATTTTGATAATATCATCGGCTGTAATGTCGTTGGACGTAAGTATTTCGCGGGCCATTTCCGGTACATAAATAGTCTTGAATTCGATCGCTAACTGGCGCGCCAAGGTCGTCTTGCCAACGCTCTCTGGTCCGTACAAACATATTTTTTTGACAAAATAGGGCCGCACTACGTCAGGAATATAATCCCAAAAGCGAAATGGCTTATTCCGAATTAACGTAGCTGAAATAGGAACTTGCTGACGGTTCGGATCAAACGCTACGTGCCGCAGGCCGGAGTGGTGAGCCAGCGGAATGGCATATCCTTCAGAGGAGAAAAAAACGCTTACGTCTGGAAACCGGCGCTTGATAAAGGCTGCCCATAGTTTAGTGGCTTCCCAGAGTGGCAAGGTTGGATCGTGAAAATCGTCGGCTTCGGCTACAACCTCAATGGTTGGATAGGAAGCCAGTAATTCCGTTAGCCAGCGAAGCCGTAATTCGGGCGAAATCGGGTCTTCGGGCGTAACACTCATCGATACAATGAGTTGGTCGCATTGTTTTCTGGCAAATTCAATCAACGCCAGATGCCCTTGATGAACCGGCATAAACTTGCCAAAAACCAGACCTGTCGTCATGCTGGGGTAATTGACTTGTAGCTACGGTATTCCTTCGTCCAGTGCCAGGCGCCCTGAAAGGCAATCAGGCAGAAGATTGCATATTCAATACCGACTAATTTAACGCCTTTAGTGAAATACATATAGGTGCTGATGATATCCACGAGTAGCCATATCCACCAGCATTCCAACTTTTTCTGAATCATCATAAACGTACCGATGATACTCATGACGGTCGTAAAAGAATCCAGATACGGGAAGGCACTGGGTTGACTAAACATCACGGGGAACCAGGTATGTAGGTTCTGTGCGAAAGCACCTAATATTCCTGTAGCAACCACGCCCCCCAGGAGAACCATAACAAGCGGTCGTCCAATGAGCCGGGTGATACGTAGTTCGTTGTGCTGATCGGCTTCCTGCGCTTTTGGGTGTGTCCAACGCCACCAGCCTTGCAGGTTTGTGATGAAAAAAAACACCTGTAGAAACATGTCTGGATAGAGCTGAATCTGACAGAAAAGAAAGAAAAACAACAAGACGCTGGCCGCGCCAATAGGCCAGCTCCAGACATTGGCCCGTGCAGCCAGCCACGTAGCTATCGAACCGCTAACAACACCGAAGAACTCCAGGTAACTCATGGAGTAATCCCATACGGTAAAGAAAATAGAATGGATGTCAAAAAAATTGGGCATATGTAAAAATAATCGGTGGGCGTTCTCTACGTTTACTTGTGCGAAAGTACAGATTAACCTTTTACCTGAACCCCTATTTTATGCAACGTATTGCTATGCTTGGTGGCGGCTTCATTGGTCGCTTCTACGCCGAATCCATCCACGGCCAACGTAGCCGCGACAAGGTCGTGGCCATTTATGCCCGCCGGGAAGAAACCGCCCAAAAGTTTGCCCTCGACTACGGTTGCGACTTTTCGTCGACCAATATGGAAGACGTAATTGCGCACCCCGACGTAGATATGGTCTGCATCGCGCTACCCAACAACATTCACGAAACGGCTGTCAACTTATGTGCGAAACACAAGAAATCGGTTGTGTGCACAAAACCGCTTGGACGTACGGGAGAGGAAGCCTTGCGAATGATGAGAACGGTTGAAGAAGCAGGCATCTTCGCTGGTTATCTCGAAGATCTTTGTTATACGCCGAAGTTTTTAAAATCACTGGAAAGTGTGAAAAATGGTGCGCTGGGCCGAATTCTATGGGCAAAATCGCGCGAGACGCATCCAGGACCACACTCCGACTGGTTCTGGGACAAAGCGCAGGCCGGGGGCGGCTGTATGCTCGATTTAGGTTGCCATTGCGTCGAGATTGCCCGAAATTTTATTGGTAAAGACGTAAAGCCGGTTGAGGTTATGTGCTGGGCCGCCACCCAGGTGAAACCCATTGATGCTGAAGATCACGCAATTGCGCTGGTAAAATACGAAAACGGCGCTATCGGACAGTTTGAAGTGAGCTGGACATTTCGCGGAGGTATGGACCTGCGCGACGAGGTCATGGGTACCGAAGGCACAATCTGGATCAACAACTTCCTGCGGACGGGTTTCGAGATGTTTACGACTGGTAAAGGCGCAGACTACGTAGCAGAAAAGGCTGAATCCAACACCGGCTGGCTATTTCCCGTTGGCGATGAAGTTAACGATCTGGGCTACAATCATATGTTTACCGACATGTTCAAATCGCAGGAAGAAGGCCGCGCGCCTGCCGAAACTTTCTACGACGGCTACGTAGTGAATGCCGTGCTGGATGCCGCCTATAAATCCGCTGAAACCAAGCAATGGGAGAAAGTGAATTTGCCCGTCTGGCGTGGACAGGAAGGACTGAAACCGGAGTCTACGCTCGTTGAGTACGACGCGGATCATTACTTAATCAAGCAGGAAATGACCCACGACGGCCGGAACAAGGTGATCCTGAAAGAGAAAGTCAGTGGAAAAATTATTGAGCGGGATTTGGTGTGACCATAGTAAAACGCGGGTAGCGACCATTGCCCGCGTCATGAAAAATATTTCGTTTCTTGCATCGTAAAATACAGTTCACCAGCATGTGGTTAGCCTCTAAGAAAATTGTTGTGGTCGGTGGGACTTCCGGTATGGGTTTGTCGGCTGCCTTGGCGTTTGTGCGCGAAGGAGCGCAGGTAGTTGTAGTGGGGCGAAATTCCGAAAGTTGTACGATTGCCGAACAACAACTCGACGGCAATGGACTGGCCATGTCGGGTGATGCGTCAGATCCGCAAACTACGCCCAAAGCCATTGCCCTTTGTCAGCAGATTTTTGGTGGTTTTGATGGCCTGTATCACGTAGCGGGTGGTAGCGGTCGACGCTTCGGTGATGGTCCCCTTCATGATCTTACACTCGATGGATGGAACTATACGGTTAATCTCAATCTGACCTCATTGATGTTATCCAACCAGGCCGCCGTGCGGGCATTCCGGGCACAGGGTGGGGGTGGAACCATACTAAATATGGGATCAGTGCTGGGAGAGCGACCTTCGCCCATGTATTTTGCTACGCATGCTTATGCAGCTATGAAATCGGCGGTCATTGGCTTTACGAAGTCGGTAGCGGCTTACTACGCTAATGACAACATTCGGGTCAATGTGCTGGCTCCGGCATTGGTCGAAACACAGATGGCGCAACGGGCTACGCAAAATGAATCCATTATGGCGTTCACGAAAACCAAGCAACCGCTCGATGGTGGACGTATCGGTCAACCCAATGATCTTGATGGCGCTGCTGTTTATTTCATGTCCGATTATTCGGTCTTCGCCACGGGTCAGGTGTTGACAGTGGATGGTGGCTGGAGTGTGAGTGAGGGACAGATCTAGCTGATTGATAATTAAACGGACATGATTGAAACCGCCCGCCTAACACTCATTCCTTTGACGCTCAACCAGCTTCAACTCTACGTGACGGATAACTACCGATTGGAGCAGGTGCTTGGTTTGAAAAAAAAACATCGGGAAGTCGTCGAACCTATGGTGAGCATCGTGACATACTTTACTATTCCGCGCTTGAAAGACCCCGCTAATGATCCCCTTTTTCACACGATGTGGATGGCCATTGATCGCGAGAAGCAGTGCTTTGTAGCTGAAGCCAAGTTTAAGGGTGAACCCGATGAAACCGGTACTGTCGAGATTGGCTACGGTACGTATCCGGCTCTACAACGAAAGGGTTACATGAGTGAAATGGTCGCCGGGCTGGTTCAGTGGGCCGGGCAGCAACCGGATGTTTTGCGGGTTGTGGCCGATACAGAGACCGAGAACGTAGCGTCGCAGAAAGTGCTGGAGAAAAATGAATTTACGCTGTTCGATCGCATCGAAAATATGCTGTGGTTCGAGTATCGATTTGACCGTTAACGAAAAATTCGGGACCATGTGACTAGAAAATCCATTAAGATTGGCTTTTAAGAAATGTATAGCTGATTTTTGCTAACATTGCTGAAAATCAGAACGATCATTGATGCCTATCGTCAACGTCTGTTTCAGTAAGTGTATCCTCGCACTCTCTATAAAATTCAATGAAAAACGTCTCAGTAGCCACAAAAATGAATCTGCCGTGGGTCGAGTCTCCCTTTTTTGACGACCTGTTGCAGAAAAAAGAGCTGACACCCGAACAACGGGAAATGGTTACGCACTATAATCGGGAAGGCTTTCTGGTACTACGCCAGATCGTAAGTCACGAGTTGATCGATCGTACGCTGAACGAAATCAAGCATGAGTATCCGGCTCGGGTAGGCGAACAACCCACTCGCCACCAGGATTTATGGAAAAAATATTCGTCGGTACGGGATATAGCCAGCCAATCCCAAATTTTCGACGTACTACGTCTACTGTATGACCGCGAGCCGGTTCCGTTCCAGACACTAAATTTTAAATTTGGTACCCAGCAACGGGCGCATTCCGATACGATCCATTTCAGCAGCACGCCCGCTCGGTTCATGTGTGGTGTCTGGGTAGCTATGGAAGAGACCGACACGAACAATGGGCCACTATTTTATTATCCTCGTTCGCATCGGCAAAAAGAATTCAATTACTTCGACATTGGTATCGAAGCGGAAGAAAACTATGCCGAATACCCTCATTATGAGGAGTTCATGGAAGAGTTTATGGAAGCCAATGGCTATAAGCGCCAGGAAATTTATTTGCAGAAGGGCGATGTGCTGATCTGGTCATCGAACCTGGTACATGGTGGAATGCCCATTAAAGGCGAAAATCGAACACGCTGGTCGCAGGTAACTCATTACTATTTTGAGGGCTGCATGTATTATTCGCCCCGCTTTTCCGATATGTTCGCCAATAACCTCAATCTCCGTCATGTTGTTAATATCGCTACCGGCAAGGTAGTGCAGCACAGTGAAAACGGCAAACCTATCGAAACCATTAATACTGGAGGATTTAAATATGCTGTCAGTCACAATTTTACGCTACCAGTTCTGCTGAAGGAAGTCGTGAAAAAACTAATTGGAAAAAAGCCATTCTGATCAGTAATTTAGGAGTACTATTGAATAAATATTTCGATTCAGTAGTACTCCTAAACCATTCATACCTTGCAGCCCGTTCCTATTAAAACTACCGTTGTTGGTTCGATGCCGTTTCCCGGCTGGCTTGAGTTCTCCAGCCAGCATTTGGCCCAGTTTGGTCTGGCCGATCTCAATGAAATGATTGAAGATGCTGTCGTGGCATCCGTTTACGATCAGGTTAATGCCGGATTAGATGTCATTACCGACGGCGAACAGACCCGTTTTGACTTTAATTTATCGTTTTACGGGTACATTAACGGTATTCAGAATAACGAAACCGAACTCCGCCGATTCGGTCCTCCTGCGCATGACCAGCGAGGCAAGCATAATATCGTTGAAATTCTAACGGCACCTAAAGGATTAGGCGTTGTAGAAGAATACCTTCGTCTGAAGCGACTGGCTCCCAAAGGGCAGGGGCTAAAGGTTTCTATTCCAGGCCCTTATACGCTTAGTGGTCGATTATTACCCGGTAGTTTCTACAAAGATCGCTGGGACGTAACCGAAGCCCTTCTACCATTGGTCAATAAAGAAATCGCTGATCTGGTTGCGCTGGGTGTTCCTGAGATCTGTGTCGACGAACCATCCATGTCCTGCTATGCATATCGTGAAGATACAAAACGGTTTGTCGATATTTTCAACCGAACAGTGGCGCCCGGCGTAGGAAAAACCCGCCTGTCCATGCATCTCTGTTTTGGTAATTATAAAGGGCGGTCGGTTGGCAAGAAGAGTATCGCGCCCATGCTGCCCGATTTCCTGGATATGACGGTCGATGAACTCCACTCTGAAATGACCATCCTGAACTTCAGCGAAGTGCATTTATTGGAACGCTTTGCCGAAAAATTCGACGTAGCAGTGGGCGTGATCGATGTTAAGAGCTATTATATAGAAACGCCCGAGGATGTAGCGGAACGTATCCGCAAGTGCTTACCCTATGTTCCTGCCGAGAAACTAGCCGTAGCACCCGACTGTGGGTTAAGTCAGACGGCTCGTTGGGCGGCAAAGCAAAAGTTAGCCAATATGGTGGCGGGCGCGAAGATTGTTAGAGGTGAAATCTAAACCGGGATTCTCAGAGTTTAAATGATTTACAGGATTAAACCATCGGTATTATTGAATCTTGCTGGTCATTTCAATCTTGTAAATCTTGATCCAGGCCATCGGCTAGTTGACAGCGTTCATTTGTTAGTTTGCCAATATTTTCGGTTAGGAGCATGCGCGTTTTGGCATTGTCGAAGTGTTCACTGAAAGAGGAGCGGAGTTCTTTGCGTTTCATGGCTTCCAGAAAACGGCGAACGTCGTCGGGGGTTTCGAGCAGGAGGGGAGGCACTTCAGTTGGGCGATCGGCATCATCTTTTGCCACCATCGTAAAATAGCTGGTGTTCGTATGCTTGACACTGCCGGACTTCACATTTTCGGCGATCACTTTAATGCCCACGACCAGTGATGTCCGGCCAACGTAGTTAACTGACGCCATCAGGGAAACCAACTCGCCCACCTCAACTGGTTGCCGGAAATTAACATTATCTACCGAAACCGTTACGCAATATTGTCCCGCATGTTTAGCTGCACAGGCATAGGCAACTTTGTCCATTAGTGACAGTAACGTACCGCCGTGTACCCGGCCTCCAAAATTGGCGTAAGCCGGAATCATTAACTCAGTGAGTGTCGTGCGCGAGTGATTGACGGGTTTAGCTAGCATCTGGAACCAGGATTTATATGTTTTGAATGATTGGCAGGATTTTGTTTGTTGAGTTTAACAAATATCTGGTAATCTATGAAGTTTAAAAACAAAGAAGCCGCTCTGATGTGAAGCGGCTTCTAAACAAAATCATAATAATCCCTAAATCAGCTAAATCCCGGTTTCAGACGGCAAAACTTTCTCCGCAACCGCAGGTGCGCGTTGCATTAGGGTTTTTGAACTGAAAACCTTTACCATTCAGACCGTCCGAAAAGTCAAGTTCGGTACCGGCCAGATATAACAGGCTTTTGCGATCTACCAGAATCTTAATGCCTTTATCTTCAACGAGATGGTCGGTTGGCTGCTGTGTCGCGTCGAATTGCAGATCATACATCAAGCCTGAGCATCCTCCGCCTTCCACAGCTACACGGATAGCCGTATTTTCGGTAAGACCGTCTTTCTGACGGAGTTCAACAATTTTATTTTTAGCGATTTCTGAGACAGTAACCATGGTCGTAATAGAGTCGTAATTGGCGCATATCAATGCTATTCTCTATAACTTTCGGCCAAACAGAAAAGTTCTTCTCTCACCTATGCTAACAAACGTCGAACACATCGGAATTGCCGTTCGCGACATTGCCGCATCGAACGAGCTATTTGCCAAACTACTGAACATTCAGCCGTATAAATCGGAGGCAGTAGAATCGGAAGGCGTAACGACTTCGTTTTTTCGGGTAAATCAGACCAAAATAGAGCTTCTTGAAGCAACCAATCCCGATAGTCCCATCGCCAGGTTTCTGGAGAAAAAAGGCGAAGGTATTCACCACGTAGCGTTTGAGGTAGAGAATATCGAGGCCGAAATGGAACGGCTAAAAGCCGAAGGGTTTACGTTACTAAATGAGGTTCCTAAACGCGGAGCCGACAATAAATTGGTGTGTTTCCTGCATCCAAAAGCCACAAACGGCGTATTAATTGAACTGTGTCAGGAAATTAAGGAGTAAAGTAGAATGACGGAAGGAAACAAAAAAATCTTAATGGCGCTGTTCGTTTTAGTCGTGACAGTTGCCAATGCTCAAGTACCCAGTAACGTAGCACGATATACCCAGCCCGGCGTCGATGTTCAGAATTATGCATTCTCGCTTACGTTAAGTGACTCGACCAACCAGATTCGGGGTGAAGCCACCATTCGCTTTGTCCGCGCTGATGATCGGCAAACCGTCTGGTTTGATTTGATTAGTCCCAAAGGTGATTCCGCAAAAACGGGTATGAACGTGCGCTCGGTGAGCCTGATCGATGGGAAAACCACACCGTTCAGCCAACGAAACGATCGGGTATTTATCAACCTGCCACCAGCTCCCGGCCAGCCTACAGAAGTCGTGATTCGGTATGAGGGCACACCAGCCAAAGGATTGATTATAAGCCAGAATAAGTTTGGGGAGCGCACATTTTTTGGGGATAACTGGCCCAACAACGCCCGGAATTATTTGCCCGTCGTGGACCACCCATCCGATAAAGCCACTTGTTCATTCACTGTCAATGCGCCCGCTACGTATCGCGTCATTGCAAATGGTAAATTGTTAGGCGACAGTAATTTGCCGAACGGCCGGAAGCTAACGCGCTGGCAGGAAAATACGCCTATTCCAACGAAAGTGATGGTGATTGGTGCGGCTCACTTTGCGGTCGACGAGGTCGGTGCGGTGAGCGGTGTGCCGGTGCAAAGCTGGCTTTATCCGGAAGACAGCAAGAAAGGCTTTATTGACTATCGTCCGGCCAAAACGATTTTACAATACTTCATCGATAAAATTGGTCCTTATTCTTACGAGAAACTGGCTAACGTTCAGTCGACAACGATTTTTGGCGGCATGGAAAACGCCAGTTGCATTTTTTATGATGAAAAGATTATTGTCGGCAAGAAAGATTCGGACGTAGAAGCGTTGCTGGCGCATGAAATTGCCCACCAGTGGTTCGGCAATTCAGCAACCGAAACCGACTGGTCGCAACTGTGGCTGAGTGAGGGGTTCGCTACGTATTTTTCGGCCCTTTATCTCGAACACGCCTATGGCCGAGATACGCTCAATGCGGTGCTTAACCAGAACAAAAACCAGATTTTTCGCTACGTAGCGCTTAAGCCCAAAAGCACCGTTATTGACTCGACAACAACAAACTTGATGGATTTGCTGAATCCGAATTCGTATCAGAAAGGTGGCTGGGTATTGCATATGCTACGTCATGAACTTGGCGACGAGATTTTCTGGAAAGGTATCCGGGCGTATTACGAGAAATTCCGCAACGCCAACGCTCAAAGCAGCGATTTTCAGGCTGTAATGGAAAGCATATCGGGTAAGAAACTGGGACAGTTTTTCCAGCAATGGCTTTCCCAACCCGGCTTTCCCGACGTCGTTTGGGGTTCTCGCTACGATGCTGCCAAAAAAGCCCTGGTGATCGACGTGCGACAGGCCCAACGTAGCGGGGCATACTTCACGATTCCGCTCACATTCAGTATTCGGGGCAGTAATGGCCGTGAGGTGCAACGTAGCGCTCGACTGACCATGACTGGACCAACGCAAACCTTCACGATTCCACTGGCCGCCAAACCCGCTTCCGTCGTGATTGACCCCGACAATACCGTACTGATGAGAGCCACGCAAATGGCTAACTAAATTCCTAACTTGCGACTCGGCGCTTCCATTGCCACTAACCGCTCCCCAACCATGCTCAAGCGCGTTTCCATCCAGAACTTCAAGAGCCTAAAAGACGTAACGCTCGACCTTCAAAAAGTCAACTTGCTCATCGGCCCGAACAACTCAGGCAAGACGAATTTTTTGAAGGCGTTGGAAGGCTTCTCAATTGGCGGCATAGGTTCTGAAAATATTGAAGTTTTAGAAGCAGTTAGTTTCAAGCATAAACGGGTAAATATTAATTACGAATTTGAGTTTTGGCCCGATTCTGAAGGCTATATGGCAAAAAGATATACTGAATTAAGAGATAAAGTATATCATTATAAGCAGTATTACGGAATAAAAAGTGGTGACGATTATATTACAATAGAAACTAAAATAGAAGATTGGTTTGCGGAAAAAGATGGTGGGAAAATACACATTGAGACACTTAGTGGTCATAGGAGAGAGTTTTTTGATTTCAAACAAACCAAAATTTTTCGCCCTGATCCGACTAAGCTTGTTCAACAAGTCAAGTTATCCGCAGACCAAATACAATTGCTTGCTGATTGTTCTAATCTTATTGCTTTTTTCTATTATGTTGACAACAATTTTAGAAACACTTATGCTCGGCAAATCAAGGAAGACTTCTCGAAATGTATTCCTGAAATTGCCTACTTTACGCTTCCACCAGTAAAAGTTGGCACAGACAGCTTACTTGGACTACGATTTTTTGATAAAGAAGATAATGGTTATTGGGCAGATGAAGTGTCAGAAGGAGTTCTTTACTTCCTCGCTCTTCTCTGCATTATCAATCAACCCACCCCACCCAAATTACTTCTTCTTGAAGAGCCGGAACGCGGCATTCATCCACGCCGAATAAGGGAAGTAATGGACTTTATTTTTCGGTTAGCTGATGAGAAAGACGTTCAGATTATCCTCACGAGCCATAACGAGCACGTATTGGATGATTTCGCAACCCGTCCTGAAGCTGTCTTTGTTTTTGATAAAGATGAGGAAGGCGCTACGTATGTAAGAAATCTCCAAAAGGACATCATCGAGCCAACGAACCAGCGCAATCGTGAATTAGGTCTTGATGAAATTGATTTGACAACTAATCTGAGCGAAAACTGGCTTTATGGACTGTTAGGAGGAGTTCCGGCAATTCCATGAGTAAAACACTGAAATATACATTGATTGGTGAAGGGTTTGCTGAGTATCAGTTTATTCCGGCTTATATGAATTGGATTATTGCCAATTACCCCCAAATCAGAAAAAAACCTCTTCTAATTGAACAAATTGTCAGAACCAAAATACAAATTCCTATAACCAAGAACCCTAGCGTATCAAAAGTCTTACAGGAGGCTGCCAATTTATGCGTCCGGTCATTTGCTGATGATAAGAATCCTTGCGATCTTTTCATTGCTGGTATTGACCTAGATGAGCCAGACTTTACGCTGGAGCGGCATGACAAACGTATTCAGGAGTTGAAAGAGAAAATGGGTAAAGTGTATAAGTATTACAAGAAAGACATTATTCTGTACGTTCCCATTCAGGCTATTGATTGCTGGATTCACTACGTTCAGAACAATGCAACTGCCAACAGCTTAGAATCAACTGGAAAAGACGAAATCAAAAGGAAAGTTTACGCTGACAAGAATCCAGATCGTCAGCGAATTGAAAAAGTCGCTCGTGAAGCGGGCACCAAAGCCGACTTTGCTAAACTCGCTAAACAATCCCGCAGCTTTGCCCATTTTCACAAGCAGGTAATAGAATTTCTTGACCAGTATAGCCACTCATAAAACTTCCATAAACACGAAAACGCCACGGTCGTGAGGCCGTGGCGTTTTCGTGTAAATTCACTCGATTAGTTCAGTGTGAGCGTGCGAGTTGCTGCCGTAGGGGTCTTGGTAGACAGTGTAATGGGGTGAACCGTTACGTCGCTTCCAGAAGCTACTTCAATCGTGTATTTGCCATCTTGTAGATCGCTCAGATCGAACTGGAAGTGAAAGCTTCCCTCTTTTTTGCCGACGAGCTGTTTGCCTAACAAGGCTCCATCGAGAGTTTTTAGGGAAATAAGCATGAATTGGCCCGGCGCCCGCTCAACATATACATTCAGTTTAGACGCGGATGGTGATGGGAAAACAGCCACTTTATACGAGGCTGTTATAGCTGTATTTGTAGGATTTTTGGCAGTTGTGGCGGCCGTTGATACCAAAGTGGCCGTGCTCAGGAGTAGGGCGGTAAGTAAGGATTGTGCTAGAGTTTTCATGGTTGTTCGTATTTGTTTATGGTCTAAAAGAAGAATGAGTCAAAGGTATGACGCGACAAACGTCTCATAAACAGAAGTTTGTATGAATGTCCTGAAACGTGCCATGAATGGTTGGAATTGAAGTACGAACTGTTGAGTGGCTGGTAGCGATCCAGGAACGTAGCGGTCGCTAAAACGAACTACCTGA
Organism: Spirosoma endophyticum; assembly: GCF_900112365.1. Lineage (GTDB taxonomy): Bacteria > Bacteroidota > Bacteroidia > Cytophagales > Spirosomataceae > Spirosoma > Spirosoma endophyticum. The sequence goes on along the minus strand of NZ_FOLQ01000005.1, from coordinate 205,942 downwards.
TTCTGACGTTTACTTTACTAGATTACACAACAAAGCGCCACAGAATCGCCTAAAACCGGCAGTAACCGCCATGAACTATTATAATTCCATTATCGACACCATTGGCAACACGCCCCTGGTGAAACTCAACAAAGTCACGAAGGGGATTCGGGGAACCGTGCTGGCGAAAGTCGAGTATTTCAATCCCGGTAACTCCGTTAAAGATCGCATTGCTGTCCGCATGATCGAGGATGCCGAAGCACAGGGTATTCTTAAACCCGGCGGCACCATTATCGAGGGCACCAGTGGAAACACCGGCATGGGGCTTGCGCTGGCCGCGATTGGTAAAGGCTACAAATGCATTTTCACAATGGCCGATAAGCAGTCGCAGGAGAAGATTGATATTCTGCGGGCGGTTGGTGCTGAGGTGGTCGTTTGCCCCACCAACGTAGCGCCCGACGATCCACGGTCGTATTATTCCGTCGCGAAAAAACTCAACCGCGATATTCCGAACTCGCTGTATCCCAATCAGTACGACAATCCCGCCAATACGGCCGCTCACTACGAAAATACCGGACCTGAAATCTGGCGGGATACCGATGGTAAAATCACACATTTCGCGGCTGGTGTTGGAACGGGCGGTACGATTTCCGGTACGTCGAAATTCCTGAAGGAGCAAAGTTCAGATCTAATTACGATTGGTCTGGATACATACGGTTCTGTATTTAAGAAGTACAAGGAAACGGGTCAGTTCGATGAGGGTGAAATTTACCCGTATTTAACGGAGGGTATTGGGGAAGATATTCTCCCCAAAAACGTGGATTTCAGCGTAATTGACCACTTTATAAAAGTCACTGACAAAGATGCCGCCATCATGGCCCGGCGGTTATCCCGCGAAGAAGGCCTGTTTGTCGGTTGGTCGTGTGGCACGGCTGTACACGGTGCGCTCGAGTGGGCGAAAGATAACCTAACCGACGATGACGTACTGGTTATTCTGTTGCCTGATCACGGCACGCGCTACCTGGCCAAGATTTACAATGATACGTGGATGAAGGACCACGGCTTTCTGGAGGATCGGGCATTTAAAACGGCCCGCGACATTATCCATCACAAAGCAGGTCGGGGCGATGGATCGAACTCGCAGTTAACAACGATTGGTTCGGGCGTATCGATTAGTCAGGCTATTCACGTATTGAATCGCTACGGTATTTCGCAGATCCCGGTTACAGATGAGAATAGCCACATTGTTGGCAGCCTGACCGACTCAACAATATTAAACCGACTTATTGAGGACCCAAGCGTAAAAGATCACCCGGTTAGCGACGTAATGGATAAGCCGTTCAAGTTTGTCGGTCTGGATAACACCATCGATGCTTTGTCGTCGTTAATCGACCGTGATAACAAAGCACTACTCGTCCGCGATGAAAAAGAGCAGGTTCACATCATCACCCAGGCCGATTTACTGGCCGCAATGACAAACTGAAAAGATGCATGATATAAGGTGTATGATATATGATTGCTCCCGTTAAAGCATATATCATACCCCCTATATCATACATCTTTAACCTACCGTCGATTATCCCCACCATCCATCATGCTGAGGTAACTCATGTAGCGACTTTCAGCGATTTCGTTCTGGGCGACGGCTTCTTTTATAGCACAGCCGGGTTCGTTGAGGTGCAGGCAGTTGTTAAATCGACACTGATTCAGTCGGTCGCGCATTTCGGGAAAATAGTGCCCAATTTCTTCTTTCGACGTATTCATCAATCCCAGCTCCTTAATGCCCGGTGTATCAATGATATACGTATCAGGTGCCAATTCGAACATCTCCGCGAAGGTCGTCGTATGAACGCCTTTATTGGCGAACGTAGACACCTCATTGGTGCGTAGGTTCAGGTCGGGAGAAATAGCGTTCACAAGAGATGATTTCCCAACACCCGAATGTCCCGATAGCAGCGTCACTTTATGATCGAGCAAATTCCGGAACGCATCCACGCCTTCGCCATCAGTCGCCGAAGTTGATAAGCACTGATAGCCAATGCGCTCGTATAGTTCTATGATTTCCTGCTGAAACTCCAGGCCTTCATCGCTCAGAATATCGGCTTTGTTGAAAACAAGGGTCGTTGGAATGCGGAATGATTCGGCCGAAACCAGAAAGCGGTCAATAAAACCCAGCGACGTACGTGGCATGGCAAGTGTGGCTAGCAACACCGCCTGATCGAGGTTAGCGGCCAGAATATGCCCCTGTGCTGTTTTGTGGACCGATTGTCGGATTATGTAATTCTCGCGGGCAGCAATGTCGGTGATGATCGCCGTATTTTCGACTTCATCTTCCACATCAAACGTCACCCGATCACCAACGGCAATCGGATTCGTGAATTTCAGCCCTTTAATTTTAAATTTCCCCTTCAGTCGACCCTGAAAAATATGACCGTCCGCATTGCGAATATCATACCAGGAACCTGTGGAGCGTATAATTAAGCCTTGGTGTGCCAATGAGTGAATAAGCGATTGAGTGAATTTAAGCCAAGCTCATTATTTGTTCTACAACCTTCATAACCTGAGCCGTTGCGCCAATGTTCCGCTGCACGTAATCACGACTAATCTGAGCCGCTTTCGATCGGTCCAGATACTGCTTTGTGAATGCTGATGTCAGTTCGGCTACCGTGCTTACCGGAAAAGCGGCACCTTCTTTTACCAAATCGACGGCTTCCTGATAGGTAGCATACTCTGGTCCAAAAAACAACGGCATCCCGAACGTAGCAGCTTCCAGAATGTTATGTAATCCCTGCTTGAATGCTCCACCAATGTAAGCAAATTCGCCGTATTGATAGAGCGATGAAAGCATCCCGACGTTGTCGATAAAAAGCACTTCCGCGTTACGTATCTCCGGTTCGTTTGCCTGCGAAAAGCGTACGGAAGGTCTGGTTAACTGCCTTCGCCAGCGTTCAATTTCATCGTCATGAATTTCGTGTGGCGCAACAATGATACGAAGCGGTGAAGTAAACGTATTCAGGAAAGGAATCAATGCGTTCATGTCCTCGGGCCACGCACTGCCTACAACCAAAACGAGCTGGTCATTTTTGAAAGCAGCCGCCAGCGGAATTTCCTTTCTAGCGGCTGCCACTTGGGATACGCGGTCGAAGCGCGTATCGCCCGCCTTAATAACATTCGTGATCCCGATACTGGCCAGTAGATCAATCGACTCCTGATTCTGCACCAGAATGTGATCGAAATAACGTAGCATATTGCGGTAGAAGGAGCCCCAGGGCTTGAAAAAAAGCTGGCTTGGTCGGAAAATGGCTGAAAATGAGATGATCGCTACGTTGGCTGATTTTAATTCATGGAGGTAGTTGTACCAAAATTCGTACTTAATAAAAAACGCAATTTTTGGCTTGACTGAGGCAACAAACTGTTGGGCATTATCGGGCGTATCGGCGGGTAGGTAAACGATATAATCGGCTCCGTTGTAATTTTTCTGTACTTCATAACCCGAAGGCGAAAAAAAAGTCAGCAGGATTTTATAGCGGGGATATTGCGCCCGGAAGGCTTCGATTACAGGTCGTCCCTGCTCAAATTCGCCTAACGAAGCCGCGTGAAACCAGGCAATTGGATTTCCTGAATTTTTGGCGAGTTTTGCCGACAGATGGGCTTGCCAATCCTGCCGGCCATCGACCCATTGTCGGGCTTTACGATTAAATGGAGCCACCAGCCGCAGCAGGAATTGAAACGTGAAAATACCTGTGTTATAGAATCCCGCAAACAAGCGAATGAGCGTTTGGTTATTATTAATTATAGATACAAAGTTACAAACTCTATTATCAAACTCCCCCGTTCATGAACACCTACGATACACTCACCGAAGCTATTGAAGGGCTCCGAAAACAAGGCTTTGTTCAGGATTATAACCTTAAGTCGGATCGCCTGCATTGTCAACCCGATAACGTTGAACTGCATCCTGCCGATTTCGATATTGTTGAGGTATACCGGTTTGAAGGGATGACTGATCCCGGCGATGAGGCCGTAGTATATGCTATTGAAGCTAAAAACGGCAATAAAGGTGTGTTGGTTGATGCCTACGGTATGTATTCTGAATCTATCTCTCCAGAAATGGCGGAAAAGCTACGATACACGCCCGAAAACTGACGAACTTTTCAGCGTGAAAAATGATTTTACGTCAACAGAATGTATGTTGTTACAATGAACTGGAACAAACTCACGAGCGACGCTCAACTGGATGCTATTAAAGAAGAGTCGGCGAGACAGCCGGTGCTGATTTTTAAGCATAGCACAAGCTGCTCTATTAGTGCAATGGCTCTTAGCCGGATGGAACGCAACTGGAGCGACCAACTGGGCGTGAAACCGTACTATCTGGACTTGTTGGCAAATCGGCCCATTTCGAGAAAAATCGAAAGTGAATTTGGTGTCGAACACGAGTCCCCTCAAGTGCTACTGATCCGCAATGGACAGTGTATATACGATGCTTCGCATATGTCCATTTCATTTGCGGGCTTGCAGCAGGCGGTATAAAAGTAAACGTAACGCGGGCGGAAGCCCGTTTAGTAGAAATTCTCTTACTAAACGGGCTTCCGCCCGCGTTACGTTTACTCTTTTAGGGTAATTTTTGCCCGATGGCAAACGCCCCCAATTGGTGGATTGAATTTCGAAACGCTTACTTCAACGGATTGGAGATCAGGATATTGGGCGCGTATATTCTGAATGATCTGGTGGGCTATATGCTCAAGCAATCGAGCAGACTGCTGCATGACTTTGGCCGTAATCTGATACAAATCTGCATAATTAACGGTTGCACTCAGGCGATCGCGACGGGCGGCTTCGGAGAAATCTGCCGTTACGACAATATCCACCGAATATTTATTGCCCATTTTCTGCTCTTCGTCATAAAAGCCATGATAGGAGAAAAACTCCAGCCCTTCTAAGGCAATTGTTCCCATAAATAATGAGTAATGCGGGTGGAAACCCGCTTCTTTTCAGCGGGTTTCCACCCGCATTACCTAGATCTGATCGAAAAATGAGCCGCTTCTATTAGGTTGCGCTGCTTCTTTCAGTTCGTCTGGCTTTGGCCCGGGCGTAGTGACTATTGTTGAATCAGGAACAATTTGCTTGTCAACAGTTGCTGCTTCGGCAACGGGCGCTACTTCCCGAACTGCTTCGGTTTGTGGCTGACTAGTCTCCGACTTAATGGCTTCTTCAAGTTTTGCGACCATGGATTCATCGACTGGAATGGCTTCCGGAATTGCCATGGTGCGGTCAGCTAACGAAGGTAGATCGGCAACTGGATTTGTGGCTATAACTGATTCGGATCTTACCTCGGTAGCGGCTTCAACAGGCGCTTGCTTTTTAACGTCGGTCTCCTTCAACTCTTCTGTGATCTGCGTAGCGACTTCGTCTATTTTTCCCTTTAAATTTTGTTTAGCGAATTTCTTCTCGAAGCGCTCCACACTATCAATGGCATTACTGGCAAGTGTGCGAATCTGGACGGATAGATTCTCCTTATAACTTTCTAAGGCCTTGAAGTCATGTTCTAACGACTTCAGATCATTCAAAATATTATCTTTTAAGTAGTGAGCCTGATTCTCAGCATCCTGAACCATTAATGCCGAGCGTTTACGGGCATCAGCCAGCATTTCATCGGCTTTCTGTCGTGCTTCGCTGATGTATTTTTCACCAGCTTTATTGGCCTGATCGGTAATTTGAGTACTAGTGTCTTCGGCAGTTTTAAGTGTACGAAACAAGGTCATTTCTACTTCTTTCAGTTTCCCCAGCTCTTTCTCTGCTAGTTCAAGTTGCATTTTCAACATTTTAAAGTCACTGGTTTGTTTCTCCCATTCCTCAGACAACGAAGACAGAAATGCATCGACATCTTCGGCTCTGTAGCCGCGTAACCCTTTCTCAAATGCATGCTGCCGGATTTCGATAGGCGTAATTTTCATGGGTGCGCTTAGGATTATAATGAGTTACTGACTAGCAGATAATGGTGAAATAACATGCATAATACGGATTTTACAAGAAATAGAAGGAAAAACCGGCAAATCCTACTCAAACGATAGTTATTGGCTTATTTTCCACACCGAGATCGTTCGGTCATCACTGGCTGAGAGAAGCTCCTGATGGTAGTCTGTCCACAATAATTTGTTGACCGACGTACCGTGGCCAGCATGACGTGCCCGGTCGACAACTTTCAACAGGCGGTACGTATCAGCGTCCCATATCTTGATCGATTTGTCCATGCTGGCTGTAGCTACTAAATGGCCGTCGGGGCTGAATGTTAAGTGATTAATGGCAAAAAGATGCGCTACTATGTCGTTTTGCAGGTCATAATTCTTCTCTACGTTCCAAACCTTTAGATGGGCATCGCGCCCGGCTGAGAGCAGGAATCGAAAATCTGGTGAGTAAGCTAGCGTAAAGACTGAATTTGTATGCGCCGGAATCACGCGTTTGAGGTCGTATGTCGTTAGATCGAAAATACGTATCGACTTGTCGCTATAGCCAACGGCCAGTTCGCGCTCTACCGGATTTATGGCTAGGCATCGTGCCGATTGATCTGATGCCTTGAGGTATTTTTTTGCGGCCATTTGCTCAGCATCTAACACGGCAACGACCCCGTCTGATAACGCTATAAACGCATCATTTTTGTAAAATTTGATGTCGAAGATAGCGGCCGAAGTGAGTTTCAGCGAACCAACTTCCTGTTTGTTAAGCGTATCAATCAGGTGAATACCTTCATAATTCTGGCCAACCCACAGTAACCCACTAACCGGATGCAAGGCCAATGCATACACTGAGGCTGGTATATTGGCTACTAACTCGCCCAGGTCAGGTCGGTCGAGACGCCAGCGTACGATCAATCCATCGGCACCCGCCGAAAAAAACTGATTGGATTGCAAACCAGTCTCTAACGTGTAAACACAGTCCCGATGACCCCCGAACGTATCAATTTTTTCAATAATCACAGCCCAATGACAAACAAATTGAATGTCAAAGGTCGTTAAACCTTTCTTTTTCTCGAACTTTGGTTTGTGACTTTCCAGATAGATACAAACAATGAGTGCCTTGCCATACTTCGGCCCATTACGGAAGACGAACCAACCCTTCAGGCTCGTCTTCTGCTAACGGTTTCGGAACAGGAAGATTTAGCGAGTATCAGTCATGCGGGCCAACGTATCGAATGGTTAGCTTGTCGGGTGGCTATCCGTCAATTGATCGAAGCGCAGGGTATAAACTACGCTGGTCTACGGAAAGATGAATTCGGGAAACCGCATCTGATTAACTCACCCTGGCACATTTCATTGTCACACACCACGGGCTGGGCGGCCGTGGTACTGCATCGGTCACGACCGGTTGGTATTGATATTGAGCCAATTCGGGAACAATTCCGGCGTGTGGTACCAAGGGTTTTATCCGATGACGAAATTACCCACGCAGCCGGTGATCCGAACCGATTGGCGGTTTATTGGTGTGCGAAAGAAGCCCTGTACAAACTTTACGGAAAACGCCAGCTCACCTTTCGGGACCATTTGCATGTAGAACCATTTGCGGATGGACAGAGCCAACTCGTCGGTCACGTTCATCTGCCCGATCACGAAGAAAAATTAATAATTCGCTGTTTTCAGGCCGGTCCCGGTTTGCTGGCGGTGGCGTATTGAAAAAAGTCGTAAGTCGTAAGTCAATAGTCGTCAGTAACTGACTGTGGCGGCCACTGACTTACGACTTACGACTTACGACTTACGACTTACGACTTACGACTTACGACTTACGACTTTTTTACCGTTGGGTATAATCAGACAATGGCAATCCATCGCCATCGTCCCGAACGGCATTGAGAATTTGCTCAACCTCCCGAACCCGCTCCGTATCGCCGTTTTTCTCGAAGGCCAGCGTCAGGTTACGTAGTACCCGGCGAACGATGTCGGCGTTGGTGCAGGGTTGATAGAATGTTTCTAACCGTTTAATATTCAGTTGATCAATATACTGGTCAATGTCCTTAGTCGTAAACACCAATCCACGGTTGAATACGTTGATGTAAAACTGAACACCACTGCTGTTCTTGTAGGTAAGAACGAACAGATTTGGTAGGTTGACTCCGTAAACAGGTAAGTTCAATCGCTTGGCTATGAGCATATAGAGGATACAAAGCGTGATCGGATTTCCCCGTCGCGATTCGAGTACCTGGTTGATCATTGAGTTAGCGGGCGAGTGAAAATGCTTGGTGTTTGGCGCAAATTTTAATTTTGAAAAAAATGCGCTGTTCATCGCCTTGATCTGCTCATCGGGGTGCATGTCGGGTTTAAAGTCGACCCAGGCATCGTAGTATAACTGCTCTACGTCTTGTCTTAACTTGGCTAGTGAAAGATCGGGGTATTGATACGTTGCCACGATCCATAGTCCTTCGAGGAGATCCATTCCGCCCCCGTTTTTCCAGTCGCGCATCCGATCCAGCACTGATTCGTACTGAAGATCGTGAATGATTTCTTCGATACGTTTCTGAAGTTCGGGGTTAAAACTTCCTTCCCATTCTGACTCTAAAAACGGGATCATTTGCCCGCCCATTTGCCGAATTTGCTGTTCGACGTGTTCAACAACTTCCCGATCGTCGTCGTCTAAGAGCGAGATAAGAGCTTTCAATTGGTTGTCATTCATTCGTTTGTACCGCTTTGCTGGATGACCCTAGAATAAAAACAGTTTTCGGAAACCTTATGAATATACTACTTTTGTCTGGTTTTATGACTCGCTATGCTAAAGTAGCAACAAAATCTTTATAAATAACGATTTGACTACCTCAGGCAATTCCCCTAAAATTCTGGTTACTGGTGGTGCTGGTTTCATTGGCTCACACACAGTTGTTTCGTTGGTTAACGCTGGTTTTGAACCGATAATCGTTGATGATTTTTCGAACTCAGAACGCTCTGCTCTCGATGGATTGCGTGCCATTCTGGGACGCGATGTCACGTGTTATTCGGTCAATTGCAATGATGCTGCGGCTATGGAAGATATCTTCAGTCGGGAAGCTCCCGTGGGCGTTATTCATTTTGCCGCCTACAAAGCCGTTGGCGAATCGGTAGCACAACCGCTGAAATATTATCGCAACAATCTCGACTCGCTTTTACTGTTGCTGGAGTTGATGCCGAAATATAAGGTCTCTAATCTTGTATTCTCGTCGTCCTGCACCGTGTATGGCCAGCCAGAACATCTACCGGTAACGGAACAGACGCCCCGGCTGCCAGCGCAATCGCCCTATGGCAATACGAAGGCTATCGGCGAGGACATCATTCGTGATGCCGTGCGGGCACAGATTCCCGTAAACGCAATGGCGCTACGTTATTTCAACCCGATTGGTGCCCATCCATCAGCAGAAATCGGCGAATTACCATTGGGCGTTCCGGCAAACCTGGTGCCGTTTATTACGCAGACAGCTGCCGGTATCCGTACCAGCCTTACCGTATATGGCAACGACTATAATACGCCGGATGGAACCTGTATTCGAGATTATATTGATGTAATGGATCTGGCAGATGCACACGTACAGGCGTTGAAGAAGCTCAGCGAAGCAACGACGGGCTACTCATACGATGTCATTAATATTGGTACGGGTCGGGGTGAAACGGTTCTGAACGTCATAAAAACGTTTGAGCAGGAAACAGGTGTTAAGGTGAACTATGTGATCGGCCCACGTCGACCTGGTGACGTTGAACAGGTATATGCCGATGTTACGAAAGCAAACCAGGAATTAGGCTGGACAGCCCGCCGTTCCTTAGGGGAATCACTGCGGGATGCGTGGCGCTGGCAGCAGAAAATTAAATAAACGGGTTTGCGGTTTTTAGTTTATGACATTTGGGTATCTGAAACTATATTCCGTAATATCGTAAACCGTAAGCCAAAAGCTGAAAACTTAACTAAGATGAAACTTCTTATTACCGGCGGTGCCGGGTTCATTGGGTCGCACGTAGTACGATTGTTCGTTACGAAATACCCTGAATACCAAATATATAATCTGGATGCGTTGACCTACGCGGGTAATCTGGCTAATCTGTCGGATATTGAAAACGCACCGAACTACACATTCATTAAAGGCGACATCACCGACGCGAAATTTCTGGAGGATATGTTCGCTGAATTGTCTTTTGATGGCGTGATTCACCTGGCGGCTGAGTCGCACGTTGATCGCTCCATTACCGACCCCATGTCGTTTGTGATGACCAACGTAGTAGGCACGGTCAATCTGCTCAATGCGGCTAAAAATAGCTGGGTAAGCACTGGTGGCTTTGACGGTAAACGATTCTATCACGTCTCGACGGATGAGGTGTATGGCTCCCTACACAATCCGGAGGATTTCTTTACTGAAGAAACGGCCTATGATCCCCAGTCGCCCTATTCGGCTTCTAAAGCCGCGTCGGATCATTTTGTGCGGGCGTATGGCAATACGTACAAAATGCCGGTTGTGTTGTCGAACTGCTCGAACAACTACGGCCCAAATCACTTCCCTGAGAAGTTGATTCCGCTGATGATTCATAATATTCAGACCAACAAGCCTTTGCCCGTTTATGGTAAAGGCGAAAATGTTCGTGACTGGCTATTTGTCGTTGATCATGCCCGCGCCATCGACGCCGTTTTTCATAAAGGTAAACTGGGTGAAACCTACAACATAGGTGGTTTCAACGAGTGGAAAAACCTTGACCTCGTTCACTTATTGTGCCAGATTATGGACCGCAAACTTGGTCGGCCAGAAGGCACATCGGCACAACTCATTACGTACGTTACCGACCGGGCCGGGCACGATCTGCGCTACGCCATCGATGCGAACAAAATTATGAATGAACTGGGCTGGCAGCCATCGCTTCAGTTTGAGGAAGGCCTCGAAAAAACAGTTGACTGGTTTCTAGCCAATCAGACCTGGCTGGAAAACGTTACGTCCGGCGCTTACCAGAGTTACTACAAAGGAATGTACGCAAATCGTTAAAGAGCATGGGGCCTGGAGCGTGGGGCATAGGGCCTGGAGTCCTATTATCCTATGCCCTATGCCCCATGCCCCATGCTAAAAAATGAAAGGAATCATACTTGCCGGAGGTTCGGGTACGCGCCTTCATCCGCTTACGCTGGCGGTTTCAAAACAGCTGATGCCGGTTTATGACAAACCGATGATTTACTATCCGCTGTCGATTTTGATGCTGGCCGGTATTCGTGATATTCTTATTATCTCGACACCACACGATTTGCCGCATTTCGAGAAACTTCTGGGAGATGGGACACGTATCGGATGCCAGTTTAGCTATGCCGTTCAGCCCAGCCCCGACGGATTGGCTCAGGCGTTTATTATCGGCGAAGAATTTATCGGTGACGACAAAGTGGCCCTTGTTCTGGGCGATAATATTTTCTACGGTTCGGGCTTATCGAAATTGCTTCAGGCGAATAATGATCCCACAGGTGGCGTCGTATATGCCTATCAGGTACATGACCCCGAGCGCTACGGTGTCGTAGAATTTGATGAACAGTTTAACGTACTGTCCATTGAGGAAAAGCCAGATGAACCCAAATCAAACTATGCAGTTCCCGGTCTGTATTTCTATGACAACGACGTAGTAGAAATTGCCAAAAATATTAAACCATCCCCTCGGGGTGAATTGGAAATCACGGATATAAACCGGGTCTATCTGGAACGTAGTCAACTGAAAGTTGGCGTACTAGATCGGGGAACGGCCTGGCTTGACACAGGTACCTTTGAATCGTTGATACAAGCTGGTCAGTTCGTTCACGTCATTGAAGAGCGTCAGGGATTGAAAATTGGCTGTATTGAAGAGATCGCTTACCGCATGAAGTTTATCACGGCTGATCAACTCAAGACTATCGCTCAACCGTTAATCAAAAGCGGTTACGGCGCCTACTTGCTGAATATACTGAAGTAGACCAATATAACCTGGAAAGGCCCAGGTCATAAAAAAACGCCGAGGCAACTGCTTCGGCGTTTTTTTGTAAACCTAACCTATGAGAAATTTCATTGCCCGTCCTGACTCCGTTGAGTCGGTCATTAGCTACGATACAAAGGTAGGTTGCCTGTAGTTGCTCCCTTAAGCGCATAAACCCTGATTTTGAACCTCGAGAGTTAAACAGGCAAAAGCCCGTATTTTACTACGTAGAACTACGTATTGATAAAGGAATAATTTTGCATAAAATATTAATAGATAGACACTTGTGCTGATTTGATAGGTTTTCATGCAGATTGCTATACCACGTTGATTGTTGTAATTTGGCACCGCTTTCCGATTATATCCATCTCCAGGACAACCTTACTGAAACTTAATCCATAATCATTTTCTACATGAGTGCTTTTACAAAAGACGCGGGCCGTATTCTTAGCCCTACTGAAACCCAAACCATGACAGGCGCCTATCGCGAACGTAAAGTGAACGAGGCAGGCCTAAAACCGGACGAGTACGTTCGTTCAGAGTTTTTTGGTCTTGACCACGTAAAACAACTGATTAATCATCCTGATTGTGTGGGTTTACGTATTCATCATGCCAAACGTTGGGAAGATGTCAATGGTAAACCTACAGCCAAAGATAAGGGCCAACTCGTACCCCGCGTGCTGTTGACAGGGGTTGATGCCAAAGGGCGAGATCTACCTGTTTATGCCGACAAATCTGGAATGAAAGACGATAATGGGGGGGGAGGTTCTGTGGGAGATGGACACACATGTCCGCAACATTGTGAGGACAGTAATTAGTTATCAATTCTATGCTTGAAAGGCTACTATTATTATGCGAAAAATACCCTTTGGATTTTATTGCTCATTTAGGTAGTAGCCTTCCTATTATTTCCGGTTTGATACGTCACAAATATTTATCATTATCATCAAAACTTATTATCGTATTTTTTCTTTTCTATTTTACAAAAGAAACTTTCGTATTATGGTTATCTATTCTGAAAGAAAACAATCTGTATTTGCAGAATATTGAAACTATCATTGAGACGTGGCTATTATTGTGGATCGGGTTTTCGTGTTTTAAATCTCATAAATGGCGTTGGGTAGCCCTGGGCTTAGCAATTAGTAGCTCACTAGCAAGCTTTCTGACGTATCAAAGTGACGGCGTTTCTTCTGTAAGTTTGTCATCTTTTCGCCTATTTGCCATATTTTTTTGTTTATCATATTTTAATAAAATACTGACTGATACTAGAGTCAAAAATATATTACTTCATACATTATTTTGGTTTAGCGCGGGCTTACTTGTCTATGTGGCCGGAACATTTTTTATCGTGCTTTTTAGTGAGTACTGGTACAAGGATATTAACAAAGTACCTGCCGAGGTATTTGATAAGTACTGGAATGCAAGCCAGATACTATTTATCATATTCTGTCTGTTTTCTGCCTACGGGCTCTGGACAAGTAAATACGATCAGAAAAATTTACTATGAGTTTGACCGTAAACTATTTAAGTTTACCACTCGCTCAATCGTAAAAGTATATCATTGACATTCAAAGCGAGATTTGTCAACTTTACCTTACTATGGTTGATTTGTAAGTTCCTGTAATGTCGATGGACTCTGGATTTGTAATTGCCGTCGGTACGGCCGTGTTGTTGATGATGGCTGTGTTCATTATCATCTTCGTGGCCTATTACCAGCAAAAACAAGCCAAGCAACAGTTATCGCTCAAGGAACTACAGGCACAACATCGACGTGAACTCATGGCTGCCACGTTCCGGGGGCAAGAGGAAGAGCGTAAACGGCTCGCCGAAGATATGCACGACGGCATTGGCACCATGCTGTCGATTACGAAGATGAGCTTGAATCAGTTGGAGCGGAAATTGGGTGGTGAAGTGCAGGTAGGTTTCGAGTTTCAAAAAACCCGGTCTATGATTGATGAAACCATGACCAATGTCCGACGCATCAGCCGTAATCTGGTCCCTACAACGCTCGAACGGTTTGGATTACTGGCTGCCCTCGAAGAACTGATCGACCGGGCTAATGATGGCGAATTGGAGGTGCAATTGACGTACCCCGAATCGGCCATTCAAATTCCTCCCGCATTGGAGCTAATGCTTTACCGAATTGCGCAGGAACTGGTCAATAATGCCATTAAACACGCCCGCGCCACGCATATTGCTGTCCAACTACTTTGCCTTGATAATGAGATACGTTTGTCAGTAGTGGACGATGGAGTAGGATTCGATTTTGATGCGATTATGGAAAATCGCCAGGGTGGCCTGGGCTTGCGCACCATCGAAAGCCGCCTGAACGTAGTGAACGGACACGTAACGTTCGACGTAGCACCCGGCCGTGGGTCGCAGATTCATGTGCAGGTTCATCTGCATGATGCTCAGCCTGTTGATTTATTGAGTTAATTTGTTTGCTCAATTGTCGTTGTCAACGACTAACAGGCATCTGGCTTAAACTCTACTTCCTCTATGCGAAAAATCAAACTGGCTCTCTGCGACGATCATACGTTATTTCGTGTCGGTATGGCCACCATTCTTGGGCAGATTCACGATTTTGAGTTAATTCTGGAAGCGGGTAATGGACAAGAACTGATCGATAAAATTGCTCGCAAAATGCCCGATGTTGTCTTGCTCGATCTGCAAATGCCTGTCATGGACGGCACCGCTACCGCCGACTACATGCGTGAGCACTATCCGCTCATTAAAATCGTTGTGCTGACCATGCATGATGAAGACCGGATGGTGTTACATCTGCTTGAAAAGGGCGTCAGTGGCTATCTCCTCAAAGATGCCGAAGCGGGTGAAGTGGAAAAGGCCATTCGGAAAGTGATGGACGAAGGCGTTTACCTGACGGAATTTGTTTCGAAAGCGATGCTTCGCAAGATGACGAATAAAACGAAAGTTGATAAACCGGTTAATGGTTTTTACAATAGTAAAATCCTCCTCTCTGAACGCGAAAAAGAGGTGTTAATTCTTATTTGTGAAGGTCTTTCAACCAATGAAATCAGTGAAAAAATATTCCTTAGTCCACGTACTGTTGAAGGTCATCGGCTGCGAATTCTCGAAAAAACGGGCACCAAAAATACCGCTGGCATGGTAGCCTATGCGTTTAAAAATAGTTTGGTATAGAAGTTTTAAGTTGTTAGTAACTGACATTAGCGGCTGCTGACTGCACGGGCGGCCCCGTTACGACTTTTACAAACTTCCCGTCTTCCCTCCGTCGACCGGAACGTTGATTCCGTTGATGGATGCCGCTGCGGGTGTACACAGAAAAGCAACGGCAGCGGCCACTTCTTCAGAGGTAGCAAAGCGGCCCGTTGGAATTTCGCTTTCCATTTGTTTCTCGATCTCTTCCTCTGTCTTTCCCGATGTCTTTGCACGAATGTCCAGCATCGTCTCTAAACGAGCCGTTCGTGTATTGCCCGGCAATACGTTATTGACCGTAATGCCGAAACGGGCAATTTCGAGTGACAAGGTTTTTGCCCATTGCGCAACAGCACCCCGAATCGTATTGGATACACCCAAACCCACAATCGGCTGTTTTACAGAAGTTGAAATAATATTGACAATCCGTCCATAACCTGCCTGCTTCATAAACGGAAAAACCACCTGGACTAACGCCTGATTATTGAGTAAGTGATTATGAAACGTTTGGACAAACTCCTCCGGTTTCGCTTCAATCAACGGTCCACCCGATGGCCCACCTGTATTATTGATGAGGATGTGTACGTCCGGAAATTGGGCTAGGTGCGCTGAAATTGCTTTCAGAACGGCGCCCGGTTGACTAAAATCGGCCACTACGTAGTGATGAGTCTGCCCTTTCGTCGTATCTAAATTGGCCAGTGTCGTTTTAAGTGTTTGTTCATTGCGGGCTATTAGTACCACATTGGCCCCCAGCAGAGCGAGTTCCACAGCCGTAGCCCGGCCAATCCCCTGCGTACTACCACCAACGAGGGCGGTTTTTCCAATCAAATCAAGATTCATTTAGTTTAGACTATATGATCGATAAACATAAGACGGTGACAATTATATGTTGTCTAGCTTATAAAGGGCCATACCAATCATCCATACAAAGACCGGCGCAAAGGCAGAAAAACACCGCTGCCGTAGTTTTACGTTGGCAAATTAACGAGTTTTGCCAACTTTGATTTCAATAATAACCTTTTGCATTCTATCAAACCATGTCTAAGACATTAATTATTGTGGTGGTTATCGCCCTTATTCTGGGCATGTACGGCTGTAGTTCCTACAATGGACTGGTTCAGACCGATACGAACGTACAGGAAAAATGGGCACAGGTTCAGACGCAATATCAACGCCGGGCTGATCTTATTCCAAACCTGGTTCGGACGGTGCAGGGGGCCGCTAATTTTGAAAAAAGCACGCTTACGGCCGTTATTCAGGCTCGTGCCAGCGCAACCCAGGTAAAATTCACTGCCGATCAATTGACGCCTGAGAATGTTCAGAAATTTCAGGCCGCCCAAGATCAGGTGAGTGGTTCATTATCGCGACTGCTGGCAGTGGCTGAGAGTTACCCAAATCTAAAAGCGAATCAGAATTTTCTGGAGTTACAGGCGCAGTTAGAAGGTACTGAAAACAGAATTGCTGTTTCCCGGAATGATTTTAACGGAGCGGTTAAAACCTATAACCAATCAGTACGGTCGTTCCCCAATAACATTTTCGCCGGGATTTTTGGCTTCCCTGTCAAAGGATTCTTCGAAGCTTCGCAAGCGGCTCAGAGCGCCCCAACGGTACAATTTTAAGTAGCACGGAGCAAGGGGTGTGGAGCATGGACTCTGTGCCCCATGCCCCGTGCTCCATTCCCTATGCAAACTACCCCCTTCACTCCCGACGAGCAGCAACGCATTGTAGATGCTATCCGGCAGGCTGAGAAAGCCACATCGGGTGAAATTCGAGTGCACGTTGAACCGCACTGCGCCAGCGCCGATCCTGTGCAACGGGCTATTGAGGTGTTTGACCGTTTAGGTATGCACCAGACTAAGGATAGGAATGGGGTGCTATTTTACCTCGCGCATACCGATCGGAAATTTGCCATACTGGGTGATAGTGGGATTGATGCCAAGGTGCCAGCCAATTTCTGGGAAACCACTAAAGACCTGCTTCGTAGTCATTTTGCTGCTGGCCAGTATGTCGAAGGATTGAGCCGGGGAATCGAGCGGGCCGGCCAACAGTTAAAACAGTATTTTCCGTACGCCAGCGACGATACTAACGAACTCACCGACGATATTTCGTTTGAATGATACTGCCGTGAACGTACCTCGTTTCCTTTCTTATATTGCCCAAACGCTACGTATTGGGTTGATTTTTTTACTGATCATAGCGCCGGTAAGTTTATGGGCGCAGGATACTGCCACCGATGACGGAACATCGGCCAACAACGTTATTCCGGCTAAGCCAAACCCGCCCCGATTAGTCAATGACTTTGTGGGTATTCTGAGCGGCACCGAACGGGCGCAGCTTGAACAGAAACTGAAGGCTTACAACGATTCTACCTCGACGCAGATTACCATTGTTATTGTTAAAACAACGGAACCATATCCAATTGGAGATTTCGCCTTTCAGGTTGGTCGTAAATGGGGTGTAGGTCAGAAGGATAAAAACAATGGCATGGTGATTGCCTGGGCCACACAGACACGGAAAGTCTTCATTGCACCAGGTTATGGATTGGAAGGCGCCATTCCAGACGCGATTGCCAAACGTATCATTACGAACACAATTGCTCCAGCTTTTAAACAGGAGCAATACTATCAGGGTCTGGATGCCGCTACGACCGAGATTATCCGGCGGGCTAGTGGTGAGTACAAAGGCGAACCCGAAACCAGCGATGGTGAGGGACCCGTCGGATTTTTTATTATACTTATTGTCTTGTTTGTTATCATCTTCATTATATCCCGTCGAAATCGGGGTGGCGGTAGCAGTGGCAATCGCGGTGGCGGCTGGGGTGGGCCAATCTTCTTTCCAACATCAACATTCTCCGGCTGGGGTAGTTCGGGCGGGGGAGGTGGCAGCAGCGGAGGTGGTTTCGGCGGCTTTGGCGGTGGTAGTTTTGGGGGCGGTGGGGCCGGTGGTGACTATTAAGTAACCTACCGATGAATAAGCTAACAGCCCGTTCATCGAAAAATAGAGCTAGCTTTTGTCATATGTGTCTAATTTTGGCTGATTAAGCCATTCACATCACATGTTGCCTGTTGCCGCTCGTTACTACGTATTTTTTATTCTTTTTCCGACTTTTTCATTCGCTCAAACAAATCCTGTTGTGCCTAATACGGCCCAGTCAGGTGTTATTCAGCAGGATACAAGCCGTGAAGAGGCCATTGATCAACGTATCGAAAATGAGCAGGCTGCCAATGGCCAGGCGGTAATTTTCGCACCTTCGCAAAAGCGCAGAACGATTCAGGCTGTTGAAATCAGCGATAAACTTAAGATTGACGGTCGGCTTGATGAGGCTGACTGGCTTCGAGTCAAACCTGCCCGGAAATTTGTGCAGGTCGATCCCAAACAGGGCCGACCTGCTACGTTCGATACTGATGTTTGGGTACTGTATAATCGCCAGTATCTATACATAGCGGCCATTAACCACGACTCACTTGGTCGGCGTGGGTTACGGTCTCCTAACTTCAAGCGGGACTTTTCAAATCAGGCACATGATCTGTTTGGGGTAGTTATTGACGGCTTCAATGACCGGCGTAATGGAGCCACGTTTGCTACAAATCCGTATGGCACTCAACGCGATATGCTTTCGTTCGACGATGTGCTGTACGATATTGATTGGGATGGTTTCTGGAAAGTACGTACTACACGCACCGATTCGGGCTGGGTGGCTGAAATGCAGATTCCCTGGCAAACGCTACGGTATGCCCGCTCAGCCGATTCTACGCAAGCATGGGGAATCAATTTTTTTCGTAATCGGCGGTACTCCAATGAATCGTCGAGCTGGTCCCCTTATCCAAGAGCTTTTACGTCGAGCCGGGTGGCCTATGCAGGTTTGATTACAGGACTGAAACCACCACCGCCTTCGACAAACATTCGTATTCAGCCGTATCTATTGCTGAGCGATGATCGCTATAGCGGTACGGAAGTTGGGTCTGGGCAGGCGGCAAAACTAAAAATCGGTGGTGATCTCAAATGGGCCATCAATCCCAATACGGTTCTCGATCTTACGCTAAACACAGACTTTGCCCAGGCTGATGTGGATCGTCAGGTTAATAATATCACCCGTTTTTCCGTGCTGTTTCCCGAACGACGTGCCTTTTTCCTGGAGAATGCTAGCTTGTTTGGGGCGGGATTACCCGGAAATGCTAATTCGGGCGAGGGCGGTAGTATGGTGATTCAGCCGTTTTTCAGCCGTACGATTGGTCTTGCTACGTTGCCTGATGGTACCAGCACGCCCGTACCGATTGACGCTGGAGCGCGGTTCGTTTATCGGTCGCTTAACCGGAATTATGGCGGTATGGTTATCCGGCAACGCGGTATTCCGGGCAGTCCAACAACGGATTTTTTTGTTGGCCGCTATGCTGAAAACATTGGTCGGCAAAACCGGATTGGCGGACTTTTTACACTGAAAAACGTACATAAAATCGATAGCATTGGAGGAAGGCAAAACGCAACTCTGGCGATAGACGGCTTTTTTCGTCTGAATCAGACTTTATCGTATAGTGTAATGGCCATCGGAACGCTTAGTTCCGGGAGCGCTACTGATCAGGGAATGGCCGCCTACAGTCAGTTAACGTACCGTACCAACCAAATCGTAGCCTGGTGGACAGAGTCGCTGGTGACGAAGAGCTTCAATCCCGAAATGGGCTTTGTATCGCGCAGTGATGTGATCGCCACCACGCCCGGCGCTTATTTAGTGAATCGGGGAAAATGGTTGCCGAAGTGGGTGCGAGGCTTTGAACCCGGCGCATTTTTTGAGTTTTACCACAAAGCATCAACAGGCTATTTGCAGGAAGCGCAGTATAATTTCAACCCAATTTGGCTAACGTTTCAGAACGGAGGAAACATTGGTCTGTTTGCCAATCCAACGTTTCAACGATTGGACGATGGCGATTATCGACCATTAGGCCTCAGTATTGCATCGGGCAAGTACCGCTACGTTCGGTATACGATCATGTTCAGTACTGATCCATCCAAAAAATTGTCCTTCCAGTTTAATGGCGAAACCGGACATTATTACGACGGGCGGCTGAATTATGGTCGGGGTTCCATGGTTGTGGCGCCCATTCCGCACATCTCCTTTACTATGAGCGGTGAGCTGAATGAGTTTAAGAATGTCGGTGGGTATTCGGGGACGATTGGTTTGTATAGTGTTGAAAGCCGGATGGCGGTTAATCCGCGCTTGCAATTGATCAGTTTTTACCAGCGTAATACGTATACCGACAAAGATGTCTGGAACATTCGTCTGGCGTGGGAGCTCCAGCCACTATCGTTTCTGTATGTTGTCTATAACCACGGTGCTTTCGCGGGTTCACTACGTGCCACCGACCGGCAACAGGAGCAGCATGTTATTGGAAAGTTATCGTATCTGAAGCAATTCTAAACCGGGATTTTTGTGATTATTCCGACCGACTATGATTTTGTGGTGATTTGGCTTTCAAAGAAAGCTGGCTAATAAAAGCATAGTCGGTCAGAATAATCACAAAAATTCCGGTGGGGACGCCCGCGCGGTTATATGACCTGCTTCTCAATCAGCAGAATAAACAGGTGAATGACTTTAATGTGAATTTCCTGGATGCGGTCGGCGTAGCCAAAGTGTGGTACCCGAATTTCGACATCGGCTAATCCAGCCAGTTTGCCCCCGTCTTTGCCGGTTAGCAGGACCACCTTCATGCCTTTTTGTCGAGCCGCTTGAACAGCCCGGATTACGTTGGCTGAATTACCGCTGGTGCTTAAGCCTAACAAGACATCGCCTTGGTTTCCTAACCCTTCAACAAAGCGCGAAAACACATATTCATAGCCGTAATCGTTACTGACGCAGGAAATATGGCTTACATCCGAAATCGCAATGGCTGCCAGCGACCGGCGATCATCGCGGTAGCGCCCGGACAGTTCTTCGGCGAAGTGCATGGCATCACAATGAGATCCACCATTGCCGCAGGAAATAATTTTATGCCCACTTTTGAGCGCATCAGCCATCAGCACCGCGGCTTGTTCAATAGCTAGCAGATGATCAGGATTATTAAGGAATGTATCTAAAACGGACTGCGCTTCGGTCAGTTCGTGGCGAATAAGGTCGAGCATAAAAAAGCCTTAGGGCATAAAGATCGTAAGGCATAGGGTGTAAAATTACTAAGGCAGGTCGACTGTACAAGCATTCCTGTGTCGTACGGTTTCTACGTTTCACGGTTCTCTAAAATACCGTGTTTCGATAAGGTAGGTTCCAACGTAGAGCAAAACTCGCAACATTGTTGGTGTAACTATCTGGGCGATACTGACTATCCTGAAACCGATAGAGGAGCCTGCCTTCCAGGAAAATATTGTGCCGGATCATATAGGACGCGCGCAGGTCAGCATACGTAATAACCGATTTGCGGCCTTGGCCAATGAAATTTCCTTCTTCACGAACACGACCATTGTAATCCTTTAAGATATTACCTCCATAGTTGATGTCGGGCGCTGGATCGGCTCCGTACATCATGATGCCGAAAATACCCGTACCCGACAGGCGTCTTTGTTGATATTTGATAATGCCTATGCCTTCCAGAAAATTGCCACCCAACGGATGCGCAAGGGGTTGGTTATAATGCGCATAGTTAGTTTGGCCTGCATTGACGCTTGCCGACGCTTCATGTGCGTAGGTGTAGGGACGTGCCAGATTTAGTTCAGCCTGTAGATCGAGGTTTGGTACATTAAACGCATCAATGTATTTGCCGCCTACCTGTATAGCAAACTTGTTCGTCCAATTACCCTTTCCCTCCCGCAACTGTTTTAGCCGAAACTCGTCGAGCATGATCTGCGTGTAAACCAGAAACTGAGACAGAAAATTTGCTTTAAAATCAATGCCAATAAACGCATTATCGCTGCTTCCCTGGCTTGATTCGACGTAGCGGTATAGAATAATAGGATTCAGATAGCTGAGGTCCAGCCGGTCGCGGCTAAAAACCTCCGCTTCAAACACGCCGAGATTCATGTGATCATTGAGATTGATACTCAGATGGTGGATCGCCATGAACTTCTGCGGAATCAAATGTTCTCCCAGCGGTAAAGGCGCCTGTTTGTTTTGCAACGAAGAAAACAGGTTCGTGTATTGAATGCGTCGGCCTAAACGAGTAGACAATTTCAAAAACAGCGCCGGGGGCGCATTGTCTGATAGCAACAGCGACCGAAAACCGTTACCGAAAAAATTTCGATCATGGCCAAACTGAATGTTAATGACTTTGAGCGTATTGAACGTAATGTACCCCCGTGCCGATAAATAATCGACTCCACCATTAGCGCCAAACGGCTTGACAAAACCCTCGCCTGGTGCCGAAGCCAACGAGTCTCCGGAGTAGGTTCTACCATACTGCCGAACGTATTCTGGGTACGAAGCCTGCGTATCAGAAAAAAACGTGTAAAAGCCTAGCTTGCGCCCAATAGTACCCCGTATTTCCAGACCACGGGTATTGATAAATAGTAAGCGTTGGTTGTTTGCTGACGGATCGTCATGACCCGACGTAGCATCGATTCCGACACCAACATAAAGCACGGGATTAACGTGCAAATCGACATCAGGGGTCTGTAAATTATATAAGTCTGCTTTTTTATGGTAGAAATGCTTCAGGATCGGTTCGCGACTATCGCCCGGTGCCGCTTTGGGCCGCAGATGTTTGGTAAATGGGTCCAACTGTGTCGAATCGTTGGTTTGTAGCCATTCCCAGCTATCATTACGCAAGTAATCAAGATTGAAATAGTCTGAGTCGGAGAGCTCACGCCCCGGATGAGCGAGCAAACTGTCCGTTAACTGGATAATACTCTGCCGGTTATACGGCTTTACGGTACTATGAAAGCCTTCTGCCCATTTATTCTGCCGGATTTCAAGCCGATCAATGAGATGATAATAATCCGCGTTGAGCGGTACAAGAGGGCTTTGTGCCCGAACTGTTAACGAAAGAAATAGAAAACAGAAAACGTAAACGTTGCTGCGCATGTAATTTACCGGCTGTCGACCCAATTATGACTCATTATTCGATGCGATGGGTCAGATGAACCGCTTAAATTAGGAAATTGGTTTGGATATACGCCAACCTTACGGCTAATTTACAGCGAAGAACCCCACTCGCTATGTTCGTTTTTGCTCAGCAATCCTCATTGGCTAATCAATTTATGGCCGAACTTCGCAATGTTTCCATTCAGCAGGATCGCTTGCGATTCCGGCGGAATCTGGAACGACTTGGCGAATTGATGGCTTATGAAATCTCTAAAAAACTGTCCTATCAAAATGTATCCATACAAACGCCCTTAGGCATTGCCAAGACACAAGTGCTTCGTCAGCAGCCAGTTCTAGCTACAATTCTGCGGGCAGGTTTGCCGTTTCACCAGGGATTTGCCAGTTATTTTGACCAGGCCGAGAATGCGTTTGCCGGAGCCTACCGAGGGGCCACTGTAGAAGGTAGCGACGAGTTTGAGATTGCCATGGACTACATTGTGAGCCCCGATTTGAGCGGCAAAGTTCTTATCTTATGTGACCCGATGCTGGCTACGGGCCGTTCGCTCGAAAAAGTGTACCACGCTTTGCTACGTTACGGAATTCCCTCCCAAACGCATATTGCGGCTATTATTGCCAGTCCTGAGGGCGTTCGGCATGTGCAACAACAATTACCTCAATGCCATCTTTGGTTGGGTGCCATCGACTCCCATCTCAACGAGCATTCTTACATCGTTCCCGGTCTCGGCGACTCAGGGGATTTGGCCTTTGGTGAGAAAGTGTAGAAGTCTTCAGTCAATAGTCGCCAGTAATTGACTCAAGACTATTGACTGAAGACTTACGACTATTTTACCTTAAGTCCACCACTTCAACGCCTGGATACTTTGATTTGTCGAAGACAAAAAACGTGTCTGGAACATTTACGTTTGGCGTAAACTTGGTAATCGTGTACGAAGTACGTTTCCCGTCTTTGTTGATTATCAACCAATTGCGGACAGATTTATCCACCTTATCAACAGAAATCTGTACCGTTGAAATAGGGCTTTTGGGACGATTAGGTGTAAGTTCAATTACCTCCAGTGTTCGGCCGCCCTGCTTTTGTTCTTTTAGGAAACGATAAGCGAAGCCACGTTTATAAATCGTATAAATTTGTGTAGGATTGAGTTCTCCGCCAGCTGATCCTTCATAATCCTGCATATTTACTTCGTTCGATTCTTTGATGTAGGTAGCCATCGTTTTGCCGTCTGTAAACACTTCCTGCCCACCCAGCAGAAGTCGGAATTTCTCGTTTTTGACGGTTAAATCACCTTTGTAAGATTCTTTGGCGCCCCCGCCCGCACTGGCATATGTGAAATTTGCCTGGTAGGATTTTAGGGCCTTATACGATTTGCTCATTGCGTCCAGAATATCCTGTGCCCGTTTGTCTTTTTGAGCAAAAGCAGGTAGCGCCATCACTAACGCTAAACTTAGCATCCATGCTATTTTCTTCATTTTTATAGGTATTACTCGTCAATTGAGGTTGTATTACAGCCACTTCGCAGGGCCGTATCGGCTTGTTGTAGAGACTAAATAAAGCCGAAAAAGTTTAATGTTCCTTAACCAATCTTAAATCAACCCATTCGCGGTCTATGCTTTAACGTAGTGGACTAGACGAAATGGCTCGTTAACTAGTTAGGCTATCGTTACTCCTTTAACCGTTTCAAAATTTCTTCCAGATGTTGTAAATCCTGTACCAGTACGTCACGGGCTTTGCTTCCTTCGAATGCGCCAACGATTTTAGCGGCTTCCAACTGATCAATCAACCGCCCGGCGCGGTTGTAGCCCAGTTTAAGTTTACGCTGGATAAGGGACGTACTTCCCTGCTGGTGAATGACAATAAGACGGGCCGCTTCATCGAACATGGGGTCGCGGTTGTCAAGATCCACATCTTTATCATCGCTTTGACCACCTTCGTCACCAACAAATTCGGGTAATGAATAAGCATCGTCGTAGCCGCGCTGGTTACCAACAAACTCACAAATGTCTTCAATTTCGTTCGTGTCTACGAACGGGCATTGTAACCGGATAATATCGGAGTTGGAGGATAGCAGCATATCGCCCATCCCAACCAGTTGCTCGGCACCACCTGTGTCCAGAATCGTTCGGGAGTCGATTTTAGAGGTCACTTTAAACGATAGTCGCGCTGGAAAGTTGGCCTTGATCAGGCCCGTGATAACGTTGACCGATGGCCGTTGCGTAGCCACAACAAGGTGAATACCGATGGCCCGGGCTAACTGCGCCAGCCGGGCAATGGGTTGTTCAACTTCTTTCCCGGCCGTCATCATCAGATCCGCCAACTCATCGATTATCAGAACGATATAGGGTAAAAAGTGATGGCCTTTGTCGGGGTTAAGCCGCCGTTTTACAAATTTTGCATTATATTCTTTCAAGTTTCGGCAACCGGCATCTTTGAGCAGGTTATAGCGATTGTCCATCTCGATACACAACGAATTGAGCGTATTAACAACCTTCTTGGTATCGGTAATAATAGGTTCCTCGGAGTCTGGCAGTTTGGCCAGAAAATGGCGTTCCAGTTTATTGAATAAGGTCAGTTCTACCTTTTTAGGGTCAACGAGCACCAGTTTCAACTGAGAAGGGTGCTTCTTGTAGATGAGCGACGTCAGTAATACGTTTAAACCAACCGATTTCCCCTGACCTGTGGCACCGGCCATAAGCAGGTGGGGCATTTTGGCCAGATCGGCTACGTAAATTTCGTTCGAGATGGTTTTCCCTAATACGATTGGCAGGTCGAACTTGCTATTGCTAAAAATTTCGCTCGTAATAACCGATCGCATGGAAACCATTTCCCGGTTCTTATTCGGAACCTCAATCCCGATGGTTCCCATGCCCGGCATAGGCGCAATGATACGTATGCCAAGAGCCGACAAGCTTAGCGCAATGTCGTCCTCCAGGCTCTTGATCTTGGAAATTCGAACACCTTTTGCCGGTACAATTTCATACAACGTAACGGTTGGCCCGATGGATGCCTGAATGGAATCAATTTCGATGCCGAAGTTACGTAGCGTATTTTCAATCTTCTCTTTGTTGGCGGTCAGTTCATCATCCGAAACCGACGCTTTTCGACTGTTCTGATAATCGGTTAGTAGTGAATTGGTTGGGTATTGGTATTGCGGCAGGTCGAGGGTTGGGTCGTATAAACCATGCAATGCCACCAAATCATCATCCTCAAATGGATCGGGTTCAAACGTTGGGGCAGGTGTTGCGCCAAGTTCTTCGGGATCAGCTACCGAATCCTCAAAAACCGCGTCGCGGTTTTTGATCGTTAAGGTAACGCCTGTACTTTGGCTGATGGCATCGGCTGTTGGTGTACTGGTAGCTACAGGTACGGTATGGTCATAAGTCGGGGCTGGTTCTGTTGTTTTATCCTGGTTAGCAGCCTTCGAAGGAATTATTGGCTCTGGTTCATTATCTTCTTCCTCAGCTTCAAGTTCACTTTCTTCATAGGTATGCAACGTACCATCAGGCCGTTTTGGAGACCGGGGACGACTTAGCGCTGAGACATCTGGCATCTTTATATTTCTTACATCGAAGAAATAGACAACGAAAGCGAAAAGCAGAAAAGCAATGAAGGCCAGATTGCCCCAACCAAAGAGGCCATATAAAGCAACGTTTAGTTCGTAGCCAATACCTCCGCACCATACACTGGACGTTTCGGCAGAGTTCGTAACGAGCACGATATACCCGAGCAAAAGGCTAGACCAAACAGCACTGAACAGCAAGGCCGCCGTTGTTCGGCTCAGGGGCAGTAATTCTTTTCCAAAGGTCAGTTTATATCCAGCCAGAAATACAATGATTGGCAAAGCCAGTGCACCTACGCCAAACCATCGAAAAACAAACGCATGGGCCACATAAGCACCAACGAGTCCAACCCAGTTACGGGTTTCGGTGGCTGCTTCTGCCAGCGGTTCTGAAAAAGCGGCTCCCACTACACTTTGATCGGCTGGCCCATTCAGCAAATAGGATACACAGGCGACCAGCAACCCTACGGCTAACCCCATCAGCAAAACGCCGAGGGTCAGGGTTGATCGTTGGTCGGTAAACCAGCGGTCAATAGCGGTTCCCCAATTAAAGGATGGGCTGCTGCTACGACCGGTTGAGGCACCGTTGTTTATTCGGGGACGGGGCTCAGTACCATTTCGGTCAGCATTTCGTCGGAGTGTATTTTGGCGTGGAGATGTCGTCGGTTGTGCCATGCGTTGAAGTAGTACTTTAAGCAGCAGGGGTAAATTTCCTACTTTTTAACGAGAAACTACGTAGAAACGCATGAAAAACGAGCGTAGAAATGCAACAAGTTTTCAGTTCGTTACTATGGGGCCAGGTTCATGTGATAAATCACCGGATCAGACGCTTTTGAGCCACTAGCCAAACCTATCGTGTAGAGACGTAATAGGTTACGTTTTCACATATTTTTCAACAACCCCTGGTTGATTCGTTTTGCCAGTGCGGGGCCTTCATAAATAAAACTGGTATAGACCTGCACTAGGCTTGCGCCCGCTCGGAGTTTCTCTTGGGCGTCATCGGCTGAAAAAATACCACCTACACCAATAATTGGGAAGGCGCCACCCGATTGCTGATGCAGATATCGAATCACCTCCGTTGCCCGTTCACGTAAGGGGCGACCACTGACACCGCCTGCACCAATTTGCTCGACAAGGGTCGAATTAGTAGTTAGGCCAGCGCGGTTAATAGTTGTATTCGTGGCAATAACGCCGGCAATTTTTGTGTCGGCGACAATGGAAATAATATCGTCTAACTGGCCGTTGGTCAGGTCGGGGGCAATTTTCAGTAAAATGGGCTTAGGGATGCTACGTTGGCGATTTTCCTGCTGGAGGGCAGTAAGGAGATGGGTTAACGGGCCCCGTTCCTGTAAATCACGAAGACCGGGTGTATTAGGCGAACTGACATTAACCACGAAATAATCGACCGCATCAAATAATTCACGAAAACTGCTCAGGTAATCACTCAGGGCATTTTCGTTAGGCGTGTCTTTATTCTTTCCAATATTCCCCCCAACAATTACCTGCCTGTTGCCCCTATTCTGTGCGAAGTTACGCAGCCGCCCGGCCGCCGGGCCAGCCCCCTTGTTGTTGAACCCCATGCGATTGATCAACCCTTGATCAGCCTTCAGCCGGAAAAGTCTCGGGCGTGGATTGCCCGGTTGCGGTCGTGGGGTTACGGTGCCGATTTCAACGAAGCCAAAGCCCAGATCACTCAGTTCACTAATTAGTTCGGCATTTTTGTCGAAACCAGCCGCCATACCAACGGGATTCGGAAAGGTTAGCCCAAATACGGTTCGAGCTAACCGTTTGTCCTCCACTACGTATAATTTCCGGCAGAGCGCTGAAATGCCGGGAATGGCAAGCGCGAATTTTAGTAAAGTTGAAACCGTATGGTGAATGGTTTCAGCATCGAAACGGAACAATAATGGGAGGATAATTCGCTTGTACATACCCGCAAAAGTACGCCTATAAACCTATAAGGTTAAAAAAAGCTTGTGGGTTTAACCAAACAAGTCCGACGACAAATACCGATCACCCCGATCGCAAATGATGCAAACGATCACGCCAGATTCCAGTTCCTGCGCTAACTTAATGGCAGCATGGACGGAGCCACCGCTGCTCATTCCCGCAAAAACACCTTCAATGTTTGCCAGTTTACGTGTCATCGTAGTAGCTTCATCGGCCGAAACTTCCATGATACGATCAACCCGTTGCGGTTCAAAAATTTTAGGCAGATATTCTACTGGCCACTTCCGAATGCCCGGAATCGAGGAACCATCCGTAGGCTGGCAACCAACAATCTGTATCGCCGAATTCTGTTCTTTCAAATAGCGGGAGGTTCCCATAATGGTGCCCGTTGTGCCCATTGAGGAAACAAAGTGCGTGATCTGTCCCGACGTATCACGCCATATTTCGGGACCAGTGGTTCGATAATGTGCCAGATAATTATCTGGATTGGCAAATTGATTGAGCATTAGATAGCCGCCTTTGAGCACTTGCTCATCAGCGTAGTCGCGAGCGCTTTCGATTGTATCGGTTAGTGTAACCTTTGCGCCGAAAGCTTCCATTGTCAGAACACGCTCGCGGGTAGAGTTTTCGGGCATTACTAACTCAATGGGAATGTCATAAAGTCGGGCAATCATCGCCAGCGCAATACCCGTATTGCCACTCGTCGCTTCAACGAGCGTCATGCCTGGTTTTAGTTCACCTCTGGCCAGGGCGCCCTGAATCATGCTGACCGCGGCACGGTCCTTTACACTTCCACCGGGATTATTACCTTCGAGTTTGCCGTATAATGCTACGTTAGGATTTGGATTTAGGCGGTTCAATTCAACCAGGGGGGTATTACCGACTAAATCGAGCAGGGTTGCCATGCTGATTCGTATAAACTTGTTTTGAATTGTCAAGGCTAAAGCTGTCCAATAAGTTCGCCCGTAGTTTTTTGTTCTTGCAAAAAGGGTTGCCAGATTGAGCTGTTTTAATCAAACTCAGGCTGCTTTCAGTAAGTAGATTTTCGCTGGCTTTACTTTTTTATGGTAGCTAATTGCTTGACAATGAATTTTATGCAAACTTGCTATCTGAGAATATAGAAGTTATTACCCATTACGTTAAGTTACTTCATATCCTCTTTATTCACACCCTTTAATTACTTAATCAGAATGAAAGTAACTCTATTGGCCAAACCGCTCACGAACGTTTATGTTGAACAAATTGCCGGTCAGTTCGACATGCCTGATTTAACGCTTCCGTTTTGGGGAAGCCGTAAAAAAATGCCGATGCACCGCATTGTGCGGTTAGAAGGTGAAGGAAACTATACCGTCTTTCACTTTGCCGATGGAAGTCAGTTGATGGTGTCGCTTACGTTGAAAAAAATGGAAAGCCGATTATCGCCTAAAGTATTTGTCCGGCCTCATAAGAAGAGCATTATCAATTTATTGTATCTGGAAAGTATTCACCCAGACAAGCAGCAGTTAAGTGTAAGTATGGTGAATGGGGATCGTGTAGAAGTGTCTCGTCGAAAGGCGAGTCGATTCATCAAGCAAGTAAAAGGGTTTCAGCAGGAGTTGATGATACTGGACTCGAAGCCAACTGCGCCGGTCGTGCTGGTAGCGTAACGTCTTGCCGTGCCAATAAAAAGAAGCCGTCTCACAGTTTAAAGCTATGAGACGGCTTCTGATTTTAAACAGAATTTACTTCTTCAATTTCTCTAATTCCTCATCTCGCAAAGGTCGTCGAAGAATTTTGCCTACGTTAGATTTTGGTAACTCGCTGCGAAACTCAATAGCGCGCGGTACTTTGTAAGGCGTCAAATTTTCCCGGCAATACGCTTTTATCGTTTCGACGGTCAGGTTAGGGTCTTTTTTAACGACAAAAATCTTTACGACCTCAGTGGATTTTTCGTCGGGAACGCCAATACAGGCTACTTCCAGTACACCAGGGCACTGCGACACAACCTCCTCAATTTCATTGGGATAGACATTAAATCCAGACACCAGGATCATGTCTTTTTTGCGATCAACGATTTTGAAGAAACCATCTTCATTCATGATGCCGACGTCGCCCGTTTTAAACCAGTCGCCGAGCATGGATTTTGTTGTTTCTTCGGGCCGATTATAATAGCCTTTGAAAATCTGTGGGCCGCGTGCTACGATTTCTCCGGCTTCGCCAATGGGTGCGTCAGTACCGTCATCGTGAATAATCTTCATCTCAGTACTGGGCCAGGGAATGCCAATCGTTCCGACGCGCACCGTGCCATCAGTCGGATTTGAGCTAAGCACGGGCGATGTTTCTGTCAGGCCGTATCCTTCACAGGGGGTATTACCGGTGAGTTTGGACCACCGTTCTGCTACGGTTGTCTGGAGCGCCATTCCGCCTGCCGAGGTAACCTTCAGATAACTGAAATCGACTTCGCCAATGCGGGGATGATTCAGCAAGCCGTTATACAGGGTATTAACGCCTGTGAAAGCTGTGATTTTATACTTCTTCAGATCATCAATGAAAGCGTTCAAGTCACGCGGATTCGTGATGAGCAAGTTCATCGCTCCACTTTTCAGGGCGGCTAACGCGTTCGTTGTCAGTGCATAGACGTGATACAGCGGTAAGGCCGCAACAATAATTCCTTCGCCGTCGGGCACACCGCCCGGTTTCATCCAATAATGCTGTCCTTCCACATTCGCGATAATGTTGCGATGGGTGAGCATAGCGCCTTTTGAGACGCCGGTTGTTCCACCCGTATATTGAATAAAGGCCAGATCCGTATTTTTGATCGTTACGGGTCGGAAAGGCTGCGTACTTCCTCGGCTGAGGGCATCGTTAAATGAAATGGCATCAGGCAGGTTATAGGCAGGTACCAGCTTCTTAACGTATTTGACAACAGCATTAACGATTTGTTTCTTGGGGAAGCCCAGCAAATCGCCAAGTTGCGTGATCACTACGTGTTTAATCTCTGTTCTATCTATAATTTTTTCCAAATGACTGGCAAAGTTGCTTAGAATCACGATGGCTTTCGTACCAGAGTCTTTATACTGGTGCTGCATTTCGCGGGGTGTGTAGAGTGGATTGGTATTAACTACGGTTAATCCCGCCCGCAACGCACCAAACATAGCCACTGGATATTGTAACGTATTGGGCATCTGAATGCCCAGTCGATCGCCTTTCTGAAGTCCCAGATCATTCTGCAAAAACGATGCAAATTGTTCGGATAATTTATCTAATTCACCGAATGTTAGCTGTTTGCCCATGCAGGCATAGGCTGGTCGATCCCTAAATAGTCGACATCCTTCCTCAAACAGTGCAGCCAGCGACGAATACGCATCGGGATTAATTTCGTCGGGTACCTCTTTGGGGTAAAACCGTCGCCAGGGATATGGATTTAGGGTTGCTTGCGTCGCCATGTGAGATTGTAAAGTTTAAAGCAAAAATAAAATAAAAACGAGAAAGGTCTCGGAGAAAAAACGTAAATCACGTGCCATCTGGCAAGAATAGGTATAAAAAATTATGCCTAAAAGGGGCAGGTTCTGTAATGCTTCGCAGAGAAGGGTAATCTTTTCAGGGCAACAGGGCTTTTTACATGACCCGGCAACTAAAGCCGGGTTTCATCGTCAGTGATGCCGGGTGCCAACAGTAGTGGGTTTTGTAAACGTATCAAAAATAATTACGAGACCAGCCATATTTCGTTCGCAAGACTAGCCGGGTGGATTCACTGAACGCGAAGCGTAAGGGCATAGAGTCAATGGTATAATTCAGCCTCACCTTTCGACAGAAAACCATCTCGCTAATGATTGAAGAAGACGTACTACTCACCAAAAATGCCGATGAGCTAGCTCATCGGCATTTTCGTTACTAACAGAAGAATGTGGTTGTTATACCGATCAATTGTTTTGAAAGCTTGCCCACTAAAACGTTCTCCCAAATCATCAATTTATAATAAGCTGGTTTATAGCAATCACCATGGACTGATCCCCGTTTCTGGTACGTTGTCATCGCTAAAGAATTGACCTGTCGGAGCATCTGGACCTAACAGGGCTGCTTTCACCACCCTGGCAGCGGCATCTGGCACGGTTCCGGGGCCAGAGTGATTGTTAAAATCGGTAGCGGTATAACCTGGATCAACGGCATTTATTTTAAAGGACGTATCGCGCAAGTTATAAGCCAGCACAATGGTATAAGCATTAAGGGCCGCTTTGGAGGCAACATAACTGGTTGGCTTAACCTGGTAATGTTTCCATGAAGGGTCATTGTGCAGGGTGAGCGAGCCCAGACCTGAGGTGACGTTAACGATTCTTGGTTCAGGCGACTGCTTCAGCAGATCTATAAACGCCTGCGTTACTTCGATTACGCCAAAAAAATTAGTTTCAAAAACCTCCCTGAATACGCTGATATCCGTTTCCAATGGCGTCTGCGGCATTGTACCACCGATACCTGCATTGTTAATTAGCACGTCCAATACGTTCGTTTTTTGCCCTAATACCTCGCGGGCGGCCTTTATGGATGCAATGTCATCTACATCAATTTCAATCGGCTCTACCTGAGTTAAGCCCTCTGCCTGTAGCTGGCTAACCGCCTGCTGGCCTTTGTGCATATCCCGGCTGCCCAGGTATACGTAGTACCCTTGTTGTAGTAATTGCCTGGCGGTTTCAAAGCCAATACTTTTGTTCGCTCCTGTTATCAGTACTGTTTTCATAATTAAGTTGTTAACAGAACAAAGCTACCACGCGCTGTGCGCCCGGCTGCAACACATTCTGCGGCATTACTGGTACATTTTACGGATGTTAGTCCGGTAATCAGCAGGAGTCACGCCAGTTTCACGTTTGAAGAACCGGTTGAAGTAGGAAGCTTCTGAAAAGCCGAGGTCGAAAGCGATTTCTTTTAACGACTTATTGGTATGAAAGAGCAAGCGTCGGGCTTCCAGCACCAGTCGTTCATGGATGTGCTTAATGGCTGGTTTGCCACTTTGCATTTTCACCACCTCACTCAAATGTCCGGCAGAAATATTCAGCAGAGATGCGTACTCACCAACCTCATGCAATTCTTGGAAGCACTCATTGATTTTAGCCTGAAAATCCTTCAGTAAAAGCTTATCCATTGACGGGACGGTATCGGTAAACTGCTCTGTATACAGGCGGCTCAGGTACGTCAGCAGCACCGTCAAATAAGCGGCTAGCATACGTTGCTGCCACTCACTAGGGCGTTGATACTCGACATTGATCCTGGCCAGCAGATCCTCCACAAACAGAATATCAGCGTCCTTGAGCAGTAATTCATGGCCATTCTGAGGATTTTGAATTAGCGGCAGCTTGCTTAATGAAGCGTTTTCCTGCAACGACAGAAACTCCTTCGTAAACGCAATCCCCGTGCTCCATAACTGTTCAAACCCTTCCTTTACAATGATTTGATTGGGCCCTGTAAAGTAAATCGTATTGTCTTTGATGATATAGGGTGCCATATCAATCCATTGACGACTGCCCGCCCGCCTGATAAAAACAATCAGGTAATGATCCTTTCGGTGCGGGATAAGAAGATCGGACTCGCTGGGCAAACTGCCTTCAAAATTATAGACCCTAAAATCCCTATTACCCGCTATTTCGTCTGGATCTAGATTATAAACCGGTACGTATTGATTTTCGCTAACCATCTGCATTGGTTAAAATTACGATTTTTACAGCTACAAACGCGTATCGCCAACAGTAGCATCAAGGCTAGCTACGTCTTTACGATAATTGATTGAGAATGAAGAGCAAAACAATAGATCACTGCACAATGATTAAAAAAGCATTACTTCTGGTCGCATTGATTAGCGCTAATCTGATTCCGGGTTTTTCGCAAAATCGGGCGCCAGTGTTACGTCAGGACGTTCCTCTGGATTCTATTCGCCTAAGCGACCCGTTTATTCTGGCCGATAGAAATACATCGACCTACTATATGACCGGTACGGGAGGGATGATGTGGAAAAGCAAAGATTTGAAAGCATGGACTGGCCCTCTCGTCGTCGCCAAGACCGACCCTGAATCCTGGATGGGAAAGAACCCAATGATTTGGGCCGCAGAACTGCATCAGTACAAAGGTAAATACTACTATTTTGCCACGTTTACCAACCGGGATGTGAAGATTGATACGGTCGGCGAGAATGTCATCGAGCGACGTGCCAGCCATGTTTTAGTCAGCGATAAAGCCGAGGGACCGTATGTTCCCATGAAAGACCCAATGTATTTACCCGCCGACAAACCTACTTTAGATGGCACATTCTGGGTAGATAAAGATGGCAAGCCTTATATGATTTATTGTTATGAATGGCTGCAAAATCTGAACGGAACCATGGAAAAAATAGAGCTGAAACCCGATTTAAGTGGTTCGGTTGGCGAAGGAAAACTGCTTTTTCGCGCTAGCGACAGCCCCTGGAGCCGGGAGAATGTGAATGGCAAAGTTGGTCCTAATAAAGTAACGGACGGCCCCTTTTTATTCAATACAGGAACCGGTAGGCTTGGCATGATCTGGACCAGTTGGATCTACGATGTCTACACGCAAGGCGTTGCCTATTCAAAAAGTGGTACGCTGGATGGTCCCTGGATGCAGGAGCCCGATCCAATAACCCCGCCTAACTATGGTCATGGTATGCTGTTTCGTACCCTGAATGGTAAATGGTTGATGTCCGTTCATAGTCATAAGAAGAGTAATGGCCGTACGGTGCGGAATCCTCATTTACTTGAAGTGAACTTTTCAGGCGATAAGTTGATTGTCGGCAAGCCTTATCTGCCTTAGGCAAGAGGGCTTAACCCTACAACTCAGATCTTGATACTGTTGCAAAACGCCTGGCATTGTTAGCTTTGATCTGATGTTCGATGTTTTTTCGACTGAAAATTAGTTATTTGTAAAAATTCAAATCAATTAATTTTAACCATTTGTACATTAATGCAAAACAGCCTATTTATCGGGACTACTCTGGTCGCACTGTCTCTGACCAACACGCTGTTACCCGTCAATACCATTGGCGACTATCCCCAAAATACAGTCATTCGGCATACCGTGGCCAAGGCTACCACCTACACGGTTGATCCGGCCCAAAGTACAATCAGCTGGAACGCCAAAAAAGTTACCGGCGAACACAATGGCGTGGTGAAAATAGCCAAAGGTCAGCTGAGCATGGATGGCAATAAGCTCACGGGTGGCACCTTCGTGGCCGATATGACGACCATGCGCGACGTAGACAAGGGCGAAGCGAATCCCTTTAACGAAAGGTTAGTCAATCACCTGCGGTCGGAAGACTTTTTTGGCGTGGAAAAATTTCCGACCTCGACCTTTAAAATCACCAGCGTAAAGCCTATTGACGGCACCAGAGCTGGCGAACCCAATTATACCGTTAGTGGCGAGTTGACCATTAAAAATATGACCAAACCGCAAACGTTTCCAGCTACGGTGACTCTTTCGGGTAACGTGGCTCAGGCAACGGCTAAACTGACGATTAATCGAATTGATTATGATATCAAGTATCGGGCCGCCATCATCGGCACCGCAGCCGACAAAATCATCGACGACACCTTTGCGCTGGATCTAAAGATGGTGGCCACCAAAACACCATTGTGATTGGAACGGCTGTATTACATCTGACGCCAGACACGTAGTGATGTTGTCAATTGAACGACTGCCGGAATTCCAGAGGAGAAAGGTTGGTTTTTGTCTTGAATAGCTTGCTGAACGACTGAGGGTGTTCAAAACCTAATGCGTAGGCAATTTCACTGACCGACAAATCGGTGGCGGACAGTTTCTCTTTTGCTTTTTCAATCAGCTTGTCGTGTATGTGTTGCTGGGTACTTTGGCCTGTCAATGCTTTGAGCAGGCCGCTCAAATAGGTGGGCGAGATATGTAGGGTTTCGGCAACGTAGTGAACCGTGGGTAATCCTTTTTTCAGCAAATCATCGCTGTTGAAATAGTCCGCAATAATATCCTCCAGCCGACTCAGGATTTTATGATTGGTTATTTTTCGGGTGATAAATTGACGTTGGTAAAATCGTTCCGCATACTTGAGCAACAATTCAAGTTGGGCAATAATGATGTCCTGACTGAACTTGTCAATGTTTGAGTGGTATTCCTGATCAATGATTTTCATCATGCCCGTAATGATCGCTTCTTCTTTTTCGGAGAGAAATAAGGCTTCGTGGACTGAATAATCAAAAAATTCATACTGTTTAATTGCTTTCGCCAGCGATGAATTCCAGAGAAAATCGGGATGGATAAGCAACATCCATCCCGTTCGTCTTATTGTTGACCCTTTTTCTACCTCAATACCAAAAACCTGACCCGGTGAAATGAAAAACATGATACCTTCATCAAAATCATACGCCTGCTGCCCGTATTTAATTTTGGCATTGAAACCCCGTTTCAGTGAAATGGAATAAAAATCAAAGACCATACTGATCGACTCATCATCATGCAACCGTTTGATGGTTTGCATATTGACTACACTGATTAATGGATGCGCTGGTTTAGGAAGCCCCATCAACTGGTGATATTCAGCAATCGTCTTAATCCGATAAAGTTGCGTGGTTTTCATAGTACAGGTTAATTAGTTGGCATTGAAGACCGTAGCAAATTCCTTCGCAAACTCTTCCAACTTCACACTTCCCATCGTCTCTGGCTTGTGCTGATCGTAATCTTCGTGTAATAGACCGCTGTGAGAGGCACCAAACATTTCAACCAGTTGAGTAGCAACGAGTGTAGATATACCGTTCGCTTCCATACCGCTTTGCATTTGTTCGTTGCTGATCGTTACCCATTTCAAATCAGGCTTGCCAATCGCATTGCCCAAAGCCTGAGCAATCTCATTGCAGGTACGTTCGTCACTGGCTACGTATCGTACGTGCTTACCGTTGGTTTGGTTCTCAATCTCATCGGCCGCAGCCACCGCAATGTCTTTGGGCGATACCAAGACGGTCAAATCATCGTCACCATAGTTTGCTGCCATAAAACCCATCGATTTAATCATGCCGACAAACGCATATAAATTATAGTAGATATACGTAGCACGAAGATGCGTAATTGCCTCGACACCTGGCAAGGCATTCAGCGCATTCTCCACGTGGTGGTGACCAACAATCAA
This sequence comes from Spirosoma endophyticum, assembly GCF_900112365.1. Classification (GTDB taxonomy): domain Bacteria; phylum Bacteroidota; class Bacteroidia; order Cytophagales; family Spirosomataceae; genus Spirosoma; species Spirosoma endophyticum. The sequence goes on along the minus strand of NZ_FOLQ01000005.1, from coordinate 168,217 downwards.
CCCGGTGCCTTTATCTAAATGCGCCCCGTAGCTGCTGACATAAACTACGCGCTTTACACCCGACTGTCCAATGGCTTGCACAAGAGAATCGCCCAATTTCTCATGACGGACCATCGGATTGGGCACGGCATTATTGGGTGGAATCATGGCGTGAACGACATCTGCGCCGGTAAACGTAGCGGTTAAAAAGTCAACGTCTTCCACGGATCCAATGGCGGCAGTAGCCCCCAGGGCTTCAATGTCTTTTTGCCGTTCAGGATTACTGCTAACAACCGTAACAGAATGTCCTTTTCGCACTAACTCTTGTGTCAATGGCTTGCCAATATGCCCTAACGAGCCTGTTACTACAATTTTCATGTTGCTGTTTTTTTGTTTCTGCAAAGTTCAGCAGCTACTAAAAAGCAGACGTAGTCAAATCTACGGTTATTGTAGTCGAAAGTGAGGGTTAGTTAGCCGGTTGATCGGTACGGGCTGTTTTCATGCTATGACCGCTAGTTTCCAGCTATGTCCATCCATCGTGAGTATTGTGCTGTCGGGATCAGTCTTATTTAAGGTTATTGGTACTTTTTAAAGCCCAGTAAACCAGCACGGGCTGAAAAAGTAAGCGTACAAACCGCTTCTTGTCAGTGTCCAGGCCAAATGCGCTACGATCATTGACGTATTGAGAGATATTGCCGGGAAAAACAGCCGTAAAAAAAGTAGCAGCTACCTTGCCGACGGCCTTCTGATGCTCTTCGTCGGTTAGCACAAGGCTGCTTCCTAACGCAATTTCGGCGATTCCTGAATACACAACCGTATCATCGACCTTTAAGGGAACCCAATCCGGCACCTGTGCTCTGAACGCCTTGCGGGCGAACGTCAAATGGCTTATTCCAGCAAAAATCAGATTGGCTCCTAAAGCTATCCGGGCTATTTTTTTTATGTTTTTCTCGCTCATTGTCGCATCTATTTGATAGGATTAAAGCTAGTGTAACTGGTTTAATCCATATAGGTTTACAGATTAATTGCCGGATAAACGGGCTGAAGCGCCTAATAACTGGTGAATTTGCTCCTCTCCCCAATCTAATCTCAGCAACTTCTTGAGAAGAACTTGTTTCACTCTTCTAAATAATTGAGATCCTTGTTGTGTGTTTCCGGTATGGTCAGAATGGCGTAGAAACCGATGATGAACGTGACCAGGCCGACAACCGCAGCGGCATTAATGGCATCCAGCGATGGCTTTAGCGCTTGATAACTCAGCGTCATAGGAATCAGAAAAGCACGTACCATATTCGGTACGGTTGTGGCAGCCGTAGCCCGAAGGTTGGTGCCAAACTGTTCGGCGCTAATGGTCACGAACATGGCCCAGTAACCATTTCCGAAGCCCAGGCCCAGACAAAGTACATAAAAAACCGTAGCACTTTTGATGCCCAGGTATAAGCAAACGAAGCTGAAGACAAACGCAATCGCCATGAACAGGGCAATCGCTTTTTTGCGCGACGCTAATGCCTGGCTGATAAAGCCGTTGGACAGATCGCCGATGGCCATGCCAATATATAAGCACGTAATGGCTAAGCCCGGCTGAATTTCTTCGGCAATGCCCCATGCTTTACCAAATTCATTACTGAACGACGCCAGAATGCCCGTAACGAACCAGGAAGGAATGCCAACGCCAATGCATTTGAGGTAGCGGCTGAGCCGATCTGCATTTGTAAAGAAGGAAAAGAAATTACCGCGACTAACGTGTTTTTGTTCGGTTATGCGGGTGAACATCCCCGACTCAATGACACCAAAACGTAATAATAACAGGCCAAATCCTAAACCACCCCCTACGAAAAAGGCCATTTCCCAGTTGAACAGTTTAACGGTAAAATAAGCCACTACAGCACCCAGAACGCCAACGCCTGCCACAAGTGAGGTGCCGACAGCCCGTTTTTCTTTGGGTAGAATTTCGCTGACGAGGGTAATGCCCGCGCCCAATTCACCTGCCAGCCCGACGCCTGCCACAAAGCGCATCAGCGCGTAGTACTGAACGGGGTCCATAAACGTTACGTGCTTCACAAATCCGCAGGCAATATTGGCGATGGAGTAGGTAATGATGCTGCCAAACAGCACAGACAGGCGTCCGCGCTTATCGCCAAGGACACCCCATAAAATGCCACCGAGTAGCAAGCCACCCATTTGCCAGTTGATGATACGTCCCCCAACGGATGAGATTTGGTCGGGTGTGAGCCCCAGGTCTCTCAGACTTGGCACCCGGACAATGCCGAAAAGCAGTAAGTCGTAAATATCAACGAAATAACCCAGCGCAGCCACAATGATTGGCAAACCAAATAAGCCGACCGCTGGTGCTGAATCACTGGGTAGTTTGGATGAAGTATCAGGAACAACCATGCGATAGTTGCAAGATGATTAAGACAATTCTTTAATAATACGAAATAGCAAAATAATATTCTGATAAACCGCATGAAAGTATGCTTTAAATGAAAATAAAGAGGCTGCCTCAAAAAGGCAGCCTCTTTATGCAAAGACAATACGCTCTTCATAAATTGTAAAGAGCTTTTAAGCCTTCTTTAAGCGATGCAGGCTTTCGCCCAAGCAGATTTCCCAGATCAGTGCTTACGTCGTCCTCCTGCCCGTTCTTAATATCGGTTAGAAAACCAATAATCCGCTGAGCTATAATGTCGGGTAGGCCACGTTCTTTCAATTGCGTCTCAAATGCCGTTTTTTTCGCAGAAATATAGGGTACCGTTTTGCCGGATAAGTCGGTCAGGGTTGCCGCGACATCATCAAAAGAGTACGACTTACTTCCGGTGAACTGATAGATTCTGTTAGCGCAATCGTCGGCTACTAGTGCATTGGCAATGGCTTCGCCCATATCGCTTCTAAGGGCAAAGGGCACTTTTCCCTGACCCATCGGCAGGAAAATACCCGTTTCGAAAACGTTTCCTCCTACGAATTGCGGAATCGCATCCATGTACAGTACGTTGCGAAAAATAGTATAACTTAATCCACTTTGTTTGATGTAATCTTCGGTCTGAAAATGACCCATCATTAATTGGTTAGCCAACGTACTTCTATTCTTCAACGTCCGGCTGGTGTAAGCAATACACTGAACCCCAGCTTTTTTGGCGGCATCTACTACGTTCTGGTGTTGCTGAAGGCGTTTGTGCTCATCCGTTCCGGCGATCAATAAAACCTTGTCAACTCCCTGCATAGCTTTATCGAGAGAAGGAATGTCATCGTAGGAACCTACGCGGACGTCGACACCTCTATCGATTAAGTCAGCAGCTTTGCTCGCGTCGCGTACCAATGCCACAATTTTATTGGCCGATGTCTTTTTCAATAGATTTTGAATCACTATTGTGCCTAATTGGCCGGTAGCACCTGTTACTAATAGCATAGTTGTGTGTATGTAGAAAGACGATCACGCTTCTTGAAAAGCAGCCGCGAATTCCTTTGCAAACTCTTCTAGTTTTACGTTGCCCATAACGGCTGGCTTATGCAGGTCATAATCTTCCCGAAGTGCCCCACTGTGAATACTGGCCCCCAATTCTACGAAGTTTGCCACAAGAGGGGCTGGCATGCCGCTCTTTGTCAGGGCATCTTTCACTTGATCCTGACTAAAGGTCAGCCATTGCAAATTCGGCTTGCCAATGGCGGCTCCTATGACATGAGCAACTTCGCTGGCAGTACGGTCGTCGCTGGCTACGTAGCGTATGTTCCTGCCTGCAGCCTGTGTCGACAATTCCTCCGCTGCGACAGCGGCAATATCGCTTGGGGCCACCATCACCAGCTTGTCATCGCCACCATAGATTGCGCCCATAATGCCCTGTTCCTTGATCATATCGACAAGACTATACAGATTGTAATAAAAATAACCGGGACGCAGGTGGGTGACAGCTACGTCTGACAGCTCATTCAAAATGCTTTCGGTATGGTAGGAGCCAAGGATAAAGCCGGTGCCTTTGGCTAGATGCGCACCGTAGCTGCTGAGGTGAACCACATGACTTACGCCCGAATTTTTAATGGCTCGTGCATAGTTGCTGCCGATTCTTCTGTAATACGCTACCTGATCGGGTTCAGCGTAGTTGGGCGGTATCATCGCAAATACAGCATCGGCGTCAGTGAAAGTAGAGGCCAGAAAATCAACGTCTTCCAGTGAGCCAATGGCTGCGGTAGCTCCCAGCATTTCAATTGCTGATTGCCTGTCTGGCTTGCTGCTGATTACCGTGACGGCATGACCTTTCTGTACTAACTCCTCGGCCAGTGGCTTGCCGATATGCCCTAACGAACCTGTTATTATAATTTTCATATGTACAGCAGTAGTTTGTTTTTGTTGCTGCACAAAGGTCCATGCCTCAGAATTCAGTCTTGTAGCGTAATCTCAGACTGTTGTAGCCGTTTCTTGGCTGGCTGTTAATTGAACGACTGCCGGAATTCCAAAGGCGAATGATTGGTCTTGCTTTTGAATAATTTGCTGAACGACTGCGAATGTTCAAACCCAAGTTCATAGGCAATTTCACTGACCGATAGAGCGGTAGTAGATAACTTTTCTTTCGCTTTCTCGATCAACTTGTCGTGTATGTGTTGCTGGGTACTTTGGCCGGTCAACACGTTTAGCAATACGCTCAAATAATTGGGTGATACGTTCAAGGCGTCGGCAACGTAGTGAACCGTGGGTACGCCATGTTTCACCAAAGCGTCGCTATTGAAATAGTCTGTGAGAATCGTTTCCAGCCGATCAAGGACTTTATGGTTCGTAATTTTTCGGGTGATGAATTGGCGATGATAAAACCGATCAGCGTAGGTCAGCAATAACTCAAGCTGGGCGATAATGACGTTCTGACTGAATTTATCGATGTTTGAGTGATATTCCTGACCAATGTTTTGCATGATACCGGTGATCATTCCTTCTTCCTTTTCCGAAAGATGCAGGGCTTCATTGACCGAATAGTTAAAATACTCATACTGCTTTATGGTTTTGGCCAAAGGCGTATTCCATAAATAATCAGGATGGATCAGTAAGAGCCAGCCTGTATGTTTTACATCTTTATCGGCCTCAATTGAAAAAACCTGACCGGGCGAAATGAAGATCATGACCCCTTCGTCAAAATCATATTCCTGTTGCCCGTATTTCATCTTGCCATTGAAATTCCGTTTCAGCGCGATGGAGTAAAAATCATGGGTGCGGCTTGTTAGGTTATCGCCTGACACGCGTTTAATCTCGTCAAAACTGACCAGGCTGATCAACGGATGCTCCGGTTTTGGAAGACTAAGGAGCTGATGGTATTCCGTTATTGTTTTAATGCGTTGAGGTTGCGTGTTTTTCATGGCTAAAAATAGTTATCAACTGAACGAATCGATTGTTTTCATTTTGGTGCTATCGGTGCTTTGGTAAACCTTCCCCACGCTACAAAAGCAGCCATACCAGCAAAAACGATATTTGGGCCTATTTGTGTAACTTCTCCTCTTGCCATGTGGAAAATACTGGCGCTAATCATAAGCAGAATAATGCCAATGGCTGCAATGGGTGTAAGTCTTGGCCTGATACGTAGCAGTGAGGGTAGAATTAACCCAATGGCACCTATTAAATCAGCGACCCCGGTAAGTTTGACCAAAGTTCCGGGAATCTGATCTGTCCAGGGCCACATGGCAGCGAGTTTTTCAACGGGCTGAAACAATTTCATAGCGGCCGCCCAAATAAAAGTAGCCGCTAAAATTACTTGCGTTACCCAAAGGATACTATGGATGGCTTTCGCCGGTTTTTGTTGACTTGACATGTTTGGATCATCAATCATTCAAGTCCCAAAAGTATTTACATTTGCTAGCCGCCAGATAGTACTTCCCCGTTGGATAGCGCTATCCAATGGGATAGTATCGTAAAATTTACCAATCCAGAAACAAATACATGTTGACCAAAGGTGGATGTCCTAAAACCGCTCTTTCTATCAAAGATGCGTTAGAAGCTCTGGAAGGCAGATGGAAACTGCTCATATTGTTTGCTTTATCCGCAGGGAACAAGCGTTTTAAGCAACTATCAAAGGAAGTCCCCGGGATTACCGACAAAACCCTGTCGAAAGAGTTGAAGAATCTGGAAGCGAATAAATTGATTCAACGAACGGTCCATGCTACGTTCCCTCCGACGGTGGAATACGCCATTACCGCGCATGGAAAGTCGCTGGAGAAGGTGATGGACGAACTCCATTATTGGGGATTAACCCATCGCAAAGAAATCATTGGAAAATGATGGCTGCGAATTATATAAGACGTAACAGCGGGTTAAAACCCGGCGCAGTGCATTAGTTCTTGCCACTTGCGCCGGGTTTTAACCCGCTGTTACTGAAGCTTATACCCCTAACTCAACGCATTCCGGCAAAAGTCCACGCATTTTTTTACTTCGGCGACTGAGTTTGAGCCTGCGGGTACCTGATATTCTAACTCGACCGTCGCCGGGAACTTGTATTTCTGCTCACGCATCAGTTGCAATACGGGGAGTAAAGGCGTATCGCCCTGGCCCCAGGGCAGGTTACCCTTGCCATTCGCCGGTAGCTGGCGGTCTTTGATGTGCATACTGGCAATACGATCGTGCTTCTGACGAATTAATCCCAGTGGATCAGGTTGACCGGCGGCTACGTAGTGACCTAGATCAAAATTCATGGCATTGCCCGGCGATTGGGCCAATGCGGTATCCCAGAAAGTAGGCGTCTGCTGCTCATGACCGTGATAACCTACCCGTAAACCGTGTTTCACCGCCATCTGACCCAGCCTGAGCGTTTGTGCATCGTTGGCGGGGTGTTCGACCGTTACTTGATTGGCACCCAATATTTTAGCCGCCCGCATTCCATAATCAATATCAGCATCGGTATTCTGAATGCCAAACGCATCGGGTTTGAATCCATAGATGGTGACGCCTGCCTGATTATACATCTTGCGAACCTTCTCGAACTTATCCATAGGAGCAGAAATTCGCCATTTTGCCATCTCCTCCCGATAAGCTTTCGTCTGCGCATCCGCGTCGGCCAGCGTTTTCTGTTCGTCTTCGGTTAGCGTCTGGTTTTCGCGCCGTTTCCGCATCAATGGAAAGATTGTCTTCATATCGACCGAATTTTTCGGTGCACCCGCAAACGTTTCGGCAGGGCCACCCATCAATTCAATGGCACTGATTCCACAATCCAGTACGTATTTCAACGTGGCTTCGGCGCTTTGGTCGGGCATTTCCCGGAACGAATACGTAATGACGCCAATCTGTACACCGTTGATCAGCGAGTTGGGCTTGCCCAGGTTTCGGATAATGGCTGGTGCACCAAACAATTTGTTCGCGCTCACTACTGTCCCGGCAACGAGCGCTGCCGTAGCGCCCAAAAACTGGCGACGTGTTGGTTGATTTTTCATGTCTTAAATGCGGTAGACTTGATTGGGTTATAGGCGTATAAAGCAGTTACTCCTGAGCAAATACTTTTGGCTGGCGGTAAGCACACAGCTTTTAGCCAGTACATGCCTGATTACCGCTTCACCTCATTGGTGGCCGAAGCAGGTGTAGCTGCCAGCACGCGAACGGGTCCTAACAGGCCAGACGGCAGTAGGGGAGCGTCAGCTTTGTAAAACGGCAACGTAGTGAACGTAATCTTGTTGGTCACACCGGGTTGGGCGTCGCCGATCAAGCGGTTGACCCACAGGTTGGTTACCTGTATCTGAACGGTATTGCGTCCGGTTTTCAGGGCATCAGTTATGTCGATGCGGAAGGGCTTTTTCCAGACCGTACCCACGTTCTTGCCATTCACAATCACCTCGGCGATATTCTTCACCTCACCCAGATCAAGAATGTACGACGCGTTCTTAGTGACTGTTGGCATGTCGAACGTATTGTCGTAGGCGGCCGTACCGGAAAAGTATTTGACACCCGGATCGGCATGTTCTGTCAACGACGACAACGTAGTAAACGTGGCTTTCTGGGGAGCGCCCCGGCCTTCCTGAAAGTTTACCGTCCAGACACTCGCTACGTTGGCAACGGGCGATTCCGTAATGGCAGGTTTAATATAGGAAGCAACCGTTGCTTTGTCGCGGAAGACAATAAAATACGCTTCCCACGATTCAAATTTGAGGGACACAATTGTGCGACCGTCTTTAATTTGATAGGACACGGTAGAGGTTTTGCCCGTCTGGGGATTCCAGAGTTCCGGCACTTTACCCGTCACGCGGAAGCTGACAGTGGCCTCATTCGGGTTCTCGCTGCGGTTATCGAGCCAGTAGAGGTCGGTGTCGGCGGTTTGGCGGTGAATATACAGTACCTTCGATTTGGCTCCAGAAACATCCACATCCGGCTGAATACTCATCTCTTTCAACATAGCTTCCACCGGTTTCATTGATACGTTCGGGTTGCTCCAGATCTGGTTCACCAACGTAGTAAATTCCGCTGCATTATCGGTTAGGCTAGGCGATCGTTCGGGTTTAACCCCCGCCACTTTCATGCCTGATTTAACCAGTTCTCCCAGTTTTTTCAGCACGGGTAGCGTCATCGTTCTTGCCGAAGAGTCCAATACCAGCAGTCGGTATTGCTGACCGCTGGGCGTGCTGATTTTACCTCCTTCAACACGTAGCGTATTCTTTACTACAGATGAGTTGGCAAAGTCAAACGCGTAGCCAGCCGGGATGGCGGGCAGTTTTTGAGCAAATACCTGCGTGATGTTGTTGTTCTCGCCATAATAGTACAATACGTCCACAACGGGTTTGCCCTGTTGCAGTAAAAAGCAACTGCGGCCGAGGTAATCCATCCAGGGTTTTGCCTGCTCAGCCCAGGTTTCCTGTCGGGTAAAATACTGTCCGAAAGGTCCGAGCGAAAAACCGGGTTTCTTGTCATCCAGCGGCTGGTGTACTGAGGTATGAATCACAAAGCGATTCAGGCCCGATGCCATTTCCAGATCGGCGGTACGCTTAAGCTTCTCGGGATGCCAGCTAAACGCATTTTGAATGGATGTCATCGACTCAGCCGCTACCAAATTCTGCCCATAGATATGCGCCACCGAAGCGGCCTCCCGAATGTCGGCTTCACTACGTACTTCTTCGTCTCCGCCACCCGCCAGGCTGCCCGGTGTCCACATGGCCGACATAGGAATCTCGGCTTTACGTTTCACATCCATGCCATCGGCCAGGTAAATCCGACCATTTTCGTGCGACTCCGTGTAGCGCTTCATGCCACGAGCGTGCAGGGCATCGCCGATCACATCGTAGTGATTGTCGACGATCAGTTCGCCGATGGTCTTGCGGAAATCCCACAGAAATTTCTCACTCTCTTCGGCACTCTTCACTATACGCCCTGTCAACACAGGAAGCCAGGGCTTGATGTCATAGCCTCGTCGTTTCAGAAACTCTTCGGGCATGGCCTTTGTCCAGGTCATATGGCCCGCTTCGTAGCTATCCAGCACCATGTATTGCAGTCCCTTTGCGCCCATCTGCCCACCCGTGGCATCCTTGTACATGTCCAGATACGTATCGATGTATTTTCGGACTGCTACATTGTCGAGCTTATCCACTTCCAGACCCGTAGCTTCGGGCGAAGCCGGGTGATTTTTTCGACCCGTGATCGAGTAGCCTAATCGTATTACGACCCAGTTACCGGCGGGAGGAGTCCAGTTTAACGTACCGTCGGTGCTCATTTTGGCCGTCAAATCCACTACGTCCTGGGTAGGAATGGCGTCAGCACCGGGCTTGATCAGTGAGTGTGTGGTTTCCTGCCAGGCGCTGAAACCAGCTTTTTGTTCAAACAGGTCTACACGGTCGGTATTGTGCAGCACCAGTTCGGCTACGGGCACGCCCTGCGGCTTTCCGGATTCAGTACGCCCCCCCATCATAGCGGCAAAGGGATTGCCTTCGGGTTTCTCGGTTTTAAACGTAAACCGGAAATATTTAGCCGTCGTAGGCAGAATACCCATGGTGCTTTGAGGAATCGTACTGCCCCGGATAATCACTACGTCCCGGAAATTCACGCCGTCGTCGCTCACTTTCAGCATCCGGTTGTCGGGCATTCCTCTGAATTCGGCCAGCTCACCAGCCGCAGCTGAGCCTACGATGGTAAACGCCTTGATCGTCTGTGGACTATCGAATTCATATTGTATCCACATATCCTGCCCAACTTCCATCGGTGGCAGCACCTTGGTATTGGCCAGGTCGCCATCGGTCAATTCGACCAGGCTGAACGTACCGCCACTCGAGGTGATTTTTGGATTCAGCGACGCTACAGACTTCTCCGTGGCCGGCAGGCGATAAGCAATTACAGCGGCATCGGCGTAATAGGTTGGCTCTGGTACGTTACTTGCTGGTCCACCAATCATACTGCCTACGGCGGCCACATTCTGGAACTTGCCCGTTGTCGCTGGTGGCTGGGGCAGTTTGCCCGAGAAAGCCTGCCCGCCCGTCACCCGCGTTTCGGACCAGACGTATTTTTTCATGGCGTCGCTGGCGGGCACCCACGGGCCACCCGTTACGCTCCAACCCGGCGACCCGGCAATGGCCATTTCGAGACCCAGTTTCTGAGCCAGATCGGTGGTGTGCTTAAAGGCGTTTTTCCATTCGGGGGTCATGAACACCAGCTTTTTGGGCGTTACGTTAGGCGTCAGCAGGCTGGCGTCGAAGTTCTGAAAGCCGCCAATACCGACGCGCTTCATCCATTCGAGGTCTTTGGTAATACCTTCTTTGGTGATGTTGCCGTTCATCCAATGCCACCAAACACGGGGCTTGGCGGCATCAGGCGGGGCCTGAAATCCATTTTTGAGCGTAGAGGGTTGGGCAAACGCTAAGGCCGGAAGCATCCAGATTAGGCAAGTAATTTTTTTCATGAGGGAAAGGAATAGGTCTGAAGGGGCATTGGTTGTTGGCTACTAACTATTTATGTAGAATGCCAAGTATATATTGAATAATTTGATGAAATATAAAGGATTGTAGGCTAATTCTGTCTAGAAAAGGCGTTGGTAGGCTAATATTTTGATTGGTACGTGCTAACGACCCAGCCAGTCCTTGAACTCTGACAGACGGCTCATGCTGACAAACACTTCATGGCGGGAGACTGGTAGCAGATCGAGTTTGAGTTTCCCCGCCGAATATGCATGAACGGCTTGAATGGCGGTTCTGGCGACAAGGAATTGACGATTCACCCGAAAAAAATGGCCTGGATTAACCAGTCCCGATAGCTGATCCAAACTGTATTCGAGCGGAAGTAACTGTCCCGCTTTGGTGACCAGGAACGTCGCCTTTTCCTCTGAATAGCAATAAGCGATGTCAGCCACCTCAATGCTGTGAATTTTGGTGCCGATCGTGACCATGAACCGCTCTTTGAAACTGCTCGTCTGCGGCTTTTGGATCAACTGGAGCAGGGCATTCAGGTCGGGAAGTACGGGTTGTCCTCGAATGGTTTTGAATTTTTCCATAGCCGCTACCAATTCCTCATAGTCAACCGGTTTCAACAGGTAATCGACACTATTGACCTTGAAGGCTTTTAGTACGTATTCGTCGTAGGCTGTCGTGAAAATAACCGGTACGGTCAGGCTGAGTTGTTCGAAAATACGAAAAGCCAGTCCGTCTTCCAGATGAATATCCATGAAGGCCAGATCGGGCTGCGTATGCTCGCTGAACCAGGCGACGGCGTCTTTCACGGACGGCAACTGGGTGAGAACATGGATAGATGGGTCATATTTTTTCAACAGCCGCTCCAGTTGACGGGCGGTGCGATCTTCATCTTCAATAATGACGACGTTCATAGTAAGAGGGGAATTTTGACAACAAACGATTCATTCTGATGGGCATAAAGTACGGTTCGCGGGGTGAGTAACGCATAGCGGTTGACAATATTCTGTAGTCCTACGCCCGTCGAAGGTTCGGGTTGATCGCGGGGCAGCCAGAGATTCTCGACGATCAGGACGTCATCCTGGCAATAGATATGGACACGTAGCGGTTCGGAAATCGACATCCGGTTATGTTTGACCGCATTTTCGACCAGCAACTGTAGTGATAAAGGCGCAATTTGATACTGCTCCTGCTGAGATGGAGTGAGTTCAATAAGGACCTCAAATTTGTTTTCGAAACGGATCTGGAGTAAAAACGTATATGCCCGAATAAAATCCACTTCGGTTTTGAGAGAAACCAGTTCCTGATCCCGCTGTTCCAGGATGTAGCGGTATACTTTGGACAATTGCTTGATGAATTGCTCGGAGAGATCAGCGTCCTCGTGCACCATGGAGGTAAGAATACTCAGGCTGTTAAAAAGAAAGTGCGGGCTCAGTTGATGTTTCAAGGCTTCGACCTGACTCAACGCGGCTTCTTTCTCCGACTGTTCGGCCCGAAGCTGCACATCTTTTAGTTGCTGATAGGAGCGTGAAATGATCGTCAGATAAAAGGCCGACAACATTACAACCAGGTTGAATACGTTGTTAACGCGTTGTAAGTACGTAAATACCTCGGGCGTAAACGGTGAGCCATGGTCTTTGGGTTGTGGTATAAGGCCACTCTGAAAGAACAGGAAAAAAAATCCAGAAACGATCAGTTGGAAAACCTGCGCGTAGAGTAAGGCCAGAGCGAGCGAGATGGACATGGTCAACAGGATGGCCCGCCAACTGAAATCGAGCAAAAAATTATCCCCAAACCACCGGAATAATTGAATCTGAATCCAGTCCGTAGCTGTAATCCAGATAAAGTATAAGCCCAGCGCGATGAGAAAGAAGACCCCTATAAATGGTAATGCCTTCACCAGACTGACCGGATTACGAACCGATTCGGGCAGGTTGATATACAGTATTAGAGGTGAATACAGTACTAGCAATCGGACGGCTAATTGCCATTTTTGTTGGTACGTTAGTTTTGCGACCATGATACGTTGTCAGTACAAAGGCAAAGGTGCCAATGGGCTACTACCTCACAAAACAAAGCGGGTTGAGTCGTTTCATTTAGTTCACCGGAATACCAGGCACCCCTAACCAGAGATTCTCATCGAACGATGGCTGGTCAGGGCTGCGCATTCATACAATCCAGCAGAAACGGCTATCCAATGGCCGGTTTGTAATCATTCGCCCTGAAGGGTAATTAATGGATGACTGGGGACCTCCGTTACCGTAAAGGATTGGACGGTACGTTCTTTTCCAACCGAAATGGATAGTTTGTAAATGCCCTTCTCTAGGCCGGAAATATCGAACTTCTGCGTGAGGCCACCGCGCAGATTCACATTACTGGAATAAAGCACATGCCCCTGTTCATCCTGTAAGGCGAGCGTAGCCGTTGCCTCCTGGGACGCAACAACTAGTTTGACTTTGTCATAACCAATCAGGGAGGCAATAGCAAGGGGTTTGCTGGGTTCACTGGCTGTTGCGAACGCTGCTGAACTGGCTACCAGCCCTAACACCAGGAGAAGAATATTTTTCATGATCTATCTATCATTTAGTTGCTTTTGCTTGACAGATCAAAAGTAAATTTGGTGCTAACGTATTGAAAATCAAATCTGCCGAACCTCAACATTCGCTGGATGAGTAAAGGATTTGGCGGGATGAGTGAGAAGAATAAACCGCAATTATGCACGGCAATCAGGCCGTACTGAACGTAGTACACTCAGCACCAACGAAAAAACCTGAATGAAGAGGTGTTTGTGGGAGTACGGGACGTAGGCAGAAACGTGATAGTACGGATTCCATTGGTTCGGTCTCCGTAAAAATGGAGGAGCTTTCCGGTGGCTCGGGTTGATCATACGTTACATGGGTGGTGGTGCAGAATAAAGACGCGTCCCCAACGCCAATGCCAGCATTCGGATACGCATCATGATCAACGGCTTTATCGGGTCGATTTGTCATCCGTCAATACAAACGACATTGAAAATATTGAAGCGCTGAGAAGCGTCGGCAACGGCTATCTACGGATCAGGAGTGTTAACGGCGTTCTACAAAATGCTACGTATACGTCTGCAACATCGGTGGATAAATCCTGCCTGTAAGTGTAATTGCCATGCAGAGTGACAACATGGGAGAAGCGAAAATTATCAATAACGCAGACTTCGACCAGATTAATTATTTGCTCTGAGTTGTTCACATACGGAAATGAGTAGGAAATAGATTAAATGCAAAAAGCCCTATACTGTGCGTATGAGGGCTAATTGTGCTCCCGAAGGGACTTGAACGCCTTATGTAAATCAACTAGTTATACGAAATTCGTAAAATCTTAGTAAACGAAAGGAATAGGTTTACTTCATTGGCTCCCAGACCTTGCCAACTACTTTCCACATACAATGGATTTCGTTGGCCGGGATGTCAATATGTCCGTATGTCTCGTTGTCGCTCCAAAGTCTTAATACGCCGTCAGTGTTGATTGTATTGGTCTTGATACGCTTGACCACAAACCGTCCATTACCAAATAAAACGGCGTAAATTCCGCCGCTTTCATATTTGATGTCATCCTTTGAAACGGACTCAGCCAATACCCGCGCTCCATCGACAATACCGGGGGTCATACTGTCGCCATCAATTTCAATGACCAGTTCTTTTTTATTGGCAACATAATCACGTATGTAAACGGGATACGTTTCGTTTATCCAATCCAATTGACATCCTTCATAAGATTCAGGGATTCCGGCTTGCGCCTTCAACGTCGCATAAGGAAGCTGTCTGTATAGCTCCTTTATATTAGGTTGAATAGTTCGGGTATTAGTAGAATGTCCTTCAATAGGTTCGTCTAAAAAAAAGCTTAGACCGGGTTTCACCTTGGCGGACGGACGCGCTTCAGAAAATACACTTACACTTACACCTAATAATTTGGCTAGATCGTCAAAATATAATTCCGGGACCGGATTTAAGCCACGTTCCCATTTCTGAACGGCTTGATAACTCCTCAAACCCAATGCGTTAGCTACATCGCTTTGAGACAATTTTCGTTGCTTCCTTAGTGTCTTTATGAGCATGGGTAATTCCACGGAAAATTTTTCAGCTTATACACTTGTTTTACACACTAAAAACGGTGTATAATTGCAGTGTAAAAAGTGGTAGTGTATATATTTACACTGCAAATAATAGCATAAACCTAGCATTATCAACTATGGATGCCCAAAAATTAATAAGCGGCAAAACGGCTGTTCAAGCGGCTAAGGAAGCATTTCGGCCGGTTCGTGAAAAATTGCCTAATAGTTGGTTGAAGGACATTTTGAGTAAGGAACCGGCTTTGAACGCAGAACCACACTTGACAAGATTGAAAAATATCCGGCTTGGCCGGGTGGCTCCAACGGCTGATGAGTCAGAATTATTTCAGTCTGTATTGCCCCAATGAATTTGATGTTTAGCTATATAATGAATTGATGTTTAACCATATAACCAGTTAAAAAAATGAATAATAACCAACTTCAGCGCGGTAATGAGATTCAGGCCGAAAAAGAGCAAATTAAAAAATTTGCAAAAGGAGTAGCGGAAACAATTGTTAATCGGGCGCAAGCTCAACTTTCGCAGGAATTGAGGACACGGATTTTGGCGGACGGTTTGGCGGCCGCCATGGGTGATTTGGTGGACGGCTGGGAGCGTCGGGAAACGGAAAAATTAGAAGCTGAATTTGCCGCCCTATGAACCTGCTATTCGGACGTTTCTTCCCCCTTGTACATTGTTCGTCAACCACGGCTTGGGGCTTGGTCATCATGGCTTTAATTCTTATCTACTGTTTAAGACCAAGCAAATGAGCCTGACCGACGTAGCCAACCTTGAAGACCTTAGCCCATTGGCTGAAGCGTCTGACGCCGTACTACTTTCCTTACAGACGGCGGCTGTTGATTGTTTGCTTAGTTGGGACCGGATTGGCCGGGCGCTTGATATGGTTGAAATAGCTTATTACAACCGTATCAACCGGATTGACAACTTCTTGACCACAACGCTTACCAATCGCTACGGGTGTAACGATTAATCCACTACTTCCCAATCTTCTAAAAACCATGACCACTTGTCCCGCTAAACCGCGGCCGTCAACTTTGACGTCTACGGGAAAGAATATCGTTTTGCTTCCTACTTCCGCCGTGGTGACTATTCCGGCCGTACTGGACTATGAACTGAAGGCCAAACTGAAGTCCGTATCAACCCGAATAGCTAAGGGCTTATTCTGCACGTTTTCGCGCTTTGATGACCTGAAGTCCCTTGCCTTAGTATTGGGGCAAGACGCCCGGCTGACAGACTACCCGGTCCGGCTGTTTGGGTATGAAATCAAAGTGCTTTATAGATTCATCTGGGAACAAGAAAAATGGCGGGACATCTATTGGCCGCCGGTTTCCAAAAATGAGTCAAGGGACGCTGTATGGACGTTTTTGGCCCAATTACGGGTCATTCAGGAACGGGTTGACGTCTACGCTTCCCGTCCTATTAATGGCAATGGTTAAGGGTTAAATCGGACGGCACTTCCGCCGGAACCTTCCCGGCGGAAGCCCTAAAATGACTTAACATCCTTCAAACTGCTTCAGCCCAATGCATAACCCAGTGATTAAAACAGGCCAATATGAAGGCCAATTGCTGTCAGCCGTAACTGACAAAACTTTCCTAATTCAATATCGAACCAAACACCAAGACACACTGAAGGGGCTGGATTTATTAGCGGTTAATAGCCGTATTCGGGAACTACACAAAACGACGCGCTAATGAACCGTATAGACATAAAAGACCTATTGGCTATAGATGGCGGGTTGGCGTATATAGTGCATCGTTACCCGGACGCCCGCGAAAGTGAAACCAAGTCGTCCCGAAAATTCAAGATCAGGAACGAGAAAACCGCGTCCGCTGGCTTGAAAAAAATGAAGGACGGAACGTGGATTGTGACCGATTTTGGCGAAGAACAAAAGGGTAAAAATGCCGTCACTATTGCCATGGAAGAAGACAACGTTGACTTCCTGACGGCGCTTCATACCGTGGCCGCTTTCTATCAGTTTGAAGGCGTGGAAATGCCAACCCGGAAGCCCATTATGAACAAATGGACGGCCAAGCCAGAAGAAGCAGAAGGGGTAATGAGCTTTGATTTCAAAGAGTTCGATTTATCAGACATCCGGTCATTATACGCTGAATATGCTTGGCGTGCGCTTGGTCATACCGATGAAGCCCGGATGACGGCCGGTATTCAAAAAGCCACGTATCTACATTTAAAATGCTTAAAATCTTATACCCATACTAAAAACGGCGTTACCCGTGAATACACGTCAACCGAACTTTTCCCAATCTTTCTTTGGGATGAAGGAGATTGGAAAAAGCTATATAAACCGCGGGCGGAAAAAGCCTTTCGGTTCCAATCTTATGGCAAAAAACCGGACCATTTCATCCACGGATTAGACCAAGCCCAAAAGAAATTTGGTCAGCTTCAGGCCCAAGCGGACGCGGAATCTTATGACCCGGACGCGCCGGACGCCGAAGAAAAACGCAAACAAAAAAAGCTGCCTGAATTGATGTATTGTAGTGGCGGAAGTGATGCGTTGAACGTGTTTGCCTTGGGTTATGACCCGATATGGCCAAACAGCGAAACGGCGGAACTTCTGGCTTCAGATGTGAAAGAATTCTTCCGTATTGCGGACGCGCTGTATAACATCCCAGACATTGACGGAACCGGCAAAAAGGCCGCCCATAAACTAGCCATGGAATACTTGGCCATGAAGACCATTTGGCTTCCTGAAGAACTTAGGGAATTCCGGGACGGCAATGGCAATTCCTGTAAAGATTTGCGAGACTATCTGAACCGCTTCCGAAAGTTCGATTTTGACGAATTGAAGCGCGTGGCCATACCTTATCAATTTTGGGATGAAGATGTCAGCCGGGACAAGGAAGGGAAGGTCCGCTT
This sequence comes from Spirosoma endophyticum, assembly GCF_900112365.1. GTDB lineage: Bacteria > Bacteroidota > Bacteroidia > Cytophagales > Spirosomataceae > Spirosoma > Spirosoma endophyticum. Next base: position 150,421 of record NZ_FOLQ01000005.1, on the reverse strand, counting down.
TAAGTTCGGAAAGCCCATGGCTCAGTTTGTTTTCAACAACGTCCACGGCTATAATTTTCTATTCAGGAACGGGTTTGCCAGAATCCCAAGCCTGAAGGAAAAAGACGGCTTCACGTTCGTCCACGTACATAATAACATTGTGAAGCCCATTGACCCGTCAAAGGTTAAAGACTTCATTCATGGCTTCCTTGAAGAACGGAAGATGGCCACGGACCTACGGAATACCATGTACAGGACGCCACAACTGTCTGATTCCAGCTTGGCCAACCTGCCGCTTTTTTATGGGGATTTTAAGACGTATGGGCCGGATTATCAGTACATATTTTTTCAGAAATCGGCATGGAAAATTACGGCCGCCGGTATTGCTGAAGAAAAAGCGGGAAGTCTGGATAAAGTAATCTGGGAACATAAGGTCATCCAACATAAGGCCAAATTGATGGATGAAATGTTCACCATTTCCAAGACGGCGGACGGGTTATGGGATATTGATATTAAAGATAAGTCCTGTATGTTCTTCCGCTTTTTAATTCAGACGTGCCGGGTTCATTGGCGGAAAGAATTGGAAGAACGCTTGAAAATGGGGGATATGTCCGGGAAAGACCGGAAGAAGTATCAGGAGCAGTACGGACTGAGTGAAGAAGAAATGGACGTCATGTTGGTCCAAGGTAGTACGGCCGAAAACCGGGCGGATTATAAGAAGACGTATCAGTTTGCGGTGGACGGCGGCTTGTTGCTTCCTGACGAAATAGCGGAACAAAAGCTTCATTTAGTCAACCGTATTTTCGCCATTGGATACGCCCTTCATAGGTATAAAAACCCGGCCCGGCCGTGGGCGGTTTTTGCCATGGACAACAAGTTATCTGATGACGGGGAAAGCCATGGTGGAGCCGGGAAAGGCTTGGTGGCGAAAGCCCTTTACAAGCTGGCCACGAAAGTCCAGTTAGACGGACGCAATCCGAAATTGGCCGAGAATCCGCACGTATTTGAAAACGTGGACGCGGACACGGATTTGATACACGTTGAAGACGCCAACGAGTTTTTGAACTTTGGCTTCTTCTTTGCGCCCTTGACGTCTTCTATGACGATCAACCCGAAACAGAAGCGGTCTTTTGAACTGGGTTTTGATGACTCGCCAAAGTTCTGGTTTGATACCAATTTTGGGGACCGGATGACAGACCCGTCATCATTACGCCGGAAGCTATATACGGTATTCGGGGACTATTACCACGAAAACAACGGGGATTATAAAGAGTCATGGACGCCCAATGATGACTTCGGGAAGTCACTCTTTACTGACTTCACGGAAGAAGATTGGAACGCCTTTTACAACTTCATGGCCCAATGTTTACGCTTTTATTTAAGCTGTGAAGAAAAGATCATTCCGCCCATGACCAACGTGTCAAAACGGAACCTTATGTCCGAAATGGGAGACCATTTCAGAGGTTGGGCGGAAGTCTTTTTCAGTCCTGAAGCGGGCAATCTGGACAAGCTTGTCTTGAAAGAAGACGCCATGAAGGACTTTGAAAACAGTACTAAGCTAAAGACATTTTCTTCCCAACGTTTCCTGAAGGCGCTGAAGTCTTGGACCAAGCTTCATGAATACACGCTTAACCCGGCCGAATTATTAAACAGCCAAGGCCGGATTGTCCGGCGGCCCAACGGGTCCGACACGCCCAAAGAAATGGTCTATGTACGGACCGTCGATGGGGAAATTGATGAATTGTAATAGTGATGTTTAACCATAAATAACTCAAGAAAATGTCAGGACTGAACAGATTATCCTTGCAACAATCGCTGAAAGCGCCCGCGCTGAAGAAGGAGCGGAAAGACCTTGAAGCCCATTGGAAAACCCTCAAAATTGGCTCATTGGAGTTCAAGCAAGTATTGGAAGAATTGCGGGAACTCAACACGGAAATTACCAAAGCGGAAGTTCAAGATGACCTGTTGACCATGGAAGCCATGGCCAACATTGGTATGCTAGTCTGAAAAATAGACGGATAATATTTCACCTCATGGCAATACACGCAATAGCCGCTTTTGCCACGTTTGACGATTTCACCACTGACGGCGTGGACGTAGTTGCACCCTTTCTTATGATTCACGTATTGATGGAAGTGACGGACCATTTATGTAAGGAAGATTGGGTCAGCTTTAGAATCGGAATGAATTAATAACAGATGTTTAACCATAACCAGACAAACCAATGACCACTGAAGTAAAAGAAGAAATTGAACTGTTGATGGATTCAGTTCAAGACAAAGCCAATACACTTGATGACTACTTAACGGAAGAAGTGGATGAACTGGCCAATACAGACCCACATGACCGGGAAGCAATTGTCAACGCGTCGTTTAACATTTCAACGTTACGTAAAGCCGTATTGCAACTGAATTCAACTAAAGCAACCCTTCAACACTTAATTGACAAAAACCAATGAAATTCCTTTTTAAAATCCCCTGCTATCTATTTGCGGGCCTTTTAGTTGGCTGTTTAGCTATTGCCCTTGTCATTGTCTCCCCGTTTAACGTGGCCACATTTGGCGTTGATGAAGCCCAAAAATTAAAGTATTTCCCACTCTTCAAACAGAAACGATAATGAGCCACACAGAACAACCCATTCAATTAGGAGCAACCAAAAAAAAGAATGTAGTCATCAATTACATTCTTCAGCAAATGGCCGTTCTGATGCTGGCTGAAACGCGCCCGGATGACAAGTTCACCAGAGCCGTTCAGGAAGCCGCCGACAAGACCCGGAAGCGGTTGTTGGCTTCCCATACGGAAGATGAATTGAAGCCGATTATGATAATGAAGGACGTGGCCGTGGGCATGGCGTTAAAACTGACAACCGTGGAAAGTTTTGACGCGTTGAATTTATGCCGCCACTACATGGAAGAATTAACCGCCGGGCGTGTCATCATTATGGAAAATGACTTGGATGTTGACCCGGACCAACTAACCCTTCCCGCTTCAGATAATGACCAACAATAGGTTTGTTCAACTCTTTACGTGGTGGACAAACCCAACCGGAACGCGTCAGTTTTGCGTAGTGGAAAAGTTTGGCAAGTTCACCTATCAGGAACGCGCCGGGGGTAAAGTGGAACTATGGGAGACTACCCAAGTGAAGCTGATTGAAGTACTGAATCCAAACCCCATAAATTGGGATACAGACAAGTTTTGGGACTTGGTTGACCGCGGCAAGCTGATTGAATACATTCCAGGCGTCACAACGTTTACTGACGCTAAAAATGAGTCAATTCCATGGCGTAATCCAGAGAACGAATTTTTAACCGTTTAAAACAGAATCCCCGTACTGAAAAGCTTGGCGGCAACAGTACGGGGATATAAACACCCAACCAAAAATCAAATGTTTACCCGGCAAAAATACGCTTCCCGTTTGAGGGATGCAACCGCGCTGACGGGTAGGCTTTACTCTATCAGCTATGAAAAAAATAAGCAGCTTAGACCAAGACGCTCTGACGGCCCTGAAAACGGCGTTAGACGGCTTACAACGCTTTGATTCAGACGGAACCATTCATCCCTACTTCCGGCGAATTATAAACGCCTTACTTGGCTCAACGGATGACATTAATGTTTGGGCAATCCGGGAATTAATCAACAAGGAAGACGAACGAAGAAGCCGCCGGACGACGCTTCAGATAGCAGACCCGGACGCCTTCAAACGGATTAAATCATTGGGACCACAGGAAATCCGGGTCATGAAGTTAATAGGGGAAGGCTACCATAATGAAGCCATTGCGGGCCTGTTATCTATCAATATTCGGACCGTGGCCAACCATAAAACTAACATAGCTTCCAAGCTGGGTTTGGCCACGGTCCGGGACCTTCCACGGTTCGCGCAAGCCAACCTGACAGTCCTTCAATAAACAAACACACATCCGCTTTTAAGCCGCTTCAGCGGCACACCAACACGTCCGCTTTTATAGCCCACTAAAAAAAGATCGTCCGTCAGGAAGCAAGTGTGGAATCTTAGGAAGTTACAATTCAAAAGGCCCGGAAACGGGTCTTTTTTTTTGCCCATGCCCGGCCCTTTGGTTTCCTTGCAACCTTCCCAACAAAAACCCTACGGATTTTTGTAACATTGTAAACATAGGACGATAGTACTACTTACAAGTCTCAAAATCAGCCGATAAGGTTTTATTTTATTTTTGTTAACAAGTATAAAATGTTACAAAAAATAAAAATATAATAGTAAAGGGGGGGGCCGCTTTTAGCTGGAAATAAGGGGTGTTACAAAAAAAAAGGGAGTTGTTATAAAACGAAAAAGAGAGTTTGTAACAAAAACGGCGTTGACGCTCAGTCAATTGACACCCAAAAATGCAATGTTACAGAGTTACAAAAAAAATTGACCTTCAGACCTTGGCGTGGTGGGGACGGCGGCCGGGTTTTCGCGTTGGCCAAAAAGGGCGATTCTTCAGGAAGTACAATTTCACGCCCATGTTGGCCCCATGCCCACTTCCGTCCAAGGAAGCCCGGTTCCGCGGACGTCATCTTTATGTCAGGCAGTAAAATAATTACTTCCAAGTGGGGAAAAGTGTAGAGAAATTTCCACACTTTCTTTGTATCTTAGTAACAACAAAAAACGCCCGCGGGAACGGGCGTTTTGGGGAATGTCTGCCGGAAAGCAGGTGTGTTGACAGTGTTGCGCTGTAAATATACCCTAAAATACTTTCTATCAGATGACCTTATCAATACCTGTAAAGCCTCACATCAAAGAATTTTTTCAGTCTGTTGAGATTTTTGGCCCGGAACCCATAGCTGTCCGGCGCAACTCCCGTTTGGGCGAACTGGTAGCCGCTACCTTTAGTCAGTACCCATTGCGGTCTGAAGACTTGGAAGACTTAGAAGCGGTGGACCTGTTGGAGCCAACCCACTTGAATCTGAAGCTGACATTTGAGCTTCAGACGCGCTTGATTACGGACGGCAAATTGCTTCAGTTCGGTAAGGTATTGGAAATATTTTTTGAACTCTATTCAATCGCCTTTGTGAAAGGGAGAATGGATGTTTACCCAACCATGAACGGAGCCGCGGACCGATTTGTCAAGGTTCATCAAATCTCAGATGAACATTATTCCGCGGACGCAATACGGAAGATGGTTCAACGGAGCCGTTCCGCGTCAGACCCGTTCTTCACTAAGTTGTCCGTGAACGAAAAAAGAAATGTTGTCCAACTTTCGGCAAAACCCGTCCAACTTGCGGCCTAACGTGTCCAATGGAAGGGGTGTTTTGTCCAACCACTTTTCACGCCTAAAAAATGCAATTGCCAATCCTTTTTGAGCCGGAAGATTTAGTCTTCCCCCAAGAATCAACCAACGTCGGGGGATTGCGGACGCTTCGGATTTGCCCGGCTAGGCACGTTAGTCTGATAGCGCCGGAACGGTTCGCCTTGCCCCAACATTTGGGCTACTCGGATTTTACCGTGTCATCCCAGCATTTAATTTTTTCGGCCGGGGCAATCCTGACGAATGTGGATGTCATACCGGACTACTGTTCTTTTTCGGATGACATGGAAACCAGTGGCCACGGCGAACTTTTCAAGCCAACGATTCAACTGATACTTCCCAAGGTCCGGCCGGACGTGGTGGTTTGGGTGCAGAAATACCGGGCGGTCCGCTGGCTGGCTTTCTTGGAAGATCGCAATGGCTACTGCCGATTAGCCGGAACGCCGGAACAACCCTTGGAACTTGGCGTAAAATCCGGTCAGGAGTTGGGCAAAGGTCGCAATCAGACGGTCTTGACGTTTTCAGGACTTGCCCAACAACCGGCGTATTTTTTAACCGGCATAACGGACGCCGATTTAATGTACGAAGGTCCCTTTGACCCGGCTTTTGGATTCGCTTTTGACGCTTAAAATTCTTTCATTTTTTCTTCACTATGGACTTAAATCAAATCAATTCAGAGATTGACGCGGTTATCAAAGATTCACCGCCCAAAAACATTTCCACGTCCCGGTTTCGGACATTGCTGAAAAGTATGACGTCTTACATACAGGCAACGTCCACAACGGTTTTGCAAGCCAATAATTTCAAGCCATTGGCAATCTGGAACGGAACCAAATTGAAGCTTCAGAACCCGGACGGTTCCTATACGCCGGAAGTGGATTTGGTGGGACCGGCGGGTCCGGGCTTGGGTTTGGTGGATGTCGATGCAAGCGCCAGTTCTATACTTGCTCAGTCGATGACGGACCAAATTGTTTCGGCAACGGTAGCTGAAAAAATTACGCCCGGCGTCGTTCCCCATACGGCCGTTGTAGGCATTTATTCGACGTACGGAAATGGCCGGAAGGGGTATATGACCCAAGCCAAGATGTTGAGCAACAAACTGATTTCCCGCTTGGGAATCTACATTGGCGGGGCGGCCGTATCCGGTGGAACGGCCACAGCCTTCAGCGGTCAGTTACTCGTGAAGGTGTTTTTAAATAATGCGCTGGTTGATACGGTAACAGTCTCCAATGCTACGTTAAATACAAAAGTGGCCTTCACCTCAGTGGCCAACGCGGAATTATTGGTCAACCTGAATAAAACGATTTACGCCCGGACCAATGACCTGCTGACGGTAGCCTATGAGCATACGGGGCCGGAATTTCTGGCGCTGTTTTATAACTCGGCCGCGGTTGATGCCGCAAAGGAACTTGGCGCAAATATGCACACGGATTGGACGGTGGACTATGTGGGTTCTCTGACGGCTAAACCAACCTTTTCGTCAAACAATACATCATTCTACGTGGCATTAAAGACGTATAGCGTAGTGAAGTTAGATCAGAATGTGGCTACGTTGCCACTGACGACAAGCGCCGTGGCCGCTATGTCATTGGTGGATAAAACGAACTATATTTTTGCTCCCAGAGTGGCCAACGATGCGAATATTGTTTATAATTCATCGAATAGTTTTAGGCGGAAGGCCCAAGCCGTGTTCCTGAAGGGATTAACGGTGAAGAATTTCAACGCTATAACCATTCCGCTAGTAAGGAATCTAGTAGACGAAACATTTTTTACGGACGGGATAACGGTTAAAGTCTTCCTGCGTAGTGATGTGGCCATTACCAAGGTTATTCCATTCTCCGATTTGGCGTATTACAATACCCTGACACGCACGGACACGGCGGATAAGTTTGATTACACGTTGATTCTGGATACACCGTTGGTACTAAATCCGGGGGACATCCTGTATGTAGGTTGGGAGTGTAACGCCTTGACGGATAAAACCGGGTCCCTGTTTAAGTTCAATACGGCGTCCGATGCGACCGAATTCAGCCGGAACTATAACTCGTTTTCGGATGTCGCCGGGGCGGTTTCGGCCCTGTCAGCCATGCCGGTTTTGCCCGCTAGTAACATTTATTATTTGCGGGTTTCGCTTGGCTACGCAACCAGTAAACTGCCCGTTGACCCGGTTGTATCAACGAATCTGGCCACATTAAATAGTGCCGTGGCGCTTAATACTAGCTTCATTTCGGCCGTTTCGCTCATTGATAAAACCAATTACAGTTTGGCCGCCCGCGTGACCAATGATGCCGCGGTTGTGTGGTCCGCCGGTCAATCATACCGCGGGAAAGGTATGGCCACATGGTTCAAGGGTTTGACCGCTAAAAACTTCAACGCCATTACCATTCCGTTGGTCAGAAACTTGTTTGATGAGCAATTTTTCACAGATGGGGTAACGGTTAAAATCTTCCTGCGGACTGATATTGCCATTACCAAAGTCATTCCCTTTTCAGAGTTGGCGTACTACAATACGTTAGGACGGACCGATACGGCGGATAAGTTTGATTACACGTTGATTCTGGACACGCCCTTGGTTCTAAATCCGGGGGATACGCTGTACATAGGTTGGGAATGTATAGCGGCTACAGACAAGCTTGGGTCCCTGTTTAAGTTCAACACGGCGTCCGATGCGACCGAATTCAGCCGGAACTATAACTCGTTTTCCAACGTCGCCGGGGCCATTTCGGGTCTGATAGCCATGCCGGGTTTGCCCGCTAGTACGCCGTTTTATATACGGGTTTCGTTAGGTTATGCCAGTGCGCCCAGTGCCATAAAAGGGGATTATGCGTTGGTAGCGCCTAAAAAGGTTTATACCGTCTGCAATGACCTTGTGGCGGCAAGTAAGGGCTATAATCGAAATATGTCCGCGGCCGTTTATCTTGACCATATGCTGACGGGACTGACGACGGAAGTAGACGCTAAGTTTGACGCAACCAAGTCTGATAAGCTGGTTTTTACGTCTAAAATCGTTACCACGGACGCCAATGATTCAACCCAATTCAATGAAGGCTTAACCGTAAAAACGTATGACGTTTCGGTGGCCATGATTGGGAACGAAGTGAAGAAGAAAACGGCCACAATTAAGCACATTAGTACGCTGGCGTCAGCCAATAAAGCCGCCTTCCCCAAAGTGCTTTGTTTAGGGGATAGTATTACATGGGGCGAATTGGCCGGGATTAACGGTTCCACGTCGGAAGCGGATGTGTACTGGTTGTTAGCTCAACAGTTGCTTGATATGGACCGGGTGGACAATGGCTTGGTGGCCGGTCAATTGCAAAGTCTATTTGTTGGTCAGGTGGTGGCTAAAACCCGAACGTATAGCTATAATGGTTCAAGCCGGACCATTAAAGGTTTCGCGGAAGGCCGCCGGGGGTGGAAACTGACGGATTATTTGGGCCAAACAGCAACCGGCCAATCTGCCGCCAATCCGTTCTATAATGCCGCCGTTGCTGGCAATGCTAAGTTTTCGTTGCTGACGTGGCTGAATAAGTACCGAACGCTGGCCAATGATGGGGTCACGCGTTTGGTAGTAGGCAGTACGGCCGGGACGTCCGTGACGGACGTAAACGCGTATGACGTTTGTGTTCCTACGCATATAGTTGTTAATCTGGGAGCCAATGACAATGACCCGGTGAATTATGTTCAGGGAATCAATGATTTGAAAGCCGCTATCAAAGCCGAATACGCGGCCAATGGATGGGGTGTGGTGAACATTGCGGTTGTGTTGCCGGATTACAACGGAACCTTCTTTCCGTCAAAATATCCCGCGTTTGGTGAATCGGCGGCCTTTTGGAAATCGACCAACAACCACGCGGCCCGGTGGCAGATGATGAAAAACTACGTGGATACGGTGTTGGCCGCGGATACGGAAGACGCGGACCGGGTTCATTTATTGCCCTTCTATTGGGTTCAGCCAACGGCGTGGTCTGTGGCCTACCGTTCGGCTTCCTTGCCGGATGCCATGACCACAGAACGCCGGTTTGATTCCCGGATTGAAGTGGATTATGGGTGGGTTCCGTTTGTGCACCCCAACGGAATAGCCCATTGGAACTTTGCTTATCAGTTGTATTCCTGGCTAAAATATACCCATACGCTATAAGCCAAGAAGCCGAATAAAAGCCCGTCCACTCACATGGCCGGGCTTTTTTTGTGTCCTATTGGGGGCTGATTTAGGTGGATAACGTTGTAAAAGCTTTTTCAATCTTTTAGCGATGTTAGACCGAATTATTGCCGCTAAGTGGGCGCTAGACAGTACATACCATGACCGTATGTATGCTATTGCGTTGCGCCGGATTCAGAATGGCCAAGCGCCCTTTGAAGTCAGTCAGGACCGGCCAACGCCCTATCTGGTTGATGTGGAACGCCCAAACATTGGGGCGTCCGCCGGATACAACCGTTTAGCCCGCGCCAATACCAAGTCCGGTCAGGTGTTGGTCCTTCCCATGCTTGGGGCAATTTCCCGCTATGGGGATTTGTGCAGTTACGGCGCGGAAGATTACGCGTCTTGGCTGATGGAAATGAATCAGGATGACACGATGTCTGCGGCCGTCCTGAATCTGAACGGTCCCGGCGGTGAAGTGGACGGGATTGAAATGTTGGGGGAAGTTATTAAGCACTCCAAGAAACCAATTGTGGCATATGTGGCAGGTTGGGCGGCTTCTGCTCACTACTGGATTGCTAGTCAATGTCGGGAAATTGTCATGGAGTCATTGACCACTTCTTCCGTGGGTTCCATTGGCGTTCTGGCCATGCACGTAGACGCTACGGAGTTCTACAAGAATGAAGGGTTGAAGGTCACAATTATCCGTTCTGATGGGTCCGATAATAAAGCCCGCTTCAATTCTGTGGAGCCATTGACGCCGGAATTGGAAGCCGAAATCCGCGGAGAATTGACCGTCATCCGCGGGACATTTATTTCCAAGGTTCTTTCCATGCGTCCCAAAATTACCGACACGGCCGACACGCCCAACGGCGTCTTCAGCGGAAAAATGTACAACGGCAAAGAAGCCCTTTCCAATGGCTTGGCGGACCGAATTGGCTACTTGGGGGATGCCATTTACCGGGCGGATTTATTAGCCCGCAAACAAGCCGCCTAAACCTTTAGGCGCTCACAATCAACCATTGCAACTTCTTACAAATCAATAAAATCCAATGAAAAAAGTACGTATCAGTTTGGCAAGTTTATTCCGGTCCGTGACTGGAACGGAAGATCAAAATGAACAAGCGGAAGATAAGTCCGCTGAAGGTGGCGAAACGTCAGCCACGGAAGGGGAAGTCAGTGACGAAGAAGACGAAACCGGCGAAGAATCGGAAGAAGCTGAAGGTAAAACCGGCGAAGAAACCCAGACCACGGACGAAGTGGAAACCGTAGAAATGACGGCTTCCGAATTCAACAACATGAAAGCGGACGCGGCCACTTATCGGAACGTGAAAGCTGAATTGGAAACTCTACGTGGCTGGAAAGCAACCATGGACGGCCTTGGCGGTGGGCTGGCCAAGGATGACCAGAGCAAGCGCAACGCCAAAACCGGACCGTCTATTCTGGATAATTCGTGGAATAAAGAAGCCATTGACTTGGCCGCGAAAGCTAAGTAAAGCTGTCCTATAGGACGGCCATGAAGTAGCCCAATTTCAAGCCTGGAAAGCAAAACGCAACAATTAACTTTTTTCATTATCACAATGGCAGATTCTTTAAATCTTACCGCCTTGGCCGCGTCGCTGGAAAACTACGCCCGCGATAACAAGGAACACATCTTCCAACGGGCGCTTGTTCCGGGCGTTGACGAAGGTATTGCAGACAGTCCGGTTGTCCCCATTGCGGACTATATGACAACCATGCAAGCGTCTGATGAAGTCGTTTTGACCAATCTGGAAGTGGGAAGCGTGGCACAACCCGGCGGAAAAAACGCCTTCACGCCAACCCTGAACGCGGTTAATTTTAAGCCACGTAAAGGAAAGGTCCGTCAGGCTAAAGTTGACCTTCAGTTCACCGACAAGCAAATCATTGCGTTGTACAAGTCGTACTTGGGTCAGGTTCGCGCCAAACAGATCAACCCGGAAGAACTACCCTTTGAAGAGTATATCACGGCCCGCGTGATTGCTAAATTCAAAGAAGACATCCGGGTCCAAACCCTGTTCAATGGTGTGTATAACCCAACCGGAACGGGTGCGCTTGACATTGCGGACGGTCTGCGGACCCAAATTTTGGCCGCTATTACGTCGGGGGACATTCCGTCCGCCAACGTCATTGATACGGCTATCATTACGGCGTCCAATTCCGTGGGTGAAATTGACAAGATTTTGGCCGGTGTTCCTGACGCTGAGTTTTACGCGGGTCTGATTTGCGTGTGCTCACGCACATTCAAGACCAACTACGAACAAGACTACAAAGCGCGTTGGGGTACGCTTCCTTACAATACGGGTCAACTGAAACCCACTATTGTAGGAACCAACATTCCCTTCATTGTGGAACCCGGTTTGTCTGGTTTCAACCGGCCAATCTTCACGCCTAAAGGCAACTTGGTTTATCTGTATGATGACCTAGCCGGACACGACACGTTAGCCGTGGACTACAACAAACGTCAACGGGATATTGCGTGGATGATGGACGCCCAAGTTGGCGCGGGTATCGCCATTGCGGAACGTATTTGGACAAACGACGGGATATAGTTTGCCCAACCATTTAGGCCGGGTCTGATAGTATCAGACCCGGCCAATGTCAAGTCAACTTCAATCATTTTTAGAACTTTATTTCTTAAAGCTGTGAAAGCAAAATCAATCTTACCGTTTTTAAAGGTCGCTTTCGTCATTGCCCTTGCCATGGTTGTTTCCCACGAATTGGGCGCTTTGGCGGCTGACGTTCATACCCAAGATTTGTTCCACAATACGCCAATGTTTGGAATGGCCGGTGGTGTTGTCTCGTTTGCCAATCTGGACGCGTCATCTTATGAAAAGCCCAATCCGGGCGGCTTTCGCCGGTTGCTGATTATCAAATCAAAAGACATTGACGGCGTATGGCCAAAACTGGCTGATATAACCGCCGGGGAAATTGTGGAAGCGCCGGAATTTGTGACCGGGGCGAAATTGGCGGAATACTCCTTCCCAGACGGTTCCTTTGACCTGACGGACGCGTCTGACGGTGATCCGGGTTTCCAATCCTTCAAACACGCCGGAACGTTCATGATGGCCGGTTTTGGGAAGGCACTGACGGCCGAAATTATGAAGCATCTGAACGCCGGTTGTATTCTGATTGGGGAAATGAATGACAATCAGTTTGCCGTGGCCGGGACGTCTGACAATCCGTTGTACGTAAAAACCGCCTTCAGTTCTGGGAAAAAAGGAGCTGAAAAACGTGGTTATACGTGCAAAGCAGAACAGGACGGCTTTATGTTCGGTGTGACGCCATTGAAAGCGGAAATTGCCGCTCAGCTTCCTTTGATTGCTGCGGTTTAATCAAGTAAGGGATGCTTACAAAATTCATATTGGTCAACGTTCCTGACGGGGGCGTTGACCATTTGGTTGAAGGACGGCGCTATTCAATCAATGACCGATTAACGGATAAAGACGCCGAATTTTTAACAACCCGCGGACTTGGAAAATACTTCCAACGTCTGCCAAAAACCCAAGGCAATGACCAAGGCCAAATCAGTACAACAGGCAAAGGAACCGAAAGTGAAACCAGTGACGCCGGAAGCGCCCATTCAACCAGTAGCGCTGGAAGCACCCATTCAGCCAATAGCGCCGGAACCGCCGGTCCAACCAGTGACGCTAACGGAAAAACCGGAAGAGACAAAAACGGACGATTCGTTTCAGTCAAACCCGGAAACGTTTGACTTTTTGGCGTTCCTGAATGACTGTCTGACGGAAGAAACGTTGACCGATGACGAACGGACGTCAATAGTTGAAATTATTGATATGGTGAAGGAATATCCAGAACAGGACGCGGAGTTCATTAAACTGTTTGTTACGACCTTACAAGGTCAATTGCGGGCGTACCATGCCGCAATGACCAACGTGACCGAAACGTTGCCAACGTTGCTTCCTGAAGACGATGAAACGGACGTGGAAGAAGATGACCGGGCGGAACGGTTACGGGCCAACGCTCAGTCTGAATTGGCCGCTATGCGAGCCGCGTCACGCCAACGTCAGGAAGCCGCCGGAATCGTAGAAGAACCGGAACCGGCTGACGATGAAGAAGAATTGGACCCGGAAGAAGTCGAACGGGCGGAACGACTAAAGGCCAACGCTCAGTCTGAATTGAATGTGATGCTAAACGCGTCACTGAAGCGTCAGGAAACGGCTGAAGCCTTGGCACAACCTGAACAGGTGAACCGCCGGGCCAAATAAATTCCCTAATTAGTCATCCAAAAAAAGCCGGTCCAATCCGGCTTTTTTTGTTAGAAAAAAACCAGATGCAGAAGCCCGAATTGTTCCCAAGCTTGGCTGACTTCCTAACCGCTTCCGATATTGACCCGGTGGCGTTAATGCGTACCATTGAAGACTATATGGAAAACATTGGGGAAATCGTTTCAGTCGATTACAACCACTATGAAGACCCGTATGGGTTTCTAATGGCTGAATCCTACCGCCAAGCAATTGAAAGCTTCCTAGTTCTCTTAAAACGCGCCAAAACCGATGACAACACAGGAATGGAAAACCCAACGCAACAAGGCGGCCGCCAACTTGGAATTGCTGAAGATGAAAAAGCGGGCGGGGCTGGCAAGCCCGGCCGACGTTCAGAACGCGGAAGCCATACTTCAGGGATTGGTCAACTACCGCCCGGAAGCGGAACCGGCCGTCAAATCGGAAGCGCCGTCAAAACCGGAAAAATGCCCAAGTCTTCAGGCAAGCCAACCCGTTGACATCCCGGCTATGCCGGTTTTAGAGTTCACGCGGTTATTGGAAGAACTGACGCTTCAGAAAGCCGGGTTTCATAAGGAAATGTCCATAAGGTGCAACAGGCTGAAGGACATCCCGGACCATGAGTCCGCCAAAGAATTGGTGGACGAAATTGACGATTTGTATGAAAAGCGGACGGCCGTGGCCGTAAAAATCAACTTCCTGAAGGCCAATGGCCGCTTGCCGGAAGAAGCCGCGCCGGAACTGACGGTGGAAGATATGAAGCTGAAGTTCATGGAAAACTTGCCTACTGACAAGTATGACTTATCAAAGTTACTGTCTACCCTTATGCCTAATCTGTCGAAAGCCCGCGGACGGCTTCAGCAATCAAAGGACCCGGTGAAGAAAGTAGAGTATAGTCAGAAGGTGGCCAAACTGGAAGCGGAAGTGGCCTTGGTACGTAGTAGATTAAAGGCATTTTCGTAGTTTAGGAGCATAACTAATGCCACTATGAAAACATTCTTATGTTTGTTGATTGGCCTGTCCATGTTGTTAACAACAGTTCAGGCCAACCCAAACCCTATTGACTCTCTAAAGAAAAATCAAGCCTTATTGATGAAACAGTCAGAAAGGCTAATGAAACGATCAGATAGTATTATCACTATAATGCATAAAATGTCTCATACTAATGATTCCTTGAATAAAGAACTATATTACTATAGAGCTAAAGATGATTTTTATGTGATGGCTGTTGATCGACAAGGAAGCCATTTTGAATGGTTGTTGGCAACAATAATTGGCGTGGCTGGGCTGTTTAGTTACACTTTTTTTCGCCGTGAGTTGAATAAGCAGAGAGAAGAGTTTGATAATCAGCTAAATGTAGCTAGTGAAAAGTATAAAATATTATTGGATGATTTAAGAGAAACAAAAATTGATTTATTTAAAACTATATCCACTATAAGCACTAAAATGGTGCAATTTGATGCACAGAATACATCGTATGCATCTATGTCAAGCACTTTAAATAATGTTATATTTAGAATGGATTATCTCCATAAAGCTTATAAGTTAAGCGAAGGAGAAGGAAAGGTCCATTTAGCGGATGAATTAAAGATAGATATTAAACATTTTGGTTTAGTATTAGATGACATAGAACAAGCATATGCTGAAAGAGCAGATAGGCAAGAATTTTATGATCTATTCAGAAAAGATAATGGTTACGTTTTAACATTAATGGATAAATTTATATATGATAATAACAGAGATATTTCTCAAGAAGCAGTACTAACAAAGACACGGCTAATTTATTTTTTAAAATAATTGTTTAAGTACTCGCTAACCAATGCAAAGAAAACCCGGCCGTAATACAGCCGGGTTTTGCCGTTTTTTGATGTTTAACCACATAACCCGTTAAAGCCATGCGATTGGCACAAAGCTACGTTTAAACGCGTCCTGTTGTATTCATTTTCCGCCATGTAACCTTGTTAAAAGCTATTTATCAAGAAGTTTTATGGCAAAAAATAAATCATTATCCCGGCTAAAAAAATCGCTTCAGATTGAGCCGGACAAGCTGGACAAATTTTTGGATTATTACCATTCCGGGAAGCCCTTGGCTGACACGGATATGGTCATGTTGGAACGTTACCGGAAGGCGTGGTCATGGTATTCTTTAGGGCGGCCGTTTGACAGTATTTTGGCTATGCTGATGAAGGAATATGGTCTTCAGGAACGTCAATGCCGCTACATTATCGCGGAAGCGGTGGCCATTCATGGCAATATCAATCAGGTTGACCGGGACGGGAAAAAGGTGGCTTCCGCCAATTTCTTCCGTATGGTGGCAAATATGGCCTTAATGAATGGAGAGTGGGACGCGGCAACGCGGGCATGGGATAAGGCGGACCATATGGACGGTTTGCACGAAGAAGAAACCGGCGGTGGATGGGACCCGGACGCCTTCAGTAAGCCCGGAAAGTTCGTCTTCATTAACAACGTCAACGTCCTTCAGCAACACTTGAAAAACCAGATGGAAGACGATGAATAAGCTGTATAGTAGACCGATTGCAACGCGTGAAATTTACGCCAACGCCAAGCAATTGAAGTTTATGAAATCCCGCGCCCGGCGGAAAACTTTTCTAGGCGGCCGGGGAAGTGGAAAGACCACAACGTTGGGTTATACATCCGGCCAAACGTTTGAAAATATGCCGCGGGCCAAGTACGTATTGACCGGGCTGACATACGTTCAACTTGACCTGATTGTCTTGCCGGAACTGAAGAACGCGTTGTCCCGGATGGGTTATGTTGAGTATAGTAAATCAACGCCATGGGGCGTCTACGTCATTGGGCAACAACCGCCGGAACATTGGGTCAAACCCTATTCAAGTCCGGGGAAACGGGGTTGGCAGTACTGTATGACGTTCATTAACGGCTTTTGTATTCAGTTAGTCAGTCAGGACCGGCCGGATAGTCAACGCGGAATCAACAGTGACGGCGTATGGGTGGATGAATCGGCAACGATGTCTGAAGACTTTTTAAACAAGATCATTCTTCCGGCCAAACGTGCCAACAAACTCGCCCCATTTGCCAAGAATCATTTGCACCTATGCTTCTATGATTTCACGTCCGCGCCGTGGACCGTGGAAGGTGGGTGGATGCTAAAGACGGAGGACAAATGGAAAGCCGAATTGGAACAACGGGCGCGGATGTCGGATTCTGAAAAAATAGCCCTTCCTCCAGAAAATTTATTTCTGGAGAGTACGTGGGAAGACAACCGGGAAGTCTTACCCGATACATATTATAAGGATTTGGAAGAAACGTTGGACGCCTTGACGCTTGATGTGGAAGTCTGGAACCGACGATTCACCCAGCGCCCGGACGGGTTTTATTATGCCTTCAGTACAACAAAACATTGCTACCATAGTGCGTTCAGATATGAGACAGACGACAAGACCGGCTTGACGTTGCATCAATCGAACGATTACCGGGACGACCGTAAATTGGAAGTATCATTGGACTTCAACGCGGCTATCTGCTGGCTTACTATCTGTCAGGAAATAGGGCGCGAATTCAGGCAGATTAATAGCATATTCAAGAAGCCAACGATTGGGGTACAAACAAACCTGATTATACAATTGGCTGATGAATTCGATACTACGTACAGTAGTCATCCAACCAAAGAGGTAGACGTATGGGGGGACCCCTCAGGCAAGGCCAAGAGCGCGGCCACGTCGGAGAGTAATAAGCCTTTCCTTGACCAGTTCGCAGACCATTTAACAAAGAAAGGGTGGCGTGTTACTAGGAAATACACTGGTTTTACCTACCCTTCCCATAAGGATAAATATACTCTTATAAACTACTTGTTTGAAGAAGGGTCAGATAGGACACCAAGACTACGCTTCAATCAATATACTAATAAGCCTTTCGTGATCGCTATACAACAGACGCGGACTAAGGACGGCTTCCAAAAGGACAAAGGAAGCGAACTGACGGCCAAGAATCGGGAGTTCGCAACGGACGGAACGGACGCCTATGATTACATCATATGGGGCAAGTATCGCAAGCTGATGCCCAGCGGAACCAAGAAGGGTTTCAGTAATTCCATTGTGATAATATCCAGCTAAAAAAAGTAAAGTTGTTACAGGATTCAATCCACGTTTACGGGGTTTTATATTCCGATTTTCGTTAATGGCAATTGCCTTCCCGGTAAAGGGTGCGTTGCATTCGCGTGTTTGATTGGACGGAAAAGCTAACGAATTCAGTATAAGGGTCTGTTGACGAACGAATTGCAAAAAAAGAGACTGCAAAACGGGATTCAACAGGCCCTTATTCGTGCCAAAAATCCGTCCTATAGGGGCCAAAAAGGTGGATTTAGCTTGCAATGAATTCAATCAAGCGGGCAACCATGGCGGACGAAAAACAAAAAATTACGCTGAAGACAGTACTTCACGAAATTCAGGAAGCCGGAACGGAATTCAGTTTGAAGTTTCGGAAGGCGGACGGGTCAATTTCCTACAAACAGCGGGTCAAGAAAAACCCAACGGCCCCAAAATCGGCGGCCGGTGGCGGGAAGCTTCCGCCCAAAAAGGACCTGTCATCCATTCAGCGGAACATGAACCATTCCGGGGCGCTATTGCTGTTTGACTGTATCCACAAACAGACGTTTGAATGTAAGGTCCGGCGCTTGGTTGAATTCAATGGGATGAGCATTTTTCACAACTATTGATATGACCAAGATACGGAAGTTAGGTACAAACGTTTACGCGCTTCAGTCCGGCAAAAACGGCGCGGTGGTCACGTTCGGCAACGCGGACACGTCTTTTTCCAGTGGAAAAGGTGGTGGAAGTGGTGGACGTGGTGAACACGTTCAATGGGGGGATAAGGATTTGCAGTTGGGCAATATGCACAAACTCGCGTCCGAATCGCCCAACAAGTGGCGGCTTGTCAAGACACGCCGGGACTTTGTGGTTGGCCGGGGCGTCTATACCCATGCCGATGAAAAAGCGGGCCAAGGGTCTGACACGCTGTTTGAAGTGAAGAAGTTTAAAAGCTTTGAGCAATGGCGTATTCTGTCCGATTGGGACCGCGTGTGGATACGCCAAAACCTTCAGTATGCATTTTCGGGAAACGTCTTCCTGAAGATGATTCTTGAAGCCGGGAAGAAAAACGTTACCTATGAAGTCATTGACGCCTTCAAAATGCGGGTCCGCAAACCGGCCGCTAATGAAACCAAGATTACAGCGTACATCTTCAACGCCAACTTTGGGACCAAGGCGTATAAGCCCGCGGACAGTACGGTCATCCCAGCGTTTGACCCGGCCGACCCAACCAAATTTCCGGTCTGTATTCTTCACTTACGGGATGATTTGCCGGGCCAAGATTTCTATTCATTCGCGGATTGGTGGTCAACGGAAACGTGGACCCGCGTGGCCAACAAAATCCCAATCTTCCATGACAGTGGCCTAGATAACGGCTATAATATCAAATATCATATTAGTGTCGCGGACGACTATTTTGATAGGGATGACCAGACACAGGAAGAAAAAGAAGCCCTTCAATCGGAAGTTCTGCGAAAGATGGGCGAAACGTTGGCTGGTATCGAAAACACGGACAAGGCGTTGGTAACATTCCACAAAGTGGACATCAACGGGAAGGAAATTGCCGGAATCAAGATTACACCGATAACCAACAAAATGTCTGATGATGCTTATACGACGCTGTTTAATACGGCCAACGTAGCGCAAGCGTCCGGCCATGGTGTATTGCCTTCACTGGCTGGAATTGATACCGGCGGGAAGCTTGGCGGTTCCGGGAAGGAACTGGAATCCGCGGCTAACTACCAACAAAACTTCCTGACGTATGTGGACCGCTTTATCCTGTTGACGCCTTTACGTATTGCCAAAATAATCAACGGCTGGGAAGAAGAAATGGACTTCGATGTCCGCAATATCCAGCTTTATAATTACGACGTAACGCCTAAAAATTCAGGCGCAAACCCAAATTCTTCTGACAATGAAAATGCTGATAAATGATATTGCCGAACTGAAGGCGCAAATTGGCGGAGTTCAGAAAACAATGGCATGGCCAACGTGGGAACCGGCCGTCCGTCAGTCAGAAATGAAGTACATAATCCCGGCCATTGGTCAGGAATTTTATGACGAACTGACGGCGGTGACGGTTCCGACGGCCCAACAAAAACCCTTATTGGACCGGCTGAAAGCGGCCACGGCGTTTTTTGCCTATCTGGAAAATTTACCCTTCCTGATGGTGGCAACGGGGGACGCGGGTATGGTGGTCAGTAGTCCGGCCAATACCCAGATTTTAACCAAATGGATGTTTGTGGCCACGCTGAAGGACGTGACATCCAAGGCGGATTTCTGGCTGGAAGATTCGCTTCAGTATTTGGAGAAACACGCGTCCGACTTTGAAACGTGGACGGCTTCAGACGCCTATACGGTTAGTCATGGCCGGTTGATTCCGTCCGCGTCCGCGTGGACGGCCGCCTATCCGCCCGCGCAAAATTCCCGGCGGCTATTCCTTCAGGTTCGGGGGTATCTGCAAAACGCGGAAGATTCGTTCATCCGCCCAATACTTGGGGCGGATTACTTTGAAGCACTCATGGCCAAGCTGAAAACGGCCGGGACAACCCTGACGCCCAAAGAAACCAACGTGGTCCGGTTGGCCCGGATTGCGCTGGCCAATTATGGCTTTTCCAAGGCGCTTCCGTACCTGAATATGAACGCGGACTTTCGTATTGTTTCCGAGACTGACGGTATTGTCAATGAAGACGAATTGGACAATGTACGGCTGAATGTTGTGCTGAAGGAATGTCAGGAAGCGGCCGCCAATACTGCCCTTCAGTTGACGGATTATCTGAACGCCAACGCGTCTTCCTTGGTATTCCAGGAATATTTTTTGTCAGATCGTTACCGGCCGCCGGTATCAACCAAGTCCGCCGGGTTCAAGAATGATTCATCCAATCCTTTTTTCGTCTTATGAGTCCCCAACTAAGCTTCTGGTTTTTTCGTCGGACGCTTCCCCATTGGTGGGTTTTGGCGGCCGTCACGCTTCCGATTCTGAAGCTGTGTTCCGTCCTGAATGGGTCATGGTGGTGGATTTTGCTTCCGGCATATGCGCCAATTGCTGTCCTATTCATTTTACCCGGTTCCGCCTTGTTTTGGGTCATCATTTATTCATTCTACAAGTCGAAAACGAAATTTTAACTAATGGTATCCATGAACGATTCAACAAGCCCATTTCAAGGAAAAACCGTTCCACTCCACGGGAAGCCAATGACGTTTGAAAATATTGAAGCCGCCGGGCTAACGGAAGAAGAATTGGAGATTCAAGCCGTTGAAGAAGGCTTGGCACAACGGAAAGCCCAGCTTCAGCAACAGAAGCAAGCCGCGGCCGCTGAAGAACGGAACCGTCTGACAGTTCAGTTGAATAAGGCGAAAGACGCGGGCGTCAACTTCCGCCGGGAAGCCAGAGAAACAACCAGTGAAGCCGAAAAGCGCCAATTGTACGAATGGGCAACGGAAGCTGACTTGGAAGTTGGCCGTCTGGAATCGGAATTGGGTATTGTTCGGAAAGCCGATCAACCGGCGGTCCGTCATCAAACCTTCTTTCAGCGGAACCGTTGGGCGGTGGCCGTTTGTCAGGTGTTGGCGGTTCTGGTTGCTGTGCTGTACTTCCACGGACAATTCAACAATTTCGGGGACAACATACGCGAAATAAACCATGGCCTTCAGGCGGACGAAAAAATGAACGCCTATGATGATACGTCCATGCAAAAGTTGATGTATGAAAAAATGGTGGTGTTCATTGACATCCCCTTGGCCTTGTTACTGCTGTTTATCGTTGCGCCGTTTATGGGAAATTACGTCCTGCCATTCATGAAATCAAAGAAGGATTTTTACACAGAATTCTTTGAAGACTTAACGCCATGGCAACGAAGTATTATCACTATTATCTTATCGTTGGGCTTGCTGTTTTACTTAGCAGTTTCCCACAACGTCAAACCATAGGGCAACCCAAAAAAACGTCAAAGCTGACGGTTGCCTTAAAATCTAGGCAATCGTCAGCTTTTTCATTTGAGTCGGAAGCGGCTATGAGACAAGCCGTTTATGACACGGCCGCGCGCTTTATTGGGATGACCGAACGGACCGGCAACAATGACGCTACATGGATAGCCATTATCAATCAATCCTTTGATTTGCCAACCCGGTCCCATTACTGCGCGTCCGCTTTTAACTACTGTCATGCGTTGAATGGAATACGGCTTCCGGTTGGGGATGGGGTTGGAATGGTCAGTTCCTACTTCCGGGACGCGTCTAAGATCATTTACAAGCGCAACGGCCGGGGAAACCAACGGATTGGCCGGAAGCCCCAACGAATGGACGCCGTTTCCCTGTTTGCTTCCCACATTGAAGGCTTGGCCCAAGATGACTTTGACCCGGATGAAGATGACATGGTAAAAGTTATCGGCTTCAATACGACCGGCGGGAAGGGGACAAAAGCGGGCTGTTATGTCAATTACCGCCGAACGTCCGACATCAAATTAATTGCCAACTGGCTGACTCCCTATTGGCAGTCTAAACACCCAAAAAAATGACTCAGGACTTTTACGAAGGGATGACGCTAGGTATTGCCGTTGCCTGTTTGGGGATGTATTTACTTATCAAATTAAGTCTTCCGTCCGGCCGTCATTCTCCCAAATACCCAAGTCTGCTTCCGCCCTTAGAATGGCCGGAACCGGGTAAAGATCAAACCAGTAAAACCAATCAATCCAATGGAAAAACAACCGTCAATTCTGGACCGCTTGCAGACGCCAAGCCCAAGTCTATTTGTCAAACTCCAAAAATGGGGTGTAGTGATTGCGGCCGTTGCCGCCGGTCTGACCGTGTTCCGGTCTAATCTGGCTGGCCATGACATCTTCCTTCCGGCGCTGGCGTCAAAAGTCATTGAAGTGGCTGGCTACATTTCGGCGGCCGTTGCTGGCGTGTCAACGCTTCCCATGGATGACGCCAAGCGGAGCGGGAAGTCCGTGTTTGGCGCTATCGTTGACCAACTGTTGGCCAAGGTGGTGAAATGAAACGAATCCTAATTGAAGTAGTGGTGGCCGTCATCCTGACGGCCGCCACTTGGATGGTTTGCCAGTACGTGAACGGCCGGGAAAATCTGGTTTGTATGGAAGAAAAGGAAGCCATGCGTCAGCAATGGTTGGCCCAACAAGCCGAAATTGACAAAGTGATTTATGAAAGCCGGTTGAAAACGTCGGATTCCTTACTTACCGTAAAAGATGACAAAATCTTACTACTTCAGCTTAAAATGGTTTCTGACAGTATTCAGTCTCTTTCTGACCTTGAAGCTGTCCGGGCAATCAATGAATACACGGTTCCAAGGTGATAGCGTGGCGGCCGTAAAGCAGTACGTCAGCAACGCCCGCGCCGTACTGGATTCATTAAGCCACTTTGAATTCCTGAAGGTGCGGACCGGACAACTTCGGACGGACCTTCACGACTCGCAAAGTGAAAAGTTGGGATTGAAACTTCAGTTGGTCCGGGTTGCTGTCAAGTTAGACAGTAGCGGCCGGGCCAATGGTCCGCTGAAGGAAAAACTATCCACTACAGAAGCTAAATTGAAGGGGTCAAGGGCGGAAAATTGGGTTTGGCGGTCTGTCGCTGTTTTGACATTATTGGAGTTGGCGACAAACCTTATAAACGTGTTTAAATGAAGACGGTCAGAATTAACGACAAGCCCTATAAAGTGGCTGAATCTTGGGCGGAATGTACGGAAGAACAAAAAATCCGGTTGCTTCCGCTTCAGTTGGTTGAACTCAATGAAGATGAAGACCCGATGGGAGCCGGGAAGCTGAAGGCGCTGGCCTTGAAAGTCCTGCTTCCTGAATTGGGTAAGTATCTGGCTGATTTGACGGACGATCATTGGTTTAGTCTTGGCCGGTTGACGAAGTGGATATGGTCAACCAAAATATCAGAAAAGCCGTTTGAATCCTTCAGCTTGGACGGCGTGGCCTACCTACTTCCTGACGATAATTTCAGCAATACTACGGCCGTGGAAATTGCCATAGCCAACATTCAATATTTAGCGTTCACGCGCCCGGAAAAGCCCAATCCGGCGTCCGTCCGGCTGTTGATCGCTACGTTGTGCCGACCGGCCCGGAAGGACTTGAAGACGTTCCAAAAATCGGTTGATTGGAGTGGCGACAAGCGGGAAGAATACAACACAATCTTGGCGGAAGAACGGTCCGTCCAATTTGGCAGACTACCCTTTGGCGTCATTATGGCCGTCACCCAGTACTTTGAAGCCATGAACGGTCGCTTCCTGAAGCAATATCAGGATGTGTATGAGCCGGACCCGAACGCTGAAGAAGAAGCGCCCTTGTATCTGAACGGGGAAGGCTTGGTCACTACGTTGATGGACATTGCCAAAGACGGCGTTTTTGGGGATTTTGATAAGGTGTGCCGTCAGAACGGTCATACGATTTGGCTGTATCTGCGGGATAACAACAAGAAGATAAAACGGGCCAACGCCCGCGCTTTACGGGAAACGGATTGACATAGGGGGTTAGGTTAAACAGAGATGAAGGGAAAGCCCGGTCCGTGTTGTGGCCGGGCTTTTTTAGTTTAAATGACGGAACTGGCCTAACAATTAAAACTGTTTAAGGGTGTTGTCTGAGTAGATAGCAATACTAATAAATTAAGAAACGTATGGAAGAAAATTCGCTTTTTTCAGTTGGTGATTATGTTAAATACACAGGCAGTACGAGAACATTGGGGTTGCCACCACGCTCTCAATATATTGGTAAAATTGAAGAGATTGAAACACGTTTGGGTGAACAGGTATGTAATATAAGTCTCGTTGATAGCGATGCTCGTATTTGGGCCAGATTTCGCGAAATAGAAAAATTAAGGACATCCCCTGAATTACTTAAATCTATTGGTTTTGTCGAATCTGAAATGAAGGGAGGTAAGTTGTACTTCTTAGGTGACATCTGTGTCTCTGGGATGATGATAAACATTGGTTTTCCTCGAAACAATTATATTGTTGATACAGGATATTGTAATGTGAATTTTGTATATGAAAAAGAAAAAATAAATGTCGAAAAGTATTTAGTTAACGGAAACTTCGGCTCAGAATTCAGCTTAAAATTATTTTACAAAGACTATCCTTCCGTATATTATTTCAATGATTTGCTAGTGCTATTAAGTGAAGAGGGAATCGACGTTGATGTCGAAGACGCGCTAAAAAATATATAAGGGTTGTTAGTTACAAAAAAGCCCGACCAATTAATTGGTCGGGCTTTTTTATGTCCTATTGGAAGCCATGGGCGGTCAATACCTTCATGTTGTACAATCTAAACGCCGTCAAAATGTTGACTACAGACTATAGGAAAACGCCGGAATTCAAGTGGACTAAAGAAAGCCCGGAATTGTATTTGAAAGTGCTTCAGCTTCAGAACGAACTTAGGGAGGCAGGCGTGGCTTGGCACAATCCATTTAGTAACGAATGCAATGCTGATTTTTCTTGCTGTGAAGGCCACGGACCGGGCGTTCATACGTTTGTTCCTTCCATTTATACAATCCAGAAGGACGCAATCTTGGGCTTTGCTGACTTCATGGGTATTGATGCCCTAGACGTCAATTATTTCATTTCAATTTTTCTGAAGCCATGATGTTAAACGCCAATCTGAAAACCTTCAGTGATTACTTCAAAGCCTTTGCAACGGGTCATCCTGATTTAAAATTCTTCTGTTTTGGGAGCGTGGAAAAAGGGATTGCTTTTGCCCGGTCCCTTGAAGAGTTCGATTATCCATTCTTATGGTTGGAAGAGCCGGTGGCCACAACAATAGACAACGGAGCCGCCCACATAAATGACCGCTTCAGTGTGGGCATTACGGCGCTGGTTACTGCGCCACTGGATGACAATGACGCCCAGATTGACGCCTATTCCTTGGGCTATCAGATCGTAACGGACTTACAGGCCAAAATGAGAGCCGACCGGAAAGCCGGGATTATTGACATGGAGTTGGAAGGACAACGGAAGTATCCGGTTTCTCAATTGTGGGTTGACGGGAATTTTGGTTTCCGGCTTGAACTGCTGATGGACTTAAATATCAACGCAACTATTTACAAACCATGACCGCTTCATTTTTGCCGTTAAATCTGGCCTTAAATCCTATTGTTGTGAATGTGGATGCCGCGGACCCGGTGGCCATTGTTGGGCGGTCCGGGTTGCGCTACTTTCTTCAACTCATGGTCCGGGACTACTACGGGGCCAATACCTTCAGCCAGTTGATTGAATTTGAAGGAAGCGAAAGTCCGCCGGAATCGGTGGCCGGTGGAACCATTTTCCGCGGCACTTTTTTTGAGTTACAAGACCAATTGGAAAGTCTGCTTTATCGGACGGCCCCAACATTTGGGCAAACCGGATTGTCTGTCTGTGATGGATTAGTAACGCCTTACTACGTCAAAACCCGGATTGAAAACAATGACGTCTTGTTGTCGGAAGATACGTCAACGGTTCAATATGCCATTAAAGCGGGCGTGGCGGAACGTGACTTTCTAGCCTATAAGGATACGTTCTTCACGGACTTCATTGGTAAGAATGGGCGCTTTTTGACGTGGGCGGAAGATGGAAAGCGGGTGCAACCCGGCCAACCCGAATTTCTATACTGGTTGTGCAATTGTTCGCCGGTCCCGGCCCAACTGAATCTGATTTGTGAAGTTATTACGTCCCTTCCCGATCAAGACCGGGACTTCTTCACAGTATCAAGTCTGACCAACCTGACGCCCATGACGGTCTTTTCGGCGGCCGTTGGCCCGGACGCCTTGGGCCTTAACAACCGAACGGTCCCGGTGGCGGCTTATCAGGTTTGGTTGGAAGATGAATCCGGGAACCGATTAACGGAAGTACGGACCTATCGAATGGACCCGGAATTCCGCCGGAACGTCCGCTTCATTTTGTTTGCCAATTCGCTGGGTGGGTATGATACCATAAGTTTAACCGGCCAAGGGGAAGAAGAAGTCAAGGCCACGCGGACCGTATCAGACCGTTATTCAGATTATAGCTTCAGCCCTCAGTACGCCGAAAAAGTGATTGATGCCGTAACGGGGGACCGTCAACTGACGGTCAATTCCGGTTGGATGAGTCAGACCGCCCGCAATTATTTAATGGAACTGGTATTGACAAAAGACGCCTATGTGGTCACGGACCGGGCGTTCCTTCCCTTACTGCCAACGCTGGAAACCATTAAACAGACGGTGGACGATGAAGGCCCCATTGGGCGTCTGTTAACGTTCCGCTATGCCAACCCGGAACGCAACTTCAGCAACTTGCCAATCAGTCCGGCCGCCGGTTCGGTTCGCCCAACGGGGTGGCGTCCCAAGGCCATGGCGTGTCTGTTAAATGCCAACGGGATACGGACCGGATTAATGGCCGTTACCATGATTGAAAAGTATTATTTGGATACGGGCGTCCGGGTGGTCAATGCACCCATAAAGCCAAACCTTCCGGGTTCTGAAGGCTACATTCCGCCGGATTATTCGTTGGCGTGTCAGACAACGCCGTTTCTGTCTGTGGCCATTAACCGCCCTACTACGGTGGTCCGGTCCAACTGTCCGGCCGGTCAGGTTGGCGGCCCGGCTACCATTGTGATTCCGGCCGGAACCTATGGGAGTGAATTAAGTTTGAAGGACGCCAACGCCAAGGCGGAAGCTGAATTCACGCGCCTAAATACTCAGGCATATGTTGACGTGAACGGGACGTGTATCATTGCGCCGGAACTGTACAACGTGGTTGTTCCGGCTGACAAGTGGCACTATAGAAGTAGTACGCCCACGAAAATGGCCGTTGTTTTCCGCAATTATGACAAGTATCCGGTATGGGGAAATTACATCAACTATCAAGCGCCGGATAATGTCAATACGTTTGCGTTTGGCTCAAATGATTTAAACTTCCCGGCCACAACCTACGGCTATCTGAATATTAACGTGTACGGCATTTCCGGGACCAAGAAGCGGTTGATGACCTATAAAAACGGGGTGTTGCTGACGACTAAAAATCTGGTTATGAATCAGGACGGCTATCAGTTCACGGACTTTTTGCCGGATGGGTTTGCGTTTGGGGTAGGGGATAAGTTTTACTTCCGGTTAGAAGATATAGTTTAGTTATGGAAGAGTTTTTGGAAGACTTCACGGACGAAGCGGTTGAAATTGCCCAAGAAGCCATTGACGCTTTCCGGCGCAACATTGAACGCGCTGGCTTGGAGCTGACGGAAGAACTGAAGCAGGATTTTCAGTTTCATGTATTGCGTCAGGTGAATCAGTTGACAATGGAATTTGACTTCCGGGAATACGGCCGGTTTAAGGATATGGCCTATTTACGGTATGGGTCCCATATGCCGCCCGCGGAAGCCATGGAATTCTTTGTGGACAAGATTGGCTTGGATAAGTTCGCGTATGTTCAAGGCTATGAAGGAAAGCAGGTTCCAACCGTGAAGAACGCAACCCGGCGGCTTGCTTGGGCTATTGCCATGGGTAGACGCCGAATCCCTTCCGTGAAACGGGACTACCGCGGGACGTGGTACAATGACGGCAAAATGAAGGTTATCAACGCGGCCAAACAGCGCGTCCGTTGGCGGGCGTCCGAGTGGATTACCTTAAACCTGAAGAACAAATTGGAAACGAACGGCGAATAAAAGCCGTCCTTCCGCCGGGGTGGGTTGGTGCTGACATTCGCTTCAGTATCAACCCTTTTTTATTATGGCTTCACGTAGTATCAATGACCTTCACCCTATGCTTGCCTATGCGTATGGGAAAGCGGAAGTGGAATGGAAGATCAATAACCCAAAACGGCCCTTCCCGTTTCTGACGGCCACGTTTCGGCCGGGTGTTGAGCAAAACGCCTTGTTTGCCCAACCCACGGACAAAAAAGACAATGATGGGGACGGCAAAATTGACGAACCTGACGAATTCGTGACCAACGCCCGCGCCGGTCAAAGTCCCCATAATTTCAACCCGTCATACGCTTTTGATGTAGGATTCCAGGATGATAAGGGAAAGACGTATTGGAATGATTTGACCTTGTTCAATGACTTTGCCAAGCTGATGTTGAAAACGGCCGGAATCACATGGGGCGGCAACTTCAAAAAGCTTCAGGACCGGCCACATTTTGAGTTAACCGGGTGGGAAAATATGCCCAAAAAGTAGGGCCAAAATACTGTCCTGTTATGGGGGAAAGCTTCAGTCCAACTTGGTCTGAAGCTTTTTTTATATATCCATGAACAACACAGAAACCGCCAAATTGAAGGTGGAAATTGAAGGGGATGAAGCGGATAAAACCCTTCTTTCCCTTCAGTCGCAAGCCAAAGACATCAACAAGGCCCTGCGCGATATGAAGGACGCCGGGGAAGAAGGGTCCGACGCGTGGAAGGCCCTGAAAAATCAACAGAAGGAAGTCAATGACGAGATGAAGGAACTCGTCAAAAATGTTGATTTGAATGACGCGTCCATGGCTGAATTGCAAGCCAGTTCCAGACTTTTAAACCGGGAACTTCGGGACCTGAAGATTGGGTCTGACGAATGGATTGAAAAAATGAAGGACGTCCAAGAAGTGGACGAACGTATTGAAAAAGTCCGCAAAGAAGTCCGCGGACTGAAGGATGATGCCGACGAACAAAAAGGCGTCTGGGATTCATTCAAAGGTGCTTTTATGGGTGCGTTTACCTTTGAAGCCATTACGGAAGCGGCTGAAGCCATTTATGAATTTGGTCAGGACGTGGTTGAAACTACCCGGACGTTTGAGAAGTACAACGCTATCTTGGAAACAACCTTGGGGAGTGCTGAAGCGGGCGCGGCCGCCTTCAATATGATAACCGAGTTTGCCGCCAAAACCAATTTTGGCGTGGAAGAACTGACGGACGGCTATATCAAATTAGCCAACCGGGGCCTTCGTCCCGGTCAGGAAGAATTGATGAAACTGGCAGACGTGGCCAACGCGACCGGGAAGCCCATGGGGGATTTGGTGGAAGCAATCAATGACGTCAATAATACGGAACGCTGGAATGAATTTGGAATCAAGGTTACTACGGAAGGCGACAAAGTAACCATGAAATTCAAGGAAATGACCCAGACCGTTGACCGGACGGAAGAAGGCGTCATGAGTGCCATTGAAGCGTTTGGCGGAATGGAAGGTGTGATGGGAATGACGGCCAAAATTTCGGACACGTTGGACGGTCAACTTTCTAATCTTGATGATAATTTCAACCGGCTTGAAGCCACGATTGGCGGGGATTCGTCGGACGCTTTCAAAAAACTGGTTGGCGTCGGAAATGAACTGATTGACGCCTTCATTGAAATATGGAAGGGAACCGCGCCGGTCCGTGAAAGTATGGGGGATTTAGTGGACGTCGGTTCCCGGTTCGGCGCGTCGCTGGAAACCCTTATCCGTACTATGTTCGGGTACGATGATAAAGCCAAGGGGACGTCTATTGTAGTCGATGCCATTACGGTGGCGTTCCGGTTGGCGGCTACTGCGTTAATCGCTGGCGTGTCCGCCGTTCAGCTAATGGCGGATGGACTGTCCGCGTTGATGAACAAGGGGAAGGAAGTGATGAACTTCTTCGGGGCCAACTTCAAAATCAACCCAACGGCCAACTTTGACACGTTGGTCAAAAACTTTGAAGAAAATGGCAAGGCCATGGACAAAGTTTGGGCGGATAACGAAACGAAGCGGGAAGACACGACCAAAAAAGCCAACGCCAACATTACCGCGGACCATGCCAAAACGGGTCAAACGGTAACGGCTGAAGCCAAGAAAGAAGCCGAAAAACGGGCCAAAGAATCCGAAAAAGCGGAACAAGATAGCCTGAAGAAAATAGCGGATATGCAGGTGAAAGCCATTGCCGACGAAGCGGAACGGAAGGTGGCTGAAATCAACTTGCATTACGACCGGGAAACGGCCGCCGTCAACAAATCGTTGGCGTCAGCCAAGACCAAGGAAACCCAATTGGCGCTTCTGGCTACTGAACGGGAGTCCAAAATTGCCAAGGCTGAAGAAGACGCCCGCGCTAAAAAGGAGAAAGAAGAAACGGAAGTCAACAACAAGTTGGACATCCTGAAAGCCAAACTTCTGAATGACGATTCCGCCCGCAAAATTGCCGAATTGCAGTCCCAAGCGAAACGGGATACGGATTACGCCACTAAGTATATAACCGATGAAACCCGGCGTCAGGAAACGGTCAAATTGATAAATGATAAGTTGGTCACTGACGTCCAAGCGGTCAATGATAAACATAGGGCTGACGAAGAAAAGAAGTCCCAACAATTGCGGGACGCTCAGTACAAGCAGACCAAAACGCTGTTTGAAAATGAGTATCGGGAAATGGTGGCCACGTCGGACCTTAAACTGATAAACGCCAAGGATAACGCGGATAAAATTTATGAAGCCAAGCTTGAAAAGTTAAAAGCGGAATATCAGTACAACCGTCAAAAGCTGGAAACGGAAGCCGCTGAAGAAAAGGCCAAAAATCAGGCATTAATTCAGGATACCGAACGCCGGGCGGAAGCGAATAGGTCAATTGACGAACGGCTGAAGGCGCAATTGTCCGCGTCAGATGCCAATTATGAGCAGAATAAAACGCGGTTGATGGAAGAGAATTTGGCCAAGCGGAAAGCCAATACGGACCAATTCTTCAACGCCGTGGATAGTCTGATGGAAGGGGACTATTCCAAGTTTATGGACTTCCTGAATAAGAAGCTGAAGAATGACGCGGCCGCCCAAGATACCAAGCTTCAGAACTTTTCCAAGACGTCAACCCAGATTCTTGACATTGCAAGTAAAGCCGTTGATACGCTTCAGACCTTGAATCAGAAATACTTGGAATCTCAGTTGGCCAAGCTGGAAAAAGAGAAAAACGCGGAGTTGGCCAAGAATAAAGAATTGTATGACAAGGGGTTGCTTTCAAAGGAAGAATATGAAGCCAAAACCGGCGAAATCAACAAACGGTACGCTGAAATTGAGAAAGAAGAAAAGTTGAAAGCGTGGCGACGTCAGAAGGCGTTGTCCATTACTCAGGCTATCATTGGGGGCGCTCAGGCCGCCATTATGTCACTGGCAACTATGGGTTGGCCGCTGGGTTTGATTGGCGTGGCCGCGGCTGCTATTGCAGTAGCCGCCCAAGTGTCAACCATTAACAAGCAGGAACCGCCGGACTTTGCCAAAGGGGGTTCCGGGAAGGTGAAAAACGCGGGCGTAGTTCGGGGAAGTCGTCATGGAAGTAAGTATGGGGAAGCCGGTATCAGTATGATTGACCGGCGGACCGGGACGGAAGTTGGCGAAATGGAAGGGGATGAACCATTCATGATTCTTTCCCGCAATACCTACAAGAACAATAAAGAAACCGTGGATATGTTGTTGGATTCGTCCCTTCATCGAAACGGAGCGCCCATATATGGGGACGGTGGAACGTATGGGGATTATGTTGGCAAGCGGTCATCCTACGAAAAAGGCGGCTTAAAACGCATTAGCGGCCGCCGGATGTATGATACAGGTGGTCTTGGGGATACTAGCTATATAACCGATAACGCGGAATACACATCCACGGCCGCCGGTATTACGGCCACGTCCGCCGAAATTCAGAAGAGTCAGCAACTAATGGATGACATTGCGGCCAATACGGAAGAAACGGTGGCCACGCTGAAGAGTATGGAAGCGTTTTTGGCGGGTGACTTCCTGAACTCGTTTGCCGCCCAGAATGACGCCTTCACGACGGCCATAAAAGGTCAGGTTGGTCAGGTGGTTTCCGGTCAGGATACGGCCAACGGCTACTTGGCCCGAATTGCGGCCAAGGAACTGTCCGTGTCCGTGTCTACTGTTGTGAACGTTTGGAATCAAATCAACGTCGTAGCGGGCAAATCTGACTTATAAAATGGTTGATATTCGTTTGAATGGTGAAAGCGTTGAACTCCTTCCCGGAACCACGTTGGTTCTGGAAGGATTCAACCCAATGTTGGACTTTACAACGGTTCGGGGAACGCGGGTCTATGGCTTCACGTTGCCGGATACAATCAAAAACCGGCGGGTCTTGGGCTTCTTCAATTCGGCCCAAGTATCGTTTGCAAACCGGAAGTTTTATTGTGAAAAGTACGTCAATTCCCAGCTAATTGAACGGGGTTATGTGATGATACAGGACTCACCGCCGGGAAGCTATAATCTGTATTTTACGCAAAACTTGGGGGAAGCGTTTGGCGACTATCAGACAACCATGTTGACAGATATAAACTTTGGGTCACTGTCGATTCCTGAAGACCTGTCCGCGTCCGCTGGCTTACTGTCCGCGTCCGTTCGGTTTCCCATGATCGAAAACGCCGGGCTATATGGTAACGCGGCCGTTACTGGCTTCAGCGGGATTGTCAACAATTATTCCGCGGAAGCCGGTTATGACCCGGCCGGGCGTGTCCCCATGTTGGCGTTGCGCTGGCTTTTTGATGCGTTTGGTTTGGAAACGGGTTGGTTTTTTAAAGGCAACTTTTTTGATGACCCGGATTTATCCCAATTGTTGCTTTATAACCTGTCTACGTTGGACGGTCAAGCGGCTATCCTGCTTCAGAATCACTTGCCGGAAATGAACTTCCCGGACGTCCTGAAGGCCCTACGTCAGCTATTCAATCTATACCTAGATTTTGACATCCGGCGCAAAGAAGTAACCATTGATTTTGTTGACGACATCCTGAAAGCTGACGTGTTGCTGGATTGGACGGCCAAAGTTGCACCCACACACGCAAAGGTTCCAGACCTCCAAAACAGGCTTGAACTGTCGTATAACATTGACAACAATGACGCCTTAATGAAGCCCATTCCTGACGCGTTCGGCACGTATTCAACGCCGGAAATAGGGAACGCCGTTGGCGGTTCTGTGACGCCCATACGGTCCGCTTTCAGTACGTTGCAGACCAATCCGGTTTCCGGGCTGGCCATGACCAGTCAAGCCGGGATTAGTCCGTCCAACAAAGAAAACGCGGCCCGGTCATTGCCTAAGTTGCTGTTTTGGAATGGGATGGTTGATGGGAAGCCAGTGGCCACGAATGAACGCAATGGAAAAGCCTTGGTTTGGAGTGGTCCGGGGAATCTGGTTGATACGTATTGGAAGCAATTTGAACGCTTTAAGGTCAATACGTTCCTGATTCGGAAAGCGGTGGTATTGACGCCCGCGGATTTGGCCCGCTTCAGCTTCAGAAACAAGGTTCACATCCGGGGCGTGAACTACCTAATTGGCGGATACAAGGCTGTTTTGGGCGCGGATGAAAAAATAATTCCGGCGGAATTGGAGCTTTGGAAGGTATGACTATGATGAACGGCTTTGAAGTTGTCTGTGTTTCATGAATATGAACATGATCGTAAAATAATGGCTACATTTTGGATTTATTTAATTGCTGATTCTAATACTGATAAACGGGTAGTATACCATGTAGACGTGCATGACTATAATGAAGATATACCTATAGAAGCCGAAAGATTTTTTAAGGAAGCTAAAGCCAAAAATATAGGTAACGATATAGAAGATGTCACCAACACGCTAAGACAATGGTGGGAGTTATTGCCTGAGCAAGTACGGCGTAGAGTTAAAGTATCTCCGAATGATGAAAGTATACAACCTGTAACTTCAGTCGAAGATTTTCTTAATTCAACTGATTTTATTGGACTTCAAACAGTTTTGTTTAATCCGAAACTTAGTATAAGATAGACTGATTAATAATCGCAAAAAAAGCCCTTTCACGTCGGAAGGGCTTTTTTTATGGTTAAAAATAAAAATGCCCAAACATTTGGGCAAATAGATAAAATGCCCTAATATTGGGGCGTGGTTGCAAGGGCAATCATCTGATGGTTAATCATATAATATTTTAAACTTTTATGACGATTGAGGAAACTATCCGGGCGTTTATGCTTGACCCGGAACGGCGTGGAATGTTATCAGTCAGTTACATTCAGAAAGCGGCTGGGATTCCTGAAGGCAACTTGGCCAAGTTCCTATCCGGCAAACGATCGAAGCTTCCGGCGCTTCAGATTATGATGTTGATTGAAAAACTGAAGCTGATTGGCTTTGGCGTAGTCGCAAACGGAACAGGTACGCCAACGCCTTCCGTTCTCATGTGGGGAAATACACTTCCTTTATTTGAAGAATTGCTAGTTACTGAATTGGAAACAGAACAAGCAGTTTGACCAATAGCTAAGAAAATCTAAAAAATTTTAGATTTAACATAATTAACTGACATATAGTGAGTTGATTTGCAACAAGCCATAGTATTGCTAATGCACGGAGGCTTTACAAAAGAAGCTGAAACGCTGTAAGCTTAAGTAAAAAGAATGTGAGGCTAATTTATAGCCTCTTTCACAATGCAAGAAATAAAAGGCTATTTTTGTCCGAAAATAGGAAAATGATGTTTGGATTTCCCAAATCTGATAGGTCAGAAGCTAAAACGTTTACACAAAATTTTCTACGACAGGTAATCTGGCAAGTAAAGTTTGCGTCAAATGATCTGATTGCGACAAGAAAAGATGGTATAGTAGCAATCATGAAGGATTTATTGCCCCAACTAAACACCAGCCTGGTTCGAGACTTTGAAATAAAAGAAGAAGCTGACGGTCCTGTATTCAAGCCTAAAACACCGTTGTCACCGGCATACGAACTAAAGTCAGAAGATGGACAGAAGATGTTGTCTGTTGATAATGAGTCTATTACCTATATTATACAAGGTCCAGCGTATAAAAACTTTGAAAATCTGAATGCAGAAATAGATAAAATAAGTGGCATATTCTCTTTATGTGAAATAAGCGTATTTAATCGCATTGCGATCAGGAAAATAAATATGATAAATTTTGCATATAAAAATGGCGGACAAACCCCGTCTATTGACTTTTCATCATATATGATTAGTGCTAATGCTGGGGTTGACTATTTGCGTTTTCCTAATCGTCAATTAATACAACAATCCATTCATTCTGTCAGTTATGTGTCCGATGCAGGTTCGATGAATTTAAAATATGGGTTAATTGTTCCTGAGATTAATAATAACAGTGGTGAGTATGTAATTGATATTGATATTTTCAAACAGAGCCAAGTTAAAGTTGATGAATTAGAAGCTAGTTTTTTATCAATCAATGATGAAATTTTCAACGTTTTTAATTGGGTTATTTCTGACACCGCTAAACTAGTCTTAAAGCAAAATGACCACACACCAACAAATTCCTGAACTTATACAAATAAATAATTTTTCTGATTCGGAGTATGGGGCTAAAACTCTGGATTCAATAGTTGAAAACAAGCTAATAAACGGAAGCACTAATGGTGCTTATAGTCAAGTTAAAACGGGAAGTATTTCTAGCAAGGTTCTTGTACTTGCCGGGGGAATGATGGGAGCTGTTTTTACCCCCTCAAACGTGCTTGGTCAGCAGATTGTTCTTATAGATCAAAGTAATGAGCAAAGTTTGAAGGAATATTTAGAAACAGTGGATAAGCAACTTGATGCTTATTTGAACAAAATAAGTGGTCTTAACTGTAAACCAATCCGTCGCGATTTAATTAATGCAATTAATTCCTTTACGGAAATGGAAGAAGATTGGGATGGATATGGGGCCAATCCTTTAGGAGCGGCTAGTGCAGCAAATGCGATAGCCTTAGTTGAAAAGTTAGGCAAATCGTCTTTAAACAAAATAAGCCTTGTTTATCCAAATTCAAATAGTACCGTCTCGGTAAAATGGGATAATGGGATGGGAGAGAAAGTGTCTTTAGAAGTTGGCTCTAAAACCTTTTCTTACTACATTAAACTAAACTCCTATCCAAAGCCCAAGTTCTTCAATAATGTTCAAATCAATACTGAGACTGTTAACCAATTGGATCAGCATATTAGTTGCTTATAAAGGAAAGATTAATAGTAATGTGTCAGATAAAATGGAGCATACACTTGATGTTCATCAAGTGTATAACCCTATGGTGGCACCATTCAATACTTCTACAGAAGTATTGAATGGTGCAGAAATTAATAAAGATAATTATACGGAAAGTGGTATATTGATTCCTAATATAGTTGCTGATTCAGAGCGAATAGTACGTACCGTTTATGCCCCCATTCATCTCAAGAAAAAAGTTAATGAACTAAGGTATCAAGCATTTTCCTCTCCTGTTGACATGGATGAGATTTCTGTCACTAGGTTAGAATATAGTAATGCTGATTTTTGCAAACAATCCGGTAAAGAGAACGAAAAGCCCGATAAAAGAAGAACTTATTTTGGGTTGGCGGTATTATTAGCCTCAGAAGTTCGGGAAGTTTCAAGATCGCTAGATATGCAAGGCGATGTAATATACTCACCAATAGATAGTAATATAGCCCATGCTGATATAAAACTTGGGTTTACACCAATAAAAGACCAACAATTGACAGGAGAGCAAATATTGTTAATGGAAACTCTAGCAGACCAAGCTAGACTATTTCCTGACAATGATATGGATTCAAATGCTTGGACTAGCGGTGAATTAAATTGAGAAATGAATATTGGTTTTTCAATTCTTTCTTCTTTATCAATAAATGGTTGTTAAAGTTCCTTCTTGAATAGCTTATCAAAAACATTTATCCTCTCCTTCTTTCGCTTTTCACTGATGTGGACATACTTCATAGTTGTCCCAAGATCGCGGTGTCCCATGTAATCTTTAAGCGTTACCACGTCCCCCCCCAACTCAATAAACAGCGTCCCGAAAGTATGCCGGGCGGTGTGGGTTTTTAGCTTGAAATCTATTCCGGCCGCGTCCCCTATTTTTCCCAATTTCCGGTTGGTGTATTGCTCTGAATACGTTTCAAACAGATAACCAATGGACGTTTGAATTAACGCCGTGGCCATAGGGTGAAGTGGTATCCTAACGGTCTTTTGTTTGCCCAATGTCTTCTTTGGCATAATGACCAACCAATCACCTTTCACGTTGTCATGGTTGACTGCCTTGACGTCTGATATTCGCAAGCCAGTGAAGCAGGAGAATAGGAAGTGTCGTAATATAGCCGTCCATGTTCCTGGAATACTTTCGTCATTAAACAGCTTCATTAGGCTTTCCAATTGATCCACTGTCAGGACATCCGGCCACGTTTCGGGCTTGGTTACTTTAACGGTTTTAAACGGGTCATCAAATACGTTGCCGTCCGCCAACGCCCGCTTCACATACGTCCGTATGTTCTTCATGTGGTTTTCAGTGGTGGACGGAATGTTGTCTTTATGAGACTTCAGCCACGCCCTGAAGTTTTCCAGAAGTTTAGGCGTCAACGCGTTGAAGGGTAAGTGGTCCGGTTCGCCTTTTTTCTTTTTGGCTTGTTCCCATGCCCAATACTCTTTCAGGCTGTTAAGGCTAGCAAGTTGGCCTTTTTTGGTCCCTAATTCAATCTTCCTCCGCTTATAGCGTTCATTGGCGTCATTCTGGTAAAACGTGAAAAAATCCTTCCGGGACGTAAATGAATTGTAGTCCTTCAGTAGTTGGCCAATGGTCAACGTTTTTCCACTCAAACGGTATTCCTTGAAGATTTCATTGATCTTCCCAACTTCCGTATCAATCATTAATTGATAGTCTGACGCGTCTTTGTCATCCTTGCGCCGGGGAAGAATTTTTCCAGCGTCCCGGTCAAAAAAATCTTTGGACCAAGACAGTTTTAGGGGTATTCGGTCGAATTCGCCGTCAATACTTACATGGATGTATAGTGGGCAAGTGCCGTCTTTTTTAATGTAATCAACCTTAATAATGACCTTTTTATTGAAGTTCTGGGCGGTAGGTTGGGTCTTTCCCATTCGTAAAATATTCGTAAAAAGGGGGGTGTTTATTCCGGTTAGTAAAAGGATTCGTAAAAGAAAAACCGCCTATACGATGCGTATAGGCGGTTTTGGTACTGTTTCGTGCTCCCGAAGGGATTCGAACCCCTATCGTCGGTACCGGAAACCGAAATTCTATCCATTGAACTACGGAAGCAGGATGTCCCTTTTGGGAGTGCAAAGATACGGAATCGGACCACTAAAATCCAAGTCTATCGCTGAACAACTCGTGTTTTTTACCGACGTCCGCGGCCTCCACGGCGATTTTCGCCCTTAGCCGCTGGACCTTCACTACGTTTAGAACTGCCTCCTGATCGTGATGAAGATGCTGTCCGCGAATTGCCCGAGCGTGAACTTCGCGTATTGCTACGTTGCTCAAGATCTGAATCCGTTGCTCGTCCTGCTTTATCACTTACCAGTTTAAAATCCATGCTTCGGCGGGCGAGATTCGTTTCTTTCAAACTGACAACCACCGCGTCGCCGAAGGTGTACATTTTCTTATGACGCTGGCCAATGATCCGGTAGTTATCCTTATCAAAGTCGTAGTAATCATCAGTCAGATCCTGCATCCGGACTAAACCTTCGCAGTTATTCTCGGTGATTTCGACAAAGAAGCCGAATTCCGTAACACCCGAAATAACACCTTCAAATACCTGGTCGGGTGCCATACGACTCATGAACTCAACCTGTTTGTATTTGATGCTGGCCCGTTCGGCTTCGGCGGCCATTTTTTCCCGCTCCGACGAGTGTCGGCATTTGTCTTCATATTCGTCGCGGTCGGCGGGTTTGCCTTTGTCTAAATAATGCTGCAATAACCGATGCGCCATCATGTCGGGGTAACGCCGAATGGGAGACGTGAAGTGCGAATACCGTCGGAAAGCCAGACCAAAATGCCCAAGATCTTCCGTGCTGTACCGGGCTTTCGACATGGTGCGCACGGCCAGTTTTTGCAACATCCCGGCTTCGGGTTTGCCTTCGATGCTGGCCATAAACCGATTCATGGATTTCGAGAGTTGCTCATCGTCTACGTTCAGTTTATAGCCGAGCTTACGGGCAAACTCGGAGAAACTGCGCAGTTTCTCATCATCCGGGCCTTCGTGAACGCGATACACCATGGTGTTCTCTTCGCCATTCTTATTCCGTTTCGATAGCGAATGCACAAACTCAGCCACCCGTTTGTTAGCTAGCAGCATGAATTCCTCAATGAGTTTGTTGGTGTCCTGCCGAATTTTCGGGTAAACGCCCAGCGGAACGCCGTTCTCATCCAGGCGGAACCTCACTTCAACCGTCTCAAAATTGATGGCTCCATTTTTGAACCGTTCATCGCGAAGCTTGTAGGCCAGTTCGTTCAGCAAACGAAGCTCTTCCAGATAATCGCCACTGTTGTTGTTCAGGATGTCCTGTGCTTCTTCGTAAGCAAAACGCCGGTTCGAGTGAATGGCCGTTCGACCAAACCACTCATTCACGATTTTGGCTTCGGGTGTTAGTTCGAAGACGGCCGAGAAAGTGAGTTTGTCTTCGTTAGGACGTAGTGAACACAGGCCGTTGGACAGCTTTTCGGGAAGCATGGGCACCACGCGATCCACCAGATAGACTGACGTCGCTCGTTTGTAGGCTTCTTCTTCCAGTTTCGTGCCGGGCAGAACGTAATGCGTTACGTCGGCGATATGAATACCGATTTCGTAATTGCCATTGTCGAGTAATTGCACCGACAGGGCATCGTCGAAATCTTTGGCGTCAACAGGGTCAATGGTGAAGGTCGTTACCTCACGCATGTCGCGCCGTTTGGCTAAATCCTTCGCCAGAATTTTGGTTGGAATAGCATCCGCTTCCTGCTCAACATCGGCCGGAAAATGAATGGGCAAACCGAATTCAGCCAGAATAGCGTGCATTTCAGTGTTGTTTTGACCCGCTACGCCCAGAACGGTAATAACCTCACCTTCAAAGCGTTGTTTATTGCTTTTTGGATCAGGAAATTTGGTCAAACGTACAATGACTTTTTCGCCATCGCTGGCTCCGCCAAGTTTTTCTTTGGGAATGAAAATGTCATCGTAAATCTTCTTGCTGTCAGGAACGACAAATCCATAGGTTGGCCACACTTCAATGCGACCGACCAGTTCAGTACGTCCCCGTTCGATAACATTCGCAATTTTACCTTCAACGCGTCTGCTGCGGTTGCCTGAGTCATTAAAGCGAACCACCCGTACGCGGTCGCCATCAACAGCTCCGGCAAGGTCGTCAGTCGAGACCCAGATATCATTGTTGCGATCCCCCCGAATGCCACTGGCCGTCGTAGGAATGACGAACGCAAACCGTGAGTTTACGTGGTCGACTACGCCCTCGATAATGTTCGCGTCGGCATCGGCACGGTAGCTACCATCGGCCTGGCGGATAATGGAACCTTCATCCGTGAGTTCACCAATGAGGCCATGCATAATCAGTTTCATCCTACGGTCGCCCGTATCGAAGTGATCGAGTACCTGTTGCTGGGTAAACGACTGATCATCATTTACCTGAAAAAATGCCATCAGGTCGTTTTTCATTTCGTCCAGAAAAGAATCAGCCTGTTGAATAGGCCGAGTTTTTGCTGATTTTTCTATGCCCTTTTCACGCGGACGAGCCGTATGAGGCTGTCCGGTGCCGGATTTGGCTGATCCGGCCTTACTATATTTGTCTTGTTTCGGTTTTCCGTTTTTCATGTTATGTGCTCGCTATATCAGCAAGCTAAAATGTTAAATACAGGACAGACTGTTGGTTCACAAGGTTTATCGGAACCTCTAAAATGCTCCGTTTCTTTGTTATCAGTCACTCTGTACAATATGCTCGTCGGCCACGAGCGGGGCACCCACCATTTTTAAATAGACCTGCACGAGCATGACCATGGAATCGCGGGCGTATTGCTCAATACGTTGCCAGTCATGTTCGCGGTAATAAACCTCGCTGGTGCGATCGCCCGACCATTCGAGCGGGTGAGTTGATACGTTCAGCACGGCTGCCAGCAGGTCGAGTGGCACAAAATGCCGTTTATCGCCAAACTGCCAGTATTCGAGCGTATCCTTATGCGGAATTTCCCACGGTTTCTTGCCTGAAATCTGCAAAGCGGGCGGTAGGGGTAACCCGTTTACCATCAGGCGCCGACACAAATAGGGAAAGTCAAATTCCTTGCCGTTATGCGCGCAAAGCGTCAGTTCGCCGGGTGGGTAGCGGTTAACGATGGTGATGAATTCTTCAAGCAAGGCGGCTTCGTCGTCGTTGCTAAGCAATTTTACTTTCAGATGGGGTTTATCATCGTCATCGAAAAACAAACCACCAACACCCACGCAGATTATCTTACCAAATTCGGCGTAGTAGGAGGCTCGCCGGTCGTACCAGCCAGCGGCAGAGAGTTCATCTTCGCTTTTGAAGAAGCGGCTTTTCTCTTCCCATTGTCGTTGCAAACGCGGCTCGACTGCCAGGAGCGATGGTTCACCCGCCACTGTTTTAAGGTCAATAAACAGGAAATTTTTGAGTCGACGTTTCCAGGAGATGGGTTGAGGCATAAAGGTTAGGTAATGCGGGCGGGAGCCCGCGATTATATCAAATAAAGCCGCGGGCTCCCGCCCACGTTACTCAGGCATGCAAAATTCCTTCCAGCCCCAGGACAGGAATCGTGACGAGATGATCGTCGACAATACTATCGGGTACAAAGATAAATTTTTTGTCAAATATCTGGTTGTCAATGTAGTAACTCACCCAGTACTCATTATTCAGGTGAAATACATCAGGCATAATTGACTCGACAATTTCATAACCCTTTGCTGGTATTTCAACAAAGAAATGGCGTAACGTTGAGGTTTTCT
The DNA here is from genome assembly GCF_900112365.1 of Spirosoma endophyticum. GTDB lineage: Bacteria > Bacteroidota > Bacteroidia > Cytophagales > Spirosomataceae > Spirosoma > Spirosoma endophyticum. The sequence goes on along the minus strand of NZ_FOLQ01000005.1, from coordinate 108,109 downwards.
GTTCCTCTTCGTCTTTCAGACCATACCCTTTCGACGTAACAAATACGGTCTTGATAGGTACGTCGTTCTGATTGATCAAAAAAACCTGCCAATCGAATCCCTCAATTGGATTCACTTTCCGGGCGATAACTATATGCACGCCCTCAACGGGCAAAAAATTAATATCTTTTTTCATAATGAACTCAGAAACAAGAAGTACTAGTATAGGCAAACCATACGTATCGCCTAACGCTATATAGAATCTTACATCTGGGGCCTTGCAATTTTTGTCCCAATTAATTCCATGTCAAACAACACAGCCATATGCTGTTGGACATGATCAGCTACTTCGACCAATGGTATTTCACGGCCTAATTCAACCGCCATCGACGTAACGGCTTTGTCGGTAATGCCACAGGGGACAATATGGTTAAAATAACTCAAATCTGTATTCACGTTCAGGGCAAAACCATGCATCGTTACCCAACGGCTCGCTTTTACACCCATCGCACAAATCTTTCGGGGTCGCATGCCTGGCTGGCCATCGCCCCCGTCGTAATCGAGCCAAACGCCCGTTAATCCGTCGATTCGGCCCGCGCTCAGGCCATAGTCGGCCAGCGTGAGGATAATACTTTCCTCCAGCAAGCGCATGTAGCGGTGAATATCGGTAAAGAAATTATCCAGGTCCAAAATTGGATAGCCTACCAGTTGGCCGGGGCCGTGATACGTAACGTCGCCCCCGCGCCGAATCTTAAAAAACGTTGCGCCCAATTCAGTGGTTAATCGGGTTTCGTCGATCAACAGATTTTCGGCGTGGCCACTCGTCCCCATCGTATAGACGGGTGGGTGTTCGCAAAAAAGCAAATAATTCGGGGTAATTGTCTGCTCGTCGGCGGGAAGGGTTCGGTTCCGCAGTTTTTGATCGACAACGGTGGCAAACAGGCGTTCCTGCTCATCCCAGGCTTGTTGATAGGCAATCAGCCCCCATTCCTGAACCTCCACTTGTTTATTGACTCTACTATTCATTGCTCTTACGAAAGAGCAATCCCTTTCCTAAGGCTACCTCCCGTTGGTTAGATAACAATCACTTCGGTATCTTTCGTTCGATTCGTCATTTGTAACCTAAATCAAAACAATGGCCCAACACAACGAAACGGGGAAGCAGGGTGAACTAGAAGCCGTTCGCTACCTACAGGAGAAAGGTTACGAAATCATGACCCAAAACTACCGGTATCAACATGCTGAAATTGACCTTATCGCCAAAAAAGGGAAGCTCTTAGTATTTGTAGAAGTGAAGACGCGCACGAACCTCAGTTATGGCAATCCTGAAGAATTTGTTTCGTACACGAAAGCAAAACTGGTTATGAAGGCTGCTGAGAATTATATTTTCGCCAATGACTGGCTTCATGATATTCGCTTCGATATTGTGGCCGTTACAGTAGCAGGGAACGAATTGCGCATAAATCATATTGAAGATGCATTTTTTTGAGGTTTTATAGAAGATCATCCATAATTAGCAATCAGGCTGGCAAGTCAACCTAATTGCTTCATGATCAGCTAAGGAAGTTCGGGGTGAGAGGGCAACTGTTTGGCTGCTATAACGCGTTGAACGTACGGCATTATTATTGTGTTATTTCAAGGGACTAACAGCTTAGAAGGGTGTTTTTGGCGTTTTATAATGTAACTTTAGCATCAGCAAGCAGCCACCACTATGTACGAAAAGAATATAGGTACTAAGCAAAAAGCACTACGTATTAACCTCGACCGCCGGATCTATGGCTCTTTTGCTGAGATCGGCGCGGGCCAGGAAACGGCGGCCATGTTTTTTAAGGCAGGCGCATCGTCGGGGACTATTGCTAAAACCATGTCGGCCTATGACATGACCTTCAGTGACTCAATTTATGGCGTCGAAGAAAGCGGACGCTACGTAGTGGAATCCCGATTGGTGAAAATGCTGAGTAAGGAATACAGCTTGTTAGAGAAGCGATTAGCTGAAAAACGTGGTCCCGATACTACGTTTTTTTCGTTTGCCAATACGGTCGTGGCGCTCAATTATCAGAAGACCAATGAAGCGCATGGCTGGATCGGATGTCGATTTCAGTTAAACCCACAGTCAGGCTATAATGACGTGATTATTCACGTCAGAATGATTGATAACGAGAATATATTGCAGCAGCAGGCTCTGGGCATTATTGGGGTCAACTTGATTTACGGTTGTTATTACTACGCGAAATCGCCTGAAACGCTGGTATTATCGCTCATGGACGACCTTTCCCCGGATCGTATTCAAATTGATATGATTCGGTTTAGCGGACCGGATTTTGCCGATGTGGATAACCGGTTGATGAGCTTACACCTGGTCAAAAACGGGTTTACCGATGCCGCCCTATTCGGTGCTGATGGACAGGTTTTACAACCATCGGAAGCGCTCTATAAAAAGCATATCCTGGTCATGCGCGGGCGACTGCGTCCCGTTACAAATGTCCAGATGGATATGATCGAAAATGGCCTCAAGCAGTTTAAAGACGAGCCTGATGTAGACGCCAATCGAGTGGTTTCTATGGCGGAGCTAACGCTTCATAATCTGAAAGCCAACGAACAGGGTATCGACGAGAAGGATTTTCTGGATCGTGTGGATATTCTGTGTTCTATGGGCCAGACCGTGATGATTTCCAACTACCTGGAATATTACAAACTGGTAGCCTACCTGGCTCGATTGACACGGCTCAAAATTGGTCTGATTGTCGGTATTCCAAACCTTGAATATATTTTTGAGGAAGGCCATTATGAGTTTCTGCCGGGTGGTATTCTGGAGTCGTTCGCTACGTTGTTTAGCCGGAAAGTCAAGCTGTTTGTCTACCCAACGTTGAGGCATGGTGCGATTTATACCTGCAACGAGTTTGAATTGCCGCCTACCCTGGAGCCCCTGTTTCAGTATCTGGTTCGTAATGACAAGATTGAGGATATTACGGATTTCAATGAGCAGAATCTGCACATATCGACCGATGGTGTGCTGGAAATGATTCAACGGGGCGAAGATGGCTGGGAAAAACTGGTGCCAGAACGGGTCGCTGAACAAATAAAAGCCAATTGCCTGTTCGGGTATCCCTGTGAAGTTGAGTATGTGCCCATTGGGCAACAGGTACGTCAGCAACAACAGGATGAAATACAGGCAGTAACGCGCTGATAAACGACTTTATTTACTATATAACACCCCTGAGACCCCGTAATCGCTGGTAACAGGGGTTTTGTTTTCGTATACAACCCTGGTTGGACACTAATCTGGCCAAAATAGAGTTCTTATACTAGACATCGTGCGCAAACGACACATGTAAACATTAACATTTAAGTTATGAGCAAACCCATTTACACCTCTATTCCGCCAACAACGGACAATGCCTACTGGTTAGTTAAGTCGTCAGACGGGAAAACCAGTATTTATGTACCGCGTGATAAGGAGCTTGATCGGCAATTGAAAATCAAGTTTCAGGCGGAGGTAGCTGCCAGAACATCTATCAAGCGAAAAAGGTAGTACTGGGTAACGCTGTGGCATCTCCACGATTCCACTGTTATGTAAAAATCTCATATTGAATTTTGCCGGATGAGCCTTCAATTGATTGGCCTCATGCGGCAAAATTCGTTATATGGCTATATTATATTTACATCACTCGCGTTGTCACTCAGTCTGCGTAACTTACTGAGCATAACTGCTGCAGTTTCTCCCGGCTTCGCTTCAGGCGCATCTTAACTGCACTGGTTTTGAGCCTGTATATTTGGGCGATCTCCTCAACAGTCATTCCTTGTTCATACTTCAGGCGTAATAAGGTTTGCTCCTTCAAAGGAAGGCTGGCCAACGCTTGCTGGAACGACTGAAACGTTTCCTCCTGCAAGCCAGCTTCCCGGGAATCCGCCAACTCGTGATTTTCATTCAGTGGAGTCGTGTTAAGCCGTTTGGCTATACGTAACTGATCGGAGCAATAATTAAAGGCAATTGTGTTCAGCCAAGTCGAAAAATTGGCCCGTTCCTGAAAGGCATCCAGTTTGTCGAAGGCCTTTATAAATATGTCATGGGTGAAATCCTGTGCTTTTTCAGAATCTTTGGTCATATAAAGGCATCGTTTATAGACCTTATTAACATATCGATTGTAGAGCGTTTCGAAAAGTTGATTGGGCTGAGCAGGCAAATAATGCCGAATCATCTCTTCATCCGTTAAAGTTACGTTCATTGGAGAATGGCAAGTTGATGCTTTTTAAATGTGTTAACAATACACATACGATTGCTATAACTCAATTAGATGTTTATACATTAAAAAAATCATTCATTATTTATTAAACGGTGTGTAATGACTTAGTGACAACTTTTTAGCCCATGTATATAGGTTTGGTAGTTTTCTGATGTGCTTTGGTTAAGAAATTACCTGGAAATAGCCATTCGCCTGACAATGAAAACATCGGTTTTAGAGTTGAAAACAAAAGACTATTAATGTATGGAAATTACGCTCAGAACCGAAGTAGAAACACTCATCAAGAAATACCGTAAAGAAAATACCAGTTCTCCCAATGGTGTACTCGCCGATTATTTGACTAGTTCGTTGAAGGCCTTCGATAAAGTGCTGGACTACCACCATGAATTGATCGAAAAAAATACGCCCGCAAAAGCCTCCGAGTCGACAGCTGACAGCGTGACCTTGACAACGCTGGATGAGGCTGTTGCCTATCTGCTGCCTCGTTTTGAGGGTATGGAAAAATATATGGGAAAGAGTGAAGAAGAGTTTACGGCTTTCTGCCATAGTGAACTAAGCGGAGGCATTGGCATGAAGATACAGCGGGAGTTAAAGCTATGGGTGGTTGAGTCGCCCTTGCATCAGTATTTTTTGCGGAAACACAACCTGCTTCATCTTGATGAAATGAGCGATTTAATTATCCGGGGGGTGTACCAGAAATTTAATCGATCCAACTAGCCAACCGGTTATCCTGAAAAGATTATCCCGGCGGTTTCCTGCCCGATACGTAGTGGCGCAGATGAAGAAACGGCAGGGCAATACTTTTATCGACTAAAATAAAAAAGCATATACAGAGCCTGTATATGCTTTCCAGTTTATAACCTAACCTAAACTAAATCTATGAAGTCGACTATGGGCTCATTAGGCCAGGGAGTCGGAATTTTCTTTCTGCAATTAGCTTCCTAAACGGCCTGGCAGTTGCTCGGTCGATTTCTTCTATCCAGTTGCAACTATCATACCAGCTCATTAAAAACACCGTGTGTACTCATATCGCGCTACTGGCGGGGCACTCATTGTACGATTTCGGACAAACCCCGTCCGCTTATGTACAGCTACGTAGTAGGAGTTGATAATGAATCACCGTGTCGTAAGTGACGTAGCGGAAGCCGACGAAGCCAATGCGCATTTGCTTTTTTTGCTGGAAAGACACACAACGACCATCAAATTTTGAGTAAACCTTGCCTACTTTGCTTTCCTTCCGGGAAATTGGCGGGTTATGTACCTGCCAATTTGATCATTTCGGATTTCCTCGCCTAATGCTGTCTGGCAGCTGCATCGTATGAAAATCAACGTTGAGTCAATCGTTTACGGATTATTTGCCTTTTACGGCTTGTTTTTAGTGAGTGGTTGTCATCAGTTTGGCCCCACCACAAAGTATACGTCAGCTTATAAAATCGCGACAGACGACAGCACGTTAGCGGGCGATACATCTCCGTTCCTGATGCCTTATAACCGCATTATCGATGCGGCCGGAAAATCGGTCAGTTTTGGCGATGCCAGCCTTGAAAACCATAGTCTGGATGCCGTGTTGCTACCGGATAAGAAAACGCTGGTTGTTGAAGATCGTTTTGGCATCGCTTTTTTTGATGTAAAACAACAGCAACTGATTTCGCGCTGGGATTATACGAAAGGCTCGAATCTAAAAGGGAGCATGAGTTCCTTCTCAGGCATCAAAGCCATCGTTTACCACGATTCGACCTACATTTTCTGGGGAGCTGGTGGTCGGGGAAAACCGAATTCATACGTTATGCAGGCGGTGTGGGACGGCTCGCGCGCCCGACTGGTTCGGACTATTCCGTTTGAAGCCATCGCTCCGGCAACTATTGCCTTACCCAACGAAGTGGCGGTTAAAGAAGAAGCCGGCGAATTGTATTTGTATGCCGTTTTGAACGGCAATAATCAGTTCGTTAAAGTCCGGATTGCTGATCAAAAAGTGATCTGGACAGCCCCCACCGGAGTTGCCCCGTTTGGGCTGACCATGATTGAGGAAAAAGCCTACATTACTAACTGGGCTGGTCCCGTTCCCGACGCTAGCAATGGGCTGGAAACGGCTGGTGTACCCTGGGGGAGCGCTTACATTGATCCCAGAACGGGCGCTATGGCACGGGGAACGGTTTCTGTCATTGACATTCGACAAGGGAAAGTAGACCGGGAATTGCCCGTGGGTCTGCACCCCAACGCCATAATCAGTAGTCCCGATCACCGATTTCTATATGTAGCGAATGGCAACAGCGATTATGTTTCTATTATTGATGCTCAGAAACAGCAGGTTACCGACTCTATTTTTGTCGGCCTGTTCAATCGGGGAAATGGCTACATTGGCAGTACACCAAATGCTTTGGCCATTAATCCGCAGGGCACTACGTTATACGTAGCGAATGGCATGGATAATGCGATCTGTGTGGTTGAGTTGGGAAGTAAGGCATCAACTACCGCTACGGGCAATCATCAAATCAAGGGCTATATTCCTACCCAAGCCTATCCGTCCGGTATTGTGCTGAATGAGAATGAATTGTACGTAACCAATTTAGAAGCCGTTGGCCCCAGAGTTGCCAATGTGGTCGATCAGGGTAGCCAGGGTAAAAATCCACAGCAGGATACCAAAGCCTATAATTCTCACAAACAGTTAGCCTCTATCTCGTTTATTCCAGTACCTAATGCCACCGAACTGGCGGCCCTTACGGAGAAAGTAAAAAAACAGAGTCTTGAGTTTCGGCTGGCGTTGACCGAACAGGCACCCCGACCAAATGTTGCCCCAAAACCTGTTCCGGAACGTATTGGCGAACCGTCGGTATTCAAGCATGTTTTGTATATTATTAAAGAAAATCGCACCTACGATCAGGTGCTGGGCGATATGCCGCAGGGAAACGGGATGCCTTCTTTGTGCATATTTGGGGATAGCATAACACCCAACCAACACCGGCTGACTCAGGACTATCTATTGCTCGACAACTACCACGTATCCGGAAAATCATCGGCCGAAGGACATCACTGGTCCAGTGCGGCAATGGTTACGGATTATACAGAAAAGAGTGTTCGGGCCTGGTTCAGGAGCTATCCGCACGTATTATATGACGCGATGGTCTACGATAAAAAAGGGCTGATCTGGAACAATGCACTTGATCACGGCAAAACAGTACGTATCTACGGCGAAGCCTGTTCCTGCGCCTTTGACAAGAAACAATACGACTGGAGCAAGCTGTATCAGATGCGTCAGACCAGCCAGCCTTTTTCGTACACGAACACCACGACTATTTCTCGCGTCAGGCCCGTGCTGTCCATGAATTTTCCGGGCTGCGACGACGAAACCATCAGCGATCAAATGCGGGCTGATGCGTTTATTAAGGAATTGCAGGAAGCCAATGCAAACCCTAATGCCGATTTGCCCAACCTGATGGTTATGTCGCTGCCCAACGACCATACGGCCGGTCTAAGTCCGGGATTTCCCGTTCCCAGGGCAATGGTGGCCGATAATGACCTGGCCGTTGGCCGTATTGTTGAAGCGGTCACTAAAAGTCGATTCGCAGCGTCGACGGTCATTTTTATTACGGAAGACGACTCGCAGGCGGGTTGGGATCACGTATCGGCCTATCGGACAACGGGTTATATCGTTAGCCCTTACTCTCGCTTACAGAAAACCATTCACACCAATTATAATCAAACATCCGTTGTGCGCACGATGGAACAGATTCTGGGTTTACCGCCAATGAACGTTATTGATGCGACGGCCCTGCCCATGTTCGACTGTTTTGTTGACAAACCTGATCTGTCATTTACCTACAAAGCACAACCCAATCGCGTTGATCTGGCCGAGATGAATCCGGCAACTGGCCTGAAAGGAACGTCGCTTCGTTTCGCCAATCAATCCACCAAGTATGGCTTTCACTTCATTGACCGGGGACATGATGATTTACTCAACCGGATTTTATGGTTTTCGGCAAAGGGGAAAAAACGGTATCCCGCCGAGTTAGCGGGCGCTGAAGACGATGATGACGACGACGATGATTAGGGAGCTGTCAACTAAGGGCGCATCTTTTGAATAATCAACAGAAACTAATCACAATTTTTGTCCACAGAGAACACAGCGTAGTGTACTTTTATTCCGCTGTGTTCTCTGTTCCGCATCGGTGGACCGCTCTGTGGACAAAAAACTCAGTCCTCAGTTATTGAAAAACCCAGTGTCGCCAGTTTTTGGCAGGTCGATTCATAGTCGAGATGCTGAAAAGCTTGAATGCCGACTGACTGCGCTACTTCAACAAACATCTGCCGATCATCGAAATAAATTACCTGTGCTGGGTCTATCTGGCTAATATCCAAGGCTATACGGAAAATTTCGGGGTCAGGTTTACGCACGTGAACGTAGCAGGACGACATAAACGCGTCAAAAAGTTCTTTGAGCCCAAAGTGCTCAATTCGGTACGCATTGAGTTCCCGCCCTTCATTGTTGACGGCAAATAGCTTTAGTCCGTATTGCTTTTTTAGCCGACGAAACAAATCAATCATGGCCGTATGGGGCTCCGATTGATCCAGGATGAATTGCGTAAACGTTTCGCGGGAAAAGTCGCGGGGTTCGTAAAAGACAATCCGCGTCAGGTACTCGTCCAGCGTCATTTTGCCTGACTCATACGTATCAAATATGCGGTGGTGGCGCTCGTTCAGGACGTTGAAATCGAGGCCAAATTGCTGAGATCCCCGCTGACGTGCCTGCTGGTCCCAGCCATTCGTTAGTAACACGCCACCAATGTCAAGGAAAATTGCTTGTATCGATTGTTGAGCTATCATGCGGCAATAAACTAACTATTTTGTTTCCGGCAAGATTCTGGGGCAAGCATTTTCTACTCAAGCCAGCAGCGGCAGTACAACCGTAAACTGAGTATCTGTCTCTTCAACGATAGGCTGGGAAAGATGTAGCATCTGATATTTTGCTACGATATTGGTCAGACCGACACCATTCGATAACACCCGGCTTGTTTTGCGCTGTAGCGTATTACTGACCCGTAACCAGGCCTGTTGATCGACCGTAATCTGAATATAAAGGGGACGTTTGACCGACGCTACGTTATGTTTAACGGCATTCTCGACCAACAACTGAAGGCTCAACGGAGGAAGCTGGTAGGAGAAATAAGATTCGTTCACCGCCACATCTAAATGCAACGCTGCGCCGTAGCGAGTTTGCAGGAGATGGTAATAGGCGTCAATAAACTGCAATTCGGCATCCAGCGTTGTGAGATGCTGTTGGTTGGACCGAAGCAGATACCGGTACACTTCGCTGAGTTTATCGACAAATCGCTCGGCCTGCTTCGGGTCTTCACTAATAAGAGACGACAGTGAATTTAAGGAATTGAACAGAAAGTGCGGATTGACATGCTGTTTAAGCGCGTCAAGCTGGCTTTGCAGATGAGCCGCCCGAAGCTCCTCCCGTTCCTGCTCGGCCTGTCTCAGTCGATGCTTATTCAACGATACATCCTGAACAAAAAACAGGATGCCATAAACAACCAGTAAGAAAAGAGCATATTGAATGCCGTGCAAAAAGTCAAAACCGTAGAGGGATAGCTTGATGGTCAGATTATTGATCGTAACCGACATACCATCGTGACTACCGAAGTAATTGGCTAGTGTTCCATGGATGGCCAGGAATTCGAGCGCATTTGAGAACCAGGATAGGAATGTAGTGGACAGGGCACCGCTCAGGAATGTCAGCAACAGGCGTTTGGTTACCTGGCTCCTGGCCGGAAATGCGGCCTTATACTGGAGAATAATCGTCCGGTTCAATTGCCATGTCGCTATGGTTGTGCCAGCCCCGATCAGGAATTTGACAAACACCATCCCGGTAAGCGGCTGGCGGTAGAAGTCATCAATCGTAACGGATACCACGACCAGCAGGGTAATCCCGATGATACGTAGCCACTTATCCTTAACGTAGTCCTTCATTCATTTTCAAACTGTCTAACCAAATGTAGTAAGCCCACGCCTATATTGAGGCATTCTTACCAGAGTATTCAGCGACTCAGCTTTATTTCTTACGTCAATGTCGCGTACCGTCGCCGTCAACGCATCCGCGCTACGAACCCCTCCCAAATCGGAATAAATGGAAAACATTGATCGGCTTTGATGAAACGGAGAATCCAGTGCTTGCTACTTTTCGTATATGGATCATCCTGGATAGTTCGAGTGCTACGTGTCAATTCGTAATTAGTGGCATGGACCAAATCAACAACTCGGGCTCTACTGGCTTATCTCATCTATGGAAAACTGAACTTTGTAATTTTACGGCGAATGCACTCAGGCTACCTTATATCAAGGCAGCCTGATTTTATCTTTCTCTTTTGGATTTTATGGCTATCTATTTTTCTAGGCCCGTCAATCCAATTCCCTGCCGGATTGCGTATGTACGGCTATACAAAACGTACTGAAAAACTTGGCTTTGCTACTTGTGGAGGAGTTTCGGGCTGTCTCGCTGGGGCGGCCTGAATTGTTTTCTACATACTGAGCTCTTAGGCCTTGCCAGTTAAGGTGTACCGGTCAGTAATGCTGGGCAGACTCTGATAAATTTTCCGGATCGCCACCCACCGCCGACGCGACACCGGCAGCACATCCCCAGAACGCAGATGAATGAAGCCCCCCCGGTCTGGGTAGGTAGGCACCATCCGCTCGATGTAGTGAATGTTTATGATGCAACTGCGATGAGCCCGCACAAACAACTCGATGGGTAATTGCGGTTCATAGTATTTTAAGGTGCGGGGCAGCAGCATACGCTGGCCGTCTTTCCAATGCAGCCAGCTATAATTGCCCGTCGCCTGTAAGAACATAAGATCCGCAAATGGAAGCGTAATTTTGCCCGTATTACGAACGTGCATTTTAAGCGCACTGGTGGGTTGATTGACCGAAGTATTCATACCTAAAAAAGAAGAGAAAGGTTGAGTGGAGGATCCAATCATAGTAGGTCCGAATGAGTGAACAAATGTGGTAGTTTAGCCAAGTCAGGTGTTAACTCATTTTCAGCATTCTTTGACTCATTTCCAGCATTTGCCTGTGAAACGTCGTTTTGGGGCAGGAAAGGCTATAGGTTCGTCCATCAACGGTTATCTTTCCACCGGAAAATGATTTCCGACAAAAGTCTATATCCGGGTTACATTCCAAAGCAGCAAAAACACCCGATTACGAAAACGGGTGTTTTTGCGGGGGTGTTAACGAAGAAATTTGAGTTGTTTGGGTGCTGGCCTTCCAGGTATTTTCAGCCGAAAAGCTTACTACGTTTCCGCGTAGGCTGACGGCAGTACGCCAAACTCTTCCTGGAACATTTTGGTGAAATAGGATAGGTTCTCAAACCCTACCTGATAGGCAATGGCCGAGACGGTCTCATCGCCCTGAGCTAGCAGGGTAGCCGCACGCTGTAGCCGATATTGTCGCAAAAACTCCACAACGGTCAAGTTCGTCAGGGCTTTGAGTTTGCGCAGCAATTGTGACGGACTCAGGTTCATGGCTTTGCTGAACGCTTCGACCCCAAATCGACTATCGCTCAGGTGTTCCTCAACAATGGCTCGGGCCTTTTTCAGAAAAGCGTCTTCGGGAGACGTAGCCTGAACCGAAACGGGTTCGTGAAGGAGCAGGCTACTGGTATAATGGAGCCGAAGGCGTTCCTGTTTGTCGATTAGATTCCGCACCCGTACCTGAATTTCCGCCCGGTTAAAGGGCTTGGTCAGATAGTCGTCGGCGCCGAGCTCGAAGCCTTCTATCCGATCCTCAATGGTGGCTTTGGCGGTGAGCATTACCACCGGAATATGACTGGTAGCTTCCTGCGTCTTCAGCATCCGACAAAAACCAAAGCCATCGAGCCGGGGCATCATCAAATCGCAGATAACAATGTTAGGCAACGTAGCCGTGGCTTTTTCCAGACCGTCCAGACCATCAATAGCGTCAATAATCTGGTAATCGGTCTCAAAGATACTCCGTACATAAGCTCGGATATCGGCGTTATCGTCGATGATGAGAAGAATATTCTCGGAAACCGGAGAATCAACTAATCCATTGATCGGCACTTCCAGGGGTAATATCCCCACAGGAAGCGGCCGCCCGTCCATAAAGGAGGCTTCACCGCTGGAGGTGTCATCAGGGGTTTGTGTATTGTCAGCCGCTATGGGTGCGGCCATCGGCGTCAGTGGCAGATGAACCGTAAACGTAGTACCCTTGCCTTCGAGGCTATCAACCGAAATCGTGCCTTGTAAGACCTTCACCAGTTCATTGACCAGCGCCAGGCCAATACCCGTGCCTTCGTAATTTCGATTAGACTGACTATCTACCTGATAAAAGCGGTCGAAGATTTTGGGCAGGTTGGTGGTAGCAATGCCAATTCCCGTATCAGCCACTCGCAGGATGACCCCCCCGGGCTCATACGCTACGTTCAGGCGCACTACGTTACCATCGGGCGTAAACTTAAAGGCGTTGGACAGCAGATTCGTTATAATTTTCTCCACCTTATCACGATCAAAGCGAACCCAGTGCGTAGGTTGATCCTGCGTGAAGATGAACTGAATGGCCCGGCTATCGGCCAGCGAACTAAACGAGCTGGCCAGTGTCCTGAGAAAGGCGGCAATGTCGCCCGGTTCGGCCTCCGTTTTCAACTGACCCGCTTCCAGTTTGCTCAGGTCGAGCAACTGGTTTGTCAGACTGAGCAGCCGCTGGCCGTTTCGCTCCATCAACGTGAGGTCAGAATCATCAGGAAATCGTTCTTTCAGGTTATCCAGTGGTCCCAGAATCAACGTGAGTGGAGTGCGAAACTCATGCGAAATGTTGGTAAAAAACTGCGTTTTGAGCGTATCCAATTCCACCAGCCGACTGGCTTCCTGTTGCCGGAAGACTACCTGTTGCTGAAGCAGTAGCCGCTGGGTCTGGATTCGGTGCAACTGCCAGGTAATCAGGGCCAGCACGAGCAGATAAACCCCATACGCCCACCAGGTCCGATAAAAGGGCGGATGCACCCGCACCTGTAACGCTATGGGTTTACTCCAGTGCTCCCCCTCCACCGACCCACTCATCTGCAGGGTGTAGTTGCCCGGTGGTAACTGGGCGTAGTTGGCAAAGCGATTAGTGCCTGCCGACACCCATTTCTCATCAATGCCATCGAGTCGATACCGATACTGGTTTTTCGCCGAATTGGCATAATCCATCAGGCCGAACTCGAACGTAATTAGGTTCTGGTCATGAGCCAGGTCAATGCGCTGGGTGTTCTCAATGCTTTCCGTCAGAATACCATCGGGGCTTCCCACGTCAATGGCTTCATTATTAACTTTCAGGCCAATCAGGTGCACCTGTGGCGTAGAGCCCCCTTTTCGCACCAGGTCTGCAGCCCGGAACGTCGTTAGTCCATTAACGCCCCCGAACATCAATTCCCCCGAAGAACTTTTGAAAAATGAACCCGTGTTAAACTCATCGTCCTGTAAGCCGTCAGCTTTGGTGAAGTTGCGGAACTGCTTTGTTTTGGGGTTGAACTGAGCCAGGCCCCGGTTGGTACTCAACCAAAGATTCAGGAACGTATCGGTCAGAATTCCATATACCACCTTGTTGGGCAGGCCTTGCTTTTCCGTAAAGTGGGTGAAGTGCCCCGTCTGTTTATCCAGGCGGTCAAGTCCACCGCCTTTCGTACCCACCCAGAGGTAGCGACCCGGTTCATGGGGGTCATCAAGCAGGCTCAGCACAATGTCGTTGCTCAAACTCTGGCGGTCTGTCGGACTGTTTTTGTAGAGCGAAAATGTTGGGCTGGTTTGTGTGTGGTCGGCTCGTACTAGTCCCTGTTGGGTCGCAATCCAGAGCGTACCGGCCTGATCGAAGTACAGGGCATAGGTTTCGATTTCGGCTCCTTTCTGCGGTAACAGCGATTGATAGGAGAAAACTCGAAATGTTTCCGTCTTTGGATCGAACCGAAGAAGTTTACCATCGATTGCTCCAAGCCAGAGCTTACCGGCTTTGTCCTCAACGGTCTGATTGTAGTAGAACCCAAACGATGTATTGGATGGCAGGGGGTATTTTTTGAGGAGCTGCCAATCGGCACTAAACTTAAACAGGTGCATCTGGTGCGTCTGGAAGTGCGTGTTCGACACCCAGAACGTGCCCTGTCGATCCTGCATCAGGTAGCGCTGCCGTTTATCAGCGGGTGGCAGCGCATCGCCCAGGAAAGGCTGAGTCCGGTTATTGAGCCGATCGAATTGGTAATACGAAAACTGATGCCGGACGTAGGTGCGCCCCTGCTGATCCGCATACAGATAAGAAAGGGTCATACCCGGTAACGTTGACTGAAACTGCTTGATCTGAGGATTGAATTTCCGCAGGCCATATCCGCTCGTGCCCACCCATATATTTCCTGTCCGATCTCTGAGTAAGTTAGTAATCGCATAGAGGTCGGTTGGTAACGTGGTAAAGGCATTACGTACCGTAAGGCTATCCTGTCGCATGAATTCGTCCAGCGACATGATCCAGAGGAATTCGCCCCTGGCGATGGCCAGTGTGGTTGAATTGAGGGCATTCAGGCTAATGACAGCGTCCTTATCTTTCCGTACCAGGACGGTCTTCTGTCGGCCCCGCTGGCGGCAGACGACTTTATTCTCCTCGTCGATCGTCGCCAGCAGGGCATCCTGATTTATATCACTGTAAAAGGTCAAACCCCTGGCGAAATCACCTGTAAAGCTATTGAACGTGCTCGCTTTCTGGGGATGTTGCCAGTTAAATGAGAGTAAGCCATTGGTGGATATGGCCATGGCCTGACCGTCGGGACGAAAGTTAAGCTGCTTGATGAGGTCCGTCACTTTTCCGTCAACTGAAACCGGTATGATCTGTACCTGATCAGTTAAGTTAGCCTGATCAGGGGAGCCGTTTTTAAGGGCGTTGGCTAACTGGATTTTAAATAATTTAATCTCACCCGCCACCACCCAGATCGCGCCCTGTGGATCTTCGAAAATAGTATTGATGGCATAATTTCCCGCGTTGGGCAATGCCTGGTCGCGAATGTTGAGGTGATAAAAGCGCTGGGTGCGCGTATCGAACAGATTAAGCCCTTTGTTAAGCGTACCTACCCAGAGCCATCCGCGGCTATCGACCAGCAGCGACGAGCAATTGTTGTCGGAAAGACTATAATCGTTATAAGGATCGTGGGTAAATACGGTGAAATTATAGCCGTCATATCGGTTTAGTCCATCTTTGGTGGCCACCCAAATGAACCCTTTCGGATCTTGTTTGAGGTCATACACCATCCCCTGCGACAGACCGTCAGAAATAGTAAGCTCCTGCCAGCCTTTGGCCGTCCGATGGGTCGGCTGGGCAACTAGTGTAAAGGGAAGCAGAACGAAGAGTAGGTGGAGTAAACGCATTCTGGCACACCATTAGTTTTCTAACTACGAGAAACCAGACGCTTTCGATTTCTTCGTAGTGGCAAATTACTGGTTTGTTACATAAAAAGATAGCTTTTTGGTAATATGATACTAATTGAGTGATCGTTTAAAGACAGATTAGACCCTGTGTGAAAACGGTGACTAATCTCGTGTACCTTACACGCAAAGAACCAGCCAGACCTACGCCTAACTGGTTCTTTTTTCGATGATTATAGACCGTTACCCCGATGTATAGCAACTAGCCGTTGTCAGTCTTCTTATTTATTGAAATATTCGACCAGGTCAGCATCCGAGTTGTTGGTCAGCTGCAACTCCCCAATAGCACTGCCCATTACCAAAGCACTGATACTTAAACGACCTTTGGTATTGCCCGGCCGTAGTTGACCGCTCAAACGCACCGATACTTTCGCTCCCGCCCCCAGACCCCTTGTGCTGAGGATGTAGAAACTCTCGTTCGAGGTCGCGTCAAACTGCCACACCGTGTTCTGTACCTGACGACCCACCACCAGCGTGGTCGCCGGATCGAAACTGAGGCTGAATAAGGTATCTTTAGCCAGGTAGACCTGGATCAGCCCGTTACTAGACCGACTGTTGAGTTCCACGACGTCCACCACTAGGTTAAGCGTACTGGTCCCGTAGACCGTCGAGGGACTAGTCAACAGGAGAGGAGTCAGATCAGGCTGGCAGAGGGCCGTCAGATCCACACGTCGACTCACCTCCACGCCGTTCTGGCGGGCCTTCACCAGAACCGTCGTGGGATGATCCCGCAGTGACTCGGGTACTTCCTGCGTGGCCAGGCTGGTCCAGTCCGTAATGCCCTCGGCGTAAAACTCCACCACTGTGCCATTGCCGCCCGTGGTCTGGAAGGTAATCCAGCCGCCTGAGCAGTTGTAGTATGAATTCTATTCGAGTCGCTATTGCTGACGACCAGCTGTTGTTTCGCAAAGGCATGATGGCTATTGTCGATACGTTTGAGGGCATAGCCATTACCCTTGAAGCCGACAATGGTCGCGCCCTGCTCGACGCGCTGGCTACCGCCGATCCACTTCCCGACGTAGTGCTGCTCGACCTCTCGATGCCGGAACTGAACGGTGTCGAAACGATTAAACTCATCCACCGGGACTATCCGACGCTGAAAATCATAATTCTGTCGGTCTATAGCGAAGATCGGTTCTTGGCCCACCTGATGGATTTGGGCGTGAATGCCTACCTGTTCAAGAACGTAGAGCCGCAGGAAGTGGAGCGGGCTATTCGAGCG
The DNA here is from genome assembly GCF_900112365.1 of Spirosoma endophyticum. Classification (GTDB taxonomy): domain Bacteria; phylum Bacteroidota; class Bacteroidia; order Cytophagales; family Spirosomataceae; genus Spirosoma; species Spirosoma endophyticum. The sequence continues at coordinate 91,208 of NZ_FOLQ01000005.1, read as the reverse complement.
GTAGTCGAGACGGATTTTTATTTTAATGAAGCCTTCCTGAACGCACTGAAAAATCGGATGCTGGTGAAAAAGCCCCACCGGTTGCTCACTGACGATTTGCCCGCTACACTCACGAGTCGTGAAATTGAAGTTTTAAATTTGATTTGCAAGCAGTTAACCGCTCCGGAAATTGCCGATCGACTCTCGCTCAGCATCCGTACTGTAGATGGCCATCGGGCGAATCTGCTCGAACAGCACCAATGCCCGCAACACCGCGGGTCTGGTGCTGTTCGACATCAAAAACCGCCTGCTCGATCCGGCTGATCTGCTTTAAATGTGTGAACCTGTCCTGTATTTTCTAGAAAGATGGCATCTCGATGATCCTTTGCGGTGGATGCTTTGGCCGTTTCTAATCCCGATCTCACGTTAAAATAGGTTGTAGGGATACGGGGCTTTTTTGGGATTTACTTTCGGTAAAGATGGCCCTCCTTTACCAGGACGACGAGAAAGCTCTGGCCGGTATACCATGGATCAAGCCTGTCGCTGAGGTTCTTTCCGTATAAAAATAGGATCATTGAAGCAGGCAGAGGCCTATTTTGGTTTACTTTGAGCAACGGATCGCCTAATATAGTTTACTACCCTTGCTGGTAACGCCGTTTAATAAGTTGCCAACAGCTAGTCGGGGTAATTGCTATACTTTGCCCGAAAATCGACGGCAATGAACTACATATTCCTGTTACTGCTTTGCCCTATTTTATGCCTTGCCCAAAAGAAAACCTATACACTCGCAGACACTAATATTCGGATTGATTCGGTAACGGGCGGTATGTTTTATACCGACGTAGTCCCCGTTGAGGGAGCCACTATAGATAAGCTTTACAGCCGGGCGAAAACGTTTCTATTGACCTATTTTAGAAACGAAACACCTGTGATCCAAATTGACGATAAAGAGGCTGGCGTAGTGGGCGGACGGGGTAAATTTGTTGAGAATTTGACCAAACGGCAAATTCTTCTAGTGGGCTTTCAGCAGATATACTACGAAATGGGCATCGAAATTCGCGTTCAGGACGGATGGTATCACTACAAAATGACCAATATTGACGTAGTTGCTTCAACCTTTCGGTTACGTATTGACGACCCCTTGCGAAAGAATCCTGAACTGGCAAAGCGATTGGCCGCGAAGGGATTTTCGAAATGGCAATACAATCGATACATGGGGAACAAAAGTCAGGTGAATAAAATAGTTCGTCAGCTTAAACGGATGATGGACTCTTCCCATGACCTGAATGACAGTTAGCAGGGCAGTTAGTTGCCAACCACCTGATACCCTACTGATATGACTACACGATAGCTTACTGGTTCATCGTATAGCCTTATCCGTTATTGTTTTGTTGAAACGCAGTGGCTTATATAGTCGCCACTCTTTTCTACTACGTAGTAAACCTGATTTTAGCTATTTCAGTCCGAAGAAACAGGTAGTTCAATAGTTACTTCGGTATATTGACCCGGCTCAGAGGTAGTGGTCAGTACGCTGGCTGCGGCACAACTTTGACCTGCTCAATAGCGGGATCAAACGTTACGGCAAGCTTAACCGAAACGTTTTTGTTTTTGGACAAGATATCCTTATTGGCGATCTGTAAATACTCGGTAGTTAGCTCATTCAGGTTTATGAGTTGCTTTTTGCCGTTGCTCGTAGTGCCATGCGATAGTTGCAGCATGCCTTTGACAATGCTGTCGGCCCGCTGGCCGTGGTGTGAAATCCGCGACAGATTCTGTACCAGATCGTCGGCGATCTGTACGGAATCTGTTTTATGATCCGCCGTGATTTCTTCTTTAAGCTCATCCAGCAGCTCAAGGCTGATTTTTGAGAAATTATTGACGAAATTCAACGGGTTCTGAATTTCGTGTGCAATGCCCGACGTCAGTTCGCCAAGCGAGGCCATTTTCTCTTTCTGGATAAGCTGCAGGATACCAGGAGCAGTATGTACGCCATTATCGAATGAGTATGCAGTAAAATCGGATTCATGGCTGTTCGCTTGGTGGGTGTTTATCCGGTACGATTACCTGCAAACTTATTGCATTCTGACAGCTGAAGGAATGTATTCTTAGGGAAAGGTAGCGGACTTATTTGCTGGAATAATCTATTTTCTCAACATCTGCGTTGTTGTTTAGATTCACCTCATCGATCGTACTTCCTGGAATGAACGCCCTGATACTTAGGTTTCCTTTCGTGTTGACCGGAATTAGTACCAGCCGGAAATCAAACGGCGTCTACCGCAGAAAAAGGCAAAAATATTGAGACAAAAATAAACCCGGCGCTTCGAAAGCACCGGGCCTATCTGGAATACAATCCATTTTATAGAACTTGCCTACAAAGATACTTACTGTCAGGCGATTATGTTCACTTACCACTAAATAAATTTCATGAGTAAGCTGCCGACAAGCATAACTTTTGTAACACAAACGCCACGTATACCCTTTTCATAATTACAGAACCCAACTAGCGTAAAGCGAATTATTAATGACAAGCTATTTTGACGGCAACTTACTGACCGAAACAAGAGCAGACGCTGCGGCAATTGTCTATTTTCTTACCTTCGTTTATGGACGAGATTTTTGATTTTCTAAATAAGACCTACGAGGCAGGTGGTTCGGTGTTGGGTAGCTCAGGCAAAATTATTGGGTACGCCAATGATGGTTATGAAGTGGAAGGGCTGTTTAGCCTGAATGATCAGGAATTCAACTTCCTGATTACGGAGGAAGAATCCGGCAGCTATGTCCTAAGCCTAACTAAAAATGAGCAGGTAACGACCTATGAGCCCCTAACGGCCAGGGAGATCATTAAGATTTTTCAAACAGGTGATTTGCCGATCTTTCAGGTAACGTAGCTTATTTTTTTGATATACGTACCGTTTACTCGGTTGTTTAAACTTTTTACTGATCTTAAGCGTCTACCTCTCATGGGCTGGGTAGCCCATCAACGATACTCTAAAGCCAGTCAGGCCACTTCGGACTCGAGGTGGCCCGATTTTATTTCGATCTAACACAATCAACTCATCAAGTATTTTATTAACTCACTCATACAGGCCCACCAGGTGACCAGGCTTAACTTCATTAAGAGGCAGATGAAAGAAGGGGCCAGGCGGGCACCTTTATGAAGCTGTCAGTTAGCCAGCGTTACGCCAAACAACAAGCTTTCTTCGCCATCAGGTCTGAACATGATTTTCTTCTCGAAATGCATACCCAACTTTTCGAGTAATCGGATGGAATGGTGATTGGCAGCGGTGGTAATGCCCGTGATACGTGTTAGACCCAACGCAGTAGTTGCATAAGTCATAACGGCCGATGCCGATTCGTAGCCATACCCTTTTCCGGTGTGTTCGGGCAGAAGGGCAAACCCAATATCAATGTCGTCCAGGGTCTCCCGCTTAAACAGTCCGCAAAGGCCAATGGGGATATCCCCAACTTTTAGTTTCACCAGATACGGCCCGAAACCGAACTGCTCGTAAGTCTTCAGGGCTCCATTCAGAATGTACTGGCGAGCTTCGTCAAGCGTCCTTACGTTCCGATCACCAATAAATTCAATCCACGAGGGTGTGTTCAGAAGGGCAAGCATAAAAGCCGCATCGTCAACGGTGAATTTTTCAAGAAGCAAACGGTCGGTCTCGATCATTACGTAAATTTAACCACAGCGGCACAGAGAACACAGCGTTTCAAAATCAATCAGTTATAGCGTTTATTCCTCTGTGTTCTCTGTGCCGCTGTGGTTAAACAAATTTATCTTACGTTCTAAAACGCCACTGCTTTTAACCGTAGTCCGGCATCTTCTGGTAAACCAAACACCAGATTCATGTTCTGGACTGCATGCCCCGATGCGCCTTTGGTCAGGTTGTCGATCACGCTCGTGATGAGCAATTGGCCGTCGTGTACTTCAAGATGCAACAGACACTTATTTGTGTTGACGACCTGCTTCACATCCACCGGCGCATCGCTGACGTGCGTAAACGGATGCGCTGCGTAGTAGGCTCGGTATAATTCGTCGGCTTCTTGCTGCGTCCCCGAAAAAGGTGTATAGACATTCGCCATGATACCACGCGTGAAATCGCCCCGATACGGTACAAAGTTGATTGCGTGCTTAAAATCCGGATCAAGTTGAGTCAGGCTCTGGCGAATTTCGGCTAAGTGCTGGTGCGTGAAGGCTTTGTAAATCGATACGTTGTTGTTCCGCCAGGTAAAACCCGTGGTTGGCACCAGTGCCTGACCCGCACCCGTGCTGCCGGTAATAGCGCTTACCTGCACATCATTCGTTAGTTTGCCCGCTTTGGCCAGGGGTAATAATGCCAGTTGGATGCTGGTGGCAAAACAGCCGGGATTAGCAATGCGTGTGGCTTCCTGAATGCGTTCGCGCTGGAGTTCGGGCAAGCCATACACAAAGTCGTCGTGCTCATCGCGAAAATCGGCACTGAGGTCAATGACCGTAATATCGTCGGGAATCTCGTGTTCGGCCATGAACGTAACGGACGCTCCATGACCCGAGCAGAGAAAAAGAACATCAATCCCTGTGTTTTCACCCGACTCTCCAGCTTCATTTGTCGACAGCGCTGGAGTTAAATTGATTTCGCCCGAAAACGTTAAATCGGTATCGCCCAGTAAATCGGTATGCGTGGTCCAGACAGGTTTGCCCGCGTGGCTTTTGCTATGCACAAACGCTACGTTCGCAAAGGGGTGATTTATAAGAATGCGCAGCAATTCGCCACCTGTGTAGCCCGCTCCGCCAATGATGCCAACATTCAGTTTCATTCGGAAAGTATTCGTTTATATAATGCAACGTGTTCGGCCGTGAATTTGTCCCACGAAAACAGAGATGCCCGCTTTACTGCCTTTTCCGACATCGCCACCTGCACCGATCTGGAGTTAATAACCGATAACATAGCCTGACAAAGTGCATCGGAATCCGTTGGTGGAACCCGGACGGCCGCGTCGCCAACAACCTCAGTAATAGCCGGTATGTCGGATGTAATAACCGGTAAACCACACTGCATGGCTTCTAAAGGTGGCAATCCAAATCCTTCATAAAGCGAAGGGTAGACGAAAGCCAGGGCGTTGGAATAAAGGGGAGCAAGATCGGCATCAGGCACAAAACCCGTAACTACCAGCCGCGACCGCAAGGCTTCGTTTTGGGTCAATTCGGCCATAATCTTATCGAATTTCCAGCCTTTGGTGCCAACTAAGACGAGTTTAACGTCGGTCGGAATATCTCCACTCGTCGCCAGCCGAACGAAGGATCGAACTAAATGGTCGATATTCTTGCGCGGTTCAAACGTAGCAAGGCTCAGTAAATACGGCGAATTCCCCAGACCATATTTCGCCCGAACCGCCTGCTTATGCGCACTATCTGTTACGGCATGAAACAGAATCGGCGAGGCCGCCAACTGAATGGGCGTTACGCGAGCAGGGTCTATTTTGGTGTAGTTGCAGAAATCCTGTTTCGTTGCGTTCGAAACCGTAGTGATTTGTGTATCAGGCGTCAGGGCGTTAATTACCTGTTTGATGGTGTCGTCGCCACTGGGAAACCACTCGGGATGAAAAACCGAGATCAGGTCATGGATCGTCTGAACGGTATGAATTTTCGGGTTTCGGCCAACCGCGCCGGGAATTGGATAGAACGGTGAATGGTAAATGCTATCAGGCGCCCATTGGCTCATGTTGAACCGAACGGATTTCGTCCCAAACGTCTTTTTTACCTGGTAAAATCCGTGCCGAATCGCCTTCGACGGTAAGCTACCGACAGCCAATGGCGTCAATATGGAATTCTCAAAAGCACCCCACGCCTGATCAGCCGGTCGATTGACGAACGCTGGTCGCGATGGGCCAAACATCACACGTGCGTAGCGCATCGTTTCGGGCAGATGCGAGGATGCGGCCAGCGATAGATTGACCCCATCTGCCTGCCACAACCCCGTCATCAACTGCTCAACAACCCGACCAACGCCCGTTTGCGCCTGGCGATGATAGAAACCGATGCCTAGAAGGCCGGCATCAAGAATTATGTTCACGAATTTTCTCGTAAATCATGACCTGATTCGATGCCACTTTCGAGAAACCGCGTACGTCGTCGCCGGTCCAGGCGTTATTCATTTCACCGTAGCTACCAAAAGCCGACGACATCAAGTCGTGTTCCGACTCAATTCCAAGTACCTGAAAACGGTAAGGAGCCAGCAGTACGTGTACCTTACCTGACACATGCGACTGAGTATCAGCCAGAAAGATTTCGATATTCCGCATCACGGGGTCCATGAATTGCCCTTCGTGCAGCATCGTACCATACCAGTTAGCCAATTGTTCTTTCCAGTACAATTGCCATTTGCCTAGTACGTGTTTTTCAAGCGCATGGTGTGATTTGATCAGGATTAGTGGTGCCGGAGCTTCGAATCCAACGCGGCCTTTAATGCCGATAATCGTATCACCCACGTGAATATCGCGACCAATGCCAAACGGCCCGGCCAGTTCGGTGATTTTACGGATGGCGTCTACCGGATTCGCAAATTTCTCATCACCCACTGCTTTGATCTCGCCATGCTCAAACGTGAGCGTAAGGGTTTCCGGCTCCGATTTTGTGATCTGGGTCGGCCAGGCTGATTCGGGCAGAAACTGGTCAGAAGTCAGGGTTTCTTTCCCGCCAACCGACGTTCCCCATAAGCCTTTGTTGATGGAGTAAGCGGCTTTGTGCCATTCCTGCTCTACACCTTTCGCCTTCAGGTATTCGATTTCAGCCTCGCGCGACAACTTCAGGTCTCGGATAGGTGTAATGACTTCAGCATCTGGCGCAATGATGCGGAACGCCATATCGAAACGTACCTGATCATTCCCAGCTCCCGTGCTGCCGTGAGCAATGGCCGACGCGCCAATTTCACGGGCATATTCGGCTGCCGCAATGGCCTGAAAAATGCGTTCGGCACTTACGCTGAGCGGATACGTATTGTTTTTCAGTACGTTACCGAATACCAGAAATTTCAGACATTGTTGGTAATAATCGTCTGTTTTAGAAATTGTTACGTGCGACTTAACGCCTAGCGAATAAGCCCGTTCCTCGATCGCCTTGAGTTCGGCGTCGGAGAAACCGCCCGTATCGACCAGCACGGAGTATACATCCATACCTCGGTCTTCGGATAAATATTTAACACAGAAGGAGGTATCAAGACCTCCACTAAAGGCAAGAACTACTTTTTGAGACATCAGACAGAAGACGCTGGACACGGTCCGCCGTTTCGGTAGGCCGCCCGCCATCAGGATAGTTTTGGAGGGGCAAATATCGGACTTCCGGCGTTACGTTGTGCGAAGGATTTCTATCAACCTTATAATAAGACCAATAAACTCCCCGGCAGTATGCGAATCTCAGCCCGACCGGTGGGCAATGTCAGCGGTTCGCCGTCGGCATGAATCAGTAATGGTCCGTTAGCTTCTACAACAGATTTGGTGATAGAATGGCCACGCCAGTAGGATGATTGATTGAGCGTTTTATTGAATAGTCGCCATGTCAGCATACCGGCAGCCTGCGTCGGAAACGGCCGAATCTCACACAATTCCAGTTTACCATCAGCAATGTTTGCGGTAGGTGCCATCCAGGCATTATTGCCAAATTGTCCGGCGTTGGCAAACGTCATCGAAAATAACTCCTTTTCCTGCCCATCGACAACTAACCGTTCCGGCTTGTAGGCCCAGAAGGAACGAAAGGCTGACCGGATGTAGGTTGGTAAGCCACGCACGGGTTCCTTCGCAAAGGCGTGTGCTACGTAGGCTTCGAAGCCAAATCCGGCGGTGCAAAAAAATGGGTATTCATTGATCTCACCACTGTCAATCACCACTGGCCGACCTTTCAGAGCTCGTTCAATGGCTTTCAGTGGATTCAGCGGAATGCCCAAATGCCTGGCCAGCCCGTTTCCCGACCCAATCGGTACAATGCCCAGCGATGTAGCGGATTTTCGAAGCGCCTGCGCGGTTTCGTTGACCGTGCCGTCGCCCCCAATAGTCAACACTCTGTTGACGCCCCGCTTCACGGCTTCGGCCGCCAGCTCAGTGGCATGACCGGCGTAGCTGGTCTGAGTAACTTCGGGCGCAAAACCAAGTGCGTCGGCCTGGCGCATAAAGGCGTCCTGAAGCAGTTTTTTCTGCTCGGCCGACGTAGTACCGGATAGCGGATTGATGATGGCGAGAACTGCCGAACGGGTTGCCACTTAGGAGAAGAAAATAAATAAGATCAGAATAAAAACAACGATAAAGACGTAGTACCAGCCATCGGAGAAAATGTACGGCTTGTACTCGTTGTAGAATTTTCGAATCTTTTTCATGGATCGCTTACGGTAAATACGTTCGTAAAGATAGTTCACGGTATTCGGTTTTCTGTTTACGGTTGGTTGACGCAAGAGGTGCTTACGCGTCAGCCAACCGTAGACAGAAAACCGTGAACCATTATAACGCCTGCCCGCCATTTACGGCCAGTACGTGCCCATTTACAAACGAAGCTTCGTAGGAGGCCAGAAATAAATACGCATTGGCAATATCTTCGGGTTTGCCGATACGGCGCACCGGAATCGTAGTAACCGCCTGATTTTTAACTTCTTCAGGCATCGCATCCGTCATCGCGGTTTGGATAAACCCCGGCGCAACGGCATTAGCGGTGATGCCTTTCGGTCCGAGTTCCTTCGCCCATGAACGTACCATACCAATAATGCCCGCTTTGGCCGCTGCATAATTGGTCTGTCCAAAGGCGCCATGCACACCGTTGATGGAGGACGTGCAAATGATGCGTCCATATTTCTGTTCCACCATGTAGGGTGCAATGATTTTGGTGCAGTTAAAGACACCGGTCAAATTCACGTCAATAACCTGCTGCCATTCATCAAACGACATTTTCAGCAGGGTTTTATCGCGCGTAATACCTGCGTTGTTGATGAGAATGTCGATTCGGCCATACCGGTCGTACACATCGCGGGCCGCGACTTTAATGCCGGGCACATCGGTCGTGCTGACAGACATAAATTCGCAACGAAATCCCTGATCACGTAATGTCTGGGCCGTACTTTCGCCTTCGCTGAGCAAATCCCAGATGATGACGGTAGCGTCTTCCCGACAAAATACCTCAGCGGCTGCCCGCCCGATACCTCTGGCCCCCCCCGTAATGATGGCGACTCTATTTTGTAATCTCATGGCCTGGTAAGTAAGAATAGTCGATTTTAAACAGATGGCGGAAACGGGTGGTTTAGTTTGTAGCCGGTAACCAAGTAAAAATACCTACTGCACTAGCAGCTAATTAGGCTTGCCAATACGTACCTTAGGTCAACCATAACAGTCAATCATGAAACAAGTTTTCGCTTTTTTATTACTCTGCCTATTCGCTCAATCTGCCTGGAGTCAGAAATCTGTCAAACCCGAACTAGTAGCCAAAGACCGCCGGGAAATCCTCCAAATTCTGAAACGCCAGACCGAAGACTGGAATAATGGGCGAGTTGATAAGTTCATGAATGGCTACTGGCCGTCTGATTCTCTAACCTTTATAGGGAAAGTCGGCATTACGTATGGTTATCAGGCCACACTAGCTAACTACAGAAAGCGCTATCCCAATAGAGACTCGATGGGTACGCTCAAATTCGATATACTGCAACTGGATTTTCCCGCACCTAATCTTGCCTATGTTATTGGTCGCTTTCATTTAAAACGACCCAACATTGGCGATGCAGAGGGGCATTTTACCCTACTCTGGCGCAAGATTAAAAACCGTTGGGTCATTATCAGCGACCATTCGAGCTAGTTAGCATGGGGCAGGGAGCGCGGAGCTAGGAGTTAAGAGTTAGCACCCTGTTCCAGGCTCCGGGCTCCGGGCTCCGGGCTCGTTCACCAACTGGGTCGGTTCTTTCGCGGATAGACGTTCGCGAAGTTCGGTAACGGGTTTCTCGAAGTATTTGAAAAGCAGTGTAGATAAAACAAGGACCAATCCCCAAAACAAGCCGACCTTGAGCCAGGCAACCGTAAAGGAGCTCGTTGGGATGCGCTCAACGACGTTCATCATGATGGGCGTCAGGTTAAGCAAATACATGGAGTACGAAATCAGGCTGATGTGCGTGATGGCACGGGCAATGCCAAACCTAGCCCACCCTCCGGTAGCCGTTCGCCAGCCATCCATATACGGAACAAGCAACGCCATACTTAACCCAATAACCGGGAAATAGAACGTGCGCTTATAAAAAATATAGGCCGGTAAAATTCCGGCTTGAACGTAGTACTTCAGAATAAAAATAGACGCTGATAATGCCGTGATCACCGTTACCAGTAAGCCGACGACGAAGAGTCGACGACGTAGTGAATCATTCGTCCAGGAAGTCGGGAAATAATGCTTGGCATAGGCAGCCAGAACGCCGTAGGAAATGGCATCTAATCGGGCAACAACAATGCCCCGGTAGCCTAATTCTCCCTCCAAGATCGGAATCTGGATAGCTGAAATAAGGCGGTATACATTCGTGCCAATGATCACGAACAGGATCGTTAACAACACGATACGTTGCCGCGAGAACCGCCCTGATAGCAAACTGTGCATGGTCCACAACACCAGTGGTAACGTCAGATACGACCATTCTTCAATGGCCAGACTCCAGGTTTCCCCGAAAAAAGCAGGAACGTCGCTGGCAAAATTCTGTAGGAAAAAGAAGTATTTGAACAGGACGCCGTTCTCGGGCAATGTATGCTGCAACCCACTACGCCACGCCCGAACCAGAGCAAAGGCAATCAGCCCGATCAGCACAAGGTAATAGTTGGGCAACGTGCGGAACCAGCGACGTGTCCAGAAATTCAGGAGTAAATCGCGATCGAAGCGGCCTTTTTTTTCATACGACCGTATTAGGATGCCCCCGATGAGAAAGCCACTCAACACAAAAAACAGCTCAACACCATCGGGCAAAAGATGATGCCAGAACGCACCGCTGTAATAGTCCTTCAAGGCAATAGTCGCATGGGCATCTACCACAATAAGTATAGCAACCGCCCGCATGACATCTAACCCAAATACGCGCTTAGTCAATACCGTATTGAGTGAAAACAATTCGTTAAGCATAAGTAATCACGAAGGTAATGATGAATGATGAATGATGAGTGATGGCCAGGCTTACGAACCCGCAATCCGAGGTTACGAACTATTCCAGAATCATCAGTATTCATTGTACATTCGGGGCCGCTTATGTGGCATATCATTCATCATCTATAATCGCACCGGCGACCCGGTCATCATTCATTTTCCTATGGAATTTGGACTTAACGCTGTTCACCGTTACGTATTTCGCTTCTCGCAGGCCGACGTAATTGACTTTGCCCGTGTTACGGGCGACAACAACCCACTACACCTCGATGCGGACTTTGCTGCTCAGACGCCTTTCAAACGCCCGATTATTCATGGAATGCTGGGTGCCAGTATATTCACAAAGGTGCTGGGAACGGAGTTTCCGGGTTACGGCTCAGTGTATCTGGGACAAACGCTAGAGTTTTTGCGGCCCATGTTTGTCGACACCGACTATGAAGCGACGTTCACAGTGCAGTCAATTGATCCGGCAAAACATACCGCTCAAATTTTGGGCGAAATCCGGGATGTTAAAACGGGAAAAGTCACCACAAAAGGCATTGCTACGTTGATGCATAAGGAGAAGATTTTGTAGAGACCGGCGGACCGGTCTCTACAAAAGAACACCCCTGCCAGATCTTGTCTGACAGGGGTGTTCTTTTTTTTCGACCTGAGGTCCGTTGATTACGCTTTCTCAGGGCTGTTTTTGGCGTTCTGAACTTCCGAACGGATTTCCTGAGCCAGCGTTTTCAAATCCTGCATTCCTTTACGAACGCGGGTTCCGGCAGCCTGGTTATTTTTTTCGTAAAATTTCTCGAAATCACCTTCCAGGGATAGAACCAAATTCTTTACTTCATCGAAGCGTGCCATAGCGATATTGTATGGGTTTAAGTGTATGAAAATGCCCAAATTCCGCTAAAAACGCGGTTTTCGCCTGAAATTTAGTCATTCTCTCATACAGCGCAATAGCTAAGCCAAAAAAATGATCAAAAAATCCAATTTTTTGGCAAAAACCCTATTCAGCGGCTGATTCCGCCGATACTTCGAGGGCGTGAGGGTCGATTTCAGCCTTATTTGGCCGATAATCGCCATTCTTCAATTTCTCCGCTACCGACGAAAATGCTTCGAGTGTAAATTGTACGTCTTCAAGGGTATGCGCGGCTGTCGGAATGATACGTAGCATCACGATCTCTTTCGGCACAACCGGGTAAACAACAATCGAGCAGAAAATCCCTTTGTTTTCGCGCAGGTCGCGGATCAATCCCGTTATTTCGGGAATACCCCCCTGTACATTCTGCAACAGCACGGGCGTTACCGGAGACTGCGTATCACCAATATTAAACCCGCGTTCCTTCAGGCCACTTTGCAACGCCCGCACGTTTGTCCACAGTTTGTCCCGGAACTCCGACGAATTGCGGATCATGTCCAGCCGTTTCAGGCCACCCACTACGTAAGGCATTGGCAACGCTTTGGCATAGGTCTGCGACCGCATATTGTACTTGAGGTACATAATGATATCGTGGTCGGCGGCAATGAACGCACCAATGGCGGCCATTGACTTGGCAAACGTTGAGAAATAGAGGTCAATGCCGTCCTGGCAACCTAACATTTCGCCAACACCAGCACCCGTGGCGCCCATTGTACCGAAACCGTGAGCATCATCGACCAACAACCGGAACTCATATTTCTCTTTCAGCGCAACAATTTTATCCAGGCTACCAACTTTCCCCGACATACCAAATACGCCTTCCGTAATGACGAGAATACTGCCTCCTTTTTCGGCGGCTTTTTTGGTTGCCCGCTGGAGGTTTTTCTCCAGGCTGGCCATGTCGTTGTGGTTGAATTTATAGTATTCGCCCATTTTGGCTTTGTGCAACCGGATACCATCGATGAGGCAGGCATGACATTCAGCGTCATACACAATTACATCGCGGTAATCAACGACGGCTTCGATGGCTGACATAACACCCTGATAGCCATAGTTCAGCAGAAAGGAATCTTCTTTGCCAACGAATTCAGCCAGTTCTTTTTCAAACTGCTCGTGGAGGTCGCTGTTACCGGACATCATCCGGGCGCCCATTGGATAGGCAAGACCCCACTGCGCCGATGCTTCGGCATCCACCTGACGCACTTCGGGGTGGTTAGCCAGACCGAGGTAATTGTTCAAACTCCAGTTCAATACTTCCTTGCCCCGGAAACGCATGTGAGGCCCTAATTCGCCTTCAAGCTTGGGGAACGCGAAATAATGGTGACCGTTGAACTCCCGAGCTGGTGAACCGATAGGTCCCAGGTTATTACGCAGTTTCTCGAATAAATCCACTTTTTGATCTTGTTTATCAGGGGGAACCCTTCTTTTTTGCAGAGTAAGTGCAAAAATACGGTTAACTTTTGGTAGCGCAAATTCATCCTTAAAATTTCAATTAGCGAATCGTTTTGTAGCAAATGCTTTATTTTGGTAAATCATAGCATTCTATTGAGCCAATAGGCTAATTTGGCGGGGTTTATTGCCAATTCCTATCACGCCTTTCCGACCTGTATTACAATGCCAAAAATTCATAAATTACTCGTTGCCAACCGGGGTGAAATCGCCTTGCGAATCATGCGGACGGCCCGCGAAATGGGTATTCAGACGGTAGCCATCTACTCAGAAGCCGACCGTAATGCGCTCCATGTCCGCTACGCCGACGAATCGGTGTGCGTCGGGCCGGCGCCCTCGTCGGAGTCGTATCTTCGTGCCGATGTGATTATCGATGTCTGCAACCGATTGAACGTCGATGCCATTCACCCCGGTTATGGATTCCTGTCCGAAAATGCCAACTTCGCCCGACTGGTACGCGAAGCTGGCTTGATTTTTATTGGCCCTTCGCCAGAAAGCATCGAGGTCATGGGTAGTAAACTGGCGGCTAAAGCGGCCGTTGCTCATTACAATATTCCGATGGTGCCGGGAACGCCCTCGGCCATTACGGACAGAGCCGAGGCCAAAATTATTTCGTCTCAAATTGGCTACCCGATTCTGATTAAGGCCAGCGCGGGTGGCGGGGGAAAAGGTATGCGGGTGGTCGAAAACGAGGTCGAATTCGACGAACAGATGGACCGCGCGGTGAGTGAAGCGCAGTCGGCGTTTGGCGACGGGTCGGTGTTTATTGAGAAGTATGTTACGTCGCCCCGGCACGTCGAGATTCAGGTGCTGGGCGATCAGCATGGCAACATCATTCACCTGTTCGAGCGCGAATGTTCGGTGCAGCGTCGGCACCAAAAAGTGGTCGAAGAAGCGCCGTCGGCCATTTTAACCCCCGAAATCCGCGACGCCATGGGTCGGGCTGCCGTCGACGTAGCACGAGCTTGTGGCTACTACGGAGCGGGCACCGTTGAATTCATTGTTAACGATGCCCTCGACTTTTACTTTCTGGAAATGAACACCCGGCTCCAGGTTGAACACCCTGTTACCGAGCAGATTACGGGTGTAGATCTGGTGAAGCAGATGATTTACATCGCCGAAGGCAAACCGCTGACGATTAAGCAGGAAGATTTGCAGATTAAAGGCCACGCGGTAGAAGTGCGGGTCTACGCCGAAGACCCGGCCAACAACTTCCTGCCCGATGTGGGTACGCTCGATACGTATGTCCGGCCACAGGGCAATGGTGTTCGGGTAGACGACGGGTTCGAGCAGGGCATGGCCATCCCTATCTATTACGATCCCATGATTGCCAAGCTCATTACGTATGGCGACACGCGCGAGGAAGCCATCCAGAAAATGATTCGCGCCATCGATGAATACCAGATTTCGGGTGTACAAACGACGCTGCCTTTCTGCCGGTTCGTTATGGAGCACGACGCTTTCCGGTCTGGCCACTTCGACACGGGTTTTGTCAGCAAATACTTCACGCCCGATAAACTAACGCCAACACCCGACGTAACAGAAACCGAGTTAGCGGCTGTGTTAGCAGCTTATTTGTTGGAAAATACTAAGCCAAAAAGTAATGGGAGTGCTACGGTAACGACGCAGAAAAGTAAGTGGAAGGCTAACCGGCTGGGGTGATAGTCCAATATGGTAATGTATGTTAACGGCAGTTTGTTAGTATACATAATTAGCAACATTGCTGCAAGCCTGGCATGAGTACTTTAACTAAAAAACCGGAAACTGTTTTCGCCACCGACGTTTGGTTTGCAGACAGTAAATTATACGTTCGTTTAACAGAGGGTCGGGAAATTGGTGTACCTATTGATTGGTACCCCCGCTTACGGGACGCATCAGAGGAAGATCTTAACAATTGGCGATTCATCGGGCTGGGTCAAGGCATTCATTGGGAATCTCTTGACGAAGATTTGTTGGTAGCAGGCTTCTTAAGCGCTTAAGATCAATAGACTTCATTAAAGATGAGCTACTGAATGACCTTATCTGACATTGCTACCCACCGGCTCATCAATCAGCATATTCGGGAAAGCAGTTTTACGAAACCCGCAGACATGGTGGCCTGGCTTGGGGCGGTGCAGGCGCAGGAATATGGTTTGTCGAAATGGGCCATCGGGTTGCGAATGCCGCATTTAACCGATGCCGATATTGAGCAGGAATTTACGGATGGGAAAATACTGCGGACCCATCTGCTACGTCCAACCTGGCACTTTGTAACCCCGGCCGATATTCGTTGGCTGCTCCAGTTAACAGCCCCTCGCGTGAAAGCGGTCAATGCCTTTATGTACCGTAAAATGGAGCTAAACGCGGACATTTTCAGACGCAGCCATGATACGTTAGTCAAAGCGCTTGAAGGTGGAAAACAACTGACACGCACGCAGTTAAACACAGAGTTGACTAAGCAAGGTATTATAGCCGATGGCATACGGTTAAGCTGTCTGATGATGGAAGCCGAACTCGACGGGATCATTTGTAGTGGTGCGCGGCAGGGAAAACAATTCACCTATGCCTTACTCGATGAACGCGTACCCCCAGCAAAAGCACTCCATAGGGATGACGCGTTAGCTGAGTTAACGAAGAGGTATTTCTCCAGTCGCGGACCCGCCACCGTGAACGATTTTTCTACCTGGTCAGGGCTTCCTATTTCTGATGCAAAAAAGGGGCTGGACCTGGTTAAATCCCTTTTTTTACAGGAAGTCATAAACAATGAAATGTATCATTTCCCGCCAGCTAACGTAGTCAATGCGGATGTCCCCCTTACGCGCCTGCTGCCGATTTATGATGAGTACATTATGGGCTATAAAAACAGAAGCGCGGTTCTGAAATTCAGGGCGTTGGCCAGCCCAGCTTCAAATTTCGTCTTTGACCAAACTATTATTGTTGATGGTCAGATTGTTGGCACCTGGCACCGGGTTGTTAACGCCAAAAACATTGATCTGGAATTGAGTCTTTTTAAAAAACTGAATGAGTTGGAACAAAGTGCATTGACCGACTCAATCAATCATTTTTCAAGGTTTATGAATTTACCCGTTGCTGTTGTTGACCGTTAGCTTCTTGAATCGCCCTGTCTCTAATATTTTTCTAATGTTTTTATAAGGGCGCTCTAATAATCCTCTAAGCCTCCTGTAATACTCAGAAGTGACCTTTGCCGCCGTACTTTGATACCATCCATGCGGCTGCTGATTTTTTTCGTTTTCATTTCCTTATTTTTTGCCCGGCCTACACAGGCCCAGGATTCTTTACAGATAACGCTTCGTCAGGCTGATAGCCTGTTTGTTAAAAATAATCTACTGCTACTGGCCGAGCGATTTCGGATCGATGCCAGTCAGGCGCAGATGCTGCAAGCCAGCTTGTACGATAACCCAATTGTTACGTTAGAACTAAGTACATATAACGGGCAAGCGAAGCGTGTACTCGACGTTGGTGGACAAGGCCAAAAGATCGTCTCCATTCAGCAGTTGCTGTATACGGCCGGGAAACGCAACAAACGTATTGCGCTGGCCTCGGAAGCGGCTCAATTGACTCAATTCGAACTGCTGGATTTACTTCGGGAATTACGCTTCGACGTGCGTACGCGCTTTTATTCCATTCACTTCCAGCACCAAACACTTGCCCGCTTCAATCAGCAACTCGCTACGCTCCAGACGACCGTGGCTGCTTATGAAGTTCAGTATAGTCGAAACAACGTATCGTTGCGTGAGCTGCTCCGATTGAAAGCGCTGCTCTTTCAACTCAACAATGACCGCACAGCCATCCTGTTCCAACTGGCCGACGATCAGCGGGCGCTACGTACGCTATTGTCTGTTGATCAGCCCGTTAAGCCGCTGGTCGCTGGGGAGACGCTGGCTCGTTACCGGCTACCAACGCAACCTGAAGATACGCTCCGGCAGATGGCATTACGGAATCGACCCGACCTGAAAGCCAGCGAATCGCTCGCAAAACAGGCTGAACTTAATTATAATCTACAGCGATCACTGGCCGTGCCGGACGTACGCGTTGGCGGTACGTATGATCAGAATGGGAGCTACATCCAAAACTACGTTGGTCTGTCTGTCTCCACCGACATTCCGGTGTTCAACCGTAATCAGGGTGCCATTCGGGCGGCCCGCAGCCAGATAAATTACCAGAACCAGTTGCAGCGACAGAAGGTGGTTCAGGTGAACAACGAAGTATCGACCTCTCTGCAAAAAGTTCGGGAGGTGGAACAGCGGGTGCAAGGCGTTGAGCAACAGTTTACCGAACAATTTGATCAGCTGAACCGGGGCGTAGTCACGAGCTTTCAGAAAGGCAACATCAGCCTACTCGAATTTGTCGACCTGATCGAAGCCTACAACGACAGCATCAGTCAGCTTAATCGCCTGAAAGCTGATCGGGTGAGTGCCTACGAAGAATTAAATTACCTCATTGGCGATGACCTGTTTAAGTAACAAACTATGAAAATCAATATCATAAGCAGTGGCACGCTGGTGTTGTGCGGCCTGAGTTTACTCATCTCATGCGCTCCCAAACCGACGCATGAAGAAGCGAAGGCATTCATGCTCTCCGATACAATGATGCGCCGGATTCGAATTGATAGCGTTGAAACCAGGCCCATACGTAGTGAACTGACACTGGTTGGCAAAGTGGTGGCCGACGAAAACCGCGTTATTAAGGTGTTTCCGCTCGTCGGCGGCAATGTCGAGGGCGTCGATGTTGAACTGGGCGATTACGTTCACAAGGGGCAAACACTGGCGTCCATCCGGTCGGGGGAAGTCGCCGATCTGGAGCGCCAAGCCATTCAGGCTCAATCGGATCTCTTAGTCGCCGAAAAAAATCTGCGCGTAGCCCAGGACTTGTTCGAGACGAAACTTACCTCACAACGCGAAGTGGTGGGCGCTCAGAAGGAAGTCGAGAAGGCTCAGGCTGAAGCCACCCGCGTGAAAGAAGTCTTTCGAATTTACGGTCTCGGCAAATCGTCGATGTACACGGTGAAAGCGCCCATTGACGGCTATGTGATCGAAAAAAACGTTAACCGCGACATGCAACTCCGTTCCGATAACGCCGATAATCTGTTCACCATCGGGCAGATCAGCGAGGTTTGGGTGCTGGCAAACGTTAACGAAAGCGACATCCGGCGGGTACGTCCGGGTATGGACGCGACCGTCCAGACGCTGAGTTATCCTGACGAACTGTTCACCGGAAAGGTCGACAAAATTTATACCGTCCTTGACCCAAATACGAAAGCCATGACCCTGCGGATCAAGCTCAATAACAAAGGACTGAAACTCCGCCCGGAAATGCACGCGACCGTTACGTTACGCTATGAAGACGGTGGACAACTGGCCACCGTACCCTCTGGCTCCGTCATTTTCGACCGCTCGAAGCACTACGTCATGGTGTTTCGGAACCGCTCGGACATCGAAACCCGCGAGGTCGACGTACTAAAATCCCTCGGAGACGTATCATACGTCCGTCAGGGTGTTAAGCCCGGCGAAAAAGTCATTTCCAAAAATCAACTGATGGTCTACAACGCACTCAATAATTAGTCAGGAGCAGGGAGCGCGGGGCATGGAAAAACTCCATCTTATTCCCCGCTTCTTGCCCCATGCCCTCTGCCATTATGTCTAAATTCATTCGCAACATCGTTGGGTTTTCGCTCAAGAACCGATTCTTTATTTTTTTTATGACGGCTGGGTTGGTCATAGCCGGGGTGTTCAGCTACCTGAATACGCCCCTTGAAGCCTTTCCTGACGTAACGAATACGCAAATCATTGTCGTGACCGAATGGAATGGTCGGTCGGCGGAAGAAGTCGAACGATTCGTTACCGTACCGATTGAGGTCGCGATGAATTCCGTTCAGCGGAAAAGCAATGTGCGTTCGACGACGATGTTCGGTCTGTCGGTTATGAAAATCATTTTCGACGATGGCGTCGAGGACTTTTTCGCCCGCCAGCAGGTCAACAATCTACTCCGTAACGTATCACTTCCGGAGGGTGTCAGCCCCGAAATTCAACCGCCCTATGGCCCAACGGGTGAGATTTTCCGGTACACGCTCGAAAGCAAGAACCGCGATAGCCGCGAACTGTTAACCTTGCAAAATTGGGTCGTTGACCGGCAGCTACGCAGCGTGCCGGGCGTTGCGGATATTGTGGCCTTCGGTGGTCGCGACAAGATGTACGAATTGCGCGTCAACCCTACGCAACTAACCAAGTACGATATTACGCCCCTCGAAGTGTATCAGGCGGTTACGCGCAGTAACATCAACGTGGGTGGCGACGTGATTGAGCGGAATGGGCAGGCTTACGTCGTACGGGGCGTTGGCTTGTTAACATCCATTCAGGACATCGAGAACATTCTTATCGAGGAAGCTGGCGGCAATCCGGTGCTGGTCAAGAACGTAGCGGAAGTGGCCGAATCGAACCTGCCCCGCGTGGGACAGGTAGGTCTGGACAAAAACGACGACGTAGTGGAAGGCATCATCGTGATGCGAAAAGGCGAAAATCCCAGCGAAATTCTGACGCTCGTCAAAGACAAAATTGATGAACTGAACACCCGCGTTTTACCGTCAGACGTGAAGATGGTGACGTTCTACGACCGCGACAACCTCATCGAGTTCTGCACCAAAACAGTACTGCACAACCTCACCGAAGGCATTGTGCTGGTAACGGTCATCGTGTTCCTGTTCATGGCCGACTGGCGTACTACATTAATCGTCTCCATCATTATTCCGCTGGCGCTGTTGTTCGCGTTTATGTGTCTACGCCTACGAGGCATGTCGGCGAATCTACTCTCAATGGGTGCGGTCGATTTCGGCATTATTATCGACGGCGCGGTCGTTATGGTCGAGGGAATATTCGTGTCACTGGATCATCTGGCGTATAAAAACGGGATGGACAAGTTCAACCGAATGGCCAAGCTGGGCCTGATCCGCAAAACGGGCGGTGATCTGGGCAAAGCCGTTTTCTTTTCCAAGCTCATCATTATCACGGCTTTACTGCCCATTTTCTCGTTTCAGAAAGTCGAGGGCAAAATGTTTTCGCCACTCGCCTGGACGCTGGGCTTTGCCTTGATGGGCGCGTTGCTGTTCACCCTGACGCTGGTGCCGGTGCTGTGTTCGATGTTGCTGAAAAAGAACGTACGGGAGAAAAATAATCCCATCGTCAACTTCTTCAATCGAATCGTTATGGCGGGATTCGGCTGGTGTTACCGGAACCGTCGGATTAGCCTGATCGCGTCGATTTGTTTCATGGGTGCTACTTTCTTTTCCTCAACCATGCTTGGTACCGAATTCTTGCCCCAGCTTAACGAAGGCGCTTTGTGGGTGACGGCCGAACTACCCATGAGCATGTCGTTACCCGAAAGCGTGGATATGGCCAAAACTATCCGACAGGATTTAAAGACATTCCCCGAAGTGAAACAAGTCCTCTCACAGGTGGGCCGTTCCAACGACGGCACCGATCCCAACGGCTTCTATTTCTGCCAGTTCCAGGTCGATTTGAAGCCCAAAGATGAATGGACCAGAAAGATAAGCACCGAGCAGCTAACCGACGAAATGGATGCCAGGCTAAAAAATTACGCCGGGGTGCTGTACAATTACTCGCAGCCCATCATCGACAACGTAGCAGAAGCGGTGGCCGGTTATAAAGCCAGCAACGGCATCAAGATTTTCGGGCCGGATGTATATGAGCTGGAGAAATACGCCAATCAGGCACTGGAGGCCGTCAAGAACGTTGAGGGTATCAAAGATTTAGGTATCATCCGCAACGTGGGACAGCCGGAAATGAGCGTCATGTTTCATGACCACAAAATGGCCCTTTACGGCGTTTCAACGGCCGATGCACAGGCGGTTATCGAGATGGCAATCGGTGGCAAAACAGCCTCGATTTTATATAAAGGCGAACGCAAATTCGATATCCGCGTCCGTTTCCAGCCTGAATACCGCAAAAGCGAAGAGGACATTATGCGCCTGATGGTCCCAACGATGAGTGGGGGCAAAATTCCGTTGAAGGAGATTGCGACCATCAGGCAAATTACGGGTCCGGCTTTCATTTACCGCGATCTGAACAAGCGCTTTATTGGTGTTAAGTTTTCCGTACGTGGCCGCGACCTGGGTAGCACCATCGCCGAAGCACAGCAACGCGTTCGCGAAAAGCTCAGTCCGGCCAAAGGGTATTCAGTTGAGTGGGTGGGCGAATTTGAGAACCAGGTTCGGGCGACAGGTCGACTTGGGCAAGTGGTGCCGATCAGCATCGCGGCTATTTTCGTGATCCTGTTCATTACGTTCGGCAACGCGAAAGATGCGGGTCTGGTGTTGCTCAACGTACCATTTGCACTCATTGGCGGGATTCTGGCCCTGCACGTAACGGGCATGAACTTCGGCATATCGGCGGGCGTGGGCTTCATTGCCTTGTTCGGAATTTGTGTGCAGAATGGGGTGATTCTAATCTCGGTCTTCAACAAAAACCGGCAGGACAAAATGCCGCTTGACGACGCCATTCGGGATGGGGTGCAATCGCGTATTCGGCCAGTCGTCATGACCGCATTGATGGCCGCCATTGGACTGCTTCCAGCTGCTGTTTCGACAGGCATCGGTTCTGAAACGCAAAAGCCACTAGCCATCGTCGTTATCGGTGGATTGATTACCGCAACGGTACTGACGCTCCTGATTTTCCCTATTATCTACCGGCTGTTTTATCGCCAGAAAACGCCGAAAAAGATGCGGGCGCTGGCCGTAGCTGATCTGTAATTAGTAGGCCAATTTGCCTCAAAATCAATGTAGTTTGCCGTTTACTAAATGTCTGACGGCAAACGTTTGGGAATGACATAAACTTTGCGTTGGTGGCAAATCAGCCATTACAAATCACTAACTTTTAAGTTTATGAAAGCCACAAAATTCGAAAAGAACAGAGTCAATTTTGCTGAGTTTGAAGCAGACGTATCTCCAGCTAAATTGCTGGAGGTATTGGCTTTGCCAGGGGTTGGCATTGGTTTACCCGGCACTACTTTTTTCAATATTGATGTGCTCAGTCCAGCTAAAACGGTCGGCAAAGGACGTACAAACCTCACATTTATCAAACCAGACATAGTCCAGGTGGATGCTACGACGCCTTATGCCAGTTTTAACAGGCAAAACTCGCCACAACGTAATCCAGTTATTCAAATGCATTTCGAACCGAGTGCCTATGGAATAACGTCCATATCGAATTACGTTATGGTGTTTTCGGTTGAAAGTTTAGCACCTGTCAACTTCAATCTTGCTGGCTATGCCGGCAGTGGCATCGTCGGCGGAGGAACCAGAACATTGAATGGCAAACAGACGCTTTCAATAACCTTTAAGAACGTGCCACCTACCCAACAGCTATACGGGTATTTAGAGCAAACGTCGGGTAGTGCCTGGACCTATTATTCAACTGTCATACGTTTTCCTTTTCTAATACTTCAACCAATCGCCCATCTGTAACAAAGGCAGTCTGAAGCTGTTTGACATTTATCTGAGCGATACAAAGGCCAGGCAGCTTCAACTATATCCATTCGCCACAACTGCGCTAAACGCAATCTTATAACAACACAAATTCTACCCGCCGGTTTTTCCTGCGATTCTCTTCATTGTTGTTCGGGGCAACCGGATCGAGGGGGCCGCGCCCAATAGCCGTCAGGCGCGTTCGTCGGATGCCTTTTGTAGCCAAATAGTCGATAACAGCCTGGCAGCGGTCGCGCGAGAGCTGGATATTCAGGTCGAGATCACCCTGATTATCGGTATGGCCGCGAATCTCTATACGTAGCATTGGGTATTGCGTTAGTACATCATAGAGTTGATCGAGCTCGGTGTAGGATTGGGGACGTAGTACCGGGCTGCTCTGATCAAAATAAATTTTGTTTAGTTGAATGCTTTTACCTTTCTCTATTACGCCAAAAATTTTTGTTGAGATGGCAGAAACAGAGGCTGTACTCGTCTCCTTTGCGGTGAGATTCGATTTTAGTTCACCAACAACAATGTCCGGCTTAGGCTCAGCGGGTTCAGGCGTTGGTGGAATAGGCGTTAGTTTGACCAGCACTTCATTTTGTGCTTTATTCGTAACGACCAGGAATGTAACATCTTCATACCCTTTAGCATTACTTCGCAACTGATAGGCTCCTCTTGCGGGTAACGTTGCGCCAAATAACCCAACTTCAGGACTGGGAGACAGCACAATAGGCGCCATGCCAACTGGACCGGACAGTATAAAGCGTCCACCCACAACGGCCTGATTTGTCTGGCTATCTACCGCACGAATGGTCAGATCAACCGCTGTTTTATCTAATTCTGCGTCGAATTCATAGCGCTTACCCGTAAGTGCTACGTCAATAGTCAATTGCCGATGAGCGGAATTATAGCCCGGCGCACTCACTTCAATATCCAGATTGTCAGGCTTCGTGAAGGTTCGCTGTAATCGTCCTTTTTGTAGCTGAAACCGTTCGGATTTTCCTGTAATACGCGATGTGATGACGGCCGTTGCCGGCGATAGCGGCTGGTCAATCTTCACGGCAAATGCTTTAATGATCAGCACGCTGGGTCTCGTGCGCATCAATTTTATGATCAGTCGTTGGGAGAGCGACAGGTTAAAAATTCGGGTCTTTGCCTCAAAATAATCCGGAGCCGATGCCCGAACAATATAACTTGAACCGCGCATACCCGACAACTTAAACCCTAAACTATCGGGCGCGACGGGTACAGGTTGCCCACTACTTTCGTCAATAACTGACAACTTCGCATTCGAAACAATGGTATCCGTTTCAGCATCAATAAGGCGAATGGCTACGTTCAGCATGGACGAAGCCGACTGTTTTTTGGGCAATTGAACCGTTTGGGCGCGTACATTGCAAATGCCTGTTGACCAATGAATAATGCATAAAATGGTTAGTCCTGTCAGATGCTTTAGTATGCCCGCAGGCGCTTTGTTTACTAGATATGCGTATAGCGTTTGGTTCATTAATGCATGGTAGTGGGTCGCGTCAAAAATACGGATGTGTCAGGCAACATTGTCTCGGAGAAACGGTTATTCGGCAAAAATAATGGAACCGCGCTTTCGCAAAAGCACCATGAACGAGTTTTGCTACAGTGTTATTTGCGTTGAGCTCTACACGTTTGGTCGTTTGTCAAACCAGGGTTTGGCTCGTTCCAGTTGACCCGCCATTCGGAACAAGGTCGCTTCGTCACCGAGTTTGGCTGCAAACATCACGCCGATAGGCAATCCGTCGGCCGACCAGTGCAGCGGTACTGACATCGACGGCTGGCCGGTCATATTTGTAATAACGGCAAACGAAATATAACCCAGAGATCGTTCGGCTAAATCATTTACTGTTTTGCTGCCATTCAGGTATTTCAACCCACCCAATGAATCCACTAATTTGAGTAACCGTTGCTCCGAAGCCGTATTCTGGAATGTTCCAATAGCGATGGGTGGGCGGGGTAAGGTCGGCGTTAGAAACAGGTCATACGTTTCATGAAACTGGCCCATAATGCGATTAAGGCTATTCCAGCGACGTTTCTGATACGCGGCATCGGCCGCCGTGAATCCCTCTGCCAGTCGAGCTTGTGCCCACGTATTCAGCTCCACATCACTACGTTGGACGGGTCTACCCAGGTAATGTCCCAGTTCCCGAAGGGTAGCCGCTGTTTCGCTCAGCACCGACAGGAAAAACGCTTCGGTCACGAGTGTTTTTTCGTAGGGCAAGGGCACTTCTTCAACCGTATGCCCTAAACTTTCAAGCAATCGAACCGTTTCCTTAACTGCTTTTACGCATTCCTGATCAACAACCTGCGAAGGCATCAGCGACTGGGTTGAGAAGGCAATACGTAGCTTCCCCGGCTCCCGATCGACTTCCTCCCGAAATGGCCGTTCGGGTGGGACAATACCATACGGATCGCCTGCCAACGGGCCAGCAATCACATCCAGGAAGCCTGCACTATCCCGGACACTACGTGTCACGACGTTGGCCGTCACGGCTCCGTTCCATAACTCGCCGAAGCGTGGACCGAGCGTTACGCGTCCGCGCGAAGGCTTGAGGCCAAATAAACCGCAGCAGGCTGATGGAATGCGAATGGAGCCACCCCCGTCTGAAGCTGTAGCAGCCGGAACAATCCCAGCCGCTACGGCAGCCGCTGACCCACCACTCGATCCGCCTGGTGAGTGCGTGAGTTTCCATGGATTATGGGCCGGACCATAAAGTTTCGATTCCGTGTAGGGCGTCAGGCCAAACTCGGGCGTATTGGTTTTACCAAAGAACACCAGACCCGCGGCTTTCAGACGCTTAATAATCTCGCTATCGGTTGTAGAGACATAATTTTTATACCCTGCACAACCCGCTTTCATGGGGGTTCCGGCCCATTCAAATTCCAGGTCTTTCAGCAGAAACGGCACCCCCCGAAATGGGCCTGTTCCCGGCAATTGTTTCGCCATGTCTCTGCCTTTATCGTACAAAGGCGTAACAATGGCGTTCAGTTTCGGATTGATGGCTTCGGCGCGAACGATGGCTGTTTCCAGGAGTTCGGCAGGCGTTGCTTCGCCCGTGCGAACAAGTTCGGCCAGCGACGTAGCATCGTGCTTGACGTACTCTTCAAAGGATACGGCTTGGGCAGGGGAAGTTTGCATAAGGCAGATTTTTGAATGGATAGACGGCCGTCTATTGTTTGGCAACAGTTACCCCAATTTTAGAGTCGGCGGTTCCATAATATAAAAACCAGCGGCCCTTGAACGGTACCATGCCTTCCAGAAAACACACCTGATTAACCTGGCCCTGTATTTCATACGGCTGATCGGGTTTAATAAAATAGGTCTCCGACCGGTCGAGCAGTTTTGCCGGATCGTGTGCATCAAACAGCAGTTGTCCTCCGCAATAAGCCCCTTTAGGAAGATTTGGATCACCATTCTGATCGGCATTCATGCCATTATAAATCAACTGAATACCGTCTTTCGTGAGCATGGCAAACGCGCCGGGTTCCATTAATCGAGAATC
Organism: Spirosoma endophyticum; assembly: GCF_900112365.1. Taxonomy (GTDB): domain Bacteria; phylum Bacteroidota; class Bacteroidia; order Cytophagales; family Spirosomataceae; genus Spirosoma; species Spirosoma endophyticum. The sequence goes on along the minus strand of NZ_FOLQ01000005.1, from coordinate 64,737 downwards.
GTATTTCCCTGGTCGCGACTCGGCCGCAATCACGGGTTCGCCCCTGTCGCTTTCGAGCGGTGACCAGTGCAAAAGATCATCCGACGTAGCAAGCCGAAGCTTTGGCTGGTCGCCCCAATACATCCAGTATTTTCCGTTGATTTTCTGCGCGACCAATCGGTCACCCATGCGTTTGCACACAATCGCTCCTGATTTCGACCATAAATTCCGATACTTGCCATTATCGAACTGACTGAACGCCAATCCCTGTTTATTCCATTTGATCAAGTTGCGCGATGTAGCTACGCAAAGTCGCGCTATATCACCGTCGTAGGATGTGTAGGTCATTACGTATACGCCGTTCGGGCTTTCAACAACGCGTGGATCTTCACAACCTCCTTCCCACTCATATACCTTCATCGCATCGTTATCCGGATAAAACACCGGTTTTGGCATCCGTTTGAAATGAATACCATCCGTACTCTCAGCCAATCCCAGGCGCGACGTACCGGCATATTTTCCAACAGTATCTTCGGCCCGGTAAATCATATATACCTTTCCATTACGTACTACGGTTGCCGGGTTGAAGACGTCTTTCTCTTCCCATCGAACGGTTTCTTTACGTATAGGACAGGCAAAAGTGGTACTGCTTTTTGCATCCAGAATTGGGTTGTGTGCGTTCTCTTTCTGGAATGGCCCCAGCATCCAGGGCTTTTCGGGTTTGGGTTGCGCCAACAGGCAGCCCGGCAATAGGAAAAGGAATAGAAACGAACGCTTCATTATGGATCGGATTAGGGTTTAATCGCTTGATGAAAAGCCAAACATCATCATTTGGCCACTACTTTCTTGCCTAATTTTTCTTCAGGCACCAGTTCGGCTTCATGCGGAAGCTCGGTTGGTAGTTCGGCGGTCGCTACCTGGCCGAACCAGCGCGCCCGTTGCTGGTAGACGAACTGGCCGTTAGTCTGGTCACTATCCAGTTCCAGCAGCCGGATACCACCGGGATGGTCGGTACTAGGTTCTTCATATACGACCTGGAGGCCCACCCACGCCAGATACTCATTTAGTTTTGCTGCGAGTGGCTGGTTACCAAAAACACATAGGTCGTAATACCAATCCAGCGATTCTCCTACAACAGCCTCCGTCACGGAGCGATAATTGTCCAGGGTGTAGCCAACGAAGGGCTTTCCGAAACGTTGCCACATCAGCCGCATGACGTCGTCCAGCGACCGCTCGTGGTTTGTGAGCCGGCGAATGTGCAAGTCCAGAATCAGCGCCACAATGGCCCCTTTGTGGTAAACTGACACTTTGCGATCCGGTACACCTTTGTCGTAACCATCGAGCCACAAATCCCACGACGACTCGGTGAGCGACTGAAAGGCCAACCCGTTATTTTCGAAATGACGTTTGAACACAACCTGCAACTCTTTCAGGTACGCTTCATCCGTGAATACGCCCGACTGCCGAAGCATCAAATCGCCATAATAGGTCGTTACGCCCTCTGCCACAAAGCAGGTTGTAAAGTAATTCTCCTGTGTGAAATCATAGGGCAATAACTCGGCAGGCCGAATACGGATAATGTTCCAGGCATGAAATAACTCGTGCGACGACACGCCCAGTAAATCCTGATACAATCCCTCTCCTTCGTCGTTTGGGCCAAGCACCAGCACTGTCGAATTGCGGTGTTCAACGCCGTGATAATAAGGAACAGGTAAGATCAGGGTCAGAAAATGGTATGCCCGTTCGGGAAATTCGCCGTAAAGTTCAAGTTGTTTGTGCGAGAACCGGCTGAAATCCTGGATGATCCGGTCCGCATCGAACGTAGTGTTTCCGTCGGTACGTCGACCCCCCTGAATCCAGACGTGAAACGGCACGTCACCTACCTCATATTGAATGTGTTGCATTACTGGCGCAGCAATCAAGGGGCAGTCTACCAGTTCATAGAAATCAGCCGCCCGAAGGTTTTTAGGATCAGTTTGTTCCAGTCCACAGGCAATCATCCACCCATCGGGAATATCCAGTTCAAGCGTGCAGGGCTCGGTGATACGCCCTTCAGCATACAGGCACAGATTTACCGGATTGACATAAAGCAACGTATCACTTATGAAACTACTGCCTGCGTTGAGCAGATTGGGCGTAGAAAGGAGCGAATAATAATTATACTGTACAGTCAATGCAGTCGATTCATTCGTCTGAACGCGCCAACGATCTTTCGTGATTTTCCGAAATGGCAGGGGTTGCCCTTTTTCATCGAAAATCTCAAACCGCTGAATGTTTTTGGCAAACTGCTGCAATTCATACCGTCCAGGTCGCCAGGCGGGTAATTGTAAATCAACTTCCGGCGTAGTGATATTCGTTAGATGCGCGTCAACGGCAATATAATGCGGATTGGCCCGGTCGGCAGACAGTCGATAATGCATAAATTAACAGAAGAGTAAGGCCCAAAAATAACAGTCGCCGAAAACCAGAGTGCCTTGTGTACTAAAGTAATAGCTACAACAAGGCCCAATTTCCGGCGAAAAACGTATCTACAAAAGTAACGTCCAATAGATCAATTCGTTTTTATATACTTACGCTTGGTAAACTGTAGTCATTCTGCTATCTTTGCGGACTCATTTGGAAAATAGAGGTTTAGGAAAGATATATCATGAAAAGAACGTACCAACCATCGAATCGGAAGCGGAAAAACAAACACGGCTTCCGCGAGCGGATGGCCAGTGCCAATGGCCGTCAGGTTTTGGCCCGCCGTCGTGCCAAAGGTCGCCACAAATTGACCGTCTCGGACGAGAAAAAAGGCGAACGCTTTAAAATCTAGTCGATAGTCAATAGTGGTCAGTCGTTAGTTAATAGTGCCACTGACAAGTAAACAGCTATTGATTCCCACTACTTTATGCCGCAAACCTTCCCAAAATCCGAACGGCTTTGCAGTAAAAAAATTCTGGGTGAATTATTTAAAAAAGGTAGTATGTCTGTCGGGACGTTCTACCTTTTTCCGTTTCGGACACTGTATATGCATGCGTCTGAATCCGAGCCAGAAGGCAAGTCGGCACTGCCAGCCATTGTCATCACCGTTCCCAAGCGAACCTTCAAGCGCGCTGTTGACCGTAATCTCGTACGCAGGCGAGTACGTGAAGCTTACCGACTAAATAAGCATCTTTTCGACAAGGAAACGACCTATCCTCCCTACATTGCTTTTCTTTATACCGCCAAACAAATAATTTCGTTTGAAGAGATAGAAAAAGGTATGAAATTAGCTATGCAAAAAGTCGTTAGTCGATAGTGGTCAGTCGTTAGTCATAAACGATATAGCTCTAGCCGTTGATTATTGACTTATACTGATGACTATCGACCAAAGACTGACGACTCAATCCTATGCGCTTTTCCAAACGTTTTACCTTATTAGCTTCGTCGGCCCTCATAGCGGGTGGCATTGGTTTCTTTTCCTTTAAGACCGACGACCGCTTTTTTGAGATTGCCCGCAACCTCGACATCTATGCTACGTTGTTCAAAGAGTTGAATCTCTACTACGTCGATGAAGTGAATCCCAACCGTATGGTGAAAACCAGCATCGATGCGATGCTGAAAGCCCTTGATCCATACACGAACTTTTTCGCCGAAGACGAAATCGAGGACTACATGACCATGACCACCGGTCGCTACAATGGCATCGGTGCGCTGATTGGTCAGCGACTGGGCAAGAGCATCGTGCTCATGGTCTATGAAGGAACACCGGCCGAGAAATCGGGATTGCAAATCGGGGATGAGGTCGTTAAGATTGATGGTGTATCGCTGAAAAGTCTTAAAGACGCTGATCCGGGAAAACTATTAAAAGGTCAGAACAATACCGCCGTTAAGCTGACGGTTCAGCGATTCGGACAGAAAGATCCGGTAGAGCTTAGCGTACTACGCGACGTAGTGAAGATGACCAACGTGCCTTATTACGGGATGGTCTCCGAAGACGTTGGGTATATCGACCTTAAAGATTTTACGGCTACGGCCTCTCGGGAAGTACGTAGCGCCTTTCAGGAATTGAAAGGGAAAGGGATGAAAAAACTCATTCTCGACGTGCGCGAAAATCCCGGTGGGTTACTCAACATGGCTATTGATATTTCCAATATTTTTATCCCGAAAGATTCTGAAGTTGTAACAACAAAAGGAAAAGTAACCGAGTGGAACAAGACCTATACGGCGCTGAACCCATCGCTCGATCTTGAAATCCCGATTGTTGTTCTGACGAACAACCACAGCGCATCGGCGGCAGAGATCGTGTCGGGTGTAATTCAGGATTACGACCGGGGTGTTTTAATTGGCCAGCGTACGTATGGCAAAGGCCTGGTACAAACTACCCGTGAGCTGTCGTTCAATACGAAACTGAAAATTACAACGGCCAAGTATTACATACCCAGCGGGCGTTGCATTCAGGCGATTGACTACAGCCACCGCAATCCCGACGGAAGCGTTGGCAAGATCCCCGATTCGCTGAAAACGGCCTTTAAAACCAAAGCGGGTCGGGTTGTGTATGATGGCGGTGGCGTTCTGCCCGACGTAGTGGTTGAAGCTCAGACGCCTACGCCCATTGCGCTAAGCCTGAACAACAAGGGACTACTTTTTGATTATGCCGTTAAATACCGCCACGAGCACGCCAGCATCAAACCCGCCCGCGAATTCCATCTGACTGATACCGAATATCAGGATTTCACCAAGTGGGTCGCTGACAAAGACTACGATTACACGACGCAGGTGGAAAAAGACCTCGGTACGCTCGAAGCCTCGGCTAAGAAAGAAAAATATTTCGATCAGATTCAGGATCAACTGAAATCGCTCAAAACGAAAATGTCGCACAGCAAAGATGCGGATCTGAATACGTTCAAGACGGAGATCAAGACGCTGCTGGAGCAGGAAATTGCCGGGCACTATTATTTACAGAAGGGTCTTAAAGAAGCTTCGTTCGCTACTGACCCCGAAATGAAAGCCGCTCTCAATCTCTTTAAGGACATGAACCGGTATGCCTCCATCTTAAAAAGTAAATGATGAGTTATGGATGATGAATGATGAATGATTCCGTACTGAGTATCATTTATCATTCATCATTCATCATTAATATGCTTATTCTCTCTCTCGATACGTCTACTACAGTTTGTTCGGTTGCGCTCCACAAGGATGGGGTATTGCTGGGTTGCCACGAGCTTTATACAGAACGTACTTCGGCAGCTATGCTCACTACGCTGATTAGCAACGTAGTGCAGCAAACGGGCCATGAGTTGAATCAGTTAAATGCCGTAGCCGTGGCTAAAGGGCCGGGTTCCTATACCGGTTTGCGCATTGGTGTTTCAACGGCAAAAGGACTTTGTTTTGCGCTGGACAAACCGTTGCTGGCTATTAATACACTGGCCGCACTGGCCGCACAAGTCCGGTCGTATTTCCCGACTGATTACGTACTTTGCCCAATGATCGATGCCCGGCGCATGGAAGTTTATTGCGCACTATATACGACTGAAGGAGAGGAGATCAAACCTACCTGGGCGCAAATCATCGACGATAATTCATTCAACGAGTGGCTGATCCAAAGCCCGGTTGTATTTTTTGGTGACGGAGCCGCAAAATGCCGGGCCCTACTCGGAGAACAGACTAACGCCATCTTTCCTGACGTGAACGTAGTACCTTCGGCCCGGACAGTTGGCCAATTAGCCACACACGCATTTTCGGAAAATCAGTTTGAAAATCTGGCCACTTTTGAGCCGTTCTACCTCAAAGATTTCATGACAACGCAGCCGAAGAAGGCGGTACTTTAGGATGAATACATGCCTATCCTTTGACAACTACGCGGGAATCTGCCATTTTTCTCCTTATTTCGCCCCGACAACTGTCTATTTCCCGTTCCTGTGCAGATTATAGTTGATATTGGTAATACCGACGCTGTTTTCGGACTTTACGATCAAACCACCTGGAAACACATCTGGCGTACACCATCCCGGCTCGATGAAACCGCTGACTCCTATGAGCGTCGACTACGGCTCTGGCTGCTGGAAGCCAGTGTTCCCTTGAGTGCTGTCAAAACCACCGTCATAAGCAGTGTTGTACCTGGACTAGCGCCTATTATGCGGGCCATGCTAGCTGAATTATTTGGTTTTGAACCTATAGTGACCGGTCCGGAAATTTACCCAATATTACCAATCGAGATTCTTCGCCCGCATGAAATTGGGGCCGATCTTGTCGCTAATGCACTGGCGGCTTATACGCGCTACCATAGTAACTGCGTCGTCGTGGATTTTGGAACAGCGCTTACGTTTACAACGGTATCGGGCGAGGGAAAAATGTTGGGTGTAGCCATTGCACCAGGTCTGAAAACGGCCATTCGGTCGCTGTTTGCGAACACGGCCCAATTACCCGAAGTGCCTATTGAAGTACCCGTGTCTGCACTTGGTACCAGTACAACGCTGGCGATCCAGGCTGGCGTTATTCTCGGCTATGAGGGTTTGGTACGTTCCTTGCTGGATCGCATTCGAGCCGAACTACATGGCGATTGCCTTGCCGTAGCTACAGGTGGACTATCGGGACGAATACCATCACTGCGCAATGCCTTCACTGATATTGTTCCTTCTCTTACCCTGGAGGGCATACGACTTATTGGTGACCTGGTCACCGCTTCGACTAAATAACCTTATTGGTTAATCCGTTAACGCTTGAAGCGCCCTAATTAGGGCGCTTTTTTTTGTACTATATTAATAGGTATAAAAAATATTAATTTATTGTAGACCATAAAATCAAAATTTTACGGCTGCTTTTTTTAAACAAAGAACATAGAAATAGAACATTACTAACTTTTTCCTCTATCAGTTCTATCCTATCTATACATAATGAAATAATCAAAAATAGGATTATTTAATCGCTGATAATAAGGCATTTATCTATTCATTAACTTGCTCTAAGTAGCCTGATTCAAGAGCGTCCAGTAAGAGGAAAGAATCATAGGAAAATCATATTTATCAACGTATTATCAACCGTTATGAAAACTCTTTATAAGCTTACACTAATCACTATACTTGTATTATTTTGTGTTTTTTTCACTCAAGCTTCTCCGGAGAAAGAAGTCTGGCATGCGGGCCATATAACGCTCTGGAATAAGACGGTTTTAGAAGGAAATCTATCCTATAACTGGCTGGCGGAGATGGTCATGTTTCGTCAGTTGGATGGGCGCTTACACACGTTCTCGGCGAATCAGGTTGTTCAGTTTGGCTGGTTCGATTATAGTCTACATAAAAATCGGGACTTTAGATCGTTGCCAGGCTCTGCAACTAAAAATCACGACAATCGTACGTTTTTCGAAGTATGGATGGATGGGCCACTGGCTGTCGTTCGGCGATTAAGACGATCTCATGGTTTGTTTAAACGAGCATTTGGGCACCCATCGAATTATGCCGATCAGCCCACTATGGCACAAAATACCGATCTTTTTGACTATTATGTACAGGATGCGGGTCGGTTGATGGCCTTGGATCGGTTTTACCTGGAAATTTACCAACCGTTGATGACGGCTTATGATCGTGAGCTACAGGCGTATGTGCAGCAGCACAATATCAATACCCGCACACTTTTAGGGCGCCTGGTGCTCATCGATCAATATAATTTTTTGGCGCAAAAAGACCCTAGAACGGCTTCTGCCAGAGAGTCTGTTCCCTCGCAGGAATAAGTTCGGCTACGTATCGGATTGGGGAGCCGGTTCATCATTAGCTGTAGGCTGACTCTGCTTTTTCCGTTTTCGGAGCGCGTCGTTGAGCAGGTATTCGATCTGCCCATTCACACTCCTGAAGTCTTCCTGTGCCCAACGCTCCAGCTCTTTTAGTGTTTCTGGCTGAATCCGTAAGACAAATGCTTTTTTTTCTGTAGCCATAAAAGGGGGAGGAAAGGGAAGAGGAAAAAAAGACTATCTAGTTTAACTTTTCCTCCCTCTCTTCCCCTTCCTCCTTTTAATTATACAACGTTCCCGCATTTACGACCGGGCTAACGGATTTTTCGCCACATAAAACGACGAGCAGATTGCTCACCATAGCGGCTTTACGTTCTTCATCTAACGAAATTACCCCATTTTTCTCCAAACGCTCCAGAGCCATTTCCACCATACCAACAGCTCCCTCCACAATTAGACGACGGGCCGCTATCATGGCTGATGCCTGCTGGCGTTGTAGCATGGCCCCCGCAATTTCGGAGGAATACGCCAAATGACTGACACGGGCTTCAATAATATCAACGCCCGCTCGTTCCAAACGCTCGTTAAGTTCCTTTTCCAGAAATTCGTTGATCTGGCCCGTGCTGTCGCGCAGGGTTACCGACGAGGTTTCATCTTCCATATGGTCGTATGCATACGAGTTGGCTAATTTCCGCACGGCTGCTTCAGACTGGATCTGCACGAAATTAACGTAGTTATCAACCTCGAATAAAGCTTTGGCGGCATCACTCACCTGCCAGACGACAACGGCTGCAATCTCCACCGGATTGCCCATTTTATCATTTACCTTCAGCGTCTGCCCATTCAGGTTACGAGCGCGTAAACTGATTTTTGTTTTGCTATACAGTGGGTTCACCCACCTCAATCCCGTTTCTTTAATGGTGCCCACATAGTCGCCAAAGAACGTAGCATTCATCCCTTCTTTTGGATAAATAACGACGATACCTTTCAGCAGGAAAACACCGATTAAGCTTAACAGTATGGCCAGTAGTGCCCCATTATAGTTAGCAGCCAGTGCGGCCACACCAAAACAGACCAGGGCACCTATGACAAAAATATAACCCGAAACAGACGTAAGTTTTTTCTCCTGCATGACGGTAAAGAGTAAGGTGAAAATGTGACATCATTTTAATATCACAATGATACAAATGATTTTCTTTACCTCATTAAAAAATAGAAGAGCGGTTGTCTGATTACAGCAATGGCATATTCGACCTTATACCAGTAAACGCCAATCCTTTTCACTATTTTTGCCCACTCAAATACCTGGTCAACGTACTGACTGACCAACGATCTGACTGACATGCTGAGTGAACAAGAAATAAATCGCCGACAAAAACGCGAAGAATTAATCGGGATGGGCATTGATCCCTACCCAGCCGCATTATTTGACGTAACAACTACCATCGCCGACATTCGAGCTGCTTTTAGTGGTGATGTTGAGCCAGAAATGGATCTCTCCAACGACGAGCGCTGGGGCGATGTTCAACTGGCCGGGCGGCTGATGGTGTTCCGCATTAGCGGCAGTGCTTCGTTTGCTGAAATTCAGGATGCTACCGGTCGTATGCAGTTTTACTTCCGGCGTGATGATCTCTGCCCCGGCGACGATAAAACCCTGTATAACACCGTTTTTAAGAAGCTACTGGACATTGGCGACATCATTGGCGTTCGTGGTCATGTGTTCTCCACCAAGACCGGTGAATTGTCGGTTTACGTGAAGGAATTCAAAATCCTGAATAAATCACTACGTCCTCTTCCGGTGGTGAAGGAGGTGGTGAATGAAAAAGGCGAAAAAGAAACCTACGACGCGTTTACCGATCCAGAACAACGCTACCGCCAGCGCTACGTAGACCTGATCGTGAATCCGCAGGTGCGCGAGGTATTTATAAAACGTACGAAGCTAGTCAACTCAATTCGGCAATTTTTGAGCGCAAAAGGCTATCTGGAGGTTGAAACGCCCATCTTGCAACCCATTCACGGGGGAGCCACCGCACGGCCGTTCCGTACGCACCACAACTCGCTTGACATGACGCTCTACATGCGGATTGCCAACGAGTTATACCTGAAACGCCTGATTGTAGGCGGCTATGATGGCGTGTTCGAATTCGCTAAGGACTTCCGAAATGAAGGTATGGACCGGACACACAACCCGGAATTTACGCAGGTAGAATTCTACGTAGCGTATAAAGATTACCTCTGGATGATGGATACGATCGAAGAGATGGTGGAGAAAGTGGCGCTGGACGTAGCTGGAACAACCAAAGTGACAGTTGGCGAAAATGTCATCGACTTCAAACGTCCCTGGAAACGCCTGACCATGTTCGAAGCCATCGAGGAATATACGGGTGTCGACGTATCGGAAATGGACGAGGAGGACCTTCGGCAGGTAGCCGAAAGTCGGGGAATTAAAGTAGACAGCACAATGGGCAAGTCGAAGCTGATTGATGAGTTATTCGGCGATGCCTGCGAGCCCAACCTGATTCAGCCGACGTTCATTACCGACTACCCCGTTGAAATGTCGCCATTGACCAAAAAACACCGTAGCAAACCGGGTTTAGTAGAACGATTCGAGGCTATTTGCAACGGAAAAGAAATTGCGAATGCGTACTCTGAGCTAAATGACCCACTCGATCAGCGGGAACGTTTTGAAGAGCAACTCCGCTTAGCCGAACGGGGCGACGAAGAAGCTATGGCACTGGATGAAGATTTCCTGCGGGCGCTTGAATACGGTATGCCGCCAACGGCAGGTGTGGGGCTGGGCATTGACCGTCTGGCGATGATTATGACCAACCAGCCGTCGATCCAGGACGTATTGTTTTTCCCACAAATGCGACCCGAAAAGAAAGTGGAGCAGTCGGACGAAAGTGATTTCGTTGCCGCTGGTGTTCCGGCCGAGTGGGTTCCGGCCGTACAGAAACTGGGCTTTTTGACGGTTGATCAACTTGGTACAGCCAATCCCAATAAACTCTTCAACGACCTTGGGGGCGTTCGCAAAAAATTAAAACTAGAGGCTAAAATGCCAACTCTTGACGATGTTAAAGGTTGGATAGGATAACAAGCATAAGTCAAAGAATGCAACTATCTCTTGCATTCTTTGACTTATTTAATACGCTGGAACGTATAACCAGGCCCATCGTACGCAATACCACCGTCCAAAAACAATTCACTGGAGCATATTCGTACAATTGGGTTTCGAACGTACCAATTTTCTCCTGTTGATTCTGCATCCGTTTTGAGGACTAAATTACCTTGCACATCAGCTATCTGATATGTATTGGTTGCCGTTAGTTTATCATCTTTACTGGTAGAGACCTGACCGGTATCAGAAAACTTCAGTACTACGTTGGCTACTGTTGGGTTAGGAATCATAGTCGTAACACGAACTAATTTCCAGTCACCCACGATCCATTTACGGGCCTGGCCAGCATCTTTGGTATAGTCGGTATTAGCATTGCAGGTAGATGTGATTTCCTTTTTATTACAGGTCATTAAAAAACCTGTCAGGAACATGAATATCAGCGTCTTCATCGTACGTTAGATTGTGTCTGGATATGACCCAACAACCGATTTGTAGGTTGGAAAGCAACAAAGAAAAACCCCGCCTGAGGCCGGGCGGGGTTTCAATATCACATATAGACGTAGGAGACTTAGTAATCTGAGTCTATTTTTTTCACCTTTACAGCGTTAAGTCCTTTTTTGCCATCAACCACTTCAAACTGTACCCGGTCTTTCTCTCGAATGGTAATTCCGTTCAGGCCGGTAATGTGGACGAAGATGTCCCGATTGGTATCGTCTTCAACAATGAATCCGTAACCCTTGCTTTCGTTAAAAAATTTTACTACACCTGTTTGCATAAAACGTAATCAATTAAACAATTAAACATACAAAGGGTCAGTTACTAACAAAGATCACGAAACAACTACCAGGGAATCAGATAATACAGGAACTTAGTTGAAAATCATCGAACTTTGTTAAGCGTAACGTAGCAAATGACGCATAGTGCTCGTTAACGCCGTTACAACACAAAGAAAACAAAAATGTTCTGACTTCAGATAGATTGACGATACTTTTTAGCTATTTTCACTATGTTTATACTGATATTCTGTGTAAACGGCAAACAATCTACTACACATATTAGTTAGTGACCCTCAGATAGGTTCAATTTACATCCATACGCTTCGCAAACTAAACAACATGAATAAGATTAGGTATTTTGTTGAAAGTCAGGCATTTGGCGTCTGCTCGCGATTAGGTGAGAAGATGAACATCTCGGCTAGCAGTATTCGGCTGTATTTTATCTATACTTCATTTCTAACACTCGGCTCTCCCGTTATTTTATACCTGATTCTTGCCTTCTGGATGGAAATGAATAAACATATGCGTCGGCACAACCATCCAACCATCTGGGAACTGTAACTGGATGTATGATATAAGATGTATAATACATGATATGACTGGTGCTTAAAAATATTTCATACACCATATATCTCCTTGAACGTCTTTTTCCCTTCTGCAAAATACTGCCACACGATACTGCGTGGAAATAGTTTGACTTCAGTTGTTTGCTGCTGTTGTAAGCGTTTCCGTTCCTGGTGAAGGATAGGCAAACGTTTATAAAATGCGAAGTGTGCCTGTAGAATTGCTCCTACATCACTCCATTCACCAACTTTCAGGAATAGGAGGGAGGAAAGGCCGTCCAGAACCAGCCGAAGTAGTATTTTAGGCCATAACCAGCCATCGGCGGGCCAGTTTTTATAGAGCATGAACAGGCTATTCCGGTAATTTAAATACGTCTTTTTTGGATTAGATTTGTGTAATGTGCCCCCGCCAACGTGAAATACCGTCGATTGGCCGCATGCCCAGACTTCATAGCCCAGCCGCTGAATACGCCAGCACCAGTCAATTTCCTCCATATGCGCAAAAAATGACGAATCAAAGCCGCCAGTCTGGTGGAATACGTCGGCTCGCATGAACAGGCAGGCCCCCGTTGCCCAGAATACCTGTCGGCTGTCGTCATATTGCCCGTGGTCGGTTTCGAACGTAGCAAAAACCCGCCCCCGGCAGAATATATACCCCAGCCAGTCGACAAAACCACCGGCTGCGCCCGCATGTTCCAGCAATTCACGCTGGTCATAAGACCGGATCTTGGGTTGGCAGGCAGCAATCTTCGGATTGTTCTTCAGCAACGTCAACACGGGCGAAAGCCAGCCCGGCGTCACTTCAATATCAGAGTTGGGCAGAACGTAGTAAGTGGCTCCCCCATACTGGGTTCGGACGCGTTCGAGTGCCATATTATACCCCCCTGCGTAGCCATCATTGTAGGGAAGTTCGATAAGGCGAACCTCGGGAAAATTAGCCCGTACAAATGACACGGATTCATCCGTGGACGCACCATCCGCTACGTAAACCGGATGCCCATCGGTATTGGCCAGCACCGTAGGCAGAAATTTGGCCAGAAACGGTTGCCCGTTGTAATTCAGTATAACTATAGCAAGCGTATCCACAAAACGAATTTGACGTTTGTAGTTTGACGTTACGCCAAGTACGGGTGACACGAACGACAAACTATAAACGACAAACTTACAAACTATTTATTGCATCAGCCCGTCCAGATTCAAACCGGGAATATTGGGTAATAACCCTTCGGTAGCTTGGCGGAGATGTTCACGAGACTTCGTTTCAATATTCGACATCGCTTTGTTGGTAGCCGCTACAATCAAGTCCTGTAACATTTCACGATCGTCAGGCCGGATTAGATCCGGGTCAATCTCAATTTTCAGTACGTTTTTCAGGCCGTTGACTGTGACTTTAACCAGGCCCGCCCCTGACTCACCCGTTTCCGAAATGGTGCTGAGTGTTTCCTGGGCATCTTTCATTCGGGATTGAACTTCCTTCATTTTCCCGAACATGTCCATCATGTTCATAATATAAAATGAAGCGAAACTTTCGTTTCGCATTTAGTTGAATAATAGACAGTTAAGCATTTAGTACGAAACGTTATTTTCGCGGTTTTTCGCAAAAATAGTTTAGTACAATTTTAACTGGGTGCTATGGCATTTTGTTCGTCGCAATGTCCGATTGTTCGACGGCCTTCTGCCAGCGCGAATATACTGAATTGCCACGGTCTATATCGCTTGTTTCATCTGGGGAATATAACGTTGAGTGGTGCTGATGTCGGTATGCTCTGGTGAAGTCTGTGACATTTTTTCCATCCAGTTAAGTCCATCAAATGTTCGACGAAGCTGTGGTGTGTGTAAGGTGATCTGCTTGTTAATACCCAGAATAGCGCCACCTTCTTTACCAGTCGGTCATAATTGCTCACTTGGGAACGTGAGGGGGCTTCAAGTCCGATTGCTGAAAAGGTACGGTATCTGCGTTTTAGAAAAAGGAAGTAAACTGATCCGGATTTTCGCAGTAGTTAGGCTGGATACTTAGAACGGGTTTCTGACCAGAGACATAACTAAAGCATTTCATTGAAAAGCAGCCTCCGCCCATTAGAGCCAAATCGCATCAGTATCGCTCGGTTCTAGTGGGCATAGCTAAGAAGTCAAAGCACTGCTGAGCGATTGCCGCGACTTTTATGATCGACATAAATCCTAAACGCTTCCAGAGACGTACATAAGAAGCTTATTGCTCCTATCCAATTGATAAAAATAAGGCCCGGTTGCATTGCGACCGGGCTTATTGCTTCTATCCACACTAATAAAACGTGGCCAGTGGACACACGTCTTATTATCTCTTTCCAACTAGCTATTGATTGGCTTTGTTCCTGAGTACTAAGGCTACTGAAAAGAATATACCCTGTGTATGCATTACACGCCATGTTATCAAGCTGACAGGCAGCCGGAAGGCTGCAAACAAACACCTCAGGCTCGCAGTTGGATAAGGAAATAATCGCACACAATACCCTATGAAAAAACAGGCCTTACCTGCGTCAAGATCAGCCGAGCTAGACAGTCAAGCGCACGATTTTAACCCGGTTACTGGGGAGCAAGATCCCATCGGCGATAATGGAATTGTCAAGAACATCGAAGAATTCAAGGAACTTCTGGTTGAAAGCAAAAGCGAGTTGGTGAACGAGGAGGGGATGCCTCTGACAACTGATGAATTGAAAGATCGGGTTGATCCGGATAGCCCGGTGGGAGCACCCGAAGTTATTCCTTGATACGTAGTACGCCAAAGATTAGATAGTCTATGAACAAAAAAAGTCAGCTCCATCGACGAGCTGACTTTTAAACTATCCATTCACTACACTATGTTAAGGTCATGGATTCTCTTGCAAAAGCCATTGGCGTAACTATAGACCAGTCTTCCCCAACGAGGGACGTAGTATTCATAGGGGAAGAGGATTGACTACTATAGTTGCCCCGGTTACGTTTCATTTTACGGCTATTCTCCTGGTCGGTTGATCCGGAACGGCTCATTACTGAGTTACCCGTAGAGGAGTTCATCACTTTACGGCGCCTGACTGATTTCTATCATTGTTACTATTCTGGGTAGTTGAGCTATCCATCAAAATAGCGTCCATTTGAGTACCCCGAACGCTATTTTTTGACCTTTCACTATTTACCCATTCGTTGGATTCGTTAGTTGTGCCTAAACACTAAAAGCCGATACACTCAATAGCATGGCTCCCATTAATACGATCTTTTCACGACGTTACGTTGAGTTACTCGTCTAATTTGGACCTTGCAACAGGTAAACGGTTCGTGGGGAGTAAAAGCTAAAAAACTAGTACTTCATTTACGGAACGTAGTAATGGCTTCCTCATAAATATGCACGCCAGGAATATTACGTTCACCAGTGGCGATGGCGGCTTTAATAGCGGCTTCATCAATTATCCAGTAGCCATTTGGCACTTGGTTGGGATCAACAATCTCAAAAGTCCACCGCATCTGTACGCCCTTGGGAATAGCCACCAACGACACGTCTGGTGTTAACCAATTGGTTTCATCCTTGGAAGTCAGTTCAGCCTGATTCGCGGCTTCGGCCTGTTGATGGGCACGAACACGCAAGATTTCCCGATTGTAGTGCTCAATAGCATCTTTCAGGGGTTTCAGAGCTTCTTCAATAGGAGCCGTCATCTCTTTCTCGACTTCCATCCAACCGTGTTTCTGTTTGTCAAGCTGACGAGTGATTTTTAGTCGCTCTGCCGCCACTAGCTTAATCAAATCATGCCCCTGAGCAATGTGCTTTAGTAGCGCTTCATGTTGTTCAGCACTGCCGCAGACCGCAGGCTGTCGCCGTAAGAAGGTGAGGTAATCGGTAATCGATGCTTTTAATAGGTCGCGTCCACTGGAATCGTTGAGCGACAGGCCGGTGTTAGGCTTGATTTGCGTATCCATGTACCTAAAAACAGATAGCTGGTATAAATGTTAACAAGATCATGCCTGTTTCTATTATTGCCTGCGTTCATAGCTGCCTCGTACATCCACTTATTCAGCGGCTGATTAATCTCTTCTTTCAAACGCTTAACAGCCCTGCATCGTCAAATTAACAGTAAAAACGTAAGCATTGGCAATCAAAAAGGAGGAAATCTCCCGAAGCGGGAAGATTATAGCTTCTCAAAAGGAGCCAGGGGTAACGCTTTACAGAAAACAAACGGGCCGGTTCAAAACGCAGGTAACTAAGTATGAAGTAGCGTATTCGGCAGTCCGTATAAAAATACCCGCATCATCGGCATTGTATCGAGGCTGTTTTGTGCGTAAAGGCCTAATAGTCAAAGGTGACATGCTGACTTGTAACGACCTTCACAAACGACCGTACCCTCATAATATAGTATCAATCTGTTTAATATAATTAGTTAGACCGTTCAACAACGTGTATATACTTGGAATTTATAGCTAAATGGAGTTACATCCGGTTAAGTATGCAGCTGAAAAATAACAAAAGACCACACCGAAGTCAATTTGAGCAATGGCTGGCTCAGTACAAAGCTCGTATGTATGAATCCCATTTTTTAGAACTAAGAAGACTGGGGATAGATATAGAAGACTGGATAGAATCACAAGCCAGTAGTCCAAATATCCTGGTTATTGAAGATAATCCAGATGAATGATTCATCCTGAGATGGGTACTGCTTGAGCAGTTTTCAGAAGCTAACCTCACCTGGCTTTCCAGGGCGGATGAGCTCCTGACCAATCTGAATAACTATGAACGAACGGAAGAAGATTTGCCTCAACTGATTCTATTAGACCTGTATTTGCCTGGCCTGAAAACAGGATTGGCCGTTTTACAAGCGCTAAAACCACATCATAACTATCCGTCAATATCCGTAGAGGATAACCACAAGACTATGCCCCGGCCCGGTTACTCATCGCATGAATTCTGCGCTGAACAACATCCTGTTGAAGGCGTTAAACCGTCGTTAGCTTGACCGATCAGTTAGTTGACTGCAAGCAGGAGCCCCCTCAAGTGAGAACAGGGTTTGTCTACCACTTAACAGCAGGGCCATGGATTCACTTAAGACCGATCAGCAAACGGATACCCCTTATTCCCCGGTACACCAACATAACTTTCAGAAGGCGACTTTGCTGGTGGTAGAAGATCAGGAGGACATCTGGACCTTAGTTCACTTTAGCCTGAAAAAATTCTTCCCCGATGTAACCCTGCATCGATGCGCTAATCGGAAGCAGGTCATCGGCTACCTCACTAATTGCCTAACCAACCAGACGGCCTTACCTAAGCTTATTTTACAGGATCTCTACCTGCCCCAGAGTGCCGTGGGTTTTGGCCTTTTAAACGATGTTCGGATGTTGCTCGGCAATCAGCAGCAGATTCCCATCCTGGTGATGAGTTCATCCGTGGCGGAAGCGGATATACGCCAGGCCTATCAGCAGGGAGCTAGCTTTTACATCGTAAAGCCCCAGACTATGAACCGTTGGCTGAGCTTGGCTCAGAGCCTGCGCCAGTTCTGGTGGGAACAGGGCGTACTACCCCTGGATTCAACCGGAGGGAGTGAATAAAGAGGCTTGGCAGCAAACGCCGACAAGCCGTTAGTACTTCCAGTGAATGGCTAACCGTATCCGAATCAGGGTGCCTTTTCCCGGCTCGCTTTCGATTTCCAGCTGAGCCCGTAGCAGCTCACACAAGCCCTTAACGATGGATAAACCAATGCCTTCCCCTTGGTGGGCAAAAGCGGAGCGAGAGGCCTGCATCGTAACCGCTTGCCGAGCATCATCCTGAGGATTTGCCACGCCGAAGGCCGCCGTTGATTCGGGAGAGGGGGCTAAGAGTTGAGGTAATGAACCCACCTGACTAGCCGTGGGTAAGCCCGGTCCCGAATCCTGCACGCTAACAATCCAGCGATAGTCATTCTCCCGGCTCCAGGAGACGGATACAAAGCCGGTCGCGGTATGTTTCAGCGCGTTGAGCACCAGGTTCTGAATGATCCGCTGAAGCTGAACCGGATCACTCTCGACGGGCAAGGCTGCCGGACCGTCGGCTTTCAATAAAAGCCCCCGCTCGGCAGCCAGGGTCTGGTAGCCCGCTACCAGGTTAATCAACAACTGGCCAGCATCCAGGGGCTTGATGTTGAGCGTTTCCTGCCCGGCTTCCAGGCGGGCTACCTCGATGAGTCGGGTCACTAAATGGCGACTATTGGCCAGATTGCGTTGCAACATGGCCAGAAACTGTTGTCGGTCTTCTTCGGAATCACTGGTTAGTTCCAACATGGAGGCCGCCCCGGCAATGATGCCGAAGCTCCCCCTCAGGTCATGCGAGGATTGATGGAGTAGATCACTACGTTGCCGACTCAACTGAGTCAACTGCGTCAGTGTTTTCTCCAGGACTTCCACCCGACTTAACGCCGTTGTCCGTTGCAAGGTATCGTACTGCTGAAGGCTTCCCACATTGATCTGATAAGTAAAGGTAGCGAAGAACTCATAAGCCGTCGCCATGGCTTGTCGGTCAATGGCCGGGTAGAGCTGCCAACAGAGCCGTAACTCCCCCAGTAAGATGTTGCTCAGATGCTGCATCTCGGCCGACAATTCTACCAGGGCATAGCCTTTTTGCCAGCGGTGAAGGCCATGTTCAGCCGCTAACAGGCCGATCTGGTCTTTTTGGTCCTGGCCCCCCAACTGCTGCTGAAGCACATTAAGCATAAAGGGGACTTTATTGTTAAACTCTTCTCGGCTTAAGCTGGCGACTATCTTCAGGGTGTGATCGGTCTCGCAAGCGGTCCGCCAGTTGGCCAGCAGGGATTCGCGACGAGCGGCCAGATAGGTGGCTAATTGAGCTAAAGGAGCCTCGGCTCCTTCCAAGGAGGATGTCATGGTTGACTAGGGTAAACGCACTCTCTACGTCCGGCAGGCGCGGTCCGTCCGGAGGAGTTGTCCCAATTAGGCAACCAGGCGAAAACTAACTGATAACCAAAGCGATTACCATTACGCTAAAGGTAACACCCTTTTCGGGTATTAGGTTAGGGAGAAGCTAACTTTGCTGGTCAAGTGAGATAACGGGGGATATCACAACCCGGTAGCCGGAGTCACCAAGGTAAAATCTCTACTGGCTATCTGATGATTTTTGCGGTGACAACGTGTAAAATAGCTTATACTTTCCAGTGCATAGAAATGCGCCATACAGACGCTATACAACAACTCGTGTTATAATGCCGTTTTTGGTGGTATTTAAAATAGGCTTTGAAAGCCTGTTAAGAGCGTTACCAGTAATCCAGGTTTCGCTTATTATGTAGGTGAGAATTACATTTCGATTTGATCGAAGTCCGGCAAACGGACAGCGCTTACCAGCCTAGTCCTTCTTTCGGACCTCGGGCCCTACATTGTACATAAAGTAGTGCCCTCTTGACATACAAAAGCCCCGACCAAATAGCTGGGGCTTGTACGGCGTCATATGCCTACTCTTGACGAGCTAGATCGCTTCACGTCACGTTCAGAATAGGATCGTTCACAATTAGCGGAATTTAGGAGAGAATAAGGAAAGAAATAAATACCCAAATCCCTACCAATTCTACTTTCTATAAATTTTATCCACAGGGCCGAGGAGTTGACTATGGACACGTTCAAAAAGAGGTACATGTGGACTTTTTTGGGCTGTTTAGGTAATTGATACAACCGCTCGTTGTAGCGGTTCAACGAATCATTAAAGCCATGGACTTCTGGCCGCCTTCGCCTGTTTGCCCAAGGCCTGGATAGCCCGTATCTAATGGCCTGGAGCCATTTTGTTGACCGTCTATGTAAATGCATTAATATATTTAAATTATTTCTTCAAAAAGATTAAAAGTCTACTTATTTGTTTAATCTTTATCTTTTCCATACACCTGATATTAAATAAAATGGCTGCAATGAAGAACCATCTAGTGACCCTGCATACCGCCACGGCGGATGAAGATAACGTCAAACACGCTTTTGCGGGCTGTCTGGAAGCTGTTGAGCAAATTCATCAGGGGTATCAGGCACTGGAGAAGGCCCTTTCTGCCAGCCAACTAGCTACGCCTGGGATACGACGACTCTGTTCTGCCAAAGTTATGCCTGGCCAAAAGATGACTTGATAGCGCTACGCCTTAGTCTATGCCAAAAGTTGGCCCATTTGTTGACCGAGTTCGAGAATAGCTCAGGGGATACCGACCCATTACGGCTGTTTCAGCAGTTCAAACGCAATGCTCTTTGCTTAAGAGAGAGTTACCAGACGATTCAAATCGCACTAGGAATCGCTAATTCGGCCAGTGCCTGAGACAATGGATTACCAGGCTATAAATTTCAAGTGTATACTTTCTATCCCCATGAAACCAATTCCTTCGTTTAACAATCTTCTCGAGCAGTACGTATTTAGAATGGCCGAGCAGGTTATTGATCGCGCTGACTCCCAGACTCAGACCCGATTAATCAAATTAATTCATCAGATTGATAGCCCTACACCGACATCTGATGCTGTAGGTAGTCTGGCTGAATTGGCCCTGAGCGAACACCTACAGGCCCTAAACACGCCCGGCAAACTGATTCTTGTTGCCCAAGAGCCGCTTCATCAGGCGGTTACAACGCGAATTCGTCGGATTCATCAGCAACAGCGGGCTACCCTCGCCCAGCTCGCCCGGCAGCTAGTCCAGGTCAGAGCCAATCTAGCCCAAACGCAGGCTAAGCTCGAAGAGCACATCGGTCAGAATAAAATCCTGCTCGCTCGCTGTCGGGCGTCCGCAAAGCTTTAAGCAAGCGGCAAGTGGGTAAGGATACTATGTTTATGGTTCATTAACAACGCTAGAGAGTTTCCGATCCCTACCAGACGTGTTTAAGTCCACTTGAAGACGACTCTTTTTTATAGATGGAGTATTGTTGGTGGATAATCGCTTACAGCAACGCTCATTGCTGACTTAATTTATGAGGCATCTGCCTCAACTACTCGTGGTCGAAGGGCTTGGTCATAAACTGACTAACCCCTAAGCGGATTAACCGCTCACGGTCTTCTGGGGCTGAGGAGGTCATTAGCATAAGCGCTGGTGAGTGGGCAAACACACGAATAAACCTCACAGGAGAGTAGCAAACCCTTGATCTATCCGAAAGGGAGGAGAACACTATTTCTATAAATACTACTGAAATTATGGTTACCTTTTCTCCATATTATCCTATTCTTTCATATAAATACGTCTTATCTGTTCATACTATCCACCCTGTAAATTACTACTAAGTGAAACTCTTTATCAAATACATGGTTACCCGACGCTGCAAAATGATTGTGCAGGCAACGCTGGAGCAACTTGAGCTGCCTTACAGCGTAGTCGATTTAGGAGAAGTGGAACTCAAAGAGGCTATTACGGATGAGCAGCGTGACCATTTGAAAATCGCTTTATTAGAATCGGGACTCGAACTAATGGACGATAAAAAAGCTATCCTGATTGAAAAAATAAAAAGACTTACTCTGGAAATGGTACAAGATGCAGCCGAGCCGCTCAAACTAAAAAACTCTGAGTATATCAGTAAAAAACTTGGCTATGATTATACCTACCTGTCTAACCTATTTTCTCAGATGACGGGCACCACGCTTGAGCAATATCTGATTGTTCAACGAATTGAGAAAGCAAAAGAATTGTTGTCGTATGACGAACTGAGTCTTAGTCAAATCGCCTACAACCTGCACTTTAGCAGTGTGGCCCATCTATCCAATCAGTTCAAAAAAGTCACTGGTTTAACTCCCCGCTTCTTTAAGCAACTTAAGGTCCAGCACCGGAAAGCTCAATACGATGAAGTACTGTTTTTTGCCCAGCTTTGTAAAGGATACTCTTGGTCACTTAGTGGCCGACAGCGTCATTATTACCACCGATCACTCCGTCGGGGTTGCATCTTGGTGATAACCAATTTTAAGAAAACAATCTTATGGGCAAGCCGTAGTTTTTTGACCATGACTGGCTACAGTCCCATAAATGTACTAGGAAAAACACCTCACTTTTTACAAGGGCCGGGTACTGACGCGGTCATGTTACGGTTTATTCGGGACCAGTTGAATGCAGCACAAACGGTAGAAGCCGAGGTATTGAACTATCGTAGTAACGGGGATCACTATCTATGTCACCTACGGATTGAGCCTTTGCACAATGAGCAAGGGGAGGTCACTCATTTTTCAGCTGTAGAATATGTTGTTAAACCGGAATACAAAATTTGAACCATCCTCTTTTAGGGTAACTGGCAATTTGTTTAAACGTGTCATATTAATCCAATCCGTCAATTTAGGGTGTATCTGCTTTTGGAACATGAATCAGGGAGGTGCATGACCCGCAAATGTGTGAATAATGTAATTCTCTACGGATATAGTGTAGGAGGTACTGGTCCATAAAGGATCAAATTTGCTAGCAGTACCAATTGGGTATAAATACTAGCAACTACTTAAATGAATAAGCACCTATCCGATAAATTTGCGCTAACTGAAAATGGGGGTTCACCCAAACCTATACTAGCTAACTGGCTTGAGGCAGCGGCCAATTTTTATCTAAGTTATACTCAATTAATCACCCATGTTAAACAGCGCATAGCCAAACAAGACTTGCGAACAGCCCATAAGCGACATATCGGTCAATGCCCTGTGGGCCAGTTGTTAATGATGGTTATTCGGATGCGAAGGGAACTGGAAAAGCTAACTCAAGACATGGATCAGGGAGGGTGCCTTCAGAAATTGCCTACACGGAAGAAGTATAGTAAGTTGGCCACTCACACACTACGTTTGAATCACTTGAATTATCAAGCGAAGCTCAGGCTTGACTTAGATAGGCAGTCTATGTCATAGAAGCAACTACTCTATAGCAACTACAATGGCTGGTTGAGTTGGGGGTACGGTATCGTCTGCTTTGGCGTTTTTTGTGGCCGCTGCGACAGTGTATACATATTAACGTACCACATCAACAGGGCAAACGTAACGGTTACGCCGGCATTGACAGCGGTTTCGGCTGGGTTAAAACGGGGAGCAGCCCGTTGCGGAACCGACGATAACAGCCCCAGAAAAATGGAGCTGGTCCAGATAATGACCAGTGAGATGGGTAGCTGGTTTTTCTTCATCAGAAATGGTTAGACTTGCCCAAGCATCGAGCGGATATCGCCAAGTTTCGTAAGATTACTACGAATCAACACTTATACCAAGTTGTGGACCCCCACCAGGTTAATAGGCTATCAAGTCAATACGTTATACTTAGGGGCCATTGTCTCCCCATAGCCCTGAATAATCTGTAGTAAAATGAGCCTATCATGAGGATATTGCCGAGCGAATTCGTCCCAATCGGTGAGGATCAGTTGGGGTGACATCTCGACAGTGGCCACAATACAACCCTAGAAGGCATCCCAGCTCACGCTGTACCAATCCGGGAAATGAAGTTCCGTTTTGAAAAGGTAGTGAAGTGTTGTTTTAGAGATAATACCGATTAAGTCAAGTATCATCATATACGTTTTGGGCGTTTAATTTACCAGGCCAAAACACTGTAAAGAGCAGCCTGTATAATCGGGGCTAAAAATAGTTGACAGTGGGGAGAACATAATCTTAACTGGTAGGACTAACTGGTAATGATCCCATCGGACCATAAATTTGTCTTGTCCTGCCCAATCGGGTGATTTTAGAACGATATATGCAATTGCAGGCCCAGTCTTAATCGGACGTTTTTCTGAACGATTTTGATAGTTACTTATTACCAATACAGTTGATAATGATCATTTAACTTTTTTGAACGATAACAAATAAACTACCTAATGCTAATCGACTACCATACATTACATCATATTGTCGATCGTTAGCTTGTTTGTTGGCTTAACAAATTGGACTGGCTAGGCGAAACGGGAAACTTATTAATCACAATCTATCCATAGCATTAGACCCATAGCTGCCGACTTTTTTACCAAATACCCGATAATACGTTGGGGCGGTAGGCGCTTTTACGACCGAAAAAAACCGTATATGACCAGCCCCACCAGGATCGATTCAATGATCCAGATGTTGCGGGCATTAGACTGCAAAAGGCGCCGAATCACCCAATGTCCACCCAGGCATAAGGCCATGATCGGCAGTCCAAGTACAATCTCTAGCGGATAGTCTCGCTTTTGGTCGGGTGTTCCATAAAGTACATAAAATAGGCCATGCAGGATCTCGTACAAACCCAGTAATGCTCCCAGCGTTAGCGGTGTGATCCAGTTTATTAACTTCTCAATAGGCATACGACTGCTTCATGGTTGGTAAGGAAGGGGTACGGCCACTTAGTTTTGATTTTGAATGCAACGACCAGTAACTACAATTAGTTGTACACATTTGTTTGCATTTCCTGAATTCACAAGACTCGTTATCAATTAGACCACCAAGCGTGATTGACTTGGGAAAAGAATATCCTCAGTGAGCCCTAAAATTCCATTTAGAATTATCGTTGTTAAAATCAAATTCTGCCAGGGTCGGTGTGCTGTCTCCGGAAGATACCAGCACTAACTTCTTTCCTGAATTCGGCACGATCTTGGGCATTATCCGGTAGGTGCCATCCGTCAATTGATCGATTCGCCATAACTGTTCAGGTGTGCCGGTAAATGCCGGTACGGTTAGTACTTCTGCATCGGTAGTAGCCGCTAAGGCCCGATCGGTTCCGGCAAGGATAATTTTATAATAGGGGCCACCTAAATACCCAGTTGAATCAGGCGTATCGGTAATCGTCCACTTTTGATGGGGGCGGGACATGTAGTCGCCTATTCTCACGTTAATATTCCCGGTTGGCCAGTTCTTGATTACATCGGCCAGTTGTTGATCCGGAACGGGTTTTGTCGGGTCATTATTGGGCTGGCCAAATCCCCGTGGTCCAACGGCCATTCGTGTAAAATCAACGGCCAACTCTAATCCATAGCCTCTTCGTACGGATTCAATTTCGTACGTACCTTCTTTAAACTTTTCTCCGGCAACAGGCCATCCCTCTTTCCAAACCACCGGAAGTATGCCCAATACACTTCGACCACCCTGCTCTAAATCGGCTTCATAATGGATAGACATTTTTTCAACTCCCTTCTCTAAAATGATGTGTCCAAAGTGCCCGGGGCCTATTAATCCTCCGCGGGTCGCAACCACCAGTTTACCACCACCTTCCAACATGCTTCTGCCTACATTATCCAGGTAAGGCCCATTTATATTTTTGGAACGACCCACTACCACATTATAGGTGGAGTTGGCACCATCGCAACAACTGCCATGCGTAGCAAGCAGGTAATACCAACCGTCGCGATAGACTAACGTACTGGCTTCACATACGATGGCTACATCTACGGGTTTGTTTCCTGCCTTGAGTTTTCCTGTTTTGGGGTCTAATTCGATAAGGCGCGTGAAGCCAAAATAGGTGCCGTAGGTTAGCCAAAGGCGCCCGGTAGTAGGGTCTAGCATAACCCCGGGGTCAATGGCGTCGTTCTCTTCATAGCCATCCGACGTTGCCACCACAACCGGTTCAGAATAGGTAAAATCAGGGGATTTTGGGTCTAATGTCTTGTTCCACATGGTAAGAATTGCGCCTTTGTGGTTGGGTGAACCACCGGTTGCTCCATAGATGACCAGGTAACGATCCCCAATTTTGATGACATCAGGAGCCGCTCCACCACCTGGTCTCACCCCGCCACCGTACCATGTCCAGCCATCATTGGAAATTAATCCGCCACCGCCGGTGCCGAATGTGTAATACTTGCCGTCGCATTCAGCGATGGTTGAGGGATCATGGATAAATGGCCTTCCGATCTGAGCTAGTAGGGGTTGGGTTATTAATAAGGCGACTACGGTTATCAGGCAGGACACGTTTATTTTTTTCATAGACTACTTTTGATAAGCATTGACAGACGACCGTCTATTATTGGTAACTGATACCGAGTTTTTTTATGGGCAATCCGTACTCATCTAAAAAGCGAACACAGAAATTAGCCATACCCGGTCCGTTTATAACGGCCCCCCGGATGATGTTTCTCCCCTTTTTAAGCGTTAAGCGGGCAGAGGTACCATTATCGGCAATCATATCCCTATCACCAGAAAGCAGCAAGGATTCCTGGCCATTCAACCACCACATACTGCCGGAATTACATCCGGCAGCCATCCTGACGTTCTGGATTTCTTCAGGGCAATCGATGACCGTGACGAGCCAGACCAGTATTCCGTATTTTGGCTTATTAATAGCGTAGGTAAAATGGTATAAATTAACGTTGAACGCCTTGCTGTCCAACGCATACCACTTCAATTCCTGGTTTCCCACTTTTACTGTTTGGCCATCTTTGGGAACTATGGTGTAATCGCTGGAAAAATTATCGTCCGAAAACGTTGTTCTGAGGTAGTTATCCGTGAAAATATTATTTCGGACAATATCTTTCTTTACAGGTTCCAGCACAAGCCAGCGTTGAATAAAGCCCTTTGCATCCGGGGCTTTTTTTGTAGCAGCGGCCGTTGTGAAGTGTTTGGATAGGATATGGGTCGTATCCCCTTTTATAGGTATGGGCGGGAGGGGTATTCTTTGTCCCGGACCCGGGCTCTGTGCAAAAGCAGTGAGGCCACTTAGTTGTAATCCTGATAAAACGATAAACGATATCAACGGCAATACGTATTTGTATTTTCTGTTCATAGCCTACTCCCTTCGTGATGAGTATTGTTTCTATAGAAAGCGTAGTTTATGGAAACCTACTAAACGAAGAGGTGGTGGCTTAACCAGGTTGAATAGTGAAAAAATAGTGATTGATGAATAGTCCGATCAACAGGTGGTTTTTGATCACCGACCGCTCCTGCGGCCCAGTTAGAAAAACAATCGGAGCGCCGAAGCGATCAGCAACGGGTGAGTCGTTTCAAGCGGATGCGAAGCGTCAGATGCTCACGCTCCAACGTTCGCACTAACACAGAATATGCTCCCTTTAGCTGAATATTTCCTGCTTTCAAAAACAGGTCTGTAGTCGATGGCAACTTAATCTTTTGAAAACGCTCCCCAAGATAAGACAAGGGGGCTTTCAAGGTAGTATTCAATCTGACGCAATCCCTCCCTTTCAAACCACCCAAAATGTCACGACTGTGAGTAATTTTTGCTAGTGTACCCCTCTGAAATAGCTTGACATTAACCATGTAAAGTTATGACTGAGAACAAAATGGCTCGAAGCCAGCAAAAGTACAAAACCGCCTTATTTCGACGGCGAATCATTGAGCGCCTACGCTTACAGATGGTCGCTCAACAGCAGGTCTTGACCGACTTTGGGATTTCCCCTACCTTACTCAATCAATGGAATCGAACTTACCAACGTTACCAACTTGTGTGGTGCGGGGCCGTCCGTGCGGTTTAAAGCTGCCCGCTCTCCCCGTTTTGTCATGAAAAAGCCCATCACCGATGAAATAACGAAAATGCAATGGCTGAACGAGTCTTACGTTCGCTGAAAGGTGATTACAAATTAGCTCGTGGTTTCACTTCTTTTTCGGCAGGTGAAGAAGCAGTAGCACGGGCGATCACTGCTTATAACACAGTTCGACCGCATGCACCGTGAACTATTTAACCCCCATCAGATGCACCAACGTAGGCGGAAGCCCAAGCTTGGCTGGTATCCGTACAAGAAATTGATGTACGGAAATGTGCAATACGAAGGCTGATTTTAATATCTGTCCAACTCAATCAGTAGCATACGGGGGTTTTCAAGGTAGCTTAGCCCTTGTGTGCAAAGAGAAAGTTAGCCTGGGCTTACTAGCCCGGCTAACTTTTGTAAATAGACAGGAGCAGGTTTACGAATCCTGCAAGATATCACCCGCCCGCTTGGCCCATTCCTGCAACCGGAGCAAGGCAGCTGTCTTTTGAGAAATGTCACTGCCATTGGCAGTAAGAAAGTAGCCCTCATCCTTCTGGCTGAACAGATTGACCACGTTAGCCGCCTGTAGATAGAGTTCTTTTTCGTCGGCGGTACTGCCCGATAAGTTATTGACCAGTTCCTTAATCTGATGATATTGTTCCCGAACGGTGGCATTGTCTACGCTTGGGGGTAGGGTTCGGAATGCCTGGATTTCCGAACGGATATGTTGTTTAATGCCTGCGTTGTTCATACGTTGAGTTGAATTACCTCTACGTCTAACCTCCTTCAACTTGTCATTGTTATTGTTGGAAGGGCACAACCGAGCTGTGGAACGCGAACATATGAAAATCTTTGAACCCCCTGCCGACTTTTGACAACACACGCCTAAAACCAGCTAGCGATTCGTACTAGATGAACTATTCAGGTGTTTATGCAACAAGTTGTTAACATATGAAAACCATGTGCATCCCCCTCCCTAATTTTGACGGCGCGTATGAAAGACTAAGACAGCGATTCGCGGGCCTTACCTCTCCAGAGGTTTTCAGTACCCCTCCCTGGTCTATCATATGCATTAATAGGCTTCGTAGTAATAGGCTTCCTTAGCGCTATCAAAATCGTCTCGGCTAGCAACCTGGCTAAGCCTACCTTGTGCATCATAACTGTTGACATACGTGCGTACACTTGTCGATATGATCTGGCCTGAGAGGGAAAACACCCACTGGTCTGTCCGTTTGGTCTTATTGTTTTTGCTGTGGTAAAGTTCCGGACGATCACCCAGCTCGCCGTATAATTCCAAGTAAGGATTTGGTCCGGTGTCGTATTCATAGGTGGTAATAAAAGTCTGTGAATAGGCTCCATCTAGGTGATATTCCCTTGTCTGGGTAAGATTCCCACCTGTGTAAACATAGCTGGTTGAGTCTCTGACGTAAAAACTCCCCAGGGGCATATTATTTAATCCGGTGAGTTGAGCGTAATTTACTTTCCGAACTAATTGATGAGCGGCATTGAGCTCATAGCGAATCGAGTCATGGCGCGAATACGTAAAGCCAGTATTGTCATAGGCTGTTACGAACCAGCTCGTAGCATAGTTGCTTGCGGGGCTATATGTTAGTTTTAGCATGTACCCCATCAGATCATAGCCTGGCATATAAGAATCAATCGTTTCTGAATTAATCAGCGTTAACCGATTCAGTACATCGTACTCATAGGCAATGACATAGTAGTAGTAAACACCATTCAAACGACGAAGTAGCTTTGGCCGATTAGCTTCATCAAATTCATAGGTTGTTGAATAATGGGCTGTATCCCGACCACTATCCCTAATGCCCAACATTTGTTTAAATCGGCTTCGCGTAGGGTGGGGTTCAGCAGGCTGGTGATCCTGGCAGGAAGTAACCAGCAGGACAATCCCCAGGAATAGTATGAGTTGGTAGCGTGTAGTCATGGTGCGTCATTTTATTTAAGTTGATAATTTAATTTAATATTATATATAAAATAGTGTTAATTAATATAAGAGTAACATTTTTATCTGCTTTACTATTCTCCCACTCCAAGCTAGGTAGCTGCCAAAGGGTAGGGCTTGACTTCACCATTGTCATTCTGGTTAAATACTTTTACTGTTATGCACTGATAATCAGTTATATTGCCTTATTTTTACTTATAATAACAAAGTGTTTTTTGTGTTTGGTATGCCCATAATTAAGAAGATCGTCCACCCCTGGAGGGTGACTCAGCAAAAGCTAACCTCTCGCTGGGCAAACGAGGCACAAGGGGAGTTCCGAATCAGTTTTACCGCAATGCGCCGTGGCGACACCTGCACAAGCGTCAGCTCGAAAAGCAGCCCCTATGCGAACATTGCCTGCAAAAGAAGATCCTGACCGTAGCCACGGTAGGCAATCATATTAAACCCATTCGATTCGGAGGGGAACCGCTAGATGAGAACAACGTGATGAGTTTATGCAAGTCTTGCCATGCCCGTAAGTCGGCCATAGAGCGGCACATGACTCACTGGACAGGATAGTAACACTCATTGCCTGATGAAGATAACCGTTAATAACGCCTAGCTTAAAGCCCTCGCCCGACAGCTCACCCAAACGGATAAGACGCTATTGCGTCTTTCAAATAGCGATTCAAGCAATTGCGATCAACCTGAGGGTCTAGCGTTTACCCGATTTCAATATACGCCCTTTGTAAATGTAACCTGTGTGAGTCCTCATACTCGGGATGCCATAGTAGATCCTGCCGGGTGACTGACTTGTCCGGTCTTTGACGATCTCGCCATACATGTATCCCTTTGGCAGCTTCTGGTTTCTGTCAGGAGCCAGTATCTGAACGAGCTTGGCCCAATAGCTGCGTAGCAATCGCAAAGCCTGTTTCATGGCATCGATTTTTCAAAGATCAACAGGAAAATACTACAAGATAATTGGGTGATTGTCAAGTGATGATATAAACCCCGTTAAGCGTTTGGCAGGGCTTTTACTGCCATGACCTTGGCCTACGACTGTAGAAGAGTATATTACTAAGTAACTTCGGCAAGCAGGAGATTTTTCAGCGATGGGAGCAAGATTTATCTCTATGTTTTAGAGCGACAAAGATGAAGTCTGCTAATCGGTTGCCTTCCTGTGTTGTTACTTAAGTCAATAATTGGACTATTATTATTATATAAACTAATCAGTACAAATAGTTTTCGTAAACTTATTTTAGGCATATTTGGGGCTACCGAACTTATACAACCTACATGTTTCCATTATCTAAGCGTCCCGCGTCTGGTCTTTACCAGTACACATACCCTACGTTTGTAGACATCCCACAACAGCTCTATATTCACTTCATAACGCCCGATCAGCAGAAAGCTTTTGTTAGCTATCCTAACCATCCGAATCATAAGGCCGCTCAGTTTGTAACCTTAGAGTGGTTTGACTCGGTGTGCTTGATACCACTGGATGCACAGCCTAGCATATTCCACTTCCCGAAGCTAACTTTCCCTGGTGCGCTGGCGTTCATTGATAACTAATTTAGGCCCCCTCCAACTAAGTTGCACCCCGCGGCCACTTTCACGCAGCAATGAGGCTACAGGGTTGCTTCTTTACGGGTTACTTATAAACATTGTGGGACGGATACAACTCACTTGGTCGTGGGCTGAAAAATTCCTTTAGGTAAGCCCAGATGCTCTCTGGGTGATTCCTGAAGTGTTGGAGCTATAACCTGTTGCCATACGCTGGCCTTGTAGCGAGCGAATAAATTAGTGAATTCGTGTTTACTAGATGAATTTTTACACATATATACATATCGATATATATGTCAATAATGTTTCATTTTTAATTAAAAGTTCATCTATTCCTTAGGCGAAGATAAAGAACAGCCACTTTTATTTAATCACCAGCTTTCAACGATCTAAGTAGTCTACTGGAACTGAAAGCCGCTGCGCCCGGTAGCATGGCTCCCATTACTATTATTTTCTTCATTTTTTTTCGCTGATTTGTTAGACTTGATTAAACTAACAGAAGACAGGGTAGACCGAGAGAATGGAAGCTTAAAGATAGACTTTAAGTAAGGTAACGGGCCGGAAGATGAAGGTGATTTTTGGTAATCGTCAACTATAAAAATACCCGGTACTATCAGCACCGAGTCTTCAATAACCTACTCTATGAGAAAGTTGGCTGCTATTCTGCGTCACAATTGATCTAGACAATTCCTCACACATACCCATCTTTTCGCTTGGTCGGATCGGGTAGCGTCAACCGGACGCCGTAGGCTGTGAATACCCAGGCGTCAATATCGTCGAAGTGATAAACTATTTGTTCAAAAAATAAGCTAAGTTCATTTGCCAGGGTTATCTTTAAAAACAAGCAAGAATATGGAAAAGCAAATAAAAGGGTATAACGCCATTAAGGCCGATGATCCTACAGAGTTAAGTTCGTTAATTCAGGCTGCTATCAATGAGGGATGGCAGCCATTTGGTAGTATTGCGATCGGGGTTCTTCCCAGCCGTATTTACTACGTGCAGGCGCTGGTAAAATATGAGGGCTAATTTACTTCCGCCCGACTTACTTGTTGAAGTACTCAATCCGCTCGGCGTCGGCGTTGTTCGTTAGCTTAACTTCCCCCACTCCACTGCCTTCCACCACGACACTGATATTGAGGTTGCCTTTGGTGTTGCCCGGAGTGAGCTGCCCGCTTAGACCCACCGAGAGTTTACCACTGGTGCCGGTGGTCTGGGTGGTTG
>NZ_FOLQ01000005.1:25193-32551 GCF_900112365.1 Spirosoma endophyticum | reverse complement strand
CACAATAACGGAGCAGCGTTTTCATAGCAGATAGTTAGTTTAGGTAAACGTATCAGCCTGGAAGGGCCTTTCTTTAGTTTCGCACATACATGCCTGGTCACCACAAAGTGCCAAAAGGTACTGTTGAACTTTAAAAGAAAGACAGGCCGGGCCGCCGGTGCGGTAAGAAGATAGTCCAGCGTTCCCATATCATCGAAAGATGTATAACCGGCGCACCTCAGGTTACTTCTTACCCCTGTCAGGCCTTGCCCTAAAATTGTACTACTTCTGACAATATCAAAGCACTTCAAAGATATGTCCGGCGTCCCGGTTCAAACAATCGGCCAAGATTGAATTGCTATTGGCCCTGGTGGTCTTTGCTTACATGCTGAGTGTGGAAGCGGGCGAAGCGGACAGTGAGCAAATCGGGATAAAAACTTACTGGAATGGCAATAGCAGTCCAGCGCAGTCGCTGTTCAAGAATGGATTGGAAGTGCTTAATGCGACCCTACTGGTTTTTGATCAGTTTATAGGCTACCTGCTAGGTATTTTTAAGTCGGCGAAACCGCGTCGATTTCGTTTTGTCCAGTAGTTTGGCGGATATACCACGAATGTGCCAGCTGCCCCAATTCTAACGAACACACCTCAACAGCACCGACTTCGCCTGTACTGCTGAGGTATGTCTTTTTTTTGGTTCAATGGACTTACTCTTTTCAAACTAATTGTAAATGTTGCCAACTTGGCAACATTTTTATAAAACCTTTATTATCAATACATTACTAAGTTGACAAACTATTCATGAGTTCTTAAGTACTTTTAAGCTTCTTAGCTTTACTAACTAGGGCTATTATTTTATTGCAAACATCCTCAAAATTTGGTGAAGTGTGATCTAGTTGTGATACAGTATTAGTAATTTGTTTAATGACATTAGCGACTTTACTAGCATCATAAGTTAATTTCGTTGGTTCTTTTGATGAGGTTGACTGATCAAACGTGAGTAATTCGGGTAAAGAAAGAGGGGTGTTTACTTCAGAGACTCGCCCAACACTTCGGATCAGTTCCTTTGCTACTTTCTGCTTGCCACTTAAAACTTCTTGTTTGAGATCAGGGGTCAATTTATCAATACCTTCTGAATATTCACGGTCTCGGTGAATTGTTCTTGGTGACACATTAAATTCCTGAGCCAGACGGTCCTGTGTCCGCTGGCCCATGCTTTGTTCTTCAGTTTTTTCGTCTTGAATAGGCCTTCCTGCAGTTTGTCGTTCATTTCGATATTTAAGTCCTCTTAGATATGATGTTTGCTCAGGCGTTAGATTTCGGCGTCCCAACTGGTTATTAATCATAAAGTCACGAACAGCCTGAAGGCTTAGAAATTCGCGAAGAACGACTTTAAAATCAATACTGTGTTTTTTGCATATCGAATATCGATTATGCCCATCCACCAATATGTTGACAGGTGAACCGTTTTCAGTTCCATCGATTATTCCTTGAGTAGTTTGCCAGATCAGTAGGGAATCCCGACAACCTTCTTTCCGAATGTTATCTTCTAACTGCTCATATTCACTTTCTTGAAGTTCTGGAATAAGTGCCTGTAACTCTGGAAGAATTGTAATGCTGGCTTTTACTTCATCTAGTATACCCTGCATTAAATTGGCAGTGTTTCTATGTAGCACAGGGGATTCTCCAGAAGCCGTAGCAAATCGTTTCATAATAAAGGGAAGAGCTTAAAAAGAATGGTTTGCAAATACCTCATCAGCTAGTGATTGGTAATCAGTGGCACCCGTTGATGATGGCTTATAATCGAAGATAGTTTTACCTATATACTGTGATTCGGCAATAGCCACATTCTGGCGGATTTCCGTATTGAAAAAAGGTTGACCTTTCAAATTATCCCTGACCTTACCCATCAGTTCACGATGGAGTACTAATTGAGGATTTACTTGAGCCATTACGATACCTTCAACTTTTAATCTGGGGTTGAACGATTCCTGAATATCAGTGATAAGCTCTAATAAGTTATACATTCCTTTAACGGCTGAGGCCTCCGGTTCAAGAACAACTAGGGCAGCTGTGGAAGCTACTAAAGCAGAATAGGTAAATA
This sequence comes from Spirosoma endophyticum, assembly GCF_900112365.1. Taxonomy (GTDB): domain Bacteria; phylum Bacteroidota; class Bacteroidia; order Cytophagales; family Spirosomataceae; genus Spirosoma; species Spirosoma endophyticum. The sequence continues at coordinate 30,471 of NZ_FOLQ01000005.1, read as the reverse complement.
TATTCAAAGATGGTGGGCAGTCAATTAAGATATAGTCGTATTTAGCCAGTAGTGGTGCTAATACATTTCGGAAGCGTAATACTCCACTTGGCGTTTTAATAAGCTCAGCTTCTGCCCTAGATAATTCTAAATCACTTGGTACTAGGTGAAAGGAATCTGATAGAGTAAGTACAGGCATCTCAATCCCTGCTGTCAGCGCCTGAAATAACTGTTTCTCTGGATTATGAATGCCCAAACTTTGGGAAAGATTTCCTTGGGAATCCATATCAATCAACAGAACTGATTGATGGCGGTTCACTAACCCCTTACCTAAATTGATTGTGGTAGTAGTTTTTCCTACTCCCCCTTTATGGTTAACTACAGAAATGACTGTTGCCCGACGATTTCGAAACTCTTCAATACCGTATTGTGCTAAAATGGGCTCTAAGGCGCGTAAGTGAGACTCAGTTAGTTTACGCTGACCACTAATTGCTTTTGCTAGGGTACCGGTTGGAAGGCTAGCTTCCTTAGTTAATCCCGAATGAGAAAGTGTTGGCTTTTTCTTAAGGAAGGCGCATATCTCGTCATGAGTAAGCATAATAGAGGAGTAAATTTTTGCCTTAAATTTATACCTTTTTTAATATTAAAATACAACTCTGGTATAATTTTCTACCCAACAATCTTTATAACTCTTTTGTATGCTACGATTAATGACGTATATATTGTTACAGAGATGATGTCTGCAAATATTTATAGATTTAAACAACTGATGATAAGTTATTTATCCTTTAACTTTCAGAAATTATATGATTCTTCAACTCAAACTTATTGATTTTATTAAAAAATATATGCCTGATCTAACAATAATTGCTTGGTTATCAGTAAGTTATTCGCTTAATTTCAGTAATTGTATTATTCTCAAACCTCTTCATCAAAACAGTTTAATCAATATAAAAATTAACTAATTGGTTATTAGATACTTATAGCTTAAATTTCAGTAATTATATGATTAACTCATACTCTTAAAATTGTTGTAAGAAGTATACTTAATTATAATTTTTCTAATCGTAATACTCTGATTATGAGTAAGTTGTCTATTTAGTTTCAGAAATTATATTATATAAGTTTATAACTAAAGGTTTAACAGCCTTGGTGTAACTAAAAGGTTGTTATAACTTATTGATATACAAATAATTGTCAGCTAACTTTCAGATATTATATGATAAATTTAAAAGAAAAGTACGCAGATAAATAGTATATAACTATTTGATTATCAATTATTTACAACTTAACTTTCAGATATTGTACGATCCGGCTTAAAATACAATATTTCTACTGATGACTTTTTTGCTTTTTCTTATCTAAAACTTAAGACTTATCCACAATTTTTTATCTTTAATTACCTACAGTCAAATATTGTGAATCATTTTTTTATTAAACTATTTGATTCTTTGAGCGTGTTATAACTTTTTGATTACTAGGTATTTATAAAGCTCTTCTTTCAGAAATTGTACGTTAACTTTCAGAGATTGTATTGTTATTTTCAGAAATAGTCAGATTCAACTTTCAGGAATTATATGGTTATAAGCGCTTAACTTTCAGGAATAGTCAGATACTTTTCAGAAATTGTATGGTTGATAAATACTCTCGGTAATTCATTATGGCAGAAGTTAGTAAACGTACTGAAAATAAACGCAAGGGTGATAAAGTCGTACATACATTGCTCTATCAAGGGAATAGCATCACAACGGCTCGTTACGAGATGAGCGAGTTGCAAAAGAACTTAATGTATACACTTCAAGCTGCTGTGCGTCCAGAAGATACAAATGATACTGTGTATACCTTTAAAGTTCAAGATATAATGCACGACCTTGATAGAGACCCTGATAATGGCTACAGGAATCTGCAAGAGGCAACAAAAGGAATGATGCAAGTTGTTTTTGAAATGTATGTCAATGGCCAACTCGTGCAGGTAAATCCTTTTTCAAGTGCTGTCTATGATTATGGAAGAGGAACAATAAGTCTTCGGGTTGATCCTAACATGCGTCCTTTACTTACGGGCCTAACTGGAAATTTTACCACATTTGGTAAAGAAATGGCCATGCGAATGACGGGAAAATATGCAAAGAGGTTGTATGAGATGTTTTCGCAATGGAAAGATATTGGCACGTTTAAAATAGCAATACTCGATTTAAAACACCGGCTAAATTTATTTGATCCTGAATCTGGAAAGGAAGAGTATAATATCTCCAATTTTTTTCGCTTCGTTATTGACCCAGCCGTAAACGAAATAAATCAGCGAAGTGATTTACTGGTCCGATTTCGTCAGCATAAGACAGGTCGAAAAATCACAGACTTAACATTTACCATTAAGTGGGTCAGGCTTGAACAAGAGTTATTTCTACCTGGAATCGATAGTGATGCAACGCTAGTAGGGGAGAGGCTCATAACCCGGTTTGGATTGAGAGCTGATCAGCGGGATCGAGTCTTATCAAATTTTGACTTGGTGACTATTCGTAAAAAGTTGTTAGAAATTGAAAAACGAAATTCATCTAAAGCGATTGAAAACTGGGGTGCTTATACGGCTAAAGTGTTTGGCGTATAACTCATTCTTGACGTTGTAACGGGTTATGAATCTACCACCTACCAAACCTCACTATTCGAAATGATTTTGGCCTGTATGTAAAATGAAATTGAATGAAAATACGCTTTTTTGGGCAAGAAAAGCCAAATATTGGAAATATCTATAGTAAAATGTGGCTGTGAGTACCAAAATTTGGGTTTATACAAGTCTTTTTGAACTTGACCGACTAAACCTCACTCTTTAATTATATATAAACGGACAAGACTTTATTTTTATCTTAGTATAACTCGCTGATAGTTAGAATCTTATAAGCCCAATTTTACTAATAGAACAAATAATTAGCTATTGGAAAAGTAATATGGTTTATTTACTTTTATAGTAAATAAACCATTCGTTTTTTCATATTATACTCATGCCCCGCAAACCTATTAAACGTGATGACGAAGCCCCCCTGGAGGGCCTGCGCACCGTCCTCAAAACCCAGGCTATTACCCTCTCGCCAGGCATCAACCAGATTACTAATTCGCCCCCAGCCGATCCCCACCTGGAATACTACTTCATTCCAAAGCAGTATATGAAACAGTATCAGGCCTACAACCGGCCTGGTAAACCCCTAAAAAACCTTAAATTAGTCAATTACGACAAGCCCGCTATCTCCCTCTCCTTCTTTTATAAACACAAATACTCCATTGAACGACAGGTTATCCATGCCGATGTAGTGCAACACATCAAGAATTACCGTGATGAACTATTGAACCGATCCCTGATGGAGCAGCTCAGCGTGGGCCAGTTGAAAGAACTTAAGCAGACGGACGAACTCCTGCGTAGGGTGAGAGAAGAGCCCCATGCCTACCAGGCTTGCTTTTCCAATTACCACCACAAATATTACTACTGGTATTGTACCTACCGCTATTTTGATGATCTGGCCAGTCTGAAAACGACCACCAGTAGTGAACACTTACTCAAGCACACTGAGCGAGTTGGCCATGAGGTGCATGAACGGCTCAACATCATCTTCATTGATCCCGAGTATATTAGCGAGTCGGTGCCCCATGACCATAAAATCATTGACCGAGAACTCAAAAGCTTTCCCATTCACCTCCGACAGGGCATCACCACCTTATATCTGCGAGAAGTTTAATGGGCAATTAACGGCGCTAGGGGAGGAGGGAAACTCCTGATTGACAGGTATTTATGCAGGATTCGTTGACTTAGTTCTCTTGGAAAATAACCGCCAGATGTCTATCTTGTAGCCTCAGCGGACATTAAGAGTTGGGCAACGTAATTCTAGTTGGATTGCTCCTGGCATTGACTTATTTTAGGGTGTTAGCCAAGGATTGAACTCGAATTTCAAATACAAACGGCCCAGCAGTTGGCCGTGGAGGGTGTACAGGAGGATGCTAAAAAGTTGAGCGCCTTAGCTCCCCATGAGTTGGTAATCAAAGGCTATGAAGTGATGGCGCAGTATCAACTAAAGCCCTGGCAAAAAGACCTAATCATAACCGATCCTGAGCTACTCGAAACGCTATTTCGACTTCATTCTGAATTTCTAAATGGCATGCGTCCAGACGTGAAGAACCGAAATAAATAGTTAGCTAGATCTCTGGGGTTGGATAAATTAAAGCCGCCAAAAACGTCAGGACGGGATACGCAGACGGCAAAAGCACCACAGCCATAGTTAAGTTTTTATCCATCGGCGCCTGATACACGAATGAGTGGTCAGACTCAATCGATTGGCTCATTGCTCGGAAATATTTTACCAAAAAAAAGGGCTAAACGTTACAGAATTTGTCCCTTCTTGAGGACTCAGACATGGCTCATAAACTACTGATTTCAGTAGCCTACAATCTGTTATATAACTTATCTTATGTTAACCTAGACCTAATTTCAACTACATAAGTCATGTGAAAACCAACGCTTTAGGTCGGCTTTACAACTAAACTTCCGCTCGTTTTCTTGATGCGAGGTCGTTTGGGCCGGGCGGGCTTAGGAGATTGAGAGGAAGACGGCTCGGCGGGTAGATTGCCAGGGGCTTGTTCGAGATTCATTTTTCAGGGTTGTATTTTAAAGCCAACTCCCAACTAGCCAGTAGAGTTTTTGAAAGGGCATCCAGGATAACGGGGATTTGCAAGTAGTTAGGTAACGGATGCATCGCCCAGTTCTATCTCATTAGATATGCCATGACTGGCGGTGCGTTCATGGTACCCCAACTGGGCTGGTTCCTCAATCCTTCATTCAGGGCTTTAGCTCGCAAACTCATGAGTTGATCCAGGCGGGGTGAAAGTGGTTCTTCATTGTTCCTGGTTTAATGGCCAAGTAGAGACCCCAAGGGATGAGTCAAACGACTCGTCAAGACACCGATTCGTTGAGGACAAAAGGCTGGGGCCAGTATAAATAGGTCCCTACTGGCATGCCGCGCTATACGAATCGACCTTAGAACATAGCCTGGCCTGAACGGGTTGTTATCTGTATACTGATACACCCCAGGACCAACCTATGGAAGCAATACGCATAATAACTCTATTGGCAGTCTACTTCAGCTTGCCGATAACACAAGCGCAAACCAAAAAAACACCATCACTTATACCATCCCAATCGGTCAGTGTGGCTCAGGGCCAGGTAGCTCGATGGGCAGGCAACTGCCTGCGCTGTAGTTTAGAGAAACGAGCCTGGGGCCCCGTTAATGGTACCTGCTATTATCCCGTTGATATGGAT
>NZ_FOLQ01000005.1:4080-25183 GCF_900112365.1 Spirosoma endophyticum | reverse complement strand
GTTTATTCCGTAGCTGGCCAGAGCAAAACCGTAGCGCCGGGCATGGCGTTAGCCCTCGTTTCAGGCGTCAGTTATTTTGGTTTTCTGCTTGGCCCTCCCGCGATTGGCTATATTTCTGAGGTAACAAACCTACAGTATTCGTATGCCCTTATTGGTTGTCTGGGCCTATTAATTACGCTACTGGTTGCCAGGGTCAAAGCCATCCATTGACCTTGTTGCTTACCTATCACGGAGCAAATCTAAAGGCATACGGTTTTACAGACTAAGACAAACTAGTTCCTTGAACTAGTTTGTCTATCGCCAAAAACGCCGTGTTTGAGTAGCAGCACCATGAATCCTCCTGTGTCTCACATAGGAGCATTTTATGAGAATGTTCCTATGTGTATATCCGAGGTTATATAAACGTCTTATGGTGACCTATTCCGGACAGCATTTGTTCGAATTCGGACATTTAACCCCTATTAATCAGGCTATATTTCTGATAATCAACTATTTAATATTATTGGCACTCTATTTGTTCAACAAGTGCTAAAGAAATATATTTATTCTTAGCTAATTTGGCATGAGTCGAACCTACCTAGGCGAGTTTGAAGAGTTGGTCTTGCTCGCCGTGGCCCTGCTTCAACAACATCCAACGGGAGCTTATGGCGTCACCATTGCCGACGAACTTAAGCAACGCACCCAGCGAACCACGTCCGTGACGGGAGTACATGTGGTTTTGTATCGTCTGGAGGAAAAAGGCCTCGTTGGCTCGGAATTAGGTGGAGCTACCCTGGCCCGGGGTGGACGGCGCAAACGCTTATTCACCCTGACGGCAGCTGGTGGGCAAGTGCTTCGAGAGATGCGTCAACTCCGGATGGGATTTTGGGAGGCTTTACCCACCCCTTTCTTTTCCTAATCTATGAACAAGTCTTTCTCCGACCCAACCCCTCAGACTCCGCGCCGAACGTCGGCCCGGCCGCCCCGCTGGGCCGACCGCCTGCTCAGTTGGTTGACGCCCCCTGATCTGCTGGAAGAGTTGCAGGGAGATCTCCACGAGCAATTTGCCCAGCGAGCCCGCCAAGGCGATTCCTGGCGAGCCCGCTTCTGGTATGGCTTGGAAGCGCTGACGGTTATTCGACCCTATTACCTGCGGCGTCGAGTGGCCAGCCTGGCCAACCGGCAAAAGGAGCCCTTCCCGAACCGACGGGCTACCACCCGCCCTTACTTTACCCCTGAATACCCCTCGCCACCTTTACTTAATCCGGATATGATTCGCAGCTATGTAAAAATCGCCTGGCGCAACCTGTGGAAAAACAAACTTTTTTCAGTCGTCAATATACTGAGCTTGTCCCTGAGTATGGCCGTTGGTGTTATTCTGTTTACCGGCCTGAAAGCCACGTTTGATACCGACCATTTTCATCCAAAATTCAATCAACTCGTACGCATACTTACCCAGGAAACAACCGAGGGGGAACAAACCAACTGGGCAACCGCTCCCTTGCCCTTGGCGACTCAACTGGACAGCGTCTCCTTTGTGGAGAAAACGGTAAAAGTACGCCTGGCCGGAAAACATAACCTGCAAACCGACAGGGGGGATGTACCTATCGACATAACATTTTCAGAGCCTTCTTTTTTTGATGTGTTTGGCTTTAAACTCTTGTCAGGTACTGCACAAAGCCTTGCCAATAATTCCACCACCCTTTTGTTAACCCAAAAAACAGCCGAGAAACTATTTGGCAGCACCAATGTGGTAGGCCATACGGTTCAAGTTGAAAATTTAGGCTATTATACCGTTGGGGGAATAATCCAGGACCCGCCTTTAGAAACCCATCTGCCCATTGAGGCCATGTTATCCATTCGTGCTGCTGAACTGCTTGAAAAAAAAGGGGCAATCAGTAGTATCTCACAAGATTGGGGAGGCTTCAAGAGTTCAGCCATTTATGCTCGATTAAAATTAGGCGGTAATATAGAGCAACTTAATGCAACGCTCCAGCACTATAATCGGAAATTGGATCAAAGCAATCTTCAATTTTTGGCACAACCCATCGAAGATATTACCCCTGGAAAAATCGATCTTAAAAATAACCCCCATGCGGGCACGAGTTGGGAAGACGTAAAAACGCAGCTAGTCATCATTCTATCGTTAACCCTTTTAGCGGCTTTCAATTATATTAGTTTGGCATTGGCGCGTGCTTTCTCCCGGGCGCAAGAAGTAGGTGTTCGCAAAACTATAGGCGCCACAAGAGGACAAGTTATCGGTCAATTTTTAATGGAATCGACCCTGGTTGCCCTGTTTGCTTTGGCCTTTACCGTGCCCTGTGTTACTATTTTAGCCCACTATATACCCGATATGGATGATGTGACATTCTCCTGGGATATAACCTTACTAGTAGGCTTGATAACCTACGCCCTGATCACGGGCTTAGTCGCCGGGGCACTTCCGGCCTGGCTATTGTCAGCGTTTGAGCCTATTCAGGTTTTGCGTAAGATGAAGACTATAAAGCTGTTCCGGGGAGTTGCTGTTTACAAAGGGTTGATCGTCGTTCAATTTTCGGTGACCATCCTGTTTATGATATTGGTTATTATAGTAGCCGATTATGATCGGAAAAACAAGGCAATCATCAGCTCAACCGTGCCATCCAATGTGCTGACACTGGATTTAAAAGGTGAAAACTATCATAACATGCAAAATGAAATAAGTCAGCTAAGCCAGGTAGAAACGATTTTGGCCACGAACTGGTACTATGAGCCCATTAAACTGGGTAAAGATTCGGTAACGCTAAACGATAAAACGCTGGCAATAAATTACGTCAGTATTGACCCACGCACCATTGAAACCGAAGGTATCCGCTTACTAGCTGGGCAAAATTTTCCTAAAAATATGCCCCAACGTACGGAGCAATATGTGTTGGTGAATGAAGCTGCCGCAAAATTATTGGCATCTAAATCGGCGACCCTAGTGGGGCAAAATCTCTTACTGGACTCGGCCTCTGTACAAGTCATTGGCATCCTACCCAATGAGATTATCGGCCAACAACTCCCTTTACTTTATCGGTATTTGCCCAGTGAAATAACCACCTTGACCATAAAAATTAAGCCAAGTACAGAAGTGGAAGCGACCAAGGCCATTCAATCGGTATGGAAAGACCATTTCTCCCAGAAAACGGCCAATCTTTATAACCTAAAAAAGTATCGTTATTCAGGAGAAATCAATGGAGAAATCAGTGGAGAAATGGAAATTTTGGGAGGCTCTGCCCTGATTGTGATGATCATTGCGGCTTTAGGCATTTTAGGCATAGCCAGTTACTCGGTAGAAACGCGCACGAAAGAACTGGGTATACGAAAAATATTAGGCGCAAACAATATAAAATTGGTGTGGCTAGTTACCAGGAATTTTGGCATTCTTATGCTACTTGCCGGCCTTATTGGTGTTCCAGGGGGCTTGTTTTGTGGTGATTTACTACGAAAAGAACTGGGCAGTTATCTTGATTTGGGTCTTATCAATATAAGTATAGGCTTTATTTCGGTTGCCCTAGTCGGGCTTCTGACTGTCCTGTCCCAAACCATTCGAGCCGGGCAAATTGAACCGGTAAAGGTTTTAAAAGCCGAGTGAAAACGGTAAACAATTCATGGGTGGGTTATGACGATGACGAGACCATTAATTCCAGTTCGCGACACCATGACGAGAATGTAACGACCGACGACAAGTTGCGAGAAGAAGGACACCTGTTGCTAACAAATGTGGCTGCAGTGGTGCGGTGTAAGCGATAAGATATTGACTTGATGGCTTTATGAGGTATCTCAAGTAGGAGCGTTTTTGCGAGATACTTGCTTTTTACGATCTGTCAAACTCAATCAGTCACATACCAAATAGTACTATTTTCAGCAAGAAACCAGCTAATCAGGCTCTGTTAGTAGATTACTCTAGGGCCGTAAGCAATAAGGCTTTAACATCTGCCACTTGGCCATGCGGGACCGAACTTGCCTGCAACAGAATTCGATGATGGCCACCAGGTAGCTTAAGCTTTCCTAAACCCAGCCAGGCCCAAGGCTTTTCATACACTTCTTTCCGAGGAATCCGGTCGGGGCTGGGTTTTAGGGGCGGGTCGAAACTGGTTTGTAGGGTTTGTTGCAGCGTCTTTGTACCGGCCGTAAGGGTCAGTCGCGTGCCAAGAGCGGCTTCTCCAGCGGTGTATTGCAGGCTCATTTGATACACCCCTGGTCGCTCAACTTCAACATCCCACCAAATTGAATCAGCGGGTGACTGCCAGTTAATGAGCCAGTCATTAGCCCAGCCGTTGCCCTGTTTATAGCGCACCTTACCCGTAAAATGGGCTTCCGGGGCCTGTAACAACACTCGTCGAGCGGCCACCGGCACAGGCCGGGAAGGGCGTATCGTCTGACACACGTCCCCAAACCATCGCTCGTAGGCCGCTTGCAGTGTTCGTACCTGCTGGGGCTGCCCAGCGGCCAGATCCGTCGACTGCGAAGGATCGCCCAGCATATCGTACAAGCGGGTCTGCTCTTTTTCTAGTACCAACCGGTACTGAGAAGTTCGAATAGAACCTGGCTCAGCAGGAAGCCCACCCGCGCTCATCCCGCCAACGTGCGTGAACAGCATGCGATCAGGCAGCGTATCGGTCTGGCCCAACAGATTACCCGCCAGACTGCGGCCATCGATGGGGTTGAGGGGTACGAAGCGCAAACTACACAAGACGACTAGCGTCGGTAATAGATCGATGTGAGCGGTATTAGGCCGAATCCAGGTTTGGGGTCGTATCTTTCCCGGCCATCGCACGAACAGCGGCACGCGCACGCCACCTTCGTCGACCGATCCTTTGATGCCCTTCATCTTCCCATTGAAGCGGTGGCCGTTGGGGCCATTGTCGGTTGCAAAGACAACAATTGTGTTTTGGGTCAAACCCAGCTGGTCTAGTCTTGCCAACAGCCGTTTCACGTTATCATCCACGTTTTCAACCATGCCGTAGATACTGGCTTGCTCATCGTCCAAGCCTTTAGCCTTGTACTTATCAAAATACCGGTCGGCCACCTGGTGGGGGCTGTGGGGGGCATTGAAGGGCACATAACAGAAGAAAGGGCGGGTCTTATGCTGACTCATAAAGGTCAGCGCCGCATCGGTCAGTACGTCGGTGATAAATCCGTGGGTGGACACCATACGGTCGTTATGCTGCAAGTCGGTATCGAAGTAGTTATTCCAGTGGCCCCCGCAAAAGCCCAGAAACTCATCAAATCCCTGCCCATTGGGATCTTCAGGCGCATGTTCACCGTTGTGCCATTTGCCAAAACAGCCGGTGGCATAGCCGTTCTGGCGGAAGACCTCGGCCAGGGTGAGTTCAGTGCTCCGCATGCGTTCCCAGCCCTGGGTGACCGAAACCGTTCCGGTGCGCAGGTGGTAGCGACCCGTGAGCAGGCTGGCGCGGGTGGGGGCACAAAGCGGGCTGACAAAAAACCGCTCGAACTGGGCTCCGCTGTTGGCTAGCCGGTCGAGGGTGGGCGTTTCCACCCAGCGATTCCCATGGAGACTTAGGTCGCCCCAACCCTGGTCGTCGGTCAGGATGAACACTACGTTGGGTTTGGCAGCGGCTGGTGGCGAACTGGTAGCCGCCCCCCGTGCGATCCATGCGCCGATGAGCAGCGCAGTTATAACTATCCAATAAATGGTTTTCATCGCAGAAAAGTAGCATGTGAATCCAGGCTGGTTGATGACGATTTAGCGCTTGAGGTTTACCACGTTAAAAGAGCAATCAGCCTCTTTTGCTACTTTAAATTGTTTATTTAAGCGTCCTGGTAGGGCTGTTAACAGAAAGTGATTTTGTCTCGTATGGGATCGATTTAGCGAGAAACGTTTAGAATAAACCATTCATGTCAACCCGTCAAAAGCGGCATTCCTAAATGGGCTCACGCTATCTTTTCACCTAGTTACCATAACTTAGCCAACTAGAAAATAATAGCTTTTCGGCTACGTTAAACTCGCTCGCTTCGGATGACTGAAACCCAGATGTTGATTGACCAAACCGCCAATGCCTATCAATGGATTAATAAGCTGGTGGAGACCGTGCCGCGCGATAAGTGGACCATCATTCCTCCAACCCTAGAGTCAAGTATTGTTTGGCAGATTGGTCATTTGATTATCAGTCACTATTTCCATTCCATTATGGTGATTCGGGGCCATCAAATGGATATCCTCCAGCAACTTCCCATCCGAGACTACAGTGAGTGGTTCACCGTAGCCGTCCCTGTGCAATCCCTAGGCAAAGTAGATTCAGCAAAATTGGAAAAGCATTTACTCCTCATGCAACAAAAGTCGCTAGCGATTCTGGCGACGCTGCAGGCTTCGGAACTAGATGATCCATTGGAACCAACCCCAACGGCTCACCCCATCGCCACCACCAAACGAGAGGCCATTGATTGGAATATTAAGCACACCATGTACCACTGTGGCCAGCTTGGGCTCATCAAGCGCGTAGTGGATAAACGTCACGATTTCGGCCTACGATTAAATTAAGTTACAGACTCCTTTGTCACAAGGGGGAGCGTTATAGGGCTGCTTTGAATAGAGTGCTAGCCAAACAGGCATGGTAAGAATGATAAAACACGACCTAGTCAGCTTTGGCCTGTTCACATGGCGGGTACTTGCCATTGAAGAGGGGCAAAGAGCGCTGATTATTACCCAAGATATCGTGGAGCTGCGCTGGTATCATCAACAGTTTGTCAATATAACTTGGGCAGATTGTGCCTTGAGGCAATACCTCAATCAGGAATTCTTCCGTTCATTTAGCCCCCAGGAGCAAGCAAAAATCATTCAGGTGACAAATAAGAATATTGACAACCCGTGGTTCAATACAGCAGGGGGTCCAGATACCACCGACCACCTATTCTTACTTAGCCTGCAAGAGGCTTGCCGGTATTTTGGCGATAGCCAGGCAAAGCTGAATCATAAAGGGGGGCAAACTTGGCTCATTGACGACCCAAACAACATTAATCGACAAGCCCGCTACGGTACCGACTTGCTTGGGTGGCGGCTTCGTTCGCCGGGTTATTACGGACGAACGGGTGCGAGTATTACCAAACATGGCCATATTTATGTGCGTGGCAATGGCGTTTTCGGCAGGCCCAGAGATGGTGGTGGTATTCGTCCAGCCCTATGGTTACGGCTGGAGGATTAATGCTTGCGATGGTGTGCAATACAAATCCTTTTAATTAACTCACAAGACGCCCCCATTTTGAAGCAGATACATGAACGCTCATTCGTCTCGCACGGGAGCGTATTAAGAGATTATTACAAGCATATGATTTGGACATTCTCTGACCGTCCTAAAAAAGATAGCAAGTCCAGGTAGTGAATACAGATCAAAAAACGCTGAGTACCGTCCGAGGCCGCCGGGCGGTTGAGTTACTCATAGTCCCCCAATGGATGGTTCTAAATAGTACGTGTCAGATTATGGCTCGTATACCATAGATCTAAAAGAGACGACCAACCGTATATGTTCAGGTCCGTTTCTATACCTTGTATACTTTTTACCAAATTCATCCAAACTGATGACTATGAAACCTACTCAGACAACACCCCGCCGAGAGTTCTTTAAAAGGTCGGTAACCAGTACGCTAGCCCTAAGTGCTGGCATGCCTTTAATGGCCTCCCTGTTCACGTCACTCACATCAGAAGCGGCCACTCCTTTACAAGCTTCGCCTACGGCGGCTACGGAAAAAGAATTTCGTCAGGGCGTGATTGGTCCCGCGGAGCTTTCGCTGGTCACCAGCCAGATTGCCGTGGGCAAAGCCACCAACAAATATGCCAAGGAGTTTGCGGGCTTTGAATTGGAAGAAGCCAAGGCGGTAACCTCTGTGCTTAAAGACTTGGGCACTCCAGTACCGTCCATGAATGCTAAGGCTCAGGCTACGCTGGCCAAAATCAAGACAACGACGGGGGCTGCTTTTGACAAAGCTTATATTCAGGCACAACTCGAGAACCATGAGTTTCTGCGGGATCTAGCTCAAAATTACCTCAAGAACTCGATGGGTAAAACCAGTCCGGCTGAAAGTCAGACGCGGCACTTGGCGACCTTAGCCCTGGCCGTGTTTAAAGAACACGTTGCCTTAACTAAACAGATTTTAAGTCAGCTCGGTGGGGCGGCCTAAAGTGAGCAGGAATTCTTGTTCAAAGCCATACCCACTAGGTATGGCTTTTTTATTTACTATCACTTCAGAATTCGATGTGCGGGCTTAACAGTTATAGACGGATACTATACCGAAAAGGACTGGGGTGGATCAAGTGTCACTTACCAAGAAAAAAGCGACCAAATATCTGGCGAAAGGAGCATTACTTGAGATAGATAATGTACAAGTATGTAGTCTGACTTCGCCTGCTTTAGCTAGCACATACGAGAAATTATACACCAGTAAGACATTATTTAAAGGATGAAACCTAAAAGTATTATAAGGTCAATACCATCAATCGTTGGCGTAATCTTATGCTTTTTAGCGCATCACATATTAGCCCAGGTTAATGAACCGCTTCCAAACCGAATCAAAAGTCGTTGACCCTGTCCTCCCAGATTTTGCAGGAGCAAAGACCAATATGGATTCACTTGCCCACTGGCTATGAGGGGTCATCTAACGCCTACCCAGTATTATATCTACTGGATGGAGGAAGCCATTTCGGGTATGTAGCTGAGATGATGGAGTTTCTATCTAATCCAGAGAAAGCCCGACTGCCGTCAATGATTATTGTGGCTATTCACAATACCAATCGGACCCTAGATTTTACCCCTACTGCCTTCCCTAGGATTGGTGGAAAAGCAGCCAGGACCGGAGGCGCAACGAATTTCTTACAATTTATTAAGCAGGAACTAGTACTCTTCCAATTTAATGGTTAGATAAAAATAGTTATCTTTCCGACATGGGACAAATCGCTAAACCGTTTGTGCTGTCGGAAGCCGATCTCACAACACTTGACCAACTCGTTCTGTCCTTACCCCCTTTTGTGAGCCAGTTTTAACTGGAGTTTAAGCCGCCTGCCGGTATTCGACTGGGCAGATTGCTCATGCATACTCTACAGAATTGATCATTTCCGATAAATAGATGGAAAGTATACTACATTCCACAATGGAATACTCCCTTTACATAATCTTAGTGGCTGTTGCAAAAGTCTTATCGGCCATTGGCTACCCCGCAGAGAGGCCACTTTAGGGATGGTTTTTCCACCGAAAACAAGGGGGTTAGCTAGGCGTTTAGAATCCAGTCAGACTTTTGCAACAGCCACTGCGCTTATGTTAAGTAGTTGCCTGTACTCCCTATTTATTGAGCAATAAGGAATCTACTTCAAAGTGAGTTGTCGGCTGTCTCTGACGCTTTCGTAGAGCTTTCTTCATGCGTCGTGAATATTGCGGCACAATATAGCCTGTCACCTTTAGCTCAGGTAAAGTGAGGGGATCAAGTTGTAGACTGATATTTATTACCTGTTGGTCATCAACGTGTACCTCGCGAGGAAGATAGCCAATCGCGCTAACGACAAGTTGCTGTTCACCGGGTGAAAGTTTGACCCTATACTGACCATTGGCATCGGAATAAGTGCCGAACGAAGTGCCATTAATGGAGATTAGCACATCAGCTAGTTTGGTTGAGCTTCCCTCCACGGTCACGGTTCTGTCCTTACCCCCTTTTGTGAGCCAGTTTTAACTGGAGTTTAAGCCGCCTGCCGGTATTCGACTGGCGTCATAAACTTCAATGACTGATGAGGTCGCTCCGTATTATATTCGACCAACCACTCATCCACCGTTCGGCGCACATGCGCCAGACTCCTAAACATATTGGCATTTAACACTTCTCGACGGAACGTACCATTGAAGCGTTCGATGTAGGCATTCTGAGTCGGTTTACCCGGCTCGATCCAATGTAGAACTACTTCCTTATCTGCACACCAATCCTGCAAAGCCTGACTGATAAACTCAGGGCCATTATCACTCCTTAACCGCTCCGGTTTGCCGGAGCGGTCCACTAACCGATCCAGTAGCCGAGTGACTCGCTGGGCGGGTAGAGAATAATCTACTTCGACACCTAAGGCTTCCCGGTTATAATCGTCAATCACATTCAGCGTCCGAAATTTACGGCCGTCGGTTAGGCTATCGGACGTAAAGTCCAGCGACCAGCACTGGTTACAAGCTGTCGCTTTGGTCAAGGGTTGCCGGACGGCCTCAGGTAACCTCTTTTTTAACTTACGTGGTAAATTGAACCCGCTCAGTCGATACAAGCGTCTAACCCGCTTATGATTAGCCATTTCACCTTGCTTACGCAATTTGCGGTGAATCTTTAACAAGCCCCAATGCTTATAGCGATTGGCTAGCTGTTTGATCCGGCCTTGCAACTCCTTATCTTTTTCACTAACAGCCACTGGTTCCACCAAGGCGTTACGACTGAGACCTACCCAACGGCAGGCTTTGCGTTGACTGATCTTCTTTTCAGTTATCACCCACTTGGTCAACGCTCTGCGCTCGGTAGGCCCTACCACTTTTTTTGCAAGGCCTCTTTGAAGATATCGTTTTGCAAACTTAGTTCGGCATACATCCGCGCGGGCGGCCCCGTTCTTGAGTCGCCGATTTTCTTCTTCGAGGTCTTTTAACCGTTTGACTTCTGAAGCCTGCATACCGCCGAATTTGGCTTTCCATCCGTAAAAGGTGGCTTCACTAATGCCGTGCTCCCGGCTGATTTGAGCGACGCCGGGCCGCCGGAGCGGTTTGTCCGCTGTCCTGCTGTTTGAGAATCGCCACAATCTGCGATTCGGTGAATCGTGCTGCTTTCATTTCCCTTTTATAAACCTGTGAAAGTTAGTTTTTTTTACTCTACTTTTCACTGGCTCACTTTTAGGGGTTCAGGACAAGCGCATCCAGCAAGCCATCTTAATTAATCCGGATGGGTTTCAGCCCATGCGCCTGTCTTTTTCGCTGTTGCGCTACTACCAGTTAGCCGCCTCATCGCCCCAGACGGACGCGCTACGGACGTTTCTGCGGCAGGCGGTGTATAGTCATTTAGATCCGCCACTGCCTGATCAGGCGGAGCAGTTGCTGATAGCCTTTCATCGGCATGCGCTGGATACGTTTGAGTTTAGTTCGTGGTGGAGTCCACCGCTGGCTAAACAGGAGTTAGGCCGGGTAGCCCCCCGGTTTGATATGTTGTTAGGGGCTCAGGATCGTTTCTTCCCGTATCAGGCGACCCTGGAGCGGGCGCGTCGGTATTTGCCTTCGTTGGGCAGTGTGACGGTGCTACCCCGGATGGGTCATGGCCTGCAGACCTCGGTTCAAGCAATGCACAGTCTGGAAGCGTTGCTGAGTTATAGTCGGCACTAGGTGTAGGGAGACAAGTCCTCGAAGCGCCTGAGCGGAGGGGTTTGTGGGGTTATCTGGCCTTAAGTAGAACGAGGTCTCAGTAATAGCTAGACGGTCTTTTTGCTTGCTGGATAGCCGACCCCTACTTACTCAATTTTCATAAAGGAATGCTATCGTTGAGCAAACGATTTTTACCATCAGCTCTACTGGGATGGTTAGTCCTACTAGTCATTCATTTATTGAGGGGTTCACAAGATGATTACACACCTATAATTTGGCTCTTTGCTGAGTGCACCCTCTTTCTCAGAACGCGGTCCCCACCGACGTGGAACGGGACATTGTTCCTTAATTTTTATGTCCACTAAAAGGGAGCAAGTTCAGATAAGAGAGATTCATTAAAATCGGACCAATTGCTACCCTTTTTCAATCCTGTTTTATCCTTTTTTGCTTACAAATAGTTATAGGTCTAGCCAGGACAGGGTGGTGGTACACGACTGGATTGGTTAGGCCCGGTCACTTTAACCGGGCCGACTACTTTAGTCCGCAACGCCACTCATTTGAGGAAAAACCAAGTCCCTTCATAAGTAAAAATTAACCGCAAAAAAGCCACACCTAATGAGATGTGGCTAAGGGGTATATCAAGCCGGTTGCAAGTTGGCGACCGATTCCAGCATATGGCAGGGCTTAAAAACTTTATTACCAAGCACTAACCACAGCCTGATCGGCTTTAAGCGTTAATCGGATTTTAGGGGAATCTAATGCCTGTTTGGCTAAAGCTTTATAAATCCCTTTGACGGCCTCTTCAAGGCGGCTCCAGCCTGTTTCGCTACGCAGGTCGATGCCCATCATTGTCCGGTCGTTCTGCGCCTGGATGGTCAGAAATGATAGCGCACCCAGTATCACGGCCGAGATCGCCTGGTGATCACCGCCCTCAAGGAAGGCCAGTTGCTGGGTTAGCCGGGTCAACTCAGCATCCAGACTGGTGCTGATGGTTTCAGCCAGTGGCTCTTTTTCGGTGACGGCAGCCTTAAGCAACTCTCGGGAAGCCCGGGAGGCCCGCATCCGCCGAAAAAGTTGTAAGGCCTGACCTGACCAGATAGGCGCTAAGGCTGCGGGGCTAGTGGGCTGAATCTGGTCCAGCCAGGCGGGGTCGTAATGAGGGACGATACGGCCCATCTTGACATAGTATTCCAATAATCCTTCCAGGCCACCAAAATACCGGTATATAAGCACTTTACTGACATTAGCTTTCTCGGCAATAGCCCCTATACCAACCCCTGGCAAGCCTTTCTGAGCTAATAGTTGTTCTAAAGCGTCTACAATACGTTGGGAGGTGTCAGCTCGGTTGCGCTGTAGTTTTTCCATGAACAGGTTGAGTAAATCATCATATTTAAGTTATTAGACTCTTTAAGTTCATTAAGGTCACTAATGTTTTAAAATAATTAATCTTCATTACCTCCTAAGAGATAATAATTCCTACGTAGTAACACACATAGTAACACAAATTGCAGAGCAGATGGCTACCTAATTAGCCAAGCTGGTGAGGGTAACATAGACGCTATTGGTTAAGGAAGGTTAAGCCACCGATGGCTGACACAATCTCCCAACTCCCCTAAAGCTAGTCAGGCACCCATTATTTAGCCTTGTCAATCAGCCAGACGCCAAAAATCTTTATGGATAAGGATTAGCACAATTATGTCTTAAATTGTAACTATGAGCGCAGGCTAACCAAAAGCAATACTTAGTACATTGACCCCATACTTTGTCCGCTCATTGGCGATGGATTCAAGTGGGATCATGTTCGCCGAAGGCTTATTGAACCAGCTGGGAAGTATATTCTCTAAAAAGTGCATCAGCTGAGGTTGGCCATCCAGCTTGACCAACTCAACTGACTCGAACCACCTGATGTCGACAAGCTGGGCCGCTTTGGGTTTTGGGTGATTAGGATAGCTTAAGAAGGCTTCCTTCTGGTCCGGAGTCAGGAAATGGATACAGATCTGTTGAGGAGCGTCTGTAAAAGTTGGGTATGTATACTGGTACATACCAAGGGGGGGATATATAGACAGCAAGTTCATATAATCTAGTTGATCAAAATGTATTAAATAGATTTATACGTATTTTGTTAAAACTATTTATTTACTAATTAGTAATAGTGATTATTAAATGTAGATTCTTGGTCAATTTAAATAATATTCGGTAACATATGGTTAGTAAGGTATTGATTAGGCAAGACAATGAGCTTACCCTCGGTTTGCACGTCTGGGTATTAATAAGTAAAGAATTATTTCACTAGAGAAGGCGTTACCGCATCCTTATCCAGATGCCATACGCCACTCAGAAAACAGCTTTATCAATCAATCTTTGTCGTTCACTACCAATTCTCCGCCGTTCACTACTTTAGAAAATAGACAAAAGTCCGAATAACTAGCTTTGTGATAGTATCTCTGATCAAGCTGCTCAGCCAGCAACTATCAGCCTATTCGATTTCCTTCCTCTATGCCTGGACCCTAATGGTTCAGGCTTTTTTAATTTTCGCTCCTTTCGACTTCCTGTTTGTTGTCTACGTTTGCTCACTTCATAATCCCATAACAGCTAAAGACGGGCCTGGTTGCCGTACGGGTGCCGAGATCATTAGTTAGTTTCAGCTTATATCAAGTGTTCAGTCGCATTTTACATAATTTCTGGACATTCTACTTTCAAGCACCCGGCAGTTACTGATTGAAGTATTGTGTTTCGTGTAGGAGCGTAATACGAGATTAAGTCAATAATCTTTTAATAGCTTCTCAGCTACCTGAACGTTTGGTACTTTAGGAAGTAAAGTACCAAACGTTCTCGATCCTTTTTCAAACTTCGGAGCTTCTACTTTTAAATCTTATTTGTAACCATTTTTAAGTTTTTATAAATATTTATTTACTATTTTTGCCTGTATCTATTATCTTTTGTAAAACCATCTTACGATACGTTCGTGAAGTCAAATGGAATATTGTATTGTGTACATCAGTGCGTCAAAAGGATTATTTTCCGAAGTACAATTAACCAGCATCCTGGAACACAGTCGACAAAGCAACAGCTTGTTAGGCATTACGGGGGTTATGCTGTACTTCAATGGGTCTATCATCCAAGTCTTGGAAGGGGAGGAAGAACAAGTGAAAACGTTGTACAATACGATTAGACAAGACCCTCGGCATACCAGCATTATCCAGTTCTTCAGTCATCCGATCGAGAAACGCTCCTTTTCCGAGTGGTCAATGGGTTATATAAGTTTATCAACTAATGAGCTTGGCCGTATAAAAGATCAAGTTCCCTTCATTGGTGATCCAACCTTACCAGCATTGAAGCAGGATAATGTCATTCTATCTGTATTACAGACATTCTATTTAAATAATTACCGCAACTGAGATTAAAAAAAGGATTTTCTATTCCTGTGCGAAGCGGGGTTAAAATGCAAGCAGGTGGTATACACTACGAGTGTTCGTGTTGTCTTGGCGTCATGCTACTGTTTGTACTATTCTAGGAAGTACGAAAAGTAGACAATGTCGAATGAAACGCCCGAATTTTAGGCACACTTTCGTCTCCTGTGGGAGGGTTTAATGAGAACGGGATAGATTTGTCCCGTTTCCTACTGTAAGCGAAATAGCCATTAGGAGAGGCCAGCTCGAATGTGTAGTTTATCGGGATTGCGCATGTATAACAAGCGAGTGATTTGAGTAGCATTACAACCAATGTAGGTCATCGAGTCCAGCTCACCGGTGTTTCGGTGAAAAATCAGGGAACCAGGTTGCCCATTGACAAAAGCGGGTCGGTGGACATATCCTTCACCCTGATTTTCTGCCAACTGCATCACACCTAACAAAAAACGTAACACCTTCTGAAGACCAAACAGGGGCTTGAGGCCAGCGGCCCGTTTGCCTCCTCCATCGCTGAATAAGTCAATATCGGATCGAAGTAACTCATTGAGTGAATCGCGATCCTGCTGCTGTAAAGCCACCAAGAACGCCTGCGTAAGGGCAAGCTGGGTCGCGGGCTCTACTAACTGAGGTTTGTCACAAGTCAGTTTTGTCCGCGCCCGGTGCAACAGCTGGCGGCAGTTGTCGGCCGAGAAGCCGGTGAGTTGAGCGATACTACGGTAATCTTCCGAAAAGCTTTCCCGCAGGATAAATACCGCTCGTTCCATCGGATTAAGCCGTTCCAAGAGAAACAGCAGGCCGTATTCTAGGGTCGGCGGTTGTTCCGCATCCAGAGTGATATAGGGTTCGGGTAGCCAGGGACCTGGGTAGCTTTCCTGTTGCTTCTTTAGCTCCTGAAGCCGGTTAATACTTTTGTTAATCGTCATGCGTCCCAGGTAGGCTCTTGCATCCTTGACGCTATCCACCGACATCCATTTTTCGTATACATCCTGAACGATGTCTTCCGCTTCTTCAATCCTACCCAGCATATCATAGGCAATCCGAAACAGGTAAGGACGGAGCTGAAGGATTTGCGTTGTGATCACCATAAGCAGTTAAACGATGGGCAACAGGGCCAGTTATTTTATTTACACCGTAGCGGCTACTTCAGTAGCATCAGGAATGGCTTTTTTCTGCGCTATTTCACAGATCATGTCGGAGTGAATATTGAGACCAATATTACCCATGTTGTAGTAAAATTCAGAGGCTACAATCCAGACAATCTCACAGATTGAGCGCTCGTCATAATGCTGCGCCAATTTAGCGAACAGCTCGGTTTCCATCTGGCGGTCCCGGGTTAGTCGGGTGACAAAATCGAGCAACACCTTTTCTTTTTCCGAAAATAGTGAACTGCGAGCATAGTCAGGTAAGGCATCAAACTTAGCCTGATTCATGGCGGCCATGATGGAGTAAGCCCGGCCCATATCGATACAGAAAAGGCAAACATTGAGTTGAGCCACCCGTTCCCGAACCAGCATAACCGTTTCGGCAGGAAGTTTGAGCTTTTTGTCGAGCTGGGCAATTTTACCGGAGAACGAGCCAAAGGCGACGGGGAGCCGAACGGCCATCACTTTCAGGGGGGTGACGACTTTACCGAAGCGTTTTCGGGTGAAGAAATAAAGTAGTTTCCAGAGTAAGCTCTTGGGCTTTTCAATAGGAGTCAGAAACGGGGTATCCATTGGCGTTAGCGTTTTAAGCTAAGACCGGCTACCACTCGTTTTGTGACAACATAGATCAAGTTTTTTCAATCCGTATCATACGGATTGAGCCGCGGTGGCGGACCACTGGTCAGATATTAAAGTCAGCCTTTTTTGAGAAAGCCGTTGAAAAGAGTCCCCAGTGAAGCAACCAACTTTGCCTCATAGAAGAGAGGTAGAGGCAACACCAAACCTCATCGAGTGCTAACATCAAACAGTTGGCTCACTGACCAGTAAAATGGCTTAATAGCCCCCTTGATTTGTCGCATTCCGCATGGGTTCCTTTCCTAAAGCAGTCCTAGCTTTGTGACCGTCAATCAACAAGATGAGAAAGTTAGTTGTATTCGCCCACATCTCCCTAGATGGCTTTGCCGCCGACAGCCACGGCGACTTGGGTTTCTTATCCTACAATCAGGAGCTCCAACAATTCGCCGATGAACTGGTAAAAACCGTAGGCACGTCGATTTATGGCAAGCGTACCTATCAGTTAATGGCAGGCTACTGGCCTACCGTTCTAGCCGATCCAACGGCCAGCCAACCCGAACTTGACCATGCCCGATGGGTGGAGCAGATTCCCAAAATCGTTTTTTCCACTACCCTGCCCAGTGTGGACTGGCTTAACACGAGGTTGATCAAAGACAACGTAGTTGATCAGATCACCCAACTCAAACAGCAACCCGGCAAAGACCTGGTGATTTTCGGCAGCCCTGGCCTAGCCAAAAGTTTCATGAATCTGGGCCTGATTGATGAATACAAGTTAACGCTGCATCCGGTCCTGCTTGGGGCAGGGATCCGGCTATTTGACAGCTCTTCCCCCATCAATAAGTTGAGGTTATTAGCCTCAAAAACGCTCGCTTCGGGGTAGTGACGCTGCATTATGCGGCTCAATAACCACCTAGAAAAGGCCCCTTAAGCTGTACCCATTGTCTGGTCATCACTTATCGCCTTTTACGCTATTCATTGATCCATTATGAGCGCCGTTGAGAATAAACAATTGTTGGAAAAGATTTTCTCTGAATTAGCCAAGGGCAATGATCAGCCCTTTCTGGACGCGATGGCCTAGGATATGCAATGGAGGTGGATGGGCAGTGGTCAATGGGCAAAGACCTTTCAGGGAAAACAGGCCGTAGTGAATGAGCTATGAGGGTCGGTGAAGACGACTTTGCGTCCCCCTTATAAGGCGACTGCTAGGCATATTATAGCGGAAGGGGAGTACGTGGTGGTCGAAGCAATGGGTAATAACATGACGCCTGATGGCAAGCTGTATAACAATCGCTACTGCTGGGTATGTTGTATGGGAGATGGTAAACTACGGGCGATCAATGAGTATATGGATACGGAACTGGTGACCAATACCTTTCAGCAGTAGCTTTAATTCTGACATGATTCAATGAAACATCAACAAATGGGGCGTGGGGGTTGCACAACGCCTAAAGTAGTCGCCAATGGCCCTCCTAACTGGCGCTAATACCGCTGAGGTGAGAAATCTGTCCCGTTTAACGTTGTCCCACCAAGAACCGAACGGCAAACAACTATGAATAGCATCAATAACCCCATGGCCGGACTTGAACTGGCCCAAATTGGCTGGGTAGTCCCCGATATTCACGCTACGGTAAAATTCCTGACCAACGTTTTAGGCATCGCTGGCTTTCCTAAGCCTGAACAGGTTCGCGCTCAGGATCTGAGCATGACCTATTACGGCCAGGTCGTAGGCGGTGAATGGCTGACCACCCAGACCTATAACGGAGGCGTATTCATCGAACTCATCCAGCGTGTTTCGGGCCAAAGCATGTTCCATGACTACCTCGCCCACTATCCGGCCGGCGGCACTCAGCATCTGGCCTACCGTTTGCCCGTTGGCGATTTTGACAGAGTCACCAGCGAATTGCGCCAACAAGGTTATGAACTCATTAGCCAAGTCGACCATCCCATTGCGCGGATGGCTTTCTTCAACACCTACCAAGTGTTGGGCGTTGTCACCGAGATCATGGGCATCACGCCAGAAGGATGGGTCGCTATCGAACAAATGCAGCAGCCAACGTAGAAATGGGTGTATGCGGTCACGACTAGAAAATCAGCTTCTCGCGAAATGGAGCGTTTATGTAAGACAGTATTTCTTTAATACCTGTCAAATACAATTCGTCGCGTACGGATACGGATGGACGGGAACGTGAATCAATGAACTTAGGCCCAGGTCTGAAAGCCAATCAGGCCCCAAACGCCCAGGTAACCCACAACTACCATAGCTGAACTGGTCGCCACACTCATAAACAGCCAGTCAAACCGACCTGAAATCTGCTTGTATCTGCCCAGCAGGCTAGCCAAAGCCCCCAAGGCGGCCAGCGGACCCAGTACTGAGGTGACAAAGACCGTCATCGACTGGGGTGAAACCACACCCAGATGATTGCCCTCCCCATTTAGTAGGATGAGCATCACCACATAGCTGAGTCCATACACAAACAAACTGATTCGAACCGGCAGCGCACTCAGCCGACGGCCTTTTCGCCATAGCCAGACCCCGCGGCCAAGCCAGCCAAAACCCAGCAAAACGCAAAGGCCAATTATCAGTAAGCATACATGGCCCAGCGCTACGGGCAACCAGGCACCCAATGCCGAGGTTTTGGTGGCCGTGTTCGCCTGGATACCCGCCCCAAAGGCGCGAACTAACACGGCTTCGTGACGATCATCCTGCACCAGGGTTAGCTCCGGGGTGTAGCCCTGTTTTTCCAGCCGCAGTGCCCGATGGGCCCCAATGGGACGCAGCCGTACCGGGTTACTGCCCAACCCATCATAAAACACCAGCTTGCCTTCTTCCTCGGAAATACGCAGCAGATCCGTCAAACCCAGAAACCAGCCCGTTTTAGCGATCCGAAAATGACTTGGCCGGTAATAGCCAAGCCAGGTTTGTTTTTGAGCCGCTGACAAGGGGTATTCCGGGGGGAGTTGTGCGGGGATGTCTTGCAGGACCAGCTTTAAAATAGCATCTCGGAGCTTGAAGAAGGCTGGACCGTCGGTGTTGATCAGGAAGATAATGCCCCGGTTGAGACCCGACTGGTAGAGATAGTGCGCTCGTAAACCAATGCCCGCTCCGTCATGCCCATGCAGCAGATGGCCCTGGTAAGCCGTAATGAAGTTATGGAGGCCATACCCCTGTTGACTACCCGCCCGGTTGGCTAAGGACGTGGTTGGCGTTTCCATCCGATCCACCAAGGCCGGTGACAGCAGTTGTTGCCCCTGGAAGGAGCCCCGCCCCATCAGCATCTGGACAAAGGGCATCAACTCCAAAGCCGAGATGTTAAGACCCCCCGACGGTCTGGCCAGCAGGTACCAGTAGGGCGCTTCCTGCTGGTCCTTGCCCACGTAACCCGTCGCCAGGTCGGTCAGGGCCGCCCCGTCCCGGTGAAAGGTGGCCCGCTTCATGCCCAGGGGGGTAAAGATGCGCTGGCGCACGAAAGACTCAAATTCATGCCCCGTTTTGGTTTCAATGATGCGGGCGACCACGGGTGGCGCCGCGTTGCTGTAGGCCATAAACGTACCAGGGCGCCACCGGGTCCGCCGGGCTTGTGGGTCAATGGTGAAGCCTTCCTGGAGGGAAATGGTGGGGTTGTTATAGGCGTAGGCTTTCATGGACCAGTCGTCAAAGCCCGCGGTGTGTTCCAGCAAGTAAGCGATGCGGACGGGGTCAGTGGTTTGCCAGGGATTGTCGATTGGAATGTCGGGAACCAGTTTTTTCACCTCGTCGGTAAGGGCCAGTTTTCCCTGTTGAACCAGCATCAGGGTGGCCACGGCGACCAGGCTCTTGGTAATGGAGGCCACCGGGAAGAGTGTTTGGGCGGTAACGGGCGTCTTGGTCTTGAGGTTCCTCAGCCCGGCATTACGTTGATAAAGCAGGGAGTCTTTGGTAAAGATCAAAACCTGAAGTCCCGGTATGTGATGGGCTTTCTGAAGGCTGTCAATCTGAAAGGAGAGTTTGTCAACCGGGAGCGCCGCGGCCGCATGTTGGGCGGACGCGTCTAGCCAGGCCATCAGCAGCCATAAAGGGGTTAGGAGCGAAAAGAGCCGTTTTAGCATATGGATAAGTTATGGTTGTCAACGCAGGGAGGTGAGCCAACGAGGAAGCGGACACAAGTTAAGGGACGCTCAAGTAACGCGGATACTTCCTCCATAAAAAGTAAGGGGATAGGCGCTGAATTTGTAGCGCTAGGCTGGCAAAGACGAGTCAAACCCAATTGAGTTTTGCGCCCGATTAACGGTAGTCACAAGTTATCAACGCAAATGGCTTATAGCCATTTGCTTACTCAAATCAATAGCTTAATTGGAGGGTATTTTGAGAATGTACTAATTTATGATAGTCGTCCAAAATTTAAGTAGCATACCTACACTGCACGCCCAGACCTGTACCAACTGGTCATTCATTCGTTAAAACTGGTCAATGACATGCTTATCCCAATAAGTACTGACACGGACCCATTGACTACCAGCCCAGGTAGCCTTCGGGTGTTACGCCCTTCAGCCGAAGGTAAACCATGCACTGCCCGCGATGGTGGATAATGTGATTGTCCATTGCGTACAGATACCGCCAGTTGGGAATTTTACCCCCCACAAACTCCGCCTGCTCGAAAAGTTTCTCGTCGGG
>NZ_FOLQ01000005.1:0-4010 GCF_900112365.1 Spirosoma endophyticum | reverse complement strand
AATGAGACAAGAGATAGCTGAGTTCAACCCCAGCCAGTTGCTCGCCCAAAGCAATTAGCTCCGAACCAGCTTTTGTTTGTGGCGCTGGCCCCACCGAATCATCGCATCAATCACTTCCTTCAGCGTGCCCGCATAAGGGGTGGCCGAATATTCCACCGTGACCGGTTTGGTTGGGCATACTTGCCGACTCACTAATTGGTTGAGTTCCAGTTCGTGTAATTCCTTGGATAAGATTCGCGGCGAAATGCCCGAGGCCCTGGCCAGTTCACCAAATCGCTTGGTGCCTTCATTAATCAAGATGGAAAGTAGCAACAACTTCCATTTCCCATTGACCACATACAGCGTGTCCTGAATGGCCGAATGCACATTGGTGCAGGCTAAATCTGAATGATCCTTCATGTACTATCCTAAATGTAACTAGTATCCTTTCTGTAATTAGTAACAAATATACACTACTATAGCGCCACTTTTACGCCTTACTTTATTCAAGGCAACATGGAAACATTCAACAACAAAGTGGTGGTGATTACCGGCGGTAATAGTGGGATTGGCTATGCCACCGCCAAAGAATTCAAAGCACAAGGGGCTACAGTGGTAATCACGGGGAAACGAGAAGTCGCGTTAGAGAAAGCAGCGATTGAGCTGGGTGTACAATATAAATTGACGGATCAATCCAAGTTGGGGCAGATTGATGAGCTGGTGGCGGATATTCATCAGTCGTTGGGGAAAGTCGATGTGTTGTTCATTAACGCAGGGGTGGCCTTCTTTGCCCCCATTGAGTATACCTCCGAAGAGCATTTTGACACCATGCTGGATGTCAATTTTAAAGGGGCTTTTTTTACCCTTCAAAAATTCATGCCTATTCTCAAGGATGGGGCTTCGATTGTCTTTTTAGCTTCGGGCAATACGGCCTTAGCTATGGAAAGCAGTTCGGTGTATTCAGCCAGTAAGGCTGCCCTGAGCCATGTCGCAAAAATAGCGGCCAAAGAACTGGCTCCCCGGCAGATCCGAGTGAATACGGTTCACCCCGGGCCGACCCAGACGGAAATGCAAAGTAAGTTCGGCATGGATGAAGCGACCTTAAGTGGGATGAAAACGCAAATCCTTAGTCAGGTACCCCTACGGAAGATGGGTGTAGCCGAGGATGTCGCTAAACTGGTGGCCTATCTGTCGGATAGTCGCGTTTCCTCCTTTATCACCGGCGGCGAGTATTTCATTGATGGGGGCATGGCCTTGTAAGTAAACTAGACTAAGGAAACCATGACGACAAAGACAAAAAACGTTGCAGGCTGGGTAATGAGCGGACTAATCAGCTTAATGTTAAGTGCCTCTGCGGTTGACAAACTGATGGGGAGTGGGCATGCGTTACAAATGGCAACCTCGTTTGGCCTATCCGCCGACACGTATTGGGTGTTGGGCATCATTGAGCTCTTATCCGTTGTTTTGTTTGTGTATCCCCGAACAGGCATCCTGGGGACCTTACTCTTGTCCTCTTATTTAGGGGGCGCGATTGCCACCCATTTACAGCATCAACAAGATATTGCTTTTCCAGCGGCCATAGAAGTTTTCATTTGGCTAACCGCTATCATTCGTTTTGGGGAATTAACGGCTAGACTACTAAATAAGTCAGTCGTAAACAACCAAGTAAGCTGAAAACCAACGAATCAACGTCTAATGGAGCCGTTTGAATTACATTTTTAGGATAGAAACGAACGATTTCTGACAAAAGCATCCAATTAAACTGGGGTTAAGCTCTACTAAATGAGCGTTTTACGAAACTAAAGCAAAACAAGGGTTCAACCGAATGGCTGAACCCTGCTTAAATTGCATCGTTGCTTCTACAAGGAGACTTCGAAAACCATGTCTTGTGTTGGACGAAAAGCTTGGATCTGTTGAGCAATGGGAGAAAGGCTAGCCAACTCCATGACGAACTGGTGAAAATGCTCGGTAGATTCCCAGGTAGCGTAGTTGATCAAAACAGTTCCTGCCTCATTTTGATGAATTTTGGCGGAGATAAACCCGGGAAAGTGGCTAACTTCTTTTTCGAAAAAATCCCGGATAAGGGCAGTCAGTGTATCAAGTTCGCCAGCTTTTAGTTCAAACCGGACAATCACATGTAGCGGCTTATTTTTCATGATTCAATTGTTCAAAGGGTAAACCAATTAGGTACAATCAATAGAATCGTCAATTAAACCAGATCACCAAAACCACCCGTGACAAAATGATCATGTCCAGTAACGTAAGAAGCCCGCTCCGAGACTAGAAAGGCAATCATCTCGGCTATTTCCTGAGCTGTACCTATCCGGCGAAGGGGTATTGCCCCAACTAGTTGGTCTACCGTGATGCCCATGCTAGTGGCTAATAGTTTTCGGCCTTCATCGCCTCCTTCGGTTTTAATGGCACCAGGCGTTACTAAGTTGACCCGTACGCCAGCGGGGGCCAGCTCTCGAGCCAATGACCCGGTATAGCTATCCAAGGCGGCTTTAGCGGCTCCATAATGGGCCAAAAAACCATGAAAGGGCAGCAGGCCACCCGCTGATATGTTCACAATGGTGCCCGAACCACTTTGCCGGAGGGCTCCTAACAAGGGCTTTGTCACCCGAACCGCGCTCATAAAGTTGATCATCAGCGAGTCCAGCCAGTCCTCGTCGGTAATTGATTCAATGCCGGGCAGGATAGGCGTGGTTGCCCCTACATTATTCACCAGAATATCCAAACCACCCAAAATTCTTAATGCCTCTTCGGCGATAGCCGTGGCCCCTTCTACCGTGCTAACATCACCTTGAATGAAGGTTGCCCCGGGGGGCGTCTGTTCGTGCTGAGAGCGGGCCGAAACAACGACCGTAGCCCCACCTTCGAGTAAGCGCTGTGCCGTGGCCGCCCCAATGCCCTTTGAACCGCCGGTGATCAGGGCTTTTTTTCCTTCGAATTCAGTCTTGTAAACGTTCATGCTGATCTGATTTTGCTCGTTTATGATTTCTGCAGCAAAGTTCAGCTGAGGCCTTGACATGGCCTGTGAAGTAGATTACTAAATGAGGGTGAACTAGTTCACATTCGTTTACTTACTTTTTTAGGGTCGTTTTCTGCTTTCGTATTTTGGAGAGGAATTCCCGGCTCATACCCAGATAAGAGGCAATGATGTATAGCGGTATTCGCTGAAGCAGCAGGGGATGGTTTTGGGCAAATTCGTCGTAGCGTTCTTCAGCGGACAAACTTAATTGAGCGATAACCCGTCGTTGTATGGTAACGGCGATCTGTTGCGCTCTTCGCATCATAGCCAGCGAAAACTGCGGTATTTTTTCCAGTAATAGCTGTTCATTCTCATAACTCCACTGGATAATGGTACTGGCCTCAATAGCTTCGACGAACAGCGTTGCTGGCTCCTGTAACAGGAAGCTGCCCGGATCGCCGATCATTCCATCATCGACGGCTAAGGAAAGCGTATGTTCTTGTCCATCAGGACTGACAAGATAAGCCCTGAAAGCGCCTTCAACGACGTAAGTGCGATGGGTTGAGACAAAACCAGGTTGCTCAATGAGCTGTTTGCGTTTCACCTTTTTCAACCGCAGCATTGAGATGAACAACTCCTTTTCTGGTTCGGTAAGGGTTATGTGCTTGGCGATGTGGTGAAGTATCGATGAAAAGTCAGGCGTATTTTCCAAAATCGAAAGCTTAATCTTTGCATTAACCAGAACGAATTTAGCTATAGCCATCGTACCGTCCAGTTAAACGCCCCGTTTAAGAAGCCCATACATGAATGTTCTATCGTCCTGTTAGGATCGTTTTCTTAAGAATAGATTATTTTGTGCTGATTTATTTGAGGTTGCTTATATTGGTGAACCTATTTACTACTTAGTTAACAACTCTGTTTTAATGAACAAAGGTAAGTTAGTACCTATTCTCGTGTACTTTGTGGGTGCCTTCAGCTTAACCTTCGCCTTTAGTCAGCTCCCGAAATGGACTATAGGCACATTGGACTGTACAGATATCTTGTGCGGGTGGGGACCGCT
>NZ_FOLQ01000003.1 GCF_900112365.1 Spirosoma endophyticum | reverse complement strand
AACGGTAATAAATGTTAGTATTGAGCCCTTCTCGCCGACAGATCTCGGCTACTGACTGTTCGCCTTGTAAGCCTTCCAGGACAATGCGAATTTTTTCTTCCGCGGTGTACTGTCGTCTGGTTTGTCGCTGGATGTCTTTGATAATGGATAAAGCAGGTTTACGCTCGGCAGATGTGGGGGTTGGAGAAGCTGCACGTTTGCCTTTGGAAGTTTTGGTTGAATTGGACATAATCAAGGAGGTTTGAGTGAAACAATTTACTGAATTGTCTCTTCCCATTCCCAACCCTTTTGTCCACTTTTACTTGACGACGTACAGCTTTTAGCAACATGGAGTCAGAAAAATGAAAAGCAGGCTGAAGTGTTAGAATCCAAGAGTCGAAATGCAAGAAATTTACTAGACATTTTAAAAGGATTTACACAGTGGGAGGAAGCGTTGCCTTTGCTGGACGACATAAGGGTAAACAAAACAACAATACCTACTGACTTTCCTACAAGCCCAACAGATATTAATAATGCTACTAGTCTACACCGCAAGCGCAATGATTTGATACTAGCTGAACAAATAGCAATCACTAATGCTAACGAGGCTAAGGTTGCTTATGCTGCTGCCTTGGGAGAAGCAATAAAACTAGAAGATGAGCTGAATGGCTTGCAAAAGCAAGTCGATGAAGTTAATAGGACACATTTAGCCGCTAATTTGTGGAGATATCGCATACAACTACGCAATACCCAACATAAGACAAGAGATTGGTTGAAGGAGAATTCTGGTGATATACCTGCTGAACTTATTGACACACATTACGTAGAAATTAACAACGCAGACGGTAGATTAAGTGAAGACCTAACCAGACAATTAATTACAGCAGAACTCAACCTTAAAGCAGAGCAAAAAGAATTAACTGATACTAAACTTAAGCTTGTCGATCTACAGAAAATAGAAGAGGAAGCTCAAGCTAATTTCAAAAAGCTACCATTAGTAGAAGCTGAAGAACTGAATATTATTCCCACTCATATTGAGGTTCAAGAAAAAGAAAACGAATATGAAATACTATTTCGTGAACTTGTAAAAGAGTTTCTAAGTAGCGATGAAATAGCTAAATACCGACCTGCCGATGATTTATTAACTTTTATGCAGGAAGTATTACCAGATGA
Organism: Spirosoma endophyticum; assembly: GCF_900112365.1. Lineage (GTDB taxonomy): Bacteria > Bacteroidota > Bacteroidia > Cytophagales > Spirosomataceae > Spirosoma > Spirosoma endophyticum. The sequence goes on along the minus strand of NZ_FOLQ01000003.1, from coordinate 714,593 downwards.
AGTCCGTGGTGTAATCCACTCTACCAACGAAGGGCAGGAGCGTTTACAAAGTGCCTTGAGAAGTATCAATGAATCAACACGGGAAATTGCCCGTCTCAAATTAGTAGAGTTAGGCCAATTAATTAGCGATGTTCGCGATGCCTATGATGTCTTCGCCAAAGAAGTAGGAGAGTTACAAAAGTATTTTCGAAGAGAAAAAACAGAAATAACTGGCGGTTTTCGACCATATATCGCAACACGCCCAGTTACAGCTTATCCAGTCGAATGGTTAGATGAATTCCAGCGTATAGCCGCCGAACCTGAAACTGTCCGTCAATTAGCTAACTTAGACTCAATCGAGAGTATACTATTTCGTGCCTACATTCAGAAAGGTGGAACAGACCCAAAACGTACTATTCCCAAGCTGTTAGATCCGCTGAGTTATCTTAAGCTGGAATTCGAGATGAAAAACGACGATGGCCATATTAATGACGGGAGCAGTGGTCAAACTTTCATGGCAGCAGCTTTGCTTAATATAGCCCGTTTATCGGTAATCGGACGTAGTGGCGGACCGCATACAGCTTCGCGGGGTTTACGATTCATGGCTATTGATGAAGTTGACAGTTTAGGCAGTAATTACACAACATTATTAGAACTAGCACACAAAGAGAATTTCCAAGTAATTTCGCTATCCGTACGTCCTCTGGTGTATGAAACAGGTACTGAGCAACGACTATACTTTCTTCATCTTGGTCGCAATCGCACACTTCGTCAAAATCTGCCACCAGTTATGTTAAGTAAAGGCGAACTTATTTCGGTTCCAACTGAGCGTTTCGCTCCCATACCTAATCCAACTTTGTTCGATCCGCTCCCACCAGATGTTGCAGCCTAACCCTATTCTTCTTGGCCCTGAATATACTTGGCGTTTATTGCGAGCTTTGGCTGAAATACGTTGTAGAGGAAAAACGCGCAGCAAAACTTTATTGGGCGAGCCAATCTTTACAAATCCGGTTTATACTAGTTACAAGAACCAGCTTTTAATTGCTCCAAAACATCGTTATCCTCATATTACTATTGCTTGTCCAACTTTTAATGCATTCTATGACCGTGAAATCGCCCCTATTTACAAAGAAGCTCAAAAGTTTTTAGGAGACTGTGGTTTGGATACGCACCACGCTCAATTTACTCTTAAAGATGTAGTGAGTTTACAGAAGGTAGCTAATGAATGCGTGGTAATTATAAAGGGTGAATATTCACGCGAGATTGTAGGAACCTTATATTTTGACAGTGCTAAAGCATTAAAGGAAAAAGAAGGTCTCAATTCAGCAGTTTTAAAATTACTTGATTTGGACCAATATCCACAGTTGAGTCATTTAATACAAGAGTCAATTTGGGTAAGTGGACATCCCAAAGCTCGTCTAGTACTCCTCTGTGAGAATCAACACTATTTACTTCAATGGCAAAAGGCCTTTACTCAACAAGTAGAGCTACGTCATGCGGGTGGACGCAATGTAGAAAAATTGGCTCACGCACCTGACCCTGGAGCTACATTCTGCTATTTTGGCGATTGGGATTATGCAGGCTTAACTATTTACCGGGATGTATATGCTATACATTTACTTAATCACAACCGCCGAACACGTCTACTCACCCCACCACAAAGCGCTCCTCGTAAACAAGTAGGTGTTGCTGGTCATGGCAGTCGTTGGCCCTCTGATTTATGGGAAAAACTGTCCCATCCCGAAATTCCCTTAGAGGAACTGTTCAGCGACGAGCAACGTAAACTGATTGATGAACTCTATCAAAAAGATAAGTGGATAGAAGAAGAGAGCGTATTATTTAATGATCTATTGGATTATAACGGACTGTTAAATAGCTAATGGTTTTATAGACCCCATTGAATATTCGAATAAAAACACCTCTTAAGCAAACATCTCCGCCACAAAAAGCAAAAACTCCCCACCCGTTTTCTCAGATGAGGAGTTCTATTAGTAGCAAATGCTACCGGTTAGTTTATCACAACCAAACGGCTCGGCATTACGGGTTGTTGCGTCGAGAGCGTCATCTTGTGCGTGGTGGTTTCAACACTATTGGTGATTTCTACCTGGTAATCGCCATCGGGCAATTCACTCACGTTTAACAACCTACGGTACTGGCGCTCCTTCTTGCTCAGATGCTGAGCGTATAAAATTTTACCATCTTTATTTTTCAGCTGAACGTCAACGACTCCGCCAATTTCTTTGTCAAGCGCAATACTCAATTTGCCACTAACAGTCGTATAAATGGCTGATTTAAAAGAGGCTACTACTGTTTGGCGCCCGCCAGGGTTTGTGTTAGCGAACGTAGCGAAAGATGTAACAAAACCCAGTGTAAGGGCTAAAGCGAGTGATTTGATGAGGGTTTTCATGATATGTATGTTTTTGTTTCAGTTTAAAATCTAGCCGGGTTATTCCCGATTTGTTAAACAAAGATATGGGCGACAGATGGTACTATGTATTACAAACTACCGGAACGGTTGTTTTGCTGGATGAATGGCAATTGAGCATAAAAAGAGGTCGTTTCAATGCTGAAACGACCTCCTGGGTAACAACGTAAAGGGCTGCGTTTCTATCGTTTATCCCACCACACTTTGCTCAGATAAGAGTCTCCGTTCGAAAAACGAGCGACGGCGGCATCGTAGTTGGTTTTGTTGAGCAGTGTCTCCTGCGTGGAATAGACCGACCGACGAGGAATCTGTCCATTGGTCGAGCCGGGGTTGGGACCCGGTGTGAGCTTTGGGTAACTCATTCTCCGCCATTCGATGAAGGCTTCGTAGGATCGACCAAACAACTGAATCCATTTCTGGGTGCCGATTTTTTCGAGTTTCTGTTCTTTCGTCAGGCCCGTAAACGACAGTTCGGTATAAGTCGCCGGGATCGTCGTTACGTTATAGGGCGACATTGCCATAGCCGCTTTTACGCCATCCTGGTAGAATTTTTCGGCCTGATCGGCGGTGGCCCCCCAGCCTTCCAGCGCAGCTTCAGCTTTGTAGAAACTCACATCGGCAAAGGTGAAGTGCTGACACGGAATCGGAGGATTATACGCTTTGTTGAAATACGTCGTCTGCGAAGCCGTTGAGTAATCGTCCTTAATGATTGTCTTGAGCAACGCATCCGTTAAGGCCACACCAATACCTTTGTAGGCAGGTTTTCCGGCTTTTACCGAATTGACCGTTGGCTGCACCAGGCTTGGTAACCGCGGATCGTTGGTTGCAACCAGTTGATTCACAAACCTATCGGCCAGGTATTTCAAATCGGGGCTTCCCGCCAGCCAGTGGTTCAGTACCGGGTGGACGTTGGCGTTGGTTGCGTCGTTGTAAGTCGGAATGGCGGCATTATCGGCGTTGGACTCCATAAGCGGTTGACCCATGGCTTCGGTAACCGTTTTCTGCGCCAGAGCGGCATCTGCGTAGCGAACCCGCATCCCCAACCGAAGCTTCAGCGAATTGCCGTATTTCTTCCATTTCGCTACGTCCCCTTTGTAATAAAAATCGGCGGTACCGTAGTTTTCGTCCCCAGCGTTTAGCTGCGCAATGGCGGCATCCAGCGTAGAAATCAGGGATTTGTAGATCGATTCCTGTGTATCGAACACCGGCTGGTTGTTCACATTTTCGACACCCAGCGCACTTTGCGAATAGGGTACGTCGCCAAACAAATCGGTCAGGCGCTGCCAGATCGAAATCTCCACGATCCGGGCAATGGCCAGTTTGGTGCGTCCCTTCGGATCGTTTTCCAGCCCTTTCAGCAACTGGTTCCGAATCTGGCTGATGTTCCGCAAATAAACGTAGTGGCTCGCCCAGAGGTCGGTATCAGCCTGCTGCACGTAGCGCGAACTCGAAATGAGCACACCGCCCGCCCACTGCTGCACCCAGGAACCGAACTGGTTATTGGGGTACTCAAAACCTTCTGAAAAAGCCGCGTCCCGCTGCACTTTCGACAGCACCAGGCCCGGATCAATAACCGTGACGGAGGTCGGTGGCGTGTTTATTTTTTCAAAATCATCCGTACATGCCTGGGACATCAATAAGGCCACGGCGATATAGATGGGTGTTAGTATTTTTTTCATTGACGAATCAAGTTTGGAGTAAAGAATCGGGTCTACAGTTCGCAGTTGAGGCTAAAGCCAAAATACCGGAGCAGTGGCAAAGCTGTCGACTCCAGACCCAACGAGGAATTATTGACGTTGAAAGACGACGCTTCCGGCGCAAATCCATCCGTTTTGCGCTGTAGATAGAACAGGTTCCGCCCGTAAACGCCCGCCCGAATGTTGCGGAATGGCGTTTTGCTTACCCATTTACTGGGAAGGTTATAGTTGAGTGTCATTTCCCGCAGCATAACGTAGCTGGCGTCATTGAGCATTTCTTCCGCCACTACGTTGTCTTTATCAGGAGCCACTACGTTCCAGTAATCCTGCGCCCGAACGGTTTTGGTGTTAGCCTGTCCGGTGCCGGTCCAGGTGCCATCAGCCGCTTTCGAACCGACTACACCTTCTGCTACGTAACTTCCGTCGCGACCCGGAACGGTCTTTTTAATGGTCCCATAAATCAGTTCTTCGCGCAGGCTCTGCGAATAGACTTTGCCCCCCTGACTCACGTCGATCAGGCCCGACAACGTAATGCCTTTGTAGCGGAATGCGTTGTTGAAACCACCAATCCATTTCGGTAGCGCGTTCCCCATTTCGTAGAGAATTTTAGCGTTCGTTTTCACCGGAAGACCCGTTGCCGGATCAATGATTCGGTTGCCAGAGCCATCCCGAAGCCACTGAAATCCGTTGCCAAGAATGGTCCCAAACGGTTTCCCCGGTGTCGCAATAACCTGTACACCCCGGTCACTGCCCAGAATATAAGTCGATACACCTTCAGCAAGCGAAACCACTTCGTTGCGATTGTGCGAGTAATTTATCGTAGCGTCCCAGGAAAACCCAGACGCCGTTTTAACGGGCGTAGCATTCACACTCAACTCGATTCCGTGGTTCCGAATTTCGCCCGCGTTGATCAATCGTGAGGTAAACGTACTGGACGGAGGCAGGGGCACATTCAGAATCTGATTTCTGGTGCCAGCGCTGTAATAGGCAAACGTAACGCCCACCCGATTTTTGAACAACCGAGCTTCCAGGCCGAATTCCGTCGACGTAGTTAACTCATTTTTCAGGTTCGGATCGGGAATGGTCGAGGCAAACGACGCCAGTGGAATACCCCCCTGCGTGTACTGATCCAGCGAGTAATTGCCGTTGAGCTGATACGGACTTCCCGAACTACCGGCCTGCGCCCAGGAGGCTCTCACTTTCAGGAAACTCAGCGCGGGACTCTGCAACCGGAAGGCATCCGTCAACACCAGACTACCGCTGATGGCCGGATAAAAGAAAGAATTATTCCTGGGCGACAGCGTCGACGACCAGTCATTCCGGGCGGAAAAGTCGATGAACGCCATATCCTTGTAGCCGATCGAACCCGAACCATACACCGAATTAATCGACGATTCCGTCAGACCAAAGACGTAGGAATTTGTCAGCGTATTATTGATAATGAACAGGTTGGGAGCGATAAATTCGTTACCCGTGTTCCCCGTTGTGCGCGAGTAATACCGCTGATGATTGGCGCCAAGGTTCAAGCCAAACGAGATATTCTCCGAAATTTTAGGCGTCAATGAGAGCAGTACGTCGCTGTTGTCCTCGCGGGTACGCGTCACTTCTTCGGTGATGTCACCGTTTTTGTTGGTCGTTACGTAGGTGCCTTTATCACGATAGCGGAACCGCTCGTCGGTATAAAAATCCGTTCCAGTCCGGGCCGTCAGGCGAATCCAGTCGTTGAATTGGTAACTCAGTTTTACTAAGCCAATGATACGTCGGCGATCGTCGGAGTTGCGGGTACGATCCCTTGTCCAGTACGGATTTGCCGTCGAGGAGTTGGTAGCGTAGGTTTTTTCAAGCCCGACAAATGCGGTTGTACCATAGCCGAGTTGTTTGGCAATGTCCGATGCTGTCCAGGCCGAATTTGCCAGAATGTCCATCGGTATACTACGTGGCTGACTGATAAATATATAGGCTGGATTATCGGCGGCATCAGAAACCGTCGGCCGGTTCACACCCGCCTGCGCGATGTAGTTGACCTTCACGTCGGCCTCTAATTTCGAGGTTACTTTAGCGACCGTTCGCAAGCTGATGTTGTTGCGGTTTAACGTATTGGTCGGGACGTAGCCATTGATGTTCGTGTTGGAATAGGCCAGTCGGTAACTCACCGCATCGTTGCCGCCTTCCAGACTCAGGTTATTGACCACTGATTTTTCCGTATTGAAAAACTTCTGAAACGTGTTTGGCTGCGGTGTCAGATTCAGTACGTTTCCCCACTGATCTTCGTATTGCTGACCTTCCATGTGAGCCCCCCAACTGGCGCGGGTGAAGCGGTCCCGACCGCCACTCATCTTAGGTAACCCCTGAATACCAGCCGCCTGCGCTGCGGCCCAAGTGTAAATCTTACCGTCGTTTCCGCGAAAATTCGTAAACGTGCCGTCCAATCCCTGCGCGTATTCATCCTGGAAATCAGGCAGGACCAGCGCATTTCCTATCGTATAATCGATGCCATATTTAACCCCGATACCTTTCTTATTTTTCCCGGATTTGGTTGTAATCAGGACCACACCGTTACTCCCCCGCTGACCGTATAAGGCTGCCGCGTTCGGGCCTTTCAGCACCGACATTGTTTCGATGTCTTCGGGATTGATGTTAGAAATACCATCGCCGTAGTCGATTCCGCCCGAGCTGCCGGGCGCGCGGGGATTTTGGTTATCCATCGGAATTCCATCAATAACGTAGAGCGGCTGACTGTTCCCAACGAGCGAGTTGGCGCCCCGGATAATCACCCGCGACGAGCCGCCTGCGCCATTGGCCGAGCGAGTGACCTGAACACCCGCCATTTTCCCGGCCAGCGAAGTAGCTACGTTAGCTTCTTTAGCGGTCGAAATATCCTGGCCATTGATCTCCTGAATCGAATACCCCAGCGACCGCTTGTCGCGCTTAATCCCCAGCGCCGTTACGACGACTTCACTCAGCACGGCATTATCTTCGGCAAGGGTTACGATAATGTCCGTCTGGTTACCCACCGGAATTTCCTGCCTGACAAAACCCACGCCCGAAAAAATCAGGATAGAATTATTATCAGCACTTACCGAAAATTTACCCTCAACATCGGTAACGGTTCCGCGGGTGGTCCCCTTTACAAGTACGTTCATGCCCACTAAAGGCTGTTTCTTAGCATCCAGGACGGTTCCCTGAATAACGTTCTGAGCCCATAAAACTCCAGAAATTAAAAAGGCTATCATCGTGAGCGATAGCCTTTTAATGAAAAAAGGATGAAGAGATTTCTGCATATTCCTTACCAATAATTTAACAATATGTTAATATCAAAACAGTCAAAATTACAAAAAATATGACTAGGTGAGCGCTTAGATATTTACTAAAAAAATTCTACCTACTGGTAGAGTGCATTCTCAGGTTTGACCATTTAACCAAATAATAATTGTCAAAACAAATAGTTGACCGTATTTTTGGCTACCATTCAGACAATAGTCACATCGGTATAGGTAACTCCTATTCTATCTATTCCCAACTTTGACTGATATGGATAGCTATCAATTGGCTAAATATCCATATCTACCTTCATTCGTTACTCTATGAAATTCATTTACAGACTGATACTTGTTTTTTTTGCATCAACCTGTTTATTCACATTAGTCTGCTTATCTCAGAACGTAACACCGCTAAAAGGCCACGAGACTAGCGCGGTTTTACTGGCACAAATCGATAAAGTTGCTGACGGTCTAACGCCCAAAGTAATTGCCTGGCGACGCGACATTCACCAGAATCCCGAACTCGGCAACCGGGAGTTTCACACAGCCGAAAAAATTGCCGCTCATTTACAATCCTTAGGCATCGAAGTCAAAACGGGCGTTGGTAAAACGGGGGTTGTTGGGCTGTTGAAAGGCGGTAAATCCGGACCGGTCGTTGCTTTACGCGCGGATATGGATGCGTTGCCCATTACCGAACGGGCGAATTTGTCATTCAAGTCAACCACTACGACCGACTATAAAGGCAAAGCCACAGGCGTGATGCATGCCTGCGGCCACGATGCGCACGTAGCGATGCTGATGGGCGCGGCCGAGGTGCTGGCCTCCGTAAAAAGTGAGCTACGCGGGACGGTAAAGTTTATTTTTCAGCCCTCAGAAGAAGGACCACCCACGGGCGAGGAAGGTGGCGCCAAGCTGATGGTGAAAGAAGGTGTACTCGACAATCCAAAAGTGGACGTCATTTTCGGCCAGCATATTGCGTCAGGCAATGACATTGGCCTGTTCACGTACCGACCCGGTGGCTTTTACGCCGAAAATGACATTTACCAGATTACCATTCATGGCAAGCAAAGTCATGGCGCTTCGCCCTGGTCCAGCGTTGATCCGATTGTTACGGGCGCACAGATTATTATGGGGTTGCAAACGATCGTTAGCCGAAATCTGCCCCTCACCGATAACGCTGCGGTAGTGACCGTCGGCGCGTTTAATGCAGGCAATCGGGAGAATATCATTCCCGAAGAAGCTACCATGATTGGCACGATCCGTACGCTGGATACCACCATGCGCAACACCATTCATCGACGCATCCGGGAAATTGCCACCAGCATTGCCAAAAGCGCCGGAGCAACCGTCGACGTATCGATCAGTATGGAAGATGCGCTGGTTTTCAACAATGTAAATTTGACGAAGCAGATGGTCCCGACGCTACAGGCACTGGCGGGCCGGGAGAACGTATTACTTGTTCCCGCGGCAACCGGATCAGAAGATTTTTCCTATTACGCCCAAAAAGTACCCGGCTTCTTTTTCCGGCTGGGAGCCAAACCTGTAGACACTAAACCGGGAGAAAATCTATCGCACCACACGCCCGATTTTCGGATTGACGAAAGCAGTTTCCCACGTGGGGTTAAAGCGCTGTGTCATCTCACGGTTAATTATATGAATAGTAAGTAGTATACAGCAAGTCATACAAACACAACACCTGAATTTAATGGATTTATCTGAACAGAAAATTGGTACAGCCACCGTTTGGGGTGGTGAAACCGAACGGTTTCTCAAAGGAGCAGTTACCTCACCAATTGTTAACAGTGTTGCTTTTGCCTACGATGATCTCGATGAATGGCACGCCGTGGCAACCGGCAAAGCAGAGGGGTACATTTATAGCCGGAACACCAATCCGACAGTTGCCGTACTGGAAGAAAAGATTCGCATTCTGGAATCGGCTGAAGCCGCTACGTCGTTCGCTACGGGCATGGGCGCCATCAGCAATACGTTATTTTCGTTCCTGACGCCCGGCAAACGGGTTGTTTCGCTTAAGGATACATACGGCGGAGCCAGCCGACTTTTTCTGGATTTCCTGCCGAAATACAATGTCAACGTAACGCTCTGCGACACCACGGATCACGAACAACTCGAGGCTGAAATTGCGAAAGGCTGCGACGTTGTCTACCTCGAAACACCAACCAATCCAACGCTTAAGATTGTCGATATCAAACGGTTATCGGCAGCTGCCAAGAAGGTTGGCGCGATTGTGGCAGTGGATAATACGTTTGCAACGCCCATCAACCAAAATCCGCTGAAGCTGGGAGCCGACCTTGTGATTCATAGTGCGACGAAATTCCTGAATGGTCATTCAGATGCGATGGGTGGCCTGTTGGCGGGTAAAAAAGAACTTGTCGAAAAGGTGTTCCAGTTCCGGGAGATCAACGGGGCCAGCCTCCAGGCCGATCCGGCGTATATGATCGCCCGAGGAATGAAAACGCTGGAATTACGTATTGAACGCCAGAACGCATCGGCGCTAAAAATCGCCCGTTTTTTGAAAGCGCATCCCAAAGTCAGTGATGTATTTTATCCAGGTCTCGAAACACATCCCGGCCATGACATTGCGAAGGCGCAAATGTCGGGTTTCGGTGGGATGATGAGCTTTTCCCTAAATGGCACCTACGAAGATGTAAAGAAGTTTTTGCCAAAACTGAAGCTCGTGCATCTGGCGGCAAGCCTCGGCTCGGTCAGTACGTTAGCCGGACCACCCAGAACCACCAGCCACGTCGAACTCACGGAAGAACAGCGCGCGCATCTGGGCATCCCCGAAAGCCTGATCCGGTACTCGGTGGGTATTGAGAACGTAGAAGATTTAATGGCTGATTTAGGTCAGGCCCTAGACTCTTTATCTTGACCCTCCATCGATTATGAAATCAATTACGTGTTTCAAAACCCTTTGGATACTTGTTATTAGTCTGGCACTTTCGGTCAGTTCTATACGCCCCACCTGGGCGCAAGGCAAAGCCGTTTCGGACGTAGCGTCGCAACGGTTGCAGCAGGAACTGGAACGTATCGCCAAGCTGGCAAAGGGGAAAGTGGGCGTTTGTGCGGTTCACCTCGAAAGCGGTAAACAGGTGAGCCTGAACCTGCAGGAGCGGTTTGCCATGGCGAGTACCATTAAGGTAGCCATCGCGGTACAATTATTCACCAAGATTGAAAAGGGCGAATTGTCGTTGAGCACCATGACCGAACTGAAGCCATCCGATCTGCATCCGGGAAGCGGCACACTCGACGTTTTATTTGCCAAACCAGGCGTTCAGTTGTCGGTGGAGAATTTGCTGGAGTTGATGATGGTGATCAGCGATAACTCCGCTACGGATATTCTGATTCGACTGGCAGGGGGCACCGAAGCGGTTCAGAATCGCTTGAAAACACTGGGCATTCAGGGCATGTCTGTTGACCGGACTATTATTCAATTACTGGCTGATTTAGAGGGCATTACATTACCTCCGCCCAGCCAGTGGACGTTAGGTTTCTATCAAAATCTGGAAAAAAGCGTTACACCGGAATCCCTGAAAGCGGCAGAGGATAAATTTAAATATGATCTGCGTGATACGTCAACGCCGGAAGCAATGGTGAATCTGTTAACCCAAATCTACCGGGGGAAAGCCATCACGCCCGCGAGCCGCGATACGTTATTGGCTGTTATGCAGCGGTGTCGGGGCGGACTCAACCGACTTAAAGGTTATTTACCACCCGAAACAATTATCGCCCACAAAACGGGCTCGCTGGACGGCAATGCTACCGACGACGTAGGTATTATTACGTTACCGGGCGACGCCGGCCATATCGCTATCGCCGTATTTGTTGGGCCATCACCCCAACCACTAGACGTTCGGGAACAAACAATTGCCCACGTTAGCCGTCTGATTTACGATTATTTCCTATTCCAGTCGCCGATAGTAACAACATCGGCGCGTTGATGAACTCTATAGTCAAATTGGCTCATAGGGCTCGATCGGGCTTTCACAACCGGCTCAATCGTTCAGCGGCTTCCTGCAAAATGGCGTCGTCTTTCGCAAAGCAAAAGCGTAGGACCTTGTAATCGTTTTTCTGGTTGTAAAAAACCGAAACGGGAATGGAAGCTACGCCAATTTCTTTGGTCAGACGTATCGCCAGATCGTAGTCGGGTTCGTCGGTAATGGCGGCATACGAAACGGTTTGGAAGAAGCTTCCTTCTGCCGGTTTGAATGTAAATCGGGAACCACGAATACCGTCCAGGAACAAATCTCGTTTTCGCTCGTAGAAGACAGGTAAGCTCAGGTAACGCTCAGGCTCTTTCAGGTAATCGGCCAGCGCATACTGAATCGGCGTTACGGTGCTGAATGTCAGGTACTGGTGAATCTTCCTGAATTCAGTTGTCAGGTCGGCTGGAGCCAGGCAATAGCCTATTTTCCAGCCGGTAATGTGAAACGTTTTGCCAAACGACCCAATAATGAACGTTCGTTCCCGCAAATCAGGATGCGTCATAAGCGAATTGTGTTGCCTTCCGTCCAACAAAATATGCTCATAGACTTCGTCGCTCACAATCCAGATATCCCGATCACGCACTACGCTCGCTAATTGATTGAGATCGTCGGTTGTCCAGACGCGACCCGTTGGATTGTGGGGCGTATTGACTAAAATCAGCCGTGTTTTGTCGGTAATTTTCTCACGTACTACGTCCCAGTCAATCGTGTAATCGGGTGGGGTTAACGTTACGTAAACTGGAACACCCCCATTTAATTCGATGGCGGGAACATAGCTGTCATAAGCGGGTTCAAACACAATTACCTCATCCGGTCCGGCGTCCCGGCCAGGACGTATCACGGCCGTAACAGCGGCAAAAATCGCTTCGGTGGCGCCCGATGTTACGGTAATTTCCGTTTCCGGGTCGTAACTAACATTATAGAGATCAGTGGTTTTCTGCGCCAGTGCTTCCCGCAAAGCGGGTACGCCCGTCATCGGGGCGTATTGATTGAACCCTTTTCTGAGGTAGTGTTCAACCAGTGTCACCAGCTCGGGCGAACAATCGAAACCCGGAAATCCCTGCGATAAATTTATAGCCCCGATTTCGGTAGCTAGCTTCGACATAACGGTAAAAATCGTCGTGCCAACATTCGGCAGTTTCGACACAAGCCGTCTTGCTGGCCAGGCAGGTGTATTCGTAGGCATTGCTAGATTTTTTGATTGGGCAGGCTTTAAGCCAACAAAGCTATATCATTGATCTGAGAGTAAGCCTTCAAGCGAAATCTTGTCAACGTACGGCTCTAATTCATGCAGGTCTTCCAGCACCCGGACTAACGTAACATCATACCGACGCTGGCAAACCCACATTTCCACAAAGAAGGCGTTCACCGAATACAGATGCAACCAAAAACCGGGAATTCGTCGGGCTTCGAGCAGTTTACCCTGCTGCCAGACAAAATTCAATTGATCCTGATACGGCAACCCATGAAAATGCGATGCTCCCTCCTGATTTCGTTCGCTATGCATATACCCTACTCCACGGCATTAATGATCACCGTATCGTTTCTCACCCGCTGTTACGTTCAGCGCCAGTGTGTTTTGTTTGGGCGGAAGCGGACAGGTCGCATAGGGCGTAAACGCGCATGGCGGATTGATAGCCTGATTAAAGTCGAGCGTTACCAGCCCATCCGAATCCACCGCACCGGCTGGTCTATCAGCATACAGAAATCGACCAGCACCGTACGTATCGTGAGCATTGGTCGGGTCGCTAAACAAAATAAACAGCTTTCCTTCTTCGCCGACAGCATCCAGCCGGTAGGTTTTCCCGTCTTTTTCAAACACAAGCGTACCCGCTAAGGGCGTCGGTGTAACCTGACCCAGTACGTTCAGAATGGGAATGGTTCTCGGGGTTGCGGGCTTTTCCAGTTTGGCTTTTACTTTCCAGGTTTCGTCTACAGGATAGCGTTCAACGGTGGTAAACTCTTTCAAAAACGGGCTCTCCAGATCACGTAGTCGAATTCCATATTTGTCGCCCCGTTTGATAATTACCCAACGTAACGAGCCATTTTCCAGCACGGCGGGTTTACTATTGGGCGAAAAAACAACCACCGATTCTGTAATAGGCTTTCCATCAGCCAGAACGTTTGCGCCCGCTTTTGGTATAAACCGAACGTCACCTTTTTCCAGAACGAGCTGACCAAGTTCTGCCGGGCCGCTGGCTTCAGGAAATGGTACGTCGAAATCAGACCCTCGGCCAAGCGAGTTTTTGCCTTCTTTCAGCCAGAACAATCCCGCCAGATTTAGCCAGCCGTTTTCACTTTTGAGGGAGTTTACCCGCTTCTGGTGCCACTCGTCAATTTGGGCTTTGTAGGCCGGTCCGTCATCGGTAGACCGCACCCCGGCAGCGTGCGATTCGGAAGCCTGCCGAAAGCCGGCGGATGCGACCATTGCCAGCAACCATACCCCAAAGAACAAGCCAGAATAGAGATTCAGGGGCTCAGCCGGTTTATTGATTCGTTTCATGAGAAAGTAAAGTTAAACGCGTTTCAGATTGTATAGCAGGCAATTAATAATGCGCATCATTTAACTCTCGAATGACGTTGAAAACGACATTCTGATCAATCGGCTGATCGAAGTTTTCGTCCAGGAAATGATAAGCAATCCGGCGATCCGGCCCAATTACGTATAATGCAGGCGTAAAGGCTTCGTCCGAAATGCCCGACACGCGTTCCCAAACGGGATCATCTTCGCTATAGACGCCAAACCGTTGCGCTACAGCCGATTCAGCATCGTAAGCCACCCGAAAATCCAGTCCATTCATTTGCCGCGCCAGTACTTTTGGCGACTCGTCAGAAAACACAACCAACTCAGCATCAGCGACAAGTAGATGCTGATGCAAACGAACCAGTGAATCCAGATAAGGCCGGGCGTACCGTCCCCAGCATGGGCAATAAAAACTAATGACTAAAGGGCGGGCACTGACTAAATCCAGCACCGACGTAGTATACTCCTGATTTTTATGACCAAAAACCGACGCTCGCCAATCGCTTGGGGCTCCGGCAAGGCTGAAAAATGGCGCCAGATCACCCGTTACCAGCGGCTGCATCCGAATAGTACGGAGTCGTTCCTGCGTGCTAACGGTTCTAATATCGCCTAATTCGTTTTCAAATTCAAGTGTCATCAGCGTATGTATTTAAAAGTTTTGTAAGGCCTTACCCCACCCCAGCCCTCCCCTGTTTTTCAGGAGAAGAAGCCACCTGTGCCTTTTTTAGGATTGTTGCAACCAATCATCCGTAGATCAGTCGGAAATAGCGTTTCTGGATCAATGAGAAGTAAGCCCAGAATGATAGAGCACCAATGTATCCTAATACGATAAGCATCGGCTCACCTAGTATTGCATATAGAGCCAGCCAGAGTACACCTACCCGACCAATTTCGAGGTAAAGTACCCACTGCCGTTGTTCCAGCAACGCGCCACAATTGATGGCAGTGAGTAGAATAAATAAAGCGGTTAAAAACTGAAGATACCCTGGCACGTACTGATCGAGCAGCAAAAACGAGAATAGAATCAACAACGTACCAGCCAGTTGCCCAATAACGTAGCCCCGAAAGCGTCGGCTCTTGTTATGTGCTACGGAGCGTTCGACAGCATTGGCCGATAAAAACCGATTTTCCAGTTCTTCCCGAATGCCTGGATCGACCGTATCGGGACGACCAAATAGAACAGCCCATTTTGCCGACCAGCCCGTTGCGCGTTGGGTAGCCATCAGCAATTCGAGCAAGCCATGAAAATGCTGCCATAAAAAACTATGGCTGTCAAGTGGTTTAGTTAGTCCGTAAGTTGGCTCCTCTTCCTCTTCAGCAAACGTACCGAAGAGCTTATCCCAGATAATAAACATATCGCCATAGTTCTTATCCAGGTATTGCGGATTGCTGGCGTGGTGAACCCGGTGGTGCGACGGTGTTACCAGAACGTATTCGAGCCAGCCCAGCTTACCAATCGTACGGGTATGGAGGAAAAACGGATACAGTCCATGAATCAGGAGCATCGTCGTAATCATCTCGGCGGGAAAGCCAACGACCGGCAAAATGGACCAGAATCCCGTACGTACCACCGCCTGAAAAACCGTGATACGCGCCGAAACTGTGTAGTTGAAATCGTCGCTCTGATGATGCACGACGTGAACCGCCCAGAACACATTGATTTCATGGGCCAGCCGATGGTACCAGTACCAGACAAAATCGGTGGCAATGAGCAGACCAACCCAGCCCCACACATTCGCCTGGATGTCGAACAGCGCAAAGTGTTGATGCAGGTACTCGTACACGAAGTAGAACCCGCCAACGGTAAAACTATCCAGCAACCGCTCCCCTACACCAATGTTGAGATTTGCAACCGAGTTGTTAAAATGGAAGTAATTTTTCTTCTGCCGCTTCGCCACAAGATATTCCAGCCCTATAAAGAGCAGAAACAGCGGAACCGCAAAAGCAAGCCAGTTAAAATGCATGAGCAAAGCCGTGAGTAACTAGTCAATAGCAATTTAGGAGACTATACTTAATTCTGAATTTTAGCCGCAAACCGATGGTAAAATGGTGTTTTGCTCGCTGCGCTTTTGGGCTTGTACTCCCCCGTAATCAGCGGAATATACATAACCCGCCGTCGGCTTTCGGCACCCAAGTTTGGCGACTGTTCCACCCGATGCCACAAGCTACCGTTATGGATGGTCAGGTCGCCCGCTTCGATGTCGAATCCTACCTCGCGGGGGTCGGGCCGATGGTCGATAAACTGACGTTTACGGAACAGCGTTAGCAGTGTATTCTGCTTATGCGTACCGGGCAACACACGCAGTCCGCCATTACTCATTGGGCATTCATCCAGGTGCAGACCCACATTAAGCATGGGCCGGATTCGGTGACCCAGGAACAAATCGCGGGGGCTATCGGTATGCCAGCCCATCCGCGAGAAGTTGCTCTCGGGCGTCCGAACGTAGTGATTTACAACCAAACCGTCTTTTTCTTCTTCACCGATACGTCCCTCATAAGGCTGCAGCAGTTGAGTAAGCGATTTTAGACGCTCATCCTGCAAAAACTCGTGTAACACCGGACTGAATAAGGAAGCAAACGCAAACCGCTGGACGATTTGCTGCCCATGCTCGTCGCGCCCGTATTTAATGGGTGTCCCGTTGATTTTATCTACTTTCTCGTCAATCCAATTTGCTTCTACGCGCTGTAGTTCGCGCAGAAAAAGCTGTACTACGTCGTGATCAACAAAGTTCTTGATATGAAGGAAGCCATTTTTGTCAAAAAAGGCCGTTTGCTCAGTGGTTAACAAGCTGGTAGACTGAACAGGGGCTGGATCTTCTAATAATACCATTGACATATGAATAATTCAGTTAATTTTACTTAAACCATTTACTATACAGATTAAGTATAGTATTTGTGATGATGAAAAGCAAACCGAGGTTTGCTGCTAAAATTCAGATATGCTTTCCTACGAATAAACTGTAGTGAGGTCGCTTGAAAGCCAGAAAACTAAAAAATAGGTGATACGAATCAAGCGAAGGTAGGGCTTCACTGAACAAACGAGATGGTTAACAACACATATCCATCATAGAGGGAATGACGAAGGATACCTTGTACACCTTTTGATACGTAAAAACCAGCGGTTGTTGATAAGATACCATATC
The DNA here is from genome assembly GCF_900112365.1 of Spirosoma endophyticum. GTDB lineage: Bacteria > Bacteroidota > Bacteroidia > Cytophagales > Spirosomataceae > Spirosoma > Spirosoma endophyticum. Next base: position 697,561 of record NZ_FOLQ01000003.1, on the reverse strand, counting down.
TGTAAGGTTAAGTTAATTCCACTTACTCTGTTAGTTTGATAGGCAAAGGTGAATAGTGCTTTTCATATTTCCAAATTTTTTCACCCATATCTGAAAATAGTAGTAGATATACCTAGTCAGACACTTTATTAATTTTTTATTAAGAAATAATTAATAGAAGATTAGATTGTCTTATTTAAATAAGTAACCAAAATTAATTCCTACCCCTGATGAAACATCTTGTACAAAGACGAATCAGTATGCTCGGCATGCTGTTTTGGTTAACCATTCTACTCACCAATGCTGTCCAGGCACAGGACATTCGCGTAACTGGTCGTGTCATTTCGGGAACCGATCAAAAGGCCATCCCAGGCGCCACGATCTTACTGCGTAACTCGACCAATGGCACCACAACGGATGCTGATGGCAACTTTTCTATTCTTGCTCCGACTAATGGAGCGCTGGTCATTAGTGCTATTGGCTTCACTGGACAGGACATAGTTCTGGGCAATCAAACTCAGTTGACTGTTACGCTTCAGGAGTCAGCCCAAAACCTTAACGAAATTGTCGTTACCGCTTTAGGGATCAAAAAGGAATCGAAAAAACTTGGTTATGCTACGGCAACTGTCGGTACAGAGCAGCTTACTATCAACCGAACGACCAATTTAGGAAACAGCTTACAGGGTAAAGTGGCGGGGGTAAACGTTACGGCTCCTACGGGAGGGCCTGGTGGAACGTCGAAAATTCGTATCCGCGGTCAATCGTCTTTCAAAGGCGATAATTCGCCACTCATTATCGTTAACGGTGTTCCCATCAATAACTCCAATTTTTCGAGTCGGCAGGGCGACACCGACGGAACAGCGAACCGTAGCGGATCGGCTGCGGACGGGGGCGATGGTTTACAAAGCGTTAACCAGGACGACATCGAAACGATGACCGTACTAAAAGGATCAACTGCTGCGGCCCTCTACGGTTTCCGGGCGAAAGATGGCGCTATTGTCATTACCACAAAAACAGGTCGTCGGAATGCCGGAATTGGCGTGGAAGTGAACTCGAACTTCACAGCCGATCAGGCACTGGATTACACAGACTTCCAGTATGAATATGGTCAGGGCGAATTTGGCAAACGGCCAACCACCGTTGGTGAAGCTCAGAGTTCGGGCGTTTTTAGTTTTGGTGAGAAAATTGATGGAAAGCCAACGTATCAGTTTGATGGGGTCATGCGGCCGTATCTAGCCAGCAAGGACCGCATCAAGAAATTCTATCGCACGGGTAGTACGTTCACAAACACAGTGGCCTTATCGGGCGGCAGCGACAAAGGCGGATTCCGAATCTCCTTTTCGAATACCGACGCCAACGCCATCATTCCGAACTCCGACTACCATAAGAAGATTTTTAACATAGGCCTTAATTACAATTTCACGCCTAAGTTTTCGGCCCAGATAAACGCCAACTATTCCAATGAATACAACCACAATCCGCCCCAAATTGGCTTACAGGACCTGAACGCCAACACAACGGTTTATACCACGGCGAATACGGTCGATATGTACACATTACGGGATAACCGGTACGATGCCAATGGGAATGAGCTGGCTACATCTCGCTTTACAAATCGGAACAATCCCTACTGGGTTGCCTATGACCGCGCTGAAAATGTACGTCGTGACCGGCTATTCGGCAACGCATCCCTTCGATATCAATTTAATGACTGGCTATACCTACAGGGACGTATCGGGCAAGACTACTATACCCGACCATACGACTTTAACCGGCCAACGGGAACACGCTCGCTATCGGCAGCGGCAACGGGCTTTAATGGCTATTTCTATCAGGAAGTAATTACGTTCCGGGAGAAGAATCTGGATTTCCTATTGGGAGCCAACCACACGTTTGGCAATTTTGGGATAGACCTAACGCTGGGGGGCAACCAGTTGCAGCAGACTTACACGAACAACAGCGCATCGGCCACCAACTTCTACATACGGAACCTATACACGATTCAGAACGGCCAGGCCAAAGATCCTCAGTACGCTTATAGCCGCAAGCAGGTCAATTCGTTGTACGCAGCATCTGAATTCTCGTACAAGAATTTTTTGTTCGTTAACGTAACGGCCCGAAACGATTGGTTTTCAACACTCGCGCAATCCAGTTACCTCTATCCCTCCGTCAGTGGAAGTTTAGTGCTCAGCGATGCATTGAAAATCCGGCCAACCTGGTTGAACTACGCTAAAGTTAGAGCGGCTTATGCGGTTGTCGGGGGCGATACAGATCCCTATCAGAACAACTTGTTCTACAGCCTAAACGCCAATACGTTGCAGGGGCAGGGCCTTGGCTCCATCACAACCAACACCAGTCCAAATGCGAACCTTCGTCCGCTCAAAATAAAAGAAGCTGAAGTTGGACTGGAATTACGAGCCTTAAACAGCCGTATTAACCTGGATTTGGCGGTGTATCAAAAGAATACAGTGGACGAAATCCTGAACGTGGATATTTCAACAGCATCGGGCTACGACAAGACCAAAGTAAACGTGGGCCGCCTGCGTAACCAGGGCGTTGAAATGCTACTGACACTGGTGCCTATTAAAAATAATAATTTCAACTGGGAAACAACCTTTAACCTGACCTACAACCAAAGTAAGGTGCTTGAACTGGCCAATGGTCAGCAACGGTTAAAGGTAGGCCAGGGTGATTTCTTTGGGGAATTATGGCACGAGGTTGGTTTACCGATGGCTTCTCTGCGCGGCATTGCCTACAAACGCGATCCGCAGGGACGAATCATTACGTCGGGGGGCAAACCCGTGGCGGGTGACATTACAACCTTCGGCAGCGCCATTCCGAAATATACGGGCGGCTGGTTGAATACGTTCACGTACAAGGGCTTCCGAATCTTTACACAAATTGATTTTAAAGCAGGGCACAAACTGCTTTCCAATTCAAACCTGAATTTCCTGCGCCATGGTTTGTCTCAGGCGTCTTTAGTTGGCCGCGAAGGGGGTGTCTTATTCGAAGGCGTCAATGAAGTGAAAAATGCGACGGGCCAGGTTGAATATACGCCCAATACGACCCGAGTAGAAGCGGAAGACTTTTACTCCAGCTACCGTAGTACAAACAACACCGAGCAATTTGTTTATAATGCCAGTTTTGTTCGGTGGCGGTCCTTGTCGATTGGCTACGACCTGTCGCGGTTTGTCAACAAGACATTCATAAAAGGCTTAACCGTTTCGGCCATAGGTAACAATCTCCTGCTGATTAAAAAATACGTTGATAACCTCGATCCCGAAGCAGTAGCCGGGGCATCCGACAACATTCAGGGTATCGAAACGCATTCACTGCCAACAACACGCAGCTATGGCGTCAACGTAAACCTGAAATTTTAAGGATAAATCAATCTACAGCCATCCAATCATGAAAAAAATACAGTACATCCTATCAGGCGCCCTCTTGCTAACCAGCTTGAGTGGCTGTGACAAAGGGTTCGAAGAGATAAACCGGAATCCGGTTCAGTCAACAATCATTGACCCAACTTACCTATTCTCCAATGCACAGTTCTCAACCACACTGGCCGCTCAAACGATTATGTACGAAGAGAGTATCGTACAGCAGATTATTACGCCCTTTGGTGGGGTGAACAACGGCGGGAATTACAACCAGGATAACCGGACCAACACAATGGTCAACTGGAATTTTTTCTTTAGCGGAACAGGAAATGGCAATAGCGGGCCTGTGAAACTACTGGCCGACGTAATGAATCAGACAAAAGCCGACGCCAATCGAAGCAATCTTTACAACATGTCACGTATCTGGAGAGCCTATGTTTTTCAGGTGTTGGTCGATACGTATGGCGATGTTCCTTACTCCCAGGCTGGACAGGCGTATTTACAGTCTACCTATTTGCCCAAATACGATAGCCAGCAGGACATTTATAACGATCTCCTGAACGAACTCGATCAGGCAACAGCTGCTCTGGACCCGGCCAAGCGAGTTGAAACGGGTGATTTGTTCTATAAAGGAAACATTGCGCAATGGAAGCGCCTGGGCTATTCACTGATGCTACGTGTCGCTATGCGGCTATCGAAAGTGGACGCAGCGAAAGCCCAGTCTTTTGTGCAAAAAGCTGTTGCGGGAGGAGTCATGCAATCGAACGACGACAACGTCAAGATTCAGTACACCAGCATCTTTACCAGTCCAACCAGTGGTTTGTGGAATGGCACGGAGAAAGCAAATTTCTATCTGGCTCAGCCCTTCGTGAGTTACCTGAAACAAACCAACGACCCGCGTTTGAAAGTCATTGCAACAAAATATGCCGAGCCGTCAAAAGACCCCAGCGGCACAACTGAAGATAATACGCCAGCGAACCAGATAGGTTTCCCGCTTGGCTACGACAACGGTAGTATTATCAATGCGCCTGGTTATCCCGGTAACGTAGGCTCAGGTGGCTGGAAATACTCTCAACTCAACCGACGCACGGTGGCAAAGGTAGATGCGCCACAACATTACATTACTTATGCACAAACGCAGCTTCTTCTGGCCGAAGCGGCCCAGCGGGGCTGGACAACTGGCAGCGCAGCTGATTTCTATAAAGCTGGAGTTACAGCTCACATGAATCAGATGAAGGAATATGATGCATCGGCTACGATTGCAGCCGCCGACATCACGGCTTACCTAACGGCAAACCCATTCGATGCGTCGAAGGCACTGGAGCAAATCAATACGCAGTACTGGGTAGCCTCCTTCCTGAACGGTCCCGAGGCTTTTGCCAACTTCCGGCGAAGCGGTTTTCCAGTTCTTACACCTAACCCCTATCCGGGCAAAACGATAGCAGGTGCCTTTATTCGTCGGCTAACGTACCCGTTGAGCGAAAAATCCGTCAACGCCGATAATTACAATGCGGCCGTTACCCGCCAGGGAGCTGATGATTTAGACACCCGTGTCTTCTGGGATAAACAGTAAGCCATTTGCTTTTTATCACAACATAAACAAGCCCGACCACACTGGTCGGGCTTGTTGTATTCTGTACATCAGGTGACAGAAAATCAAACTGCCACTTATCGTGCAAACACGACATCCGCAAAATATCCTTTGCCATCGGTAAACCAGCCAGATACCGTAAATCCCGTTTGCTGAGCCAGTTGCTCAATCTGAGCGCGTGTAAACTTGCGGGAGATTTCCGTATGAATAATTTCCCCATAGGCAAATGGCACAGTCATCTCCAACGTAGTGATCTGAACTGTTTGTGCTTTCTGACTGACCAGATACGAACGGGCTTCGCCTGTTTCGGGATTATAGACTTCGTAGTGATCGAAAGCCGTTAGGTCGAAATCGGCGTCGAGTTCGCGGTTGATCCGTCGGAGGAGATTCAAATTGAAGGCTTTCGTAAGCCCCTGCCGATCGTTATAGGCCGTATGAATGATGGCCGGGTGTTTTTGTAAATCGAAACCCGTTAGCACCAGATCACCGGGTTGAAGCCGGTCATGGAGCTGGCGATAGAAATCGATGGCGTCGTCAGGAGCGAAATTACCGATGTTTGATCCCAGAAACAGGACGATACGCCGGGCATCCGATTCATCAGACAACTGTTCGAGTGCACTAAAATAATCGCTGTGTCTCGGGTTTAAGGGCAGATCAGGCCATTGCTTCCGAATATCAACGATCAACCCTTCCAGCGCATCGACTGAAATATCGACGGGCGCGTAGGCAAAATCTGCCTTTTGATCCTCGAAAAAACCAAGTAAGATCTTCGTCTTTAGTCCGTCGCCAGCCCCAAGCTCCACCAGTTCAAACGGACGGTTATCGGGCGTAAACTGCCGGAGCAGATCCGCTTTATGTGTATCCAGCACTTCATACTCCGACCGGGTCAGGTAATAATCCGGCGAGTGCATTATTTCCGCAAAAATTCGACTGCCTTCCGCGTCGTAGAAAAACTGAGAAGAGAGCCGCTTGGGTGTTTTTTGCAACCCTGTACGCACTTCCTCAATCAAAGCCGGGTCAGTTTCCTGACTAACCGTTAACGACTCCGAGGTTATTGAGTCACTAAACGTATTCCTGTAAACTGCCATCGTTTGTCTGATTGAAAAAAATTGCGGTACGTGGGCCGGGAATGTCCTTCTGGTGTAGCTACCGAAGCGCCCCGCAGCACCATTTGTCCACTCATGAACTTACCGTTGTATTCGCCGACGGCCCCTTCGGCGGTGATAAAGCCAGGGTATGGCAAGTAAGCGGAGTTCGTCCACTCCCACCGTAACCCCCAATTGAATTGCTGTGCTCCCGAATGCACGGCGGCAACTTCCCATTCGAATTCGGTTGGCAAACGCTGGCCTTTCCAGCGGGCGTAGGCATCGGCTTCATAATGGCTCACATGGCAAACTGGTGCCTCCAGATCAACAGGCTTGAGTCCGTCAAATGTGTACTGCCACCACTCGCCATCGACCTGATGCCAGTAGAGAGGAGCCTGAATGGTATTTGATTTTACCCAGGCCCATCCATCAGAAAGCCAATACCGAAAATTTTGATACCCCCCCGAATTGATAAAGGCTAGGTATTCTTCATTCGTAACCAGATTACCGGCCAGCGTCGTTTTGTTTAGGTATACTTTGTGAGAACCCTCTTCATTGTCGAAGTGGAACAAACCAGCCTTGTGACCATCAGGAGCTTGATAGCCAACGGTGTAAACACCTTCGTCAATGAGTATCGGCTGACCGGATCGCTGCGCCTGATGTTCATGAACCGGCATGGCAATGGAAGGCAGCAACGGATTGTGGCCCAGAATGTACTTGATATCCGTGATAAGCAACTCCTGGTGTTGCTGCTCGTGATTCAGCCCAAGTTCAATGAGCGCGTAAAGATCAGGCGACAGTTCGGTCGTGTCCAGATATCGGCTCATCTGCTCGTCCACGTAGGCACGATAGGCATACACGCCCGCTACCGTTGGGCGACTCATGTTGCCCCGGTCAGTACGTAGTACGCGCTTTCCAACCGTTTCGTAATAGCTGTTGAAAACGAAGCTGAAATCTTCGTGAAAAATCCGGTAATTGGGGACGTTCGGCACGAGCACAAACGTCTCCCAAAACCAGGTAGTATGGCCCAGATGCCATTTCGGCGGGCTAACATCGGCGACAGGCTGCACCACGTAATCCTCGGTTTCGAGGCCGCGGCATATCGCTTCGGAATGCAGTCGTACGCGGTAATAGTGCTCGGTGAGCGTTTGTTCGGCAATCATTCAGCGTCTGTTGTTTTGAACTGACCAAAGTCTATAGACAATTCTACCACTAAAACGCTAAATCACAAACCTTGTTCAATATGTAACCATCTGTTCATCAACAAAACACCAGAGCCACCGTTCACCGGGTTCGGACGAGACAACAACGGGATGCCCACTCGCGTGAGCATGCTTGCTGGCGTGTTTATTGGGCGACGAATCGCAGCAGAGTGTCGTGCCGCAGGTCTGACAGGTGCGCAGGTGCACCCACGAGTCGCCCGTTTTGATGCATTCCTCACAAACGTGTTCTTTAGCTGTGCGAATTTCCGTCAGTGCGGCCAGGTGAGAGCAAATAGATTGTTGTGACATGAGAAGATATAGGATATAGGGTGTAGGATATATGATGCATGACCAATCAGCGCATATATCCTATACCCTACATCATTTTAGTTTTCTGCTAAGTATTTATGAACGAAACTCACAGCCATAGCCCCTTCGCCAACGGCTGAGGCTACGCGGTTCATGGCGCCAGCCCGCACGTCGCCAGCGGCAAAAATACCTGGGCTACACGTTTCAAGGAGGTAGGGTTCCCGATCATGTTTCCAGACCTGTTTAAAGTCCGCAAATTTTGCCAGATCGCGCCCAGTGGCAATAAACCCTTTGTTATCCTTGATAATGTCCATTGCGATCCAATCCGTATAGGGTTTGGTGCCGATGAAAATGAACAGGCCGGCCGCTTTAACAGTACGTCGTTCTTTGGTATTCATATCCTCCAGCACGAGGCATTCCAATAGCTCTTTGCCCAAGCCCTCAACGACCTCCGTGCAACCCAATACGGTAATATTCGGCGTGCGCTCAATCTGATCGATCAGGTATTGCGACATCGTTGACGACAGATCGTTGCGACGTACACAAATGAATACCTCCGAGGCCGTTCGTGACAGATACATAGCGCCCTGCCCGGCCGAGTTCCCGCCCCCAACAATATACACCGGTCGTCCTTTGAAGGCATAGGCTTCGGTGGTGGCAGCACCGTAGTATACACCGGCTCCCGTGTATTTATCCAGGCTTTCGTTCTCCAGCTTGTGATACGCTACGCCCGTACTCAGCACAATTGACCGGGTTACGACTTCGCTGCCGTCGGCCATACTGATATGCTTGTATTGCCCCTGCGACTTTATGGAAATTACTTCCTGCGGAGCCAGAAACTCGACACCAAAGCGTTGCGCCTGCGTTATAGCCCGTCGAGCCAGATCAGATCCGCTTAGTCCATTAGGGAAACCGAGGTAGTTTTCGATACGGGAACTCGTTCCGGCCTGACCACCAGGGGCGCGTTTATCAACTAGAATCGTTCTCAGCCCTTCAGAACCACCATATACGGCCGCAGCCAATCCAGCCGGTCCCGCACCAATGATGGCCAGATCGTATAAATCATGGGTCGCTTTTGGTTGCAGGCCAACTTTTCCACCCACGTCGCCAATAGTTGGCTGTTTCAGAACCGTACCATCACCAAGCACGACAACCGGCAAATCAGTACGTTCGATACCGTGTAAATCGAGCAATTCCTGGGCGTGAGGATCATCCTCTATATCGAGCCATTGATAAGGGAATAAATTGCCCGCCAGGAAATCCTTTAACTCGTGCGAACGGGGCGAAAATTGGTACCCTACTAACTTCAGTCCCTCATAAGGAGGTCGATAGTCTGACTGCCAGTCACTTAACAGATCATCAAGCACCGGATACAATTTCTCTTCGGGAGGGTCCCAGGGTTTGGCAATGTAATAATCCAGTTGTACCTCGTTGATGGCCCGAACAGCCGCATCAATGTCAGAATAAGCCGTCAATAGTGCCCGTTTTGCATTCGGGAATACCTTGCGTGCCTGCGACAGAAACTCCACTCCATTCATGGTGGGCATGCGCTGATCGGACAGAAACAAGGCCACTTCTTCGCCTTTTTTCTTCAATTCGGGTAGCGAATCGAGCGCTTCCTTAGCGGAAGTGGTGCAAAGAATCCGGTATTTTTTTCGGTATTGCTGGCGCAGATCATGCTGGATGGCCTGCAACACCTGTTGGTCGTCGTCAATGGAAAAGATTATTGGTAGTTTCATGTTTGAAAGAGCGAAAGATTCAAGGAGTGAATGAACGAAGCAACGTGTGCATTTACAATACACTCATTGAATCTTTCGCTCTTTCACTGTTTAACTTTATTGAGTTGGTAAACATACGCTAAACTCGGTATGGCCCGGCACGGATTTCAGTTTAATCGAGCCATTGTGATGCTCAACAATACCATTTACAATGTCCAGGCCAAGTCCTGTGCCTTTGCCGATTTCCTTCGTCGTAAAAAATGGCTCGAATATTTTGTCCCGAATATCTTCGGGAATACCCGTTCCATTATCGATGATTTTGGTCAGTACAAACTCCCGGTCACGTTGGCTGATGATTTCGATCTTACCTCCGTCGGGCAAGGCGTCAATGGCATTATCGATCAGGTTCGTCCAGACTTGATTTAGTTCACCCGCCCAGCCACAAACACTGGGCAGATCGTCGGGAATGGTCAATGTCAGGTCAATATGCTTACTTTTTATTTTATGATTCAGTAACGTAATGGTACTACGTAGACCCTCGGCAAGCGGCACTTGTTCTTTCCCGGTGCCCCGGTCCATGTGCGTATAATTTTTGATGGAGCCAATTAGTGTTGAAATCCGCTTCGAGGCTTCGCTTATGTCAGAAACCAGCTTTTCGGTCACTAAATTATTGACGATCCAGTTGGACACACCCGCCAGATTTTCATCGCCAATTTTTTCCAGCAGCCAATCCAGATCCTCCGTTGTAAAGCCGTATTCGACCATTGGCCCGGCCAGATCCATGCTATCGTCAACACCATGATCGTCGAGCCAATCGGTCAGGTCATCTTCCAGACTCGTCCGTTCCATCAGCGACAACTGATGCTTGTCAATACCTGACTGCTGGTCCATTTTTTTAAAGAACACAGCCCTTACGCTGTCTACCTGCTCGTCGGTGAGGTCGAGACTCATCACCGTCTTGAACGCTTCGGGCGTTGCCCGCAAGTGGGTACTCAGCGTTTCGACCGAACGTACTACGGCTGCCACAGGATTGTTCAGCTCATGAGCCAGCCCCGCCGACAGTCGACCCAGCGACGCCAGCTTATCATTTTGCTGAGCCTGTTTCGTAAAATACCGAATGCGGCTTGTCATTTGTTGAACCAGAGATGCCGTCAGTTCATAACAATTCTGTATCATCCCGAGCAGATGATCCCGATGAAGCCGAAGAATTCGCACGTCTGTCTGGGTCACAAATCGGCTGGGAAAGCTCGTCATCCGCGAAAAGGGTAATACGCCTATGATGGAATGTGGATCATACATAAATAGCTCGTCGCCCAGGCTATTCGTCCCATTATCAATGCGGATACGCCCATCCAGGAGCAGAATCAGATGATCGGCCGGTTCTTTGGGTTTATAGAGTACCGTCTCACGTGGATAGTTGACCTCTTCAGACCGGTCGATAAGCCATTGGAGTTGTTCATCCGGAACGGTCGCGAAATCCGGAAATTTTTGGAGGGTTTCTAACAGATTCATGGTTTTAGAATAGAAGATACTTTAGAACGTCCCGCCCATCACCAGAGCCGGAATTGTTACTTAATTGGCAGTTGAACGGGTAATCAATTCTAAATAGGATTGGTTACAGAGACGATATTGTCGCTTTGACCCTTCTCCATCAGCGGCTTTATCAATTGATAAAGACTCAAATTTAACCATAATCTGATGCGTAGTACGCTGCTTCTGCTTTGTTTATTTGCTTTTGCTTTTCGACCCGATAAACCTGCCTACAGGCTGTATACGCCTACGCTAAAAGCGACAACTTACGCCAAATTGCTTCGTCAGGCGACGGATGCCGACGTCGTGTTATTCGGCGAACTGCATAACAATCCTATTTGCCATTGGCTCGAACTCCAGCTAGCGAAAGATTTACAGGACGCCAGAAAAGGCAACCTGGTTTTGGGTGCCGAGATGTTTGAAACGGATAACCAGACGGGCCTTAGTAACTACGTTCAGGGACGCACAACGAGTAAGGAACTGGCTGTACAAACGCGCTTATGGCCCAATTACGACACTGACTACAAACCCATTGTTGATTTTGCCCGTGAACAAAAAATCCCATTTATCGCCACCAACGTACCACGTCGATACGCCCGTTTGGTTTCACGTCAGGGGCTGGCTGCACTCGATACGATATCCAGCGAAGGCAAACAGCAGGTGGCTCCACTTCCACTAACGGTTGACCTGACCCTGCCAGGCTACAAAGGTATGATGGATATGATGAGTAGCGGTCCGATGTCAGGCACATCCCACGCAGGCACGACATCTTCTGGAACGACTAGCACAAGGGCTGGTATAGAAGACGTAAATGCCAATTTCGCCCGCGCCCAAGCGATCAAAGATGCTACTATGGCCCATTTCATCCTGCAGAACCTGAAGCCGGGCCAGACATTTTTGCATTTCAACGGCGATTATCACTCCAAGAATTTCGAAGGTATTGTCTGGTATCTGCGTCAGCAAAAACTTACCGGGAATGCCCGACCACTCAAGATCGTAACGCTGTCATCGGTGGAGATTCCCGATATTGACAAGCCTACTCATAAAGTCGAAGGGCTTGAGAGTGATAATCTGGCTAACTTCGTACTGGCCATTCCAGCCGATATGACAAAGACGTATTAAGGCGAGCTGGCTAAATTTTTGGGGATTGTTTACAGTTTTTTCGGTTTGTAATATTCGGTTTACGACGGATCGCCGTGAACTGAAAACCGTAAACCACCATGATCAGGGACTTACTCAACGTAGCAGGAAAAAATGCCCTTGTAACCGGCTCAAGTCAGGGCATTGGAAAGGCAATTGCGCTGGCACTCGCCGAATTTGGCGCGAACGTGCTGGTTCATTACCGCAGCGATGAGAAGGATGCGCAGACGGTAGCGGATGAAATTCAGGCATTTGGTGTAAAATCCGGCACTGTTGGTGCTGACCTATCCGAGCCTAAAGCAGCCGATGATCTCTTCCAGCGAGCTACTGAACAGTTCAGGGAAATTGACATCCTGGTGATCAACGCGTCGGTGCAATTCCCGAAGGATTGGGACGATACGACAGCCGATGACTTTGACAAACAGGTTAACGCTAACTGGAAATCAACACTCTTATTGATGCAACGCTTTGCACCAGCCATGACTGAGCGCAATTGGGGGCGAATCCTGACCATCGGCAGCGTTCAGGAATTGAAACCCCACCCGGCCATGATTGTCTATGCCGGCACGAAAGCTGCCGTTGCCAACACGGTTCGCAATCTGGCGCTACAACTCGCCCGGAATGGGGTTACGGTCAACAATCTATCACCCGGCGTCATCAATACGCCCCGCACCGACGAGCCAACACCCGCCATTCCCGAACACATTAGCCAACGCATGAGCATTCCAATTGATTCGGAGGGCCAACCCGATGACATTGCTGCTATGGCCGTTATACTCTGCTCCAACGCAGGCCGCTACGTTACCGGACAAACGATTTTTGTGGATGGCGGCATGGGACTTTAATGATGAATGATGAATGATGAATGATGAATGATGAATGATGAATGATGAATGATGAATGATGAATGATGAATGATTCTACAAAAAATAATTGATCATTCATCATTTATCATTAACACAACATACTCCGCCACCAGCGCCCAGCAATGGGCTTCGCATTGCCAGCGCATTTGTACGATAGAGCGGTCGGCAAACCGACGTAGCAGTGGTTGTTCGTAGGCGGTCAATAAGCCCGCAATGAAGAAATTGAACGTAGTGAAATCCTGTTCAATACCGTCGATTGACAGCTTTGGCACTTTTTCACCCAGACGTAGTAAAGCTGTTGACAGCAAAATTTGCTCGACGCGGTTGGTGGCCTGAACCAGTTTCTGCTGTCCATCGGCAATCAGGCGCGGGCGAATCGGTTCCAGTTCGGGAATGTTGAATGCGGCCATTAATCGCGCCAGATGATAGATAATCAGTGACGTACGGGCGTAATGCGGAGCACATCGAAACGGTTCCGATACGTAGCGATCCGACTCAACGATTGCGCGCAGATAGGTTAGCGAATCGGTATCGTGCTGATTGCGGGGCAGGTCAAACTGGTAGATGCAATACAGCATATTGCTCAGCGCGCAGGCATCGAAATCAATCCCCATATTCTTGCCAAACCAGGTCGAATAGGCACGCAAATCGCGGTAATCAGGGTACGTATTTTGAATCTGGCGTCCCTGACTCATGTTGGCGTGCTGACTCAGTTTGTTTTTTAGCCAAAGCTGGTCCGTACGTGATGGATTTATGGTCAGGTAAACCATCGCCGTATCATCGATATCGTCGGGAATTCGGAAATGCTCAAAACGATGAAATAGATATCCGTTTGGGAAGTGTTTCGACGGACACGTTGGCCAGAAATTATAGGTAGTCAAGCCATCTTTGTTGCGAAACAACCCATAGGCATTCTCCGCCCGCTCCAGAATCCGGTCAATGAGGGATTTTGTTCCATCGCTTACGTGCGGACGCAGCTTTTGCAGCACAAAGACGGTACTGGCCGTGAAGAATATATTCGTGTCCGCCCGTCGGTACTTTAACGTAGCGTTGCTGCGAACCGACGGAAACAGGCCCGATTTTTCCTGCAAATCGGCGATACGCTGAATAATAGCCTCCGTGGTTAAGCCCGTCATATTTTCGTAAAAGTACAGTTTGATGTGTTCTCTTTTTCCAGATTAAGGTTGGATATTTGCCCCCATACTTCACTGGTACATGCCATGGCTAACCTGATCTTATTCGACGAACCGACTATCCGAAAGGCGCTGCTGCCCTTCACCTTTACGCGACCCGTGGCAGGCATTCGCATTGGTATCCAGACCCTGGCCGAAAAATGGGGCGACTCACTAAGCCAGACCCCATCCTTTCTCACCGAATCGTATTTGCAGACAAAGTTTCCACAAATGGCCGGTAACGACAACTGGTATGTCAACGGAGCCATTTGTCCAATACCTGCCCTGCATGACGCTATTTCCGCGCTGGAAATGGGGGCGGGCCTCATTATGCCTGATGGCTTCGTGCTCGCCGTACGTACTGATAACCCGCTGGAAGCTTCGCCAGCCATCGACGACGATTATGATTTCCACACGTTTGCGGAACCACTGACAATCGTGCGAAATTCATGGGATATTTTTGTCCACAACGGGGATCAGATTCGCGCCGATTTCGCCAGACTCACCGCCGGACGACAATCTGAACCAATAACTGATCCGTTTACGCGCTGTTACGCCCCCGAACATATTTTTGTGGAACCTGGAGCCACCATACATGGGTCAATTCTGAACGCAGAAGGCGGGCCAATTTACATTGGCCGCAATGCGACCATCAGTGAAGGGTCAGTTGTGATCGGGCCGTTTTCCCTTGGCGAAGGCTCTACGGTCAATTGGGGCGGCAAAATGCGCAGTAATACGACAATTGGCCCTTTTTGCAAAGTGGGTGGCGAAGTAGGCAACTCGATTTTCTTCGGCTACAGCAACAAAGCGCACGACGGTTTTCTGGGCAATTCGGTCATTGGTGAATGGTGCAATCTGGGTGCCAATGTCAACAATTCGAACCTCAAAAATGACTACAGTAACGTTAAGCTTTATTCGTATCCTACCCGCCAGCTTGAGGATACAGGACGGATATTCTGCGGACTGATGATGGGCGATTTCACTAAAGCAGGCATTAGTACCATGTTCAACACGGGTACGGTGGTGGGTGTCAGCGTAAACGTGTTTGGGAGCGGCTTCCAGACAAAGTTTGTGTCGTCCTTTTCCTGGGGTGGTGCCAGCGACGGCTTTACAACGTATCGACTTGAAAAAGCCATTCATGTCGCCAGAGAGGCCTTCAAACGGCGTGATATGGATTTTAATGAGGTGGAAGAACGCATTTTAAGGGAAATTTTCAACCAGGAGCGGTCGTTTACCTCATTCAACCCAATGAATGATCTATAGCTAGCCAATCAGCAGAACGACGTACTACGTCAGACGGACTTGTCCGTTCTACAACTTATGCTTTTCAACGAAATTATCGGCCAGGAAGAAACGAAGCAGATGCTGCTGCGGGCGGTACAGACAAACCACCTTGCTCATGCACTGCTGTTCGATGGACCCATGGGCGGGGCCAACCTGGCACTGGCCATGGCGCTGGCTCAGTACGTTAACTGTGAAGATAAGCAACAGGCTGGCACGCCCGACGCCGATGCCTGCGGCCGGTGCGCGTCCTGCGTGAAGATGCAGAAACTCGTGCATCCCGATCTGCACATGGTCTTTCCGGTAGCGAATCTGGCCAAGGGAAAAACATCGGAAGCGTATCTGACAGACTGGCGGAAATTCCTGCTTGAGCAACCTTACCGCACGTTGCCCGAATGGCTCGAAACCGTCGGGGCGGATAACAAACAAGGCAATATTTCGGCGGAGGAAGCCCGTAGTATCTTGCAGAAGTTATCCCTGAAATCCTACGAAGGAAACTACAAAATCATGCTCATCTGGCTCCCCGAGCTGATGAACGTAACGTCGGCCAATGCGCTGCTCAAAGTACTGGAAGAGCCCCCGGCTCAGACACTTTTTTTGCTTGTCACGAATCAGTCCGACAAATTATTGATCACCATTCTGTCGAGAACGCAACGGGTTGCGGTGCGGGCCTTTACGGATGAGGAAGTTGCTACGTACCTGCGTCAGCACCTGAACCTCGACGAAACGACCGCCCGGCGCGTGGCTTACCTGGCCGACGGTAATCTGGCAGAAGCGCTGAACCTGAGTAAGCAGGAAACACACTCAACGGACCAGCATACCTGGTTTGCCGATTGGATGCGTACCTGCTACCGGCAGGATTTAATAGCGCTGGTTAAACAGGCCGACCAGTTTGACAGTTTCAGCAAGGAAAAACAGAAGGGGTTACTCGATTACAGCATCCGCCTGTACCGCGATTTATTTTTATGGCAGCAAGGTGCCGGTGCACTCCTGCGCTTACCCGACGACGAAATGGCTTTCGTAAAAAATTTTGTTAAAGTCCTTACCGTCGAGCATATCGAACGCATCGTTTCTGACCTTAACGAAGCGGCCTATCACCTCGAACGTAACGCTCGGGCCAAAATGATCATGCTTGATATGTCTCTCACGTTCAGCCGCTTAATTCGCATGTAACGATTTACGCTATTCAGTTTTTGATTGGCTTCAGCCATTGTATACTTAAAACCGAATACCGTAGCGACAACCTGAAAGACTATGAAGGACCGAACACCTAAACCCAAGCAGGTTATCGGCATGACGGACCTTGTCGATTTTCCCGACCTGGAGCTTTTCGATGTGCAGGCCAAAGTCGATACCGGGGCCTTTACCTCTGCTTTGCACTGTAAAGACGTTCAGTTAGTGCGAACCGGACTTCGGAAGAAATTAAGTTTCTGGCTGATCGACAAATCAGGCGGACCGGCCCGGCAATTTTATAGCGATCAGTTTAGCCAACGAATGATTCGTAATTCATTCGGCGTGGCCGAACTGCGCTACGTTATCAAAACTAGAATTGTCTTGTTTGGACGTACCATTCTGGCCGAATTTACCCTTGCCGACCGGGAGCATCTCAAGAATCCAGTGCTGTTAGGCCGGAAGCTGCTCCGCAATCGGTTCATCGTCGATGTTTCGTACACAAATTTATCCTATCAGCTTAAAATCGATCGTCAACAGTCAGTAGTCGTCAGTAAAGAAAGCGATTAGTATTACTGGCAAGACTTACGATAACTGAAGACTCTTGACTATCGACTAACCACTTTTATGCGTATTGCCATTTTATCGGCCAATCCGAATTTATATTCGACTCAGCGACTGCTCGAAGCGGCCAGTCAGCGCGGCCACGAAGGCATTATTGTCAATCATTTGAACTGCCAGGTAATGATTGAAGGCGGCAGACCTTCAGTGCTTTATGAAGGACAGGAACTCGACGCGCTCGACGCGATTGTGCCACGTATTGGTGCTTCCGTCACCGATTACGGCTGTGCCGTTGTCCGTCAGTTCGAAATGATGAATATTTTCACAACCGGCAAGTCGCAGGCCATTATGCGCTCCCGCAATAAGCTACGCAGCTTGCAGGTATTATCGAAAGCGGGGGTTGGCTTACCCAAAACCATGTTTGCCAACCACCCCAAAAACGGTGATATTACGCAGTTAATCAAGCGCGTTGGCGGTCCGCCAGTAGTCATAAAACTGCTGGAAGGAACGCAGGGTATTGGCGTCGTACTGGCCGAAACAACCAAAGCGGCCAAGTCAACCATCGAAGCCTTTTACGGCCTGAAAAAGAACGTATTGGTTCAGGAATTCATTGCCGAAGCCAAAGGGTCGGATATCCGGGCTTTTGTGATAGGCGGGCGCGTCGTGGGCGCCATCAAACGGCAGGGACTTGATGGGGACTTTCGCTCAAACATTCACCGGGGCGGCAATGCAGTGTCGATTGAACTCACTCCTCAGGAAGAACAAACCGCGATTCAGGCGGCCCGCGCGCTCGGCCTGAAAGTCGCTGGTGTCGATATGCTTCCTTCCGAACGCGGCCCGCTGGTGCTGGAAGTCAACTCATCACCCGGATTGGAGGGCATTGAAAACGCCACAGGTGTCGATATTGCTATTCAGATAATAACCTACATCGAAGACAAAATCCGAACCGATGAAGGCGATACGGTAGGAGTGTAAATGAATGATGAATGATGAATGATGAATGATGAATGATGACTTATAGCGAAGTATTTTTACATTTATAATTTATCATTCATCATTGGTTTAAATGCCTGCGCTCGATCCTGACCTGAAAAAAGCCATTGTCCGAATGCCGGGCGTGGAAAAAGATAAGCTACTGCTACGTTTAATCGCCAAGGATGCCGTGCTGACAGAACGGCTCCAGTTCGAACTGGTTGAAGAAAGTAAAACCATTGACGAACGACGTAGTATGATTCGGGCGTTCATTGACCGCACGGCCAATCTGCACGCCGATACGCCCGGCTGGTTGATGATGGACATGCGCACCGTGAGCGGCTACATCAGTCGGCATTTAAAAGTTACGAAAGACAAATACGGCGAAGTAGATTTGATGCTCTATATGCTCAATACGTTCTACGAGAACAACGCCCACCTGCTTCAGAAATACAATTCCCGCTCCGATAAAGCCGCCGAATACATCGCCAAACGTACCGAACAGGTCTTAAAAAAAGCGACTAAACTCGATCCTGATTACTACGTTGAATTTGCCGACGAGATCAATAAACTGCTGAGTTGGGTGCACTACACGGCTCCGTCACACTACGCCCGGCAACTGGGCTTGCCGAAGGAATGGGACTTGTAATATTTATGGTTTATATTTGATAAAACGTTAAGACTATGGCGACTGCCGATTTAAAGTCAATCTTACATCAACAAATTGACCGTCTTGATGATCCACAGGACGTTCAGGATTTACTATTAACGGTAAGTGAATTCATCAGTCAGCGTACAACTATTTTCATCGAAACGCCCGAACTATTAGCTCAGTTAGAACAGACACTATCATTGACACAAACCAGTTCCCCAACGCCACATGACGTAGTAGCCAACGAAGCGAAGCAATGGATTACACAATAGCCTGGTCGGATGAGGCTAAAGAAAACTACCGGCTCATTGCCTTGTATTTGTTAGACGCGTTTGGCTTCTCAGTAGCCGATAAATTCACGGATACAATAAATAGTAAGCTACGTATTCTGGAAACTATGCCCTTCATTGGGCGAAGGCTGGACAACCTGACGGCTGTTCGTAAACTGCCATTACAGCCATACAACATAATCTATTACGCTGTAATTGAGCGCCAAGTAATCGTACTGAACATACTCGATAGCCGAAAAATTGTAGTTTCTTAACCAATACTCATTCACTACGCCCGGCAACTGGGCTTGCCGAAGGAATGGGAGGTATAGCTGGTGAGCAGGTTTGCGAGACACTTACCAAAAATAACAAACCGTAAGCCTCATAACCGGGTTGTTTAGGTACGAACTTACTTAACCAGCCTATGAACCAAACAGTATTAATCACGGGTGGCACCGGTTCTATCGGTCGTCGCTTAACGCAACTGCTTCAACAACAAGGGTACCACGTAACGTTATTGAGCCGGTCTCCGAAGTCTATTCCTGATGTACGGGTTTACCAGTGGGATATAGAAAAAGGCCATATTGATCCACAAGCCATCGCCACGGCGGATCATATTATCCACCTCGCCGGAGAGGGAATTGCCGACGAACGCTGGACCGATGAACGCAAAGATGAAATTCTGAATAGCCGTACTCAGTCAACTGAATTGCTGGCGCAGGCATTAGCCAAAAATCAGCATGCTGTTAAATCCTTTATTGGCGCATCAGCCATCGGGTATTATGGTGGCGATACCAACGATATACCCCTGACCGAAACCAGCCAGGGCGGTTCCGATTTTCTGGCGCAGGTAGTCCGGGCGTGGGAACGGGCAGAAGATCAGATAGCGGCCCAGGGAATACGTACCGTAAAGCTTCGCACAGGTGTCGCTCTCACCATGGACGGGGGTGCGTTGCCTAAACTTGTCCAGCCCATCCGTCTGGGAGCGGGCGCACCCATTGGATCGGGGCAGCAATACGTTTCATGGATTCACCTCGACGATCTCTGTCAACTCTACATTCAGGCCATCAAAGAGCCGTCATGGCAGGGTATCTATAATGCCGTTGCACCCAATCCTGTCACGAATGAATCGCTTACGCGAGCCATTGCTCAGGCTTTGCATCGGCCGTTGCTATTACCCAACATCCCGACGTTTGCGATTAAACTCCTGTACGGTGAAATGGCCATCGTTGTAACGGGCGGTAACTACGTCCTGAACAAACGTATCAGTGAAGAAACCGATTTTTTGTATAAATATGCCGACTTGACCAAGGCTTTGGAAAATTTGCTAACCCCTTGACGAAATGCCGCTGGAAGAAGCTCTTCCAGCGGCATTTTGTTAAGCGGTTAATACGTTTTCTAGCTCCACTCTCGGTCAGCCGAATCTTTGGTGTTCCACGAATCGGTTGGTGCAAACCAGGTTGCTCCTTTTTTGAGGAATTTCTTGGCTGCGTCTTCGTTCAGTTCAACGCCAAGACCTGGCTTGTCAGGTACGCGTACAAAACCTTTCTCAACGATTGGCTTTATACCTGTTACGAGATCTTCCCAACCTGCTACGTCGACGCCGTGGTGTTCCAGCGCAACAAAATTCTCGGTAGCAGCCGCACAATGCACATTAGCCATCATCGAGATTGGCGAACCGGCAAAGTGCATGGCCATCGGAATGCCCTTTTCTTCGGCGTAATCACCAATTTTCTTGGTTTCCAGCAAGCCGCCCGATGAGGCCAGATCCGGATGAATCATATCAATAGCTTTCGCATCGATCAGCTTGATAAATCCTTCTTTCAGGAAAATATCTTCGCCTGTTAGGGTTGGCGTGTCGATGGCATCAGAAATTTGTTTCCACTGGTCGGTATAGAACCAGGGAACAAGGTCCTCGAGCCAGGCGAGTCGGAACGGCTCCATCGCTTTCCCAATCTGAATGGCCGTATTAACGTCAAAATGGCCAAAGTGATCGGCAGCCAGTGGCGTATCATAGCCCACAATCTCCCGAACTTTACCCACGTGTTCCACTAATCGATCCAGTCCTTTTTTCGTGACCTGAATGCGGGTGAAGGGGTGCTTTGTGTTCGCATAATTACCCAGTTTACCCGGTTCAGCATCACTCCACTGCCTTCTTACGCTCCAGTTATTGGCATTGACCAGCATACCCGGCTGGTCGGCCAGCATACCGATGCCGAAATCCATCTTCAGGAATGTATACCCTTGATCCCGGCGTTTCTTCATATTTTCGGCAAATCCCTCATAACTATCCGACTCGGGCGTGTCGGCATACAGCCGGATGAAATCACGGTACTTACCCCCCAATAGTTGATAGGCCGGTACGTTGTATGCTTTTCCCGCCAGGTCCCACAATGCCATTTCAACGCCACAAACACCACCAGCCGCACGGCTTTGACCACCAAACTGCTTGATCTGCTTGAATATCTGCTCGACATTACACGGATTCTTACCCAGCAAGCGACTTTTGAGCATTAGCGCGTAGTTCGCACTGGCCCCATCGCGCACCTCGCCCCAGCCAACAAGGCCCTGATTGGTATCGATCCGAATAATTGGACTGCTGAACGGTACGCCCTGCAAAACGGCAACGCGCAAATCCGTAATTTTCAATTCGGAGGGTTTGGCAAAGCGGCTTACCTTTTGCGTGATAAATTCCAGTTCCTCATCCGGACGCTTATCGAAGGCTAGACCGAGTGAGAGACCACCTAATCCGGCATTACGCAGGAAGTCACGGCGGTCGGAGGGATTGCCGGGTGCTGACAATCGGGAGAAGATGTTTTTCATGGTAAAGAAAAAGTCAGGGATTTACAACTGTTAGGTACGGAATTTTCGTTTGGAACCAGGTCAGAATTTTGGGCAACGTAGCGCTAAAACAGGCCCAGATTGATTGTGAGAATCCAACACATATGTAAGTAGGGAATACCAGTATTTTACTTATTCTGTGGTCTTTTTAAGAAGAACTACCCGCAAAACCCTTTCTTTCTTACGTTCCACAGAATCGTCAATTCCTTACCTAAAGCAATGATAAAACAAACACTTGCAGCATTAGCCGTCATCGCTCTTTCGGGGAGCTTTGTAGCCCAGGCCCAACGCGTAGGCTCATCGCCTGAATACGTTAAAGCGCTAACCGCCGACTGGAAAGGCGAACGGTTTCCGGATGGTCGGCCTAAAATTCCCGATATCGTTCTGGAACGACTGCAAAATTGTACGCTGGAGCAAATCTGGGGGTATCTGGGCAGGAAAGGATACCGCAATCAGGTCGAAAAAAACTGGGTAATTCTCAAACCCGGTGAGACCATGACCGGCCGCGCCGTGACGGCCCAGTTCATGCCGACTCGCCCCGACCTCGACAGCCTCGTACGGGCGCAGGGCAAAGCCGAAGGTCGCTCCCAAAAGGGCGGTATAAACATCTGGCCAATTGACATCTTAACGAAGGGCGATATTTACGTAGCCGATGGTTACGGCAAGATAAAAGATGGTACGCTGATCGGCTCAAGTCTGGGAAATGCCATCTACGGAAAAACGGGCAAGGGTGTAATTTTTTACGGCTCGGTGCGGGACATGCAGGAATTGAAAGATACGAAAGGCTTCAATGCCTGGGTAAAGGGGCATGACCCGTCTTACATTAAAGACATGACCCCTACGTCGATCAATGCACCCATTCGCATCGGCGAGGTAACCGTGATACCGGGCGATGCCGTGTTTGCGAATGAATATGGCACGGTGTTCATTCCGGCGCATCTGGTTGAAGGACTGGTTTCTGCATCTGAAATGACGGCGCTACGTGACGAATTTGAACGTGTACTTTTGCAGCAGGGAAAATATCCATCCGGCGAAATACACGGCGACTGGTCGGACAAAATCAAAGGTGAATTCAGAACCTGGGTAGGCAAGTATCCGAAGAAATTAGCTATCACCGAAAAAGACATAGATGCCTATCTGGCGAAAGAGGGCCATTAACCTTGTTTTTTTAACACAGGGGAACGGAGACAGACACAGAGAGCATTGAGAAAATCTGCGTTTCCGCTGTATCAACTAAGTTCAATCATTAATCAAATTTCAGCCTAATGATCAGTAAGTACGCTGTCTTCTCACTCCTATTGAACCTTTGTGTCGCAGGATCTTTGTTCGCCCAAACCATTCCGAAAGACGAACTGATGTTTTTAACATCGGAGTGGAAAGGTGAGCGGTTTCCAGATGGCCGACCCAAGATTTCCGATGATTTAGTCCAGCGAGCCAAAAACATAGGCATTGATGATGCCTGGACGGTTTTAAAAAATGAAGGCTACCTGAACCAGTTTGAGGGTAACTGGAAACTAATCAGAGACGACGTACCGGTAACGGGAAGGGCCGTTACGGCGATGTTCATGCCCACCCGACCGGATGTGGAGAAAGCCATTAAAGAGCGCGGAACAACCAAACAAGGCCGAAAAGGCAATACGAATACCTGGCCGATCGAAATCCTGACCAAAGGCGATGTATATGTTGCTGATGCCTTTGGCAAAATTGGCGGAGGAACCCTTATGGGTGCTACGTTGGGAAATGCCATTTTCAGCAAAACGGGCAACGGTGTCGTGTTCAACGGGGCTGCCAGAGACTTGCAGGAATTACAGAACATCAAAGGGTTTAATGCCTTTGTTCGCGATTTCCACCCGTCGTTCCTGGAAGAAATGGTCCTGATGGGGTTAAACGCTCCGATCCGCATCGGGAATGTGATGGTCTTGCCCGGCGATCTGGTGATAGCCCAGCGGGAAGGTGTCCTTTTTGTGCCCGCTCACATGGCCGAACAGGTAATCACTACGTGCGAGTTTGTAACCCGCAAAGATCAGTTTGGCTTTGAAATGGTCAAATCAGGACGCTACACAACCGGCCAGATCGACAGCCAATGGCCAGACGATATCAAAACTGAGTTTCTTAAATGGCTTGGCCAGCACCCCGAGTTAGGCGCCATGACCAAACCTGAATTAGATAAAGTAATGAGCAAACGAACCTGGTAACAATGTCTTGTTCGATGGATATCAAAAAGCACCCGGACAAACATATCCGGGTGCTTTTTTGATGTTTCAAACTATGCAAATACAGATCGTTCGGGAGTTAGTCCGGCCTGTTTCGTAAACGATGCTAACAAGCGTTGATACCCCTGAATCTGTTCGATTCGATACGCATCATTCCAACCCAATTCAGTAGCCATCAAATCGGCTACTTGCGGGGCGAGTTGTGCGGTTAATTTCCAGTCGGAGAGTTCGAGTCGCCACCGTCGCGCCAGTACATCGCGTAACGTAACGGCCATTTCTTCCCGCACCTGATACACGACTTCGGCTTGTATAAACGGCTGACTGTCGGTCAACTTTTCAGCCAGGGTAGGGTTCTGTTGCGCTAGCTCTGCTACGTGTTCGGCACGATTACCGTAGGTTCGCATTAAATGCTGACATACATCGGCCGGAAGATCATACTTTTTTTGCAGTGTCTGCCAATCCTCGAAACGGTAGTTTTCGCCCCCAACCAGATAGTGGGTTTCGGTCGTGCTACGTACCGAACTTTTCAGTAACTCAGCCACCCGATCAATCGCATCCTGTGCCATCAATCGGTATGTTGTCCATTTTCCGCCGAGTAAACTCAACAAGCCCGATGTATCGTCGTGTTCAACTTCGTGGTCGCGCAGGAGGGTTTTGGTATCAGCACGGCTACTCACAATCAACGGGCGAATACCCCCAAAACCCGCCTGCACATCCGCCCGATCGGGTGTTTTGTCCAGATAAGGTTGTAATGTTTCGAGCAGATAATCAACCTCGGAAGGTTCCAGAACGGGCTCGTGTTTCAGATCGGCATAATCGTTATCCGTTGTCCCAACAAAGACTTTATCGCCGAATGGAATTGCAAATACAACCCGCCCGTCTTCGGTTTTAGGAATCAGTATGGCATACTCACTATCCAGCGTTTCCCGCGGCAACACAATATGAACGCCCTTGCTGGGTCGAATCCGTTGGTCAAGCGTTGGATTGGCCAGCAAACGAACAGCATCAGAATAGGGGCCTGTACAATTCAGAAACACTTTCGCTTTCACATCAATTGTCTCACCCGTGATCTGGTCCTGTACAGTCGCCGTTTTGATACGTTTGCCCTCATGGCCAAAATTCGTCAGTGCTACGTAGTTGAGCACAGCAGCACCGGCTTCGTCGGCCGAGTGTGTGAGTGCCAATGCGTAGCGGGCATCGTTGAACTGACCGTCGTAATAAAGGACGGCGGAGTGCATCTGACGCGTCAATCTCGGGCTTTTGTCGAGTGCCTGCGTTTTATTGAGCCAACGGCCCTTCGGAAACGAATCATGGCCCGAAATAAAATCATAGAGCGTCAGACCAATGGTCATATACATGCCTTCGACCCAACTGAAAACGGGCGTCAATATGGCCAGCGGATGCGCTAGATGAGGAGCGTTCCGTATGACCGTCCGGCGTTCGGCCAGCCCGTGGCGAACCTGCTTTAATTGGGCCAGATCGAGTTTTTTGATGGCCTGTTCCAAATATCGGACGCCACCATGAATCAGTTTGGTAGAACGGGAAGAGGTCTCACCAGCAAAATCGCCCTGGTCAATTAAGGCAACGCGATAACCTCGCAAAGCGGCATCCAAAGCGGCTCCGGCACCACTGGCGCCAGCGCCAATTATACACACATCAAATGTTTCTTTCCGCAGCCGCTCCCAATTCTTTTCCCGATTCATGTTATTGACTATAAAGTAATTGGATAACGGCTTCGCATGGTCAATTAGTTGCCTAAACCTGTTGAAATTACGGTAAGCAACTCGTCTTCTGCCCCATTACCCAATCAACTCAGGATGAGAAGCCCCGGCTGCGACCACCGCCAAAGAAACCGCTACGTCCACCCGATGGCCGAACGGTACGCGTTACCCGAGAGGTACGCACATTCTCGCGCACCTGATTTGAACGATCGTAAAGGCCCTGATTTGCGTAAACACCAGCCCCATACCGACGTTCATCGTTCCGATATTGAGGAGCCGTAGACCGACCGAGCATGTAGCCCAAACCACCCCAAAGCAGTACGTTGGCCAACCCGTTGTGGTGCTGGTAGCCATTTGGATTATTCAGGTACGTTCGGGTCGATTCGTCCGACTCAACAAGTTTCTTTGCTGCCGCAACACTCAACGTATCGCGGTGACCGTCGTAGTAATTCACAATGGCTCCCGCCTGACCAGGATCGGCCTGGACTTCATCGGTAATTTTGAAGTTACCGGGTGCCGTTTCGGTAATAAAGGTTCGAACGCCCTGTTTGAAATGGGTTTCGGTTTGCTCTGTCTGCTCATCATCTGAGCTATTGCTACTACAGCTTTGAAGCAGGGCCGAACCATTGAGCAACGCCAGACTAAGCGTAGCACTAAGCGTAATATCTTTTACACGCCGAAGAACGGCATGTCGGCGAAGGGGTGTCATGGCTTTAGTTAATTAAGTATCAGCTACTAAACTACGGTGCTTCGTTGAAGGTTACAACCAGATACGGATGGAAGGGCGAATGATCGGGTAAAAGAACGTGGGGATTAATGACCGGGCTGGCGTACCAGTGAAAGAATGCATAAGCGAACTCACTACTCATTCACTCTTTCGCTGATACGCCAGCCCGGTCCTTATCCAGCGCCAGATAGACACCGTTCGTCCAGCCGAAACCGTCCTGATTTGGGTATTCGCCCCCGCCGGTGGTTAAAGCGGCATCCACTACGTTATACTTTTCCATCATCTTGCCCGTCGCCTTAAACACTTTATCGTTCAGGGCAAGCCAGCGGTCACGACCTTCGCTGGCCGTTTCGGTAAAGCCATAGTTCATCAGGCCACGATAGACCATCCACTGCAACGGCGCCCAGCCGTTGGGCCAATCCCATTGCTGGCCGGTTTGATTAAGCGTTGTCACCCAGCCGCCTGCCTGCAAAAAATCGGACTTGAGCCGGTCATGAACACGTTGGGCTTGCCCGGACGTAGCAAGTTTGAAAAACAATGGAAATACACCTGCCAGCGTCAGAGCTGATGTTTGCTGATTAGTTGTTATGTCGTAATCGTGAAACAAGCCGGTTTCTTCGTTCCAGAACGTCTGCTGAATGGCTTTTTCACGATCTTTAATTAACCAGTCATAGTCGTCGTATGCCATTTTATGATCGCCACTGTACAGCGCGGCATCGTGTAAAGCGGTTTCCAGCGAGTAGAGCAGGCACTGCAAATCAATCGGAATGATGTTAGCCGTGTGAATCGTAGCCATTGTTTTCTGATCCACAAACCAGCGACTACTAAAATCCCAACCCGATTCGCAGGCCGACCGGATATGGTTGAACAATACGTCTGGCACAACGCCAAGTGGTTCCGTTTCTTCCGCTAATTCAACTTCCTGTCGGTACGCTTCTGGCCGAGGGGTGGGCGTATCATCCCAATAACGGTTCAAGGCGCTATGGCTCCCGCCTTTGCTAACACGTTGTGTAACAGGTTGTACGTCGGTGAGTTTATGTTTTCCGCGCATCCAGAAGTCATATTCCTTTTCAAGTTGTTTCCGGTATTTCACGAGAGTCTCTTTCCCATCAATTTCAGCCAGCAGACGCACCATTAAAGCGAAGAAAGGGGGCTGTGAACGACTCAAGAAATATGTCCGGTTGCCATTTGGAACAAAGCCGAACGTATCAATCAGGTAGGCAAAGTTATCGACCATACCCCGTATCAAATCGACACGACCCGGCCGGTCCGTGGATTCGCCGGATGGTTGCAAGCCCAGCATGGTAAAATAACTATCCCAATAGAAAATCTCGCGAAAACGCCCACCCGGTACTACGTATTGATGCGGCAACGGTACGCGTGAGCTGCCTTCCACGGGCGTATCTGCCTGGCGCGTGAGCCGGTCCCACAATCGATTGATGTGTTCGGCAGTACTGATGGTTTTATCGCTGACATAGTCGTTGGCAACTTTCTCTGGCACGACAAAATATTCGTGCACAAACGCGCTCAAATTGAAGTCCGGCTTGTGTTTCTCTGCTTCGTATAACGCGACGATATTGCCCGGAACCAGTTTTGGAATGCAGTCTACAAACGTTTTGGAGTCCGCAAAAATGTGACCTAACTGCACATCATGAAACAAATTACCGAAGAGTTGATCAGGCGATTGAGGCAAAAATGAATTTGTCAAAGTAGAATAAAGACGTTTCAGATGGTGTAACGCGCAAAGACTTTTTTGTCTTTTTGCGTCTAACGGGTGTGGCAAAAATGCAAGATACCCCAATAGAACGGGTAAAAATAATAGATATAAACATGCATGCTTGTTGCCCTAACCTGCTAAACCACCGTAAGAAATGATCCACTGGCGGGTAAAGCTCTCCTTACTTCTTAATTATTTCGTTCTTGCCATCCTGCTCAACAGTGTCGGAACGGTGATTTTGCAGGTTCAAAATAACTACCGCGTATCGGCTTCGTCGGCCAGTATACTCGAAGCCTTCAAAAATTTAACGATTGCTCTTGTCTCGTTTATTGTCGCGTCGTGTATCACCCGCATCGGCTATAAACGAGCCATGTTGTTTGCCCTTGCCCTGGTAACACTGGCTTGTTTATCAATGCCACAGGCACCCGCTTTCTGGACAACGAAGTTACTTTTTGCGGCTATCGGCGCCAGTTTTGCGCTGACCAAAGTATCGGTATATGCAACGATTGGCCTCATCGCAAACGATACGTACGTACGAACATGCTGGATGCATGAATTTCCTGGAGTCGTTTTTTATGATTGGCGTCTTATCTGGCTATTTCCTGTTCAGCGCTTTTGTCGATAACACAAATCCACAATCAACAGCGTGGCTATCGGTTTATTATATCCTGGCGGTCATTGCTATGATCGCCTTTGTATTACTGCTCACTACGCCTGTTAACGAACGTAGCGTGCGTCATGAAGATACGAAGAGTCTCGTCGACGATCTGCCCGACATGTTCCGGTTAGCCGTCACACCGGTTGTGGTAAAATCCTACAGTTACCAACGTCTCTTAGCATCGAAATGGCCAGTATTCTGGCGGCATCGACGGCGGCAGGGCGGTTTTTGGCCGGTGTGCTTTTGGGCAAAATTTCCTGGTATTGGCTGCTGATGATCTGTCTGGTTGTATCGGCAGGACTTGTCTTGTTAGCCTTACCGCTGGCTGCTTCGGTAGATGGTCGGGCCGTGACGAGCTGGAGCGATGCCCCGATAGCCGCGTTCATTTCCCCCTTGATTGGTTTGTTCATTGCCCCAATTCACCCAGCCATTAACTCATTCATTCTGAGCAGTTTGCCGTTACGTCAGCACGGCCCCATGGCGGGCTTAATCGTAATTTTTTCGGCGCTCGGTAGCACAACTGGTTCTATTATTACCGGTGATGTTTTGGAGGCTTACGGGGGACAAACTGCTTTCTACTTATCACTCATACCGATTGTTGTGCTCCTGCTACTCATTACACTATTTAGCCGCATGCAGAAAAAACAGACTATAAGGAGCAACAAACGGTCAGTTTCTGAGGACATTGATTTTAAATGTAACATACATCATGCATTATTTCTCATATCCCGGTCCCATCAGCAATTGCCCCGACCGCTGGCCGGTGTGTTTGCCATTTTCGACAATGGGTGTTCCGTTCACCAGCACCCACGAAATGCCGGTCGTGTAGGCATGAGGTTGCTCATAGGTAGCGCGGTCGGCCACAGTTTTTTCATCGAACAGAACAATGTCAGCGGCATAACCGGCACGTAGTAGGCCACGATCCGTCAGCTTGAACCGTTGCGCGGGCAGCGACGTCATCCGCCGAACAGCTTCCTCTAAAGGGATAATTTTGCGTTCGCGAACGTAGCGACCCAACACGCGGGCATTAGTGCCATAGGCGCGGGGATGCGGCATGCCCGACCCCAATCTGGCGACACCGGCATCCGACGCAATCATCGTGTTTGGGTACCGCAGTATGTTTTCGACGTCGGTTTCCGACATGGTATGATAGACCATCTGTATGCGTTTGAGATGGGCTCGCTCCATCAGATCCATAACTAAATCAGCTTCGGTTTCAGGTGAATCTTTGCGACCTAACTTCTGATTTATCTGACTGATATTCATACCATTATACGTAGTATCAGGCTTATAGCTTGCAACAACGGCATATTCGTAGTTTTTACGGAGATTGTTTTTTAGCGTTTCCAGCATTTCTGCACGGATTTTGGCGCGGGTCACCGGATCACGGAAGCGAATCAGCACGGCGGAATCACCATCCGCCAACGACCATGAAGGAACGATGCTTTCCAATGATGTGCTGGAGGCCGTGTAGGGATATTGATCGACGGTTACGTCCAATCCTTCGCGTCGGGCGGCTTCCACTAGTTCAACGGTTTCAGTGCTTTTGCCCCACAGGGGTTTGCTGGCTACTTTAAAATGAGAAATCTCGACCGGAATCCGGGCTTCGCGGCTAATCTGGATAGCCTCTTCGACGGCCTGTTTAACGTTCTGTCCTTCATTCCGAATGTGCGATGCATAAACGCCCCCGTAAAGAGACGCCATTTTCGCCAGATTGACGACTTCGGGCGTTCGGGCATACGTACCAGGTGTATAAATCAACCCGGTCGATAAACCAACAGCACCGTCTTTCATCGCCTGTTCAACCAACGCTTCCATAGCCGTCTGCTCGCTGGCGGTCGGTTCGCGAAACGCCATCTTCATCACTTTCATTCGAACCGTATTATGACCAATGAGCGAACCGACATTGATGGATGTGCCTATCATTCGGAGCGAATCAAAATAAGCACGAATATTGGCGCTCGATCCGCCACAATTCCCCGTTATCACGGTCGTAACCCCGTCATGAATGAAGTTAGGGGCACCCGGTTGTGCTTCCAGACTGCCTTCTACGTGCGCATGAACGTCAATAAACCCAGGCGCAACGATTAATCCAGTTGCATCAATGGTTCGTTTAGCATCGGTTGCGGGAATGGTTCCGATTCGAACGATACGTCCGTTCTGGATCGCAACATCGGCATATATCCAGGGATTTCCCGTACCGTCTATAACCCGACCATTTTTTATGACAAGGTCATAGGATTGAGCGCGAAGAAAACCGGGCAGAATCAGGCAAAGAACAAGCAGCAGAAAGCGGAGTTGCATACGTGTATCGGAGGAAGGTTTTTCAGAAAAGCCATTTACTGGTCAATATGCCTGTTTTTTATTCTGAAACCTAATCCTGAATGCCCGGAATTCGCCAAGTAAATTAATCCCTATCTTTGGTCTATTGATGCCCTACTTCCGCTCCCAATCTCTTATCTGATGAAGCGATTTTTGCTTTTACTTCTGTTGCTACGGATAACGCCGGTAACACTCGCCCAGTCAGCGAAGGCTATATTCAGGACACCCTTAAGTCCGCGACTCGCTAATTACCAGATCGACGTAACACTCGACCCGATCACCAAAAAACTTACGGGCCGCGAGACGCTTACCTGGAAAAACCCATCCAACGATCTTATTCGGGAATTACAGTTCCACTTGTACCTGAATGCCTTTCGCAATGACAAATCCACGTTTATGCGTGAGTCGGGCGGGCAGTTGCGGGGCGAAACCATCGACAGAAATGCCAAAATAGATCCTTATGGCTCCATTGATATTGTTTCGATGAAGACACGCGACGGGGAGGCATTGGCTTATCAGTTTATCCAACCCGACGACCAAAATAGCAATGATCACACCGTCATCCGGGTGCCGCTTAGCAAACCCGTTGGGCCGGGCGAGACCATTGTTCTCGATATTAACTTTTGGGCCAAGCTGCCCAAAATTTTCGCCCGAACGGGGTTTAGTAAGGACTTTTTTCTGATTGGTCAATGGTTTCCCAAAATTGGTGTCTATGAGCCTGCCGGGATGCGCTATCGACCCGTCGGACCGTCCAGAGTCGGCCAGTGGAATTGCCACCAGTTTCATGCACACTCGGAGTTCTATGCCGATTACGGTGTGTATGACGTGAACATTACGACGCCTAATGATTTCTGGG
Source organism: Spirosoma endophyticum (assembly GCF_900112365.1). Taxonomy (GTDB): domain Bacteria; phylum Bacteroidota; class Bacteroidia; order Cytophagales; family Spirosomataceae; genus Spirosoma; species Spirosoma endophyticum. The sequence goes on along the minus strand of NZ_FOLQ01000003.1, from coordinate 665,629 downwards.
TGAGCGCTACGGGTTTGTTCCAATCGGAAAAACTGCACAGCAACGGCACCAAAACGATCCTCTATCACGCCGAGGACGTAGTAGATTTTGCCTGGACGGCTTCACCACTCTTTAAGGTGGTCAACGATAAATGGAAACGCCCTTCTGGTGGTTTTGTCAGCATTGAACTGGTGATGCAGCCCGAACATCTGCACCAGGCTCAGCGCCATATCGATGCGGCAAAAGCAGCGCTGGCCTATTTCGACAAACACCTCGGCCAATATCCGTTTCCGAATCTGACCATTGTAGATCCGCCTTTCGATGCTCAGGGCTCATTTGGGATGGAGTACCCGACGTTCATCACCGCCGGAACGGCCTCGTTTTTACCCGCCGGGGCGCGATTCCCGGAAGAGGTAACGATCCATGAGTTTGGCCATCAGTATTTTATGCAGTTGCTAGCCACCAACGAATTTGAAGAAGCCTGGCTCGACGAAGGGTTCAACCAATATTACGAAGGCCGGATTATGGACGCCACCTATGGCTCATCCCAAATCGATTTATTTGGCTTCGGTATGGGTGATCTCGAAAGCTCGCGGGATCAGTACGTACATCAGGATAATCCGGCCATTGGTTCCTCATTTGGCAATACGTGGCAACTGCCCGAAGGTCAATATGGCGTGTTGACCTATTCCAAAACGGCCACCTGGATGCGAACCCTTGAAGGCCTGGTCGGTCGGCGTGTGATGGACGAAATTATGCAGACGTATTTCATACGCTGGAAGTTCAAACACCCCAACGGTCAGAATTTCATCGACATCGTGAACGAGATTGTTCCAAAGCGCTTCGGCAGCAAATACGGCCCCGACATGAACTGGTTTTTCGATCAGGTTCTCTACGGCGAAAATGTGGTTGACTATGAGCTAATTTCACTCAAAAATAGGACGCGGGACGGTCAGAAACAGGCGATTGTCAACGTGCAACGTAACGGTGATGGAAAAATGCCGGTGGACGTACTCGTGCACTTCGAGAATGGTAAAGAGTTGATGCTGTTCTGGGATGGCAAGGGCCGCCAACGCCAGTTTACGCTCGCCGAAAACGCGGACGTTCTATGGGCAACGGTTGACCCAAAGCAGAAACTTTATATGGATATCAATTTAAATAACAACAGTTTGACCCTTAAGCCCTCGTCGGCACCGGCGGCTAAATTTGCTACCAAGTTTTTGTTCTGGATTGAGAACTGGATGCAATGGCTGGCGTGGCTGGCGTAACTTTGGGCGACTTTTTGTAATTGATCATGACCTTTTCCGAAATAACCGATCTCCTTACCGCCCAATTTGGCCCGGACATCCAAATTACTACGCAAAATCTACAACCCTACCTTACCGTAAAAACCAGTCAATTAGTTGACATTTGCCAGTTTCTGCGCGACGATGAACGGTTGTTTTTTGACTTGCTGGCCTGCGTCACAGCAATTGACAATGGCCTGGAAACCAACACAATGGACGTGATTTACAACCTCACATCGATCCCCTACGAACACAATCTGATGCTGAAAGTGATGGTGCCCCGTAATGCGGGAGCCAGACAATGGCCATCGGTACCAAGCGTGGCGCATATCTGGCGTACCGCCGACTGGCACGAGCGCGAAGCCTTTGATCTCGTCGGTATTCAGTTTGAAGGGCATCCTGATCTTCGTCGGATTCTACTTCCTACCGACTGGGTCGGCCATCCACTACGTACCGATTATCAGGAGGAAGAGCAGTATCACGGCATAAAAACGAAGTAGACAGGTAGCATTTTTTGCCGAATGTTGACTGTTTGCCGTTTTCGTTTGTTATTGCTTTATCTGTTTTTACTGAAGCAATGAAAAATCCTTACCAGATCCTTTTTCACGTACTACTTTTTGCCGGTTGCTTACTCCCCACTCTATCAAATGCGCAAGCCGTTGACTCCATTATTGTAACAGGGCGCATTCGGAATTTGTCAGCACGGCTTTATCGGGAAGCATCGGCAGTATTGGTTAGTCGGAATAATATTTTACAGGCCAATCGGGAGTTGGTACGCCCCGCTCCGTTGAATGTTGACGGTACGTTTCGGGTTTCCTTACCCCTGATTTATCCACAGGAAGAAATGTATTTCAACTACGGGCGCATTTCAACCGCTTTTCTGGCCGCACCCGGTACGTTAACAATTGAGTTAGATGCCGATTCCCTCTTTTCTGTCGCCGTGCCGTTCCGGTTTGGGGGCGTCAATGCGCAGGTAAATCAACAGTTTGCCCGCTATAAAGCATTTGAAGCTACTTATCCCAAAACAACGGGTAAAACCCTGTCAACTCAGGTCGAAAATTTGGGCGATGCAGCCGCGTTCAGCCTTGTTTCCAGTACCTATCAAGGGGCGTTTTTGGCATTCGCCAGGAAGGAAAAACCGTTTCCACTCCTGACACGCTGGGTTGGTTTTTCCAATCGGTACAATGCGGCTACGTTCATTTATGACAAAGCCACGTTTGAAAATGAGGCTTTGCCCAAAGCATTGAACGATTCACTACGTCCACCCAACGACCAATTGCTATCGGCCGCTCGTGCAACGGCCATGAACCAATTTGCTAAATACGCAACGCAGCGGGTTTCAGCCGATGCCAATACCCGAACAAATGGGCTGACAGTACGCGCCTTATCAATCATGCTCGAACGATATGGCAAAAACCTAACCGCCGAGGAACGCCTTCGTCTTGATGACTACGCAATGACTAACAGCGCCCGGCCCGCAGATTTACGTTTTTTCGATGGGTTAGTAAAACGGAATCCCGATACGTTGCAACGATTGGTGAATTACGAAACGCTCATTCAACGGAGTATTCGCCAATTTGATAGTACATCCGTAAATTATCTGGCTGCTTACTGGCTAGCCAGTTCTTTACCAGGACTCACTGTCGACTTTGCCCGACTGCTGTACGACTATGGCCGCCCACAGGTGAAAGACCCGCAATTGGCGCAATCAGTCGATGAATTGTACCGACTCGAAGTAAAAGACAGTACCCGGATTCGGGCCGCCATTCAAACGCTGAAAAAAGCGGGTAACAAAGCGTCGGCGCTGGAAATATCGCCGGGTGTTTTCGTAACAAAATCGACCCTTGGCCGTGGCTCCGACCTGCTCGACGCTGTGATCAATGCAAACCGGGGCAAGGTCATTTATCTGCTTTTTCTTTCCCCTTCCGATGAGGCAGGCAGACAGGCCGCGCTCGATGCCCAGCGCCTGCGTAATGAATATAGTCCGCGCGATTTTTCGTTAATTTATCTCCCGCTTCCTGGTACCGACCAATCCTTATGGCCCGAAATGGCTACGCGGTATAACCTTTCCGGCGATCATCTTCTGTTGAACGACACGCAACTGTTCGACGCCGTTGACCGGTTGCGGTCTGAAGGCGAACTTTCAGCAACGGTTATAAACCGGACGGGAAAAATCGTAAAACGAAACGCGCCCTTACCGGGCGCGTTCGACGAAGCAAAGAAATTGTTGGATAAAAGTTTATAGCTTTTTCATTCTCGACGGGTTTTAAACCGGCGAGAATGAAAAAGTACGTTTACTTGGCCCACCAGAGTTTGGTCGGTCGTCGTATTGTTGACGTTTCCACCGGTGCTGCCGGGTGTTACGTTATAACTACCGTTGTCAATAGGAATACCATCGACGACAAACAGTGGCTGATTATTGCCGCTGATGGAGTTAGCGCCCCGGATCAGAATCCGCGACAACGCACCGGGCAAACCGTTTGTAGCGGTCACCTGAACGCCCACAATCTTCCCAGATAGCGCATTTACTAAATTGGTTAAACGAGCCTGCGTGATTTCACTGCCTTTCTGTTCCTGAAGGCTGTAGCCAAGCACTTTTTTATCTCGTGCGATCCCAAGCGCCATTACAACGACTTCATTCAGTTGCGACGCATCTTCTGTCAGCGAAATTGTCAATTCGGTTTGATTACCAATAGCAATCTCCTGCGAAATGAAGCCAATATAGGAAGCTGTTAACGTAGCGTTAGGCTGGGCATTAATTGAAAAGCTGCCTTCGGCGTCGGTTACGGCGCCAACCGATGTACCCTTAACCAATACGTTTGCACCGGGAAGGCTTGTGCCATCGGTTTTAGACAAGATTTTACTGCGCCCAGTTAGTCGTTGCGGCAAGGAGCCAAAGCGCAGGTATCAGCACGTAATACCGTTCTAGTACACGGTAAAATAGTATTTCATGAGTTGTTAGATTAGTTAGAGACAAAACCACCAATTGTGGTATTCATATAAAATAACCAGGCATTCAGGCTATAATTAACAATATTTCAATACAAAATTTCTTATTTAACTTCACATTAAAAATATTATTTAATTAATGAAATTTTAATAGATACACTGTATTTAGGGGCTGCGCACCAGTCTGGTTAAAAACACATTTCTGAAATCCTGGTTGTTCCAAGAGTTCGATTGTACAAGAACTATGCAGCAAGCAGATTTCAGTTGGCTATGGAAGACCCTACTTCTTATTGGAATGATAATGGGGTTACCACATCATACAATAGCCCAAACGCTTGTCAAACGACTCGTGAATCATTTCCTCAACGACACAACTTCGTCGGCAAAACCGCACGTATCGTTTTACCCAACGTTAGGGTACGCTCCCGAAACCAGTCTCGAATTTGGGCTGTCTGCCCTGTACCTATATCATGCTAAAAACGATACGCTGGCCAATCGGCTAAGTGAAATTCAGGCGTTCAGTTTTTTCACCCTGCGAGGTCAATACGGGCTCAATCTTGACCATGCGATTTATGGTGACAACGACCGCTGGTTTTTTCTGGGACGAGGGCGGATACAGCGATTCCCACTGCTTTATTATGGCATCGGCCCCAGAACAGATCCAGACCATCCCGCTACGGTTGATGCATTCTCAATTCAACTTCGGGAACGTATTATGCGTCGACTGCATCCGAATCTATTCGGTGGTCTGGAAGTAGACTACCAGCATTTGAGCCGAATAGATTTTAGACAACCTGATGGTCCTGCGCATGATCTACCGCTTGGCAGTTTGGGAACCTCGAATCTGGGATTGGGCCTGGGATTGATTTACGACAGTCGCCCGAATGCCCTCAATCCCCGACAAGGTTTTTTTGGCGAGCTGGCTTACCTCAATTATGGTGAGTCGCGGGGAAGCAACCTGTCGTTCAACAGCGTTTTGGCCGATTTTCGTATGTACCACGCCATTCGGCCTAATCAGGTGCTGGCCTGGCAGGTTTACGGGAATCTAATGACGGGCAATGTTCCCTTTAATCAACTGGCGCTGCTGGGTGGAGAAAACACGTTACGAGGGTATTATATGGGACGCTATCGGGACAAGTTTTATGCAGCAGCACAAGTCGAATACCGCTGGCTACCGTTTCCGTTTAGCCGTCGTTTTGGGGCTGTTGTCTTTGCCGCCGTTGGTACGGTAGCCCCCGCACTGGATCAGGTCCAATTCAATCATTTACTTCCCACAGCAGGTACGGGAATCCGTTATTTACTCTTCAAGAAAAAGGACGTTTTTCTGCGTGCTGATATGGGCGTCACCCGCGAAGGTCTCGGCTTTTATATTCTCACAGGCGAAGCTTTTTGAACAGAACTTCCCGAAAGTACGGTTTAGAACTTCCGGGAAGTTGAAAATTGATCACAAGCCGTATTGGTCAAGCAAATAAATCAGGGCTGCCATTGAAGCTGCACCAAGTTCGAGTTCGCGCTGACTAACCGTTTCAAATTTATCAATCGACGTGTGGTGATAATCGAAGTAACGTTGCGAATCGGGTTTGAAACCGAACAACACTGTGCCAGACTGTGCCAGTGGACCAATGTCGGCACCGCCCCCACCCGCTCCAATTTCTAACAGGCCATAAGGAGCCAGTAGCGGTTTCCAGGGCATAACCTTCGCCCGTTGCTCCGGTGTACCAACAATGCCAAAACCGCGGGGAGTAAAACCTCCGTTGTCAGACTCGACGGCCGCAATGTGTTTTTCGTTGTTCTTTTTGGCCAGATCAGCGTATTGAACACCACCCCGCAGGCCATTTTCTTCGTTCATGAACATAACCGCCCGAAGGGTACGTTTCGGTTTGATACCGAGCGATTTCATAATACGTAGCACTTCAATCGACTGAACGCAGCCAGCGCCATCGTCGTGAGCGCCTTCGGCCAGATCCCAGGAGTCCAGATGGCCACCTACGACGATAATCTCGTCGGGTTTTTCGCTGCCTTTGATCTCACCCACTACGTTGTATGACTTGGCATCGGGCAGGGTTTCGCAATTTTGCTTGAAGTAAAAAGTCAGGTTTGAGTTTTCGGTTAACGACTTACTCAGCAAATCAGCAGCGTTTGTACTGATCGCGGCCGTTGGAATCAGGGCAACGCCCGTGCCGTAGCGCATGCCGCCAACGTGCGGATTGTCATCGTGCACATTAGTCATCGAGCGAACAATGGCACCAACGGCCCCGAGTTTAGCGGCTTCGGTTGCACCATTCGCGCGTTGGTCAACGGCCCCACCATAAGCCTCGAACGTATTGATTTTCGTGGGGTCCATTGGGCGGTTGAAAAAGACAATTTTGCCCTTTACTTTATCGGCACCCAATTCCCTCAATTCAGGAAAACTTTTCACTTCGATCACGCCCGCTTCAACCCCTTTTGGCCCCGTCGCTACCGAGCCACCCAAAGCAGCAATCGGTACGTTCGTTTTCTGTTTACCGTTATGAATAAAGGCTTCTTCTTTGGCGCCACGTACCCAATGCGGCACCAGTACATCCTGCAAAAACACACGGTCGAAGCCCTGCTGCTCCATCACTTGTTTGGTCCAGTCGACCGCCTTCTGTGCACCGGCAGAACCACTTAGCCGGGGTCCAACCTGTTTCGTTAAATGACGTAGCCACTCATAGGATTTCCCGTTTGACAAGGCTTCATTGAAAATCTTCCGGATTGCGACCGAGTCGGCATTTTGGGCATGTGCGTACCCAATAAATAGCGTAAAGAGGAGTGTAAGCGTTTTTTTCATGGAGGGTGGTTGTATCAATTAAGTGAGCAATATACAGAAAAGCCCGGCCGCTAGTAGCAACCGGGCTTTTCACTTATTTTCTATTCCCGTTAAACCTACATATTGATCGCCCGGTTGTCCGTAGCGGCCAGACAGGCTTCTTTAAACGCTTCGGTATAGGTCGGGTGTGCATGCGACATCCGCGATACGTCTTCTGCCGACGCCCGGAACTCCATCGCAACTACGGCTTCGGCAATCATATCGGCGGCACGGGCCCCAATCATGTGAACGCCCAGAATCTCGTCGGTTTCTTTGTGCGCCAGCACTTTCACTAAACCGTCGACGTCCATACTCGCCCGAGCGCGACCAAGGGCCTTAAACGGAAACGAACCGACTTTATACGGAATACCTTCCTGTTTCACTTCTTCTTCGGTATAGCCAACAGCCGCCACTTCTGGCCACGTATAGACCACACCCGGAATCAGCCGGTAATGAATGTGCGGCTTCTGACCGACGATTGTTTCGGCAATAAACGTACCCTCTTCTTCGGCTTTGTGCGCCAGCATGGCTCCACGTATTACGTCGCCCAGCGCATAGATATGTGGTACGTTGGTACGTAGGTAATCATCTACTTCAACTCTACCCCGATTATCAGCTTTCACACCTGCGGCCTCAAGATTCAGCCCATCGGTATAGGCACGACGACCCACTGAAACCAGGCAATAATCGCCGGTAAGGGTAATTTGTTCCCCCTTTGGCGTATCAACGCTAACCACAACTTCATCGCCCGTATTTTCCACTTTCGTGACTTTATGGCTGAAATAGAAGTCGGCACCCAGCTTTTTAATGACTTTCTGAAGTTCTTTGCCCATCGTTTTGTCCATCGTTGGGATCATCGAATCGGCAAACTCTACAAACGACACTTTTGCACCGAGACGGGCATACACAGAGCCAAGTTCGGCACCGATAACGCCCGCGCCAATCACGATCAGGTGTTTTGGTACTTCCTGAAGCGTTAGCGCTTCGGTCGACGTAATAACCCGTTTTTTATCGATCGGCATCGACGGGAACGACATGGGTTTTGAGCCCGTTGCAATGATGATATTTTTCCCGGTGATGGTCTGCTCCGAACCGTCGGCTTTGGTAATTTTAATTGTATGCGGATCGACAAACGAGCCAACGCCGTGGATTTCGTCGATCTTGTTTTTTTTCATCAAAAAGACAATACCCTTCGTCGTCTGATCGACTACGTTTGTCTTGCGGGCAATCATTTGGGGCAAGTCAACCTTTAGATCTTCCAGCTTAATGCCGTGTTCGGCGAAGGTATGAGCTGCGTTGTAATAATGCTCCGACGAGTCGAGTAGGGCTTTCGACGGAATGCAGCCGACGTTCAGGCAGGTGCCGCCCAACGACGGGTATTTTTCGATAATGGCCGTTTTCAGTCCGAGTTGGGCGCAGCGAATCGCACCGGTATAACCGCCCGGCCCCGAACCAATCATGATAACATCGTATTCCATAGAATTAAAAAAAACGTAAGAAGAAAGACGTAAGACAAAAGAAAAAGCACCGACAAGACTCGTTTAAACGAAAGCTACTGCGTCTGATGTCTTACTTCTTAAGCCCTGTAAAGAAAGCATTATGAATGCAAATTTGGTTCAGAATTCGATAGCCTAAACCGATTTGCCAAAAAACGTGTTGGTGGTTTCGTAAAGCTCTCCTACTTAGAGGCTATTTTGTCTTGATTTATGCGTTTTTGTTACGTTGCTTTTCTTCTATTCCCACTGTTATTCAGTGGCTGCACCGATCCTGCCAAACAAACCCAGCCGAACGTTTACTACGATGTTTCAGGCTTCGTTAAACAACAGATTGCCGATTTATCAGCCCAGAAACCACTCGTTAGCAAGGCTGTCTCAATCAATACAAAACAGAACCAGCAAGCTACGCGCGACATTAATTGGACCCGCGAACTGGAATTATTTACCCAGGCAGACATCAACAAACCTGCGCTACGTAGCAGCTACCAAATTGCCCACCCAGATTCGTTAACGTATCGGTATACCTTGAAATCGTCGGAAGAAAAACTGACCGTTCGGTCACTGACCGTACTGCTGGATTCGTTGACGCACCAGCCGCGCCGAATTGAAGCCGTACTGCAAACCAGCAATCCGCTCTATTCGTCCGAGCGTCATTTGTTACTGGAAAGTGGACTGATTGGTAAGCGTCAATGGCGAGTACAGCATTACAAACTGGCTGGCTTTCAGAAGTTACCCTATTTTGATAAAAGCGATTTTCTCGTAGACGGACGGATTCAGTAGATTGGTCGTTGCTTTTTAAACGGTCGCCAGATCCGACGATACGGGTAATATAAAAATAAACGTAGTCCCCTCACCCATACCGGAGTGTACCTCATAGCGCCCCCGGATCAGGTCCATGCGCGCCTGAATGTTACGAAGACCCATGCCTGTTGCGTCGGATGGGTCCATTCCGCACCCATTATCCTTCACGATCATATTCAATTCATTGTTAAATCGCCGGAATAAAATATCGGCCTCCGTAGCTTCTGAGTGCCGGAGAATATTACTACACAGCTCAATACAAATTGAATATAAATTAAACTCAGTGGTTTTGTCCAGCCGAGGCAACTGGGCATTATCTAAGCGGAATGTAATATTCTGCGTAAGGTTAAGTTTTCCAACCAGGCGTGTTAATGCCTCTGATAGTCCTTGCTTTTCCAATTCATCAGGTTGCAGATTATGCGATAAATACCGGACTTCCGCGAAAGCCTCCTTGGTCATATTCAGCAGGTTATGGTAAATTTCCTGCTCCCGATCTGCCATATGACTAGGGTTAAGAGCCGACAAACTCATCTTGATAGCTGCCAGTAAACCACCCAGACTATCGTGCAAATCAGCTGCCATCCGCTTCCGTTCGAGCGTTTGACCTTTTAACAGAGCTTCTTCAATTTCTCGGTTTTTAGCCCGAAGTTGATCGTTGGCTTGCTTCAACTCAGCCGTTCTGGCAATTACTTTGTCCTCTAAGTCCAGATTCAGTCCCTCAATCTCTCGTTTTTGGCGGTATATTAACCGATTTTTCCGGTAATACACGAGCAGAAAACCGAGCAGCATAGCTACCCCACCGACCAGAACAGCCCGCATAAGCGATTGCTGCTCAATATCATGGCTGAGTTTATCAATGTGTGCTCGCTGCTCCAACCGGCTTTTCTGAGAATCGGCTCGAATACGTTCTGTTTCAATGCGCTGCTGAAGCTGATTCATTCGTGTTTCGCCTGCCAATTGTTCACGCTCAGCCTCGGCCCGTAATCGGGCTATTTCCGCCTGTCGACGCACATTTATTAACTGCTGTTGCTGAATAAATCGTTCTTTATCGGCCTCTGCCCGCACTTGATTAATATCGTATTTTTTCTGGACTGTCGATAACTCTTCTACTCGCTTAAGCGTCGTCAAACTATCCCGGAGCAGACTGTACTCTTCGTACATGCTCAATGCCTGAGCGGGCTTGTTAGCCAGGCGATACGCTCGATAGAGTGCCTGTGTAGCGATTTGTTGGATGCGCCGGTAGTTTTCCTCACGCGCTATTGTTAATGCCTTCTCGCCAAATTCAATTGCCAAGTCGGCCCGATTGGACAACGTGTAGCATTCGGCCAGCCGTGCCCAGACCGACGCCTGTCCTAATCGATCGTGAAGTTGTGTCCAACCGGAAAGGGCATTCTCAAAAAAGACAATTGCCTGGCCAGCTTGATGGCGACTGAGGGCAAAATCGCCTAATCGTTCGTTTGCATAAGCGACGTTAACCTGCGAGCCGGCATCCTGCGCAATTTGCCGACTCGTTTCATACTGCTGGCGAGCTTTATCATACTCGCCCCGAATTTCATAGACCTCCCCTATCTGGGTTATGGCCTGACTCGTCAGGAGTTTTCTATTTTTAGGCGTCAGTGACGTATTGACACCTAGGAATTTCAACGAAAGCTCATAACTCAACAAGGCATGGTCGTACTCCTTCAGCAACAGGTAGATATCGCCCATATTCATCTGTACTTGCCAACGCGGAGAACTCCCGCGAGGCAATTTCACACACAATTCCGATGCACGCTGATTAATCTGTAGTGCCTTGGGATAATCATCTTTTATGATACGCATATAATGCTCCTGTAGCATCATGGCTCGTACAGCGTACAGAATATTATTGTAGGCGAAAGCCCGTTCTTCCAACGCTTTTGCATACAGAAAGCTACTATCCCGCTGCAAACCCCGCATTTGCTTGAAAACCAATGCCATGAAACGTAATCCCTCCAAACGCAGCGTATCATTACGCAGGGAACGGGGAGATCCTTGAGAAGTCTTTAGATGAGCTCGTCCGAGGCTTAGCAAACTGTCCATGTAAACAGTATCGCCCCGTCGGTCGAAATTCAATTCAGGCAGGCCAAAGCGCCCCTGTCCTAGGCAGTTGAAGCACCACCCTACCATTAAGATTCCAAGCCAAAATGATCGCATAGGTCACCTACAGACTATCCAGTAGCTGATATGAAGCTCTAAAGTAGCTATTTAGCGCAGTAAATCAATCGGTTGCGAGAAATTTAGGCGTATACTCAGCGATTTTATGGCCGCTTATACTTACTATAGTTTCGTAGGCAAATCTATTATTGTAGGCATGTCTTGTTGCCACATTAAAAAATAGTAAGCCTACGATTAAACTGTTAAGCCTAAAATTAAATCCAAGATGTGTGCTCAAACGTAAGTACAAAAAATTCTTTAAATAAGCTAGATTTGGCAAAATTCAAAAAATTTGTAATTTTTCAGTATCGAAAATGAATTTTTCGAGGAAAGAATGACCGCTTAGCAGATTTATTGCCTCATTCATTTGGATTTTAAGAGTTTCTTTGCTTAATTCAAGGCTGGATTAATAAAGCTAAATAAAAAACATAACCTCTCCATACACTATCGGAACACTGCTCTACGTTACCTAATTGTCTTACTGAAAATGGAAAAAGCCCAGGTAAACGACAGTGAGTTGATTTCCCTGTACATCCGTGGTAATGAAAAAGCCTTTGCAAAATTAGTGCAACGGCACAAATCGAAAATTTACACGACTATTTACCTGATTGTAAAGGATCAGTACGTAGCAGAAGATTTGATGCAAGACACGTTCATAAAGGCCGTGGATACGCTCAAGTCGGGTAAATATAACGAGGAGGGAAAATTTCTACCCTGGATTATTCGAATTGCTCACAACTTGGCCATTGACTATTTCCGAAAGGATAAACGCTACCCCAGTGTGGTGTTTGAAGACGGAAGCAGTGTTTTCAATACGCTTGAGTTTGCGGAGGATTCGGTTGAATCACTCCAGATTCGACAGGAAACACACGAGCATTTGCGCGAATTGATTCAGCGATTGCCGGAACAACAGCGTCAGGTGCTTATCATGCGGCACTACGAGGAAATGAGTTTCCAAGAGATTGCCGATGCAACCGGCGTCAGCATTAACACGGCATTGGGACGTATGCGTTATGCGCTAATTAATTTGCGCAAACAACTGAGCAAACGTTCGCCGAGTTATGATAAAAACATTTACCCAAGATGATGTGATCCGGTATGTCTATGAGGAGACCTCGCCCGAGGATAATCTGCTCATTGAAGATGCCCTGATGTCGGAGCCGGATCTGATGACGTTCTTCCTCGAAGCGCTGGAATTGAGAGCTTTGATGAATAAGATAGAACGCCAGCCACGTAAAAACACGGTTCAGACCATTCTGAATTATTCAAAACACCATCCGGCAAACCCACCTGCCCGCTTACGCCAGACGTAGCGGATAGATGGGTTTGTTATTCTAGGGTGGGTACAACCTCGCATAGCTTTTGGCTACGCAAGTTTATACCCACCCTATGAAAATGCTATGCAAAAAAGAGAACGGTTCCGGCGGTTTATTGAGTATTTTACTCAGCACTACCCCGACCCTAAAACGGAACTGAACTTCGGTAATCCCTTTGAATTGCTGGTTGCGGTGATTTTGTCGGCGCAGTGTACCGATAAACGGATCAATCAGATTTCGCCCGCGCTGTTTGCTCGATTTCCTGAACCAGAATCATTGGCTGCTGCTTCTGTAGACGAAGTATTTAGCTACATACGTAGTGTTTCTTATCCTAATAATAAGGCGAAACACTTGGTAGGAATGGCTAATATACTGCTAAGCAAATTCGGAGGAGAAATTCCGGCGACAGTCGATGAGTTGCAGACGCTACCAGGCGTCGGGCGTAAAACGGCGCATGTGATTCTGTCGGTGGTGTACAATGAGCCAACAATGGCGGTCGATACACACGTATTTCGCGTTTCCCACCGAATTGGACTGGCTCCGTTGACGGCTACTACCCCGCTAGCTGTCGAAAAAGCCCTGATGGCGCACATTCCAAAACAATACGTTCCTAAAGCTCATCATTGGCTCATTTTACATGGCCGCTACGTATGCCTAGCCCGATCTCCCAAATGCGAAATATGCGCGCTTAGAGAGTTCTGTAAATATTACGAAAAGTTGCTGGTTGTCAGTCAATAGTCATTCGTAATATAGATCCATGAATCTACTATTGACTGCCGACCAGCAATTATTTTAATACTGCTCCGTGGTGGCAAAAAAGAAACTACCTTCGATTTCAGCGTTTTCGTCTGAATCCGAACCATGAATGGCATTGGCTTCGAGCGACTTGGCATATAATTTACGAATAGTACCTTCTTCAGCCTGAGCTGGGTTTGTGGCGCCAATAAGTTTGCGAAAATCAGCTACAGCATTCTCTTTTTCCAGGATCATTGGCACAATCGACCCCGACGACATGTAAGCCCGTAGATCGTTGTAAAATGGACGTTCACGGTGAACTGCATAGAATTGTCCGGCTCGTTCGCCCGTTAACTGCGTTTTTTTGATTGCCACAATGCGGAAACCCGCTTCTTCAATCTGCTTAATAATTGCGCCTGTATACCCGGCCTCTACGGCATCGGGCTTAATCATTGTGAACGTGCGGTTCGTTGCCATTCTACTAATTATTTCGATATTTTAGTTGCGTCTTACGTTGCGGGCGCAAAGGTAGGTAGTTTCGCCTGAAATGTCATGATACGTAACAAGCCCGCTGGTATTTGAATTATTCGTACTTTTGGCTTTTGATTTGGCTTTGGCCATTTGTTTATGCAAGAAATTGAAGCGATTGGCGCGGTTATCAACGGCCCCGCGCAAACCGTGCTAATCACGACCCACCAAAATCCCGACGCAGATGCTATGGGTTCATCGCTGGGACTGGCGGGCTATCTTCGCCAAAAAGGGCATCAGGTAACTGTCGTTACACCTACTGATTATTCCTTAAATCTTCACTGGATGTCGGGCAATGATCAGGTCATTGCTTTTGAAGAAAAAGCGCGCGTATCGATAAGCCAGTTAATAGAAACAGCTGGTGTTATTTTCTGTCTCGATTTTTCGAGCCTCGAACGTATTCGTGAACTGGCACCCCTAGTGCGGCAGTCGTCGGCGCTTAAAATACTGATTGATCACCATCTTGAACCGGAGTCATTCGCTGACCTAGCTTTATGGGACCCTACCGCTTCAGCAACGGCCGAACTGATTTTTCGACTCATTGTCGAATTAGGGGATAAAGCCCTGATTAATATTCCTATTGCAGAGTGCCTGTACTCAGGTTTAATGACTGATACAGGTTCGTTCCGCCATTCGAACACCACCGGTAACGTCCACCGGATGGCTGCTGAGCTGGTAGACCTGAACATAGATGTCAGTACGATTCACCGGCGCATTTTCGATAACGTAACACTCGACAAATTTCGGTTGCTGGGCTACGTATTAAATGAAAAATTGAAAGTACTGCCTCAGTATAAGTTTGCTTACATCACCCTAACCGACGCCGAACTAAAACGCTATCGATCAAAAACTGGTGATACAGAAGGTTTGGTCAATTATGCACTGGCGGTCGAAGGCGTTGTCATGGCGGCCATTCTTATAGAACGTAACGACGAAATAAGGCTCTCGTTTCGTTCTATAAGTGATTTTTCGGTACGTAATCTGTCCAGCGAACACTTTGACGGAGGAGGCCATCGAAACGCGGCTGGTGGACGGTCTAAATTATCCCTGGCTGAAACGGAAAAGAAACTTCTAGCTGTGTTACCACTTTACCAACAGCAGTTGTTGGAAACTGTCTAGAAAAATTTGCGGTATTCGGTTTATAGTTTACGGTAGTAAACCGATGCAGTTCACGTACTAGTACCGCAACCCATAAGTCATATACCGTAAACTCACTTTAAGCATAAACCAAGTAAATTCTCATGTCTCTTAAAAATTTCGGGAAAGCCGCCCTGATCGTCGCTGTAGTAGCGGCCTGCGGTAAAAACCGCCAACAGGTAACGGACAACGGCCTGAAGTACACAATTCACGAGCAAGCGGAAGGAACCCGCAAAGGAAAGGTTGGCGATATTTTAACGCTTCATCTCACGTTGATGAATAACAAAGATTCCATTCTACGCGATACGCACAAAGAAGGGGCTCCTTTTCAGATGCTTTTGCAGGTTCCGCCTTTCAAAGGTTCCTATGAAGAAGGGCTGACAATGCTTGGTAAAGGCGATAGCGCTACGTTCTATGTTAGTGCTGACTCATTGTTTACCAAGGCGATGCAACCCCTGCCACCAGGGGTTCAGAAGGGCACCGACATTGGTATCGCGGTGAAAATTTTGAATGTACAGTCGGAAGAAGAGTACAAAAAAACGCAGGCGGCCGATGCGGAGAAACAGAAAGGTATTGATGCTAAAATCATTGATGATTACGTAGCAAAGAATGGCCTGACGGGTAAAGTGCAAAAGACACCATCCGGCGTTTATTACGTAGTGACGCAACCCAGCACTGGCCCATCGCCTAAACCAGGTGATGTAGTGCAGGTTCACTACGTTGGAAAGCTGTTAAACGGTAAAGAATTCGACAATTCGCACACAAATCCACAAGCACAGGGGAAACCAGCTCAATTCCAAATTGGTGTTGGTATGGTGATTCCGGGTTGGGAAGAAGGCATCAGCAAAATGCACAAAGGCGAAAAAGCTATGCTTATTATTCCTTCAACATTAGCCTATGGCGCGCGTGGAAATCAGGGTATTGCCCCGAATTCGGTACTGTTGTTTGACATTGACCTGATTGACATTCAGAAAGGACAACCAGGACAAGGCCAACCTGGAATGCCGCAACCTGGTCGTTAATAATAGTAGTTTTTGGTTTCTTTCAGAAGCCGTTTGCAGTTATAGCTGTAAACGGCTTCTTTTGTTGATTATGGAACTCTGCTTTGCTACGAACAACCAACACAAATTAGACGAAGTCTCTACCGGACTTGGTAATGCCTTCATTCTTAAAACGCTCAGTGATATTGGCTGCACAGACGAACTGCCAGAAACCTCGGGCACGATTGCGGGTAATTCCCGTCAGAAAGCCGATTACGTCTGGACGCATTTCGGTGTGTCATGTTTTGCTGATGACTCTGGCCTGGAAGTAAATGCGTTGAATGGGGAGCCGGGTGTCGATTCGGCATTTTATTCTGGTAGCCGTGATGCGGGAAAAAATATTCAGAAGCTACTTAGAAAATTAGAAGGGAACAGCAATAGAAAGGCTCGGTTTATTACGGTCTTTACGCTGGTCTTACACGGCGTTGAACACCAGTTTGAAGGCATTATAGAAGGCCATATTCTGGCGGACCCACGAGGCACCGGTGGATTTGGTTATGATCCGATTTTTCAACCTGATGGCTACGACCATACCTTCGCAGAGATGAGCCTGGAAGAGAAAAATGCCATGAGCCACCGCTCTCGGGCACTGGCTAAGATGCTGACTTATTTGAAGAAACAAATAATGTAGCGCGGATAGCTAATCACACTAAATAAAATGCCCTCTCCTGGAATCCAGAAGAGGGCATTTTATATATCAGGCGTAAAGTCTAATAAAACTTCGCCCGGCGATCTTCAACCTTGGCGGCTTCCTTAATCGCTTCGTTGATATACAGACTAATCCGTGAGGTGTTGTTTTGCTGCAATTGCGTTTTGTAAAGTGCATAATCAGCAATGGCAGGCGCTGGCGTCAAGTTTGTCGTTTCCATCATTAAAACGCCACCTTCGCCCACAAAAGGCTTACTACGTTTACCGGGTTTCAGGCCAAATGCTTTTCCTAAAGCAATTGGATCAACACCTGCGCTACGTAGAAAACCAGTTGCCAGATTAATGCCTTCAGCCGATTCTACCAGGGCACCAGCACCATATTTCTGAGCAATGCTTTCGAGCGTCCCGCTAGGATTACCAAGTTTGGCAAGAATCTGCTGACCTTTCAGTTCATTACGAACTTTAGCCGTTAGCTCAGTCCGGTAATCATTTACCGATACGTTGTCTTTATCGGTCTTATTCGTTAGTACAGCAATAACGTACTGATCACCAATTTCGAATGGCTCCGATACAGAATTAAGCTCCGTTTTGTCGTTGAAGGCCCAACGAATAACTTGTCGTACTTCAGAGCCTGTCAGTGCATTGATCTGTTGAGCACCTTCCATAATACGATCAGCCGTAGCAACGACCAGCGATTTATCTTCTTTTACTTTCGCATCAAACGTTTCTTTCGTCTGCACTTCCGATGCAAACTGATCAGCTTTACGTAGCGCTTCGTCACGAGTGGTCTGGCTAGGCGTAATCGATTTCCCAATAGCCGCTATCCGGTAAAGAACGTTCGTTTTAGGCTGCGTAACTTTAATAATATGGTAGCCAAATTCGGTTTCAACCAGCCGAGGAATCAACCCGGCCGAAGTCGCCCCAAATACTGCCGATTCAAACGGTTTGACCATTTGACCATTATTTTTGAAATAACCGAGGTCACCACCAACCTGAGCAGAGCCATCCTGGCTGTTTGTCTGAGCCAGCGCTTCAAAGCTGGCACCACCCTGAATCTGTTTCAAAATGCTTTCCGCCCGGTTACGTGCTGCAACTTTCGCAGAGTCGGCTAAGCCCTTCGTCTGAATCAGGATATGGCTGGCCCGAGCCGTAAAATTGGTATCTTTCTTGGTCCCGCCATACTTGTAAATGAAGTAGGTATTGCCTTCACGAAAAGGCCCGTATATACCACCTGGCGAGAACGTTGGAATAGACGCCCGAAGTTGTTCCGGCATTTCGCCCGCTGTCATGTATAAGGGAACGGGAACATCGCTATTTTGCCGCGCAAAAACAGAATCGTTCTGAGCACCGCCTAACCCACGAGCCAGCGATTTAATCTGGTTATACAATGACGCACTGTCTTCTTTCGAAGGGGCAACCGAGAACGTTACGTATTGAATCGAACGGCTATCCGTTCCAGGATACTCATCTTTATGTTTGCTCAGATAATCCTGCAATTGAGAATCCGTGACCTTAACGGTCGTATCGTTAATGGTATAATAGGGAATGAATAGAAATTTCACATCCGCTTTCGAATTCTGCGCCTGATATTCCTTCTGTGCTTCGGCAGTTGTTGCGAATGACGACAGACGTATCAATCCTTCGTATTTGTCACGCAGCCGTTGCGAACTCAGATTTTTCTCGAAACTTGCCCAGGCCTGCTGCTGCTGAATAGGCTGATTCTTCAGCTTTTTCAGGTAATCGATAATTGAGCTTTTATTGAACACCCCCGTTTGCGGGTCTGTAAAGGCCTGACGAACAGCCGGGCTAATATTGTTGCCCTGCACCATATCAACCAGTTCTTCCTGAGAAACCTTAAGTCCGAGTTTATCGAACTCTTTCTGATAAGCTATCTCGAACAGCATCTGATTCCAGGCTTGTTCGCGGATTTGGGCTAAATCCTGATCGGCGGGTGCGCGACCAGATTGTTGTTCAAATTGTGCACGAAGTTCGTCCACTTTAGCATTGAACTCTTGATAGTCAATGGATTGGCCAGCAATCTCTCCGACTTCCTGCTGATTTCCGCCGAACAGCAAACTACGACCGCCGAGCAAATCCCCACCCACAATGAACAGAATCAGGCTGACGGCAATAATACCAACAGCCAGTCCCGAACGTTCTCTGATCTTATTAATGACAGACATTTCGCTTTTAACAGAAATTTTAGCCCGCAAAATAACACTTTTCCCCGCTGGAATACAAGTGGTAATCGCACATCTGTCCTCAAAAGTGAGGAAAATACTCTACATTCGTTCAACAAAAAAAGTGTCGACTTTCCGCGAAAAGTCGACACTTCGTTAGATAGTTCAAAAAGTTGAACGCAGGAATTAGTTATTGTCCCGCTTTAGTTTGTCGCCTGCTTTATCGAAAGCATCGCCTATCTCACGACCAGCTTGTTTGAAACCTGATTTTACATCTTTCCAGGCATCGGCAGTCGCATTTTTAGCGTTATCAATATCCTCTCCTAATTCTTTTCGTTCTACTTCAAGTTTTGCTTTCTGACGCTCCGTTTCGGCTTTTGCTTTATCGCTTTGATTATCAGCTTTAGCCTTTAACTCAGCAATTTTAGCATCCAGTTTGTCCTTCTGAACGTTCATTTTCGCCACAGCCTCATCACGCTCACGTTTAAAGTCAGCCGATACTTCATCAGCTTTATTGTCCACTTTATCGCCAGCTTCGTTTATGTCTTCCTTTGCGTTTTCGGTAGCATCTTTCGTGTCAGCAGAAATGGCATCACCCGTTTTTTCGAGAGCATCTTCCGTGCGTGACTCATTTTTGTTATCTGATCCACAGGCTTGCAGTAATGCCAATGATGCGACTAGCATTACTGTACCGGCAACGTGTTTGACTTGGTTTAACACTAAGTGAGACTTTTTCATAATGATCTACGTGTAGTTTGATTTTCATCAATCACTTCGCAAATGCTATGCCAGAATGCAAGAAGATACAATCTATCTGTTGCCTATCACCTTAACCTTTCCACTTAATCGCGCAACCGATGGGCTTGGTGATAGGCGACTGAACCGGTCGACCAAGCAACAAACTACTAACTGCTTCATCTACGTATTTACGCTGCACATTTGCGCCATCCTGCGGGCTATCATCGATCGTACCGAAATATTCGAGGATAAACTGTCCGCCCGTTTGCTTGAGCACATAAACCTGCGGTGTACGGGTAGCGCCAAATGCATGAGCCGTCGCCTGTGTTTCATCGATGGTATAAGCGTATGAATAACCTTTATCACGAGCACGGGCTTTCACATTCTCGAAGGAGTCTTCTTCGTAGAGAGCTGGATCATTAGGCATTATGGCCAACACAGGAAAGCCTTGCGGAGCGAATTTTCGATCCAATGCAATCAAACGATCTTCGTAGGCCTTTGCGAAAGGGCAATGATTGCTGGTAAAAACTACAATCAAGCCTTTCTGTGCCTTGTAATCTGCGAGCGAGATGCTACGTCCATCCACGTTTTTCACACGGAAATCCGCTACAGCGTCACCAAGAGTATAGCCTGTTGCTGATTGTGCCAAAACGACTGGTTGAGTCAGCAACGAAACAAGTAAACCGGCTAAAAACCAACTCATGACTATTTTCATTGGGGAATTTTTAAACATTTGTTGATTAGATAACAAACGTAACTGAAAGATTAATGTGTGAGCCCTTTTAAGAGACATAGATAAAGCTTATCCTGTAAATCGACACTGAATGGATATACACCCTACCGCTTACCTGCCGGCTGTTGTTCTTTCGGCCATTTTAAAAGACTCAACTCTGTCATCCGCAACGTTGGCATAAAGTCAATTACTTTTTAAAGCGGGCAACAAATCAAAACCACCAATTAATAAAGAGCTAAATAAAGTGCGATCTGTTTCAACGTGTACAATAAATAGGCTATATCAGCGTTTTAAAACCGTTATGCACCTTCAGCCCCACTGGTTACCAGTGGGGCTTTTTTTATGAATCAGCCTAAACTACGCTTTTTTCTACACCGCAATTAGTACAACTACCTTATCCAGAAAATTGACTGCCGCACCGGTCGGGATGACACAGATTCACCGGTTTACATTAGGGCACAAGTACTTTAATAACCTTTTTCTGTCCGTTGGTCTGCACATCCAGCCAATAAAGTCCGCATGACAATGGCTGATCGACTACGAAATCAGCCTCACCTGCCTGGCGTTCCAGCCGTCCACTAATCGTCTGTCCGGTAGTTGTTCGCAATTGAATCACAGCGTCACCGGCGTTCCATAAGCGTAAATGAATACGAACAGCCGTCGATGGATTGGGATACACTGCCACTACGGGCTCATTAACCTGAATAATGGCCGATATTGGTTTGAACGCATGGCGAGAACCGTCGTTGTCAACCTGCATTAATCGATAGTAATTCACGCCCGGCTGCGGGTTAAGGTCAGTCAGACCGTAGTATTGTCGTTCATCGGTATTGCCTTTGGCGGCTAGTTCACCAACCGGTACATACTCGCCTAAATCGCGACTACGCTCAACGACGAAGCGGTCGGTATTACGTTCCATAGCAGTTGTCCAGGCCAGTTGAACGCGGTCACCCTCGGGTTTTGCCGTGAAGTCAAGTAACGTAACAGGGAGGATACCATTGATGTCGCGAATCAGAAAATCATCAACCTGAATTTTAGAAATTCCGTCGTCGAAACCCAATTTAAAATCAGTGACAGACTGACTTGGGGTCAACACGGGCTGGTTATCAAAAACCTTTGTGGTACCCACCCATAAATCATACGTATCGACAGGCTGCTGCTCCAAATCCCCTAATGGGGTCAGGTAACGTAGTGTACTACCTGCTTTGTTCAGGATAAACGTAATGGTTTGCCAGCCGCTAAATGTTTGTGGATTATTAGGAGCACTTCCACCATTGGGCAACGCGTTAGCCTGAAAACTAGTATTATCCTGTATATCCAATGCAAAGCGTGCATAAACGGATGCGTTGGTTGGTGGGGTTGGAACGTTGAAGCCAGAGCCTACATAAAACTTCACGGCGTTAGCGCCGGGCTTAGATGTTGAGAGCACCTGGAATCGAAACTGAACATACAACGAACTGGGCGCGGGCGAAAAATCTGTCGTCCGAACTACATATCCCCGCGTCGTATTGTCAGCCTGACGATCAAATTCCAATGCCTGCCCCACAACATTTACAAGCAGTGTGGCCCCTGATCCAATACCATTAAACTTCGTATTATCCGGCGTAGCACTAATATAATCAGCGGGAACACTACCCGTCGAAAAGTCCTGCTCAAAATAAGTCGTCTGACCTATGGCATCAGCAGCTACAAGCAAGCAAAACAGGAAAAGAGCAGTATAGACTTTTTTCATAAGAGGGCTTCGTTAGGATGGTACATCCTTTCGACAGCGATCTATAAACAAAGTCATTAAGTAACTCAATAAATAAAATTACCTACTTCGCTCTGGATTGTCACCTGCTTGCCGTCATAGGCTTCAACCCGTCCAATAATCTGGGCCTCAATCCCGAATGAGTTCGCTACGTCGATAACTTGCTGTGCGTACGTTTCGGATAAGTAGACCTCCAGCCGATGGCCCATATTGAAGACCTTATACATTTCCTGCCAGCTTGTACCACTTTCGGCCTGGATAAGCCGGAATAAAGGTGGAATCGGGAAGAGGTTGTCTTTGATAATGTGCAGGTTATCAACAAAATGAAGCACCTTCGTTTGGGCTCCACCTGAGCAATGCACCATGCCGTGAATCTGCGGGCGAAGTTCATCCAACAGCACTTTCGCTACGGGTGCATAGGTCCGCGTTGGCGACAGAATGAGTTGGCCAACTGTTGTACCATCCGGAACGTTTGGCAACGTATCTGTTAACTGTTTGCTGCCACTATAAATAAGGGATTTATCGACAGCGGGATCAAAACTTTCAGGGTATTTTCCAGCCAGGTAATGCGCTAGTACATCGTGACGGGCCGACGTCAGACCGTTGCTGCCCATGCCACCATTGTAGGTCGTTTCGTAGGTCGCCTGACCGAACGATGCCAGACCAACGATAACATCACCCGGTTGAATCCGGTCGTTGCTAATCACCTGATCGCGTCGCATTCGGGCAATAACGGTACTGTCCACAATGATCGTCCGGACCAGATCGCCCACATCGGCAGTTTCGCCCCCAGTGCTATAAATCTCAACACCATAATCACGGAGCATCTGCAAAACCTCCTCCGTACCCTTTATTATTTCGGCAATCACATCACCCGGGATCAGGTTTTTGTTACGTCCGATTGTCGACGACAAAAGCATGGGCCCTGTAGCGCCAACGCAAATTAAATCGTCGGTATTCATGACGACAGCATCCTGCGCAATACCTTTCCAAACGCTCAGATCGCCCGTTTCGCGCCAGTAGAGATAAGCCAGAGACGATTTAGTACCAGCTCCGTCGGCGTGCATAATGGTACAAAAATCTGGATCAGCCGCCAGCGTATCGGGGACAATTTTGCAGAATGCTTTGGGGAAAAGCCCCTTATCAAGTTGGGCAATAGCGTTGTGAACGTCTTCTTTACTGGCGGAAACTCCGCGCTGGGCATAGCGGTCAGTCATATCGCAAAGTTACGTAAACGTATGCCTACTTTACCAGAAACTCTACGGTATAGCCTACTGGCAACTTGGGGACAAGTATCCAGTTCATGCTGTATTCTAGTTTTTTACAAGCCCCAGCTTCTCGAACGTCTACCGTATAGATATATTTTTTTGCGCGATCATCTGGCTCAACGATCCTGGTGAACGCTACGTTGCAGCCACCAGCAGCATAGTTACCGAGCAAGGTGTATTTTGAAAAGTCAATAGGTTCAAGCTGGTAATTTATACAGGGAAAATTCCCGGAAAATCGAGTTGAATCGTAGTAGTTTTTGTAGTCGAAATAACCATGAAAACTGCTGTCATTATCAATTACAATATTGGCTTGCCCGATTTTTGGATTGAAGATAAGAGCCGGTTCATAGCAACTCCATTTGTCAGAAGGGATGACCGTTTGAGGGTATACGGCGCTAATAATTCCTTTATTATGATCATTTGGATCAAGCAAACCGATACACCCTTCCAATATGGCCAGAAAGCCAATCAGGAACCACGAAGCGCCGGACCATGACCTATTCCCTTTCATACTACGCCGAGTATGGCTGTTAACGAAGGCTTTAAGACAAACAACGCTATTAAATACTTGTTTTTCCCTCAATAGATAATTCCAGCTTCGGCACGAATAGTGTCTAGTAGTTCCATCAAATTCAGGCTGTCATCAAGCGACCACTGTGGGCTTTCCGTCCGGCCTTCGGCCAGGCACTGCATAACGTGCCTAGCTTCGTAATCGTAACCATGCGTAGCACGTTCAAACGCAATAATTGTCGGCTCTTTGCCTTCCTGAAAAAGCGTGAGCCCTTCCGTTTCGTGAAAGCGACTATGAATCTTAATTTGTCCAGTTTCGCCCTGAATCAAGCCAACACAGTCGGTTTTGGCCAGCAACGTACTATCCAGCAAAGCCAGTTGTCCATCAGCATACGTCATTACGATACCATTTTGTTCGTCAACACCCGTTGTTCCGAACGTAGCTGATGCTTTAATTGTGACGGGTTTACCCAGAATAAGGTATGATAAAAACAGCGGATAAATGCCAATATCGAGTAAGGCACCACCGCCAAGATCTTTGTTGAAAAGTCGATTTTCGGGCGAAAAGGGGGCTTTAAAACCAAAATCAGCCTTTACTGAAACGACCTTCCCAATCGCTCCTGACTGAACCAACTCCAATGCGTGTACAATGCCGGGCATGAATCGGCTCCAGAGGGCTTCCATCAGAAATATGCCCTTCGTCCGGGCCGTTTCGACCATTTCCCGAACCTGCTCGCCGTTCATAGCAAATGGCTTTTCGCCCAGTACGGCAACATTTCCATTAAGCAACATCATTACGTTTTCATGGTGCTTTACGTGGGGCGTTGCCACATACACTACGTCCAGATCGGGTAGGTTAATCAGGTCTTCGTAGGCGCCGAATGCATGAGGAATGTTGTACTCCTGGGCAAATTCATCGGCCCGTTGCTGGCTAGTAGATGCCACGGCGTAAAGTTGCGCATCGGGCAGTGTAAGCAGGTCCTGCACGAATTTATGGGCAATGCGGCCCGGTCCTAAAATTCCCCAGCGAGTCATGGTTATTGATGGTTAGAAAGTAAGGGCTATTGGATAAATTGACCGGCTGGTCAGTCGTCAAATGTATCTTTTTTTTCTAAGTTGCGCTTTCAACAATACGGTATTCTGTGAAAAACATCCCGTTATTCTTACTCCTCTTCGGTTTTCTCTTTATTCGTTATCATGCATGCGCTCAAATTGTTGAGCAATCCGACCCACTACGGCCCTCTTTATCAGACTCTACTATAATCAGTAAAAAAGATTCAGCCAGGATAACCTCTGGCCAACAGAAAGTCGATTCAGTCAAACTTCCAAAGCCAGTAACACGCATCTTTCGGTATCGCTTCACCGCCGACGGTACGGTTACGAGTGGGAATGTGAACCGCACACTTATCCAGTTAACCAGCGCCGTCGACTATCAGTTAAGCAACTATTTTAAACTATCGAGCACCCCTTCGTTTGTGTACGGGAGACAAAGTGGCGTTCTGGCCGAACGGGAGTGGTTTGGGGATTTGCGGACAACGTATCGATACGAAAAGCGATTATACTACCTGGCCTTCGGGTCGTATGAACGTAGCAACTTGCGGCAGATCACGCATCGCTGGACGGCCGCAGCTGGGGCTGGCTATAAACTCGTAAATCGCAAGCGCGTGTATATTTCCATTACTGACGTTCTCATGCAGGAATACACCGATTTCGTCGAGCTGGATGATATCAATATTTTTCGAAACTCAGCCCGGCTCTATGGCGAATACACCTTCGACAAGGATCGATTTACCATAACTCACACGGCCTTCTATCAACCCGCATTGGGGAAATATAATGTTCGGTGGAATGCAAGTGTGAGCGTTCAGATAAAACTAACACAGGTTGTCAGTTTACGGTCAACCATAGCGAATGCCTACGAAAGCCTGGTCGTCCCGGGCCGCCAGAACAATGACCTACGGTTTACGGTCGGACTGGTGTATGAGAAAAAATAGTCGTAAGTCGTAAGTCAATGGTCACCAACGTCAGTTACTGGCGACTAATGACTTATGACTATTTTTACTGTTTATCCGGATACGGGATAATCAATTTTTCGCCCCGAACGGCGATATCTTTATCTTTCTTGTTGGCGCGCATGATGGCTTCCTTGCTGACACCATATTTCTGAGCCACGACACGTAGTACATCGCCCGGTCCAACCGTATGAACGGTCATTGCTTTCACCCTCAGCTTCGTAACGCCGGCTTTAACATTGGTTTCCGATACGTCGGGATTAAGGGCTTTTAACGTAGCAATTTTCATGTTATACCGATTCGCTACGCTATAGAAGGTTTCCCCTTTCCCAACGGTATAGGTACTTGCCACACCGCCGGGCTTCACTTTCACCTTCGTGACAGCAACTTCTGCCTTTGGTTTTTCTTCTGTCTTTGGCTTTTCAGCTTTCTTTTCTTCTTTCGGCTTGTCTACTTTCTTCTCGACCGGCTTAACAGCCACCGGCTTTTCGACGGGAACAGGCTTGCCATCAGTCGTTTCCCGATTGTCTTCTGCGACTTCTTCCGCTTTCGCATTGGCTTCAGGCGCATCGACGGGCGGTGTTGCCTGCGACAGATCGACCGGCGCTGGTTGCGAAGACGTGTCAGCCTCCTGTGGAGCCATCAACATTTCAGGATCATTTTGTGCCAGTGGTTGCTGCGACGCCGTATCGAGTGCTACGTTTGTTAGTTCGTCAGAGCCATCTGTATCGTCAGTAACGTAGCCGTACCCAATATAAAGGAGGGCGGCAATCAGTCCGACCAACGCAATGAGCGTGATGGCTGGCAAACTGGAATTTCCGGCTCGGCGAGGATTAGATGGCTGGTTGGTATCGTCCATTGTCAATAATGTGTAATTAGGATTGTATAAATAAGGGTAGATATGTGGGCTTCTGGGAAGGAACTGCTTTATAGAAGCACACTATCCATTATTTAGCAACTCTCGGCTCATATCAGCCACTTTTTCCTTTAAGCTTTCTTTAAAATCCGTAAGCTTGCGAGCCACTTCGTCGTCGAAGGTGCCAACAATCTGCGCGGCCAGAATACCGGCATTACGCGCCCCATCGAGGGCCATTGTTGCTACGGGTACACCACCGGGCATTTGCAGAATTGACAGGACCGAATCCCAGCCATCAATCGAATTACTTGATTTGACCGGAACACCAATGACGGGCAAGATTGTCATTGACGCCACCATACCCGGCAGGTGAGCCGCTCCACCCGCTCCGGCGATAATGACCCGCAGCCCACGAGCGCGGGCTGTTTTAGCATAGTCGACCATTTTTTCGGGTGTGCGATGGGCAGAAACAATGTCCATTTCCCACGAGACGCCCAACTCGGTCAGAATAGTGGCGGCCTCCTGCATGACCTTACGATCGGAGAGACTACCCATGATAATACCTACCATTCAGATGTTTATGAACTAACTTTATCTGCGAAATAACGGAGAATAGAGGAGATTTCGGGGTTATATCGCCGAAAAATTTCTCTTCAATCAGAAATGAATGAAAGTTAACCTATTCATCTCTCCTTTCTCCTCCTATTCTCACACGATCTTCAGTCCATCGAATTTTCGACCCAGAATGGCTACGTCGTCGGCGCCCAGGTAATCGTGGAGAAGTGTAGCATAAATCTGTCTAAAATCCACCGAATACGTCAGGTCGCCATCGGTCAATTTCGTCAGATTCGGGGCTTCGTTCAATACACGTCCTGATGGCAGTCCGCCCCCAATCAAAAACACGTTGTTGGCTGTGCCGTGATCGGTACCGTTGCTGGCGTTTTGCTTCACCCGTCGACCAAATTCAGAGAATGTCATTAGCATGACGTCATTCTGACGACCGGTAGCTTTCAAATCGGTCATGAAAGCGCCGACCGCTTCGGCATATTGACCCAGTAAACGTTCCTGCTGCCCCGGCTGATTGATATGCGTATCAAAACCGCTTATCGATACGTAGTAAATGCTCGTAGTAACCCCTGACTGAATCAGTTGCGCTACGGTTTTGAGACGATTGCCCAGTTCGTGATTCGGATACGTAGCGGTGTTGGAATATACTTTTGATTTATCATACACGTAGGCCGCCGATGACACCGTTTCGGCTAGTGTTTTATACAGATAGGCTACAGATTCGGGTTCTTCACTCGTCTGGTTATGTGAGTGACTTAAACCCGTGACCAGATTACCCCGGGTTTGATTATAGAGTTTTTTCGGATCTAAAACGGCCAACCCATTCGAATTACTGCCTTTCATAGCCAGACTCAACGTATCATCGACTTCGACGGTGCGAAAAGGCTGCTGTTCCTTACCAGAGCAGGCGGCATCCAGGTAACGCCCAACCCAGCCCGTGCGCAGGTATTTATCTGAATCGCTGGCGGTTTGCCAGATGTCCATCGACCGAAAGTGCGACCGATCGGGATTTGGATAACCAACGTTGTTAATGACGGTTAATAATCCTTCATCATACAGGGCTTTCAAGGGCGTCATAGCCGGATGCAGGCCAATTTCGTCGTTTAGCGTTAACACTTTTTCGGGTCGAATGGCAATGGTCGGGCGTTCCTGGTAATAAATATCATTTCGATAGGGCACCACCGTATTCAGGCCGTCGTTACCACCCGACAGTTGAACAACAACCAGCACTTTACCAGTTGAGGCTATTGACGGCTGGCCCAGCGCCTGCATTTCGTAGGCTTTCAGAAAATGCGGAATCAGCATAGTGCCCGCCGTCGTGAAAGCCGATTGTTTGAGGAAGTTTCTGCGGTTCATGATTAAAGAGCGAAAGTGTGAAAGAGCGAAAGTGTGAATTGATAGCGCCAGTTTTTTTGCTCATTCACTCTTTCGCTCTTTCACCATTAAGTTAGTTGATATTCCGGCAGGCTCATCAGCGCGGCCGTTAGGGCACGAATGCGCTCAGAACGAGTCTGAGCCGGATTGGTTTGTTTTTCAAGTAACGGAAGCTGGTCGGGACGTAGTGGAAACGGTAGCAACGTAGCGGCAATGGTCTTAGTCAATTCTTCGTCAGGTGTTTTGCTGAAGGCCGCTTCAAAATCGGCCCAATCAACTGTTGTTCTGAATTTTGCCCCGCCTTTTCGGGCTAGCGCCTGCGTGTTCACATCGCCATCTTCTTTGGGCTGTACCATGACATCGGCGGCTTTCAGCACGTAGTTTGGCAACTGCATCCGAAAGAGCAGACTCGATGAATCGATCCAGTTTTTACCGCCGGGCCAACCCGCTACGTTCGGTGGGTAGAAGAGCAATTGACCCAGCGTTCGCTGCACAAAAATCTGCGGTTGCGGTTGATCGAAACGAACGCCGAGCGTGTGGCGCAGACCAGCCAGCAACTCCACCGGCGATTTAATGTGCGCCCCTTGATTTTTAGCGTCGTAGAACCAGTCGGCCATAAAGATCGTCTCCATCAGATCCGTTATGTCATAGCCGCTTTTGTAAAATTGTTCGGCCAGTTCGTCAACCCGTTTTTTGTCGTCTGGTTTACTAACCGGGCCATCTGCAACAAAGTAATTATAAATTTTTGCGGTAATAAATCGGGCGGTCTGCTTGTTTTCGAGTAGCATTGCTATGACGTCTTCGCCTTTGAAGGGGCCCGTTTTCCCGAAAATAGTTTTCTCACCGTCGTCATGAATGCGCTCCCGAAAGATAAACTGACCTTCGGGCGTGAATTGCCAGCCTGTGAAGGCGCGGGCCGCTTCTTTAATATCGTGTTCCGAATAGTTACCACGTCCCAACGTGAACAATTCCATCACTTCACGAGCGAAATTTTCGTTGGGCGCATTCTTCCGGTTTTGCTGATTGTTCAGGAATTGCAGCATGGCGGGTTCTTTCGAGACGGCCATGAGTAAATTGCCAAAACGGCCCAGCGCGTGTTGCCGGAGCGTATTGGCATACTGTTGCATAAGTAGTGGATTGCGCCCCATCGTCCGGCAGGCAAAATGCCCATGCCAGAACAAGGCCATTTTCTCGCGCAAAGCGCCCTTGCCTGATGCCATCTGGTCGAGCCATTGCAGGTTGAGATCGCGTACTTTTTCGGTATTCAGGCGAATGCGCTCTTTGAGCATATCTTTATCGAGTTGCCCATCGCGCATCATGCCTTTTAATTCCTGCTTCGACTCGTTTTCGTCCGGACTCACTACGTGCAGTTCCACTACCGATTCGCTGTCGGTGAACAACCGACGCACTATTTTACGTAGTGACTTGCCAGAAGCCTCATCCAGTTCGGCGGGTGTTGCGCCAAAACCCGCGCGGGCGAATAGGTACCGTAACCGAACAATATCGCGCGATCGTGTCGTGAACGTATCCATATGCAAAGGCTTAACTGAATCGGTATGACTGCTTTACAAGCGAAAGGTTTAATAAGTTACCATTAAAAGCCCATTAATCCAGAACAGCCCCAATTCTGGAACGCAACATGAATCGTTCTTTTTACGTACTGAGTATATACCTTTCAATCAGGGTTCTATCCGATTCTTTTTACAGCATGTTACAACGTTTATGGTTCCGGCTTTTCCTGGCGCTAACAACTGGTTTCATTGGTTTCAATGCCACTACGTTGACAGCGCAATCATTACCTTATTCAGCTTCGCAACGCCAGCAAATCATCCAGCTTCAGCAAACCATTCAAAAAGTTTACGACGCCAATTATAGCGTAGCGGTTTCACTGGCCAAAAAACTGGGGCGTCCGCTTCGGGAAGTCCGAAGCGATGGTCGGATTGTCGAGTTGGCGGGTGTAGATGCGCTAGGAAATCTGCTCTATAATGCTACGAATGTTGGTAATACGCAGGTGGCCAACATAACTCGCACCTCTTCACTTTATTCAGGCGGTAGCCTTGGGCTGAATCTGTCAGGTAGCAGCGCATCGGTACAGACCAAGCTGGGTATCTGGGATGGTGGAGCGGTACGCACGACCCACGTCGAATTAACCGGTCGTGTTACGCAGAAAGACAACGCCAGCGCCACTGCCGATGATGAGGAACACCCAACGCACGTAGCAACCACCATGATTGGAACTGGTGTTAACGCATTAGCGCGGGGGATGGCGTTTGGGGCCAAATTACAGGCCTGGGATTTTAGTAGCGACATATCAGAAATGACAACGGCTTCGCCTAACCTGCTTGTTTCCAATCACTCTTACGGCACACAGGCTGGCTATCAGTACAATCCTGACCGGGCAGGTACGGTAAAATGGGAATGGTATGGTGATACAACCATCAGTCGGGTGTACGATTACAAGTTTGGACAATATGATTCCCGCTCGCAAGCCTGGGATCAGATCGCTACCAATGCTCCTTATTACCTAATGGTAAAATCGGCGGGGAATGATCATGCAGCCAACGGTTACACGGCTGGACAACCGTATGTGTTGATTAACCACAATAACCGAACCAGCACGGTGCCCCGTGATTTCCAGACCGGATACGACCAGATTTCTACCTATGGTGCCGCGAAGAACATGCTTTCGGTAGGGGCCGCCAATGCGCTTCCGTATGGCTATAACCAGCCCAGCGACGTAGTGATTGCCGATTTTAGTAGCTGGGGGCCTGCCGACGATGGCCGGATCAAACCCGACATTGTTGGCATTGGCGTCAGTGTGCTATCGGCCAACTCCAGCAGCGATAGCGCCTATGTCACTCTCAGCGGTACGTCGATGTCGTCGCCAAACGTATCAGGCTCGGTATTACTCCTTCAGGAATATTATAACCAGCTCAATGCGGGTAAGTTCATGCGCTCGTCCACGTTGCGGGGGTTAGTGCTGCACACCGCCAGCGAAGCCGGAGCCAATCCCGGTCCCGACTACATATTTGGCTGGGGTTTACTCAATACGGAGCAGGCCGCCCGGGTAATTGGCAATGTCGATAAAAGTCATTTATTAAGCGAACGAACGCTTACTCAGGGACAACGCGATACGATTCAGGTCGTGGCATCGGGTCGTGGCACACTTGTCGCAACGATTTGCTGGACCGATCCGGCCAGTGCGCCAACCAATACGCTTAATGATCGAACGCCGAAGCTGGTCAATGATCTGGACCTGCGGGTTAACGATGGCACAGCCACGAGCTTACCCTGGACACTTGACCCCAACAATCCCAGTGCAGCCGCCACAAGAGCGGATAATATTCGGGACAACATCGAGCAGGTACGTATCGACAATGCGGTGCCGGGTAAAACCTATACGCTGGCCATTACGAATAAAGCGACACTTAATAGTGGCAAGCAGGACTATGCCCTTATCGTGAGTGGTGTTGGCGGAGTTGCCTACTGCGCATCGGCCCCTACGTCATCGGCTAACAGTAAAATCAATGGAGTTGCTTTCGGAGCGATCAATCAGACTGGCGCTAGCGGATGCACAACGTATAACGACTTCACACAGAAAACAATAGCCACGATTCAGGCCAGCCAGACGATTCCCCTGTCGGTCACGACGGGCACCTGCGGCACGTCAAACAACGTAGTGGTGAAGGCTTTCGCTGACTGGAACGCCGATGGCAACTTTACCGAAACCGGTGATAATGTCGCTACGTCGGGCGTACTGAACGGACCTGGTGTGTTCACAGCTAACGTCACCATTCCACAAAGCGTGACGATCGGGCAATTGGTCCGGTTGCGGATTGTCGCTACCGAAACGAGTGACCCCAATTCGGTGAATCCCTGCGGTTCCTATGGAAACGGCGAAACACAGGACTATCTGTTGCGTGTAATTCAGACGACTACCGATGTAGGCGCCACGGCGCTTATCTCACCCGCAACGGGTTTCTGCGGCCAAACTAATACCCAGGTGGACGTAGCGATACGCGTACACAATTACGGTAGCGCCGACCAGACCAACGTACCTGTAAGCGTAAAAATTACGGACGCGGCCAATGCAGAAGTAGCCACCTTAACCGGTACAGTTCCAACGCTGACGGCTTTCCACGACGCCCAACTAACGCTGAGTACCACTACAACACTGGCCCCTAATCAAACGTATCGGTTTACGATCACGACCAACCTCAGTAACGACCAGGATGCCGCAAACAATACCGTTACAGAAAATCGTATTACGGCCGCAGCACCTGCCAATGGTTTGTTTACGGCGACCCGCTGTGGCAGCGATACGCTCATTTCACTACGTAACAGCGGAGGTGGCACGGCCTTCTGGTTCGATTCGCCTACGGGGGGCAGTTTGCTGGCAGCTGGAAACCAGGTCGCGGTTAAAACCCTGCCTGCAACGGGACAGTTTTATGCCACACTAAACGAGTTTTCAGGTATAATTGGGCCAACCAGCAAACAGGCGTTTGGGGGAGGTTCCTACGCTGGAAACTTCGGTCCGGCACCGCTTATTTCAACAACCGTACCGCTGACTATTGAAAGCGCGCGTTTATACATTGCCACAGCCGGGCAGTTGACATTCACGGTACAGAGATATGATAATACCACTATCTCGAGTGTAACGCTGGACGTTACGCCCACCCGTAACCAAAGTCTGACCGCCACCAACAGCAGCGGTCAATTGGCCGACGATCCTAATGATCAGGGTGCGATTTACCCACTGAACCTACGTATCCCAGCCGCTGGTGACTACAAAATCACGATTGATTATGCCAATGGAGCCTCTATTTTTCGAAGCAATACGGCAGTTGGCGGCTTCCCCTATCAGCTTACCGATCAGGCGGGTACACCCATTGTAAAAATTAAAGGATCACTCTATGCCAGTTCGGCCACCACAACCGATACGTTGACAAACGCCTGGTACTACTTATACAACATCAAAGTTCGCTCGCTCGATTGCCCCAGTCCGCAACGGACCGCCGTTACACCGACAACCGGGGCTGCCGCAACAGCCAGCATCACGCCTAGTGGGTCCGTAAGCGTCTGTCAGGGAGCGAGTATAACGCTTCAGGCCAATACCGGGACAGGCCTTTCCTATCAGTGGTATAACAATGGACAGGCTATTACAGGCGCGACAAACAGTACACTGCTGGTCGCATCGGCGGGTAGTTATGTCGTGCAGGTAGCCAACACCTGCCTGCCCGTTCGGTCGTCTGCAGTTGCCGTAACCGTACGAACCGCTCAAACACCCGCTATATCTATCAATAGCTTTACGCTCACGACAAGCGCGACAACAAATATCCAGTGGCTACTCAACGGCGTCGCTATTCCGGGCGCAACCGGAACCACATATAGCGTTACGCAATCGGGACGATATTCCGTAAAAGGAAGCGTCAATGGCTGTGGCGAGGTTATTTCTAATGATGTAGTACTGACGATTCTAGCCGTTGAGCCAGACCCGGGTGAGGCAACGTTGAGCGTTTATCCGAATCCAGTCACGAAGCAGGTAACGGTTTCCATAATGGCCACCTCATTGCTGACACAACCACCCACCCTCCGGCTAACCGACCTGCGCGGCCTCACAATTCGTACTGCTACCTTGACGAGGGACGGCAAAAACTATTCGACCATAATGGACGTAGCTGATTTACCCGGCGGTACGTTCATTGTCGTTGTCGAGGATGACAAAGCACAGCGTGTCGGCGTGAAGCGAATTAGCAAGCAGTAGTTACCAAGCTTGAGATAGTCATTGAAAAATAAAAATCCCCGCTATCAATTTTGATGACGGGGATTTTTATTTTTCAATGACTATCTCTATTTCACTTTTCCCGAAGCAGCTTCCTGAGCGATAGCCAATTTTACCGCTTCGTATAAATTCACGACACCACCCGTTTTAGACAACGTAGCAAAATCAACCGTTGAATCCGATTCAGGTCGGTGAACTTTAGTTGTGTAGGGCGTTGCTGATTGCAGAATGATACGTTTAACATCGGCAGATGTGAGTTTTGGGAAATAGGACTTCAAGACAGCCGCAACCCCGGCAACGACCGGCGAGGCCATACTCGTGCCGCTGTTGTTCTCGTATTTGCTACCCGGCACCGTCGAATAAATATCCTTGCCCGGTGCAAATACATCTACATTTTGCTTGCCGTAATTCGAGAAACCAGCGACCAGATCAGCCGTATTAGGCTCAGCGCTGGCACCCACCGTTATTACGTTCGCAATGGCCGTGCCATCCATAAACCGGGGAGACGGGTAGTTGGCCGCCGTATCAATATCCTTCCCGTCATTACCTGCTGCGTGGATCATCAACACATCTTTCGAGAGCGCATAGCGTTCAGCATCCTCAACGGCTTTGCGCTGGGGCGAGTAGTCTTTGCCGAAACTCATGTTGATAATTTTCGCTCCATTATCAACAGCGTAACGAATAGCGTTGGCGATATCCTTATCCCGCTCGTCGCCGTCGGGTACGGCCCGAACACCCATGATCTGCACGGCATCCGACACGCCCATTACACCAAGATTATTCGTCCGGTCGGCGCCAATAATGCCCGCTACGTGGGTACCGTGGTCAGGTCGTGGGCCCGAAATGTCGGGGTTGCCGTAATCGCGTTGGTTCAAATCATTCGGATTGTCGCCTACAATGGCCCGACTGTCGAAATCGGGGTTGTAATTATACTCCGCCCGTGATTTAAGTTGCTCATTTGCTTTTTCGAGTTCGTCCATAACGACATCCGTATCAGCGGCTCCCTGCTGACGTAGCAAACGCAGAATACCGGCAACAGGCCGTTTCAGATCCGCATTCGTGAGCGTATCAGATGCTTTTCGAAGCGTCATGGTATCGAGCTTCGTTACGTTCAGCGTCTTTTTCAGGTTGTCAACCGCCGTTGTATACTGCGTATAAAACTGACTGATTCCCTGATACTGCGATTTATATTGGGCCTGATTCTTCTCGACCTCGGCCTTGGTTTTTGCATACAGATCGTACTCTTTCTGCTGATCGGGCTTCAGCGATTTCCGGTCTTTACCTTCGTATTTAGGTTTTAGTTGCGCATAAAGCC
The DNA here is from genome assembly GCF_900112365.1 of Spirosoma endophyticum. GTDB lineage: Bacteria > Bacteroidota > Bacteroidia > Cytophagales > Spirosomataceae > Spirosoma > Spirosoma endophyticum. The sequence goes on along the minus strand of NZ_FOLQ01000003.1, from coordinate 629,627 downwards.
GGGTTACTTCGGCGGTTTCGTAGCTAACATTGCGGCCATCTTTACCGCCAATAAAATTCCAGCCGTGGATGTCGTCAACGTATCCGTTCTTATCGTCGTCTTTACCGTTTCCAGCAATTTCCTTTGGATTGATCCACAACACCCGGCGAAGGTCTTCGTGGGTCGTATCAATGCCGCCATCAATGACCGCTACAACCACAGGCGTAGGTTTGCGGTCTTTCAGGAGTTCGCTGTAAGCACGATCAACACTAATTCCTGCCGTTTTATCGGTTTTATCGCGCAGATACCACTGCGCTTCCTGCGCCGAAGCTGCTACAGAAAGCAGGCAGACCGACGCACTAATGAGGAGTTTCTTCATGAATTTAGAACAAAAAATCTTCACAAATTACGAAGAAACTGATCTAATATTTGCTTAAAAATTGTTAAACGGTCAGATCAATTTGATCCGGGTTTGCTGTGATTCGTCGTCTGGTAGTGTTGTTTCAGCAAATCTTCGCCCCAATCATTGGTCAAATCCCGTACTACGGTATGAATATGATTGGCGTTTGTCTGCGTATTATCGTATTCAATCAGAATCGTTGGTCCATGAATGCGGTAATACCAGCCTTTTCCTTCGCCCAATTCGGGCGTCAGATCACCCGCCCAGGCAAACCGAATATTATCCAGGCCTGCTTTGTCCAGTTTTGCCATTTGCTGCTTGGCCAGCGTAATACGATAGTTGGTCATATACACTTGCAGTAACTCAGTAAACAAGGCGCGTTGATCCGGCTTCATATCGCCTAACCGTAGCCCGTCCATTTTTTCTATTGACGCCACACGTTTGTTACTGGTAACAATTTCGGGGTACGCTACCATTGCGATGACCGCCTGTTTGCGTTGGTCAGCGTCGAGGGTTTTGAGTAGCGCAAAGGCTTTTTCAGTTTCCTGTTTTAAGATTTGTCTACCCTTTTGAGGAAGGTCTTTTATGCGCGGATCGCCCATGCGTTTATCAGCCATGGTTGCATCGTATTCAAGGATACCGGGATTGCTCCCGAAGAAAGTCGGCGTCTGGGCTAATACCTGACCTGTCAATGACATAAACTGAAGGGACAAATGGTGGCCTTCAATGCGCCAGCTCCAGGGATTTTTAGTGGATGGGTCACCGAAGATGGTGAATGAATAATTTTCCGGATCACGATACGTATCATTTGGCGGACGATTATCAATCACACGCAACACATTTTCCATATCGATAATACTCTTTGCTTTTTGGTAGCCCTGATCGCTCAGTGCCGTTTTAAGCATCGCCATGGCAGCTTTACGCTGTTCTTCGGTCATTTGTTTGAGCGGTAATCCCTTTCGCTCTCTCGGAACAAAGTGCCAGTTAAACCGCTCCGCATCATCGAACTGATACGTTATTTTTTGCTTTTGCTCTGGCGAGAGCATCGTTAAAAGCGTGTTGGCGGCATCGGCCATTTCATCTTTGATGCGTTGTTGCGCAGCAGAAGAAGGGCGAGTTGCCGGGGCTGTTTGGGCAATAACCTGACCAGCAAGCAGACAGAAAAAAAAGATATATTTCATGAGACGAATACAGTGATAGCCAATTGCTAAAGAGGACCAATCATTGCATTTACCCGTATCACCTCACATTATCTAATTTGTGTTACCGATTACTCAACAGTCGTTCATTTAAGAGTCCGTTTCCTAACAACCTGAGCCGTTTAGAAGTTAAATAATAACTCACTGTCCTGATACTGTAATGTCTACTCGCCCACCGAACAATAGTACTGGCCCACTCGACCATCTGGCGCTTCGTTACCTACGGCAGGCGCTTGACATGTCGCACCCAATCGATGAACCCTACGTATTAAATTCTATTGAAAGTCGCGTTATCCGGCGGACAAAAATCACTACACTGACGCTGGCTGCCCTGCTTGGCGTGGCGGGTGTTTTGTTACTCTATTGGCCCCAATACGCCTGGCCCGACTTATTTTCCAGCACGACCGTAACTTTATTCGACACTCCTTACGAATTGCCGCTCATTACCAGTCTCTATGGAATATTATTAGTGTATGTAGAAATAAACCTGCTCATTGCGCTCAACTTACGGGGAGTGAAGGCCATTATGCAGGTTTGTCAGTTTCCCCGTGCCCATGATGCACAGTATGATCGTCACCTACAGTCTCTGGCTGACGCAGCCCTCGAAAAATCGAATCGTGGTATTCTGCGCTTTGGCATCGACCCGTATCTGAACATGCCGCGCTGGGGGTTAAATGCTTTTTTTCTGTTAAATATCGGCAAAGCGCTTCTGAGCAATCTGGTTTTCAAGTTCTTACTGAAACGATTTATTGGACGTTATGCGATACGCCAGCTAACTGATCTGGCGGGTATGCCCATCTATGCGTTGTGGAACGCATGGGCCTCATGGCAGGTATTGCACGAAGCTCAGGTTCGGGTGATGGCTCCGACAACGATCCGCGAATTTGTGCATGAGCTACACGAAGAATGGGGCAAAAACGATCAATTTCGACCCCTGATTCTGGAAGCACTCCGACACGTAGCAATTTTAAAGCGGCAATATAACTATGCTCACTTTTTACTGACAGAAACCCTCATGGATCGGTTCGAGCTACGTTCCGATGCTCCTTTAACGGGACAGTTTACCGAACAGGTACTTCAAGCCCCTATTGCCGTGCGCCGAAGCCTGGAACGACTCATTGTTTTCGGTGTTCTGGTCGATGGTAACCTTTCCTGGCTCGAAAAGCGCCGTCTGCGTGACCTGCGTAACAAAGGTTTTCTAACGTATTCAACCAGTGATATTCAACGTATCGGGAATGAATATAATCAGGGTCGTGGGCTTTGGGTATAATATAAGCTGACCGCTATGTTCTATAGAGACAAAGGAGCATCCGACTTGTGCGAAATCGAAGTGTTGTGTGCAGAATTCCCCTATATCAGGCCAATAAATTTCCATCAGCGAAAGGCTGGAACGACTTCTATTTGAATTAATTACGTATTTTTGTAGGATTAGCTGGTCACTAATTCCCGACATGATTCTGTTTAGAGTAACTTTTCTTTTTCTCGGCTGTTGGCTTCTCGCTTCCCTGCCTTCTGTAGCACAGTTAACGATAACTTATCCAATTCCACGCATGGTTGTACAGCGCAACCAGGAAAACAATGCCCCACTTTACATTGCCGGTACATTCTCGATCCCGATTGACCGGGTTGAAGCAAGACTCGTTCCTGTATCTATAGCCAATAGGCTATCTATTGACTGGACACTCCTACAGGATAAACCACAAAATGGACTTTATCAAGGGAAAATAATTGTTCCTGCTGGTAGCTTTCGGCTGGAAGTACGTGGTATACGGGATGAAAAAACGGTCAGCAGCGCCGTGGTCTCATCGGTTGGCGTTGGCGAAGTGTTTTTGATCGCTGGTCAGTCAAATGCCATGGGTATACCCGATCTGGGCGCCAAGGGAGCGTCTGAACGAGTGGTATCATACAATGCCTGGAATCGATTCTGGAATAAGGATAATGCACTGGAATCGTCTGATAAACCGTTTCCAGTGCCTACGTTCACAACTTTAGAGGCAACTAGCCTGGTTTACCCGACGGGTCAAACCGCCTGGTGCTGGGGCGAATTGGGGGATCACATTGCAGATCGTTATAGTGTACCGGTTGCTTTTTTTAACGTAGCGATTCCGGCCACTGTAGCTGACAATTGGAGTGCTACAGCAGACGGCACATCGGCCAAAAATATTTTCAATAGCACGATCTGGCCGTTTTTGCAGCCCTATTCCAATTTGCGGAATGCCTTACAATACTATCATAGTCAGTTCGGCCTTCGAGCTGTATTATGGCATCATGGCGAATCGGATGCCGTTCCGCTTCAAACACCAACCGAGACGTATCGAAAAGATATACAGCATCTTATTGATCGGAGCCGTGCCGATTTCGGACGTAACATGACATGGGTAGTGGCCCGTTGCTCTATATCACCGGCCGGACCAACACCAAGTTCTGCCATTATTAATGCCCAAACGTTATTAGCTAACACACCCAATAATAATGTGTGGTTGGGGCCTTATACTGATACGATTCAGTCGCCCCGGCAGCAACACGGCCACTTTGAAAACATAGCGAACGGAATTCAGGGAATTTCCAGATTTGCCACTGCCTGGAATGAGAATTTAAACGACAAATTCTTCAAAGAATCCCAACCGTCTCAGCCACAGCAGTTTATTTCGACAGGCTTAATTCCATCCAGTATCTCGGCCGGAACCACCATAAGTGTCCCTTATGAAGCAGTAGGCTTTGCTACCAAACCGAACGTAGTGGTTCAATTATTAACTGCGCAGGGATTGTTTATTGCTGAAGTTGGCAGGGATAAAGGCAATCGGTCGGTGCCAGTGTACTTACCCGACACACTCAGTCGAGGTTTATATCGGATGCGCGTTGTAGCTACGTCACCTGTGCTGGCCGGAACGCCTACCCAGCCCTTCCTGGTTACACCCGTTGGCAGGCCGATCAATCCGTTTATTGAGGTACAGGTTGAACAGATTGACAGCACCACACATGTTCACTGGTTAACAGCGCAGGAGCCTCCAGGAAGCCGTTTTTTTATTGAGCGTAAAGATGTCTCGGACAAGTATCAGACGATTGGAACGGCGAATGTTCTGAACGATGGGCAATTTAGCCACCTCTACTCCTTTATAGATCCCGATAAACCTTCGGGCAAAAATCCCTACCGCATCCGGCTGGAACAACCTGACGGTCAGCTTATTTTTAGCACCGATATCATACTGGCCGTACCGGGTGAACAACTGCCTCCGCCAACCGTCTATCCGAACCCGAACGATGGCACGCAAGTAACGATGCATTTTCCCAAAGGTGGTCAATGGAATCTTACATTAATCAACCTGAGTGGTCAGATCGTGTGGCAGCAACGTATCACTGCATTAGCCAATCAGCCTGCAACAATTCCCTTGACAGCCAATTTGCCTGTTGGTCTATATAGTTTACACATGCAATCAGCTGATTATCGCTACACAAAACAACTATTGATTCAACGATAAGGGCGAAGCATAGGAGTCTTTGAGTCCTATGCTTCGCCCCGAAAATTTAGACGATCCGTTAAATCGACTTTCCAGTTGAAAAAATATCCTCCTGATCCGGCATATGCGGATTAACAAAGACATCAGCTCCGTTTATGGTCCGGCGAGTAGGCTCAACCTCCGGGCTTTGACGATGATGGCGATAGGCTTTATCGGATGAATAATGACACACAAACGATTTACGCGTCAGAACAGGATCACGAATTTCGTCCCCGCCGTGGGCTAGCGCGGCATGCCATAGCAGTACGTCTCCCTTTTTAATAAGCAGCGTTTTTTTCTTCAGCCCTGCTTTCTGGCAGGTTTCGTCAAGGTAACTGGCAAAATCATTCGGATTTAGGGTCGACTGCCCATTGAAAAAGATGCCATTGCCGAAATTAAATTTACCGATAGTGTGCGAACCGGGGTAATAATATAAGGGACCAGAATCAATATGTACGTCTTCGAGGGCAATCCAGGCAGCGGCCAGATGACTTGGAATTTCGGATACGACATAGGCAAAATCCTGGTGCGTTGCCTGCTGACTACCGTATTTAAACAGCAGACTTTGCATACCAATCACCCTATCACCAAATACGGCGCTCAGGAACGTCACAATGTTCTGGTGCAGCATAATTTTTTTGCCAATCACCGAATTATCGTGAAAATCCATGTACTTGATATATGGACCGTTCAGCACCTTTTTCGGTACGTCTTTTACAGGGAGTACCGGATTTGCCTTATACTCGGGTAAGTCAATCCGGACGAGGGTCTTATATTTTTCATGTTGATCAATCAGCTCCTCAACTTCATTCAAAAGCTGATCAATCCAAAGGTTGGGAATAGCCTTATCCAGAATTACGTAGCCATTTTCACGCCAGAAATTCATTTTCTCTTCCAGATCGTAAGGTAGATTTTTGGCGCCTGGGAATTGCTTGAGAAAAGCTGGAATATCGGCGTCTTTTTTATCAATCCAGGGTAATGTTGGATAGTCGAATTCGGTAATCGGTTTTGCCGTCTGTTCAGACATAAATGTCCGTTTGGCGACAGACTTTAACTTAGTAAGTAGGCTGGACATATCTTGGTTCGGAAAGTTTGGGCTTAAAAATACCAAAAAATGTTTATCGGTTCCACGCAGGTATATGTAGTTTGATTAGGCGGTATATTATTGCCGAATTGTTTATTTATACCCGTTCGGAGGTGTCATTTTTCCTGACCCGTACCTCATTTATACGTTTATCATCGGCAGATAGTACGTGAAATGTAAAATCTTCAAAAGTTGTTTCATCGCCAGGCTTCGGTAGTCGATTAAATAGCTCGAGCAACAGCCCTCCCAGCGACTCACTATCCCCTTGTACTGTCTCAAATGTAGTTGCATCCACATTCAAGATTCGACACACATCGGTTATAGGCATCTTGCCCTCAAATACTACTGTTCGTTCATCTTCGCGTCGATAACCAACGGGAATTTCGTCATCGAATTCATCGTTGATTTCCCCAAAGATCTCCTCGATAATATCTTCCAGCGTCACCAAACCACGTGTTCCTCCATACTCATCAACTACGATGGCCATATGAACGCGCCGTTTCTGAAAATCCTGCAATAAATCGTCTACTTTTTTATTTTCTGGAATGAAGAAAGCTGGACGCAGCAGGGATTGCCAGCGAAACGAATTATCTTCATGAATATGCGGTAGTAAGTCTTTAATGTAAAGAACGCCTTCTACCTGGTCCAGCGACTCCCGATAAACTGGCACCCGCGAGTAACCCGATGTATTGATCTGGGTCATCAATTCACTAAAAAGCAGATCATCTTCTACAGCCGAAATATCCAACCGAGCCCGCATCACTTGCCGTGCCGTCAGATTACTGAAGTTGACTATACCTTTGAGAATTTCCTTCTCCTCAACCGTTGCATTGACGCCCGTTAACTCAACGGCCTGACTAAGTTCCTCAACAGACAGTTTATACCCCTTTCGCTCAATACGGCGGTCAACCTGATTACTTAAATTAACCAACACCATAGCCAATGGGCGAAATACAGCCAGGCCCAGTTGCGCCAGCGCGGCCGTTTTGCGAGCTACACTTAAATTATTTTGACTGGCGTATACCTTGGGAACGATTTCACCGAAAAGTACAATAGCCACTGTTGTTACCAATGTAATAACCGGCAGTATCCAGCCTGCCTCCTGTGACGCCTGTGAGAATTCCCAGGTTAAGTACGTCACAATGACAACTATAGCAATATTCAGCAGGTTATTGAAAATGACCAGCGATGCCAGCAGTCGCTTAGGACGCTCCAGAAGCGTAGCGATACGTTGATCGTCGGCCAGGCTACTGCCACGGCAGTGAGCACGATCATCAGGAGAAAGAGAGAAGAATGCGGCCTCAGAAGCCGATACTAAGCCAGCCAGCGTCAGCAGCAGTAAAATCAAAGCCGTATAAGGGCCATATATATCAAAATAGGTGCTCCAGCCGCCTGTGGCTTGGAGCACCTGTCGAGGAAGGGGATCACTAAGGTCCATGTATATCAGATCTCGTTCAACAATAGAGCGAATCGAGTGGATTAGAACGGCAGATCGTCTTCTCCACTGTTGCTCTCAAAAGGCACCGGGTCTGGCTCCCGACGACGAGCCGCTGGTGCCGCTACAGGGGAGGTCTGCTGCCGGGAAGGCGTAGGCTGTGGTTGAGGACGATCCCGTTCTGGCGCTGCCTGTACGGGAGGTGCCTGCTGGCGCGGGGCTTCGTTATATCCATCCTCTTGTCCACCACCGCCGGGGCTACCTAACAACTGCATGGTGTTGGCCCGTACACGTAGTGACGTACGTTCCTTGCCTTCTTTATCCGTCCATAACTCCGTCCGCAAACGGCCTTCGACATAAACAGAATTGCCTTTCTTCAAATATTTTTCGGCTACTTTAGCCTGCTCATTCCATAACTCAACCCGGAACCACTCGGTTTGCTCCACTTTCTCGCCGTTCCGGTTGGTGTATTTTTCCGTTGTTGCCACATTAAAGGTAGCTACGACAGCCCCTCCATCTAGATAGCGTACTTCAGGATCGGCACCCAGATTACCGATGATTGTCATCTTATTCAGACTTGCCATACAGTGTATTTTGTTGTTTACGTAGTAAGAGATTAGAGCGTTTAATAAGAATTAAAGATACTGAAACATACTGACTTATCCAAACAGCTTATCTAAATAGTTAGTAATCAGTACGGGCTTAGGTAAGTGCTCGGTTTCGTCAGGCGTATACCACTGTAAATCAATCGGCAAGCTTCCAGCGAGATGATCAGGTAAGTCAATAATATAGAATTGAGCGCGAATTCGCTGGTGAGATAGTAACTGTACTGCTTCAGTTGGTGGAACAGCCAAAACACGTTCCCGCACAACTTCATGCAATGACTCTTGAACAGACGTGGCGCTCAGTGCAGTTTGCAATTCATTGCTGGTTCCTGAGAGTGAATCGCTACGTTCGCTTTCTAAAAGGTAAAAATCATATAGATTTTGCCAGATGTCACGAGTCATCCGTTCGCGAAGCGCTATTTTTCCATTATTTCTAAAAATAAAGTAGTTAAAAAACCGCTCCCGAACCGGCGCCTTTTTTGATTTGACGGGCAACTTGTTTTGCCTGCCGGTTAGATAAGCTACACATTGCTGTTGAAGCGGACATAGTAAACAATCGGGCGACATGGGCGTACATTGAATAGCACCGAACTCCATAATTGCCTGATTATAAGTCGCCGGATCATTGGCCGATTGGATCAGCTTCATAGCCAAAGCGGCAAACGTCTTCTTGGCCTGAGTCGACGTAATATCTTCCTCAATACCAAATACCCGCGCCAATACCCGATATACATTTCCATCAACAACCGGCACCCGCTCACCAAAAGCAAAAGAGGCTATGGCAGCTGCTGTATAAGAGCCTATCCCCTTCATTTTCAACAGCTCATGATACGTATCTGGGAACTTCCCATCTAGCTGAGTGGTTACATAGCGAGCAGTCTGATGTAGATTTCTGGCGCGGGAATAATAGCCTAAGCCTTGCCAAAGCCGAAGTAGGTCGCGCTCATCCGTGCGGGCCATTTCAGATATGGTTGGATAAGCTGCTACAAAGCGTTCGTAGTAGGGTTTTCCCTGCGCCACGCGCGTTTGCTGAAGGATTATTTCCGATAGCCAAATGCGATATGGATCGCGGGTGTGACGCCACGGCAGATCACGTTTGTGACGCTCATACCACCGTTCGAGCGTAGGAGCAAACGAGGTTTCGATACTGTTAAGGTCTGATTGCCAATTCAAAATAAAACGAAAAAATACATCGTTACCATTAAAAACGGAAGTACAGGGTTTTATAATTTATGGGAAACCCCTACCTTTGTGCTCCCATTTTTGAGAGCCGAATTTTCAACAATACAGTAAACGTTAAAGTTTAAGAAGTCGTGACGAAAGCAGATGTAATTGCCGAGATCTCCGATAAAACCGGAATTGATAAGGCAGAAGTAACAAACACCCTGGAAACTTTCTTTTCAGTAGTTAAGGACTCGCTAGCCGAGGGAGAAAACATTTATGTGAGAGGGTTCGGCAGTTTCATCAACAAGAAAAGAGCCAAGAAAGTAGCCCGTAACATCTCGAAAAACACCGCGATGGTGATTGACGAGCACTTTATCCCGAGTTTTAAACCCGCGAAGGTGTTTGTTGAGCAGGTGAAAACCAGCGACAAAGCTAAAGTTGCAGCCGAGTAGGCAAAGTTGCTACGAACCAACCGTGTGCTGGTTTGCCAGTTTGGTCCAGGCGTTTGTTTCGTGATTGATCCTCTACTATGAATAAATTCGTGTTGCTTGTTATCATACTGGCTTCAGCCTTAACAGCGGGGTTGTATACCCTGCCTAAGGTGGTTGTACAAAATGAAAACAAACAGCTTGGAGGTCGAACGACGCAAACGTCTGGAGCTTCACGTGATGGAGCTGGGAAAAAGGCGACTGAATTAACAGAAAGTCCTGCTTCCTCTTCCGTTCATGAGAAGCCTCTGGCACCTGAACAACAAAAGCGCCTGGATATATTGCGGTCCGAATTTGCCGTAGCAAACCCAGTGAAAAAAGAAGCAATTGGAGAGAAGTTGATTGCCCTTTTTCAGGAAGCCACCCGTTACGATAGTGCCGCTCATTATGCAGATTTATTGGCAAAGGCACAACCAACTGAGCACAATCTGTTACGAGCGGGCGATCAGTACTTCGAAGCCTACACATTTGCCGTTGATGAAAAGAAAACGACATCGTTAGGCGAGAAAACGCGCGAGTTCTATCAGCAGGCTATTGCCAAAAACCCAAACTTGTTGTCGGCGAAGGCTAATATGGCCATGACTTATGTCAATACCGATACACCGATGAAGGGTATTATGATGCTGCGTGAGGTGCTGAAGCAGGAGCCGACCAATGAATTGGCTCTGTTCAATTTGGGTCTGCTTTCGATGCGGTCGAATCAGTATGAACGAGCGATCGAGCGGTTTCGTCAAATTCTGGTGAACAACCCAACAAGCCGGAAGGCTCAATTCTATTTGGGTGTAAGCTTAGCCGAGGCTGGTCAGAAAGCCGAAGCAAGACGGGTTCTGGCTCAGGTGAAAACGCAGGAGAAAGACCCACAGATTCTGGCCGCTGTTCGCGAGTATGAGGAACGGCTGAAATGAGTTACACAGTTGGATTCAGGTACTACCTATTCAACTTTAAAACTATACAACTTTTAAGGGCTTTGACCGGGTGGTCAGCCGACACGTATTTAACCATTAAACACTGTTAATACTATGCCTTGCGGTAAGAAACGGAAACGACACAAGATTGCCACTCACAAGCGGAAGAAACGGCTCAGAAAAAACCGGCATAAGAAAAAATAGTTTGTCGTTTGTCGTTTAGCGTTTGTGAATGGATACATATCCATAAATGCTAAACGACAAACTATAAATTTATTTTGTGGAAGCCCCGTGCCGGTCTGCAAAGCCCGAACGTGGCTTTTTTCTTTTTTTACAGCCATTCTTAACCGTATATTCATCTTGTGAGTAATGAATTAGTTATCAGTTCGACTCAGAAAGGTGATCGGATCGCGCTCTTGCAAAACAAGAGATTGCTGGAGTATCACGAAGAAGAGTTAGACAGCAGCTTCACCGTTGGCGATCTTTACTTGGGAACAGTCAAGAAACTATCATCGGGCCTTAATGCTGCTTTTGTGGACGTTGGCCATGAGAAAGATGGCTTTTTGCACTACCAGGACTTAGGACCGAATATCAATTCGCTCAATAAGCTTGTCAAAGATGTAATCGCCAAGCGCGTTACTACCGGCCGACTCATCGACACTCAGTTAGAGCCAGCCATTGAAAAAATTGGGAAGATAGATAAGGTACTTGCCAAAAATGCTCCCATTCTGGTTCAGGTAGTAAAAGAGCCTATTTCTACTAAAGGTCCGCGCCTTTCCTGCGACATTTCGATTGCAGGTCGTTATTTAGTCCTTGTGCCATTTTCAGATGGCGTTAACCTGTCAAAAAAAATCACCGACCGAGCTGAGCGGTCGCGGTTAATGCGGCTTATGTCGTCATTGAAACCGCAACACTTTGGCGTAATTGTGCGCACGGTTGCACAGGATAAAGATGTTGAAGAGCTTGACCGTGACCTACAGAACTCTCTTGCGAAGTGGGATCAGGCCATTAAAGCCCTTGCTGATGCCAAGCCCCGTGATCGGGTTTTGGGCGAAATGAATCGAGCCTCCTCGATTCTGCGGGATATGCTCAATGAATCATTCGAGAGCATTACCGTAGATACTCGTGAGTCATTCGACGAAATCAGAGATTACATTCATACCATCGCGCCCGACAAGGAGAAAATTGTCAAGCTCCATAGCGGAAAAATGAAGCTTTTTGAAGCACTTGGCTTAGAAAAGCAGCTTAAAACGCTTTTTGGCCGATCGGTGAGCTTACCAGGTGGTGGATATTTGATTATCGAACATACCGAAGCGTTGCACGTCATTGATGTCAACAGCGGCAACAAATCAAACTCAGAAGAAGATCAGGAAGCCACCGCCATTAGCGTAAACCGTGAGGCTGCTAAGGAAATTGCCCGGCAACTTCGGTTGCGCGACATGGGCGGAATTATTGTTGTGGATTTCATTGACATGAAGAAAGCAGAGAACAAAAAGCTCCTGCAAGACATCATGCGCGATGAAATGAAGCCTGAGCGATCGAAGTTCACCATTCTTCCCTTAACAAAATTTGGCCTGATGCAAATTACGCGCCAGCGCGTCCGGCCTGAGATGAACATTGTTACCCGTGAAGTCTGCCCAACTTGTGGCGGAACTGGCACAATTCAGGCCAGCGTTCTGGTAACGGATGTGATTGAAAATAACCTCGATTATATCCTGACGAAGCAGAATGAGCGGGGAATAACCATCTCAATGAACCCATTTCTGTATGCTTACTACACGAAAGGGATCTACTCAAAACAGATGCAATGGTATGTAAAATACAAAACGTGGGTCAAACTTGTGAAAGACAGCTCGTTAGGTATGGTTAACTTCAAGTTTTTCCATCAGTCAGGTGAAGAAATCGAAGTTAGTAATAATGTGTAGTAACGTAGTAAAATTTTACTACATTACTACATTTAATAACAAAGGTCACAGCAAACGTTTGCTGTGACCTTTGTTGATTTAAGGGGGCTAATATAACACCTCCATTTCAAGTAATTCGTCAAACATCTGCTGACCAAGCTGGTCTTTAACAGAATCCATCGTATCAAGATTTAGAAGTAAATCGCGTAGATCTTCAGTAATCTCGTAGGTTTGGTACAGTCGCCTGTCAAATAGAATAGGCGCCTGTTCCAACTCGCATAGCGTATAACGATTTTCGTTAAAGGCCAACTGCTTTGGACGATGTCCGAAAAATTTGTTTCTGGGCGTTTCAGACTCCAAAAAGGAGTGGATATAATTCCAGCCTTCCCATTGCGCTGGATACTGATTTAAGTAGGGCCAGAAGGCGTCATACAATTGTTGCATAGCTTCCTGACAGTAGATTTCTCTATCACTCTGGCTAATGGGCCTAATAGACTTGAGAAACCGAAGAACGTTTGTCATATCAGTCTGCCGATAGCTCACCACAGGTACAATAGGTACACCTGCTGCGTGCGATAGGAAGCCAACACCTTTGCGTGTCAAAACAGACCGGTGGCCAAAGCGTACTGACAAGAATTGATTTTCTTCACCCGGCTCAGGTGCCGTTTCAGGGCTGCCGTCTACGTAAACAATCAGCGATCGGCCAGCCTTCAATTCACGCAGGACGGTGAGTCCGGCAGAAGCACTCCCTGCTTCGACTACTCGAAAAACATTAGTCAGACCATGTTTCTTGCGTAATCCCTCAATATGCTCTGTCATACCGTCGCCTTGGCTGCGGTTCATATTGTTCCCTACAAGTAATACGCAATCTATACCACGTCGAAAGAGTACACTCGTCAATAACCTGTAGGAACCAAGGTGATACGTACAATAAATCTGGGGACCATCTGCTTTACTTATTTTCTTATGCTCCCCGCGTAACTTTACCAGATCGCCAGCGGTTAGAAATCGCTGATCGAATGATGTAAAAACTTGCTGCAACAATAGCTCCCGAAACAATGTTTCGTGCTCATGGCGGGCAATTGAAGGAAGTATATTCTCAAGATTAGCCGAGAATGTGGTAAACTTCATCAGATAACCCCGCTCTTTTCGCAGATCTATTTGCTCGAATTGCTCACGACAATGAGCTAATTCCTTTTGATAAAGTTGCTTTGCGGTTAACATAGGGTGCAGAAATTAGCGGTTGACTACTACCATTCTGGAAAGATCCCATTCGTGGCAGCAAGGTGATGTATCGTCGGCCAGAAGTCTTAATACGCCTGTAGATTCTGCTTTAGCAGCTTTCGTGATTGCTTTTACTAATTGAGCTGGTTTGATGTTGAATTGCTTTTTCATGATGACTTATTGCTTTTGGGATTGAGATGATTTGCTTATTAAATCAGCGCGTTTACAGCGCCTTTTTGTTGATACAAAGCTACTGTCTCAAGCAAGGGTCATCAATCGGCAAAAAGTCACAATTGACTGTTTGGATTTAGTTAAATATTACCACTATCTTAGTAGAAGTTTTGACTATAGGGACAGCATGAAGGAAATTCGACTTACCCGGGACTTCCTGAGAAAACCGATAAATAGCGTACTTATCCTGATGAGCATCGTGCTGTTAATCGAAGCTTTGTCATGGTCAATAGGGTACGACATTAAAGCCAGCAAAATGCAGCAGGCTGGTGGCTTCGTTCACTATGCTGGTATACTACTACGTTCGCTAATCATTCCCGAATTAGTTACGCTTTTTATCACGATTACACTTATTAACCAGTTTCACAAGTGGTTGAGATTATATTCTGTACAGAATAGCTGGCAGGCTATCGGTCGATATGAAATAAATTTCTTGCCCGTTTTAGCCTTTGCTTACTGGTTATTCACACCCGTTACGCAGACCGTTCGTTACTTATTAGAAAAATTCCCAACCTATTCTTTCTCCCTTTACTGGCAGAAGTATATTCTTTACACATTTAGCTGGTCTGTGTACTTTACCTATTTATTCCCGGTAACTCTTATTGGTTATCTTGCTCTTAATATCTCACTTCTTAAAGATTATTTGAAGCAACGACGGCAAGCCCAGGAAACTGCAGAGGCAGAAGCAGCAGAAGCAGCTCAGAAAGCGCTAGCACTCTCAACAACGTTTTCACCAAAGCCTACAATATCGTCATCTTATTTGACTCACTTAAAAGGCAAAAATGCCATTGGTGAACTGGACTTCCCAGTTAACGATGTGTATTTCTTCACTATCGAGGACCGCTTTTATTATGCTGAGCTAACCAAAGGCCGTTATTTAGTTGGTAAAACATTAAATGAACTTGAAACTGAGCTGGACCCTACCCAATTTTTTCGCATTAAACGCGATTATATAGTTAATCGACAAGCCGTGTTGAATTATGCTTATTGGGAAAACGGCAAATACATTGTTCGACTTAATTCCCCCGAGCAACATAGTATTGTTGTTCCCCGCGCTCGCATGCAGGAATTTCGAGAATGGCTTCAGAGCGACCATCGACCGTATATCGATTCCAATTCCCTTACAATGGCTTCTGACTGAGTGTGTTTATCAGAGGTAACTCTTCACGGCAATACCATATCTCGGTAACTGTCGGCAACTACTCAATTCCAGTTTTTTGGCTATGTGAGCTTTATGGTTGACAGCTGTTCGGTAGCTGATACCCAGCTCATCAGCAATTTCATTGGCA
This sequence comes from Spirosoma endophyticum, assembly GCF_900112365.1. Classification (GTDB taxonomy): domain Bacteria; phylum Bacteroidota; class Bacteroidia; order Cytophagales; family Spirosomataceae; genus Spirosoma; species Spirosoma endophyticum. The sequence continues at coordinate 614,223 of NZ_FOLQ01000003.1, read as the reverse complement.
GTGTGCCCATTAGCAATCATACGTAACACTTCACGTTCACGTCCAGTTAATCGACTTAATTCGGCACGAGTCGTATCAGAAATTACCTCGACACCAAAATTCTTGAGCAACTTCATAAATCCATTACTGTAATAACAACCACCGTTGCTGACAATCTGAAAGCATCGATATAATTCATCCAGTCCGTCAGTAGCGTACAGGAATCCCAGAAAGCCTATTTGCATCGCACTAGCTACCATCCGCATATCGGCATGACGAGTGTATAAGATGAATTTAGTGTCCTGATTCGACTGCCGCATCTCCTCAACAATATCGAAGCTCTGCTGACCTGAAATTTCGGACTCCAGAATTACACACTGTGGACGCTTAACCCTAATCTGCTGAAGTGTGTCCTCCATCTCAACAGCACGACCGACAACATTGTAGCCTTGCTCTTTTAATAATTGACTTAATACTTCACAGTTAAAAAGTTCTGATTGCGCAACGAGAATCGAAAAATCTCGACGCCGAATCGCGAATTTCTTAGTGATCTCCTGACCACTGTCTAATTCATTCATGATCTAATGACGCGTATAGGTGGATGAATGTAAGATTGATTAAATACTTCACATAACTACTTGTAATGAAATCACCAATTCCCCGGATGAAATCACCTATTTAGATAAAACTTTATGGGTGATTTCATCCGGTAAAATGGTGATTTCACGCAAAGCATGTTGCATTAGGCCCCAGGACGACCCTATTTTTGATTACTCAATTGCGAAACAGGTATTAAAACGTAGGGTGATGAAACAGGAAAAATCAGTAGTGTTGTCCGGCTACGAAGCATCGGCCGAGGAAGTACAGAGTTTGATTATGCAATGGGCAAAAGCGACCGAAGCCTTTCATTATCGCTACGTCAAGCTAGATAAAGCAATCAATACCTTACAGAAGGCCGTCCGTCAGCAACCCAAAGCTAATCGGGCTCAGTTACGTCGACTCATGGAGTTACGTCAACATACAACCGACGTACTCATGACACTCTTGCTCGATATGTCGGGCCAGAAGTCTGAGCGCGCAGCTCAACCTTCTAAACCTGGTCAGCTCCACTCGCATGCCTGCTTGCTGGATGAGTTGAACCGGAAAATCGATGCCGAATTGATTACTGTCATGTCGGTAGCTCAAGCTTAGTGTTCACCCTCCCCGTTATAAAGGTAAGCCCCGATCAATTAGGTCGGGGCCTTTTTTGTGGCCTCTGTTTCCCTACCCTGAAATTACTGTACCCAGCAGACTTGAAATTTCAATATCTATCCGTTTGAAATGCATAAACTCAGTCAACAGTTGATCCGCTTCCTCAGGCGATTTACGGCCTGCTTCTCGTAGCAACTGCTGAAGGGCAGCCATTCGTTGTTCAGCCAATATTTTTTTAATCCGCAAAATATTCCGGTAGGCCGCGTCGGCCAGAATCCCAATTTCTTCTTCCGAGGGAACCAGAATTTCGTGCTTTAGCCATCCGCCACTAATTTCATAGCGAGGAGTGGTTAAATGAATTGCCTGATGCTGAATGTCAATATCGTTGGACTGCTCCGTTGCACTGGATTGCCGATTTAGAAAATCACCAGCGGTTAGAATATCACCTCGACTATAGGCCTCCCGGAAGAGCGTTAATATCAAATTAAGGGGCGAGGTTTGAAATTCGATCTCGTGTAATTCGCTTAGTACGTACTGGCAGAGCGTGATACCCGGTTCCAGCTCACGTGCGCCATAATTTATCAATAGTCGGATACATTCTTCTTCCTGATAAGATATGGGCGTACGGACTGAATTAGCGCGGTCAACAGTAACAGGCCGAGGTAACGCCGTAGTTTTCGGCTCATCAAATCCAGAAGCATCAACACCAAAATCGCCAAACAGCGCATTTAGATCATCGACCGACGGTTCTGGCGGAATAGATGCAGAGCCAGGAGACTGCTGTCTACCAAGATCCGAAGACCGCTGCTGTCGTTCGGAATCTTTCCTACCCTGGTCCTGCTGCTTCCGCAGTAATCGATTTATCTCCGAAATAACAGATTGCTCACTGACATGAAAGACCTGTGCTACCCGTTGCGAGAGTGTCTGGCGTTTAAGAAGGTCAGGAATTTTAGTGATACTGGCACAGACGTCAGATATTCCTTCGGCACGTTTCAACGGATTATCACCCGCTTCGGTCAGCCAACGGCTCGCTTTAAAATCAATAAAGTCCTGCGAATGCTCATTGATATAGGATTTAAAAGCCTCTGCACCAAGCTTATGAACGTAGCTATCGGGGTCTTCGCCATCAGGCAATAGCAGAAGTTTAAGATTTAAGCCCTCCTCCAGTACCATATCCAACCCACGTAGTGCCGCTTTGATACCTGCAGCATCACCGTCGTAGAGGATTGTTACGTTAGGCGTAAAGCGTGCAATCAACCGGATTTGCTCCGTAGTCAACGACGTACCTGATGAAGCTACTACGTTCTTGATTCCTGCCTGATGAAGCGAAATAACGTCGGTATAGCCTTCTGTCAGGTAACAGACATCTTCCTGACGAATAGCTTGTTTCGCCTGAAAAATACCGTAGAGAACCTGGCTTTTATGATAAACAGTTGTTTCGGGTGAGTTGAGGTACTTAGGCTGGGTTTTATCTACCTTCAGAATCCTAGCGCCAAAAGCGATCACCCGGCCCGAAACGTTATGAATCGGGAACATGACCCGCCCCCGAAACCGATCAAACATTTTCTGTTTTCCGCCGTCAGTGCCTTCTTTGGTTAAAATCAGTCCCGCTTTTTCAAGTAACTCGGTACTATAGCCCCGCCGTTGGCCCTCCTGCAGTAGCGCACTCCATTGATCGAGTGTATAGCCCAGCTCAAATGCATCGATGGTTGGATTGGTGAAACCCCGTTCCCGAAAATAGCTTAGTCCAATACCTTTCCCTTCGTCGGTATTCAATAAGGTTTCCTGAAAAAACGTTTTGGCGAAATTCAGGACAATAAGCAGGCTCTCCCGCTCATTCTGACGTAGCAGATCCTCCGGTGTTTGCTCCTGCTCCTCAATTTCAACACCGTATTTTTTGGCCAGATAACGTAGTGCTTCGCCATAACCGATGTTCTCAATGTCCATAACGAACCGAACGGCATCACCCGCTTTACCACATCCGAAGCATTTGTAGATCTGTCGAACGGGATTAACGTTAAAAGACGGCGTTTTTTCGTTATGAAATGGGCAGCAGGCAATGTAATTACTACCCCGTTTCTTGAGCGAAACAAAGTCGTTGATCACTTCCAGAATGTCAGTAGACTGTCGAATTCGTTCAACAGTTTCTTCAGGGATACGCATCGGACGGATTAATATTTAGTCCAGTTTACAAAATTTATATCAAAAAAAGAGAGGAAAGAGCAAAAAAGGATTATAGAATCCATTCTCTCTTTCCTCTCCGTCCGTTATCGTCAATCTTTAATAAGCCCGAACCAACTTGCCTTCCATAAAATTCACGAAGGCTTTGTTGACAACGTTGTTACCACCGGGTGTTGGGTAGTTCCCCGTGAAGTACCAGTCGCCGGAGTGATTTGGGCAAGCTTTGTGTAAATTCTCGACGGTTTGATAAACAACGGCTACTTCGGCGTTCAAATCATCGGGCGTTACAATCTGGGCTACTTTTTGAGACAATTCCTCGTGTGTAAAGGGGTTGAATAAAGCCTTTACATAATTCTCTTTGCTTGCATTCCCTGATTCGATAGCTGCCACACACTGCGCATAGACTTCATCCAGCAAATTTTCCTGGCCACGCTCACGGAGTAACTCCAGTGCAGCCCGGAAACCAATGAATTCCTTGAATTTCGACATATCGATGCCGTAGCAGTCGGGAAAGCGAATCTGGGGAGCCGATGAGACGATAATAATTTTCTTAGGCCCTAAACGGTCAAGCATGCGCAAAATACTCTTTTCCAGAGTTGTACCACGCACAATGGAATCATCCACGACGACAACATTGTCTTTGCCTTTTTTAATGACCTCGAACGTAGTATCATACACATGCGACACCATATCGTCCCGTTGCGAGTCGTCGGTAATAAAGGTGCGCAGTTTTACATCTTTGGCAACCAGCTTTTCAATACGTGGTCGAAACGAAAGTACCCGGTCCAGTTCCTCTTCGAACAGAATACCTTCCATGATCGCTTTTTTGCGCTGTTTGGCCAGGTAATCTTCCAGCCCCTCAACCATTCCAAAAAACGCCGTTTCGGCCGTATTTGGAATGTACGAAAAGACGGTATTTTCGAGGTCGTAATCTATTTCTTTGAGAATCTGAGGAATAAGCAGTTTTCCCAGTGTTTTTCGCTCGTTATAAATATCAGGATCGGTTGCCCGTGAGAAATAAATCCGCTCGAAACTACAGGATTTCTTTTCAATGGGTTTTACAAACTCCTGCTCCATATACTCACCGTATTTGTCAATAATAAGCGCATGACCAGGTTTTACTTCCTGAATAGCACTGTATTCGACATTAAAGGCAGTTTTGATCGCTGGTTTTTCCGACGCCACGACCACCACTTCGTCGTCGGCATAGTAATAAGCAGGGCGAATACCGGCTGGATCACGGGCAACAAATGAAGCACCATACCCCGTCATACCGACCATAGCATAACCACCATCGAAATCACGGCAGGAGCGATGCAAAACGCGCTGCATATCGACATTGTCTTCGATGATGTCCGACAAATCAGGGTTTTCGTATATGCCCTTGAAGCGTTCAAACACGCGCTGGTTTTCTTCGTCCAGAAAGTGGCCGATCTTCTCCATCACCGTAACGGTGTCAACCTTATCCTTCGGATGTTGACCCAGCGAAACGAGTTTATCAAACAACTCGTCGACATTCGTCATGTTGAAATTACCCGCTACGACTAAATTTCGACTGCGCCAGTTACTTTGGCGAAGCATAGGGTGACAGTTTTCAATCTCATTGGCCCCATGCGTACCGTAGCGCAGATGGCCCATCCAGACTTCACCCGTAAAGGCCAGATTTTCCTGAAGCCATTTAGCGTCTTTGGCTTTGTCCTTATTTCCTTTGAGCGCCTTGCGGAATTTCTTGTTGACTTTCTCGAAGATGTCCGTTACAGGCCGTTGATCTACCGAGCGATAACGACTTATGTAACGACTACCGGCTGGCACATCGAGTTTAATATTTGCAATTCCGGCACCGTCCTGGCCTCGATTGACCTGCTTTTCCATAAGCAGGTATAGCTTATTGGCTGCGTAGAGAGGAGTACCGTACTTATCAATATAATACTGATACGGTTTGCGGAGCCGAATTAAGGCTATGCCGCACTCATGTTTGATGGCGTCACTCATGAGAGAGTTTGTCGAAGCGTGTTGGTTTACTTACGAACGAAGTAATAAAGAGGTAACGGCTCCCCATTGGCAATGGTTCGGCCGGTTGTTAAACAAAATTAGGTAAAAACGTTAATCCACCCCGCTTTTTATAGTCCATTTGCGCAATAATACATAAACTACTACGGTTGAAATTGTACCAATGAGCGAGCCAACGTAAGCATCTTCCACGAAATGCTGGAATAAATAAACGCGCGAATACCCCGTCAATATGGCTAACAGCAGGAAAATCCAACCCCTCTCCTTCTGAACATCAAGCAGTGCAAGTAGGCTGAACATAGCAAAGGCCGTTGTTGTATGACCTGAGGGAAAGCTATTAAAACTATGAATATCTAATCCCTCAATGAGGTGGTATTTATTTATTGACTGCTCAAAAAACTTCAGTGGTCGGGGTGAATCTGTGAAGACTAGCTTTTTCAGGAATTCGGATGTTAGTGAAGAGAGGGCAAAACTGGCCAAACCCATCAAGCCGACACGCCAGTTATAAATCATTAGAATCAGACTCACAACCACGTAGAACGCGCCATCACCCAGATACGTAACATAAGGAAAAATAAGGTCAGCCACTAAACTATTGCGACTGTTTACCCATAGCATTAGTTCTCCCTGGGTGTAGTTAATCTGTATTACAGCAACTACAACCATCACCAGAATGTATGGAAAATAGAAAAAACGATTTTTTTGTAGCAACTCAAGCATTACCTACTAACAGTAAGGTCCCTACTGCCCCATCGTCGGCCTGGTCGGGATGATAGAGAATCAGTTAGTTGGAGTCACCTTTTCGACGGTGATACCTACACTCTGGATATTGAGCAATGGGTCCTGACGCATATACTGCCTAATTTGCATGGTGTATTTGCCCGGTTTCGGAAAGCGGTAATTGCGCTTCATCAGAAACTTGTGATCGAATAGGTCGCCGAGCCCATCGCCATTGGGCTTGCCGGTTTTCGGGTCCATCAATAGCAATTCGTCCAGACGAGATTCGAGTTCCTTGCCACTGGCATCGCGCAGATAGCGAGTTAGATAGAGATTATAATAGCCATAGGATAGGCTATTCCGAAGGTTATAATAAATATTGTAGGGAACCGACGCATCCTTGATCTCGAACGTGAATGAGGGCGCGTTTTTGATATACCATTTCCCATCTTCAATGTCGGTATACTCTTTATATACTGCATTTGTATCACAGCCGCCGATCAACAACGCTATGAACAGGATAAATCCTAATCGTTTCATACGTAACTCATATAGCCCGCAAAGCTACGATTGTGCTGTTGGCTTTTCAAATGACATCAAATGTCGAAAAACTAGCTGGCTAGTTTGCAAACGATAAGAATAGTTTTAAGTTTGATATATGGAAAAACTAACAGCCAAAGAAGAAGAAGTGATGCAGGTGGTCTGGAAAATGGAACAGGGCTACGTGAAAGACATGGTTCCGCAGTTCACAAATCCTCCTCTGCACTACAACACAGTTTCAACCATTGTTCGCAATCTCGAGGAAAAAGGGTATATAGGTCACAAAGCGTACGGCAATACCCATGAATATTACCCCATTATCACAAAGGAAGCGTATCAAAATCGATTTGTGCTGAAAAAGGTAGTGGCTGACTATTTCGACAATTCGTACAAGAATCTGGTGAGTTATTTTGCTAAAAATGAGAAGATTACGGCCGATGAGTTACGTGAGATTCTGGCAATGATCGAACAAAAGAAATAGCGGTATGGAAACCCTGCGCTACGTTGTACTGGTGAATGGGCCACTGGTCGTGTTCAGAGGGCAGACGCTACATCAGCCTCTTGGAATGATGAACGGACAACGTTCCGGACTATTAGCTTCGTGGCGCTACGTCCTGTGAGTGCTATTGATGAGCGGAATGACATTCGCCTGTCGGCACAAACAGTCAGATCATCCAGAGATCGCTACATTCTCCGTTTCTGCCTTTGCCTCAATAAACGCGACACGGGCGCTGGCAGCTGAGCTTGATAAGCCGGAAATGCCCTGGTTTCGTGCGTCCGCATTCCTGAAAGAACAAAATCAGGTTGACACCGTTCGATTTCAGAACCGAATCATCATACGTAGTAACTCGGCGACAGCCCATTATCCTAAAATTTTATGTTTACGAAACAACCATCTGGGTCTCAAACTACCAGATGGCCAACAAGCAAAACTGTTCATAAATGGCGAGAAAGAACCTGTTCAATCTTTATCAGCGCTAACGTTTAATGAAGTGAACGACCTGCTGGTTTACCAGAAATGGGAGGATCTAGCCGAAGCATCAGCGTACCCAGAATCGCACCGGGTGTTTGTGAGTACCACCCACAAAACGCCAGCCAAGAATCCGGTACGCACCAGATGGGAGCAATATTTACGGGCTAACGCCGTATCCGATCATCCGCTCGGCCAAACCAGTACTTTCTCAATGAACAAGTTACTGGAAGCCACCTTCTTCCAAAACAAACTTGCATTTATAGAACGTACAAAAGAAGACTACCTAAAACTCTATGACGAGTACTCTACGGATATTGACTTGTACATCAATGGCTTACCTGTCGATGCAAAAAGCATTGAAGAATTCACGTCCGGGAAGTTGATAAACTCTACACCCAGGAGCGACGTTTCGAGGAATGGGCAGATGCCCCAAATCGGAAACACAGGTTTTTGATGAACATCCAGACATCACCCAAACGCGCTAAGCGTGATAGCAGCTACTACGTATTCAGTCCCTTCTATTCGGGTGACTTTTGAGGTGCTGTTTACGGCCCAAAAACAACAAGCCCCAACCTGTCAGGTCGGGGCTTGTTGTTAAGATACTTTACCATTCGGCATAGGTCTTGGCGTATTGCCTTCCGGCCCTCTGGGTTTCTTTTTCTTCTTTTTGCTGGGCCTTGCGGTGTACTTGGCATCTAATTTTTGCAAGTCACTATTAAGAGCGGCTGCCGTAACAGGTTCTTTCTCACCTATCGGTGTCAGTACGTCAAACGATTCGGGAATAATTCCTTTTTTGTTCAATTCCACAATCTCCAGAACACGAATAATGGGAAGTGGATGCCAGGTGCTTTCGGCTCCATAACCAAACCACATAAGCTTACGAAAAATATCCGTCTTCTGTAAATAAGCCCGACCCTTCTGCGTTTCCAGCGGCTTTTCAATCGTTGGAATATCCCGCAGTGCATCCATGTAGGTATCCAGTTCGTAGTTCAGGCAGCATTTCAGCCGTCCGCATTGACCCGATAATTTTGCCGGATTCAACGATAGATTCTGGTAGCGCGCTGCCGACGTAGCAATGTTTTTAAAATCGGTGAGCCAGGTAGAGCAGCAAAGTTCGCGCCCGCACGAACCGATACCACCAAGTCTGCCTGCTTCCTGCCGCAAACTAATTTGCCGCATCTCGATTCGAGCCTTGAATTCGCTCGCCAGCATCTTGATCAATTCCCGAAAGTCAACCCGCTCTTCAGACGAATAATAAAATGTCGCTTTCGTATTGTCCGACTGAAATTCAACATCAGACAACTTCATGTTTAACTTTAACTCACGAACAATTTCACGGGAACGATAAAGGGCTGGCAAATCGCGTAAAACGGCCTGTTCATGCCGTTCCATGTCTTTAGCAGTGGCTATCCGGTGGATAACCTTCGTGTCGTCATTAATCTTTACCGCCCGTTTTTTCACTTGCAGTCGGACCAATTCGCCTTGCAGCGAAACGGCTCCAATATGAAAGCCAGATTGCATTTCGACGACTACATAATCGCCCGTTGTAAGATCAAGCTGATGAACGTTGCGGTAATACTCTTTCCGACCGCCTTTAAACTTCACCTCCGTAACATCGTATCGCTTCGCACTTGGCATAGCGATATCGCTTAGCCAGTCAAATGAATTCAATTTGTTGCAACCACCGGTGCTACATCCTCCACTTCCACATCCTTTTGTGGCCGTTTTCTGCGGTTCCCCGCCGGGACCATCGGATGCTCCGCGTTGTGTGCCACACCCACCAGTTGCACAGGATTTGCAGGACATATATATATAGTTATAGGGTTGTAAAGTTTAGATTTTACAACCTCGTTAATCGGAATACCGAATCAGGTCAACCCCGATGTCTTTTCGGTACTGCTTTCCGTCAAATTGCACCATCCGGGCCGCTTCCTGCGACTTCCTGACAGCATTTTCGAGTGAGTTTGCCTGAGCCGTTATAGCCAGCACTCGCCCACCGTTGGTCAAAACCTGACCGTCTTTTTCCAACGTTCCGGCATGGAACGCCATAACATCATCTAAACGCTCTAACTCCGAAATGATTTTACCGGTTGCGTAATCACCAGGATAGCCACCCGAAACCAGTACAGTGGTCACGGCCGTTTGGGGCGACACTTGTATAGCAATTTTATCCAAATCCCCCTCAGCCGTGGCGACCATCATTTCCACAAAGTCGCTTTGAATTCGGGGTAACACCACCTCTGTTTCTGGGTCGCCCATACGGGCATTGTACTCAATAACAAAGGGTTCACCATTTACTTTCATCAATCCGACAAAGATAAACCCCTGATAGCGAATCCCTTCCTGTTGCAAGCCTGCTAAGGTGGGTTTCACAACCTTATCTTCAACTTTTTGCAAAAAAGCTTTAGTAGCAAATACTACTGGTGATACGGCGCCCATACCGCCTGTGTTAGGGCCGGTATCTGCTTCACCAATACGTTTGTAATCTTTTGCTTCTGGAAGAATTTTATAATTTGTACCGTCGGTAAGGACAAACACCGACAGCTCGATGCCACGCATAAACTGCTCAACGACCACTTTACTGCCCGCATCACCAAACTTCTGTCCGTCGAGCATATCATAAAGGGCTGTTTTTGCATCGGCTAAGGTGTCGGCAATAATAACGCCTTTACCAGCCGCCAGTCCGTCTGCTTTTAACACAACGGGTAATGAGTGGGTTTCCAGGTATGATATACCTTCCTGCAAAGTAACCACTGTGAACGTTTTCGACGTAGCAGTTGGGATGCCGTACCGTTGCATGAACTGTTTGGAGAAATCCTTACTTCCCTCCAGTTGCGCTCCTTTTGTATCTGGCCCAACGATCCGCAAGCTAGCCAAACCGGTTTGTAAGCGGAGAAAATCGACAATTCCCTTCACCAGTGGTTCTTCGGGACCAATAATAAGCAGGTCAATTTTGTTATCCCGAATAGCCTTAGTAACCGCCGGAAAATCATTATAGCTAATCGGTAAATTTGTTGCCATTTGCGCTGTTCCGGCATTGCCGGGCGCCACAAACAACGTATCACATAACGGGCTTTGCGCTAATTTCCAGGCAAAAGCGTGTTCGCGTCCACCCGAACCCAGTATAAGTATATTCATTTTTAAGTCATTCGTCAACAGTCGAGAGTCAAGAATAGTCTGTGTTTCGCACGAGGGACTATTGACTACCGACTGTTGACTTAGTTTGCTACTTCCGACAGGAACTTAATGCGCATCAATCGCAAATCTTGTTCGGTGAAATCATCACCCCCGAATTCGCGCATGGCCTGAGCGATGTTGTCGCTATCGGCCCGCATAAAGTACTCGAATATTTCGTCCTGCCGGTCTTCGTCCATTACCTGATTAATGTAGTAATCAAGGTTAAGCCGTGTACCGGAATAACAGATGTGTTCAATTTCTTCCATCAGATCCTCCATCGACAGCGACTTCGATTCAGCAATCTCATCTAGGTCAACTTTGCGGTCTATCTGCTGGATAATAAAAATCTTGACTTTCGATTTATTAACGGTAGACTTAACGACTACGTCTTTGGCCGTCTCAATCTCATTATCCTCAACATATTTCGTGATCAGGTCAATAAACTGTCGGCCAAATTTCTGCACCTTACCCATCCCGACGCCGTTGATCTGCGCCATTTCCTCCCGCGTGGTCGGATAGGTAGTTGCCATTTCTTCCATTGAAGTTTCCTGGAAGATGACATAGGGTGGCAGATTCTTTTCTTTAGCGACCCGTTTCCGAAGTGCTTTCAGTAAACCAAGCAGTTCTTCGTCATAGGCAACCCCACCCGAAGAGGGCATTGAATCTTTATCTTCCTCCTCCTTCGCTTCTACACTCTGCAGATCGTAGTTATGGTCTTTGGCAAGCGTAATGGGATACGGATCTTCGATATAATTCAGACCACGCTGGGTGAGTTTCAGGATACCGTAATTATCGACATCTTTTTCTAAATAGCCGTAGATCGTAATCTGCTTGATCAGTGAGCACCAGTAATCGCACTCTCCATTAAACTCCCGGCCTTTGCCATACACATCGAGTTTGTCGTGCTCGTAGCTGGTCACGTACTGATTTGTAGTAGCGGTCAACACATCGGCTAAGTGAGCTACGTCGAAACGCTGATCTGTTTGTAATACCGTTTGCAGCGCCAGTACCACTTCATGCTGCACTTTGAGTTTCTCTGTTGGCTTTAAGCAGTTATCGCAGAAGCCGCAGTCTTTATCCAGAAATTCGCCAAAGTATCCAAGCAATTGACGACGTCGGCAAACACCCAGGTTAGCGTACGAAACCATTTCAGTAAGCAAGTGCTTGGCATTATCCCGCTCAGTAACTGGTTTGTCTTTATTAAATTTTTCGAGCTTAACGATGTCATCGTAACTATAGAACATAAGGCAATTGCCTTCCAGTCCGTCACGACCAGCCCGACCTGTTTCCTGGTAATAGCCTTCCAGCGACTTAGGCGCATCGTAGTGAATCACAAACCGAACATCGGGTTTATCGATACCCATTCCAAAGGCAATGGTGGCACAAATAACGTCTACGTCTTCATTTAAGAAAGCATCCTGGTTATGCATCCGTGTTTGCGGGTCCAAACCAGCATGATAAGGCAACGCCTTCACATCATTCACCCGAAGAAGCTCCGCAATTTCCTCAACGGTCTTGCGGCTTAAACAGTAAATGATTCCTGACTTACCTTTATTTTGCTTTATATATTTAATGAGTTGCTTTTTAGCCTCAACTTTAGGCTTTATCTCATAATATAGATTCTTCCGATTGAAAGATGTTTTATACAGATTGGCATCTTCCATCTGCAGGTTTTTCTGAATGTCCTGCTGTACTTTAGGGGTAGCCGTAGCGGTGAGGGCGATAACGGGCAGATTGCCAATATTATCTACAATTCCGCGAATTTTTCGATACTCAGGCCGGAAATCATGACCCCACTCGGAAATACAGTGTGCTTCGTCGATAGCCACAAAAGAAATATTGGCTTTCTTCAAAAAGTCCAAATTCTCTTCTTTCGTTAAGGATTCGGGCGCAATGTATAACAGCTTAAGAGAGCTATTGAGTGTATCCTTTTTGACCTTGTTCATCTCCGCCTTAGACAGCGTCGAATTCAGGAATTGTGCGTTGATTCCGAAGGCATTTAATTGGTCAACCTGATTCTTCATCAGGGCAATAAGGGGCGATATAACCACTGCAGTGCCCTCACTCACAATGGCTGGCATCTGGTAGCACAACGATTTACCAGCACCCGTTGGCATAATAACGAACGTATTACGCCCGGCCAGAATGCTATGAATAATGGCTTCCTGTTCGCCCCGAAACTGACTGAACCCAAAAATCTCCTTTAGTCGCTCTTTAAGAGTTGTATTGACCGACTGATCAACTTGCATCATTCTACAAATCGTACAAAAGTTACTTTACTCTATTTGCTTAGCGTATCTTTGCTTTATAAAGTTAGCGAATATACACAGCAAACACTTCCTGATTATCAAAACTGACGTTGAAAGTAATAAAAAATCCTCAGACTATTGCCCGGTCGGTCCTATTAGCCGAAGCTGAAGCCATTCGCCATGCGGTTGATTTGCTTGATGAACAATTCACTAATACTGTCGAAACGGTACTGAACTCTTCGGGCCGCTTAGTAGTAACGGGCGTAGGCAAAAGCGCCCTCGTTGGCCAGAAAATCGTGGCCACGCTGAACTCAACAGGCACACCTGCTCTATTCATGCATGCTGCCGATGCCATTCATGGTGATTTGGGTATGATTCAGGATAACGACGTAGTACTTATTATTTCTAAGAGTGGCAATACCGCCGAAATCAAGGTATTAGTGCCCTTATTAAAGCGAACCGGCGTTCGACTAATTGCGATGGTTAGCGCCCGCGATTCTTATCTGGCCCGCCATGCTGACTATATTCTTCATGCCTACGCTGAGCAGGAAGCTGATCCTTTAAATCTGGCGCCCACTACCAGCACGGCCGTTGCCATGGCATTAGGTGATGCATTAGCGGTAAGCTTATTGGAAATGCGCGGCTTTACCCGACATGATTTTGCTCGTTATCATCCAGGCGGTTCACTGGGGAAAAGGCTACATTTAAAGGTGTCCGATATTTTTCCGCAAAACCAGTGTCCGCAGGTCTTACCCGATACTCCCGTTAAAGATGTAATCTTTACCATCTCAGCGAATCGTCTGGGTGCAACAGCCGTCGTTGATGAAACTGGCTCGCTGGCTGGTATCGTGACTGACGGTGACATTCGGCGTATTGCCTATGAACATGATTCCATTTGGCAGCTCTGTGCACAAGACGTCATGACACACTCGCCCGTTTGTGTAGAACCAGATGATTATGCAGTGGCAGCGCTGCAACTCATGCAGGAACGTAATATTACACAGCTCATTGTGGCAGAAGCTGGACGTGTATATGGGTTTGTTCATTTACACGACTTATTAAAAGAAGGGTTAGTGTGATATAAATTCCACAATAAGCATGGATACATTCCCGGATAACTGCGAAAAGAAGAAAATGGAGTACAGTTTACTATATATTTCGGCAATGAACCCATTAAACATTGATATCCTGTTCAAGTATTTACAGCAAACGTTAAACAAACTCCACACACCAGATTCCCCATAATGGGGGAAATATTCCACACTCCCCACAGCAAAGGGCAGTAATAGAATTAAATTTCGAACAAAATAAAATTCATTAACTGCCTGTTTACGAATAAATTACACCATTAATCTAATGGACTACCCAAATTCGGAAAAGACTGGTTGTTTTTTTGTTTAATACCTGAATATAATTGATTCAACAGAAAAACGTAAACAGCCATGACCGCTCTCGAATTTACTAATCATATTGGCAAAGTGTCCAAGTCATTGCGCCCATTCGCGCTCCGCCTTACAAAAGATGTTGAAGATGCGAATGATTTATTGCAGGACACCCTGTTGAAGGCGTTCACGAACCGTGACAAATACACGGATGGCACAAATCTTAAAGCTTGGTTATATACAATCATGAAGAATACGTTCATCACTAATTATCAGCGCATGGTACGTAAAAATACCTTCATCGATACGACAGATAACCTGCATTATATTAATTCCATTGAGAGTAGCACAGACAATCTAGCTTATTCATCATTTGCCCAGGACGACATCAACCGGGCTGTGAATGACCTTGACGATACATATAAAACTCCCTTCATGATGCATTTTAGAGGGTTTAAATACCATGAAATAGCGGCAAAATTGAACATCCCTATTGGAACTGTCAAAAACAGAATCCATATTGCCCGCAAAGAGCTGAAGGATCAACTAAAAGTTTATGCATATTTTAACGCTTAGTGCGAGACTTTTTTGAAACACCTCAGTCTAATTGATATTGATTGAGTAGTTTTTGGTTAAAAAAGAGGAAGGTTCGAAAAGTTGGGTAGCTTCTACCCAACTTTTTTATTTTTACACCTATTGATAATCAGTCTTTTAATTACAAAAAGAATTGATGCTGTAGTAAGTCAGGGTTCAGGTAAGTACGTTTGTTAAACAAATTACTTAATCAGGTTATTAGGTAATGACTCACCCAATCTACCACTGATGCCCCGACGTATTCTTGTTATAGGAGCCGGATTCGCTGGGCTGGCGGCAGCAACCAGTCTTGCTGACAAAGGTTACGACGTTACAATCCTCGAAAAAAATAGTATGCCCGGTGGTCGGGCACGCGTCTTTCAGGCAGAAGGGTTTACGTTTGATATGGGCCCAAGCTGGTATTGGATGCCCGATGTGTTTGAAACCTATTTCGCCCGCTTCGGCAAGAAACCGTCCGATTATTATAACCTTGTACGGCTTGACCCTTCCTACAGCGTTATATTCAGCCCCGATGAAGCCGTTAATCTCCCGGCTGGCCTGGAAAATCTGGAAGCCTTATTCGAGCAGATGGAACCCGGCAGCGGTCTCAAACTACGGGAGTTCCTCAAACAGGCATCCTATAAGTACGATGTTGGCATGAACAACTTTGTTTGGAAGCCAAGCCGATCGGTGACGGAATTCCTAAGTCTGAAGTTGCTCTATGACGTAACGCGACTGGATGTCTTTCAATCATTTGCTACGCACGTCCGTAAGTTTTTCAAAGCGCCACGACTGCTCGAAATTGTTGAATTCCCCGTTCTGTTTTTGGGTGCCACCCCCGAAAATACACCTGCCATGTATAGCCTGATGAACTATGCCGAGATGGCGATGGGCACCTGGTATCCGATGGGTGGCATGCACGAAATTGTGAAAGCTATGGTCAGTGTGGCTGAAGAGAAAGGCGTTAAGATTCTGCTCAATCAGGCCGTTCTGAAAATCGACGTAGTAAAAAACCAGGCGCAACGGGTTGTAACAAACGATGGCATCTTCGAGGGAGACGTAGTGGTAGCCGGTGCTGACTATAACCATGTCGAAACGGCTTTGGTGAATGACGAGCATAGAAATTACGACGACGCTTACTGGAGCAAACGAGTGATGGCTCCTTCCTCGCTCCTTTTTTATCTTGGTGTCAACAAGCGTATTCCAAAGTTGCAGCATCACAATCTGTTTTTCGATGAAAACTTTGCGCTCCACGCACAGGAAATTTACGAAACGCCCCGCTGGCCCACAAAACCCTTATTTTATGCATCGGCTCCATCAAAAACTGACCCCAGCGTTGCGCCAGAAGGCTGCGAAAACCTGTTCCTGTTAATTCCCGTTGCTCCTGATCTCGTAGACGATGATGCCACGCGCGAACGCTATTTCGGGCTATTGATGGATCGGCTCGAAGCCTATGTTGGGGAGGACGTTCGTAACTATATAGTATTCAAGCGCAGTTATGCCCACAGCGACTTCAAAAACGATTATAATGCGTTTCGAGGAAATGCGTATGGACTAGCAAATACATTACGTCAAACTGCACTTTTAAAGCCATCGCTAAAGAACAAAAGGGTAAACAACTTGTTCTACACCGGTCAACTGACCGTGCCAGGACCAGGCGTACCACCATCGCTTATTTCAGGTCTGGTAGTTGCGGATGAAATTGCTAAAGAATTTCCTTAATTTAACCTCTTCCTCTTTTCTACTTATGATGGCATTGTTCAATAAAACCGCACTGGAATGCAGTAAATTAATTACAGAGCGGTACAGTACTTCGTTTACATTGGGCATTAAAACGCTCGATCGTAAATTCCACTTGCCCATCTACGCCATCTATGGGTTTGTTCGGTATGCCGATGAGATTGTCGATACGTTCCATGAGTATGATAAAAAGACGCTGCTGGACCGTTTCAAACACGATGCTTATCAGGCTATTGAGGAAGGGATAAGCCTGAATCCCATCTTGCACTCATTCCAGCTCGTTGTTCAGCAATACAAGATTGAGCCTGAATTGATAGATGCATTTCTGAAAAGTATGGAGATGGATCTGCATTATCAGGATTATAATTCGGCGGGTTATGACGACTATATTTATGGGTCGGCGGAGGTTGTTGGCCTGATGTGTCTGCGGGTATTTTGTGAAGGTAATATTCAGGAATTCGATCGGTTACGCGAACCCGCCCGAAAATTGGGTGCCGCCTTTCAGAAGGTAAATTTCCTGCGCGATATGAAAAGTGATTTCATTGAACGGGGACGTACTTACTTTCCTGGTGTTGATTTTAATAATTTCTGCCTTGAAGAGAAGCAGTCGATCGAAAGCGACATTCAGCGCGACTTCGATGAGGCTTACGTTGGCATCATGAATTTGCCTCGGGGTGCACGAATGGGTGTTTACCTGGCCTATATGTATTACCAGACTCTGTTTAACAAAATTAAACGCTTACCAGCTTCCCGTATTCAGAACGAGCGGGTCCGGGTGCCAAATCCGCAGAAGCTGGCTTTGCTGGCGCAGACGTACCTGAAGTATCGGCTGAATGTACTGTAGGTCGATAAGATTAACTCTATTAGCTTTGAAGGCTTAGCCTCCGCCCCTTTTCGCTATCTTTGCCATAAATCATTTTTTATTGACAATGGTAGCCGAAGCGACCCTTTCGCCGGAGGTTCTGGCCCAATATGAAGCCGTTATCGGACTGGAAGTACACTGCCAGCTGATGACGAATAGCAAAATTTTTGCGGCCGATGCCAACGCATTCGGCGCTGACCCGAATACAAATATTAGCGTCATTACATTAGGACATCCGGGAACGCTGCCCAAATTAAATCGCAGGGCTGTTGAGTATGCCATCCGGATGGGGCTGGCCTGCGGCAGTGAAATCACCCGTCATAACATATTTGCACGCAAGAATTACTTTTATCCCGATCTGCCAAAGGGGTATCAGTTGTCACAGGATAAAGGTCCCATCTGCGTGGGGGGCGGTATTTTAGTTAAAGTGAAGGACCCAATAACGGGCCGACCGTACCAGACAACGATTCAGATTCATCATATTCACCTCGAAGAAGACGCCGGAAAATCGATTCACGATGGCGACGAATGGGCGACGCAATTGGATTACAATCGCGCCGGAACACCTCTCATCGAGATGGTAACTGATCCCTGCCTGCGCACTGCCGATGAAGCCGGTCAATATTTGACCGAAGTCCGGCGGTTGGTTCGGTATCTGGACATTTGCGATGGCAATATGGAGGAAGGATCGCTACGTTGCGATGTCAACGTTTCCATTCGTCCCAAGGGTGCTACGTATCTGGGCACAAAGGTTGAAGTCAAAAACCTGAACTCCATCCGGAACGTAATGCGGGCGGTGGACAGCGAATTTCTGCGGCAGGTCGAACTGACCGAATCGGGGGGACGTATCATACAGGAAACTCGCACGTTCGATGCAGCCACCGGCCTCAGCTACGCCATGCGCGAGAAGGAAACCATGAACGATTACCGCTACTTCCCTGACCCCGACCTGACGCCGGTCGTTATTTCGGAGGAGTGGCTGGCGGACGTTCAGGCTCGTATGCCGATGCTACCAGCCGCTCTGTATCAGAAATTTACAACACACTACGGTCTGCCCGATTATGATGCCGCGTTGCTAACCGACGCAAAAGAGTTGGCCGAATATTATGAAGCCGTTTGCACGTTTACAGCAAACTACAAAGCTGCATCGAACTGGGTTATGGGCCCAGTCAAAGGCCACCTCAACGAGAAAACGTTACGTGATCGCCAATTCCCCGTTTCGGCTGAACGTTTGGCATCCCTTATTGCGTTGATTGACAGTGGTATAGTAAGCCAAACAGCGGCCCAGCAAGTATTTGTGCTAATGACCGATCAGCCGAACATATCACCCGCGGATCTGGCTCAGGTACACGGCCTGGTGCAGAATCGCAATACCGACGACCTCCAAGCGTTGGTAGAACAGGTACTGGCAGCATGGCCCGACAAAGTGGAGCAATACCGAAAGGGCAAAAAAAATCTGCTGGGTCTGTTTGTTGGTGAGGTAATGAAAAAATCGAAAGGATCAGCCGATCCGAAATTGGTTAATACGTTGTTAGCGAAGACATTACAGACAACATGAAAAATTTACTTTTTAGTGTCGCCAGTTTGCTGGCTTTGAGCTTTTCGGCCAACGCCCAAACAAAGCCATTCACTGTAACGGGCAAGGTAGCTAAAGCGGCACCTGGTAGCTACGTTTATCTGGAAACCAACTCACAGCCAACCCATAAACTCGATTCGGCAAAAGTGGTAGCGGGTAATACGTTCACAATCAATGGTAAAGTGGCGGATGGTGGTGAAGTCTTCGTACTAAATGTGGGCGGAGGTCAAAAAATGGCTCTTTTAGTCGAAGGTGGCGAAACATTGAACGTAGTGGCAGACGGCTTTCGAATGGACGCCAAAACCGGACAGGAGGGAAAAGCAACTGTGATTGGCTCCAAAAATATGGAGTACTACGATAAGCTGAATACGCTACGTACCGATATGGAGAAGAAAGTCGCCAGTTGGAACAAGCAGGTGGCGGCCGCTACAGAAAAGAAAGATAATAAGACAATCGCCCAGATTGAACAGCAATATGAAGCGGCCGAAACCGACGTTGTCAACAAAGTAAAAGCCATGTTGCCCGAAATGGGCACTTCACTTGTATCACTTTTCGCATTGAATTTCATCAATATCGACACTGATTTTGCTACGTATGATGCACTGGCTCAACGGTTTGAAAAGGAAAACCCAAATAGCCCACATGCGAAATCGCTCATTGGGCGTGTAGCTCGTATCAAGGGCGTATCTGTTGGAGCGCTGGCTCCCGATATTTCATTAAGTGATACGACCGGCACGCCGGTTGCCCTGTCGTCATTGCGCGGAAAATACGTGCTGCTCGATTTCTGGGCGTCGTGGTGTGGTCCTTGCCGGCAGGAGAACCCGAACGTAGTGCGCATGTATAACAAGTTCAAAGACAAAGGGTTTGCTATCTACAGCGTCTCGCTCGATCAGGCAAAAGCTAACTGGACGAAGGCCATCCGCAACGATAATCTTACCTGGACGCATGTATCGGACTTAAAATTCTGGCAGTCGGCTGCGGCTCAGCAATATGGCGTTCAAGCCATTCCTGCTACGTTCCTGCTGGATAAAGACGGTAAAATCATTGCAAAAAACCTTCGCGGTGATGCCTTGGAACAAAAACTGGAAGAAGTTCTCAAAGGTGGTCAATGAGTTAGCCGCAAGTCATTAGTTTTGTGGGGTCGGATTCAAAAATCCGACCCTTTTTATTTACTTCATCAGCTAGGATTCGTTCATTCACTCACTCTTTCGCTTTTTAAACGAATGAAAATCACTATCATCGGCTGTGGCAATATGGGCATGGCCTTTGCCAAATCGTTTTTGCAGTATGATCTTGTAAAAAAAGATGACTTACTCTTAATTGAAAAAAGTACCGACCGCTCCGAAGCCCTGAAAAGCGAAAAAGCGGGCGTTGTTGTCGACACTATCGGGCCGCACGTTGGCGAAACTGACCTGATTATTTTGTCAGTCAAGCCGCAGGATTTTAACAGTGTTCACGAATCACTACGTACCGTTATTCAGCCAAAGCAGGTCATATTATCGATCATGGCGGGCATTCCAATCGCACAGATTCAGGAAAAATTGGCACATCCATTAGTTGTGCGCGCAATGCCTAATACGCCCGCTATGCTGGGTATGGGCATCACGGGTTTTACGGCGGCAAAAGAGGTCGATCTGGCTAGCCTGCGTAAAGTCGAAAACCTCATTAACGCTACGGGTCGGTCTATTTTCCTGGAAGATGAATCCATGATTGACGCCGTTACGGCGCTCAGCGGCAGTGGTCCAGCTTACTTTTACTACGTCGTGAAAGCCATGATCGACGCTGGAAAGCAAATGGGTTTCGATGATGCCGTATCAGCATTATTGGTGAAACAAACCATGCTCGGCGCATATCATCTTATTAACACTGCCGACAAATCATTAGATGAACTTATCAAAGCTGTTGCTTCCAAAGGTGGCACGACCGAAGCGGCCCTGCGCGAATTTGAAAGCGGTGCGCTGGCTGATACGTTGGTAGCGGGCATCAAGGCCGCCCAAACACGGGCAACGGAATTATCGAAAGGATAATTATGTAATGCCAACCCTCCTGGTCGGTACTACACAATCACTGCACTCGTCCGGTTTCGTCATCCGACGCGTTGTTATTGTGTCGGCGCTTACGGGCGAATGTATCTTTGCCAAACCGATACGTGAACGCAAAGCCAATACGCTGCGTATCTGATTCACTGGTTTGAAAGTATTCGGATTGCTTCAAACTTATTGACCGATTGTGGTACACCCACGAGTGAAACAGGTCGTCAACGCTAAAGCGAATACTTCCTTTGTTATTCCAGATTTTCTTTTGAATCGCTGCATTAACCCGGTACATGCTATTTGTTAGTGTTTGCCCATTTAAATCACCACTGGCGTAGTATCCACTGAGTTCTGCATTCCAGTTTTTATGGATGGTGAAATAATTACTCATTTCAAACCGGGCCACATTAACACTAAAACTTATATTTTCGGTATACACCTGTCCATTGAGACCCATGTGTGAAAGCCTCAACGTATTGTTAAGATACCACCATTTGGTTGGTGAAAGGGATACCATCGTGTTTAACAATAGCATATATCCATCGGATATATTTTTAGGTCTGGTCGTAAAAATGTTATCGACAGCCTGGGTAGTTTGAAAAATTACGTCGGTGAACTTGTTAAAGCTCAAGCCCATATTCAGAAATTGTTTGTGCTGGTATTTTAATTCGTACCGATTCTGATATTGTGGATTTAGCAAGGGATTACCCGACGTATACGAATATTGATCCCGAAAAAATACAAACGGATTGAGCAATTGGTAGTTTGGACGATTAATCCGCCGGACTGCCATGAAGCTTAATGTATTTTTACCAAGTGTGTCCAATTTATAACTTATGAAAGCACTTGGAAAAGCGCCGGTGTAGTTTTTGGTGAAACGGCTCTCCTGCACAACGTCATTGCCTAATTGCTGCCCACGGGCTTGTGTGTTTTCTACGCGTAGTCCTAGTTGAACGCCTAACCGTTTCCATTCTTTTTGTCCGTTAACATAGCCCGCATTAATATTTTCGTGGTATTTAAAATGATTTGATTTTCCGTTGTCAATTATTTTTGTGACACCTACTACGTCGTAATAACTAGCGATGTAATCATTGTCGACAATACTCGACTTAAATCCTGATTCGATCCTGGCTTTATTTTTCAACGGATGTGCATAATCAGCTTTAGCGATGTAAATAGTTATGTCAGACGGAATAACATATAAAAAATCACGACGGTTAGTTAATACACCATCCGACTGATACATAAAATTTTGCAAAGACTGATTGCTTTCTAATTCGTAATGAAGGTAATTAACATCGGCCGATAGTTCCCGGCCAGCGTTGTCGAATTTATGTGAGAAATTAAGATTCATTCCACTATTTGTTCGTGAAGCATCACCTAATGTTCTTCCTACTCCAGTCGAGTCTAACTGGTGGCTGGCATTGAAGTTTTTGCTGGTGTAATCAAAATCAGTTTTTCCTTTACCACCATTTATATTGACAATGAACCCGAACGTTGTTTTAGACGTAGCGGCATAATCTAATCCCAGATTTATGCTTTGGCCATAGTTTTTATTTACCTGATTATTCCTCAGATCGACGGTAGAAATTAATGCAGCATTTGTGTTATAAAATCGGCGGTCATATAGGTCAAGGTTATACGTTTTTTCTGCGTTATAACCCAGATTTGCAAACAAATTGATCTTTTTATATTTATAATTCAGATTAACGGCGTCATTATTTCGGGTATATTTTCCTTGTGAAACACCCATTGAAACATTGCCGGTTAAGCCCCCAATTCTATTCTTTTTCAGCCGGATATTAATAATGGCATTACCAGCTGCATCGTATTTGGCAGGTGGATTATCCATCAATTCTATTTTATCCAGCAGGCCGCCGGGTAGTGATTTCAGATAAGCCGCCAAATCCTGACCCGACATATACGTACTTCTGCCATCAATAAGCACCGTCACGCCGTTGCGACCATTCAGGCCAATCTCACCATTGTTTGCTACGGTTACGCCCGGCGTTTTCTCCAGTACTTCCAGCGTATTACTCGTAGCACTACTGATCATAGCCTCTACGTTAATAACCGTTTTATCGATCTCCTGCACAATCAAAGGCTTTTTTGCTGTTACAACCACCTCATTTAACTGTATATTTTTAGCCGGTAACAGAATAAACACGGGTAACGTAATCGTGCTACGTATGTCGTCAATAGTATAGGGTACACTAATGAATGGTTTCTGTCCAACAGCCGTAATAGCAAGCAGATAAGTGCCTGCTGTTAAACCGCTTAACTGAAATTTCCCATCACCGTTGGTAACTTCACCTTTCACCATAGTAGAATCAGTGGCTGTCAACAAACGTACCGTTGCACCAGGAAGGACTTCGTTATTAGTATCTTTTACTAGTCCTGAAATTGTTTTAGGTGTCGACTGGGCAAAGGCTGAATAGGCGACAAGCCAGAGAAGGTTGATTAGGTGTATCCGTTTCATTATCTGCTTATTAAAATTTCGTAAGCAAATATTGATTAGGGCCAATGCCGCCTGAAATAATTGTGTTGTACCTTGGCATAGTCCTGACAGAACGCCGATTTAGAGTGTCAAATCGTTTAAAATAGCTTCATGAGGTTTCTATCATTACGAATGGACTATTCATCAGGATAATTTCGTCCCTGCATACTGCTTATCCACTTTTGCAACCCAGTATGAATAAGAAAAATGATCAATACATGAGTCAGCTACCAGATAATTGGATCAATGGCTACTTTGGTAGAGGTGTCTACTTAATTCTATCAGCGCTTGTCTCTGCACCTATCTACTTAGCTATTGAAGCCTACGTGCGGTCAATTGACGTGCATAAAGACGAGGCCGTGGCAGCCGTGGCAACAGGTTGCTTTATTGCAGGCGTTTTTGCCGGACGATATATTGCCCAAATATGGTCAGCCGGAAAACGCTCCATTCCAAACACACTACTGATAGGGCTTATTATTCTAATTGTAGCCAACATTTCCTGGTTATTTTTTCATGCCGATTTTCCACTTGAGGGTCGAGCAGCTATCAATCTCTTATTGTTTTGGTTACCTTTTGTTATTGTTAGCCTGGCATTAGGTATATTAATAAAATTGATTCGTACAGTTACCCAAAACCAATTACAGGAAGCGCAAACCTCAGCAGCGAATAGCCAAAGTGAATTACAGCTTTTGCAATCACAGCTCAGTCCTCATTTTTTATTTAATACACTTAATAATTTGTATGGACTATCAATAAGCCAGCACGAGAAAATACCGCCATTATTATTAAAATTATCTGATTTACTACGTTACTCCGTCTATGATGTCAAAGAGACATTTGTTCCACTAATCGATGAACTAGCTTATATAAATAACTATATTGATTTCGAGAAGATACGCATCGGAGATAGGCTTGAGTTATCGATTGACATCGAAAATGTTGTGCGGACTGATATTAAAATTGCACCCATGCTATTAATAGTTTTTATAGAAAATGCATTTAAGCACTCTAAAAATACGACTAGCGAAAAAATATTTATTGAGATTGCGTTAAAGACCTGGGGTAAGATGATTTTATTTTCTCTAAAAAACTCTTACAATAAACCAAAGCTAGAACCTGCAAATTCGGGAGGATTAGGATTAGAAAATGTGAACAAACGATTGGCCTTATTGTATCCTGTTGAACACGTTTTAGACTTACAAACCACAGATGATTTTTACACAGTGAGTTTGCAGCTAAAAATGAAGTGATATGACCAGTTATAATTGCTTGATTGTAGACGACGAGCCAATTGCGCGGGACATCGTTCAAACTTATTGCGGCCACTTGCCCAACTTACACGTAATCGCTACGTGTGGAAATGCGCTGGAAGCAAAAGCAATTATGCAGACGCAAAGGATTGACATCCTTTTTTTAGATATTAATATGCCAGTCCTGGATGGGATAGCTTTTTTAAAAACGCTGAAAACCCAGCCACAGGTAATTTTCACAACTGCCTATAAGGAACATGCTGTCGATGCTTTCGACCTGTCAGCCTGCGATTATTTACTCAAACCATTTTCGCTGGACCGTTTTATTGTAGCTATAGATAAAGCGGTAGAAAAGTTGTCGTTAGACGTTATTAATACGTCCAGCACCGTTAAAAAGGACGATTACATCTTCATCAGATTCGACGGAAAATATATAAAATTCAATACGGGGATTTACTTTATGCCGAAGCGAATGGCAACTATACCAAGATTGTTACCGGACAAAGCATGATTATGCCCAGTATGGCTTTTTCTAATTTTGCAGAATTACTTCCTCAATCAGCATTCATTCGCATTCATCGTTCCTTTATCATAAACAAAGCCAGGATTACACACATAGAAGGCAATCGGGTCTTTATTAACACGATTGAGATACCTATTGGCAGTAATTATAAAGATGATTTTTTGAAAGAAATTGGCTTTTGAGGGTCCTCTTTTAGTACCGGCACGGTCAGCAAGCATTACAGACCCGTATAAGTAAACGGCGTTATGGCCCGCAATTCGCCTTTCACGGCATCTGATACGTTCAATTCATTAATAAATTGCCGAATGGTATCAGCCGTAATTTTCTGGTTTGTGCGGGTAAGTGCTTTCAGCGCTTCATACGGTTGTGGATAGCCTTCCCGTCGGAGAACTGTCTGGATTCCTTCGGCCACAACGGCCCAGTTATCTTCAAGATCTGCGTTGAGAGCCGCCGTATTTAACTCCAGTTTATTTAAGCCCTTCAGCAGCGATTTCAACGCAATGAACGAATGAGAGAATGGCACCCCGATGCTACGTAGTACGGTCGAGTCAGTCAGATCACGTTGAAGTCGGGAGATGGGTAATTTGCCAGAAAGATGCTCAAATAAAGCATTCGCAATTCCCAGGTTTCCTTCCGAATTCTCGAAATCAATCGGATTCACTTTGTGTGGCATCGCCGAAGAACCGACTTCACCTTCCTTCAGCCGTTGCTTGAAATAATTCATGGACACATACGTCCAGATATCACGGTCGAGATCAATTAAGATGGTATTCAGGCGTTTGAAGGCGTCGAGTGTAGCCGCCAGCATATCGTAATGCTCGATTTGAGTTGTGTACTGACTACGTACCATCCCCAGACTTTCGACAAACTCATCCCCGAACTTTTTCCAGTCTTCATTGGGATACGCAACCGCATGGGCATTGAAATTACCGGTTGCTCCTCCAAACTTAGCCGCCGTCGGAATAGTGGATAATAAGCTGAGTTGCTTTTCAATACGTTCCACAAATACCATTAATTCCTTCCCCAGGCGCGTTGGCGAAGCCGGTTGACCGTGTGTCCGGGCCAGCATTGGAACGTCTTTCCATTGCTCAGCTAACTCCTGCAAGCGTTGGAATATTTGTTGGTACATCGGTACAATCTCCGTGTCGAGTGCATCAGACAATGACAGCGGAATCGCTGTATTATTAATATCCTGTGAGGTTAGGCCGAAGTGAACAAACTCCAGAAACGGCTCGACCGGAGAACCTTTCAGTTTCTCTTTTATAAAATATTCGACTGCCTTAACATCATGATTCGTTGTTTTCTCAATCTCCTTGATACGTAGCGCATCAGCTTCCGTAAAGTTTTCATAGAGCGCCCGCAAGGCAGGAAATTGCGCCCGGTCAACACCGGCTAATTGCGGCAGTTGCCATTCACACAGGGCAATGAAATACTCGATTTCAATACGAACGCGGTAATGAATCAGACCGAATTCGGAAAAATAAGGAGCCAATACGTCAACCTGCGACCGGTAGCGACCGTCAACGGGTGAGATGGCCGTTAAGGCAGATAAATTCATACGGTAATTATATTTTACGATGTAAGAGCCCACCTGGGCTCTTACATCAGAAAGGGTTCAGGTATAGACCAACACCGATCCAGGATGTTTGCTGGTCTTCGAATTGGCTGTAAGGGCGAAAACCCGAGTAGCCTTCCAGCAAGAACGTCAGATTGTTTTGTGTGCGGCCTAGTTCAATACCAACTCCGCCGTGAATACCCGGCCGGAAGTCGGTCTGTTGCCAGAATTTAATGTCGACCCCACCCACTAATCGGGCTGCTTTGGCCGATGGCTTTTTATAAAATGCGCCCAGTTGAGCACTCAATGGTTTCCGTTCTTCAGTCTTGCGCAAAACCACACCAGCCCCTCCATACAACCGCCAGTTGCTTACGTTCCGGCTATAAGTGATGTCCAGAAGTTCGTAATTAACCGAATTAGGCGAAGGAGCCGTTAGTTTATTGCGATAAATGTAATCGTCTCCCAGGTGCGACGACAGGTGATATACCCGAATTCGGTAGTTGTTTTCGCCCCGTCGGATGTTGTAAATGATACTGATTTTATAATCATTGTTCATGATCTGCCGACGTGCCTTGTTTTGTACGTCGTCGTGATAAGCCTCAAACTGCGTGAACGATGCTAAGTCAAGTACCCACTCTTCTGACCGTCCGGGCGACGTAGTTCGGCGATAAAAAGGCTTGGCAAAACCAAAAGCAAACGGAACAATGCTACCCTTATATTTTTGCCCTTCGGTCCAATAGCCCGGCAAAACGCTTCCATAGGTTTGGGCTTCCAGCGGGTCAAGTAAAATTGGATCGAATAAGTGGCCTTTGGGCAGAAATTCCCGTCTGGGACGTACTGAGGTTGGCTCATTGCCTGCCTCCAGGGTTGAATCAACAGGCTGAAAAGTAGGAATCTTCCCCCGCTTTGCTCCAGGAAATTTAACAGGCTTCTCGGTAGGCAGAACTGTGGGAGCAGGCGTAGTAGGTCGGTCGGCTTTCTCCGCTTTTTCTTTGGTCTCTCTCGCTTCTTTTGCTGTTTTTTCCTGTGCCTCTTTAGCGGCTTTTGCTTCTTTTTCTTCCTGTCGGCGCTTTTCTCGCAACTCTTTCCGCGAAGGTTCTGCAACAGCCGGTGCAGTTTCTACTGGCTGGCTGGCAGCTGGCGTAGTAACTGGCGCTACTGGCGTCGGGGTGGCTGGCGTTACAACGGCCGGTTTTGCTTGGGGGACTTCCTGTGGCTGTACATCTTTCCCAGTTTTTTTAGCCTGTTTCTGGCGTTCTTTTTCAGCCTGTTTCGCTTCGTATTCGCGCTGTTTTTGCGCCCACTCTGCCCGAATCTGGCGTTCGCGCTGAATCTCGCGGTCTATCTTATCTTTCTGCTTCTGTTCAGCAGGCGTCAGGGTACGGGTAGGTGTCGTTGGAGCTTGCTGTGCTACAGCCAATGTCCCTGCTAATAAACTCAGCAAGAGAACCGACAGCGTTTTTCTCATAAAATTCAAGTGAATTATTCTTGACGTGTGCCGCATTAATTCAGGCCGAACAGTCTATTGTTTAAGTGCAGAATAGTATTTGTAGAAATAGGGAATGGTTTCAATGCCCTTATAAAAATTAAACAGGCCATAGCTTTCATTAGGTGAATGCAGCGCATCACTATCTAATCCAAAACCCATCAAAATAGACTTTACGCCGAGCTCCCTTTCGAATAAGGCCGTAATGGGGATACTACCGCCCCCACGCGTTGGTATAGGTTTTTTACCCCAGGCTTCTTCCATCGCTTTACTGGCCGCTTCAAACTCAACAGAATCGACCGGCGTTACGTAAGGCATACCACCATGATGGGGCATTACTTCAACTGTCACACCAGCGGGCGCAATGGATTTAAAATGCCGCGTGAATAGTTCGGTAATTTCATCGGGCGTCTGGTTGGGTACTAACCGCATACTGATTTTGGCCGACGCTTTCGACGGCAGCACGGTTTTGGCCCCTTCGCCCGTATACCCGCCCCAGATACCGTTAACATCCAGTGTTGGCCGAATAGACGTGTGCTCATTGGTCGAATAACCAGTTTCGCCCATTACGTCTCCGATGCCCAGATCGCGCTTGTACTCCTCCAGATCGAACGGTGCTTTTGCCAATTCACTACGTTCTGTATCAGTTAAATCAGCTACGTTATCGTAAAAACCGGGAATCGTAATACGTCCGTTCTCGTCATGAAGCGAAGCAATCATCTCGCACAATACGTTAATCGGATTGGCGACTCCTCCCCCATACACGCCTGAATGTAAATCGCGATTGGGGCCGGTTACCTGAACTTCCACATACGATAGTCCACGTAGACCCATCTCAAGCGAAGGCGTTTCGTTGGAGATAATACTGGTATCTGAAATCAGGATAACGTCGGCCTTGAGCATATCCCGGTGTTCGGTCACGAAAAGCCCAAGGTGGTCAGAGCCAACCTCTTCTTCCCCTTCAATCATTACCTTAACATTACAAGGCAAGCCATCTGTCGCCACCATTGCTTCAATCGCTTTGATGTGCATATAGAATTGTCCTTTATCATCGCAGGCGCCCCGAGCGTAAATACGTTCGTTCCGAATTGTCGGCTCAAACGGGGGCGTATGCCAAAGTTCATAGGGATCAGCCGGTTGAACATCATAGTGGCCATAGACCAGTACAGTTGGTTTGGCAGCATCCACAAATTTTTCGGCATATACGACAGGGTGGCCCGGTGTTTCATACAACGTAGCGTTATCTAAGCCAGCCGCAGTTAATTTGTCTCTAACAAATTCGGCGGCCCGGCGCACATCGCCTTTGAACGTAGAATCGGCCGATACGGACGGAATGCGCAATAATTCGAGCAATTCGTCTAAAAACCGTTGCTTGTTGGTTTCGAGGTAAGTAGTCATTGGTCGTCAGTCATTAGTCGACGGTCAATAGTAAAGCAGGCTAGCGACTGATGACTATTGACTGTCGACTTAAAAAAGTTCGCCCCGAAGTTACGCACTTTTAGCGCAACGCCGGGGCGTCAACTCATATCAGCATGTTGTTTCTTAATTTATTCCTTCTTCCGAAACCGAATCAGGATGGTTCGACTTTCCTGACCACGTATCAATCGGCCAATGTTTTTCTGGTGGGTGACCACAACCAGCAGGAAAACAATGAAACCGAAAACAATAAGTAGCGGGCTTTCTTTCTGACCAAAAATTTGCAATAACAGAAGAACCGGAAAGGCTAAAGCCGCCATGATTGACCCCAGCGATACGTATTGCGAGGCAATAACGACCAACAGAAAGATGCCAATACAAACAGCGGCCATTTCTGGGTGAGTTGCCAGCATCATGCCCAGCAGCGATGCTACGCCTTTACCGCCTTTAAAATCAGCAAAAACAGGGTACAAGTGCCCAATTACAGCAACCAAACCAAAAACGATCTTGAACGTCAGGATTTCATTGGTCGTAATGACGTCGGCATACCAAAGCAGAGTCGAAAGACCGGCAGCCGTATACCCTTTTAACACATCAACCAGCATTACAATGGTTCCGGCTCGTTTACCCAATACCCGAAAAGTATTTGTGGCACCAGCGTTTCCGCTACCAAACTGCCGAATGTCAATGCCAAAGAATCCCTGGCCATACCAAACAGCGGTAGGAATCGACCCCAACAGGTAGGCGACCACTGTAGTAATGCAAATTAGAAGAACGTTCATTAAAAAACTGACTAAATAATTGCTGGATAAAGAAGTGGGCTAATTGAAATAATTAGCCTTATAAAGAGAATGTAACCTCAAAATTAAGCGATTGTTACTAATTGGCCAATCTTTATATCCTATAAAATAACTTGGTTACCTACCGTATTCCCTAATATCCTTATTTACCACCCACAACAACTTCACGTAAGTAGTCACTGGCTAAATAGTGGGCAGCCATTTCCAGGATTTCAGTTGGCGTAACAGCACGTATCTTTTGAATGTACGTAGTCAAAAAATCAGCGGACATGCTATCCAGCAGAATCACTTTATACCGATCGGCAATCTCGAATGGCGTGTTAAGTGAACCAACAAATTCACCAGCCATATAATTTTTTACAACCTCCAACTCTTCGTCAGGAACCAGTTCAGTCTGTAGGATTCGAATTTCCTTACGAATTTCGTCTAACGTTTGCTGGGTATTTTCCTTATTGACGTCGGTACCGATCAGGAAATACCCATCCCGGCGATATGAGGGCATATTCGATGAAATACCATAGGTGAATCCTTTTTCCTCCCGGATATTTTTCATCAAGCGGGAGCCAAAATAGCCCCCTAATATCTCATTGGTCACCAGCATTCTGAAATAATCGGGATGCGCCCGATTAAAAAGACGCCGACCTAATCGGATGGATGATTGGACACTATCAGGTTTTTCAGCCAGCACGGGCAAATCGCTATCAGCCAATGTATTATCGGCAAATGATGCTAAAGAATCTGTCCGAATAGATAGCTGGCCTAATTCGCGATTAATGAGAAGTACCTCGTTTTCAGTAGCGTCTCCAGCCAGAATTATCTGAAACGGACGGTTTCGGATAGCCCGC
The DNA here is from genome assembly GCF_900112365.1 of Spirosoma endophyticum. Classification (GTDB taxonomy): domain Bacteria; phylum Bacteroidota; class Bacteroidia; order Cytophagales; family Spirosomataceae; genus Spirosoma; species Spirosoma endophyticum. The sequence continues at coordinate 582,668 of NZ_FOLQ01000003.1, read as the reverse complement.
TCATAAAAGCTGACGACGCCTTCGCGCGTAAGTTGCTCCACTACGTCAGGGCGCTGGCTGCGACCATATGGATGTTCAGCACCAAACAACTTTGCCCGAAACAGGACACCAGCGAGGTAGGCATTTTTCTCGTAATTAACGCGCAGGTTCTGGAGGGTAATATTTCGTAGATCGTCCAGCTCTTTCTGTGGAAAAGTCGGCTCGGTGAGCATCTCCCGGAGAATTGGCAGCACATTAGGCAGAAACTTCGTCAGGCAGTAAACAACAATACTGGCTCGATCGGGACCACTGTTCAATTCCAGAAAGGCACCGTATCGATCAATGTATTCACTGATTTGCGCCGACGAGCGGGAAGGTGTCCCCTCCGACAGCATTTTCATGGCGAAGAACGACGTACCAGGCACTTGTTCGTACCAGGTTCCGGCATCAAATACACACTCTAAACGAAGAACGGGTTGTTGCGCAACGGCAATCAGATGTAAAGGTATGGCATTGTCTAAGCGATGAGTTTGTACAGCAGGAAGCCGAACTTCCTGAATAGCTTGAAAAGCAGGAGACTGGGTTCTATCGAGTATCATTTAGTGTATCCATTAATAAAGAGTGAACGTGCGAAAGAGTGAAAGAACGGTTAGCTAACACAAGCTTTTTTCGTTCTTTCACTCTTTCGCACGTTCACTCTTTACTTATTTTGAATCATCTGTCGTCTCTTCATCATCACCGATTCGGTTTCCTTTGCTAAAGTTGAATAGCAGCGAGATTCGGAAGGTATCTGCCAGAGGATTTCCTTGTTTAATAGGAATCAGGTATGAGAAATCAACGCCAAACCGCTGTTGCAGACGTAGACCAATACCAGTCGTGAAGTATTTGCGACCACCTTTCTGGGCTGACTCATTGAAATAACCAACGCGGGCTGCAAACTGGTCGTTATACCAATATTCAACCCCTGTTGAGATGGTGACTTCTTTCAACTCTTCACTAAAGCCACCCGGTGCATCAGCAAAAGAACCGAATACGGCACCGAAATAGTTTTTACCCGCATTCAGGTTTACGCCATTAACGTAGTTCGGCGTAGGTACCATCAGCTTGTTAAAGTCAAGCACAAAATTGAATTTATTGTACTGATCGGCATAAAGCGTCAGAGCGGTCCCTAAACGAAGATTGGTTGGAATATATGAATTTTGAGTACCACCGTAGTTGATTTGACCACCAAGATTGGAGATCATACCCCCGAAGGCCCAGCCAATACCCTGGCCTGTAGAACGGTCACGCGATTCATTTTGGTAGAAGGCGCTAATATCAGCTGCGGCCGTGGCTCCTGGCTTCAAACCCGGCGTACTGCTGCCAGCCGCCAGATTGGAATTAAGGTATTTAATGTCAACCGCCATCGAAAAGTTTTGCGAAAGCCGTTGCGCAAACGAAGCGGTTAAAGCATATTCCCGAGAATTGAACGTACCAGCCGCCACACCAGTTGCTGTCGTGAAATCGACCGTTCCCAGATCGAAATACATCAATGAGCCCGATATGACAGAGTTTTTACCAACTTTACCGTAGCCGCTCAGGTACGTATAATACATGTCGCCAATCAGGTTACGAAGCCAGGGCGTATAGGAAACTGACGCACCAGATGACTGTTTGGCAAAGACTAGTTTTGAGGGATTCCAGTAAACCGCGTTTGCATCGGCATCGCCAAGAGCAACGCCAGCCTCCCCAAGCGCACCAGAGCGTGCATCGGGAGTAAAGTTAAGAAACGGAACCGCTGAGGTCGGAATATTTAATTGGCCGCTAAGTGTGGGGACGACTGGAACGGTGGTTTGAGCAAAAATGACGAACGGGGAAAAACTACAAACGCCAAGGAGAATACGAGCAAAGTTTCGCTTCATACAAAGAATGTTAGTCAACGACAGTAACTGGTGAGATGTATTTTATAAGCAGTTCTGTGCGGTCAAAATTACAATGAAACGTTGGATAAGAAAAAGAGAGACGTTATATCTCAGTAAATCATTTTGTTAATACCAATCGTCCCGTGCTAATGGCTACTGTTCCATCTGTTGCCGATCGGATTTCAAGCCGAACGATATACAACCCATTAGAAACCAATTGACCGGTATCGGTAAGACCATTCCAATGCCCAACATCCAACGTAGCATCGCAGTCCGTACACTGTCCCCTTTGCTGATTTAGCAACCGGCTATTGAGGTCGTAGACACCCAATGTCCAATCGAGAGGTTCACCCGAGCGGTTGAGTTCAGCCGTCACTACCGACTGGGTAGTTACCGGATTGGGACTTACCCGCAGTACCCTCAATGCTAATCCTGGCCGTTCAGAAACTACTATGGTCAACGCACCCTCTGTGGAATTATTGTTGATGTCCCAAGCTTTGGCTCGAATCGTGTAGGTTCCCGGTGCTACGTCGCGAAAATTATATTGAACTACCCCCTTTCGTCCATCGACACTAGTGGCAACGTAGTAGTCATTTACTATAACTTTCGCCTGATCACCAAGTTGGGCTGTCAATTCATGACCTAATCCCGATTGAGCAATGTTGACGCCCCGGTTATCACTCAGGTCTATCTGCAAGGTAACGTCTGGCCCAGGTATGTGTACGGTTTCGCCTTCTTTTATGCCACCAACAATCGAGAGCGCCATCACAGGTGGTTGTGTATCAATACTATCGGCTACAATGCTTCCTCCTATTTGCAAACTATCGTTGCTGCCCAATGCAGTCAGTAAACTATCCTGTTGCACGGCATACAGATACAATTTGCCAGGCCCAACTGTATAGTCGATATCTTTCGGCATGGTAAAACGTACGCTGAATTGTCCTTGGCGGACCGGCACCTGACCCGAAAAAATAGGATTACTAAATTCCTGGTACGTCATTTTGGGTGTATCAGCTTTAGAGCCAAGCGTTGTATGCGTTACTGCTTTGTCATATAAAGTGAGCCGAAGTGTTCCTGTAAAGTTCGTTAGCCGTTGATTTTGTTGCCGGATTTCGCCGGCGAGTTCAACCGTCTGTAAGGCCCGTAACGTATCAACTCGATTGACAGCTACATTTTTTCCGTTCACCTGAGTAAGCGTTGCCTGCGCTTGTGGGTAAGCCAAACGCAGGGATGGATCACCCAGTAGGGCAAAGTTTCGATTGATAGGCCCCGACAGACTTTTGTTTTTCGTCAGGCGCATTACGTCACCTAAACGGGGCATCTGGCCATTGATGGGCGCAAAGACAGCGTTGTAAAAGGCTTCGTTGAGCAACAGATTGGTATTGGAATATACGGGGCGGGTGGTTGTCAGTAGCGCAACTGCCCCACCTGTCCGGCTTAATAAAGTCAGTTCGGCACCAGAATTAGCGGTTGGGTCATCGTACCGCCCAAACTGGCAGGTAGCCGTTACGAACAGGGGTAATCGTCGGTTTTTCCAGGAAAGGATATCCTGGAGGGTCACAATCTGCTCCTCGGCCAAAGTGAGTTCACCGCCATGGCCACTGTAGTTTATAATCAGTCGCCCATCCGAAAAAGCCTGGTTGATCAACTGATTGACCATAGGGACTTTCTGTCCATCGTTAGTATTTTCCTTGGGATAGTCGTCCAGAAACACGCGCTCGGGTCGGTAGGCAGACGCTATCTTTTCGATACGTTGGGCCAGTTCATCCGCATCCTGCTGATGCGTATTGTAATCACCATCATCCGCAACGAGCATAACCTTGGTTTGCCAGTCGCCAGTCAGTGTCTGGTCAGAGCCATATCGGATTAGTTTATCCACTACGGTCTGCGCTTCGTCAGGCGATTTTACTGGCAAACGACCTATTCCGATATCCATAGGAACATCTCCATCATTGCTATTTCCACGCTCCGGCCATTCACCTTCATTGGTATCCATGAATCCAAAATAATCGTCGGACGAGTAACTCAATACGGGGTGCAATGACTCGCGGCTTTCATAAACTGGCACCATATTGGCCAGTTGTGCAGGACTGATCAGATTAGAAATATTCCGGTAGTCGTAAGTTGCATCGCCGAAAAGCAGGAGATAACGCAATTTAGTCGGTTGCTTCAGGTAAAAATACCGAGCCATATCCCGAATGGCTGTAGGGTCAGCCTGTCCTGAGCCAAACTCATTATATACTTGCTGCGTCGTAACAACCAGCACCGATAGCTGATCATGGTCACGACGATACGTAGCGAGCCGTTCCGCCTGATCTCGCCAGGCAGCGGGCGTTACAATCAATAAATCTGGAACGGCCTGGCTGTGTAAATCCTGATTCGCAACTGGCACTATCGACACTGGCGATACGTATTGACCCTCCGTAAACAAGAAATAATCACCCGCTTGCGTGGCCGTCCAGCCTGCTTCCTGCACGGTCGAAAGCGTATATCCCTGAATGCGGGGAATAAGCGGATTAGTTACATTCCAGACTCGTAAACTAGCGGCCGCCTGCCGAACAGCGTATTGACCAGCCGCCAATCGACGCACCCAGGTCGGTTTATCATACTGCCGAAGTTCACGCCGTAGCTGGAGAGTCAAAAAATTAAGGTAACCCTGTGCAGCGTATAGCCCATTTTTCTGGTAGGTAATAGCGAGCCGAATTGGACTATCCGTTGTTGTAAGGCTAGTTATAAACGTATCAGTCCGCGCTATACCCTGATAATCATACTCACCCGGTTTCCCACCCGTAATAGTTGGCATAGCCATTGTCCCTACTAACTGGCCATTAAGCTGAAATCGAAACCGAGTGGGAATAGGGGACCCGGCGACTACCGAAGCAATTAACCGGGCAGGCACCGTATCTATGACGCCTGGCACGTCAAATGGAATCACTTTAGTCGTATCAGTGGTTAGGTATTCGCCTAACCATTCCCGACCGGAATGTACCGTCGGTATTTTCACTAAATCCTGTTCATGAACCTGGTAGTCATCGAACGTAGTGACAGTTGGTGTAGCCAGCAAGGTGCCCGCCGGACGATCAGCCATGCGAAGCCCTGACGACGTACCTATTGTCAAAAAATAAAAAGTCGTGTCAGCATACGGATTTGTTTGGTGGATGAAACTTCGGGCTGTTGAATCATAGCGAATAGTGTGCGGACTTTGTCCAAAAAACAGAATGGCATCCCCAGTATCAAATCGGCCATCTGCTTCACCCACCACTTGAATCGCATTTTCGGTCAGGTCAGCCAATCTAGGCGTAGCGTTGGGTTGAGGCAGGGTAGTTCCTCCGTTACCATACAGTCGAAATCGTCGTGGATCGGCGGTGGCAAAAGCGGGATTGACCTGTGCCAATTGTGCTGGGGTAAGTCGGTAAGCACCAGATGCCGTAACGCCGATTTTCACCCAGTCTCCTGTTCGTAAAACCGACTGCGCCGTTGATGGAAAAATGATGAATGATAAATGATGAATGATAAGTAAGTAGAACAGCCTATTCCTCCTTACTCTCTTCTCATTCACTGATAAATCATTTTTTGTTCTGCATTTATCATTCATCATTTATTATTGTTGACACTAAGGCATGAGCCAGAATTGCGTACGATTTCCCCGACGATAGTTCTTTACAAACGACTCGAGTACGGCGTAACGTACCTCGTTTATAGGTCTTTTTTGCCAATTGGAAAATCTCTCCTTCAGGCACATCACGTAGCAATACCTGACTTTCGCCCACAGATGCTACCGGACTGGTATCCAATTGCCGTAAAGCCAGCATTAACGCAGGACTTGCAGAGGTTGTAGCAGCCGGTTTTGTCAAGTATTGCCGGAGAGGTTGTAAAATAGTCATTGGAAAAACGGCTTCGTTCAGAAGAGGCTGCATGAGTCTCTGAAAAGCCGTTTGCCATTCTCTTCCATGTGGTAACGGTCTGCGTAAACGAACGCCACGCAGGGTCACTTGCCGTTGTGTTATATACTGCCGATTAACAGCAGCATGAGCTACTTCATGGACATACGTAATCAGGAATGCGTAAGGATTCAAATTCGCATTCACGGTTATCTGCGTCTGATTATGCGGCAACACCCGAAAATCGCCCAAGCGCGTTCGGCGTGGTTTAGCAACCAGAAATTTGAATTGATAGTGTTGCCAGAGCTGTTGGCAATAGGCCACCGAAGCAGGTGGACAATGTGATGTGAAAACGTTGGTCAAAATCGAAACAAAAAAGAGCCTCATACAAGATAAGACTCTTTTGGACTATTTGAAATAAGCGAGACTTACTTTTTCGCACTATCAGGAATCATTGTCGTATCAGATTCAGTCATTACGGTAGTTGACGAATCGGTGGCAATAACGGCAGTGTCTGTTGTGATTACGGCTGTCGAATCGGTCGTAGATTCTTCCGTCTTAGGTTTGCTTTGGCAAGCAGCAAATGTTAGCATGCTGCCAACGAACAGTACAGTGAATATTTTTTTCATTACCCTTTGTAGTGATATTTTAGGTTTCAGGGCAAATATAGGTTTTTTTCAATTAATACAATCTATTACCTCACCTATGAGCTACAGGCGCAGATCTTTACCAAAAAAATACTATTTGAATTGTGAATAAAGGGACGATAACAACGAGCTGTTAAAGCTGTTCTTCTTCTTGCTTGGATGAGCGTGAACGAATTTTATCGTAAAAGCCCGTACTACGGAAGGTTAATAGTTTATGGCCAAAATAATTGGCCAGGAAACTAAAACCCATACCAACCACATGGGAACCCGTTTCCCGATAGATTTTACCGAGTGTAGGAAATAGAGGAGTTGCAATCCACTCTAGTGTAAATTGGGCTACATATACCTGTACAACCAGGGCAACTAGAGATATGCCAAGAAATTTGATCGCTTCACGACCTGTATTACCCGTTTTACCAGCCGCAAAAGCATATTTCTTAGTTGGCAGGAAGGTCAATACAGTGGCGGTAAGGTATCCGCATAGCACACTCGTATCAAAATCAAAGAATTCCCGATAGAAGATTCGACTAATAAAATTAATAGACGCTCCCAGCAAGGCTGTTAGAAAGAACGAGAAAAAGTCCTTAAAGTCTCTTTGTTTAGGCTGTTCGATACTGCTCACGTTCACTTTTTTACCGGATAAGAAGCGCTAAGTTTATTTATTAATTGGTTATTTAAGATCTCAAAAGTACGACCTAGGATGCAAAGGTGTATGTCACTATAGATGATAACTTAGGGTACGGTATAAATATAAGTGACTGATTTATCAGAAAAGGCCCTGTAATAACCCAGGAGCGATACCTAAGCCCAACGTTAAAATAGTCGCTATCAGTAATATATATTGATAAAAAGGAGCTACCCGGATTGGTTCTGTGGCGCCATTCCGGAAATACATAGCAATGATAACCCGGAAGTAATAATAAATCCCAACCGCCGACATAAGTACTGCTACAACTAGTAACCAGATTTGGCCTCGCTCAACCGCGGTTGAAAACATGTAGAATTTACCCCAGAAACCGGCCGTTAGCGGGATACCAGCTAACGATAGCATTGACACTGTCATGGCAAAACCTAACATTGGATTCTGCCGAGCCAGACCATTGAATGAGTCGAAGCTTTCGGCCGATGTACTTTCTCTGGATAATGTCTGCGAGCTACGTTGCTGAGCCACTAACAGGAGCACTCCAAAAGCCGAGATTGTAGCCACGGAATAGGCTAACGAATAGAAGACAATAGCCTGTTTGGTTTGTGCACCTAGTGCGGCCAAACCGATTAGCAGATAGCCCGCATGCGAAATGCTGGAATAAGCCATCATCCGCTTGAAGCTGTTCTGGTAAGCAGCAGTAATGTTACCGATCACGAGCGTAATGGCTGTAATGATGGCAAGAATTGTCCACCAGAACGAATAAACCCCATCGAACGACACGTACAGCAATCGGAATAAAGCAGCAAAACCAGCCGTTTTGACCACTGTAGACATAAATGCTGTAAAAACCGTTGGGGCGCCGTCGTAAACATCAGGTGTCCAGAAATGGAACGGAGCTGCCGATACCTTAAAGAGCAGACCAATTAATAGCATCAAAAAACCGACATAGAGCAACAGGGAAAGTCCTGCCTGCGGGTTAGCGGCATAGGCTCCAATGCCAGCAACGGTAAACGAGCCGGTTGCACCATAGAGCAAAGCCATACCAAACAGCATGATACCCGTAGTAAAAGCACCCATCAGGAAGTACTTCAGCGCGGCTTCGTTCGAACGCAGATTGCGCTTGTCGCTGCCAGTCAGTACATACATCGCCACCGACAGAATCTCAACCCCAACGAACAACATGATCAGGTTCTCGAAGGTGATCATCATTACAGCACCTACCAACGAGAACAATATAAGAGCGTAATATTCAGCCGGTTGGGCTTCCTCACTCTCCATAAAACTTCCTGATAAGGCAATCACCAGAAACGCCGAACCTAATACAATGGCCGTAAATACCATTGACAGGTTATCAGTCCGCATCATATCGTTAAAGTACAGATAGTTCTTATTCCAGTCTAGGAAGTTAACCGCCAGCGTTACAAGCAAAAAAAACAACGCAGCTGGTAACAGCACCGCCCTCGACTTCATGAAGCCAAGAAACAATAACCCAATACCAAAAACCGATAATAGAATGATGGGAAGCATATTTTTTTAATTCAATGTTTGACGTTTCAAGCTCAATGTCGCTTGAACTTTACTTCATGGACACCGCTGTGGTACCAATATATTTCATCAAATTGGCGACAGCAGGTTCGGTTACTTTTAAAAACGTATGTGGGTAAATACCAATCCAGAACACCATAACAACAAGTGGAATAAATACCCAGCTTTCAGAAGTAGTCAGGTCGGCAAAGGATTGCGTGCGAGATGAGGTAGGGCCGAACATACTTTTCTGGAACATACGAAGCATATAGACCGCACCGAAAATAATAGTGAACCCAGCAGCTAATCCCAGATAATGATTATATGTGAAGACGCCATGTAGCAGCAGAAACTCACCAATGAAGCCATTCGTGAGCGGCAAGGCCACGCTGCCCAACAGCATAATCATAAAGTAGACTGTCAATTTGGGGGTTGATTGCGTGATACCACCAAGCTGGTCAAGCTGGCGGGTGTTCGTACGGGAGAAAATTATGTCGGCCACAAAAAACAGGCCCACTACGTTAATCCCGTGTGCCAGCATCTGCACCAAGGCCCCCTGCATCCCGGTTTCGGTTTGCGAGAATACACCAGCGGCCATCAGTCCTACGTGCGAAAACGACGAGTAGGCAATCAGTCGTTTCATATCACGCTGACGAATGGCGATGATAGCACCATAGATAATACCAATGACTGCCAGAACAATAGCCGTTTTTCCCCACGTTTCAACCCCCAATGGCACAATGGGTAGAATAAATCGAATCAAGCCATAAACTCCCATTTTAAGCATGATCCCGGCCAGTAGCATGGTGGCAGGAGTTGGCGATTCAACATACGTATCGGGTTGCCAGGTATGAAATGGGAATACAGGCATCTTAATGGCAAAAGCAATGAAAAAGGCCCAGAATACCCAATTTTGCGCGCCGGGGGTAAGTTTCAGTTTATACAGATCAACAATGGCGGCTGAATGGGCTGATACATTAGTAGCGGGTGTCTGGTAGTATAGATAGACCAAAGCCAGTAACATAAACAGACTCCCAAAAATCGTATAAACGAAGAATTTAAACGTAACCGGAATACGATTCTCGCCACCCCACATAGCAGCCAGAAAATAAATCGGAATCAGCGCGGCTTCAAAGAAGAAGTAGAACAGAAACCCATCACGAGCGGTGAAAACGCCTATCAGTGCCGCCTGCATGTACAACATCAGCGCGTAGAACGTAGCAGGTTGCTTATACGACCGATTAAAGGTCGAGAGTACAATGAACGGAACCAGCAGGCCCGTTAGTAATACCAATAGAATGCTGATGCCGTCAATACCAGCACTAAGGCGAATACCCATTGAGTTGATCCAGGGATAATCAAAACCAAATTGAGAACTGGTATCTGGCCGAAATTTCCAAAAAACATACCCGGCAAGAACCAACTCAACCAGCGCGGCTACTAAAGCCAGCTGTTTTATCCGTTCTCCCCGAATTATCAGAATCAGGGTAGCCGCTACGACAGGGAAAAGAATCAGAAATAGTGTAAGCATGTACCAATTAATGATTTATGACCGAAATGCCGGTCTAAAGACAAGTTACCGCGTTGTATGTATATACCTTATAACCGGATGAAAAAGCGCAAGGCAAAGATGACGACAATGCTCACGACCATCGCCAGGACATAGAAGCCGATAGACCCACTTTGCAGTAGCCGCAACTGTGCCGAACTTTTCTGGACAAGCCAGGCAACGCCGTTTACAACTCCGTCAATCAGACCTTCACCGAAACTATACAGCGCATCGCCCATACCACGAATTGGCCGGATAATGATCGCTTCGTATAGTTCGTCTACGTAGTACTTGTTATAAACGACCTGCTCGGGTAGCGACCGTTCTTCTGTTTCTGGAGCCGGAACGACCTGCCGGCTGATATACATAACATAGGCGATAATGAGTGCCAGTAAGGCTACACCCGCCGAAACCGCCATTAGGATATATTCTGTGCTATGCTCAATGGTCGACTCCGCAAATGCCTCTGGACTAACTTGCCGTGACCCTTCAAACAAAGGAGCCATAAACTTGCCGAGCCAGCCATCACCTGGCAGATTGAGCGCTCCGCCAACAGCCGACAAAATAGCTAAGACAATCAACGGAATTGTCATGCTGCTGGGCGACTCGTGGAGATGGTGCTTCTGCTCGTCTGTTCCCCGGAATTCACCGAAGAAGGTCAGGAACAACAGGCGGAACATGTAGAAAGAAGTCAGGCCGGAACCCAGAACACCCAACGCCCACAGCAACTTGTTATGCTCGAAAACATGCGCCAGAATTTCATCTTTTGAGAAAAATCCGGCAAAGGGTGGCAAACCCGAAATAGCAATCGTTCCAATCAGGAACGTAACGAACGTAATGGGTAACGCTTTTCGCAGGCCACCCATCTTGCGAATATCCTGCTCGTCAGACATAGCGTGGATAACACTACCCGCACCAAGGAACAACAGTGCCTTAAAGAACGCGTGGGTAATAACATGGAACATGCCCGCGGTGTAGGCCGTTGCGCTTAAACCCAGGAACATATAACCCAACTGCGAAACTGTTGAGTAGGCCAGCACTTTCTTTATGTCGTTTTGCAGCAGACCAATGGAAGCCGCCAGTAACGCTGTTGCGATAGCAATTCCTCCAACAATTTCGAGCGTAAGCGGAGACAAAGTATACAGTACGTTCGAACGAACGACCATGTAGATACCAGCCGTTACCATTGTGGCTGCGTGAATCAGCGCTGATACGGGTGTAGGACCCGCCATCGCGTCAGGAAGCCAGGTATATAAGGGAATCTGCGCCGATTTCCCCATCGCCCCAACGAACAATAGAAGCGTAATGGCCAGAACCGTTTTATCACCAATTTCCAGACTTGTCGCCTGCTTGAAAATATCCAGATATTCAACCGTACCAAACGTATTGATCAGCATGAATATACCCAGCAGAAAACCCAGGTCACCAATGCGGTTCATGACGAAGGCTTTACGGGCCGCGTTGTTATAGCTAATATTCTTGTTCCAGAAGCCAATGAGCAGGTAGGAGCACAGACCAACGCCCTCCCAGCCAATGAACATGATGACGTAGTTTGACCCCATCACCAGCAGCAGCATGAAAAATATGAAGAGGTTCAGGAAGGACATGAACTTACCAAACCCTTCATCGTGGCTCATGTAGCCGATGCTATAGAGATGGATCAGCGAACCAACGCCTGTTACGACCAGCAACATTAACAATGATAACTGGTCGATCTGGAAGGAGAAATTGATATGCAGATCGCCAACACTAATCCAGTCGAAAAGCGTCGCAACGATAGGTTGCGCTTGCTCAGTACTGACGAAGGATCTGAACAGAATTATTGATACCACAAACGACGCCAATACAGCCGCCGTCGCGATAGTTCCGGCCAGACCCTTGGGTACCCGGCGAAAGCCAAGGCCATTAATAAGAAAGCCAATCAGCGGAAAGAGTGGAATTAACGCACAGAGTAATTCTATTTTCATCAGTCGTTAGTCAATAAAGTCGGCAGTTGATAGTCAATAGTTGGCCGTGGATTCTTCTGCTCCGGCGACTATCGACTAACACCTTATTTTACCATTTCAATTTGTTAAGTAAGCCCACGTCAATAGAGCGGGTATTCCGGTAAATCATGACAATAATAGCCAAGCCAACTGACACTTCAGCGGCAGCAACGGCCATGATAAAAAAGACGAACACCTGCCCGGCTGAGTCGGAACGATACGACGAGAAGGCAATCAACAATAAATTGACAGCGTTCAGCATCAGCTCAATGGACATGAATATGATAATGGCGTTACGTCGGGTCAATACACCAATGATGCCGATAACAAACAGTGCGGTGCTGAGAATCAGGTAATACGTAAGCGGTATTTGTTGAATGACTTCCGGAATGAGGACGTCCTGCGTGGGTTGCATGGCTTGCCGGTTAATAGAAAGTGTCGCAAAGGTAAAGATTATTCGCTATTGGAGGAAAGGTGTTTTCCGACTCCCCTCCTGATCGACGAAATATCAGGCGATCTAAATCTGTTTTTAATGTCAATTTGTCTATAATGACAAGAAGGTACCAAAACGTTGGTTGTCCAACAACTAATACGATAAGTTGATCATCGCTTACTGGAACTAGTCAGTCCATTACTGAACATACGTAGTCGAATTTCAGTTAGCCGACGTTTAGTATCAAGCGGGAATTCGCCCTTTAGTATCCAATCGTAAAATGAAGGTTCTTTTTTTAATACATCCAGCACAGGTGAGCCTTTGTGTTTCCCAAAGTTAAAGACCTCTTCACCTTTGTCGTTGATAATCATTCGACCGGCAAGGTCAACATTTTTGTTGGCGGTCAGGCTATGTAGCATGTCGATATCGTTATCGAAAATAACTTCCTGACCACTATCGGCTTTGGCAACCATACCCATATAACGCTGTACCTGAGCATCAAGCACTTCGAGTGTAGCAATGGTATCGGCTTCGGCACCGTGTGCGCCAATCAATTCTTTGTTGCAGTAAAAGCGGTAAGCAGCCGAGAGATTTCGGGGTTCCATCAGGTGAAAAATTCGTTGCGCATCCACTAGTCGCCGATTTTTCATGTCAAAGTCCACGTTGGCCCGTAAAAACTCTTCGACCAGCAGTGGTACGTCGAAACGGTTACAGTTGAAACCCGCCAGATCGCAGCCATCGAGAAACTGCGACAATGTCCGGGCGACCGATTTGAAGGGGGGCGCATCTTTCACATCATCGTCATAGATGCCATGAATCATGCTCGACTCCAGCGGGATCGGCATGCCGGGATGCACACGTTGTGTTTTACTAACAACCTCACCACCGGGCAACGCTTTAATGACACATATATCAATAATGCGGTCTTTGGCGATATTTATTCCGGTCGTTTCGAGGTCGAAAAAAGCGAGCGGTTTCTTGAGTATAAGTTGATGCGTCATAACCAAACCAGGATTTCGCACGGTTTGGCTGCAAATGTAAACACGTTTCGGCGGAATCAGGCTTTTTTCAGCATCTCTACCCACTTTACCCCCTGCCGGACAGCTTCGGGTAATGGCATACGGTCTGCCTGCATCAACTCGCGAATGGCAATTATATCCTGATCGCGCTTAAGTCCGGCTGCCGCTTTTATCTGCCCATTCTGAACATAAAGTGCGAGAAAGGCATCATCTTTTTCGGGATCACCATCATAAATAATCTCCTCTATCTGTGTGGCGTGACCAACATAATTGATCCGCTTGCCCTGCTGATTGGTCCAGAAAAAAGGAGCCATTTCATACAGTTCTTCCTTTCCCGCCATGTTCAAACCCGCTACGTGTCCTTGCTGGCCTGCCACTTTCCAGTGTTCGATGCGGTGCAATCCGTCAGCTACGGGGTAATGCGCAATATCCCCAGCCGCATACAAATCATCGAAAATCTGTAAATGTGCATCTGTTCTAACGCCACCATCTTTTTCTAACGTGACGTCTTTCAAAAATTCAGTACGTGGCTTAACACCTAACCCCAGTAAGACAAAATCGGCAGAGAGACGTTCGCCATTGTCGAGGACGACGGCATTAACCGCCCCATCACCCTCCAGATGATCAACTTTACGACCTAAGTGAAACCGGATACCTTCTTTTTCATGCCACCCCTGCACAACCCGACCAATTTTAGCACCCAGCGCTTTTTCAAAGGGTACTTTTTCCAAGCCCACTACGTCTACGTCGCTGCCGAGCTTCCGCAGACTCATGGCGCCTTCCAGACCAATAAACGAGCTGCCGATGATGACTACGCGCTTACCTTGTTGCCCCAGTTCGCGCAACGTCTGGCTATCGTGCAGGCTACGTAGTAAATAAACTCCCTTGAGATCTCCGCCTGGATTTGGCAACGGATTCGGTTTTCCTCCCGAACAAACGAGCGCTTTATTATACGTGAGTGTCTCGCCGGAAGCCAGTTCAATTCGTTTTGTCGTCGGATCAAGCGCCGTTACGTGCTGATTCGTACGAACTTCGATGCCATAATCCTGGTAGAACTCCTCGGAACGTAGCGGCATCCACTCATCGGGAGCTTTGCCCTGCAGGTAATCTTTCGAGCAGTTCGGCCGGTCATACGGACCTTCCTGACTTTCAGTAAACATCACGATTTTGCCCGTAAACCCACCTTCACGCATTCCTTCAGCAGCAAAGGCTCCGGCTCCTCCACCGCCAACAATAACATACGTTTCCAGATTAGCTTCATCAGGCGCAGCCATTGGATTCTCCAGGCTTTCTTTGTCCGTCGTTAGGCGTACAAACACCTGATCACCTTCAATACGTACCTCATGCGTGGGCAATCCATTTAAAGCCGGAGCCTCCAGCCGATGCCCGTTTCGAATATCGAAACAGGCATTGTGCCAGGGGCAAACGAGCCGATGGCCATTGAGCAAGCCTTTGACTAAAGGACCCTGATAATGAGAGCATTTAGGATAAAGCGCATAATATTGGCTGTCGGCACGGGCCAGCAATACATCCGTATCGCCCACGCGAACTTCTTTTAATTCACCATCAACAAGATCATCGACATGGCAAACGGCGGCTTCAGTGTAGTCGGCTAACATGATGTATTGAAGTTTTTTGTTATAAACTATAAAGTCCATTAGATTGATTTATAACGGAGTCATAATAACCCATGAGCAGACGTAACGAGAAGTGCTTTTTTATAATTAATTTACTATTAATAAAAGGAACAAGCATTACTTTTGCCATCCCTAAATCAGCAAGCACAGAACATCCTACTGTTTGCAGCCTTTCGTTGCTATTGAAGTAACGCGCTTTTTAATTTTCCGTCTAATCCAGTAGTGCGTTTTACCTAATTTTTCATCCCCATAGTTTTTCCTGAATGAATACCAACGTTTTAGCTATCTGTTGGCTGCTATCAGCAACAGCTTTTGCACAGAATATACGTGGTCGTGTTACCGACGAATCAACTAAAAGCCCATTGCCGGGCGCAACGATCGTAGTTGTTGGCCAGCAACTTGGCACGACCACAAATGGTGAAGGTGATTTCTCCCTGAAGCTGACACCGGGACCTTATACATTACGTATCAGTTCGATAGGTTTCGAATCCCTCGATCAGGCAGTTACCGTAGAAGCTTCTGGTACGACAACCGTAAATCTGGCACTTAAACCTACGCAGACCAGCCTTAGCGAAGTCATGGTAGTAGGGTCGCGCAATTTGAACCGCTCCGTTACTGATTCGCCCGCACCAATTGACATCATTGACGTACGGCAGGTGACCTCGAAAATGGGGCAGTTGGATGTAAACCAGTTACTGCAATTTGTGGCCCCATCTTTCAACTCTAACCGACAAACCGGCTCTGATGGTGCCGACCATGTAGACCCGGCTTCCCTGCGCGGGCTTGGCCCTGACCAAACACTGGTCCTGATTAATGGCAAACGCCAGCACCAGTCATCGTTAGTTACGTTGTTTGGCACACGCGGCCGAGGTAATACGGGAACTGACCTGAACACAATTCCGGCGGCAGCGATCGAACGTATTGAAATTCTACGCGATGGCGCGGCAGCTCAATATGGTTCCGATGCTATTGCCGGAGTTATTAATATTGTTCTGAAAACAAGCACGAATCAACTGACGGCCAATGTCAACTATGGTGCTTATCAAGCCAAATACCGTTTCGACAACCAGAAATTTGACGGCGGTAATCTAAATGTAAATGCCAACTACGGCTGGCGCATCGGTAAAACTGGCTTCCTCAACGTAACGGGCGACTATAACCAGCGCGATCATACAAACCGAGCCAATACACCCGGTATCGACTCAACGCTTCAACGGCGCCAGTACGGTGATTCGAAAATTACGAACTCATCGTTCTATGCCAACGCCCAGATTCCGCTTACGACGAATACGAATATCTATGCATTTGGCGGTATAAATGCGCGCAAGGGTGATGCCTATGCCTGGACGCGTGCCGCCGACAGCGACCGGAATATTCCGTCCATCTATCCGGATGGGTTCGATCCAATTATCACCAGCAAGATTCTTGATGGCACCTTCGCGGCTGGGGTACGTACTAATTTTCGTGGCTGGAACGTAGATTTTGGCAATATTTTTGGGTCGAATCGTTTCGATTATGGCGTTAAGAATACGCTCAATGCATCGATGGGCCCCTCTTCGCCCCGTGAGTTCAATGCAGGTGGTTTTCAGTTGCAACAGAACGTAACGGGTTTGCACTTTACCCGTTTCTATAAGAATACGCTGCAAGGACTGAACATCGCTTTTGGGTCAGAATTCCGGTATGAGGACTACAAGATTTTTGCGGGCGAAGAAGCGTCGTATCGCGCATACGACATTACAAAAGCTGCTGGTTCACAAGGATTTCCTGGCTTCCAACCGAGTAATGAACTGAATAAAAGTCGCACAAACCTGGGCCTATACGTCGATGGCGAAATCGATATTACAAAAGCCTTTATGGTTGGCGCGGCTGCACGCTATGAAAACTACAGCGATTTCGGCAGTACGCTGAATGGAAAATTATCGAGCCGTCTAACAATTAGTCCCGCGTTTATGCTACGTGGTACATTGAGCACAGGCTTCCGGGCTCCGTCGCTGGCGCAGACTTATTTCAATTCAACCATCACGAACTTCGTTGGCGGTCAGGCGGTACAGGTTCAGATTGCGCAGAGCGGTAGTGCTATTACGCAGGCATTGGGCGTTCCGCCCCTCAAACAGGAGACCTCGCTTAATGCCAGTTTAGGCTTTACAAGTCAGTTAGGCAGCGGTTTTTCGCTGACGGTCGATGCATATTACGTTCGTATTAAGGATCGAATTGTTTTAACAGGGCAATTCAGTGATGATCTGCCGGCAATTTCTGACGCCTTAAAGGCATTGAATGTGAGCCGGGTTCAATTTTTCACAAATGCCATTTCAACCCGGACACGTGGGATCGACATCGTATTAGCACACCATACGCAACTAGGCAATGGTCGTTTGAATACGTCGTTGGGCATGAATTTCAATTCGTTAGATACGACCAGCGTCAATACGAACGCCAAATTGAAGCCTTACAAAGACCTTTATTTTGACTTGCGGGAGTACTATTTCGTGAAAGCATCGGCTCCGCCATCCAAAATGAACCTGACGATTGATTACAGCATCAATAAGTGGGCTTTCCTGCTACGTTTCGTTCGTTTTGGCGAAGTGAAACTGGCCAACTGGAGTTACAAGTCAGATGAACTTGATATATACAAACCTAAAGTCACTACTGATTTATCCGTCTCGTATCGCTTTACGCCACAGGTTGGTTTGTCGATTGGTGGGTCGAACATTTTGAACGTGTATCCCGATATGCACCGCGCCGACCTCACCGAGTCGGGTGGCGCCTGGGACCCCGTTCAAATGGGTATCAACGGTGCGTATTGGTTCGGCAAGCTGAACTTCCGGTTTTAGATCGTTTACCCCAACTCCTCCCGGCAACGGCCGCCCGGCTTGGACTAGAAGACAGGCTATCACCCAAAACTGCCCATTTGTTATGTCGACATCTGACGTAATGAATGGGCAGTTTTGATAGCTCTATGGTAGATAAAACCGGTTTAAAACGCGATGTACTATAAAAAGAAAAAGCCAATGCAATTCGCATCGGCTTTAAATCGAGTTGATCTTTAAAATCCTAAAAATCCCGGCTCAGATTTACTTCGAGGTAGCCATCACCATTTTAATATTCAGCTTGGCGCCGGTTTGTAATACGTCTACTAAATCCTGAACGGTTAGCGTTTTGTCGAAACGCACCACAACGGTAGGCTCAGCAATACCCGCCATCATCGTTTTAAGTTCGGTCTCCAGATTCGCCGGATCAACCGGCTTCTTATCGATAAAATATTGTTTGTTCTCGTCTACCGACAGCGTCACCTGCTTTTTGCTCAACTGCTGCGTCGACGCGGCTTTGGGAAGCATCAGTTTAATGACGTTCGGATTGGCTACTGTCGAAATAATCAGGAAGAACAATAGCAAAAAAAACATGATGTCGTTCAGCGAGGACGTCGCGACTTCGGCAGCAAACTTAGTTTTTCGTCTGAGTTTCATAAATAGTAGCCGTTAGTGACTAGTCGCTAGTCGTCAGTAGTGTATTTATACTATTGACGAACGACTGTCAACTGATGACTTTTTTTACCGCATCCGGGCCGGTTCGGCAGTGGGTTTCTGAAGGACTTCGATAAACTCGAACGCGTTCATTTCGAGCGTCAGTGTGAATCGCTCAATCATCATGTTCAGCAAGTGATAGCCCGTGTAGGCAATAACCCCCACAATCAGACCGGCTCCCGACGTAATCATTTTCTCGTATAAACCACCGGCAATAATGCCGACGCTGATATTGTCGGAAAGTGAGATGTCGTAGAAAATACGGATGATCCCCGAAATTGTCCCGATAAAGCCCATCATGGGGGCGATACCGGCAATGATCCCCAAATAGCCCATATTACGCTCCAATCGGGATAGTTCAATTTGCCCAACCGTTTCGACGGTCCCTTCGATTTCCCGAATGGGCGAACCGATACGGCCAATGGCCTTCTCGAATACTCGTCCCATGGCGGTACGTTGATTCTTGGCAAACGACTCCGCCGATTTGATGTTTCCCTGCGCCACCAGATCACGGATGTTGTCAATGAAATTGGCATCCGATTTAGTTTGAGAACGGATCACAAAAAACCGTTCGAAAATCAGATAAAGGGCAGAAAAGAATAGAAATGCGATGGGAATCATGACCCAACCGCCTTTGGCTACCAAATCAAACAATTGCAGACTTTGGGGTTGAGCAGCTGCCGTGGCTGATAATGATGCGGCCGCGGTGTCGACGGCCGGAACCTGAAGCAATAGCATACGAACGAGTCGGGTAAATAGATGAGTTTGAGACCAGTGGTCGTTATGGAAACAAACGAGTTGGTTTCGTCGGATATTGTTGTCAAAGATAAGGAAGCATCTTGAAATCGACAGATAAAATTAGCCAATGCCCACGAACGGCCTACATATGATACCGTTGAATGTATTCGCTCGGGGGCATACCGGTAATCTCTTTGAACTGGCGGTTGAAATTGGACAGGTTTGTATAGCCGCAGCTAAAGGCAATCTGATTGATGGTTTGTTTCGATTCGCGCAGGTGACGGCAGGCATGTTCGATCCGTACTTCGTTGAGCAGGTGCGAAAATGTTTTCCGGGTGTGTTGTCGAAAAAAACGACAGAAAGCCCCCGGCGTTAAATTAGCCACGTTGGCAACATCGTCCAGCGAGATCGGCGAGGCATAGTGCTGAAAAATAAACGAAAACACCTGTTCCAGCCGACGGTGATCGTCAGGCCGTCGGGGCTGTTCGTAAGCCGTTACGGATAAAACCTCCCGAGCGGGATTGGTCATCAGGTTATCCAGAATACGTAGCAGATTCAGGAACTGCTCGAAAGGGCGCAGTCCCGGCAGTTCTTCCAATTGATTGGCGAGCTGATCGCCTTCCCGGCACCGTAGCCGGACACCATGCCGGGCTTCCTGTAAAAGTTGGTTCAAATGGCGGGTTTCGGGTAGACCCAACACATTCGTTTCTAATTGATCAGGGCGAAATAGGACAGACACGGAGTGGGAACGTAACATCGAATCGGGCTGGAAATAGTCGGGATCACTACGTAGTACGTGTGGCAAATTTGCGCCGAGCAGCAAAATATCATACTGGTTGAACCGGTCGATTCTGTCTCCCGCGATCAACGTACCCTCACCGGCAAGAATTAGTGTCAATTGAATCTCCGGATGAAAGTGTAACTGCCCGTAAAAATGAGACAAGTCATCCTGCTCAACCCGAAAGGATCGATCATCAACCGTAGGGACTTTGAATAATAAAGGCTTCATTGGTATGGATTTGACGCTATTTATCCATTACTATTCTCAATGTAGTGAAAATAGTATCATAACCGACGAATTCCAAACTATGTCTTTTTTCACAGAATACTGAACTTTGACTAACAAATGTCAAACCAGCTACTACGTATGAACGTCTCTGTACAGTGGGAAGGTGTTTACCCCGCGCTCCTGACTCCGTTTACGGCCGATGACCAACTGGATCTGCCGCTTTTTGAGAAGAATCTACACGCTCAACTTGAAGCGGGTGTCCACGGATTTATTATTGGTGGTTCGCTGGGCGAAGCCAGTACGTTGCTGAACGAGGAAAAAATCGAACTCCTCAAGTCGGGGCTGGCCGTTTGCGACGGGAACGTACCGGTGCTGATCAACATTGCCGAACAGGCGACAAAACAGGCGATTGCCCGCGCTCACGAAGCAGAAACCAACGGAGCCGATGGACTGATGCTCTTGCCACCGATGCGTTACCCCGCTGACGCTCGCGAAACTGTTACGTTCTTCAAGGCTGTAGCGCAGGAAACGTCGTTGCCAATCATGATATACAACAACCCGTACGACTACAAAATCATGACGACCGTAGCCATGTTTGAGGAGTTAGCGGAGTTACCCAATATTCAGGCCGTTAAAGAATCGACCCGTGATCTCACCAACGTAACACGGATGCGGAATGCGTTTGGCAATCGGTTTAAGTTAATGGGCGGTGTCGATACGTTGGCACTGGAAGCGCTGTTACTGGGCTGTGACGGCTGGGTAGGTGGTCTGGTCGATGCGTTTCCAGCGGAAACTGTTGCCATTTATGAACTGGCGAAAGCAGGTCAGATTGCCGAAGCGCTGGACATTTACCGCTGGTTCATGCCGCTTCTTGAACTGGACATTCACCCGAAACTGGTGCAATACATCAAACTGGCCGCCACAGCAACAGGAATCGGTTCGGAGTACGTACGGGCACCCCGATTGCCGCTCATAGGTGCTGAACGCGAGCAGATTCTGAACGTTATCGAAACGGCACTGGCGAAGCGACCTATTAATCTAATGCGGGTGGAAACCCGCACATTCTAATCTATAAATCGCGGTTTTCCACCGCAACGGCGGACCGTCCTCATTACATATGGCCGAATTTCATTTTTTCTGTATCGACGCCCATACCTGTGGGAATCCGGTACGTGTCGTTACGGGCGGCAGCATTCCATTTTTGCAGGGCGAAAGCATGAGCGAAAAACGGCAGCATTTTCTGCGCGATTATGACTGGATTCGGAAAGGACTCATGTTTGAGCCACGAGGTCATGATATGATGTCGGGGAGTATTCTTTACCCGCCCACCGATCCGGCCAATGATGCGGGCGTGCTGTTCATCGAAACGTCGGGCTGTCTGCCTATGTGCGGCCACGGGACCATCGGCACCGTAACCGTCGCCATTGAGCAGAATCTGATCATGCCCAAAACGCCGGGTGTACTGATGCTTGAAGTACCCGCCGGACTGGTTCGGGCGGAGTACATGCAGGAAGGTAAGAAAGTTACGTCGGTGAAAATCACGAACATCAAATCGTATCTGGCAGCAGAAAAATTGACCGTTGACTGTCCGGATCTGGGCACGCTGACAGTGGACGTAGCATATGGTGGAAATTTCTACGCCATCGTCGATCCGCAGCCAAACTTCCCCGGACTGGAACATTATAAAGCTGAACAACTCATTGCCTGGGCTCGGGTTATGCGTCAACGGATGAACGAGCAATACGCGTTTGTGCACCCAGAGAATCCGACAATTAATGGGCTGAGCCATATTCTCTGGACGGGTAAACCACTCCAGGACACCTCAACTGCCCGAAATGCCGTTTTCTACGGCGACAAAGCCATTGATCGGTCACCTTGCGGCACCGGTACGTCGGCACGGATGGCGCAATGGTACGCTCAAGGCCGACTCAAGCCGGGTGATGTATTTGTTCACGAAAGCATCATTGGATCAATTTTCAACGGACGTATCGAAGCCGAAACAGAGTTAGCTGGTCATCCGGCCATTATACCGAGTATTGAAGGCTGGGCCCGAATTCATGGCTACAACCACATCATTCTGGACGAAGCCGACCCATACGTATTTGGTTTTCAGGTCATATAAAAAGAGCGAAAGACCGGCCCATTCATTCACTCTTTCACTTATTGTTTATATGTCACACATTGGTATTGTTGGCGGGGGCATCATTGGGCTTAGTTCGGCCTATTATCTGCACAAAGCGGGGCATCGCGTTACGTTATTCGACCAGGCTCCCATTGCCGAGGGTGCTTCATTCGGGAATGCAGGAATGATCGTGCCCAGTCATATTATTCCACTGGCCCAGCCCGGTATGATTGCCAAAGGCATGCGATGGATGCTGAAATCGACTAGTCCGTTCTACGTCAAACCACGCCTGAATGCCGATCTGCTACGTTGGGGATGGTTATTTTATCGCCATTCCACGCCCGAACACGTTAAGCGATCCATTCCACTGTTGCGCGATCTTAGTTTGCTCAGCAAAACGCTGTATCAGGATTTGGCAGCCAACGGTGATCTGGACTTCGAGTGGCAGGAACGCGGCTTATTGATGCTCTACAAAACTGCCTCGGCCGAACACGACATGGCCGAAGAAGCCGACGTGGCCAATCGTGCCGGTATTGAAGCACAAGTACTTACTGAACAGCAGGTTCAGGAGCTGGAGCCGAACACGCGGGTTGACGTTCGCGGGGGTATTCTTTTCCCCGGCGATGCCCATTTGAACCCAGGAGAATTGATACGTTCATTACTGTTTTTTTTACGAAAGAAAGGCATTACAATCCTGGAGAATCATACCGTGACGGGTTTCGGGAAATCCGGCTCCCGCATTAAGTCAGTGCAAACGTCGCTGGGCGAATATTCGGTCGATGAGGTTGTTGTGGCGGGTGGCGCCTGGTCGCCGGTTATTGCGCGACAATTAGGGCTGAACCTTTCGTTGCAGGGTGGCAAGGGGTATAGTTTTATGCTTCGGAACGTAGGGAACAACATACGTGTGCCTGCCATTATGCTCGAAGCCCGCGCCACGGCTACACCGATGGAATCAGACCTGCGCTTTGCGGGTACGCTTGAAGTGGCCGGTACAGATATGAAGGTGAACATGAACCGGGTTCGGGGTATCGTTCAGTCCATTAACCAATACTATCCAGACATCCCAGTTGAGATGCCGGTGGTTGATACTGTCTGGCGGGGATTAAGGCCCTGTTCACCAGATGGTCTGCCGTATATCGGACGTAGCGAGAAGTTCGATAATGTAGTACTTGCCACAGGACACGGCATGATGGGCCTCAGTCTCGGCCCGGCAACGGGCAAACTGGTTAGCGAGCTTATTAGTGGCGCTACAAAGAGTATGGAGATTTCGGCTTTCAGTCCAGATCGATTTGCGTAAAGCGGCATTTCATAAGTAAATCGGGCTAATTTTGCCTTATTCTTACTGCATTTGTATCTAACCCGTTATGACTAACGCACCTATAACCACTACGTCCCCGATCGACTCATTTCAAGGCATTAATCCCGCTACAGGTGAAGCTTTACCCGGTTTCTTTCAGGAAGCGACTACCGACGAAGTCGCCCAAGCCTGCGAGTTGGCCGCGAAAGCGTTCAGCGAATACCGCAAAAAATCAGGTGCTGAAAAGGCTAAATTCCTGGAGCAGATCGCTACCGAAATTGAAGCGCTGGGCGATGAGTTGTTGACACGAGCCCAAGCCGAATCGGGTTTACCCTTGGCCCGCTTAACGGGTGAGCGCGGCCGCACAACGGGTCAACTCCGTCTTTTCGCGGACTATCTGCGCGAAGGCTCCTGGGTAGATGCTCGGATTGACACAGCCCTCCCCGACCGCCAGCCCCTCCCCCGCCCTGACCTCCGGCAGATGCTACGTCCGCTAGGACCTGTAGGCGTATTTGGAGCGAGTAATTTTCCATTGGCGTTTTCGGTAGCCGGGGGCGATACCGCTTCGGCACTGGCTGCTGGTTGCCCAGTTGTGGTGAAAGGCCATCCAGCCCATCCCGGTACGTCGAAATTAGTCGGCGAAGCCATTAGCCGGGCCGTTACAATCTGCGGTATGCCCGCTGGGACGTTCTCGATCGTGCAGGGACGTACTGTAGCAGTGGGTATGGCCATTGTGAATCATCCGGCTATTAAAGCGGTGGGTTTTACTGGATCATTTCGGGGTGGAAAAGCGCTGTTCGATGCAGCCGCCCGCCGTCCGGAACCGATTCCGGTGTATGCCGAAATGGGAAGTACCAACCCGGTTTTCTTTCTACCGAAAATACTTCAGGAAAAAGGCAGTGTACTGGCGCAAAGTTACGTTGGGTCCGTTACGTTGGGCGTTGGTCAATTTTGTACAAACCCAGGTCTCGCCATCGTTCAGCAATCGCCCGAAGTGGATATGTTTTTGCAGGAAGCAGGCAATACGATTACGAAAAGCCAGCCTGCGGCTATGTTAACACAAGGTATTCAGCGAGCGTTTACGGAAGGAATCGGTAAGTTAAGCGAAGCCGAAGGTGTTAACGTACTGGCACAGGCCACGGCTGTTGAAAGCTTTGCTCACGGGACGCCAACCCTACTAAAAACCACCGCCGACGCCCTGGTTGCTAATCCAGCCCTGGCCGAAGAAGTTTTTGGCCCAAGCAGCGTAATTGTTGAAGCGAGTAGCCGTGAACAATTACTGGCGGTCGCGAATGGGCTTGAAGGCCACCTGACCGCTACTGTATATGGCACGGACGATGAGTTGCTGGAATACACTGATTTGCTGGAGATTCTGGAGCAGAAAGTAGGTCGCCTGCTCATCAACGGCTTCCCAACGGGCGTGGAAGTGAGTCATGCCATGCAGCACGGTGGTCCCTATCCCGCCACAACCGATTCGCGATCTACGTCCGTCGGCACCAACGCCATTCTACGATTCGCCCGACCCGTCTGCTATCAGAATTTCCCGGATGCCTTACTGCCAGATGAATTAAAAGCCGCCAATCCCCTGCACATCTGGCGATTGGTCGATGGAAAGTGGATGAGTTAATCAAAACAAGGTCATTGTCCACAGCAACACGGAGAACACGGCGCTATACATTTGTCTCTATGTTCTCCGTGTTGCTGTGGACAATTTTCCTATTTTACTCTTTCAAGTTACAACTATTTCCACTGAATTACATCCAGTACGTTCGGGCAGAAGTCGTACTCCTCAGGCTGGTTTGAACCGATTAGTAAAAGTTGATCAGGAGCGAGTTGACGAACCTGGTCGTGGTACCAGGCGGCTCCCTGCCGGTCCAGATTGGCCGTTGGTTCGTCGAGGATAACAACCGGAGAATTAGAGAAAAACGCTAAGCCAAGCTTAACTCGCTGCTTCATCCCCGATGAAAAATACTTGATTTCTTTATGCCGGGCGTGCGTCAGTAACAAACGGTCAGCAATGACTTCGGGCGTCAGATTTGCTTTGAAGGGTTTGAAGGTCTGATGAAATACTAGTAATTCGTCCAGCGTCAGCTCTTCAACTAGTTCTAGGTAAGGTGCTGCAATGCTAACCTGTCGGAACCAGTCCTCTGGCTCAAGATCTTTACCCGATACGTTATACGTCAGCTTACCTTCTGTAGCGGGCAAACTTCCGGCAATCAACTGCAACAAGGTAGATTTACCACTGCCATTTGGTCCCACAAACGTGTAACTCGTCCCGGCCGTGAGAGATAAGTTCACACGCCGAAAAATCCATTCCTTCCGATATTTCTTACCAATTTGTTTGCAGTTGATCGTCAGCATCGCACGTCCATCACCGTGGCCGGTATCCCCACTAACCTGCCAATAAAACAAATGGCCTGTGGGGACACAGGCCACGGATAAGCATTATCTATTACTCGTTCGGAAACGCCCGCACAACATAGTACGCTTTATTCCCTTTCGCCATTCGACGATGGGCCGCGCATGATACCCCGCTCTGACGCACGAATAAAATTAACGATTTCGTCGCGCTCATCCGACGGAGGCAGTTCCAGTTCGATCTGGGTTAGTGCATCTGCATTATTTAGGCCCCGCATATAGATATAGCGGTAAATCTCCTGTACCTGGTTGATTTTATCGTTATCGAATCCCCGACGACGTAGGCCAATCGAATTAATGCCTACATAAGACAATGGTTCGCGGGCCGCTTTTGTGAACGGTGGTACGTCTTTACGCACCAGTGAGCCACCCGAAATCATGGCGTGAGCGCCGATACGTGTAAACTGAAGCACCGAACTTGATCCACCTATAATAGCCCAATCGCCCATGTGGACATGGCCGCCCATTTGTACATTGTTAGTCAGAATGCAGTGGTTACCAATCCGGCAATCGTGCGCTACGTGTGCATAGGCCATAACGAGACAATCTGAACCGATTTCGGTTTTCCAGTGCTCCTCTGTTCCCCGGCTGATGGTTGCATATTCACGTATGGTTGTATTATCGCCAATGAACGTGCGGGTGTATTCATTTTTAAACTTCAAATCCTGCGGAGTCGATGAAATAACAGCTCCCGGATAAATCTTACAGTCGCGGCCAATACGGGCCCCTTCGTTAATCACCGCGTGCGAACCAATCCATGTGCCTTCGTTAATCTCGACGTCTTTATGGATAATAGCAAATGGCTCGATAACTACATTCTGCGCGATTTTCGCTTCAGGGTGAATATAAGCTAATGGTTGAATCATTGTTTTTAGTCGTTAGTCGTTAGTCATTAGCCGATAGTGGTCGTTGGATTACTGACGACTATTGACGGTTCACTAGCGACTTCATTTTTTCTTCACCAAACTGGCAATCATGTCGGCTTCGCATACCAGTTGGTTGCTCACGTAGCCCCGGCCCTGCATTTTTACGATACCGCGTTTCATGGGCGAGGTAAACTCACATTTAAAGATTACCGTGTCGCCAGGCAAAACGTTGCGTCGGAAACGGCAATTCTCAATACCCACCAAAAACGGCCAATAGTTCTCAGGGTCAGGCACCGTACTAAGTACCAGAATACCACCCGTTTGTGCCATTGATTCGAGCTGCATCACGCCCGGCATAACCGGATTTCCGGGAAAGTGCCCTGGAAAGAAAGGCTCGTTCATGGTAACGTTCTTGATACCCACTACGCTGTTTTCATCCAGCGCGATGATTTTGTCAATCATCTGAAATGGGTAGCGGTGGGGCAGCAACTGCGAAATACGGTTAATATCCAGCACGGGTGGTTGTGTTGGATCATACTGAGGCACCTGGTTAGCTGCGTTCTTGTGAATCTGCTTCTTGATCTTTTTGGCAAGTGCTACGTTGGCTGCATGACCAGGACGGGCCGCCAGAATTTGGGCTTTGATGGGTCGACCAATCAGGGCCAGATCACCCACCATATCCAGTAACTTATGGCGAGCCATTTCATTAGGATAATGCAACTGAATGTTGTTCAGAATCCCTTCCTGCTTGTTCACGCTCACCTTGGGCTTATGAAGCAAGTCCGCCAGATAATCCAGTTCGCCGTCTTTAACATCGCGATCAACAATAACGATGGCGTTAGTTAGATCACCGCCTTTAATGAGATTCTGCTTATAGAGCGCTTCGAGTTCATGCAAAAACACAAACGTCCGGCAGTTCGCAATCTGCTCGGGGAATAGGCTAATATCATTCAGATAAGCATGTTGGCTGCTGATAACCCGTGAGTTGTAATCGACCATCACTGTCAGGCGATAGTCATTCAACGGCAGCGCAGCTAGTTCAATATCTTTGTCTGGATTGCGATAATGAACCGATTCCGTCACCTCATAATAATTGCGCGTAGCGTTCTGTTCTTCAATACCCGCTTCACGTAACGCGTTAATAAATTGAATCGACGAACCATCCAAAATGGGAGGTTCGGGTCCATTTAGCTGAATCAGTACGTTGTCTAACTGTAAACCCACCAGCGCAGCCAGTGTATGTTCGACAGTATGAACACGCGCACCACTCTGCTCAATGGTTGTGCCCCGCGAAAGGTCAACAACGTTATCGACATCAGCATCGACAATGGGTTGTCCTGGCAGGTCAATACGTTGAAATTTATAGCCGTGATTCGATGGAGCTGGCAGGAACGTCATCGTTGCCGAAACGCCCGTGTGCAACCCCACCCCCGATACCGAAACGGCCTTCTGAATCGTCTGTTGTTTGGTATTCATTATACGTCTTTAGTCGTCAGTCATTAGTCGACAGGTACCAGTCATTCTTATACGTACCCAGCGACTGCCTATTTACGACTTTTTTTCACTTTCGTTTTTCTTTTCCAGGTTTGATAGCCGCTGTTCCAACGATGGCAACCGCCGGAAAATAGCCAGGGAACGCATGCTTTCTTTGAGTCCGAACGCAGGCGAACTATTGATCGCTGTTCCTTCTTCGTCAATACTTTTTCCTACGCCCGATTGAGCCCCAACTTTAGTACCATTGGCGATGGTTAAATGACCGGCAAAACCGACCTGACCCGCAATAACACAGTTATCGCCGATTTTGGTCGATCCAGAAATACCCGTTTGACCCGCGATGACTGTGTGTTTGCCGATCTCAACATTATGTCCAATCTGAATTAGGTTGTCGAGTTTAGCCCCGGTCCGAATAATAGTTGAACCCAGCGTTGCACAATCAATGGTCGTGCCGGAGCCAACATTCACAAAGTCCTCCAGAATGACATTTCCAAGTTGTGGAATAGTTTTATATGTACCGTCGGGTTGGGGCGCAAACCCGAAGCCTTCGCTGCCAATTACCGCATTGGGATGAATGACGCAATATTGGCCAATAACGCAGTTGTCCAGAATCCGGGCACCGGCATGAATAATCGTGTTGTCACCAATACGAACATTGTTGCCAACGTAGGCATGAGGATGTACCTTAACGTTATTTCCAAGCTGGCAGTTTCGGCCAATGTAAGAAAACGCGCCCCGGTAATGCTGCTCACCAATTTGACAATTCTCGCCGAGATAAGACGGCTGTTCGACACCAACCCGGGCAAAACTCAGTTGTTTGTGATATTCTTCCAGCAGGCGGGTAAACGCTGAGTAGGAATTTTCTACAAAAATCAGGGCAGAAAATACCGGCTTTCTAGGCTCGAACGATCGATCGACAATGACCGCCGAAGCTTGTGTCGTATAGAGATACGATTCATATTTAAGGTTCGACAGGAACGAAATATCGCCTGGCTTCCCTTCTTCGATCTTAGCTAATCCGGTGATTGCCAGTGTATCATTTCCGGCGACTTCGCCCCCCAGCAGTGTGGCAATCTGCTTGACTGTAAACTTCATATACGTATGACGGCCGTCGCAATACACTCTTTTTTAGCGAGTGATCGGGGCGCTAAGGTAACTAACAAATTGCACTTTTCGTATAAAACAACCTTAAATAGTGATTAAGGCAGATGCGGCAACGTAGTAATGGATGAATCAACAGTTGCTTTAACGTATCAGCAACCCATAATTTCATTTCCTTTATAACCTTACTTTATCCAGATCTTTTGCCCAGCAAACGTAATATCGGCGAACAATTGTCGTCAATACCTGAATGTTCGACAGATCCGAAGCATCAGCAATGTCAATCACCTTACCGGATTTCAGTTTAATATTAATTCGATCACCCGAAGGCAAATAAGCCGCATTCGTCGCCTGACCTTCGACCAGAAAATAAGACAGTATGTCGTCCGGCAATCCTATCCGACGAAGCTGTCCCTCCAGTTCATTCAGTAATTCGCCCGCAAATGGCTCTGTCGATAGTATAATTTTAAATAGTTTCCGATCAAGCAGCATCTGACAGATTGTCGAAAGCACCGGATCGCTATGCAGCGCCCATTGTTTTATACAAGCCCAGACATCGAAATCGTCTAACGTAGTAAACGCATCGAGATACGTTCGATTGGTCCGAAAATCAGCTAACGAGATGCTCTCACCCAAAAATAGCTTAAACGTATCCGGGGCAAAGATCGACTCAGCACCTTCGTGCGACGACTCGGCCTGCCGGATAAGAAACCGAGCCCGACGGAGAATTTGGATTAGCATCGACTCGCAGCAGATCGACGTTTTATGCAGGTAAACCTGCCAGTACATCAATCGCCGGGCATTCAGGAAATTTTCTACACTGAGGATTCCTTTAGCCTCGACAACCAGTTGATCGTCGACCAGGTCAAGCATTTTAATAATTCGTTCAGCACCAATGGCTCCTTCTGCAACGCCCGTATAATAACCGTCGCGGTTTAGGTAATCCATTCGGTCCATATCCAGCTGGCTCGAAATAAGTTGATGAAAAAAAGGCCGCTCATACGTTCCTTCAAACATGCGGATAGCCAATGACAACGCTCCACCGAATTGCCGGTTAAGATCGTGCATGAGCAGCAGCGAAATCTCTTCGTGTGGTACGTTGTCTAGCAAACAGCACTCCAGTACGTGTGAAAACGGGCCGTGACCAACGTCGTGGAGCAAGATGGCAATCTGAGCCGACTCACACTCCTCACTGGAAATCGAGTGACCCTTACTTTGCAGGGTACTCATGGCTTCCCCCATGAGGTGCATGGCTCCCAGCGCGTGGTGAAAGCGTGTATGCAGCGCCCCCGGATACACATATTCCGAAAGTCCCAGTTGCTTGATTCGCCGAAGCCGTTGAAAATAAGGATGTTCCACCAGATCGAAGAGCAAGTCGCTCGGAATGGTGATAAATCCGTAAACGGGATCGTTAAGAATTTTTTTCTTGTTGGACTCTGCCATCGAACAAAGGTAGTTAGACAGGATTACCCAATTAGCAGGATTATGTTCTGAAAATTTGGCGGCTTCTGTGCTGATGTCCAAAAAATTCGTAATTTTGCATCGCTGAACCAGAGTAATCTAACAGCAAAGGGCTTGTAACTCAGTTGGTTAGAGTGCCTGACTCATAATCAGTAAGTCCCAGGTTCGAGCCCTGGCTGGCCCACGAATATAACTAAGCACCTACGATATCATTTGTAGGTGCTTTTTTCATTGGTTTACTCTCTGATTTACACATCTCTATCATTTCTCCCCAAACTACCTGTTGGCGAAACCGCTTATCGGGCCATTTCAATACGGCTTGCTTAATCTGGTTCCAGATGTCTGGCTGAGTTGGTATAGGTAGTCAGTGTCCCATTCCGGCCGATACTAAGTCCACTCGTGACAATAATATGGCACTGGGCTGCCCTGACTAAGCTAGCACATTAGAACTGAATGCTAATGCTTATTTAATCACTCGTGCTACGTATTCGCTTTCTCAAACTTTAGTCAACAGGCCTTGTCAACTAAAATTTGAATATTATCCGGAAAGGATCGGCTAGGTGGGAAGCTTCATTTCAGTCACTACTATCCTTTTTGTTTAAAATGAATCATATCTTATTGAACCAGCTTAGAAACAGTAATAAACTATTATCGCAATAAGTAGTTTAGTTTTAGTAATGTTAGAATGTTTAAACAACTTGGTCTTCTCTTGACAGTTTTGGCTCTTTAAATCCACTAATATATGACCAAGTAGGAGAGTACAAAAGCCATTCATAGCAACAGATACGTAGGATGTTTTTGCACTCGCTACTCAAGATGGTATGAAAGCTCTCACGTAGCTTAATCTCAATGTGCAGATGCCCCTTCTCCTAGTACTATCTCCTGACTTATACGTACTGAGAGCGTCTGGAGAGAACTAATTAAACTGTTACGTCTGCCCCAATTACAACCCGGTTAATCCTTATGATCCACTCTTTTGGACCCCATTGACTTTTCGGTGTTGATGTATCTGACCATTAGCAAATCTATTATTAATAACAAAAGGCCTTAAACTTGATAGCTAATCGAGCACTGGTGAGACACATAAAGCGACAGGTAAAACCGATCAATGGTTGTTCCTCAAAAACAGCGACAACTATAAGATTAAGTGCTAGTCGAGCAACCCAAATTTAACTAAAGCTATGAATCCAGATCCAAACAATCCAGTAACTCTAAGTGCAAAGGAATTAGCAAACCTAATTGGTAAAATCGGCACAATTGAGGCAATGGCAAAAGTAACTTATGAATATCTACGGGATTCAATGTCACCAGATGAGAAGACTGTGTTGGTAAAAAAGATTATTGATCAAGTTCCGGTTTCTGTTGAAAACTTGTTTAAGAAATTAAGTCCAGCCGATTCTTCATTCACTAAGGACTTACAATATTTTCTTACAAATCGCTTTGCCGAAGATTTGGAGGAAACAATAAGGCAAAACCCAGAGTAGAAAACACATCCCTGTTTTTCTGCCTACATTATCCAGGCTGGAAGTATAAGAGCCTGATTAATGCTAATCACTTTCCTTTCAAAATTGGGTTTGACTTTATTCCAGCGTCTAATTGAACTATAGTATACCTATCATTATTGGCCGAATCTATTAGCTAGACTATCCTTTTATTAGTAGCCTTAGATGTTAAAAATTATTCTTCCCAATGTTAAGCTAGCAGTGTAGAGTTCAAAAAAATGATTGTGTCTGGCTAATTATTCTAATTACACGTATACAATTTCATTGATATAAATCCTACAAGTTAATCTTTGGGTTTATTTATCAAAATTTATTAAGCAAAGTAGCGAACATTAAATGTCAGCGGTTAACGGTCGGTATAGATAACCTAAAAACTAGTTATAGATACAGTAGACTGATCTACAAAAAAGTAAGCCGTACGGATTTTTGCCATTCTCAATATTGCAGTAACCTTACCCACGGAGTATTAATGCATCCCTACCATTCTCAAAATATGAAATGAAACTTTACATCAAATACATGGTAAGTATCCGCTGCAAAATGATTGTGCAGGCAACCTTGAATGAACTTGGACTACAAAGCGGAATAGTAGAGTTAGGCGAGGTAGAAATCGCAGAGAATCTTACTAGCGAGGAATATAATATACTTAGAACCAAACTGTTAACTTCAGGACTTGAACTGATGGAAGACAGAAAAGCTATACTAATTGAAAAAATAAAAAACGTTATTATAAACATGGTGCATTACGCACACGAACTTCCCAGAACTAAAAATTCAATTTACATTAGCGAGAAACTTAATTATGATTATACCTATCTAGCCAATCTTTTTTCAGAGGCCACAGGCCTTACAATCGAGCATTACATTATTGCCCACAAGATCGAGCGGGCAAAAGAACTACTACTATATGATGAGATTAATCTTACTCAAATAGCTTACCAACTAAACTATAGTAGTGTAGCTCATCTATCAAGTCAATTCAAAAAGGTCACTGGTTTGACCCCTTCTTTTTTTAAACAACTTAAGTATAAGAAACGTATCGCGCTCGAAAATGTGTGAATAATGTAACTATTTTTCATAATTATAAAATTACTTGACAATCTAGTAAACCATATTTGCAATTACATAAACTGCATATTTAATTGTCGAGATAATGAAAATCAACGTACTACTTACTTTAATAACAGTACACTTACTTGTAGGCTTGACTGTAAGTTTAGGCCAAGCTCCTGATTTAGGAACAGCCTCTAATTTCGCTTTATTCACAGCCACTGGCGCTTTGTCTAATGTCGGATCATCGACAGTAGTAGGCGACCTTGGTACCAATGATGGTTTATATAGTGGATTCAACACCGCAACCATAACGGGGCAAAGTCATGTAGGCGATCCGACCTCTGCTTCCGCTGCGGCAGATGTAGTGACGGCTTATAATTCACTGGTTGCGACCCCCTGCACAGTAGTTTTGGCAACTCCCGAATTAGGGGGTCAGACCCTTACGTCAGGCGTTTATTGTCAGAACACAGCTCTCCCTTCCACCCTGACAGGAACGTTAACGTTAAGTGGACCAGGCCTTTTTATTATTAAGCTGAGTAGTGCCTTGGTAACGGCTACTAACTCCAGTATTGTGCTGACGAATGGGGCTTCCGCAGCCAATGTGTTTTTTCAGATATTAGGCGCTGCTACGTTAGGCACTGGGTCTACTTTTAAGGGCACTATCGTTGCCGAGGGAGCTATCGTTTTAAATACAACCACTCTTGAAGGGCGGGCGCTCTCAACAGTAGGCGCTATTGCAGTAAATGAAAGTAGCATTACCAATGTAGGGGCACCTTTGCTGGCAGATCTGATTCCGATTACATACACACTACCAACTACTCAGTACGGCACCACTGACTTTACCGTCGTGGTTGATGTGTTTGATCTGCTAACGACGCCCACCAATGCATTAATAACGGTCTATGTAACCAAAGACCCCTTAGCGGTTATGGCTTTTAACAGTAACGCAGTCTTTATTGGTGGTAAGAGCGTCCAGAACAATATATGGACGTTAAATAACTCAAATGACAATTTTTACATCTTTACCACCAACGAAGTGATTGCGGGTAATGGGCATAAATCGTTTGGACTTACAGGTGTGTTGACGCCGGGTAACACTCAGGGTTCACTAACCGTCAGCACCACTATAATGGGTGGCAGCGGAGGAGAGGGAAATATTAGCAATAATACAGATGCCGACAAAATTGACTATTTCAAAAAATAGGAGTTGTCAGATAGGATAGTTAACGACCATCACTCCATTTAATCCTCATTGGATTGATATAGCTATGGAGACTATTTAGCTACCAGACGTGCAGCGACAACTCTATACAGTAACGCGGATATAAACAGGGCTCTAAGCTACTGACCACTATAGAGGAATAATCATAAAGGGCATCTCATTAAGTGATGGAAAACAGACAACAGCTTAGTTTAGGTGGTGACAGCAGTGGTGTTGTCATCGATTCACGACATCGCTGGAAAAATCAGGTGGATATTCAGGAAATCCTAACTGCCATTGATACCCCCGCGACAAGCTATACGGATGAAGACAAAGAGGAAGCTTTTGAGCTGTTAAAATCGGGCAAGAGCATTGCACAGGTGGCAGTCTTATTGAACATACCTAACCTGCAGATTCGTCGTTGGTGTCTACAGGCAAGGGCTTCCGGCCCGAAAGTAGATGGACGGCGTTTATATGACGACACGTTTAAGGCTGAAGCGCTTAGACAGCTTAATCGGGGCATAAGTGTTCGCCAACTAGCTAAGTTGATGGGCGTAACTCAGGTTACGCTTCATAAGTGGAGGAAGAAAGCGCCATTTCTAGATGAACGGTTGGAGGCTTACTCTCAGGTGGAGTCAGTTGTAGTTGACGAGCAGGCAGCCTTCGGCGAAATAAGTGCTGACGCATTAAGCACTGACCATATTGCCCACCTGAAGCAGCAACTCAGGAAAGTGGAACAGGAGCGCGATACCTTAAAAAAAGCCATTCAGATTCTGATGCGTGCAGACTGATTAGTTTCGGGACTCGGGTTATAAGCAGTTCCTCGGGCACTCTTTATGCATAACTTAATAATGCTTTGCAAAGAATACAATCCAAAATACCCGTTAGCATACAAAACCCTTAATCGATTGGTTAAGGGTTTTGTATGCTAGCAGTTCGTGTTGATAAATCTCTTATTGAGCTAATTAAATCCTCAACTCAACCTTATGTTATTGACCTAATCTAAGTTGCCTGATACTTTCAGACATTTAAATAGTTATAGGTTACTCAGACCTCAGTCACTGACTGGGGTTTGTTTATACGTCTTTGCCCATCGGCAAAACCGTTGATAGATCGACCGGGATGCCGTACATCGTTTCCAAGGACCAAAACATCCAGGTAAATCCCACCAGAGAGCACCACTATTCGTTTCCTAGCATCGTACTGATAAACAGCGAATTATCTATTGTTAACAGTGTACATCGCCTGGTTTGCCCGGTAATGAATGACCACTGTTCTACTGCTGTAAATCGTTAATTTAGTAGCATCTCGTGCTGCAAATTGTGATTCGTTCCTATATGTAACTGATTGTCAGCACGCTCCAGCCAATTAGACTATAATCATACTTAATTCTGCCTAACGGTCTCTATTTATTAGTATATAATTTTAAATTTTCATTAACAACTTATTAACTTTAACGTATCAACATAGAAATGCTTCACTAATTGCTTATTGATTGAATTGAATGATATGGCCTTCCCACTTAATGAGCATGAGCGATTAGAAGCTTTACATCAGTATCAAATTTTAGACACACTGCCTGAAAAGGCATTCGATAGGTTAACCCAGCTGGCATCTCTAATTTGTCAAGTACCTATTTCCATGGTTTCATTGATTGATCAGCATCGGCAATGGTTTAAATCTAAGGTGGGACTTGACACGAAAGAAACGAGCCGGGATATTGCTTTTTGCCGATATGCTATTCTGGATAGTGACATATTCGAAGTTGAAGATGCTACGCAGGATAGTCGATTCAGGGAGAATCCATTTGTTCTGTCAGATCCCCATGTCCGGTTTTACGCAGGCTATCCACTGACTGACCCCAACGGCTATGCCTTAGGCACACTTTGCGTGCTGGACCGTGCAGCCCGAAAACTGACCAAAAGCCAGCGGCAGTCGTTAAAACTACTGGGAGAAATGGCGACTGACCTGATTGTTGAACACCGGCAAAAACAGGAAATAAACTATTTTGAGAATCTCTTTACGCTCTCGAATGATTTGATCTTCGTAGCGGGCAGCGACGGGTTCCTGAAAAAAATAAATCCGGCTTTTCGCCAGATACTTGGGTGGGATGAAGCCTATTTGTTACGTACACCTTTTTTCGAGTTGGTCCATCCTGATGATTTACAGGCAACTAAACTTGAAATTAAGCACTTAGCCGCCGGCAAATCATGTGTTAATTTTACACACCGTTTCCGGTCTCAATATGGCACCTACCGACATCTTCAATGGGTAGCAACACCCGAACCTACCACGGGCTATCTTTTTGCCATTGCCAGAGATGTTACCGATGAAAAGAAAAAGGAAATTCAGCTTTATCAGTCGGAAACCAAGTTCCGCTCATTCTTTGAAAACTCTCAGGGGTTGATGTGTACGCATGACCTGGATGGAACACTCATGTCCGTAAATACGGCGGGCGCTCATGCATTAGGCTACCAGCCGGAAGACCTTATCGGGCATCGTTTACATGAGATCACTCCTCAGCAGCAGCATGAAGAACTTAACGCTTATTTGCAATCGATTCAAAAAACCGGCAGAGCCAATGGCCTCATGCAAACACGCCACAAAGATGGCTCACTTCATATCTGGTTATTCGCTAACATACTGGAAAAGGAGCTGACAGGTACATCTTATATTATTGGTAATGCTATCGACATCACAAAACGCCACCAACTTGAAGTTGATTTAAAGCGGACGAAGCAAATGCTGGAGCAAACGAACGAGGTAGCTAGAATTGGTACCTGGGAAGTGGATGTCATCCGGCAAACCGTATACTGGTCGACCGTTACTAAAGCCATTTATGGAGTACCAGACGACTTTGTGCCCACTTTCGACGCTGGTATATCATACTTTAAAGGAGCCAATCATAAACAAATTACTGCGGCTGTAGACCAAGCTATCAACCAAGGGATCGCTTTCGATTTAGAACTGGAGCTTATTACAGCGGCTAATCGGCCAACGTGGGTTCGCATCGTGGGAACGCCTGAAGTTGAATCAGGGACATGCAAGCGCCTATATGGTACTTTTCAGGATATTCACGAGAAGAAAATAGCGGAACAGGACCTAATCAATGAAAAACTTAGACTTGCGGCTTTTGTCGAACATGCCCCGGCGGCCGTGGCCATGTTTGACCGAACGGTCTCCTATCTGGCTGTTAGTCGTCGCTGGATGGAAGTTTATGATCTATCCGAGAACGTAATCGGTTTATCTCATTATGAGGTTTTCCCAACCTTATCCGATAGCTGGAAAGCCATCTTTGATCGCTGCATTGACGGGTCCGTTGAGAAAAACGATGAGTACGTATGGCGGCCGGAAGGATGGGATCATAACCAACATCTATGCTGGGAAGTGAGGCCCTGGTATCAGTTCGACGGGTCTATTGGGGGTATTATGATGTTTACTCAGGATATTACAGAGTCCTGTCGGCAGC
The DNA here is from genome assembly GCF_900112365.1 of Spirosoma endophyticum. Taxonomy (GTDB): domain Bacteria; phylum Bacteroidota; class Bacteroidia; order Cytophagales; family Spirosomataceae; genus Spirosoma; species Spirosoma endophyticum. The sequence continues at coordinate 544,215 of NZ_FOLQ01000003.1, read as the reverse complement.
GGGATGAATTGAAAAAAGCCAAACTACAGGCCGAACAGGCCAGCATCACGAAATCAGAATTTCTGGCCAATATGAGCCACGAAATCAGAACGCCTTTAAACGGAGTCATTGGCTTTACCGACTTGGTACTAAAAACCTCGCTTACCGAAACCCAGCATCAGTATCTGTCTATTGTCGACCAATCGGCCAATGCCTTGTTAAGTACCATCAATGATATTCTGGACTTTTCTAAAATTGAGGCCGGTAAACTGGATTTGACGGTCGAAAAAGTGGATCTATACGAAATCAGTAGCCAGGCCGCTGATATTATTACGTATCAGGCCCAGAATAAAAGCCTGGAAGTGTTGCTTAATTTGCCGGCAGATCTACCCCGCTTTGTCTATCTCGATTCTGTACGCTTGAAGCAGATTCTGGTTAACCTATTGGGCAATGCCGTAAAATTCACCGAGAAAGGAGAAATTGAGCTAAAAATCCAGGCCTTAACCGATACGGTTCAGGACTATGTCACCTTTCGGTTTGGGGTGCGGGATACGGGTATTGGCATTAAACCCGAGATGCAGGAACGTATTTTCGAGGCCTTCTCTCAGGAAGATGCATCCACTACTAAAAAATACGGTGGAACGGGTTTGGGACTAACCATTTCTAATAAGTTATTGGGCTTAATGGGTAGTCGCCTGGAGTTGACCAGTACGCTTGGTGAAGGAAGTTGCTTCTCCTTCGACATCAGGCTTAAAACGGAGCCAGGCGATCCTATTAGCTGGCATGATTTAGACCAGATCAGGAACGTACTGATTGTGGATGATAATGCGAACAACCGCCTTATTTTACGGCAAATGTTCGCGCTTAAACAAATTGTCGTTGAGGAAGCCAGTAATGGATTCGAGGCCCTGCAGTTAGTAAGCCAGACCAAACATTTTGATTTAATCCTTATGGATTATCATATGCCCTTCATGGATGGTCTGGAAACAGTCGGGAAAATTCGAACCAATTTCCCGCCATCCGAGAGTGAGCAATTCATTATTCTTCTGCACAGTTCATCGGATGACGAGAGGATAAGTACCGCTTGTGAGGCTTTGGGAATTAACCATCATCTGGTGAAACCGTTAAAAATGGTTGATTTGTACCGGGCCTTATCCCGTTTGGGGCGTCATACGAATAAACCGCTACCAGTGGTGGACAGCCAGCCGGCTCTGATCGAATCCAAACCCATTAACGTACTCCTGGTAGAGGATAATATGATAAACCAACTACTTGCCAAAGCTATAGTTTCCAGAATAGCCCCGAGTGCCCAGATTACAGAAGCCATCAATGGGCAACAAGCAGTGCAGGCCTACATACGGCAACGACCAGACTTGATCCTGATGGATATTCAAATGCCAGTCATGAATGGGTATGAGGCCACACAACAGATTCGAAAAATAGAATCAGACCGTCATACTCCAATCATTGCCTTGACGGCTGGTACTGTAAAAGGAGAACGGGAAAAGTGTCTGGCGGCAGGTATGGATGATTTTATTACGAAGCCAATTATTGAAGAATCGATCGCGTCCCTGTTTCAGAAATGGTTAGGGCCTTTATTACCTGGCAAACAAGCGGATGCTAACTCCGGCGGGCCAGATAGGCATTTTGACCCTTTGGTGCTCAAAAATATTGCCGGTGATGATCTGGAGATCATCCGTGAGCTACTGGATGCAGCCGAGGTTGAGTTAAAGAATTCGTCATCTGTCCTCTTTCAGGAGGAAGAAAAGATGAATGTAACAGGTTTAAAAGCCGCTGGCCATAAACTTCGCGGAACCGCGTTGAGTGCCGGTATGACCAATTTAGCTGAATTAGCTTACCTACTGGAGTACATGGAAGGTTCTGACGGTGACAGAATACATACCTTGGCAGATCGAATTCAATCGGAAATTAAAGTTGTCCTTTCTTTACTAGCGGAATGCTAACCCGACTGCTCTTTTTCCTCATCGTTGTATTGCTATCGGTTCTTTATGAGCGTTATCAGAACCAAAATAGGCTTTGGCTTTTTAAGCCAGTTTTAGTCACTGAATAAATTCTCCTTCCATACGGTCAAAGAGCCACCCATTGCTTGACTGAGCAGGGGTGGTTCTTTGACTACTTATTTTTCGGAGTCTGTTGTTCAATGGCCGTATTATTACCCCTACCTGGTTTTACGGCATCGTACCCGGCCATTGCTCCACCAATACGTACTTCGTCGTAGTAGATAACCTTCTCTGTGTAGGTATCCTTACCCATCCAGCAGTAAAGACCGCACTTCCAGTAGGGCTTATTAATTTGTGGATAGCCAATGTTAATGTTCTGCTCATTCATGATTTGTACCCCATCCTGCCAAACCTGTACCTGTCCCGAATTTCCATCCGGCGCCCATTTGATGTGTACGACATAATCAACCCAACGGTCAAATGAAGCTAATCCCAGATCCACTCGTTTACTACTGGTAGGCGACTGCAGGAGCTTGACAATTGGTTTGCTCGAAGCCGCATAATACAGATACAGATGATTAGACTGGACTTCAATACATAGCGGAGGTACAGTATCTGAGAAGCCGGGGTCGGGCACTCCATGCCACTGACTGACGATAGCGATTTGATTGTCATTGGCCATCGATGATGAAGGCATAAAAGAGCTATACCCGTACCAGCGCTCAGTTTCACCAACTGGCAAGGGAACGGTTGATAGTTCAGAATGCAGCATTTGATTGGTGCCATCCATCTGACTTGGCTTCCAGCTAATGCGCATGGCCTGTTTCCCAACCCGCTTCTGTTCTGAAGAAACGTAACCCGCCGTTTTTGTCCAAAATTGGGCTTTCCAAAAAGGTGCAACCCAACTGGTCTCAAAACCGTCCATATCCAGAAGGGAAGCGTCTTCACGAGCGGATGCCTGAGCTACGCTCTCAGGGGCAATTGTATCCGACTTTGTACAACTACTTAAGCTTACTACCGTCGATATAAGGATTGATAACACAACTGATCGAAGAGATTGATAATTAGTAGCGGGATAAGTATTCTTTCTTTCAAAATGTTTATTGAAAGCTACTGGAGGAGAGGTTAAAATAGTCACGTAGGTACATCAGTTTTATAATTAAGACTGATGTGCCCACATACTGTCACATTACCACTTGCCGGATAAATCCAATTTTAGAATTAACCATCCAATATAAACAGCTGATAATCTGTGTTATAAAAATCAATAAATATATTAAACTTAAATTAGTCATATTTTTATAGTTACCATTATATACACAGTACATATAATTTATTTACCTTTTGACTTTTATATACATAAAGTATAGTACTCATTTAATAACCATATATATTTTGTTTTCTTTACCAGGAGCCACTCGTAACTTATAAATAGTCACTTTAGATATATCCAGAAATTACTTAGCTTTTTTCTGATTTTAATCCCTTTTTAATATCAATCCAATGCTATCGAGGCTTTTTTTCGAAACGTAATCTGACAGGCAGCATACCTGCCTGTCTAGCTTTTGCTAATCCACAATCGAAGAAAAAAGACAGTTTGTTATTGACGTCGATAGGCGCGTATCAATGTAAAAAGTGTAAGTGCAACTAAGCAACAGAGCCCTATTAGGAAGTGGAATGCTCCGTGGCGTAGCGAGTGTTATGTAAGCCTTATCAAATTGATGATACGCAGATAGGCCCAAGCCAAAATTAAAAATGAGAGTATCCCTAATTTAATAAGACTGACTTAGAATTAACCGACCTATCTAGAATGGTAACACTGTCGGGTCTGAATGGAGCCAACTTGATAACCGATGTCTAGCCAAATGAACTCAACAGTTAATTCGTACAGAAGTCGAGGTTTAGCTAGACAGAGCTAATTCCTTAACTCAATTGACTGGAACAACTTCAGTTACTAAAAAATCTTGTTATGATCCTTTTGTTTACTTATAATTTATTTTGTAAATAAAATATTTACTATAACCTTTTAAAACTAACTATAGAATACTATATTTGTGTTAGTCGATATGTGAGTTATCAATTTATGTATACGTAGCTAACAAAGCTCGAAACAGGTATATATTGAATAGGAAGTCAACTTTAAACTTATGGAAACTTAAAAAAATCTACAGTCAGTAAGTAAATAACTAGCTGGTAACCAACCTATCACTTACATGCGTTTATTGAAAAATTCTACAAAATTACAATTTGTAGTAACCTTATTAGCACTACAACTAGCTGTTGGATGTACATCGTCGCGCCGGTTGATATACTTTCAGAGTCCACCCCTGGCAACCGATACGTTGAAAACAGCCACTCGATTTGTACCAGTGATACAGCCAGGTGACATTATATCGGTGCGGGTAAGTAGCTTAAGTCCGGAGGCAACTACATTCTTCAATCCGATGGCAACCTCTCTTCCAGCGGACCGGTTGTTGACACCATCCACGATAAGCTCGCTACCCGAATTATCAGGCTACCTGGTCGATCCGGCTGGTTCTATTGAGTTACCACTTATCGGTAAAATTTCGATAAGTGGATTAACTACAGCTCAGGCAGCTGATCGTATTCGTGGGCAGCTAAAGGAGTACTTAAAAGAACCAACGGTAAACGTCCGTAATCAGAACTTCCGGGTTTCGGTCATGGGGGAAGTCGCTCATCCTTCCCTGTTCACGATTCCGAATGAGCGGATCACATTATTAGAGGCCTTGAGTCTTGCGGGTGACATCACTATCTATGGCCGACGTGATAATGTGCTGCTTATACGGGAGGAGAATGGACAGCAAAGCTTCATCCGACTTGACCTTACATCACGTGATTTATTTCATTCTCCTTACTATTATTTACATCCTAATGATGTCCTATACATTGAGCCTGGTAAGGCCCGCGTGGCCAATGCCGACCGAACGTATCAACTCCTACCAATTGCCTTAAGTGCTTTATCCTTTTTAGCTATCATATTCAGCCGCTTCTAATTAGTATACGTATGTCTGAAAATGTTTATTCTTACACGCCTTATCAGGCTTATAGTGCCGAACAGCCCAATCTACGGGTAATAATGCTTCGTTACCTGAAGCATTGGAAATGGTTCGTTTTATCATTGCTACTGACTATTGCTGGTGCTTATGTCTATTTAATGTACCAGACGCCTATCTATAAAATTCAGGCGAGCCTCCTGATCAAGGATGATAAAAAAGGCCTGGATGGCGAGAATATCCTGAAAGAGATGGATATCCTGAAGCCTAAAAAAACAGTCGAGAACGAAATCGAAGTCGTCCAATCTTATACTTTAATGGATAAGGTCGTTGAACATCTCAATCTTGATGTCCAGTATTTTAATTCAACGCCTACTATTGATAAGGAAATATATAGCACAGTGCCAATCCGTCTGGTTGTGGAACAGCCAACATCGGCGATTTATGAAGAAAAACTTTTGCTTACATTCATAGATGGGCAGCACATACGTATCAACAATCAAGCCTACCCAGTAAACCAGGCAATTAATACGCCCTACGGCCGGTTACGGGTCATTACCCGGCAACCGCTAACCGCAGCGATCGAGCCAATTAAAGTTAAGGTGTCGCCCCGCACAGAGACGGTGAATGGCTATCTGAAACATCTGACGGTAGAAACCACCAGTAAAGCCTCGACAGTGCTGGAGATATCACTCGAAGAAGCAGTACCAGCCAAAGGAGAAGCTTTGCTGAAACAACTTATCGACGAATATAACCAAGCAGCCGTGGTCGATAAAAATCTGGTAGCAGCTACGACACTGGAATTTATCGAAGAGCGGCTTAAACTAATCTCAGGCGAGTTAACAACGGTTGAAAAAGACGTCGAGCAATACAAAACAAAGCAGGGAATAACGGACCTGGGCCTACAGGCCCAATCGTTTCTCGAAACGGTACAGACCAATGATGCGCAGCTTAATCAGGTAAACATTCAGTTGAGCATGCTGAATGATATTGAAAAATACGTCAGTAGCAAAACCGCTACCCGAGGTACCGTACCCGCTACGCTTAATTTGAGTGATCCGGTTCTGATGGGGCTATTAACGAAAGTATCTGAGCTGGAACTTCAACGTGATGCCATGACGGGTGTAACGTCAGAGCGAAATCCGATCTTTCAATCGCTCAACAGTCAGATCAAACTGACCAAAGAGAGTATAGCCGAGAACATACAGACAATTAAACAACAGCTAAACAGTACGCGCAGCCAGTTAAGCCAGACAAACCGTCGGCTTGAGGGAATGGTACGTACGGTTCCCCACAAAGAACGGGCGCTGCTGAATATTACCCGACAACAGGCTATAAAAAACAACCTGTATACGTATCTATTACAGAAACGGGAGGAAACAGCGCTATCATATGCATCTACACTACCCGACAGCCGCATCATTGATATACCCCGCCACGATGCTAATCCGATCAAACCCGTTCGCAAAATGACCTTCGTGTTGTTTGGTCTTTTTGGGTTACTGCTACCCATTGGCGCTATGGCCACCCGCGATGCCCTGAATAACCGGGTTCGTCGGCGGTCTGATGTGGAAGACGTATCAAAGGTCCCTATTTTGGGCGAGGTTGTTCAATCCAGTGGATCAAAAGCGCTGGTGGTCGTATCGCGTAGCCGCACGGTCATTGCGGAACAGATTCGGGCGTTACGTACGAATCTACAGTTTCTGCGAAGTAATCCGACTGGTAGCCAGATTCTGTTGTTTACGTCGAGCATCAGTGGTGAAGGGAAGTCATTTATGTCGCTGAACCTGGGAGCCAGTCTGGCTTTAGTTGACCACTCAACGGTAATCCTGGAAATGGATCTGCGGAAACCGAAGCTACACTCATCACTGGGCATGCGCAATGGCATAGGCATCAGCAATTACCTGATTGGAGAAGCCACCATTGATGAGATTCTACAACCGATCGAGGGGTTTTCTAATTACTTCCTGATCAGTAGCGGTCCTTTGCCACCGAATCCATCTGAACTGCTTACCGGCCCCTACCTGCCCAAGCTACTGCTCGAATTACGGGAACGCTTCTCATATGTTATTATCGACTCGCCCCCCATTGGACTGGTCACAGATGCGCAGATCATTGCCCCTTTTGCCGACGCAACACTCTTCATGGTTCGGCATGACCTAACACCCAAATTGTGCCTCAAAATGGTCGATACACTTTATAAAGAGCATCGTTTTCAGAATCTGAATGTCATTCTGAACGCGGTTGCCGATGGTGAATCGTACTACTATAGCTATAACTATGGTGGCTATTACAGCGATGCAGAAAAACCTGCCCGAGTAATTCGTAAATAAGCCTTGACCAGCCTTATTCCCCGTAACCTAATTGTGGTAAATCAAGAGAAGCAAAACCTGGAATTCTTATGCTTAGTAATGCCTCACTCTCCAGCACCAGATCGTACATAGATGAGCCAACCCAAACCTTCGCAACGACCATTGCGTATAAGGGTTGGCTAAGAAAACGGTTGTTTGACATTGTCTTTTCTCTAGTGATTAGCTTCTGCGTATTACTGTGGTTGATTCCACTACTGGGTCTTGCAATAAAGTTGAATTCGCCGGGACCAATATTGTTTGTGCAATTGCGCACAGGCCGTAATGGTCGACAGTTCCGGTGTTTCAAACTCCGGACGATGATTATACGCCAGGACGTAGTGTTTCAGCAAGCCACAAAAGACGACCCACGCGTTACAAAACTGGGGAAGTTACTGCGTAAGACTAACCTGGATGAATTGCCTCAGTTCATGAACGTACTGATGGGGCACATGAGTCTGGTAGGCCCGCGTCCGCACCCCCTCCCACTGGATGCCCAGCATTGGCATACGATGCCAAACTATACGGAACGATACAGTGTGAAGCCGGGCATAACTGGGCTGGCCCAGGTGCGCGGTTGCCGGGGCGAAACCGATACGCTTATGAAAATGGCGCACCGGGTTCGCCTGGACCGCTGGTATATTGCTAACCGTTCATTTGGACTTGATCTTAAAATCTGCTGGTGGACGATAGCCAAGATGCTGCAAGGTGACGATAAAGCACACTGAAAGTACCCACACCTATGATCACCGCTATAAGAAATAGATTCGTTAATTTTTTCATTAACGGCCATGAGCGAACGCTTACCGCGAAGAAGAACATTGCTATGTCCTTTCTGGTAAAAGGAGGCAGCATACTCATATCCTTATCGCTGGTTCCATTGACGATCAACTACGTTACACCAGCTCAGTATGGCATTTGGCTCACGATAAGTTCTATCATTGGCTGGTTAAATTTTTTTGATATTGGGCTGGGTAACGGCTTACGAAATAACCTGGCTTATTCGCTCGCCACGGGAAAGCTTGACGAAGCTAAATCATATATCAGTACGACTTACGTAGCACTGGCACTAGTTTCCAGCCTGCTTTTTTGCTTACTTTTTATTATAAACCCTTTCGTTAACTGGCACCTGGTACTCAATATACCAATCAATGAACTGACAAATATTCAAACCATCACTCTTATTGTCATCGGTTGTTTTTGTGTCCAGTTTGTTGTTCAGACGATAACAATAGTATTGACGGCTACTCATCAATCGGCAAAAGCTTCATTGATCTCCTTATTAAGTCAGTTTATTGTTTTAATTATAATTTTTACCCTATCAAGACATCAGACAGGAAGTCTGTTAACATTAGTTACTGTGCTGGCAGGCGTTCCACTATTTACACTGTTGGTAGCTACACTATATCTGTATCGGCATTCACTCAGTTATATCGCGCCAACCTTAAAAAAAGTAGATTTTAAGTATGCAAAGGGGCTGCTCAAGACGGGAGGGATTTTTTTCGCCATACAGATCGGCGCATTGGTATTATTCCAAACGGATAATATAATAATTACGCAGGTATTAGGCCCAGAACACGTAACGACGTTCAACATCGCGTACAAATTGTTCTCAGTCATTACAATGGGCTTTACCATCATTGTAACGCCCCTCTGGAGTGCATTTACCGACGCTTACGCGAAAAAAGACTTTGAGTGGATTAATACCTGTTTACAGCGGATGAAGAAAATTTGGCTTGGTTTTACTATCGCAACAGTATGCCTGCTTTTTCTATCTCCTCAAATTTACGCTAGCTGGATAGGTACCAGGATTACAGTTCCAATAACCCTTTCGGTAGCCATGGCGGTTTACGTCGTCGCTTATACCTGGCAGACAATGCACGTATTCCTTCTTAATGGGACTGGCAAGGTTCGATTACAGTTGATACTGGTTACTCTAAGCGCCTTGTTAAATATACCCTTGGCCATATTCCTGGGTAAATTATATGGGCTGCCGGGCATAATTAGTGCAAATACAATTTTCTTTATCGGAATGGGAATTACCTTTTCAATCCAGTGCAGCCTGATTACGAAACAGACAGCTACTAAAATTTGGGACCGATGAACTTTATAAAAAATTTGTACAATTTCATAAAGCACCTTTCCCAGCAGACAAAGATAGACTGGAGTTCTAACTTACAGGTAGAAGAAGAGTGTTATATAGATAACGGGACTAGAGTTAATGGAAATCATAATTTTTTCCGAGTAAAAATAGGGTTTGGATCATTAATTGGAAAAAGTGCTCGTATTTCGTATACAACTATCGGGAAGTTCTGTTCGATAGGGCCAAACTTCCTATGTGGATGGGGCATTCATCCGATTAGCGGTATTTCAACAAATGCAGTATTTTACTCGACAGCGAAACAGAATGGATTTACTTACAGCAAGGTTGATAAAATAGCAGAACGACAACCAATAAAAATCGGCAATGATGTATTTATTGGCGCTAATGTTACGGTGTTAGATGGCGTAACAATAGGTGATGGAGCCGTGATAGGCGCCGGTGCCATCGTAAGCAAAGATATACCACCATATGCAATTGCTGTTGGCTGTCCAATTAAGGTAATAAAATACCGTTTCACGCCAGAAATAATTGAGGAATTATTATCTATTCAATGGTGGGATAAAAATGAGGAAACATTAAAAAAAGTGGAAAAGCATTTTTGGGATGTAAATACATTTTTAGAAGAAATTCGAAAAATGGAAGCTAGGCAAAGGCAGTTGAGCTAACTATGTTTTGTCAATAAGTATTCAATGCGTCCATATTAGCAAAAATTTTAAATAGCCAATTATATGATAGGTATTCTATTGACACTAGTAGCAGTTTGGTTATTTATATTTAGAAGCTACTATTTTTCTCTGTTAATTTTTTGCGGATTAGTTACCTTCGGTTTTCTAATTATTCCACCGGCTGTATTATTATATGGCGCACCTTTTGAAAAAACAAGTGATTTAGCTATTTTTTATATATTAGCTATCATAGTTTCTCATTATAAAACAATTCAGCGCGTAGTTAACAGTGAAAAATTGTTTAAGTGGATATTTATTTTTCTAGGATTTGTCCTAATAGATGCTATTTATAGCTATCAGGTTTTAGGCTATAACTTGTCTGGTGTTCTCAAAGTATCGCGACACTATCTTTTCTTTTTAAGTTTTGGAGTATTCATTCTTGTGCCATTTCCGATCTTAACCAGGCTTTTGCATACAATTTTCATAATTACCGTATTACAGTCAGTTTTGTTTTTACTTCAAATTCCTACAGGAACAATACTTCTGGGCGACGCCAACAACGTCGTTGTCAATAATATGGAACAAATTGGTTGGGTTCGTTATTACAATACCCCTTTATATCTGATACCATCTTTATTTTATTTTTTATTTATTTATAAACATCAGTCAAAATTAATTTACTGGATTATTGCTGGCATTTTACTTGCAACGGTAGTAGCTCCTATGCATCGCTTATATATACTTACAGTAGCTTTGGTTATTAGTGTGTATTTGATCTTCCGCCAATCTAATAGTAACAAAGCTATATACCTTAGCTTGCTATTATTGGCAGGATATGGTGCCCTCTTAATCGACCCAGTTAGTAGTCGATTAAATGTGGGCTTAAATGATATTTCTAAAACCTTTGCTACAGGAAGATCTCTAGCAGCGACTGACTATGATGCGGAAGATACTTTTGCCTATCGTATGGCGCATTTATTTGAGCGCGCAAATTATATCCAGCAGAAACCCGAGAGGATTATTTTCGGAATTGGCTTGTTATCTGAAGAAACTAAGCAAGCTGAAAATTTACGATTTGAGGCTGGGTTGTATAATGAACGAATTGGCCGAGTAGCACAAGTAAATACTAGTGATATAGCCTGGTCATTATTAATTCTGCATTTAGGTTTTTTTGGTACAGGACTATTTATTGTATTGAATATTTGCTTTATACGTTTTTTCTATCGCAATCGTACAAGGTTGATTGGTATTTTAGGCATATTAACTCTTTCAGTCACTTTATTAACTTCATTTACTGGAACAGAGTTACTTATGATTCATTTTAGAGTATTTCTGCTCCTTATGTCCGTCATTTCTTTACAAGAAAACAAGCTATCTTATATTCAAAATAATATTCATTTGGACAGAATGAAAGGTCCAGTAGTGGATTCTCCAATAAGAGTTACACAAACTATTAATTTAATCTAAGGTTAATGCCGTAATTTCATTTGAAATATAATATTATGAACTTAAATCTACCTAAAGTTTCGATCATAACACCTTCTTTCAACCAAGGGCAGTTCATCGAGGCTACTATTCAATCGGTATTGAATCAAACATACCCGAACATTGAATATATTGTGGTTGATGGCGGTTCAACAGATCAGACAATGTCAGTTGTGAATTACTATAAGAGCCAGATTGATATTGTTATTCATGAGAAAGATAAAGGACAGTCTGATGCTATAAATAAGGGGTTTAAACTGGCAACGGGTGAGCTGGTTGGCTGGCTTAATTCCGACGACGTATTATATCCTGACTGCGTTGCCGAGATCGTAAAACTCTATCAGGAAAAGCCAGATGGTTCGATCTACTACATTCCCCTACAAAACGGCATTAATGCTACTGGCAAAGTTCATAATCTGGCCACCCGAAAAATTCCAGACAAGAAGTATTTGCTGAACGAAGACTTTAGTATCATACAACCCTCCTCGTTCTATACCAGAAAGCATGTAATAGAGGTAGGGTTTCTGGATGCCAAAATCCATTATTGCATGGATTTAGACCTGTGGCTCCGTCTGCTTAACCTTGCCCCAATTTATTACTCCGCGGTTGGCGTTCCTCTATCTGGTTTTCGAAACTGGGAACTCAGCAAGACAACAACCGGAGCCGACAAATTCCTGAAGGAAATTAAGAAAACGCTTTTGAAACACGGCGCATCCATTTATTCTCGGAACATACGACGCATTCAGATAGAATTGTTCAAAGTAAAAATTAAACGCTTTCTACGCTACAACCATGCAGGTAAATCTGTACTATCATAAAGCCATTACCCCGCCCCATCTGAACCAGGTTTTCACGGGTTTCAAGGCATTACATGATTTGGGGTTGATCCAGCTTAAACTGATCCAAACCAGGGAGTCGGTTTTTGCCGATCCAACGTTGCCCATCACACGAGCCTGTATAGATGGTAAGGTGAATGTTATTTACGATACGCTTGATGGTTATCGGTTCGATCATAGCTGTTCCCCGCAAGACAATGTGAAATTACTCGACAAGGTGCTGGATACCTGTGACTTTTATTTCAAGCGTTCTTTTTCCAATACGTTAAATAGCTCGCTTAAAAACTCGAATATTTACAAACTCGGTTTAAACATTAAGCTCCATAACGAACTATACAGCGAACTATTACACACAAAAGCGCTGTCTAAAGATTTTGTTAAACTGGCTGTTGGCCATAATCGTACGCTTGCTTCACTGTTGAATCAGGAATATTACAAAGACCACCTGTTTAGAAATCTTTATTCACTGCCGCTGCTGAAAAATGATTATTTCTACACAAATTCCATCCTGTTTCTGACTCGCTCGCGGGACCCGCATGGTCAGGCACTTCCACAGGACCTGATCGACGAGCGATATGCGATGAACGAGTTTCGGGCGGCCTGCATTCGGGCTTGCCGGAAAGAGTTTGGTTCATTTTTCGTGGGTGGGTTCGCCGATTCTTCCTTCAATCGGTCAACCTACCCGGATCTGATCGTACCAAAATCGCTTACGCACCAGTCGAATTATTTTAGGCTCATGCGGGAGTCATCTATCTGTGTAGCGACGAATGGATTGCATGATTCCATCGGATGGAAGGTTGCGGAATATGTCTCTCATTCAAAGGCTATTATTTCTGAGCCACTGAAGTACGAGTTGCCGGGTGGTTTTTCTGAGCCAACCAATTACCTCACGTTTGATTCAGTTGATTCACTATTGAACAGACTCATTGATCTGCGGGATAATCAGACTGACATCATAACCATGATGAAGAATAATTACACCTACTATCAAAATTGGGTAAGGCCGGATAGCATGATTTTGAATTCTTTAATGAAGGCCACCCAACGAAAGGCCGTCTTAACTGAAACTAACCTACTATGAAAATTGTGCACTGCATATTTACTATGAGAATGGGCGGAGCGCAAGTTCTGACCATAGATCTATTAAATGAAATGTGCCAATTTCATGATGTCTCTCTGGTTGTCATTAATGGTGATTATGATCAGAAATTGGTCGACCACTTATCAAAAAAAGTATCGTTTTATTGCTTGAACCGTAATGAGGGTAGCCGAAATCCCCTTCCTATCTTACATCTTAACTTATTACTTAGCCGACTTCAGCCAGATATTATCCACTGTCATGAGCGTAAGATGATTAGGCTGATAAAATACACCAGAGCAAGAACCATTTATACGATTCATGATGTAACAATTCCAACTGACACCTTCTACCTCTATGATGCACTGGTTGCTATTTCTAATTCAGTTGCCGCCGACGTGCGAAATAGATCTAACTTACCAGTTGATGTCGTCAGTAATGGCATTCCTATGCGCAATTTCGCAAAGAGGAATTCGTATTCTACCAGTCCGGAATCGATTATACGATTAGTACAGGTAAGCCGGTTGGTGCACGAGAAGAAGGGACAAGATATTCTGATTCAGGCTCTGGCGAAATTAGTGCATGAGAATCTTGAAACAAATGTAAGTCTGGATTTTATCGGAGATGGTGCATCAAAATCCTACCTGTTATCTCTTGCCAAATCGCTCAAAGTAGAAGCGTTCATCAATTTTTGTGGTGAACAGGAGCGAAACCAAGTTGTGAAACATTTAGCTTCTTATCACATTCTGGTCCAACCATCGCGGTTTGAAGGTTTCGGTCTAACAGTGGTGGAAGGGTTTGCGGCTGGGTTACCGGTGATTGCCTCTGATATTGAAGGCCCTGCCGAAATCATGAAGCACTTACCCGCTGGCTTCCTATTCATACCTGAAAGCGTAGATGCCTGTGTAGATGCGTTACGGCATGTAATAGCCGCTTACCGCCTTAACCAGATTGAAATTTTAATGGATGAGACATATAAAATAGTCGAAAATCAATTTTCCATTCAATCGACGGCATCAAACTACTTAAATGTATACCAGCGACTAATGGTAACCCGACGGGTTCGGTCGCTGCCTAGTATACTATCATCTAAACTTCGTTTGACGCCATGAACTTTATTGCTTTTATCACTCAAGATTGGTCAGCAAACAGCCAAAATACAAAAGGGAAGTTAATTGCTGTCCTGTTTCGAATTGCTAATTGGTCATCCGGACGAAAGATCATTCGTTTTATCTTATTTCCTTACTTAGTCTTTTACCGAATAGTTGTAGAATGGGTATTGGGTATTGAACTTCCCTATAATTTAACAATTGGGGAAGGACTAAAAGTTTACCATGGACAGGCTTTAGTCGTGCACAAGCACACGGTAATTGGCAGGAATTGCTTGTTACGGCAATCTACAACTATTGGAAACAATGGAAAAGCAGGCGGCTCTCCATCTATTGGAGACAATGTAAATATAGGCGCTAATGTCTGCATCATAGGCCCAATTACCATTGGAAATAACGTAGTGATTGGTGCAGGAAGTGTAGTTACAAAATCAATACCTCCTGGCTCAATCGCGGTTGGCAATCCCGCCCGCGTGATTCGACAAGTCAAGAATACGACGCACACTTATACAACAGAGCTGCTGATTGCTTAAGTGAATTAGAAGTCGAACTAAACCTCATATTACTTAGCTCCACTAATTTATTTATAATTCATCGTTATGGTCAATATTGCCTTATCAGTAACAAACGACATACTGATTTCGTCAGCAATTGCTGAACAAGTTTTAACTGTTGGGCCGGACCACATTAATTTTCGGGGTGGCATTGGTGGGGTAATGAATGTCTATGCCCGCCATTTTTCGATTTATAAATGCATTACAACCCACAAGCCAACCACTCATAAGCGGCAGTTGATTTCGTTTTTTCTGAAACAGTACGGGCAATTTGTCAAAACTCTGCAACAGGATAGGACAATTCAGATTGTTCATATACAGGCCTCTTCGCACGGCAGTTTTTACCGAAAATTAGCCTTGTTTCTGACAGCCAAATATGGTTTTGGCAAGCAGGTTATCTACCACATGCACGGGTCAAGATTTGAAGGATTCTATCATAAAAGCGATCCTGTCAGCAAATTCCTGATCCGGTATCTTGTTGAACATGCCGATTTGGTTATTGGTCTGTCTGATTATTGGCGCGACTTTTTCAGTCAGAACTTTCGGGTACGTCGGCTGGAAGTACTTGGGAATGTTATTCATCGGCTCGATTCAGAAAAGAGCTACCCACACAGGGCGAATGATGGATTGCTGAGGGTTCTTTTCTTAGGAGCGATTGGCCAGCGTAAGGGCATATTTGACCTGCTGGATATGCTGCGCGAACATCGCGACGTATTTGAAGGACGGTTGCTGTTGCGGATTGGGGGGAATGGAGAAACGGAACGACTACTGACCTATATAGCTGACCATAAGCTGGAGACTTTGGTACAATTTGAGGGATGGGTATCGGGTGAAAAAAAACATGAGCTACTTAGCAGTAGCGACGTATATATATTACCGTCGTACCACGAGGGATTACCCATTTCCATTCTGGAAGCCATGAATTATCAACTTCCAGTGATTGCAACACCGGTGGGAGGCACTGCAGAAGCTGTTCAGGAAGGTATCAATGGATTTCTGGTTACGCCCGGCGACAAAGACGCTCTTTATGATCGCTTGCTTCAGTTTGTGGCTCAACCCGATCTGGCCCTAACAATGGGAGCCGCTTCGGGCCAATTAGTCCGTCGCTATTTACCCAACGCTATTTTCGCTCAATTAAGCGACATCTATGAATCTATGCTGGCTAAACCTGCCTAAACTAATCTCTTTACCAGTATGCAAACTGCCAAAAATTCGCTTGTAGACACAAGTTATGTCCCAGCTTTAGATGGGTTCCGGGGTGTGGCTATTATGGTCGTTGTTATCAGTCATTATGGCCTGGGACATCTGATTCCCGGCGGCTTTGGGGTGACCTTATTTTTCTTTATCAGTGGCTATTTGATTACCCGCCTGCTGATTGCCGAATATCAAAAAGAGCAGCGCATTGATCTGGGTCGCTTTTACCTCAGGCGCGTATTGCGGCTGTATCCGGCATTAATTTTTATGGTTGTGCTGGCTACTGGCTTTACCGTATTCATGGGATGTGGTTTTCAACCGGGTGCCGTACTCTCAACCCTATTTTACTACCGTAATTACTACATGCTCTATGGAGGCAGCACCGCGCTTTTCAATTGCAGTCACATTTTCGATATTACCTGGTCGTTAGCCATTGAAGAGCACTTTTACCTGTTTTTTCCGCTACTATTCATGGGCCTCTTCCCCCGGCCTAAACTGTTGGCTTTCGTTATGGCAGGCAGTATTGTGAGTGTACTCCTGTGGAGGCTGTATCTGGTAGCCACTGAAGGCTTGACAGAGTTGACGATTTTTCGAATCTATCACCTTACCGATACGCGGCTCGACGCTATTATGTTTGGCTGCCTGACCAGCATGATCCTGCACCTCGACCGGGCCGGTACGTATCTACGTCGGGTGAGTCATCCGGCTGTATTTACCGGAGCAGTTGGTCTGCTGTTTTTTACCTTTCTCTACCGCGATGGCGTCTTCCGTGAGACCTGGCGATACTCCTTGCAGGCACTTGCGCTGAGTGGTATTCTTCCCGCGGTGCTCTATGCGAAACCCTATGCAAGGTTTAAGGAGATACTCAGCCGATCAAGCCTTGTCACTATTGGAAAGTTAAGTTACTCACTCTATCTGTTCCACTGGATTGGCGTTAGTGTAGCCGAGAATCTGGTCGGTGGCGAGCGGTTGACGGTGCCCTGGTTACTGACTGCCGTACCCTTGGGATTGGTTCTCAGCCTGATCAGTTACCAATACGTTGAAAAACCCACGGCTGGTCTTCGTAAACGCTTCGGGTCAACGGTCGAGACAATCCAGACCAATGATGAAACGGGTTCAAAACCTTCCAGGCAAACGGCCATCAGTTAATCAGATCCGAAACAAGCTAGTAATTAGCCAATATCTTGATTATCAGTTGACTATTCATCATACACCCTATTCTTCGGATCGGCACTCTTTTAGCATCATGGTACCGTATTTTAACCTGCAACTGCCTACGGATAAAAGCGGGGTTATACCTGTCTTATGACTTACATAACCATAGCATCATGATGAATCAGTATGTACGGCTTTGGTAGTGTTGGAATCTTTAACATTGGATCGGTTGTCGGGCAATGGTTTTGAAGGGAGTTACTACAACCCGATAATTGTGTCGTGGCGGCCGGTAGCACAGTAACACGATCGGTAAAAACAGGTGATGCTATCCTGGCCGGATCATCGGCCGAGGTTATCAGACTGGGCATTCATTGGCAGCCATAGATAAATGGTGCCGGCTAAACAACTATACCTATGCAAACGAAAAGCAGAAATTACACAATAGATTTAGTTAGGCTAATCGCTAGTTTTTGTGTTATTGCCCTACATGTAGATTTAGGCATAGCCAACAACGATACAATTGCGTTGATCCGATTAGCGTGCAGATGGGCGGTCCCATTCTTCTTTCTGGTCAGTGGCTATTTCTACCAGCCGCATTTTGCTAAGGATCCCACTCGTGCGTTGATAAAGAACTGTTCACGTTTACTAAAGGTATTTGTTATTACAAGCCTTATTTTCTGGCCGATATCGTATGCCAGAACAGGAGAACTGTTTAAGTTCTCCTACCTACAGGATGGTACTCACTTGCATTTATGGTTCCTTCCATCAATGATTCTGGGGTTCGTTTTTCTTTACTTTCTCTCTTTGCTGCACCCGTCGGATAAGATCATTTTAGGGGTAGCCTTTCTATTTATGGCCTTTGTGTTATTTAAGGATTCCTATGCTAATCTAGTACCTGGTTTATCAGCCATACCAAATCACCACAAGCGTATCCTATTATCGATTCCTTGTTTATGCTTTGGCATGTACATTAGAAAACGAGAAGATTTATTTGTGCGTTATGTGAACTGGAAGATAGGCACTTTGCTTGTTGTACTCGGTTATGGCCTGCAGATTATTGAAGCGTATTTCCTCAAAAGCATTAAGGATTACCCAATAACAGCTCACCAGTTTTTAATTGGTACGTTCTATATGTCGATGGGCGTTTTCATAATTTCCCTCACAGCACGATCCGGCAAGTCAAAACTTAGCAACTGGGGAGAGTCTTATTCATTATTAATTTATCTGTATCACCCCTTATTAATCATCTCAGCGATGAGCCTTTTTCAAACTACAACACCGTTTTTGCAGGCTCCGTTGGTATTTGTTCTGACATTATTGATGGTGAGCCTAATACATAAATATTTACCTAGACTCTTCAACTTCTTATCGGGGAATTTCACATTGCCCCTGGAGAATCGTTTTTTACTAAGACAGAAGCCAATGAGTTAAGTTTGTCACTGAAAAAGTAAGCTATTTGATAGTAAATGTGTCCAGTTCCTATAGTTTTGAGACCTAGACACATTTTTCATTTCAAAGAGAGCAGTCATCCTGGCTACTTGCAATCTCTATAAGTTTGTCACGTATTATCAACCAATAAAAGTAAATTTAACTACCTGTTCATTCGCACCTTACGATATTACATCTACTTCATAAGGTAACCTTTATTCTTTTATCGTACATATAACCTGTAGATAATAAAATACCTGAAACCGAGACCGCGTTTTTTGTTAACCAACTGGTTTTGTAGATTTGACAAGATTATGTAGTTATGAACGCATGGAAACGACTTCAGCAGGTGTTTTTCTCATCGGCTGGCAACGGTCCCGAATCTATAAGTGAAGCTTGTTTCTGGCAGGCAGACATGCACTCTCATTTACTTCCTGGAGTTGATGATGGCGTTCATGACTCCAGTCAGGCACTGGCTTGTCTACAGCAGCTATCGAATTGGGGGATGAAGCGTATTATAACCACCCCCCATGTCAGTCGGGATTGGTACCCCAATGATACGGCTACACTTCGGGCGGGGCAGGCCAGCCTGCAAACGCTGGCCGACACCAACGATGTGCCGATCCGAGTCGACGTAGCGGCTGAGTATATGCTTGACGAGTTCTTCCCCCGTTTACTGGATACTGACGATTTGCTATCTTTTGGAACGGAGCGATACCTGCTTATCGAAACAGGCTGGGTAGCTCCTCCGCAACAGTTTGATGCGATGTTATTCCGTATTCAAACCCGTGGGTATATGCCTGTGCTAGCGCACCCCGAACGCTATACGTATTATCATAACGACGAGGAAGTGCTTGCCCGGTTACATGATGCTGGCTGCTTATTTCAGCTTAACTGGCTTTCTCTGGTTGGCCGTTACGGAGAAAAAGTTCAGACGCAGGCCCGGCTGTTACTTAAAAACAACTGGGTTGATTTTATAGGCAGTGACCTACACCGCCCTAATGACTTGTCAGCTCTCGGATCATTATTTACTCTTCCCGAATACAATTTACTACGTTCTCAACCGCTCCGAAACATGTCCCTGTTAAGCGAATAATAGTTAGTCAAGTTTGCTTGCGGTCAGATTAACGCTCAGATTTGTTTAAACACGTCATCAGCTACAGGTAATACAGAGTTAAGTAGGCAGTATCCCGGCTGTCATCTCAATTTAATTTTGTTCGTCAACAGACAGTATCAAACTGATTAGTTTCAAAGCTTTTACGTGGGTTCTTCCGTTGGTTAATGAACACGTCAATGCAAATTAGGTCGCTAGCCAGCTGTCTGCTACGAGGCCTGTACCCTTTACCCCCTCTTTACTATTTGTTTCGGCGAATACTTTCACGTGATACCCTTCGACCTCACATTTTTCTTTTATTAAAAGCAACAGATTTCCCGCGCTCATCCGCCAGCAGCATCAATCTTTAAGTTATTAAATTTTCTATTTTATAAATATAATTCTATTAAATAGTAACCTTTTATGCATGCTATATAGCACGATTAAACGTACATAAGTAAGTCCACCGCTGAATTATTTTAAAAGTAAGGAGATCATATAGAAATACATCCCTGTAAATCTGATAGTTAAGCTTTTATGTTACTTTTTTTAAAAATATTTAATATTTTATTTACTGATAAAACAAAAAGTATCTATATATTTGAAATATATTAATTGACGCTCCATTAGAAGCTACATTAATGCCTTGTATGTATTAGCATACAGTTAAAGCTGCATATTATTTATTATATGCCCCCACGGTTATATTTCTATAACTAGCTATCAAGTGTGGGTGAATCTATTCATTCTGTAAAACCTTTTATATAATTCATTTGCACATGAAAACTACAAACCGAAAACTCAGTTTGCTGGCTTACGGATTATGCCTGGCTGCTGTCCTGTACAACTGTAAATCGAAGGAGGTAGACCCACCAGGTTCAGGCGTATACACCTTTCCGGCACTCGACAAAGTAAAGATGCCTGACCAAAAGGTGTCAACTCCAGCCGCCGTTTCAGTTACTGCTGCAACCGTAACCTCCTCAACGATGGCGGCCGCTGTTAGCGCTGGATTAAAAAATATTGCCGCTACGGGCCAGGTCCCCAGCGTCGTACTGGATGCCTCAGCTAATGTAGGTAAAGCAATTCCGGCCGACAAAGCAGCAGCAATGATAGCTGCGTTTACACCCGATGTTATTAATAATCTGGTTAGCAAAGGTGAAATGCCAGCAAGTCTGAAGGCTGATGTTAGTGCCGCTGCGGCAAATCCATCATTGCAAGGGTATATGCCAGCTTATACCTTACCAAAAGTGAATGGTAAACCGGTTGGCGGACGAATTGGAGCAACGGTTGCGGCCGCTTTATCACCCAATTCGGTTACAGACCTGGATGCCTGTAAAAAGGCCGCCAATGATGCCTATACAGCAGCGGTGGCAGGTTATGACGGGGTAAAAGCCACTCAGATAGCTGCAGTCAATACGGCATACACTCAAAATGAGGTGGCTGCCAATGCCGAAGTGGCAGGTTGTCAGAGTGGAATACCCGCCAAGTACAACGCCTTGATTGCAACGGCTAAAAGTGATTTCGATGCTGTTATTGCCGCTCTGGCGGCAAGCAGATCTGTTCTGGGCGAACAGGTTTATGCGCAGCAACTGGTACTGGCTTATGTGACTTTCGGTCAGATCGTGACGGTGTATAATACGTTGATTGTTGCCGAAACCAGTGCCTGCACACTCACTAAAGATGCTAAAATATCGGCTGCTCAGGCAGCACGTGATGGCGACTTGAGCACAATCAATGCCAATTATACGGCAACAGTAAGTGCCGCTGCGAAAGCACGTGATCAGGAAATCGCCAGCTGTCACAACCAGGGTAACGGAGGTTGATCAGGTAAGTGGTAGCCAGAGTTTTCACTTCGGTGGCAGGAGAGATAAGTACATGTTGCTCTCCTGCCATCGAAGTGAATTCCTCAGACTTGGCCAGGGCTTGGGCTGGCATGTATATGACCAGGAGTTGCGCATCGAAATTCATTCCTTATGGGTCAACTATACTTCAGCAACTGCGTCAGGAACTTGGGTCGATTGCTGGTTATGGCCCTGCTTTTGGCGGGTATTAGCCCACTAGTAAAAGCTCAGGTAAATATAGCCGGTAAACCAGGGTTGATCTATATTCCGTCAGCCCGTGTACTTGATGACGGTATGTTCTGGGCGGGCTGTAACTACAATCCGATCAACTATGCTTTCCGCTTCAATAAGACTAATTCGGAGAGCATATACTTCGTCAACTTGTCGTTACTACCCCGTCTTGAAATCAACCTCAGTTTGTTAAGGCCAAATGGTCCCGTTCCCTTTGGAGCCAGAGGAATTGGAGATCGTCAACTCGATTTGAAGTACGTTTTCTTAACCGAACGAAGTCGCCGTCCAGCTGTCGCCTTAATTATATCAGCGCCATTTGGCATTGACAACTCACTGGAAACGTACGCGCTTGTCGCCACTAAATCTATTACGCTGACGGCTGATTTACAGGTCGAAGTTACGGGTGGCATGGGTAGTCCGTACTATATCTATCGGGATGA
The DNA here is from genome assembly GCF_900112365.1 of Spirosoma endophyticum. Classification (GTDB taxonomy): domain Bacteria; phylum Bacteroidota; class Bacteroidia; order Cytophagales; family Spirosomataceae; genus Spirosoma; species Spirosoma endophyticum. The sequence goes on along the minus strand of NZ_FOLQ01000003.1, from coordinate 521,700 downwards.
GAAGAATGACCAGAATTCGGGCATCTTTTCAAACTTCACCTGGCGCGACAAACGGGAGAAACCGTACTACTATCTCGCGGGTCCTTTTGGGGGACTGGTTCTCCGCTATAAAACTAAAGGCGGATTACTGGTCGAGTGGGATTCGCAGCATCTGAACGTAGGCGCTTATACGACGCTCTGGAAACACTGGACCATCCAGGGCGGACTAATAAATGGAAATCAGGTGACGTTGGGTACCTCCTACTCATTTTCACTGCATTAACGAATACAGTCTGTTGCATACCTATGGAATCAATTAGACTTCTTCACCTAACCGTTCTACTTGGCATTTTGCTTATCCGTTTGGGGACTGTGCCTTGTTTGGGCCAACAATCCAGCAAACGACTGGCTGACATTGAAAACCTTCAGATTGACAGTACCGACCATCGGCAAATCTATTACGAACAGCGTTTATACCGTAACCCACTAAAGGGGATGCTAAAGTTAAATGAGCTACTTACTACGTCAACAGATGCTGAATTTATACCCCTTTTTCAAGGGGTACCGATGGCACGCTACCGGATAACCCCCAAGGTTTCGACGAAACTCATCTCACGAACAGAACGCCTGGAACTGCAAAAAACAGTTCCTTTTAACCGGGCCAGGTATAAGCTCGATTTCCGGATACAACCTGAATTTATTGCCAATTTTGGCTATCGTGAAAAACCATTACAAAGTAAAACTAACCTATTACTACAAAGTCAATTCTATATCCGCCGTGGGCTGGTCCTGAACTGGGGCATTCTATTCCCCTTAGTCAATGATTTAGATGCACAGGAACTTAACATTCGACCGGCTCCTGTTTTTCTAAACCAGTTTATGGCGCTTGATCAGCGAAATTACCTGAGCGCTTCGGTAGGACTGTTTTACACGGATCGATATGGGCTTAATGTACAATATCGACACAGTGACCTTACTAAACCCTGGTCCTTTGGTGTCGAGACGGGGCTAACAGGGGTCTACTATTTTCCGAAAGGCGGCTTTACGTACTCGCGACCCAGTGAACTGCTTCTGGTAGCTGACGTCGCCTACCGACTGCCCGTGCATGCTATTACGCTTAAAGTGTCAGGTGGGCAATACCTCTATCAGGATCGGGGGGTGCGCGTTGATTTCGTCCGCCAGTTTACCAACGTCGAGATTGGCTTCTATGCCATGAAAACAGGTAATGGCTCGACCGGCGGTTTCAATTTCGCCATACCCATTCCCCCCGGACGCATCGCGCAAACACAACATGTACGACTTCGCAGTACCGAAGAGTTCCGCTGGGAGTATTCGTATACCCGAGGCTATGAGATCGGCTTGCGCTATAAAGTAGGCTATCAGCTTGATGCGCTGCTACGTCAATATCACCAAGGCTATTTGAGTAGTCAACCTATCCATAACTGATTATAATGTCCAAGAATTACACCTGGCTCTACAACCGATTACGGTCCATGTCGCTTCCGGAAATGATTTTTCGGATGAGGCAATTCGTGCAGAAAAAGACGGAGCGGTCTAGCATGGGCTGGCAACCCCTAGTTCGGCTCGCGCGTTTACCGGAACCCATTCTTCCGTTCGATCCGAACCAGACCCCTGCGGTTACCTTCGCAACCGAGCAGCCGATTTTCCGACATACAATCGACATAAATCAGTCCATCGACTGGCACCTCGATGTCAGCACGGGACTGCGGTTTCCGAAGACCTACGCCAAAGACGCCGACGTTCGGAGCGGGCGAAATGGAAGTGCCAAATATGTCTGGGAAATCAATAGGCTGCTTTTTCTACCGCAATTAGCGGTACAATACCGGCAAACGGGCGACAGGAAATTTTTGACGCAGTTTGTCGCCATCAGCCGCTCGTGGTTTGCCGAAAACCCGTACCTCACGGGTGTGAACTGGTACAGCAACATTGAAGTCAATATCCGGCTGATCAACTGGTTTATTAGCTGGAATATTCTGGATGCATCGGCGCTGGCAGAAACTGACCCCGACTTTAAGTCTTTTGTTGAGTTGCAATGGTTGCCAGTTATCTACCAGCATTGTGTCTACAGCCATAAGAATCCATCCTTGTATTCGTCGGCCAATAATCACCTGATATCGGAATATGCCGGGCTATTTATAGCCGCTTCGTTCTGGGAATTCCCGGAATCGGCCACCTGGCGAGCCTATGGAAAATCGGGACTGGAACGCGAGATGTTGAGGCAACATAGCCGCAACGGCGTTAACCGGGAGGAAGCCGCTGAATACATTCAGTTTATCACCGATTTCTTCCTGATTCCATACGTAGTGGGCGAACGAACGGGAAATCCGTTTTCGCTGGCCTATGATGGTCATCTGATAAAGGTGCTGCGCTATATCGCCCAGTTTCTGGACTGCCAGGGTACATTTCCACGATATGGCGATGAAGACGATGGTCGGGTATTGCTTCTTGATGATTGCCACCCGCACAATAATTTTAAATCGCTACTCCGGTCGGGAGCGATACTATCGCGCGACCCCTTATTCAAGCAACTGTCGGCGGAGTGGGGCAAGTCACCGCGCTTCGACCTGAAGAATTACGTACTTTTTGGGCAGGCCGGACAAGCGATTTTTGAGTCTATACCGACTCAATATGACCTCCTGGGAAGTACCTTTTATGAAGATGAGGGACATTTTATTCTTCGGAAGCAGGAGATCGATGACAACCTCGGCCAGCTTCGTGAAATCTACATCCATGCGGATGCAGCGCCCCTTGGGTTTCTGTCGATTGCCGCTCACGGTCACGCTGACGCGCTGTCTTTTTTGATGCACGTAGATGGCCAGGTGTTCCTGGCCGATCCTGGCACCTATTCCTACCAGACTGATCCTGAGTGGCGAAACTATTTCGTCAGTACCCGTGCCCATAATACCGTCTGTATTGATGGACAGAACCAGGCGCACCAGGCAGGGGCATTGCTGTGGCTCGATCATTACGAAACGCAGACGCTTTCGGCCCGCACAACTAGCGAGTTTGATCAGTTAAGTGCCGTTCATAATGGGTATAAGCACCTGAACTGCCGACACCAGCGTACGTTTCTTTTTGACCGAACGAGCGATGTTCTAACGCTCACCGACGTCGTCGAGAATTACGGGAAACAAAGTCGGCTGGTAGAGGTGATGTTTCACCTCGGTCCTGATATCCAGCTTGACGTCACCAGCCAAAATACGTTCATTCTGACGCACCCTGATACAACCCGGGAAGTTGTTCTTGCGGTGTCCCCAGAGCTACAAACCGAAGTCGTGACGGGACAAATCGAACCGGCGCGACTGGGCTGGTACTCCGATGGGTTCTACCAGTTGCAACCCACCACCACTATTCGGGCCTTTATGACAATTGAGCCCGGCCAGCTTATTACGCTTACACATCAGGCAATGATTTACTCTATTTCCTCGCCTGCTATTCAGGTCAGTAATCAACTAACGCATCAATTCGCATCTCTGTCAAATCACTTAAAACTTCCTATAAGCTAATGAATATCAGCATCTTCGGTTTAGGCTATGTCGGTTGTGTAAGTTTGGGCTGTCTGGCCCAAAATGGTCACCATGTTGTAGGAGTTGACGTCAATCCAACCAAAATCGACCAGATCAACAACGGACGGGCAACTATTGTCGAAAAAGATATAGACACCATTATTGCGACTCAGCATGACCTGGGCCGTATTCGGGCAACGTCAGATTATCGGGAGGCTATCCTCAACACAGATCTGTCGATCATTGCGGTCGGTACGCCTACTACGTCACAAGGGCATTTGAACCTCAACTACATTCTGAAAGTAGCTGAACATTTTGGCGACGTCCTGCGCGAAAAAATGGATCTCTATCCCGACTCTTTCCACGTGATCGCCCTCCGTTCAACGGTAATGCCCGGCACTTGTGAGAAGATTGCGTCTATGATCGAAGCCCGGTCCGGACTGACAGCCAATGTTGATTTTGCCTTGGTCAGCAATCCGGAATTCTTACGTGAAGGCACTGCCGTTCACGATTACTACCATCCGCCCCTGACACTTATTGGAGCCCAATGTGAGCAGGCTGCCAACGCCATACGCAGCTTATACGACAAATTACCCGCTGAAGTAGTTATTGCCGACATCCGCACTGCCGAAATCATGAAGTACGTGAACAATACGTACCACGCGCTCAAGATTTCATTCGCCAACGAAGTCGGCAACATCTGCTCATCGCTGGGTATTGACTCCCATCAGGTGATGGATATTTTTTGCAAAGACAAGCAGCTCAATATCTCTAATTATTATTTCAAGCCCGGCTTCGCCTACGGTGGCTCCTGCCTGCCCAAGGACCTCAAAGGCCTGCAAACCCTCGCCCATGATCTGTACCTGCAAGTGCCGTTGATCAACAGCATTCATCGCACCAACGAAATTCAGATGCAACGTAGCATTAGTGTTCTGATGAAATATACCCGTCATAACATTGGCTTCCTGGGCATCGGTTTCAAGGCTGGTACCGACGACCTGCGCAATAGCCCCGCGGTCGAAATGGCGGAAACCCTATTGGGTAAAGGGTTCGCACTGAGCATTTATGACCGCAATGTGCATACATCAGAGTTAACGGGAACCAACAAAGAGTACATAGATCAGCATATTCCGCACCTTTCGCGGCTGTTAGTTAAAGATGCCAGCGCTCTGGTTAGCTGGGCCGACGTACTGGTCGTTTCTACCAAAGAACCAGAATTTATTGACCTGCTGAGCAAAGTCACAGGCAAAATTATTGTGGACCTGGTGCGGCTGCCCATCGAGATGAATCCTACGAATGAATATATCGGTATTAACTGGTCACTCGATGCTGTTAATTCCTCCAAGCAACTCTCATTCTGATACTATCTATGACGACAGAACGATACAACCATATTGCGGGTAAACACATCCTGGTCATTGTCGAAAACCTGCCGGTCCCGTTCGACCGTCGGGTTTGGCAGGAAGCTACTACGTTACGCGAAGCCGGAGCCGACGTTAGCATTATCTGCCCTCAAATGAAAGGATATACAAACCCATTTGAGCAACTCGACGGTATCGATATTTACCGTCATCCCCTGCCGGTTGAAGCCACAGGTGCGCTGGGCTATTTAGTCGAGTACGGAACTTCCATTTTCTGGTGGTACTGGTATGCGATAAAAATCTTTGCAAAAAAACGATTCCATGTCATTCATGGCTGTAACCCACCCGACCTGATTTTTACGGTGGTCTTACCATTCAAACTGTTTGGCGTGAAATACGTGTTCGACCATCACGATATTAACCCCGAATTTTACCTGGCTAAATTTGGTAAGAAAGATTTTTTCTACCGGCTTATGCTTCTGTTTGAACGGCTCACGTTTATGACGGCGGACTTCAGCATTGCGACGAACGAATCCTACAAGGAAATTGCCATCCGTCGGGGAAAAATGCAACCAGACAACGTAACGGTAGTACGGAGCGGCCCCAAACTTGACCGGCTTAAACTCGGTCCTGGCGATGCCAAGTATAAGAAAGGCCGAGCTTACCTGATTGGCTACCTGGGCACGATTAGCGAGTCGGAAGGAATTGATTTGTTGCTTATGAGCATCCAGCGACTTATTGCCGTTCGCCAGGATGTGCAGGTTGCCATCATTGGGGGCGGTACTGGCCAGGCCGAGATGAAGGCATTATCAGAAAAACTTGGTTTAGCTGCCTATGTTGACTTTTATGGTCGCGTATCGGACGAACTGATGGTCGATATACTCAATACGACGGATGTCTGCGTAAATCCTGATAAGCCAAGTGAAATGAACAATCTGTCGACCATGAACAAGATCATGGAGTACATGGCCCTGAAGAAGCCAATCGTTCAGTTTAACCTCAAAGAAGGCCGGTTTTCGGCGCAAAAAGCATCGCTCTACGCCATTCCGAACAATCTGGACGACTTTGCCAATAAAATAAGGTACCTTCTGGATCATGAAGTCATCCGCACTGAAATGGGCGAGTTCGGTTACAAGCGAGTCCTTACTGAACTCTCATGGACGTATGAACGCGGCAAGTTGCTGGGACTATATGACCGCATTCTCGCGACAGTCAGGCAGGACGTACCAACGGCTTCGGAACCAGTAACGATGGCAATGGACTAATCCGAAAGCGAGCCGTATTCACAGATAAAAGCCGATCCTGTCAGCAGGATCGGCTTTTATCTGTGAATACGGCTTCTTGACAGCTTTCCCGATTGCTTTAGTTGCGCTTATTCACGCATTCGAGCGGTACCGTCACCAAGGCCGGGCTTAACAGTATCGTAGCTGGCCGAAGGGCCACCGATCCGTACTTCGTCGTAGTAAATAATCTTTTCAACGTATGTCGACTTACCTGTCCAGCAATAAAGACCACATTTCCAATAAGGTTTGTGCTGCTCAGCATAACCAATGGAAATCCCTGTTTCATTTACGAGCAGTATACCATTCTGCCAGAGTTGAAGTTGGCCGGTATTGCCGATTGGGTCCCAGTTGACATGAACTACATAATCAACCCATCGATCAAACCGAGCCTTCCCTAAGTCAAGTACTTTCTGACTAGTGGGGTGTTGCAGGAACGTTGTAATTGGCTTATTTGAGGCACGATACACGAGCTGTAATTTGTTGTCTGGTTCTATGGAAAGAGCCATTGCCGGAACGGTATGGGCTCCTCCTTCATCCGGAAAACCGTGCCATTGGCTAATAATTACAGTTTGACTGTCATTTTCCATTGAAGACGAGGGCATATACGAACTATAGCCATACCAACGCTCTGTTTCTCCGGCAGGCAATGGTGAGGTCAATAACTCAGAATGGAGGGTTGGATTGGTTCCGTCGTACTGACTTGGCTTCCAGGCAAAACGCATCGCCTGTTTGCCTGCGCGGTGGACATCACGGGTGAGTAATCCAGCGGTAGGCGTTCGAAACTCCGCATGCCAGAATTTCGCCACTTGCTTATCTTCAAACCCATCACTAGCTAAAACGCCTGAGTCTTCCCGAGCCACTTGCAGAATCTCACTTGTGACGGAAAGATTGGTTTTTGGTAGAGAATAAGCACTTAAAACGATACAGAAACTAAGCGGTAATAGTCTGGAAAGCATAGGTAGATATACAGATTTGCCAGGAAACGTATTTACTCTTTATTGCTATGAATGGCTTTGGCTAATCAATTAAAGATAGCAATTAGTCTCTTGATTTAAGTTACCGTATAAATTATTAAGAAAATTTAAAGTTAAATATTTTCATATTTCATACATAATCTACTACATTTACTAAGGTTGCTGATTAAGAATCAATTACTTATGTCGACAACGTTCTTTAAGTCAGAAAAAATTGTCTTTTATAGATTCGTTTTTTTCATTGGGCTTCTGTCGATCATATTATTGAAATGTTCGAAATTCAATAAGCCGGGTCCAACGCTACCTACTGTTAGTAACTTTGAGGAAGATAATCAAGGCTGGCGCATCAGCGAAAATTCAGAAAATACAGTGCCTGAGTACAGCACCAGCGGAGGCAATCCAGGTGGCTATATCTACACCACAGATAGATTATCGAACGCCTGGTATTTCGTCGCATCGACCCGCTTTGCTAACGAAGTCAAAAAGGGATATGGGAAAACCCTCTACTTTGATTTAAAGCAATCAGCAACGGACGCTCAGTACGATGCCGATGATGTTATCCTGACCGACGGTACGATTGTCCTTACGTTTGACACAGCGTATAATCCATCCACTACGTGGACACACTATTCCATTAAATTAGATGAATTAAGTGGGTGGAAAAAGGGAGCGTCAGAGGCTACTGGAACAGACATTCAGGCGGTTCTGCAAAATCTGACGGAGCTAAAGATACGTGGAGAATTCAGAACTGGACCCGACACTGGTGGTTTAGATAATGCCATTATCGAGTAAGCCTTACCTATTTGTCTCTTAGTTCGTGCCAGTACATAAACCCAAGGTTTGATCAGCAAAAAAGATCGAAAGCTGAGGTTTAAACCTCAGCTTTCGATCTTTTTTGGGTGTTTTTCGCTCGCCCCTGAATGGCTTATACGTCTTTCTGTACGTTATGCGCCATCTATCATTCGAAATAATTCAGCACCTGGTGACCGCTATCGGCCAGAAGCTGGTCACGACGAAATAAATTAATGTCAGCGGTCATCATATCTTTAACAAGCGCGGGAAGGTCGTATTTCGGTTTCCAGTTCAGCTTTGTCATCGCTTTGGTTGGATCGCCCAAAAGCAGGTCCACTTCCGTCGGACGGAAATAGCGAGGGTCAACGCATACCACTTCTTTACCCACCTCAACCTGAAAAGCGGGATCAGTTGAGCTAACGACGGTTCCCACTTCCGAAACGCCTTCTCCCGTAAACGCCAGCTCAACGCCAATCTCAGCGAATGCCATTCGTACGAAATCCCGCACACTGGTTGTCACACCCGTAGCAATAACGAAATCTTCAGGTTCGTCCTGTTGCAGAATCAGGTACATAGCCTCAACATAATCCTTGGCGTGTCCCCAGTCGCGTAGAGAATCAAGATTACCCAGATATACCTTATCCTGAAAACCGAGGCCAATACGTGACACGGCACGCGTAATTTTACGCGTCACAAACGTTTCGCCACGTAGTGGTGACTCGTGGTTAAATAAAATCCCGTTGCAGGCAAACATGTTGTAGGCTTCGCGGTAATTGACCGTAATCCAGTACCCATAAAGTTTGGCTACGGCATAGGGTGACCGTGGATAAAACGGTGTTGTTTCTGACTGCGCATGCCCCTGAACACCCCCGTAGAGTTCCGATGTCGATGCCTGATAGATACGGGTTTTTTCGGTCAGCCCCAGCAACCGGACAGCTTCCAGAATACGAAGTGTGCCGATCCCATCTACCTGCGCGGTATATTCCGGTTCATCGAAACTCACCCGTACATGCGACATCGCTCCGAGATTATAAATTTCATCGGGCTGTACTTCCTGTATAACCCGAATGATATTGGTCGAGTCAGACAAATCCCCATAATGAAGCTTAAAATGTACGTGTTTTTCGTGGACGTCCTCATACAGATGGTCAATACGTTGCGTATTGAAGAGCGAACTCCGGCGTTTGATACCGTGAACTTCATATCCTTTTTCTAATAGCAATTCAGCCAAATAGGCTCCGTCTTGTCCAGTAACTCCGGTAATTAATGCTTTTTTCATAAATAGTCAATCAGTCAGTATTCAAAAAATAGGCCTTACTCTAAAGTTTGTCAATGAGGCTCAGATGTTTCAGTATGGGGCGTGTGTAAGAATTTTTTACCTGCTTGTTTGTAGTTAACCAGCGACCGAAACATGCCAAAAATTAGCGCAGGCAATACCACAAAATCACGTCCCTTGATTTTACGATATAAGGAAGCGGGAACCGATATAATTAAGCTACATAGCAACAAGCCCAGTAGCCCCAGAGCGAAGAATTGAAAGGACGCAGTACCCAACAGGCTTACCACAGCCAGTAGGCCTAAAACTGCCAGAAGAATCATCCGGGGAAGTAGTAACGATTTAATCAACGTATTAAACGCCTGCCAGTTACCTTTGAACAGTTGCTGAATACCTATCTTGAAATAGGCTTTAATGAAGTATAATTGAGCGGCAACCCACCGGGTACGTTGCCGTTGGAATACGGCAATGTTCTGAACTTTTTCATCCAGTATGACAGCATCCTGCAAATAACCAATCTTAATGCCAGCGACCACCAATAGCATTTCAAGTTCTTTATCATAGCCGCCCACCGTTTGAATCTGACTCAAGGCCCGCTTCATTAGAGTGGGTTCAAACGCCATTCCCGAACCAATCAACGAGGCAGATAATCCCATCGCCCGCTGTCCCGCCCGGAAAAGGTTATTGTTAATTTCTTCGTTTATAGCGTCGAATACGGCCACGCTCGTATTTGTATTTTTAGCTGTTCGATGTCCCTGAATGGCCCGCCAACCCTGACCAAATGCCTGATTGATCCGCATCAGAAAATCTGACGCCATGTGATTATCCGCATCAGAAATCAACACAATATCGTAAGTATTATCCGGGAGTGCATTCAGGGCATATGAGACGGATTTTTGAACTGTCGATTGCTCAAACTGAACAGGTAAGACCTTGATGGGATATTGAGAAAGCTTTATTAAGGTTTCGGGTTGAAACGAATCAGCGATTACAATAAGGTCGTATAGATTAGCGGGATAGCTCTGTTGTAAATTAGTCACTATAGAGCCTAAGATTACACCATCCTCTTTATACGCCGGAATCAACACAGCAATACGTCGTAACGGATCAACAGCCGTTGTGATCGGTACGTCATCAGCTCTTCCGAGACGGCCTGCTACAGCTGATACAAATAAGTAGAAAACGTTAATTGTTAGATAACCTGCTGGTAGCAGATAAGCAATAAATAGTAGAAAAAACATTATATATAGGAAGGTTGCTAGAAGGCGGTGATAACTAAAGCAAAATAATATATAAAATTACTATTTTCTATAAATGACTCCTTTTAATATATATTTATCAATTATTTTTAAATAAATATTAATCTTTGATACAAATCAACTCAACATAACGCTGCATGAAACTACTTATATTTTCTACTTACATCTGTGTAGTAATAATTACTGGGATACTCCCAACCAATTGGATTGCTCCATCAACCACCAGCTCAACCTATCTTTCTGACCAATTAACTCATCAAACAACCGCAACGTTACCGGGTCATCTGGAAGCGGAGAGCTACTCTGCCATGCAAGGGGTGCAGATTGAGACTGGCACCGATACCGACGCTAGCCAGATCATTGGCCAGATCGATGATGGGGATTGGATGGACTACGCCCTGAACGTGCCCCAGGAAGGGGCTTACACCTTCCGCTTCCGGGTGGCCAATAGCTATAGTGATGGGGCCAAGCTTGAGCTGCGGCTGGCCAACGGTACAGTACTGACCAGCGTGGAGGTACCCCGCACGGGAGGCTGGCAGAGCTGGGCTACCATTGGCGCTACCGCCCGCTTGCAGGCGGGTAACCAGACCCTGCGCATCCAGGTGGTCAAAGGGGGCTGGAACTTCAACTGGTTCGAGGCCGCTTCCAGTCGCCCCCTGACGGGTCGGCTCGAAGCCGAAAGCTATGATGTGGCCACTGATGTGCGGCCCGAAACAACCACCGATGAGGGGGGGGGGCAGAACCTGGGCTACATCGATGATGGGGACTGGATGGATTACAACGTGGCTGTGGCCAGTGCCGGCCTGCACACCTTCCGCTTCCGGGTGGCCAACCAGTATGGCAACGGGCGGATCGAGATTCGTTCGGAGTCGGGGGCGGTGCTGGGCAGTGTGGACGTGCCTCAGACGGGGGGCTGGCAGGCCTGGACCACCATCAGCACCACGGCTACGCTGACAGCGGGCAGTCAGGTGGTACGTATCCTGGCCGTGCGAGGTACCTTTAATTTCAACTGGTTCGATGTTACGCCGGGCGGTATTGTGCTAAGTCCGGCCGTTATTTCCTTTGCCGAACTACCGGACAAAACTACAGACGATGGAGAGTTCAGTCTGGTGGCCACGAGTACAAATACTAGTACGCCCATTACGTTTACCTCATCGAATCCATCGGTCATTACAGTATCCAACGGATCTGGTTTGTGGAAGGCAACCATAGTTGGTGCCGGAACAGCAACGATCACTGCGGCACAGGGGGCGTCAGCCTCGTTTCTGGCGGCTGTAGACGTGACGCGCACCCAGGTCGTGCGTGCGTCACCAGCATCGGTCATTTCTGCTGACAAAAAGATCCCAATCGATCCTAAACGCTGGTACCAGCTTAACAATGTAAGTAACGGACTGGACGGGTTGTTTGATGGCATTACTAACGTAACTGTTGAAACGGGCTGGGGGAAAGTGTTACCTCAGTATGACGCCTACTACCCACTGCTGGCAGGCGAGTCAATGACAATTGAGGGGCTACGATTCTATGACTTCGTCGGGGATTTCAGCGCCAGTCCCATGACTTTATCAATCATTACGGAGCAGTGGCAGCGTATTCCTATTGCCACCTTCAAAGGTAACTTATATACTGCCTGGGTTGGGCCCTATCCTGATCGGTCGATTTCTGGAAATGCCCAGTATAAACTGGATCAGCCCATTACGAACGCCCGGTATCTGGTCATTAACTCGTATGGGGCTTTTCCGACGGAGATGGAATTATACGGCGCTTATACACCGTCCAGCCAGACGTTCACTCCTACCCCGGCCAAAGCCGTGAAACTTAAAGATATGCTGGGGGTAAATGCCTACGAATGGAATTTTGAAGATGGCAATTCGCCCTGGCAGATCAATGAGTCCAAAATGAACGTCGTCAAAAGTTTTGGCGGTATTCGGCACTATATGGACTGGCATAAGCTGGAATCGGAGGAAGGTAGCTACACCTACAATCCAACTATGAGTGGGGGATGGAATTACGACGCCATCTACGAACGCTGTAAAGCCGAAGGCATTGAGGTACTAGCCTGTTTGAAAACAATTCCAGACTGGATGGCCAATACGTATCCACCCGCTGATCGCGACTCCGAAAACACACCGTTGCGCTACGGTAAAGACTTCTCCGATCCAGCCTCCTACCTCGAACAGGCAAAAGTGGCCTTCCAGTACATGGCGCGTTACGGCAGCAACACGAGCGTGAATCCTGCCCTATTGAGCGTACATTCAACTCCCCGCTGGCCGGGCGACAATCCGAATACAATAAAAATTGGTCTGGGTCTGATTAAATACATCGAATGCGACAACGAACGGGACAAGTGGTGGAAAGGCCGAAAAGCCTACCAGACGGCCCGCGAGTACGCGGCTAACCTGTCCGCTTTTTATGACGGTCACAAAAACAGCATGGGGCCAGGGGTGGGGGTTAAAAATGCGGACCCTTCGGCGCAGGTAGTCGTTGGTGGGCTAGCGTCGGCGTCGAGCGGATCCGACTACATAAAAGGTATGATTGACTGGTGCAAACAGTATCGGGGATACAAGCCCGACGGCACTGTTAATCTATGCTGGGATGTGATCAATTACCATATGTATTCCGATAATACGTCGTCGTCGCAGAGCGGAACCTCCACGCGGGGAGCGGCTCCGGAAGTAACACCCATCAATCGGGTTGCGGATGACTTTCGACAAACGGCTCACCGGCAATCATATGATATGCCCGTCTGGATTACCGAAGCTGGCTACGATGTCAATCAGGGTAGCCCCTTACGAGCCATTCCAATCGGGAACAAATCAGCGCTGGAAACCCAGGGTGACTGGATTCTGCGAACGTCTCTCCTGTATGCCCGGCTGGGTATCGAAAAGTTGTTCTTCTACCAGCTCTACGACGACAACTCAACCGGTGGTATGTTCGGTACGTCGGGGTTAGCAAACGGAGATAATATGACTCGCCGTCCGGCCGCTGATTATCTGTATCAAACCAAAAAGCTTTTCGGGGAATACATCTACAAAGAAACGCTCAATCAGGACCCTATCGTAGATCGTTATGAGCGAAACGGTACGTCGGCTTACATGCTGGTCGTGCCCGATGAAATTGGTCGTACGGCTACCTACACGCTGGACCTGAGCAATGCGACACAAGCCCGAATTTATCGACCCAAAGTCGGCAGCAACGATATGGAGTTGGAACTGGTTAACACAATCCAGGGCAAAGTACAAGTCACGGCAACCGAGACACCCCTGTTTGTGGTCGCGGGGAATATTGCACCAAATGCACGGCAGGCAGTAGCTTCAACAGACGTAAAAAGCCTGGCCGAGGCTGTTCAGGTGTACCCCAACCCTACAATCGATTTTATTACCGTTCAGGCGGAACGGACCTCAGAGGCTCCGATTAAAGTTAGTGTTTTCGACGCTGGCCTCAGCCACATGCATCAGCAGGTAAAGATTCTCAAAACAAACAACCAGTTTTCAGGCCAAATTGATATATCCCGGCTACCTGCAGGAACCTATATACTGGAAATAAAACAGGCTGGCGAACGAGTCGTCCGGAAAATATTAAAGACAAACTGATGGTTCGCCTGTACTAATTCATGCCTTTAGCGCCTGGGTATATGACCTTACTGGCTACAGCTAGCAAGGTCATATACCCAGGCGCTAAAGGCATGAATTTTTTCCTTAAAATCCCTCGCCAACCCCTTATTTAGTTAACATTTTAATTTTTTTGCTAACAAAGTTGTAAAATATATTTACTATATATAATATGAATAAATATTTTCCTATCTTTATATATACAATTTTAAGCGAGAATATAAACTAGCTTAACTTAGTAGGTAGGGACTAGAATCGCTAAGAATTTTATTTACAGAGCTGCTTTAGGCTAAGTGAATAACCTTCAGGGAGACCCATTGGAATAATCACTGAAGAATTCTTTGCTAAATGAGCAAAGAGTTTGGTCAATTCTAAGAAACAGGCTGAACTTCTTAAAAATACGACCTGAATCAGATAAAAAATCATGTCAGCATCCATCGTTCAGGCAAGCGCATTATGAGAATCATCAGACGTATATTTTTAACAAATTTATTCATAAAGTTATCTTACTTAACCGAACAGTAAATTTTATGTTGACATTGAATCTAGTTTTAGTTTCTTCCCGTTTGTATCATATGTTGGCATGATTGACATTGGCAATTCCAGGGACCTATTGTTTTTCATCTTCTGAATGGTGCCATTTTTAATCAATTGTTTATTGCTGTCAATGGCGCTAAATCTTGCCAACGCCGTATTGCTTTGAGCCCATTCTCCGCGTCAATTTGCCCACGTGTTTACGTATCCAACACAAGCTTATAACTAATCATTTTTCTCAAGCTCTTGGCCTACAAACCTCCTCATCTTGATTTTTTATGAAACCACTTTACCACGTATTGATTGCCGAAGACGATCCATTTATACGAAAAATTCTACGTCAGACGCTAAAAGATGACTTCGAGGTTATCACGAAGGAAAATGGTATAGAAGCCTTGTCCTGGCTCGAAGAGGGCAACCCCGTCGATATTATCCTGTCCGACATTCAGATGCCGTATATGGATGGGAAAGACCTCCTTGGCATGCTACGGGTCAGCCCGGTTTTCCGGAAAGTACCGCTGATTATTCTATCGTCCTTTTCCGATAGCGACACCCGAATCAAATTTTTCAAGTTGGGTGCTGACGATTATATCGTTAAGCCTTTTAGTCCAATTGAGGTTAAAGCCAAAATTATCAGCGTATTACGTCGAACGAAAGCAGATAACCCCGAAATATCTTAACCCCATCCCTGATTAAATTTCTCGTGGTCATGCAGGAAGTGATAGTGGATAGCCAACCGTTTCGTATTCTTTACGTTGAACAGGACGACCAGCGCGTTCAGGCTTTTCAACAAGCGTTTCAACCGCCAATCGATGTAATTAATGTTCCCGATGTACGGGCTGCGCTGGCGCATCTGGATGGACAGAGTCCGGTTGATCTGGTACTTTATAATGACTCACTGGATAGTACTGCTTTTTTAAAGAGTCTGGGAACAAGACGTAATCTGGGCAGCTTACCAGTTCTGCTGTTGACGGACCGGACAGGCATTGACCTGACGGCTGATCCATTTCAGGGACATGTCATTGATGCATTCTCGTATGATTATTCGGAGGATGATCTTCGCGTTCGATTAAATTACCTGATCCGGAAAAAGGAATACGAACAGAAAGGCCATATCAGCACGAAATCGGCGTCCATCCGTATTCCTGTTGGTAAACGCCTGTTCGACATTGGCCTTTCCCTGTTAATTCTAATAATGATATCGCCTATACTGCTGATTGTAGCCATACTGGTAAAGATCGACTCGAAAGGGCCGGTTTTTTACAGCTCCAAGCGCGTCGGCACGGGTTTCAAAATATTTGATATGTACAAATTCCGCACCATGCGGACGGACGCCGACCAGCTATTAGCGGGGATGGCCTCTCAGAATATGTACAACAAAGTCAGCGCCGAAAAGCCAGCCGACGACCGATGCGAAGATTGTCAGTTAGCGGGTCTCGTCTGTCAGCAGCCACTGTTTATGGACAACAAACAGGTTTGCGAACGGCTTCATCTGCGCGAACAAAAGGCGAAGGCCATGTTCACCAAGTTTAAAGAGGACCCACGCGTTACCCGCCTGGGCAAAGTGCTACGCAATACCAGTATTGACGAACTCCCCCAGTTATTCAATATTCTACGGGGTGATATGTCCTTCGTTGGCAATCGGCCATTGCCGCTCTACGAAGCCGAAAAACTGACGACAACCGGGTACGGACGCCGGTTTGCTGCGCCTGCTGGCCTGACGGGACTCTGGCAGGTTACCAAGCGAGGGAAAACCAAAGTATCGGATCAGGAGCGTATTCAGCTTGATGTGCTATATGCCAAGAGCTACTCCTTCCGCACCGACATGCTCATTCTTCTGAAAACACTTAAAGCGGTATGGCAGAAGGAGAACGTATAGATACAATGCCCCTGATCTCACTGATTACCATCAACTACAACCAGGCGATGGTGACGTGTGATTTGCTGGAATCTACCCGAACCCTGACGTATCCACGGTACGAAATAATCGTGGTTGACAACGGCTCGCGGGAAGACCCAACCGAACTTATCCGGCGGGGTAATTATCCGAACGTAACAGTAGTGGTCAGCCCTGAAAATCTGGGATTTTCGGGCGGCAACAATCTGGGGATTCAATATGCCCAGGGCGATTACTACTTTCTCCTGAATAACGATACCATTGTTACCCCGAATTTGCTGGAACAGTTGCTGGCCCCGTTTTACCAGGATTCAACGATCGGGGTTACCTGCCCGAAGATTCGGTATTTCGATGAGCCTACCATTATTCAGTATGCTGGTTATCATCCTCTGAATCAATATACGGGCCAGACCTGGGCTGTAGGTTTGAAGGAACCCGACCAAGGCCAGTACGACCTGCCCGGTCCAACTTTTTTTGCCCATGGTGCCGCTATGCTGGTTAGCCGGGCGGTGCTGGAGAGGGCTGGCTCGCTCGACGATAGCTTTTTTCTGTATTACGAGGAGCTGGACTGGTCGGCGCGAATCCGGCGGGCGGGTTTTCAGATTTATTACCAGGCCGAAGCCCTGATTTATCATCGGGAATCGATGAGCGTTGGCAAGGCGAATGCCCTGAAGGTCTACTATCATACGCGTAATCGCCTTTGGTTCATGCGCCGGAACGTAGTAGGGTTACCCTTACGGATTTTTTACCTGTATTATTTTGGACTGGCTCTGCCGAAAGCACTGATCCAGTATACCTTACACTGGCAACCCACCTACCTGAAAGCGGTAAAAGACGCCATTGTCTGGAATTTAACGCACACCAGTAAACAGCCAGCCTCCGCGGTATCGCCCGTGGAAATGGCGGTTTGATCGAGCTTTATCAAGACAAAACGGATGGAATTACTGCTACTTATCAGTATTGGACTTGTACTTTACACCTACCTCGGTTATGGCCTGGTGGTGTGGGTTCTTATTAAGCTACGACCCCGGCGACCAGCGGTGGCTGATATATCGGATGAGTTTACGCCAGACGTAACGTTAATCGTACCCGCCTACAACGAAGCCGATTGCCTGCCCGCCAAAGTAGCCAACTCCCTCGGGCAGCTATACCCCCGCGAACGAATTCAGTACCTGTTTGTGACCGAAGGATCGACCGACGGATCGGATGACTACTTACGCATACACTACGGCGACTCGATTAATGTGCTGGGCGGCTCCGAACGGCGTGGTAAAGTGGCAGCTATGAATCGGGCCATGCTGCAGATCCAGACTCCTATCGTCATTTTCACTGATGCCAACACGCAACTAAATCCACAGGCGGTCCGGAATATCGTTCGGCATTTCCGGGACCCGCAGGTTGGGGCGGTAGCTGGCGAGAAACGGATTCAAACCACTGACGCTGAATCGGCAGCGGGATCGGGCGAAGGCCTTTACTGGAAATACGAATCCCAGCTCAAGCGGTGGGATGCCGAATTGCAAACCATTGTCGGGGCAGCCGGGGAGCTATTCGCCGTTCGGACCCACCTGTACGAGCCGGTGTCTACCGATACCATCCTCGACGATTTCATGATTTCACTGCTGATTGCCGGTCAGGGGTATCGGGTGGCGTATGAGCCGGAAGCCTATGCGCTGGAACGGCCATCGTTTTCAATCCTTGACGAGCAGAAGCGCAAAATCAGGATTGCCGCGGGTGGTTTCCAGTCGATGGCTCGCCTGACCGATTTGCTCAACCCGTTCCGTCATGGCTGGCTCACATTCGAGTATGTGTCGCACCGGGTTATGCGGTGGGCCGTTACGCCCCTATGCCTACCCCTGATTTTGCTGCTCAACACCGGGCTGGTTCTCCGTGACGGCTGGGCTTCCGGCTGGGGATTGCTCCTGACAGCGCAAATTCTATTTTATGGAGCGGCCTGGCTTGGCTACATTCTGGAAAAGCGTCAGCTACGCTGGAAAGCCGTTTTTGTTCCGTTCTATTTCACGTTCATGAACGTCTGTGCGCTGGCGGGTCTGGTTCGCTACCTGCGCGGCAATCAGTCGGGAACCTGGGAAAAGGCACGACGGGCCGATGCTGTCGACGCAGTCATTTAACTGTTTTTGTCTGCTTCTGACTTGCTATGGCACAATCAACTTATTTACTGACAAACCAATCCTCGAACCGATTCTGGCTGTATAGTCTGGCAGGCGGTCTATACACCATTGGCGCGGGCTACCTGATCAGTAAACTGGGTGGTACAGGAGCGATACTGTCCATCCTGGCGCCTGTTGTGCTAACCATGCTGATCATGGTATTGCTCGATCCTCGGTTTGGCCTGTTCCTTTACTTACAACTCAGTTTTGTTGTTGGCTTTGTACGATTCGTCCAGATCGACGTTCCGGTCGGGTTACTGATTGATGGGCTGTTAGCCCTGACGCTGGTAAGTCTGTTCATCAACGGCCAGCGGATGGCATGGCACCGACTGCGCAGCCCGGCGTTTATCCTGATAGTCATCTGGTTTCTATACACAATCATCGAGCTATTCAATCCTGAAGCTCCCTACCAACCCGCCTGGTTTTACCATGTGCGCCCGTTCTCCCTGCACTGGTTTATGGCAGCCTGCATTGCTCTTGTAGCGCCCATTACCAGAAAGGACATCAGCATTATGGTCAACTCCTGGCTAGCCTGGTCGTTTCTGGCCGCGCTCTGGGCGTTCAAACAGCAGTATATCGGCCTGGCACCGGCCGAAGTAGTCTGGCTCAACAGCGGATTTAATGCCAAAACGCACCTGCTCTTTGGCCAGCTTCGGTGTTTTTCGTTCTACTCCGATGCAGCCCAGTTTGGGGCTGAAATGGCGGGGGTCACGGTGGTGGCCGTTATCCGGGTTTTTGAGGAGAAAAAACTGCTCTACAAGCTGGGCTTTCTGTTTCTGGCGCTGGTATACTTCTGGGGCTACGCCGTTTCAGGAACGCGCAGTGCTCTTTTTGTGATGCTTGCTGGCTTTCCCTTCTATCTGCTCCTGAAACGGGATTTTCTGAAGCTTCTCATTGGTATGATCCTGGCAGTTCCTCTGGTGCTGCTTCTGCTCTACACCAGCGTTGGCAGTTCTAACTATCAGGTACAGCGCATGCGTTCAGCCCTGACGCCAATGAACGATCCCTCGTTCCTGTTGAGGCTGCAAAATCAGGAGAAATTAGCCCTATATCTGAAAGACCTGCCATTTGGTGCGGGCATCGGTACGTCGGCGGATGCAGGGTCACGGTTTACGCCCCAGCACTGGGCGGCTCAGATTCCGCCCGATAGCTGGTACGTTGAGGTTTGGATCGAGACAGGTCGCGTCGGCCTTACCCTGTATATCCTGATGCTGTTGGGCCTGATAGGCATTGGTGTTTATCGGGTCTGGCAGTTGAAAGATCCCTGGGTGATCAAAATTATGTATGCGTTTCTGGCGGAATTCGTGGGCATCGCCGTAATGGGATATTCGAACCCGGTGTTGAGCCAGTTCCCGACAACGAGCGTCGTTTTCATCAGCACGCTGTTGATTGCTACCTGCTACCGGTGGGATGTTAATCCGGCCACCGCAGCGCTATCAACGGAACAAAAACGTCTATCCCACGGCCCGCTATGAACCAATTTGACAGCATCATCTGCATCACGCAAACGCCCTGGAAAGGGGACTTCCAGAAGGCTGCCGTTCAGCTCATGACCGAGTTGTCGGCCCGGAACCGGGTGCTTTATGTTGATTATTTATATACACTCAAGGATTTGACGCAGGGTATAGGCGGCCGGGGAGACATACCCGTCAGGGACATAATGCGGCTGCAAAATCCCTTAACCACCCTGAAAACGGAGCAGAACGGTGGGGAGCTATTCGTCTGGACACCCCCCATCATGCTACCTATCAACTGGCTATCGAACGAGTCGCACGACCGGTTGCTTCAGTGGAATATCAATCGGCTGGTCAGTAAGTTACAGGGTGTTATGCGTAAATTAGACATGCATCGGCCGTTGATTATCAATGCATACAATCCCGTCATTGGCTTACCCTTACTGGGCAGGCTGAACGAGTGCGCAACGATTTATTATTGTTTCGATGAAATCACAACGGCTGGCGACTGGATGAGCCGTCATGGCACGCGCTACGAAGAGGCATTCCTCCGGCGCGTCGATGCCGTGGTCACCACATCGGAAACCTTACGTCAGGACAAATCGACGGTACAACCTCAAACCTTCTGCGTAAAGAACGGTGCCAATTTTGAGCTATTCAATCTGGCCCGCCAGCTGGCTCAGCAACAACCTCCCGTAAAACCAGTCGTTGGCTACCTGGGCTCGGCTGATAATCGGATCAATATTGACATCATGGAATATTGTGCCCGAACGATGCCCGATGTTGAGTTTCAGTTTATTGGCGAGGTTCATGAACTTGACTTGCCCGCCCGATTGGCACCTTATCAGAACGTAACGTTTATCCCACCCCATCAGCCAAACGACCTCCCTCCTCTGCTGGCTAAGCTGAGCGTGGGTATCATTCCATTTGTCTGTAACCGGCACACCTATACAATTTACCCACTTAAAATCAATGAGTATCTGGCGGCCGGGCTTCCTGTGGTGTCGACTCCATTTTCGATACTGGACGACTTTGACGGCATCATCGAGCTGGCCGATACCCCGGAACGGTTCGCTCAGGCACTCCGTCGGGCACTGGCCGATACGGCTCCTGAGCGCATTCAGCAGCGGGTCAATACGGCACAAGGCAACTCGTGGGAGCAACGTGCCCGCGAGTTCGAAGCCGTTATCCAGCAAGTACCCAAAGCCTGGCGGCAGGAACAGCCAGCGTAACCGATCAATTTTCAATCTGCAAAACCGTAATGACTTCTTTCAGGAAACAGGAACCCATGAAACAGCACCCATTCAACCGACTCATTCGCTTTGGCCAGCAGTTTCTGCCGGGGTTACTGCTGCTGGTCGCCGTACAAACTTATGGGCAGGGAACCCTTCCCCCGCAAACTTCCGCGGCCAAACCAGTGGTAACAACCACGACTACCGTAGGGCTGGACAGTATGATTTTCGACTTTAACCGGGACATTGCCGTTCAGCTAATCCCGTTTGAGGACATCTACCAAATGGCCCTTAAGTATTCATCGGTCGTGAAATTCGAAGGTGGTATTGCCAGCGCCCAGCAGGCCGCTTATCAGCTATCGAAGCTACAGATTCTGCAAAACATGTCGGGCTTTGCCAATTACTCGACGGGTAATCAGGCTATCCTATCAACAGGCTCAGCCATCAATGATCATTTAGGGCAGATTTCGAACGGATACCGGGCTGGGGTCAACATAGGGATCAGCCTGCACGATTTATTCGGGCGACCCCAGCAGATACGTCTGGCCAGAGCCAATTATGAATCAGCGCTGGAGCGGCAACGTACCTCCCAAATCGGGCTGAAGAAGGAGCTATTCAACCTGTATCAGGACCTACAACTGTCCCAACGGATTTTACAGATACGCCTGCGCGATGAACAGGTCGCGCTCACCGCTTTCCGGATTGCCGAAGTCGAGTTGCAAAAAGGAAAAATCACGCCCGAAGCGCACGCCTTCAACAGCAGCCGCTATGCC
Source organism: Spirosoma endophyticum (assembly GCF_900112365.1). Taxonomy (GTDB): domain Bacteria; phylum Bacteroidota; class Bacteroidia; order Cytophagales; family Spirosomataceae; genus Spirosoma; species Spirosoma endophyticum. Next base: position 499,583 of record NZ_FOLQ01000003.1, on the reverse strand, counting down.
AACACCCAGTCGTCGGTTGAGGAGTCCAAGTCGGAGTTTACCAAAAATATTTACGCCCTCGAATTGCTCGTTGGTGTACCCATTTATCAATTGAAACGCAACTAACCTTATGACACTTCAAGGACTTGGTAGGCTTCTGAAACAGCACCTCATTTGGTTTATCCTGTTCCCATGTCTGGCGGCAGGAACGGTTTACTATTTCATGCGCAATGAAACGAAGGTATACAAAGCCAAAGCAACTTTATACACCGGTATTACGTCTGGCTACTCCATACGGTCAGCCGAAGTAGGCTCTAACGTGGATTTTTCGGCCATCAGCAATGCATTCGATAATATCCTGACAACGCTCACGTCCAACCAGACACTCTACTACGTCGGCGTCAGGATGTTAAGTGACCATCTACAACTGACCAAACCTACCGTGGAACAGCTTTCGCCAGCCAGCTTTCAGCAGTTACAGCAAGCTATTCCCGCCAGTCTGCGCCAGTCACTAATCCGGCCGGGCGACCCCGACTACACCCGTCGTCGGATAGACAGCCTCGCCCAGAGTAAGACAGACAATCCCATTAAAGCCCTGTTGCTCAATCCGAACTCCTATTATTCGGCGGACTACATTGGTAAAAAGCTGAAAGCCAGTCGAAAAAATGCCAGTGACATGCTGGATATTGAGTACGAAGCGGGCGATCCGGCGGTGACTCAGCAGACCTTGACGCTGGCGATCAACGAACTAAACGACCGCTATACATCCCTCAAACGCGGTGAGACCAACCCGGTCATTAAATATTATCAGGATAAAGAGAAAGCGGCTAAGCGGCAACTCGACAACGCCGAAGCAAAACTGCGGGCGTTTAACGTGCAGCACAATGTGCTCAACTTCGAGGACGAACTGAAAACCCGTTCGGCAACCCGTGATGCCCTGATTGCTGAGTACAACACGGAGGTAATGCGTAATCAGGCGGCTAAAGCAGCGATGAATGCCCTGAACCAGCGGATGACCCAGGGCGGGAGCCTACTCAAAATCAACACGGCCTTAACCGATAAACAGGCGGAATTGACCATGGCCGAGACGCAGCTGATTAACGCCCGGACCAATGGACAGCCCCAGGCGGTTCTGGATCAGTATCAGGCAAAGATTAACAAAGCGTCGGTAGAACTCCAGCAGATTGCGCAGAATTACTTTGCCGCGGATAACTCAGCGGATGCTATTCCAAAAGCAAAGCTGATCAACGAGTGGCTGGCTAAAGTGCTGGAGTTCGAAGAATCCGGCGCCCGGATGGGCGTAGTGAAAAAACGCCTGGATGATTACCAGGCAGAATCGATAAACTTCCCCCCGCTGGAGTCCGAACAACGGCAGTTGACCCGTGAAATGACCGTGGCCGAAAAAGACTACCTGAGTCTGATCCAGTCGCTGAACCAGGCCAACACACACCGGCAGGACATTGCCATTGACGGAGCCATGTCCGTATTGGACCCACCCAATTTTCCGTATGCGGCCCAACCGTCTAAACGCATGCTGTTTACACTGATTGGTGCGGGTGTTGGCCTTGTCATAGCCCTGTTGCTGGCAGCGATACGTTTCTGGGCCGACAAGCGGGTCAATTCGCTGGAAGAAGCCGAGCAGCGAATCGGTCACCCGATTACAGCGTCTTTCCCAACGGTTAAAAAGTTTGCTGTCAATTCCCGCGCCAGCCGGGCTGCGGTCAGTATGTTCGAGCAACTGGGCAACGCCATCAACATTGACATTGAACAGCGACAGACATCGACCCGTCCACCCCTCATTACGTTATTCAGCATACGATCGGGTCAGGGAAAAACCTGGTTTGCGCATGGACTGGCCCGTTTATATGCGGAATCGGGCGAGCAAGTGGCCTACTATTATCCCCAACAGTCAGAAACTGATCGAAAATTTGAACAGGATGGTATAACCTTCTTCCCGTATGAGCTGCATCCAAACTTTATGAACGTGCGGGAGCCTGAAGACTTGTTGCCGTCGGAAGACCCCCTGACGATCAACTCGTTCTCGAAGATCATCCTCGAGCTCCCCGCTCTCATTGGCAGTCCAATTCCGTTGCATCTGGTCAACCGAAGTGCGGTTTCGCTCATGATTCTGACGGTTCATACCATCTGGAGCCGTCGGGATAAGCAGTTATATGAGCTATATGCGAAAGCCGTCAGGCATCCGATTCTGATTGCCCTCAATAAAGTTGACGGGAGCGATGCTGACGGCCCAACCCTCAAAGATATCGAGCAGGGCCTGACTCGGACCAAGCGTTATGCCGAACCGAACGTAGTGACACACCGTGTGGGTGCCAACGAAACGATTCTTGATCAACAGACGAAATGAGTCATAAGCAACAGGCCGTAAGCGGTGGCAAGTGGATAAGCATGTCCACGGCTATTTCCACAGTGTTTCAGTTTGGCCAGGTAGCTATTCTGGCCAGACTGCTGGAGCCGTCGGCTTTTGGCATTGTCAGCGTTAGTGCGCTGCTGATTGCGTTTTTCAGCATTTTCGCTAATCTGGGCTTCTCGAACTCTATTATTTACAAACAGGAAGAAGATCAGCAAGTGCTCTCAACAATATACCTGTTGAATCTGGCACTGGGTCTGTTTATCGGGACAGCCCTCTTTTTCAGTTGGCCACTCGTGGTGGCGTATTATAAAGAACCCCGGCTGGAAAAGGTCATCAAGTTTTCGTCGCTGTACTTTGTCATCGTCTATTTCGGGCAGATCTACTATTTTCTGCTACAGAAAGAGCTTCGCTTCAAGGCCATAGCCAGTATCGATATCACCGGAGCTGCCATTGGTACGGGCGTTACCATTTTGCTGGCCTTCAATGGGTTCGCAGAGTTATCCCTGATTTTTGGTCAACTGGCGCAGCAAAGCGTAAAATCGGCGCTTCAGGTGGTGTTGGGAGCGTCGTTGTTTTCGCCGAAACTGACCTTTGACCTGAGCCTTATTAAAGAGCATCTGCAATTCGGCCTCTACAATGTGGGCGATGGCATTGTTGGGTTCATTCAGGCCAATTCCGACAATATTCTGGTCGGCGGTATGCTGGGCGTAAAACAACTGGGCTATTATACGCTGGCATCTCAACTGGCAGTTTTCCCCATTACACGGCTTAACCCGGTTATTTTACAGGTAGCCTACCCCATTCTGGCCAAGTTCAAAGGTGATAACAACGAACTTAAAAAATCGTACCTCACCATTCTGGATTTGCTCAGCTACATTAATTTGCCCTTGCTGGCCGGGCTGTTCATCACGGCCGACAGTGTTGTTCCGCTGTTCTACGGTCCCGGCTGGGAGCCCACCATTCCACTCATTCGCATATTCGTATTTGTCAGCATTTTCACTTTCCTGAGCAACCCTCTGTTCACCCTGGCGTTTTCGAAAGGAAAGCCTAAACTGCTGTTTTTATTGAACGTAGTGACGCTTTTCATCAAGATTCCCCTCGTTTACCTATTTGCCCGTTACTGGGGCGTTACGGGTATTGCCATGGCTTTTCTGGTGGCGACGCTGGCCAATCTACTCATCAATTTCCGGGTTGTCCGGTCGCTGATTGGCCCGTTTGTTAGTGAGTTCGCGCAGAATATCCTGAAGCCGGTTCTCTTCTGCCTGGTCATGGTGGGTGCCATTGCCCTGTATAAATCGTATGCCGATTCGGTCAGTGTTTTCAACACATCGACGCAGGTACTCATTGGTGGGCTGATTTACATCGGCCTCACGCTCCGGTACAAATTATCCTTCGCTGAACTAAAAACGATGGGAAAAACAGCCTGATGTTTTCCCCGATCAATGCCTTATGCAACAGCTAATCCTAAAATCACTGTACGTAGTAGCCCGGCTGCGATACCCGAAGCTCCGCAAGGATCTGGGTTATTTCGTGCGGGATAACTATTACTGTAAGCTGGTTCAGGGCCGTCATATAATCCAGGATTATATCCTGAAGAAGAAGTACAAAGTGATCAGCTATTATGGCGAATTTGACCAGGAACTGCGTTACGTACTGCCCTTTGCATACTGGCATCACCTGAATGGCACGCTGCTGAAAACAATTGGCGCTCAACATACAAAGGAGTTCTATTTTTTCAGTCCCGATCATGAGGAACGCTTTCAGCAGCGCGTCTGGCGGGAGTCCTACACGCACTATGATGTGCCGAACATGACGCACAGCAACTCCTACAGTTTCCGGAACTGGACGCAGGTGCCTTATAAAGCGTATTTTCGAAACGACATCTTCGTCTACGCCAAGCCGATACTGATTATCGCCAACAAGTATAACGTCGAGTGGGACCAGCCGCCCATCAATTTCCTGGATATCCCAACCCTCGACCAGATTATTAAGACTTACGGCGCTACGTATCAGATCATTTACAACCGCCCGTTACCGAGTCAGATTGTACAGGACAACAGCGAAACCATGCAGTTGAACGAGCATGCCTGGCTACGGGAAAATCATCCTGACGTCGTGCTGATGGACGATCTGTATGCCCGTTTTTATCCGCAGGTTGCCAACAATTATAACCACCTGCAACTGATGGTCTACGCCAACTGCGATCACTTCATTTCAATGCATGGGGGTACGGCCGCGCTGGCAAGCTGTTTCGGCGGAACAAATATCATTCTGTCGAATCCAAACTGGGGAATGGAACACCATTTCAACGAATATCAGACCTTATTCCCTAAGCTATCAAGCGCTACGATTCTGCACGCCCACGATCGGGCCGAAGTTCTTACGCACCTGAACAACTACTATTAATAGCCTCAACCAGCATGATTATCAGCAGAATAACCAGTGGCTTAGGAAATCAGCTTTTTCAGTATGCCGTTGCCCGGCATCTCGCACTGAAAAACAAGACGGCTTTGTACCTGGATTTGAGCTATTACAAGTATAAATACGACACAGATACACCGCGTGCGTTTAAACTCGGGCACTTTTCGGTTCCGTATCGTATTCTTCAGCAATCGCCCGTCGAGTACTTGTCCAAAGCTACGAAGCTGCTGCCCAATCGCAGTTTGCCGCCATTTTTCCTGTTTCTGAAAGAAAAGCACTTTCATTTCGATGAGCAGGTTCCGGCGACCCGTGGCCAATGTATTACGCTGGATGGGTTCTGGCAATCAGAGGCTTACTTCCGGGAAAATGCAGACACCATACGGCGCGAGTTGATGCTGACTGGTGCGCCAAGTCCCGAGTTTGAAGCCTATCAGCAACAGATTGGGGAAGCGTCTATGCCGGTTTCGGTTCATGTTCGGCGGGGCGATTATGTCAACCATCCGGAATTCAGCCAGACATTCGGTTTTGTTGGCCTGGAGTACTACAAAGAGGCCATTCGCCAGGTAACCAATCTACTCGAAAAACCGCAGTTCTACGTCTTCAGCGATGATCAGGCCTGGGTACGGCAGAATTTACCACTGCCCGGCAGTACGGTTTTTGTTCAGAATACAGGGCCGGACAGCGACGTTGCCGATCTGGTGCTGATGAGTCGGTGCCGGCATCATATTATCGCTAACAGCTCTTTTAGCTGGTGGGGTGCCTGGCTTAACCCCAACTCGGACAAAGCGGTAATCACACCTAAAAACTGGTATAAAAACAAACCTGACTGGAACACGAAAGACCTGCTTCCATCAACCTGGCTCGCCCTGTGACCACTGGCCGTACGGGTCGATTCAACCGCTGATGCACCATGACGAAAGTATTTATTGATCACCAGAAATTTACGACGCAAAAGTACGGCGGTATCAGCCGCTACTTTGCCAACATCATCCAGGGCATCAAGCGCACCGATACCATGACGTATCAGCTAGGGGTGCTGCATGCCAAAAACCACTATATCCAGAATGAACCGCTGCTCATAAAAGGGAGTCTCAGCGATCGGGTGCTGAACCGGAAAGAACGCTACGATTATCTACTGAATGAGTTCTACTGCAAACGCCTGCTGGAAAAAGCGGATTTCGATGTATTTCATCCTACCTACTACGACCCCTACTTCATCAAGCCGCTACGAAAACCGCTGGTAATCACCATTCATGATATGACCTATGAGCGACTGCCGGAGTATTTCTGGGCGCAGGACCCGCTCACCCAGCAAAAGCGGCTGAACATCGACCGGGCGGATTCCATCATTACGATCTCCAATACGACCCGGAAAGATCTGCTCAATTTTTTTGACGTAGACCCCAAAAAAGTCTCCGTTATCTACCATGGTATCGATATAGAGTCGCCCCTGCAAACGGCGCCCGTAGCCAACCTGCCCGAACAATACGTGCTGTTTGTTGGTGACCGCAGTGGCTACAAGAATTTTTACCTGTTTCTGAATGCGTTCCGACAGCTGGCTCCCCGCTTTCCAGACCTGCATGTGGTGCTGGCTGGTGGCGGCAAACTGGAAATTGCCGATCGGGAATTTATTCAGCGTCTGGGCTTGACCGACCGGGTACGGCACATAAACGCGACCGATGAACAATTGAATTTCCTGTATCAGAACACGCAACTGTTTGTCTATCCGTCTCTGTACGAAGGGTTTGGACTGCCCATTCTGGAGGCTTTCAAAGCAAAGAGCCCAATGCTCCTCAGCGACACCGAATGTTTCCGGGAGGTAGCCGCCGATGCAGCCGCGTATTTCAAACCCACCGATATGGATGATCTGATTGACAAGCTGGAAGCCACGCTGACCAACAGCGCCCTGAAAGCGGAGTTGGTGAAGAAAGGAACAAAGCGACTGGCAGATTTTGCGCTTCAGAAATCCATCGATCAGACATTAGCTATTTATAAATCATTGGCCTGATTTACGCCTGACATTATGAGATTTCGAGCGGTTGATTCATTCCGGGGTATGGCGGCCATTATGGTTATTTTATTCCATATGCAGCACCTGAGCCCGCTGGCGGGAAATGCGTTTGTGGCCAAGAGCGACATTTTTGTCGATTTCTTTTTCGTGCTGTCCGGCTTTGTGATGACCCACAGTAATTTCAATAAAATCACCAATCTGGCCAGTATCAGACCCTTTGTCGTCAAGCGATTCAACCGATTGTATCCACTGCATCTGTTCACCCTCCTACTGGTTTTATTGTTCGAAATGGTTCGCTTCGGGATTGATCGATACGTAGTGCGGTTAACGAACTCCATCTTCGGTGACGACAAGACATTTCTGTCGTTTCTGGCCAACCTGACCCTGACTCAATCGCTGAACCTGTTTGACCGCGTCACCTGGAACGGCCCCAGTTGGAGTATCAGTGTCGAATTTTATACCTACATCGTCTGGGCGCTTTGCCTGGTCCTGTTCCGAAAAAATCTGCTCCTTTTCTGTGGAATCAGTTTCAGCCTGCTGGCCTGGTTCATCATACGTCACAACGGGAGCATCATCTATAATTACGATTACGGATTTGTCCGATGCCTGTATAGCTTTCTGATTGGGATGGTGGCCTATCGGCAGATGCGGCTGTTACCGAGTGGGTTAAGTTATCGGCAGAGTTCGTTCGTGGAACTGCTGTTGCTGGCGCTGACGCTGGTTTCGATCTACTCCTTTACGCATGCCGAAAGCTGGCTGATGCCCATCCTGTTTGCGATCATCATCATGGTGTTTTCTCAGGAGAAGGGAGCCATATCTACACTTCTGGCGGCAGATCGGCTGTCTTTTTTGGGAAGGCTTTCGTATTCCTACTACCTCAATCATACGGTTGTGCTGGCGGTGATGGACATAGCCCTGTTTAAGCTTATCAAGCTGCCGCATACAGAAGCGGGCAATCTGATTTACATCTTCGTTTGCCTGGCTTGCGTTCACCTGCTGTCCGTTTTTACCTACCGATATATCGAGCTGATTCTCCAACCCGCTTCGTCCAGTCATACCCGACCGGCCGTTGCCACTGGAGCGACGGTTCACCCTCAACCTTTAGCGCATGCACCATATGAACATTCTGAAAGTCCCCGACTGGATTAGTGATTTCAGCTATCCATATGCTACGTTCAATGATATACCGAAATCGGTTTTCAGCACCATAAACCGTGATTTGGAACGCGTTCAACACCCGAATCCGCTGGTCAGCATTGTCATTCCGGCCTGGAACGAGGAGGTCAACGTATTGCGGAGTATTGCGTCGCTGGCACGAATGAAAACGGATATTCCGTTCGAGATTCTGGTCGTTAACAACAACTCGACCGATCAGATGCAGGAGACGCTGGACAGTCTGCTGGTCCGTAGTGTGTTTCAACCCATTCAGGGGTGGGGTCCTGCCCGGCAAATGGGGCTGGAACAGGCACGGGGCGAGTATATCCTGACGGCCGATGCCGACTGCCTGTACCCTCCCGACTGGGTCAATGAGATGATGGCGGTGTTACGTCAGCCAGGGGTTGTCTTTGCCTATGGACGGTATTCGTTTATTCCATCGCCGGGTTTTTCGCGCTGGAAACTGGCCATGCTCGAAACGTTGAAAGATGCTATTGCGGAGGTTCGCCACCTGAAACGACCACACCTGAACGCTTATGGCATGAGTACGGGCTATGTTCGGGCGGATGCGCTGAAAGTAGGGTATGTGATGCACAAAATCCGGGGTGAAGATGGTCGGCTGTGCTTCGATCTCATGCAATACGGTGCTGTGAAACAAGTAAAAGCCGATAACGCCCGCGTCTGGACGGGTACCCGAACGCTGGCAAAAGATGGCAGCTTTTCGAGAACGCTCTTCCTAAAAATAGGGCTTGAGCTTCGTCGACTGAAAGGCATGTTCGTTTCTCAACCACCCCACGACACAAAAACATCACTGAACCCTTAAGCCCAACGCCTACCCAGCACCCTTTTTTATAGCCTGAACAAAAAAGTAGATTTTCTCAGTCATGCCCCTTCGTCAACGCAAATCGGTTTCTTTTCTTTGGTGCTGCTACCTGCTTTTTTTGGTAGTGGCAATCAATACCGTATGCCCGGCGCAGTGCCTTGAGGGATCGATCATTTGCGAAACATTCGGGACTGGATCGCGCGGGCCGCTGCCCCAGGGGCAAACCAACTTTTTGTACCGGGTCCCCCCCTGCCCCGCCGATGGAGAATATAATTTGACCGATACGGTGCCCGGCTGTGGCGGCAATGGCTGGCATGAACTCCGCCAGGATCATACACCAAATGATGTGCGGGGTAATATGCTGGTGGTTAACGCATCTTATCAACCGAGCGAATTCTACAGCCAGAAAGCAACCGGTTTGTGCCCCGGCATTACATATGAATTTTCACTCTGGGTACTGAATTTAAACCGGGAACTGAAGGGCGGTGAATGTGACGGCTACAACCTGCGCAATCCCATTATTGCGATGCGGGTTGAACAGGCCGACGGTACCCTGATCACCGAAGTTATTCAGCCAGCGGTTCCCCGTACGACGTCGCCCGTATGGGTTTCCCTATCCATGCAGTTTGTGATCCAGACCAATAGCAATGATGTGGTGGTCAAACTGATCAACAAAGGGCTTGGTGGTTGCGGCAACGATCTGGTTATCGATGACATTGCGTTTCGTCCTGTTCATCCAACATTGACGATTCAATTTGTCGATTCACCGGACTCTGAACTAACCGTATGTGCCGACACTCGCCTGACCCTCAGCATTGGCAAAGCCGTTGGGTACCCCAATCCGGTTTACCTCTGGCAACAGAGCCGGGACAACATAAACTGGACACTGGCCCCCGGCGCAGGGCAAGCTACCTACACCATTAACCCGGTTCTGGCAGGACGTACCTATTACCGACTGCGGAACGCCCAACCCATCAACGCAGCAGCCGTCGGCCGGGCGCAGTGTTCGGCCGAATCCAACGTTCTGATTGTCAATGGCAGACCCGACGCACCCTTCAGCCTAGGCGACGATATTACATTTTGCGAGGATGCTTCCCACACGTTTCAGATACCAAATGCATTGCCCCAGGGGACAACATTCGTTTGGTCGGATCAAAGCAGCAGCCGTCAGCTAACTGTCAGCCAATCCGGTACTTATTGGCTGGAAACCAATTTAAACGGATGCACCTACCGCGATTCGGTAGAGGCTCTAACCCGGAACTGCCATCCGGAAGACATTTACGTGCCCGAAGCCTTTTCGCCTAATAACGATACAGTGAACGATAAACTGGTCATCTTTCACTCGGGCACATTTATCGATTATACGTTTCAGGTTTTCGATCGCTGGGGCAGTGTAATTTTTTTTAGCCGCCAGCCCGATCTGCACTGGGATGGTATGTACCAAAATTACCCTTGTTCAGAAGGGATATACGCCTGGACAATTCAGTACACCATTGCCAGCCCATTAAATAAAGACAATCATTTTGCCCGAAACGGGCAGGTCATGCTGATTCGGTAAGTAATAGTGCTATTTATATACCAAATCATTAACTATAGTAACCATGAAGCCTATTACATGCAGCGTATTAGTCGCCACCTATAACCGTCCGGTTGCGCTGGAACGATGTTTAATAAGCTTGTTTCAGCAGACTCATTTACCAACAGAAATCATTATCTGCGACGATGGATCGGGCGAACCGACACGGCAGCTTATCGACCGCATGATGCCGATAAGCCCGGTGCCGATGCACCATATATGGCAACCCGACGATGGTTTTCAGTTGGCCCGCATTCGCAATATGGGTATGGCAGCCGCCAAAGGAGACTATATCATTCAAATAGACGGCGATGTCATCTTACATCCAGATTTTGTTGAAGATCACCTGCTCCACGCCCGACCTGGTTTTTTCTTTTCAGGAACGCAGTATCACCTGTCGCCTGAAACGACCCAGCGGCTTTTGGATGATTCGAACTTATCTCTTTCCGATGCGCTACGTCAGATCAGCTGGTATCACCCCCGACCAACGTCGATTAAAACGGCGCTTCGTCAGTCCAGTTGGAACTGGAGTCGCCTGCGGATCCAGCCGCTACAGAAACTTGTAGCCCAGTTGTATCATTGGGATGCGCATTACCACTACGTATCAGGCTGTAGCATGGGCTTCTGGCTACAGGACCTGATTGAAGTTAACGGTTATGATGAGGAATTTACGGGCTGGGGCTGGGAGGATACTGATATCGCTCTGCGCCTGATGAACCTGGGCCGTACATTACGGTTTATCCGCTTTGGCGCCATCCAATACCACCTTTATCATCCTCAGGCGTCGCGTGGCCAGGAGCAGGCAAACCAGGAAAGAGCTATACATACCATCCAGCAAAAATTAGTTTTCTGTCAGCATGGGTTGCAACAACACTTTCAGCTTCAACCCCCGAACGAGTAAGCGAGTAAGCTAATCATTGATTCCAGCCCTCTTCCAAGATCTTATGCAACAAAATTACCACTTTCCTGAGGTCACCCTGCTGATCACACACTATAACCGGAGTTCTTCATTAGAGAATTTACTGAGAAGTTACCAACGGCTGAAGTGTCAATTCGGTGATATTGTCGTATCAGACGACAGTAGCGCAGACGTACATATTGATTACCTGAAAAAATTACAGAAGGAATTTCCATTTCGGCTGATTACGACCTCTGTAAACAAGGGATTAGGCAATAATATCAATAAGGGGCAGGATGCAGTTACTACGCCCTATACTCTTTATGTACAGGAAGATTTTGAACCTGCCCCAGAATTCCCCGACCGACTTGCCGAGTCGGTAAGCCTTATAAAAGAGCGGCCTGATCTGGATATTATCCGCTTTTATGCTTACCTGCGTTACCCTTATTTGAAGCCTTTCAACAACTATTTTTCGGAAATGTATTTTCCAGCCTGGGCTACAAATTACAATAAGTTACACTATTACAGTGATCACCCTCATCTTCGGCGCAGCTCTTTTTTTGAGCGATTTGGCCGTTACGTAGAAGGAATAAAATCTGACCAGACGGAGTATCGTATGTGTGTTTCTTTTATTCAAAATAAAGGAAAGGGACTCTTCTACAACGACTATCAGAACCTGTTTTATCAAAAAAACAGTGAAGCAGAACCTAGTACTGTCAGCCGCCAAAACTGGTCGACAAGTACAAATCCTGCACTATCTTTTATACGATTTTTTTACAGACAGATTAAGTTCAATTACGATATTTATGGCAAGCGACTGCGTAAGATATGAAAACTTACATTTAACAACTAAGTCATGAATTTCTTAATAATAACTTAACTAGAAGTAAGTATATATTTTGTCGACATGGCAAAATATAGGGTTGTAGCAAACTCTAAATAGTTTAATATTCCCAAAATAACTCCTTGTTGAAATATACTATATTTAAGATTATTTGTTTATCAAATTTTTAGAAAAATTTCATGAAACACCGCTTTGAAGTTCTCGATATTTTCAGGGGTATTTTTGCTTCTATGGTTGTATTATTCCATTTATCGACATTTTCTGATACACCTATCCTTAATAATGAATTCATTTATAATTCTGACATGTTTGTCGATTTCTTTTTCGTGTTAAGTGGTTTTGTCATTGCCTACAATTATCAGAATATATCCTCTTTCCATGAACTTAAAACCTTCTTAGCAAAAAGATTCGTACGAGTTTACCCACTTCATTTAGTAATGCTTTTGATTTTCCTCGTCATCGAGGCTTCAAAACACACGGCTTCTGCGTATGTCCACGTAAATAAGTTAGAGAACGTCAATAATAACATTTATAGTTTTTTTACCAATATTTTCCTTATAAATTCTATACAGTTATTTAATATACAAGATGTTAGCTGGAATATACCAAGCTGGTCTATTAGTGCCGAAATGATTTCCTATATCGTCTTTGGCTTAACATTAGTACTTCTTAGTCACTATAAATTGCAAAGTCAAAAGGGTATCTTTTTTCTCACGATTATCGTATTGTGCATACTACTATTAGTTAATGTGACGCATACTTTCAAAATCAATTACTCGTATAACTACGGGTTTTTAAGGGGAATAATTGGGTTTTTTTCTGGATCAATCTGTTATTTTGTTTTTTCCAACTTATATGAGGTAGCTACGTCAAGCAAAAATACCAGCTTTACTATCGCTGAAATAAGCATACTAATTATTCTTTTTTTAATGATCTACTACGGCACCTTTTTAAAGGAAATAGGACTCGTTTATGAGGTTACTTTTTTTATAGCTATATTAATTTTTTCTTTCGAGAAAGGTATCCTTTCCAATATGCTTAAAAAATCATCCTTTTTAAAACGTGTCGGCACCTATAGCTACTCTATCTATATGACGCATGCACTACTGCTAAGCTTATTCAATATAATCTTTATAAGAATTTTAAAATTCCCACCCTCCTCTTACTCATACTTATTCATTTTGAATTATTACATCATCTACAAAGTATCTCAATGGACCTATGCACACGTAGAGATGCGCTTCAAAATTAAAAAGCAAACTGTAGAACCTGTCACCTACTAATGGTCATTTCCTGACTATGCTTTACTATACTGTGATCAGCGTTAAGCCGTTATTGCGGATGAATTGATTCATGTACCTGTGTTGATCAAAAGCTGAATTGCCTAATTAAACATTTTGAAATGAACAGAAATAAACGCATTCCCTTAATGATAGCCACAGGTTTACTGATTACAGTAATCATTGGGGTAAATGCACGTCAGACACTAAAACAATTAATCAAAATGAACAATTGGGTAGTGCATACCCATTTGGTACTTAACAAAACACAGCATTTATTGGCACTACTCACTAATCTGGATAACGACTTACGAGCCTATTTGCTAAGCAACAACGCTTATTTCAAACATGATTTTGATCGTAGTACTGAGGAAATGAAAAGGGAACTTAAAGCACTACAGGCGCTGACAGTTGATAATCCTATTCAAAAAAAACGGATACAGTCGCTTGATAAACTTTTAGAGACAAAGCTTACCCGCAGCCATTATTTATTTAAAACAGGAGTTGTTAAAAACGGTATGGCTCGACTTGATTCAATCGAACAGCTTTTAAGTATAAGCAGGAAATTCGATCAAGTGCTGAAGGCGACCGATAGTTATGAAAATGTGCTGCTTGAAACACGTACTGCTCAAAGCAAACGATCGGCTGAGTATGCTACGATCAGCAATCTGATAGGTGCCATCACAGCCTTAGCCATGATCCTATGGGCTATGTATCTGATTAGCCTGGCATTACGAAATAGCAACAGAATTAACCAAAAACTATCCGAAAGTGAACAGCAATTAAAAACATTGCTGGAAGCAGTCCCGGTTCCAGTTGTTATCGTTGACCGATATGGTAAGGTTTATCTGGCAAACGGAGCTGCCACCCAATTATTTAGTAACCTGAAGGATTTTGACTCGTATGCAGAAATGACGAACTCGGTTATGTACTACCGATTTCCACATGGTGAACCATACCCGATTGAGCAGAGGCCTACATATCGCGCCTTACAGGGCGAAGCGTCCAGGGTCGATGACCTTGAAATGCGTATCAATGGTAAGGCAATCCAGCTACTATGCTCATCATCACCTGTTTATAATGCAGATGGTGATTTAGAATACGTAGTTACATCGAGCATTGATATTAGTGACCGTGTCCAGTCACTACAGCGATTACAGGAAGCGAAGGAACTTGCTGAAAAAGCCGTGAAGCTTAAAGAAAATTTTTTAGCTAACATGAGCCATGAAATACGTACGCCCCTGAATGCTATGCTTGGTTTTTCTGAATTACTGGGCACTACAGTTCTTGATGATGAACAGAAAGAGTTCATTGGACTTATACGAACAGCGGGTAAAAATTTGCTGACTATCATTAACGATATTCTTGATATATCCAAGATAGAAGCAGGCATGATACGTCTGGAATCCATCCCGTTCAGCATTCAACTGCTCACTGGGTCTATAAAGACGATGTTTCAGCCGACAGCAGCCGATAAAAATTTACACCTAACCGTTGAAACAGATCCCGACCTTCCGCCAGTTTTTCTTGGCGACCCAACACGACTGACTCAAATTTTACTTAATCTGCTCAGTAATGCCATTAAGTTCACAAAAAAAGGGGGCGTAACGTTACGGGTCGAAAAAGGCGAATCAACAACCGAATCTGTTCGTGTACGTATTATCGTTCAGGATACGGGTATTGGTATTGAGTCAGAGGCATTACCTCACATTTTCGAGCGCTTCCAGCAGGCCAATAACTTCACAACCAGATACTATGGCGGGACGGGTTTGGGGCTCAACATTGTTAAATCACTGAGTGAGTTACAGGGCGGATCAATCATTGTAGATAGTACCGTGGGGGAAGGCTCGCGGTTTACGATAGAAATCCCTTACTTAATCGCTAAAGAACAGATCAACCTTGATCAAACTCAACGCTCTACAGGAAAAAATCCCAGCGAACGGGACGTACGTGTTTTAGTAGTAGAAGATAACCTGATGAATCAAAAACTGGTACTTCAGGTGCTAAAGCGCTTAGGGTACCAGGCAAAAGTCGCTGATGATGGACAAAGGGCGCTCGACATGCTTCAGGAAACTGCGTTTGATGTGATCTTGATGGACATTCAGATGCCTATCATGGACGGATATGAAACGACTCGTCAAATTCGATCTAAATTTGACAAAACCGTCCCTATTATTGCTATGACAGCGCATGCATTAGCTAGTGAACAGGAAGAATGTCTCAAGGCAGGCATGAATGATTTCCTTTCCAAGCCATTCAAGATGGAGGAACTCCAGCAATTGATACGTAAATACCTGCCAGTTACCAATTTGGCTGCAACAGTAACGCCCCAAAATGAACTAACCGCCAAGCCCTTAAGTAACTTCTCTGCCAAGTTACTACTGGAAGCAGTAGGAAACGATCTGGATTTAGCCATTGAGTTATTGGAGATATACGTGAGCCAGACGCCAGACGAGATTGAAAAATTACAACTGGCTTTAGATCAGCAGGATATAGCAACCGTAGGCAAGCTGATTCATACGCAGAAGGTTCACACAAAAATGCTCGGCATGAGCAGAGCTACCCAATTAATTCTGGACACAGAAGCACTTGTGAGAAAAGACGGAGATATAGAGGGCATTCTCCCACTAATGAAACAGTATATGATAGAGATAAAAGAGGTCTTACCCCATATCACCCTTTATTTAAAGTCAATGTATACTACGCGCTAAACTATGTTCCAGCGCCCTCCATGACAGCTCCGAGGGCTTGAAAAAATTTACCAAAGCGCCATAAGATCGGACGGCCAAAGCAGAAAAAAGTATGGTGGTCTGGAAGTTTCCGAATTTTGGCAGAAATTTCACCACGCAGAGTAACTATTTCTTGACGTTAGCACACTCCATATCGGTTACCGGCTTCATCCAGGTCACTCGTCCTGTTGCCGTGTTGGGGGTTATGACGACTTGCATAAATGCAACCGCTGGTGACGCGCCGTGCCAATGCGGCACGTTCGGGGGACATTTCACCACGTCGCCTTTCTGAAGAATTTGGATGGATTTCCCTCGCTCCTGATAATAGCCAATGCCGCCTATCGCTAGCAGCATCTGTCCGCCAGGATGACTATGCCAGTGCGAGCGGGCACCAGGTTCGAAGGTCACGTAGAGGCACAGGACGTAATGAGAACAAAAGCCGTGATGGATAAAAGAACAACGCATAGAATTCGATTTAGCGCTTTTGCTTTAAGCATGAAGCTTACATTACGTTTATCTTTTGCAGCCATTTCTTTATGTTCGTTTCGGCTTCTTGTGCCTTTGTTCCCTGGATAACCAGATATTGGCCGTCTCGTTCTACTCCGCCTTTGGTCGTAAAGCCTTCCAGTACGTTGCTCTTCGTGCATAGTTCCTGTATTGTCTCAAAACTGCTTCCAATTCCGTAGCCAGCATTGGTATTGAATGGAATTACGGTTTTACCACTGAGGTTATACTGATGCAAAAAGCTTTTAATGGGCGGAGGTAGTTTCATGCCCCAAGTGGGAAAGCCTACGAATACTACGTCGTACCGCTGGATACTGTCAATTTTTGTTTTTAAAGGCGGCAGGTATCCGGTCTCATTTTCATGAACAACTTGTTGTACGGTAGCCTGATAATTTTCGGGATAAGGGGTTGACAACTCAAGGGCCACCAGAGTTCCACCTACCTGTTTATGAATGATTTCCGCGATTATCCTGGTGTTGTTTGTCCGCGATAAGTATACAATCAATACGTTGCGAGGAACCAACGTAGCGTCAACATCAGCAGGAATGCCCTTCATCTGAGTAGAAGAGCAGGCTGAAATCAACAGGAAAAATGTCAGCAGTAAGTGCGTCATAAATTTGATTCATTTTACCTGTTCTCCAGCTACTAGCAGGCTGCATGGGTAATCTGAGTGCTAAAGCGTTCCGGTTTTTACCTCTAGTGATGCACAAAACAGATGTCTATCTAGTGCTTAATAGTATGGGTGTCCCGTACACTGCTAAATGTCAGGGCTAACATTTTCCAGGTATTCCCTTGTTTTTTATAGACCTCCGTAACGGTAAACTCCGTCTTTGACTCATTGCCCCGAACCATGGCTACCAGCGTAATTCGACTCCAGATAATAGCCGTGTTGTTGTCAAAAAGCTCGACCGCTACATCGTGTACATCCGCGTTCTTGTACCAAATGCTTCCGTTTTTAACGATATCGAGCTCTTCGTCCTTTTTCCACGTTCCGCTCATATGGACAAATTTTGACTTATCATCGAAGAGTCCGGCCAGCTTATCTACATTCTTGTCGGCCATCCACTGCCATTTCTGTTTCGATAGGTCAATTATTTCCTGCTGGGCTTTTGTGGGAGGAGGTGTCGAAGCGTTGGCTTGATTTGTTTGGGCGAAGGCCGATAGGAGGCCTATGCTGAAGAAATAAAGGCTAAGAATTGCTGCTTTCATGCTGGTTTTTATCTGTTTATACTCGTTTGTTGCGGTGGTCATTTCCGTGAACTACCTGTTGAGCTTTCGTTCGCCCAACCATTTCACCATGGCCGGATCACGGTGATCGAAGAAGAGACTTGCCTTTGTATCCAGGATCTTGATGGCGTCCATGTCTTCAGCACTCAAGTCAAAATCGAGGCTGTTGACGATCTCTTCCATTCGCTCTTTCCGAACCGATTTGGGAATGGCTCCTACGCCCCGTTGGGTAAGCCAGCGCAGCACAACCTGAGCGATGGATTTGTTGTACTTAGCACCAATTGAACGTAGCGACGCCAATAGCCCGCACCTTTCCTTCTTTGTATACCTCCTGCATGGCCCGCCATTCGCCATACACATTCCCAAATGGCTGGTGCATCAGGTACAGGTCCAGGTAGTCAAGCTGTAGCTTTTTCAGAGAATCTTCTAAGGCTTTCTTCGTACCCTCATAGCCATTAGACTGAATCCAGAGCTTTGTTGTAATAAAAAGGTCTTCTCTGGCTACCGCATCGGCGGACCGGACACTTTTTTTGATGGCCTGGCCCACGGCCTCCTCGTTGCCATACGAAGCTGCCTTATCAATCAACCGATAGCCAGTGGCGATGGCATCCGATACGCTACGTTCACATTCGGCCAGATCAGGAACCTGGAAAACACCAAATCCCAGGATGGGCATTTTTACCCAATTGTTCAAAACTACGTGTTGCATAGGCCTTTACGTTGACAGGGCAAAGGTCTCCGTATTTCCTGGACTGACTGGTATACAGATTACGGTGATTACTACCAATATTCCTGATTCGGGTAAACGCATCAGGCAGGGTGTCAGGAAAGCGTTAATTTTGAGATAGAGAAACCAACCTTGCTATGGATACCCTTCGACGATTCAAGACAATCAGTGATTACAACGTATTCAATAACCACGAAACGCTACACCCACTGGTCAGTGTCATCGATTTTTCGAAGGCCGATCCCAGAAGAGGCTCGGGCATGTATTTTGGCTTTTACGCTATTCTCCTGAAAGATGTAAAATGTGGAGATATGGTATACGGCCGCCATACCTATGATTATCAGGAAGGAACCCTGGTTTTTCTGGCTCCTGGTCAGGTGGCTGGCATGAATAGCAATGGAGAAATCTATCAGCCGAAAGGGCATGGGCTGGTCTTTCATGCGGATTTGATCTATGGCACTGCCCTGGGCCGACACATACAGGAATACACGTTCTTCAGTTATCAATCGAACGAAGCCCTGCATTTGTCCAAACGAGAGCGGGAGATTGTGCTGGATTCCTTTGCAAAAATTCATTACGAACTGGAGCATGCCATCGACAAGCACAGTAAGCGATTGATCGTATCAACGATCGAACTATTTCTGAATTATTGCACCCGCTTTTATGACCGCCAGTTCGTTACCCGGAACCATGTGCATGAGGGGATTCTGGAGCGGTTTGAGCATTTGCTGAACGCGTATTATCAGACCGATAAACCCCAGACGATTGGATTGCCTTCGGTGGCTTACTGCGCGGGTGAATTGAATTTGTCGGCCAATTATTTTGGTGACCTGATCAAGAAAGAAACGGGTAAAACAGCGCAGGAATACATCCAATCGAAGGTGATTGATGTGGCCAAAGAGCGAATATTTGACCAAGGCAAATCGGTTAGTCAAATCGCCTATGACTTAGGCTTCAAGTATCCCCAGCATTTTATCCGGTTGTTCAAACAACGGGTTGGCCAGTCACCCAACGAATACCGAATGCTCCATAACAATTAACAGCCCCTATTTAAACGTACCGGTATGTTCGCGATTCTTTATCTCATTTTGACTACAAATCCCCTCAATTAGACTACAGACAGCGAATTGCACAACCTGACCTTTGACGTATCATTAAGACTAATGTTAAACCATGATACATCAGAATGAAAAGGCAAGTACTCCACCTGCGCCAACACGTGTAACGTCACCTAAAGTCTGGTTCATAACGGGCACTTCCCGGGGATTTGGACGCGTTTGGGCCGAAGCTGCGCTTACCCGTGGCGACAAGGTGGCAGCTACCGCACGTAAACTGGAAAGCATTGCCGACCTGAACGAAACATATGGCCCTAATGTGCTAACCCTGGAACTTGACGTAACGCGGCCCGAGCAGGTAAAAACTGCCGTAGAACAGGCTTACGCACATTTCGGCAGACTCGATATTGTGTTCAACAATGCCGGGTATTCATTGGTTGGCACCATCGAGGAAGCCAGCGCAGATGATATTCGTGCCCTTTACGAAACAAATATCATTGGGCCGGTTTCTGTGATTCAGGCGGCCTTGCCGTTGTTAAGAAAGCAGGGTGGCGGTCACATCCTCGGTACGTCGAGCAATCTGGGTCACGTAACGTTACCCGTTATTGGCTACTACTGCTCGTCGAAGTGGGCATTCGAAGCGATTCATGAAAGCCTGGCCACGGAAGTTAAAGCGTTTGGGATCAACGTAACCATTATTGAACCGGGTGCCTATGCCACCGAGTTTGGCAGTCAGGAATCGCTGAAGTTTGCTCAGGGGCTCGACATCTATACTGATTTTAAAAACCATTTTTTCGGGGAGTTAAGATCATTGGAGCGAGGTGATCCGGAGGCAACACCTGAAGCGCTTTTCAACGTAGTGGATGCCGAAAATCCTCCACTACGGTTCTTTCTGGGCAGCCATAATTTGCCCTGGGTACGCACTGCCTATACGGAGCGGATGGCAACCTGGGAAGAATGGGCAGACGTTTCCAACGCGGCTCAGGGTCAGGCTAGTTAAGGAACCCGGCCGCAGAAAAATTGCTTGATAAAGCATCCATGATAACCGATCGTTAGCCTACTTTCGGTTATCATGTTTTATGTACTGAGCTATGAAAAAAGAAGAAAACAGCCCTTATAAAATTGAATCGCTAACCGACGCGCACCGGGCCTTTGGTTTGCCACAGCCTAAACATCCGCTGGTCAGTCTGATCAACGGTGTTCACGACCCCGTCGCCATGAATGCACTACCTGGCGCTCATGTACTGGGTTTCTATAAAATATCGTACAAACCAAAACTCAGCGGCCGATTAAAGTACGGCCAGAGTTATTATGATTTTGATGAAGGTGGTTTGTTATTCGCTGCTCCAGGCCAGGTAATCGGCAGCAATGACAACGATGGCAGCATCTGTTCGCAGTATACGCTGCTCATTCATCCGGATTTCTTTTTGGGGTATCCTCAGGCCAAAACCATGAAGCAGTATGGCTTCTTCTCGTATTCGACCCATGAAACGCTGCATCTTTCGGAAGAGGAAAAAGGAACGATCATTGAGATCTTTAAAATGATCGAAAAAGAACTGAACAGCCGAATCGACGATTTCAGCCAGGATGTTGTTATTTCTCAAATTGAGCTATTGATGAACTATGCGAATCGTTTTTACAAGCGTCAGTTCATCACCCGCAAAGCCGTAAACCACACTCTCCTACAAAACCTGGAAGCGATTGTGGATCATTATTTTGCCAATGAAACCTTATTAAGCCAGGGATTGCCAACCGTCGGCTACCTCGCGGAGCAATTAAACCTGTCGCCCAGTTATTTAAGTGATATGCTGCGGTCGTTGATCGGCCAGAATGCACAGCACTATATTCATGATAAACTGATTGAGAAGGCAAAAGAAAAGCTGTCTACTACCAATCTATCGGTAAGCGAAGTGGCTTATGCATTGGGATTCGAGCACTCACAATCGTTCAGTAAATTCTTTAAAACGAAAACCAATCTATCACCCCTGGAATTCAGACGATCGTTCAATTAAACAGACTATGGTAATTCATAATGCCCTGATCAATCGCGCTAAGTCAGATGCCGATATGGACTTCCGAAAGTACGTCTCTGCTTCGTAATCCCTGCTTATTTCCAGTACTTTTACCTCATGCAAGCCATTGAATCACTGCTTACTCTTAACAGACAAAACAACAAACTTGCCATCCGTATTATTTCACCTACGTTCGGCCACCTTCCTCCTGAACTTTCCCAACAATATGGCCTTACTCACCGCAAACCCTACTATTTTTTTCTCTTTATGCTGGAAGGCCACACCCATCATGGGGTCGATCTCCAGCAATTCGATGTAAACGCCAACGAACTCCTTTTTATCTTACCACACCAGATTCATCGGTTACCGGCTACGAAAGAAGGTACCAACTATGTTAAGCTGGGTTTTGATGAAAACTGCCTATCCTTATTGCCCAAACAATACCACTTCCTTGTCAACCCGTTCAACAACCAAAAAATAGAGTTCACCACATCGGCGGCTGCCCGATTAAAATCCATCTTCGACATACTACTTAACGTATTAAGTGCGGTAGATACGGAGCCCGAGCTTATCCTGGCTCACCTCAATAGCCTGTTGACCGAAATCAATATGGCTTATTTCTCCACCGATAAACGTCCCGCCGACGGTAAACTTTCTACCTACATCCGGTTTAAACTCTTAGTCGAGGACAACCTCACCGATCATATAACCATCCAGGATATTGCCCAGAAACTGGCCCTCAACACCAATAGTTTATATACCATCGTTAAGTACTACTCCGGGCTTTCCCCTAAAGAGTTCATCACCAACCGGCTCATACTGGAAGCTAAACGTCGTCTCTATTATGCAGAAAGCTCCATCAAGGAACTCGCCTACGACCTGGGTTTCAACGATCCTGACTACTTCTCCCGGTTGTTTAAAAAAGTAACGGGCCAAACCATAGCCACCTTCGTTCAGGATTTGTCAGGAAACTAATACGTTTTGTCCGGTTCCTTCTCGGGTGTTCTCCAGACTTTTGTTCTCATACTATTAATCAGGATGATGAACAGAGAACTAGGAACAAACGGCCCGTCCGTATCGGCGATAGGGTTAGGTTGTATGGGTATGTCGGGTGCTTACGGGCAATCCGATGAAAAAGAAGCGATCTCCACCATCGAAAGGGCCCTCGAACTGGGAAACAACTTTTTAGACACGGCCGATTACTATGCGGTTGGCCACAACGAGGAGCTAATCTCCAAAGCTATCAACGGTAAACGGAACAAAGCCTTTCTCTCGGTAAAAACAGGGCAATTATATGCTCCCGGACCTAACGGGGCAATGGGGCCTGGTCCAATCAGTGGCCATCCCGATTACCTTCGCAACGCGGTTTTTTACAGTCTCCGCCGTCTCAAAACGGATTATATCGATCTCTACACGCAGGCACGGGTAGATCCGGCTGTTCCAATCGAAGAAACGATCGGCGCACTTTCCGACTTAGTCCAAAAAGGGATAATTCGCTACGTTGGCCTCTCGGAAGCATCGGTCGATTCGATTCGCAAAGCGGCTACCGTCTGTTCTATAACTGCCTTACAGATCGAGTACTCGCTCTGGAGCCGCGACATTGAAGCCCAAATTCTGCCAACCATTCGGCAATTGGGGATCGGCCTGGTAGCGTATGCCCCGCTAAGTCGAGGTTTTCTAAGCGGTGAATTCAAGAAGCCGGAAGATATCAAAGACAGTCGTGTCAACATGCCCCGCTACCAGGGTGATAATTTCTTTAAAAACCTGGAGTTAGTTGAAACGATTAAAACGCTGGCCACTGCAAAAGGCTGTACACCGGCTCAGTTAGCACTTGCCTGGGTACTCGCCCAGGGCGACGATATTATTACCATCCCCGGTTCCAAACGTATCAACCATCTTGAGGAAAATAGTGCTGCTGAAAACGTAATACTTACCCAGGAGGATTTACAAAGCATTGAAGCGATTATGCCAGCGGGAATCGTTTCAGGAACTCGCTATCCGGAACGATTTATGAATGCCCTAAATCGGTAAACGATCCTTTCCGGGTGTAGTCCTAATTAAAAAGAGTAGCCGACCGCAAAAAAACATTGCGGTCGGCTACTCTTTTTGACGCTAAAGTCAGTCTATGCAGATGAGCCCTAAATCCGCTTATCTAGTTCGGGCTTAAACGGTTGGTTATACTGCCGTTTGCCGGTGGTTTTATACAATGCGTTGGCCACCGCGCCAAATACAGGCGGAAAGGGGGGTTCGCCTAAGCCGGTTGGATCGATGTCATTTTCCACGAAGTGAACGTCAATCTGTTTAGGGGCTTCGTTATGCCGAATGATCCGGTAATTATGGAAGTTACTTTGCTCGGGTGCTCCATTTTTGTGCGTCAGAGCCCCGTAGAACGCATTGCCGATCCCATCGACCACGGCCCCCTGCACCATATTTTTGGCCGCATCGGGGTTGACCACAATACCACAGTCTATAGCACTGAATACCCGCTCAACGTAGGGTTGACCATCGCGGGTCACCATGTCGACTACGTGCGCTGCATACGAGTTATGGCAGAAATAAGCGGCAACCCCGCGATGGTACGTCTCTTTGCCCGGCGTGGCGACATCTGCCTTGTTCCAGCCCGACTTGTCGCGCACCAGCGTCAGCACACCCGCATACCGGTCGGGGTCATATTCATTATTTTTTCCCACCGGATTTTCCCTGGCCCGTTTCAAAAGCTCCAGTCTGAACTCGATGGGGTCTTTCCCCATAGCCTCGGCCACTTCATCCAGGAAGGATTGTTCGGCGGCCGCGTTGAAGTTGGAACGCGGAGCACGGAAGGCACCAATGGTTATATTGGACGGAATCTCCCAGCCTTCGGCCAGGTAATTCTCAACCGCTCCGGCCGGGAATCGGTTGGCATGTATGGCATGTTCCGGTATGCCACCCCCTTTCACATGGAAACCGATCAGGTTTTTATTAGCATCTAAAGCAGCCCGATACGTAGCGGTGTACATCGGACGATAGATGCCGTAGGTCATGTCGTCTTCGCGGGTATAAATCAGTTTGATCGGCGCTTTGGCTTTCTTCGAGATCAGAGCCGCTTCGCTGAGATAATGGCCATACGCTCTCCGCCCAAAGCCCCCACCCATCCGAGTCATCTGCATCTCAATCTTGTCGGCAGGCAGGTTTAATAGTTTTGATAGCGTAGGTTCTACCCAGCCCGGTGCTTGCAAAGGACCTACCAACAGGGCTTTTTCATCCGTAACATGGGCGAAGAAATTCATCGGTTCCATGCAGTTATGGGCCAGGAAAGGGGCATTGTAAGTGCGCTCGATAATCTGAGCCGCATTTTTGAACGCCGTTTCGGGGTCACCGTCTTTTCGTAATTGTTGAGCCGGCTTTTTGGCCTGTTCCTGCATTTTTTCAAGCTGGGCACTGGTACTTTCCAGCCCGCCCGGAACAGTAACCTCTCGTTTTCCGCCCCTGCCGCTCATGGTATCTTTGGTATCGCCGGCAGGCTCCCACTGGGCGAGTAGCTTTTTGCGGGCATTCATGACTTCCCAGGTGCTTTTGCCCACCACAACCAGTAAATCGTTGAACGTACGGGTATCGAAACCGCCCTGCTCGAAATTGTCTTCATACAATTTCAGGTTGAAAACATCAGTGATGCCCGACATTTTAAGGGTTTGTGAGGCATCGAACGATTTAAGTTTCATGCCGAAGGCAGGCGGATGCTGAATCATGGCAATTAACATACCGTCGGCCCGATAATCCAATCCAAAAAGTGGTTTGCCGGTTACTATTTTTTTCCCCTCAACATTTTTCTGAGATTTCCGTACGATCGAGAAATCTTTCGAGGCTTTCAGTTTCATGCCTTTCGGCACCGTCAGAGTAGCGGCTTTACTGGCCATTTCACCATACTTGGCCGATTTGCCGCTCGAATGAGACAATACGCCCGCTTTAGTGATCACCTCTTCGACCGGCACACTCCAGCTTTGGGCGGCTGCCTCGCGCAACATTTGTCGGGCGGCTGCCCCGGCTTCGCGGAGTGGTTTCCAATACATCCGGATCGAATTACTGCCCCCCGTAAATTGAGGGCCTAATTTCGTGTTGTCGTGCGGACCCATGTCAACGACTACGTTTTTCCAGTCTGCATCCAGTTCTTCGGCCACCATCATCGGCAGCGCAGTCATTACGTTCTGGCCAAACTCCGGGTTAGGACAAATGAGTTTGATAACATTGTCGGGCGTAATATGAATATAGCCGTTCAGTTGAGCCCACTGCTCCGGCAAGTTCAAGGCTTCCATTTTGTCGGCGGCCTTTACGCTCGATAACCAGCTAACGCTGAGCATTAGGCCACCACCTGAGAGAAGCGATGCCTTTAAGAAGGAACGCCTGTTATATGTAGTTTTACCAGTAGTCATGGGAAAGGTTCTGTTTACAAGTTGAACCCAGGGTATTATTTCTTCGCGACTGATTTAATAGCTTCTCTGATACGTAGGTATGTGCCACACCGACAGATATTGCCACTCATGGCCGAATCAATGTCGGCGTCACTCGGCTTGGGGTTCTCTTTCAATAACGCTACCGCCGTCATGATTTGCCCAGCCTGGCAGTAGCCACATTGTGCTACGTCGTGTTCCAGCCACGCTTTTTGCACCGGATGGTCGCCATTGACCGACAAGCCTTCGATGGTGGTGATGGCCTGCTTGCCAACTGCTGAAATAGGTAGCTGACAGGAAGGTACCGCCACGCCGTTCAGATGCACCTTGCAGGCTCCGCACTGGGCAATCCCACAGCCGTATTTGGTGCCAGGCAGGTCTAGATGATCACGTAGCACCCAAAGCATGGGCGTCGATGGGTCGGCGTCTACCTGCCTGATTCATCCATTGATTTTCAAGCTAAATTTTGCCACAGGTATATAAGTTTATTTTATAAGATTAAGCGTTCCATCGTCGCTACCATCAGCTGGTTTAAACCGGATGATATCTTTACAAAGATCTGTTTTACAATGGTAGTAGCTGGTATACGTATTACGGATGTTACTACCATTTTTACTGATTTAGCCGGAGAGATTATCCAGTTAAGATAAGGGGCTAATTCTGATTTGCGGCCATGTCGCTTTCGATCAGGTATTCTGATCAATCAGACTATCGCTCGTTTTTTGATCGGCTACGTCTTTCTGACCAACCATTGGCAAGGTAAAATAGACGTATAACTCCAGGTCGATGCTACGTACCAGGTATTATATAGGCCAGCACGCGCACGTCCATTCTTGTTGTCAAATAGCGGATAGGCTTATTTCTCAGTACACACCTATATGCCCCTTTATAAAAACAGCCAGTCCCTAAAAGGAACTGGCTGTAACAGAAATAGTTGTTATTAATGTTTCTTAGCAAGCGAGAAAGCGGGTAATCCGGTTCACCATCCAAACACTCGTCTTTCTCTATTCCGGTATCAAAAACGTTGACGAAAAAGATTGACCGACCTATCAGTTAGATTCGATAAGTGGGCAAAAGTAACGTACCTAAAAGAAGTTTTTTTTGATACTACATTGAGCATACACTAGCAAATAAATAAAGAAATTGTCACAGCTGACAGGGGTTACTTTTCTTTGTTACTTCTCACTTTATTATCGTCTACAGGGTGATCAAATTTAATTGAACAAGCACCCAGTAGTATTAAATAAGACGATGAAAAAAGTAGGTTTACTGCTGTTCATAGCAGCAATGAGTACAGTACGCGTGAAAGCACAAAGTAATACGTTACTGGTCTACGGAAATGTAGGCTTCGATTCTCAAAAAGTCAATGGGGTTACCTATACTAATTATTCGTTCGCACCCGGCGTTGGTTATCAATGGAACGACCACTGGACGGCTGGGGTAAATCTGAATCTGAATGGGGCAAAGGATACTGATAAATCATCCAATGTAGCCATCGGGCCATTCATTCGATACACCCAGCCGCTGGCCGGTATATTTGCCATCTATGGCCAGTTCAATGCCAATTATTTATCTGGAGAAACCACCAATACGACATCTTATACGGGTTTCCAGGGAACGCTCTTTCCCGCCATCGGAGTGAATCTGAAAAATAGTTTCGCCCTCAATTTTACGTTCGGCTCGCTCAGCTTTAGCTCACAGAAATTTGCGGGCATCCCCGAATCAGCTACCAGTTTTCACGTAGCATTTGGGAGCGGTGCGGGCTTTGGGATTTCGAAGAACTTCGGTCTTAAAAAGTAACCTTCGTGATGCACTATCACGACTAAATCAACTTTTTCCTTGAAAAAGAATCTGGCTGAGTTCATCGGCACCTTTTCGCTGGTCCTGTTTGGTTGCGGAGCCGCAGGTATATCCGGCATTACATCAACGGGACCAGTTGGTATTGGCCTGCTGGGCATTTCGTTTGCGTTTGGTCTATCCGTAGTGGTGATGGCCTACGCCATTGGGCCCATTTCGGGTTGCCATATCAATCCAGCGATCACGATTGCGATGCTGGTGGCGGGTAAAATTAAACCACGTCCAGCAGTCGGCTATATTATCGCTCAGTTTATGGGGGCCACGCTGGCTGCTGGGGTTTTATATGTCATTCAGAGCGGGGCGCCCGGTTTTATGATGACGGAATGGGCGCTGGGTTCTAATGGCTGGGGGCCAGGGTATCTGGGCGCTTACAGTATGAAATCCGCCTTTATAACGGAAACGGTCATGACGTTTTTATTCATTCTGGTCATTTTTAAGACAACGGCTACCTGGGGTAATCCGACCATGGCAGGGCTGGCAATTGGTCTGACGCTGGTGCTGATTCACCTGGTTGCGATTCCCATTACCGGTACGTCCGTCAATCCGGCCCGTAGCCTGGGACCCGCTCTTTTTGCGGGTGGTAAAGCGATGGAGCAACTCTGGCTGTTTTTGATCGCACCGGTTCTAGGCGGCATCTTGGCAGCAATCGTCTGGAAAGGAGTTTTTGAAAACGCCGTTGAAATCAGCGTTAGTAAGTAACGGCAAGCGATTTAATTCAAACGGGGTCTTTCTTACTTTTCTGGGTAAAGAGTCGGTGGAAATCTGGACTTTCGGTATCCATCCATTTATCCCAGAACGTAAAATACAGGCCAAAGTTATAGCGAAACTGGCTGTGGTGCAGGCTATGGTGGGTAGCTCCAATCAGCCAGCGACCCAGCCAGTGTCGATCGAACGCGTGCGGGTATATTTCCGTATTCAAATGATTGATTGCCCCGGAAAAGGTCATGATAATCAGAATAAGACCGACAGCCGTACTGTGCAAGGGCAACACGAAGGTCAAAGCAGGTATGACCAGCGCTTGTAGTGTACTCTCAAGCGGGTGAAACGAAAAGGCCGTCCAGGGGGAAGTCGTTAGGCTATCATGATGGACTTTATGAACCCACTGATAGACACCGGGGCGGTGCATCCACCGATGAAGCCAGTAGTAATACGTTTCATGGATGAGTAATACCAACCCAATACTGACGGGATACCAAACCAACCCATAAGCATGGATATCTGTGTAAATCTTCGTGTACCCGTGCTGATAAGCTACCATAACGCCTGAGGCTATGGCCGTAAAAATCAGGGAGGTCAGCACTGACCAACCAATTTCGCGCCACTGCTGTCCGGTTTTAACAGGACGCACCTGTATGGTCTGGCGCGTTTTCTGGTCATTCTTTCCGTTCGCAAAGAGCCACCAGAAGGCTAGCGAGAATAGGACATAACGCCCAAAAATGGCTATAAAAAATAAGAGCGCTGTCAAGCTTAGGGTAAACCAGGAGGTAATCTGAATCATGGTACATTGATCAATCAGAGGCTGTAACCAGGGGCATCCCGGTAATGTTGAGACAAATTGCCCAACGGGTACGCTTTACAACATCGGTGAACCTGGTTCCTTATCTTCATAGTGTATATACGTTTTGCTGATTAGGTACGTATCAACCAGAAGAGCGTCCAAGTACTAAGTCTAATGATTTTTTGAAGGACTACGTTCATCTTGTTACTGGATGTCTCCCGCAAAAAAGTAAATGATGTGAGTCTTCCCTTTCTTCCCCGGCTTCCTTTCGATACGTTAAGCTACTTTGTTTACCAGACTCCGGCTATTTACGTAAGTGAGTTATCTTAGAGACAGGACCGCTGCCTCACACCCGATAGCCATCCATCTATTATTGACGTTCTCTCAGGGTCAATGCAAACAAATAAACTTGACGATCGACGTATGGAAACAATGGATGAATTTTTTGAGCACACAATTCAGGATATGTACTCCGCCGAAAAACAGGCGCTGGAAGCGATGCCCCAAATCGTTCAGCGAGTTCAAAGCGATCAACTCCGGCAGGCCCTACAGGTCCATCAACGGGAATCAGAAAGCCAGTTGACCCGGCTGGAGCAGATTGCCGGGCAGTTAGGTATTGACCCCGATGGGGAGACCTGTATGGCCATGCAAGGACTTGTTGAAGAGGCCCAGGATTTGCTGGATCAGTTGGAGGATGGCCCCCTGGCAGACGCTGCTATCATTGCCGCTGCTCAGAAGATGGAACACTATGAAATTGCCAGCTATGGTACGGCGCGAACGCTAGCCCTGCAAACCGGCCTCGAGCAGATTGCCAATTTACTGGAGACCACCTTGAGAGAGGAGAAAGCGGCCGATCAGAAGCTAACTTACATTGCGACGAGTTCCGTCAATCTCAAAGCCGCTCAACTGCAGTAGTCTTCATCAGAACCCTCTGCCAGGATAGATAAGTTGTAATCCCAATCTGTTTTAATACATTGTAAAAGGTGGTGACGTAGCTGTTGCCACCCTTTATAAGTCAGATTTGTTTGTGACTCGTAGATAATTGTACGGCTTCCGAGAAATAAGGCCGTTCCCTCACAGGGGTATCTTTTTCCAAACCATAGGCCAGTAGAGCAGGTTGGTTTGATGGACAAGTGTTCCAGGCTTCCCAACTAAACCACAAGGTTATGATTCTAAAGATGGACCGGCTTCCTATTGAGTTGCCCGTACCCAAGAACCCATCGGCTAACGATGCTGCAGCCATTCAGGAACTACTAGGAGGTAAATTCGGCGAGATGTCAACGCTGATGAACTACACCTTTCAATCCTTTAACTTTCGGGGCCGTAAGAAAATTCGTCCTTTCTATGATGTAATTGCCAGTATTGCAGGCGAAGAATACGGTCATATCGAGGTGGTTTCCTACGCCATTAACCTTCTTCTGACAGGTGTAACCAAACGGGGATTCGATCCAACTACAGCCCCGTTGGCCGATGCCGTTAATGCCCGCAATACGTATCATTATATTGCCAGTGGGCAAGGGTCTTTACCTGTCGACTCGATGGGTAATTTCTGGAGTGGACAGAATGTATTTAGCAGCGGTAATTTGAAACTGGATCTGCTCCACAATTTCTTTCTGGAATGTGGGGCGCGGGGCAACAAAATGCGCGCTTACGAAATGGTATCAGACCCAACGGCCCGCACGATGGTGGGTTATTTGCTGGTACGTGGCGGACTGCACATTGTAGCCTACGCTAAAGCCCTCGAAAAACTTACGGGTGTAGAAGTCACTAAACTCCTGCCGATTCCGGATTTAAGTAACAACGCGTTTCCCGAAGCCAGGAAGTTTATGGATCAAAAGCTGCATTTACAATTGTACACCTTTAGCCAGGACGATTATAAGCAGTCAGGTCTTATCTGGAATGGCCCTCACCCGGATGACGGACAGGAATGTGTGGTGATCGAGGGAGCCATTCCCGGCTATCCGGTCCCTGATTTAGAGGAAGAGCCACAACTCAACTCCCCGGGTGCTGACGATTTCGATCCCCAGGTATTTGCGGATATGGCAAAGAAAATGGGCATTAAATACGAGTATTAAGCATACTACGTTTATTGAGAACTTTGGCTTCTAACCGCAGCACGGCCATAAACCAAAGTTCTATTATCATCTGCCGATTCATAACGGTAAGGCTCTTTTTATAAAGAGAATCCTTCCCGCTGTGGATCGGCAGATCACTTTATAAAGCGTCTTTTTCTCCGTTCCATCCACGGCCACCTGTGGTCTGAACAGCAGTTCGGGCAAAACCAGAGTCGAAACGCAAACGAAAAATCATTTGATTTCTGTATTTGTATACAGCGCTTATACATGCACCAGGTAATCTGTCAGCAGTTTCCACTGGATTTTTTGGTAAAATAGCCAGCCTGTTTCTGCAATAAGCGTGTTGATAAGAGCACGCTCTCCGGCCTGTGGCTGCTGGTTGTTAATTGCTTCCTGCTGGCCAACTTCAAATGCGCTCAGGGTACACCCTACTAGTTCGACCCGAAAAGTGCTGCGAGCCTGTTGATTGAAAAAGTGTTCAATCTGGTCCGGCTTGTTGGCCAATGGATTCGGGCAGGGTTGAACCGTGAACTCCGCTCGTTTTTTATCCATGGATTTATACGTAACCCGCACCCAGTTTTCTGGCGTTGGACCGGGCAGTATGATCTGAATAAAATCGTCTACATCGACTGGTCCATCTGGTTTAGCTTTACCAACCGGATCGTAGAGCGCAAAGTCTGCCGAAATGCTGGAAAGAGCCGACCAGCCATTTACGTTCAGTAGTTTGTTAAGAGAGCGGGCAAAGGCTTCTTCGGCTACCAATTCGTCCTGAAACGTAGCGTGACTGGCATACGACATATCTTTGGTAGCCTCACCCTGAATTACCTTCGTTTCGTGTTGAAGCTGGTCAACAATCGTCTTGAGTTTCATACATACAGGGATTTAGTAGCACTATTCCGCCCGTCTCTCTACAGGGCTGATTTTCTCTTCTTTCGATTTACCAGAACTATCAGTGCGGTGGTGACAGCGACCCCGATTAGTACGTTTTTGGCCAGGCCGATGCGATTATACTTCCAGTCCGCTTTCCAGCCCTTTTCAGCAAAAATATTTGGTATATGTCCTTGTCGCAGATCATCTATGATCCCTTCCACCACATTAATCCGATCGGCCAGCAATAGAGGAAGCCAGTGACCGTACTCCGACTCCGACGATTTGAAGGCATACCGGCGGATAGCCCCGCTCAGGCCAGAGGGTGGTGAAGACGTACCAAAAACGGCGGTAAGATTTGGCCGCTCGTTGGATTTAAGTATTTCCACGGTTACGTTCTGAAGCGGGGGCCTTTCCCAGTTAATCCGTTGATGATCGTCGCCCGTATAGTTTTTCATCGGGTAGGTGGGCTCATTTTTCGGGTCAGCATCTATTCCCCACCCATTGATATGCGAATATTCGTTCGGAATTTGTTCCATGATTTGACAGGTTATTTTCTGGCGGAAGGGGGAATGAGAATAGGTTTGATACAATTGTCCAGCTTAGCCGAAAAGATATGGTAAGCATCGGCAACTTCTTCTAAAGGTACCCGATGCGTAATGATGGCCTTTGGATCAAGGCGGCCAGCCTGTATATGGTCGATAAGCCGGGGTAACAGCCGTTTAACCGACGCCTGATTGGCCCGAATAGTGATGCCCTTGTTCACTACGTTACCAATGGGCACCAGATTGTCGGTGGGGCCGTACACGCCCACAATCGACACGATACCACCTTTTTTAACCGAGTTTATCGCCCAGTGAAGCGCAGTGGCCGAGCCTGCCTGTAGCAGTAGTTTCTTTCCCGTAATGGTTTGTAAAGGACTACCAGAGGCATCTCCACCAACGGCATCGATACAAACGTCTGCGCCAAACCAGTCAGTCGTTTTCTTGATAAATAAAACGGGGTCTTCCATCGACCGGAAGTTATACGCTTCACATTGAGCATAGTTCCGGACGAAGTCAAGCCGGTATTCCAGGTGGTCAATAACAATGACCCGGCCAGCACCAAACAACCAGGCACACTTGGCAGCCATAATACCCACGGGCCCAGCCCCGAACACGACAACGGTATCCCCCGTCTTGATCCCGCCCATCTCGGCAGCCTGATAGCCTGTCGGTACTACGTCGGTCAACAGAACGGCGTCATCATGATCCATCCACTCTGGAATAATCGTTGGACCCACATCGGCGTAGGGTACGCGCACAAACTCAGCCTGTCCGCCATCATAGCCACCGGCTGTGTGCGAGTAACCAAATATACCGCCCACGGCTGTAGCCTGCGGATTCGATTCATGGCAATTTCCAAAAAGGCCCTGCTTACAAAAGGCACAGGTTCCACAGGCGACGTTGAAAGGAACAATGACGTTATCGCCCACGGCCAGTTTTTGAACCGATGAGCCAATCTCTTCGACGACGCCGATAAATTCGTGACCGAATGTCATGCCTACCCGGGTATCCGGAACAAGCCCATGATAGAGATGCAGATCCGACCCGCAAATGCAGGAACGGGTGACCCGAACGATCGCGTCACCGGGATGAAGGATTTCTGGGTAAGGCTTATGGGCGGCCCGGACTCGAAACGGCCCCCGGTAATTCATAGCAAGCATAGGTCCTATCTTTTGATTGGTTTTGTCATTAGGAAATTTATGGATCACCCATTTTCGCGGATGAACGATCAGCTGTTTTAGGCGCGCCCTTTTACCACTTTCCAATTGGGATCATCCTGATCCGGCTAATCGTGGCGACTGTCATTGTATTTTTTCATCTGTCGAGTTGGTTTACCCAGGCGATGATCACATTACCAGTAAACTATATCCTCCCTTATATAGCTAACCCATTATCGCCAGTAGTAAGGCAACGGTACTTTGACTGTAGATGCACTGAGTTCTTTTTCTCATCGAGGGTATGGTATTCTTACATAGCGAGCAGAAAGAGACAACACTATTTTACCGATGCGTATTGATTGACACTGGCAGGAGGTTGTTGGAAATCCGCGTTGACCAGACGATTTCCAGCACATTCATTAGATTTAGGAAAAGGGGCTTATTCTGGAAGGGGCTTTTCTGTTCATTCAGGGTGGCCATTCAAGAAAGTTGAGTCAGGCGCCAACTACTTAGCGGGGTTGTCAGTTATTGTTACGGTCATCTACCTCTCTCAAGGCTGCCAGTGCTGTTTTACCAACGTATATGATCAAACTATCCGAACGGCGAACCTGTCATTTATTACACTCTTATGGAACCTATTGTCTCTGATCTGCCCCAGTCTTTATCGGCTATCGTTTCCTACTTATTTGCGCAACGGGAAACGATTTTAAATAACTGGCGGACCGCTTGTCAGGCCGATCCAACCTTGGACATAGGGTTATCACTAAGCCGGGAAGAATTCAATAATCTTCTGCCACTCATCTTAGATATTCTTGAAGCACGTTTGTTGGGAAAGGAACCTGGAATTGATCCTGCCATTACAGCCCAGGCACACGGTCTACACCGCTGGCAAAAATCCTTTGATCTGCTGAATACGATGCGGGAGTTATCTCTTTTAACTCAGATGCTGTATAACGAGCTGGCGGTATTTCAAGGACTTTTTCCTCAGACGGAGACTAGTCTGATGCTTCAGGTACATCAACAGATTGCCCTGGTCATGCAGGAAACCATGGAAGGCAGCGTCTCCAAATTTGATGAGTTACAACGGCTGGAAGCTACTCAGCGGGCAACAACGCTACAGCAAGCTCTGGCTCAAATGACCGAATTATCGCAGGATCGGGTGAATCTGCTACGAACATCCACCCACGATTTACAGGGTGGCCTGGGCATCATCAACGGGGCGGCTTATATGTTGAAACTGGAGGGATTAAGTGAGGAGCAACGCGAGCAATATTTAGGAATGCTCAGCCGAAACCTGGCCAGCGTGGAAGTTATGTTAAAGGAGTTAATGGATTTATCCCGAATTGAAGCTGGCGAAGAAACGCTTCAGATTCAACCCGTCGATGTTGCTCCTTTATTAAACGAGCTAGTAGAAAGTGGTCAGACGCTGGCCCGTGAGCGCCGATTGGTGCTTCGAGCTAATGGCCCCGCTTCGCTATCCGTTGAAACCGATCCGATTAAATTACAACGGATTATGCAAAACCTACTACTGAATGCGTTGAGGTATACCCCAACCGGTTTTATATCTGTTTCTTGGTCGCTAGAAAACGAAGCCCGGTGGCTGGTCAGTGTTCAGGACTCGGGACCAGGGTTACCGCCTAGTTTAGCGGGCGTCCTGGGCGATCAGCTCAGGCCCACGGTTGAAGCGACCAGCGTACTGGCCGCTGACGCAGGTGAACCAGTAACTGTTTTACCAGAGCATGTACCAACGATTCCGGACAGCGCTGAACTGAGTGAGCTAGCCCAACACACCAGACAGGGCGAAGGGATAGGTCTACAAATTGTCAAACGCTTATGTGAGTTGTTAAAGGCAAGTCTTGAAATAGAAAGTATTACCGGTCGTGGTACGTTGTTCCGAATACGCTTCCCGCTTCACTACACCCATTAAGTAGATTCTGGAAGCCTGATGCCCAGTTGTTGGCTGGAACAAACTGTACTGAATCACAACCAAAAATCGCGCAAGTCGGAAGAAGGGACTGGTTTATTTTGAAGAACGGCTACTCACGTTCATTTGCATCCACAAAGTATTGATTGACGGTGGCACAGGTATCCACACAATCAGGCAGTGAATAGTTAAAAAAGGGAATAGTCGATTTTAGGCAGGGTTACCGTTTCCCACCAATACGTCCTCAGCGATTGAAACTGTTG
Source organism: Spirosoma endophyticum (assembly GCF_900112365.1). Taxonomy (GTDB): domain Bacteria; phylum Bacteroidota; class Bacteroidia; order Cytophagales; family Spirosomataceae; genus Spirosoma; species Spirosoma endophyticum. The sequence goes on along the minus strand of NZ_FOLQ01000003.1, from coordinate 463,361 downwards.
TAGCCAATCGGTTAATAAGCGGGGTTTTACCATATATGATGAACAACCCCGTTGGTAAGCTTCCTGAATATCACTCTTATCCGATGATTGGCTAAGCAAGACAACCGGTATTTTGCCTATTGCCGCTGGCATCGCTTTAATCTGTTCGAGTAATCGCCAGCCGTTTTGCCGGTTGGGTAAGTACAAGTCCAACAAAATTAGTTTGGGCAACGCCCACTCTTCCCGGCTACATTGATCCAGATACGCTAATGCCTCTTCCTCTGTATTGATTAGTATCGGTTTTACTTCGGGTAAACATCGGGCCATCGAATCCTTCATGATCGTTCCATGATCCAGATTATCGTCAATGATTAATACGTTGGCATTTTTAAAATTAGCTTGAATCGCTACGTTCATTTTTGCTGAACTATTCATAGTCACCCAGGGAAATCCAGTAACAAAAATACGCTGGAATACTGTATTACCGGCCAACGAACGCTTAATTTAAAACCAAGCATGAAGGTTAACCGTGAAATTGAGCCCTAATTAGGGGGCCGTTTCCTCACTCGTCGGGGGTGTGAGAACGATAAATTCTGACTTGCCTGGTTGAGTTACTACATACCTGTCAACAAGGCATGGCCTTAACCAGGCAGGACACACAAAACTCAACGTTTTCAACTATGAGCGATATTTTAAACGGGGTTTCGGCACTTCCTTTCCAGGCAAGCCGAACTCAATCTACAGGCACTGAAAAACCAACTCAATTAATAAATAGCGACGCATTTAAGGTAGAACCGTCATGTTCTGCTTTCGATCACATACTTTGTTTTGCCCACCTTCGCTGGAACTTTGTTTACCAGCGTCCGCAACATTTGCTGAGCCGGGCCGCCCGTCAGTGTAAAGTCTGGTACGTAGAAGAACCAATCTGGCAGGATACACTTCATCTGGAGATTCGATCGGTAGCCGAGAACCTATGCGTTGTGGTTCCCCATCTGCCCCGTGACATCGATGAACAGACCGCCATCCGGTTACAACGGCAGCTGGTCAATCAATTAATTGATCAACAGCAGCTAACCAACTATATCACCTGGTACTATACGCCGATGGCATTTCCCTTTACGGATCACCTTCGCCCATCGTTGGTCCTGTATGATTGTATGGATGAACTATCAGCCTTTTTGGGAGCTTCACCGCAACTCATCGAACAGGAACAACGGCTGTTAAACCGGGCAGATGTTGTATTTACCGGTGGGTACAGTCTGTATGAGGCAAAGCAGAAGCGTCATCCAAACGTCTATGCCTTTCCAAGTTGCATCGATTATGACCACTTTGCTCAAGCTCGCTTGTGCCCTTCGGGCGCGGGTTATGACGATCCCGCCGACCAGGTAGCGATTCAAGGTCCCAGAATCGGTTACAGTGGGGTTGTTGATGAGCGACTGGATTTGGCCTTATTGAACGAACTGGCGAAGCAGCAGCCCGACTGGCAGTTTATCCTGCTAGGACCGATTGTCAAAATAGACCCTGCTACGTTACCTAAAGGCCCAAATCTACATTTTCTGGGCATGAAAAATTATAAAGAATTGCCCGCTTATTTTAGCCATTGGGATGTAGCCATGATGCCATTTGCCATCAACGAGGCAACGCGGTTTATCAGTCCAACCAAAACACCGGAGTATTTAGCGGCTGGTTTGCCCGTTGTGTCTACGCCCATCCGGGATGTCGTGCGGACTTACGGTGGTTGGGATCGGGTCGTTATAGCTGATTCTGTATCAGCCTTCCAGCAGGGCATCGAATCGGCATTGCAGAAATCACTGGGCAGCGATGACGTAGCACTGGACTTGTTTTTACGGAAACAGTCCTGGGATCTTACCTGGCGGCACATGGGACGTATTCTTAGCAACCAGACCGTTCCTGTAACCGTGTAACCATAAAGCCGGGTGTAATTTGGTCGTGTCGTCAGTCAATCCCGGCGTTTGTTTCAATCAGGGCCATACGCGCGAAGTATAGGATAACGTAAGCCATGATGAAAAGCAATGTACAAATTGGCACTTGTGGTCTTGGTGGCTCGAAAGCCGCGTATGCAACGCTATTTTCCTGCGTCGAAATCCAGCAAACCTTTTATCAGCCGCCCCAGCTCTCCACCCTGGAACGTTGGCGACGTGAGGTACCACCTGACTTCGAATTCACGCTGAAAGCCTGGCAACTCATTACACACCCGGCAAAAAGTCCAACCTATAACCGGCTGAAGCGGACTCTTTCGGAACCTGAGCGGGCAGCGGCTGGCTATTTCAAACCGACTACCCTTGTTGACGAGGCCTGGCAATTCTCGTTGGCCTGTGCTCAGGCGCTGGGTGTTAAAACGGTACTGTTTCAGTGCCCAGCCAGTTTCACCCAGACGCCCGAGCATATTCATAATCTGGTTCAGTTCTTCTCCCGTATTGAGCGAAAGAACCTTATATGCTGCTGGGAGCCTCGCGGTCCCTGGGATAAGTCTGTGATAAAATCGTTATGTGAAGACCTCCACCTGTGGCATGTGGTTGATCCATTTACCACCACGACCGTAACCCCGGAACACGTTTACTTTCGGCTTCACGGTCGGCAGGGGTGGCGTTATCAATATGAGCCAGCCGAATTAACGGAGTTGACGGAGTTATTACCAGCGAATAAACCTGCGTATGTTTTCTTCAACAACATACACATGCGTCAGGATGCACTGGTTTTTAAGCAGTTACTGACAGAAACGTATCCTACCTGAAACACCAGGTATTTATTTGGGCGTATACGTTAGCTGGACAACTAGCCCCTGGTCACCATCCTTATTGGACCGTCGCCAGCCAAGAGCCAGTGGGAGGTGCTTGTGTAGATAGACTTCTACTCCCAGCACCAGTTGCCCATATTCATGCGTACCAGTAGCCCAGTCGCCAAGCAGGTGCACTTTTTCGTACCAGATTCCGGCGTCAATACCTGCATGCATACCCACCGTTGAGCCCTCGGCCAGATACCGCTGATTGCCTGCATAGGCCCCAATTACGGCCTGGTAATGCTCATTGTCAAAACTGCCACCCAGGTTCACATAGCCCCAGCCCTCCCAGGAACTATGCCCTGTTGGGAATAGATTTAATCCGGTCTGACCACCCAGGCCCAGGTGCAGGGCATCTGTCAGGTCAAACGTCTTCTGGGCATTAATCAGCAGTAAAGGTGCATAGGGCATCTGAATGGTCGTGTCATTTCGTAGCCAGCTATGCTGCTCACGCTGATAATCGACATTATATAGATTGAAGCCAACTTCCCAATTTCGGCCCAGCCCAAAATCAACGGTTGTCGATGAACGTAGTTGTTCTCCGTTGATATCGACTTGCTGTTGAGCCAGAATTTTATGTTTCGGGGTTATATCAGACGAGGGTACACTAAAAATGGTTTGCTGAGCTTGCGCGGTCAGGCTCCAGCCCAACAGACTAAAAAGAAGATATAGCTTTTTCACGTTGACATCAATGAGCGTTGATTATTCACCCGTTTCGGAGTTAGGCGCATCAACTGGCTTGGATTCGGGCGATCCCTTCTGTCGCAGATAGATAGACAATACGACGATTGATAATACCGACAGAAATTCACTCTGCCAGTTTTGCAGGGACTGAAACCAGAATTCGCTCGTCCCTAAAAATTGCCAAAGGCTAAGCAGTTCGTTTTTCCCTTTCAGCGCCTGTTCTGTATTGTACTGCTTGAGGCCGCCCAGGGCGTGCAGCCAGAACGAAAGGGCGAAAAGAACAAAATAGGCAATACTAAGCGAGTTCTGATACAGTTTCAACACCCATCCTCCGCGCCGAACGGGCCATGGAGCACCCTTGCGCGAAGGGGAAGGCTCCCGGTCAACTTCTTCTGGCTCAGAAAGGCTTTTGGATTCAGAGGAGCCTTTCTGATAAAGAGAAACGGTCATGAGTACGTATAAGCCCATCTGTAAAAACTCACTTTCCCAGTTTTCAAAAACGGCTTCGATACAATGACCACTGGTGAGGTATTCACTTAACGTGAGAGGAGGCCGCCCGTAATCACTCAGTTCGTTGTTGAACTCGTTCCGGCCTACTGCAATCTGACCGGCCAAGGTTAACACGGTAATCAATACAAACAGGAGAGACAGCCCATTTTCACGCAGAAATTTCTTCATTCGATACGTAGGTATGCAATTATGAAAAAGTTGCTGACCCTACTTGCCATTGATTAATGATAAGTAGGGTCAACAACCTTTTCCGTCGTCTTGACAGGTTAGCCCACAATCACATCCTGAAGCGAACCAGCTCCTACTAATTTTTTGTATAAAGTCAGGGCCTGAGCCACTACCTGATCCATATTATAGTATCGATACGTACCTAACCGCCCCACGAAGTGAACGCCGGGCTGCTGATCAGCTAACTGCTTGTACTGACGATATAGCTCCGCATTTTCGGGTCGGGGTACCGGATAATACGGATCTCCCTCATCTTGCGGATACTCGAAAGTCAGACTGGTTTTAGGGTGCTCCTGACCAGTCAACTTTTTATACTCCGTAATACGTGTATAGGCGTGATCATTCGGGTAGTTTACAACCGAAACGGGTTGATAATCCGTCACATCCAGCGTCTGATGATCGAATCGTAAAGAACGGTATGGAAGTTTGCCATAGCAGAAGTCGAAATACTCATCGACTGGACCGGTATAAATCAGCTCATCAAACGAAAGCTGGTCTTTTACCTGCTTGAAGTCGGTGCTGAGCATCTGGTGGATATTTGGATGCGCCACTATTTTTTCGAACATCTTCGTGTAGCCATGAAGTGGCATGTACTGAAATTCGTCCGTAAAATAACGGTCATCCTGGTTGGTGCGGGTCGGAATCCGTGACGTAACCATTTTATCCAGTTCCGACGGGTCAACGCCCCACTGTTTGCGGGTGTATCCCCGGAAAAACTTTTCGTACAAATCGCGGCCTACCTGACTCACGACCACATCCTCAGACGTACGAATATCGTCGACGGACTCCCCTACGCTCTTGAAATAGTCGGCCAGTTCCTCGGAGGTAAAATTATAGCCGTATAATTTATTAACGGTGTCAAGATTGATGGGAATAGGCAGCAATTGCCCATCTACCGATGCCAGCACCCGATGTTCATAGGGCCGCCACTCGGTAAACTGTGACAGGTACGTGAATATATCGGGGGAGTTTGTATGAAAAATATGTGGGCCATACTGATGGATCAAAATGCCGTCCTCATTGAGGCAATCATAGGCGTTACCGCCAATGTGAGGGCGCTTATCGATCAATAAGACTGTTTTTCCAGACTGAGTGGCCAGGCGTTCAGCTAATACACTTCCGGCAAAACCGGCTCCAACAATGGCATAATCGTAATGCATAAATGGGTACTAATGTGTAAATGGTTTTTTTGTACTAAGTATAACGGATTAAACTGACTTATGAGTCATATGACAACCGTAATGATGAGGGAACGGCCCTCTCCGGCACCCAATCAGTCATGGAACACTATTCCGTATACCTATCCAACTTAACTAAAACAATCACAGGAGCCAGCCGGTTAACTAAATAGGCTCTATCTGCCCAAAATGATAAGTTTATTTTGCGGCTTACCTGAATTGGGATTTCTTCTGCTGAGCTAAGCCGTAATAACCGGTTGTTGTCATTGTCCAGTCTTGGGTCTTGGCAATCCATTCATTCGACGCCCTTCCTACCTATGAATAAAAATGGACCGGTTATCATCATCGAAGATGACCTCGACGACCAGTTATTACTAGAAGTGGTTTTCCAGAAACTAGGTTACCCCAACAAAGTTGTTTATTTTCTGGATGGCCAGCAAGCACTGGATTACTTAAATAAGACGGAGGAAGTTCCGTTTCTGATTTTGTCGGATATTAATATGCCGAAACTGGACGGGTTTGCCCTGCGGGATAAAATTCATATGGATGCCCAGCTAAAAGTGAAGTGTATTCCGTATCTCTTCTTTTCCACAGCCGTGAGCCAGCAAATGGTGATTGATGCCTACAGTTTATCCGTACAGGGCTTTTTTGTCAAGCAAGTATCGATGGATGAATTAGAAAAAAGCATTACTGTGATTATGGAATACTGGAAGCGGTGTGTGGCCCCCAATAATTTTTAACGTAACTCTTCTTCTGGTGGCAATGACTCATAAAATCGTAGGAGCCTGATTACGAAAAGAATTGCCGTTACAGTTATCCTATAAAACATGAAAAAGGGAGTCCTGATTGCTCAATCAGGACTCCCTTTTTCATTAATTTAACCGCTTACGAACGACGATATACGCAATTCAAAAGTTACATACGTATACGTAGTGGGCTCTTTAAGCACTGACAACGAATGGGCCAGCGATAGCCAATACTTTTTCCTTCGTTAGGGGTTCATCAAATGATTCACGAACGATTTTCTCTGTAGTCATTTCAGGGTTACCTTCCCGCTGAGCAATTTTTGGGGTTACCAGCGAGATTAAATCGACAGCATCGTGCTGATACAGCAGGTTTTCCCCTTCATACACGGCCGCTGGCGCACCACCCGTCTCCTGTTCTGAAGTCCATACCCGCAACCCACGAATCAGTCGGACATCAGCCGCATGACGGGCTTCGACGGAATGGATCTTCAAAGCTGACAACAAAACGTCCCGATTTCCTTTAAGCCGGGGAGCCTGTCCCTTGTACGCCCGTACGCCCAAGTCTTCGAAAGCTTGAGATAAGGTCAGAAAGGTTGTATAATCGGATAGGGCACCGGGATATTTTCCACCCGCGGTGAAATCAAAAGCTGGTTTAGCAATGGCCTGACCACCCAGCGCTGACTTGAGAAATTCAACGTGCTGTTTCTCGTGCTCGCCTATTTTCATAAACACATTCCGATCATTGCCCGGGATCAGACCCGGTTGATCAAGACCCCTTGCATAGAACTCTGCTTCCAGATATTCGAGCAGGAGGGCAAAGTTGAGCACATCCACTACGTCGCCGTCGGCCGCAAACGCTTTGTTAAGGGTGGTAGTCAGCAGAGCACTCGTACCAACAGCCGCAAAGGCCGTTGTTTTTAATAATTTCCGCCGTGAAAACTCCACCCGTTCGTAGGCTTCAGCGTCGCTTTTTTCTATGTCTGATAAAATGTTAAACAAGTTCATACGAAGGCTGAGTTAGTATTTGGGAAGATTAGCAACACTGATTTTTTGTTTGATATAAGGCTGGGCTTTCTTAACGACCTCTTCTGGTGTTAAAGCCCAGTCGCGTCCCTGAGGATCGATCAATTCATGACCCAGCGAAAAGTATGACTTTGGCTGAAGCATGTAGCGGGCTAATGTAGCATGCCGGGCTTCGATAGAAACTAGTTTTCCAGCTATCTTCAGGAGTTCCAAATCTTCAATCAGCGGACCCGTTCCATTGAAGGCAGCGATACCTACGTCCTCAAATTGCTGAGCCGCATCAAATACAGAATTGCGGTCGGAAAAGCTGATCCCGCTGAAATCAAAGTCCAGCATCGGAATGCCGTTGCCATCTAACAAGGCCTTGAAAAATTCGCGGTGGACCAGTTCATGGTCATGCAGTTCGGCAATGACCTTACGATCCTGCTGGCTGATCCCGTAGGCTTTTTCGAGAGCGGTGGCATAAAAAGCCGTCTCTAGCTGATCCAGGGTGTAAGCCAGGTTTGAGATGCCGAGGTCACCTGAGCCTAAATCAATGGTCCCGTCAGGCAGAATCGACGCCCCCATCCGCGCGCCCGAATGCCCACTGCCCGGACTAATCAAATCATCGGTTGGCCGGGCACAGGAGGCCAGAAAGGCGGCTGTTGAAGCCGACAATAAACCAAGCTGGCGCATGAACATTCGGCGTTCAACCGAGGGAATCGCCGGAATGCTTGGGGCACTGTTTTTGGGTTGTACTTCGTTGAGTTGTTTCATTTCAGAAACTAGTTTATTGGGTAGAAATTAATTGTTTCCGGGGTATAACAAAGGCCTTTTTTCTTTGGATTGAAATGTGAGAATATGGTCCGCTGTTTACGAAAATTTGATAAGAGTTACCTTTTCTTTTACCAGAAAGCCAAGCGCTTTTAGGCTACGAATGTCTTATCGACAAAACAGCCCGCATCTAAATAGATACAGGCTGTTTACTAAATTTATCTATAGCTCATAAAATATTCATGTCTATCAAACTGGAATGAGCCGTTGATTGAAGATTAGGATTTCTATTGTTAGGAAGTGACCCGGTTATAGGTAATGGAATAGGCTTGCCGGTTATATAAAAAATGGTACTGCTAGAAATGGGTTGTCTGGCTCAGATAAATTATTGTCTTGTCAATCACTAAGCAACGTAAAACAATGGTCACGATTTGGTAACATTAAATTAACATTAAACGACAGTAGATATGCTCTCTTTGCAGCGGGAAATTTTACACGCCTGCTGTATGAAAAAACATCTTCTTCAAACTGTCTTATTGCTGCTTTTCACCTGTCTGGTTCTTGAAAAAACAAGTGCACAAACGACACAAGCCTCCATTTCGGGGGTTATTTCCGATAACAAGAAGTTGCCATTGCCGGGCGCAACCGTCCAGGTACGTAACGAATCAACGGGCTTTACAACCGGAACGGTGACCAATGTCCAGGGCGAGTATCTGTTCAAAGAATTGCCACTGGGCGGGCCATACACCGTCCGCGTTACGTTTGTTGGCTACGGCGACCAGAAAAGAACGGGCTATATGCTCAACCAGGGGGATGCCATCCGGGTAAACCTCAGCATGGAGGAGAGCGGTCAATCGCTCGAAGTGGTGCAGGTAGTGGCATCAGGACTGAAAAATAAGACGGAGTATCTGGGAGCCGCTACGACCATATCGGCGTGTTCCATTGCCGCACTGCCGGTCAATGGCCGGAATTTTACCTCCCTGACCGATCTATCGCCGTTGAGCCGGGGCACTAATCTGTCCGGACAGCTTGGTTCATCAACGAATTTTACCATCGACGGTACAACCGCCAAGAACCCAACATCGGCAGGCGCAACGACCAGTCGTAGTGGAGCGCCTTACTCAATTTCCATTGAGGCCGTACGCGAATTTAAAGTGGTTACCAACCAGTACGATGTGATTTACGGACGTAGCGGTGGGGGTACTATCAGCGCTGTGACCAAAGCAGGAACGAACAAATTGACGGGTAGCATTTTTAATTATACACGCGCCAACTGGCTATCCAGTAAGTACGACATCCGGGGCAACGAGCGCAAGGTTCCGTTTTCGACTAACCAGTTCGGCTTTTCGCTGGGTGGCCCGATCATCAAAGACAAACTGCACTTTTTTGTCGTCTGGGATCACCAGCAGGATTCGCGTCCGTTAATTATTGCCGACGTTCAGACGCCCGCCGACGAAAGCCGGTTTCTGGTAACCAGAGCTACCCTCGACCGGTTCGTGAACATTGCCCAGACGAAATATGGGACGGCCAACACACCTCAGTATGGCACGTTCAGTAAAGTACGGCCTACGGATGCTGGTTTTGCCCGCATTGACTGGCAGATAAACGAGAAAAACCTGCTGACCGTTCGCGATAACTACACCAACGACCGCAACAAGCTGGGACTGGCCGATAATACCAACATCAATATCTATGAGTCGTACGGGAACGATTTCAACATAGACAATAGTCTGCTGGCTACGCTACGTACATCGCTCAATGCCAAGTTCACAAACGAGTTAAAAGTCCAGCATTTATACACCTATCAGAAAAGCGCGCCCGGCGATCAGTTACCGGCAGCCAATATTCCCCGTAACATCGTTGAGAACGTAGCATCAACTATCGACGGCAGCAGTCGGGCGACCAATATTCAGATGGGGGGTCATCGCTTTGCGCAGGAAGGATTCACCAACAACGTAATCCAGCTGGTTGATAATTTGTACTACAACACTAACAAAGCGCAGTATACCTTCGGTATCGACCTGATGTATACCCACGCCAAGTCGCTCTATGGCAGTGAAGTGAACGGCCGTTTCCACTATAGAGAAAGTACGGTTGGTACAACCAATTTTACAGCACTGGATAACTTTGAGCGGCTGCAACCGTACCGGTATTTCCGGGAAGTGCCCCTAGTAGCCGATCCAACGGTTGTCGGTAACACCCTCAACGCCGGTTTATACGGCCAGATGAGTACGAAGCTGGCCCGAGGCCTAGATATGACCGCCGGTTTGCGCTTCGATTATGCCGTATATCCGAAAGCCGAATTCAATCAGGTGGTTTTTGATGACCTGAAACTGCGCACCGACAATCAGCTTAAATCTTTCGTGGCCCAGCCCCGGTTGCAGTTAACCTGGGATGTCAACGAAGAGCACAAGGACTTCATCCGTTTCGGAGCCGGGATATTTGCATCTGACATCAACAACTACGTCATCATCAATAACCTGACCTTCGACGGAAAACATTACGGAACAGTAGACGTACGCGCCCCGAACATTCCAACGCCGGATTTTGCGGCTTACCGGGCCAACTACGCCAGCATTCCTTCCCTGGCAGCCTTCCAGTTACCTACCATCAACATGACCGGTGCCGATGCACGGACGCCCGTCCTGTACAAAGCTAACCTGTCGTATACGCACTACCTCACGGATAAGCTGAAAGTTAGCCTGACCGGGTATGCGTCGCTGGCCCGCCACAACTACACCTATGTCGACCGGAATATTGTTGTCGAGCCATTTTTCCGGTTAGCCAACGAAGACAATCGGGGGGTGTATGTACCGCTAAACTCAATGCCTTCTACCGGCGCGGGCGACTGGCAACAGGGCCGCGTTAGCCAGCGGCTGGGCCGGGTATTGGAGCTGGGAAGCCAGGGTAAAGTCAATCAGTTTGCGGTTGTGCTCGATGGAACGTATCAGTACTTCCGGGATGGCGAAATCTCGGCCAGCTACACCTGGAACGATGCCAAAGACAATACGTCCTTCAATGGTAACGTAGCCAACACCGCCACGCTGGTACAATTGGTGAAAGATGATCCGCGCGACCTGAGCCGGATGTCGTACTCCGATAACCAGTTCCGTAATAAGCTGGTCATCTATGGTACGCTGCCTTCCTTCTACGGAATTTCGGTAGGGTTCCGCTATTCGGGCATTGGTGGTACGCGGTATTCGCTGCTGTCCGGAGCTAATAACAATGGCGACTTTGTAACAAACAATGACCTGGCCTACGTTTTCAACAGAACCAACTCTGAAACGGCGGCCAACATACGTACTGGTTTACAGACTTTACTGGATAGTCCGACAGCCAGCCAGAGCCTCAAAGATTACATCAGTGCATCTTCGGGCAAGATTGCCGAACGGAACGGTGGTATCAATGGGTTCTACGGCGTTTTCGATCTTCGGGCAAACAAGCGCTTCCAGTTTAACCGAAAACGGCAGTATATCGACATATCGGTGGATGCCTTTAACGTGGCCAACCTGCTGAACCGAAACAAAGGAACGAATCTGTCATTGGGGAACCAGACGTTGTATGCGCTGGGGATTCCAGCCTCGGGGGGCAATGCGGCTGTCCCCGCGTTTAGCCAGGCAACCCAGCAATTTAATTACCGTGTAAATGCGACTGGAGTGGTCACACCATCGGGCGATCCGTTCCAGATTCAGCTTGGCGCTCGCTTCGGATTCTAAGCAGTAAACCCGTTAGTTAATTTTTTCACGAAGTAACGTAAGCCCATCCGGTCAGATGGGCTTACGTTTTTCCGATTCTGGCGCAGGAGGGTCCGCCGACGCGGTTCACCCGTGCTAGCGTGTAACTGCATTTGATAACGATTTCTTAATAGCCCGAAAGAAAGGAGACCGTTACTTTTGCTGCTGAATCAATTGTCATTTTTATGCGCTTCATCGCTGTTTTTAATCAACTTCAAACCACAACCAGCTTCGGGTTTGATAACCTGTCTGATGCCGTTGATTTTCTGTGCTGGGGCTACGAAGATCAGGAATTAATCCCTCAAGGCGTGTATGATGCCCTAACCGATCAGGCAACGCCTTACCTGCATGCTGGCCGCCGGATAGGCGATTTTAGCACAGCCGCCATTCGTACCATTGCGACTAATTATTTAACGAGTATCCGTCAATGGCTTGGCTTTCCGGGACCGAGTGATGGGTAATGTTAGCCACTCTTATCAGGTTTTGCCATGACAATCAATATCTCCGAATTAAGTTTATAAGGAGAGGTATAACTCATAACAAAGCAGCTGACGTCCATTTTGGTGAAAGTGGTTTGTTTTGCTCGAATCCACCTAACAATGTAGATTTCGTATATGAACTGACGTTCGGCGGCAAACCCACTGACGTAGCAGTTATGACGGACGAACATAGCACTGGGTAAGCAATTCCTGAAGATCTTTTCGTGGCCATGTCGGAAGGGAGAACGTATCGTAAGTACCGTTGGAAAAATACCGACAGTAAAGACCTCAAGTGAAAAGACGACTGACAACGTTCGGTGAGAGTAAAGACTTTACTTTACTAGCCCCGAATGTTTATGAGTGTATACAATTATGCTTCTGTTGAAGTATCTATAGGGCTGACTACTTTTTTCGATTTTTTAGGCTCATGAGCCGCTTTATTGGCTGGCTTGTTTTTCTTTTCTTCTTTATTAAGAAGTTTTACTAATTTCTTTGCCAGCTTGTTAGCCGACTTCTCAATGGCTTTTTTAAACTTCTTCGACTGCTCGGTGGCTTCGCCTAATTTGGTTTCAACCGCGGTTGTAATATCCTGAGCAAGTGCCTTTTTTTTAGCTTTCATTCTAAAATTTTATTAGTGATGGGTAACGAGAAAAAAATCTACAAATAAATACGAAAGAAAAGGCACAAACAAAAAGGCAATGTTAAGTTTATGTTATCATTTCGGCAATTTTTGATGCATCCACTATCAAAGGTTGAGCAATAAGCTTCCTACAACTAATCTTCTTTTGACGGTAATAAACAGAAGTTGGCTATGTCGCGTCAGCGAACTTTCCTGTGCGGATGGGCAATTAATTAACCTTACCATAATTATCACGTAACATACGATTTTGGGTTACTCGCTACCTTTACAGCGCACCACACATGGGTACGTATGCGCTTCATCGCCGTTTTTTATCAACAGCGTACCATCTACGGCATGGGGTTCGAGTCAGTAATTGACGCCAACGATTTTCTGTTCCGGGGCTACGAAGACAATGACCTCGTTCCTCGTGGAATCTACGACATCATGACGGACAATGTGACCCCTTATGCGCATATCGATCAACTTATTGGTAATGATAAGCTGGAAACAATCCGTCAGTTTGCCATTGAGTACATGAAGCAGATTTGCCAACATATGTCTTTGCATGAGCGATAAACATATCGCAACGTGACTAGTTAAGGGATAGCACGTCTAGTGGTAAGAGGTTAAATGATTGATTTATATACCAAACAATGATTTTGAACGAGTATGGGACTTGTGATGAAAGTAACAGTAGAGAATATAGCCAGGCTATGGTTTGGGGCAGATACACCGATTCGGCAATATAAGATCGCGATGAATCCGCAACTCTGGACAGCTTGCCAGCGGGTAAACCAGGTTTTTATTGCTCCATCAGGCGCGTTAAATCGGGAGCAGTACCGGAAATCGGATAAGAGCGCGTTCGCCAGAGCCGTTCAAGAGGAATTAGAGTCCAGGAAGCTTTTAGTTGAAGACATTTATGAATTGGTCTGATTAACTGCTCATGGCGGTTATCTCTCAGACGCAGATTTATATACTTTTCATAATAAGTGCTTTATCGACAGTGATCTGACAACACCCTACATTTATTTATCCAATTCGTTGGGTGTCATCAAAAACAAAAATGCCAGCTCTTCGGGAGCTGGCATTTTTGTTTTTGACTCGATAAATAGTTGCTACGTATCGTTAGCGATCAGACAGCCTTTGAAACCTTAATATAACCTTAATAAACAAGGGCAATAGATGACGCACGGGTAATATGGGATGGTTTAGCTTTATGGCGTCAATATAACCTTTCTCTTTTGCCATGAATAGATCCGTTTTATCGGTTCGGTTAACCATCCTTGGTGCGCTTGTTAGTGGATTAGTTGTTACAGCCTGCCAGGACCATCTTCTACCTTCCATTCAGTACCCGAGCTTTGCCGAAGCGAGCGATCCAAACGTATTAGCGACTTCGCCTAATGGTACGGTTATCTACAACGGTGGGTTTGGGTCGGCCATTGCGGCTGATCCCACTGATCCAAACGTGTTTTATCTATTAACCGATCGAGGACCGAATGCCGCTGGATCGGTGGCAAATTCGATCATTTTCGGAAAAGCTGACTTTACCCCCCAGGTCGGCAAATTCCGGGTAGTTGGAGACAAACTGGTTCTGGAACAGACCATCTTACTTAAAAATGCAGCCGGACAGCCATTAACCGGTCTACCTAATCCCATCGGGCAAGGTAACACAGGTGAAATTGCGCTTGATTTAATGGGCCAGACGATTGCCCCGAATGCCGACGGTCTGGATTCAGAAGGATTGGTCATAGCGCCCGATGGTACGTTCTGGATCAGCGATGAATATGGGCCTCATATTGTCCATTTTGATGCGACCGGTAAAACCATTGAGCGTATCAATCCATTTGGCTCCGGCACTGGCGGACGTACATTACCCAAAGTGCTGGCTCGCCGTCGCCCGAACCGGGGTATGGAAGGATTAACGATGACGCCCGATGGAAAAACACTGGTTGGGTTGATGCAATCACCGATGTATAATCCCTCTTCGGCAGCGACAACAGGCTCTACCGTGCTACGTGTGCTGACATTCGATATTGTGACTGGTGCCACGAAACAGTATGCCTACCTCATGGAAAATGCAAGCCTGACAGGATGTAGTGACGTAGCAGCCATTACAAATACAACATTTTTAGCTCTGGAGCGTGATGGTGATTATGGTGGCAACCCTACCAAACCCGCGACCTTCAAACGCATCTACAAATTTGATCTTGCCGGAGCAACCGATATTTCTGATGCCACGAACGGTGATGGTGGTCGGCTTTTCAATGGCTTAACCGTAGAACAACTCAAAGATAAAGCTGGCCTACAGGCTGCTGGCGTTGTTCCGGTTACCAAGACGCTGGTGTTTGATCTATTAAAGGATATTTCGCCGGTTTATCCGCACGATAAAGCCGAAGGGGTTACGTTGCTTGGAGCAAATCGGCTGGCCATTTCCAATGATGATGATTTTGGGGTAGTGGACAATGGACAAAATGGATTTATGGCAAAGATTTTACCCGCTACGGGTAAGGTTGATCTGAACCGGATTTATTTCGTTACGTTGCCAACGCCCTTGAAATAAAGCAAATTCAAGTTGGAGTCAATATTGTGAATGCTGACAAGATCGACCACGTCAGAAAATAGTGAATCAATCGATACCCTAGCCGGGCGACTCCTTAACGGTTCGCCCGGCTTCTTTACGTAATGGGAGGTGGTTAACGTATTAATTTGCAACGCTTTGATTGTAGTGTAATCTACACTAGCCGCGACCAGCGATGATTACCCCAACAAGGCGGCTCGATAATCCGATTCGGTTTTAGTTGCGGGCGGTGCTGTAATTCTTGAATAACTTTATTGTTAATTTACCTGTCAAGATGCCCATCCGTTCAAAAACTGACAGAGCAGGTTAAAAATAGTACGGCAAGAAAATTCAGGTTACAGTGAAACTCATGAAAAAACTCCTCATGCTTACCGGACTCTTGCTGATGCAGGTCTTGCTTTGGGCGCAGCAGCCGTTCACGAATGGCCGGTTGAAAGTGTCGGACAACAAACGATACCTGGTTCACCAGAACGGTACGCCATTTTTCTGGATGGGTGATACCGCCTGGGAACTGTTTCACCGACTTAACCGCGAAGAAGCTGATCAATACCTCAAACGTCGGGCCGAGCAGGGATTTACGGTCGTACAGGCGGTGGCACTTGCTGAATTCGACGGCCTTAAAGAGCCGAATCCGTATGGTGATACGCCCCTCCTGAACAACGACCCCACTACACCCAACGACGCTTATTTCAAGCATGTCGATTACATTATCGATAAAGCAGCGCAGTACGGCATCGTTATTGGCTTTCTGCCGACCTGGGGCGACAAAGTCTTCAAAAGTACGTGGGGTCAAGGGCCCGAAATCTTTACCGTTGCCAATGCGAAAGTATACGGACGCTATGTGGGCAATCGCTACAAGAACCGGGAGAACATCGTCTGGGTTCTGGGGGGCGATCGTAATCCGCGCGATGGTTCGCAGGACGTAGCAATTTGGCGCGCGATGGCCGCCGGTATTCAGGAGGGGGTTGGAGGAGCCAGTAAGGCACTGATAACGTATCACCCGCAACCCAACGGTCTCGACGGGGGCGCATCGAAATGGTTTCAGGCCGACGACTGGTTTGCCTTCAACATGCACCAGAATGGCCATTGCCGTTTTACGCCCATGTACGACCATATCAGCGTGTCGTACAATCGTCAGCCGATCAAGCCTACGATGGACGCCGAACCGATTTATGAAGACCACCCGGTTTGTTTTAATGTCAAAGATCTGGGCACATCCAATGCCTACGACGTACGACTGTATGCCTATCTAGACCTGTTTGCGGGGGCTCACGGCCACACCTACGGCTGTCACGATATCTGGCAGATGTACAGTACGAAACGGCCATCGGTCAACGGTCCCCACATGTATTGGCAGGAAGCGATGGATTTACCCGGTGCCAATCAGATGACATACGTTCGGAAGTTAATGACCGCTCGCCCGCAGCTTGATCGCGTTCCCGACCAGTCCTTGGTTGCTGAAAACAACCTGAGTGCGGCCGAACGGATTCAGGCTACTCGTGGCAAGGATTATGCCTTTGTTTATTCGGCTGTAGGCAAGCCATTTACGGTAAATCCGGGAAAAATCTCTGGCAAAACCATTACTGCTACATGGTTCGATCCGCGAACGGGCAAGACCAAATCAGCCGGTACGTTCGACAATCAAAAACCGCAACAATTTACTCCTCCCTCGAAAGGCTACGGCCAGGATTGGGTGCTGGTGCTGGACGATGCCGCAAAGAATTATCCGGCTTTGTAAACGTACTTGAATATGCGGCACAATCAAGAAAAAAGGACGCTCATGTACAGTAGATTTCTTCGTCTTCCCGTCATTAATAGTGATGAGTCAGTAAACGTATTCTAACGTAGCAACCTGAACCGCTCCTTCGCTATGACGCTCCAACCCAATCGCCGGGATTTTATAAAGCAAAGCAGTGCGGCTGCGCTTAGTCTGGCTATGTTTCCCAGTCTGAAACGCAAAGTCGCCCCCAGCGACCGGCTGCGCGTGGCTCACATTGGCCTGAATGGCATGGGCACCAACCACCTGAACTGGTTCGCCAAGTTGCCCGACGTGGAAGTCGTTGGCCTGTGCGATCTGGACGAAACCCATTTGAGCAAAGCGTTAAATACGTTGCAGACATTACAGCCCGATACAAAGGCTAAAACCTACGCCGATTTCCGGCATCTGCTCGACCGGAAGGATATTGACGCCATTACCTGCGCCACCCCCGACCACTGGCATGCGCAGGTGGCCATCATGGCTTTTCAGGCGGGGAAAGATGTATATGGGGAAAAACCGCTGTCCTATAGCGTCCGGGAAGGCCAGAAAATGCTCAAGGCGCTAAATCGCTATGACCGCATTTTTCAGTTAGGCACGCAAATTCACGCGGGCGATAACTACCACCGCGTCGTCGAGATTATTCAGTCTGGAGCTATTGGTAAAGTGCATACGGTTCGGCTCTGGAAAACCGGCTTTCCGCCGGTGCTCGGCCCGGCCAATTACCAGACGCCACCTGCTACGTTAAACTGGGATATGTGGCAGGGGCCAGCTCCAGCTTCCCTCTATACGCCGGAGCGTTGCCATTTCACGTATCGGTATTTTCTGGATTATTCGGGCGGGGTATTTCAGGATTTCTGGTGCCACATTGCCGACGTAGTGTGGTGGGCGATCAATCCGACGGGCCTCAAACGTATCAGTGCGAAAGGTGAAGCACCCGAAGGCATTGGTGATGCCCCGAAATGGATCGACATCGATTACGAATTCGAGGGGCTAAATCTGCACTGGACCAGTACGCCACCGAACGTACCGGGTGCCGAAAAACGAGGCATCGGCGCTTATTTTGAAGGCGACAAAGGCACGCTACTCTGCGATTATAATACCCGTGAAATCACGATCAATGGGGTGGTTATGAACGACATTGCCGAGATACCAATTACCCTGGAACGCTCACCGGGTCATCAGCAGAATTTTGTAAACGCCGTAAAATCGCGTAAGCAACCAGAATCCAATCTGGCTTACGCCCGCCAGATGACCATGCCCATGCACCTTGGCCTGATTGCCTACCGACTGGGTCAGCCACTGGAATGGAACGCTCGCAAGGAGAAATTCAGGCACAATTTCGACGCGAATGCACTTCTGTCGCGGGAATACCGGAAGGGCTGGGATTTGATATGACCGGCAGTCTCAAATGAATTGCAACGGATTTAAATCCGTTGCAGTTAACAAGTTTACAAACTCCTAACGCGTCTTATTCTTCAAAACAATCAGCGGCAAATGCGTGTCCCAGGTTGGTTTTAAGCCTTCCTGAATGATAAACGTCTTTGAAAAATTTCCCAGCACTACGTCCGCATCGCCATCCTGATCAACGTCGTTCACATCCATACAAATCCATCGCCCATATGTACTGACGGGCAACGCGTGTGGCCGAAACTGTAAGGGCTTTTGCTGCTCAAAATATAGGCAACCCTCGGCCGCGTTGCGTTGAAAATCAGCGAAGAAAGCAATAGTGGCAATGTCTAAATCGCCATCCTGATCAAAGTCAGAAGCAATGGCTTTGGTGCAACCATTGATGGGATAAAAATACGTCTGTTTGTACCGAAAATCGCCTTCGTTGAGGTAGATATAGACGCCATGATAAGGTTTCAGGATTTTCGAAAAGTCGCTGTTATCTCCGCAGGTGTACAAAATGTCCAATCGACCATCTTTGTTAAAATCAACGAGTTGAAAACTGGTTGACCCATACACTGACGGAAATCGCAGTACGTTACGTTCCCTGAATCCACCTTTTTGATCATTCAGAAATAGCCATATACCTTCGTCAGCGTGGGCAAACAAAACCATAAGATCGGGCCAGCCATCGGCGTTGAAATCACCAACTGTAGCCTGACTTGCTCCGGCGACTTCTTTTATTGGTAACTTCGTAAATTGATGATCCGGTTGTTGTTTTAACCAATACAGCCCGCCTTTCAAATGCCCGAAACCACACACAGCCCAATCGGTTAGCCCATCTTTGTTGAAATCGGCGCTCACCGACTGAAGTGGACGGGGTAAGTCGGTAGCCAACGTAGTTGAATCAGTGATTTTTTTTCGCGTCACGTCCAGCGTTATCAATTTCCCTTTCGAAATGTCGGCGGCACGCATGGTGCCCAAACACGTGAATAAGCCTTGTTCCTTGCCTTTGGCATCCCGAAAGAACGTAGCGTCAACAGCCGCCGACGCTAGTTGCTTAAACGGAGTTGGTCGCAGATTTTTATCCCAACGCGTCAAATCACTACGTAGCGCATCACTCGAATAAAGTTGATGACCAATGGTATCCATCGTCACTAACGTCGTCATAGCCATTTGCGTGGTGTCGCGCGTGGGTTTTTCAAGCGCAAAAATAGCCCAGTCATTCACGACGGGCTCGGTATTTTCGACGGATTTCAGCGTTGCCGGAGCCAGCGTTTCATAATAGGCAATTAACTTTTGCCAATCGTTAAACGAAATAGCCGCCTTCGTTCCCGAATAATACTGACCACCGGGATACACCTCCAACCCCAGATTAGGTGCCATAGCGGGCAAGACGTGCCTGACCCACGTTGCTTTATCCAGCAGTTCGGGCGATGGAACGAGATGACAGCTCACGCAATGCTGTTGCGCCAACTGCTTCCCTTCGTCCAGTACCGGATCATTCAGCGCAGCATCATTACCGGAGTTGCAGCTTCCGGCGACCATGCAAAGACTTGTGAGTACTACAAGTCCACTAAATGATCCAGAAAAAGAGAGTTTAGGGAGAATCACTACAATGATGTAGTTTTTCTGTCATTCCTCCTGCCGCACCAGCGGACCGGTCGGAATGACAGAAAATTGAGATTTTTTTAATTGAAAAAACGGTTCTTACTGCCGGTCACCAACCAGGTTTAGCATGAACGCATATTCAAGCGCAATTTCTTTCAGCGCCTGGAATCGACCCGATGCGCCCCCGTGACCGGCTTCCATGTTGGTATGAAGCAGCAACTGGTTGCTGTCCGTTTTCATAGCCCGAAGCTTAGCAACCCATTTGGCAGGCTCCCAATATTGTACCTGCGAATCGTGCAGTCCTGTCGTTACGAGCAGGTTTGGATACGCTTTCTTTTCGACGTTGTCGTAGGGTGAATACGAAAGCATGTAGTCATAATACTCCTTATTTTTCGGATTGCCCCACTCCTCAAACTCACCCGTTGTAAGGGGAATACTTTCGTCGAGCATCGTGGTTACTACGTCTACAAAGGGAACAGCCGCAACAACGCCCCGGTACAGTTGCGGAGCCTGGTTGATAACAGCACCCATCAGTAAACCACCTGCGCTACCGCCCATCGCGAAGAGTTTGCTGGTGCTGGTGTACTTGTTTTTGATCAGATATTCCGATACGTTTACAAAGTCGTTGAAGGTATTTTTCTTCTTCAGCATTTTGCCATCTTCATACCATCGGCGGCCCATTTCCTGCCCACCCCGAATGTGTGCAATGGCGAAAATAAATCCCCGATCAAGAAGACTTAGGCGCGTTGAGCTAAAGCCCGGATCAGTCGAGTAGCCGTATGACCCGTAAGAATATTGGAGCAACGGAGCCGAGCCATCTTTCTTCGTGCCTTTGCGATACACCAGCGAAACCGGAATTTTTACGCCATCGCGGGCGGTAGCATATGTCCGCTCCGATACGTAGTTGTTCTTGTCGAAGCCGCCCAAAATTTCCTGCTGTTTCTTCAGCGTTTTCTCCTTCGTATCCATGTTATAGTCGAAGGTGGAGCTAGGCGTTGTCAGCGACGAGTAACTGTAGCGTAAGATATTCGTGTTAAAATCTGGATTGTAGCCAATGCCCGCTACGTAGGCTGGTTCACCAAAATTCAGGTATTCGTCAGCCTTAGTTTTCTGGTTAATGACCCGAATGTTCGTCAGGCCCGCTTTGCGCTCACCCAACACGAGGTGATTCACAAATACGTCCATGTTGGCCAGATACACATCCGGCCGGTGCGCAATCACTTCTTTCCAGGTGGTCCGGTCAGCGGTTTTACCTTCGGGTACTTCCATTAATCGGAAGTTTTCGGCCTTCCAGTTGGTACGAACGTAAAACTTGTCCTTGTAATGAACAATGTCGTATTCGTGCCCTTTCTCACGCGGCAAAAAAACTTTGAACTCGCCCGTTGGCTGGCTGGCTTCCAGCAGTCTATACTCCGTAGCGACTCCATTATGGTCGACGCCAATCTCAATGTATTTCTTTGATTTAGAGCGGCTCAGGCCCATGTAGAACTGGTTGTCTTTTTCCTCGTAGACCAGTACGTCGGCGGCTGTAGGGCTGTCCAGTACGTGCCGATAGACCTGATAACCAAGCAACGTTTGCGGGTCTTTTTTGATGTAAAACAACGTTTTGTTATCAGTAGCCCAGGCAAAACTTCCCGCTTCGGTATCTTTAATGACTTCAGGATAAATCTTCCCGGTCTTGAGGTTTTTGATACGTAATGTATAGAGCCGACGACTAACGGTATCTTCCGCAAAAATGGCCAGTTCATCATTGTCTGATACTTCATAACCACCAAGCTGGTAGTAGTTGTGCCCTTTCGCCAGCGAATTCCCGTCGAACATGATCTCCTCGGTGCCTTGAAGCGAGCCTTTCTTACGACAGTAAATAGGATACTCGCCCCCCGTTACGTAGCGGGTGTAGTAATAATAGTTACCTTCTTTGTAAGGCACGGATTCATCCTGCTGCTTGATGCGCCCTTTCATTTCGTCGAAGAGCTTGGTCTGCAAGTCTTTAACGGGAGACAATACCTGATCGAGATAAGTATTTTCGGCGTTCAGGTACTTGATAACCTCAGGGTTTTCGCGCTCGTTGAGGTAGTAATAATTATCTGTCCGCGTATGTCCGTTCGTAACCAGTTCTTTAGGCTTAACGATGGCCTTCGGTGGATTCAGTATGGGAGTTTGTGCCTGGGTCATGCTATGCAGGGTAAGTAAAATAAGAAGCGTAAACCATGTTCGTTTCATATTGGTCTGGTGATGGTCGTTTCGATAGATTGCTCGTAAAAATAAGGTTTATTTAAACGCAGAGTCTAAAGAGAAGAGCGCAGAGACACATAAGAAAACAACTTAACTCCGCGACCTTTGCGTTTTCTCTGTTTCTCTGCGCCGGAACGCCGGATCGTTTAAATTATGATCGAACTTGTTGTTGCTCATTATACTGAAAACCTGAACTGGTTGCGAAATCTGCCAACTGGCTTGCAGAAAACTGTATACGACAAAAGCCCGGAAGGATTGACAGAATGGGAAGCCATCACATTGCCTAATATTGGCCGTGAAGCCCACACTTACCTGCATCACATCGTTAGCCGCTACGATTCACTGGCGGAGTGGACCATTTTCTGTCAGGGTAAGCCCTTCGATCATGCCTACGATTTCAAGAAAACACTACGTGAATTCGTGGCTGAACCTAATATGACCGGCCAGACTGGTTTCCGATGGCTCGGGCACCTGATTGATACTGACGACAATCAGGGGCACCGACTTTTCCAGCCCTGGAGTAAAAATGAAGATGGGCGTCGTCTTGACCTGCGGGGTTTCCATCGAGCGCTTTTTGACACCGACGGGCCAGAACTTTACACCTTCGTTTTAGGGGCTCAATTTGCTATTCACCGCAACGTAATATGCCAAAAACCAGTATCCTTTTATGAACGGGCATTGGCCGTATCAACGTCCTTTCCGGATGCCGCTCACTGTTTTGAACGTAGCTGGAATAAGGTTTTTGGCGTAGCTGGTATTGATCCGGATTGGCTTGCTGGACGAATTATGGTTCAATTAAAACCAATGAAGCCTAAGCCACCGTATGTAGCATCAACGTTTAATCAGAATTCGTAAATTTTCTCAATAGGTTCGAACGCTTTGTGGGTTTAATACGTCTAATCTTCGGCATCGAAATCTACGGCCATTTTTGTATCTTTAGCAAAGAACTCTACCACCCATATTATGGCCCGAACATTTTACGTGCCCCGTTTCCGGCTCGTGCTGTTCTGTATCGGCACTGCCGGTTGTTTAACTGCCTTTAATCCTGATAAACTTTCTCTTCAGAAAGCATTCTTCCGTATAAACAAGGAGGTAAGCGAACATAGTCGTGCCTACGAAACGCTCGCCGATGCCTCCGAGCGAGTCGGTCACCGGCTAACGGGTAGCCCCAACGGTAGTCGGGCAGAAGCCTATGCATTTGATTTGCTGTCATCATATGGCTATAAAGACGTACGCTTTGCGCCGTTTGAGGTTGAAGCCTGGGCCCGCGACACGGTTACGCTGTCGGTAGTACCGTATCGGAGCGACAATTTCCGTGATGTACCAGTCGTATCACTCGCCCACTCACCTATCGAAGCACACATACAAGGCGAAATTGTCGACGTGGGCAATGGGCTTGAAGGCGATTTTGCCGCGGTAAAAGATAAACTGAAAGGGAAAGTCGCTTTAGTCAATATTGGCCTAGCCGCACCAACCAAAGGTGCCCGAAACTTGCACCGTTCCGAGAAAACTGCACTCGCTATTCAGTACGGAGCCACAGGAGTTATAATGGTCAATCTGGTGCCCGGCAACGTTTTGCTAACCGGTACCGCGTCCGTAACAGGCAAACTCATTCCGATTCCGTCCGTTTGTATTTCACTCGAAAGCGGTCAGGCGCTACGTTCCTGGATTCAGGAAGAACACAGTCCACTTCATGCGGTTATCGACATGACCAATACGAGCCGCAAAATTCGCGCGCGCAACGTAGTGGTTACGCTAAATGGCTCGCAATATCCCGACGAAAAAATTATCGTCGGCGGGCACCTCGATTCTTGGGATCTGGCTACGGGTGCCATTGACAATGGGATTGGCTCTTTCGCTATTATGGACATAGCCCGCACGTTCAAGGCCCTGAAGCTCAAGCCTAAACGCACGATTGAATTTGTTCTGTTCATGGGCGAAGAGCAGGGGTTGCTGGGCTCTAAGGCGATGGTTGAAGAACTAAAGCAGACCGGTCAATTGGATAAAGTACGGTACATGATGAACCTCGACATGACCAATGACCCTACGGGCCTTAACGCTTTTGGCCGGTCTGACATCGTGCCGTTTTTAAATACGGTTGGTGAAACAATGAAAGAGGTAGAACCCACCTTTGCTAACCAAATGCAGAATCAGGCGGGGCTACATTCTGACCACCAACCGTTTATGCTTGAGGGCGTTCCGGTGGTAGGCATGAACGGTCATCTGACCAAAGACGTGCTTGATTGCTACCACGCCAACTGCGACCGGATTAACCTTGTCAATGCCGATCAGCTGAAAAATACCGTCCGGTACTCGACCATGCTGCTGTATGCCCTCGCCGACGCCGACGACATTCCAACCCGTCGCCAGACCGACACACAAACCCGCGATTACCTCGTGACACAGGGCCTACGTACCTCTCTGCAAATTGCCAATGAGTGGCGCTGGAAAGAATAGACATAAACGAATCACATTTTTGTACCGTTAAAAAATCTTTCTCACCGGGATTAAAGATTTCGTCGTTATCGGGACTGGAAATAATGTTTTCGTTTCTTTGTAGGTACATCGCATTCTCACCGTGTCATGGCAAAAAATACCTTTCGAGAACCCGAACGGATCGCCAAACAGAAAAAACAACGACGTAAAATCCGTCTGGCATCGTGGCTCAATGATTTCATTGGTTTAGATCGGCTATTTGGCGAAGACAACAGTTGGCCGATCCGGCATATTGATCGTATTCTGTGGGTTACGTTCCTGATGATTGTGTACATTGGCCTGAACCACAATGCCGAACGGCTGGTCCGGCGAATTCAGCGCACTAAATTGCAGGTAGACGAATTACGGTCTCAGGCAACAGTTCTACAGGCCGATTTTAACAAGAGCGGCAAACAATCCGAAATCAGCCGGCGCGTTGCAGCCCTTGGCCTTGCCGAAAGCCAAACTCCACCCCACAAAATAGTTGTCAAGTCAAATGAACATTAAGCAGGACATCATTCAACGGGCAAATCACGTCTTCTACGTGGTTATTGTGCTGGCTATTTGTGTTATTGTGCGGCTTGTATCTCTGCAGTATTTTCAGAAAGATTTAAAAGGCGAATACTGGCGCGAACGGGTAGCGTCAACCCTCATCCAACGCGATACGATTCGGGCCATGCGCGGCAACATCTATGGAACTGAAGAAAAACTGCTGGCAACATCCCTTCCAACCTATGTGGTTGGCTTAGACCCAACCATGGCTAAGCCCGAATATTTTAATAACAAGGTCGATTCTCTGGGCAAGCTACTGTCTCGTATTTACAAAGACCGCTCTGCCAGAGACTATGAGGATCTTATTCGCGATGCCCGCGCCCGCAAACGTCGCTACGTCCTGTTGAACCGTCGGCGTGTTACGTTTCAGGAGCGGCAGGAGATGCTTAAATGGCCGTTTTTCCGGTCGTCGCCCAAAGTGGCTGCTCGCGGAGGTGTGCTACGTCCCTATTACGAGCGGTATCACCCATTCGACCGGATGGCTGAACGTACAATTGGCAACCTCGATGCGAAAACAGGCCGGGGTTTAATTGGACTCGAAGCGAGTTTCCAGCCCGAGTTAGCCGGTAAAAACGCGGTTGGCCTGGTCGAAGTACTAGCGGGTGGGATACGAAAGCCCGTCAACGATGGCCCGGACATGAAGCCCGAGCCGGGCATGGATCTGTACACAACCATCAACGTCGACTATCAGGATATAGCTGAGTCAGCGCTACATGAAGCCCTCGTCAAGTATAAAGCAGACAAAGGCTGTGTGATCGTGATGGAAGTAGCGACGGGAGAAATCAGGGCCATGGCAAATTTGACCAGACGTGGGGATAAATACGTTGAAAACTTCAACCATGCCCTGGCAGGACGTACTGATCCTGGCTCCACGTTCAAACTAGCCACGATGATGGCGCTGATGGAAGAGAAAGCCATTTCCCTAAATCAGATGGTTGCGACGGGACAACATTCTGTTGTGTACAATGGTCTTAGGATAACGGATTCAAATGGGGGTGGATCGGGCACCATAACGGCGCGTCAGGTCTTTGAGAAGTCATCAAATATCGGCACTCATCTGCTCATGCGCACCTATTTCTATAGTCGTCCTGATCTGTATTGCCAGTATCTGCGCCAGTTCCACCTGACAGAACCGACGGGCATCCACATGAAAGGGGAAGCCCAACCGATTATTCGTAATCCCGACATGAGGGGCTGGAGTAAGGTTTCATTGACATCCATGTCCTACGGCTACGAAATGCAGATTACTCCGCTGCAAATGCTCACGTTTTATAATGCGGTAGCCAATAACGGCCATTGGGTGCGTCCCATGATCGTTAAGCAGATCCGGCGCGGCAAAGAGATTCTTGAAGACAATAAACCATACGTATCACCTACCCTTATCTGTTCCAGCGAAACCATACGAAAGGCGCAGGAACTCTTGCGCGGTGTGGTTGACCACGGTACGGCGAGACACATTAATAATCCGCATTACGGTATTTCGGGTAAAACGGGAACAGCGCAGAAGATTATTGGTGGGCTGTATCAGGCGGGGCGATATTACACCTCTTTTATTGGCTATTTCCCAGCCGACAAACCTAAGTACAGTGTAATTGCGGTCGTAGATAACCCCCATCAAGGTGATAATAAGGGCACTTTGTACGCCGGGGCGGTATCGGCCCCGGTATTTAAAGCAGTGGCCGACCGGATCGTCGCGTCCGACATTCGCATGCATGCGCCTATCCAACCCAATACGTCTCAGCCGCAATCGTCAACGGCGGGCTTGCTGGCGGGTTATGCCGACGACCTGCATACAATAGGCTCGGCCCTGCACATACGCAATGAACCATCGACCGAAGGCTGGGTAGAAGCTACGCCAAGTGGCCGCTGGAAATCTCGTCCAACCCGAACCGACCAGGTACCGGATGTTCGGGGACTATCGCTTCGTGATGCGTTATTCCTGCTCGAAAATCATGGGTATAAGGTGCTGACTGAGGGTCGTGGTAAGGTAAAAGAGCAATCGCTTGAGCCCGGAACAGGACCAGACAAAACAACGGGAAAGCGGATAACACTAACGTTAGGGTAATACCTAAAATAACATGTTTGATTTTCGGTCGACGAACGACATTAACCTAATGAATCTGATCGGAGGAAAGGTATGATGGAAGTAGGTCTTATAAAAAATTAGGCAATCCCGCGCTCAATCTGTTTTTTTGCGGGCTACAGACGAACTGGCCGTTTGTTAAAAACGAATGCAACTCAAAGACCTCTTCTATAAAATTCCCCTGCTGGCTACGTCTGGCAGCATGGAGACCGACGTAACGAACCTGACGATGGATTCACGAAAAGTTGGTCCCGGCAGTTTGTTCATAGCCATTCGCGGGACCATTTCCGACGGCCATTCATTCATCGAAACGGCGGTGCAAAAGGGTGCATCGGCCATTTTATGCGAAGAATTTCCCGATGATCCTGGTCAGTCTACAAATACAGTCGCTTACATTCGGGTGCAGGATTCGGCCCGATCGATGGGGTTAGCCGCGGCTAATTTTTACGGTCAGCCTTCACAGAAACTCAAGCTCATTGGGGTAACGGGTACGAACGGTAAAACATCGGTTGCTACATTACTTTTCTGGCTATTTCGGGCGTTGGGTTATCGCTGCGGACTTCTGTCGACGGTTCAGAATCAGATTGACGACGAAGTCATTCCCGCTACGCACACCACGCCCGACGTTATTACTACCAATCAATTGCTCACGAAAATGCGGGCACATGGTTGCACGCACGTATTCATGGAAGTGAGTTCGCACGCGGTGGTGCAGGAACGTATTGCAGGCTTAACATTTGCGGGCGGAATTTTCACGAATATCACCCACGACCACCTCGATTTCCACGGTACGTTCGATAAATATATACGGGCAAAAAAAGGATTTTTTGATCAATTGCCATCATCGGCCTTTGCCCTAACAAACGTAGATGATAAACGGGGATTGGTGATGCTTCAGAACACGGCTGCCCGCAAGGAGACGTACTCGCTGCAAACGCTGGCAACCTTCAAGGGGAAAATCATTGCCGACAGCCTGTTTGGGTTAAATATGTTTGTGAACGATCATGAGGTTTGGTTCAAACTGATCGGTCGCTTCAACGCTTACAATATCCTGAGTGTATATGGAGCCGCCGTATTACTCGGCGAAGACTCAGCCGACGTATTAACCTTACTATCTGGTCTTACGCCCCCACCCGGCCGCTTCGAGCAGGTCGTTTCAGACGATAAGATTGTGGGAATTGTCGATTACGCCCATACGCCCGATGCGCTTCAGAACGTACTGGAAACAATAAACGGGATACGGCAGACTGACGAGCAGGATTATCTGCCGCAGATTATTACGGTGGTGGGTTGCGGAGGAAACCGTGATGCGGCCAAGCGTCCTGTCATGGCCGACATTGCCTGCCGCTTTAGTAACCGCGTCATCCTGACCTCAGACAATCCTCGAAACGAAGACCCGATGGAGATTCTGGCGCAAATGCAGGCCGGCGTTTCGCCCGTTGACGTCAAAAAAACAACAACGATCGAGGACCGCCACGAAGCTATTCGACAAGCGGTTGCTTTCGCTCGTCCGCACGATATTATTCTTATTGCGGGAAAAGGTCACGAAACGTATCAGGAAATTAAAGGAGTCAAATACGATTTCGACGACCGGGCGGTATTGCGGGAAGCTTTCGCAGAACGCGGAAATCAGTAACTTTGGCACGTACAAAGAGCGAAAGAGCGAAAGAGTGGAGGAGCGCCTGTAAACCGCTATTGCTTTCCGCTCTTTCATTCTTTCACTCTTTCACTCTTTAAAAATGCTCTATTACCTCTTTCATTTCCTTGACGAACGTTACAACTTCCCCGGTGCCGGGGTTTTCCAATATATATCGTTTCGTGCCCTCGGTGCCGTTATAACCTCCCTTTTAATTGCCGCTATTTTTGGTAGACGTATCATTGATACGCTTCGGAACCTTCAGATTGGGGAATCCATTCGGGATCTTGGTCTGGAAGGGCAAATGCAGAAACGAGGTACACCAACGATGGGCGGGTTCATTATTCTGGCCTCGCTCCTCATTCCAGCGCTATTGTTTGCCAAACTATCCAACGTTTATGTCATCCTCGCGCTCGTTTCAACCGTCTGGACGGGTTTAATTGGCTTTTTAGACGACTACATAAAAGTCTTCAAAAAGAACAAAGAAGGTTTGCAGGGCAAATTCAAGGTGGTTGGTCAGGTTGGCCTGGGTTTGATTGTGGGACTAACCCTATCGTTCAATGACTACGTTAAAATCCGAAAATACGCCCCCAGATTATTGAATACATCTAACGTACCAGACGTCTATGCGGACATTAAGTCGACCCTGACAACAGTGCCGTTTGTTAAGAATAATGAGTTCGACTACAGTTCCCTCCTCTTCGGTTTCGTTCCGGACAGCTACACCTGGATTATTTACGTACTGATCTGCATATTCATCATCACGGCGGTATCGAATGGAGCGAACATTACGGACGGTATTGACGGCCTTGCCGCTGGTACATCAGTTATTATTGGGCTAACTATTGGGGTATTGGCTTATCTGTCAGGCAACAAAGTTTTCTCGCAATATTTGAACATTATGTACATCCCGAATTCGGGAGAGCTGGTAATTTTTTGTGCGGCTTTTGTTGGTGCCTGCGTCGGTTTTTTGTGGTACAACTCCTACCCTGCTCAGGTTTTTATGGGTGATACAGGTAGCCTGATGCTGGGCGGTGTCATTGCCGTACTATTTCTGGCCATCCGTAAAGAGCTGATGATCCCCATCATTTGCGGCATTTTTCTAATCGAATTAGTATCCGTAATTGCACAAGTCAGCTATTTTAAATACACTAAACGAAAGTATGGTGAAGGCAGGCGAATCTTACTGATGTCGCCTTTACACCACCATTTTCAGAAGAAAGGATACCATGAAGCGAAGCTGGTAACCCGTTTTTGGATTATTGGCATTATGCTGGCAGTAATGGCGCTGGCTACACTGAAGTTACGGTAAGCGTGATTTCTTAGTATCCCCTTGTTTTTCAGCCCAATACCTCGTATATTTGCACTCCCGTTTCAGGACGGGCCTGTTTTTTACGCAGGTAAGTATTTATAAATCAAACAATTAGTCTCCATAACAGTGAATACGCTCAGTTACAAAACAATCTCTGCCAACAAAGAAACGGTGCAGAAGGAATGGATTGTGGTTGACGCTCAGGGTGAAGTGCTCGGTCGGCTGGCCAGCCAAATCGCACGCCTGATTCGCGGCAAACACAAAACCAACTTCACTCCGCACGTTGACTGCGGAGATAACGTGATCGTCATCAACGCCGATAAGGTTCGCCTGACCGGTGCCAAGATGACCGACAAAGTCTACGTCCGCCATACGGGTTATCCCGGTGGTCAACGGTTTGCATCGCCCCGCTTGCTGCTTGAAAAACACCCCGAGCGCATTATCGAACACGCTGTAAAAGGCATGTTGCCGAAAAATCGGCTTGGTCGGCGGTTGTACACCAACCTGTATGTATACGCTGGTGGGCAACACCCGCACGAGGCTCAGCAACCAACAGCAGTTAAATTCTAAGTCATAATGGATCGTATTAATACCATTGGCCGCCGTAAAACTGCCATCTCCCGCATCTACATGTCGGCTGGCAGCGGAGCCATCTCGGTGAACGGAAAAGATTATAAACAATATTTTCCTACCGAAGTACTGCAAATTATTCTGAACCAACCGTTTGCAACCGTCAACGGTGTCGGTGGTTATGACGTAAAAGTCAACGTTCGTGGTGGTGGTGTGGCTGGTCAGGCCGAAGCTACGCGGATGGCGATTGCCCGTGCGCTTGTTGAACTGAATGCCGAGTTCCGTCCAGCCCTCAAAAAAGAAGGCTTCCTGACACGGGATTCACGCATGGTTGAACGGAAAAAGCCAGGTCGGAAGAAAGCCCGTCGCCGGTTCCAGTTCTCGAAACGTTAATTCGGCACGAAGGTTGGTGCCCGGAGCATGGTCTTTTCATTCCTTGCTCTTTGCACCCAGCACCTTGTTTATTTGTCCAGACTGCCCTTAGATGATGCCGACGGGCGGTGCTGCGTATTTTTCAAAACATTCATTTTTCATTACGAAAATGGCACAAATCGAATATAAAGACCTCTTAGACGCTGGTGTGCATTTTGGCCACCTTACGCGCAAGTGGGATCCCCGGATGGCTCCATACATCTTTATGGAGAAGAACGGTATCCATATTATTGACCTTAACAAAACGGTTGCGGCACTGGACGAAGCAGCGAATGCTATCAAAGGCATCGTTCGCTCGGGCCGGAAAGTGATGTTTGTGGCTACGAAGAAACAGGCTCAGGAAATCGTTTCAGAGGAAGCGCGTCGCCTGAAAATGCCTTACGTAACAGACCGCTGGCAGGGCGGCATGTTGACGAACTTCGCTACGATCCGCAAGTCGCTGAAGAAAATGCAAACGCTGGACAAGATGCTGAAAGACGAGGAGACCGTTAAGAGCATTGCCAAGCGGGAGCGTTTGACCCGTAGCCGTGATAAAGAAAAACTGGAGCGTGTATTGGGTGGTATCGCCGATCTGACACGTTTACCAGCCGCTTTGTTCGTCGTTGACGTAAAGCGTGAGCACATCGCTGTTGCCGAAGCACACCGTCTGGGTATTCCTGTATTTGCTATGTGCGATACGAATTCGAATCCAGAAGAAGTTGACTTTGCTATTCCAGCTAACGACGATGCTTACAAGTCGATTTCATTGATTACGCTTGCCATTGGTAAGGCCATCGAAGAAGGTCTGATGGAACGTAAGCAGGATAAAGACGATCAACGCGTTCAGGAAGAGGAAGATGCAAAACGCAACGAAGACCTGGCGCAAGCTAAGGCTGAAGGCGCAAGTGCTGCCCCTGAAGTAGAAGTAGCACCCGCTGCTGTAGCTGAAGACGAGACCGAAGCATAAAATAGAGTTGTAAGGTTGTACAGTCATATAGTTGTTTAGTTTATTCAACGTATAACTCGATAACTGTACAACTTTATAACTCAGGAAAATAGCCCGTAGCCAGCCGCTATGGGCTATTCCATTTCAGAGTGCAATTCATTGATTACCAATTATTTTTTGGCGTTTAAATCGATAAACACCCTTTTATTATGGCAATTACTGCTGCTGACGTAAATAAACTTCGGCAAGAGACCGGAGCTGGTATGATGGACTGTAAAAAAGCCCTTACCGAAGCCGACGGCGATTTTGAAAAAGCAAAAGAAATTCTGCGCAAGCAGGGTCAAAAAATAGCCGACAAACGGGCTGATAACACAACAGCCGAGGGCATTGTACTGGCTCACGTTAGTCCCGATGGCAAAAGCGGTAAAGTTATCGCGTTAGCCTGCGAAACCGAGCCTGTTTCGAAAGTTGCTGATTTCCAGAATCTGGCAATGACTATTTTAAGCACAGCTGTTGCTACTGACGCAACTGACAAAGCGGGTCTGCTCGCTACACCCCAGGCTGACGGTCGTTCGCTTCAGGATCACATTACAGACCTTATGGGCAAAATCGGGGAGAAAGTCGACGTATCGTCGTTTGAAACCGTTTCTGCTGATAAAGTGGTATCATACATTCACTCGAATGGTAAACTGGGCGTCCTGGTTGGTCTGAAGAATACGAACGGTACCGACGTAACAGAAGTAGGCAAGGACATTGCCATGCAAATTGCCGCCATGAAACCTGTTGCTCTGGATAAAGATGGTGTTGATGCGACGATTGTAGAACGTGAAATCGAAATCGGTAAAGAACAGGCTCGCCAGGAAGGTAAGCCAGAAGCAATGCTCGAGCGGATTGCGATGGGTAAGCTTAACAAATTCTACAAAGACAATACGTTGTTGAATCAGGAGTTCGTAAAAGACAACTCGTTGACGATCGCTCAGTTGCTTGAAAAAACCAGTAAAGGTCTAACTGTTTCTGCCTTCAAGCGAGTATCGATTGGTTAATCGATATTTATTATTTTTTTAAAATACCCGGCTCTAAAAGTCGGGTATTTTTATTTTAGGCTACTGACAATTTAGTAAGTAAAACAACCAATGTTACTTTTATAACTCTCTTATGTCTAAATAGCTACACCCTGTAGAATGGAGCCTTTTTCGGATGAGGAGTTAGTACGACTATATGTCGAGACTCAACGTAATATATATTTTGAGCGTCTGTATGAACGCTATTGTGATAAGGTTTATCGAAAATGCCTGTCGTTTACCAAAGATCCTGTTCGTGCGGAGGATTTAACGCACGACATTTTTTTGAAGCTAGTTGTAAAGCTTAGTAGTTTTCGGGAGCAGGCTAAGTTTTCTACTTGGTTATACTCAATTACTTATAATTACTGCACGGACCAGTTACGATCACATAATCTTCGCCGGGAAGTTTATGTGGATGAGGGATGGGAACGACTAGACCTCGGTACTGACGATGGACTAGCCGAAATGGCAGAGATGGAAGCTCAGCAACTGGAACGGGCGCTACATCAGCTTGCTCCTGAAGAACAGACAATGCTACTGATGAAGTATCAGGATGATATTAGTATACGTGATATTGCTCAGTTAAATGGCTTAACCGAGAGTGCAGTAAAAATGAGGCTCAAGCGTTCTCGTGACAAGCTCCGCAAATACTACTTGGAAAGCGCTCTATTTTGGTTATTACTCGCTGTTAAGGCTGCATTGGCTATTCGCTGGCCTTTCCGTTGATTATATTCCCTTAAAGAACTACTATGGAAACTGCGAACCCATTTAAGGAACTTGAGCCAGATGATATTTGCCCTCCTCATTTGAAAGCTGAGTTAATATCCGAAATTGACCTTATCCGAAACGCTATAACTATCATAGACCTTTATGTAGGTGACCTGTTTGGACTGGCATCCGTGCTGGTTAACCCAGATCAGGTAATTCCCAAAGAACCAAACCTTCCCTCATGAAACAACTCCCTGATCTGGCAGAAGTAGTACGCAATACATTTCAAAACCTAATTAATCAGTTTGTCGAATTTGTACCCCGCATATTTGGGTCGATGCTGATCCTATTGATTGGTATTGCCATTGCCCGACTGACGGCTTATATTATCCAACGGGTTCTGGGCCGGGTAGGCTTCGACAAAATTGGTAATCGGCTGAACGAAATCAATATCATAAAACAGCTTAAAACCGAAATTAAGTTAAGCGAGATTATTGCTAAAGTTCTCTATTACTACATTCTTTTGATGTTCATTACAGCTGCCACCGAAACCCTGGGAGTAGCTGCTATCACTGAGATGGTATCGTCGCTGGTGAATTTTATTCCTAAGCTGATTGTAGCCGCTATTATGTTACAAGTGGGCGTGCTGCTGGCCGATGCATTACGGGGAGCGGTGCTTAGCGTATGTCAGTCCTTTAATATTGCCTCTGGACGATTACTGAGCATGATTGTCTTTGTTTTCTTTCTGATCATCACTGTTATCAGTGCGTTGGGCCAGGCAGGTATAAATACAGAACTACTTGAGTCAAGCTTTAACCTTATCATCGGTGGCGTCATTTTTGCATTTGCCATTGGATACGGTATTGCCTCCCGAGATATAATGGCCAACATCCTATCATCCTTTTATACTAAAAATAAATATAGAGAAGGGCAGACAATTCAGATCGATGATACAATGGGGGAAATCATAAAAATTGATACTCTGTCATTAACACTACGTACGGGCGAAACAACAACTGTGATTCCATTACAATCATTACAAACAAAAAAGGTAGAAGTGTTTGAGAATCCAGTTGCTTCTTAATTTAGTCGCATGATAAACTCAACCAATCATGAAAAAGAGTATACTATATTTTATAATAAACTGTTTCTGCTTGGGCAGTGCTATAGCACAGGATTCTACCAGAGTTACGACAAATTTTAGAGATACAATATCCGTAAAGCCTGATACGTCCTACTGGCAACGATCTTTCACGGGAGGTGTCAACTTTAATCAAACGTCATTCAGCAACTGGTCGGGTGGAGGGGTCAATTCAATGGCGTTAGGGGGAGTTATTGCCGCCCGCGCCTTATACGAAAAAGGGAAAACATCCTGGGATAATACGGCTGATTTGCAATTAGGTTATGTTAGTCAATTGGGTACATCACGAAAATCGGCCGATCAGATTATCGTGATTTCGGTGCTGGGACACAAGATCGCTCCGAAATGGGATCTATTTATCTCTGGAACATTCAATACGTTTTTTGCACCTGGCTATCGTTATGATAAGCTTCCTGCTGACCAAACACGCCTACGTGTATCTAATTTCTTTTCGCCTGCGCAGTTGACATTGTCCACGGGTATAGCCTATAAACCTAACGACTGGTTCTCACTACGTATGAGTCCCTTAGCTCCACGCTTTACCTTTCTATCGGATCAAAGTGTACGGGTACGTGTCGATCCTAATACAGGCTTCTATGTTCCCGATCCTACCGCGACTGTTTATGGAGTTGCCCAGGGCCAAAGCAACAGGACCGAGTGGTTAGCTTTTCAATTACAAACGGTTATCAATCGAAATCTAACCGATAATATATCCTTGAATGCCCGGTATCAACTTTTCACAGAGTATTCCCATTTAGATAATATTAACCACCGGCTTGACCTTCTGCTGACAGCTAAAATAAATCGTTATCTGAATACTACGTTTGGATTAATTGCACTTTACAACAAGGACTTTAGCTCGTCTTTACAGATTCAGCAAACGCTGGCAATTGGGTTAGTTTATAATCTCAGCTCCTTTAAGAAAAAAGTTGATCCATTAAAAGCAACCGATACTTTACCTGGAAGATTTTGAGTAGTTTTTCATATTATATAGCTTAATTGCGCTTAATAACCAATTATTTAACTACTCTAAACTACGCAATCCATGTTAAGTGAATTTCGCACATTCATTGCTCAGGGCAATGTTCTTGACTTGGCCGTTGGCGTTATCATTGGCGCAGCTTTCGGTAAAATTACGACTTCCCTGGTTGAAGACATCATCAATCCGATCCTGGGGTTAGTGCTTGGTGGTGTTGATTTCAGTCAATTAAAACTTGTTCTTAAAGAAGCTGTGGGTACAGCACCCGAAGTAGCCATTCGATATGGTAACTTTTTGAATACAGTTATCCAATTTTTAATCATTGCCTGGGTAGTTTTCATGATTGTTAAACTGGCCAACCGCGCTCGTTTATCAAGCTCCCTGGCACCGAAATAATAAACTGAATGTAGAAAAATATATGAAAAGCCCCGGTCCATAGCCGGGGCTTCTCTATTTATGCGTTATTTTGCCAATAGTAACGTTTTATTATGTCAGTTCAGAAAATAGTCGTTCTTGGCGGGGGCGAAAGCGGTGTAGGGGCAGCGTTGCTGGCTCAGGCGAAAGGCTTTGATGTTTTTCTATCGGATAAAAGCGCGCTAAAAGACAGCTACCGAGTTACCCTTCAAACTGCCGGCATTCCGTTTGAAGAAGGTCAACATACTGAAGATCAGATCTTAATAGCAACCGAAGTCATTAAAAGTCCCGGCATCCCGGCCACAGTGCCACTCGTGCAAAAGCTTCGGGCGCAGGGGACACCTATTATTTCGGAAATCGAATTTGCAGCCCGTTATACTAAAGCTAAACTTATTGGCATAACTGGGAGCAACGGTAAAACGACTACTACGTTACTTATCTATCACTTACTCAAAACAGCGGGCTTTAATGTTGGATTGGCAGGCAACATTGGCGATAGTTTCGCTGAACAGGTTATTACCGATACATTCGATTTTTACGTACTGGAACTAAGCAGTTTTCAGTTAGACGATATGTATGATACGCATCTCGACGTAATGATCCTGCTCAACATCACACCCGATCATCTTGATCGCTACGGATATGATTTCCAGAACTACGTAGCGTCTAAGTTTCGAGTCTTACAGAATGCGCAGCCTAACGATCAATTCATTTATTTCGCCGAAAGCCAACCCATTCTGGACGGGTTGGCCAAACGGCAACCCGTTGTTGATCGACTGCCGATTTCGTTGCAAACGAGGGTAGCGCCCGGTGGCTACTTAGCCGATGGCCAATTAATCTCCCAGTTTAAAGAGCACACTTTTGCCATCGCACAGGCAGAAACACCCCTGCGTGGCCCGCACAATGCCATTAACATGCTGGCGGCAATACTAGCAGCGCAGTCTGTAAGTATAACGAATGAAGCCATTGAGACCGGGCTGAAAACCTTTCAAAATGCGGCCCATCGGCTTGAGCCAGCCGGAACGATCAATGGTATTACGTTCATCAACGACTCGAAAGCGACCAACGTTGACTCTGTTTTTTATGCTCTGGCGAGTATGGATGCCCCGACAATCTGGATCGCTGGCGGTCAGGATAAAGGCAACGATTACAGCCAGCTTGATGATTTAGTACGCCAGAAAGTAAAAGCATTGATTTGCCTTGGTGTAGACAATCACAAATTAATAGATTATTTCGGCGATAAGGTTTCCGCTATTTATGAGACGCAGCAGATCACGGACGCGATAGCGAAAGGACTTGAATGGGGCCAAACCGGTGATGTCGTGCTGTTATCACCTGCCTGTGCGAGTTTCGATTTATTTAAAAATTACGAAGATCGGGGCAACCAGTTTAAAGCCGCAGTGAAGAAACTAATGATGAATGATGAATGATAAATGCTCGTGGGCAAAATCATTTATCATTCACAACTCATCATTTATCAGTAGAAAACCATGGCTTTACGCGAGTGGATTCGTACGCATCTTAAAGGTGACCGCCAAATCTGGTGGATTGTCCTATATCTATCCATCATGAGCGTGCTGGTCGTCTATAGTGCGACTGGTACCAAGGCCTTTCGGGAACTCGATGGCAACACCGAAGTCTTTCTGCTCAAACATGGCTCACTGCTCCTGATTGGAATCGCCTGCACCTATTTCGCGCATAAGATCAACTACGTTTACTACGCCCGCTTGTCGAAATATGGCTTGTGGCTGTCAGTACCCTTGTTATTGTGGGCCTTTTTCAAAGGAGCAACCTTAAACGACGCATCACGCTGGGTAACGATTCCCATTATTAACCAGACATTTCAGCCGTCAGATTTGGCCAAACTAGCGCTTATTTCCAATCTGGCAGCCATGTTAGCCAAACGCCAGCGCTTCATGAGTGACCCCAGCGTGTTATTTAACCTGATCATCTGGATTGCGCTTATTTGCTCACTTATTATTCTGTCCAATACGTCAACAGCCCTGTTGCTGGGCGCGACCTGCTTTCTACTAATGTACATTGGCCGGGTACCAGTTCGATATTTAGGCTATATGATCGCGGCTTGTATTCTGTTTGGCGGAATAGCCTTAGCCGTTGGTCAACGCCTGGAAACAGCCGTTAACCGAGTCGCTATTTTTACTAAGTCAGACACGCTTCCTTACCAAGTTGAACAGTCCTATATAGCCCTGGCCAATGGTGGGATAACGGGTCAGGGACCCGGTAATAGTCACCAGCGCAATACGCTACCAAACCCATTCTCTGATTTCATTTACGCCATCATCGTGGAAGAATATGGTTTGCTACTGGGCGGCATTCCAGTCGTACTTGCCTATATATGGTTTTTGTGGCGAGGGATGAAAACACTTCAGAAAGCAACCCGGCCTTTCGGTGGTTTATTATCGGCGGGGCTGACATTCAGTATTGTGTTCCAGGCTTTTGCCAGCATTTGTGTGGCCATTGGTTTAGCACCCGTAACCGGGCAACCGTTGCCATTGTTAAGTATGGGTGGTACATCCCTCATATTCACAGGCTTAGCCATTGGTATTGTATTAAGTGTCAGCCGCGACGAAGCCGACGAAAGTAAAATTTAAGTATGAAAGTTATCATCAGCGGGGGCGGAACCGGCGGACATATTTACCCAGCTATAGCCATCGCCAACGAGCTGAAAGCAATTGATCCAGCTACAGAAATTTTATTTGTTGGGGCCGAGGGTAAAATGGAGATGGAAAAAGTACCCCGTGCTGGTTATACCATCGTAGGGTTGCCGGTTGTTGGCATAAAACGCGAATTAACCTTGGCTAATTTGGGCTTCCCAATCAAATTAGGCCGGAGTTTACTACGTGCCTGGCAAATCGTTCGCACCTTCCAGCCCGACGCAGCCGTAGGTGTGGGAGGGTATGCCAGCGGACCACTCTTATTAGCCGCTTCACTCAAAGGTATCCCCACCCTAATTCAGGAGCAGAACTCTTATGCCGGCCTGACCAATAAAGTATTAGCCCGTTGGGCAAAACGCATTTGCGTGGCCTACCCCGGTATGGAGCAGTTTTTTCCCGCCGATAAGCTTAAACTAACGGGCAATCCGGTCCGTAGCGACATTCAACTGGCGGATCAACAGATAGAGGCTGGCCGACTATTGTTTGGCCTGGAAGCCAGCCGTCCTACTCTTTTGATCATTGGTGGGAGTCAGGGAGCAAGAACGATCAACGAGAGTATAGAAACTGGTTTGCAGCGTTTTGTAGATGCAGGCGTTCAGGTAGTCTGGCAGACGGGGCCAGCCTTCAGTGAGCGGGCCAAAGCAGCCGTAGCGGCTGTTGGCTCTCCCTTGATTAAGGCCTATGACTTTATTTACGATATGGATAAAGCCTATGCCGTTGCTGACGTAGTGGTGTCGCGGGCTGGTGCTTTGTCAGTTTCCGAATTGTGTTTAGTGGGGCGCCCGGCTATTCTGGTACCTTTCCCAGCAGCGGCTGAAGATCATCAAACTAAAAACGCCATGAGTCTGGTGGAGCATAATGCTGCGTTGCTGGTCAATGATCGAGCTGCACGCGAAGAACTCATTACGTCTGCCCTGAACTTACTGAGCAACCCAACACAACAGCATCAATTACGCACCCAGATAAAGACACTGGCAAAGCCAAATGCCGCCCGTGACATTGCCGAAGAAGTAATTAAATTAACAAAATAATAGAGAGCGGAGGAAAGTACTTTTCTCCCTTTCCGTCCTCAAGTAATGACATTAGATCAATTCAAATACATTTATTTTCTCGGTATCGGTGGTATCGGCATGAGTGCGCTGGCTCGCTGGTTTCAGGTAAACGGGTATGACGTAGTAGGCTACGACAAAACACAAACGGCTCTTACCGACTCGTTGCAAGTTGAAGGGATGGCCATTCATTTTACCGAAGATGTTGACCAGATACCAGCTCGCTTTCGGAAAAATCCAGCCGAAACCTTAGTGATTTATACACCGGCCGTTCCGAAAACACATGCTGAATATGTTTTTTTCGTAGAAAATAGATTCACGCTTCAGAAACGCTCGCAGGTGTTAGGCTTGCTCGCTGGTCAGATGACCACCATTGGCGTAGCGGGCACACACGGCAAAACCACTACGTCGTCGATGGTCGCTCATATCCTGCGCCATGCGGGTGTCAACTGCGCGGCTTTTCTGGGCGGCATTACAAATAACTACGGCACGAACTTTTTACTCAACGAACCTGCCGACGATCTTCGGTCAGTAGTGTGCGTGGTAGAAGCCGATGAATTTGACCGTTCATTTCTGACATTGTTTCCAACGTTCGCCATCGTAACCTCGACCGATGCCGACCATCTGGATATTTACGGAGCCCACGAGGCCGTTCTTGAATCGTTCGGGATTTTTGTTAGTCAAATCGAAGACGATGGCGTGTTGTTCATGAAAAAAGGATTATCGCTGGCGGATAAAACAAAAGCCACTGTTCGACAGTATTCATTACAAGAAGGTGAGTATCACAGCCAAAACCTGCGAATTGAACAAGCGTCCTTCATATTTGATATTGTACATCCAAAAGGCGTTATTGCAGATATTACTCTAACCGTACCCGGTTTTCACAACGTTGAGAATGCGGTTGCGGCTGGAGCAGTAGCCTTGCAAGTGGGCGTATCGCCAGAAGCCGTTCGTTCTGCACTGGCCAGTTACCGAGGTGTTCGGCGACGGTTTGAGTACGTACTTAAAACAGATTCTGCTATCCTTATTGACGACTACGCTCACCATCCGGCTGAAGTGCAGGCATTTTTATCGTCAGTTAAGGCCCTCTATCCCGATCGAGAATTAACGGCTATTTTCCAACCGCACCTGTTCAGTCGAACACGCGATTTTGCACAGGGTTTTGCGGAAAGTTTATCGTTGGCCGATAATGTTATTCTGTTGGATATTTACCCGGCCCGCGAGCTACCCATGGAAGGCGTTACGTCGGATTTGATTTTTCGGGACATACAATCGAAAACTAAAATAAAATGCACCAAAGCTGAATTACCCGACGTTGTGCAACAAATGCGGCCCTCTTTGCTTGTAACCATAGGTGCAGGAGATATAGATCAACTGTTACCAACATTAAAAAACATCGTTGAATACCAATAGATAAAAATATCTGGAAAACAATTAAGCTTATTTACAGATGTTTTCTACCTTTAAATCATCCAAAAAGTGGTTGCTTACAATCGGGGGGCTTTTGAGCTTATTTGGGCTTATTGCTTTCACCGAAATCAGGCATGGACAGAAGCACGTTCGGGCAGTTATTATTCGGCTCGATCAGATTGAGGGCCATCAGTTTCTGACGCGCCGAGACGTAATGGGCTACTTAACCAATGGAGGTGCCGATCCAATTATTGGAAAAGACTACAAAGAAGTCGATTTCCGACAGTTGGAAAAAAGATTGCAAAACCATGGATTGGTAAAAAAGTGCCAAGTATCGCGTGACTTGACGGGGGACTTGCTCGTCGTGATTGAACAACCTCGTCCGCTAGCCCGATTAATGGTGGCTAGTGATGGGGTTCGAGCCGTATCTGGACAGTATGTAAGCGAAGAGGGCCGTTTTTTCCCGATTTCGATGAATTACTCGGCCCGGGTGCCGATTCTGACAGGAAATTATTTTCGTCAGAATCGTTCGTTAGTTAGTGAGCGTAACCGGCCATTGCTGGATTTGCTGAAACGAATTCATGATGATCCGTTCTGGCGGGCACAAATTACCGAATTAGCGGTAGATGAGCAGGGCGAAGTAATTATGTGGCCACAGATGGGTAATCACCAAATTGAATTTGGACCGCCTACTGATCTGGACGCAAAGTTTAAGAAGCTGAAATTAGTTTATACGGACGTTTTGCCGGCTAAAGGATGGGATCGTTATAGCCGAGTAAGCGTTCAATACCGAAACCAATTAGTTTGCGAATGACAACAACGGGCATGGACGAGAAAATAGTAGTGGGTCTGGACATTGGTAGCACTAAAGTTTGTGCAGTAGCTGGACGGTTGATTCGTAACAATAAAGAACAGGAAACACTCGAAGTACTGGGTGTGGGCGAAACGACACTAACCGACGGAGTAGCTAAAGGCTCGGTCGTGAATGTCAATAATACGGTGAACGCTATTCGGCGTGCAGTAGCAGAGGCTTCCAATCAATCGAACCTGAACATTCACTTAGTTAATGTCAGTTTTAGCGGTGCCCATGTAACATCGGTTAAGTCCAGTGGTAGTATTACGCGTTCTTCATCGGGCGACGAGATCCAGACCGAAGATATCGACCATCTGCTAAATGACATGTATCGCACCTCGATTCCGGCTGACAAGGAGATTATCCATGTTTTGCCGATGGACTTCGTGGTCGATACAGAGACAAATGTAAACCAGCCTGTTGGCCGTAACGGCGTTAAACTGGGTGCTGATTTTCAGTTAATTACAGCTCAGGCAAACGCAGCCCGGAACATTCGTAAGTGTATTACGCGCAACAATCTGGCACAGGACACGATGATGTTGTCGGCGCTGGCTTCCGGATTGGCCGTACTGACGGACGAAGAAAAATATGCAGGGGTCGCTCTGGTAGATATTGGCGGTGGCACCACCGAAATGGCCATTTATTATCGGAATGTACTACGTCATGTTGCGGTCTTCCCGTGGGCAGGCAATAGCCTGACATCCGATATTCAGGCAGGTTGTAAAATTCTGCCCAATCAGGCGGAGCAACTCAAGAAAAAATTTGGCAGTGCCAATCCTACCGAATACAATCTGAACGAGGTTGTGGCTGTACCAGGATTGAGCAACCGAAAACCCAAAGACGTTCTG
This sequence comes from Spirosoma endophyticum, assembly GCF_900112365.1. Taxonomy (GTDB): domain Bacteria; phylum Bacteroidota; class Bacteroidia; order Cytophagales; family Spirosomataceae; genus Spirosoma; species Spirosoma endophyticum. The sequence goes on along the minus strand of NZ_FOLQ01000003.1, from coordinate 419,933 downwards.
CTAAAAAATGTAGCGCTTATTATCGAAGATCGGCTACGTGAAATTGCGGCACTGGTGCAGGCTGAAATCATTCGCTCTGGTTACGATGGCAAATTGCTGGGCGGCCTTGTATTAACGGGCGGTTCTGCCCTGATTCCAGGCGTAGAGCATATTTTTGGTCGCGTAACGGGTGTTGAAGAAGTACGCGTTGGATTTCCTGAACATCTGGAACCCAACGGCCGTGCCGATTTAGTTGGCGATCCTGCTTATGCCACTGCTGTTGGTTTAGTGTGGGCTGGCTATAAGACGATTGATAATCGTATTTCATTTATAAGTGATCCCAATCGGGCCATTTATGATGAACAGCCTGCTACCACGCCGGTTCGGCCATCTTATGGTAATCCTAATCCTCCGATCGGCACGGCCAAACCGCCTGTTTCAAAACCACCGGTAGAACAACCGAAAGAGGCCGAAGAAGGGCAACTCATGAAATGGTTCCGTAAATTAACGCAACCAATACGGGGGAACGAAACCGATCCATATTGATGATTGTAACAAACCGGCAGCATACCGGTTTGCGGATAAATATACAGTTTTGTAACACAAAAAGACACCACATACCGACACGATGAATAGTCAGGGCTATAGATTCGAAATACCAGACGATAATCCGATCATAATAAAGGTTGTCGGCGTTGGCGGCATGGGCGGCAATGCCGTCAAACACATGCACGAACTCAAAATGCAGGATGTGAGTTTTGCCGTTTGCAATACTGATCGTCAGGCACTTATGAGCAATCCCGTACCAACTAAGTTACAGTTGGGCGATGGCTTAGGGGCTGGGACTGAAGCGAAAGCTGGCGAAGATGCTGCACGTGCCAGCATCGAAGAAATCCGTAATTTATTAGCTCCGCCTACCAAAATGGTTTTCATTACGGCGGGTATGGGCGGTGGTACGGGTACAGGAGCAGCTCCCGTAGTTGCGGAAATGGCTCGTGAAATGGGCTTGCTGACTGTGGCCGTTGTCACAGCGCCGTATTGGTACGAAGGAACCGACAAGAAAGAACAGGCACGGGAAGGTATTGAAAAGCTCAAGAAAAGTTGCGATACTGTTCTGGTAGTTTTGAACGACAAGTTAGCCGAACTATACAGCGAACTGACATGGACGGAAGCTTATGCCCATGCCGACGACGTACTGGCCAATGCGGTAAAAAGCATCGCCGAAATTATTACCACGCAAGGGGACATCAACGCTGACTTTGCCGACGTAAAGAAAGTTCTCGAAGGCGCAGGCCAGTCGGTAATGGGATCAGCAGAAGCCGCCGGTGAAGATCGGGCTATACGCGCTATTGAGGCTGCCCTTAATTCGCCACTGCTCAATGATCACGATATCCGGGGTGCCAAGCGTATTCTGCTGACTATTTCGTCAAGTAAGGCATATGCCATGCGTCTGAAAGAGCAAATGGCTATTTCAGAACACGTGGCCAAGAAAATCCAGAATGAAGCCCGAATGTTTAAATTCGGTGCGATCACCGATGAAGCCTTAGGCGAAAGTTTGCGGGTAACGATTATTGCAGCCGGTTTTGATGGTACGAATCCAGCTATTCTGGAGCCAACTGAGGTCATTACAGAACCAGAAGAGCAGCCACAGGACGTAGTGACCGAAGAAGAGCCGGCAGGTGAATTAGTACTCGTTGATGATGCTGGCGATGAAATTGATCCCGAACCTACAGGCGTTAGCGTCAAAAACGACGATAAGCAAACACCAACTAGCTACAACGGCACTACGATCATTCGACCTGAACAACCAGGTACAACGTTGCCTTTACGGGATCAGGAGAATGATGTATTATTGCTGGATGAAGAAGAACGTCCCAGTGATGCCGATTTGATCAAGCGGACAGTTGAAGCCTTTGTTAAAGGTCAATACTTGGCAGCCGACATCGACCGGCCAACATTTGAACGAAATAAAACGATGCTGTATACACTGCCTTTGCTGTCGGAACAGGAGTTCGTGCGCTCGAAGCTAAATGACTAATCGAGAAGTTAGTATGTTATAGATGCTGGCAGAGATTCACACGAATCTCTGCTTTTTTATTTTTCTCCTATGCAACTAACCTATGCTGATGCAAAAAACACGCTTCTTGCTTTAGAACAGCCCAAGCGCGCTGTGGCGTTGGCACGTTTTTTTAAAACAGGAGCCGGGCAGTATGGAGAAGGTGATCATTTTCTGGGTCTTTCAATGCCACAGCAACGCGTAGTAGTAAGACAATTCTGGAACTTACCGATTGAAGAAACGGAGCAATTAGTGCAAGACACCTACCATGAATGCCGTATGACAGGCCTGCTGATTTGGGTACGGCAAAGCCAAAAAGCGACAACAACTCAGGAAGTGGCAATTCTGGAACGCTATCTTACTAATCGTCAATACATTAATAACTGGGATTTAGTAGATGTTACCTGACCTCATATTCTTGGGAAACACGTAGCACAAGGTGATCGCTCCATTCTGTATGATCTCGCTCATGAAAATGAGCTTTGGAGCCAGCGGATAGCTATTGTATCAACTTTAGCGCTTATTCGGCTAGGACAGTTTAGTGATACGTTTTCGATTGCCGAGATTCTACTGCCCCACAAACACGATCTTATTCATAAAGCTATTGGCTGGATGCTACGTGAAGTAGGCAAACGCAACTTCAGTGCACTGGAAGAATTTTTACATGACCACATTCAAAAAATGCCCCGTACTACACTCCGTTATGCTATTGAACGCTTCGACCCATCCCGCCGACGCTATTATCTGGATTTATAAAAACAACGTAATAATCAACAAAAAGGGATTACTGTCAATGACGGTAACCCCTTTTTGTTGATTATTACGTTCACTACCGCATCATTTTATTCATTTTACCCGATGCCTGCATCGTGTTCATTTTCTTCATCATCTTACGCATCTCATCGAATTGTTTCAACAGATTATTCACTTGCTGAATATTCGTGCCACTACCTGCGGCAATACGTTTTTTCCGACTACCGTCAATGATGTCAGGGCGCTGACGTTCTTTTGGCGTCATGGAGCTGATGATGGCTTCGATAGGCTTAAAAGATTCATTGTCAATATCTAAGTCTTTAATCATCTTGCCCATCCCCGGAATCATACCTAGCAGGTCTTTAACATTGCCCATCTTCTTGATCTGCTGCAACTGCGACAGGAAGTCGTCGAAGTCGAACTGATTTTTACGCATCTTGGCGTTGATACGCTTGGCTTCATCCTCGTCGAAGGCCTGTTGTGCCCGCTCTACCAGCGAAATCACGTCGCCCATGCCTAAAATTCGGCTGGCCATGCGGTCGGGGTAGAATACGTCGAGCGCTTCCATTTTCTCACCCGTGCTAATAAACTTGATCGGTTTATTAACAACCGTTTTGATCGAAAGAGCGGCTCCACCACGGGCATCCCCATCAAGCTTGGTTAATACCACGCCATCAAAATTAAGCCGTTCGTTAAACGTCTTGGCTGTATTGACCGCATCCTGCCCTGTCATTGAGTCAACGACGAACAACGTTTCTGTAGGCGAAATTGCCCGTTTGACGGCTTCAATTTCCTGCATCATGGCTTCGTCTACTGCTAAACGGCCGGCGGTATCCACAATGACGATTTTCTTACCAGTCTTACGCGCGTGCGCAATAGCATTGAGTGCAATCTCAACGGCATTTTTGTTTTCCGGTTCTGCATATACATCCACACCAACCTGCTCGCCTAATACTTTCAGCTGGTCAATGGCGGCTGGGCGATAAATGTCGGCTGCGACGAGTAAAACGTTACGTCCCTGTTTTTTCAGGTACGCAGCCAGTTTACCTGAAAACGTCGTTTTACCTGAACCCTGCAGCCCTGCAATCAGCAAGACAGCCGGTTCGCCTTTTATATTAATACCCTGCGCTTCACCACCCATCAGCTCGGTCAGTTCTTCCTGCACGATCTTGACAAATAACTGGCCAGGCTCAACCGAAATTAACACTTTGCGGTCGAGTGCTTTATCGCGGATACGATCGGTGATGTCTTTTGCTACTTTGTAGTTAACGTCGGCGTCAGTGAGAGCACGGCGCACTTCCTTAATAGTGGCGGCAACGTTAATTTCAGTAATGCGGCCCTGCCCCTTTAGGGTTTTGATAGCCTTATTAAGTTTATCCTGAAGATTCTCGAACATAGTCTTTTACAAACGATCTGGCAAAGATAACAGTTTCCTGTGGGCGTTAACGCACCGAACTATAGGAGAACTTAGTTAAGGGATTATTTTGACCTATTAATCTCTACCAAACTATACAGAAACGATTTATCATTTTTTTATTCATATATTTATAATCCATTTTCAAAATAAACTACTAATTGTTCGGTGGTAAGAACACTTAACAATATGATTTAGGCATAAACGTTAACAGTACCGTATAATCTTCTAAAAAATCACCATCTCAATTGCCGACTTGTGCGAAAATTTTTGTTCAATAAAATATTTCAATACAATTATATATTTCAATAATACTAATTTGCGTTATCTTCCGACCAGTGGTTCATGTATCAATGAAAAGATGATAATGAAGCACTGGTTGACTCTTTAGAAACTACTCATGAGAAATATGCCGATCAATAAAGCTATGGGCTTCCTAGTCCCTTCATTACTGACTACCGGTTTATTCGTATCATCGGCAACTATGGCAATGCCGTTGCAGAATACGGTCCCTACAGTGCCAAAATCTAGTCAGGAAGTAACCGTATCGTCGAGAACGTCATCTGGCAGTTTGACAAAGAGCCCAGCATTAGCGCGTAACACAACAGCCAAGCCTGAGCCCGTAGTCACAGCTACATCAACAACGCCAAAGGTTCAGGACAAAAAAACGATTGGCCGATGCTGGAAACGTTTAATGAACATGGTTCGGGAAATCAACCATGCGCATACCAGCAAAAGCAAGTAAATTACAAAAGAGATTCAGACAGCTTTTTAGAAAGCCTTCATTGATTCTTCGGCCTTTGCCGGAGTCTCCCGGCGCGGGATATAGTGCCGGAAAAAGCTGCTGATTTTCATTTGCAGCACACCAAATACGGCTTCTTTAAAAATCTTTGACGACATTTTTGAGACGCCTTTCGTGCGGTCAGTGAAAATAATGGGCACTTCGCGAATACGGAAGCCGTATTTCCAGCACGTAAATTTCATCTCAATCTGAAACGCATAACCCACGAATTTTATGGGATTATGCAAAATAACTTCCAGTACTTCAGCCCGGTAGCAAATGAATCCTGCGGTTGGGTCCATGATGGACATCCCCGTAATAAACCGAACGTATACGCCCGCAAAGTACGACATCAATACGCGGCTCATTGGCCAGTTCACTACGTTAACTCCCTTAATATAACGTGATCCAACAGCAACATCGGCTCGAGTAGCGCCTTCGTCAGCACAGGCATGATAAAGTTTGATCAAGTCCTCGGGGTTATGAGAAAAATCGGCATCCATTTCAAATAGAAACTGATAACCGCGCGACAAAGCCCATTTGAACCCGTCAATATAAGCCGTTCCTAAGCCCAGCTTCCCGCGTCGTTCGAGCAGATTGAGTCGCAAAGAAGGCCCGTTAGGTGGAAATTCTTCCTGTAAATCACGGACGCGCTGAGCAGTACCGTCGGGAGAGCCGTCGTCTACGATAAGAATATCAAATGGCTCCGGCAGGCTAAACGTCTTTCGGATTATTGTTTCGATATTCTCAATCTCATTGTATGTAGGAATAACGACTAAGCGCTCTTTCACAGGTACTGAATGGGTTATAAGGGGAGTTGTTCCTATAACTGCAAACCCCTCGTTTTCTGCACAAAATAATCATTAAAAATTGTTAATTCCTGCTTTACCCGCTAATTGCTCAGCCAGCTCGCGGGCTTTACGAATACAGTCAGACAATGAAATGCCTCCGTACCAGTTAGCACACACAAATAAATTGTCGGCTTCTGCGACCTTAACCGGTTGTTTAACAGCAACAATAGCTGCATCATACTGCGGAATAGCGCGCTCCCATCGCTGAATAGCGCGAAAAACAGGCTTGCTAGCTCTTATCCCGAAGCTGTCCACTAACTCCTGATGTACATTGCGAAAGATAACATCGTCGGGCAGTTGGGCATTAGCAGGATTCATTTGGCCGCCAACCATCGTGGTCAGTAAAACTTCATCTTCAGGACAACGCCCGTCAAATACCGAACTATTCCAGATATGACCACTGGAAAAACGCTTTTCACTTTTCGGATTAAGGCCACCAAACCCATCCAGCGGATGCCGGACATCAGCCCGCTTGTATACTGAATGGATAGCGGTCATGGGCGGATAGGTAACATTACGCAGCGCCTTTGCGAAGACAGGATAAGTAGGCTCCACGAGACGAGTTGTTACGTCGGTGCCGGTGGTCAACACGAGCATATTAACTGTTTGCGTGCCAGTTGCCGTTTCAACTTGCCAGCCGTCAGCAATTTTGACGATACGTTTAACCGGACTACTAAGCGACAGGTTTTTGAGTTTGACAGCTAACGCATTGGGCAACATCTGCATGCCATCCCGAAAACTAAAGGATTGCCGGCGGCCTGTTTTCGACTGGTTTTTTATCAGACCACGTAGCACAGAACCATAGTCTTTCTCGTACTCAAGCAATGACGGAAATGTCTCAGAAACAAGCAGTTGTTCAGGATCACCCGCATAAATTCCAGCGACAAACGGCCCTAAAGCCGAATCGACAATCTCGTCCGAAAATCGACGCCGAAAAAATTGCGCTAACGTTTCGTTTTCGGGCGACACCGTTTTGTTGTTACGTTCCTGAAAGATGGCCCATTTCGTTTTCCAGCTAAAAAAACTACCAAACAACAAGGAAGGTGGCCCGGATGGTAATTGCTGATACTGTCCATTCCGGAAAATGTAACGGACTTTACTCACCGGTTTGCTAAATGTCAGGTCAGGCGTTAAGCCGAGTTCGTCAAGCCAACGTAATAAATCAGCATCGCCAAGTAAGGAATTTGGTCCCAGTTCGCGCAGGTAACTTCCTCCTTCGGCCACTTCCCGACGAGACTGGATATAACCTCCTGCCTGATCAGCGGCTTCCCAAATATGGTATTCGATACCGCGTTTCTGCAGTTCGTAGGCTAGCGTCAGGCCGGAAATCCCCGCACCGATAATACCGATTGTCATGATTTTTTCGGTTGCTTCGATTTTGTCGTATCAGCACGTTGCTTTAATCGCTCGGTAACCTGCTTATAAATAGCCTCCATATCGCTCGGATGCGATGAATAGAAAATATAGCTCTTTCGATACATTGCCGTATCCACCGCAAATTTTCGAAAAATCTGATTTTCCAGATGTTTATACGCAATGTTCGACGAGTCAAGCGAGCCCAAACTCAAGCGGCTGACCTGAGATTCTGCGATGTGGACTTCCGTCAGAATATCAATCATTTTGTCTTGAGCAATCAGGTTATCCGGTCGTTCATCTTCTGGAGCCGTGCAGGCTGCCATCAGCCAGCCACTTATCAGCAGACACCATAGATGAGATTGAAATCGGTTCCAGTGCATACGTTTAAATGATAGCTTTGTAAGCTAATCCCTGTTGGCAAAGTTCGGGATTGCTTGTTAAAATAGTATAACGCCTGTTTCGTATGGACGAGTTCTTAGCTAAGCTCCGTAATTTCGATATTCGCATACGAAAGGCCGTCAACTCGCAGATGCGCGGTAGCTTTCGGTCCATTTTCAAAGGAACAGGCCTGGAATTCAGTGACTTGCGGACTTATCAATATGGTGATGATGTGCGGGCTATTGATTGGAACGTATCATCGAAAGGCCACGGTACGTTTGTAAAAGTATTTCGGGAAGAGAAAGATCAGACTGTTTTCTTCGTGGTGGACGTCAGCGCATCCCAGCAGGTTGGGCCACGCCATCGCGACAAACTGGACGCGACAAAAGAAGTATGTGGGGTATTGGCGCTCTCAGCCATCCGTGAGGCCAATTACGTAGGCATGTATTGCTTCTCGGATCAGAAGGAGCGCTACCTGAAACCAGCCAACGGCCTGAAAACAGGTTATCAACTGATTATGAACCTCTATAAACTACAGCCCGAATCGACCCGAACAAGCATTGCCGATGCATTACTGTTTACGCTCAATGTCCTCAAGCGTCGAAGCGTGGTGATTCTGCTTTCTGATTTCATTGACCTGAGTTATGAACACAACCTAAAGGCTTTGGCGAAAAAACATGATTTGGTCGTTATTCATCTGTATGATCAGCGGGAGGTAAAACTGCCTAAACTGGGGATCATTCCCGTACATGATACCGAGACGGGACGGACGGTTTGGGTCAATACGTCTTCGGCCTCGTTTCGGAAGGGGCTGCACGATACGTTCCACCAGAACCAGACCCGGCTGGAGCGACTTTGCAAGCAGTTCAATGCGAGTTACATTGCGCTGGACTCGCAGGAAGATTTTGTACCGAAACTCGTTGAATTGTTCAGGGTGAGAAAGTATCAATGAATGTAGTCTGCACGTATCTCTTTATTGGCTTTTGGCTTTTGACCGGTGCAGGCTGGGCGCAACCGATCCGTCAACCCGCACAGATTCAGTCTGCACTACGTCAGGCTACCTTGCGACAATCTCCATTGCGGCAATCTCCATTGCGGCAATCTCCATTGTGGCAATGGAGATTGTGGGGACATTTTCTGACAGATAGTATCGAGATTGGCCGCCCCTTTCAGTACGCGCTGACGTATCGACATTCACCGATAATCGACGTTTTATTCCCTGATACAGCCCGAAATTTCGCTCCATACAAGGTGCAGAACGTGGCGGTTTTTGCCACACAGACGACGGGTAGCGGCTATAACGCTGTCAGTCGCGATAGTGCCGTTTATACGCTGGTATCCTTCGAGACGGATTCAATTCAATTGCTACGTGTGCCCATCCGGATTATCAACGATGCCGACTGCACGGTTCAATGGACAGGTATTGACACAGTCTTTCTACACTCGAAACTCCCACCAATACGTAGCCTAATAACCAGTTCTCAGTCGCTTACACTAGATACAGAAACCGATCTAGCTCCTTTACAACAACAATTCAATTACTCAGTGCTGGCAACTGGCTTACTGGTGATCAGTCTTATTGCCCTACTTCTCTACGGATTGTTTGGCCGGGCAATCAGGCGGTTATGGCGGCTGTACCAGCTCAATAGGCGGCACACCCGCTTCCTGCGTGACTACAATCGGCTTAGCCAGCGACTCAATTCGTTTACGGCGTCAGAAACAGCCAACCAGGCGGTTGTGCTATGGAAAACGTATTTAGAAAAACTTGATTTACAGCCTTACACATCCCTAACGACCCCCGAAATAGCCGAGCGTATGAACAACGAACGCATCGCCGATGCGCTACGTGAAGCCGATCGGATGATTTACGGAGGCACCTTTTCTCCACAATCGCAGCTTGCCTTGCAGGCGCTGAGTGACATAGCTACGCAAACCTACCACGATCGACGGACCAAATTACAGGGATTGGTTGATCAGAATGTAGCGAACACCCAGGAACCCGATTCAGCCGAACACTCTTCTTACTCCTGATCGAATGGAACCCTGGTATTCACTTCATTGGTTCAGTCCGGCGCAGTGGCAGCAATTTCACATTGCGAATCCGCTGGCCCTGTCGTTGATTCCAGCGATTCTATTGCTGTTTTCAATCCGTTATTACCTCCACCGCAACGCAACGCAGCGCTTAAATATGTCGCTGGGACAACTCAATTTGCCCCGCGCTCGCGGCAAGGAAATTCGTGTTCAGACGACCCGTTCGCTGCTTAGTTCATTACGTTACCTCTTGCCAATTAGTGTATTCGCGGGTGTTACGCTGGTATTAGTGGCTCTGGCCCGACCGCAGATTGTGCGTGAACAACGTGATGAGCAGTCGGAAGGCATTGATATTATGATGGCTATCGATGTATCAGAATCCATGAGCGATACCGATTTGCCGCCTACTCGACTGGCTGCGGCTCGTCGGGTAGCACAAACTTTTGTAAATGGTCGTCAAAACGACCGTATTGGCCTGGTCGTTTTCGCGGGTGAAGCGTTTTCACTTTGTCCGCTCACTACAGACTATGGACTGGTGAAGCAATACCTCAGCGATCTCAATGATCGAATGATCCGCACCTCTGGTACGGCCATTGGCGATGCACTGGCCCGCTGTATTAACCGGATGCGCGACCGATCTAATTCAACGACCGATACAACCCGGCAGGAAGCCGCACAACGGCAGCAGGCACGTAGTAAAGTTATTATCCTACTGAGTGACGGCGACAATACGGCTGGCAACATAGACCCGGTTACAGCCGCCCGGTTAGCCAAAATTTTCAACATTCGAATCTATACGATTGCCGTTGGCCGAATCAGCGCGTCAACAGCGCAAGCTGGTACGGTCGACGAAGGTATTCTGAAAACCATTGCAACCATCGGCAATGGTAGTTTCTTCCGGGCAACCGATACCCGCCGACTGCGGGCCGTGTTTGCCCAAATTAGTAAGCTGGAAAAATCACCCGTTCGCGTTCGGGTTTACGAGGATGTGCAGGACTATTATCGAATTTATCTTTACTGGGCCATCTCGTTCCTGTTATTTGCTCTATTTTTGAAAAATACAATTTTTGGAAACGTATTGGAAGACTGATAAAAGAGAGAAAGGGGACGAGAGATGAAAAGAAAAAATGAACCACTACCCTCTCTCCCTTGTCCTTTTCTCCCTCTCGTCCCTATCCTCCTTCGGCCCTCTAACAAATGCTACGTTCTTATTACAACGCCGATGTCCTTGAAGCGGGCCTGGATGAAGTTGGACGGGGCTGCCTGGCTGGACCTGTCGTGGCTGCAGCGGTTATTCTGCCGAGTGACTACACACATCCAATCCTGAACGACTCAAAGCAACTTTCTCATCGTCAGCGAGAATTATTAAAAAAAGATATTGAGCGCGATGCGCTGGCGTGGGCGGTAGCCGAAGTCTCGCATGAAGATATTGACCGGATTAATATCCTGAAAGCCAGTTTTCTGGCGATGCATCGGGCCGTAGACGCACTAACCATTAAGCCGGAGCACTTACTAGTCGACGGCAATCGCTTTGTGACGTACCCCATGATTCCGCACACCTGCATCATCAAGGGCGATGCTAATTTTCTCTCCATTGCCGCAGCGTCAGTATTGGCCAAAACGTACCGTGACGATTTGATGGAGCGACTCAGCCAGGAATTTCCAGCTTATGGCTGGGCAAAGAATGTGGGCTATCCAACACCAATCCACCGGGCAGCCATCCGGGAATTTGGCCCGACAAAATATCATCGAATGAGTTTTCGACTATTATAGAAATCCCCGATCATTTTGGTTGGGGATTTCTATACATCGCTACGTCACGTCTATTTCAGCCAGAAATTATCTTCCTGCGCTAGGTCAGCGGAGTATACTTTTACCTTCACGATCTGGTCGTTTTCTACGGTGTAAACATCGATGTTGTCCACATCCAGCATACCGCCGTTAGGCTGAACCGCTTTCCAGTGGACCAGGCAGGCGACGCTGTTTCCGTTCGCTGTGAGTACTTTGATGTCAGTTAAGGCCAGTGAATTTTCGGAGGCAGCAAACATGCCGCCAACCATCTGAAACACCTCACCGCTCGATTTCTTCGTGCCTGAAAAGCGGTTGTTTCCGGGTTGGCTCCACTCAATATTCGGGTGAATGAGCGACCCTAGTTTAACCTGATTTCCCTGTTGAACGGCGGTTAAAAACTCACTGACGACCTGCATTGATTGCGTTTCCATAGTTTTCGTGTTTGCTTGTTTAGTGGTTTCCTGACGTACTGATTTGTTTGTCTTCTCATGGGCTGGCTGAGGAACCGCGGAATGGCTCAGGGCTAGCAGTAAGGCGATTGCAATTGTTTTCATGGCGTTTTTTTGACAAAGGTATCGGGGGTAGACCGCCTGTATTTTACCTTTAAGCGCCAACTCGCTACCACTTCACGCCACAAAACAGGGTCGTTTTTATATTTCGATACCTTTGTCGTATGCAAGACTATCAGCGACTTCTGGTGCTCAATCTGCTGGCCTACGCGACGCAGAAAAACCTCTCCGCAGCGCAGTTATGTACACTATCGGGTATTGAGTTTAGTACCTTGAAAAAAGGGGAGAATCTAACCCTGACCGATAAGCAGCTGGATGATCTTTGGCTCAACGCCACGCATCTGAGCCACGACCCTTTGTTTGGCTTACACTTCGGTGAGACGCTGCAAGTTGCCGCCCTCGGCGTTGTAGGTGAACTCATCCGGCATAGTCGAACCATCGGCGAAGCCTTGACACACGCGGTTGCCTTCGCCCACTTAATCACGGATATATTCGTCATGGACGTAACACGAGCGGATAAGTCGTTTTTCATTCGCTTCACGCCCGACACCAGTCGACAGAAAGTTGCGCCCTTATTATTTAGTCAGATGATGGATTTTTTCATGGCCTTTACGCTACACGAAGTCGATGGGTTGGTGCTCGAAAAGATTCAACCAATCCGTATTAGTATGCCGCCCATAAGCGCCGACTTACCTGAATACGAACGTGTCCTTCGATGCCATTCGATTCAGGAAGCTGACTATTATGAACTGTCATTCGATGAATCATTTTGGGATGAGCCGATCCTGATGGCGAATTATGAGTTGCAAGGTGTGCTGCTACAAAAAGTAAGCGCGATGGACTCGGCTTTCGGCGACAGGCGGAAAATAAGTGAACGGATCGGAAGTCTTCTTCTGGTCAATTCGTACCTGGGCATTCCTACGCTGGAAGCCATTGCGGCTAACCTCAACACAAGTTCGCGCAGCCTGCAACGCAAACTTCAGGAAGAGGGCATAACGTATCAGCAATTGTCGGATTCAACCCGTAAATCATTGGCCTTACATTATTTAGGTTCAGGACAATATCCCGTAAAAGAAGTATCATATATCCTTGGCTACAATGAGTTGAGCGCTTTCAACCGGGCGTTCAGGCGATGGACCGGCACTACACCCGTCAGTTATCAGAAAGGGATAATCAATGGCTGAAACAGCCAACATCCGCCCAAATGCTACGTTCCCAACAGTTTCCAGTGGTAGTATAGGATGAACTTCGGCTGATTTGAGGTAATCTGAGGAGTTTTCGAGATTTTTTTGCTTTAAAAAGCGGACAAATCCCCATGCATGACCCCGAATCAGGACTATATTCTTCAGGTACGTAGCCTGACCAAAACCTTCGCGGGTATAAAAGCGCTGAACAACGTTCAGATGAACCTCAGAAAAGGCGAGGTTCATGCGCTCATGGGCGAAAACGGGGCCGGGAAATCGACGTTTATGAAGATTTTATCGGGTCTTGAAACGCCTGATTCTGGTGAAATCATCCTCAATGGAAAACGATTGAAGAATACGACCGTCAGGGAAGCGCAGCAAAACGGCATTTCGATGATCCATCAGGAAATTCTCGCCGTTCCCGAACTAACCGTCGCGCAGAATATCTTCCTGGGTCGCGAGCCTAAAGGCTGGTTTTCGGGCTGGCTCGACGACCGGCGTATCAATCAAGAGGCCGAAAAGCTGCTGACGCATATGGGGGCTACGATTAACGTACGCGCCCGAATGAAGGACCTGAGCGTAGCCGAACAGCAGATGGTCGAAATCGCAAAAGCGATTTCGAATAATGCGCAGGTGCTGATCATGGATGAGCCTACATCGGCGCTGTCGCACAAAGAAGTCGCCGTTCTTTTTACCCTCATTGACGAACTGAAGAAGAATGGAGTAGCCATCATTTATATCTCCCACAAAATGGAGGAGATAAGCCAACTTGCCGATACAATCACCGTGCTGAGAGATGGGAGTTATATTGGTACGTATCCAACGGCTGAACTGGATACGCATTCGTTGATTAACCTGATGGTTGGCCGCGAAATTGACAATCTTTTTCCAGACTCAGCGACGGAGATAGGAAACGCAGTGATCGCCGTAAAAAACCTTAGTCGGAAAGATGTCTTTACCAATATCAGTTTCACGGTTCACGAAGGCGAAATTCTGGGAATTGGGGGCCTGATGGGGGCCGGGAGAACCGAACTGGCCCGCGCCATTTTTGGGCTGGAGCAGCCGGATAGTGGCGAAATTTCTATCAACGGTCAACTCGCTACCATTACATCTCCCCAGGAGGCCATTCGTCTGGGCATTGGCTATGTTAGCGAAGATCGAAAAGGATGGGGGTTTATTCCCGACCTGTCGATCAGGCATAACCTTACCCTGGCAAGCCTGCCTGCTCATGCGAAAGGAGTATTTGTTGATGCCAAACGCGAGACCGATTCAGCCCATCGAATGATACGTGACTTACGTATCAAAACTACTGGACCGGATCAGAAAGTGTCAAACCTGAGTGGAGGCAATCAGCAAAAAGTCATTATTGGAAAAGTGCTTCTGGCGGCACCGTCGCTTATTATTTTCGATGAACCGACGCGTGGCATCGACGTGGGGGCAAAGTTTGAAATCTATAAACTTATCCGGCAATTAGCCGCTGATGGCGTAGCCATTGTTGTTATCTCGTCGGAACTTCCTGAACTGCTGGGCCTCAGCGATCAAATTCTGGTACTGGAAAAGGGCAAACAAACGGCCCTGCTCAGTAAGGAAGAGGCTTCGCCAGAAATGATACTACGGTATGCCATGCCCAATTAAGAACAACCCATCCGTTTTTACAATAGATGAAAAACACGACTAATACGTATTTCGATTTGGCTGGAGGCTCACCGAACCTGCGCATCAGTGGCTTTGGCAGGTTTGGGATTTTTGTGGCTTTTGGCCTGATTTGTCTGGCACTGTCGCTCATTACGCCCAACTTCCTGACCTGGTCGAACCTGACGATCGTCGTTACCCAGGTGTCAATCAATGCGTTACTTGCCTTTGGCGTTACGTTCGTGATTATAACGGGCGGCATTGATCTTTCGCTAGGGTCGATGGTGGCCGTGGCGGGCGTAGTGGCAGCTTCGTTTGCCCACCCTGATACGTATCCGGTAGTCGTACCTATTTTTATGGGCTTACTGGCCGGCGTAGTGATGGGCGCGTTCAATGGGTTTGTCATTACCCGAAGCAACGTACCGCCGTTCATCGTTACGTTAGGCACGATGACAATAGGCCGGGGTCTGGCCTTGATTCTGAGTAAAGGTCGTCCAATTTCAAACTTATCCGACTCCTTTAATTTTATTGGTGGCGGACAATTATTGGGTATACCAATGCCCATTTTCATCCTGATCATTTTGTTTGTGATCTGCGCTGTTCTGCTCAACAAAACCGTATTAGGACGCTACATGTATGCCATTGGAGGTAACGAACAGGCGGCCCGCGCATCGGGCATTCCCCTGAAAAAAATAAAGATGGTTGTTTACACGCTCTGCGGAGGGTTGGCCGGAATAGCCGGTATTCTGCTGACATCGCGCATCACAACCGGTCAGCCAAATGCCGGAGCCGGTTTTGAACTTGACGCCATTGCAGCTGCCATTATCGGTGGAACCAGTACGTCGGGCGGAACCGGAACGATGGCGGGTGCCCTAATTGGTGCCCTGCTGATTGGCGTGATTAGTAATGGGCTGGATCTACTGAACGTAACCTCTTATTACCAGCAAGTCGTAATGGGCGTTATCATCATCGGCGCCGTCGTGCTGGACAGTCTTAATCACAAAAAATAAGTGTATTAACTGCAGTTTATTACTTAGCTACTCACTGCTCTTTCTCTCATTCACTCTTTCGCTCTTTATTTTTAAATGAAACTACTGCGTCGAATCGGAATTACTTTCCTGTCTATCAGTCTACTGGCCGCCTGTTCTCAATCAACCTCTTCGGATAAAAGTCAGGAAGGTGAAAAGATCATTGTGGGTGCAACGATGCTCAGTATGCAGAATGAATTCATCGTCAATGTCCACGATGAAATGGAGAAAAAAGCACAGGAACTGGGGGTTGAGTTGATCACCGTTGACGCCGAACGGTCGGCACTTAAACAAATCGAGCAGGTCGAAAGCTTTATCGCGCAAAAAGTGGATGTCATCATCATGAATCCCTGCGAAGTGGAAGCCAGTTCGCCCGCCATTGCCAAAGCCCTTGCCGCGAAAATTCCCATTATTAACGTCAACTCCGAAACGAGTACAAAACCATCGGCCTTTGTGGGGTCTGATGACGTAGAATCAGCAAAAATTGCGCTGAAATTCATTGCCGAAAAGCTAAACGGAAAAGGCAATATCCTGATGATGCAGGGCTACATGGGTCAGGCAGCCCAGATAAAACGAGAGCAGGGGGCGAAGGAAATCCTGAAAGACTATCCGGGTTTGAAAATCATTGCCCAGCAAACCGCCGAGTGGGATCGCGCCAAAGCGATGTCGCTGATGGAAAACTGGATTCAGTCTTACGGCTCACAAGTCAACGCCGTTTTTGCGCAAAATGACGAAATGGGACTGGGGGCGGTAAAAGCCCTGACGGCTGCCGGCCTGAAAAATAAAGTGATCGTCGTGAGTATCGACGCCATTCCCGACGCGCTGCAAGCGGTAAAAAAAGGAGAATTGGACGCTACGGTTTTTCAGAATGCTCAGCAGCAAGGCGCAAAAGCCATCGAAACGGCAGTCAAACTAGCCAAAGGCCAACCCTATGATAAGGCCACACTTATTCCCTTTCAGCTTGTTACGAAAGAGAATCTGGCGAAATTTCAATAGGGTTTGTTAGGCATAGTCTCCAGACTACGCCTAACAAACATTACGCTTCAATCAATTCTTTTACCTGCTCCCGCAACCGTTCCGTCGGGCGGAAGCGTTCGCCGTACGTATCGGCCAGCCGGTCGAGGGTTTTCACGAACGTATCGACACCAACGAAATCGACAAAGGATAAGGCGCCACCGGTGTAAGCCGGAAAACCCCAGCCCAGAATTGAGCCCAAGTTGGCATCTAGTTTAGTGCGCACTACGTTCTCCTCAAAGCAACGTACGGCTTCAATTGCCTGCCGATACAGCAGTCGCGTCTTCACTTCATCGAGGGTGGGTTGCCGGTCGGCCTGGGGAAATAAGTCCCGTAAACCAGCCCACAGTTTCTTACTTCGATCATCGGCGTAATCATAAAAACCTGCTTTGCTTTTCTTCCCGAATCGACCTAGCTCGACAAATTGTTTCGCCACCTGGTAGCTCGTGTCATCGTCACGTAGCACGCCGTCTTTGATGCCTTGACTCGCAATCTTATAAACCAGATCAAGGGCAACTTCGTCTGTAACAGCTAGTGGTCCAACCGGCATACCGGCATCTTTACCGCCATTTTCGATCAATATCGGGTTAACGCCATCTTTCAATAATTCCATGCCCTCACCCGAATACGTACCAAAGCAACGTGATGTGTAGAACCCACGGGAATCGTTGACGACGATCGGCGTCTTGCGAATTTTTCGCGTGTAGTCCATGGCTACCGCCAGCGCATAATCGGATGTTTGTTTACCCACAATGATTTCCACGAGCATCATCTTGTCCACCGGCGAAAAGAAGTGAATACCGATGAAGTTTTCGGGTTTGGTCGAAGCTTCCGCCAGTCCGCTGATCGGTAAGGTAGACGTATTGGAGCCGAAAACAGCAAGGCCGTTCTGCGCCAGCATTGGTTCGGCTTCTTTGGTCACTTGGGCTTTCAACTCACGATTCTCGAATACGGCTTCGATAATGAGATCACAGCCGTTCAGGTCCGCTACATCGGCCGTGGGTTTGATTAAGCTAAGAATTCCGTCTACCTTGGATGGATCAACTTTGCCCCGCTCAACGCCTTTTTCAAGTAATCCCCGCGAGTAGGCTTTCCCTTTTTCGGCGGCTTCACTGGATACGTCTTTCAGAATAACCTCGATACCGGCCTGCGCTGATACATAGGCAATCCCCGCACCCATCATGCCTGCGCCCAGAACACCCAGCTTTTTAACATCGGTTTTCGGTATGTTTTTCGGACGGCTCGCTCCCTTGTTGGCTTCATTCATGCCCAGGAACATCGTTTGAATAAGATTCCTGGCCACTTTCGACGTAGCAACTTTCACAAAATAGTGCCCTTCGATCGCCAAGGCGCGATCAATATTTACCTGCAATCCTTCATACACACAGGACATGATTGCGAGCGGAGCCGGGTAGTTGCCTTTAGTTTTATCCATCAACATGGCCGTCCCAGCCGCAAATGTCTGCGCTCCCACCGGACTCTGGATATTGCCGCCCGGTACGTTGAAATTATCTTTCCCGACAATTTTCCCCGATTTCCGATCGATTTCATCCCAGGGTTTAATGGGTTTTGGATTCGCTTCGATCCAGGCACGTGCTTTCTGGATCATCTCGGCCGGACTCTCGGCGATGTCGTCAATCATACCCAGGGTTTTGGCTTCCTTAACGCCCACTTTTTTACCTTCGACCAGGAGCTGCAACGCGGCCTGAATGCCAATCATACGCGGAAGCCGTTGCGTTCCGCCCGCACCCGGCAACAGGCCAATCGTTACCTCGACCAGGCCAATGAGCGTCTTTGGATTGTTCAGTGCGACACGATGATGGCAGGCCAAACAGATCTCATACCCCCCACCAAGGGCCGTGCCGTTCATAGCCGCTACCGTCGGTTTGCCCGACGTTTCAATACTGCGGAAAATCCGGTTCAACTCCGACGAGACTTTCAGCATCTCGGCGGGGTCTTTGTCATTGCTCCGCAATATCATTTTCAGATCGGCGCCCGCTACAAACTCGGGCTTGGCCGACGTAACGATAATTCCCTTCACTGACTCATCGGCAAAGGCCCGTTGCAAAGCGGCTTCAAACTGTGGTATCGATTCGTCGTTGAGGACGTTCATCGGCGACGAGGTCATTTCCCAGGAAATGATCGCTACGTTTTGGTCAACCGTGTAGTTTACCATTACTTGATGTATGATATAGGAGATATGGTGTATGATATGAGGTGTATTGGATTGGCTAAAGATTCATACATCCTGTATCATACATCATACATTTTTTAGTTTACCCGTTCGAAAATCGTTGCGATACCCATGCCGCCACCAATGCAGAGCGTCGAGAGGCCAAACTGCTTGCCGCTACGTTCCAGTTCGTCTAGCAACGTAGCGGAAATGATAGCACCCGTTGCGCCTAGCGGATGGCCTAACGCAATGGCTCCACCGTTGACGTTCAGCTTACTGTGATCTATGCCGAATTCATCCATGAACAGTAGTGGAACAGCCGCGAATGCTTCGTTGACTTCAAATAAATCAATATTACCGATGCTCATACCTGCCCGTTTGAGTACTTTCCGGGTGGCCGGAATCGGGCCCGTAAGCATGATCGTTGGTTCAGAACCGACGATAGCAAAGGCTTTTATGCGTGCCCGGGGTTTTAAACCGGATTGCTCGCCAAAGGATGCGCTGCCAACCAGAACGCCAGCTGCACCATCCACGATTTGTGAGGAATTCCCGGCATGGTGCACGTGATTTACCTTGTCAAATTGAGCGTATTTGAGCAGGGCCAGCGCATCTAAACCCATTTGTCCCATAGCCTCAAAAGCGGGTTTGAGTTTACTCAGACTCTCGGTAGTTGTACCCGGTCGGACGCCTTCGTCGCGATCAAGAACGGTCAGCCCAATTTCATCTTTGAGCGGAACAAGCGTTTTATGGAAGCGATTATCGGCCTGCGCTTCCTCTGCCCGGCGATAAGATTCAGCCGCAAAAGCATCGACGTCAGTACGTGAATACCCGTATTTTGTCGCAATCAAATCGGCGGAAATGCCCTGTGGCACAATATTATGCCGAGCGATGATCTGCGGATTCATGAAAATGGCACCACCATCGGAACCCATCGGCACCCGCGACATGGACTCTACGCCACCCGCCACAATCGCATCGACTTGCCCCGACATGACGTAAGCAGCCGCCATATTGATGGCCTCCAGGCCAGATGAGCAAAACCGGTTGAGTTGTACACCCGCCACCGACTCGTCGTAGCCTGCTTCGAGGGCGGCCGTGCGGGCAATGTCGGCACCTTGCTCCCCAATGGGTGTCACGCACCCCATGATCACATCATCGACTAGCGACGTATCAAGGTGGTTACGGTCGCGAAGTTCACGTAATACGCTCGTCAGGAGTTGAATAGGCTGCACATCATGCAGCGAGCCGTCGCTTTTTCCACGTCCCCGAGGTGTTCGTACGGCATCATAAATGAAAGCTTCAGCCATAATTTTGTCACAAAATTAGTATGCAAGCATACAATTAAAGGCAAACAAAAGTACAGGCAAAAGTCGAAGCGGGCAATGGTTTTGATGTTAATTGCTAAACTATTCAGCGAAAAAAAAAGCGGAGAAGACGTCATTGTCTTCTCCACTTTCCTACAATTGATACGTCGATTTTACTTATCCAGCACAACAGTTTCCCCAACCAGATAGGCACCGGACTCAGTCACCAGATTATAAACACTCTTCACCGATCGAACTGTTTTTTCGGCTTGTACAACTTTAAAAGCAGCAACGCCATTGGTCGTAGCATCGTAGCGGTACAATACGTCGCCCGCTTTCACGTCACCCAACG
Source organism: Spirosoma endophyticum (assembly GCF_900112365.1). Classification (GTDB taxonomy): domain Bacteria; phylum Bacteroidota; class Bacteroidia; order Cytophagales; family Spirosomataceae; genus Spirosoma; species Spirosoma endophyticum. The sequence continues at coordinate 399,347 of NZ_FOLQ01000003.1, read as the reverse complement.
GCTTCCGCCCGGCGGCTGTTAAAACAGGGTGATTAGCCGTGGCCTCCAGTAACGTTGGCGCAGTTAATACGTTACGATTATCGGCCGTGAGTTCATTCACTGGAGCCAGCCAAACGCCAGCTAGAGCGAAGTCGCCACTGTGTGTGTCAAGCTTAGTAACAGCCGTTGGCGTGAGTGTTTTTGTTTTGGCGTCATAGCCCAGGACAACATCACCCGCCACTACGTTGCTGATGGGTTTCGATGATCCATCTGCCATCGTCACAGGAGCATCGGGAGCAAAGCAGAAGTTATACTCTTCTTTTTTCTTGGCGCCACCTTCGTCCGTTTTCGCACCACCGCCCGACAGCAAGCCTGCCATTTCGCGAGACAAAACAAACGTCAGCGTAGACATCAGGCCGGGTTCTTTCTCACCCACGTACTTAAGTTCGTCGATGTAAGCATCCCACGCCCCGCGCTCAGCCGAGGCACCAGGAATTACAAATGGCTTAATCTCGCCCGATTTCTCGTTTTTATAAATCGCCAGCAAGCCAAGTTCTTTGGTGTCGGCAGCGGCAAATACTTTGTACAGGTAAATCTTGCGCGTAATGCCATCCGTATAATTGAACACATAGGCTGGCCGTTCTTCGTAGCGGTCCAGAATATAGCCGCCCGATTTGAAGTAAGTATCTTTATCCAGGTTCGCGATTTTGATCGCCTTAACAGCTTTCCACTGATCGGCGGTCATACCAGCCGCGACAGGCGCAGCCGCTTGCCCCCAAACGCGCTGACTAAGCAACTGCGTCGTGATGGCACAGCACAAGAAAACTAGAACGGAAAATAGGTTGTGTTTCATGGTTTTTATGGTTAAACCCATAATGTTTTAGAGACCGCTCCGCTTCAGGGTCTCAGCTTATTGGTTTGATTTAGTTACTTTTTCGTGTACTCTCCCACCCGAGCGTGAATGGCTTCGACGGTTCGGTGGGCGGATGTGAACGCGCCAGCCATCCAGGCAGTCAGATACGTAGTGTGTTCCCCGGCAAAATAAATATTCCCATCGGCTTCAATCAGGGAAGGATAGTATTTCTTTCGCGTTGCATCGTCGTACGTGGCCCAGCCTCCTCCGCTGTAAGGCACCCGATGCCAGGCCAACGAAAACGAATTCTCGAACTCTGTCGGGTATTGTGGATGGATTTTAACTCCCTGCGCCAAAGCCATTTTTTCACGTTCAGCAATGGACATGGCGCCCACAGCTTCGGCCCGACTGTAGAAATTATAATAGCCGATCAGGACGCCCTTTTTACCCTGAAAACCATAGGAAGGATACCATATCTGATTGATATCCATATTAGTACGTGAAATTCCGCCGTAAATCCAGTCGTCTTCCTCCCAGAAACGACGTTTGAATTGCAGACCAATTTTACCCGTTTTGATATATGGCACAAAGTCAGCCGCCCGCTTCACCGTACCCGATAAATCAGACTCAAGGTTCTTCAGCATCGGCAACGGCAGCGTACAGACGCAGAATTCGCCCGTAACTTCTACGGGTTTGCCATCTTTCTGGTAGACAACCCGAACGCCATTTTCGGTCTTTCGCAATTCTGACACCGTCGCATTGAAAATAATTTTGCCGGTCAGTTTTTTCTCCAATGCCTTCGGAATGGCATCCATACCGCCAACGGGCTGTAAAAGCGTCGTTTGCTGTTCGTAGATGTAGTCGCCGACATTGTAAAACACGGGCTGCATAAATCCCGAACGTAGCAAATCGGTCAGACCGAAGGGATCGGTCATATTTCCGGGCTTATGACCTGCGCCGGGATGATCTTTCGTTTTATAACCGCGTCGGTTCGTGCCTTTGTAGAGATGCGCCGTGTTCAGATCGCCCTCGTTTTTCAGAAAATCGACCAGTTTCTCAATATCTTCCTTGGTCAACTGCTGATCCAAACCGGGCTGATCCAACGCTTTGGCAAGCAGTTCGGCGGTGTAGCCACGCATGTCGTTGTGGTACTCCTTGATACGCAACCGCCGGTTGGCCAGATCACCCGTCCCACCGTCGTTGTACAGATAACCCGCTTCGTTATTGCCGTTGAACATTTGTAATGGTACACCCAGCTCGCGGCAATAGTGGAGTGTCAGCTGATGGTGATGCGGAATTCGGGCGGCTCCACCATTGAAATACAGACCTTCTTCAAAGGAGGAGGTTTGCCCGTTGCTCTCCCCTATTTCAGTTTCTTTAGTACCGCCCCGGATTGTCCAGACACGGCCACCCGACCGCGAACGAGCTTCCAGAACGGTGCAATCGTAGCCGAGTTTGCCGAGTTCATAGGCTGTCGCCATGCCCGCAAGCCCCGCTCCCAACACCAATACTTTACGACCTTTACCATCCTCCCGCCGACCGTTAGCAGGTAAATTAAGCGTCGTTGCGGGTGCGGGTTGTAACATTCCCCACGCCAACAGACTGGCATAACTGGCACTTGTTGAATTGATGAAGTCTCTTCGAGTCATAGAAACAGTTATAAGTCAACATTCGTCAGTCAATAGTGGCAGGAGCGAAATAGTGATGGCTACTAACGACTATTGACTATCGACTGTTGACTGTTTTTACCCAACTACTTTTTTGAAGCTATCCATGAACATAGCCATTTCGTCCATCGTCCCCACGCTCACCCGGCAATACGGCTGTCCGTTGAAGTCGCGGGTTTGGATACCAATGCCCTGTCCGAACATTTGCGTCTCGAACGTTTTGGTTTTCATACGTATCGGAAACAGAATAAAATTCGTAGCTGATGGAATGACTTCGTAGCCCATATCGGTCAGGGCTTTCGTCGTATACGTACGGGCTTTGGCGTTTTCGGCGCGGCAATGATTCTGCCAGTCGATGTCTTTATAACTGGCAATACCCGCCATAAGTGTTGTAATGCTGACAGCGAAATCGCCGTTAGTGTAGGCATGCAGGATCTTCAACATATCGGGTTGAGCGATAGCATAGCCCAGGCGAAGACCGGCAAAGCCGTGGATTTTCGAGAATGTACGGGCCAGAATTACGTTCAACCCTTCGCCTACGAGTTTACCCAGTTGTGGGCGCTCGGCGGGTTCGTAGAAATCAATATAGGCTTCGTCAATGAAGACGGGCACTTTAGGCGCCACTTCCCGAATGAAGGCTTCCAGTTCAGCCGTCGGAATAATCGTGCCGGTTGGGTTGTTCGGGTTAACAATATAGACCATCTTCACCTCGGGCGTAATAGCCGCTTTGATGGCTTTGAGGTCAAATTTATAGTCTTTCGTCATCGGCAACGCTACGATCTTGGCACCGAACTTCTGTGCTCGTTGCAAAAGATCATCATACGTCATGGCGCTGGTCAGAATCGTCCCGCCACCTTTAGCAAAATGATCGGCTGCGGCCATCAGAATATCCGACGAACCAGGCGACATCATGATGTTCGTGGGTTTCACCGAATTGTCATTTGCCAGGAGGGTTTTCAGTTCCCCAAACTCCATCCAGGCGTAGCGGTTGCCAAGATCGGCCGCCTTAATGAGCGCTTCCTTGGCGCTAGGCGCAATACCCAGTGGATTCTCATTTGCTAACAGACGTGCCCTCAGTTTAGGCATCTTGTCGAACGGATCTGCCGCGAAGGCGAATTCATTCGTGAAGCCTGACACAAGTGGAGCAGTAGGGTGTGCGGCCGCGGCAGTGGTAAACCGGCTCAGACCGAGACCAGCTGTCAGGAGGCCGCTGGCACGAAGCCAGTCTCGGCGAGTTAGTTGTGATGACATGGATGTATTTTTGTATTTATCTGAGATAAAATAAAAGTAAAGTACAATATAACTCCCTAGTAGATAGGGTTTTGTGAAAGTACGAATTAATGGCAACAAAGAGATGCATTCCTTAAGAAAAACACCTTTTAATTTATTTTGATATTTTTCGTATTCACAAATTTATATAGCTTTTTCAAGATCATTATCAATAGAAAAAATTTCACTTGGGTTCCAATACATCCCTATTGGCAATTTAGTGAACGGTAAATGAGGCCTGGTCAAACGAGCCATTACTACATTGTTATGCGAGAAAGTTAACGAGTTGAAAACAGTAGATACGTAGCGCGTGGAGGTAAGGCGATTGTTTCCAGTAAGCAAGAACAAATAGACTTTTTAATACGAAGCAGGCATAAAAAAAGACCGATGGGGTTCATCGGTCTTTTCATAAAATCATACTAATTACGCTGCGGAGTTCGCAATAACAGGCATATAAATCAATTTATTTTCTATAAACATATTGAAGCTTACCTGCTGCTGTTGACGTACTACTAATAGGTAAAGTAATATCCGAAGTTGTAGAAGTAAGTTCTTCTATGCCTTTATTAGAGCTATAGGTGTAAGTTTCTTTATCACCATTGTCATAATTTAATGTTAACGAGGTGTTTGTATAATCCCAAGTGCCCGTAGCATCACCAACACCACCGTCTGATTTAATATTATCAAGAAATGATTTATCTGTACGAATATCAATTCTTGATGAATAAGAGCCAAAATCGTAATTGTAAAGATCTATCCCTGCACCATTAATGTTTGTATTTGGGGCCAAGAAACCACTTAACAACCCTCTGTTTAACTCCCATCGTCCTACTACGGGTGAAACAGGTTCAGGGTCATTATTTTTACTACAGGATGATAGTCCAGCAAATGCAATAGCCAAGCAAAGTACATATACGTAACGCTTCATAATCAGTTGAATTTTAATGAGTCAAAGTAAAAAACAGGATAAGTGTTGGTAAACTACACAAAAAACGAATAGACCACTACGTTCAGTACGCTGAAATCTGACTTATTGATGCATCGCCGGAAAAATCCAGGCTATTTTTTAGCCCGCCAGTTCCTTTAGCGCCTTTACGAATTGGTCTAATTCGGCGGTGGTTGTGTATAAATGCGGTGTCACGCGTACGCCATGTACATTGGCCCCATCAATGGCTACAGTAAAAATTTTATACCTGTCAAACAGGAGCTTAGCCAGTTCAGCGGGCGCTTTTCCCTTTACGCCCACGTTGGCGATGGCGCAGGAACGCGTAGGCGTTTCGGACGTATTGAGTAGTATATTGGGATTGTTACGTACCCGATCGGTCCAGTAGCGTTGCAGGTACCGCAGTCGGGCTTCTTTGCGCTCAATGCCAATGCCTTCGTGAAATTTGATCGCATCCTGAATGGCCAGATCCGTAGCCACCGGATGTGTACCCGTATGATTCAGCTTCCGAATATCGTCATCGGGAACGCTGCTGTCGGCAAACAGGGGCCACAGAGGTTCAATTTTGTCCTTACGCACATACAGCAGGCCTGCGCCAAGGGGCGTACCGAGCCATTTATGCAGACTGCTGGCATAGTAATCGCAGCCGCCGAGGTCGGGGAGCGTAAATGCCAACTGCCCAAACGCGTGGGCACCATCGACCAACACCTCAACGTTGTGTTTGTGCGCCATTTCGACGATCTGACGAACCGGCAAAATCTGCCCTGTGATGTTCACCATGTGGCAAACCATCAGCAACCGCGTTTTGGATGTAATGGCTTTCTCGTATAAATTGACTATTTCCGCGTCAGATTTTGGGTGGTTGGGCAGCGAAATAACCCGGTTTACAATTCCGTGCCGACGGGCCTGAAGCCGGAACATATCAAGCATGGCGCCGTAATCCTGCTCGGCCATGACGGCTTCGTCGCCCGCTTTCCAGGGTAGTCCACCAATGACCGTGTCCAGCGATTCGGTGGTGTTTCGGGTAATAATCAGCTCGTCGGGCGAGCAGCCTAACAAGGCCGCCAGTTTCGTTTGGGATTCCCGTTTGTCGCTGAACTGCCGCGTCCGCATGTAATAGGACGACACGCTGTTTATGTCTCGAATGTGTTGCAGATAGCTATCCATCACGGGCTGTGCCGCCAAGGAATAGTAGCCATTTTCGAGTTGAATAAAATCGTTGGTGACGGGGTAAGCCGTCCGAATAGTAGCCCAAAAATCCTCTTTCGTCGCCAATTCTGCAGATGATACGTGCCTGACCTGCGCCAGGGCTTCGTTCAAATCGGGCCAGTCCCCCACCGACAGGGTCGTCGCGCCAACGATACTTTTCAAAAATTGTCGTTTAGACAGCGTAGACATGGTTTGAGGAGTTTAGCGCCTGAAATAGGTTCCCGTTAACAGGTTTGCCAACGAACTATGGCTTAACGGCCAACAGATTACCGACTTGCCAGGCGGTACGTACCAAGTTTTCCCTGGCGTATTTCAGGGCCGTCGTTATGTCCGCAGGCCCATTGCCAATAGCCAATAATACGTCGAAATATTGATTTAATTTATCGTTTTGTTCCAGCGGAATTTTGCCTGCAATGCCGATTACGGGTAGATTTTTTTGTTTTGCCTGATACGCTACGCCATATGGGCCTTTTCCGTGCAGCGTTTGTTCATCGATGCTACCTTCGCCGGTAATGACAATATCTGCCTTAGCGACGGCGTCATCGAAACCCGTGAACGCCAGAAAGAAATCAATGCCATTGACAAGTTTCGCATTCAGGAATGTGTAAAGTCCCGCAGCGACACCGCCTGCAGCTCCGCCGTGAATAACGGTCGTCATGTCAATGCCTGTCTGGGACAACGCGACGTCGGCGAACTTGCTCAAACTGGCATCCAGTATTTTGACGCCTTCGGGCGTTGCTCCTTTTTGAGGCCCAAAAACAGCCGCCGACCCGTGTTCACCGATCAACGTATTGTCGACATCGCAGAGGATGTTTATATCACAACCCAAAATCCGCTGATCAAGTCCGGAAACATCAATTTTAGCGAGTTCTGTCAGTGTTTCGGGGGCCGTCAGTTCGCGACCAGCCGCGTCTAAAAACCGGATGCCCAGCGCCCGCAAAATGCCCGTGCCCCCATCGACTGTAGCCGACCCACCAATGGCCAGCACGAACTGGGTGACGCCTTTATCCAGCGCCAGCTTCATCAATTCGCCGGTACCGAACGACGTAGCCCGTAGTGGATTTAAGTCTTCGTGTTTTACCAGATGAAGCCCCGACGCATTCGCCATTTCGATAACCGCCGTTTCGCCCTCATTGACCAACCCAAACGATGAGGTAATTTTTCGGTCAAACGGGTCGTTTACTTCGGCCGAAATGAGCAAGCCGTTGTGTTTTTTGATCATTAACTCACCCGTGCCATCCCCCCCATCGCCGACCGGAAAGCATTCGCAAACGCAGTCAAGGTTACTTTTCTGTAATCCCTCCTGAATGGCAAGGGCTACGTCTGTGGCATTAAGACTGTGTTTAAACGCATTGGGGGCAATGAGGACACGGATTGTTTTCATAATAGCGAAAGGAGTGGGCAAAAATACTTTTTTGAGCGATTAGTTAGACGTACTACTGATAGAGACAAACCAGCATTTCAAAATCCGCTACGTTCGGCACGACGCACTCTACCCAGCCGTTGCTTTGCGTGAATTTCAATTCACTACCCGACCGCATCAGTTTGAGCTGCTTAACGGGTTTGGCGGGCTTGAACCGAACAGTTGTGTTTTGAATGGGAATTGGCTCCCGTAACGATGCGCCAACCTGCCCCGAATGGTTGATCATCCCGATCCATTCAAACGCGCCGTTCCGATTGGTCATGTGCGTCATTTCGATGAGGGGCGACGCATTGGTCTTAATCGAACCGGGCGTTTGAAGCACGTTTTGCAAGGCTGATACAAAAAGTGCCCGATGCGCATGATTGCCTTTGAACTCGTACTGCGAACCCAGCCGCCACGGAATGAAAACAGTTTGGCCTTTCCCGTACGTATTGCTGATTAGACCGGGCGCATCGGTAATCTCGGCGTCGGTAAAATATGATTTCTCAGGTGGGCCAAACCGAACGGTAGGCACGAGTTTCATGTAATGTTGAGCCTGACCGCTGATTTTACATTTCATAAAATCGGAATACATCATGACCAGATCGAGGTCTTTGAACGTATCTGTCCCCAAGGTTTTTTTATCACTGGCTGATACCTGCAGATAGGTCGAATTCGCTCTGGGAAACAATTCGTATTCGGGTGCAACACCCAGCGATTTAAGCCGGATTTTTTGCATCGGCTTACCCGTTTCGTCGTTCGTTGAGCTGAAACCCGTTGCCAGCAATTTCCCACCTTTTTGTACATACTCATCAAGTTGAGCGATCAACAGATCTGACATATTGGGAAGATCGCCCAGAATCAGGGCATCGTATTCCTGCAAGGATCGCGGTGCCGATTTGCTGCCAATCGTCAATGGCTCGATGATATCGTACATAATGTGCTCCTCGGAAAGTAGCTTGATCATCCCCCGATACTCTTTTTCGGCGCCTTTAATGAGTCCAACGTGGCTAACCGGTTTAAGATTCGTGAACAGTTTCTCGTTCTTTTTATGAAAGCCGTAGAGGTCGTTCAGAATAGGAATAAATACGCGGTCGTCCTGATTAACCAACGTACCAATGACGTTAAAATCGAGTGGTGCACCATTGAGCATGTTGCCCAGCAACCACACCCGGCCAATGTTGGGCGACGTAGCGGTGTGCCTAAAGGGAATGGCGATAAAGTAAATGAAAACGTTGCTCGGTGTCTTGTCTTTGTAGGAGCCTAAAACGCGTTTTACGTGGTCGGTGCCGGAGTAATTCCATTCGTAATCATCCGTTAGCCAGGAACTTGATTCATCGCGAATCATATCGACGCCCGCATCGGCATACGTATTGACAATCAGATTCGGATTCAGCTTTTTAACGTAGTCACCAATTTTGTAGAAAAGCTCATCGGCGGTGGTCTTTTTGAACGTATTGTAGCGTCGGAAGACCGGATCGTTCATGTCGGCTTTCACGGGCAGCGTCATTCCCGTTTCGGTCTGAAAGCGTTTTTTACAGTTATCGCACTGACAGATTCCATGATACGTTCCGCTATAATCCGACGTCGTGTAGCCGATCATATTGAAGAAAATCCCATCGAGCGGATACTTCGTAATGGCCTCTTTCAATATCTCGAAGCCGTATTCCTGCTGATAACCGCCGTTGGGGCATGTGTGCACCTGCCCGTTGAAATGGACATGCTTTCCGTTGGTGCCTACATACAGCCATTCGGGTTTCTTTTCGGCGTATATTTCATTGATTTTGCTGAAATCAAAACGGCCAATCACTTTGATGCCTTTTGCATGAAGTTTTTTCACCAGATCGCCCACCAGATCACCATCTTTCATGAATTGATTCCTGAAATGGTAATCAAGTTTGGTGGGATAGTTCGCCACAATGCCGCCCACGTTCAGCATCACTACGTTCGCGGACGCATCCACCATCGATTGTACATACGCATCGGTATTCATCAGTGCGTCTGTTTCGCGCAGGTTGGTCTGAATTAACCGAACCGGCGTCCGATTCCACCAGCTCCCATCATAACTACCCGGATCGATTTTCGACAGATTAACGGTTGCCACTTTGGGCGATGGCGTTTGCCCGAATACCGTTCCTGAAGCCAGAAACAACGTAGTAAGGAGAACGAAATAGTAGCTAGATTTCATGGTTTAGGCAACTGGTTTTAGGCAAAAAAAGGCACAATACGAGGACCAGGGCATTCGCTCGCCGGGAAGCGAACAAACGTCCGATTAGGGTAATTTCTATAAGCAGTTGTACTTACTTATTGACTACGTTAACGGGTTTCCCATCCATAAATGCAGCCAGGTTATCGACCGTAATGGCCATTAACCGGGTTCTGGCTTCCAACGTTGCCCAGGCAATGTGCGGGGTGATCAAGCAGTTTTTTGCGGTAAACAGCGGATTATCGGCGTTGGGTGGTTCTTTGGATAAGACATCAATGCCCGCGCCGGCAATAACGCCGTTGTTCAGCGCATCGGCCAGATCCTGATCCACGATAATGGGACCTCTGGACGTATTTAGCAGAAACGCCGAGGGTTTCATCAGGGCCAAATTTTCCTTGTTTATGAGCCCCTGTGTTTCAGGCACTAACGGCGTATGAATGCTCACGACGTCCGATTCGGCCAGTAGTTCGGGGATCTTGGCCCACTTGAAATTCTTCCGGTGCGACTGATCGGTACGATTTCGTTTGGAACCGATAACGTTCATACCAAAGGCAGTAGCAATGTCGGCAACTTTCTCCCCAATGCTGCCAAAACCAATAATTCCCATTGTTTTACCTTCCAGCTCAACCAGCGGATAGTCCCAAAAACACCAGTCGATCGACTTCGCCCATTTCCCTTCTCGAACTGCATCACTGTGATGCTTAACGTGTTGGGTCAGTTCGAGCAGCAGCGCAAACGTCAACTGAACCACCGACGCGGTACCATAGCCCGGCACGTTGCTGACAATGACACCGTTCTTTTTCGCTACGTCCGTATTGATAATGTTATAGCCGGTAGCCAGAACGCCAATGAATTTTAGTTTGGGCAACTGGGCTAAAATATCCTCTCCCAGTGGCGTTTTGTTGGTGAAAACGATTTCGGCATCCTGCGCCCGCTCCACCACGTTATCGGCGGGGGTCCGGTCGTACACCGTTACGTCACCCAGCTTCTCCAAACCGTCCCAGGATAAGTCGCCGGGATTCAGCGTATAACCATCTAATACGACAATCTTCATCGTTGAATTTTTCTTGTTTTATAAATTTCAGTAGTTCACCTCACCCCCAACCCCTCTCCTAAAACAGAAGAGGGGTTGGGGGTGAGGTCACTCTTACACTTTCGCCCAGGCGGCATTCAGGGTGCGTTTTGCGTTGGCAATAACGACATCCGGGTCTTCATCGCCAAACGGCTTCACTTCAAAGCTGACGATCGGCGGGTTTTCGGTATTCAAATAGCCGATGTCCAGCAGCACTTTCAGGTAATGCGTCACTTCCGCTACGTCGTTTTCGCCGTTCGGGAAACCAAAGCGCGGATGAACGTCGCCATAAGCGGGCATGTCCGGGCTTTTGACGACACAGTTGCCAATGTGGGCGTGGGTGATATACTCTTTCACGGGCAACAGCGACTCTTCAATTGTTTCGTGAATCAGCGGAATATGGCTCAAATCGACCATCAGCCCGAAATGATCGTGCTCTTTCCGAACTTCCTGAACATAACGTAACGCCAAATCAGCCGGACCAATCAGCGATCGTTTATCGACATCGTAATCAAACACTTCCAGCGAAACCTTCATGTCACCTTTGCTTTTGGTGTACGCGCAGATTTCATTCGTCGATTTTACGAGCAGGTCGAAAGCTTCCTCTCTGCGGGCTTCGTCGTATTTGCCGCTCAGAAATGAATAGCCTGTAGCACCAATTTCATAGGCTTCGTCGATGCCTTCTTTTACATTCGCGAGCGCCCGTTGGCGGCCTTCTTCGTTGGTGTCGTTCAGATTGAGGCCCGTGGTCAACAAGCGGGGTTGTGCGGCATACGCAACCGTCATATGCGACGATTCCAGCAGGTTTTTTACTTTCTTCCGAACGTCGGAATCTTTAACTGTAGTAATTTCTATAGCATCGAAATACGTATCCAGCACAACTTTTTTAATGGTTTCCAGCACTGGGCCTTCGCCTTTCATGGTTTCAGGAAACGCCATGAAATGAACCAGACCAACTTTCATGTAATTGCAAAGCGGAGCGTTCATGCTTATTGAGGGGGCAAACGTTAATTGACTAAATCAGGAGTTGGTTCTTTCTTTTTAGCGGTGGCCATAATCGTCGTGGCGATAACGGCTAACAATACGCCCAAAATCAACAGATAGGTGTAGCCTTTCGTGAGATCAGGCAAAGCGGTTGCTTTCTTACTACCGAGCATTTCGTAGACGGGAATTATCCATTTCACTACGTAGGCCTGCGCCAGTACAATGAAACAGATAAAAATCAGCATGTAGAAACTGTGCTTCACTGTGAACCGGAACAGCTCCGATTCTTTACCCACCAGATTACCTGCGGCTGCGGCTACGGCGATGGATTGTGGCGAAATCATTTTACCTACAACCCCGCCTGATATATTGGCAGCCACGGTCACGACCGGATCAACGCCAATGGATTGGGCCGTCGCGTATTGAAGTTTGCTAAACAACGCATTGGCCGATGTATCGGAGCCGGTAATGAACACGCCCAACCAACCTAGGACAGGCGCAAAAAATGGGAACAGGAAGCCCGTATTGGCAAGTACTTCGGCCAGTGTAAGCGTAATGCCGGAATCATTCAGAATATAAGCGAACGCTAATACCGCAGCAATCGTAAGGATCGGGAACTTGAGCTGATTTAACGTAGCCCCAAACACGTTTAAGCCTTCCCGATATGTTAGTCCCACCAGCGGAATGGCGATCAGACCCGCAATCATAATGGCCGTTCCAGCCGCCGATAAGTAATTGAACTTAAAGAGCTTGGGCAACAGATTCCCGTCTTCGCCCTGAATGGCGTTGTGTAGTCCCGGGAATTCAAACTGAGCCATCCCGGACGCATTCAGTACGTCCTTAATCGGTTGTACACCCCAGGCTATGACCATGATCGTCAGGACAATAAAGGGCGACCAAGCCCGGATAAACTGCCCATTTGTGTAGCTGATATCAGGATTGAACGTAGCAGCGGGTTCATTGGCAAAACGCCAGACCGTTTTAGGTTTCCAGACCCTTAGGAAGGCCATCAGGCACACAATCGAACCAAGACCGGCAATAACGTCGGGTAACGCTGGTCCCAGAAAGTTCGAGGAGAAATACTGCAGGAAAGCGAATGAGATACCCGACACCAGTACGGCAGGCCATATTTCCTGGGCTTTTTTGAATCCGGCAATGATGGTAACCAGATAGAAAGGCAACATAATCGACAAAATCGGTAACGTCCGTCCTACCATCTGCGAAATCGGCAATTCTGGAATACCTGATACCTGCGAAGCCACTGTAATGGGAATACCAATAGATCCAAACGCAACCGGTGCCGTATTAGCAATCAGACAAATACCAGACGCATAGAGCGGATTGAATCCCAGTCCAACAAGCATGGCCGCTGTGATGGCAACGGGCGCCCCAAATCCAGCGGTACCCTCCAGAAACGACCCGAACGAAAAGGCAATCAACAACGCCTGCAACCGCCGGTCGGACGTAATGGAGGCCATAAAAAATTTAATGATCTCGAACTGGCCGCTCTTCACGGTAACATTGAAGAGAAAAACGGCCATCAGCACCAGCCAGCAAATAGGAAACAAGCCGTATACCGCGCCATGCGTCGCCGATAATAGGGCCAGTTTTACGGGCATTCCATAGACCACAATGGCAATGATCATGGCCAGGCCGGTAGCGATCAAACTGGCCTGATACCCCTTCATTTTTTTGATGATCAGCGCCCAGAAAATGAACAGGATAGGCACGGCCGCCACTAGTACGGATAAAGCGATACTGTTAAATGGATCAATAACTTGTTTCCAGACCATGAGGTGTATTCAGTTAATGAAAAATTACGGTTCTATGAGGATGGTGTGATATCAGATTTAAGAGCCCGATACCACACCATAAACCATTACGTTACGCCAAATCCAGTGCGACAATCTCGTGATCGAGAATTTTGGGCACGTTTACAGTCACTTTTCCGCCTTTAAGCTCAAATTTAGGGCTTTGCCCACTCATAAGTAGCTTCACCCCGGTAACTTTTGCCCCCACCGGAACCTGTACCGAAACCTGGGCTTCAACGGGAATCAACTCCCGGAAAGGCCCTTTCATCATCATGGGGTTGGTCAGGTTTACCAAGTGGACGGTCATCGACTTATCCTGACGCCATACATTGACATCAATCACGCCCGGTCCAGTTACCGCAGCAATGGGTTCCTCATCAAGTGCCCAGTTGATCACATTGCTCAGCAGTTGCCCATGATCAACGCCTAGCATCTGCCAGAACGAACGGTCCAGATCGCCGGGAATATAGGCCACCCTGCCTTTGCCAACCTGCCGTAGATACAGTTCGCGTGTATCGGTTTCCGCTACCCGTGGATAGACATCCTCCATTGGCAAATCAGGGTACGTAGGAATGAGCGTAATTGGGCTGGGGAACGTAGCGTTAGCCGTTGGTTTTACATTGACTTTATAAATCGTGTTGATGATACGGGGCGTATCATCCAGTCCTTTCAGGATCAGTTGCGTCTGGCTGTTTTTGGCATCGTTACGTAGCTGAAGATAGCTGTTACGTAGCGGTCCTTCTACTTTCTGATCATACGAAACGCCAAATAAACTGGCCAGCCCAAAATCAGCCCGTTGTTTGCCTTCTTCATCGTAAAGCGATGTTTCGAAAGTCGAAACAATGCTGCCGCCATTGGCCACAAACGCCTGTATTTGTTTGCATTGGGCGTCAGAAAGAGCGGCAATGTTGGGCAGAATCAGCAACTTAAATCGCTTCAGATCTTCGGGCGTCAGCAACCGATCGTTTACCATGTCGAACGGAATCCGACTCTCGACAAGGTTATGGTAAACGCCGTCTAAGTGGTCACTGCTTTTTTGCTGCCAGGGTTTTCCGCCGTAATTGCGGTCGGTTTGCTCCGAATACATGACGCCAACACGCGCCATGGGTGCCGTGTTACGCAGGTATTTCTCATTTTTGTAGTAGCCTTCGTAAAGTTTGGCAACAGACTCCATCCACCGTTTGTCGTAGATGTCACCACCGAATTTTACAAAGCAGGGACGCATACCGTTGGCGGTTCCTTCGGCCACCCAAATCCGGATTTCGGCGTCACTCTGTACCGAATCCTTCCAGCGGTATTCCTCTTCGATACCCACGCTAAAAATGCCAATCAGCGGTTTCAGGCCCAGCGTCGAACGGAGTTCTTTGGCCCCTTTCCCATTCGCCCATGGTGCCGTCAATCCCTTTCGCGCCTGCTGATCAGCGAAGAACAGATCGGCTTCTTTACCCGTCATGACTTTATCCGGGAAACCGTTGGGAATGAAGCGGGCCGACGGTTTTTGTTTGCGAATACCCGCATCCCATACCGACCAAACTTCCCGCAGGCGTTTCATTTTCCAGTCGGCCCATTTCCGGTACGTTGGATCGAGTTTGTCGGCGGCCTTGGGCAATTCCAGGCCCGAAGCCGCTTTGAAATTGGTTTTGCAGTGTTCGCAGTAGCAGATGTCATGCCCATGCCAGCGATTCGAGAAAATGCCTTCGGGCTGGAATTTCTCCATGATTTCCTGATTCACCTGCGTCATAAAATCAAAATTATAAGGCCCTAGCGCGCAGGTGACCCACAAATCCGGATTCGCCCAGTGACGACGAGGCTTTCCATCTACGGTTACAGCAATCCAGTCGGGGTGAGCGTCGTATACATCCTGCCGGGCAGCATGGGGGTCGGTACGTAGCATGATCTTCATGCCCTGTTTTTTGCAGCCCTCCACCAGGTAGCCCAACGTATCGGAATTGCCCATAAAATCACTGCGATGATGGAGCGGAATTTTTGTCGGGTAAAAGGCTACAATACCACCGGCACTTAACAGCGCCCCATCGGCATGAATTTTTTTGAAGTAGTTGAGCCAGAAATCAGGATCGTAGTGGCCGGGATCGCGTTCCACAAAGGCAAGTTGTGCCCAGCGCATTGGCCCGTCGAGCCAGAATGTGGCTTCCGGCGCTACGCTATTGGTTAGGGACGATGTAGTTGCCAGCGCAGCAGGAACCGACAGCGCGTAAGCACCTCCGATGAGGCCCGTGGTTTTAATGAAATTTCTTCTTTCCATAAGTATGTGTGAGCATAAAAGCCCACGTTAGGTCATTGGGAATGAGGCTTCTGAAATCTATTGTTTGCCAGAATCAACAGGTCTATTACTTACTCATATCCCGGATTTTGCGGAAATAAGGTTCGGTTATTAATCAGTTGAACCTGGCCCAGTGGAATGGCGAAAACCGTCATGTAGTCTTTCATGCCAAGCGATTTCAGGGTATCGAACGCCCGTCCTGTTCTGACCAGATCGAACCAGCGAACCCCTTCAAAGGATAGTTCCAGCCGACGCTCCACATAAATTTTCTCCCGTAACTCATCTTTTGTGAGATTGCTCAGGGCAGCCAGTCCAGCCCTTGTACGAACCTGATTGATAAAAGGAAGAGCCTGAGCGGTTTTACCGTTTTCATTCAGGGCTTCGGCATACATCAGCAGCACGTCGGCGTAACGTATCACTTTCCAGTTCGCCCGGCTATCGTTGGCCGTTCCCACCGGAGTAATGTATTTTTTGGTGTAAGCCTGCGACGTAGCAGACGGGAGTTTGACCGGATTGCCGTTTCTATCGAGAAAGAAATCCTTTTGTACCGTAATGTCTTTGCGCTTATCGTCAACCGTAAACAGGGCGAACAAAGCGGGCGAAGGCGAGTTTGTCTCCGTCAGGCCACCTTTCACGCCAAAGACATCGGCCATTGCGGCTGAGTTCGGGAAAAACCGGTTCGTAAAAACGCTGCCTTCGCCGATACCTTCTTCATATTCAATATCAAAGATGTACTCGCTGTGATGTTCGTCTTTTGTATAGACAAACAGGTCAGTATAGCTGGCTAAAAGCGAGTAGCCTAACGTAGTGACTTCCTGTAATTTAGCTTCAGCCTTCACGAAATCTTTGCGGGTCATATAAACGCGCCCTAAGATCGCTTTGGCCGCTCCTTTCGTGGCCCGCCCAACATCGGCACCGGTATATTTTACCGGTAGGCCATTTTCGGCATCCAGTAAGTCCTTAATAATCAACTCATCGTAAATTTTGTCGGCCTTTTCGCGAGCCTGCGTATAAGCCTCAGCCGTCGCCACGGGCTTGGTCAACAGCGGGACATCTCCGAATATTCTGACCAGATCGAAATACGCAAACGCCCGCAAAAACTTAGCTTCAGCAATATGCCGTGCTTTGTTGGGGACAACAGCCGCATCGGCACTTCCGATTTTGGTCAGAATCGTGTTCGTTCGGTTGATGATGTTGTAGTAGTTACGCCAGGTCGTTCTCAGCAAATCGTTATCGCTGCTCAGGATGAAGGCATCCGAGAAATACCAGGGGTCTGTTTTAACGACTTCCTGCCGGGAGTCATCGCCACGGGCATCACCAAATATCCAGAAATCCTGATACTGCGTCTGTAACGTATTATACGTAGCCACCACTGCATCCTGAAAATCTTTGTCTGTTTTGTACAACGCATCAACGCTTACGGTCGACACGGGCGGTATTTCAATAAAATCTTTACTGCACGACACCATCAGGAGCGATGTCAATGCGAAAAGGCTAACTATCTTTTTCATCGTCGTAGTTTTTTGCAGGCTAATTGACATCAAAAAGTGACATTTAACCCAAACAGGAAGCTTTTAGCCAGTGGGTAGTTATTCAAATCGATACCCGGTGTGAGCGCGTTATCGGTATTGCTGACATCAGGATTGAAGGACGTATTTTTCGTGAACAGAAACGGGTTATTCGCACTGGTATAAACCCGGATCGAACTCAGGGACAGTTTCTTGACCAGTTCACTGGGTAATTGATAGCTAAGCGTGATGTTGTTGATGCGTAGGTACGTACCGGTATCAACGTAGCGTTGGTTGGCCAGACGAATGCCGCCTGTTGGGGCATCGTTCGGCCGGGGGGTCACACCATCGCCGGGGTCCTGTTCTGATTTCCAGTAATTTGCCTGTGAAGACAATGTCCGGCTGCGCGACCGGGTGAGTAGCGTAATGTTCCGGGCGGTGCTGATGACTTCACTCCCACTACTACCCTGCAGGTTGATGCTCAGGCTTATGTTTTTGTAGGAAAACCGGTTGGTCATGCCGTAGTAGAAATCCGGGTATGGCGTACCGATAATCGTGTTGTCATAGTTGTTGATAATGCCATCGGGTGTGCCATTTGGACCACTCACATCGACAAACCGAATGTCGCCCGGCCGAGAACGATCGGCAGCACCGGGGTTATAAACCGGGCCTCTGTCTACATCGGCCTGTGTTTTAAAAATACCATCGGTCAAAAAACCGTAGAACATCCCGATCGGCTGTCCAATCATGGTGATATTGCGGCCAGAAATAATAGGATCTCCCTGAACACCCAATCGAACGACCTTGTTTTTGTAGGTCGAAATGTTGAAATCCGTCGACCAGACTAGTTTATTCTGGAGGTTCAACGTACTGAGGACAAACTCCCAACCCGTATTTTTCACTTCGCCAATATTCTGCAAAGCCGTACTGAATCCGGTAATGTCAGGCACGTTTACATTCAGCAGCAAATCAGTATTTCGGGCCTGAAAATGGTCAAGGTTCATACTCAACCGGCGGTTGAAAAAGCTGGCGTCAAGACCGATGTTGAAGGATTTCTGTTTTTCCCAGGTCAGGTTCGGATTGGCCGGGCGAGCAGGCGCATAACCGCCAATAGCGACACCGCCCAGGTCATATTTTTCGTAATTGATCGTCGGGTAGTGTTCGTAATTACCAATGTTATTATTTCCCGTTTCGCCGTAGCTCACCCGCAGCTTCAATTCGCTCAGACTCTGGACACTTTTCAGGAAGTTTTCATCCGAAATACGCCAGGCCAGTGCCAAAGAAGGGAATATGCCGTATTTATTATTTCCCCCAAAACGGGACGATCCATCAGTACGTATCGACGCCGTCAGGTAGTATTTATCGCTATAGTTATAATTGACCCTCGCCAGGTACGAAATCAACGACCACTGATATAGATTCGACGACCCATCGGTAAGAATACCGCTAACGGCGCTCAACGTAGGGACTAAGTTGTTCGGATACCGATTGCTGGCTAAGAAGCTTGACTCATTCGTTTCTTTCTGAACCGTGAAGCCCCCCAGTCCCGTTACGTTATGTTTTCCAAAACTTTTCCGGTAATTCACGGTGTACTCTGTAAGCCAGTTTAGCGTGTTCGAGGAACTGTCGGTACCCACGGCGGCATTATTGTAGAAAGCCGGAATCTGCGGTCTAAAACGCGACCCTCGGGTGTTATAGGACGTAGCGCCCAGCATCACATTCAGGCTTAGGGCATCTGTGAATTTGTACTCCAGGTTCACGTTGCCCAATACCCGCATACCTTTTCGTTTTCCCTGAATTTCCAGCGCCAGCGCGGCTGGATTTAACAGAATCGTCGAGGCATCGAGGTTGGAGTAAACGAAGTAGCTTCCATCGGAATTATACAACGGATAATAGGGTTGGGCAGAAGTTGCCTGCGCGATGATCCCGTCATTATCGCCCCCACCGGGGCCGCTGGCCGTCACGACTTTAGCGTCTGTGTAAGCCGTATTGAAGTTCATGCGAACCGATAATTTGTTCGTGAGTTTGGCATCAATATTGGCCCGCAACGAATACCGATTGAAGTTGCTATTCAGGATAATACCCTCCTGATTGAAGTATTCGCCACTGATCGCATATTTCACGTTTTCGCTACCACCCGACGCCGATAGCTGATACTGACTTTGTGGCGCGGTACGTAACACGCCATCCAGTGCATCCGTGTTGTACGTATTTTTCCCGGACAGCACATCCTGAATTGTCTGCGGCACGGGAATCGCCCAGCCCGTGAACGGACCCGATACGTTATTGCCGTTATCAATATTCCGGTTGCGAATGCCGTCGAAGTAATACTGCGCTTGTTGATTGGCATTCAGGAATTCAGGCCGTTTCAATACGTTTTGAAACCCGTGATACGTATCGAAACTGATGGTTGCCTTCCCCGTTTTCCCACGCTTTGTATTGATGATAATAACGCCATTGGCACCCCGTGAGCCGTAAATTGCAGTTGCCGATGCATCTTTCAAAATATCCATGCTCTCCACGTCATTCGGGTTCAGCGTCTGAATATTATCAATCGGGAATCCATCGACAACGTATAAGGGGTTGGAACCCGCCGAGATACTACCAATGCCCCGAATCTTGATCTGGGGCGCTGCGCCAGGATCGCCGGAAACGGTTTTTACCTGTACACCCGCCACTTTCCCCAACAGTGCCTGATCAATACGGGCTACGGCTAATTCTTTGATTTCCTGCGTACTCACTGACCCAACGGAACCCGTTAAATCTTTTCGCTTTACCGTACCATAGCCAACCACCACAATTTCGTCGAGGGTTTTGTTGTCGGCTTTAAGCACCACGTCTACCGTGCTTTTGTTGCCAACGCTCACTTCCTGCGATAAATAGCCGACAAAGCTGAAAATCAACGTAGCAGTCGTATTGGGTACGTCGATTTTGTAACGTCCCTGCGCGTCGGTGGTCGTTCCTTTTTGTGACCCCTTTAATAGAATACTCACACCCGGAAGGACTTCTCCCTTATCATCGGTAACGGCCCCTTGAATGGTAATATCGGCGATCTGGATTGGATTTACCGGAATGTCACTCAATTTCAAATAGTTATCCTGTCCGGACTTAAGTTCCAGCGAATTATACAAAAACCCCTGGTCAGCCGATGCTTTCAGTACCCCTTTCTCTGTTGTTTTTGCATCAGACGCAGGCCGGTTATCGTTGCCTGGCGAAAAAATCAGATAGGATTTCTTGCCGTAACGCTCATAGTTCAATCCGAACGGTATCAATATACGTTCTAATTTTCCTTCCAGACTTTGCTTGTTTTCCAACAGGCTCCGCTCTACTGTTTTGTTCTTCAGTAGATTGTCGTTGAACTCAAAAATGACCTTGTGATGCTTGCTCAGTACGGCCAGCGCTTCGTTCAACGAAAGTCGGGTAGATGTTACTTCGCCCTGAAACGGTGGTTGCGGATAATTGGCCGCAAATGTTTGGGCCCTGGCTGCGTCTGACAGCAAAAAGAGGCACGGAAGCAGCAAAAAAAACAGAACTGCTCGTAGTGATTGAGACATTCTTTTTCTAGGTTTAGGGTTTACAATTGATTCCGCCCGTCCTTCTGCAACTCGTCCGGCAAGACCTCACGCAGCAAGGGCGGGATTTTTTTATCACTTCAGGTGAAAGACTTTTCCATCCTTATGAATGTCAATGGGATACATTTTGGCCAGTTTGTCGAAGAAAATCTCAGCCGAATCAGCGGGAAATGAACTGGTGAAAGTTTCCTGTTTCAGCGCCGGATTGTCGATCACTACGTCGATGTTATACAAGTCTTTCATCATGTCAGCAATCTCGACCAACGACTTCTGTTTAAACAGAATAACTTTTTCCTTCCAGGATGTGTAGTCATCAATTTGCACAGGCTGTTTCACCAACGGCGCTTTTTCAGCGGCCTGACTCACTTTTTCGCTGGGTTTGAGCAATACAGTATTCGTCTCGTTTTGCTCATCAATAACTTTCACAGAACCGTGTTCCAGCGCAACATCAACTTTTTCCCGACGGTTAATTACGTTAAATGCAGTCCCCAGCACCTGAATTGTCAACTTGTTAGCGTGAACGATAAAGGGAACTTTGCTACCATTTACCGTTCGCTTCGCTACGTCAAAAAAAGCTTCGCCTTCAATCCAGACTTCGCGGGTCGATTGTTCTAAAAAGTCGTTCGACAACTTCAGTTTTGAGTTGGCATTTAGGGTTACAGTCGAGCCGTCGGCTAGTTTCACCTGCCGCATTTCCCCAAAAGCCGTCTCAATTTCTTTGGTTTGCCAGTTGGAATAGAACAGCCCAAAACTCACCAGCAATACGGCAATACTGGCAGCCGCCATCCAGCCAAATCGTTGCCACATAGGTCTTGACAATGCTGACTCACGCCCTAATGGAACGACAGGCGTTTCATTCATTTCGGCTGGGTTCATATTTGCCTGAATAGTCTGCCACATCGCTGCCCGTTCGGTCGGACTCCAGGTTTCGCCGAATGAAATTGTCTGAACCAGCCACTGCGCTTTTTTAACGACTGGCCGTTTCTCCGGATTTTCAGCAAGCCAGTTTTGCCAGAATGATTCGCTTTCGAGGTCGTGTTCAAGCACCCATCGCTGAAAGAAATAATCGGTGGCAAAATCTTCCTCGTTGAAGTGAAGGTAGTTCATCACAAAAAATGAGTAATGAGGTTGAATGTGGGATTACACTTTTAGAGAAAGGCGAAAGTGATTTTTGTAACCTTTGAAAAAGGGAAATTTTTATAAAAAAATCACAAAAAATTTAAACTACTGATAATCAATTATATATATAGAAGCAAAAAGAAAGGCAATAACAAATCAATGTTGTTGATGAATGTCTGTCTGAGTGTTTTAATAGCGCGGTGAATCGTATTTCGTAGCACCTGATAGTCGAGTCCAGTCAGGTTCGTTATCTCCTCGTAACTCAACTTTTCGAAAAAGCGGAGGAAAACTATCTCTTGCTGGCGGGGAGGTAAGGCGCGAATGGCGGCTTGCAATTTATGAGCGTTCGATTCTTCAATTTCCTCAAAATCAAGTAGATGATGATGCTCCAGCGATAACGTATCATCAGGGAATATATCGGTCGTTAGTCTTTCCTTCAGAACGTCTTTGAGAATGATTCGACGTAACGAAGCCATGAGATAGTACTTGACAGATTGTGGTACGGTCAGGTTCTCACGTCGGTTCCAGATTTGAATAAAAAGCTCCTGAACAGAATCCTGCACTAACTCCCGGTTATAGGAAACAGACAGACCATATTTTAATAACCAGTCAGAATATTTCTCGTAGAAAAAGGCCAACGCGTCCTGTTCACCGCCAAGAAGCCGCAACCACCAGTCCGTTTCACCTTCCTGTTGAACAGAGGAATTCATTACACGATTAGCAGATACCATTTCGTTGAATCAGTTAGCAAGTTAAACAGACAACTTGGTTTTGTTCTACAATTTCACTTTTCCTTACAGTTTATTTGTCTATTTTTCCCCAATTACATTACTTTGTTCCGCTAGCTTGATATCCCGCTCCACCTGTGGCAAAAACTTCGTCCAGGAGAAGTATTGGGCATCTTTATAGGCATTTTCTTTCGATACGTATCCGTCAACGTAAGGCACTTCGTGATAATGACTGGCGGTTAATTCACTTACTTTTCGCCAGTGATTCAGGCAGTTATTCAGCAGCGCAATCGCTTGTTGTTGCTGAGATCTATCTTGGGACAGTCGATACGTTTGTAAGGATACGCCAGCTCTGAGTTTATCGGCAAAGTAGCGGCTTAGATAAGCCCATGTTTCCAGATCCGCCAGCTCGCAGATTAACGTAGCATTCGTCGTAGAACGCAGTTGCTGCACGTGCGTAAGAATGGTTTTACTATCAGCATCCAGCCAATCGGCGAGGGTTACCGGGCTAACTTTCCCGGCAGACAAGGTCTTCTTAGCCTGAATCAAATCGACGTAGTCTTTGATAGAAACATAAGTCGGGTCCAGGGGTGAATGAGCGATTAATTCGTTGACCGAAATGAAGGAAGAAACGTCATCCTGAAATCCTTTACTGGCCGAAAAGGGAGCCAGAAAGCCTTCCGAGTACAACGTATAATCCCAGGTAGACCCGTAAAAAGAAGCTAGCCGAAGCGGCATTTGACTGGCAGCCGCAGTCGCTTCCAGCATCAACTTCCCGGATTTCAATCCATAACGATGGGCGAAACTGGCTTCAAATACGGCATCGGGTGTAGTAGGATCATAGAGCAGACGCCCCCATAGCTCATAAAACAGCCACTGCTTTTCGAAAGCGTATGTCCAGGTCCGGTGCGCATTATCGACATGAGAATAATCTTTTGCCGGAATATATCCCTCAGAACCAACGAAATAACCGTTGACGTATGAAGCCGTATTTTGCGCAATATGCCGCCGAATAAAATCAGGTTGCCCCCAGCGGAGAATGAAAAAATCCTCATTCCGAATCATCCATTGAACCCGGTAATTAGCCGGAAGTGGATTCCAGTAGCCATCGTCCCGCTTACCCGAATGCGAATCATGCGTGAGGGCGAGCACAGGCGTAGAGTGTCCATGCGACCAGTTAAACTTGATCTCAACCAGCGTCGTATCCGGCAGATGGGCGTTGTTAATGACGCGTCGCATCTCACCCGGATCGGCCGAGAGAACCGAGCGATGCAGTAGCTTGACTGGCCGATTGGCAGCTTTAATACCGGCTATGATCGTTTCCTCAAGCCAGTCTTCGCGATCTTTGGGCGTCATGTCGGGCAACGTAGCGCCTTCGGCTTTGAAGTTGCTCATCCAGTCGGCTAGTGTAATGCCAATGCCCGCCAGATCAGGATATTCGTTGATAACCTGCGTCACAACTTCACGCGTGTATCGCTTCACAACGGCCGAGGTATCGTTACGTTCCTTAACCCCGTAGTGCTTGGCAAATTCGGGTGATACCGCAATGTTCCAGTTGACAATGTACGGCTCGATGCCCCGCTCTTTCGCCATCCGAAACAGACTCGTCCAGAACTGCTTCCAGTCAGCCATCTCCTTCGTCGAAAAGCTGTTTGCTTCCGGGAAATTGGTGGGTTTCACCATAAATGAGAATGGATGAATGTTCCAGAGCGACAGAACATTAAACCGATTCTCGGCCATCTGATCCAGCATCCGCTGCCAGTACGACAAATCACGGCATACGTCCTTATGAACTTCCATGGCCGGGCCAGACCGGTAAGACGACCAGGGCAGATTGACCTTCAACGCCCGAACGGTAAAATGCGGATTTACTTTTTTAGACGTAAGCGTTTTCCAGCTTTTCCCCATCCGAATTTGCTCGGCCACATCCATCGCGCCGTACATTGCCCCCGTCGCATCGACCGCCGTTATCAGAAGAGTATTGTTCTGGTAACGTAGCTGATAACCTTCTTTACCTGGTGTTGATCCCGTTCCATCGGCTAGCACACGAATCGAAATATTGGCGGTTGCCGCGTTCACCGAAAGCGGAATTACCTTGACTGACTGACCAGCTTTTTGGAGTGCTTTTTCCAAATGGGTTATTCCAAAACGTATTGGCTTACTCGTCGTATCGAAGGCAATGCCAATGGCTGATTTCGTTTCCCTGGTTTGTGCGGACACATATTGAGGAAACGAAATCAGTATACACAGCCAGAAAACAACGTAATGCATTCTCATAATTAATTCGGCAGTTCGGCGTAGTCTCTTACTGCACTCAGCAGCTAACTCACAGATTTCGCGCTTTTAATTGCTCGACAGCGTGGTTAGCGGCACGGGCGGTTAGTGCCATATACGTGAGCGACGGGTTTACGTTCGAGGACGAAGCCATCGCTGATCCATCCGTTACGAACACGTTTTTGCAGGTATGCACCTGATTGAACTTGTTCAGAATTGACGTTTTGGGGTCTTTTCCCATACGTGCCGTGCCCATTTCGTGGATGCCCAAACCCATGTGCGCGACGGGATTATCGTAGGCCACTACGTTCTTGAAACCGGCGGCTTCCAGCATTTCGGCGCCATCGTTCATAATGTCTTTTCGCATGGCTAGTTCATTTTCACCAAAGTCAGCATCGAAAACGATCTGCGGCAAGCCCCACTTATCTTTCTGATCTTCGCTGAGCGTGAAGCGGTTGTTTGGATTCGGCAGGACTTCACCAAAACCGCTGAGATTGATTTTCCACGGTCCCGGCTGCGTCATTTTTTTCTTAAAATCAGCGCCGAAACCCGGTTCGGTAGCCCCTCGCGAATAATCAGCGCGGCTGGCACCACCCTGATAACCAAATCCCCGGAGGTAGCTGCGTTTGTCGTTGCCCCAGTTACGGAAGCGGGGGATGTACAAGCTACCCGGACGCGCTCCGAAAAAATAGTCGTTTTCAAACCCTTCGATGTCGGCCCTTGCCCCAATCGCCAAGTGGTGATCCATCAGGTTGCGCCCTAGTTGATCGCTGTCGTTGCCCAGTCCATTTGGGAAACGTGCCGATTTCGAGTTCATCAGGATGGACGTAGAGCCAATGGTGCCTGCATTGAGGAAGATCACTTTGGCGTAGAATTCCCGCACTTCCATGGTATTCTGATCGATCACCCGTACGCCTTTGGCTTTCTGTGCTTTATCATCCAGGATGATTTCCTTCACAATGGCATTGTGTACCATCGTCACCCGGTTGGTTTGGCGAGCGGCTGGCAACGTAGCGGCCAGTGAACTGAAATACGCACCAAACGGGCAACCCCGCGAACAACGGTTTCGGAACTGGCAGGTTGCCCGACCCACCGCCGTATGTTGTGGACCCGGCTTGGTCAGGTGTGCTACCCGGCCAATGGTGATGGGACGATTCAGTTTTTGCGCCACCGATTTTTTCAAATGAATTTCGGGAGCGGTCATGGCCATTGGCGGCAGAAAGTTACTGTCCGGCAGCACGGCCAAACCCTCGGCCTGACCGCTGATACCGACGAATTTTTCGACGTAGTTATACCAGGGCACCAACTCATTGTATCCAATCGGCCACTCGACCCCAAGCCCCTGCTTGGCATTCGCCAGAAAATCCTCCTGGTTCCAGCGATACGTATGCTTGCCCCACAACAGCGACTTACCGCCGGTATGATACGCCCGAATCCAGTTGAAGGGACGTTTCTGGATGTACGGGTTTTCTTTGTCGTTCGTGTACAGGTATTGCGAGCCTTCTTTGGCCGAGAAATACATCGTAGCGTAATGTTCCTCAGCCGCTACGTTGGAGATTTTGCCCCGGTGTTCGAACTCCCAGGGATCTTTGAAGGCTGTTTTATAATCTTCGACGTGCTTGAGTTCGTAGCCCCGTTCGAGCACCAGCACCTTCAACCCTTTTTCGGCTAGTTCCTTCGCGGCCCAGCCACCGGTCATGCCTGATCCAACGACAATGGCGTCGTATGTCTGGTCTTTTTCTGCTTGTATGTTCAGATTCATAGTCTTGGCTTTTGGTACGGTTGATGACTGGCTTAGGCCTGATTGCCGTACATGAAATCTTTTTGGCCAGGCTTGATCTTGATAGCCTCAAATTTTCCGGGAATGGGCTGATAATCAAACGATGCTTTAATGCCCCCTTCCGACGTAAAATAGCCCAGCAACGTCTGCTCTTTAATCAATTGCCAGAACGATGGATTCGTACTTTTCTGCGCTTCGGCCTCAATCTTCGTTAACGTAGCAATCTGTTGATCAGGCGACAATGTCAGGAAACCTTTCTGGTCAAGATCACCAAGACCGGCCAGGAATAAATCCTGCGCGGGCTTTTTGTAGCAGTCTCGAAGCATGATCTCAATAAAGTCGGGCACGCCGACATCGAGCGCTCCAACGGTATCGGTATGAGGTATGATTAAGTCGGCAACTCGGGCCATAATCGCGTGCTGCGTCTCGTTCAAAAACGCCCCTATCTGACTGCGTGGCGTTCCAGACATAGCGATTTGCTCCCATCTGTTCATGGCCTGTAGCGTTGGGGCTGAAAAAACTCCGCCCAGCATCCAGGCAACCCGCGTTACTGCTTCCCGTCTGTTCATTCGTGTTTTGATTAGAACCTGTCTGCAAAAAAACTTACTACTAGTCTAGAACTACCCCCAACCCCCTGAAGGGGACTTTAGCCGAGTATGAGGGAAGCCCCCTTCAGGGGGTTGGGGGTAGTTCTAACAAAAGCCTACTACGTCCATTTAATACCCCGGATTCTGCTTGATTTTATCTTTATTTATGTCAATCTGGCTTTGTGGAATGGGAAATACTAAATTATTGTCGGTCAGAAGATTGACCAGGCGAATCTGATCTTTCTTACTGTTCATGACAGCAATCGCCCGACCGGTACGTACTAAATCGAACCAGCGTTGTCCTTCGAAGGCAAACTCAACCCGCCGTTCCTGTTCCATCGCTAACCGGAATGATTGCTGATCTGGAATATCGGCCGTGGTTTTAGCTTTCAAACCGGCCCGAGTCCGAATCTGATTCAGGTACGTAAGTGCCGGACCCGTTGCCTGATAACCTACTTCGTTTAAGCTTTCGGCATACATCAGCAAAACGTCGGCGTACCGAATAACCGGGATGTTGTTGCCATTGTCGTTATTGACGACTGGCGTGTCGAAATACTTCTTCACGTAGCTGGCCTGTACCGTTTGCCCACTGGCATTGACATAGGACGTAGCGAGCGATAAATCTTTACGAACGTCGCCCGCTTCGAACGATTTCACCAGATCGTCGGTGGGTTGGTTGTTGCCGTTTCCACTGAAGTTAATGACCGCGTTTCCCGAATTCTGCGGGGCAAACAGGTTAGGCCAGGGGTTGCCCTCGCCCGCTCCACCCGATTTGTACTGCACATCAAACACCGACTCTTTGTGGTTTTTATTCGCCACTCTAAACACGTCGACATAGCTGGGCAGAATCGTGTAAACGTTCAGGTCAATGACCTCCTTAAGTTTGGCAACCGCCTGCGGATACTTCTTTTCCGTAAGCAACACTTTGCCTAACAGTGCTTTAGCAGCACCTTTCGTTGCCCGGCCAATATCGGCTCCCGTATACGTAGTGGGCAACACGCCATCGGCTTCTGAAAGATCTTTCTCAATTTGCGCGTATACCTCTGCTTTCGGATTGCGTGTGTAGGCATATCCTTCGTCGGGATCGTTGATGGCTTTGGTGACCAGCGGCACATCCCCGAACGTTTGAACCAGGTAGAAATAAACCAGCCCGCGCAGAAATTTCACTTCCCCAACGTAGCGGCTCTTGAGGCTTTCGTCCATCGTGATGCCGCCAACTTTATCCAGAATCGTATTGAATCGAGCAATGGCTGAATACGAATCATTCCACCGACCGTTGATGTACGGATTCGTGGTTTTGATATAAAAGCGATCAAATTCATCCTGATCGGTGATAGAGCCAGACGCAACGGGCAACGTATTATCTGACGCTATTTCGCCAAAAACGTAGCTGTTCCCAATAATACCATCGGCTTGTAGCGCGGCATAACTACCACTTACGGCGTTTCGAATATCGTCGCCCGTTTTGTAAAAATTGTCCGTCGTAGCGTTCGATATGGGATTTAAATCCAGGTATTGCTGACTACATGAACTGATGAACAGACCAGTCAGAAGGAAAGTAAGAATTTTATATAACTTCATGATTGAAAGGTCGTTACGAGTTTAAAATCCTGCACTAATGCCAAAGGTTACGGTTCGGGCCAACGGATACGCCCCGTAGTCAATTCCGGCCGATAGCGGACTTTCGTAGTTGCTTACTTCGGGACTGTAATTAAGGTATTTTGTGAACGTGTGCAGATTTTGTGCCGACACATAGATCCGTACCTGCTGAAGTTTGGCTTTATTGATCAGGGCGGTTGGTAGCCGATAGCCTAAGCTGACGTTCTGAATCCGCAAATAGCTGGCATCTTCAACCCAGCGCGACGAGATGGCGTTGTTGTTGCCCGTGCTACGTTCGTTGGCGCGGGGTGTTATCCCATCGCCCGGCTCGCTTTCCGAACGCCAGCGACGCAAGGCCGTCGTCATTTGGTTCTGGTTGCCTTCCATATTGTCATAATACCGGCGTCCCAGATTGAGGATTTTACCACCCTGCGTCCCCTGAATCGTGATGTTCAGATCAAAGCCTTTGTAGCTGAACGAATTCGTTAAGCCGTAAATAAAATCGGGCTGGTTGTTGCCTAGAATCGTCCGGTCATTTGCGGTGATTTTGCCATCACCGTCGATATCGGCATATTTCACATCGCCGGGCCGGGACGTAGCATCATGCGGATTTGCGTCCAGATCAGCCTGGTTCTGGAAAATTCCGAGTTGCTTGTAGCCGTAAAAACTGCCAATGGGTGAGCCGATCTGCGTAATATTCAGGTCGCTGATGCTACCACTTGCCGTTCGGATTGGGTCACCGTTGGGGCCAAGCGCCAGCACCTTGTTTCGGTTGAAGGACAAATTGACCGTCGTGTTCCAGATAAATCCCTTGGTGAAATTGCGGGTATTGATGGCGAACTCCCACCCCTGATTCTCCATCTTACCGATATTTTTGTAGGCCGTCGTGAAACCCGTGAGCGACGGCACATTCACCGATAACAACAGGTCTTTCGTGATGCGATGATAGTAATCGACGATCAGGTAAATGCGGTTATTAAAAAGACCTACATCGATACCAGCATCAAATTGCTGGTTTTTTTCCCAGCCCAGTTTAGCGTTTCCTAACGTAGACGGGGCTAGACCGTTGACCAGATTATTGTTAAAACTGTAATTATCAGGCCGTAACAGCGCTACGTAGGGGTAATTATCGGCGAAGGCATTATTCCCTGAAAGGCCGTAACTAGCTCGTAGTTTAGTTTCTGAAATAGCGCGTATATTTTTCATAAACGGCTCTTCACTAATTCGCCAGCCCAGCGAACCCGCTGGAAACGTACCCCAGCGATTCTCCGGTCCGAAGATGGACGAGCCATCCCGACGAACCGAAATGTTAGCCAAATACTTGCCCTTGTAATTGTAGTTGGCGCGGGCAAAATAGGAAACCGAGGCATTGGCCGCTTTGAATGACCATGCCGTTGTTGTCGAGCCCGAAGCGCTGGCATTCAGCGTTTCGACGACATCATTAGCGTACGAACTCGCCGAGGAACTGCTCGACTGAAACTTAGTCGACGTCGCTTCCATCCCGACCAGCGCTTCGAAGTTGTGTACAGAATTAATGCTCTTGGTGTAACTGAGTACCTGGTTGAACAGCAAGTTTATACTCTGATCAGAATAGGTCGTTCCCATCGCCGTAGTTGGCGGCAACAGGTTACTCAACGGCATTCTGGAGCTACGATACGTATTACGCCGGTTGTCGCCAAAATTGATATTGGCCGATGCCCGGTAATTGAAATTGGTCAAGAAACCATAATCAGCATACATGTTTCCCAGCAAATTAGCCGATGTGTAGGGGCTGTTGTACTCCATGATATTTGCCAACGGATTGGTCACGCCCGGCAGGTTGTAGGGTGCCGCCAGCGCCAGCTGCGACGAATACGATCCATCGGCGGCATAGGTCGGGGCCATCGGAATAGCGGCCAGAGCGGCCGTAATGATGCCCTGATTGAACCACTGATTTTCGGCCGTTACTTCCTGGGTTGTCTTGAATGATGGGTTCAGATTCAGGCCAATCTTGAGTTTTGGTAGCAGGTTTACTTCGACATTGGCCCGAAAAATATAGCGGTCCAGCGATGATTTCAGGATAATTCCATCCTGTTTCAGGTAACTCCCACTCACCAGGTACCGTACCTTTTCAGTACCGCCAGAAATCGACAGTTGATAGCTGCTCATCTTGGCTTTTCGGAAAATCTGATCCTGAAAGTCGGTATACGGCAAGGCCGCTACTTTAGCGGGGTCGTCGTAGTTAAACCACTCAAACAGATCACCCCGGGGATACCGGTAGCGCAGATAACTCGCTGGTCGAACGTTGTTTGGATCGGTTATTTTTGCACCCGGTACGTTGTCCAGATACGCATTATTAGAACCCTCTTTGGCAAAATCCGCGTATTGCTGTGAATTCAGCAAATCAATTTTCTTGCTGACTTCCTGAAAACCCGTATACACATCGAAATTAACATTGGTACGTCCGGGTTTACCGCGTTTAGTGGTCACCAGCAACACGCCATTCGATCCTTTCGACCCATAAATTGCGGTAGACGACGCATCTTTCAATACGTCGATGCTTTCAATATCAATGCTGTTCAGCAGACCAAATACACCGGACCCTACAATATTCCCATCAACCACAATCAATGGCGACGTACCGGCGCTGATGGAGCCAAATCCCCTGACTTTAATAGCGGGTGTACTACCCGGTGCACCGCTGCTTTGCTGAATGATAACCCCCGGAATTTTCCCCTGCAAGGCGTTTGCTACGTTCGAAACGGGCATATCCCGAATTTCGCCCATCGGCACCGACGCAATGGCCGACGTAACATCCGACCGTTTCTGCGTTCCATACCCCACGACAACGACTTCTGCCAACGATTTGTCATCAGTAGCCAACACGACCGCAAGAGTCGTTTGATTGCCAACGAGGACTTCCTGCTTCAGATAACCGACAAAGCTGAAAACCAGGGTCGCTTCAGTATCGGCCATGTCTATTTTAAACTGCCCCTGTGCATCGGTTGTCGTGCCTCGCTGTGTGCCCTTCACCAGTACGTTAACGCCCGGCAGCGTTTCGCCTTTCGGGTCGGTTACGGTTCCGGCAACTGACCTAAGAACGGATTCTGTTGTTGCGGGCATCGCAGTTTGGTCAATATCGGCCGGAATGGGTTTAGCTGGGCGATCGGGGCGGATAACGATGTTATTTCCACTTACTTCATACGTTAGCTGAAGCGGTTTCAGGACACGATTCAAGAGATCAACAAGCGGTTCGGCCTGGCTACGTACCGATATTTTACGATCCGATTGAATAAGTTGAGAACTGAATACAAATCGCACATCAGCCTGTTTTTCAATCTGATGCAGCACTTTTTTAACATTCTGCCCCTCAACCAGAATCGTAATCTTCTGATCGAGGAGTTGCTGGGCCTTCCCATCACGTGCCCACGAAATTCCGGCTAACGCACAGACCAGAAACCATTGGATAAAAGTGATACGCATGAGTGCTAGGAGACGGTCATCTGCCAGTTGCAGTTTTTTCATACATTTGTACGGATTTGTTGGGTGAACGAAAAATTCGACAAAATCCCCCCTAATCCATTCATTGTCAGTGAATGACTTCGGCTTGTCAGGTCAGTAAGTAAGGGGGAGTTATTGGGGTCAGCTATGCGGGAACATGGCTGACCTTTTTTAATTGGGAGAGATGTTCATGTACGTGTAAAAAGAGTTAGGATTTAGGAATACTATACGAATTATTGGCAACGTTGGCCACCCGTAATAACCACCTGATTGCCCTGAACCGTGTATTGGGCTTCCAGCGCTTTACAGATCACCGATAGTTTTTCATCGAGTGGTTGCCCTACGAGCGACGCCGATAGTGGGCATTCTCCCAGCAATGACTCATCATAGCTGATGTGAACCCCGTAGGCAAGCTCAAGCGTTTTAAATACGTCTGATATGGGAGTTTCATCAAAGTCAAAAGACTGTTTAGCAACAACTTGTATATCGGGTTGCGTAAACGCTGAAACTGTATCGGGCGTGCGGACCAAACGATGGCTTTCGGCCATGTATTCAGCACTCTGATTGGGCGTTAGCACCATACCATCCAGCGCGGGATCGATGGCTTTTTCACGAACAGTCGGCGACTCTTCCAAGGCATAAACAGCAACTTTACCCGTTTTTACGGCCACTTTTATGGGTTGATCTGATTCTGGCGCATCAACCATAAAGCTGGTTCCCAGCACTTTAGTAGCAACACCGCGTGTGTATACCAAAAACGGGCGGGTCGGATCTTTAACGACTTCAAAAAAAGCTTTCCCGACAAGATATACCTCACGTCGCTGGAATGTATCGGGATAACTCAGACGACTGCCCGCCTGAAGCACGACCGAGCTGCCATCGCTCAGCAAGATCGTCATTGGCTTGTCGGTATCGTTACGTGTTTCGTGTAGGGAACTACCCTTCGGAGTAGCCTGCACAAATTGCTGATAACTTTCGGATTGATTCGCGTTTCTCTGGCTATACCAATAGGCCGTTACGGCCAAACCCAGCACAAGTGCAACCGTAGCGGCCATCTGCATCCAGTTCCAGCTGGTTCTGGTCGCCCGAATGAAAGGTGTGCTACGTTTTTCTTCTCGTACCTGTTTCTGAATCGTCTCGCGCATCGATTGACTTTGAGCCGCCGATGGCAGATTTTGGCCCGTTTGCTCCACCAATACCAGCACGTAATGACGAGCTGTCTCAACGACTGCTTTTTTATCCGGATAAGCCACCAGGAATTGCTGCCAATAGGCGTTCTGATTTTCGTCCGGATGTTTTACCCAGGCGACAAAATCCGGGTCTTCCAGAAAATCTACCAGTGAAAAGGAGGCTTGTTTCATAGCTTGAGTAAAGGGTATCTACACAAGAAGTTATAGAACTATTCCCCCTTCATTAAGAAAGAAGCAGAAAATGATCGGTTGACCTCTTTTTTAGAGAGAAATATTTCTAAAAAATATCACATGCTCAACAATAGCCAGGAAATCAGTAGTGAGCCGATAAGCCAGTTGCGGCTTTGACGTAATGACGTGAGTGCCCGGTGAATGAAATTGCGAACCGACTTCTCGTTGACGTCCATAATCTGGGCGATTTGGCTAATGCTAAAGTCGTCGTAGTAATAAAGCGTGAGCGCTTCTGCCTGCCGTTTGGGCAAATGGGCTAATAGTTCCTGAATACGTCGGGTGAGCATCGCTTTGGACTCCTGTTCAATCTGCACCGTTTCTTCGGTGATTGACATCGGCGTAGCCTCTTCGTCGGCAATCTCGTCTATATTTTCGCTGGATTGGTATTTTCCCTGAATCCGTTGAATCCGGCGACGTAGTGAACGGTATAAATAAAATTTTATGGATAGAATGTCTTCGGATAAGGAAGCCCGCATGCGCCAGACATCGATAAATACCTCCTGAACAGCATCTTCGATAAGTGCCGAATCGGCAGCAAGTTTGCTCCCATAATTGTAGAGTGTCCGATGGTATCGGTCAAAAATAGCCGTAAATGCCAGTTCATTCCCTTCGCGCAGGCCGCGCCAAAGTTGCTGATCGTTGGAATTGATCCAGGAAGATGGTAGACTGGCCACTGGTGATTAAAACAACTGGTTTCTATAGAGCCTATAATTAGATAAACTTAATTATAGATTCGCAAAATACAATTAGTTTATAAATAGTGGCTGACAAATGATGTGATAAAATTGACCTGTTACTACCTATGATGACTTAGCGAACACCCGTGCTGTCTGTTTTACACGCATAAACAGTCGGATTGGCATTTGTTGGTACAACGACCGCCGGGGGGAAATAGACAGTCTGCTGTGATGCTCGTATCCGGGCTGAGTACTCGCCAGCGCCCACAGTCAATGAACGATCGCTATTACCCGTACTCCAGTCATACTCGTAACCAGCGGGAGCGGTCAACGTGAGTTGTTGATTCCCCGCGCATGTGATCGTATTCAACGGCTGGGTTTGCGCCGGATAGGGCTGAATCGTTTGCAGATACGTATCCGTAATGGCATTGGCCCAGGCTTCGCCAACCTTTAGTTGACCAGCCGGTGAGTAATGACCGCCATCGGGCATATCCTCCCGCGAATTGATGTTGTCTAGATCCGGACCCTGATAGGTCTGATAATTGGCCCGGTTGATAACCTGAAATTGAGCCTTTCGCACATTTTCATGCGGTGCGTTGAAAAATGACGCCAGTGCTACAATCCAGCCCAAATCAGGCATATTGAATTCCTGTCGTACTTTGTCGATAACCCCGTAATGCCACGTCACAATGTCGTCGGTACCACTCGCCTGATCATTGGCACCATGATTGAGCAGGATAGCCCGAAGCCCCGTTGCTGGTACGTAGAGATTCATCAGGTTACGAATGTTGACGTAAGGCATCCGCAGACTATAGACCACAAAGTCGTGTTTAAAGGGAATATCATACGCTGACTTATAGGTCTGCTCCATATTAGAGCCGCCAAATCCAGCATTGTAGAGCAGAACTGGTACGTTGATCCGTTGCACAAGTGCGTCACCCATGTGACCCCAGAACCAGGCTATTTTAGCAAAAGGAGCAATGCCGCCGAAGGTTGTCAGTTGACTGAAAACCAACCCAGGCAAGTAACGGGAATCGGCGGTTTCAAGGTATTTTTTAAATTCTGGGCTGGATTGATCCAGCCCAACGACTGTTACCCGGTCATCAGTCGCCCCTTCCAGCGTTGGACACCGATTGACACCATTTATAATACAATCCGATCCCTGCGCATCCGAATGACCGACGATCGCGAATACTTCACCAACACCAAACCGATCCAGGGTATCTGAACCGATCTGCTGATTACCTTTTAATGACCGTACCTCAAGCTGGTACCAGCCGCCTTTTACGGTGAGCGTCCCCGAAAACTGCCCCTTGCTGATGGTTAGCGGAGCCCAGTCGGTTGTCGTTCCCTGACCAGCCACCCGGGGAACGGCACGTGCCTGAACTACGTCGATAGGCTGATCATAACTCCCGGCAACCTGAACAATTGCCTGGTTATTGTTGTCCCGCTGAACGACCATCCGAGACACGGGATACGTTACATGCAGATGAACAAGCGTGTCCTGAGCCTGAACCTGCATTGAAAATAACATCAAACTAAGCAGCCAAAGCCCTGGAAACGAGCGAAACCGATGCGATTCTTGTTGTGCCGAAAAAATGGGCATAATCTATTTCAGAATTTGAGGCCCAACAATTGTGTTTACCGGGCCTATACGTTAAGAACGAGCAGGAGAATCGGTTGTTTCGTCTGGCTACCAATCAATACAATGTGCATACAGGCCGTATTTATTTCTACAATTGATACGGCCTGCTGTAAATTAGCCACCTTAATCGCCCAACGGTATGTCAATTCTTTACCGCCATCATTTTCTTATCGCCTGTTTATTTTTCCTTATCCAGCCCACGATGGCCCAGACACCCAAACGTCCCCGCGACTACGGCATTCAGTTCGGGGTGCTGCCTACGGGCCCGCTTAATGCCATCACCGACGTAGCAGGCGTTCGGGTAGGGCAGGTGACATTGAAACAAGGCCAGAACATTCGTACGGGTGTCACGGCGATTTTGCCGCACAATGGAAACCAGTTCCAGCAGAAAAGTCCGGCAGCCATTTATATCGGAAATGGCTTTGGCAAACTGGCGGGCTATAGTCAGGTGGAAGAACTCGGCACGCTCGAAACCCCCATTATCCTGACAAATACGTTGAGCGTTCCCACCGCTTCAGACGCCCTGATCGACTACACCCTGACCATGAAAGACAATGAAAATGTTCGCTCAGTCAATTCGGTGGTGGGCGAAACGAACGATGGTTATCTCAACGACATCCGCGGTCGCCACATAACGAGACAGCACGTACTGGATGCCATTCGGCAAGCCAAAACGGGAGCGGTCGAGGAAGGAAATGTTGGGGCAGGAACAGGAACGATTTGCTTTGGTTTCAAAGGTGGCATTGGTACGTCGTCCCGGAAATTACCCGCATCGCTGGGTGGCTACACGGTTGGCGCGTTGGTGCAAACGAACTTTGGTGGTGAGTTAAAAATCGCCGGGGTACCGATTGGGGTCGCTTTAGGGAAGTTTGAGTTCAAAGAAAATCTGGACGGCTCCTGCATGATGGTCGTACTGACGGATGCTCCGCTGGATGCCCGCAACTTAAAACGCTTAGCCAAACGGGCGTTTATGGGTCTGGCCCGCACGGGTGGCATCGCGTCCAACGGTAGCGGAGATTATGTCATTGCGGTATCAACGGCGTATACCATACCTCACACAACTAAAAATACGGTTGACGAGATGAAGGTATTGCGTAACGACAACGTATCACCGCTGTTCATGGCCGCCATCGAAGCCACCGAAGAAGCGATTGTCAATTCGCTCTTTGCCGCCCAAACACTTATGGGCGATCAGAACCACACCGTGGAGCAACTGCCGGTAGAAAAAGTTGTGGAGTTATTGAAGAAAGCAGGGCAAGCGCGGTAGGCAAGCCTGTTACGAATTCTGTCTTCCCTCCGCTATTCTCCACAACAAACCCGCCAGCCCCGCAAAAGCCAAGGCACCCAGTAGCATATACCCCCCTTCGCCCAGCGAACCGGCCAGTGCGGGCTCCAGCGTCAGTGACGCCAGCCCATTATAAATCGAATCATTTACGGAAAGCAAGGCCACGGCGACGCCCGCTAGCGCACCACCCGCTACCAACCCCGTTGCAAAAAGGTTACCTTTTCCTAAATCCGCATCTTCTTCGACGGTTCCCTTGCGCTTGGCGTTCCAGTCAACAATATACTTGACAAGGCCGCCCGCGAAAATGGGCAACGTAGTGGAAAGAGGTAGATAAAGTCCTACGGCAAATGCCAGCGCACTAACACCAACCAGCTCAAAGACAAAGGCAATAAAAGCGCCCACCAACACAAATTGCCAATCGAGATTGAACGACAATAAACCTTTAATAAGCGTAGCCATGAGTGTTCCCTGCGGAGCCGGAAATTTATCGGAGCCAATGGCATGGGTTATTCCCTGCGCCAGTAAATCAGGGGTGGGTGTGTCCAGGATTTTCACGGTTGCTCCAACGACCAACGAGGATACAATAACACCAATAAACAGCGCCATCTGCTGATATTTGGGCGTAGCGCCAACCAGATAACCCGTTTTAAGATCCTGCGACGTACCGCCCGCATTAGCAGCCGCCACGCAAATCATGCTGCCCACTACCAGAACCGCTGGTTCATACACTTTTCCTGTCAGGCC
The DNA here is from genome assembly GCF_900112365.1 of Spirosoma endophyticum. Lineage (GTDB taxonomy): Bacteria > Bacteroidota > Bacteroidia > Cytophagales > Spirosomataceae > Spirosoma > Spirosoma endophyticum. The sequence goes on along the minus strand of NZ_FOLQ01000003.1, from coordinate 361,252 downwards.
GAAGCCAATAAAAACAAGCGATGTTCCCATGATCGTAGCAATGGTCATGCCCGACACCGGCGACGAACTCGATCCTATCAGGCCTACAATACGACTGGCGACGGTAACGAAAAAGAAACCAAAGACAATGACGAGTATGGCAATCAGCAACTTGGTTAGAATTGAGTCGCCGGGAATTTGCGGAAGTACCACCATCAGGGCCGTTAGGACAATACTGCCAATAATAACGATACGTACACTCAGATCCTGTTCAGTACGGGGTGTACGATTGCTTTCGCTCAACGCTTCTTCGGTTTCCATCGCGCTGACAGATGATTTGGTAAAGCTTTGTTTAAACGATGAAACTATCGTTGGAATGGTTTTTATCAGCGTCATAAAACCACCTGCCGTTACCGCTCCCGCGCCAATTTGCCGGATATAAGCTCGATAGATAGCTGCAGCTGTATCAGCAAACGTATGCGTAGCGGGGTTCCAGCCGCCTGGTCCGCCCACTTTTTGTAGATCATCAAGATAACCAAGTTTCTGAAGCTGTAAGGCAATGGTATCGCCCGGCACGACAGATGCCAGTAAAGGAATCAGCCCCAACCAGGCCAGAATCCCGCCACCGACCAATACCGCTGAAATCCGGAAGCCGATGATATACCCAACGCCCAGGTACTCCGGAGTAATTTCGCCCGCAACCTGTGCCGATGGGAAATAGCGATTCGATTGTTTTGTCGCCCAAACCGGCACTTCAGCAATTACGTGTAATACCTTCTGCAATACCGCGTACAGCAAAGCCGCACCCAGACCCTGATAAGCCGTTTTGGCAAAATCACCACCTTTTTCGCCCGCAATCAGCACCGACGCGCAGGCAGTACCTTCCGGATACGGCAACGTACCATGTTCCTGCACAATCAGCGACCGACGTAGTGGAATCATCATCAGCGTACCAATCAGGCCGCCTAGAATTGCCAGCGTCAGAATAGTCCAGTAGTTGAAGAAATCAGCGCCAGAACCATTTGTCAGAAATAAAAAACCCGGCATCGTGAAGACCACGCCCGACGCAATGCTCTCCCCCGCCGAGCCAGTTGTCTGGATAATGTTGTTTTCGAGAATGGTCGTGTTTAGAAATCGCCGACCAAGCGAAATGGCCAGGACCGCGATGGGAATGGAAGCGGATACCGACAGCCCGGCCTTGAGGGATAAATAGACCGTTGCCGCCCCAAATAATACACCGAAGACCGCACCGGTAATAATAGCTTTGAGCGTAAACTCAGCGGGCGATTCTGTGGCGGGGACGAAGGGTTTATGCGTCGGTACGGGCTGGGTCATGGTCGTCTGTTTTGGTATGCTTTACTCGTAAGCATACCAAAGTAAGACTTTCCCAACATTTACGGTACTTTTTCAAAAAATCACTGCACCGCACGCGGTGTATATTGGTCTACTACGTCGCTGGGGTGAATCTCCAGCACATTCGCCAGCACCAGCAGCACGAGCGTTCTGGAGGCAATCCGCCGGGATACGCCTGCGATGGATGCGAATAGATCGACCGTAATGCTATTGTGTTCGCCGAGGTGCTGCATGAGCTTATGCTCTTTCTCGCCGTAGTTAAACCGAATGTCGCGATCCGCCTGTTCACCTTTGAGGATCTCCCGAACTTCACGGCTGGCCTGCACCGATTTATCACCGACTCGTACGTACGCTTTTTTGTCGTCGGGATTATCCGGATCGGGAATAATGTAGTGCGGACGAGTGGGGCTTCGAGGCACCCGAATAACAAGCACTTCGCGCTCGTCGTAGAGTTGCACACGATCGATCGTGTACGAAATTCGCGGAAAACAAAATTTATTAATCGCCCGGACGAGCAGGTATTCGTCCTCATCGGCGTATTTCAATCCCGGAATCTTCTTGTCGTCGCCGACGCCGATAAGCATGATGCCGCCGTTTGTATTAGCGAAGGCAACCACGCCCCGAATGATTTTCTCGGGATGATTTGTTTTCAGCTTGAACTCTAAATTGCTACCCTCTCCCCGTTTCACCAGGTTTTTGAGTGCTTGATAGTCCATAACCGATGGGGTCATCTGGTTGAGTACCGAATTGGGATAAAGATACAGCTTTCCCACAATCTTGCAAGTATTCGGTCAGCTTCCTCTCGTAAACGTGAAAAGTCGGTAAAATGACCTCAACTTTTCGGTTCGCTAAACCGTTAATGGATATGTATTGAGTAGTTGGTGATAGGGTTAGATTAGCTAGCCTATTTACTACTGTACTCCTATTAGAAACGCAAAAATGCTGGTAAACGTTGTTTTAGTTGTAGGGACTTTCCTCTTTATGGAAGGCGTGGCGTGGTTTACGCACAAGTACGTCATGCATGGTTTTTTGTGGAGCTGGCACCGCGACCATCATAATCACCACAAAGGTTTTTTTGAACTTAACGATTTATTTGCGGTAGTGTTCGCAGCAACGGCCATCGGGCTGATTGGTACGGGGGTTGCTTATCCTGAATTAGACTTTCTGACCTGGATTGGCGCGGGCGTAACGCTCTACGGCCTCTTCTACTTTATATTCCACGACATTATTGTTCACCGGCGTGTGAAAGTCAAAATTGACACGACTGGCCGGTACATGCAGCGTATTATGCGGGCGCACTACGTCCACCATAAGGTCCATTCTAAAGAAGGTGCGCAGGCATTTGGCTTTCTATACGCGCCTAAGAGATACGATAAACCAATGAAGAACCCAGCGACTGAAAGCAAGTCTAAGGCAACGACATAATCAAGCTTGTATTAAGCAAAAAAGGCGTAATCCGATGGTTTTGGATCACGCCTTTTTTTGTGGGGAATTCCCTGGTTCTTAATATTCGTCTTCGTTGAAAAAGAAATCATCTTTGGTTGGGTAATCCGGCCAGATTTCTTCAATGCTTTCATAAGGTTGACCGTCATCTTCGAGTTCCTGTAGGTTCTCTACAACTTCAAGTGGGGCACCAGAGCGAATTGAATAGTCAATCAGTTCGTCTTTGGTTGCGGGCCAGGGAGCATCTTCCAGATAGGATGCTAGTTCGAGTGTCCAGTACATAGTTGTGTTCCGTATTTTAATGACTCTATTTCCAATGAGGGTGCAAAAGTAAAAAAACAGTTAATATCCAAGCTATTTTTCGCAAAAATGTTTCTCAGCCTTTATTCTCCGGGGATTTAGGCCATTAACGTACTGTAACGGCGTTTGTTTGTTTCAATTAAATAAATTTTTAGATACAAAACTTATCCATGCGTCTGTTTATTTCGCACTACGTCTAATTTCCCATTTTCACCCCCCTTATTATCTGCTCATGATTGTTGAAGTATGTGCCTATTCGCTTGAATCGTGTCTAACGGCTCAACGGGCAGGAGCCGGGCGAATTGAGTTGTGCGGTGGCCTGGCCGAAGGGGGCACTACGCCAAGCGCGGGTTTGATTCAATTAGCTCGCCAGCACCTGGCAATTCCGTTTTATGTTATGATTCGACCGCGTGGGGGGGATTTTATCTATTCCGAAACCGAACTAGCTGTCATGAAAGCCGATATTTTGACAGCAAAATCAGTGGGCGCCGATGGGATTGTGCTGGGCGTATTACAAACTGACGGCACCATCGATGAAGCCCAGACCCGATATCTTATTGACGTAGCCAGACCGCTACCCGTTACGTTCCACCGCGCCTTCGACATGACACGTGATCCGTTGGAAGCGTTGGAAGCAATCATACGTACAGGAGCTGTCAGGATGCTGACGTCCGGCCAGCATCAAACTGCCGAAGCGGGAATATCTATATTAAAACAGTTGACAGAAGCCGCAGCCGGACGTATCGAAATTATGGCAGGTGCAGGCGTAAATGCCCAAAACGCTCCCTTATTTATTGACGCGGGCGTTGATGCGCTTCATCTGAGTGGTGGTACAAAAGAAGATAGCCAGATGATATATCGTCAACCGTCGGTATCCATGGCGTCAAGTTTACCCGGCGAATATGAGCACATTGAGACTGATGAGGCAAAGATTCGAGCAATTATTTCGGTAGTGCAGGGGAAAACCCACTAGCCTAAGTTATTTAAACTAGTATCCAGCTAGCGGATTTCTACCCCCACTACAACACGATCAGCCGGTTTCCTGAAATAAACACGCAGTTACTGACGACTAATTCCAAAAGCTTAGGTAAGTCATTTCTCTCTGCTCCTTTGCCGATCACATAAGAAATCGTACTGGTGTACTCACACTCACCATTACAGATACTATTCAAACCATGATGGAATGGAACAACTGCTACGTAGCAAGATAAATCAGGCCCTATCATCAGGACCATCCATGAGCAGCATATGTTTGGCAGGAACCGGCATATAGGGTTTTGAAGAAATCGCCCAAAAGTAGTAAATGCCAACTGTTTATTCCTTTATTTTGGGCCACAACCCACCTACCTATGGTTAATCGACGCCGTTTTCTAACCCTTAGCTCACTGGCAGGGCTACTACCTTCCTTATCATTTAGCGCCTTTAAATCAGTTGGTAGCCACACAAAGGCTAGCTCTCTGGTAGTTAGACCCTTGGCCATTGCGACCTGGGATCGGGTTAAAGCCACAGAGGCAGCACAAGTCGTGCTGGAACGCGGTGGTAGGGCGTTAGATGCCGTTGAAGCAGGGGTTCGTATTCCCGAAGCAGATCCTGATGATATGACCGTTGGCTATGGTGGTCGCCCGGATCGGGATGGACACGTAACACTCGATGCCTGTATTATGGATGACAAAGGAAATGCGGGCTCCGTGACGTTTCTGGAACATATCATGCATCCTATCTCTGTGGCACGGGCCGTCATGGAAAAAACGCCCCATGTGATGCTCAGTGGCGAAGGTGCGCTAAACTTTGCGTTATCTCAGGGGTTTAAGAAAGAAAATCTACTTACTAAAAAGGCAGAAAAGGAATGGCGCGAATGGCTTAAAACAGCCCAATATAAGCCCATAGTGAATATTGAACGTCACGATACCATAGGCATGCTGGCCATTGATAGCGTGGGCAATATTTCGGGAGCCTGCACAACAAGCGGGCTGGCCTACAAGATGCGTGGCCGGGTAGGTGATTCGCCGATTATTGGTGCGGGTTTGTTTGTCGACAATGAAATTGGTGGGGCTTGTGCTACAGGTCTGGGCGAATTGGTCATGCGTACCTGTGGCTCATTTCTGGTGGTCGAGCTAATGCGCCAGGGACGAACTCCTCAGCAAGCTTGTGAGGAAGCAGCCCTGCGTATTGTTAAAAAGCAGGACTTCAAGGATATACAAGTTGGTTTTGTAGCCATAAACAAAAAGGGTGAACATGGTGCCTTTAGTATTCAGCCCGGCTTCAGCTACACCTTGTCACAAAATAAAAAAACGCAGGTAACGGACGCAAAGTCTTATTTGAAATAAACAAGTTTTTCTTTTATTGTTTATAGTGTTTAATTGCCCTACAAAGGCGGTATAATTAGAAACACTACGCATACAAGAACTCAAAAAAAACCACAACTACATTGGAATCGGTATTTTCAACATCGAAGCGGAAGCTCCTTCTCGAAATCGCCTGGGAGGTGTGTAATCAAGTAGGCGGGATATATACGGTTATCCGGTCGAAAGTACCAGCAATGGTCGAAAAGTGGGACGATAATTACGTAGCACTGGGTCCTTATTTTCCGCAACGATCAGCGGCTGAATTCGAACCAATTACCGAATCCGATGAAACCGAAATCGGGCAAACGGTTCGTAAGATGCGTCAATTAGGCTATCGGGTTGAGTATGGCTACTGGCTCGTTACGGGTCGCCCCCGCGTTGTGCTATTCGATATTACCAGCATCGGCAGTGATCAACTCAACGTCATTAAAACACAACTCTGGCTAAACCATCAACTCTCAACACTGTATGTTGAAGACCTTGTCAATCAAACGATTGCCTTCGGTGAGATGGTTCGTATGTTTATAACACTCCTAGCCGACGGCCATGCTAAACGAGTCGATTTTGTAGCCCACTTCCACGAATGGATGGCCAGTACTGGACTACCCGATTTGCGTCGTGATAATGTTAAAGTGGCCACGGTTTTTACAACCCATGCTACCATGCTGGGACGCTACCTCGCTCAGAATGAACCAGGATTTTATGGTAAATTGCCTTTTTTCGATTGGAAGCGTGAAGCGCAACACTATAATATTGAAACGCAGGCGACCATTGAGCGACTGGCGGCCCTACAATCGCACGTCTTCACAACGGTTAGCGACGTAACGGCTCGTGAATGCGAGGTATTTTTAGGCCGAAATCCTGATCTGGTCTTACCGAATGGTTTGAACGTTACGCGATTTGCGGCCGTCCACGAATTTCAGAATCTACACGTTCAGTATAAGCAAAAGATTCATGAATTTGTAATGGGGCACTTTTTTCAGAGCTATTCCTTCGATCTGGAAAAAACGCTTTACTTCTTCACATCGGGTCGGTTTGAGTTTTCAAATAAAGGGTATGATCTTACCCTCGAAGCCCTCGCTCGCCTGAACTACCGGATGCGGGAAGCGAATATGGACATGACAATTGTGATGTTCATGGTCACCAAACAGCCCTATACATCCATTAACCCGGATGTCCTTCACTCGCGGGCCTTACTCGACGAAATTCAGGAAACCTGCGAAAGCATCGAAAAACAGGTAGGGGATCGCTTATTTCACGCAGCCGCATCTAATACGCAGGCTACTTCACTGCCTGATTTGAATAATTTTGTGGATGAATACTGGCGGCTCCGGCTCCGGCGCACTGTGCAAAGCTGGAAAACCAAGCATCTCCCACCTTATGTCACCCACAATCTGGTGCAGGAAGACGATATGACGCGGTTTATTGAGAAAGCCAATCTGGTAAATAATGAGTACGACCGGGTCAAGATCGTTTATCATCCTGATTTCATTGCCTCGACCAATCCTTTATTTGGCTTAGATTACAGCCAGTTTGTGCGAGGTTGTCACCTCGGCGTGTTCCCGAGCTATTATGAACCCTGGGGATATACGCCCCTGGAGTGCGTTGTGCGGGGCATTCCAACCGTAACCAGCGATCAGTCGGGATTTGGCGATTTCATCATGCAAATCATGCGTGACTACGAGAACCGGGGCATTTATGTGATTAACCGCCGGACGCAATCGTTCAACGAGGCCGCCGATCAATTAACCGACGTTCTGTTCCGGTTCGTCAGAATGGCCCAACGTGATCGTATCAAGCAACGCAATTTCGTGGAAAGCATTGCTGAAGTATTCGACTGGAGCAGTCTTCGTTCGTACTATGACACAGCCCATGATTTAGCCCTGAAACGGAAAAAACCTTGATTTCCTTAGTAAAAATGAAGCGTAAAAAAACGTAGAATAGAACTGCAAAGCCAGAATAATTCTACACTTTTCACGCTTCATTTTTCATTCCCCTCCCATGATTAAAATCGGTATTATTAATGTTTCGGATCGGGCTAGTGCGGGTGTCTACGAAGATATTCCGGGTAAAGCCGTTGTCAGTTTACTTACTGAATGGCTAACGTCTCCCTGGGAACCCGTGTATCGGGTAATTCCCGACGAACAGGATCAGCTTGAAGCGACAATGATTGAGTTGGCCGACGCCGAAGGTTGTTGTTTAGTTGTTACAACGGGTGGCACCGGTCCAGCCCTCCGCGACGTAACGCCTGAAGCCACGGAAGTCGTTTGTCAGAAAATGCTACCCGGTTTCGGCGAGTTGATGCGCCAGGAAAGTCTCCGCTACGTGCCAACAGCCATTTTATCCCGCCAAACGGCTGGTATCCGTAATCAAACGCTCATCTTAAATCTACCCGGAAAACCTACGGCCATTGGGCAATGCTTATCCGTTGTGTTTCCTGCGATTCCCTATTGCATCGACCTGATTGGCGGTTCGTTTCTCACAACCAATGAAACCTTAATGAAGGTCTTCCGGCCGAAAAGCTAACGAGGGAAGCTCACTTTGCCCATCGAAACGGTCGGAACGCCCTGCCGATCACCAAAAGAAGTGGTGCCCCCAGCCAGACTTTCATTCGCTAAGACTGCGAATAGTACTGCTTCTTTTGCATCACCATTAATGCCCAGATCATCCGTGTGACCAAACGTGCAATTCGGTAATTGCTGATGGATAGCACTCGTTAGTACAGGATTGTGCGCTCCTCCCCCACTCATGTAAACGCGTGGTTCGGCGATCCGATAACTTTCTCCCGGACGTATTACGCGTCTGATGGCGTCAGCAATCGTATCAGCACTAAATTGAACGAGCGTAGCCATCAGGTCAGCGGGGGTTACGTTGATAGTCTGACTTTGAGCTTGTGCTGCCTCTACGTAACTGATATTGAACACTTCAGGACCCGTTGTTTTTGGAAAGGGTGCGTCGAAAAAGGGATTCGTTTTTAGGGCTAACAGCAAGTCAGCGTTAATGTGCCCCTGAGCGGCTAGCTTGCCGTCTTCGTCGTAGGCCTTGTTCAGAAACTTCCGGGCATAGGCGTCCAAAAGGGTATTACCAGGACCTGTGTCAGTTGTAAACACATTGCTGGCATCCTCATCGGCAGGTAGGTACGTAAAGTTTGCAATGCCGCCCATATTGAGCAGCAGACGATTTTCGCCCGCCTGAGAGAACATAAAATAATCGCCATACACCGCGAGTGGTGCTCCTTCACCACCGTGTGCTACGTGTTTCTGCCGAAAATCACTAAACGTAATAATGCCCGTTACGGCTGCTACATGGTCACCATCGCCAATTTGCAACGTAGCATTAGGAAACTTATCCCGCCGGTGCTGACTTTTAGGAGCGTGATAAACCGTTTGGCCATGACTGGCAACTACGTCTATTAGAGCAGGTTCGATATTCCATTCGTTTAAACAGTCGAGAATCATCTGACCATGCAACCGTCCGATATAGGGATTTAGTAAACAAAGCTGCTCAAATTCGATTTTGTCTTTGGCAAATATGGTCCGTATATCAGTCTTTAAATCCTCCTTATAGGGCACGGTCGCGAAGCGTTCGATAACTACCTGCGTTTGTGGACCGCTGCCTGAAATATGGCATAGCGCTACGTCGAGACCATCGAGCGATGTGCCAGACATGAGACCAATAATCCGACGTTCGGGCTTTCGGGCGATAGTATACAGATGTTGAATTTGCTGGTTCATGTACGGCTTACGGAAATATGATTTACAGGTCAAAGTACGTGAATCACGCCAACGATGCGCAACTTTACACCTTATTACCCATAAACCGAAAACTATAAACATTCATACCGAATGAATTTCTGGGGCGACGAGCAATTTTCCTTCTTCGAAAGCATCCTGTTTCTGGCACTGGGCCAAACGGTCGAGGTAATTGAAATGCAGTTTCTGTCAGGAGGGGATATCAATACGTCGGCGCAAGTCTTTTCGTCTGAAGGGGTTTTCTTCGTCAAGTGGAATCAGATGGATCAGAGCCAGAACGTATCGGGAAAGCCGACTATGTTCGAAGCCGAAGCCCGTGGCCTTGACCTACTCCGACATACCGACGCACTTCATATTCCCAAGGTTATTGGTCATGGTCAGCATCAGGATAAAGCGTATCTGATCCTCGACTACATTGATCCTGGTAAACCAACCGAAACCTACTGGGAAACCCTTGGTCAATCGCTGGCCGTATTGCACTCCCACACACAGCCCAAGTTTGGCTTGAATTTTGACAATTACATTGGCTCGTTACCACAGGACAATACCTTAACAACCAATGGCTTTGATTTCTTTTTCGATCATCGATTATTACCCCAGGCTGGATTAGCTTTATACAAAGAGTTATTACCCAAGCAGGCTTATGATGCCTTGTTACGACTCCGTGCCCGGCTTCCTGATCTGATTCCGAACGAACGTCCTGCTCTGCTTCATGGCGATTTGTGGTCGGGCAACGTATTGGTTGACGAAGATGGACAACCCGCCCTGATTGACCCGGCTGTTCACTACGGTCTTCGCGAAGCCGAACTTGCTTTCACTAAATTATTTGGCGGATTTGATGACCGCTTTTACGATGCCTACAATGAAGCGTTTCCTCTTGAAGACGGTTTCTACGAGCGTGTAGGCTTGTATAATCTGTACCCACTGCTTGTTCATGTGAATCTGTTTGGCTCTGGTTACGTTAGCGGTGTGGAACGCATACTGAAACAGTTCTAAAAGTCGATAGTCAAGAGTCGTCAGCAGACAGTATAGACTCTGTTCTAAGACTAACACTACTATCTGTTGACTATCGACCGTTGACTATACTTTATGGAAATTACTTCTTTCGAGCAGTTCGAATTAAATCGGCAGTTGCTCAACGCCGTGGCCGACCTTGGCTATACTGAGCCGACACCCATCCAGCAAAAAACAATTCCGCTGAGTTTGGGCAACCATGATGTACTGGGTATTGCTCAAACGGGCACGGGCAAAACAGCGGCTTATCTATTACCGCTGCTCATGAAAATAAAATATCCTCAGGGTACCAATCCCAGGGCGCTGATTCTGGCGCCAACGCGTGAATTGGCCATGCAGATTAACGAAGCTGTTAGCGAGCTGGGCAAATACACGGGTCTGCGCCATTTGGCACTTTATGGTGGTTTGGGGCCAAAAACGCAGATTGAAACACTGCGAAATGGAGTCGACATTATCGTAGCAACCCCCGGTCGGTTTATGGATCTTTATCGACTCGGCGAAATTGTGACGAAAGATATCCGTACGATGGTTATGGATGAAGCGGACAAAATGATGGATATGGGCTTTATGCCTCAAATCCGGTCAATTTTGGAGGTTATTCCTACCAAGCGGCAAAATTTGCTGTTTTCGGCAACGTTCGGCGGCCGGGTTGAACGCCTGTCAGGCGAGTTTCTGGAGGCTCCCATTAAAGTGGAAGTTACGCCCCAGGCATCAACGGCGGATATGGTTAGTCAGGTGATTTACGAAGTGCCGAACTTTCGTACCAAAATTAACCTGCTGGATTATCTGATCAGTAAGGATGCGTTTCAACGAGTCATCATTTTTGCCCGAACGAAGGGCACTGCGGATAACATCTATAAGTTTCTGGCCCGCAAAGTAGTTGAAACCGAGAAGATTCGGGTCATTCACGCCAACAAAGGCCAGAATACCCGTATGAATGCGATGGACGCCTTCAAGGAAGGCAACGTCCAGGTATTGGTGGCGACAGACGTAGCGGCACGGGGCATCGACGTGGCCGAGGTGAGCCATGTTATCAACTTCGATCTACCGTTGATTTATGAGGATTATGTACACCGAATCGGGCGGACGGGCCGGGCGAACCATACGGGTGAGGCCATTACGTTCCTGACGATGGCAGAGGAGTATCATGTGCAGAAGATTGAACGTATTATCCGCATGACGATTCCCCGGATGCCTTTACCGCCTTTGGTGGAAGTCGTTGAAACACCTTTTGACGAACAGCAGGAAATGCTGCGCGAAATTGACGAGCAACGCCGAAAGGATGATCCTACTTTTAGAGGAGCTTTCCACGAAAAAAAGGCATCAAATCTCCCACCGGCTGGCAGGGATCGTTTGAAAGGCAAATCAAAATTAACGGGTCCGAAGAAAGCTTCGGCACAACCGACAGGTGGGCGACCAAAAGCAGGTGTAGGCCGTAAGGCAAACGTAGCGGCAGCGAGTAAAGCAGGGGGAACAAAAAAGGCTGGACCACGCGGAGGACGGCGGTAATTTATAGGTTATGTACTAATTTAGATTCGCGTTTCGTTTTATCGAGACACAGACTCCCGTACTGTATCCCCTCTTTATGAACGTTCGAATAAATCTGATCCACTGGACTTTAGTTGCGTTACCGCTTTTGTCGGCAGCTCAGCCTAAACAGTTCATTACATCGGCACGTTCGGGCGACACCGCTGGCCACTCCAGCACAACGGCACAAAAAACTGACGAGCTTACACCGCGGGCGGAATCAACTATTTCCAATGGGTCTGATACGGCAGGAGGGTCTATCAATACGTTGCCGCTTTTCGGCGAACGCCCTAAGACAGCCGCTCAGATTAGCGAAGAAATTCATTTTTTGAACGACTGCGACCGTAATTTTTCCAGTCGTCCTGAAGCTAGTGAGTTTTTTGCCGCTCGCGGCTGGGATTATGTCACCAAAGGCCAATTGGATACGGCAACTCACCGCTTCAATTTATCGTGGCTACTTAACGACAAAAACGCCGATTCGTATTGGGGACTGGGTGTTGTGTGTTACCAGAAAAACCAATTGCCCAGTGCCATTCGAATGCTAAAAAAAGGGCTGGCGCTGGCAGATAGCAACATTGCTTTAATGACCGATCTGGCGACACTGGAGATTAAGCATTACCAGGAAAAGCCAGATATAAACGTTCTGGCCGATGCAGAGGGTCATTTGCAGAAGTCCATCGCACTCAGTCCAAACAGCGCAATAGCCTATCAGAAACTCTCGGTAGTTTACTATTTGCAAGCCGACTATCCAAAAGCCTGGGATTATTTCCATCAGGCCTATAAGCTTGACCTTTCCGGCCTCGATTTAGCTTACCTTAACGAGTTATCAGCTAAACTACCCGATCCGAAGGGTGTGTTTAAGTAGGTCCAAGTCGCCTATATCAGTTGACGACTATTGATTTACAACTGTTGACGCTTTTTCCTAATTCTCCGTTTCTTCGTCCTCAATTACTTTCTTCTTCGTTTGCTCGAAGGTTACCTTGCCTTTTTCGTCCCATTCAGTAATCGTATAGGGCTCAAATTCAGTGTCCCATTGATCACTGGCGTATTGTGTAAGTTTTCGACGCATCCGGCGGCCATTGGGGTTAATAGGGTAAAACTCTGTCCACCGGCCAACTTTCACGCCATTATCATACTTCCCTTCTTCCGCCAGCGTGCCGTTTTCGTGAAAGGCCATATAGGTTCCTTTCACTTTTCCGTACTCGATCGGAATAATCTCTTTTATTTTACGATGGGTTGAATCGAAGTAGGTTAACCGGGAGTCAGCGGGAACACCTCGGTGCCATCGGACTTTATCGACAAGCATGAATTTCGTGTCGTACTTCTCCCAGCGTCCATCCTTCATACCGGCATAATAGTAACCTTCTTCTACCAATAGGTCGTTCTGATAGCGTTGATAAGGGCCATGCAATAGTAATCCCCCTTCATCCTTAATAATCGAACTCGATACGCGTCCGGATTTCTGATAATATTTGAATACATCCCGAACATAGGGCAACGGCTTAGCAGCATCGTTGTCACGTAGTACAAAAAACTCTTCTATAATTGTCCGGTCACCACTACCAAATTTCGTGATAGCCTTAACCATTGATAAACCTTCATATTCGGTCTTAGACAGTTTATGCTTGGTTTTCTTATCAGCTTTCAGCTTTTTTAACTGCTTAACTTTTAATCCCAGATCAGGCATAATACCCGCCACATAGGCGTCCTTCTGCTCTTTCAGCGACGACATTGTGGGCAAACCAAGCGTAGTCAGTGAGGAGGGGACCGATGAAAAGGCCGACAAAGGCGACGGTGGTGCTCCCGACGGAGCCAATACAGGTTTTGATGCCGTCGTCAATGCAGACGGGGCAGATGGCTCTATTTGCGCTTGTGCCCACGTAGTAGTCACAAACGTAACTAATAGGAACTGTAGCGAAATCAGTAGTTTCAATTTTGAAGCAAACATGACGTTGGCAAACGATTGATGCCTTAAGTTTGTTAGTTTTGCAACGCTTAATTAAGCCTAATTATTTTATCAACTCGTCCGCCCACTAGTCCGGCGGTTTCTTTATAACCAATTCCTGTGGAAAAACACTCCCGTATTTATGTTGCCGGACACCGGGGTATGGTCGGTTCGGCTATCGTTCGTAAACTTCATACTGAAGGCTATACCAATATCATCACCCGTACATCCTCCGAACTGGATTTGCGGAATCAAGCTGCTGTAGTCGATTTTTTTGCGCAGGAACGGCCTGAGTACGTATTCCTGGCTGCGGCCAAAGTAGGTGGTATTTGGGCTAATAATGTTTACCGAGCCGATTTTTTGTATGATAACCTGATGATTGAGTCAAATATCATTCACAGTGCTTATCAAACAGAAGTTAAAAAATTACTGTTCCTTGGTTCGTCATGTATTTACCCCAAAATGGCCCCTCAGCCACTTAAAGAGGAGTATTTATTGAGCGGCTTCCTTGAGGAAACAAATGAGCCCTATGCTATCGCGAAAATTACGGGTATCAAACTCTGCGAAGCTTATCGGACGCAATACGGCTGTAATTTCATTTCAGCCATGCCAACGAATTTATACGGTCCTAATGATAATTATGACCTACAGGGTTCACACGTGCTACCTGCGCTGATTCGGAAATTCCACGAAGCCAAAATCAATGATCAGCCTTCGGTAGAAGTATGGGGCACAGGTTCACCCCGACGTGAATTTCTTCATGCTGATGACCTTGCCAATGCTTGTTTCTACCTGATGGAGCACTATAACGATGCCCTATTTGTCAATATCGGCACTGGTGAGGACGTAACGATTCGTGAAGTGGCCGAGTTAATTAAGGAAACGGTTGGTTTTACCGGCGAACTTCGCTGGAACACCGAGAAACCAGATGGTACTCCTCGTAAACTTATGGATGTTTCGCGCCTTCACGCTATGGGGTGGAAACATACAACCGAACTGAAAGATGGCCTCGAGCGCACGTACCAGGATTTCCTCGCCAATGAGGTGCTATATATTGAATAGAAGTCGTAAATGCTAAGTCGTAACGGGGCCGCCCGTGCGGTCAATAGTCGCCAGTAACTCATGTTAGCGGCTACTGACTGCACGGGCGGCCCCGTTACGACTTAGCATTTACATTTTTTTTGCGGGGTTACCGAATACGGTCGCTCCGGACACTACATCCTCTACAACAACCGAGCCGGCGCCAACGCGGGCATTTTTACCTATGGTTACGCCAGCCACAACAGTGGCTCCTGTGCCAATAAAAGCTCCTTCCTCTATCGTTACACCACTGTTTATTATAGTGCCCGTCCCGATCTGGACGTAGTCGCCTAGTTTGGCTTTACTCTCAATGACGGCGCCGGACTGAAGTATGCAATGCTGGCCTACCTCAGCAAATGGATTTATAACCACGCGGGCTGCAATCAGATTCCCGTGACCGATAGTAGCCATTACAGAAACCGTTGCCGTATCATGAATAGCATTGACCGGCTGTACTTTGCGCCGTTCATTAAGCAGTTTGACCAGCCGTTTCCGCACCCGGCTATCACTGATGGCAATGAATGCTTCGCACTTGTGACCAACCAACTTCAGGAAGCCGTCATCGTCCGTTTCACCTAATACCGACACATCGCCAAACTCTTTGCCGTGCAATTCTTTGTTGTCGTCCAGTAGACCATACACTACTACGTTGTTACGTTGAAACAAGTCTAAAGCCGTCAGCCCCAGACTACCTGCCCCGAAAATAAGCACCGGATTCTCCATTAGTTGTCGTTTGTTAAGTCAATATGAATAACTACGGCCGTAAAGCTATAGTCTTGTCAATTTGGTAACAGTTCGGTAAATCTTACGTCATAACTGAACTGTAGTTTCGTTCATGCAATCAAGTACGCAATTCCGAACAATTGTGCTCTCCGATATTCATCTGGGAACAACAGGGTCGAAAGCCAAAGAAGCCACCGAGTTTCTGCGAAATTACTCCTGCCAGAAACTTATTCTCAATGGCGACATCGTAGATGGCTGGCAACTGAAACAGTACGGTACCTGGAAGAAAAAACACACTGCTTTTTTTAAAACGGTTTTAAAGCAAATCGTTCACTACAACACGAAAGTTGTTTACCTGCGCGGCAATCACGACGATTTCCTGGATCAGATCATGCCGCTCAAAGTGGGTAGAAACTTCTCTATCCGCAAAGATTATACGCTAACCTCTGGCGACAAAAAGTTTTATATAACCCACGGCGATGTATTCGATTCCATTACGTCGCATATGAAATGGCTCGCCTACCTAGGCGACATAGGGTACACGTTTCTCCTGTGGATCAACAAGTTTTATAATACCTACCGCACCTGGCGGGGATTGCCGTACTACTCACTCTCCCAGCAAATCAAATCCCGAATCAAACACGCGGTCAACTTCATCTCCGACTACGAGCAGAAACTAACAGAACTGGCTCGTGCCCGTAATTGCGATGGCGTCATCTGCGGTCATATTCATCAACCCGCTATCCGAGAATTCGATGGAATTATCTATATGAACTCCGGTGACTGGGTTGAATCTCTGAGTGCCTTAGTAGAAGACCATGACGGTAACTGGAGCCTGCTTTACTACACATCTGACCTAGCTAACGATGACAAGGGAAAAACAGCCGAGCAACTAACCTTCAGCCATTTATCCACCAAAACACATTAATTCTTCTTTGCATCATGCGCGTTTTATTTTTGATACAAGGTGAAGGTCGAGGGCATCTGACGCAGGCATTGTCACTGGCCCAGCTTTTGAAGATGGCTGGTCACGAAGTCATTGGTGCCATAGTTGGTGTTACGCCTGAGCGAGGTGTTGCCTCCTTTTTCAGTGAAAAATTTACGGCGCCCATCACGCCCATTTTTAGTCCGGGCTTAGTCTATAACACGGGTACAAATGCCCTGGAGCCCACCAAAACCACACTCTATGCCATTCAGCAAATTCGACCTTTCTGGCGCAGTTTGAAGCAGGTCCGTGACAGTATAGAAACCCAACGACCCGACGTCGTGGTTAATTTCTTCGAGATGCTGGGCGGAATGACCTATGCACTTCTACGGCCATCGGTGCCGATGATCTGTATTGCGCACCAATACATGGCGTTTCACCCGGATTTTCAGCGGCCACAGGGACAATGGTTTTACCGGCAGGCGTTCAAGTTAAACACCCGCCTGACCTGCTTTGGGGCTACTGAGTTGTTAGCGCTCTCGTTCGACAAACAGGCCAACGAACCTCGCCAAAGATTGCGGGTAGTGCCACCCTTGTTACGTCAGGAAGTGACCGATATGAAACCAACGTCAGGCGATTCACTTCTGGCTTACGTCACCCAGCCGGGCTTAAAGGTAGAGCTAATGAAAGCTCATTGGCAACATCCTGATATTCAAATGGATGCCTTTCATTCAGATGCCACCGGGCCCGATCAAGTGATCGACGGAACGCTAACGTATCACGCCATTGACGGCAAGCGATTTCTGGAATTTATGGGCCGTTGCAAGGCCATCGTTACTACGGCGGGCTTTGAGTCAGTTTGCGAAGCAGCTTACTTAGGAAAGCCAGCTCTGATGATTCCGCAACCGAATCATTTTGAGCAGGCTTGTAATGCCATCGATGGGCAACGCGCTGGAGTTGGCCTAGCTAGTGACCGCTTCGATCTCGATCAATTGTTAACATACATGCCTCAACACGATACGCAGGTTAGTGATCGATTTCGAAAATGGCATGCACAGGGATATTTTATGTTCCTGGGAGCGCTGAATCGAGCCGTTGCCCCTAAAAGGAAACCATCTTCGGGAGGATTTTTCTGGACACGGATGCGGCATTTACTACGTTCCTGACCGATAAAAAAATTGCAAAGGGTCAGGATATGTATACGAATAATTTGTGGCCTGAATCAGTTTCGCAGGGCTAATAACTTTGTAAGGAATTGGTTCGGCTGGCGTAACGAATGTTGGTAACTCATAACCGAAATCAGCGCAGTTTTTTCGGTAAATAGCCTCCCGCGTAGGATGCTCCGGCGATACGGCGTTGAACGTGCCGGTTATAGTTCTCTGAATAATAGCTACCAGAATACCAACGGCATCATCGGGATGAAGGTAGTTGACTGGCACAGCCCCCGTGTCTACAGTCTTGCCAGCAACATACTTCCCCGGCATACGATCATAGCCAAGCAATCCGCCACAGCGTAAAATGGTTACGTGACAGGCTGGTTCAAGTCTCTGTACCAACTGTTCAGCCTGAACCAATGCCTGTGCCGCCGATTGCTCCATATTTACTACGTCTTCTTCAACCACAACCCGATTCAAATCAGGATAAACCGACGTAGAACTAACGTAGATAACGTGCTTTACGGACGCCTTACGTATCGCGTCAATCAAATGCTGAATCTGCTGTGGATGGAAATCGTCGCCTAGCTTGCCCGCTTTGGGTGGAATATCAATAATTAACGTATCGGCTTGCGCAAGAGCGGCAAGATTTCCAACGGGCTCAGGATTAAGCTGAAGCTGATAGGCATTTACTCCTTTCTGACGTAACAATCCAACTTTCTCAGCCGATGTAGTACTGCCTTTGACCGTAAAACCGGTTTTTACAAGTTGTTCCGCCAGGGGCAAACCAAGCCATCCACAGCCAATGATAGAAATGATTTTGTCCGACATACATTAGAAACCAAGCCCAAATGTAAGGGTTCGAACGTCAGGTCCTTTACCCGCTTCGAATAAAGGACTCAGATCATACTTGACAAAAAAAGCTAAACTCTGGATACCCAAATGGGCCATGACGCCATATCGGATATTGCTCAAATCGTAATCTGAATGCCTGCGGTCTTTACTACCATCCGCTTCCTTTATTTTTCGATAACTGTCGAGTCGATAGTTCACATAGCCGCCCAAACCGATGTGGCATACTTTCTTACCATCGTTGTTATAGAACGTAACCCGCGGCACAACCGGAATACCAATAGTGCAAACGGTCAGTTTGCTTTTTTGCAAGTCCCGGCCTGCATCCGGGAACGCTACGCCGGTTGGCGTCTTTTCGGCTACGTTGTTTCCCTCGAACATGAAGTTATTCCAGGCCACTTCCAAACCATAGTACAGCTTCAGAGACGCGTACTTACCCCGAGCAATCGTTGGCATGGCTCCTATGGATAAGGCTACGTAGCGAGAACCTAGCGGTCGCAAATCGTAACTATCCTCTGGATAAGCTGGAGAAGCACTTTGCTGAATGAAGTTATTTAAACCAATACTTAGCCCATAATCAAAGCGCCCACTATTTCCCCGATTCCGGCGCTTGGTCCATTCATAGTCTTTCTTATTGGTATCTTTATTTTGTGTGCCTGTTTGGGTCGTGTCGCTCTTCCCGTTGATTACAATAGTAGTTACGCCGTCTTTTTTCTGCGTAACCACCAATACGGTATCTTTCAAAAACCGGTTTCCATCCTGCGAAATCGCCGTTGGGCCACCCGGAACAGAATCTAGTTTCATCCCCATTTCGCGCACAATTTTATTCAGATCGTAATTTGATAAGGCTTGAATACCGGCTTTATCGGGAGCATAAATAACCAGACGGGTTCGGTTCGCGAATCGAATAACGAGTGAGTCGGCAGGATGCGCAGGGGTTGCCTGAACACCTGTGATCATTGTCAAAAATAGGCTCGCTACAGCGCCTACACGTAATAAACCGTTCATTGTTTAGCTGATTTATCTTTTTCCAAACTGTGTTTCAACCCGCTGTAGGCACGTCCGAGCAAGCTACTTTCATTATCACTATTGTCTCCACGGGCCAATACTTCGCCCTGTTTGATTCGTTTTACCTGTTGCCACAGGCTATTCCCCTTGGCTTCTTTCGCTGATTTATCAGCTACAGTTGATTTCTCTTCTATTGACGCGACTGCAGCCTGTCGGGCGGCCACTAAGGCTTCTGGCTCGGCGATGGTTACGACCAAAACGCGCTCAGCAGCCGGAGCTGGCTTAGACACTATTTTATTTTCAGCCAGTTGCTCAGACGTTGCCACATTAGTCGGATTGGTCATAAGCGACGTAGTGGGCTCAGGCTTCCTCTCCACCGATTTTATTTGCGCCAAAACAGGTTCGTTAGCGACTGGCGCTACGTCTTTAAGACTTGGTTTAGCCGTCTTTTGTGACTGTTTTATCGAACGACCAGTATCTGATTTGTTTACGGAAGGTTTATCAACGTTGGCCAGTTGTTGAACCGCGGCTTTTTGTTCAAGCAGATCGGGTGCTTTTACGTCAGGCCCCTCGTTTTCTACGGGCTGGACTTTCTCCTTCTGTGTTTGGGTGGGCATTCGTTCAGGCACAACCGATTTATTTACAGCTATTTGTGTGTCATCAGACACCATTCCCTTACCAGCAGGCCAATAGAGCCATCCAAAAAGACATACCAGAAGAAGGCAGGCTGCTGCCGCCATATATCGCTGGACGGATGGATTCTGCCAGAATACGATCTTCGCTTCGGGTTTACCTTGCCCCATACGCGCCTGTAGCCGCTCAAAACCATCAGCCTTGGGCGGCAATGACATATTGCCTAATTTCCGGGCAAATAGCTCGTCAATTGGCAGTTTTTCTATAGGCTTTTTCATAGTTTTCAGTTTGTCCAGACCGCTGTTGTGAAATCGCTTCCTGTTCTAATTTCTTCAAGTTCGCTTGCAACATGGTTCGGGCACGACTTAACTGCGATTTCGAGGTGCCCTCTGAAATACCCAGCATCTCGGCAATTTCGGCATGCGCGTAGCCTTCAATGGCATATAGGTTAAAGACTGTACGATATCCGTCAGGAAGTTGATTCACAATACGTAATAAATCGTTTCCGTTAACGGCGGTATCAGCCCATTCATAATCTGGCTCAACGGTTACTTCCTCAATAGGTACTTCCTGCCGCCATTGTTTCGATTTGCGCAGAAACATTAATGATTCTGTGACCATGACGCGTCGTATCCATCCCTCAAAACTGCCATTTTCCCGGAACTGTGTAATCTTTTCAAATACCCGCATAAACCCATCCAGCATCACTTCTTCGGCATCAGCACGGTTGGCACAATAACGAGTACATACGGCCAACATCTTGCCCGAAAATCGCTCATATACGATCTTGTGAGCGCGGCTTTCGCCCCGCTTCAAGGCAGCAATTAGCTGCGCTTCAGTCGTAAAAAACGGTATAAGTCGAAGCATGTCTGTTTAGGTTCTTTGACAAGATGCAAGATAGTGGGGAGGAGGTTGCACGTAGTGACTATTTTTTTCAAATTTTCTAATTCATGGCTTAAAGGATTTTTTAGCCATAAAAAAAGGGCTTTTACAGCCCTTTAACATATTTGATGCCCGCTACGTAGTATAGCCAGATGACGCGTGATATTCGAAAATTGATTGGCGCAATAATCAGCATTACAGGTGCAACAACGGCGGCATACACCCAACCCTCAGGATCTCCTCCGAAATAAAATAATAAGAAACCAATCACTAAAGCGACTCCTCCAGATATAGCGTAGCTAACGTACATTGCCCCAACAAAATACCCTGGCTCGACTTCATAACGTAGTCCGCAGTGTGGACAATGTTCATACATCTCGTCGAAGCCACGAGGAGAATAGAAGGGTTTTCTGAAAATCTTCCCTTTTCTACATCTGGGACAAAGCCCGTTTAACGCGGCCTGCAATTTCGAGACGTCTTCCATGCTCACGCTTACTGTTTCGGTACCACAAGTATCCAATTGAAGCTACAATCAGATAAGGCGCAACTAATAAGTACAAGATACCCAAATTTAACTGGGAAGCAACGGTACTACGTCCATTACTGACCGTACTCTCAACTGTTCCCCGGCACATAGCGCACTGGGCCATCAAATCTGGCGTAATAGCCAGAAAAACAAGGATTATCAACCACACTTTCCAACTTCTCATGGCTTTTCTAATTAATGAACGTAATACGGTCTAATCATCAAATAAACAACCACACCTGTAATACTAACGTATAACCAAATTGGGAACGCGTACTTTACGGTTTGTTTGTGTTTAGCGATTTGACCACTCAACGCAAAATAGACGGCTCTTAATACAAACCATACTACGACTATCGACAGAACGATGTGCGATACCAAAAGGAAATAATAAATCGGTCGGATAATGCCCTCCCCACCAAATGGCGTTGATTCATTAGTTAAATGGTACAGTACATAGCAAACCAGAAACAGCGACCCCAGGCTAAATGCAGTCAGCATAGTAATTCTATGAGCCAGCACGTTTTTCTGCTTAATAAAATATAATCCCATTAGCAGTAAAACCGACGTAATGGAATTAATAAGACCATTCAAATGCGGCAAATAAGTTGTCCAATGACCTAAATCAACTTTTTGTCGAATTCCTAATAACACCGCTACAGCAACCGGAATCGCTATGGAGAGGATATTAATGACTCGGTTTGCTTTCTGTTCCTGGACGGGTTGCAATGTTTCCATACTTGCCATATTATTCCTTATCGTAAATGTCCAGTAACACTCGAATTTCAAGTACTAAACGATCCACATCTTCTTTGTTTGTACCGTCATAAAACCCTCTGACAATACCCTGCTTATCCACTAATACCAACTTTTCACTATGGATAAAAGTTTCGTCAGGCTTACCCTCCTTTACGCCCGCATCTACCGTTGGCAGATAATACCCATGCATAGCAAGACCATAGATCTCCGCTTTACTTCCCGTTAAAAAATACCACTTTCCGGATATGGCTTCATATTTCTGTGCGTAGGCTTTTAGCTGCGCCGGCCGGTCATGTTCGGGGTCTACGGTATGCGAGAGAAAAACGATATTAGGATTAGCCCGAAAAATGTCCTGCACACGGGTGAGTTGTGAAGCGATTCTTGGACAAATCGTCCCGCAACGAGTAAAGAAAAAATCTGCTACGTATATCTTGTCCTTTACTATAGATTGATTCACCTCTTTTCCATCCTGATCAATCAGCTTGAATGGCGGAATATGATTGTAGATCGTATCGGTCACTTCACGACCGTCCGGCAACGTAACCTTTCCCATCAATGGCTCTCCTCTAGCCGAGTCAATTTTGGGCAGGTATCGAGGTAGAACAAAGTGGTTTTGTGTGCCAAACCGCAGGAATAAATACAGCAAAGCCGGGACCAGCAGCGTAGCGAGCAGGATCCCGGCTTTTCGAGTGACCGTCATGGGTTATCGTAATTCAAAAATTGAACCGCCTTCGGTCAATAATGCAATGAGTAACCAAACGATAAAAATTACAGGTATTACAATCGCCCAGATTAAGCTTTTTACTTCGTGCTTAAGGTGCATAAACTCACCGACAATGTAGAAAGCTTTTACCAGGGTCATCAGTACGAAAATAGAGGTTCTGAAACCTCCGGCTTTCATGAAATAAGCCAGCGTAAATTCAAAAGCTGTAATAACCGACAGGATAACAAATGTGCGCCAGATGAGACCCGTATTTGCGGGTGGTATCTCGCCAACTTCGTGAGTTCCGTGTGTATGATCAGACATAACAAAAAAGTAATTAGACCAGATAGAAGAATGTAAAGACAAATACCCAAACCAAATCGACAAAGTGCCAGTATAAACCTACTTTCTCAACCATTTCGT
The DNA here is from genome assembly GCF_900112365.1 of Spirosoma endophyticum. Lineage (GTDB taxonomy): Bacteria > Bacteroidota > Bacteroidia > Cytophagales > Spirosomataceae > Spirosoma > Spirosoma endophyticum. The sequence goes on along the minus strand of NZ_FOLQ01000003.1, from coordinate 337,926 downwards.
AATGGCCACGTCTTGCATATAAGCCAGTAGCCGCTCTATAAAAAATTAGGATATTTAACACGACACCACTAAATACGTGCGTACCGTGAAAACCCGTAATAAAGAAGAACAAGTCGGCAAAAGCTGGGGGACCATATTGATTTTCGACCAGATTGGCGCCGAAAATAGTCCGCTGAATTGTTTGTCCATTAACAAGTTCACTAATAGTGGTTCCTGTTTCAGTACCATGAATAAAGTGACTCCATTCCCAAGCCTGACTTCCCAAAAAGGTAAAACCGCCTAAAATCGTCCATAACATGTATTTCTCAACGTCAGCCTGATCCATCCGGTGACCTGCTTCAACTGCTAACACCATCGTAACGCTACTGAAGATGAGGATAAATGTCATAATACCGACAAAAATCAGCGGCAAATCTACTCCATGCAGGAATGGGACAGAGTTGTATACATGCTCTGGTGAAGGCCAGTAAAGGTTCGAGAATTTGAATACTTCACCATAAATGGCTGGGTCCCAAGCAGGATAGCTATACCGAATCAGACCGTAGGTTACCAGCAATGCTGAGAATGTAAACGTATCTGAGATTAGGAAGAACCACATCATCAGCTTGCCGTAGCTTACTTTCATGGGCTCGACACCACCCATCCAGGTTTTTTTGTCGAACACTTGCTCCGAGTCAGTTGTCAGGGTATCGTGTGTTACAGTAGCCGCCATGCGTCTAAGAGATTATCAATGAAAATAGACTAAAAAGAAAAACAAATACAACCACAAAATGTCTAAAAAATGCCAGTATGTAGCAGCAATTTCAATCTGGTTCAAACTTTTAGCATGAATCCGAAGCCGAAATGAAGCTATTAAAGCAACGACTAGCACCAGCAAACCCGAAATTAGGTGAAATCCATGCAAGCCAGTAAAAATATACATAAATGAACCCGCTGGATTGCCAACAAAAAATACATTTTCGTTGACCAACTCAACCCAGCCTTGGAACTGCATGTATAGAAAAATTGCTCCGAGCACAAAAGTAATGGTTATCGCTATCTTCAGGCTGCCAAAGTTATCTTTTTTTGCAGCCATATAGGCCCAGTGCATAGTCAGGCTGCTAACAACTAAAATTACCGAACTATACGTAAATATTGACGGAATATCATACTCCAGCCAATTTCCTTCGGCCCTACGAACCAAATAGGCGCTGGTCATAGCGGCAAAAAGCATAATGATACTAACAATGAATAACCACAGAATAAATTTTCTAGGATTCATTGAGAGCGTTTCCTCTGGCTCCTCGATTATTGAAATATCGTTTACTAATTCACTCATGATTTGTTGTTATACTTTATCTAAAAGGTAAACAATCTGTACAATAGGCAAGTAGAGCAATGATCCAAACATCATTTGCAAAGCTGCCTTATCGGTACAGGTTCTCATTAAGTGAAACGTTTGTGCTAGAAACAAGATTCCGCCAATCATAGCGACAAAAGCTGAATTAATACCAGTCATGCCGAGTAGATATGGCAACCAGCCTACTGGAATTAGAAACAGCGTGTAAATCATAATCCGAAAAGCTGTCTCGGTTGTCTTGCCGTCGCCGGGCATCATCTGAATGCCTGCTTTTTTATATTCATCAAATGCCAGCCAGCCAATAGCCCAGAAATGCGGGAACTGCCAAAAAAACTGAATAGCAAATAAAATACCTGGTGCCCAGCCAAAATGATTAGTAGCTGCTACCCAGCCGATCATTGGCGGAAACGCGCCTGGTAAAGCACCCACGAAAACAGCAATCTGCCCCTTCCGTTTTAATGGCGTATAAACAAAGCCATATAGCAACAACGACAAAACAGCCAGGGCAGCGGCACGAATGTTAAAAACCTCAACGAATAAGTAACAGGCTACACTAAATAAAATAAATGCAAAAATAGCCGCTTCACGTACCGTTAATCGTCCCGTAGGCAGAGGACGGACAGCAGTACGCTTCATTACTTTATCCGAGTCCTTCTCTATAATTTGATTAATTATGTTTGCGGCACCGGTTATGCTTATTGAAGCAACAACTAGAACTACAATTTTCCACCAGTCAATGTGATCTATAGCAAGACAATAGCCAAACACGCCAGAAAAGACAACTGCCAGTGTAAGTTTCAATTTTACTAACTCAATGTACGCCTTCGCCTTTTCGCTAAACGTAGCTACAGCTAATGTCTTTTCCATACTATACTTCTACGAGTCTTGATACGTCTCTATTATGTACAGACAATATCAAGCCAGGGTTCATTAATAACCACGCTACAAACTGTAAACCGATTATCAGTACCGCTAGTACTAAATGAATGGGTTGAGCTATGGCTGGTACGCCTAAGTAAGCCATAATTACACCGGTACCAATTTCAGCAATGACCAATGTAATGAGTGATTTGGTCAATTTTGGTAATATACTTGCCTCGGTCAGTTTGCGAAGCTGATAAATAATCGCCACATGAAAGGCTAATATTACAAGTGAGAACGAGCGATGGATATAGAAACTTAGATCTAAATTACTAATCCAACTCTCTCGCTGAGCATACCCTAGTTGTTTAACTACCTTATCTAACTCATCCCGAACTTGCGTCCCAAACACTACTTGGCCGATTGTCAATATCATCATTACCAATAGTAACCAACGTACTGAGGTTGTTTTTCCACTTATTGGCCCGGCATTTAAATGATTTGCATTCGAACGAATTAATACGAAAAGCAATGCAAAGACAACGGCAATAGCTAATAATAAATGTAGGGTAATCATGTACTGAGCTAACTCTGTAGCTACCACACGTGAGCCAAGCCATCCATTTGCTCCAATTAGCAGAAAGGCAGCTAAACTACCCCAGAAAACAACTTTGTCTTTATATAGGTAGGATAAAGAAGCAATTAGCGTTGCAAAAACAAGAAACCCTGACAAAACACCTAAAAGCCTATTGATATATTCTATCCAGGTTTTAACCGCGTTAAACTCAACTTCTCCTTTAAGCTTTGCTCCATAAATCGCCTGGTAGTTTGGCGGTAATTGAGAGACTTCAGTAGGAGGAATCCAACGACCAAAACATCTAGGCCAGTCGGGACAACCCATTCCGGAACCAGTGCCCCTAACAATACCGCCTGCTAGAATAAGCAGATAAATAACGATTACTGTTAAAAGCGCCAGTCGCCGGAAGCGGTGCTCTTGTTTATTAATGAGGTTGATTGAACTGATCATTCAGGTTTTGTGCCTGAATCTCTTTTTCCAGACCAATTAACTCATTTTCATGGGGAAGATTGGATTCTGGGGTTTGCGAGTACGGCACGTTTTGAGGAATGAAGTCATCCTTAGCACCTGGTTTACTATAATCGTAAGGCCAACGATAAACTGCAGGAATTTCTCCAGGCCAGTTACCGTGCCCTGGTTGAATTGGTGTAGTCCATTCCAGAGTGTTGGATTTCCACGGATTCTGTGGAGACTTCTTTCCTTTAATTAAACTATGAACGAAATTATAAATGAATACCCACTGCGCTGTAAATGTAAAGATGGCGGCCAGGCTAATGAAAGCATTCATATCAGCGAAGATATTCTTCGTGAAATCATAGCTTGTGAAAGCATAGTATCGACGTGGGAAACCTGCAATACCAACGTAGTGCATTGGGAAGAATACCAAGTATATACCAATAAATGTTAGCCAAAAGTGAATATACCCGAGCTTTTCATTCAGAAGTCTGCCAAACATTTTAGGGAACCAGTGGTATACACCAGCAAGTAACCCGAACGCCGAAGCAGCGCCCATTACCAAGTGGAAGTGAGCAACCACAAAATATGTGTCGTGCAGTTGAATATCCAGTGCAGAGTTACCCAGAATGAGACCCGTAAGACCACCCGATATAAAGAATGATACTAGTCCAATTGAGAAAAGCATAGCTGGCGTAAAGCGGATATTCCCACGCCATAAAGTAGTAATGTAGTTAAAAGCCTTAACCGCTGATGGAACCGCGATGATTAGCGTCAAGAACATGAATATTGAGCCAAGGAACGGATTCATTCCTGTCACGAACATATGGTGAGCCCATACAATGAACGCGAGAAAGGCAATACCCATCATAGACGCAATCATAGCACGATAACCAAATATAGGCTTACGAGCATTCGTAGCGATAATTTCGGAGGTCATACCTAAGGCCGGAAGTAATACGATATATACCTCTGGGTGACCCAAAAACCAGAACAAATGTTGAAACAGAATTGGACTTCCCCCTACATTCGGCAATGCTTCACCTTTGATATAAATCTCAGACAAATAGAAACTGGTGCCAAAGCTACGGTCGAATATAAGCAGCAATGCAGCTGATAATAGTACTGGGAAAGAAATTAAACCTAAGACAGCCGTTAGGAAGAAAGCCCAAATCGTTAATGGAAGCTTGCTGAATGACATACCACGTGTCCGTAAATTAATTACAGTAGTGATGTAATTGATGCCTCCCAGCAATTGCGACACGATGAATAGAGCCATACTGAGCAACCATAATGTCATACCTAACTCTGAGCCCTTATGTGCTTGTGGTAAAGCACTTAGTGGCGGATAAATTACCCATCCACCGGCAGCAGGTCCTGTTTCAATAAACATGGATGAAAACATTATCACACTGGCGACAAAGAAGAACCAATATGATAACATATTCAGAAAGCCTGAGGCCATGTCGCGTGCACCAACTTGTAATGGAATGAGGAAGTTGGAGAATGTACCACTTAAACCAGCGGTCAATACAAAGAATACCATGATAGTACCATGCATAGTGACCAGAGCAAGGTAAAAATCAGGGTCTAATTTATCTGTCTCATTAATCCAACTACCAAGAATTGGCCGCAGAAAACCTAACTTCATATTAGGAAAGCCTAATTGAAGCCGGAACATTACCGATAAGCTAATCCCAACAACTGACCAAATTATACCCGAAATAAGGTATTGCTTAGCAATCGTTTTGTGATCTTCGGAGAAAATGTATGTGCGCCAAAAACTTTGCGGCTCATGATGGTCATGCTCTACTGCATGCACCACGTTTGCCGAATCAGCTGATATAGTCGCCATAGTATTTGAGTTGTTGTAGTTTTAGAAATTAACGGCGCGCAGCACTAGCTATTGATGCGCCCCCTCCTGTTTGTTTTACTGAAACCGTTGAGCTATCAGCCGGGGCGGGTGCCGCATCAGCCGGTAAATATTTAGCGGCTTTAGCCTTCAAATTTGTCGGAATTCGTACTGCCAACTCAGGTGTCGACGTCAACAGTGGTTTTTGCTCTTTACACCAAGCTTGCCAAGAAGCGTCATCCTCAACGATCAATCGAATACGCATCGAGAAGTGACCCTGACCACAAACTTCTGTACAAGCAATTTCATAGCCGAAGTTCGGATTGCCTGTTATATTACGCATTTCATCGGTGGTCTTATCGGCCATGAACTGGAAGCGCGTTGGCATACCTGGTACGGCATCCATCTTCACACGTAGGTGAGGAATGAATACGCTATGTAATACGTCACGAGCACGTATTTTCAAAAGAATAGGCTTATTGACAGGAATATGTAACTCAGATGTAGACGTAAAGTCATCAAATGAAGCCTCATCTGTGTAATCAATTCCAGTATCGTTATTATTATCAATCAACTTATAGTTATAAGCACCAAGCTTGTTGTTATCAACACCTGGATAACGTACAATCCAGTTGAACTGCTTACCAACGATTTCGAACACCTGCGCGTTTTCAGGAGCTTCCGCCATAATATCTCGCCATGCCCGCCATCCTGTAAATACCATCACAGCCATCACAATTGCTGGAATAACTGTCCATATTAACTCCAGTTTGTGATTTTCAGGGTAATAAGCAGCCTTCCGACCTTCTTTATGCTGATACATCCATGCGAAGATGAATAGCAATGCGTTTGTCACAACGAATGCTACCGTAATGATGCTCATTGAAAGCCAGAACAAGAAATCTGTTCGACGGCCGTGAGGAGACGATGCTTCTGGTAAGAAAAATTGCTTGGCATATAGGAATGACCAAGTAGCAGCAATCAAACCAACGACGAAGAAAACAACGAATAATATACCGTTAATGCGGTTACTAAGCCCAATACGACCTTCTTCTACCGGGCCGTTCGCGTTCTTCACAACGGTAGTCATCCGGGATATAACCATTGCGGCTAAACCCAGGAAGATTACCGATAACAGAGCGACTATATAAACCATGTTTGTACGGGTTATTAATTAAATATCGTGGTGTAAGGTCTCTTCCAGCATCGGGTGATTTTTAGGCACCAAGTTAGCTTTCGTCAATTGCGAATAAAGGCTCCAGACAAAACCACACGCAAAGATCAAAATCATACCGAACTCAATCGGTCCAAAGCCTCCATGCTCACCTACTGTCCCCGGCATGATATTAGTATAAAAATCAAAGTAATGCCCTATTATAATTCCCCAGGCGGCTACCTTCAAAATGATGTTAGTCCGCTTTGCATCCCTAGTCATCAAAACGAGAAAAGGAAATACAAAGTTTAAAAAGAGAGTTATCCAGAATGGTGCTTTGTATATTCCACCAAAGCCACTGAAACGTTCTCTATAATAGATAGTTTCTTCAGGTAAGTTAGCGTAGTAAATCAGCATAAACTGAGCAAACCATACGTATGTCCAGAAAATACTGAAAGCAAACATAAACTTACCAAGATCTTGCAAATGGCTTTCGTTAACCCATTGCATGTAACCACGCTCCTTAAGAGTTACAACCGTTAAGGTAATGATAGCCAAACCCGTTACGTGCCAACTTGCTAACGTATACCAGCCAAACATCGTGCTAAACCAGTGCGTGTCAATAGACATTACAAAGTCCCAAGCAGATGTAGAAGAGGTTACACCAAACACTAACAAGAAGGCAACCCCAAACTTGATGCTTTTTTCGTAATAAGCTGTGCCACCATATAAATCCTCCTGCAGGGAGAAAGTCCGCAATCTATTCCACAAGAAATACCAAAGACCAAAATAGGCTACTATACGGCCAACGTAAAACGGCGTATTTAAGAACCCTTTTTTACCATTAATAATCGGATCAAACTCAGGGCTGGTTTTATCATATAAGCCTGGATGAGTCCAGTGAAATAAATCATGACCAGCGATAAAGAACGTCAGGAGCACTGCCAATCCCATAAAGGGCAAATAAGCTGGCATTGCTTCAGGAATACGTTTAAAGGCTACTGACCAGCCAGCTTGGGCCAAATAGTTATAGGACATAAAAAACATGCCAATAACCGATGCACCTGTAAAATAAATGGCGTTCAACCATACGTTTGCCCACAAACGGTTAGTCCACTTGTAAGCATGATGTCCACCTTCATGGTCACCAGCTCCATGAGCGGCTACAGCATGAGTTTCGTGCGATCCTACTCCTGATGCCAGCAAATAGGCACCAATCGCAACCAAAGCCACGCCGATTCCAATGCCGATCAGTAACCGACGCTTGGATTCGGCAGTAAATTCAAATTCTTCGTCTAAGGACGGTATTGCGTGAGCCGATGCCATTCTTAATTATTTGTCAATTTATAAAAAGACGTTTGACGTTAACTTTTCTGAAGCTTATCAGTAGTTTAAGTCAAATGTTAAATTTATCCTTGCTGAAGTTTATGTACGTATTGTACGATCTTCCACCGATCTTCTGGAGTAATTTGCGAGCCATGTGGCCACATCCGACCCTTTCCATGCGTGATAACATGGAAAATATGACCGTCATTCATGGTTTTATAGGCATCGGTTGAATAGTTGGGAACACCTTTGTACTCCTTAGCCACTGGCCCGTCGCCCTTACCTGTAGCACCATGACAATGACTACAATAACGAGTGTATAAAACTTGACCCTCAGCCTGCATTTTTTCTGAATCTGCAATTGGATTAGTCAACACTCTTTCTGCAATACCAATACTATCTGCAGGAATATTGTACATCATCAGATCCGTCGTCTTATTTGCTCCGGTACCAAATGTGGTATGGTAGTTAGGTCGGGCGACAGTACCGCGCGCCGGAAGGCGCATGTTCAGACCGTTTTCCCGCACATTGATAGTATTTGCGCGACTCTGTCTGTAAGGTTCGTAACCTACAGGCTCATACATTTGGGGTGCATAAACAACTCCCGTATTATCGTGTCCTTTCTTGCAGGCACTCCCTACAAATAGAAGTCCAACAATAGCTAATGCTGTTATGCTCGTATGTTTAGTAATCATCTTTATGCTGAACATTAGAACTGCTTAACATTTACTTCAGCAGCACCTGATTTTTTCAGAATCTGCTCAATAGTGCTCTCGCCAATATTGTTTTTGCCCAGATCTATAGCCATAGCAAACTTGTTATCGGTTGTCCTAAGGTCATACATCAACGGCTTTACAGTTGGTCCAAGACCGTTCGAAACAAGGAAAGTACCAACCATACCTAATGCACAGAAAAGAACTGTCAATTCAAAAATAACTGGTACGTATACGACTGGTGAGTACGAGTCTTTACCACCAACAACCATCGGCCAGTCATAGCCTTCCGTATAGAAAGTAAGCGCCAATGCGGTTAATGTACCAGACAAGCCAAACAGAAAAGCAGCAATTCCCAGCCGCGTGCGTGGATGACCGAGTGCAACATCTAGTCCATGAATAGGAAAAGGCGTATAAACTTCGTGAATTCGCACACCTGCGTTTTTTACATCTTTAACGGCCTTCAGTACTACGTCGTCATCGTCGTAGATGCCGACCAAGAATTTACCGCTACCATTTACATCTGACATGATCAGTAATTATTATTTGATGTTTGCACCGGACGACCGGGCCAGAATTACGTTTACTCTATGTTTTTGTTAAACGTAGGGTTAGCAACGCGCTCCCCTTTAGCAACTCCCGACACTGAAACCGGTAATCTTTCAGAAGACGACTTGATTACTGTTTTCACTTCTGCCATATTCACTACTGGCAAAAATTTCGAGAATAACAGAAATAACGTGAAGAAGAAACCAAACGAGAAAATGTAATCGCTAATGTCAAACAAAGTTGGGTGGAACATAGCCCAGCTTGATGGCAGGTAATCGCGGTGAAGTGATGTTACGATAATTACGAACCGCTCAAACCACATACCGATATTTACAATAACAGATAGAACAAAAGTCCACACAATACTACGGCGAATTGCACGTGACCAGAATAGCTGTGGTGTAATTACGTTACAGGTCATCATAGCCCAGTATGCCCACCAATATGGTCCTGTTGCCCGGTTAATAAAAGCGTAGCTTTCAAACTCAACCCCTGAATACCAGGCGATGAAGAATTCTGTCAGATAAGCAACACCTACAATCGAGCCAGTCAGTGTAATGACTTTGTTCATTGATTCGATGTGCTCGATCGTAATATAATCTTCCAATTTGAAAACGACCCGGATAATAAGAACCAAGTTTTGTACCATTGCAAAACCCGAGAAAATAGCACCAGCAACGAAATAAGGAGGGAAGATAGTCGTGTGCCAACCTGGAATAACCGAGGTGGCAAAGTCCATACTTACAATCGTGTGTACTGACAACACAAGTGGAGTAGAGAGACCAGCTAAGATCAAGCTCATGTATTCATAACGCGCCCACGTTTTAGCAGAACCATTCCATCCTAGCGAAAACGCACCGTAAATATACCGAGATACTTTACTACGAGCCCGGTCACGAATCGTGGCTAAATCTGGTAACAGACCCATGTACCAGAATACTAACGACACAGTAAAATACGTGCTGATAGCAAATACGTCCCATACAAGTGGTGATTTGAAGTTAACCCACAAAGAACCAAAGGTATTTGGTAATGGTAAAGCCCAATAAGCTAACCATGGACGACCCATGTGCATCAAGATAAAGCTGGCAGCACACAAAACGGCGAAGATGGTCATGGCTTCAGCAGCCCGGTTTACAGCAGTCCGCCATTTCTGACGGAAAAGAAGCAAAATCGCTGAAATTAACGTACCAGCATGCCCGATACCAACCCACCAAACGAAGTTCGTGATATCCCACGCCCAGCCAACAGTTTTGTTTAGACCCCAAACGCCTAATCCTTCCCACCAAGTCCAAAATACACAGGCGGTTCCGTAAAGTAGCACAACCACCGAGATGGTGAAGGCAATAGTCCACTCACGGGTGGGAGCTCCCTCAACCTGTCTGCTGATATCTTCCGTCACATCGGCATAGGTTTTGCCACCGGTGACAAGAGGAGTTCTAACGGCTGATGTTACATGCGACATATATCTTACTAATTTACGATGTATGATTTATGATGTACGAATTTACGATTTGTGGTAGCACATTGTTCAAAATCAATTATCTACCACTCTCAACCGTAATTAACTTACTTCGTTTGATTCTTGTGTAGCATTTTTATTTTGCTTCGGCTCTTCGTCCTTATTACGAATCTTCGTCAGATATGAAATTTGAGGCCTTACGTTGATTTCTTCCAGCACATGGAAAGCACGGCCTTCGACTTCAACTTCACGTATCTTAGAAATTGTGCTTTCTGGGTTGTTCATATCACCAAAAATGATAGCACTTGTAGGACAAGATTGCGCACAAGCTGTTTGAACTTCGTCGGGTAGTAACCGACGGCGTTCCTTTTTCGCCGTCAATTTGGTTTCCTGAATCCGTTGTACACAGAATGAACACTTTTCGATAACGCCACGGGAACGAACCGTCACATCAGGGTTGATGACCATCTTACCGAGGTCATTATTGAAATGATAATCATAATTATCATTGTCATGGTATTTAAACCAGTTAAACCGGCGCACTTTATACGGGCAGTTGTTCGCACAGTAACGTGTACCAATACAACGGTTGTAAGTCATTTGGTTCAACCCTTCTGTACTGTGCGTCGTAGCAAGAACTGGACAAACCGTTTCGCAGGGAGCGTTGCTACAATGCTGGCAAAGCATCGGCTGGAACGTAACTTCTGGATTAGCTGAAGCGACTTCCAAAGCCGAGTAATCTTCGGCTTCAGCATCACTACTATAATAACGGTCAATCCGCATCCAGTGCATCTCGCGACGGTTAATCACTTCCTGGCGACCTACAACCTGGATGTTGTTTTCCGCATTACAGGCAACAACACAAGTTCCGCACCCGATACAGGAGTTCAGGTCAATGACCATACCCCATGAGTGATTCGGTTTACCGTAGCCGTTCCAGAGCGTAATATCCGTAGGATCAGTTGGCCCTACTGACGTTTGCACTTTAGGCTCGTAACGACCAGCTTTCGGATCTTTCTGATAGGCAGCCAATCTAGCTTCCTGTAGGACTGCCCGACGCCCCATAACCGTATCGTGCGTTTGCGTCTGAGCGATCTCATGCTTACCGCTTGCCTTTTCTACTTTAACATTAACCGCTGAGTAGGTAGCATATCCATCTGTAATAGCCACAAATGGAAAAGCATTCTTGCCTACACCGTTTGCCGACTTTCCTGCCTTTTCACGTCCGTAACCAATGGCAACTGAAACTGTATCGTCCGCCTGACCAGGTTGAATCAACACGGGCAACTCTATTGACTTGCCATTTACTGAAACAGTGACCATGTCATTCTGAGCAACGCCCATCGCTTTGGCCGTTTTTTGCGAAATAGCCGCATAATTGTCCCAGCAAGCTTTGGAAACAGGATCTGGTAACTCTTGTAACCAGGGATTGTTAGCCATGGCACCCGTACCAACGCCAACTTTTTCATACAAACCCAGCTCCATGCCGGTCGTTGGCTTATAGCGTTGAGTTATCCCTGCAGCGGCCTGCGCTACGTTTCCTGCAAAAGTAACAGTGCCTGTAGCAGCCTGATTTTTACCGGGCTCGAACACGCCATCGTTCAAGCATTGTACCCAGAAAGCTTCAAATGAGCTAAAGCCTGAGGCTTTTGGATACTGAGCTGAAAGCCAGTGACTTTTCAGGTAAGCCTGATAATCAGCTGACTTACCACTCCAAGTCAGCAAGCTAGATTCAAACTGGCGGGTTTTAAAAATAAGGGTAATAGCAGGCTGCATGACGCTATAAAAACCCTGCTTTGGTTCAGCATCGCCCCAGCACTCCAGAAAATGTGGTGCTGGTGTAATATACTTTGCCAACGACGCAGTCTCATCGGCGCGATCAGCGAATGAAACAGATAAGGCTATTTTTGGTAGTGCTTCGGCGAGTTCAGCACCTCGGGGATGATTATATACTGGATTGGCCGCAAAGAAAAGAACTGCCCCCACCTGACCAGCTTTTGCCTCATTGATAAAGGCATTCATCTGCTGGTCGTTGCCCTGGCGATAATTAACCGGTAAGTTAATATCAATCGTTGTGCCGTAGCTCCCTAATAGGTTGTTCAGCGCATTAACGACAATTTGTACATTAGGATCATTGGAGCCAGATACCACTAATGCCTTACCTCGCGAATTAGCAAGGTCAGTAGCAGCTTTATCCAAGTGAGGAATTGTGACAGATGCGGTACCAATAGGTGTTCCACCCAGTTTAGCAGCGACCTTATTGTAAAGTGCAGCTACGACCAAACCTTCCTGAGATGGTTTGATGGGTGAGCGATAATCAGCATTAGAACCCGTTAATGAAAGTCCGGTTTCAAATTGATAATGCCGTGACATGGTTTTCTTCCCGCCACCGATGGCACCTATCTTTCTACCTTTAGCATAAGCCCCCATGTATTCGATAGGCGCTATCCAGGTACCCAGAAAATCAGCATTTATACCAACAATCGTATTGGCTTTACTGAAATCATACGTTGGAACGACTGCTTTGCCAAATGATGCCTGATTTGCCTGAATAAGGCCAAAAACAGAGTTAGCATCATATGTAATATGCTGGGCAGTTGGATATTTTGCAATAAAATCGGCAATAACCGCTTTTGTAGTAGGGCTGATTATTGTTGATGTAACGATACGTACGGCAGCCCCTTTCCCAGCGACCGAATTCAGTTGATTTACTATTTCACGATCGGCAGTAGTCCAGTCGATATCTGTTTCACCTCGTTTAGGCCCTTTAAGCTTATCTATATCATAAAGAGAAAGAACCGACGCCTGAGTACGGGCAGTAGTGGCCCCCTTAGATACGCTCGAAGATGGATTGCCTTCTATTTTTATAGGACGCCCTTCGCGGGTTTCTACCAGAATAGCAGTATAGTCGCCACCTTCAATAAAAGTAGATGCGTAATAATCAGAAATAGAGGGAAATGTAAATTCCGGCTTACTAATATACGGAATCGCTTTATGGACGGGCGTTTCGCAGGCAGCCAGTGATACAGCAGCCATACCAAAGCCCATTACTTTCAAAAAGTCACGGCGTTGGGTGTTTGAACCCCCAAGCAACCCTTCCAGGTCATTTGATGATTCGCTCAGGTCAGGGTTAGCAAACTCGCTATTCGCGTTCTTTACGAACGTAGCATCGTTGCGTAACTCTTCAACCCCTTTCCAATACCGTTTAGATGTATTTTCCATGCGTGTTGTATGCGGTAAGTACCTATTGGTTGAGCTGCCCTATCCAGGCACGGTGGGTTAATAGTGGCATTTGGAGCATTCCAGACCACCAATATTAGCTACTTTCAGTGGTTCTTTACTTTCTTTCCGATGAAGAGCTACCAATTTATCGTAGTAGGCGTTGTCTTTAGTGTTCACTTCAGTCCGGCGGTGACAGTCGATACACCAGCCCATCGTCAATGATGAACGTGCTTCAACCACTTCCATCTTCTCGATTTCACCGTGGCAAGTCTGACAGGCTACATTACCTACGTTTACGTGTTGAGCGTGGTTGAAGTAAGCCAGATCGGGTAGATTGTGAACACGAATCCATTCAATCGGCTGGTTATTTTCGATTGCCGTATAAATCTTTTGAATTTCCGGCGACTCTTTCTTAATGACGCCATGGCAGTTCATACAGATATTTGCCGCAGGTATAGTGGCACTTTTACCCTTCTGAGCACCTGTGTGGCAGTAATTACAGTCGATTTTATATTGACCAGCGTGAAGTTTGTGCGAATAAGCAATTGGTTGCTTTGGCGCATAGCCCTGTTGGATACCCACACTGTAGGCGCCGTCGATTGTTGCTTTCGTTACCACCAGAAGAAATAACCAGATTACGACTGAACGTAGCGTTGGGTTGTTAAAGGCATCCGATAAGCCAGTTTTCATTCGTTGGCCAAAGGAAGAAGGAATTTGAGTACCATCTGTTGTGGTTACTGGCGATACCGCTTTTGACAAAATCGTCACGATCACGAGCAGAACACCCAAAACCAACAACATAATTACCAGAAGGGCAATCAATACAAAAGTGAAGAGTTCAGATGGGCCACCAACCGATGCAGATCCCCCACCTGTACCTTCCGTATTTTTACTAGTATCACCTCCCGTACTAGCGACTGCCGGCTTATCACCTTGAGCAATGTAAGCTAGAATTCCATCAATGTCGGCATCCGATAAACTTGGGAAGCTCGACATCTGAACTTTACCGTTGGCATTGAATACCTGATTGGCGTATGCGTCACCAGACGCAATTACAGCCGACGAATTCCGAATCCATTTGTGTAACCAATCTTTTCCAGGGGTCCGACTCTCGATTCCCTTCAAACCAGGCCCAACAACTTTTTCGGCCGTTATTGAATGACACTGGGCGCAGTTATTGGTAAACAACGTCTTTCCTTTTTCTACATCACCACCACCACCGCCGGCTGGAGCCGCTGCGGCTGGGGCACTAGCTGAGTCTTGTGCCTTTACCTGACTGTTGGAAAGCAACAGCATCAACGATAAAACAACGGCCCCGCAAAGCTTATATAAACAACTCATTTTTTGAACTATATTAATTGAGTGAATCAACATAATCACCAATGCCTTTTTATTAGCGACCAAAAGTACGACACGATTACTGTATAGGCAAAAGTTGGCGTTTAGTTATTTGAACCGTCGTTTTTATTTATATTCTTTCTAATTAACGAAGAATATAAACAGAGTTCATGGCAGCTAATAATCTCTTAGGAGTGATGTTTATACTAAAAAAAAGCCATCTTGCCAGAACTCAACCAGAGTAGCAGCAAAATGGCGAATTAGATAGATAACTACTTGTATCGGGAGGTTCCGAGCGGATTCGAACCGCTGTACGAGGTTTTGCAGACCTCTGCCTAGCCACTCGGCCACGGAACCCTACTTATTCCCGAATAAATGACAGGTCATATATTCGGGAGTGCAAAGATAGGGTTTTATCGTTTACGTCAATAAGGTTGGTACAAAAAAATACCCCTGAGCTGAAAAGCTCAGGGGTATTCTATCGTGTTATAAAGAGTAACTTAGTTACGTCCTTCCATTTGCTCTTTCAACGCAGCCAAGGCATCAAGATCGCCTAACGTAGCACCACGCTCAGCCGCAGCTGGTGTGGTAGCCGCTTTCGCAGTGGCAGCCTTAGGCGCTTTCTGCTCTTTAACTGGCTCATTTTTCTCCTGCCACGTTTTCGTATGCGAAAGCATAATCCGCTTCTCTTCTTTCGAGAATTCGGTTACTTTGAAATCAAGCGTTTCACCAACTTCGGCAAATGTACCGTCTTCTTTACCAAGATTCTTGAGCGACGAGAAGCCTTCGATGCCGTAAGGCAGTTCGAGTGTAGCCATCTTATCATTTTTGCTCAGGATCGTGCAACGGTGAATTGTACCAACGGCAAATACGGTTTCAAACGTATCCCAAGGATTTTCTTCGAGTTGCTTGTGACCTAGTGCCAGACGACGATTATCAACGTCCAGTTCAAGTACAACGACTTCAAGTTCGTCACCAACCTTGATGAAATCCGATGGATGTTTGATTTTCTTGGTCCACGAAAGATCCGATACGTGTACCAGCCCATCGATGCCTTCTTCCAGTTCGAGGAACAGGCCGAAGTTGGTCAGGTTGCGTACCATACCTTTATGCTTCGTACCAACTGCGTATTTAGTACGTAGTTCTGGACGAGTCCATGGATCTTCGGTCAGTTGTTTGATCCCTAACGACATTTTGCGGTCGTTCCGGTCAAGTGTCAGCACTTGTGCTTCAACTTCATCACCAACTTTCAGGAATTCCTGTGGGTTACGCAAATGCTGCGACCACGACATTTCTGATACGTGGATCAGTCCTTCGACACCCGGTTGGATTTCGAGGAATGCACCGTAATCAGCTACGTTAACAATTTTACCTTTTACTTTCGAACCAACCTGAATGTCTTCAGCAAGCGCATCCCATGGGTGAGCCTGAAGTTGTTTCATGCCCAGTGAGATACGTTTCTTGTCTTCGTCGAAGTCCAATACAACCACATTGACCTTCTGGTCGAGGTGAAGTACTTCGGATGGGTGACTGATGCGGCCCCACGAAATATCCGTGATGTGCAACAGACCATCTACACCACCCAGATCGATGAACACGCCGAAGTTTGTCATGTTCTTGATAACACCTTCCAGTACCTGACCTTTTTCGAGGTTGTTCAGGATTTGGGCGCGTTGTGCTTCGAGGTCTTTCTCAATCAGGACTTTGTGCGAAACAACGACGTTGTCATTAGCATAATTGATCTTGACGACTTTAACCTCCATTTTCTTGCCGACAAAAATGTCGAAATCCCGGATCGGCTTCACGTCGATCTGCGAACCTGGCAAGAAAGCTTCTATGCTGAAAATATCGACAATCAGACCACCCTTCGTCCGGCGCTTCACAAAGCCATCGATAACGAGGTCTTCGTCCAGTGCACGCTGGATTTTCTGCCAAGCCGTTATAACCTTCGCTTTTTTGCGCGAAAGCACCAACTGACCATTGGGGTCTTCCTGATTTTCTACGTAAACTTCAATTTCATCACCCATCTTCAACTCCGGCATATCCCGGAATTCAGAAGCTGGTACCAAGCCGTCCGACTTGAATCCAATGTTGAGTAGTACTTCCCGATCTGTTATCCCAACGACGGTTCCCATTACTACTTCTTTCTCTTTAACCTCCGACAACGTATTGTCGTACAGTTCCAACATCCGGTTGTGTTCTTCAACCGAATAGCCACTACCAAACCCTTTGTTGTCTGCCCGGTCCCAATCAAATGCCGGCAGTTCGCGTTGCTGCGTTTTGCTCATAAAAAAATTTGTCCTGACCCACTAGGTACATCAGCCCGTGGGTCAATGGCGGGCTGACTTTAGTTATAGAAATATTTCCTTCAAAAAAGGACTGCAAAGATAGCAATTGCTTTTTGAAAAAAGTTTCGAAATAACCAAAAGTCTTTGACATAGAGGCTAAAAGAAAAGACGGGTAGCAGAAGGAGAAAGGATTTGCCCAAGCATTTCCCATTTCCTTTTGCAACCCGTCTTCCTTCTCTTCTTGTTTATTTAAACGCTTTTTCCTTTTTAGTTAAAAATGGCATCCAGCTTTGTTCCAGAGAACCCGAAAACTCACGCAAAAAGACCAGAAACGTTGGTTTGAAAGGTTTCTGTCGCAGTTTTAGATTGGCTTCATCTGGAGTATAATCACCTTTCCGTGAATTGCACCGTTTACAGGCAGTAGTGAGGTTATCCCAACTGGTTTTCCCTCCTCGTGACTTTGGCAATACGTGGTCGAGCGTTAGATCCTCCGTCGTTCCGCAATACTGACAATGATGGCCGTCACGTTTGAAGATATTTTGCCGGGTTAGCATCACACCCTTATAAGGTAGACTTATGTACCGATGCAAGCGGATGACGGTTGGCATCGGAAACTCGGCGGAGACGGTTCGGAGCATAAATTGCTCAGATTCGGCAACCAATTCTGCTTTGTCTAAATAAACCAGCAAGAATGCTTTAGGAACGGAGCAGATGCTGAAGGCACTGTAATCTTGATTTAAGACTAATACTTTCCTACCCATATCGCGTTTGAATGCCTCTGTACGGTAGCAAGTTACAGAGTTATCCACATAACGGCAATAGTTGTGAAAAATTTAGTCATTGATCAAGAGTCGATAGTCATCAGTGGTTAGTCAAGAGTTTTCACTACATTGGTTACTATTGACTCATGACAAAGGACTATCAACTACTAATTAATACCGCTCCCGCTGCATCTCCCGCTCTACGTCACGTTCCTTTATACTATCACGCTTATCGTAAAGTTTCTTTCCTTTGGCCAGCGCGATCTCCACTTTGGCAAAGCCGCGCTCATTTGTAAAAAGCCGAATAGGAACGATTGTAAGACCTTGATCCTTAAGCTTCTCCGTAAGCCGTTTAATCTCACGTTTGGTCAATAGAAGTTTGCGGTCGCGAAGTGGTTCGTGGTTGTAATGAGTGCCTTCGGTATAAATTGAAATGCTCATTTGGCGGATAAAAAGCTCTTCGCCATGAATCAGACAATAAGCATCCTGTAAATTCACTTTTCCCTGCCTGACTGATTTAATCTCGGTTCCAGTCAAGACAATACCGGCCGTATACGTTTCTAAAAACGCATATTCGAATGACGCCCGCCGATTGCGGATATCAACTTGTTTAACAATTGAAGCAGAGGCCATATACTGGTATATAATACATGATGTATGATATAAGTATCGATACGTCAAAATAGGTTAATAGGGTCACAAAGGTAATCGGGTAAGTGAAAGAACACCGGAAACTCTAAGGAGGTTTATCCAAGGAAATAAATTTAAAGCTGGTTTATAAACAAATCCGGCTTGTTGAACACTAATGTTCAACAAGCCGGATTTTTATTGTCAGAGGCCACTGATGCAGCCGGAAAAGGTTATTTTTTCGTTTGTTTGGCGGTATATTCTTTGTTCAGACCATCCAGAATCGCTTTCGTCTGATCAACCGATGGGTCGGCGAACAGGATGCCACCCCCTTTTGTGTACCCCAACACGAATTCGTATTTGTTCTGACCGTTTATCTTCTTCAGATAATCGTAGATCTGATCGTATAACTGCTTGTTTTTGCTTTGCTCTTCAGCAGCCAGATTTTGGGCCGCCCGTTCGCGATAAGCCAGAATATCCTGCTGCTCTTTCTGAAGAGCAGCTTCGGTTGCCCGGCCTTGCTCCTGCGTCATCGTAGCAGCCCGCTGTTGAAAGAACGCTACTTTATTTTGCAGATTCCGACCCTTTCCAGCAAGATCATTCTCTAATTGGAACCGCTTACTTTCGAGTACTTTCTGAGTATCTTTAAAATAGTCGTATTTGGTTAATAGTGAATCGACGTTCACGTACACAATAGATCTGCCTTTCGCTTCGGTTGGTGTTTTTACAGGAGAAGCCGCTTCGGGCTGGCGGTCTTTAAAATGTAAATAATACAGAACGGCTACGGCAATTGTCAGGACGACATTCAGAACTAACGAGGCATTCTTCACAGTAAACGGATTGGTTAGTGACAAGTTTATCTTACAAAGGTAGAGGAAATTACGAACGGTTGGCACAAGCTACCCCGCGCCGTTGCGGCTACGTCCTATGATTTATAATTTGTTTTCCAGTTGCCTGTTTGATATAGAATCCCGATAACCCAGACAACCCACCGACTAAACCACCTAAAATAGCCGTTACAAGGCCTGGTAGAACTTTACTGTTCATTTTAAAAAGCAATTCACTCATTCGCCCCGTAAAAATTCCATCTGTTCGGAAGTGAATGAGCAAAGCGTAAATCAACCATACGACTGCAATGCCATAAAAACCATAAAAAAACGCTTGTCCAGCCTTCTCACTGCGCCAGAAGCAAACGAGAAAAGAAACGATAGCCAGACTCCACCAAGGGAGTACCAATTGGGCCACTAAACTGAGTATGGCAATGAGCAGGACTTCAATCATATATGTAACGCGGCTAAAAGCCGCAGTAAGGTGTCTATAAAAGCGGCTTTCCATCGGAACGCCGATCGGCCGCATTATTTCAAAATCATTCTTCGTTTGATACGTGGATTTTTATCCTGCGCCGATTGTAGAAAGAGAAGCTCATTCAACTTACCCATTCGCCAGGTTTCAATCATATCCTGATAATATGGACTGCCCGGATTACCCGACTGCCCGCCCGGATAGACGCCGTACGCTTTGGGTTGCGGCCCCAGCTCAACAACCATGCGCCAGGATGGGCCCGTACGCTCGGTCGTAGCATTCACAATCCCGGCTCCCCCTCCCATCTGGACATTTAGTGCGCTGAAAGCATCCAAACCAGGCACCAGATGCCGGATCGAAGTAGCCTTATGTTTCCCCCAGGCCCAGGCTGGGCCAATGGGGCCATGCTTTTTAGCCAGCGTGTCACAGGAAGTTCGGAAGCTCTGGATCAATACGTCGGATAATGACTCGTGAGCTGGTGTATTTACATTGTCAAGCCAATGAGAAGTAGAATCTCGTTGAATGAGCTGCATCGTTCGATCGAAACTGGGTAAACGCGTCAATAATGTATCGCCACGATCAAACTCGTCTTTCCAGATAGCATCCATCAATTGACGGTTCCATTCGGTAAAAATCGTGGCCCCAATCGAACTCGTATCATTTTGATACGTCCAGATAGTCAATGTATTTAGCGCTTTCGCATATTCGCCTTTTAATTCAGAGGCTTTTAAGGCGGGGAGAAGCGCAGGCAGCGTTGTAGCCGCTCGAAGATTATACAAGTCATTTTGCAACTGACGCATGCTATCGACCGTAACGCGTGGCATAGCCGTCAGCCGCTGATTAATACGCATACCGCGTTCGGCGGGAGCAAACTGCCAATTTATATAATAAGGATAGGTTGGATCGGTAGAGAATTGATTGGCTGAACTCACAAAGCCTCTCGGTGGATTTTTAACACGGGGATTTTGAGCGGGTGGAATCCAGCCCTGCCAATCGTGAGCGGGATTCGTACCATCGAGCAAATACTTGCCTTGTTCTCTCCATTTCAATGGGTATTTACCATTGGGCGAAATGGCGATGTCTTTGTTAACATCCGCGAAGACAAAATTTTGAGCGGGTGCCCCATAATAAGCCAGAGCCGCTACGTAGTCATCGTAATTTTTGGCCCGGTTCAATAAATAGTAGGCCCGGAGTTCATTCGTAGGTTCGTGCGCAATCCAGCGAGCCGCGTAACCCGACGGAATATTAGCCCGAAACCCTCGTTGGCCTGCCTGATTGACAATTGGGCCGTGGTGCGTGTAATAAACTGTATCAATAATATCTGGCTTACCTTTTACTTTGATCACTTCCAGCCGACGGTGAACTGGCTTCCACTTTCCACCGTGCAGGTATTCCTGCTTGCTGGCATCCCGGAAACGGATCTTATAAAAATCCAGTACGTCGGCACCAACGTTCGTGACGCCCCAGGCAATGTCTTTATTGAACCCGATTATTACGCCTGGCGACCCCGGCAACGACGTACCGCAGGCATTCATCGTAGGCGAAACCAGTTGAATCTGGTACCAGATCGAGGGCAAACTAAGCGTTAAGTGCGGATCATTGGCGAGTATGGGGTAACCCGTTGCTGATTTCTGTGCCCCAACGGCCCAGTTATTGCTGCCGATGGCCGGGTCGCGCGCAGGCCAGTTCAGGGCAAGAGGCTCGTTGATCGGCAACGAATCTGCTGAATCCGGTATGTTCAATGGTTTAAACTCCCATTTAGTACCGGGGGGAATAATTGGGTCTTCATGATCGGGGTAGTCAGGAAAGAGGTCATTGGTAACGGCGGCCCCAAACACACGCCGGACGTTGCTCATTTGAAGATCATCGGCGCCACTGGCCAACGTACTGGTCATCGCTTTGAGCAACAGGGCGCATTTCAACGTTGTCCAGGGCTCGGGCGTGTACCCCAGCAATTTATATTCTATAGGATAATTGGCAGGACTCAGGTTTGAGATCCAGGCATTTACTCCAGCCGTATAGGCTTCAGCAATTAGCTTTGAATTAGGATCGCTGAGCATGGCTTTCTCGGCCTGCTCAGCGCCGTAGACCATGCCAATCTCCCGATTGAACTTATCAAGCGGAAGCGCCCGCTCGCCCACCAGTTCGGCAAGCCGACCAGCAGCGACATGAGTCTGAAACTCCATTTGCCAGAGCCGGTCGCGGGCGGTAAGATAGCCCTGCGCAAAATAGGCATCGTGGTCATTCTGAGCAAATACGTGCGGAATAGCCAGATCATCAAAAATAACCGTGACGGGCGCTTCTGTACCCTTGAGTATTACGTCTTCATCGGCCGTATTAATTGTTTCGGCATTCTGCCAGAAGCCAACAAATGGGCTCAGTAATGGTCCAAACGCCGGAATGCTACCCCAGGGACGGTTGAGGGCCCAAATAAGTGCTACTGTTGATACGGATACAAGTATAGCCTTCGTGTAGTGCATATAAATAAAGAAACCATAGAACGTATTGCCAATGCAAGTTTAGCATTGCACCCACCAAATAAAAAGTATTCTTTTCCTAACCTGGACAATTCTTTTTTACATTTGTTGATACTGACGATTCAAATCATGGTTTTTGCCTATCGCCCTGAGCAGATCCTCCCTCAGCGAACACTATGGAACTGACAGATAAGGAATTAGCGCTTCGCCTGAAACAACATGACGAGGTTGCGTTCGAGACGTTGTTTCGACGCTACTACCATTATCTGTATAGTATTGCGATTCAGTACGTTAAAGACCCTGCGCTGGCCGAAGATGCGCTTCAGGAAGTTTATCTGAAATTATGGATTAACCGGGCTCAATTAGATGAATCCCAATCCGTTAGAAACTACCTGGCAACGGCCATGCGTCATCAGGTACTGAATCTGATTCGCGATAATAAACGCGCTATTCTGCGCCACCTGAATCATCTCGCCACTCAACCCGAAGCTGATACCACAACCGAAGAAACGCTCATATTAAATGACTATGCAAAGGTGGTTCGGGATGGCTTGCGCCAACTCTCGGCACAACGGCGATTGGTGTTTATGCTACGTTCCGAACAGGGTCTGTCAAACGAAGAGGTAGCGTCGAAACTCCAGATTTCCATCAATACGGTCAAAGTTCAATATTATCAGGCTTGTCGATTTCTCCGCGACTACTTACGCCAACATGCTGGCATTGAGGCTATGATTATTTTAGTTGCTACTTTTTGCAATTAACCCTGAATTATTTTTTCGTTTCCAATAATACTTCTTATGCTGTGTGGTGTATAGTGAGCATACTGGATGTTCCTATACTTTAATGACCGAACAACTACTACAACGCTATTTTGCGAATCAGGTTACGCCCGAGGAAGCCCAACACGTATTAGACTGGTTCGACACCGGCGAAGGGCACACGTACCTGATGCATCGGCTCGACGATCAACTCGGCAAAGCTGATTGGCACGCCCCACCCAACGTTCCCGGCCCCAATGCAGAACAGATGCTGAACGCCATTCGCCAGCGGATGACTCCCGATTCAATAGATGACGTACCTGTACGACGTTTAAACAGTTGGGCTCAACCCATGCGCTGGGCGGCTATTTTCGTTGGAGCGCTCCTGCTAGCGACTAGTGCTTTCTGGGGGTATCGATACCTGAATCCTGCCGAATTAATTCATCAGACGGCATTCGGCAAAATTGATAAGCTAACGTTACCCGATGGCTCGACCGTGACGCTGAATGGCAACAGTCGCCTACGCTATGCATCCCAATGGTCCAGCCATCAAACACGCGAAGTCTGGCTCGATGGTGAAGGCTTTTTCCAGGTAACGCATCAGCGCAATCACGAACGATTTGTAGTCCACCTTCCTAATAAACTAAATATTGAAGTGCTGGGAACCCAATTCAACGTAATGGCCCGTAAAAATCGGTCAAAAGTGGTGCTGAATAATGGGAAAATCCGCCTTGATGTGGGCGATCAGGCAAAACAAAAACTGGTTATGCGGCCCGGCGACCTGTTTTACGCGGATGTAAAAGCCAAAGTTTACTATCGTAAACGCGTTGATGCATCGGCTCAATCGGCTTGGCAGACTGGCAAGCTCACGTTCGACGGGACGAGTTTGCTGGAGGTAGCGCAGATGCTGGAAGATACTTACGGCGTAACGGTGGTTATCGCCGATCCCGATTTACGACGGCAGACCGTATCTGGTACTATTCCAAATCAATCGATGCAAACGATACTCAACGGCCTTGCTACCCTATTCGACCTGCATATCACTCAGGAATCAAATCGAATTATCATTCAATGACTCAACCCTTTTTTACCATGACTAAACAACTAATTGTGCTTGGATCGCTGCTTATGGTTGGCGTTCTGCCCCTGAAAGCGCAACTTTTGGCCTCCAGCAGTCGATACACTACGTATCAAAATCGGGAAGCCGACACGCGCTTGCTGACTCTAAAAAGTGCTTTAAGTGAACTTGAAAAATACTATGGTGTTTCGTTCATTTACCCGACCAACCTGGTTAACACGAAAGTGGTTATGGTTAACCAGCATAGCGAGAACCTGGAAACAGAGCTAGCCAACCTGTTGACTAGCAAAGGATTAACTTACCGAAAAGTCCAGCCAAAGTTTTATGCAATCGTGCCAACGAAGGAAAAGAGCCCACGGCTTTTTCGTAAAATTGAGCAGATCGAAACCAAAACCAATGCCGATCAAACAACCGAAGCCGTGACCCTGCCCAACCGGACAATTGACAAGTTAGAGCGTATTGGCTGGTCGATGACATCAACTCAACCCTTGGAAGATGTCACAGGCAAGGTGATTGACAAAAGTGGACAGGGCATTCCTGGCGTAAGTGTGGTCGTGAAAGGCACAACGCGGGGCACAACTACCAATGTATCAGGCGAATACAGCCTGAATGCGCCCAATAATGCCACACTGGTGTTCAGCTTTGTGGGCTATGCCTCGCAGGAAGTGTCCGTAGCGAACCGCAGCCGGATTAATATTACGCTCGTTGACGATGTCAAGTCCATTAATGAAGTCGTTGTTGTAGGCTACGGTACCCAGAAACGGGCATCGGTGACGGGGGCAATATCGTCGGTCTCCTCACAGGAAGTCACACAATTGCCTGTTCCCAGCGTTGAGCAGGCCATTCAGGGACGTGTGCCGGGGGTAACGGTGACCAGCAACGGCTCTCCGGGCGAAACCCCAATTGTGCGTATTCGGGGCATTGGTTCGATCAACTATGCCGCAAATCCGCTGTACGTGATCGACGGCTTTCCGACGAGTGATTTAAACAACTTCGATACCCGTGATATCGAGTCAGTAGACGTATTGAAAGATGCTTCATCGGCAGCAATCTATGGCTCCAGGGCGGCCAACGGCGTAATTATCGTTACCACAAAAAAAGGAACTGGTGATGGTAAACTGCATGTCAATTACGATGGCTACGTGGGTACACAAACCGCCTGGCGGCAACTCGATCTGCTGAATCGCGATGAATATATCCAGTTCGGCACAGCACTACGTACCAATGCTGGTCAGCCGATCCCGGCCCGGTTTGGCAACCTGAATCAGCCCATCTATGCCGGGGCGACGCAAACCTACGCCCAGACTGACACAGATTGGCAAAAAGCGGTCTTCCGCAACGCGCCGATTACGCAGCACAGCGTGCAGTTATCGGGCGGCAACGAAAAATCACGCTTCTATTCATCAGTTGGTTACTTCAATCAGCAGGGAATCATGATTGGTACAGGCTACAAGCGTGGCAACTTCCGCATCAACTCCGATCATACTATCAGTAAACGTTTTTCTTTCGGGCAAACGCTTACTCTTTCATACGATGACAAACTCAATGAAGTAAGCGCGGGTGGACGAACACAGGTTCAGAATATGATTCGCATGACGCCGTACATGCCAATCGAAGATCCTACATTGCTGGGCGGTTATCGTGGTCCAGATGGTTCAGACGGTACTGACCCGCAGAATCCTGTGCGGGCTGCACTACAGGATCAAAGTAAAACGCAACGGATGAAAATCCTGGGCAGCGCTTATATTGACGTCAAGATTATTGATGGACTAACGTACCGGCTGCGTGGTGGTATCGACTACGTAACGGCCCGAACCTACTCATTCCTGCCGATTTATAGCGAGAGTTTCAACGCTCGTGCGTTAGCTCAATTGTCAGATGACCGTCTTACCTACGCATCTCCCCTGATCTCGAACCAATTGACGTATGAGAAAGCATTTGGCAAACATTCCGTCAACGCCGTGGTCGTGGCCGAACGGCAGGCGGGCACGAGTCTCGAAATTATTGGCACTGGGCAGGCTACGTCAAATGCCATCCGCGAATTGAACGGCATTGTCAGTACCAGCGCAGGCTTGAGTGGTACCCGGTCAGAGAATGTACTGGAATCCTACTTGGGACGTATCAACTACGAATATGCGGGCAAATACCTGGTAGGCGCGTCGTTCCGTCGCGATGGATCGTCGCGATTTGCACCCGGTAATAAGTGGGGTAATTTCCCATCGGTATCGGCAGGCTGGCGTGTCAGCGAAGAAGCCTTTCTGAAAAATATACCAGCCATCTCAGAGTTAAAGCTGCGGGCCAGTTATGGTACAATGGGCTTCAATGGGATAGGCGATTACTCGTGGCAGGTAGCTGTTTCTCAAAACACCAACGCCATTTTTGGCGACAGCCGGACGCAGGGAACGTATTTCGACCGACTGGGTAATAGCGACTTACGCTGGGAAGTAACGAAGATGAGCAACTTCGGCCTGGACCTGGGCTTGTTCAGCAACAGTATTACGTTGTCGGCCGAAGTGTATCAGCGGAATACGGATGGATTGATCCTGAATCAGCCCATTGCTCCTTCCATCGGCTACACGCAATCGCCCATTGTGAACGTTGGTAGTATGCGGAATAATGGTGTGGAAATGCAGCTGGGCTATAACAAAACGAAAGGTGCACTGCGGTTCAACGCGTCGGGCAATATTAGTTTTATCAGTAATAAAGTCCTGAGTCTGGGGCCAACGGTATCTCCGCTGCTGAACGGGGCCAATGCTGATTACGGCGGGGGCGACATTACCCGGACCGAAGCGGGCCAGTCCATTCAGTACTTTTATGGCTACAAGGTTGCGGGTATTTTCCAGAATGCGGATGAGGTTAAAGCTGCACCAACGCAGGACAATGCCCAGCCGGGCGATCTCCGATTTGTTGACACGAATGGCGATGGCAAAATTGACGCCAGTGACCGTGTGAATCTGGGCAGTTTTCTCCCAAAATTCACCTACGGTCTAAACCTGTCAGCCAATTATCGGGGGTTCGATCTGTCGCTGTTCTTTCAGGGTGTGCAGGGCAACAAGATTTACAACGGCGTAAAAGTCCTCGAACAGGGTATGCTGCGGTTGTTCAATGCGGGTACCGACGTGCTACGTGCCTGGACACCCACCAACACCAGTACCGACGTGCCTCGCGCGGTTGACGGCGATCCCAACGGAAACACCCGCACATCGGATCGCTTTATTGAAGATGGTTCGTACCTGCGCCTGAAAAACCTCAGTATTGGTTATTCTGTACCGGCTACGGTCTTGCAATCCTTCTCGCGCGGAACACTCAGCCGGGCACGGATTTATCTGGCATCTACCAACCTGCTGACGTTTACAAAATATACTGGCTATGATCCCGAAGTCGGATCTCGTACCAGCAATACGAATCCTACGCTGACCAATGGGATCGACTATGGCCAGTTTCCGCAGGCTCGTTCCTTTATGGTAGGGCTGCAAATTGGTTTTTAACGAACGAGATATAAACAAAGTCATTATGAAATCTACATACTGGACCACGGGTATAGTGGCTATGGGGCTGTTCTTCGGATGCAGCACCAGCAGCCTCGATAAAGTGAATCCCAATCAGGTTATTACGGATAACTACTACAAAACTTCGGATGAATTGCTGAAAGGTGTCAATTCGGTATATGCCATTTGGCAAAGTGCGAACCTGACTGGCCGGGAGTGGTTTTTCCTGAACGACCTGCGCTCCGACGACGTAGCGACGGGTGGAGGGCAGTTGGAAGCGCCCCGAAGCCAGATCCTGATTGGTGCTCAAAATCCGACGAATGCAGTCGCATTTTCGGTTTGGAATGGACTCTACCGAGCCATACACCGGGCGAACGTGGTGATCGATAATGGCGCGTCAGTTAAAGACAATCCAACGCTGGCCAAGCGAATTGTAGCCGAAGCCAAATTTCTGCGGGCACTGTCCTATTTCGACCTGGTAACCAACTGGGGAGCAGTACCGCTGTATGCCGACTACGTAACGAATGTCGATGGTACAAAGCCAAAAGCGTCAGTAGACGAAATTTATACGTTACTAACCACTGATTTGCTGGCTATTCAGGCCGATTTACCCGCTACGTTCAGTGGAGCCGATCTTGGTCGGTCAACCAAAGGAGCAGCTCAGTCGCTGCTGGCACGGGTTTACATGCAAAAAGGCGACTACGCAAGTGCCAAAACCCAACTTCAGTCAATTATTAGCTCCGGAACATACAAGTTGACCGATGAGTACATGGACAATTTCATTGAAGAGACTGAATTCAATTCGGAATCAATTTTTGAAATCGGCTTCTCATTGGTTGGCGGTTTCAACTGGGATGCCGACGGAAATGATAACGGAGCTAACGAAAACATGACCCGGAGTCAGGAATATTCGGCTATTGGCTGGCGCAACCTGATTCCGTCGGAGAACCTGGTGGCTGAATATGAACACACAGCCAAAGGCGACGCCAAAACTGACCCACGCCTGAAATATAATTTCTATTTCATTGGCGATACGTATAACAATGGTTTGAATACGTTGATGGATTCGCAGGTGCAGGGCAATACGATTCTTTTCAATGGCGTGGCGCAGAAAGTTAGCTGGCGGAAATACACGGCGATGTATAAAAACAACGAAACCTTTTATACTTCAGGCATCAACATGCGGTTGATTCGTTACGCCGAGGTGCTGCTTATGATGGCCGAAGCAGAAAATGAAACCGGTAACACGGCCAATGCCATTACGTTGCTGAATCAGATCCGGGCCAGAAAAAGTGTGGCCATGCCGGCTTATCCAACGGCAAAATTCCCCGTTAACAGCAAAGATGAAGTCCTTCGCGCGATTATGCACGAAAAGCGGGTTGAACAGGCGGGTGAGCAAATTCGCAATCGCGATATTTTGCGCTGGAGAGCCCAAAACAAATTCAAAGCGGAGCCGCTTTCGTACTTCGTGAAAGGCAAGCAGGAGTTGTTGCCAATTCCACAACAGGAGCTGGACAACAATAGCAAGCTGTCGCAGAAAGATCAGAATCCAGGGTATTAACCCAAGATTTTTTGCCTGACAACGTAACATGACCCCAGGCAAAAAACCTAACCTATGATTGTTAACTAAAGTGGAGAAATCCCCGGCGGGCATGCGTTGCCAAGCCGGGGATTTTATTTACATTTCGCCCATGCGTTACTTCCTCTGGCTGACCGGAATAACTTTGCTTACGCTGGTCAGCTGTACCCACCGCCCTGCCCGATTCGAACGACTAACCGCCAGTCAAACCGGCATTGATTTTGCCAATACCATCACCGAAAGTGACTCGTTGAACGTACTGGAGTTCGAGTACATTTATAACGGTGGGGGCGTTGGAATAGACGATTTCAACGGAGATGGCCTACAGGATGTGTTTTTCGCCGGAAATCAGGTGTCGAGCCGACTTTATCTGAATAGGGGAAACTTCAAGTTTGACGACATAACCATTCCAGCCGGTGTCTCAACAAAGTTCTGGTGTACGGGTGTAGCCGTAACCGACATTAATCAGGATGGACGACAGGATATCTACCTATCAACCATTCATCCTAACCGAAATCAGGCGGTTCCTAACCTTCTTTTTCTGAATCAGGGCAACGACGCCAACGGCATTCCTCGTTTTGAGGAATCAGCCCAAGCCGTCGGTTTAGCCGATTCGAGTTACTCTACTCAAGCCACCTTCCTTGACTACGACCATGACGGTGATCTAGACGTTTTTCTATTGACCAACGCACTGGAAGCTTTCAACCGAAACAACGTCATAGGCCCCCATAACGACGGCTCCGCCCGAAGCCGGGATAAACTTTTTCGGAATGATGGGATAACGCTTGGGGCGGAAAGCCAGGAGCAGCGAGCGTTAAACCATGCCCCACGCTCCATGCCCCATGCCCTACCCCACTTCACCGACGTATCAACGCAAGCCGGTTTACTGCACGAAGGCTGGGGATTGGGTGTCATCGTCAACGATGTGAATCAGGATGGCTGGCCCGATATATACGTAGCAAATGACTTCCAGTCAAATGATGTCTGGCTGGTGAACAACCACGATGGAACGTTTAGTAATCGCATTGCCGAGACGCTTAAGCACCAGAGCCATAACAGCATGGGCATGGACATGGCCGACATCAATAACGATGGATTGAACGACCTTGCCGTAGTGGACATGCTACCCGACGACAACCAGCGGCAGAAAACCATGTTCTCAACAATTCCCTACGACCGCTTTCAAATGGCCCGGCGACTCGGTTACCAACCCCAATACATTCGCAACGTACTGCAACTGAACAGAGGGTTTTGGGAAGGGGCAAGGAGTGTGGGGCCCGGAGCAGGGAGTAAGGAGCAGGGAGTCAGACCTCCAAGTACCAAGCTCCAGGCCATAAATACCGCGTCCCTTTCTCAAAGCCCCGTGCGCCATGCTCCACGCTCCTTGCCCCTCTTCAGTGACATTGGCTATCTGGCCGGCACAGCAGCCACCGACTGGAGTTGGAGTGCGCTTTTCTCTGATCTGGACAATGACGGTTTCCGGGATTTATTAATTACGAACGGATATCGAAAAGACATTACTGATCTGGATTTCACCAGCTACAACCGGGATGCGGGCATGTTTGGCACCGACGCCGGCCGACGTACGCAGTTATTGAAACGTATTGAAGACCTGGAGCCTGTTTACAAGCCAAATTTCCTGTTTCATAACAATGCAAACGGACACCCTGATAGTCTGCACTTCACCAATGTCGCACCAGACTGGGGCCTGACCGAGTCATCCTTTACAAACGGAACCGCCTACGCCGACTTCGACAATGATGGCGATATGGATCTGGTTATGAATAACATCAACGATCCCGCTTTTATTTATCGGAACCAAACCGTCGAACAGACAAAAGACGCATCGGCAAATCATTTTTTAAAAATAAATCTGTCGGGCAAACCGGGTAATCTGGAAGGATTAGGGGCTAAAGTTGCCATCTGGGCGGGTGGCCACCTACAGTACACCGAGTACACGCGCCAACGCGGGTATCAATCCACCATGCCGTCGGGCATTCATTTGGGTCTAGGCTCTGCCAAACGCATTGATTCGCTGAAGATCGTATGGCCAAACGGCACTGGCCAGCTACTCAGGAACGTAGCGACCAATCAAACCCTGACATTGGATGAACGTAAGGCGGTACTGCAATCGTCAACGTTTATGCAACTGCAATCACCTGCAAACCCGCTGCTGACCGAGGTAACTAATCTGGCTGGGCTTGATTTTCAGCATCAGGAAGATGATTTTGTCGATTACAAAGCCCAGCAAACGCTACTTCCGCATAAGCATTCACAGCTTGGGCCGGGTATGGCCATCGGCGATGTAGATGGAAACGGGCTGGATGATATCTACGTAGCAGGAAGTGCCAATAAAGGCGGTACATTTTTTCTGCAACAGCCAAATCAGAAGGCTGGATCGCCAAAGTTCCTGCGGAAAGACCGATCAGCAAAGAAGCCCGAAGAAACCGGCGTATTGCTGTTCGATGCAGATAACGACGGTGATCTCGACTTATATACCGTCAACGGCAGCACCGAATTTGGTAAGAACGAAGCGATCTATCAGGATAGCCTGTACCTGAACGATGGAAAAGGTAATTTTCGGGTATCACCCAGGGCACTTCCCAACACAATGTCCAGCGGATCGTGTGTTATCGCTACCGATTTCGACCATGACGGTGATTTGGACTTATTCGTAGGAGGTCGCGTTGTGCCGCAGCGCTACCCGGAGCCTGCCCGAAGTTATTTGCTACGTAACGATAGCCGACCCGGTCAACCCGAACAAGTGCATTTCACGGACGTAACGGACCAACTGGCACCCGGTCTTGGTCAGGCCGGATTGATTTGTGCGGCACTCTGGACCGACGTTGACAACGATTCCTGGCCCGACCTGATGCTGGCGGGTGAGTTTATGCCAATTACCGTATTCAAAAGCCAGCAGGGTCAACGATTCATACCCATGCAAACGCCTGAACTGGCAAAAGCCGTTGGTTTCTGGAATAGTCTGACAGCGGGTGATTTTGACAACGACGGCGATATGGATTACGTAGCAGGCAATCTGGGTTTGAATAGTCGATTGCAGGCGTCAGCCAACCAGCCCGTATCCGTATATGCGGCAGACTACGACAAAAATGGCACGTTAGACCCAATCCTAAGCGTATTCAATGGGAACGTCGAATACCCATTCCATCCCCGCGATGTACTGACTGATCAGATTCCGTCCTTCAAAAAGAAAATGACCTCCTATGCGGCTTATGGACAGACAACCTTAACCAGCTTACTGTCGGCAGATGAACAGAAGCAGGCGGTTATTAAGCGAGCTACTTACCTATCATCGGCTTACATTGAGAACCGGGCCGGTACGCTGGTACTGCACAATCTGCCTATTGAGGCCCAATTTTCGCCCGTCTTCGGCAGTGCAACAACGGACCTCAATCACGATGGCAATCTGGATATCCTGCTGATTGGCAATGACTATGCCACCGAAGTGCTATCAGGATGGCAGGACGCTGGCTTGGGTTTATGCCTGGTCGGCGATGGCAAAGGGCATTTCAAATCCTTAAGGCCCGCAAATTCGGGGTTTGTAGTCGATGGTGATGCGAAGGCCCTGGCGTCTATTTTATTAGCCAATGGACAGCTTTATTACGTAGCAACCCAAAACAACGGACCACTACGTGTGTTTAAGGAAGCGAACAACCCGGTGACGTATCAGCGGGTAAAGCCAGCCGATTCGCAGTTAGTTCAACCTACGACTAACGGTAAAAAGCGAAAAATCGAGTTCAACTATGGCAGTGGTTATTTGTCACAATCCTCGCGGGTTGTTCCCACCCGCGTTGTAGAAAAGAATTTCAACTAGAAAAGAAAGTGTACTTTTGGTAGCATTTCCCCTACCCTATGCGTTTTTCAGTACTCTTGTTTTGTATGATCAATGCCACTCTCACTCAGGCAGATCCGCCTGTCTTTGATCTACAGGGGCACCGAGGCTGCCGGGGGCTGATGCCCGAAAATACCATCCCAGCTTTCCTGAAAGCGCTGGACCTGGGCGTCACAACGCTGGAAATGGACGTAGTGATTAGCAAAGACAAGCACGTAGTCGTTTCGCATGAGCCGTACCTAAACGCGGCCTATAGCATTGCGCCAGATGGGAATCCCGTTGGGAAGAAAGAGCAGAAAAGCCTGGTTATTTATCAAATGGACTACGCTGACGTAAAACGATACGATGTCGGCTCGAAGGGCAATACGTCCTTTCCTGAACAGCAAAAGATCAAGACCTATAAACCACTCTTGAGCGAGGTTATTGAACAAGCCGAAGCTTATCGAAAAAGAAGAAACTTGCCTAACTTTTCCTACAATATCGAAATCAAAAGTGAACCTTCCGAGTATAACAAGAGTCAGCCGGAGCCAGCCGCGTTTTGCGATCTTGTTCAGGCAGTCTTAAAGGATCGAATAGAGCCAGATTGGGTAGTTATTCAAAGTTTTGACTTTGCTACGCTAAAGCACTGGAAACAGCAAGCCGACGCAGGCAAATATCCAAACGTACGGTTAGCAGCTTTAGTTGAAAATTTGCACAGTCCGGAAAAGAATCTGGAAGAACTTGGCTTTAAACCAGCTATTTACAGTCCGCATTTTCGATTACTAAGCCAGGATAAAATTGCAAGGCTACACGAACAGGGCATGAAAGTTATTCCGTGGACAGTGAACCAGCGCGATGACATGAAACGCCTGAAAAAATGGGGTGTCGATGGACTGATTTCTGATTATCCAGATCGGGCAACCAACTTATAAAGCAACCAGTATATTTATAAATTTGTATCGCTAACTCGCTCAACACGGTTAGTTTATGCTTATTTAGCCTTATGACCTTTCTCAACACCACGCTTAAATGGCTCCTGCAACGGCGATTGCCACGCATTGAGGCAATTATGAAGCAGCCCGGCGCGATGCAGCAGAAAGTTTTTGCTCAACTTATTCGCGCGGGTAGCCGAACCGAGTGGGGTCGATTGCATGGATATAAGTCGATCAAAACTATTCAGGATTTTCAGCAGCAGGTACCCGTTTCAAGTTACGAAGATCTATTTCCATACATTGAACGGGTTATGAAAGGCGAAAACAAGGTGCTCTGGCCTTCGCCCGTTCGCTGGTTTGCCAAATCGTCGGGTACGACCAACGCCCGGAGCAAATTTATTCCCGTTACGACCGAGTCGCTGGACGAAAGCCATTTCAAGGGTGGCAAGGACATGATGGCGCTCTACGTAGCTAACAACCCAGACAGCAAGGCCTTTGAGGGCAAAGGGCTTTCCATTGGTGGAAGTCTGCATCAGAATCCCTATAGCACCAACAGCGCGGCTGGCGACGTATCGGCGGTTGTCATGAAAAACTTGCCGAGTTGGGCGCAATTCATCCGTACACCCACCATCGACATTGCGCTCATGGACGAATGGGAAGCTAAAATGGAGCGGATGGCCGAAATCACATCGCAGGAAAATGTGACCAGCCTATTAGGCACACCTACCTGGGGACTGGTGCTGATCGACAAAATTCTGGCACGAACAGGAAAATCAAACATTCTGGACGTATGGCCGAATTTTGAGGTCATGATGCACGGCGCAGTTAATTTCCAGCCTTATCGAGAGCTATTTCAACAACAGGTTTTTCCGTCCAGAACCGTTCGTTATCAGGAAGTTTATAACGCTTCGGAGGGTTTTTTCGCCATTCAGGATGATCTGAATCGGATTGGCGAAATGCTTCTGATGCTCGATTATGGCATATTTTATGAGTTTGTACCCACTCAGGAAGCGGATCAGCCTTTTCCAAAAGCCCTGACAATCGAAGAGGTAGAGCTGGATAAAAATTACGCCCTGATTGTCTCGACCAACGGGGGGTTATGGCGCTATAAAGTTGGCGATACGGTTCGATTTACCTCGCTTTACCCACACCGCCTGAAAGTGAGTGGTCGGACGAAACATTATATCAATGCATTCGGGGAGGAAGTAATCGTTGAAAACGCCGAAAATGCTATTACGAAAGCCTGCGAAGCCACCGGAGCCATTATTGCTGATTATACAGCCGGACCAATTTATATGAGTAACGGCGCCAATGGCTCTCATGAATGGGTAATCGAGTTTGTTCAGGAACCAACTAGCCAGCAACGGTTCAACCAAATCCTGGACGATACACTCCGGCAAATCAACTCCGACTACGACGCCAAACGCTACAATGACATGGTGCTAAAACGTCCCCGGATTCACGTTGTACCGCCCGGTACGTTCTACGCCTGGATGAAACAACGTGGTAAATTGGGAGGTCAGCATAAAGTACCCCGTTTGGCCAATTCACGAGAGTATCTGGACGATATTCTGGGGCAGCTGACAGTCGGTCGCTAGCCTGGCATCGAACGAAGCGTTTTCCTCTTCTGTTCTATCCATGAAACTATCATTGAGTTAAGCGTGATGAGTTGTCCTCATTGTTTCAACAGTCGGGCCATTCACTCACTAATTCACTTATTCACTCATTGAGTCAATGAAATCCTTCGATATACCAGACTATTACCGCAGTAGCATTATTTCGCCCCTGAAAGAATTCCGGCGGAAACGAGATAAGCTAAAGCGTGACTTCACCCCTACACTGCTCGATTTCGGCCCTGTTCGCGTTCTGATTGCCCGTCATTTTGGTTTCTGCTATGGCGTCGAAAACGCCGTTGAAATTGCCTACAAAGCCATTGCGGAAAACCCGGACAAGCGCATTTTTCTGCTCAGTGAAATGATCCATAACCCCGACGTCAACGCCGATTTGCAGGATCGAGGGGTGCGCTTTATCATGGACACCAGTGGTCGGCAACTCATGCCCTGGTCTGACCTCACGCCCGAAGACGTAGTCATTATTCCGGCTTTTGGGACAACGCTGGAGACGCAAAATCAGCTGGCTACCTTAGGGCTGGACGTAGCGAAGTATGACACCACCTGTCCCTTTGTCGAAAAGGTTTGGAATAAAGCTGGACAGA
Organism: Spirosoma endophyticum; assembly: GCF_900112365.1. Classification (GTDB taxonomy): domain Bacteria; phylum Bacteroidota; class Bacteroidia; order Cytophagales; family Spirosomataceae; genus Spirosoma; species Spirosoma endophyticum. The sequence continues at coordinate 301,744 of NZ_FOLQ01000003.1, read as the reverse complement.
TCGGCCAGAAAAATTATTCGGTGGTGGTACACGGCAAACCAAGTCACGAGGAAACCCGCGCTACGTTCTCGCATAGTAAAGAAGCGGCTCCAACAGTTGTCGTAAAAGACATGGCCCAGACTCAACGACTGGGCATGTACATTACGGGCGAGTTACCAACTGAGCAGTTTTATACCGAATTTGCTGGTCAATATTCCGTTGGCTTCGACCCAACCCGCGATTTGCAACGTATCGGTGTCGTGAATCAGACAACCATGTTGGCCTCTGATACCCAGAGCATTGCCGATTATCTGAAGCAGGTTATGGTTCAGAAATATTCACTGACTGGAGAAGATATCGAAGCTCATTTTGCGAATACCCGAGATACGCTTTGTTACGCTACGAATGACAACCAGGACGCTACATATGCGCTGCTGACTTATCCCGCTGATTTTGCTATTGTAGCGGGTGGCTATAACTCGTCCAATACGTCGCACATTGTCGAGCTTTGCGAGGAAAAACTCCCAACCTATTTCATTGAGTCGGAGCAGAAAATCCTGTCTGATACCCTCATCCGCCACTTCGACGCGCATTCGAAACAGGAAATTGTGACGGAAAACTTTATTCCCCGACCGGAGGGTCCCGGACTGGAGGGTCCTGGATCAGACAACCCGGTTACCCTACTCCTGACATGCGGTGCTTCCTGCCCCGATGCCGTTGTGGAAGGTATTCTTCTGAAGCTCGTCAGCTTTTTCCCCAATGCCCGACCAATTGATCAGGTGATGAGTGACGTAATGGAGTAGCGTTACCTTACCCGTATCGCTACTTCGCGGCTCTCATTGTGCAGCCGATCAACGGACGTTATCACGTATACGTAGCGCTTTCTGGGATCAGCCGTTTTGTCTATGAAATGAGTGGAGGATTCGCCTACGCATTGACCTACAATGCAGCGGGGATCGTCTAAACGTACCGGTAAGCGTCGGCCTTCGAAACGATAAACAAGGTATGAATTAGCCCCATCACCATCGATCGCTTCGGCCGGTTGATTCCAGAACAACTCAACCGCTTCGGGTGATGTAACAACTTTTAGATCTCGCGGAGGTAAAGGCGGAATACTGTCTAACCAGGGCATGGCAGGAACCAATGCAGGATGTCGGTAGAAATTCGTTTGCAGCGAATCCCGAATCGACAAAGGATTCAATTGCAAGTTTTTAGCGCTGAAAAACACGCTTCCCAACACTGCCCGCTGCTGCCGGTTATATCGCATCTGATTTGGAAACTCCGTCGGCCGCCACCAACCGGGGTCACGCTCAGAACCGCGTCCAACGCGATAAGCGCCGTGCCCGACATACAAATGACAATTCCCTGAATTACGAGTCCACCAATCTACCAGCGTTTTGTAAGGAACCCGCCCAAACTCCGAACTAAAGTATACCTGAGGAACGATGTAATCAATTAAGCCTTCCCGCACCCACTTGCGGGTATCGGCATAAATGTCATAATAGGATTGACCACCATTCGTAGCTGAACCTTCAGGGTCATTCGCCTGATTTTTCCAGATACCAAATGGGCTAATGCCGAACTTGACCCACGGCTTATTAGCCCGGATTGAATCACGTAACTCGACAACAAGTTTATTCACATTATCACGGCGCCAGTCACCTTTTGTCATCCCATTGCCATAGGCCCGATACGTACTATCATCACGTAACACTTGGCCCGGTTCGGAATAAGGATAAAAATAATCGTCGAAGTGAATACCATCCACATCGTATTCACGCACTACGTTGGCCACGATACCAGCGATGTAAGACCGAACGGCGGGCACACCCAGATTAAATAACTTGCGTCCGCCATACGTCAGCATCCATTCTGGTTTCCGGTAAATAATGTTCGTGGGTGCTACGCTGGACGCTTTACTGAACGTAGCCCGATCCAGGTTAAACCATGCATGAAATTCCAGCCCGCGCTGGTGCGCCTGCTCAATCATAAACTCCAGCGGATCATAGAAAGGCTGTGGTGCCAGACCCTGTTGCCCCGTCAACCATTCTGACCAGGGTTCCGAGCTTTTGGCATAAAAGGCGTCGGCCGCTGACCGAACCTGCACCACAACAGCATTCAGGCCCATTTGCTGGTGCTGATCAAACATGTTCACCAGTTCGCGCTGCTGATCGGCAACGGGCAGGCCTTTTTTACTCGGCCAGTCAATATTGTCAACGGTTGCTATCCAAACCGCCCGAAACTCACGCTTTGGCGGTGCCGGGCTGTTTAAACGAAATATCCGATTAGCAATCTCCTCTTCTGTTTCAACCGTATCTATAGCCGGCAGCACAACTTTCGGTACAGCCAGCTTAGTTGGAGCGGGTTTAATTGCTACAGGTTTCGGAGGGACTGGTTTAGCCGCCACCACCGGGCGAGCAGGCGCTGTAGTTGGTCGTTTAGTAACAACGGGTTTAGCTTCCCGGCAACTATACACGACAACAGCAGCAAGAAACAGAAAGCAATAAATGATTGAGCGCATCAATGGGCGTAGGTTAATCAACAAAATTAACGATAGTCCGGCACTACTACGTTTACTCAGACGTCGTTTTTTGTTGTTTACTAGCTGCCCGACAAGCATCACTACAATAAATGACACTCGCCCAGTCGCGCTCCCATTTCTTACGCCAGCTAAACGGCCTGTTACAAACTGGGCAAATCTTCGTCGGAAGGTCTGACTTCTTGCGCATTTTCATAGGCACAAAACTCTTGGCTGAAACAGTAAGTTTGAAATACCATGAAATCAATCGACCGACTACAACACCTAACAGATAGTGATATTGACCGTATTATTGAGATGGCCTGGGAAGATCGTACTCCCTTCGATGCCATTGACAGGCAGTTTGGATGTTCAGAGCAGGAAGTCATTGCGCTTATGCGTCGGTCGTTAAAGCCATCATCATGGCGCATGTGGCGGGCCCGCGTACAAGGGCGTTCAACTAAACATGAGGCTCTTTCGGCAGTCGATAATTCCCGGTTTAAATCAGATCAGCAACGGCAAATAACACTAAATAAGATTAAAAAACGATAAATACCAGATTTGGCACCTATTGAAATTAGTTTAATATTGTGCCGTTTAATAAGATGATATACACTATTTATTTTGCAAAATTCAAAAATTCATCATCTTTGAAGAATTTTCTATCGTAAAAGGTAGTAGCTTTGCCCCATCCCATAGTAAATTTCAACAGACTTTTTTGTTTATGTCGACCCAAAAATTAGATCAGATAGATCGTAACGTATTAGAGATTCTGCAAGCAAACGCTAAAATCACCAACGCCCAACTTTCCAAAGAAATTGGTCTTTCGCCTGCTCCAACGCTGGAACGCGTTAAAAAACTTGAAACCTCAGGTATCATTCAGAGCTACCACGCCCAGCTGAACCGGGAGAAGATTGGCCTCGGCGTAACAACCTTCGTTATGGTTACACTGGTAGGCCACAAAAAAGAAACAACCATGACATTCGTAGCTAGGGTTAACGAAATTCCCGAAATTATCGAATGCCACCACATCACCGGTTCAGGCGACTTTTTATTGAAAGTTATCTCCAAGGATATTTCCTCTTACCAGGCACTAATGCTTGACGTCATCAACGAAATCGACGAAGTTGCCAGCACGCAAACGATGGTGATCATGTCGACCTTCAAAGAAAGCAAGGTGCTGCCCATTCCTTGATGAGTTATTAATGATGAATTATAAATGATGAAGATGTTGACCAGAGAGATCATTCATCATTTATGATTCATCATTAATTTCAATCCCTCCGTTTCCTCCGCTCCTCTCTCCGAGACTTTTTAGCGTCGTCCAGGGCTTTTTTAGCTTCTTTATATTGGTTGGATTTACGTTCCGCTTTGTCCATCACTTCTTTGAAGTACGTTTGGGCCAGGTCATAATTCTTCTCTTCGGTCGCAATCTTCGCTAATCCCAGCACCGACGACCAGTAATAGCCTGCATTAGTGGAGTTCGTTTGTTTAGCGAAGTCAATCGATTGCTGATAATATTTTTTAGCTTCCGGTATGTTCTTGTAAAACAGGTGATTGATATAGGCAAGAATGTAGGCCGCCGTCCTACCGCTAACGCCCTCGTACCCCGATTGTGTGCGGCCCACTTTCTCCAGAATATCCTTCGAAATACGCTCAGCTTCCGGTAAATGGCCTATCACAAAAGCTGATCGAGCGTAATATCGCTCGAAAAAAGGATTGTCGGGGTACTGTTCATTCATGTACTTCGACATTTGATACGCTTTATCGTACTGATTCTCCATACTATAAATCTGAACCAGAAAGTATCGGGCTTCCACGCGGGTATAGAATGCCGAATTAGCTGTTTTCTCCAATTCTTTGATCCCATTCACCTTGTTTCCTTTCGGGAAAAACATGAGAATGGGCTTTAGCAGTGGGTAATTTTCGGGAATCCACTGCGCGTAGTAATTATACATACCATCGCCAAAAAGCAACTCAGGACTAAAGTCAGCATTGCCCTTGCACTTATCGAAGTATTTCAGCGCATTTTTCCCCGCAAATGTTGCCTTTGTCCATTTTTTACGCTCCGAGTACAGACGTCCCTTAAAGGCGTAGGCCGCAGCCAGAAAAAAAGCTGGTTCCAGTTTATTGTCGCTGTTGTCATAGAGTTTTTCGGCCAGGTTAATGGTCGTGTCCATATACGCCAGGCATTTATCATCATAGTCTGTTACGTCGGTATTGGGCACAATTTTCCACCACTCAGACAAACCCATCAGAAAATACGGCATAGGATGTTTTGGATAGCGCAATTGCAGCCATCGAAACTCCTTATCGGCATCGTAGAATTTGTAGTTATACATCTGGTTGATAGCCTCCGCCGATTCAATCTGAACACCGGGGTGCTTTAACAAACCATCGTATTTCTTATCAAACGCCGACGGATCGTAGAGTTGAGCCTGTGCCACTGCAACAAACCCCATTAGCCATACCGTCAACAATGTCTTCTTCATTTCAAAAAGTGTATCTATGGGCTTCAGCCCGGATTGATTTAGTTGTAAATGGGCTTCAGCCCATCGGTGCGTTCATTCCTAGTAAACAACGTAATAGACCGATAGTACGTTTATGGATGGTTATTTTTACAATCTTTTTTTAACTGCTACCTCACGATCAGTCGTATCTTTACCCCCCACAGATGTCTCTATGATGACCATTAAAGACAAAACGTTCGTCCCATTTATCACCGAAGAAGCCATTCAGGCACGAATTCAGGAATTGGCAGAACAAATCAATCAGGCGTATGCCGACAAGAAACCGCTTATTGTTGTGGTCTTAAATGGCGCCTTTCTGTTTGCCGCTGATTTAGCCAAACACCTGACCATTTCCTGTGAGATTACGTTCATTCGGGTAGCCTCTTACACGGCTACCGAGTCGAGCGGACAGCTTAAAGAGATCCTCGGTTTGAACGAATCCATTGCAGGCCGCGATCTGATTGTTGTAGAAGACATTGTGGACACCGGCTTTACTCTTTATGAGGTCTGTCAGCAACTTCAGGAAAAGGAACCGGCATCAATTGCCATCGCTACGTTGCTCTTCAAACCAACTGCGCTGAAAAAGCAGCTCGACCTTCACTACGTTGGTTTTGAAATCGAAAATCGATTTGTTCTAGGCTACGGCCTAGATTATGATGGCTTAGGGCGAAATACGCCGAATATTCTGGTGCTGGAATAGCAACTTAAACCGAGGTTGGCTCTTTTCTTTTACGGACAAACAGCCAAAGACTGTTCTGGGCTAAAATTACCGGTCTACTTCCCCCATTACTACGTCGATTGATCCAATAATAGCGATTAAATCAGCTAACATAGCTCCTTTACTAATTTCGCTGATAACCGACAGGTTATGAAAGCAACACGACCGCGCCTTGCAACGTACGGGCACATCCGATCGGCCATCGGTGCGAAAAAAGAAACCCAGTTCACCTTTTGAACTTTCGGCACGGGCATAAAAATCCATAGCCTTCGGCCGTATTTTCTTCGGAACAACCGCCTGTGGATCGTAATCGCGGGTACGTTTATAGTCGCCCAACAGTTTATCAAGACACTGTTCAATAATACGGATAGACTCATGGCACTCTAATACCCGAACGTTGTTTCGATCCCAGCAATCGCCAACGGTTCCCATTTGACCTTCCCCAATGGGAATATCAAAATCCAGGTCGGGATAAACTGAGTAGCCATCTACCCGACGAAGGTCGTAACGCAGGCCGGAACCACGTAGCATCGGACCAGTACACCCATAATTAATGGCAACGGGCAGCGGTAAAACGCCTACGTTGGCCGTACGTTTGATAAATATCTCGTTTTCGATGACCACTTGCTGCAACTCGACCAGCTTGGGTTTAAGATACGTTATAAACTCGCGGCATCGCTCCTCAAAGCCAACCGGCAGGTCATAAAATAAGCCACCTACCCAAATGTAATTGTATAGCATCCGAGCCCCGCTCACCCATTCGAGCAGACGCTGAATGTGCTCGCGGTCGCGCATGAGCCACAAGAAGGGCGTGTAGGCACCCATATCAAGCGCATACGTACCGATACCGACAAAATGGGCCGCAATTCGATTCAGTTCGGCAACCAGCACCCGGATGTATTCGGTTCGCTTTAGAATATCGTTCTGGATGCCCAGCATTTTCTCAACGCCCATCACAAACGCATGTTCAGAATTCATCGCAGCCAGATAATCAAGCCGGTCTACGAACGGAATTGTCTGATTAAACGGCAGTGACTGCGCATGTTTCTCAAAACATCGGTGCAGATAGCCTAGGTGCGGCACTACGTCCACGATAATCTCACCATCCGTCACGACTTCAAATCGCAACACGCCGTGGGTTGATGGATGCTGGGGCCCCATGTTCAGGATCATCTCGCCCTCTTCCAGCATATCGGGTCGATACAGGCTGGGTTCAGATGCCCGAAAATGGCCGGGAGCGTATTCGTATTGAATTGTTTGCGTAGTCATTCTATTGCCAAAGGTCGAAAGCCAGCGACCGAAAGCCAAAAAATACTGGCGTTTTCTCAGATAACCAGCTACAAATCATTACTTTTTCCAGATTTCGTATTTGCTAGATAAAAGTAATTTCGTACCTTTGCGCTCCTTATCGAGAAAACGAACTTCAGCAATGGCAAAGAAAGGCGCCAATAGAATCCAGGTTATTCTGGAATGCACCGAGCAAAAAGACAGCGGTGTTCCCGGCATGTCCCGGTATATCACTACGAAAAACCGGAAGAACACACCGGCTCGTATTGAGCGGAAGAAATACAATCCGTTCCTTAAGAAAGTAACGCTGCATAAAGAAATTAAATAACTCAGTTAGCTAGTCGATAGTCAGTAGTATAAACGCTATTCACTATCGACTGCCGACTATCGACTAATTACAGACATGGCAAAAAAGGTAGTTGCAACCCTGAAAACGAAGGATAACGGCAAGGCTTTCGCTAAGATCATCAGAGCCGTTAAGTCGCCTAAAACTGGCGCTTATACCTTTAAAGAAGAAATGGTTCCGGTTGATGAGGTACAGGCTGCGCTGAAAAGCTAGTTTCTGCTCTGGTCGACTTTCCGCACAACGACTTAAAATAGGTCCCACAGCCTTAACTGGCCCTGTGGGACTTTTTTTCGTTAAAAAATAGTTACCTCAGTTAGTGAATCAGTCAGTAGATGACTAATGCAGTAAATGCACAGCTATCTGCCTGATAAATGACCACCTCACTGACCGCACGGCGGCCCCATATAATATGGCTCTATTTGGTTTATTTTCGAAGGAAAAGAAAGAAACACTTGACAAAGGCTTAGAAAAGACAAAAGACAGTTTTTTTTCTAAACTTGGCCGGGCAGTGGTTGGTAAATCCACTGTTGATGAAGAGGTATTAGACGAAGTGGAAAACGTCCTTATTTCGTCGGATGTGGGTGTTGAAACAACGGTTAAAATAATTAAGCGGATCGAAGAGCGCGTTGCCCGCGACAAATATATGGGCACTGATGAGCTTGACCGTATTCTACGTGAAGAGATTGCCGCCTTACTCTCTACCACCAATCCTGGCGATACGTTGCAGCGAGACGATTTTGACGTACCAGCCGACAAGAAGCCTTATGTCATTATGGTTGTGGGTGTTAACGGCGTGGGTAAAACAACGACGATTGGTAAGCTTGCTGCCCAGTTCCATAAACGAGGCAAAAAAGTGGTGCTTGGCGCGGGTGATACGTTCCGGGCTGCTGCTGTTGACCAGCTCAAACTCTGGGGCGACCGTGTGGGGGTGCCTGTCATTTCACACGGCATGAATACTGACCCTTCAGCCGTCGCGTTCGACGCGGTGAAAAAAGCCACTGAAATCGGCGCCGACGTAGTGATTATTGACACCGCCGGACGACTGCATACGAAGGTTAACCTGATGAATGAGCTGACCAAAATTAAACGTGTGATGCAGAAGTTCACGCCAGATGCTCCTCATGAAGTACTCCTTGTACTCGACGGCTCAACGGGTCAGAACGCGTTTATTCAGGCAACTGAGTTTACGAAAGCCACCGAAGTAACGGCTTTAGCCATTACAAAACTGGATGGTACGGCAAAAGGGGGCGTTGTGATTGGCATTTCGGATCAGTTCAAAATTCCCGTCAAATACATCGGCGTTGGTGAAAAGATTGACGACTTGCAAACGTTCAACAAGATGGAGTTCGTGGATTCGTTTTTCAAGAAGTAAATGAATAAGACATTCATCTATCTGGCGCTTCTCCTATTCGGCTTTTCGCTAACGGTTTGTGCTCAGAAGCCTGTCCGTAAAAAAGTCAAAAAAGCCACTACATTTCAGGGAATTTGTGGGAATGTTGTTGAAAAACGGGGAAACCAGATGCCGGGACCTGGCGCTCCTAAATCCGGCGGTATTCCGGTGGAACGCGATGTACTAATTTTTCCTCTTTTGAATATAAGTCAGGTAGACGCAGGCGACAACGGGTTTATCAATTCGGTTCGCGACGCCAAACCTGTTAAGACTGCCAAATCAGATAAAAACGGGAAATTTTGCATTTACCTGCCGGTTGGCCGATACTCTGTGATCGTAAAAGAGCCGAAAGGCTTGTACGCCAACCTTTCTGACACAAAAAATAATATTTTTCCGGTTAGTGTAGGAAAAGGGGAAATGGCCAACGTAACCGTTGAGATTTCTCACCAGGCCGTATTTTAAGTAACGCGGATATATCCGCGATTTTGCTATTCAAAGCGGGTTTCCACCCGCGTTACTAAATGAAAACCAAAGGAGTACGTACCAATAAAATCAATATTGTCACGCTCGGTTGCTCGAAGAACCTTGTGGATTCGGAGGTGCTGTTTACGCAGCTCAAGGGCAACGGCATGAACGTAACGCACGAATCGAAAAAAGACGATGCCAATATCGTCGTTATCAATACGTGCGGATTCATTGACAACGCCAAAGAAGAATCGATCAATACCATTCTGCGCTACATTGACGCGAAGGAAGCGGGAATTGTGGATAAAGTTTACGTAACGGGCTGTCTATCACATCGGTATAAAGACGAGTTGGAAATTGAGATGCCAACCGTTGATGCCTGGTTTGGTACCAATGAGCTTCCCAGAATGCTGAAAACGCTTCGTGCCGATTATAAGCACGAACTCGTTGGCGAACGTCTGCTCACCACGCCTGCTCACTACGCTTACCTTAAAATTGCCGAAGGTTGCGACCGCCCCTGCTCGTTCTGCGCCATTCCGCTCATGCGCGGAGGCCACGTATCGCGCCCGATGGAAGAGCTTGTAACCGAAGCGAAATCACTGGCACGACGTGGCACGAAGGAATTAATCCTGATTGCTCAGGACTTAACGTATTACGGACTGGATCTGTACAAAAAACGCAATTTAGCCGATCTCATCAACCGGCTGTCTGACGTTGAAGGGATTGACTGGATTCGCTTGCAGTATGCCTATCCATCGGGATTCCCGCTGGAAGTGCTGGACGTCATGCGTGATCGGCCAAACGTGTGCAATTATCTGGACATGCCGCTCCAGACTGGCTCGACGGAGTTATTGAAAATTATGCGTCGGGGCATCACGCGCGAAAAAACCGAAGCTCTGATTCAAACCATTCGGGAGCGGATACCCAACATCACACTACGTACCACCCTGATTGTAGGTCATCCTGGCGAGACGGAAGCCATGTTTGAGGAGACCTACGACTTTGTTGAACGTATGCGTTTCGACCGTTTGGGCGTGTTTACGTATTCACACGAAGACGATACACACTCGTTTTCGATGCCTGATGATATTGAGGCTGATGTGAAACAGGCGCGTGCCGATGAACTAATGGAGGTTCAGCAGGGCATTTCGCAGGAATTGAATCAGCATAAAGTTGGGCAAACCTACAAAGTGCTGTTTGATAGAAAAGAAGGCGGCTATTTCATAGGGCGTACGGAGGGCGATTCGCCCGAAGTTGATAATGAGGTTCTTGTCCCGGCGAGCCAATACGTTCGCCTGGGTGATTTTGCCAACGTGCGTATCAATCGGGCAGAGGAGTTTGATTTATATGGGGAAGTTATCGCCTAAGTTTTTACGAACCCGCAAGACCATCGCGCTCAGCCCGAACCTTGCGGGTTTTTTCGTTGTTAAAATCCGGTAAACGCAACCCTACCCTTCTGCATGGACTGTAAGTACCTGCCGCTTGCTTCAACTGGCCAGTTTTCTCCTCTTTTTCTCGATTACATCAACAAAAAAGACAGTATAAAGCCTTTCTACAGCCGTTTTCCAGAGTTATCTGCTTTTGAGGGACAGTTGCTTGATAAAACGTTTGATGAGTCGAAACGACAGATTCTAGTGAAGGCACTTGAGCGTCAGTATAGTCGACTCATTAACAAACCCGACTTTTCGATACTTCTTCAGGCCAATACGTTTACGGTTACAACGGGGCATCAACTCAACATCTTTACGGGGCCGCTTTATATTGTTTACAAGCTGATTACGACGATTAATCTGGCGAAACAGCTCAAAAAAGCCTATCCAGATTACAATTTCGTGCCGGTCTACTGGATGGCCACCGAAGACCACGATTTTGCCGAAATCAACCATTTCTCGTTGATGGGCAGGAATTATGCCTGGCAAACAGAGCAACGGGGTGCGGTTGGGCGCATGAATCCACAGGAGTTAAAGACCCTGTTCAACCAGATTCCTGAAAAACTAACGCTGTTTGAAGATGCCTATCTGAAAAATGATACGTTAGCCGATGCCGCCCGATACTATGTCAATGAGTTGTTTGGCAATGAAGGCCTGGTTTGTTTAGACGCGGATGACGCTGCATTGAAGCGCGTTTTTGCACCGGTTATGCGTGACGAACTTGTCAATCAGAAATCAGGTGAGTTGGTGCACAAGCAAACGGAAGCCTTAGAGACTTTGGGTTATAAAACCGTTATTGCGCCCCGCGACATCAACTTGTTTTATCTCGATGACCAGATTCGCGAGCGTATTGAACGGAAAGAAGACGGCACGTATCGGGTCGTGCATAAAAAGCTAACGTTCTCGGAAAGTAAGATTCTAGCGCTGCTTGATGAGCATCCTGAGCGATTCAGCCCGAACGTAGTGCTACGTCCCTTGTATCAGGAAACGATTCTGCCCAACCTGGCTTACATTGGTGGCCCCTCAGAAGTGCCTTACTGGTTGCAATTGAAGCCCGTTTTTGATCACTACCAGACGACATTCCCGATGCTGATGCCGCGTAATTTTGCGATGTATGTGCCGTCTGTGAGCAACAAACGTATCTGCAAACTAGGTCTGACGCCAGAGGATTTATTTGAGGATACAATCAAGCTCAAACGCGAATATGTCGAACACCACACGCGCCATACGCTGAAATTTGACAACGAGAATAAGACCGTAAATAAAGCACTGGACGCCATTCTGCACAAAGCACAAATGGTTGACCCAACGCTCGAAAAGGCGGTTCTGGCCGAAACAAAACGGTTTGCCAATGCCGTTGCCCGGCTTGAGAAGAAAATGCGACGGGCAGAAGAACGCAATCAGGAGACGGGCGTTCGGCAGTTGCTGGCCGTAAAGGAATCTCTCTTCCCAAATGGCAGCTTACAGGAACGTAGCGAAAACTTCCTGTCCTTCTACCTGAACGATAAGACGTTTCTGCAAAAGATGCTGTCCGCCTTCGATCCGTTCGATTACCGCATGCAACTCTGTTTGGAGTAGTCTGATGCGGTAGCTGTAAATAACTTAGGTTCCAGCATGATCAAAGCTACGATACGGCAGCAGTTTCTTGCCCAACGGCGGGCGCTGTCCATTGACGAAGTTTCTGTTCGTAGTCAGTTGCTTACGCAGCATTTTTTCGAATTCCTGAAGGCAAGCCGACTTGCCAGCGAATCGGGGGTTATTCATGCGTTTCTTCCAATCATTCGTCAGAACGAAGTCGATACGTGGCCTATTATCTGGGGGATCTGGGAAAATTTTTCGCATCTTCAAGTTGCCGTCCCGGTTACGAATGCTTCCACGCACACACTAAGCCACTACCTGCTGTCTCCAGCTACCCTACTCGTTGAAAATCGCTGGGGTATTCCAGAACCTATACCGACTGATACTCAGCCACTATCATCAGACGAATTCAGTCTTATCCTTGTTCCCTTACTGATTTTCGATCAACAGGGACACCGCGTTGGCTACGGTGGCGGCTTCTACGATCGCTTTCTGGCTGAATGTCGGCCGGATTGCCTAAAAATTGGGGTATCCTTGTTTGAACCCATCGAATGCATCGACGATGTCGAGCCAACGGACATACGACTGGATGCCTGTATTACTCCGTGGAAGACTTATCGTTTCTCTACCCATTAGAAAGTAATTATGCATGAAAATATAAGTCATACCTAAAATTTGAAATGACTTATGTTTTGATTTGATCTACAGCTTAAGTTGGAAGTCAACCAAAATGGTGTTCTGACTGTTATGCTGCTAATGAAGTGGTAACCAACAAAAAGTCAATAAAAACAGAAAATTTTGCAGTCAACTGTTTGGCCGAAACGCTACCTTTGCGGGTCATAACAACGACGCGTCCCCGTCATGGATCAGTACTCATATATCGCCAATTCTGATGCGGCTTACGTAGATCAACTCTATCAGTCTTATAAGCAAGACCCTCAAGCAGTTGACGAAAGCTGGCAGCAATTTTTCAAAGGATTTGAATTTTCGCTGACATACGGCGAAAAACCTAATGGAAACACCGGACCGGGCAAATCCAACGGTAACGGTACTACACCGAACGGAAATGGAGCCGCTGCAACGGGCCAGACCGCGGCCAAACCTGTCGATGCGCTTCATGCCGAGAAAGAAGTTTCAGTAGCCAGCCTGATTAAGGCATACCGGTCTCGCGGTCACTTACTGGCAAAAACCAACCCACTCAAGGAACGTAAAGACCGCCAGCCTCGGGTCGATTTGCCGGACTACGCACTATCAGAAGCAGATTTAGATACTGTATTTGATTCGGGTAAATTACTCGGCATCGGACCGGCTACGCTACGTGTTATTATGGAATCGCTACGCAAAATATATGCAGGCGATATTGGTTTCGAATACATGTATATCCGCGAGCTGGATGTTAAAAACTGGCTCCGTAACAAGATTGAGAAAGAAGCGCTCGTTTTTGAACCGTCGCTTGATGAGAAAAAACGTATTCTCGAAAAGCTGAACGAAGCAACGGTTTTCGAGAACTTCCTGGCTACTAAGTATTTAGGCCAGAAACGTTTCTCGCTCGAAGGTGGTGAAGTAACAATTCCCGCCTTGGATACGATCATTAGCCAGGCGGCCGACATGGGCGTTGAGGAAGTGATGATTGGCATGGCTCACCGGGGACGCCTAAACGTACTGGCCAACATTCTGGGCAAATCCTACGAATCTATTTTTGACGGATTCGAAGGGAACGTACCCGAACAGGTCCACGGCGATGGCGACGTTAAATACCATCTGGGCTATTCGAGTTTAACGGAAACGAAGTCAGGAAAGCAGATTAGTGTCAAACTGGCGCCAAACCCATCACACCTAGAAGCGGTGAATCCCGTAGTTGAAGGGTTCGTACGGGCTCAGGCTGATGAAGAATATCACGGTGACTTCACCAAAATCATGCCTATCCTGATTCACGGCGATGCGGCTGTGGCAGGGCAGGGTATTGTGTATGAAGTAACGCAGATGGCTAAACTAGCCGGCTATAAAACCGGCGGTACGGTCCATTTTGTTATTAACAACCAGATTGGGTTCACTACCGATTTTGACGACGCCCGTTCCTCTATTTACTGCTCGGACGTAGCCAAAATCATTGATGCCCCCATTTTCCACGTCAACGGCGACGATCCAGAAGCGGTTATTTTCTGCTCTAAACTAGCCGTAGAGTTTCGCGAGAAATTCAACCGCGACGTGTTTATCGACATGGTCTGCTACCGACGCTACGGTCACAACGAGGCTGATGAGCCTAAGTTCACGCAGCCAACGATGTACAACATCATCGAGAAGCATGCCAACCCCCGTGAGTTGTACAAAGACCTACTCATTAAACGGGGTGACGTTGATGCCGAATTGGCACAACGCATGGATACGGAGTTTAAAAAGCAATTGCAGGATCGGCTCGACCGGGTAAAGCAGAAAGCAGAGATTCCGTATAAACCACTACGTCTGGACCTCGACTGGGCTGAGCTACGTTTTAGTGAACCAAAAGATTTCGAGAAATCGCCCGAAACGGGGGTCTCGATCGACGTACTGAATAAAGTCGGTCAAGCGTTGGTGAAAATTCCGGAAGGATTTAAGCCCTTAAAGCAAATCGACAAATTGCTGAAAGATCGGCAGGCAATGCTTACCGACACCAAAATGGTGAACTGGGGTACTGCCGAACTTCTGGCGTACGGTTCTTTACTGGTCGAAGGCAAACCCGTCCGGCTTAGCGGTCAGGATGTACAACGGGGTACGTTCTCGCACCGTCACGCCGTACTGCACGATTCTGAAACGAACAAGTCATACTCATCACTCGATTTTATTGAGGAAGGTCAGCAGAAGTTTCAGGTCTACAATTCGCTACTCTCGGAATATGGCGTATTGGGCTTTGAATACGGGTATGCAATGGCGAATCCTCATGCACTAGTTATCTGGGAAGCGCAGTTTGGCGATTTCTCGAACGGTGCTCAATTGATTATTGATCAGTTTATTGCAGCTGCCGAGTCAAAATGGGGTATTCAGAACGGAGTAACGATGTTGCTTCCGCACGGCTATGAAGGCCAGGGACCAGAGCACTCCAATGCTCGTCCTGAGCGGTATCTGCAACTCTATGCGGAGTATAACATGGTCGTTGCCAATATAACAACGCCAGCGAACTTCTTCCACCTGATGCGTCGTCAGTTGACATGGCCGTTCCGCAAGCCACTTGCAGTGATGTCGCCAAAATCGTTACTACGTCATCCAAAGTGCATTTCGCCTTTAGAGGATCTCACAAAAGGTAGTTTCCAGGAAGTGATTGGTGATAGCTATGCGCAAGCCAAAAAAGTGAAGCGTGTACTGCTGTGTACGGGTAAAGTGTACTACGATTTACTGGAAAAGCAGCAGACCGATCAGCGTGACGACGTAGCCATTGTGCGGTTGGAACAAATCGCTCCGCTGCCTAAACAGCAGTTGGATGATATACTGGCGCAGTACAAAAAAGCCGAAGTATTCTGGGTACAGGAAGAACCTGACAATATGGGTTACTGGACTTTCTTGCTGCGTAACGGCCTGAATCTGCCGGTTATCTCGCGTAAGGCTTCAGCATCACCTGCAACCGGTTACGCAAAAATACATACTCAGGAACAAGCCGATATTGTTCGGAGAGCGTTTGAATAAATAACAGTCAACCAGTTGGTCGGTCGATAGTCGGTGAGTAGATTGCCGCTATATTGACCGACTCGCTGATTGACCAACTCACTAACTGTCTATGGCCGTTGACATGAAAATTCCTCCCGTGGGGGAATCTATTACCGAAGTAACCGTTGGCACCTGGTATAAAAAAGAAGGTGATAGCGTAAAAATGGACGACGTTCTTTGTGGACTCGATTCCGATAAAGCGACATTTGAATTGACGGCTGAAGCCGATGGTATTCTACACATTCTGGCGCAGGAAGGCGACGTTTTGCCTATTGGTGCCAGTATTTGTACTATTGACAATGGGGGCAGTACACCGGTTACGCCACCAGCAGCAGAACCGGCTAAAGCAGAAGCACCTAAAGCCGAGACGCCACCACCTGCCCCAGCAGCAGAAACCCCGGCTCCGGCTGCACCAGCAGCTCCAGCTACGACTGGTTCAAGCGTAGTAGAAATGAAAGTTCCGGCCGTGGGTGAATCGGTTACGGAAGTTACCATTGCCTCATGGAGCAAAAAAGATGGCGATCAGGTAGCACTCGACGAAGTTCTGTGCGAACTGGAATCCGACAAAGCTACGTTCGAACTTCCTGCTGAAGCGGCTGGAACGCTACGTATCGTAGCGCAGGCGGGCGAAACATTGCCGATCGGGGCTTTGATTGCTAAAATCGAAGTGGGTGCAGGGGCTACTGCCGCGCCAACGCCTGCCAGCACACCAGCTCCGCAACCATCATCCAATGGATCAGCTCCAGCTCCCGAAGTGGCTGCCAGCAACGGCCAGAACGGATATGCAGCTCATTATCCTTCACCAGCTGCCGCTAAAATCCTTGACGAAAAAGGTGTTGATGCCCAGCAAGTTCAAGGATCGGGTGTAGGTGGTCGTATTACGAAGGAAGATGCACAGAAGGCATCATCTGCTCCAACTCCTGTAGCTGCACCAGCACAACCTGCACCACAGCGGTCCGACGTTTCGGCTCAGCCAACTGCCCCTAAACCGGCAGCTCCGGCACCGGCTCCAGTTGTCGCAGGCGAACGCGGCCAGCGTCGTGAGAAAATGACATCGCTACGTCGGACAATTGCCCGGCGGTTAGTAGCTGTGAAAAATGAAACGGCTATGTTGACCACCTTTAATGAGGTTGACATGAAGGCGGTTATGGATCTTCGGAATAAATACAAAGACAAATTCAAGGAGAAAAATGGTGTTGGCCTTGGCTTCATGTCATTCTTCACGAAGGCGGTTTGTATTGCCCTGAAAGATTTTCCGGCGGTGAATGCCCAGATCGATGGTGATCAAATGATTTTCAATGATTTCTGCGATATTTCTATCGCCGTTTCAACTGATCGGGGCTTGGTTGTACCGGTTATTCGGAATGCGGAGAAATTAAGCTTTGCCGGCGTTGAGAAAGAAATCGTTCGGTTGGCTGGACTAGCCCGCGACAATAAACTGACAATTGACCAGATGACGGGCGGTACGTTCACCATCACCAATGGTGGCACGTTCGGTTCGATGCTCTCGACACCAATTATCAACGCTCCTCAGTCGGCCATCCTTGGTATGCACAACATCGTTGAGCGGGCGGTTGTGATCAACGGCGAAATTGTTGTTCGGCCGATTATGTACCTGGCCCTGTCATACGATCACCGGATTATTGACGGGAAAGAATCCGTTAGCTTCCTTGTCCGCGTGAAGCAGATTCTGGAAGATCCATCCCGGATTCTGTTCGACATGTAAAAAATAAAATATTGATAACGCCGAAGTGGCTGATTTACACGGATAAAAATCTTTGTAAATCAGCCACTTCGGCGTTATTAGCGTTCCTGATTTTCTATCTACCCTTCTTCGACGTAATCCAGGTCTTTTTTAAACGTCTCGTCCAGGAAAGATAGTGCGATCAAAGCGACGGCGAGCGTCAGAAGCCCAACCGTTAAGGCGCTATAAATCGTCCCTAAAGCAGGCTTCAACTGAATGAAAAGCGCACTTAGTGGTATGGTAGCCCCGCGTACAAAATTGGGTACAGTCGTCGCGACAGTGGCCCGAAGGTTAGTGCCAAACAACTCAGCAGCAATCGTTATAAATAACGTCCAATAGCCGTTGGCAAATCCAAGACAAACACAAATCGTATAAAAGAGCGTTAAGTCGCTCACGGGGGCCAGTAAATAAATTAGCATGAACGCCAGGGACAAAAGCATAAACAGCCGGATAACTTTCTTGCGGCTCTGCATGGACTGACTCAAAAATCCGCTGACGATATCGCCCAATACCTGTCCTGAAAAACTTAGCATGACGGCTTTCCCCGCCACGACGGGGGCGCTCAACCCAAGCGCTTTACCAAACTCCGGCGAGAACGTAATAAGGATTCCGACGACAAACCAGATGGGCAACCCTACCAGGATGCACTGAAAATATTTAAATAGCCGGGTTTTATCGGAAACAAGCATTAAGACACTTCCACGGCTCAGAGCCCGCTGTTTTGTCTTGACAAAAAGGCCGGATTCCAGTACGTTCACCCGCAGCACGAGCAGCAGAAGTCCTAATCCACCACCGATGAAATAGGAAATGCGCCAGTCGAACAAGTCCGCCATAAAATACGCCAAAATAGCCCCTAATACGCCCATTGTGGCAACAAGCGTGGTACCATATCCCCGAATTTGTTTAGGTAAAATCTCCGTGACCAACGTAATGCCAGCCCCCAGTTCGCCAGCCAATCCCAGTCCAGCCACGAACCGAAGTAATACGTACTGGTCCAGCGACGTAACGAATCCATTGGCAATATTGGCTAGCGAGTAGATCAGAATAGAGCCAAATAGAACCGAAAGACGTCCTTTTTTATCACCCAAAATACCCCAGAAAATACCCCCGATCAGCAAACCGACCATCTGCGCATTGAGCAACAACAGACCGTCACTTAGTAATCTGTCGCCGTCAATACCTAATCCTTTGAGACTCGGAACACGCACAACGCTGAATAAAAACAGGTCATACATGTCCACCAGATACCCTAGAGCAGCCACCAACACCGGAAGTTGCAGAAGTTGACTGATGACCGGACGGTTTGTTGCGGTTGATTCAGGAGTCGTGATTGGCTTCATTTGAGAGGATTGTGGTTCAATGAGAACTTCCCGAAACGGGGTCGCCCGAGCGGTTTTGAACTTTCGGGAAGTTAAATTTTACACCTTTTCTGGCACTACGAACGGAGCGCGATACTTACGGGTTAGCATTTGATTCGCGTCTTTGTCTCCAACAAATACTTCATTTTTGGGATCAAAGTGCAGGGTACGACCTAGGCGGTAAGCAATATTTCCCAGGTGCGCGATACCTGACGCCAAATGGGCTGTTTCAACCGGGCCGTTCTGCTTCGATTTATCCCGCGACCGGACAGCTTCGATAAAATTCGCATAGTGGTCACCACCGGCTTTACGCGCTGGTCCCGGTGCACGCTCTTTACCCAGAAACGTCTTATAATCATCATACCCGTTGATGACCATATAGCCTTTATCGCCATAAAAAAGGTTTCCAATCTCAACGCCGTCTTCTTTATTCGTCATCCAGGGCCGCACCTCAAACTGAATCACTTTGCCTGATGATGGGTATTTGTAAACCGACGTAAGGGTTTCGGGAGTTTCCTTGCAGTCGTTCCAGAGAAATTTACCACCTGCCGATGTAATTTCTTCGGGCAATCCTACATCTAGACCCCACATACACAAGTCTGTTTCGTGGATTCCCTGGTTGCCAATGTCGCCGTTGCCGTAGTCCCAGAACCAGTGCCAGTTGTAGTGAACGTAGTTCTTGCTGAATTCTTTTTCCTGCGCTGGACCTTGCCACATATTCCAGTTTAGTTCAGAGGGGACGGCCGAAGGACCTTTATTGCCGATATCTGGTCGCCATTTGTAGACAAGTCCACGTGCCATATAAACCTTGCCAATCAGGCCGTCGCGCAGGTGCTTGATAGCTTCCTGAATAGCCTCCGAGCTACGTAGTTGCACCCCATGTTGCACAATGCGATTATATCGGGTAGCTGCTTCAATGAGTTTACGACCTTCGTGCAGATTGTGCGCACCTGGTTTTTCAACGTAAACGTCCTTCCCCGCCTGACACGCCCAGATAGCCGCCAGCGCATGCCAATGGTTTGGGGTGGCAATGCTCACAGCATCAATATTCTTATCATCGTAGACCTGCCGAAGATCAGCCATAGTCTGGACTTTCCGGTTATATTTCTTCTCAAACTCAGTCGCACCCGCTTGCAGAACATTGCTGTCTACATCGCAAAGGGTGACCACTTCCACATCCTTTTGCTTCGACAAACCCTGAATATGATCTTTCCCACGGCCATTGATACCAATAACGGCCATCCGAACGCGGTCATTAGCCCCAAACGCATGCGCCGGGATGTAGGTAGGCAGTCCAATGGCTGCCAGCGAGCCAACAGCACCCGCTTTGAGGACGTAGCGCCGGGAAACTTGTTTTGAGTCCATGATTTTGAATTGGTTTAGGAAAAGTTGTTGGTTTATAGTCTTGGTATCGTCATTCCGCCGTCAACCATAATGACCTGACCTGTCGAATAGGGAAAAGCTCCCTGGGCAAGTGAAGCTACTGCTTTGCCTACGTCGTCGGGAAGGCCCCATCGCCTTTGCAAAGCCAATCCATTATCAATCAACGCATTATATCTGGCGGTTACGCCTGCTGTCATATCCGTTTTTATAATTCCCGGCCGAACCTCATAAACCGGAATATTGTATTCGCCGAGTCGGGTGGCAAACAGCTGGGTAGCCATGCTTAAACCCGCTTTCGCTATGCAGTACTCTCCCCGGTTAACGGATGCCACAGTCGCTGAAACAGATGATACGTTGATGATACATCCCCAGAAATCAACTTGCTCCGTTTGTTGAACGATCATCCAGTTGGCGGCTGCCTGCGTTAGAAAATAGGCTCCCTGTAGGTTGGTTGATAGTACATACTGAAAACTTTCCTCCGTCGCGTCGAGAATATCCCGCCGTTCTTTTGGGGCAACTCCTGCATTGTTGATGAGCACGTTTAACCGCCCAAAATGAGCTTTAATACGTTGCATTATTTCTACTCGGGCTTCTGTTGATGCAACATCGCCCTGACAGTAAATGACGTCACATCCGCGTTGCCTTAGTTTATCCAGCGCATCACTGACTGCGTCTTCGGGTCGAACGCCATTGATGGCCAGATCGAATCCGGCATCGGCTAAATGTTCGGCAATACCATACCCAATTCCTCGGCTACCGCCTGTAATAAGCGCTACCGGTCCGGTGCGCCGGTGCGAGCGTTCCGAGTTATTCACAGGCTCTCTTTTATCGCTTTAAGTTGCTCGGCTTCAGGCCGTTTTTTATAGAGAATATCCAGGGGATAACAGCCCGAAATGAGTCCATTACGTGGAGCCGTCGTACAGTCAGAAAACGTGCGGCATATCTGGTTTCGGACAAGTGCCCGACCAGCAAGCATATCGGCGGGCATAGTCGGATAGGACAATACCATACGCCCAAAGCCTATACTATCGGCCATGCCCTTGTGCAACACGGACTGCGCTACGTTGGGAAGCCACTCCTGCAAATACGAATAGCCCGATCCGATAATCACTAGCTCGGGAAAAGCCTGTTTCAGCTCATTTGTCACGTCGATTTGCCGCTTTACGCCCAACAGTGGATCTTCGGGAGGCAAGTAGCCATCGGAAGGCGGAAATAGGGCGGGTCGCATCAAATGTGGGTTGTAATAGGGACTTCCGCCGGTAATGCACACCAATTGAATGCCGAGTGACTCAGCCAGCGACAGCAACGCTTTCGTTTCTGTTAAATCAAATCCCAGTCCGTTCGATTTCCCTCCAAACGCAAATGGATATTGCTCAGCAGCTTCTGGAATGCCCGTACCAGCAGGGCCTTTTTTGAACGGGAGCATATCGAACGCACTCAGGCGAATGCCCATTTCCAGCCCCGGTGCCGCCTGACGGATTCCCGAAACGATGTTCCGTAGATAGCGCGTTCTATTTTCGAAAGAACCGCCGTAGTGCCCTTCCCGATTTACCGCGCTTAGGAATTCGTGACCCAGATAACCGTGGCAATGTTTTACATCGACAAAATCAAAGCCCGCTTTTTGGGCAAGTACAGCTGCTTCAACGTAGTGCTCGATGATTTGGTCAATATCCGCATCAGTAAGCGTTGGATAATCGGCGGACAGGCCAAATTTGCTGTTCAGAAAGGGATGGCTATAAAGAATTTTCGGTTCAAAAGCTTTGTGGCTCTTTGGTTTGCAGAAACGCCCTGAATGTGTCAATTGAAGACCAATCAATAAATCGTCGGGTTTTCCAAACACTTCGGCGTGTTCATCAAGAATCAATTGCCGCAGTTCGACAAAGTCCTGGAACGTATCAGCGTTCAGCACCAATTGATTGGGATTAGCTTTCCCCGAATGACAGACTGCTACGGCCTCACAACCAAACAGCAGCTTGGCGCCACTGATAGCGAATTTCTTCCAGCGATTTCGTGTAAAATCCGTCGGTCGGCCCTCTGTAGTACCATCCCAGCCCTCCATTGGCAAAATACAAAGGCTATTACCAATCGTTTTGCCCGATTTGAGTTGTATATGCCTATTGAACGGGCTTTCTGTAGGAGGCAGTAAAGTTTCATCAAACGGCAGATCAATCTCGTTTTTTTCTAAATAACTCCGCAGATCAGCCGCCGTTTTCAATTGGGCCATGCGCGGAAATTGAGGCTTATATTTCTCGCTCATGGGAGACAGTTGAAAAAGGTGTAGTACGGTTCATTACGTATGATACGTTGCAGATACAGCGCAACTTCACGGGCGTGGTAATCACCCCACATGCTTGATTCACCGTTAGCGATTTTACTGCCGGGCGGTACGTAGTCCCAACCATTGGGTTGGTGGTAAATCGAATGTAAAATCAATCCCTGATGCGCTGGGTCCATACTTAGATATGGTTCGTCAAACAACGTATTGAGTACGGTTAAACCGGCTTGATGGTATCGTTTCCCAACTTCTGAATCGCCTTTGTCGGTCAGATATTTTCCAAGGCGTAGCAGTCCCTGCGCTCCAATAGCCGCTGCCGAGCTGTCTACCGGCTCAAAATCATTGTAAGGGTCAGCAGGTCGATTGAGGTAATCACCTAAGCGGTGTAAGTTTGGCGCACCCGTATCCCAATAAGGAATGCCATCCGTGGGTGTATGCTCGATATAAAAATCGCAGGTGGCGGTAGCGGCTTTAAGCATGTAAGCTTCAATGATGTTACGTCCCCCGAAGGGTTCTAATTCGGCATCGTCGCACGTAGTGAGCCACTCCAGTTCTTCGGCAAAACCGCACATGGCCCAGGCTAAACCGCGCGTCCAGGTTGTAAAACCTGAATATCCTTGTTGTGAGTTGGGGCATCGAAAATTCCCATCTTTAACGTTAAAGACGCTTTCGTGAGCAGTACGCCCCCATAGATCGTAGGAATCGCGGCCTTCGCCGTAAAAAACCGCGTAATCGGCGGTGGCTTTGATATGGTGCAAAGCCCGTTCCAGCAAATTGATTTTCACATCGCCCTCACCCTGAAAAACGTGGCCCAACCCATGACTCAGTACTAAGGCCCGGCAGGAACGTATCGTATCGACAAAAAGTGAATGTGGACCATTAAATGAGCTTATAAACCCCGCACCGGCGGACCGTCCGCTCTTAATGGGTGTCCAACGGCTGGCTTGCACAGCCCCGGAGATTTTCAGGGCCAGTTCATAAAAATTAGCTTCCCAGTCATTGTGCGAAATCCGGCCTTCGCGCATCAACCGAAGTAGATTTCCATACGTACTAACATTGTTGAAACCGTGATCATGCACACCAATATGGCTAATATGGGGAGCCATCACACGCAGCGTTTTCTGGCGACCCATTTCAAGGAATTCAGCGTCGTTTGTGGCGTCGAACTGTAAAATCGCCGATCCGAATTGAAAGCCTTGTGTCCACTCCGTCCAGCCGCGCGTTGTATATTTTCCAGCAACCGTAAAAACAGGTGAGCCTTTTGCTACATCGTACTCTTTTTCAATCAGGCGAATTTTCTGGCCAGACAGCTCCCAGAATTGGTCAAGTTTTGCTGAAAGGTCAGAAGATGTTAACGAATTGTCAATCTGCATACTAGGTGAAGGTCCACGTGTTTATCGGTTACCTTTCCTAAAGTGCAACTAGGGTATCTGGCTACTGTTAACTAGCGGCCCCGGCAACGTAAAAAAGCCGCGGACTGACGTAACAGGCGCGGCTTTTTTTACAAATTTCAAAAATTTTCACTCTTTAATCAAACTCACCCCACCCATTTCTGGAGGTTGCGGAATACCCATCAATTGGAGAATCGTGGGTGCAATGTCAGCGAGTTTGCCATTGTTGAGTATCGGATGATAATCTTTATCAATCAGAATACAGGGCACTAAATTGATTGTGTGGGCCGTATTGGGCGTACCATCATCATTAGTCATATATTCGGCGTTACCGTGGTCGGCAATGATAATTGTCGTGTAACCATGCGCCAGGGCAGCTTCTGTGACGGCTTGTGCGCAGGCATCGGCCGTTTCGGCCGCTTTCACCACGGCTTCGAATACGCCCGTGTGCCCAACCATGTCGGTATTGGCAAAGTTCAGGCAGATGAAATCCGTTTCTTCTTTTTCTAATTCTGGAATAATGGCATTTCGAATGTCGTAAGCTGACATCTCAGGGATCTGATCGTAGGTTTTTACCGGTATGGTTACCTCTACGCCCCTGTCGTCGAGAACAACCATTTCTTTCGGTGAAGGGCAGAGCAGGCGTTTTTCGCCCGGAAACGGTTCCTCACGACCACCCGAAAAGAAGAACGTAACATGCGGATATTTCTCTGTTTCAGCAATACGGATCTGCTTTCTGCCTACTGACGAAATGACTTCACCAAGGGTCTTTTCGAGATTATCTTTTTCGAATATGACCTTTACACCTACGAAATCATCGTCGTATTTAGTCATCGTGATGTACTCCAGATTGAGTTTTTTCATACCCTGCTCCGGAAAATCCTTCTGTGTCAGCGCCTGTGTGATTTCGCGGCCGCGATCCGTGCGGAAGTTAAAGCAAAGTACTACGTCCCCATCTTCGATAACGGCCACTGGTGCACCATCAGGGTTGGTAACAATAATGGGCTTAATAAACTCATCCGTCACACCCGCATCATAAGAGGTTTGTAGGGCTTTCGTTACGTTAGTCGCATCCACTTTCTCACCTTCGCCATGTACCATCGCATCATAAGCGATTTTGACACGTTCCCAGCGATTATCGCGATCCATCGCATAATACCGGCCAATAACGCTGGCAATTTGCCCCGTCGAAACGGCCATGTGCGCCTGTAGATCGGTCAGATAGCCAATGCCACCCTTGGGATCAGTATCGCGGCCATCCGTGAATGCATGAACAAATACGTCCGTCAACCCATGTGCGTGCGAAATGGAGAGTAATCCTTTTATGTGCTCAATATGGGCGTGAACACCGCCGTCGGAAACGAGACCAATGAAATGGACTTTCTTACCATTGGTTTTGGCGTACGTTAGCGCATCGACAAGAACAGGCTCATTATCAAGCGTATGCTCTTCAACAGCTAAATTCACTTTAACCAAATCCTGATAGACCACGCGGCCTGCACCGAGGTTCATGTGGCCAACTTCGGAGTTACCCATTTGGCCCGCTGGCAAACCAACCGCCAAACCCGACGCTTCCAACGTACTGTTCGGATACTTAGGATACAACGAGTTCATAAACGGCGTATGAGCTGCTTCAATAGCCGACACTTCGGGTTTCAGCGGAATGCCCCATCCGTCGAGAATGATGAGAATGACTTTTTTATTCATAGGTTCAAATTGTGAATGAGTGAATGAGCGACTAAGTGAACAAGAGTTAATACCCTTTATTCACTCAGTCGCTCATTCACAATTTGAAAATTATGCTGCTGCATCAGGTACATCAGTAATTGACGACAACAACGTAGTGTAATTTGATAAACCTCTTCAAAAACCTCCGGGCCTTCGTAGTAAGGATCGGGTACATTCGGTTCGTCGCTGATATCCGGATCAAACTCCCGCAGCAGGAAAATGGTATCGGTGGTGTACAGGCCCGTACTTCGGTAATTTAGCTTTTCGATGGCTTCAAGATTCTTTTCATCCATCGCCACGAAGTAATCAAATTCGGCCAGGTCCTCGCCAATTAAGCGTCGCGCCCGATGCGTAAGCGTTAAGCCATGTTCGAAGGCATTTTCCCGAGTGCGCCGGTCGGCAAGCTGGCCAATATGAAAGGAGGCCGTTCCGGCAGAATCCGCCTGAATTTGCCGGTCAAGACCCGCTTCGGTAACTAACTGCCTAAACACACCCTCAGCTATTGGCGACCGGCAAATATTACCATAACAAACGAAGAGAACATTTAGCATTGCAGTCGATAGTCATTAGTCGATAGTAGTTAGTATTTACTCGCGCCAGCCACTAACGACTATCGACTGACTACTGTTGACTAACGTCTATTTTTCTAGCGGTTCATTGTGTTCGTCTACGATGACAAATACGTCTTCACCCTCTTTTTTCATCAGGTATTTTTCGCGGGCGAATTTCTCCCGAAGCCGGTCATTGCCGAGCAACTCCTTCCGTTCCGTCTGCACCAATTTTATTTTATCCTGATAATATCGGGTGTCCTGATCTAATTCGTGCAGTTTCCAGTAATTCCGAATTTGCGTCGGCAGGTCATTGGCATCGAAAAACGTCATCCACGCCAACAGCCCTAAGCCAGTCGCTACGTAGAAATTTCGGCCGTAATGAAGGAGTTTCTGGAACATGCTGATGAATGATGAATTATAAATGATGAATGACCAGCATTACGTTAATCATTCATCATTTATGATTCATCATTATTTAGAATTTAAGCCCTGGAAAATAGGCTACTTCGCCTAATTCTTCTTCGATACGTAGTAGTTGGTTGTATTTCGCCATCCGGTCTGAGCGCGACGCCGAACCCGTTTTGATCTGACCCGTGTTAAGGGCTACAGCCAGGTCGGCGATGGTTGCATCTTCGGTTTCGCCCGAACGGTGCGACATGATATTCTTATACGAGTTCCGCTTGGCCAGATTAACGGTATCAATCGTTTCGGTCAACGAACCAATCTGGTTTACTTTTACCAGAATGGCATTGGCAATTCCTTTATCGATACCCTCCTGAAGTCGCGTTACGTTGGTTACGAACAGATCGTCGCCAACGAGTTGTACTTTGGTGCCTTTCAATTCATCTGTATGCAATTTCCAGCCAGCCCAATCATCTTCAGCCATGCCGTCTTCAATTGACAGAATTGGATATTTAGATGCCCAGTCTTTCCAGAAACCTGCCATTTCAGCCGACGTCAATTTGTCGCCAGTTGATTTTTTGAAGTGATAAACACCGGCTTCGGCATCATAGAACTCCGACGAAGCGGCATCCATAGCAATCCAAACATCTTCGCCTGGACGGTAGCCCGCTTTTTCAATCGCCTGAATAATGGTTTGAATCGCTTCTTCGTTCGACTTAATGTTCGGTGCAAATCCACCTTCATCGCCTACGTTGGTTGCAAGGCCCATCTTTTTCAGTACGCCTTTGAGCGTGTGAAAAATTTCGGTGCCCATACGTAGCGCTTCCGAGAAACTCGACGCATTAGCCGGCATAACCATGAATTCCTGGAAATCAATGGAGTTGTCAGCATGAGAGCCACCATTGAGGATATTCATCATGGGAACAGGGAGCGTGTTTGCATTAACGCCACCGATGTAGCGGTAGAGCGGCAAACCGGCTTCCTGCGCGGCAGCCTTAGACGCGGCCAGCGATACGCCTAAAATAGCATTTGCTCCTAAACGGCCCTTGTTTGGCGTACCGTCCAGTTCAAGCATGATTTTATCAATTATGCTCTGTTCAAAAACCGAAATGCCAACCAATTCGGGAAAAATCAGCTCGTTAACATTCGAAACGGCTTTCAGCACGCCCTTGCCTACATAGACCTTTGGATCATTATCGCGAAGTTCAACAGCTTCGTGGGTGCCAGTCGATGCGCCCGATGGAACGGCAGCCCGACCCAGATAACCGTTTTCGGTACGGACGTCCACTTCGACAGTTGGGTTACCACGTGAATCCAGAATCTGCCGGGCATGAATGCTTTGGATGGTACTCATTGTAGAGAAATAAGAAGGGTTAACAACGAAATATTTTATCGCACCGGCGTACCGGTTTGTCGGATTTGGCTGCCAGCAGGTAAGCTGCCCAGCTAATCAGGCGCAAAGTAACGAAATACAGGGCAAAACTTCAGGCGTGACGGGTTAAAAGACAGTACGTTACTAAGTGACGCAATGAATAATTTCTGGTCAATAAAGACCTGAAACAGAAGTCGTCAGAAAATGTTGTCTATTTGTGTGCTTATAAATTGCCACCAAACCAATCATACCCATGCGAGGAATATTATATTTCTTATTGTTCTTATTAGTCGTTTTCGGTGTTCTCTACGCCCTCACGGGCTGGAGTTACAGCGATGGTGAACGGGCCGGAACGGTCTCTAAATTCAGCCGACGCGGTTTTTTATTCAAAACATATGAGGGAGTTCTGAACGTAGGCGGCTTTTCGGGCGAGACCGGTTCACTGACACCTCAATATTTTGACTTTTCGGTTGATGATGATGCGGTAGCCGCCCAGATTACACAGGCTGTTAAGTCTGGCCAACGGGTAACGCTTCATTACGAAGAGAAAATTCTGAAATTTCCCTGGAACGGTGAAACAAAGTACTACATTACAGGAGTAGAGATAGTTGGTCCGGCCGCCCGTCCATACGGCGATGGATCGGCTTATCCAGGTTATCAACCAGGACAGCCTCAATCCCAGACGGCACAGCCTCAAATGCAGCAACCAGCGCCAGTTCAGCAACCGGCCACTGCCGATTCTACGTTGTAAATAAACGTTCACTCAAAAGCCCATTAATTGCCTGTATGTCAGGACCATTAATGGGCTTCCTTTTGGGTTATTTCTTTTATTCGAATTAGCCCCAAAATGGCCCGACTATTTTAAAAACCCATTTGGTTATCTGACCATTTTTGGGTAATTTTATCTGTTTAAACAACCGTCCTAACATGGCAAAATCAGATACGGCGCAAGCCATAGCATCTGCTAATGACAACAAATTAAAAGCCCTCCAAACCACCATCGAGAAGCTTGACAAGGCATTCGGAAAAGGCACAGTAATGCGCCTTAGCGAAACCAAAGTTGTCGATGTCCCCGTCATCTCGACTGGCTCACTTGGTTTGGATTTAGCCCTCGGCATTGGTGGCCTACCACGTGGCCGGGTCGTTGAAATCTACGGGCCAGAATCATCCGGTAAAACGACGTTAACGATGCATGCCATCGCCGAAGCCCAAAAAGCAGGTGGTTTGGCAGCGTTCATTGATGCTGAACACGCTTTTGATCGCACTTACGCCGAAAAACTCGGAATTGATGTTAAAAACCTGCTGATTTCTCAGCCAGACAATGGTGAACAGGCGCTTGAAATTGCGGAACACTTAATTAGCTCTGGTGCTATTGACATTATCGTTATTGACTCAGTAGCAGCTCTCGTGCCAAAAGCTGAAATCGAAGGCGAAATGGGTGAAAGCAAAATGGGCTTGCAAGCTCGTTTGATGTCGCAGGCGCTACGTAAGTTGACCGGTACAATCAATAAAACGGGTTGCTGCTGCATTTTCATCAACCAATTGCGTGAGAAAATCGGTGTGATGTTCGGTAACCCCGAAACCACTACGGGTGGTAACGCCCTGAAGTTCTATGCCTCGGTTCGTCTGGATATTCGCCGTATTGGGCAGATCAAAGAAGGTGCCGACAACATTGTGGGTAACCGGACTAAGGTAAAGGTCGTTAAAAACAAGCTGGCGGCCCCTTTCAAAGTTGTTGAGTTCGACATTATGTATGGCCAGGGCATCTCGAAAGTAGGTGAGATCCTTGACTTAGCTGTTGAGATGGAAATTGTCAAGAAGTCTGGTTCCTGGTTCTCTTATGGCACGAGCCGTCTGGCTCAGGGCCGTGATGCCGTGAAGGAACTGCTGCTTGACAACCCTGAGTTAATGGCGGAACTGGAAGGCAAGATACGAGCTAAGATCAGTGAAGATTCAGACGCGCTGCTCGATCCTATCGGTGGTACAGAAGATGATGACGAAGGTGCAATTGATGATTAATCAGTTGTAACGCGTTCTAGTCGGCGTATTGACATAAAAAAGGCAGCTACTGAACCAGTAGCTGCCTTTTTTATGAATGAATTAAATCAACAATTAATGCTACCGCTGATCCAGTGGCTTAAACTCACGTAACGTAGCACCGGTATAAATCTGTCGTGGGCGACCGATGGGTTCTTTCTGCTCCCGCATTTCTTTCCACTGCGCAATCCAGCCCGGCAGGCGGCCAATAGCGAACAGCACCGTAAACATGTTGGTTGGGATGCCAAGCGCCCGGTAAATGATTCCAGAATAGAAATCTACGTTTGGATACAGCTTACGCGATACAAAATAATCGTCGTGCAAGGCAGCCTCTTCCAGCCCTTTAGCAATTTCTAATACTGGATCGTTAACGCCAAGTTTGCTTAGTACGTCATCGGCGGCTTTCTTAATAATTTTAGCCCGTGGGTCGAAGTTTTTGTAAACCCGGTGGCCAAAACCGAATAGCCGGAAGCCCGTTGTTTTAGCGTTCTTGGCCATCTCAACGTATTTCGAGACGTCTCCACCATCGGCCTTGATATCTTCAAGCATTTCAATTACTTCCTGGTTGGCGCCACCATGTAGCGGTCCCCATAACGCACTGATACCAGCCGAGATCGACGAATAGATGTTTGCCTGCGACGAACCGACGAGCCGTACTGTTGAGGTCGAGCAGTTCTGTTCATGGTCGGCATGAAGAATAAGCAGTACGTTCAGTGCTTCGGCGACGACAGGATCGACTTTATAGTCTTCGACCGGCAGCGAGAACATCATGTTCAGGAAGTTCGGAATATAGTCGAGCTGGTTTTTGGGATAGTTCATTGGGTGACCCAACGACCGCTTATAGGACCAGGTAGCAATAGTCGGGATCTTGGCCAGCAACCGAATGATATGCAAATCGGTCTTATCTTCGTCACTACCGCCCTGCAAATCAGGGTAGAAAGCGCTCATTGCACTCACCAGCGATGACAATACGCCCATTGGGTGCGCATTAACCGGAAAACCGTCGAAGATTTTCCGCATGTCTTCGTTCACTAACGTGTGCCGACGAATAGCCGTCTCGAACGTATTAAACTCTTCTTTAGTTGGCAATTCGCCGTAAATAAGCAGATAGGCTACTTCCAGAAATGATGCTTTGGCGGCCAGATCCTCAATGGAATAACCCCGATATTGCAGGATGCCCAGTTCGCCATCTAAAAATGTAATGGCGCTCTTTGTTGCACCGGTGTTTTTATAACCCCGGTCTAATGTAACATAGCCGGTTTGGTCACGGAGGTTAGAAATGTCAAAGGCTTTCTCGTGTTCCGTTCCTTCAAGGGTTGGGAAGGAATAAGACTTACCATCGACAGTTAATTCAGCGGTGTTTGCCATACAAGAAATCGGGGTAGAGTATTCAGAAATAATGAATTAACGGCTTAGTGAACATCGGGGTTCGTCCATGCTGGGCGAAATTAGCCCAAAAACATAAACGACAGATGAATTTGCCCTAAAAAAGCCGCATTACGTTTTTATTAAGTTGTAACCTGCAGAAAGCACAATAAGTTTTACGCGCCTATTTGTAAAGAACGCCCCCTTTCATGACTACTCTAACCCGACGTAAATCGGCGATGGTTTTTGTTGGATCACCTTCTACGGCGACCAGATCGGCCAGCAATCCGGCTCTGACACGGCCCCGGTCGGCCAGGTGAAACACGTCGGCATTAACAGACGTAGCAGAACGCAAAACGGCAAGTGGTTTCATGCCATAGTCAACCATCATAATCAACTCACGGGCATTGTCGCCATGGCTGAACACGCCCACATCTCCACCAGCACACATCGTTACGTCTGCATCAATGGCCTGTTTAAATGTTACTCTTTTTTGCTTGATACGTTCCGGTTCTGGTTCCTGGCCTTTTTTCCAGCCACGATACTGGCTCGTAGCATCACCAGCCGCCAGCGTTGGGCAGAGCGCCGTGCCATGTTGCTTCATAAGCGCAAAGATTTCGGGTGTTCCCGCATCGCCATGTTCAACCGTTTCGCAGCCACCCAGAATGGCCCGACGCATTCCTTCGGCGGTACTGGCATGAGCCACAACACCGCGGCCACTGCTTTTCGCGACTTCTACAATGAGCTTGATTTCCTCAACAGTGTAGGTTGGTCGGGCTTCGGCCATGAGTCCCCAGCGGTAGTCAGCGTAGATTTTTATGGCGTCGGCACCTTTGCCAATCTGCCGCCGAACGGCCTGAATCAACGCGTCATGCCCATCAGCCTCTTCGGCACCCTGCGGTACGTCAATATCCGGACTAAATCCTTTTGGCGCGTAGCTACCTGTTGCAATAAGTGCCCTCGTCACAATGATCATGCGAGGACCTGGAATAATGCCCTTATTAATAGCTTGCTTCAGGCCTACGTCATCATAATCGGCACCTTCGGTCCCAAGATCACGAACGGTTGTAAAACCCGCCATCAGCGTTTTTTGCGCATGGACGGTAGCACGGGCGACCCGCAACGACCGGGCTTCTTTCAAAACCTGATCGTCCCAGGGCGTTTCATTATAGGGGTGGAGCAACAAATGCGAGTGCCCTTCTATCAAACCGGGCATCAGCGTCTGGCCTTTTAACTCGATAACTTCTGCCCCATTTGCCGAAACGGTCGACGTTGGTCCAGCGGCTTCAATTTTATCATCTTTCACCCGCACGGCCCAACCTTCATGGATGGACTCGCCGTCGAAAACGCGGTCGGGTTTGAGAAGATACGTCGATTGGGCAAAAAGGGATACCGGGAAGCAGATGAATAGCAGGTATAATTTATTCATGAGAGCAGGTGATGAAGTACCTCAAAAATAAGCAAAAAGCAGCGGAAAGAGTCATTATGCACCAATGTCGACTTTTTCGCACAAGAGACAACCAGTAATAAGTCAGCAAGAAGGATAGTGCTGGAAAACGCCTAGGACAGTTGATAAAATCAGCTACGTTTGTTCGAAATCGCTTCCCAGGTACTTTTTCCCACTACCAGCACCACTAAACCCGGCAGCAGAATAGCCCCCGCCCGAAAACCTGCGCCCGTGAGCTTATAAATTCCCGTATTGTACTGACTGAAACTCTGCAATAAATAATATATCGATCCAGCCAGTAAAGCAACCGATATAGCCAACGATACTGCCTGACTGAGTCGACCGGCAAGCCATGAAATAAGTATGGTTACGCCCACCACCAATGAAACTGTACCGATGGCTTTCGGGAATGTTTCGATGGCTTCGTAATTAAAAAAGAACACCCCAGCCTGACCAATCAGATTGGGGTGCGCTAATAGCCAGGCGTCCAGAACGACGAGCACAAAAAGCAAAATATAAAAGAATGGGGTACGCATAAACTGTTTTCGCAAGTTGTTTTTAGACCAACGAAGTTAACAGCTTTTACGTTTTTTTACCCAGCCAGTTCCATCTTCAAAAACTTGCCTGTGTAGCTTCCCTTGACTTCAGCCACCTTTTCGGGCGTTCCTTCGGCGACGATGTAGCCACCTTTGTTGCCACCTTCGGGACCCAGGTCGATGAGGTGATCAGAAACTTTAATTACGTCCAGATTGTGCTCGATGATCAGAACCGTATTGCCTTTGTTAGCAAGCTTATTCAACACATCAAGCAGGTGAGCGATGTCCTGAAAATGCAGACCCGTGGTTGGCTCATCGAGGATATACATCGTCTTGCCCGTGTCTTTTTTAGACAGTTCTTCGGCAAGTTTCACGCGTTGCGCTTCACCACCCGACAACGTAGTAGCGTGTTGGCCAAGCGTGATGTAACCGAGTCCAACATCATTCAGTGTTGTTACTTTCCGGAGGATTTTGGGCTGACTGGCGAAGAAATCCAATGACTGCTCAACCGTCATGTCAAGGACGTCAGCAATGGACTTACCTTTAAAACGTACTTCCAGCGTTTCGCGATTGAAGCGTTTGCCTTTACAGGTCTCGCACATAATATGAACATCGGGCAGAAACTCCATCTCGATCTTTTTCATACCCGCGCCTTCGCAATCTTCACAACGCCCGCCTTTCACGTTGAACGAGAACCGACCGGGCTTATAACCCCGAATTTTAGCTTCAGGTAATTCAGCAAAAAGTGTCCGTATCTCCGAAAACATACCCGTATACGTAGCAGGATTCGAGCGGGGCGTCCGGCCGATCGGCGACTGATCAACCTCAATAACCTTGTCCAGATATTCCAGCCCTTCCACCGTTTTGAAGGGTAGCGGCTCGCGCTTCGACTTATAGAAATGGCGATTTAAGACCGGAAACAGCGTTTCGTGAATTAGTGATGATTTACCGCTTCCCGACACCCCCGTAATGGTCACCATCCGGCCAAGCGGCAGTTTCAGCGTTACATTCTTTAGATTGTTGCCTGTGGCATTCTTGATAATCAGAAACTTGCCGTTGCCTTTACGTCGTTCAGATGG
Source organism: Spirosoma endophyticum (assembly GCF_900112365.1). GTDB lineage: Bacteria > Bacteroidota > Bacteroidia > Cytophagales > Spirosomataceae > Spirosoma > Spirosoma endophyticum. Next base: position 267,177 of record NZ_FOLQ01000003.1, on the reverse strand, counting down.
CACCTCGATGCTACGTCGACCACTCAGGTAATCAGCCGTTGTACTGCTGCCTGCCGCACCAACGTATTGATTTTTCAGAAATTCATCGGGCGTTCCCTGATTAACAACCTGACCACCATGCCGACCCGCACCGGGGCCAATATCGATTATAAAGTCTGATTCGAGCATCATGTCCTTATCGTGCTCAACCACCAAAACCGTGTTGCCTAAATCACGCAGGTTTTTCAGCGAATCAATCAGTTTAACGTTGTCGCGCTGGTGCAAACCAATACTTGGTTCATCCATAATGTACAACACACCAACCAGTTGCGTCCCAATTTGCGTGGCTAACCGGATACGTTGGGCTTCACCACCCGACAAGGTACGTAGCGGCCGGTCGAGTGTGAGGTAATCCAAACCAATGTCGAGCAGGAAACCAATGCGCTTTCGAATCTCCTTCAGAATTTCTTTCCCGATGACGTTCTGACGATCAGTTAAGCGACTCTCTAGCCCCTCAAACCATACCGTCAGTTCCGAAATGTCCATTCGGGCCAATTCGGAAATGTTCTTCTGGGCAATCTTGAAATAAAGTGACTCCTTTTTCAGTCGTGCACCAGCGCACTCTGGACAGGGTTTGACGACCATAAAGTCTTTGAGCCAGTCCAGAATTTTGTCGGTGCTGTTTTCCTGCTGACGCTTCAGAAAGTTAACGATGCCCTCAAACTTAAAGCTGTAATAATTTTCTCCAACGTACTTCTTCGACGGCACAGTTGCTTCCTCTTCTGTGCCATACATGAGCGCGTGTAGCAGATCGTCGGGAAACTTCGCAACAGGCGTCGTAAGATTGAGTTTGTATTTTTTCAGAATTGCTTCGATCTCCTTGAAAATCCACAATTCGCGATACTCACCCAATGGCGCAATTGCTCCGCGACTGATGCTGAGCGACTTATCTGGAATAACCGACTCTTCTGTAATTTCTTCTACTACGCCCAAACCATTACAAACCGGGCAGGCACCGTAAGGCGAGTTGAATGAAAATGAGTTGGGTGATGGTTCATCGTAGCTAATACCCGATTCAGGGTCCATCAGGTTCTGTGAGAAATAGACTAATTGTCCATTTCCATCAAGCATCTGCATAGCACCCTTCCCTTGCTTGAGCGCCGTTTGGATCGACTGACTCAGCCGATAGCGGTCTTCCACTTTAGGTACGAGCCGATCGATGACGATTTCAATGTCGTGAATTTTGTAGCGGTCTAGCTGCATCTTCGGCACAATGTCCTGCACGACACCATCGACCCGAACCTTCGTATAACCCGTCTTGGCAATCTGTACGAACAGTTCGCGGTAGTGCCCTTTCCGGCTCTTGATGATTGGGGCCATTAAGGTCAGTTTCTGACCCGCGTACTGTTCCAGAATTGTATCAATAATCTGGTCCTGCGATTGCCGTTCCATTTTGCGGCCCGTTACGTACGAAAACGCTTCACCCGCGCGGGCGTAGAGCAGTCGCAGAAAGTCGTAAATCTCGGTTGTTGTGCCGACTGTCGAGCGAGGATTTTTAGATGTGGTTTTTTGTTCGATGGAAATCACCGGACTTAGCCCATTGATCTTGTCTACGTCGGGCCGTTCCATATCGCCGATAAACGATCGGGCGTAGGCCGAAAAACTCTCCATGTAGCGCCGTTGTCCCTCGGCATAAATCGTATCGAACGCCAGCGACGATTTGCCGCTTCCGCTGATACCCGTCACGACCACCAGCTTGTTGCGGGGAATGGTGACGTCAATATTTTTGAGATTATGTTCGCGGGCGCCAAGAACTTCAATCTGTTCGTACCCTGTCAGGTCAATATCGGTAAGTATTCCCTTTTCTTCTGTCGTCACGTTGCCACGGGCTTATTCTAAAGAACAACGTAAAACAGGTGGGGGTAGTTTCCGAAAAATGAACAGGTTTCCAATAGATGTTCCAAATTTGGGAACCTGCCATAAATTCGATACGTTTGTCAGATGCGAATCATTGCGAAGGGAACATTGCGCGAATTTTGGGAACAGAATTCGGATGCCGAAACGGGTTTGCGATTCTGGTACGCCAAAATCAGCAAAAATGACTGGAACAATCCAAATGAAGTGATTACCGGGTTTAACGGAGCCCATACGGTAGGGAATGGCCGGATTGTGTTCAACATATGCAAAAACAAGTACCGGTTAATCGTCTTCTTTCGATACGACATCCAGATTGCTTATATCCGATTTATTGGCACGCACAAAGAGTATGATGCAATTACTGACATACAAAACCGCTGAAACCATGAACGAAAACTTGATTAAGCCTATCAAAAATACCGACCAGTACAAGCAGGTAATAGCTCAAATTGAGCGGTTGCTCGACTGCCCACCAGGTTCACCAGAAGCCGATTTGTTGGAGGTCTTGTCTATTTTGGCTGACGACTATGAAAACAAGACAACGCCAATTCTACCCCCTGATCCTATCGATGCCATTCGGTATCAGGCTGACGAATTAGGACTATCGTCAAAAGAGCTTGCGGCTCTATTAGGAGGCAAAAATCGCCTATCAGAGGTACTGAACCGGAAACGCCCACTAACGCTAAAGATGATAAAAACACTGTACCGACAATTGCACATTCCGGCAGAAAGCTTGCTGGCAGCTTAGCCAATCCAGTATCTTTACGTAAAAACAATTTCGCTATGCTAACCGCTATTCAGTGAATTTATGACAACGGCCAGATTATTTGGGACGAAACACTACCTGTGCAGAAGCGCACCAAAGTGATTGTGACATTTTTAAAGGAAAATACGCCTATCCATGAAAGTCTAACAAAAAAAGACAGGGAGGAAGCATGAAAGGAGAAGTTTGGATGGCCAATGATTTTAATGAACCATTAGGCGACTTGAAAGAGTATATGTAATGCGTTTATTAATTGATACACAGATAATACTTTGGTTTCTGGAAGGGAGTAAACAGCTTCCAGAAAAGTTATACAACCTGATAAGTGACCCCAATAATGAGATTTATGTTAGCCGCGTCAGTTATTCGAAATAGCAATCAAACTAAAAATTGGTGGTCGTTTAAATCTTACACGTGGTTTGGAAGGTCTACTTCTGGATTGTCAGAAAGAAGCTATTCAGCTACTGCCTATCACAAATAATCATTTATTAGCCTGCGATCAAATTCCATTCTACGCCGACCACCGTGATCCATTTGATCGACTAATTTTAGCTACTGCTTTAGCTGAACAGATGCCAATTATCTCGGCTGATGAGAAGTTTAGCCAGCACCGGGACGTAGTAGAAGTAATCTGGTAAGCTAAACCGTCGGCCACTACAGGGCGTTTCACTGTTTTAACTGAACATTCAACGCTCTTCTCAATGACCGACGTACACACGCCCGCCCAATCGGAGCGCCGGACCGTGAAACTATAACATGAGCCGGGTACGTAGCAAAGACACCAAGCCAGAGCTATATGAACTATGTCTATCATACTTATTTGAATTGTAGAGCTTAGTTTTCACCCTGGCCCTCTTCAATCCTAGACTATTTCAAGAACTTCGCTAACCATCCTCACACTAACCATCTGACTACGTTAATCTTAGTCAAATAAGAAATTTGACTAATAACATTGATTCTATCTATTCACCTTGCAGAAGCGGGCAGAACGCTTAAATTTGTTAGACTGAACTTACTGCTCAGCCTTCATACTAATCTGAGCTTTCCATATAAACCGCATACGTAGCACCATGATACAAAATGATGTGATCGAACCGATCTTAGAAGAAGACAAAGGCCGCTTTGTGCTGTTCCCAATCCAGCACTGGGATATTTGGGAGTACTACAAAACCCATCAGGCGTCGTTCTGGACCGCCGAAGAGATTGACCTCGGTCAGGACATGAAAGATTGGAACAGTCTTAATGATGGGGAACGCCACTTCATTTCGCACGTGCTAGCCTTCTTTGCGGCATCGGATGGTATTGTAAATGAAAATCTGGCCGTCAATTTCCTGTCAGAAGTGCAGTATGCCGAAGCCAAGTGTTTCTACGGGTTTCAGATTATGATGGAGAATATCCACTCCGAAACTTACTCGCTGCTGATTGATACGTACATTAAGGATAGCGCGGAAAAAGATCGGCTCCTGAACGCGATTGATACGATTCCTTGCGTCAAGAAAAAAGCCGATTGGGCGTTGCGCTGGATTGATAATGGTACGTTTGCCGAGCGGCTCATTGCCTTCGCGGTTGTAGAAGGCATTTTCTTTTCGGGTTCCTTTTGCTCCATTTACTGGCTTAAGAAGCGGGGCATGATGCCCGGCCTGACCTTCTCGAACGAACTCATCTCGCGTGACGAAGGCCTGCACCGAGATTTTGCCTGTATGCTCTACACCGACCATATTGCCAATAAACTTCCTGAGTCGCAGATTTACGACATCATTAGCAATGCTGTTGAAATTGAGCAGGAGTTTGTAGCCGATGCCTTACCCGTGTCGCTTATCGGGATGAACGCTGAGTTGATGAAGCAGTACATCGCATTCGTAGCCGATCACTTGCTGACTACGCTTGGCCTGCGCAAACTGTATAACGTAACGAATCCATTTGATTTCATGGACATGATTTCGTTGCAGGGCAAGACTAACTTTTTCGAGAAACGCGTAGGTGAATACCAGCGGGGTGAGGTCATGGCCAAGTTCAAGGCGATGAAAGCAGCCGCTACCCAGCCACAGGATACAGCTAACCCGATGCCTGTTACCGTACAGGAAGAACCCAAAGGCATTACGTTCGATGCTGACTTTTAAGTTATTATTGATACGTTTATTAGAAAAGTCCCTGCTTATATCAGGGACTTTTCTATTTTTGGTGCATTGTTAAATCCACCAAATGAATCGTTTAGATGTTATCGAAGCCTTAATGCACAAGAAGGGGCTTAAAAATTACCTTGAAATTGGCGTTGAAAATGGGCATATTTTCTTCCGTATCAAGAGTACGTTCAAAGTCGCCGTTGACCCGAAATTTATTTTCGACGCCAGCCGACGTTTTGGGAAGTCAATTCTCAATCCCTACAATCTAAACAATCAGTATTTCGAGAAAACCAGCGATGACTTTTTTGAGCAGGAAGCCCAGCAGGTATTTGCCAGTAAAAAGGTTCAGTTGGCTTTGGTAGACGGGATGCACGAATATCACTTCGCCCTCCGCGACGTCGAAAATACGCTTAAGTACATGGACGATGATGGTGTTATCATCATGCACGACTGTAATCCGCAAACCGCTGGGGCCGCCGGCCGCTTTGAGAATTGGGAAGTAGGCGAATGGAATGGTGATGTCTGGAAAACGATCATTCATCTGCGCAGTCAACGACCCGACCTGAACGTATTTGTTCTGGACTGCGATCAGGGTTTGGGAATTGTTACCCGGAAAAAGCCGGAGTCAACTCTGAACTTTACACCCACTCAGATTGAGGATCTTACCTACGATGATCTGGTTCGAAATCGGACAGAATGGCTAAATTTAAAGCCTGAGGGCTTTTTTTACAAGTACTTTGGCTTGCAAGCCTGATAGATTATATAGCCTAACCCAAAAGGCCATCCTTCTAATAAGAGCGGCCATTTTAACGTAGTAGGCGGCTCTACGACTTCCTGGATGGCGAATTAGGAACAGCGTAGAAATTGAAATTTTTCCACCGATTCATATCCGGCGGACTGATTTGAACGATTTCCGCATTTTCGAAGAAATCCTCAAAATAATAGAGTGTATAATCATGGTCAGCCACTAGCTGATACAATTCAGTCCGCTCATCCAGCTTAGCCTCACTAAAGCACTCAGCAATAAGTGTTGGCTTATATTCATCAATTAACGAAGAAATGGAACGTAGTACATCTTTATCATACCCTTCTACATCCACTTTAATGAGGGATAACCTAGGGAGGTATTCTTTATAATTCTCATTAAGGTATTTAGTCAGATTAATCCCTTTTACTTTTTCGGCGAGTTTAAACTTACCATGCGTATCCGCTTCACTGGCCGTTGCTGATACGCCACCGTTGCCAAAAGATGCCTCGGATGAAGAATAAAAAAACTCACCTTCCTCTTCGGTAATGGCATAACGCAGAGGAACAATGTTGGCTTTATCCTTATTTAGTTGTGCGTTAGCTTCCAGAATTTCAAACGTCACTGGGTTGGGCTCAAAGCCCAATGTCAATCCATCTTTACCCACTGCCAGCGCCATTGGCACGGTTGTATCGCCAATATTCGCCCCTACATCAATACTAAAACTTCCGGGCGTAGCAAACCGGCGGTAAAAATTGATTTCGCTCTGCGTAATGGTTTGAGGGGGAATCAATGGATTTTTCCAATTAGCAAATTGTACTTCCCCTTCCTTAGCTAATTGAAACGAATCTATTTCATATGGATATTTAGCCGTAATACGTCTTGCCTTTTTACGGGCGAATGATTCCTTTAAGTACTTGAACATGATGAATAGCTTGAGGTAGATAGCAATACGTCTTACTGGCATGTAAAGACGCTGTAATTGAACCTATACTCCCATCGAGTTACTTACTTTATACTTAGTTTTAGAGCTACCGTTAACGGCGCTGTATTTACGAACGGATAGTCTGCCGGTATCGTAAACTTTCGCTCATAGGACTACCGCGCCAGATGAATCCCGCCAGGCGAGCGTAGATCCAGTTTTTTCGGAACTTCCGCCCATTTTTAATGAAATAGTAAGCTCGAAATAACGCTCGCTCGGGCCAGGAATGATACTTTCGGAAGTAGTGAAACAGGGAAATGTAGTACTCCTTTTCGACGTCGTAATTATGAATCGTGCTCTGGCCCGTAAAATGAACGTATTCCGCCTGCGGCACCAGATACGTGTAGAGCCCTTTCTGCAACAGCCTTTTAGCCAAATCCTCTTCTTCAACATAGAGGAAATGAGCGACATCAAACCCGCCAATCAGGTTAAATGCCGATGCTCGCACAAACAACGTACTACCCATAACGAACGGTACACGTACCGGCTCCGTATATACCTGCCGCACGTTCGGATAAATACCGGGATTGAACATACGGACAAAACTATGTCCAAGGATTTTGCTGCCAAGAGTGGGCAAATAACCAAAAGTTATCTGACGAGAACCATCACCTGTAAACATCTGCGCCCCACATAAGCCTGCACCAGGCGTAACGTCCATAAATTTGGCCAGTTGACTGCATACATCCGTCCGTAGCACACAGTCGTTATTCAGGAAATAATAGTAATTAGCCTTTGGATCAGCCAATTGAACGCCCAGCATATTCCCCCCCGAAAAACCAACATTAATTCGGCTACGAATGAGTTGAACTTTAGGCTGATCAACAATGGGTTTCAGTGCTTCATAGTCGGCAGGAAGAGAATTATTATCAATAACAATAATCTCGTAATCAATGCTTTTCGTTTTATCCCGGATCGAATCAACGCAGTCGTAGGTAAACCGGTGGGAGTTGTAGTTGATAAGAATGATAGAAACTTTTCCGGGATTCATAACCGCAAAGAAGTAGGAATAACGTAGCGAAAGCAAGATGACACTAACGTGTCTGGAAAGTCGCATCTACCCTGGTATAGCTTCTGCTTTCCAAACGCGTTACTCCTCGCGCCCTAATACAGCAAAAATCAGTTCTGACTCGTAGCCTTTACTGAGGGCATACCGTACCAGTTTTTGCTTGACAACCAGCGGATTATCATCATGTAGGCTCCGGCGCTTCTTGTCCAGCAAATCGGTCAGGGTTTCCCGATAATCATCAGGGGCAATATCTTTCATGGCCTGATCGAGATTATAGCCTGAAATACCACGCTGCTGTAAATGCTGCTTGATTTTGCGTTTTCCCCAGCCTTTCACGCGAAACTTACCACCGGCAAACGCCTTGGCAAATCGTTCTTCGTTCAGGTAATTCTGCTGAATAAGCTCCGCAATAACTTCTTCGGCATCGTCGCCAAAAATGCCCCACTCTTTCAACCGGTCGCGCACTTCCTGCTGGGTACGTTCCTGATAGGCGCAAAACATGGCCGCTTTACGAAGCCCTTCTTTCAATGAATCAGTCATATAAAAACAACAAAAAAAGGCCCGAAAACACCCGGTATTGACATACGTTTCCAGCTTTTTTTTCGCTCACTACTTCCGGGGTTGATGCTGCATCAGTTTATTGATCAGTGCTTCAACCTGTGGTGTCGGCATCTTCACAACTAAATGTTGATGACCTTTGCCCGCCTTGTCCCAACCGTTCGAACCGTCAGCGTTCATCGTCAACCGGCCCGATTTGACGGTATAATAGGGTGCGTAGCCGCTCACACCCACCAGCACCGCCGTTTGATCCCAACTCATGCGACCGCCTTTATCTTCCTTCGATTTGGGCAAAGACATCGTAAAGACGTCTTTAACCGGGCTGTGTTGAATTTGAGCATTCTTCGTTAAAGGCAAACCGGAATGGATTTGCTCCCCAATTTCGAATCCGCTGAGCAACATGGGCGTTGGCCAGTTAGCAAACACAGCTTTCGAGGCTGGCGTATCTCTAAATACGTTGTACTCACGACCGCTCGGAAATTTGCCAGCCATGCTTACTACGTTCTTTACTTTTTGAGCCACCAATTCCTTCCCTGACAACTTAGAATATTGATCCGGTTTAGACGTAAGCAAATTGGCCAAATTAGTCAGAAAACCTACTGTAATAATCGTTACGCTATGGTCAGGCTGTTTAGCCAGAATTTGCCGATAAAGCGCAACAGCATCAGGAACCTCGTTATTCGACTTGATCTTATGCGGATAGCGTGCCGTAATCGTATCCGACCAATGCTGTGTGTCTTTATCACTCACTGCTTTCCCTTTAGGCACGCCAACGGGTATATCTGGTCGCTTGAAATATGTATTCAGCACACTTAGTACCTGCGTTACTTTGGGATAGTTAGTGCTGGCAATGGTAGCCAGAATGTTGGCTTTCCCTTCGTCGGCAAAAGCATGAAGTATAGTAATCGCCCCGACGTCATCATAATCCGGACCCATATCGGTATCGAAAATAACGGCGACAGGCGGTTTGTTTGGAACCGATTGTGCACTCACGGCAGCAATTGTCAGGGTTAGCAGCACGCCAACAAAAAGTAAGACTGTTCGGATCATAGGAATAGGCGAGATTTACAACATGATACTGTTCCGGCAGGAATTAAGCACTACTTTCGAAAAAATTGTCGTTCAAAAAGCACAGAGACGGCACTCCTGCATAAATCACTAACCGACATGATTTTACTCAAAACACTCGCGACACCACCCAATGCGCAACTCAGCAATCTTGGGTGGGACTGGATGCTTGGCAAAGATACCCTTCCCTATTTAAGCAATGAAGTGGTGATTGTAACACCCACCGAAACCGATACGTACTACGAAGCTGCTAATGAATTATTCGAGATGTTCGTGGCGGCTGGGCAGCACGTCATCGACGAGAACCGGTTTGCCGAGCTGGGCATTCCCGACAATCTAGTTGACCTCATCAAATTGTCATGGAACGATGACCGGAATATTCACCTCTACGGCCGATTCGATCTCGCGGGAGGCATAGATGGCCGCCCGATTAAACTTATTGAGTTTAATGCCGATACGGCAACCTGCCTGCCCGAAACGGCCGTGGTTCAGTACGCTCACCTTCGTGCGAATGGTCTCGATGATAGTCATCAGTTCAATGCTGTGTTTGAGACATTAACGGATCAGTTTGAGGAGCTACTGGCCCTTAATCCCGATTTACAACCGACGTTGTTACTATCAGCCATGCGGGGCTTTCCCGAAGACGATGCCAACGTAGCACTCATTGGCGAAGCAGCGCGTGAAGCTGATTTCGAACTCGAATTTGATTTTGTGGATAACGTCGAATTTTCGGCTGAGGAAGGTATTTTCTGGCAAAACCCTAAAAATGGTGAATTTGAAAAGCTGGACTTCTGGTTTAAGCTAGTGCCGTGGGAATCTATTGCAGAAGATGAACCCGAACTGATAAAAATCCTGACAGAAATCGTACGGAAACGGCTGGCTGTTATCCTGAATCCAGCTTATACACTCCTGTTTCAGTCAAAGTACATTTTAAAAATTCTGTGGGAGCTTTACCCAAATCATCCGCTGCTGCTCGAAACAGACACTAAACCTTTGGCGGGCAAAGCTTGTGTGGAGAAAGTATTGTTCGGACGCGAAGGCGCCAATGTGCGCATCCTGAACGCCGATGGCAGTGAACGACAGGCGGCCAATGGCGAATACGGCGAATACCCCAAAATTTACCAGGAGTACGTCGAATTTCCTCAGGACGCAAGCGGGTATACGTATCAGGCGGGCGTTTTCTACGCGGGCGAAGCCTGTGGGTTAGGCTTCCGGCGAGGAGGGCTCATTCTGGACAACAGTGCTGGCTTTGTCGGGCATGTAGTAGAATAAGTTAAATCAATGAGTACCGGTTTACGGTTTGAGGTATATGGTTGGCTGACGCATTAGCAACTACTAAACATGCGTTAGCCAACCGTATACCTCAAACCGCAAACCCTACTCTATGAACAACCTTAGCCTTTACATTCAGGCGCTTGTCTACGTAGCAGCCGGGCTGAATCATTTCATCAGTCCTAAAATGTATTTAGCCATTATGCCACCCTACGTACCGGCGCATCAGCTAATGGTGAATCTGAGTGGTGTGGCCGAGATCGTTCTGGGAATCGGTCTTTTGTTTCCAGCTACGCGTTCGCTATCGGCCTGGGGACTTATCTTACTGCTTGTTGCCATTTTCCCGGCCAATGTGTACATGGCAACAGCCGATCGGTTTCAGGACATTTCGGGGTTGATACGCTGGGGGCGATTGCCCTTACAAGCCATTCTGATCTGGTGGGCTTACCGCTATACGTAGCATTATTTTTAGTCTTCTTCGGCTGGCAGCGTGTGTCGCTCCCTTAGCTTCAGGTAATTCGCGTGGTATTTTTTATTGGCCTTAACGCCCACGCTGACCAACACGCCACTGACAATAGACTTGATCCAGTAGCCAAAAATAAACTTCTTCTGATCGCGGTCGTAGAAGATGCGTGCTTCCTGCTGATTCTTCTTGCGCAGGATCTTACTGGCCACAAAATTCTCAAATTTTATCAGCAACGAACGCCGGGTAGTATCCTTATGCCCAAGTAGACGGAGTTTTAAATCTTTGTAAAAGAACTTCATATCACCCACCGATGCATATCGATTCCCGGCAATCCGGGCCGTTATCGGCTCCAGATAACCAGCCTCCAGATCGGCGGATGCCATCGGATTGGTGATCTGGCTAAGCTCGGGCATATATAAGCCCGACGTTTTCAGAAGCATGTGAAAGCCCGACAGCGAATCTCCATACGACTCCCGATAATGTAGCCGTCTAATGTGAAGCCCTAGTAGCTTTGTGCTGGCCAATAGCTTCAGGCTATCAGTTGGCTTGGTGGGGTGATTGGTAATTGTTTTTAGTACACCATTTATTTCTTTCAAAGGAACCGTTCCGGTTCGATCCGTCATTTTCGATGTTTCATGGTAATTAACCTGACTATTGACCACACTGATCGAATCCACATGAAACGGTATTCTGATTCCAGAGATCAATCGGGTAGGCATCAACTTATTCGGTAGGATGGCTGGGTCCGGCAATCGTTTATCACGTGACACATCAGTAATGATATTTTTCACGACAATATGGTTGATAACTAAGGCTTTATCGGTATACCAGCGAGCCGCTTTGATCCCATTAAACTGAGCCATATCGCCTTTTACGGTGATATAATCGGACTGCACATTTGGCGGAGTCATAAACTCCTTTTTGGTCATATTGGGAATGATCTGAAAATCATTTGCCTGCAGGCGTTCGTTTTTGTGTTCCCAACTTAGTTTATCGGCCTTTATCGACGTAGCAGCGCTCTTAAATGACAAGTCCGAAATAACCAGATTAGACTGTTCGGCAAACGTTGGCCAAGCCATTTTCTGGCCGGGTGACCAATGGAATTCGGGCATATCGATGTCTCCATTGATTTCTTTAACCTGAAGCTCCGGGGGCGTTCCACCTTTCTTCGATGTCAGCACCGGATGTACATCCTTTAGTGTCAGACTAACCAACAGATGGGTTTGCAGAATAGGTTTGCCTTCTTCGGTAGCCGATAATCTACCAGCCTTCAATGTAACATTGGCAGATGGCACCGTTATGTTAAGTTTTGGAATAGCCAGCTTCACATCAGATGGACTTACACGTATCGACGCGAACGTAGCATCCTGATGTTTCTTTGCATGTAACGATACAGCCTCCACATCAACTATGGTTTGCACTTGTGTCGTTTTCTGGCCTTTTTTGGTGATTACATTTACCCGAGCCTGGTTCACTTTTAGATCATGCAGGACAAGATTCAGCGGAATAGAAAACGCTCTGGCTGGACTTACCGATTGCTTTTTGACGCTAGTCTCCTCAGAAACCATTGTTACTTCAGGGCGCTCTACCTGAATTGAAGTCAGGTTAATAGTTGAAAAGTCGGTGGATGGAAATGGCCCTTTGATCTGCATTTGGGGCAACACTACGTCCATTTTTTTGTCCGCACTATTATCTACGTAGTGGATGTCCTTCAACAGCGTATGCTCATGGCTATGTAGAGCAACTTGTGCTACGTTTATCTGCTTGCCACCGGGCTGCCTGAAATACATATCGTTCAGATTACCGAGAAACAATGCCCAATGCAAAAACTTTGGATCAGTAGTGAGTTTGGTCATTTGAATATTCTGCCCCTGAAAACCAGCCAGCGCTTCTTTGGGCAAAGAGGCTTTCAAATCAAGGTGTTCAGCCAGTAATTTTCCGATTTGCAATCTGGGTAATGATCTGGGTTGAGGTCTGACAGTTGATACAGTTATTGGCTCAGTAGCGACTAGTTTAGGTTTTACTTTAGCATTAACCAACAATTCCTGGACCCGAACCAGATCAATCTGAATTAATTTAGTCTGCTGTAACACGTCCCAACTGAAGGCTTCCCAATAAATTTTATTAGCTGTTAAAGATGTGCCGGCCGCCAACTTTATTTGTAATTTATCAACCCAGTTATGCCGCTGCTTCCCATCCATCCTATAGTTAGAAAGCTGAAGTTTCAGGCCACTTGAGGCAACATCCATTTCCTGAATTCTCAGATCAGATATGGCATGTTTGATTTTAATCAGTGCATCACTTGCCAGCAATTCTTTCACCTGAATTGTTGCATTCAATTTTTTTAACGTGGCATTTACAGGCTTAGTCTTACCGACCAGTTTATACTCACCATTACCGTCGATAATGCGAAACTGATCTACCTGAAGCAGCTCACCAAAACTATGCAATGTCTGATATATATCTGTTCTTTTATGGATTATAGTATCATGATCAGCTATAATATGTGGCTTCGATGGTGCTTTTCGGGTAGCTATTAGTTTAATAGTTGGTTCGATTAGCTCAGCACGCGAAGCGACTAACCTTTTCCGCATCAAGTCCTCAAGGCTAACGTTATTTAATCGTAAAGCAGGCGCTGTAAATATCAGGCCTTTTCCTTTCATTTTTTTCAACGCCGGGCCGTAAACCACATTTTCAAAAAGCACGTCGTTATTCAATAAAGAAAGTCGTTCTACGCTGATTTTAAAAAGACTATCCCTTGAAAAGAACGTAATATTATTCAGGTTTAGGTTGATACTATCAGCCATCAATACATGCTTACCTTGCGGATTAATGTGAAGGTTATGAATCGTTAAATTCGCTTTTTTTGTACCCACTTTCGGCGAATTTATTTGGCCAGCCATTACAATTTCACCGTCTTTTATTTCCGTATATCGAATATTAACTTGCCTAAACAGGCTTTTAACATTGGCATGAATAGTGCCTGTAGTATCCTTTATCTGGGTTTTCTTAGTCTGAAACGGCAAGCTTAATACGGGTCGTACGCAAATGAGCGTATCGAGCAGTAATTCACCTTTTTGATAGACCGCTGGTAAATGACTCGAATTAAAGAAAAATTTATCAGCATGCAGACTTGTCTCTCCCTGATCAGCTGTAGCTGGTTTATGATAAACAACAGAATCAATTTCAAATAACTGGGTAGCGCTTGAAAACCGTAGACCCCTAAAACTTAACGTATTTTTACCATCAGCCAAAACCCAATGCTGGCGACCCAATAAAAGTTCTATGTTATCTGAAGCAAATAAATGTTTATCATTCTTATCTATCTTTAAAAAATTCCTTACATCTAAATTGATCGTATTGATAACGAATGGAGCTATATGTTTTTGTTTGAAGAGAGCAAAAGAAGCATCCTGAATTTTAATTGATTTAGCGTGTAAGTGACCTAAAACTTTCTGTAGGTTATCAAGAATCATTGAGGTTTGAAAAGCTGTCTGATTCTTTTTTACTTCATGTACTTTGTAATCATGAATTATTATTTCGGGCTTTATGAGAGTCAGGCTGTCAATAGATAGTCGCTTGTTTTGTATAAGTTCCTGCCAGGAGTCGATTGCCAGATAAGCCTTTGGTATTTCTATATCATAATAAGTTTGAACATGTACCGTATCCTTCCGATGTAATACTATGTTATTTAGTGTAATGGTTTTATTCCATACAGATAGATTGAGATCACTGCTATGAAATGAATAGGCCCCTTTGCTCTGTTTTTCAACAACATATTGCAATACGTCTTTTAAATTGTTGACTAAAACATAATACAATACGCCAGCAGCTAATAAAGGAATTGCCGCTATAATAAGTAGTATTTTTACCCAGCGTTTTAAAGATACGTTCATTCGTTTGCCGTAATTAAATGGTGAAGCGTAGAGTAGCTTCTGAAATCGCTAATACATCTAATGTACTATGGAACAAATGGGCACTAGCCCAAAAATTTGGCTTAACAACAGAAAAGACAACAACTATCTCATAATGTGAATGATAGCAGCGCAATATACAGAGTTAGATGTAATTTTTTTGCCATTTATTCGCTAAAAGACACTAGCTGTTAAGTAAAGCTTCTATCTTTCAAAGGCATCACGTTAACAGCCGTATAATTGAAAATTCACCATACCTTACAGATTATGAATGTACGACAATAGCAAACCCACAACAAAGTGATTCACTTTTGCATCTACAGGATTGCCTAACAATACATTTGATTCGTTTGGCGTATCAAAATTCACCTCAGACCTGTATTTATCAGTAAACCCATAGGATAGCAGCAGACCTGGCCGAAAACTAAATTTCGGCCGTCGGATGTTGATCCCAATTTGCGTATGGTAGGTATTCCAATTGGTCGTATATGCTACGTATCCTTCATCATCGACGAAAGATTTTTTATCGGTATATGAGAAATCAGTTCGCATAGATATATACCCTATAACGGAAGGTTTCACTGGAAAACTAATACCAACAGCAATGTTCATAATTGCTTTCCGGACGTCTTTCAGTTTCAGTAAATTTCCGGTAGTCGAAGCAGATCCCGAATCAGACCGGATGAAGTAATCATTTCGGGGCGTTATAATATTATAGTCGTTTATTTTAGCGAAATATTCAGTTGCTACGTAAAGCTGGCCCCGGCCGTAATCGTAAGTATATCCTCCTGCAATACTCAGTGGAGTTTTATAATTTGTAGGCAATTTTTCCTGACGTGTATTGGCCAGGAAATTTAGGGGTGCCAGTGTCGGCGCCAAACGAATATTAGTGATCACGTAATCGGTCATGAGGCTACCTTGACCAAATACACGCATTAATGGCAACGTAACCAGTAGGCCCAGATGATGCCGGTTTTGATTATAGGCTAACCCCAGTTTCGGTTTTACCCCTACTTGTGTATATGTTACCCGATATATTGATTCTGTGTTAGAGAACTCAGGAAGAAGTAGAGGTTCTGCTCCGCTTAATGGATTTGACAAGGCCCGGCCACTATACTCAATGTCGAAGCTTTTGGTACGTAGTTGCGCTTCGAACGACGCACCTATACAGAATTTTTTGGAGAGTTTGTAACCGACGCTAAGGGCGACAGCAATTTCGTTAACCTGGTTTATTGAACTGAATTGTCCGAGGTAATTTTCTGCCCCAGGGCTGTATGCATCATTTAATACGTTCATCTTCGCATCCTGACGTTGATTAACCCGATCACTCAGGATATGGGTGTGAATCAGCGCGTAGGCCATTACCAGGCGCTCATTTTTCTTCATCCTTAAACTGCCCGAATGTATTTGAGGAGAAACACCCCCTGATACCGACCTGAGATCTTTTCCTTTACCTAACGCATCAATAATGCGGGTAGATTCAAGCTGGTACAGACTTCCGGAGAACTCTAATGCTGTTTTGGGGCGGATGGCTAATAGCGCGGGATTATAAAAAAAAACGCCACTATCCCTCGTATCAGCAATAGTAGTGCCGGGCGTCATAAAGCCCCCAGGTCCATAATTCGATGACCAATAGTTTGAATCCTGAGCAATAGCTTCCTGGAAACTAAGTTTAATAAACAAAAGCAAGGCAGCAGCACGTAGCATCAAGGCTGATTTTAGAGAAGCAACTGTTTTGGAGATTAACTTAATTTATTCTTCAGTGATCGACCAATCTTCTTCAAATTAGTTCTTTAAGGCCAGGGATATTGTAGATGGCAAGCGTTAAAACAACTCCCCATATGAGGGCGAAGATGACCATCCAGGTGATGATCTTAACAGGGGCAATCTTGAACGATGTGGCAATCAGTGTTCCACCAATCGGCGTAAAGAGAAGCGGGGTTAAACAGGCAATACCAGCCATGCCGAATTTGCGATATACTTGCACCGCTCGGCGGCTACTTTTGGTAAAACGTCTAGGTGTCGATTTTCTAAATTTTTGCCAGCTGTCCATTATTACTTTACCTAAAAAAGTGAATATGACAACGCTAGCCATCATACCGATGATAGTACAAAGCGTTGCTTCCCACCAAGTTAACTTCAAAGCTATACCTGCCAATGGACCAAGCATAAACTTAAGCATTGAGGGAAGGATAACAGAAATGTACTTACCATATTCATTCATAGCCAAAAAAATAAGTTTGATAATAGCAATAGTTCCATTTTATCTCTAACAAAAAACCTTTTTAAAAGCTTTCATTATAGTTCTTATATAGAGCAAGAAGCAAATAGATTAAAAATGCACCTTAATACCAAATCTAATATGCCTGGTAAGAAACAAGTCGAATTGTAAACTTTAGCTCATAGTTTGGCAACATTGATAGAAAAGGAATGTATAAAAGCTAATCGCCTTATAAAACTTGCCTGTTTCTTCTCATGCTTAAAAACGGATTTATATACTACCTGTCTAAAAATAGCTAGAAATAAGAGACTAATTAAGATGATAATTTTTCTTAGTTTCTAACTATTTGATTACATGAACTATCTAAATAGTAAGTTGTGCAAACATATTTGGATAAATACCTCATTATAAGTAACTTTATCAATCTGAAACAAGTCCATATAGTGCTATTAGTACGTTTGGTAAGTACCAGATTCGTTTAGTTGAACGGACAGCATAGTTACCTATTAATTTATTAGTAGTCAAAGTGCGATATATTAATTAAAAAGTGTTCACTAAAGTGACTTTCAGCGATAATTATAGTCAAAGGAACAACGCGTATTTGAATTACAAATAATAAAGCACATCGCTATTATGGAGAAAGATGAAAAAGTCAGGCGAAACCGCGCAAAAACCACGCAACGGATTGTCGAAGCATTAGAAGAAGTAATTGCAGAACGTGGCTTGGAGGGTGTTGGCGTCAATCGCGTGGCCGAGAAAGCGGATGTCAGTAAAGTATTGATTTACCGGTATTTTGGTGGTATGGAAGGCCTGCTGGAATATTATGTAAAAATGGGTAAGTTATTTCCTGTCTTTACCCCCGCTCTGTTAGATCAAATTCGCCCGTTACACGAATCTGATGTAGCCCGCATATGGTATCGGCAAGTTATTCAGACCTATCGGTATTTCCGTACGTTTAAGACTGCCCGCGAAGTGCTTAAAGCAAGCGTTATTGAGAATGACTCTATTGCTGAAACAACAGCTCGAGCACAGGATGAAGAAATGACGCGTTTAGTTCGCCAGCTTTCTTTCGTCAAAGGAGCCGACACCGAAGCTATTTCGGCAGTAATACTTGGTGCAATGACCTACCTGACCATCATGGCTCAGAATGATCGCACCATGATTAGCATTGATTTAAGAAGTGAAGAAGGCTGGGAGCGCATTGAAAATGCAGTCAAGGCCATTTATATTTCGTTAAACAAGATGGCAATTAGCTCAAAAGATGTTGAACTGGAACTTCAATCGGCTCATTTGCCAATTGCACAATGGTAAAATCTAAAAGCAGTTTACACTAGCTTGCGGGCTAACAAACGGGTTTGCAGCAACTTACTGTAAACTGCTTTTTTATTGTACCTGAATGAAATGTCTTTCTTTGAAGCCCGACGCCTTTACTTCTGAACGACTTCTCCATCTTTAGCAGTTTCTTTTTAAGATTTGTACTGCCGCTATCGATAATCTTTATCCCACCAAAACCATTCAAAACGGCCTGCAACACACAGTCCGCTCCTTTAGCGAAATAAGATTTTCTCTCAACCGTTTCA
Source organism: Spirosoma endophyticum (assembly GCF_900112365.1). Taxonomy (GTDB): domain Bacteria; phylum Bacteroidota; class Bacteroidia; order Cytophagales; family Spirosomataceae; genus Spirosoma; species Spirosoma endophyticum. The sequence continues at coordinate 248,580 of NZ_FOLQ01000003.1, read as the reverse complement.
GCCAATACCCCAAAAGGTGGTACTTCATTCGGCTTATAATTCTTCACATATTAGCTCTTCTGCCATTAAAACGCGAATAGGCCAGTAGCTTAATGTCGGAGTACGCCTTCGAAGGCGCGACTTTCTGTAGTCACACCATCCGGGAATTTCAAATTTGGACTATTGTCAGCTGTAAATTCCCATTCAGGATAAGCTGGCATGCCTAACTCCTGAGCAGCTTATATAGTAGGCCATTTGCTAAAAAATCTCTCGGCCTTGTGTCGCACAAGGAGTCGCTAAATACGTTCAATTGCAGTAAAAAGTGCCAGCAGCTCGGCTTCGTTTTATAGATCAGCGGTGTGGGTGGTTGGCGACACTGAGCCAACTACATTAAGGCGATATTTTCTAGTCTTCGTGGATTTAATCCCCTGCTCATACATAACCATGAATCCGTTACGCTTATTTCATTCCGGGAAAACGACCTATTTCAACGCGCGTCCGTTATCATCAACATTAAAACACGACAGAACCAATTCATTGCCAGAGCTTAACGCCCGTGCCTATGTGGACGCCCAATCCGAACAGGTCTTCCCCGACCACGTGCACCTCCTCCCAGCAAGCCACCAGAGTCCGTTCGCATAATGCCAAAACGCAGGTAGATACCGTAAAATGTTTTAGAACTATCCGTTACTTCATTACTAAAGTCGTAGTACCCTGTTGTGAGACCAATACCCAGACGAGGAGCAACCTGTGCAATGATACTGTAGGTTAATTCGAGCATAAGGCTTCCTTGTTTGTCGAAAACCCGGCCCGCTCCAATAGTCATCTCATTCGCAAAAATGCCATAGTTCGCTACGTCCATGGTGACTCTGCCTTCCAGAAAGAGCGTAGAATCAGGACGTAGTGAATTACGACCGAAAGCAACGCCCAGATCGATTACATTGAATGACTTACCAATTTCAATACTCTGCGCAATACGGTCCCGCGGATTTCCAGCTCCTGTATAAATCGAAAAAGGTGTAGTGCGGACATAGATGGGAGCCGCTTTAAAATTAAAAATCGACCGCGACGAATCTTCGGAGGATCGGCTTATCAAATAGTACGACTGAGCAACCTTATCTGGCTGTTTATGTGTCGTATCGGTTTTTGCAGTTTGAGCCCATGCCTGCAGGCTGAACATCAGAAGCGTACCGAGTAGTATCAGACGTATACGTAGTATCATGGATAAAATTTAGGAATAAGTTTACGACTTGCCAGTTACCAAAAAAAATCCCCGCTTTTGAAAAGAGGGGATTTTTTAATTAGCTTTTAACAACTATCGGCTGGCTAAGCCAGATTTGCGAGAATGAATTTTTTCAATTACCCATTTGCCAACTTTCTCTCCCTCGATCTGACCATTGACCAGGGCCGACCGATAATGAATGCCGCCGTAAAGACGGCTAATCGAGGCCTCATCAGCCGCATTTCGAAATGACGAGAACGACCGGACACCATGCCCATACTGAAATTCGGTTGAGTCAGTAAAAGCGATATTATCACCAATTAATTCAGTAAGTACTGTAGCAGCTGCCGTCGATATAACACTATGGCCACTAGGGTATTCAGGAAACGGGGGCGTTTGCAGAAATGGCGTCCATTTTGGATCAATGGATTTATTGATGACGGTTTCAGGTCTGATCGTTTTGCTTCTGTATTTTTCGTCCCAGCAAGAAATAAAGCCATCACTTAACGCAAAAGAAGTAAGCGTGTATGCTTCAACGGTATGCATCATGTCTAGCTTTTTCTGCCGGGCAACAGTCTGTGCAATTGCCAGCCAATGCCCCCCTGGCGTCATTTTTTTACTTGCATACATAACGTGTCCCGCTACGTTCATCACAAAGGCGTTGTCATCCCAGAAATAGGCAATATCCTGTTTCGTCTTGTCAAGACTTTTACCGGCCTGATAGACTTCATCGAGTTCTTTTTCGTAAGGACTTCCTTTTACTAGGCTGTAGGGAAATGGCCGGGGTGGCATAAATTGGTTGCACGTATCCATGGCCCAGCAACGTAGCTTATTCCATTGAGGCTCGGCGGCATCCATGTAGGCTGGCGGTGTTGGTACCCATGTGCCTTCCTCGTTTGTAATCGTGTGTTTGAAGCCTCGTGTTTGTTTATAATTATCCTTGGCACCATAATCCAATACATGCTTGGCAACGGCTTCTCCATACGCCATTGATCGCTCATATACATCCTCAGGAACACCGTCTTTTTTATATTGCTCATAGAACGGCTTCTCAAATTCGTCATAGAAATCAACCGAAAATGTTAAGGCACGCGCAACCGTCAGAAAAGCCCGAACACTGGCCAGCGGAAAACAATATTCTTTCCCAGCCTCTGGCTTTGGACCAACCTGAAATCGCTTCAGTTTACCACCCAACGACTCATAGTTCGCGTTGAAGGGCACTAAAGCCTCATAACCCGCCAGATTAGCGTATGAATAAATTCGACTGGCCACAGGGGGCGAAAAAATATCATGAATAATGACTTGCGTCAGTTTATTCAAGGCTGAGTTGTAATTCTCTACGTTGGCAGCTTTAGCATTGTATTCGGCAGGTGAAGCAGGTTTCTTGCAACCAGCCGCCATTACCAGCAGGAGAGCGAGTATATAGCCCAAGCGAAGCGAAGGTTTCATAGAATAAGAACCAAGTTAAAAAGTAACGTACCGACTTACGGCTATCGGTATTCGCAAAATTAGTGGAATTGCAACACCAACTTAAACTTAAAGCAAAGCTTACTTCACCCCTAACGGCTTGAACACCTGCAAGCCAGCCCCGTTTCGAGCGACTACGATCAAGGTCCCCTGTGCAGTTTTCACCGGTCGAATGTCGCGAATTTCGCCATTAAGCAGAAAACCGCAGTCAATTGGTGACAACGCCGTGAATTGTGCTTCGCCAGTCCCGGCCTTATAGGCGCCACGTCGGCCATTGTTACGTAGCACCAGACCATAGCTAGCATCATAACGTCCCTGATACGTACTAACGCCGGATAGATTTCCACCGCCCACTACGTCAAGGTCACCATCGTGATCAATGTCCAGCGCTTGCAGGGCAAACAATTTCGAAACCTGGGCCAGCATAGGCAGTTCACGTACAACAAACTTTGGCTCACGCCCCCCCTGATTTTCCAGGTAAACGGATGCAAACTGGTTGACCGTAAACTCCTCCGCTCCTTTCAGATCGTCGGACGTGAAAACATCATCCATAGTCTTTCCCGCAAACGATACGTAGTCGGTAAAGCGTTTGTTGATGATGCTCGGTATTTGCTTGCCTAACTCGTCTTTAAAGGCGAGTGGATACCATTTTTTTTCACGATTGTAAGCAATGATTGGCTCGGTGCTCTGGTTATTATCGACATCTTTTATCCACATCCGCAACTGCGAATCCGGTGTTTTACGAAATTTGGTGTTTGTACCAAGGTTACCCGCCATCAGGTCAACGTCACCGTCACCATCGAAATCCGCAGCGATAATACGTTGATAAAAGCCATTCAATGGCGTATTATCGGTCGTGATTGGGGAGACTTCTTCGAATTTACCGTTACCATTCGCAAAAATTCGGATCGGCATCCAGTCGCCCGCCAAAATCAGATCGAGGTCTTTGTCGCCATCGTAATCGGTCCAGACAGCGTCCGTAATCATGCCTGCTTTTCGCAGACCAGTCGACAATTTTTCTGTTTGATCCGAGAACTGACCTTTCCCGTTATTGATGAGCAAATAGGAGTTCGGCGATTTGCCATACCCAAAACCCACCACACGCCCGCCAACGAATAGATCGAGGTCGCCGTCGCGGTCAATATCGCAGGGACGAACGCAACTCTTGTTATCAAACATCGGTGGCAACGCATTCGCCGAACGGCTAAAGTTTCCCTTTCCGTCATTTACATAAAGGCGGTCGAACTGCCCCGTCATGTTTCCGTAGAACTCATTGCCACCTGATACTACGTATAAATCCAGATCCTTATCGCCATCAGCGTCGAAGAAAGCGGCATCGACATCTTCATACGTTGAATCAATGACAAAAGCGGCTTGAGGACTGACCTTGAACGTACCGTTTGGTTGTTGCACCAGCAAATTCCCCGGTTTCCATTTAGCTCCGCCAGCATACATATCCTCCAAACCATCGCCGTTAACATCCCCCAGTGCCAGATGTGGTCCTTCGGCCGAAACCTGAAACGGCATCAACGGCTCGCGGACAAAGTCAAAATACACTTTATTTTCCTGATGCTTATAAGGAATGGAGTCTATCGACGTAACATCAGTAAAGAGCGGTTGGGTCGCGATTACGCCATAGTGGTAGTTGGTGCCATCGAGTTTAGCATCGGCCTGTCGAAGCGTTATCGTCTGATTGACTTTTACATTTCTGCGAACTTCCATTTGCTGATTTGGCCATATTACGATCAGCGAATCAACAACGGAACGTTTACCCAACCCGAACAGTAATTCTGGCGCTACCGATGATTCGAAGCCACGAGTCGACATAAGTTGCTGCATTTGGGTCGTGTCGCTATACTTTACCAACAGCTTGGCACCCATGCCAAACGTATTCAGCGCGTCACCTCTCAATTTAACCGTCAGGTATTTATTAGCTGGAAACATATTGTTTGCATCATTACGATACAATCCGGCAGGGCTATCAATGTTGTTCGTGATCAGATCCAGATCACCGTCGTTATCGAGGTCGGCATAGGCAGCACCGTTCGAATAATTGGGTGTTTCGAAGCCCCAGGCGATTGATTTATCTTCGAATCGCAACGAAGACGTTCCGCGGTACAAATAATTGTGCACTTTTCCTTCGGGCATCAATTTCGTGGCCCGCTCGTCGAGCGAATGGGATGTTTCCATGGCGTAACGCAGGGAATCATCGGCAGCAAACTTCGCATAATCGAGGTTATTCGGGCGATGTACGATTCCGTTTGTAATGAACAGATCCTTAATACCATCGTTATCATAATCAGCGAGCAGGGGTGACCAGCTCCAGTCGGTAGCCGCTACGCCCGACATAGCCCCAATATCCATGAACTTCTTGCCGGACATATTTAGCTGGAGACAATTCCGGCTGTACTGGTTCATGTACCCAAAAGACAACTTATACAGGTAGATATCGAATGGATCTTCACCAAGCGATGACTTTTCAATCGTTTCATCTTCGGGATACATATCGAGCGTAACAACATCGGCAAAGCCATCATTATTGACATCGGCAATGTCATTCCCCATCGAGAAGCGGCTGGTATGCTGAAAGGCTTTCTTTATACTCTCCGTAAACGTACCATTCTGATTATTAACGTAGTAATAATCATCCTCGTGAAAATCGTTCGAGATATAGATGTCTTCCCAGCCATCGTTGTTCAGATCGGCAACCGAGATGCCCAGACCATAGCCCATCGCAGCGCCGAATATGCCCGCTTTTTCGCTAACGTTGACAAAGCGTGTCACCTTGCCAGCGGGAGCTTTTCCAGTTTTGGCTATAAGCTGATTCTCGTAGAAATAATCGCCCGACTCATTATGACGAAGATTTCTGGCCGTTACGCGGTCATAGCTCCGGGACGTATGAACGGCGTGATTGAGCAAATAACAGTCCAGATCACCGTCGTGATCGTAATCAAAAAAGGCGGCCTGCGTCGAAAATCCAGTAAAATCCAGCCCATAATCAGCGGCTTTTTCGGCAAATGTTCCGTCACCATTGTTAATATATAATTCATTGGAGCCTTCCAAGCCGCGAAAATTACCTACAGCGCAAACGTAGATATCCAGAAAGCCATCGCCGTTTATATCGGCCATTGTCGAACCCGTTTGCCAATCGGCAAATCCTTCGACACCAGCTTTAGCCGTTACGTCTTCAAACGTAAAGTTGCCTTTATTCAGATATAGTTTATTCTTTCCCTGATTTGAAACAAAGTACAAATCCGTAAGACCGTCGTTGTTAATGTCGCCTGCCGAAACGCCACCACCATTGTAAAAATAGAGGTAGTCAAGAATATTAAGCTTATCGGTTCCTACAACGTGATTTACAAAACCGACCCCGGTTTTGGTTGAGTCAAGAGTCTGAAAAAGCGGTTTTTCTGTGCGAAATGGATTACAACTTGCCAACATTATCGTGCTGGCTATCAGAAATAAATTAATACGTTTCATGGTAGGCAAATTATCGACCTGGCTTCCAATATATCAGCGTTTATAAGCTGACCAGCTAGGGCATTAAAGTCAATGTTGATAGCATTACAGCGGTTTCTTATTCGCTGACGGTGGTTGTTTCAACCTGAATACCTGAGCTCGATCGTTATTCTTAGCCAGAATAAGTTGCCCCTGCGCAAGGCGTGCCATGCGTCGAACCTGCCCCCGCACAAAGAATCCCGACGCGGCCGGATTGATCGATTCATACGCAATTGTTCCTTTAGATGCTTTCCCTTTATTACGCAGAACGACTCCATAACTGGCGTCGTAGCGGCCAATTTCAGGCAGAACATCGAAGAAATTACCCGCTAAAACCATATCCATCCGGCCATCGCTATCATAATCCAGAAAGGTTGCGTTGCACATCGGCGAAAACTGCGCTTCAGCAGGCAGCACCTGTAACGTCAGCTTCCCTTTTCCATCGTTGACCAACAGCACCGAGCTGCTCATAAACGATTGCTTGACAATGGCCTGTTTCAGTTGATCTTCGTCCAGCAGATCACCGATTTTTTTGCCAGCGTAATCGTTGTACTTCACGTACTTCTTTTTGATGCTCGGCATTTCTTTTTGCAAATCATGCTTCAGCACCATCGGGTACAACTCCCCCGTTTCATCGGCACAGTTGATAATTTGCTCCATCGTGCCATTGTGGTCAAAATCGCCAGTGTAGAGTTCAGCAGGTACTGTCTGGGTTGCCCGGATGCGTGAATTACGTCCCAGGTTTCCAACAACCAAATCCAGATCACCATCCCCATCGGCATCGCCTGCCGTTATGCAATTCCACCAGCCATTGGTTTTCAGCGCTTCTCCGCTGGCATTAGCGATTGCCAGTTCAGGTGGTGTATGGTTCAGCTTACCACGCTTGTTTTCAAACACGCGTATGGGTTCCCAATCGCCAACAACCAGCAATTCCGGATAGTTGTCGCCGTTAAGATCGGCCCAAGTGGCAGCCGTAACCATGCCGAGTTGATCCACTTCGGGCAGAAATCGCTTGGTGTAGTTTTTAAAATTCCCGGTACCATCGTTGGTCAGCAGATAGCTGGCCGGATTGACGCCGTACTGACCCGTAATCATTCGGGAGCCTACGAATAAGTCAATGTCGCCGTCGTGGTCGTAGTCGGCAGCGGCCACACACGAACCACTGGCTTTCAAGTTGGGCAGATTCGTTTCAGAACGGATGAATCCGCCTTTTCCATCGTTCAGGTACAACCGATCCAGTAATTCATCCGCATCGGCACCGAACTCGTTGCTTCCCGAAACGACATATAAATCCAGATCCTTATCGCCATCGGCATCGAAAAAAACCGCGTCCACTGCTTCGTAGGTGGTATCCTGCTTTATAGCCGCTGGCGTTTTGTCACTGAACTTACCACCCGCCTGCTGAACAAACAGATGATGCGTCTGTCCACTGGCTCCACCAAAGAACACATCGTCCAGCCCATCGCCGTTTACGTCACCGGTAGCCATTGCCGGGCCCTGCGTAGAGAATTGTTGCTTCAACAGCGGATCACGGTTGTAATCGACAAAAGCGCTTTCCTGGTGCACGTAAGTAAGCCCCGAGGCAAGTGTGTTATCCTGAAAGACAGCCTTTGACGCAACAGACGATGGTTTCCAAAACTGGTTGGCATCCTGCTGACGAATTGTTAGCAATTGATTCTCTTTAGGATGCTGGATGGTCTGCATTTTATCATTGGGCCACACCACCACAACCGAATCGATTTTCGGCAGATTGCCCAAACCGAACACCATGTTTAAATCAACGGACGATTGAAATCCCCGATTCGGCATCTGCTGTAGCAATTGCATCCGCGTCCCCGTCGAATCTCCCGACTGGAAAACGAGCACTTTCGTCCCGATAGCGTTCTGATTGAAGCCCTGTCCTTTCAGTTTTACTTTAAGGTAGTTGCTCTTGTGTTGCTCCGTCGATTGATTTTTATAGACAGCAACGGGCGAATTGACGTTGTTTACAATCAAATCCAGGTCACCATCATTATCTAAATCACCGTAAGCAGCCCCATTTGAAAAATCAGGTTCGGATAGCCCCCAATCGAGTGCTTTATTGGTGAACTGCAAGTTTCCGTCGTTATGAAAGGCGTAATTAGGCACCGCTTCCGAGGGCGCTTTATCCATGAGCTCCTTGAAATTGACTCCACCCTGCCGGGCAATCTGAGCCATGTTTTCACGGTTGCCCAGAAAATTAATGAAGTCCTGATTGGTTACGTCTTTAGCAATTCCATTGGCAACAAATATGTCTTTGAGACCGTCATTGTCCATATCGAATATCAATGCTCCCCAGCTCCAGTCTGTAGCATCAACCCCTGAGAAGCGAGCTACATCACTAAAAACGGGAAGGCCCTTGTTGTCCGGCTGATTACCTTCGTTCAGATGCAGCATGTTCTGCATGAACTGGTAATGGAAATCACGACTCAGCTTAATCTGCTCCAAATCGTGACTTTCAAAAGTCGAGGTTCTTTTCAACCGCTGGTCGTTGCCGGGAAGCATATCCGTCACAAAGATGTCGAGCTTACCATCGTTGTTCACGTCGGCCACATCAGCTCCCATTGATGACAGACTAATGTGTGGCATCGCATCTTTTATCGACTCCCGAAACGTGCCGTCGTGGTTGTTGATGTAGAGGTAATCGCGTTCGTAGAAATCGTTGGAAATGTATATGTCGGGCCAATTATCCTCGTTTACATCGCCGATCGTAATACCCAGACCGAAGCCGATCAAGCTCCCATAGATACCTGCCTTTTCCGACACGTCCGTAAAGATGGTAGAAGTAGCTGCTTTACCCGTACCTCGCTCTACCGTCCAGTTACGGAATAATTTGTGACCGCCCAGCGAGTCGCGCTGATCCCGTATATTGGCATAAGATAGCCGCTCAACGGGCAGGAAACTATTGTTAAGCAGGTACATATCGAGATCGCCGTCGCGATCGTAGTCGAAGAAAGCCGCATGGGTAGAGTAGCCCTTGTCGTTCAGACCGTACTCAGCGGCTCGCTCCGTAAAGGTAGGAACACCACTGGCATCATTGCCATTATTGATAAAGAGCTCGTTAGCGCGATCGTCGCCCGGCTGATTTCCTGCGTTACAGACATATAAATCCAGGCGACCATCCCCGTTGACATCCACAAACGTAGCACCCGTACTCCAGGCCCGCTTTCCGGCTACTCCGGCTTTTGCGGTTATATCATCAAACTGAAAGGACTCCTGCCCCGAAACCGTTTTGTTTAGATACAATTTATTATCGCCCATGTTGGCGATCAGAAACACATCGGATAACCCGTCGTTGTTAACATCACCAATGGCTACACCACCACCGTGGTAGAAATTACGGTAGTTAAAAATATTAAGCTCTTTTGAATCAGCAACTGTATTGGTGAAATTGATGTGCGTTTCGTCGGCTGACAATTTTTTAAAAAGTGAATCAGATGAACTTTGTTGCCCGAAATGACAACCAGCCAACAAGCCCGCCATCAGAACAATCAAACTAATACGCATTAGCACAAGTAGATGAGAAACAAACTATATTGAAGCGAAAGCAAACGGAGCATTCAGGAAGCCTCAATCGATAAGGGACTACAAATATAACGAATCATCTACATCATTTAGTCCTTTTTTGCTAATTAATAAGCTTTTAATCAGCCTGTAAACTAAAAAAGCAAGCCCTGTAGAGCTTGCTTTTTTAATTAAAATCCGATGAATCAATACCCAGGATTTTGCTTCAGGTTTGGGTTAAGTGATATCTGATCTCTCGGAATTGGAAACAGTGTCCGATAGTCCTGCGAAGCACCTTTCAGACGCCATGCCTTCGTGTACTGACCGAATCGGATAAGGTCTTGCCGACGGTGCATTTCCCAGGCTAGCTCGCGACCCCGTTCAGCCAGCATTTCATTCAGTGTAAGTGTAGTCGCTGTGTAAGCAGTCATACCAGCACGAGCCCGAATGATGTTAGCATCCGTAACGGCAGTTGCTACATTGCCAAGACGCAGGTTAGCTTCAGCCCGCATCAGGTAAGCATCGCCCAAGCGGTAGATGATGAAATCATTGTCCTGCCACGAGTCCGTAGTAAAATTGTTCCGCTGAATTTGATATTTTGCGCTACGGGCACCTGCCGACCGACCGACATAACCTGCCGTGTAGGAGAGGGTTGTCACGTCGGGATTAAGCACCACAGGCTGCGAATCATCAATTAAAGGAGTGCCGTCCGCTTTGTATTGAGGCCCAACAAGCCACATTTTCTTACGGGCATCTTTGTCGTCAAATGAGTTATAGAACTCGGTCACGGCACAAAATCCATTCCAGGGTTGCTGTCCAAGATTATACGTCAACGAATGTAAATAGTGAAGTGTCGACATTTGTGGGCGAAATCCTGTACGTTTAGTACTGCTGAACGGCGTAGCCAGAATAGTTTCTGGAGAACCCTGGTTCTGCGTCGTAAAGTTGCTCAGGAAATCAGAAGCCAGTGTGAACTTACCTGAGTTAATGATCGTATCCAGGCGAGTAACGGCATCCCTCCAGCGTGGAGTACCCGTATACACTTGCGCGTTCAAATACAGTTTAGCCAGGATCATATCCGATACGTACTTATTCATACGGCCGTAATTGGGTCCCCCTACTGTACTTGACAACGTTGCGCGATTATCCAGCAATTCCTTTTCAACAAAGGAAAATACCTGAGCACGCGTACTCTGCTGTGGCGAAGCTCCGCCCAACTGGTTAGCAATGATAACATTACCAAACAGGTCCATTGCCTGGTAGTGGAAAAATGCCCGCAACGTTTTCAACTCAGCGATACCAGTGGCATCAGTAAGCTTTCCTAACTGTTGGTTAATAGCCGTAATATTGTTGTAGCACCAGTTCCAGCGATCATTAAACACGCTGTTATCCGTAACAGGGTCCCACGTATGGGTATAGTAGCGAACCCACTTGTCGCCATCTTTCCAGTCGCCCCCACGGGTAGGCACGATTTGTTCATCTGTCGTTGTGTTCAAGTCGGTCATGTTGCTCCAATAATCACCAAGACCATTGTAGAGCGGCCCAATCAAGGCATCCCGCTGAGCCTGTGTAGAGCCGAAATCTCCTGATGTAGGCAGTACATCAAACGTTTTTTCGGTCAAGTCTGTACAGGATTGCCCAGCTAGTAGCAACGCTGCGCAGCCCATCATGACTTTTATACTAATAGTTTTCATTTCTTTTTGAATTAGATCTTTATAGCACTTTGTTCATAAGATTCTAACGAAGCATTCACAAACCAAGTACCTATTAATTTTCTCGGTTTGTGAATGCCTAGCCTTAGAACGTCAGATTCAAACCTAACTGGAACGTACGCGTTTTTGGATAGAAACCTGCATTTGCGTCATCCAAACCTACTGGATTAGGTGCCTGGCCGATTGGCAGGTTCCCCGTCGTTACACCATTTGAGGCTGGGTTCGATACCAATCCGTTCGTGTTGTTTGAGGGTAAGCTTCCAGATGCCTGTAATTCAGGATCGATGCCTTTATAGGCTGTAATTACAAACAAATTGTTACCTCCTGCATAAACCCGGGCGCCAGAGAAATACTTATTCGGTTTGACGGGTACATTGTAGCCAATCTGCCAGTTGTTCAAACGCACAAACGTACCACTCTCAATCCAGTTCGTTGACAAGACGTTAACACCATAGTTATTTGGTAGCGTCGTTACATCACGTAGCATGTTGGTCTCCAGAATAGATCCTGGGATCATATAGTTCGAACGGGTATTGTTCAGAATTTTGTTACCAAATACACCACGTAACAGGAAGTTCAGATCAAAGTTCTTATACCGGAACGTATTGATAAACGAACCATTCAGAAATGGCTGTGGATTACCCTGATTGATCGGGTTACCAGCGGTAATAGCGGCAGCGGCATCAGCCAGCGCTACGCTTGGCGTTGGTGTATCCCCCGAGGCTGGCCGTAATAGTGGCTGACCGTCCGAATTGTAATTACCAGCAAAGGTCGGTACGTTGTTGAATTCCCCTAATGGACGTCCTACTGTCAGGATCGACGCATACACATCAGACAAACCCCTACCACTAAACGGATTGAATCGTACCTGACCAATATTGAACTGGTCGTTCGATAGCGACACAATTCTGTTCTTGTTGTAAGATCCTACGATGCGGGCATTCCAGCTGAAGCCACCTTTTTTGATAATGTCTCCACCAAACGAAATCTCGAATCCGCTGTTGCGCATACTACCGATGTTAGCCAGAATAGTATTGGCAAAGTAGTTTATGCCATCCGCTGGTACGTTGATATTATAAAGCATATCGTTTGTCAGCTTATTATAATATTCAATCGATCCCGAAAAGCGGTTGCTAAACATCTGGAAGTCGATCCCTACGTTTGTTTGCCCTACTACTTCCCATCTCAGGTTAGGGTTAGCGTTCTGCGTGATACCATAACCTGGCAGGAAGTCTCCTACAGTTCCATCATAGTACGTACCTTTCTGACCGTACAGCTGAGTTGATGTATATGGGTTGATCCCTTCAGAGTTTCCGGTTTGGCCCCAGCCCGCCCGTAACTTCAGGAAGTTCAGCACGTTTGACTTGGGAAAGAACGACTCATTCGTAATGTTCCAGCCAGCAGCGATGGAGGGGAATACACCCCATTTGTTGTTTGCTCCAAATTTAGAGCTACCATCCCGACGCACTGTAGCTGTTACGTTGTACCTGTCGACCAAATTAACCGTTGCCCGACCAAAGAAAGAGATCAGCTTGCTCTGGTTTCTGTACGAGTTAGCAAAGGTATTACTTGGGTAGATCAACGTACCGCTTCCTAAACCTAAGTTGTTGAAGCCAGTTGCTGTCGTTACAAACGCGCTGTTCGCAGCGGCAAATCCATCATTGTCTAATTGCTGAAACGAATAGCCGCCCAGTACCGATAAATTACTGGTTGTACCGAGGTTCCGGTTATAAGTAAGCGTCGTTTCAAGTAGTTGGTTCAACGTGTTGTACTGACGACGCTCAGCCCGGCCATTGTTACCAGCATAGGCTTTAACAGCAGGGTTCGTTACGTAGTTATTGTTGGTTTGATCACTCTGTAACTGAGCGTTCACCCCAAATGTCAGACCATCGATGATTTCGTAGCGAAGATTAGTCCCCAGGATGGCGGTATTACGCGTACCATTGTTGGTTGCGTTCTCCTGCATGGCAACCGGGTTATTCAAATCAAACGCACCACCTACTTCGGCATAGCCACCAAGATTGTTAGTCAAACTAGTCGGGTCTGTGTACCGAACGGGTAGCGTAGGCAGGAACTGAGCCGCACGACGCAGAATACCATTGTCAGAAAAGAGCTGATTCGTGCGCGTGTATTGCAGATTATACTGAACGTTCAGACGATTGTCCAGCGCTTTCTGGTCTAGGTTGACGCGACCGATAATACGGTTAAAACCAGTATTTTTAACGATACCCTGCTGGTTGAGGTAGTCAACCGATCCACGGTAACTAAACGACTGCGAACCACCCGATACAGCGATATTGTGATTGTTTGTAATCGCTGTACGCGTAACCTGGTCAATCCAGTTGGTATTGTAGTAGTTACCGTTGGCATCTTTCGGGAAACGCTGCTGGTCACTCAGAGCCGAAGCCCCTTTGATTTGGGTTACCGCGTTAATGTAGCTGGGTCCATCAAGCAGGTCAAGTCGTTTCGAAATGGTTTCGATCCCTACATAGTTGTTGAACGTAACCGTAGACTGGCCTGACTTACCACGCTTGGTCGTAACGATAATTACCCCGTTTGCAGCCCGCGAACCATAGATGGCAGCCGCTGATGCATCTTTTAACACATCCATCGACTCAATATCATTCGGATTCACCTGGCTGATAGGTACACCAATCATACCGTCAACTACGTAAAGCGGTTCAGAACCACCAGCCAGCGAAGTATAACCCCTCAGACGAACAGTTGGCTGCTGGTTAGGATCGCCCGAAGGAGTTGTAATGACCAGACCCGCTACTTTACCCTGAATGGCTTGTAATGGGTTGGGGTTGATTCCCGGGTTGAAATCTTTGGATGACACCTGCGCCACAGAACCAGTCAGATCCTTCCGCTTGGCCGTACCATAGCCCACAACCACTACTTCTTCGAGTGCCTTTGTGTCATCAGCCAATTTGACGTCTACCACAGAACGATTGCCTACAGCTACTTCCTGCGAAGTATAACCAATAAAACTAAGAACCAACGTTGCATTAGCCGGAACGTTGGTCAGCGAATACTTTCCGTCAGCATCCGTGTTCGTTCCTCGCTGAGTACCTTTAATTTGCACACTCACACCTGGCAGGACTGATCCGGTTGGATCTGTTACTTTACCTGTTACAGTAGTGCCTTGTGCCCACGCTACCGAATTGACCAGCAGCATTGTCAGCATCGTCAGAAAGCCGAACAGAGCTTTCCGCCCGAATGACTGGGATTGGGAACTCCCAATCTGACCTACGTAGCCACCGAAGCGGTTCATTTTGTAGGATTTGTCCATCATAGGTTTGCAGTAAAAATTTAGCTATTTAATAATTGTCTGGTTAAAGATTAGCCCCTGTATTTTGTCGCTTTTAAACTAGTATAGAGGCACCATAGTTTGCGTTATGAGCCTCTATTTTAGAAAAATGACCAGAAATTATAGAAAGTAAACTTGAACCATTCGGCGAATTACATCATGTTATAATCAAAATACAAGAGGTGTCAGGTTAAAATTGGGGCACTTAGCATCAAAATCGTATCATAATATTTCTTAAATAAGTTATGTCAAAATGAATTATTCCGACATGGAACAACAATTACAAGGTGATTTATTATTATCTGTCAAGCTATTATGCTATGATCTTCTTCTACTTATTTATGATTTTTCCAATATAAGAGTTTATGCATTTTTTAAGTCGTCTGTCAAAAAAATTGTAGTATTTACACCTATTTTTGTCTCTCTATTTCTAAAGACTACGTAGCAATAAGTAGTCTACATGCTTTATGAGTGCAGAACCTCTCAAGAATTTAGCCAGTCAGTTATCCGGCGACCTTTTCTACGACGATACGTATCGAACTTTATATGCAACCGATGCATCCGCTTATCGGGAAATGCCCACCGCCGTAGCTATTCCCAAAACGCTTGATGACCTAAAGGCGCTGATTGCTTTTGCGCGCTTACAGAACACCTCATTAATTCCACGAACAGCGGGTACATCACTGGCAGGCCAGGTAGTTGGCAGTGGTATTGTGGTCGATGTATCGAAGCATTTTACGGGGATTCTGGAAATCAATCCGGAGGAGCGCTGGGTACGGGTGCAGCCTGGTGTCATCCGTGATGAGCTAAATCAGTTTTTGAAACCTTACGGCCTGTATTTTGGTCCTGAAACCTCGACCGCCAATCGAGCCATGATCGGCGGTATGGTTGGGAACAACTCCTGCGGCTCAAATTCCGTTGTCTATCGCGCCACGCGCGAACACACACTGGCCGTTAAAGCATTGCTGGCTGACGGTTCTGAAGTAGAATTTGGCTCTATGAGTGGCTGGGATTATACAAAATCAGTTAGTGAAGCGAGCCGCAAAAATGGATCGGCAACGCTAGCCGACAAAATTCTGCTTAAAACAAATGCTATCTTATCCGACCCAGCCAATCAGGAAGAAATTCGACGCAACTTTCCAAAGAAAAGTATCGAACGACGTAATACGGGTTATGCGCTGGATGCGTTGCTCGATATGGAACCGTTTACGGCAGGTGGAGAGCCATTTAACGTGGCGAAATTCATTGCGGGTTCAGAAGGGACGCTGTGTTTCCTGACCGAAATTAAATTGAATTTAGTGCCACTACCGCCGACAGAAGGCGGGCTGGTTTGTGTACACTGCCATTCGATTGATGAAGCGCTACGGGCAACATTGGTGGCCCTAAAATATAAGCCTTACGCAGTTGAACTGATTGACGACATCATTCTGGAGCGCGCTGACTCAAATCCTGAACAACGTAAAAACAGCTTTTTCGTCCAGAAAACACCCACGGATCATTTCCCGATTATTTTGGTCGTCGATCTATCACGTAATACGCGAGCAGAGATTGAAGCGCTGGCGACAGAGATGATTGCCGACATGCAGGCAGCCGGTATGGGCTATCATTACCCATTACTGTTTGGCGAAGATACCAAGAAGATATGGACGCTTCGGAAAGCGGGTTTAGGCTTACTGGGCAATCTCCCCGGCGATGCGAAAGCCGTAGCCGTTATTGAAGATACCGCCGTCGATGTGGCTGACCTGCCCGAATTTATTCGTGACTTCAATGAGATCCTTACTGCTCACAACATGCATGCCGTGCATTACGCCCATGCGGGTTCGGGAGAGTTGCATTTGCGGCCAATCATCAACCTTAAAACAGAAGAAGGTCACCAGCAATACCGGATGATTGCCCAAGAAATTGCCACACTGGTCAAGAAGTATGACGGTTCGCTGTCAGGAGAACATGGTGACGGGCGCTTACGGGGTGAGTTTATCCCGCAAATGGTGGGGACGCATAACTACGAGTTGATGCGGCAGATTAAGCATACCTGGGACCCAGACGGCATTTTCAATCCCGGAAAAATTGTTGAAACGCCCCCGATGGATACGTTTCTTCGCTATGAAGCGGGCCAGCGAACACCAGAGTTTCAGACCTATTTTCGGTATAAAGATCAGAATGTACTGCAACATGCTGAGCAGTGCAATGGCTCAGGTGATTGCCGTAAGACCGAGGCTTCGGGCGGAACGATGTGTCCAAGCTACATGGCTACCCGCGACGAGAAAGACACGACGCGGGCACGGGCAAACATCCTGCGGGAGATGTTAACCCGGTCACCGAAAGAAAACCGTTTCGACCATGAAGAAATTAAAGACGTTTATGATCTATGTCTATCGTGCAAAGCCTGTAAGAGCGAATGCCCATCGAACGTAGACGTAGCCAAGTTAAAAGCCGAGTTCTTACAACATTATTACGACGCGAATGGTGTTCCGATCCGATCTCGATTAATAGCGAATTTTGCCCGGCTGTCGAGTCTGGCTTCTCTTGTTCCCTGGGCCTGGAATGGCATATTGGGAACGCCCTCGCTCCGACGGATTGCTAACCGTATGGTCGGCTTTCACCCCGATCGGACCATGCCATTGATGGGGAAGACGACGTTACGGCGTTGGGCAGAGGGCAGGAGGCAGGGGGTAGGCAGCAAGGTGCATGGTCTTTCTTCCCCTCTGCCCTCTGCCCAATGCACTATTCTTCTCTTCTGCGATGAATTTACCAATTTCAACGATGTCGAAGTTGGGCAGAAAGCGATCCAACTTTTTGAGCGACTGGGCTATAACGTAGTGATTCCTGAACATGGCGAGAGCGGCCGGGCAGCACTATCAAAAGGCATGCTTAAATATGCCAAAACACTGGCTGAACGTAACGTTCAACTCTTAAAAGACGTAGTAACTGCTGAAACACCTTTGGTTGGTCTGGAACCATCGGCCATTCTAACTTTCCGCGATGAATACCCTGATTTGGTTAGCGAATCATTGATGGCCGATGCCCGACGCATTGCCGAAAATACGCTGACGTTCGAGGAGTTTATAGCCCGTGAACTGGATGCCAAACGTATCAACCCGGATCAGTTTACCGACGAAAGCCGTATGGTTAAGCTGCACAGCCACTGCCAGCAAAAGGCTGTCTCGTCGCAGGTACCCGGCAAGAAAGCGTTGTCACTGCCTAAAAATTATACGGTGCAATTGATTCCATCCGGTTGCTGCGGTATGGCGGGATCATTCGGTTATGAGGCTGAACACTACGACGTTTCGATGAAAGTAGGCGAACTGGTTTTATTCCCGACAGTACGTCAACAGCCAGACGAAGTAATTATTGCCGCGCCCGGAACCTCCTGCCGTCACCAGATTAAAGATGGTACATCCCGCAAAGCGAAACATCCAGCGGAGATTCTATTTGAGGCTTTGAAATAGCGTATTGTGGACGGTCGGCACTACGTTTTTTCGAAGGGCCACTGTTTCCTGACTCCCGCTGATATCAGAAAGGCTACAATACCGAGCCCGATAACTGTCAGGCCAGATAGCATAAAGGTTAGACCCGTCGAGAAGAAAACAAACAGCCAAACACCGATCGCTAAGAGTACGGGCAATGGATAAAGTGGCATTCGGAAGGGAAATTCCGACGCTGCCCGTCGGCGATGGAGAAGTAACAAGCCAATTGCCTGCCCAACAAACTGTACGACAATACGCATGGCCAGAATAGCCGTAATTACGTCGCCCAGTCGGAACAAAAGGCTGAATACAAAGCCCAGACCACCCAGGAACAGAAGTGATACGTACGGAAACTGACGCGTCGGATGCAGTTTAGCGAAAATTCGAAAAAACTGACCGTCAGCGGCAGCGGCATAGGGTACACGAGAGTACCCCAGCAAAACGGCAAACAGCGACGAAAAGGCCACCAGCAATACTAGAATCGTTGCCAGTCGGGCGGCACCAGGTCCGTATAATGTTTCTACGAACGTACTAACAATAAAATTACTGTCCTGAGCGATTTGCCACGGCACAACGCTTACTACACTCAGGTTCATCAACAAATACAACCCCGCAATCCCCACAATCGAAATGAACATGCTGGCCGGGATGTTGCGCGTGGGCCGCTGGATTTCGCCCCCCAGATGACAGACGTTATAATAACCGAGATAACAGTAAATGGTCTTGACGGAAGCTTGGCCCAAGCCAGCCGCGATGAGTCCACCACTAGCCGAGCCCATGGACTGAAACGTATCAGCTAATGGAATTCGGGCATTACTCAATCCACCAACAATAATCCAGCCCAACGTTAAGAGTACCGCCCCCCACATAACCAGCCCAATTTTGCCGATTGAATCTATTTTTCGATACAAAAGAGCGATAATAATCAGAACAACTCCTCCCGAAACGGCTTTACGTTGCCACTCATCCAACGGCATCAGATAGGAGGCATATTGGGCAAACCCAATGGCGCCCGAAGCCATGACTAACGGAGCCTGAATGAGCGTTTGCCAGACGTACAGGAATGATAGTAATCGTCCCCAGCGTCGCTCGCCGTACGAAATCTTAAGAAAGTTATAACTACCGCCTGCCTGAGGAAAAGCCGCTCCTAACTCAGCCCACACAAACGCATCAATCAGTGATACAAAGGCGCCCAGTATCCAGGCCCATAAAAACAGCGGTCCACCAAGCGTTTTGATAACTAATGGTAATACAACAAAGGGCCCAATGCCGACCATGTCGATCATGTTCAGGGCCGTACCTTGCAGTAGATTCAACCGCCGGGGGAGAGCGTCGGGAAGTTGATCAGAAGACGTAACGTTGCTCAATAGCGTACGAGATAACAGATTCGTTAGATGCAGGCTTATTTAAGTAAGGGCAGAACTGTCCTAAAAGTTCGACCAGCCAGTCGCCTGATACAACAAAAACGCCCGGCTTTCAGGGAGAAAGCCGGGCGTTTTATAACCTGATTTATTTAACCTAGTTCATCAACTGATCGAACGTCAGGCTAACGTAGTAGATTGACCCAACTGTCGGGTTTCCCCAGCCGGTAGTATATTCTTTCTGAAGAATATTACTGCCCCCTATTTTGAAGGTCGAGTGAATCGAAGGAACTCGTTTACTGATTTGCGCGTCAAGGGTGCCAAAAGCTGCAATAATAGGTCGATTACTGATATCAGACGTGATATTGATATTCGGGTTTCCTAACGACGACTGCCATTCAAAAGCATCCTGGTAACGATAAACTACGTTAAAGCCAAACCCACTACCCTTAATATTTCGGTTTCCAAGGCTAACATTATAGCGATATTTAGGTGTGTTGTATCTAACCTGAAAACCGTCTTCCAGCGTATTTTTATTCATTTCACCACTGAACAAGCTAACACCACCCGTATTTAACGTATTGTTCGATACGTTTCCTCCTATTTGAAAATTACCAGGCAGGGAATAATCCAACCCAATACCAAAACCCTGTGTTTTAATGGGACTCGTATAATTTTTTGTTACTGCATACACATTACGCGTGGTAGCACCTGTCGGTTGAATTAGAGTGACTGTTCCTATAAAGTCATGATATGTACTATTGTAATAATAGGCATCAATCAATAACCGTTTATTAATCAGACCCTTATAACCAAACTCTATAGTGGAGACACGTTCGGGCTTAAAGGTGGGAAAATCATATGCTTTGGGCTGACCAGCCAAAATTGATTCGTAGGTGAATGTGTTGGCTGGCGTAAGATTATATTTTTGAAGTAAAGGAGACAAGGATCCAATTAACCGAGCCTGGGGAGTTAAGAGGTCAATGTACTGATCTTGCGTGGTTGGAATTCGGAATCCTGTCTGAAAAGAGGCCCTTATATTATTGTTTCGGTCCACACTATATACTGCCGACAAACGTGGATTAAACTGCCCTTTGAAATTCTCATTTTTATCAAACCGCAAAGCACCAGTTAACCGCAATTTATCAGCAATACTTTTTTGCACCTGTGCATATAAGCCAAACTCGCTGATCGTCGGTTCTTTGCCATTATTGCTGTAGAAGATGGTACCGCCAGAGTTTAGCTCATAGACTCGATAATTACCCCCAACAATAATCTCGGCTGTTTTGGGATCAATAACCTTATTAAAGTTATACATAGCTTCAGTGTGGTACAAATTGGTACGATCCTGAAACTTGGCCCCTACTCCATTAGCATCTCCCGGAATTGCTTTGCCAGTAACTTCCCGAAGTTTTGCCTCGAATTCGGGCGATCCAGGCTTATAAACCTGTCCATTTCCAACCAATTGCTGAACTTGATTGAAATAGGCAGCAGAATTAGCCTGACTTGCCAGCACTGCACCCTGATAAGCCACTAATGGATTTACCCCAGGAACGGCTAAACGGGTTTGAAGGTCCGTTACAAAAGCGGGAAAACTAACACCTGCATACGTACCTGCCACCGTGCCAAAATAGGTAGCTGTTGGTGCTGTATTGACAACAGGACCGTTTGCCGTTTGATCGACTATCCACGTATTATTCATACCTAGTCCTGCAATACCAACCGCATAAGCATCGCCTGATCGTTCCTGTGTTGTATAAGCCCGAACAAAGAAATTTGAACCACGTATTTCTGCTTTATACTGACCTATGTTAAATTTATTCAGATAATACCGGTCAGCACCTGTATAAACCGTTGTTCCCGTTCCCCAGTTGGCCTGGAGAATAGCCTCTGCATTTTCTCCGATTCTATAATGCAGGGAACCATTCAGCTTTAAACTACGAGCCGAATAGTCGACCAAATCACGTTCGCGGTAACCCGTTCTGGTATAATTAAAGCCAAGTGGATTAGCATACAAATCGGTCAGTACCCGATCGTAAGCCTGCGTGGGGGTTAATCCAGCCGCTGGTCCAAACTGAGTAGCTAATTGCATAATGCCCTGATTAAGGGGCAAAAGAGGAGAACCTGAACCCGGAGTAGCCTGTGCCAGAGCACTTCTCAAAATTTGATATTGGGAGAATCCAGGATCGACATCGCCATAAATATTGATTCCGTCATAACCCCGGTTTGTAGCACGCGTACCCGACAGACCAGCCCCATTTACCAAACTTTGATCACGATAATCAGTAGCCTGCCAATCCTGAGCCGTCAAATAGCCAACATTCACTTTAAACGCAAATCTGTTATTGAATGCTTTGGCATATCGTATAGAAAAATCGGTATAGGGTGTGGCACCAAGTTTCTCTTCACTGTATCGCTTAGTTCGGTTACTGGCATTCATCAGACCAACTTTTGCATTAGCACTGAGTCCCTGATATAAAAAAGGGC
The DNA here is from genome assembly GCF_900112365.1 of Spirosoma endophyticum. Taxonomy (GTDB): domain Bacteria; phylum Bacteroidota; class Bacteroidia; order Cytophagales; family Spirosomataceae; genus Spirosoma; species Spirosoma endophyticum. Next base: position 226,555 of record NZ_FOLQ01000003.1, on the reverse strand, counting down.
TTTTACTTGTGGTTAACAATAGACCGTTGATAGCGTTTGGTCCATAAAGAGCCGAAGCGGCTCCCGGTAGTAATTCGACGCTTTCAACATCCAGTTCCGACATACCGACGATGTTCGCTACAGAAAAATTCAGGCCGGGCGCTTGGTTATCCATACCGTCCATCATTTGTACAACTCGTGTGTTACCGTTTCCTGAGAATCCCCTTGTATTGAAGTTGCTAAACGTAACGCTTTGCGTTGACATTTCAACCCCTTTTAAGTTCCGTAAAGCATCGTAAAAACTCGGCGCGGGCGTGTTCTGGATCGCACGGATGTCCATTTTTTCGATCGAAACGGGCGATTGCATAACACTTTCTTCAACCCTCGAAGCAGCTACTACCACTTCCTGACCAAGTGTCACCTGCTCTCTCAGGCTCACGTTAAGATCGGTGCGATCGCCATTGATTACAAATTCCTGCGTCTGGAAACCCACACCCGATACAGCCACCGTGAAAGGTGTGGGCGTATTTGTGCTTAATGAAAAATTTCCCTTTTGATCAGTGATGGTACCAATAACCTTGCCTTTCACAGCAATGCTGATCCCCGTTAATTCCTCTTTTTTACTTTCGTCCGTAACCTTTCCAGCGACGCGCGTCTGCGCTAATGCTGTAATACTCAGTAACCAAAAGAGCATTAGTACGAATGCTGAATAAGTAAATGATTTTTTCATAGGTATAGCGTATAGAGAGATTGAAGTAAAACCTACTGGCTTTGAGGTTAAACATAGGAATAACTCTTCATTTCGTGCAAGTTTTTCTTGACATTAATGAATTTTAAGCATGAGTTGGTAGAATCTTATCCTTTTATATTTTAATTCAGATAGTAAATTATTAGTCGTATTGACTTCTGTATCAGACAACTTTCTCACCCGAAATTTTCTCCAGAATATGAAGAACGAGTCGAATCAGGATCGCCGGGAATTTTTAAGAAATTCTGGCTTACTCACAGGTGGCGCTATTTTGAGCAGCCTCCCCTTCGGCGCCAACGCAGCAGACCAACCAAATCGAGGCTATCACTTCTCCGTAAATGATACCATCAAGGTGGCCCTCATTGGCTGTGGCGGTCGTGGCACTGGCGCGGCTCAACAGGCGCTCAGTACAAAACAGAATGTCAAAATTGTAGCCCTGGCCGATGCTTACCGCGACCGTTTGGACGGGGCTTACAAAGCCTTAACCGAGCGTGGCCTTAAAGCAGCTGACGGTTCACCCAAAGTGGACGTACCGGAGGATCATAAATTTGTTGGTTTTGATGCCTACAAACAAGCGATGGCCTTAGCGGATGTGGTGATTCTTGCTACCCCTCCCGGCTTCCGGCCAAGCCACTTTGAGGAAGCCGTCCGTCAGAGCAAGCAGGTTTTCATGGAAAAACCCGTAGCAACCGACGCGCCAGGCATTCGGCGAGTATTGGCAGCTGCGGAAGAAGCCAAGAAGAAAAAATTAAACGTAGTGGTTGGCTTACAACGGCGCTACCAGCCCAGCTACCGCGATATGATCAAGCGCATCCACGATGGAGCTTTGGGAGAAATCGTAGGTGGACAGGTATACTGGGTCAGCGGGGGCGTGTGGCAAAAGCCTCGCCAGCCAAACCAAACCGAAATGGATTACCAGATGCGTAACTGGTATTACTTCAACTGGTTATGTGGCGATCACATCAATGAGCAACACGTCCACAACATTGACGTAGCTAACTGGGTGAAAAACAGCTATCCGGTGTCCTGTCAGGGAACGGGCGGGCGGCAGGTACGGACGGGAAAAGATTACGGCGAGATTTTTGATCACCACATCGTCGATTTCGTTTACGCCGATGGCACCACCATTAATAGTCAATGCCGTCACTACGAAGGTACCTATAGTCGGGTGGACGAAATGTTCCTCGGAACAAAAGGTAAAATTGAAGGAATGGAAAAGAAAAGTAGCGCCTTGATGGGTTATAATGGGCAACCAATGTACACCCACGATGCCAAAGCAGACGGGAATCCGTACCAGATTGAACACGATGAATTATTCGACGCCATTGCTAAAGGTCAATACAAATTTGCTGACGCCGAACGCGTAGCGAAAAGTACAATGACTGCGATTATGGGTCGTATGGCGACGTACTCTGGCAAAGTCGTAAAGTGGGATGAAGCCTTAAATTCTCAAATCGACTTGTTCCCCACCACGTTGGCATGGGATGCCATGCCCAAAAGCCTGCCTGATGCCAACGGTCTATATCAAATTGCCGTACCAGGTAAAACAATAACAGTATAGAAACTCAATACGTTGTCAGAACGGGGTCGATTGCCATTTGTGCAATCGACCCCGTTTATTTTCCAGCAGGAGGAGTTTGGCGCCCGGAAAACGACGTAGCAACCGACGACTTTTGCGCATACCTGCCACACTGAACACCTTGGTAAGTGCATCGGCATGGTATCCATCGGGCGCGAAAACGGTTGCCTGAACAAAGTGCTTCAGCCCCAGACCCGAGCGTGGATTCATGATGTGTGAGTAACGTCGGCCGTTATGTTCCAGGAAACGATACGTATCCCCGGAGGTAGTGATCGCTGCATTTCTCAGCAGAATCGTTGTCGTGTCTGCATCACCAGCTTTACCAGATCCAATCCCTACTCGCCAGCCAGCACTTCCTGGTGGCGGATCACTGGCTAAAATGTCACCTCCAATATCGACTAAGGCCGAGCGGATGCCAAAACGGCCTAGAACCATTAGCGCTTCGTCAACGGCAAATCCTTGCCCAATACCACCAACATCCAACCGCATCCCGGCTCGACGTAAACGTACTGATCGCGTTGTAATATCCAACTCCAGTAGCCTGTAGCCCACTGAACGCCTGGCCTGGCGACGTTCTTTGGCGGTTGGAAACTCCTTCCGGCGAACGGCCCTACGCCATAGTAACGACAGCGGGCCAACCGTTGGATCGAAGTGGCCATTCGACAAGTGGGCTATAGTTTGGGCTTTGCCCAATACGTTAAATAAGTCTGTTGATACCGGGACCCATTTACCAGAGCCAGCTGTTGCCGATACCCGATTGATCTCTGAACCATCCATATAATCACTCATGACCTGGTTTAGGGAGTCCATCCGAACCGAAACGGCTGCATAGGCACGATGGGCGATCAGGCTGTCGGGCGCGTAGAAAATAACGTTAAACTGCGTCCCCATCAGTCCACGGCGGAACGAAAACCGAGCCAGATCAGGTTGCGCCATAACCAACCCCGGCAACAACATAGCCATCGCAAAGGCTAGTAGAAAGCAAAAAGATAAACGGGCGCTCAAGATGTTTTAATATAGCCGTCTTACCAGCATCGACGTACTAATGGTTACTCTGAAAAACAAATACATACTTTTGGCAGCCGGGTTCTGGCTATCCGGTCTTGTCCTGACACTTTTGGGGGCTTATGGAAAGAGCCATCAATGGGAAGCAACAGGTACGTTGCTGACAGTCGGTATTTCGGCGCAGGCGATTGGCTTCGCTTTTCTGGGGTTCGCCATTATGCAAGCCGTCTTCAAGAAAAAATAAGACCTTTCGGGCGATTTTCACACTTGGGCTACCTTGTTCCGCAAATACATATCGGCTAGCACCAATGCGGCCATCGCTTCAATAATGGGAACGGCACGGGGAACCACACAGGGATCGTGGCGACCTTTGCCTGAAACCGTTACGGGTTGGCCGTTTACGTCAACACTATCCTGATCCTGCATAATCGTAGCCACAGGTTTGAATGCTGTGCGGAAGTAGATATCCTCACCATTGCTTATACCTCCCTGAATTCCGCCTGACTGGTTTGTTTTCGTCCGAACGCGGCCCTGTTCATCCGTGTAGAATTCGTCGTTGTGCTGGGAGCCGTACAACTCTGCTCCAGCAAATCCACTACCATATTCGAAGCCTTTCACCGCATTGATACTCAACATAGCTTTACCCAATTCTGCGTGGAGTTTATCAAAGACAGGCTCGCCCCAGCCTACCGGTACACCGGTTATAACACAGTCGACGATGCCTCCAATCGAGTCACCTCGTTTGCGGGTTTCGTCTATGTATTGAAACATTTGTTCGGCCGTTTCAGGATCGGGACAACGGACGGCATTTTCTTCTGCAAGGGCCAGATTTAATTCCGTATATGGTTTTTCGAGCTTGAGTTTACCAACCTGTGAGACGTAAGCCTGTATCTGAACGCCCTGCTGCGCCAGCAGTGATTTGGCAATGGCACCAGCCGCAACCCTGGCGGCTGTTTCGCGGGCCGACGACCGACCGCCACCCCGATAATCCCGGGAGCCATATTTCGTCTGATACGTATAGTCAGCGTGAGAAGGCCGGAACTGTTCGACAATGTGGCCATAATCTTTGCTACGCTGGTCGGTATTGCGGATGAGCAAGGCAATGGGCGTTCCCTGCGTTTTGCCTTCAAATATGCCCGAGAGCACTTCAAACTCATCGGCTTCGCGCCGTTGGGTCGTAATGCGCGACTGGCCGGGCTTGCGTCGATCCAGCTCATGCTGAATGAAATCAGCATCGAATGGCAAACCGGCAGGACAGCCGTCAATCACAACACCAATACCGGGCCCGTGCGATTCGCCGAATGTAGAAATCTTAAATAGTATTCCGTAAGTACTGCTCATGCTGGTGAATTTCGCCCGGTATTGTTACACTTTGGTTCCTACCCGGCAGCTTTACTTTTTTATAAACACAAAAATCATTCCTAATAACATGATCACGATCAGCACATTGGCTATGGCCCTAATCAAAGCCGAGACACTAATTGGCTGTTTGGAGCTATCCATAGCTTCGATTCCGGTATAGAACGAATTACCAACAGGCATACCTTGTCCAATTTCCCCGTTTCCAGATGCTAATAACGTAGCATCTAATGGACCTTTACCACCTACTTGCAGCGTCAGTTGAGGTCGAAGCGTATCATAGCGTGCAGTTTGCGGGTCGAAGTAAATCCATTGAAAGTGATTTGCCAACGAAACAGCTCCATTTTGGTGCGGTATAAGAAAATAAGTAAAGGTCTTATTACCCGTTACCTGATTACCGTCCTGACTAAGTACATGACGTTTTTCGGGTGGAAATACATCAACGTCCGTATTTTCATTCATGATCGTCGGTGCTGGGAGCGTAGCAATATTACCCATACCTGCAACTACAAACGTATAGCGAACACTTTGCCCGACACCAATGCGTTGCCTTTCCAACCTCTCCTCCAGCCGGAACGTTCCGATGGGTGCTCGACCTCGTAAGGGGTGCGCAGGTAACGGTCTGATAACGATAGTCAATGGCTTGCTGGTAAAGACGACTTTTTCGGCGTCTGACTGTGGTGGACCAATAACAGGCCGTCGCCCTAATTGAAGCGATACAGCAGGTAAGTTCAGCGCCTGATTTGATAGTGGAAAAAAGATAGACTGGTAGAGCCGATATTCACGAAATTTCTTTTCTTTAACGATTGCCGGAACGGGTTTTAGCTCATTGATAGCCAGATTTTCCTCCCATGAATTAACCGGTCGTATTTTTTTAATTATTACCTGTAGCTGAGTATTGAGCGCCGTAAAATTAAGTTCAAAAGGATAATTATCAGCGACGAAAAACGACAATGTGAGTGCAACGCCCTCACCAGTATAGATCGCGGCCTTCGACGACCTGAGCGACAGGAAAGCCGCGCCAGTGGGCACAATATCGTTTGTACTTAACGTAGCACTGAGCGGTGACGAACTGGTTAATGAAGGCTGAACTGTAAGTGTAGCGCCATCCGACTCCACTGTTTCGTTATTGACGACTATGGAAAAAGGAGGCAAGCGGTACCGACCCGGCAAACGAGCCTGATAATTTTGCGTAATTACTTGATTAGTAATTGTTTTTCCGCTTAATTCACTTGTCGTTACACTCGCCGATGTTCCCTTTTTCGTAAAGCCGGTAATATCTGGAAAGTTGATCGTTGGGCGCGTTTCACTATTCGCGATAATGACTGAGATGGTAAAAGGCCGTTCAATCGGAAAGTCAGTTTCGCCTAATTCTATAGTTGCAACATTATCAGTGACTTGCCCAAATACAGCAAATCCACAATAAAAGTATAGTACAAAAAATTTGCGGAATATGTCAAAAAACATTGATAATTTTGAGCAACAAATTGTTGACTAGATCGTTACGCTTAATAAGAACGAACCAACTGACCTCTTTTAATATCCATAGGCTTCCTTAACTAGAAAATGACGTATTATGCTCTCTATGCTTGAATACATCAAAACAATCCTTCAGAAGGTAAGTTTTGACAGATCCCTCTTTGAAAAAGAACTGGCGAAAGCCATTAAAATGCTTATTCCTAAAGAACTCAAGCAACTTAAACGGTGGTGTTACGCGCAATTTGGTAAAGTATATCGCGTAGTATTGAATCACTGTTTCTCGCGGGTTCCATTTGCCCGTGCTCGTTTTACCTAATCTGACGACTCATTTTCCTGGAATGAAATGCCCCCGGCTTCTAGAAGCCGGGGGCATTTCATTTATTTACGGTTTTATATGAGCCCATTATAACGTAATCTTTTCCCGCATTTCCGGTATCTCGATATGCTGAAATCCAGCTACCTGCAAATGATCCTTCCAGATTAGTTGCTTATCATACTCCCCGTGAACCAGAAAAATGCGTTTAACACGGGAGGCATCCTGACAGCTCAAGACTTGAAGCATCTCTCGGTAATCGCCGTGGGCCGAGAATGAATCCATAATGGCGACCTGTGCAACAACAGGATAGCGTTCACCAAAAATAGTCACTTCTTTATCACCTCGTTTTAAGGCACCTCCCAAACTGTTGGGAGACGCATAGCCAACCATTAAAATAGTCGTATTGGGCTTGGTAATGTTATTTTTGATATGGTGTTTGATACGGCCGGCTTCGGCCATTCCCGAGGGCGCAATAATGATACACGGCTCTTTGCTGTCGTTGATCGCCTTCGATTCTTCGACATCCGTAATATAATGCAGATTCGGGAAGTCAAACGCATCACCGTCTTTTTTGATGTACGCCAGAATATCAGGATTGAAATCTTCTTCGTGATCCCGCATAACCTGCGTTGCTTTCACTGACATCGGACTGTCGATGTATACGGATAATCGCGGCAACTGCCCTTCACTTGACAATTGATCCAGTGCATAAATTATTTCCTGCGTGCGGTCAACTGCGAAAGCTGGAATAATTAGTTTTCCCCGTCCTTCCACGCAGGTTTTTTGTACGATACGCAGCAAATGCGCTTTCATATCGGGTTCGGCTTCGTGGAGCCGGTCGCCGTAGGTCGATTCACAAATGATATAATCAGCTTGCGGAAACGGTTGGGGTGAACGTAGTATTTTATCATCGGGCCGACCAATATCGCCACTAAAGAACAGATGCTTTTCAGCTCCGTTTTCCTTGATGGTAAGACTGACCGATGCACTGCCCAACAAGTGGCCGGCATCGGTCAGTAAAGCTGTCACTTCATCGCAGACAACGAACGGCGTATTATAGTCGACAGGCCGCATTTGGTCAAGGGCCTGCTGCACATCTTTTTCGTCGTATAAGGCTTCCAGTTCCGGCTCATTACGCCGTTTGCGCCGTTCATTGACGCGTTCGAGATCGCGCTCTTGGATGCGGGCACTGTCCATCAGCATCAATTCACAGAGGTCAATGGTTGAGGACGTAGTATAAATGGGTCCTTTATATCCCTGTCGCACAAGCCGGGGAATCAGCCCTGTATGGTCGATGTGCGCGTGCGACAGCACCATATAATCGACCTGAGCTGGATCAAAACCAAATTGCTGGTTCAGTTCATCTGTATTGATACCCTGAAAAAGCCCACAATCGAGCAAAACTTGTGTACCGCTGGCGGTTGTGATCAGGTGCTTGCTGCCAGTTACGGTTCGGGCTGCGCCAAAGAATTGAATGGTCATTTTTAATTACACCGGTAACCCGGTATGGTTTCGTTGATTAAGGGAATTCACTGATTTTTGCAGTCAAATGAACTTTGCTCTGACGCAAGGGCACAGCGGGAAGTAACCAGAAATACACTAATGTTTAGGCCAATATTGGAAAACATTCGCGGTATCGCCAAACGAATTTGGCAATCACGTCTGGTGAAAACCCTGACCGTTGCCATATTGATTTTTTTAGGTCTGGATTTTTTCTTTCCCGTCCAAACTGATATTGCCTATTCGACCATCATCACCGCCCGGGACGGGTCCATTTTACACGCCTTTCTAAGTCGTGACGATAAATGGCGGATGTATGCCGAACTACCCGAAATTACACCTACCCTTCGCGAGGCCATTCTCTTCAAGGAAGATAAATATTTCCGGTACCATCCCGGTTTCAATCCCGTCGCCATGCTACGTGCCATAGGCAGAAACCTGCTTACAGGTCGCCGTACATCGGGCGCATCAACGATTACGATGCAAACCGTCCGGCTACTAGAGCCCCGCGAACGTACCTACGGCAGTAAGCTCATCGAACTATTCCGGGCGATTCAGTTAGAAGTTCATTATTCCAAAGACGAGATCCTACAACTCTACCTGAATCTGATTCCATATGGGGGCAATATTGAAGGGCTGAAATCGGCTTCACTGCTCTATTTTGGAAAACCGCCCGTTTTGCTCAGTCTGGCTGAACTCACTACGTTAACCATTATCCCAAACCGGCCATCGAGCCTGCGGTTAGGTGTGCATAATGCGCTCGTCGTGCAGGAACGAAATCGCTGGCTCAGTCGCTTCCGCTCGGCCCGGCTCTTCGATGAGGCAGCCATTACCGACGCCATCGACGAGCCACTTACGGCCTACCGGCGCGAAGCGCCCCAGCTGGCTCCTCACCTATCGCGCCGGTTGCGGGCGGAGAATCCAAATGCTCCCATCATTCATTCTACACTCAACCCAACGGCTCAGTCAACTACAGAACGTTTGGTACAACATTATGCGGATCGACTGCGAGCCAGCAATATCCACAACGCGGCCGTACTGATTGTGGATAACCAATCTCAGGAGGTAATTGCCTACGTTGGTTCTGCCGATTTTGGAAATGCATTTGATGGTGGACAGGTGGACGGTGTTCGGGCGGTACGTTCGCCGGGAAGTGCATTAAAGCCCATACTCTACGGCCTGGCCTTCGACGCGGGCCTTGTTACGCCAAAAACCAAACTGGCCGACGTACCTACCAATTTCAGTGGGTATGAGCCTGACAATTACGACCGTCGATTCAACGGCCCAGTCACGGCCGAGTTTGCGCTGGCAAACTCGCTCAATATCCCGGCAGTGGCCTTGCTAAAAGAGATCGGCACACCAACGCTTGTTTCGACGCTTCAGAGAGCAGGCTTTTCAACCATAAAAAAACAGGCTAAGGAATTAGGGCTTTCCATGATTTTGGGCGGCTGTGGCGTTACGCTGGAAGAAATGACACGCCTGTATACGGGGCTAGCCAATGGGGGGAAGTTGGGGGCGTTGCGGATGTATTACTCCACCGACCCGTCGGACCGCCCAGCCCTCCCCTTAAAAAAAGGGGAGGGAGGAAGCCAGCCAGTAACCCCTTTCCCTTCTCTTAAGGGGAGGGCTGGGCGGTCAAACGGGTCGGTGGGGCCAGTTAACCTTCTCTCCCCCGAAGCGGCTTACCTTGTCACACACACGCTTACCCAGATTACCCGCCCCGACTTGCCTAATAATTTCGACAATAGCTATCACTTGCCTCGCATTGCCTGGAAAACCGGCACGTCCTATGGACGCCGGGATGCCTGGAGCATCGGCTACAATCAACGATATACGATTGGCGTGTGGGTCGGAAATTTTTCGGGCGTGGGCGTGGCCGAACTCAGTGGTGCCAATACCGCAACGCCCTTGCTGTTCCAGCTATTCAACGTACTGGATTACAATTCACCAAGCGGTTGGTTCAAAGCACCTAAAACGGCCACTAAACTGGCGATGCGGCTCATCTGCCCCGAAACAGGCGAAATTCCTGGCGAGTTTTGCACCAATCCCGTGGCTGATTATTGCATCATGGGTGTGTCACGTTACCGACGCTGTCAGCACCAGAAGGCTGTTTTCACAAACGCTACCGGAACAATTTCGTATTGCGCGCACTGCCGCCCCGACTCGGGTGCCATAACCCGTTCTTACCCAAACTTATCGCCGGAGGTTACCGCATTTTATCAAAGCCGCCATATTCCATTTGAAGTCGCACCACCGCATAACCCAGCCTGTGAGCGCGTGTTCGGAAGTACGGAAGTTGGGCAAACGAGACCATTGATAACGAGTTTAAACGATGGTAGCGACTATTTTATCAACGCAAAACACCCTGTCGAAATGGAGCTGGGCTGCCTGGCTGCCAATGACGTACAAACCGTCTTCTGGTATCTGAACGACAAATTATATCGTCGGGCCAAACCAACCGAAGCCGTCTTTTTCCAACCCCGACTGGGTACGTTAAAAGTATCCTGCGCCGACGATAAAGGACGTAGCAATGATATCCGAATAGTTATTAAAAATGAGTAGTTGTTGTTTCAGAAAAATGGGGCAACGATACCTACAAATTCCGTCCGAATACTAACCCGTTCATCTGTTATGAACGGGTTTTTCGTTAATATTCGGCTCTTCTCCAATAACCCCATGAAAACGCGTTTTCCTGCTCTTTTTCTCTTCTTCCTATTCCTCGTCTTTACCCTTTTAAATTGTTCACGATTGCCGTTTAACGAAGTCTCGGTAGTGGGTCGAAACTTTGACGATGAGATCCAACAAACTCAGAATCTGATCTTTACATTCAATAAAAACGTTGGTCCCACCAGTCAACTCAATGAGTGGGATTCAACGCAGTATGTTCGCTTCATACCGGCGGTTCGGGGTAAATTCAAGTGGACAGCGTCTAACGAACTGGTCTTTTCACCCGCTCTTGCCTTCGATCCTGCCACAGACTACCGCGCCGAGCTAACTGATAATTTATTGAAACGTTCTTCCCAAAAAGACCTGAACGTGTCGGGCGATGATATATCGTTTCACACCCCGTATCTACAACTAACCAGCACCGAAAACTGGTGGTCCCGTTCGCGCGAAACCGGCCAGCCTGTCGCCAAGTCCCGACTCAATTTTAACTATCCAATTTCCACAGCAGATGTAGCCGAAAAATTATCGATTTCCATTGAAGGCAAGTCCATTACGTCGCAAACGTCGTCCAGTGATGCTCCGAACACGCTGGCCTTAACCCTGCCAAATGCACCAGCGGTAAAGAATGAACAGCCGCTTACCATAAAACTGGAGAAAGGGCTTAAAGTACCCAACACGGCCTATGTCAGCAAAGAAGCTATTGAGCAAACCACTACGTTGCCCTCTCGCTACAAAATTGAGATCAATGATGTGCAGGCACGTTTCGAAAATAACCGAGGGGTAGTACGTATTATAACCACGCAGGAGTTACAGCCGGGCGACTTAAGCCAGTATTATTCAATCCAGCCACAGGTTGCCACTACGGCCGAACTAACCGAAAATGGCTTTATCATCCGGGGAGATTTTAACGAAACAGATACGTATGTTTTAACGCTGACCGATCAGATTCGGGGCGTGTTGGGGACGAAGCTAGAGGAACCTGTAACGCGCGATCTGTTCTTCGGAAAAATGCCCGCCAGTATTCAGTTTGCCAATAAAAAGGCGCTCTATCTGTCATCAAAAGGAGCACGGAATATTGGCCTGAATATCGTCAACGTGCCCAAGGTGCAGGTGAAGATTGCAAAGGTCTACGAGAACAACATCCTGAATTACCTGCGCTCGAATCGCTACGAAGAATACAAGGAAAAAGCGAACGGCGAATGGGGGCCGTCGGGGGCATTCAATTACGGTAACGACGATTCAGGCGACCTAAGCGACGTACTGGTTAACAAAACAGTCGAGACGGCCGACTTGCCGAAAGTAGGTGGCGTTTCAGCTTTGAATCTGGCGCTACCCGATCAGAGTAATAATTTCAACGAGCATCCACTCCGGGGCGTTTATTTAATCTCCGTTGACTCCAAAGATGAGGCTTATCTGCAAGCCAGTCAATTAGTGTCAATCTCTGACATTGGTCTGGTGGCCCGGCAAACGAAGGATGAAGTACTGGTCTGGGCGAATTCGATACGTACCGCGGAACCCTTGCAGGGCGTAGAGATAACGCTGGTGAGCAGCAATAACCAATCTGTTTATACGCTCGAAACCGATGGCACCGGTTTTGCCAAATTTGATAAAGTAAGCGAAAAAGCACCCGGTTTCAAGGTTGCCCTACTCACCGCCCGAACATCCGGCAAACCCAACAGCGACGATTTCAATTTTCTCTTTTTGCCAGATACGCAGGTCGAAACATCCCGCTTTGAGGTGGGGGGGAAACGCGACAACGAATCAGGCTTCGATGCCTTCGTGTATGGCGACCGTGACATTTACCGTCCCGGCGAAACGATCCATTTTAACACCGTCATCCGATCACAGACCTGGCAAAGTGTTGGCGAAATTCCGGTTTTGATTCGCGTCCTGATGCCCAACGGGCGCGAATTGAGGGCGTTTCGTAAAATGACCAATGCCCAGGGGGCCGTAACAACCGACATACCGCTCAATCCAGCCGCTGTTACGGGAAGCTACTCCATTGAAGTCCTGAATGCCAACAACGTACTGTTGACATCGCAGGCGGTAAGTGTTGAGGAGTTCGTCCCTGACCGAATTAAAGTAGACGTTCTGACGGATAAAACAAGCTACAAATCAGGACAAACCATCACCCTTTCTGCTACAGCCCTGAACCTGTTCGGACCACCTGCTGCCGATCGGGCGTACGAAATGGAATTGCAACTGAAGCGGAAAGTTTTTGCGCCCAAAGGATTCGGTGACTATGACTTTGATATTCCCAGCGATAACGCGACGAGTACAGGCGACGCGACGAGTAAGGCTGGCGTTTTTCCGAAAGAGCTTCGGCAGGGACGTACTAACGCGAATGGACAGGCAACCGAGAAATTCCCCATCTCTCCCCTTTACCAGGACATTGGCTTGTTGGAAGGAAAGTTATTTATCACTGTATTCGATGAGAATGGCCGACCTGTCAATCGACTCCGGCGCTTTGACGTACTTACCCAAGACACGTTTTTCGGGGTCCGACTGCCTGACCGATACGTAGCCACCAACGCACCCGTTGCCGCCGACCTAGTTGCTCTTGATCCAAATGGCGCGCTACGTGCTTCGGCTTCGGCAGCGGTCGAAGTGGTACGCTATGATTATCAGACGGTTATTGAGAAGAAAGATCAGCAGGTAAAGTACACAACGAAACGACGGGAGAAGCAGGTTTACGTGAATACATTACTTTTCAAAGCCGGAAAGTCGGCATTCCGCTACGTGCCAACCGTTTCGGGTGAGTACGAAATACGGATTCGCAGACCAGACGCCTTGGGTTATACAGCCACTACGTTTTATGCGTATGGCTACGGCAGTACGTCCGCATCGTCATTTGAGGTAAGTCAGGAAGGACAAATTCTGATGACGCTTGATAAACCAACGTATCAAACTGGCGATAAAGCCAAGGTACTATTTAAAGCGCCCTTTGACGGTAAATTGCTCGTGACCGTTGAGCGTAATCGCGTGCTTGAGCAGCACTGGCTGACAACGAATAACAAATCGGCGGAGTGGAGTTTCCCGATTGGGAGCGAACACTTACCGAACGTTTACGTAACAGCAACGCTCATTCGGGCTATTGATAACCGGGGTGCTGGCGCAGACCATCTTCCACTGACTGTTGCGCATGGCTTTGCGCCAGTGGCGGTTCAGGATGCCGACACGAAGTTGCCCGTGACGATTACGGCAACAACGCAATCCCGATCAAAAACGAAGCAGGTGATACATATTAAAACAGCAAGCAACGCTCAGGTAACGGTGGCCGTTGTGGACGAAGGAATCCTGCAACTTAAGAACTTCAAAACGCCAGACCCTTACGGTTTTTTCTACCAGAAGCGGGCCCTCGAAGTGGGTAGTCACGATCTCTACGCGCTACTTTATCCCGAACTTTCGTTGAAGTCAACTTCAAGTTTCGGGGGGGATGGCTATGATCTCGAACGACGGGTCAATCCCCTTAGCAATGGTCGCGTGCGACTGGTAGCGCTTTGGAGCGGGATTTTAGAAACGGGCTCGGATGGTGAAGCGGAGTTCTCGGTCGATGTGCCGCAGTTTTCGGGGGATCTGCGCGTAATGGCGGTCGCTTACAAAGACAATGCGTTCGGGTCAGCCAACAGCAACATGAAAGTAGCTGACCCCATTGTTATCAGTACAGGCGTACCCCGTTTCTTGACCCCCGGCGATCAGCTCGAATTACCTGTTAACCTGAGCAATACGACGAAACAAACGGCAGTTGTTACAGCAAAAATAAGTTTGACTGGCCCGCTAGTAGCCGATAGTTTGAGTACACAAAAACTGACGATTCAACCCGGTCGGGAGAGCCGCGCAATTTTCAGAATTTCTGCGAAACAGGCGATTGGTGCGGCTGCCATTACCGTAACGGTTAATGGGTTAAACGAAACGTTTACCGAAAAAACGGACGTAACAGTTCGCCCGGCGGCTTCTCTGCAAAAGACGACGCTGGCAGGTGTTGTAGCGGGTGGCAAGGCACAAACGTTCCAACTGGCGGGCAATTTCCTGCCCGGTACCGCAAAGGCTAGCATAACATTGAGCCGATCACCAGCTGCTCAGTACAGTCGTGAGTTGTCTTACTTGCTTGGCTATCCGCACGGATGCATTGAGCAGACGATTTCGAAAGCCTTCCCGCAGCTCTACTTCGCGGATTTGGCGAAGCAATTAGCGACTAATACGTATTTCGTTCGCGCGGGCGACAGTGACCTCAATCCAACGACCAATGTCCGGCAGGCGGTTCAGGCAGTTGAAGGGTTGCAGACGCAGAACGGCGGTTTCACCATGTGGCCGGGCATGGCAGCCGTGTCGGGTGAAGCCACGCGGGGACGGTCGAATGTCGATGAATGGGCAACTGCCTACGCCGTACATTTTCTGGCCGAAGCGCAGGAAGCAGGCTATGAAGTACGCGCATCGGTTTTAAGTTCGGCCATTGACTTTTTGACTACCTATACGAATAGCCCAACTACCGAAAACGCCGTTACCTTCGATGAGGCTGGCACCAAGACACTTCATAAAGTAGCCAGTCGAACCAGTATTTATTCGTTGTATGCGTTGGCGGTAGCGGGGAAACCCAACCGATCAGCCATGAATTATTACAAACAGAACGCCGGTCTGCTAACATCCGACAGCCGTTATCTGCTGGCATCGACCTTCTTCCGACTGGGCGACACACGTAGCTATACGACCCTGCTTCCCAAGCGATTTACGGATAACACAACCGGGCGGCAAACGGGTGGTAGTTATGCGTCACCGCTACGTAATCTGGCCCTCGTTCTCGACGCTCTGGTGGACACTGACCGCGATAATATTCAGATTCCCACATTGGCTCGCCAGCTATCTACCGCGCTCAATCAAACCAGCTATCTCAATACACAGGAAGCCGCTTTTGCCTTTCTGGCTCTTGGTAAGCTGGCTCGACAAACCGCGAACAGTACCGTTACGGCCACCCTTACCACAGGTAGTACGTCGCTTGGCACGATGTCCAATACTCTACTGAATCTTAAGCGGGTGCCAACTAACGTACTACTGACGCTAACCGCCAAAGGATCGGGCAATGTTTATTACTTTGCGCAGAGCGAAGGCGTACCGGCCCGGCCGGGATCGGCCAGCGGTAAAATTGCGGAAGAGGACAACGGTTTGCGCGTGCGTCGGCAGTACCTGAACCGTGATGGCAAAGTGGTGGGCGAGATTCGGCAGAATGATCTGGTCGTTGTGAAGATCACGCTGAGCAGCACCAATGGCCTGAACGTCGATAACGTAGTGATAACTGATTTACTACCGGCTGGCTTTGAAATCGAAAATCCGCGTTTGACAGAGCCACGGGATATGCCCTGGATAAATAAGCCTGACGTTCCTGACCATTTCGATCTACGCGACGACCGGATCAATTTTTATACCTCCGCTACCGGCACGGAACGAACGTTTTATTACTTAGCCAGAGCGATTTCGAAAGGCCGCTTCGTAGTAGGTCCTGTTTCGGCTGATGCGATGTACAATGGAGAATATAGAAGTTATAATGGAGCCCGGAACGTAACGATTCAATAAATTTTCCCTCAATACATTGGCCGCCAATGTATTGGAGAAGTTGGAAATACACTACTTGCCCTTAATTATCTAACAAAATCCCAACATTTGTTTTGCTCCACTGGTTATACCATTCAAAATGGCGTGAATCCGCTCTTTTAATCTAATTTATTGGTATTTGCCACAAATGATACAACGTTATGAAACGCAAAATATGGGTAGTAGGGGCTTTTTTGGCAGCTACGATTGGTTTATCGTCCTGCGCATCAACTGAGCGCTGGCTCTACGGAAATTCTAAAAATAGCCAGGAGGACATTGTACAACGGGATCGCACAAGCGATACACGCGTGTCGCGGGATCGTGATGATGAGAATGATAACAATTCGTCCAGCCGTAGGAATCGGGATGATCAGCGGATGAGCCGCAACGATTCTCGTGGTAGCTCATACCGCAATCCTTATAGTAATTCATATCGGTCATCAGATGATGATCGCTATAGTTCGTCAAGCCAAATGTCGGGTAGTTCTTACAACAATCCCTACAGGAGCCGGTCGGATGATAGCCGGAGTTCATACAACGATCGCAACGATGACTCCAATGATCGGTACGATAGCCGGTCAAGCAATAGCCGTTATTCTGACAATGACCGGACGTATAACGACCGCGATTCGTACAATGATCGCTATTCTGACAGCCGCAATTCGCACAACGACCGTGATAATGGCCGGTCTAATGACGATAGGGATCGTTATAACAACCGAAATAGTGATCGCCGGAACGATGATCGGAATTCATCCTCTTCCTACAACGACCGGGATAATGACCGCCGACGTAATGACGACAGAGATTCCTACAACGATCGGAACGACAATCGATCGAACAATGACCGGTATTCATCCAATGATCGCTACGATAACCGGAATAATGACCGTCAAAATGACGACCGGAATTCTAACAACGATCGGAACGATAATCGATCGAATAACAACCGGAATTATTCCGACAATAGCCGGAATGACGATCGCAACAGTCGTCAAATGAACGATCGGGATGATCGGGACAATCGCAATAATTCTGACAACCGTCAGGATAATAATCGCTCGGATGATCGTCGGAATAACAACATGGATGATCGGGACAGCCGACGTAATTCATCTGACCAAAACCAGGATAGCCGCGATAACCGGAATAACTCCGACATGCGCGACAATAACCGGAAT
This sequence comes from Spirosoma endophyticum, assembly GCF_900112365.1. Classification (GTDB taxonomy): domain Bacteria; phylum Bacteroidota; class Bacteroidia; order Cytophagales; family Spirosomataceae; genus Spirosoma; species Spirosoma endophyticum. The sequence goes on along the minus strand of NZ_FOLQ01000003.1, from coordinate 209,156 downwards.
GATCGGGACAACAACCGCAATAACGATCAATCCAGTAATAACGGAGCAGATAAGGATCGTCGTGATTTAAGCGACCGCATTTCGGAACAGATGGATAAAGTTGACAAACAACTTGATGAGGCCAAAGCCGAAGTGAAGAACGAAAGCCGGAAAGATCGGAGAAAACGGGAAGATAGGGTTAAAGACCTGGAAGACAAACGGAATCAACTATCGGATTCGTATATCAAGGTTCAACGGTCAAGTGCCGATGACTTCGATAAAGTGAAGAAACAAGCAAATAAAGTTGTCGATGATATTTCGGACTCGATTGAGAAGGCTGCCGATAAGATTGACAAAAAATAACCAGCATATTGTTACGTTGAAGGGCTGATTCTCTCGAATCAGCCCTTCTTTTTTTATGTATATACGAACCGAGTATACAAACTATTTGCCTGGGCCTATATTTGTGTTATGGCACTTATTAAATCTGTTCATAATATCCATCCTCAATTTGGCGAGAATTGCTGGTTCGCCGAAAATGCCACAATCATTGGCAACGTAACGATGGGCCGCGATTGCACGGTCTGGTTCAACGCGGTTGTTCGGGGCGACGTTAACTCCATCACCATTGGGGACCGCACCAATATTCAGGACGGAGCGGTTATTCACTGCACCTACCAGAAATACAAAACGACGATTGGTAGTTACGTTTCCATTGCCCACAATGCCATCGTTCATGGGTGTACCCTTGAAGACAATGTGCTGGTTGGGATGGGGGCCATTGTAATGGACGGAGCAGTTATTGGCAAAGGAAGTATTATTGCGGCAGGAGCGATCATCACACAGCATACGGTTGTGCCACCGGGTTCTATTTACGCGGGAAATCCTGGCCGCTTCCTGAAAGCCGTTTCGCCGGAGCAGGAAGAGATTTTCAAACGTACTGCCAACAACTACGTTATGTATGCCAGCTGGTTCAACGAATAGCCTATGGATGAGTTTTTCATTTACCTCCGCTTAGGTTTCGACCACATTACGGACCCAAGAGGGTACGATCATATTTTGTTCGTAATTGCCCTTTGCGCTGTATATACAATCCGACAATGGCGGCAGGTACTCATTCTGGTTACGGCCTTCACAATTGGGCACTCGATTACATTGGCGTTGGCGACCCTGAATCTCATCCATTACAAAACGGATCTGATAGAATTGCTCATCCCAATTACTATTCTTATTACGGCCATCACCAATTTCTTTTTTCAGGAATCCAAAAGCAGGTCGTCGTCAAAGCAGCAGACGTCCAACCGTTCCTGGCGATACGGTCTGGCCTTACTATTTGGCTTGATTCACGGTATGGGGTTTTCCAACTACCTACGAAGTTTGCTGGGGCGTGAAGCCGCTATTGTTAAGCCACTACTGGCGTTTAACATCGGCCTGGAAATTGGTCAGCTGGTTATTGTAGGCCTGATACTATCGCTGGCTTTTGTCCTGCTCGATATACTACGTAGCAGTCGATTACGGTGGACCCTCATCGTGTCTGGAATCGTCGCAGGCATGTCGTTATCACTCATTATCAATAATGAATATTTGAGTGAATTGCTGAAATAAAGCAATTATTTATGAACGAACTGTTTGCCATCCATCATAATAAAATTATTTAAAGACCCTTTTTCGTAACTTTACCCTTTTTATCAACAACTATACGTTAAATATGCAAAAGATAATTTTGCTAGCGACGAGTTTAGCCATTTCAATAGGCTATACACAGGCGCAAACACCAACGCAGCGAGCCAATACGCGTTTTGAGCAGCTTGGTCCGACATTACCCACGCCCAATACGTTCCGGACGGCGTCGGGCGCACCCGGAAAAGATTACTTCCAAAACCGCGCCGACTATGACATCAAAGCCTCTCTTGATGATATTAAGCAGAAAATAACGGCATCTGAAACCGTTACGTATCATAACAACTCGACGGATGCCCTTCCTTATCTCTGGCTACAGTTGGATCAAAATCTGTTCCGGCCCGATGTTATTGGCCGAACTGCTTCCACTAGCAGCATCAGTGCTGAACGGGGTGCTTCTCTCCAACAGATTGACCCGGCCGGATCGCTCAAAGGCAAAGATTACGGACATAAAATTACTTCGGTACAGGATCAGGCAGGCAAACCTTTGAAGTACACCATCAATGAGACGATGATGCGTCTTGACTTGCCGCAGGTTGTAGCACCGGGCAAAACTGTGACATTTTCAATTGACTGGAATTTCCAGATCGTAGATGTTAAGGGAGTAGGCGCTCGGGGAGGATATGAATATTTCCCAAAAGACGGTAACTACATCTACGAAATAGCCCAATGGTTTCCGCGGCTTTGTACGTACAGTGATGTAACCGGCTGGCAAAACAAGCAGTTTTTAGGGCAGGGCGAGTTCACGTTGATCTTTGGCAACTATAAACTAGCCCTGACTGTACCTAACGATCACATTGTTGGCGCAACAGGTGAGTTGCAGAATCCAGCTCAGGTCTTGACTGCTACGCAACAAAAACGCTGGAATGAAGCCAAAGGCAAGGGCGACAAACCCGGCGAAAATCCCGTTGTCATCGTCACGCAGGCCGAAGCCGAAGCCGCTGAAAAAGGAAAACCGACCGGCACAAAAACATGGATTTATAAAGCCGATAATGTTCGTGATTTCTCCTTCGCCACCAGTCGAAAATTCATCTGGGATGCCCTGCAACCTAATGTAGAAGGAAAACGTGTCTGGGCTATGTCTTTGTATCCCAAAGAAGGCAATCCGCTTTGGGGCCAATACTCAACCCGGCTTGTAGCCCACACGCTTCGCTCCTACTCGCGCCGGACAATTGCTTATCCTTATCCAGTAGCCTATTCTGTTCATGGCCCGGTTGGTGGCATGGAATACCCAATGATCAGCTTTAACGGGGCTCGCCCAGAAGCGGACGGTACCTACTCGGTGGGAACCAAAAATGGACTTATCGGGGTAATTATTCATGAAGTTGGTCACAACTTCTTCCCCATGATCGTCAATTCTGATGAACGACAATGGTCCTGGATGGACGAAGGGTTGAATAGCTTTCTTGAAGGATTAGCCTGCCTGGAGTGGGATGCTAATTATCCGGCCCATGTCATCGATCCTCAATATATTGTGCCGTACATGCAGCTCGATTCAAGCCAGCAGGTTCCGATTATGAGTAGTTCGGATAACATTCCCCGTGGTACGTTTGGAGGAAACGCTTATGCCAAACCTGCTACCGCTCTTAACATTCTGCGTGAAACGGTTATGGGCCGTGACCTGTTTGACTACGCTTTCAAAGAGTTTTCTCGTCGGTGGGCGTTCAAAAGTCCTGAACCGGCTGATTTCTTCCGTACCCTGGAAGATGCTTCGGGCGTTGATCTGGATTGGTTCTGGAAGGGCTGGTTCTACGGCGTTCAACCTGTTGATCAGTCGCTCGTAAAAGTTGACTGGTTCCAGGCCAACTCACAAAATCCTGAGATCACCAAAGCCGAAGCCCGTACAGCCGCTCAACGCCGATTGAACACGATCAGCAAACAACGCGATGCCCTAAGTAAAGACCAGAGCGTAGTGGCTGAAGACAGCACGATGCGGGATTTCTACAACCGCTACGATCCCTATGCAGTCACAGAAGAAGACAAGAAAAAGTATCAGGACTATCTAGCCTCCCTATCAGCAGAGGAACGTCTGCTGGCTGAAGCTGGCACTAATTTTTATACAATATCGCTGCAAAACAAAGGCGGAATTCCGATGCCAGTCATCCTTCGTATGGAGTTCGAAGATGGCACGGACTCAGTAGCTCGTTTCCCCGCCGAAATCTGGCGATTCAATGACGTATCGATCAGGAAAGTAATTGCCACTAACAAAAAAGTGAAGCAATGGACGCTCGATCCCTATTACGAAATAGCCGATATTAACACCGCAGACAATTCGTTCCCACCGGTTGCACAACCAACACGTTTCCAATTATTTAAGCAACAGCGTGGCGGAACGGCAGCAGGTCCTAACCCAATGCAGCAACAACGTCAACAGTCACCCGCCAAGCAAGGCAGTGGCAAAAATTAGGTAGCGTCTTAACTTACAACAGACTATGAAAAAAGTAGTATTACTGGCTAGTTTGACCATCTGGTCGTCAGCTTTGCTAGCGCAGGCACCAGCGGCACAAACCCAAAGCGCCAACACGCGCTTTGAACAACTCGGCCCCACATTACCCACGCCCAATACGTTCCGCACGGCGTCGGGAGCACCTGGAAAGGATTATTTCCAAAACCGCGCCGACTATGACATCAAAGTCGAGCTTGACGATGCCAATCAGAAAATCATTGGCTCAGAAACGGTAACGTATCACAACAATTCAACTGACGAGTTACCATTCATCTGGCTCCAGCTCGATCAGAATCTATTTGCGAAAGGTTCTACTGGCAGCGTAACGCGTACGGGCGGGGTCAACGAAAGCGGCATGAGTTTCGCTCAGCTGCAAAATCTAACCTCCGTTCGGGAACGTAGCAGCCAGCAAGCTTCTGACAAATTTGGCTATCATATTACGTCGGTTAAGGATGCTAAATCGGGCACGGTGTTGAAGTACACAATCAACCAAACCATGATGCGTGTTGATCTGCCAGCGGCCATAAAGCCGGGTGGTACGTATTCGTTCAACGTTGACTGGAATTACTTCGTTACTGAATATTACGGTCGCAGTGGTATGGAGTTTTTCGCGAAAGACGGCAACTACAACTACTTCATTGCGCATTGGTTCCCGCGTTTGTGCGCCTACAATGACGTCAACGGCTGGCAGAACAAGCAATTTCTGGGCCAGGGCGAGTTCACCCTTATTTTCGGCAATTATAAGGTTGCAATCACGGCTCCAGGCGATCACATCGTTGGCGCCACGGGCGAGTGTCAGAACTACAAGCAAGTGCTAACCGCTACGCAGCAGAAGCGCATGGCACAAGCTGCTACGTCTAAAAAGCCAATTGTGATCGTGACACAAGACGAAGCCGAAGCCGCTTTGAAAACCAAGCCAACTGATAAAGTAAGTAAGAAAACGTGGGTGTTTGCCGCAACGAACGTGCGCGATTTTGCTTTTGCGAGCAGCCGCCGGTTTATCTGGGATGCGATGCAGACAGATGTTTACGGGGATGGGCATAAAATCTGGTCAATGTCCTATTATGCCAAAGAAGGCAATCCACTTTGGGGGCAATATTCGACTCGCGTAGTGGAGCATACATTGAAATCGTACGGCAATCGTACGATTAAATACCCCTATCCTGTCGCTATTTCTTGTCACGCTACGGCGGGGGGCGGCATGGAATACCCGATGATTTCGTTTAATGGCGGCCGCCCCGAGCCTGACGGTACGTATTCAGAGCAAGTTAAGGCAGGCATGATTGGGGTAATCATCCACGAAGTGGGGCACAACTTCTTCCCCATGATTGTTAACTCCGATGAGCGGCAATGGACCTGGATGGATGAGGGGCTTAATACGTTCTGCCAGTATCTAGCCGAAAAGGAATGGGATTACAATTTCCCAAGCCGTCGGGGAGAGCCTCAGTATATTGTCGATTATATGAAATCAGACAAGTCGGTACTGTCGCCTATTATGACTTCATCTGATAATGTCATTAGTCTCGGCCCCAATGCCTACGCGAAACCGGCGACTGCCCTAAACATATTGCGCGAAACAGTGATGGGTCGCGACCTGTTCGATTACGCCTTTAAAGAATACGCCCGCCGATGGGCCTTCAAATCGCCCGAGCCTGCTGATTTCTTCCGAACTCTGGAAGATGCCTCGGGTGTTGATCTGGATTGGTTCTGGAAAGGCTGGTTTTATGGTGTTGAACCCGTCGATCAGGATTTAGTTGAGGTTGATTGGTTCCAGGTTGATTCAGGCGATCCTGTAGCTACAAAAGCAGCCGCAGCGGCTGAAGCCAAGCGTCGCGCTGGCACTATCAGCAAGCAGCGTGACGCAGCTACGCAAGCGGAGACGGTCGTGGCAAAGGATTCAACAATGAAGGATTTCTACAACAGCTACAACCCTTACGCCGTCACGGATACTGACAAAAAAAGGTACCAGGATTACCTCGCTACGTTAAGTGACGACGAACGTAAATCTCTTGAGAAGAGCAGCGGCACAAACTTCTACACGCTTTCGCTAAAGAACAAAGGGGGCGTTCCTATGCCTGTGATCATTCGGATGCAGTTTGAAGACGGTACAGACTCAGTAGCTCGTTTCCCGGCCGAAATCTGGCGATTCAATGACGTATCGATCAAAAAAGTAATCGCCAGTAGCAAGAAAGTAACGCAATGGACACTCGATCCATATCAGGAGATTGCCGACATCGACGCAGAAAATAACTCATTCCCCCGTGTTGCTCAGCCTACCCGTTTCCAGTTGTTTAAGCAACAGCAGCGCGGGGGCGGTCAAGGGCCAAACCCTATGCAACAACGACGAACCACGCCACCACCTGCTACTCAGGGAAGCGGCAAGAATTAACGGATAATGTACAATGGATAATGATGCGATAGAATTTCCATCATTATCCATTGTACATTATTCATTATACACTACTTTTGCAAACCAATTCGGGATGTAGCGCAGTCCGGTAGCGTGCTTGCATGGGGTGCAAGAGGTCGTGGGTTCGAATCCCGCCTTCCCGACATTAGAAATCAGCCACTTACAAATCTTGTAAGTGGCTGATTTGCTTTCACCTGTAACGTTTAGTATACTTCTATCTAATTAACTACTCTCGTGTGTTTGAATGCTTTTTCTTAATTGCTCTTACCCTATAATGACCAAAGTTTGCACACGCTATCCTCGGAATTAAATATATTTAAAAATGATCCTCTAGATTAGGAGCGTAGAGACAAGCAAAGTTGGAACCTTTGAAAGAGCAGAATAAATTTAAAGCGTTGACCTTAAAGAAGCTTGACGATGGGAAGAACTTGCGAAAGGTAGCTTCTGGGAGCGTCAACCTCTTCCTTACTTATTAATTTACTACACTATCCTTATTAAAACTTTAGTGGTAGTAATCAACTGTTTATACCGGAAATAGAATCAGTGTAAACAGGACAATTTTAATAAAAACAACTAACTTTGGATCTCCTTCATCCTAATTGTATTATTAAATATGAAACAATCCTTTCACGCCCTATTAGAACTATATGTATTTAATGTTGCCACTAACTTTATCGAATCAGCTTCACCAGAGGATCAGAACAGACTAGTCAACCTGCTCAACACGATTGATAAGCCCTTCTTAGATAACGAAAACTATACTGTTTATCCCGAAGAACTTAGTAAAACCCACTTGAATCACATCGGGAAATAGCCATGAGCACAGATTATATTAAGTAATGTTTCAATTCGTATGAAAATTTTATTGAATAGCTATAGATTAATTTGCTACATAACAAGTAATATTTGTTAAAGATCAATTCTCTTTCTTTTAAGAAATCTATATATGACTTATATAAAATTAGTTTATTTTATGATCTAATGTAATATATTTTTAGAGTTGATAATCAGTAAGTTAACCTTGTTTCTTTGGATTTTCCACCTTATTTATAGGCATGGAATCCAAACGGTTAGAGATCGGCGATAAACTGTAATCAGTATACAATTGGAACTTCAAAATAGTAACCATAATAACAGTTACCGACACAGAGGCTCTAAGCGATAGTGGAATAGGAATTGCAAGTAGGACTAAGGCGCTACGGTTTGCCAGAGATTTTACTGATGGTTGTTTAGGTTGTATTGATGGGTTTCCGATCTATCTCAACGAATGGTACCTTGATCTAATCCAGCCTACCCTAACCCAAAGGCTAAGTATACAATCACACTCCTGCATAAGTATCAAATCGTCCATATACTACAATTTCTAAGGGTTATCTATTTCTGATTGGCTATTATCAAACCTAACAATTGCCAAATTTCCTGTTAGGATGGTCAAGCCCAAACAGATTTCTACATTGAGAGAAATAAAGTTCTGTATTAATGAATGTTTTCCACATAACGATTTTCAGCGTCGGTGTAATGAAATCTGAGTTCACTCTTGAACTCATTCCCTGTCTGAGGATACAGGTGGTTTTAAGCGGCTCCGGTGGTATGTAGTCAACTCTTGGTTACACCTAATAACTGTAGCGTACTCATAACTCTTACACTGCTCTTTAAAGGGGCAGTATGGTTAGATAGAGTCACGATGAACTGACGCCATGCTCCTGCTAAAGCTCCGGTCACAAGATAAATCACGGTTAGATAAGCTACAATTTAACTGTTAAGCTTTTTCCTAAGTACGAAGCTACACTGACTGGTTAATGGTTCCGGTTATGTGAACTCTGGTAGGAATTTCTCATACATACGCCCAGATAAAAAGGAGGTTTTCAGGGCTTATCATTCAATATAACAAATACCCAGAGCAGACTTTCGCCGAAATGCTACCCAAGGTCGATTCTTTGTAAAAGGCGGACAGAATTTGGTTAGCATACCAACTTACTCCTTCAATATGGTAGCATTAGCTTCACTATTTATTTTCAATCGACTTATGGAATTCCTCTCCTTCCCGCATCTATCCTAAAAAAGTAACTCCTTCATAGTCTCCGAAAAAGTTATTTTCATCAACCTTAACAATTATTTTATGATCAACGCCCCTCCTTATACATGGTAAACCCGCAGCTTGGCAGTGGAGATTTTGGTGTGACACTTGAGAAACAAGGCTTTACCCTGCTAACTTCTTTATTAAAAATAAGTTAGCAAAGTCAGATATATCCAAGTATTTATTGTTGGATTACAATAAAAGTGAACGATTTGACATAGAGAAATGTATGGTTTTCACCTGAAAACCCATATTTTTGTGAAGGTTTGACGGCATTTCCATTATTTTTTTAGCTGAACAAACCGAAAGAGTCTAAATTTTTCACTTTTTTTACCGGGTAAACCAACTTTTAAATTTTAACCCTACAGTCCAGTTCCAATGAAAACACAAACTCCCTCTCCAGCACCCGCCAAAGCACCGGCACCAAAAAAGTCGTCGTCGAGTGGTCTAAACCCGGCTTTCGTAATTCCGGTTCTGCTGTTAATCGGCATCCTGACGTACATGTTCGTCTTCGGTGATGGCAGCCACTTCCAGGAAGGCGATAACACAAAAGAACCCCTTCCTGGCGACTACTTCGGTACCGTATACAAGGGAGGCTTTATCGTACCAATTCTGTTCACCTGTTTCTTAACGGTATTGGTATTCTCCATCGAGCGGTTCATCACAATTGGTCGCGCTAATGGCTCAGGTTCAATTGACGATTTCGTTCGGAAAGTAAAAGCTCAGCTTGACCGCAATGAAGTGGCAGCGGCTATCCAGGAATGCGATCGCCAGAAAGGTTCGATCGGTAACGTAGTAAAAACTGCCTTAGTGAAGTATCAGCAACTAGCTACCGATACTCAGTTAGACAAAGAGCAGAAACTGGTAGCATTACAGAAAGAAGTGGAAGAAGCCACCACGCTCGAGTTGCCAATGCTGGAAAAAAACTTAACCATCATTGCAACGCTGGCATCGGTTTCGACTCTTATCGCCCTACTTGGTACGGTACTTGGTATGATTCGGGCTTTCGCAGCTATGGGTGCCACAGGTCAACCTGACACAGGTGCGCTTTCAACTGGTATCTCAGAGGCCCTTGTAAACACGGCTCTTGGTATCGGTACAGCAGCTATCGCGACGATCATGTATAGCTACTTCACCAGCCGTATTGACGTATTGACTTACAATATCGATGAAATCGGCTTGAGCATTCAGCAGAATTTCGCAGCTCATTATTAATCTTAACAACAACTCATGCCAGCAGTTAAAGTAAAACGCGCTAGTTCCTCGGTGGATATGACCGCGATGTGCGATGTGGCATTTCTATTGCTGACGTTCTTTATCCTGACGGCCCAGTTCCGGTCGCAGGATGCGGCAGCGATCGAAACCCCCTCATCCATATCGGGCATCAAAGTCCCTGATAGCGATATCATGACCATTGGTCTTGGTCGCGATGGCAAAGTCTATTTCGGGATCGACAATGCGCAAATGCGCATTGCTATGCTGGATAACATTGCGGCAGCGAAGGGAATTACGTTCACAAACAACGAAAAGAAAGAATTTTCGCTGATGTCGAACTTTGGAATACCCATTAATCAGTTAAAGTCGTTCCTGAATCTGCCCAAAGAACAGCAGGCTAAAGTAGTGCAGCCAGGCATACCAACCGATTCGACGGGTGCGGCTCCAACGAATGAACTGAAAGAATGGGTATACAACTCAAGAAAGGCTAATAACAATCTACGAATTGCGTTGAAAGGCGATAATCTTGCCAAATTCCCCGAATTCAAGAACGTATTAGCTACGCTACAAGCGCAGAATATCAATAAATTCAACTTGATTACGGGAACGGAAGCTCCCCCGGCTGGTTGGAAAGCTGATTAAGCACGTAGCGGTTGCAACTCAATTCGATTTTCACCTCGCAAATCTGTTAAGAAAACATGGCAGAAATTAATACTGGCGGTGGTGGTGGTAAGCATGATGGTGGTAAGGTTCGGTCTAAGAAAGCGTCAACCCGTGTGGATATGACGCCAATGGTAGACCTGGGATTTCTCCTTATTACGTTCTTCATTCTGGCTACCACCCTGAGCAAACCATCTTCGATGACGCTCAACGTGCCAGATAAAACAAAACAGGAAGAAACGGAGCCTATTAAGGCGTCCAACGTAATGACAGTCTTTTTGGGGAAAGACAACAAGGCGTATTACATTTTCGGTAAAGCGGCCAACGAAGATCCCGAAGTAAAGACTGTAGGCTATGGTTATGAATTTCGTCAGGCACTTCAGGAAAATGTTAAGAAAGTAGGTGGCGAGAAGTTTGTAGTTGTTATTAAACCAACTAAACTATCGACCTATAAAAACATGGTTGATGTGTTGGACGAAATGGCCATTACCAAACTCAAGCGCTACGCTCTGGTGGATCAGTTGACCCCAGACGAGAAGAAACTGCTCAAAGACAAAGCAAAAATAGACGTATAATACCATGGCAGAATTAGACTCCAAGGCAACGCTCGATGATATCGTGTTTGCCGACCGGAACAGAGCATATGGTGCTTACGATCTTCGGAAAACGTATCCTAGAACTGTAACCCGTGCCCTGATTATTGGTGGCATTCTGTTCACACTAGGCGTACTTACACCGAACATTATAACCGCTTTAACTCCGGAAAAAGAAGAGCAGGCAATGGTTGAGGTGGATTTGATGAAACTTCCACCGCCACCCATTGATCCGAATGAACCGCCACCACCGCCACCACCACCGGTCGAAATGCCGAAAGTGAATACGGTGAAATTCCTGCCGCCGGAAGTAAAACCGGATGAGGAAGTGCCCGAAGAAACGCCACCACCAGCTGTTGAAGAACTGAAGGAAGCTGTTGCTGCTGAAAAAACGCAGGAAGGTGATCCAAATGCAGAGGAAGTCATTGCGGCTCCTGAAGCATCAGCCGCTCCAACGAAAGTAGAGGTAGCTGTTGAAGCCGCTCCCAAAGAAGAGGAAATCTTCACGGTAGTAGAACAACAGCCTGAGTTTACGGGAGGTATGGCCGCACTGGGTCAGTATTTGCAGAAGAACCTTCGCTATCCAGCAGCAGCTCAACGGGCTAACGTATCGGGTCGCGTATTCGTAAGCTTCGTTGTAAATACAGATGGCAGTATTCAGGATGTACAAGTACTGAAGGGGCTGGGCTTCGGCACAGATGAAGAAGCGCAACGGGTAGTGAAAGGGATGCCGAAATGGCGCCCAGGCAAGCAGTCGGGTCGTCCGGTTCGGGTAAAATACAACCTGCCGATCAACTTCACGCTGGAATAATCACTATGCGCGGACAAGATCGAGGTCCAGCGCAGCTAACGCTGTATATTTCAGTGCTGGCTTCGCTGGCGTACTTGGGAGGAGGCATCGCACTGATTGCCTCCTCTCAGTCTTTTGGGATGTTGCCTGAACCGGGTTTACTCCGGTATAGTATGGGCACACTTTTGATCATTTACGGCGCTTTTCGAGCGTATCGGGCCTATCAACGTTTTCAGGAAAATGACTAGTCGTTTTTTGGTTCTTACTGGATTAATATTCGGCCTCGTAGGGTGTGGAAATGATAAACCACCATTAGATAATCCGTCACAAGGTTCCATTGTTATTGCTGCCGACGAATCGTTTCAGCCCTTGGTGACTCAATTAACATCGGCTTATTCAGGCATTTATCCAAATGCCCACTTCAAGGTCGTTTTCAAGCCGGAGCAGCAAGCCATAAATATGATGCTCCATGATAGCGCCAGATTAGTGTTTGCCACGCGCACACTGAAGCCTAATGAAAAAGGTGTACTGGATCAACGAAATATAAAAGGAGCAACCGAAAAAATTGCTACTGACGGCGTAGCGCTCATTATCAATAAGGCGAATACAGACAGTCTTATCACCATGAATGAGTTGCAAAGCGTTTTCGATGGTCAAATAAAACTTTGGGGACAATTAAAAGAGGGAAATCAAACGGGTCCAATAACCTTGGTATTCGATAATAACAATTCCAGTAATCTGGAGTTTGTATTAAAAACCTTTAATGTGAAAAACGTTGCTAACCTGCGCATTTTCACTACGCACTCTAATCGTGAGGTTATTGATTTTGTTCGTAAAAATCCATCAGCGCTGGGTTTCATCGGCGTGAACTGGATTAGTGATAGCGATGAACCATTATCACTCGAATTAGCTAAGGACTTGCGCGTTATGGGTGTATCGGCGAAACCAAATCCAACAAAACGGGACGACTACTTCCAGCCTTTTCAAGAGGATTTAGGTATGCAACGGTATCCATTACGGCGCCCTGTGTATATATTAAGCCGGGAAACACACCCGGGCCTTGGCGGAGGATTGATAAACTACATAGCCCGGGATGCTGGTTCGTTAATTATTGGCAAATTGGGTCTTTGGCCTAGAATACCCTATGATAGAGTAATAAATTTGACGAAATGAGTAAGTTTTTTTGGTTTGAGCATAATTTTTTAGCTTTGTCAATTGTTAAATAAGCACTAACTTTTCCCCTAATTTCCAACTTTAATTACATGATGAACAACCAGAAGCAATCGCTGTTGACAATCCTGTTCGTTGGGGCAACCATGGCGACTCCTTTGTTGGCGCAGGATGTCCAAACGGCTCTGAAGGACATAGAGGCTGAGCGATATACTAAGGCGGGGCAAACTCTAACCCAGTTAGCCACTAGTTCGCCGACGGCTGATAATCAGTTTTATCTCGGTTATTATTACCTTAAAAGCGGACAAATTGATAAAGCAAAAGCAGCCTTTGAAAAAGGAGCTGCTGCTGATTCTAAAAACCAATTAAACAATATTGGCCTAGCTGGGGTGGCCCTGGCTAAAAGTGATGGCGCTACAGCAAAGACGTTAATTGATAACGCCGTCGCACAAACAAAAAGCAAGAATCAAGACGTTCTGATCCGTGGCGCTGAGATGTATACGTTATCGGAACAGCCAAAGCAAAACGATCCAGCAGCTGCCCTCAGCCTTTTGACTATAGCTGATGAAAAGGACAAGAAGAACGAAAATGCTGAGATTGAAATGCTAATGGGCGATGCGTACTTCTTGAAAAATGATGGTGGCAACGCCATTACCAAGTACGAAAATGCATTAGCCATTAGTCCTACGCTGGCCGAAGCCAATTACAAAATTGGTCGTTTGTACCTACGGGGTAAAAACTATACGAAAGCGCAGGAGTTTTTCAAGCTTGCGATCCAGGGCGATCCAGAGTTTGCACCTACGTATCGTGCCTATGCTGATGCGTTAGCCAATTCGCGTGCTTACAAAGCTGCGGCTCAAAACTACGAGTTGTATGTACAAAAAAGCGGCACAACAGATCCTGAGCAATTGCTGGATATAGCCCGCTATAAGTTTTTGGCTCAGGATTATCAGGGAGCCATTACATACTTGGATCAACTTAAAGGAAAGATTAATAACCCGATCATTGATCGGATGTATGGGTGGGCGTATTCTGCCTTGGGTAAGAATAATGAATCTGTTGAGTCGCTAAATCGCTTTATCTCGACTGCACCACAAAAAGTGATGGTTGACGATTATAAATATTTAGGTCGTGCCTATGGTCAGTTAGGGACACCCGAAGGTGATTCACTTAGTGTAGCTAACTTGGAGAAGGCAGCTCCTATGGATACAACGGAAAATTTGTATCGTGAAATCGGCGAGAAGTACTACAAAACGAAAAAGTACGACAAAGCGGCCACGTATTATGCGAAGACAATTGCGAATGACAAGAAGCCACAAAATAATGACTTCCTGTGGTTAGGTCTTTCTAATTATCAGTATGCTCCGCGTGTTGGACGAGACAGTACAGCGGCTCCAATAGACACAGCACAAATTCCGCAGGTAAAGCAACAGTATTATTTACGAGCCGATTCAGCTTTTACATTGATGGCGCAAAAAATAGAAGCCGACGGCAAGAAATATCCATTGGCTTACTATTATCGAGCAGGAGCTAATTATTATGCTTACCCCAACGATAAAGAAAAAGCGGCTGCCTTAGCTGGTCCACTCTATGAAAAATTCATTGAGCAAGCAATGGCACCCGATTCTTCGGATAAGACGGATTACAAGAGATACTTAATAACATCATACAAGGCCTTGGCAGGATTTAGCCTTCTAAAGAAAGATGATGCTAAAGCAAAGGAGTATTTCGATAAAGTATTAGCAATCGACCCAAATGACGAAAGTGTCAAAAAGGCACTTGAAGGGCCTAAGCCAGCGCCAACACCAACGCAAACAAGGCCTACTCCAAAGGCACCAGCTAAGAAGAAAGTGGCCAGTAAATAAGACTCTTCTCTAGTAGCAATAAAAAGGCGCCAGTCGTACGACTGGCGCCTTTTTATTTTACGGACGTAATAAAACTCATGACTATCAGCGAATAGAGCTTTTAATTTCCGCGGGTATTGTAACTTTGCGGGCGCAAATTTTTTGACTAAAACAAGATTACCCTAATAAACCGTATGCTTAACCTTGTACTGTTTGGCCCGCCGGGTGCTGGAAAAGGTACCCAAAGCGAGTATTTGATTCAAAAGTATAACTTAGTTCATTTATCAACTGGTGATCTATTGAGATCGCAGATTGCCGCTGGAACAGAACTGGGTTTGCGAGCCAAACAGCTAATGGACCAGGGTTTACTGGTACCAGATGAAGTTGTTATTGGCATGATTGAGAGTAAATTACAAGAAAATCAGTCGATTGCCTTGTCAGAAAAATCAATCGGAGGTTTTATATTCGATGGGTTTCCACGTACCGTACCACAGGCAGAGGCTCTTGATAATCTTTTAAGTGAGCACCAGACAAAAATAAATGTAATGGTAGCGCTAATTGTTGACAGCGAGGAACTGACACGACGTTTATTGCTACGTGGTCAAACCTCCGGACGGCCTGATGATCAGAACGAAGAGCTGATTAGACGACGCGTTAAAGAGTATAATGACAAAACAGCTCCTGTAGCAAACTATTATAGTCAACAGGGAAAATTCGCAGCTATTGACGGTATCGGTAAAATTGACGATATTTTTCAGGCAATCTGCCAGAAAATTGATGAGTCAGTAGCGAAGTAAATACATATGGCTTCATCAAACTTTATTGATTACGTAAAAATAAATTGTCGTTCTGGGGCCGGTGGCGCTGGATCAGTCCATTTCCGACGGGAGAAACACACACCAAAAGGCGGTCCTGATGGAGGTGATGGAGGCCGGGGTGGTCATATTATTCTACGGGGTAATTCGCAGCTATGGACCCTTCTGCATTTAAAATACCGTAAGCACATTAAGGCGGGCAATGGTGTAGCAGGAGAAGGTGGCCGACGAAGCGGTGCTCAGGGGGAAGACGTTATTTTGGAGGTGCCACTCGGTACGATTGCGCGTGATCCGGAGTCGAACGAAACATTAACAGAGATAACTGAAGAAGGTCAGGAAGTCATTCTGTTTCCGGGCGGGCGGGGAGGCTTGGGAAATGACCATTTTAAATCGGCAACCCAGCAAGCGCCTTATTATGCACAGCCAGGGGAGCCAGGTATGGAAGAATGGATGGTCCTTGAATTAAAACTTCTTGCTGATGTTGGCCTAGTGGGCTTTCCGAATGCGGGCAAGTCGACCTTATTATCAGTCCTGTCGGCAGCAAAACCTGAAATTGCAGATTACCCTTTTACAACCCTTGTCCCTAATTTAGGGGTCGTAGCCTACAGAGATTACAAATCATTTGTAATGGCTGATATTCCTGGAATTATCGAAGGGGCTTCGCAAGGGAAAGGATTAGGACTCCGGTTCTTACGGCATATTGAACGAAATTCTGTACTGCTGTTTCTGATTCCTGCCACTTCAGAAAATATTCGGCAAGAATACAATACATTATTAAATGAATTACGCGAGTTTAATCCAGAGTTGATGGATAAAACCCGCTTGTTAGCTATAACAAAAATTGACCTTATTGACGATGAAACGTTGATGCGGATCAAAGATGATTTACCCAAAAAAGTACCTGTTGCCTTTATTTCTTCTGTAAGTCAGAGGGGACTGGATGAACTAAAAGATATTATCTGGCAAAATCTGACGACTACGGAATCAGTCTGATGGGACATATTTCTATAAGACTAATCTAGGCTCCTCACCTAGTCATGTTTTAACCATTATGAACTATTTTTCTAAAGCTCTTTGTACGGCTTTTTTTTTGCTTCCTTTTCTTACTATTGCTCAGATTCAAGTATCCTTTCCAACAAGTCGAGCTGTTCTCCAACGGGATAACGCGAATCAGGCCACTATTCGAATAACCGGCTATTATACATCCTCGGTTACCCGAATTGAAGCCCGCTTACAGGCTCGTGATGGACAAGGTTCATCAACGGATTGGCGCACGATTCAGGGTAATCCG
Source organism: Spirosoma endophyticum (assembly GCF_900112365.1). Taxonomy (GTDB): domain Bacteria; phylum Bacteroidota; class Bacteroidia; order Cytophagales; family Spirosomataceae; genus Spirosoma; species Spirosoma endophyticum. The sequence continues at coordinate 192,186 of NZ_FOLQ01000003.1, read as the reverse complement.
GCGGGTGGTGTATATACCGGGGATTTGACGGGCTCAGGTGGCTGGTACAATCTCGAAGTACGGGGTATGAATGGTGATCAGCAGGTTGGTAATTCAACCACCGTTGAGCGTGTTGGGATTGGCGAAGTATTTATTGTTGCTGGTCAATCCAATGCGCAGGGAATTCACCAAAGTGCCCCCAATCCGCTCAATGATCGGGTGAATTGTGTAAATTATCAATATCCTCCTGATGGATTTCCGAACGATCCGCCGACCCCTGTTTTTACTCAACTCGATAATTCAGGAGGTTTCACAGTCGCACCCCGTGGCATTGGTAGCTGGTGCTGGGGACAGTTAGGGGATCTTTTAGTTAGACGGTTAAATGTTCCCGTCATGTTTTTTAATGCAGCTTTCGCCGGTACAGCTGTTCAAAACTGGCGGCAAAGCGCACCCGATGGCGGTACGGCGTATAGCGTATATAATGGACAGCCCTATCCTGGTCGGCAACCGTATATCAACCTTAAACTTGCGCTCCAATTCTATGCAAATACATTGGGACTTCGAGCCGTCCTTTGGCATCAGGGTGAGGCAGATAATTTAATTAATACAGGTACTGGTCAGTACGTTAGTGATTTGCAGTTTGTAATCAATCAAACGCGCCGTGATTACAACAAAAACATGGCCTGGGTAGTAGCAAGGGCTAGTTATGGAGATTTTATTGGTGGTATTGACCCGGTTATTACGGGTGCACAGGACGTAGTGATTGGTTCTACCGGAAATGTGTTTGCGGGTCCCAATACAGATGGTATTCAGGTGCCGCGCAAACGGGCTCCTCTTTTTGATGTTGATGGGTTGCATTTTGATTACGATGGTCTTATAGAACTTGCCAATGCCTGGAATAATAGTTTGAATGATTCATTTTTTCAGAATTCCACACCTGTTGGACCGGCTCCCGCTCCCTCCATTTCGGTTGCGTGCGCCAGTAATAATAATCTGACGCTTACTGTAAACGGCAATTACTCAAGCGTGCAATGGGAATCGGGAGAGTCAGGTAATACTATTACCCGAGGAGCGGGTACTTACCGGGCCAAAATCAAGGATGGGTTTGGTAATACACTATTCACGGGGCAGGTGCGTGTTTCCGATGCGCCAGTGGCTGCCGTCATTAATAATGGCCCGCCCTATGTATGCATTGGTAGCAGCTTAAACTTAACAACCAATTACGATAACGTAACGTGGATAAATCAGCAGAATAACGCGACGGTCGCTACGTCACGCAACTTTTCTACCACGTCTGAAGGTGCTTATTTTGTTCGCTATCGTGACGTGAGCGGTTGCGAATTTACGTCAAATACGCTTAGTGTTTCTATCAAACCTTTACCTGATACGCCCACAATTGTTAATGATAAACCAACGACATTTTGCCAGGGAGATAATACCGTCCTACGTACTACTACCGATATTGCTCGCTATAACTGGAGTGATGGCCAACAAAATAAAACGGTCACGGTTGGTAATTCAGGCGCTTATTTTCTAACAGTAACCGACCAGTTCGGTTGTACTTCAGCCCGGTCGAATACAATTAACGTAACGGCGAATCCAGTACCTGTCAAACCTATTATTGCTACCAACGGACCAACTACATTCTGCGCTGACCGTAACATTACCCTAACGTCGCCCCAGGAACTGGCTTATCAATGGACCAGCGGCCAAACGACCCAGAGTATTACCATCAATGAATCGGGCAATTTTGCTGTACGTACCCGGAATCAATTTAATTGTAGCTCCGAACAGTCAGATGTAGTTACGATTAAAGTAAATCCTTTACCACAATCGCCTTCGGTTTCAGCCGGTGGGTCAACAACGTTTTGCGATGGAAATAAGGTCGCTTTAACAGCCAGTAGCCCACTTGACATCATCTGGTCAAGTGGCCAAAGCGATAAAGTAATTACGGTCACGTCGTCGGGTAATTACGCAGCCCAGGCGCGTGATCAGATTGGCTGTTTATCGCCATACTCAACCGTTATCGCCGTAAAAGTTAATCCATTACCCGCAACACCCACTATTCTCGCCAACCCTTCCCCAATAATTTGCGAAGGCGATAAGGTAACGTTACGTGTTGATGGTCCTTATACTGTATTTTGGAATACCGGCGATTCGACCCAACGTATTATTACGGGACTGGCGGGTACATATTCGGCTAAAGTTCGGGACGTGAACGGGTGTGTATCAGCTCAAGCAGGTGCAACCACCGTTGAATTACGTCCGCTTCCCCCTCCGCCCACAATAAACATTATTGGTACCTATACGCTGGAGGCTGTTAGTTCGACCAATGGTACATTATACCGGTGGAAGCGGGGCAGTGATTCACTGGCAGCCCAATCAGCCGTCATCAAAGCAAATCAGTCTGGTCTTTACACCGCTCGATCATCCATTGTTTATTCACAAACATTGGTCTGCTACTCAGTGCCATCGGCCCCAATTACGTTTACGATCGACTTGAACAACCAAGGGCTAAGTATTTATCCAAATCCTAACCCGGATAAAATTGTATTGGTAGAAACTCAGGCAGATCTGGTAAATGCAGTCATTACGATCTATACATTAACGGGTCAGGAAGTTATTACAACGACCGTTCCTCTATTAAATGACCGTCAAAAGCTTGTCTTAACGGGCTTGCCGTCAGGTCATTATATACTACATGTAAAGTCAAGCGATTTCGATGTTTCTAAACGGATTCTACTCGGATTGTAATATTAATCTCCAATTGACCGTTCAATCTTAAAAATTAGCTTTAAATTTGCATTTTACCGGGAAATCGCATTTAGCGGATTGTCTACTAAACACGGTGATTGAGAGCAGTCTGGCTTTGTTTAAATTGTTTTTAAGTTTTAGAACTGGCAATCAGATATACAAAAGCTGGCATTGATTGATACGAAATGAACAACCATTATTTTTTACTGCGCCTATTCGCATTTGGTCTGATTACCATGGGATTACGGGTTTCAGCTCAAACCACTAGCCAGGCAATTAAAATTACGTATCCTGGAAGCCGAGCCATCTTTCAGCGAGAAACTGATAACACTACTCCCATTTATTTGTCGGGTGGTTTATATCAGCCAATCGACAGTGTACAGGCCCGTGTGCAGGCAGAAGAAAATGGACAGGGTTTAAATACGGACTGGGTTACCATTCAAAAAAAACCACAGGGAGGACTTTTTCAAGGTTCAATACGGGCCAAAGGCGGTTGGTACCGGGTGGAGGTGCAGGCATTTGCAGATGGTAAGGTAGTAGGCAGTGATGTTGTCCGTAAGATCGGCGTTGGCGAAGTATTTATAGTTACCGGTCAATCCAATGCACAGGGCTTTCAGGGCTATGGGGCAGTTGGTGCCACTGACGATCGTGTCAACTGCGTAACCTATGACAACACTACGGCAAATTCGTTGAATGATCCACCAGCGCCAACATTCCAACAGCTTAATGCAACGGCATTAATTGGACCCCGTGGCCAGAGCGCCTGGTGTTGGGGAACACTAGGTGACCTGCTTGTAAAACAATTCAACGTACCCGTCCTCTTTATTAATACTGCCTGGTCTGGAACGGTTATTCGAAACTGGTCTGAAAGCGCTAATGGTCAAATCACTAAAAACATATTTGCCATCGGTACGCCCAATGAGAATTTTCCAGCTGGAATGCCTTATGCTAATCTGCTGATTGCGCTACGTTATTATTGCTCGCTTCAGGGATTGCGGGCTGTGCTGTGGCAACAAGGCGAAAACGATAACGTCCCCTTGAATTCTACACGGAAAGATTATGGCGACCTTATGCAGTATATTGTCAATAAAACGCGTGCAGATACAGATCGGTATCCGGCCTGGGTATTGGCAAGGTCATCGTATAACGTAGGAAAGGTAAGTCAGAACATTATTCAGGCGCAAAATGACGTAATTAATACCTATAACAACAACGTTTTTGCGGGGCCCTTTACGGATAATATTCAAATTCCGCGTTATGAAGGTGATGTTCACTTCGGTGGCCCTGGCTTGGTTCAATTAGGACAAGCATGGTACGAAAGCCTGAATGCGGTATTCTTTGCCAGCTCGCGGCCACTAGCCCCAATAGCTCCACCGGCAATTACAGTTAACTGCGGCACTGCCAATAACACATTGACACTTAGCCTGCCAAGTGCCTATAAGTCGTATACCTGGAACTCAGGTCAAACCACACAAACGATTACGGTTACTCAGCCAGGTACTTACCGGGCTATACTGAAAGATAATGTGGGCAACACCTCTTTATCGCCTGCCATTGATGTACAAAGCCCTATTCAGCCAGTAACGCCAACAATATCGCGGGTTAGTAACCTTAGTGCTACAATCGCTGGTCAACAGCAAATTTGTGCTGACTCTGCTTTGGCGTTGATTGCAAATACGTCGACAAACAGTACAGGGCTTTGGACCAGTGGAACGACGAGCACCAGTGGCGTTAGTACCAGTGCAGTTGTCGGTCGAACTATTATGCTGAACAAAGAGGGCAGTTACTCGTTGCAGGCGGTAAATGTTTACGGTTGCAAATCAGCTCCGACCAGCATAAACCTAACTGTACGGCCCAAAGTACCCACGCCAAGTGTGGAGCAAATAGGGGCTTATACTTTACAAGCCGTTTTGCCAACACCAACCGGTGGACAGCCTGATCTATTTGACTGGCAACGAGGTGGCGAACTGATTCCGCAGAGTAGTGCTGTAGTGAAAGTAATTGTTTCATCCAACTACTCCGCCCGTGCCAGAACAACATTTACCTTAGGTAACGGCTCTAATTTGACTTGTTATTCGAATTATAGTACACCTAAAGGCTTTACGTTCGACCAATCGAATGGGGGAGTGAGCGTTTATCCAAACCCCTCAACTACCGGTATGGTCACACTTGAAACGTTTGAAGACCTTAAAGATGCTGAAGTTGATGTAGTTTCAATGACGGGTCAGCTACTATTTTCGACACAGGTTCCTTCCTTTAACGAACGTAAAGCGCTTGACCTTTCGGGTTTAGCCCAAGGAATGTATCTGGTGCGGGTACGGTCGGCCGGTTTTGACATTTCACGACGCTTTATTATCAATAAATAATCTGATACGTTCCATTTTATGACTGAAGCCTTTCCTACAGGAAAGGCTTCAGCTATTTTACCCCATTCAAGTCGTTCTAATAGAGTTGATAAAGCAAGCCTGTTTTTGTATCTTTGAGATATAGTTGGTGCCTAGCACAATAGGCCCCTTATCGTGAGCTTATTGGTTTTATCGCTACATTTGTACCTGTCTTCACAACTATTTATATGAACGCAACCTACGTTCCGGCTGATTATTTACCGGTACTCATTCAACTTGGTTTAGCACTGGGATTCATTGTTACAACTATGCTTGTAACCCATGCCATCGGCCCAAAGCGTCATAGCCAGAAAAAAGACGATCCGTTCGAGTGCGGTATTCCTGTTCAAGGCGACGCCCGTACTCCAATTTCTATCAAGTATTTTCTGATTGCGATTCTGTTCGTTCTATTCGATGTGGAAGTAATCTTTTTATATCCGTGGGCGGTTAACTTTAAAGGGTTAGGAATGACCGGTTTTATAGAAATGGTTCTGTTTATGGGCTTATTACTAGCTGGCTTCTATTACATTCTCAAAAAGGGTGTATTAAAGTGGGAATAGGTCTTAATAAATGAATTTTAGGACATATTTAATCGTTGTTACAGTAAGCAATTACAACGTTTTATGGCAACTGATATAAAACTGGCTGAGGCCCCCGCAAGTTATGATGGACCGGGATTTTCAGCCACTTCATTCGATAAAATAATTGGGTTAGCCCGGGCGAATTCGCTCTGGCCATTGCCGTTTGCGACCTCCTGCTGCGGTATTGAGTTTATGTCTACGATGGCCTCAACCTATGATCTGGCTCGTTTCGGATCAGAGCGTCCGAGCTTTTCACCCCGTCAGGCCGACATGTTACTCGTTGCCGGAACAATAGCGAAGAAAATGGGTCCAATCGTCAAACAGGTTTATCTGCAAATGGCGGAACCCCGTTGGGTTATAGCGATTGGCGCCTGTGCCTCAAGTGGTGGCATTTTCGATACATACAGTGTTTTGCAGGGTATTGACCGGATCATTCCTGTCGATGTATATGTGCCTGGTTGCCCTCCTCGTCCAGAGCAAATTCTGGATGGCGTGATGCAGGTTCAGGAACTAGCCAAAAATGAGTTGCTACGTCGTCGCAATACCGATGAGTATCAGAAATTACTGAATTCCTATAATATTCAATAATGAGTGAATTAGCGCCCGTGCTATTCGAAAATTCGCTCATTCACTCATTCACGACTTAAAAATGCTGACCAACGAAGAAGTTGCGCAGATAATCATAAATCAGTTTGGCGAAGCCGTTAGTGACTTTGATGATCCATATGACCTGCTAACGTTTTCAACTAGCCGGGAACAGATCATTCCTCTGATAACTTTTCTGAAAGCTCATCCAACGTTACAGGTCGGCTTTTTGACTGACATCACAGCAATTCATTATCCCGACTCTGTTGGTAAAGAGTTTTGCGTTGTCTATCATTTACACAGTCTTACGAATAATTTCCGGCTTCGGACAAAGGTCTATTTGTCGGTAGACGACATCCATATTCCAACCGCCATTCCACTTTTCGCCAGTGCGAACTGGATGGAGCGCGAAACCTTCGATTTGTTTGGGGTAATTTTTGACGGTCACCCAGACTTGCGCCGGATTTTGAATATGGAAGAGATGGATTACCATCCTATGCGTAAAGAATACCCCCTGGAAGATGGTACCCGGGAAGATAAAATTGATTCTCTGTTTGGACGATAAACAACGCAAAAGAGTGAATGATCGACCAACTTGTTGATTCATCATCACTCTTTTGCTCTTTTACTCATTGAGAAATGGTTTCTGAAGAACTCAATATAACCAAAAAGAACTTGCCTGCCGAACAAGGCCCGGTTCAGTACGTTAATGAACTGACGACACTTAACCTGGGACCTACCCACCCTGCCACACACGGAATTTTTCAAAACATTCTGCAAATGGATGGGGAAAAAATCGTGTCGGGGGAGCAGACGATTGGCTATATCCACCGGGCATTTGAAAAAATTGCGGAACGTCGTCCATTCTACCAGATTACAACCCTCACCGACCGAATGAACTATTGCTCATCCCCTATCAACAATATGGGCTGGCACATGACGGTTGAGAAATTATTGGGTATAGAAATTCCAAAGCGGGCGCAATATATTCGGGTTATCCTGATGGAGTTAGCCCGTATGGCCGATCACTTGATTTGTAATGGGATTCTGGGCGTAGATACGGGTGCCTTTACGGGCTTCCTGTACATTTATCAGGAGCGTGAAAACATCTATGAGATTTACGAAGAAATCTGCGGAGCTCGGTTGACTACCAATATGGGACGTATTGGCGGCATGGAGCGGGACCTCTCTCCTACCGCTATCCGCAAGATTAATGAACTGTTGGATCGTTTCCCGAAAGTGCTGACCGAGTTTGAAAATCTGTTCAACCGAAACCGTATTTTCATGGATCGCGTGGTGAACGTTGGCGGTATTTCGGCAGAGCGGGCATTAAGTTACGGCTTCACAGGTCCAAACCTGCGGGCGGCAGGTGTAGATTATGACGTCCGGGTCATGAACCCCTATTCATCCTATCAGGACTTTGAATTCGACATTCCAGTTGGGCAAAGTGGTGATACGTATGACCGCTTTATGGTCAGAAACGAGGAGATGTGGCAAAGTATGCGCATCATTCGGCAGGCAATGAATAATTTGCCTGAAGGTGCCTACTATGCTGACGCCCCACAATATTATCTACCTCCCAAACAGGAAGTTTATAAAAACATGGAAGCACTCATTTATCACTTCAAAATTGTGATGGGTGAGATCGACGCGCCAGTTGGAGAAGTGTATCATGCCGTTGAGGGCGGTAATGGCGAACTTGGCTTCTACCTCATTAGTGATGGCGGCCGGGCTCCATATCGGTTACACTTCCGTCGCCCATGTTTCATTTATTACCAGGCCTATCCAGAAATGTGTAAAGGACTGACGCTTTCTGATGCCATTGTGATTATGAGTAGCATGAACGTCATTGCAGGCGAACTAGACGCATAAAATCCGCCGTAACCTATGACAACTGAAACCAACCCTGCTGTACAATTTACGCCCGAACGATTGGTGAAGGCGCAGGAAATCATAGCCCGTTATCCGGCGGGTAAGCAAAAATCGGCGTTATTGCCTTTGCTCCATCTATTGCAGGAACAGGAAGGCTGGACCAGCCCCGAGGGCATGGACTACGTAGCACGGATGCTTGACATTCAGCCGATTGAAGTATATGAGGTGGCAACGTTCTACACCATGTACCATATCAATCCCGTTGGGAAGCATGTTATTGAGTACTGCCGAACAGGGCCATGTTGCCTGATGGGTGGAGAAGAAGTTTACGACCATCTGAAGCAGCGGCTTGGCATTGATACGGGCCAAACAACAGTAGATGGCCAGTTTACACTTAAAGAAGTGGAGTGTTTGGCAGCTTGTGGTATGGGTCCCGTATTTCAGGTTCGGGAGAAATATTACATGCACCTGACCAACGAACGCGTGGACGAGATTATTGACGAATTGTCGAAATAACCACATGGCTACCAAAATATTAACCGAACATATCAACGTTCCCGGCATCGAAACTTTTGATGTTTACCGGAAGCAAGGTGGCTATACCGCCGTTGAAAAGGCATTAAAAACAATGACTCCCGAAGCCATTGTTGAAGAAGTTAAAAAGGCGGGCGTTCGGGGCCGGGGTGGCGCTGGCTTTCCCATGGGAATGAAATGGAGTTTTCTAGCTAAACCAGAAGGCGTCCCCCGTTACCTTGTGTGCAATGCTGATGAATCGGAGCCAGGTACGTTCAAAGACCACTACCTGATGAAAAACATTCCCCATTTACTCATTGAGGGAATGATTGTTTCATCGTTTGCGCTTGGTGCAAATAAGTCGTTCATCTACGTTCGGGGTGAGTTAATGTACGTTATTAATATCCTTGAAAAAGCCATTGCCGAAGCGAAAGCAAAGGGTTTTCTAGGTAAAAATATTCTTGGTACCGGCTACGACCTCGAACTGGTTGTACAACCGGGTGGTGGCGCTTACATCTGTGGTGAAGAGACAGCTTTGCTCGAATCGCTGGAAGGAAAACGAGGAAACCCTCGCAACAAACCGCCTTTTCCAGCCGTAAAGGGCCTATATCAAAGCCCAACTGTCGTTAATAATGTCGAATCCATCGCCACTGCGGCCTGGATTGTCAACAACGGAGGAGATGCCTATGCTGCCGTTGGTATTGGACGTAGCACGGGGACTAAGCTGATCTCAGCGTCGGGTCATATCAGAAAGCCAGGGGTTTACGAAATTGAACTAGGTCTTCCAGTCGAAGATTTTCTCTATGCCGATGAATGGTGTGGTGGCATCCGGCCAGGACATAAATTCAAGGCGCTTGTCGCCGGAGGTTCCTCGGTTCCCATTCTACCCGCCAACTTGGCATTAACATTAGCCAATGGAGAAAAGCGCTTAATGAGCTATGAATCCCTATCGGATGGAGGCTTTGCAACGGGTACTATGCTGGGCTCTGGAGGTTTCATTGTATTCGATGAAACATCCTGCATTGTGCGTAATACGTGGAATTTCTCACGTTTTTATCATCATGAATCCTGTGGTCAGTGTAGCCCCTGCCGCGAAGGAACGGGATGGATGGAAAAAGTCCTGCACCGTATCGAATATGGTCACGGGCATCAGCAGGACATTGATTTGCTGGTCGACGTAGCGAAAAAAATCGAAGGAAATACTATTTGCCCCCTTGGCGATGCGGCTGCCTGGCCTGTTGCTAGTGCTATCCGACATTTCCGTGATGAGTTTCAGTGGCATATTGATAACCCGTCTGAAGCCACTAAGCCCGGAGCTGTTTACAAGGGAGAAATGGCCTTGGTATAAAAAAGTAGTGCGGCCGAAAGCCGCTTAGCAATGATTGACCTGCGGCTTCTCAGCCGCACTACGATATATATGGAAGACGTAAAGCCACAGTTGTTAAAAGTCACTATCGACGGAATTGAGGTTGAGGTAGAACCAGGAACGACCATTTTGCAGGCCGCCCGCAAAATCGGCCCAGAGGTGGCTCCTCCAGCAATGTGTTATTATCAGCCCTTGAAAGCAAGTGGAGGTAAGTGTCGGGCGTGTCTGGTACGTGTTGCCGCTGGGTCAGCAAAAGACCCACGTCCAATGCCTAAACTAGTAGCCTCTTGTCTAACAGCAGTACAAGATGGTATGATCGTCGAAAACACAACGAATCCGCAGGTAATTGATGCCCGTAATGGTATTGTTGAGTTTCTCTTATTGAACCATCCCCTCGATTGCCCAGTCTGTGATCAGGCGGGCGAATGCGATCTCCAGAATTTTGCGTTTGACCATGGTAAAGTAACAACTCGTTACGAAGAAGAGCGTCGCACATTCGAGAAACAAGATATTGGCCCGTACATTCAGTTGCACATGACTCGTTGTATTTTGTGCTATCGGTGCGTATTTACAGCCGATCAGATCACAAACAAACGGGTTCATGGCGTGTTGGGACGGGGTGATGCGTCTGAGATTGGTACGTATATAGAAAAAGCAATTGATAACGATTTCTCTGGAAACGTGATCGACGTATGCCCAGTAGGCGCATTAACCGATAAGACATATCGTTTTAAAAATCGGGTGTGGTTTTCCAAACCTGTCGACGCCCATCGTGATTGTCCAACCTGCTCTGGCAACGTAACACTCTGGTATAGAGGTGAGGACGTAATTCGCGTAACCGCCCGCAAAAATGAGTGGAACGAAGTAACAGAATTCATCTGCAACACCTGTCGCTTCGAGAAGAAGAAAACCAGCGACTGGACGATTGAAGGGCCAACGAAAATATCGCGGAGTTCAGTGATCTCGGCTAACAAATACCGGGCCGATACGGTCAAACCAGCATTTGGCCAACGTTTAGCGGCCGCTGAATACAAAGCCATACACGACGAGCGGGATACATCGCAGTTAGGCATTCAGCAATTGGCACCAGAACGGTTTGCTAAAGTATTGCCATCTGCACTGGACCCAGAACCTTGAGATGTTTAGTGCATAACTAACTTCGGTTTCCAGTTCCGTATCAGCCAATTGAAACCGACAACTGAAAATTATTCAAAATGGACTTAACCGTATTATTAGTTAAAGGGGGTATTATTCTGGCCATTTTCGGGATATCGCTCTTGATTGCCACTTACTCGACCTACGCAGAACGTAAAGTAGCTGCATTTCTCCAGGATCGTCTTGGCCCAAACAGAGCGGGTCCCTGGGGCTTGCTACAACCCATTGCCGATGCGGGTAAACTCTTCTTCAAAGAAGACTTTATTCCATCGCAGGCCAGCAAATCGCTGTTTATACTTGGTCCTTGCTTAGCTATGCTAACGGCCTTAATGTCGAGTGCCGTTATTCCCTTTGGCGATAGCATTCGCTTTGTCTGGGACAAGGTGAATTACGAAGTAAATGTTCAGGGCATTGAAATTAATATTGGCGTACTTTACATTTTTGGGGTTGTCTCCCTTGGTGTATATGGCGTTATGGTTGGTGGCTGGGCGTCGAACAATAAATTCTCGTTGTTGGGTGCCATCCGGGCCGCTTCACAGAATATCAGTTACGAAATTGCCCTGGGCCTGTCGCTCATTGCCATTCTGATGATGTCGGGCTCGTTATCATTACGTGCCATTATTGATGAACAAGCCAGTTTTTTTGAGTGGAATATTTTCACGCAACCACTGGGTTTCGTCATCTTTCTGACTTGCTCGTTTGCAGAATGTAACCGAACCCCATTCGACTTGCCGGAGTGCGAAACGGAGCTTGTTGGAGGCTATCACACAGAATATAGCTCGATGAAACTGGGGCTTTATCTGTTCTCCGAATACATCAACATGTTCGTGTCATCGGCGTTTGTTTCAGCGCTGTATTTCGGTGGTTTTCATTACCCCTTCATTAACGAAGTCAACGCGGCTCTTGAAAAATCAATGGGAGCAATAGCCGGACATAACGTAGCGACAGTTATTGGAATCGCCGTATTCTTCAGCAAGATTTTCTTTTTCATTTTCTTTTTCATGTGGGTTCGCTGGACGCTACCACGTTTTCGGTATGATCAACTAATGAACCTGGGCTGGAAGACGTTTATTCCGTTGGCCATACTTAACGTAGTGATCACGGGAGCTGGTTTGCTCTATAATTTCAAATACGCCACCTGGCTGATTGCGATTGTCATGATTGTTCTGGCCGTGATGTCAACAGCCCGTGCTCCGAAACGAGAGGCTATTCCGCAACGAACAGTTTAACTCAACTGGTTTAAGCTTTCGTTTTTGTTGGCTGACGCAAAACAAACCATGTGACAATCAACCAAAACCGAAAAACTGAAAAGAATGCAACTAACAACCCGCTCCAAACAGGTCAGCAATAAGGAAATGACGCTGGCCGAGAAGATGTATTTGCCTGCTGTTATTAGTGGGCTTGCCATCACAATCAGCCACTTCTTTCGCAAAAAGCCGACGATTCAATATCCCGAGGTAAAAAGATACCTGGGACCAATCTATCGAGGTCATCATATTCTGAAGCGCGATGAACAAGGCCGTGAGCGGTGTACGGCCTGTGGCCTGTGCGCAGTTGCTTGCCCAGCCGAAGCCATTTCAATGGTAGCTGCCGAGCGTAAAAAAGGCGAAGAGAATTTATACCGGGAAGAGAAATACGCAGCTGTTTATGAAATCAACATGCTACGTTGTATTTTCTGTGGTCTATGCGAAGAAGCTTGCCCCAAACAAGCCGTTTATCTACGACATGATCTTATGGTACCAGTTTTCCTGGAACGCGATGAGGTAATCTATGGCAAGGATCGCCTGGTTGAAAATATGGATGACCGCTACATTCGCGTTGCCAATCCCGAAGTAAATGCAACACCAACCGAACCCAGCCTAACTCGGGCCGCGACTTAACAAACTGTCGAGTATAATCAAATGCCGTCAGAAATTGTAAAGACTTTCCGACGGCATTTGACAATTCCTGACCATTCTTGATCTTATTTGAGCATCAACCATGACTGAGATAATTACTTTCTTTAAAGGCTTAACGGGCACCGGCTATTTATTTCTAATTCTGACAGCGCTCACTTTATTCAGTGCTATTGGCGTTGTAACAGCCAGGAACCCGATTTACAGCGTATTAGCCTTGATTGCTACGTTCTTCTGTCTATCGGGTCATTACATTTTATTGAATGCCCAATTTTTGGCTGCGGTGAATATTATCGTTTATGCCGGGGCCATCATGGTTTTGTTTCTCTTTACGATTATGTTTCTGAACCTGCGGAAAGACGATGAAGAGTCAAAAACAAATCTAACCAAGATGGCATCGGTAATTGTTGGTGGCTTACTAATGGTGATGCTTATTACTATTTTCCGGGCAAAAAGCGCGCAAGTGCCAACAGTGAGTTCTACGACACCCTTTAATAGCAAAACCGGCCTAGTAGAAACGTTAGGAAATCTACTCTACAGTGATTACATCTTACCGTTTGAGCTAGCTTCTGTGCTGTTTTTGATAGCGATGGTTGGCGCTGTGATGTTGGGCAAGCGTGAAACGGGTGATCGTCATTTTTAACCGCACAGGTGGCCCTAGGGAATTTATCTGACTTTACTGATTATAATGATTTTTTAGCCGCTCATTGAGCGGCTTTTTTCATTAAAAACGTTGAAATCACATATACCATTAAAACTAAATAAATCCCGATTAAGATAGTATGCTTGCATAACAATTTTCAGTAGGTTTGTAATTATTCCCCAAGAGAAGTAGTTAATAGATAAATTTTCTGCTTAACCAGTAAATCAACATTGCTTTTATGGACGCATACATTGTAGCCGGATACCGTACTGCTGTGGGAAAAGCCCCCCGTGGCGGACTCCGTTTTACCCGCCCTGATGATATGGCGGCTGAAGTTATTAAGCATTTATTAAGTCAGGTTCCTACTCTTGATCCTGCCCGCGTTGAAGATCTTATTGTAGGCAATGCCGTACCCGAAGCTGAACAAGGTATGCAGATTGCCCGGTACATCGCCCTTCTTTCGCTGCCAAACAGCGTCCCAGGCATGACCATTAACCGGTATTGTGGCTCGGGTCTGGAAGCGATTGCGATTGCCTCGGCCAAAATTCATGCTGGTCTGGCCGATTGTATTATTGCTGGCGGTACCGAATCTATGTCGATGGTGCCGGTAATGGGTTGGAAGACAGCATTGAACTATGAAATCGCGAAAACCCACCCAGACTACTACATCGGGATGGGATTGACCGCCGAGCAGGTTGCTCAACAATTCAATATCAGCCGCGATGCCCAGGACGAATTCGCTTACGAATCACACCAGAAAGCACTGGCAGCGCAGAAAGATGGTAAATTCATTGACGAAATCGTCCCGATTAAAGTGAGTGAAACGTATTTCGATACGGAGAGCAATAAGAAAAAAACTCGTGAGTGGACTGTTGCTCAAGACGAAGGTCCACGAAAAGATACCAGTGCTGAAGGGCTGGCCAAGCTAAAACCGGTTTTTGCAGCCGGTGGCTCAGTGACAGCCGGCAACTCATCACAGACTTCAGACGGAGCGGCCTTTGTAGTCGTCATGTCGGAACGGTTAATAAATGAGCTACACTTACAACCAGTTGCCCGCATGGTGTCTTACGCTACAGCAGGTGTTGAACCCCGTATTATGGGGATCGGACCTGTAGCTGCTATCCCGATCGCACTCAAAAAGGCGGGTCTGAAACAGGACGACATTGATCTTATAGAATTGAATGAGGCCTTTGCTGCTCAATCGCTGGCCGTCATTCAGGAATTAGATCTTGATCGTAGCAAAATAAATCCAAACGGTGGAGCCATTGCGCTTGGTCATGCGCTCGGGTCAACGGGAGCACGTTTGTCGGTTCAATTATTGAACGAAATGCGTCGTCGTGATCAGAAATACGGTATGGTTTCGGCCTGCGTAGGTGGTGGTCAGGGCGTTGCCGGAATTTTTGAACGCTTAAATTAGAGCAGCCTATCTCAATCAAACAGCACATTAAGATCGTTGTAGCTCAATTTCCCGAAAGCTCAGAGCATTCGGGAAATTTTGTTTAGTGTCATCTATATTCGTTCTTAAAATCTTATTAGTATGCTTGCATACTAATTTTGAATTGATTTTATTTGTTAACGAATTAGTATGCAAGCATAATAAACCCATTAGAACATGATCGCGGCAGAACCAAAAGCTTCCATTAAAGGTGGCGAATTTCTGATCAAAGAAACTGAAGCATCACAGGTCTTTATACCTGAAGAATTCACGGAAGAACAGCAGATGATTGCGGCTACGTGCCGAGAATTTCTGGAGCGAGAAATCTGGCCACGTTTAAACGAGATTGATAACGCTAAGTCCCCAGAACTGATTTCATCTTTAATGGACAAAGCCGGTGAGCTAGGAATTCTTGGCACCTCTGTTCCAGAAGAATATGGCGGTTTTGGTACCAATTTCAATACGTCCATGCTGGTAGCTGAAGTGACGGGTGCAGGCCATTCGTTTTCGGTGGCTTTATCAGCACATACGGGCATTGGTACGTTGCCAATTGTATATTATGGTAATGAGGATCAGAAATCGAAGTACTTACCAAAACTGGCTTCTGGCGAATGGAAAGCTGCTTATTGTCTTACGGAACCCGATTCTGGTTCGGATGCTAATTCGGGTAAGACCAAAGCTACATTAACCGAAGATGGAAAACACTACGTCCTAAACGGACAAAAAATGTGGATTACCAACGGCGGATTCGCTGACGTGTATATCGTTTTTGCCAAAATTGATGCTGACAAAAACCTGTCGGCATTTATTGTGGAGCGTGACTACGAAGGTATAACGATGAATGAGCCTGAGCACAAAATGGGCATTAAAGGCTCCGACACGCGTCAGATTTTCTTCAACGACACTAAAGTACCTGTTGAGAATCTGTTATCCGAGCGCGAAAATGGCTTCAAAATTGCCGTTAATATTCTAAATATTGGACGTATTAAACTGGGTATCGCGGCAGTTGGTGGTTCCAAAGAGGTTATTAACAATGCAGTGCGGTACGCGAACGAACGGAAACAGTTTAAAACGGCTATATCTCAATTTGGGGCAATTAAGCATAAGCTGGCTGAAATGGCGCTGAAAATTTATGCGTCAGAAACAGCTTCTTATCGTGCTGGCCAGAACATCGACGACTTGATCGAAGACCTGAAAAGTCAGGGGATGGACGATGCAAAAGCCAAACTAAAGGCGCTCGAGCAGTTTTCCATTGAGTGTGCCATCATGAAAGTCCACGGTTCCGAAGCGCTGGATTATGTTGTTGACGAAGGCGTTCAGATATACGGGGGTATGGGTTATTCAGCCGATGCACCGATGGACCGTGCGTATCGCGATGCCCGGATCAACCGGATTTTCGAAGGAACCAACGAAATCAACCGGATGCTGGTCGTGGATATGCTGTTGAAGCGAGCCATGAAAGGCGAACTCGATTTGATGGGACCAGCTATGGCCGTTGCCAAAGAAATTATGTCTATTCCTGATTTCAGCTCGGATGAGGAGGAAGGCATATTCATTGCCGAGAAAAAAGTACTTCGGAATCTGAAGAAAGCTGCGCTGATGGTGGCAGGTGCCGCTGTGCAGAAATTTATGCTGACCTTATCGAACGAGCAGGAAATTCTGATGAACGTAGCCGACATGGCCATCGAGATTTACGTAGCCGAATCGGTGTTACTACGTGTTGAAAAATTGATTGGGCTAAAAGGTGAAGAAGCTGTTGCCCTACAAAAGCAAATGGCGCTGGTGTATTTGCACGAAGCCGTTGAGAAAGTTAATAGCGCGGGTCGGGCAGCGGTTACGTCCTTTGCCGAAGGAGATGAATTACGGGGTATGCTGATGGGCATGAAACGGTTTACCAAAATTGAGCCCCTGAACCTCAAAGATGCCCGCCGTCAGATTGCCGATGCTATGATTGAAGAGAACAAATATATTTTTTAATTTGATTAGAAGCCGGCCTGTAACCTTATAAGCCTCAATATAGGCCGTTTTCCAATGAGGAAAGCGGCCTTTTTAATTACATTGGTTTTTACCAATCCCTATTGACATACCGCTGTCACTATGCCAACCGATTTTTGTTACGGTCATTTACAAAACCCAACACAAATCATGACAACGCAACTGTCAATTCTTGAAAATGCTTTACAAGTAACGGAAATACCAGCCTTTACAGCGCTCACCTTCACTACGTGTGCTACGTTGCTGACGCTCTCACAGCATGTTGGTGGCGTAGCGGAAAATCTTCACTATGAAGCTGCCCGGCTAAATTTGGACGTAACGGGACCTATACAGTGGGTTTATACGGGTGTTAATGGCGACGAAACAAATGAATTCCAACTGGAGATTGCCCTGCCTATTAACCAACCAGATAGGCCATCTGCCCAATTTACCTATCAGGTCTTTCCGTCATTTCGGTGTGTATCCTACAACTACACCGGACCGTGGAGCGACTTGGGCGAACTATATACTGTGCTTTTTGCTCAACTCTATCGGGATGGTTATCAGAGTGACGGCCGCATTCGTGAGGTTTATAGTAAAGTTGATTTTGAAAATATGGCGAATTGCGTAACTGAGATTCAAATAGCCATTATTTAAGCTTGTTTCCTGAATAGTGAACAACAGTAGTACCGAAGAGTGGTAGAAAAACCAGCTTCGGTACTTTTTTATGGGCTATGGTACGTATCGCATTTCAGTCGAGCTTTACCGAGTGTCAACAACCGGCTATTCATGAAAAACCACGAACTCAATTCCCGACGTACTTTTTTGCGAAGCCTTGGCATGGGCGCATCAGCCTTGTCTCTGCCGCTTCTCGGTCATGCCGACAATCTTTCGTACCAGAGCGAGTACGAACGTATTCAATCTTTGTTTACCGAGCCCGATGGCTCAAATTTGTTCCAACCCGGTAAGAAACTAGGAATTGCGTTGGTAGGATTGGGGTATTACAGCGCAAATCTCCTCGCTCCTGCTCTACAACAAACGCAAAACTGCCGATTGGCGGGAATTGTGACGGGTACACCATCGAAGGCAGACGAGTGGATGAAGAAATATAACATCCCGAAGGAAAACGTCTACGATTATAAAACCTTCGACCGCATTGCCGATAATAAAGACATTGACGTAGTCTATGTTGTGTTGCCTAACTCGATGCACGAGGAATATGTTGTTCGGGCAGCTCAAGCAGGGAAACATGTCATTTGCGAGAAACCCATGGCGATTACGCCCAAGGCCTGCCAGAATATGATCGATGCCTGCAAAAAAGCAAATAAGCAGTTAGCCATTGGCTACCGACTCCATTATGAACCATTCACACAGGAAGTTATGCGGTTGGGTCGGGAAAAAGTTTTCGGAGCGGTTAAGTTTGTTGAAAGTAGTGATGGCTTTCGGAGTGGCGATCCAAATCAGTGGCGTTTGAAGAAAAGTATGGCTGGTGGTGGTCCGCTCATGGACGTAGGCATATACGCCGTACAGGGAGCCCGCTACGTAACCGGCGAGGAACCTATTTCGGTGACTGCACAATTCGGCCCTAAAACTGACCCCGTAAAATTTAAGGATGTCGAGGAGACGATGTTCTGGCAGTTTGAATTTCCGAGCGGTGCGGTTTCCAATTCGACGACTAGTTATATATCGGGCGTTGAACGACTCTACGCTTCCTGCGAAAAAGGCTGGTTTGAATTATCCCCTGCTTTCGGGTATGGTCCGTTAAAAGGCCGTACCAGCAAAGGTCCCATCGAGATGCCAGTCGTGAACCACCAGGCTGCCCACATGGATGGCGTATGCAAAGACTTACTCGATGGCAAAAAATTACCCGACCATATAACCGGCGAAGAAGGCCTACGTGACACACGACTGTTACAGGCAATTTATCAAGCCGCTGAAACAGGGAAGAAAATTAATTTAAAAGCCTAGAAATTAGATTAAACAGAATCGGCAGCCGGTCAGGAATATTCCTGACCGGCTGCCGATTTTTTATGGTACATACTGAATGCTACGTTACCAAATGCTAACAGATGTAGCCTCTCAGCGTAAACGTTCCCGCTTCAGTAGTCGATTGTTCGCTTTGGCCTTGTAGAAAACAGGTTCACTCTTCGCCAATTTTTAAGGCATAAAGCACTTTTTATTTAGAAATAGTCTAAGCAAGGCTTGATTTTGCCGAATACTACTTTACTTTTGCGTACTATTTAAAATTAGTCTCAATAATAATAAATACAGTGAAGATTCTCACTTCTGACAACTTCGAAGAAATCCGTAACGCTGATTCCAATGAATAATAAAATTACTCCCTTGCTTCTGTTTGGTTTATTCGCGTTCCTGTCCATGCATAATCTGTCGGCACAGCAACTAAACGGCAGTGTTCAGGGGACGATTTTTTTATCGGATGGCTCACCTGCCCCCTTTGCAACGGTACGTGTGAAAGGCACGGAAGTAGGCACAACAACTAATAAGGCTGGCAACTTTCTGCTCGATAAGCTGGCCGAAGGAAAGCACGAATTACACATTTCAATGATTGGTTATGAATCCGTTAGCCAATCCATCCGCATAGGAAACAATAAAAATACATCCTTTACTACTCGTCTAAACCCATCCAAAAACCAATTAAACGAAGTAGTGGTAACGGGTCAATACGAACCGCAATCACTCAGGAAATCGGTTTATAATGTGCGCGTCATCGACAGTGAACGTATACGCCTACGCGGTGCCGTCAACGTAATCGGTGTATTGAACAATGAACTAGGGTTCCGCTTTTCAAATGACAATACACTGGGCACAACCGATGTTCAGCTCATGGGTATGTCAGGACGTAACGTAAAAATTCTGCTGGACGGTCTCCCAATGGTTGACCGGGGGGATACGCGGGAAAGCCTGAACCAGATCGACGTTAACAGTATCGAACGTATTGAGATTGTGGAAGGTCCTATGTCGGTTTCGTATGGCTCGGATGCACTGGCGGGCGTTATCAATATCATCACCAGGAAGCCAGGTAATGAGCGTCTCGGCGTCACTGCACGAGTTCAGGAGGAAACCGCGAATAAAGAATATAAACTGCTGAACAGTCAGGGCGTACACCTTCAGAATGTGGGTGTTACATGGCAAAAGAAAGGCTGGAACATATCGACTGGCGTAACCAACAATACGTTCGGTGGTTGGCAGGGTTTGTCTGAAGGTCGCGCGAAAGACTGGTTACCGAAAGATCAGCTATTCGGACATGGTAAAGTCGGGTACCGAACAGAAAACGTAAACATTTATTATCGGCTGGACGCGCTGAAAGAAACCCTGCTAAGCCAGGGAGCCGAAAATGTAAATACGCACCAGGCCAGCGATCAGAAATACATTACGCACCGGTACGTTCATCAGCTACAGGGAGACTGGAAACTAAGTGATCGCCTTCAACTCAATGGGCAAGCGTCATACACCGATTATCAGCGTCGGACACAAACGACAATTCTGGATTTAACCACTGGCCTACGTACTCTTTCGCTGGGACAAGGCGAGCAGGATATATCAAAATTCACCAGCCAGACGTATCGCGCAACTGCCTCCTATAAAGTATCATCGGCCGTTTCGGTACAGCCTGGTATCGACATTAATCTGGATGCTTCTTCCGGTGCCCGTATTCTGGGTTCGCCTACCATCAACGATTACGCCTTTTTCGTCTCATCGACACTGAATCCAACCGCTCGCGTTAGCATTCGTCCGGGTTTGCGATTCATCAAAAACTCGGTCTACGACGCACCACCAGTTATTCCTTCCCTTAACACCAAGTTCGCGCTCGCTAATAATCTGGACTTGCGATTAGCCTACGCTCGTGGTTTCCGGTCACCCGCACTACGTGAACTGTATTTCAACTTCTTCGACGCCAGTCACTCCATTCGTGGGAATCCTAATCTGAAAGCCGAAAACTCGAACAGTTTCAATGGATCGCTGGCATGGCAGGCAAGCCCTAAATTCAAATCGACGCTCGGGGCTTTCTACAACGTTTTCAACAACCTGATTAGCTACGGAATTGACCCCAGTGACCCCAGAGTTTCGATGAATATCAACATCGACAAATTCAAAACGACGGGTATTACGTTGGAAAACGTTTTTTCCTGGAAAGATTTACAAGCAACAGTTGGATTCTCGTACATCGGCCGATACAACAACCTACTGACCCAAACCGATACAATCAACTACGTAGGTGGTATGCCACCGTCGTTCATGTGGTCGCCAGAAGTCAACACGAACCTGACCTATACGCTAAGAAAAATCGATACCAAAGTTAGTTTCTTCTATAAATATTCTGGCAAACGCCCCAGTTATCTGGCAACAGCAACCACCGACGGCAACGTATCGGCTACGTTAACCGAAATAGCGGCCTTTCATTGGGCCGACTTAACACTCACCAAACCGATTGCTAAGTATCTGACACTTACCACCGGCATTAAAAATCTATTCAACATCACCCGCCTGGCCAATTCGTCGACCGACACGGGCGGTGCGCACAGTTCGAGCGGTCCAGCGCCCGTTAGCTATGGTCGTTCTTATTTTCTGGGTCTCAGTTTCCAATGGTATAAAAACTGATAATACGCACTCAACTACCATCACTTAAGTCTATAAAACTCCCCCAATCATGAAACGTATTTTCTCATTATTCTTCGTTCTGGCGTTCGTTAGCGTGTTTAGTGCCTGTAAGGAAAGCGATCCCCCACTACCCGACAATTTAGTACAGTTTGAAAGTGCTGAACAAGGTGCTGATGCGGCCACGAAAGAGGTTACGATTAAACTTAAATTGACGCGAGCCACCGATGTAGCCGTACCGGTCGTCGTTCAGGTAACCCCCACTGGCATTGCTTACGGAACTCAATTCACTACCACACCCGCAGCCACGGGTAACCTTCTGAATTTGACCATTCCGGCAGCTAGCAGTGAAGTTTCATTTAAGCTGACCAAAGCCGATAATCTCTTTCTGAACGGCAGCGAAACCGTGGGCTTTACGATCACGTCGGCAGCGAGTCCGGTGATCCTTGGAACGACCAAACAACTTACCGTTAAATTCACCTCAATCGTTTCTGATGGAACGGCCCTGACGCTAGATGGAGGCACGGGGGGTTCAAGTGCAATCAATTCGGTATTTGCGGATTTGAGTAACAATGAGGCCATAGCTGTAAAGCGGGCTGCTTGGGACCTGGGTTTTTACTCGGGCACCGATTTCCGCGTAATTTTAAATAATACGACAGGGGCAGCCGCTATTGCCCTGACCAAGAACGATTTAACACAGGTAACCGCTGCCGATACAGTTGGTCTAGTCCTTAACGTGAGCAATTTTGATCCTGCCGGTTTAAAACTAATTGACGACGTATCAGGCGACCTTACAAAAACGGTCATTCCAAGTATCTCCGCTACGGATGCCGACAATAAAGTGTTTATTATTAACCGCGGTACGGGTGGCGGTGTTGCCGCACGGGCCTGGATGAAAGTCAGAGTGTTACGTAACGGAACAACAGGCTATACACTCCAATACGCCGGTATCAAAGAAACGACTTTCAAAACCGTTTCGATCACTAAAGACGCTACCTATAATTTCCAATTCGTTTCATTTGATACGGGTGCTACAATTAACGTAGAGCCAGCCAAAGCACGCTGGGATATTGAGTGGACGGGTGGCATGAACAAAACCAGCGACGGCACCAACGACATCCCCTATTACTTTGCGGATCAAGTATTTATCAATACGCTGGGTGGTGTAACAGCAGCCGAATTACTTACAAGTGCGGTTACCTATGACGCTTATGCCGAAAGCAACATTGCCACCACCACCTTTAAAAATGACAGGATGGTTATTGGCTCTAACTGGCGGGCAACGACGGGTACTGTAGGCGTGAAAACCGACCGCTTCTACGTAGTGAAAGATGCTACTGGAAACATTTACAAACTCAAATTTGTCAGCTTCACCTCACAAGATGGGGGTGAGCGTGGCAAACCAAAAATCGAGTTCAAGCTGGTCAAGAAAGCGGCCGTCTAGTTATTTTCAACCTTACCCTTAACTGCAAGAGTGTCTTGCCTGTAGCATCTGCTTCATGGCAAGGCACTTTTCCCGCAAAGCCTACTAGCCTTACAAAACAACCCTAAGATCATTATGACCAAGCATTCATTTTCAGCCACCTGGTTCGCCTGCCTCCTGGTGGTGTTCCTCATGGGGAGCAGCTATGCACTTGCTGCCAGGCCAGCTCAGGACGAACCCATACGTATTGTTTCGTTAGACGGAACTGTCAGCGAAATCCTTTGCGATTTGGGATTACAATCACTCATTATCGGCGTCGATGTAACCAGTACGTATCCCGAAACCCTGAAAAAACTCCCGAAAGTTGGGCACAACCGGAGCATCTCGGCCGAAGGTGTTATTTCGCTGAAGCCAACGCTGGTACTGACCTCAACGAATGCAGGCACGAAATCGGAAGTGATCGAACAGATCAAATCGGCGGGAATCAAAGTCATTACGTTCCAGCAGGAGTTCAGTGTTGCCGGGACGAAAAAACTCATTCAGGATATTGCCACAACCTGCCAGGTTGGCTCTCGAGCCAAGCCCCTCATCAAGAAACTGGAGTCGGATTTAGCGCAGGTTAAGAAAGCACCCAATAGTCCCAAAGTGTTGTTCATTTATGCACGGGGCACGGGAACCATGATGGTATCGGGCCGGGGAACGCCCATCGAGAAAATGATCGAACTAGCCGGTGGCGTCAATGCTACGCCCGATTTCGAAAACTACAAACCCCTCACCGCCGAAGCCCTCGTGACGGCCAATCCCGACGTCATTTTGCTGTTCGATAGCGGTTTGGAAAGTTTAGGCGGTACGGCTGGTTTATTGGCCGTGCAGGGCATTGCGCAAACCAATGCCGGTAAAAATAGCCGCGTTATTGTGATGGATGGGCATCTGTTAAGTGGCTTCTCCCCTCGTCTGGGAAAAGCGTTACAGGAGTTATCCCAAAAAATCAGTCAGAAACCTAAAGCGTAGTACGTATGGATTCGACCACCGCAACAATCAGCCCGCTTACGAAAAAGCCATCGACGAAAAAGTCCGTCCTCAGAACCACAATTAATCCGTGGCTGATGCCTTCGCTGGTCATTGGGCTTTTGGCAACGGTTGTTCTTTCGGTTGGCATCGGCGCGGTACGTATCACGCCCTACGAAATCTGGCTAATTATCGGCAAAGCATTTGGCTATGCAACGACCGTCGATGAGTCAAAAATGGCCATTCTTTTGGCGATTCGGTTACCAAGGGTTTGCCTGGCCGTATTGGTTGGATCAGGATTAGCGATTTCGGGAGCGGCTATTCAAGGGCTTTTTCGGAATCCACTCGCCGATCCGGGCCTGATTGGCATTTCGGCGGGTGCTTCTTTAGCCGCCGTAACCATGATTGTGCTCGAAGTCAGTTTCTTTACAACACTCACGGGTATTCTGGGTATGTATGCGCTGTCGGTGGTTTCCTTTATCGGTGCCAGTCTGACTGCTTTCTTGGTATATCGCATTTCACGAATGGCGGGCAAGTCGCTCGTTACGACTATGCTTCTGACCGGGATCGCCATCAACGCCTTGTCGGGGGCTCTAACCGGGATTATGACGTATCTGGCTACGGATGAGCAGCTTCGCAACATTACATTCTGGAGCCTGGGCAGTTTAGGTGGCGCCAGTTGGACCTCTGTTTTGGGTATTCTCCCCTTCACGGTTATCGCCTTATTTGGTATTCCCCGCTTAGCTAAATCATTAAACCTGCTTGCGCTCGGCGAGAGTCAGGCAAGCATGCTGGGTATCAACTTAAAAAGCATAAAACGGCAAGTCATTATCTTTTCAACAATGGCGGTTGGTACGTCCGTTGCCGTTGCTGGTATCATTGGTTTTGTCGGGCTGGTCATTCCGCATCTGATACGTATGGGAGCGGGTTCCGACCACCGGCGCGTACTAGTTGGCTCAGCCCTGGGTGGAGCTATCGTGCTTACACTTGCCGATTCACTGGCCCGAACGCTGGTTGCTCCGGCCGAGTTGCCCATTGGCATCCTGACTGCTTTATTAGGTACACCCGTTTTTCTGTGGATTTTATTCAAACAGCGACGTCAGTCGATCAGTTAAAAGTGAACTAGAATGCTGGAAGTCAAGAACCTATCGTATCGTATACGCAATCGTCAATTACTCAACAACGTTTCGTTTCAGGCAAAACCGGGTGAGTTGCTGGCGATTGTTGGGGCCAATGGGGCGGGGAAGTCAACGCTTCTCAAGCTATGTACCCGAGAGATTACGTCATCGGAAGGACAGATTCTGCTTCTCAATCAACGTATTGATGCATATTCCGATCAGCAGTTGTCGCTTTTTCGAGCTGTTTTACCCCAGCAGAATTCCGTCGTTTTCCCTTTCTTAGTCAGTGAGTTGGTCTTAATGGGCCGATATCCGCACTTTGAATTTCAAGCGTCTGAACACGACTACGTTGTGGCCGAAATGGCTCTCAAAAAAGTAGGTATGTGGGATTTTGCCGCGCGAGTTTTTACGACCCTCTCCGGTGGTGAGCAGCAACGGGTACAACTCGCCCGCGTATTGGCGCAAATTTGGGATGTACATCAGGGCATTCTATTTTTAGATGAACCGACTACCGGCCTCGACCTGCTGCATCAACACCAGATGCTCGAACTCGCCCGTGAGTTCACTAATAAGGGGTTTTGCGTTGTCATTA
This sequence comes from Spirosoma endophyticum, assembly GCF_900112365.1. Classification (GTDB taxonomy): domain Bacteria; phylum Bacteroidota; class Bacteroidia; order Cytophagales; family Spirosomataceae; genus Spirosoma; species Spirosoma endophyticum. Next base: position 166,292 of record NZ_FOLQ01000003.1, on the reverse strand, counting down.
TCCTACATGATCTGAACCTGGCCGCTCAATACGCCGATCAGATCGTTATGCTACGTTCGGGCAGGGTCGAAGCGATGGGCAAACCTCGGGACGTCATCACCGCCGAAACGATTCATCGTGTCTTTAATCTGAACGTCTGGCTCATCGAGCATCCCGAAATGGACTGTCCGTTAGTCATACCTCAATCCAGTCAACTTGCTACTAATCAAGAAATTAATTAAAACATCAATCCCATGATCACAACAGATAGCCTCCGGGAACGTTGGGCTGCGTTCAAAGAAGAAAATCCAAAAGCCAGAATACGCGATGCTGCTCAAAAACTGGGCGTGAGCGAAGCCGACTTGCTGGCCACTCAAGTTGGCGAAACAGTGGTGAAACTGGAAGGTGACTTTCAGGAGATCCTTAAAGAAGTGCCGACGCTGGGCTATGTGATGGCCTTGACCCGGAACGATAACATTGTCCATGAACGGAAAGGGATTTATGAGAACGTATCGTTCAACGGGCATGTGGGTCTTGTCGTAGGACCCGATATCGACCTGCGTTTGTTCATGTCGCGCTGGCATTTTGGCTTTGCTGTGAGTGAAAGCGGTCGCAAAAGCCTCCAGTTTTTTGACTTGGATGGATCGGCAGTGCACAAAATTTACTTGACCGATAAGTCTGAGGAACGTGCCTACGAAGCCATCGTTGAAAAATACCAGGCTGTTGATCAGTCAACAACGCTCATTACGGTGCCTTATCCAGAAAAAGCGCCTGATACGCCCGACGAAGAGATTGATGCGCAGGGCTTTAAAGATGCCTGGCTAGCGATGGAGGACACGCATGAGTTTTTCGGTCTTCTGCGCAAATATAAATTGGGTCGTGAACAGGGACTGCGCTTTGCTCCCGAAGGACATGCGCAGCTAATTTCGGTCGAGCAATTCAAAAAAGTATTCGTCACGGCGGCTGAGCGGGAAGTCCCTATCATGGTTTTTGCCTCGAACGCGGGCTGCATTCAAATTCACTCTGGTCCAGTAAAAAAACTGGTTGAAATGGGGCCGTGGTATAACGTACTAGACCCTGAATTCAACATGCACCTGCGCGAAGATCAGATCAATACGATTTGGGTAACGCGTAAACCAACAAAAGACGGCGTGGTAACAGGACTCGATCTCTTCGACAAAGAAGGCAATAGTATCGCGCTGATTTTCGGAAAACGTAAGCCGGGCGTTCCTGAATTGAAAGAATGGCAGGAGATCGTCAATGACGTGGCGGCAGCCTAAAGCTACCTCGACTATTCCTAATTTATCTTTCCAGCAAAGGCGTCCGTTTTGTAAATGGACGCCTTTGCTGGCATTAGCGTTATAGTTAAGGCTGATATCCTATTTTTCGTAGCGTAAGCGGCTTCAACGGACATAAGCCAAACCTGCGCCCATGCAAAAAAAATTACGCACCCAACGACTGCATCAATACGTTGGCTTTCCGAATATGTTCATTAACACGGTCGGTTTCAACGAGTCCGTCGCGCAGACGAACAATACGGTGCGCATATTCGGCAATATCTTCTTCGTGCGTTACCATGATCACGGTGTTGCCCTTGCTATGAATCTGGTCGAAGAGGTCCATGATTTCGTAGGAAGTTTTCGTATCGAGGTTCCCCGTTGGTTCATCGGCCAGCAGGATGCTGGGGTCGTTGACCAAAGCTCTTGCTACGGCAACGCGTTGGCGCTGGCCGCCGGATAGTTCGTTAGGTCGGTGACCGGCCCGATTTTCCAGTCCAACATTTTTGAGGGCCATCATCGCTTTCTCAGTACGGTCAGCTTTGTTATAACCCGCGTAGATGAGTGGTAACGCTACGTTCTCAAGCGAGGTCTGGCGAGGGAGCAGATTAAAGGTTTGAAACACGAATCCGATTTCCTTGTTGCGCACTTCAGCCAACGCGTTTTCGCCCATTCCGCTCACGTCCTGGCTATTGAGAATATACTGCCCCGACGTCGGCGAATCCAGACAACCGACAATATTCATCAGCGTAGATTTTCCCGAACCCGACGGCCCCATAAACGCAACATATTCGCCCTTTTGAATACTGATCGTAATGGACTTAAGCGCTTCAACGACTTCGGTGCCCATTACGTAGCGCTTGGCAATGTTGCGGGTTTCAATAATATTCATGCTGGATGAAATTAGGTGACTGTAAGGCGAAATCGGGCTTACGAACAAAAATACTTTATTGCAGGAATTTTTGCCGACTGTTTTCGATTGACGCCAATTTTTCCTGATAAGCAAGCCTAAATGCCTGATAATCGGCAGGTGTTGTTGCAGCCTGTAACTTAACTAACCCACTTTCGGCGTAATCGGGCAGGCTTAAGTCCAGACACAGCATGACGTAGGTTTTGAGCAATTCGGCGTTGTCTTCATTAAAAGGCAAAGCGGTTAACACAAGATCATAAGCTTTCTTCGTTTGTTTCTGCTGCCGCTCAAGCTGGGCCGTTGCCGAAGCGATTTTGGCGTTTAAAGGAGCCAGTTGTAAAGCCCGCCTATAAGCTTGCTGAGCCTGTCCTATCCGGCGCGTTCGTTCGTAAGTCTGTCCCAACCAATAGTCGCGCTCGGCCTGATACTGTGGCAGAATAGACGTTTTAGCCATTGTTTCCGCCGAGCCAACACTCCGCCGAAAGGCCGACAAACGAACAGCCGCTACGTTCCTTGCTGACGTCGCGACGGGGCTTAGTTGCTTGGAATCAGGCAGTCCCGACAGAATTAACTGCGCATTACGCCACTGCAACTGATCGAGGTAATCGTTGATTAATGCAACCCCCGAAACTGTTTTCAAACTAGGGTCCTGGATGGTTTCCCAATAAGCACCCCGGTTAGGATCATCCATTCGATACGTAGCATAAAACGCCTTTTCAAGATCCGTCTGTGGTTGGCGCTCCTGGTAATACATCTGTTTCAAAGCTGCCACCGCCGGGTCATTTTTGGCCGCGGTTTCCCACAACGATTGCGCTACCACAGGATCGTTGGCTTTGGTTAAGGCCACTGCCCGGTAATAGATCGACGTAGTGTCCGAATTATAGCCAAACGTTTCGGCTGCCCGACGATACAAGCCCTGCTCCAACAGCCACAAACCAGTAATGGATCGGTAGACAGACCCGTTTTGCTGATCACCTTCGGCCAGTTGACTCATTAGGCCGAAGGCATCCCCCAGCTGATGCCGATTGTATTCTGCGACGGCTCGAGCCAGTAGTAAATCATCCGTAAAGTCCTGATTAACGGGCTTTTCTGAAAGTCGTTTTAGTGTTCCAGATAACTTAGTGTCAGCCCGTTGATTGGCTAGCGAATAATTGTACAAACTCGCAAATCGACCGACGCTTAACCCCTCATTGGCCGACTCGCTTGTCAGCCAGGTAGGTTGATTAGGCTGGCTTTTGTCCGATTGAGCAACCAGACGCAGTGCCAGGGCATTTGCCTGATACGATTCGTACGATGACTCAGTGGCACTTTTCGCCAAGGTCGAATCAGCTGCCAAAAGTTTTGGGTTACGCGCATAAAACGCCAACAAATTCGACTCTGGAACACCAGTCTGATCGGCGTAGGACGTAGCAGATTTCAGGTAAAAATAGGCCGAGTCGGCCACGCTTGTCCGGGCGTACAGATAACCCAGATTATTCTGTAACTCACCACTTTTCGGAAATTCCCGAATACCACGTTGCAGCGCTTTAACAGCTTCAAAAAACAAATCTGTTTGCAGGTACGTCTGGCTTAACCCAGCATAATCCTGCGGATTAGGCTGTTTTAATAAAGCCTGTTTAAAATAAAAAGCCGCTGCCGTCTGGTTGTTTTGTGCCAGTGCCAGCGAAGCCAATGAATAATTGGATTTATGATTCTGAAACTCCTGTTCCAGCGCTAGTTGATAAAATGCATTCGCCGAAGCGGGTTCGTTGCTGGCAGTATATAAATCGCCTAATCCGTTAAAATGACCTGCCATCCCCTGTCGGAACGTAATAAGTCCACCCGACGACAGCAAAACAGCTACACCCACTACGCCCACAATCCGGAACAAGCTCAATTCGAGCCGCTTCGGTTTGTAAAGAATTCGGTAGACGGGCAGATTCTGCTGGTAAATGGGGTAGAAATTAATCACTACGTAGGCCACGAAAACCAATCCCATCGCTAAGTGCGTGTACACGATTACGTCTTCGAACATCTCTACCAGCGGGTCGTTGGCTGTAGCGAACGCGTAGGCGATTGTGAGCGTCGTGAGCAACGCCAGTCCTGCATATAAATAGGCGCCTGAGTCGCGGAACGAGAAAACGTCCTGTTGCTGGATTAGTCGGTGGAATCCCCAAATACCCAGCAAAACCGACGTCAGGTATAAAATAAACGGGCTGATTGCCAGTACATCCCAATCAATGTATTTTGTGTTTTTAAGCCAGATAAGAACCAGGTTAACCAAATACAGGAAGCTGACGAACAAAAAATTATTGATACCCAACGTACGTCGCTGGCTTACCTGCGTGTTGTTCTCCTCCGCCCGGCCCACCGATGTAAGCCAAACCAGACTCGCGATAATTTCGGTCGCGATAAAAAAGATAAAGCCAATACCAATAACGATCAGAACAGGCATGCCGTAACTCACAAGTGTAAGCGCTGGAAACGATACGGGTGACAACAATCCCAGAACAACGGAAACGGCGATTGTCAGCAGGGAAAAGACGCCTAGCCGAACCGCAATCAGATAATCAGATCGAAAGGCGTGGAAATAATAACTAACGGAGCCGAATACGAACGCGAGCAGCAGGAAAAGATAGTTACCACCAAAACCGGGAATTTCGAGCATTTCCCACCGAAAAAAGGCCATTCCCAGAATCAGGAAGCCCATACTGATTAAATAACGAAGCCGACTCGCGCGCGTAATGGCACTCAATAACAGCACAAACGCAATACCTATACCCATTACAAAAGCTGTTGCAATACCAGGCTTCACCTGCATAGCTCCAGCGACAAATTGTTCGGAAACGGCGTAGGCTTTACCATTCACAGCATAATCGAGCAGGCCATCGGAGAAGGTATGAAACGTAACAGGCAGCTCGTTCAATTCACTTAATACGTCCCAATGGACAACATTGTCCAGGCCCTTCGCCCAGGCAACAACGAAGAGAATCAAACTGATGATGAGGGCACTAGCGCTAGCTAAATAGGTAAGCCGGTAGGGTCGGCTCCACGTTGACCAGAAAAACAAAGATGACATGAAACAAAAACGTAGTGAATAGCCGGTTAGTGCCTTCCGCCGGGATCGTCGTTATGGGACGCCCAGGTTGGTGAGCTACCGGTACGTTCCAACGAACAAAAAAACGTTCGTTACACTTTAATAACGGATTTCATCTTATAACAGAAACACATGGATTATAGGCAGGTAGGCAATTCTGATTTATACATTTCTGCAATCACGTTTGGTGCCTGGGCGGCTGGGGGCTGGATGTGGGGCGGTACTGAACGTAGTGATGCCGTTAATGCGATCAAGGCTTCCTACGATTTGGGCGTAACCTCCATCGACACGGCACCTATTTACGGGCAGGGCACCAGTGAAGAAATTGTGGGGGAAGCCATCAAAAATATACCCCGTGATAAAGTCCAGATTCTAACGAAATACGGCATGCGGTGGGACGTAGCGAAAGGCGATTTTGGCTTCAAAAGTCAGGACAACGCGGGGCATCCGATCGATGTTTATAAGTACTCCGGCAAAGACAGCATTATTAAAGAATGCGAAGACAGCCTGAAACGGCTCGGCACCGACTACATCGATCTCTACCAAATGCACTGGCCCGATAAAACCACACCCATCGAAGAGAGCATGGAGGCTGTTCTTCGGCTAATCGAACAGGGGAAAGTACGGCAGGCGGGTGTTAGCAACTATACAGTGGAACAGATGCAGCAAGCCGAAACGGTTTTGTCATTGGTGGCCAATCAGGTGCCATTCAGTATGCTCAATCAAAGCATCAATGAAACGCTGGTACCGTATTGCCTCGCCCATAAAAAGGGCATCCTGGCCTACAGTCCAATGGAACGTGGTCTGCTCACGGGCAAAATTAAACCCGGCCATCAATTTGCCGAGGGCGATCATCGGGCTGGGTATCGTTTCTTTAAAGAGCAAAATATCGTACAGACTGACGAGTTTCTGGACAAACTAAAGCCGTTGGCCGATGAGAAGAAAGCCAGCCTCAGTCAATTAGTGATCCGCTGGACGATTGAGCAGCCGGGTATCACAGCCGCGCTGGTAGGTGCCCGCAATGCAGAGCAGGCCATTCAAAATGCGCAGGCGATTAACCTTACCCTTTCCAGCGATGAATTGGAATTTATAAATTATAATCTACAAGCCCTGGAGCTGGTTTAATATTTAGTCTGGTTATTGGCTTAGTAATAAGCGATTGCTGAGCCAATAACCAGACTACGTTATTTTTACCCCCGTCCCGTCATTCGAGTCAGTTTCACTAGTTTTTGGGATACTTCCTCCGTCAGTTGATCGGGCTGTAAGCGCCACTGCCAGCTTCGGCCACCTAAACCCGGTGTATTCATACGGCCTGTTTCGTCGAGATTCAGTACGTCCTGCATGGGTAAAATAGACAGTCTGGCTACAGATTGCATGGTTAACCGGCAAATCTGATCCACTACGTTCGCTTCCGTAATCTCAATGCCGAGGTAGTCGCTCATTCGCTGGCGATGCTCATCATCCGACTCGCGGAACCAGCCAAGGGTTGTATTATTATCATGCGTTCCGGAATAAACCACGAAATTTTCGGCGTGATTATGCGGAGCATAGGTCGATGTTGGCAGGTCTTTACCAAATCCAAATTGTATTACCCGCATGCCGGGTATTCCATAATGCCGCAGAAAAGGTTGAATGTCAGCCGCTTTTGCTCCCAGGTCTTCTGCAATAATGGGCAACTGGACGAACTGACGATGCATGGCATGCATAAACGCTTCGATGGGTGCTTTAACCCATTCCCCAACCTTGGCTGTGGGTTCACTGGCAGGAATTTCCCAAAAGACAGCAAAGCCCAGGAAGTGGTCTAAGCGAGTCAGGCTATACAATGACATCTGGTGCCGTAGCCGACGCATCCACCAGGCAAAGCCGGTTCGTTCGTGCTCGTCCCAATCGTAAATTGGATTCCCCCACCGCTGACCGTACTCGCTGAAATAATCGGGGGGAGCCCCGGCAACAAATAAAGGCTGAAAGTTTTCGTCAAGTTTAAACAGGGTTGGATTGGCCCAAACATCGGCGCTGTTGAACTGAACGTATATCGGAATATCGCCCATGAGGTGAATCTTCCGTTCGTAGCAGTAGGCGGTCAATTCATTCCACTGCTTCATAAAGAAATACTGTGTCACCTTTACGATCTCAATATGATGACTCAGCTTTACCGTCTGCTCAGCCAGCGCAATTGGATCGCGCCGAACGATTTCGGCAGGCCAGCGTAACCAGAAGGGTTCTCCCGTTTCTTCCTGCAACGTAGTGAATAAAGCATAATCGTCGAGCCAATCGGCCTGCCAGGCACAAAACCGCTCATAATCACTACGTTGGGCTATCGTTGCGTTGGCCAGAAAGTTTTCGGCGGCCAATTGCAATAAAGGTCGTTTTTTTATCCAGGCGGCATGCAGCGTAGAGGGAGCCAGCACGAGTGGCCCAGCCAGCACGGGGTTTACAGTATCTCCCGATACGGTCGGCGCTTCGCTTATGGTTACATCCTGAACGGGCTGCTCATTGAAAACATCCAGAAAATCAGGGCTTAGAAAATTATCATCCACCAGCTTTTCCAAGCTGATCATCAGTATATTACCAGCAAAAGCGGATGGGCTACTGTAAGGTGAAAAACCGGCACCGGGGTCGACGGGGGTAAGGGGAAGAATTTGCCAGTACGTTTGTTTGGCAGCTTCCAGGAAATCAGCAAATCGATACGCTTCGGGACCTAAATCGCCGACACCATGCGCAGAAGGGAGGGATGTGATGTGAAGTAATATACCACTTGACCGTTGTTGGAGCATTTATTCTGTCGTTACGTGAATGAGTCGATAAGTTAATACCTATTTGGCGAGAAAGCCTGCTACTAATTTTGTTGTTTTTACCCACCGGTCCATTAAAGGTCCTCTTAACTGACCGACTACGTTTTGTACAAATCCGCCCGGACCCGCTTTTGTTTACCTTTTATCGTAAAAAGCTTATTGCCAAACGCATTCCATTACTAATCAGGTGCAAAATGACTGAGCTGTTCCTTGACCTTACGCTGTTTTTCTCCTACTTTTGCAGTCCCAAACAATGGGCAACATTTCAATAAAGCAACACCACATACAAATGATTACGGCAAAGGCAGTCAATACCGGTAAGATTACTCAAATAATCGGGCCAGTTGTGGACGTGAGTTTCGAGGGTGAAAATATGCGGATTCCCGCTATTCTGGACGCTCTCAAAGTAACCAAAGCCAATGGGCAACAGGTGATTCTGGAAGTTCAGCAACACCTTGGCGAAGACCGCGTTCGGACTATCGCAATGGATTCTACCGATGGCCTGTACCGGGGTATAGACGTTGTTGACCTGGGTCACCAGATCACAATGCCAACCGGCGAAGGCATCCGGGGTCGGCTTTTCAACGTCGTCGGCGACGCTATCGACGGTATCCCTCAGCCTAAGACTACCGGCGTTGGCTTACCAATTCACCGCGCTGCGCCTAAATTTGAAGATCTCGCTACGTCGACCGAAGTACTGTTTACCGGTATTAAAGTTATTGACCTGCTGGAGCCTTACGCGAAAGGCGGTAAAATTGGTCTTTTCGGTGGTGCTGGTGTAGGTAAAACCGTATTGATTCAAGAATTAATCAACAACATTGCGAAAGCATACGCGGGTCTGTCCGTATTTGCGGGCGTAGGGGAACGTACCCGTGAAGGAAATGACTTGCTCCGTGAAATGATCGAAGCAGGCATTATCCGTTACGGCGATGCGTTTAAACACTCAATGGAAGAAGGCGGCTGGGATCTGACCAAAGTAGATATGGCGGAAATGACCCAAAGCCAGGCAACGTTCGTATTCGGTCAGATGAACGAGCCACCGGGAGCCCGCGCTCGGGTTGCGCTGTCGGGTTTGACCATTGCCGAACACTTCCGCGATGGCGACGGTGAAGGGGCTGGTCGTGATATTCTGTTCTTCGTCGACAACATTTTCCGTTTCACGCAGGCAGGCTCTGAGGTATCAGCGCTTTTAGGCCGGATGCCATCAGCCGTAGGTTATCAACCAACGCTGGCTACCGAAATGGGTGTCATGCAGGAACGTATCACCTCGACCAAACGGGGTTCTATTACGTCGGTACAGGCCGTTTATGTACCTGCCGATGATTTGACTGACCCGGCGCCAGCTACGACTTTTGCTCACTTAGATGCCACAACGGTATTAAGCCGCAAAATTTCTGAGCTTGGCATCTACCCTGCCGTTGACCCACTTGATTCTACCTCGCGGATTTTATCGGCCGAAGTATTAGGCGACGAGCATTACAACACGGCTCAACGGGTAAAAGAAATTCTTCAGCGCTACAAAGAATTGCAGGATATTATCGCCATTCTTGGTCTGGAAGAATTATCGGAAGAAGACAAACTGATCGTAAGCCGCGCTCGTCGTGTACAACGCTTCCTGTCGCAGCCGTTCTTTGTGGCTGAGCAGTTCACCGGGTTGAAAGGCGTTCTGGTTCCCATCGAAGATACAATCAAAGGCTTCAACCAAATCATTGACGGTAAGTACGATCATCTACCCGAAGCGGCATTCAACCTTGTCGGTACGATTGAAGATGCGGTTGCCAAAGGCGAACGTCTACTAAAAGAGTCCGGTCAATAAGATTTCCAGCTGTGGTTCACGGTTATTTGTTAACGCTACAAATACTGTGAACCATAGTTTATAGTACAAACGGGCCTTCCTCGCCCAAGTCTGCTATATCATGAACATAACACTACGTTTTTATGAAAATGATCCGATTTAGTGTAGGAATGGCTTGTCTGTCAATTAGTTTTTTGGTGGCAACGGCAACAGATGCGTCATCGCAAACGGCAACTACGTCGGTAGCCAAGCCAACGGTGATTGGGGCAATTAAGGACTCTGCTATCACGCCAGGCGTATCGGCAACGACGCAAACTGCGGATTCGCCGGATGCTCACCTAGACAATGCGGTGGCTGCGCTCAACAAAGGAGACAAGGCTACAACAACGCAGGAATTACAAACAGGTATTGCTGGCCTGGAAGCCGCTGCTCAGCAGAAACCTACGTCATTTAAGGACAAGTTGCTGGCGCAGGCTAGCAAACTTAAAGCGCTGCTTCCACTCATTCCAACGGGTGCTTTGGGTAGTGGTGTGTTAGGAAAAGCCGTTAGTCTGGCCAAACTCGCTTCGGGTGGCAATCAGCTTGAAGGTATTCTGGCAGCAGGCTCCTTGTTAGGTAAAGGCAGTCAGCTAACCAGCGGTTTGTCAGGGATCGGCAGCGCTTTATCCAGCCTTGGTGGCGGTACGCAATCAACGGGCAAATCTTTGATCTCGAAGGCGCTGGCGAGTGTAAGTAAATTAGATCAGGGTGGATTAGTCGCTAAAGCCGCTGAACCAGTAGCAAAAACTGAAATTAGTAGCCTACTCAATTTAGTTAAAGGAGCCCTGTAAAAAATGATGAATTATAAATGATGAAGGCAGCTTTCATTTATAATTCATCATTTATAATTCATCATTAATTAGTATGACCGTAGACATTATCACTCCCGACCGCAAGGTCTTTTCTGGCGAAGCCAGTGCCGTTACGTTTCCAGGCAGTGAAGGCCAGTTTCAAGTATTGAACAACCACGCTCCATTAGTGAGTACACTCGACCGTGGGTCTATTATTGTACAGACAACCTCTGGTCAACAAACGTTTACGGTTGATGGTGGCGTCGTGGAAGTGCTGCAAAATAAAGTGCTGGTACTTGCCGAAGCGGTAATCGTTTAGTCAACCTCTCTTATTGCTAAAAGCGATTCACTTTATACAAGTGGACCGCTTTTTTTATGGCTGGTTTATGCGTTCCAGCTTTCTTTGTTACTTACCCAGCCATCAACATGACTACTAAACCATTTATCGTCGGTATTACGGGCGGCAGCGCGTCCGGCAAAACATCATTCTTGAAAGGCGTACTCAATGCGTTTACAGAAGATCAGATTTGTCTGATTTCGCAGGATAATTACTACCTCAGTCGTGATGTCATCCCCGTAGATGATCAGGGCGTTCATAACTTCGATTTACCGGAAACAATTGATCATCATCTCTACGCGCAACATATTGGCAAGCTACGTGACGGTGAGATTGTTACGCAGATGGAATATACCTTCAACAACCCCTTGATTGTACCCAAGTTATTGACGTTTCACCCGGCACCAATCATTATCGTTGAAGGGATATTTGTCTTTCACTTTCGCGAACTGGCCGATCAAATGGATTTAAAAATCTTCATCGACGCCAAAAACAGCATCAAACTCGAACGACGCGTGAAACGCGATGCCGAAGAACGGGGCTACGATCTCGATGATGTCATGTATCGCTGGAAATACCATGTCAAACCCACGTATCGGCAATTTATAAAGCCCTACCGCGCCGAAGCAGACATCGTCATTCCGAACAATAACCACTATTACAAAGGGCTGAATGTAGTTATTGAGTTTTTGAAAACGAAGGTGTAACGTAGTGTGGGCGGAAGCCCACACTACGTTAAATTTCAATCACGACTCCATCACTTTCCGGGTAACCGGTGCAGGTCAATACCCAGCCTTCCCGCAGATCGCGCTCCGTCAGTACGTCGTTGATTGTCATATGCACGCTTCCAGCCGTGCACCGGGCCGCACAGGTTGAACAACGGCCTCCCCGACAGCTATAGGGCAACGAGATGCCCTCGTCCAAAGCAGCCTGTAGAATGGATTTATAGGCGGAAACCTGAATTTCAACCTCACGAATTTCGACTTCGCGTCCGCGAAAACGTAGCAGCACCGTTCGGTCCTGTGCCAGAGCAGGCGGAGGTGCCAGAAAGACCTGTTCTACAACGAAATTCTCACGCCGAATCTGCTCCAGCCGAAAGCCCCTAAAAATGAGCGTAAACTGAATCATCCGCATATAATCGCCCGGTCCGCAAACATAAAAATGGAGTGTCTTCCAGTTGGATTTGCCGACCAGATCGGGCAACAGTCGTTCGAGCATTACGTTATTCAAACGTCCGCGCAAGCCATACCAATTCTCAGATGGATTGCTTAGTAAATACAGAAGGCGAAAACGATCCGGGAATTGACGTTGTAGATTTTCTAACTCTTCCCGGAAAATAATAGATCGTTCATTCGGATTGCTGTAAAGTAACGTAACCCGTCGGTCTGACTCAGTAAATAGTACCTGCTTTAACAAAGAAAAGAGCGGAGTTATGCCGCTTCCAGCGCCCAAGAAGACTAAATCGCCCGTTTGATTGTCATCAAGTGTAAACCGTCCGGCAGGATGAAGGCTTGTTAACACATCGCCAACACGTAACGAAGCAAGCAGGTAGCGCGAAATTTCTCCATTTTCAAGCCGTTTGATTGTTAAACGTAACGGCTCTCCCGGCATCGAACTAATAGAATAGGACCGACGTACCTCATGGGCATGATGGGTTAAGATCAACGTTAAAAACTGTCCGGCGCGGTGTAAGACAGGCTTTTCATCTATCGGCTCCAGGAAATAGCTTTTAGCATCGGGAGTTTCGGTGACAATTTGAACAATACGTAGTTGGAGAAAGTCGTCGGTCATGACCAAATCTACTTTATGTCAAAACTAACCAAATATGGGTTGTTGTTTGAAAGCCCGAAAGGTTTCCTGAAATTCGCCCCGCGTGAATTCGCTCCGCCAGTTCTTCGATAGGATAGATTCGCCCGTCGGGATTCATCTAATCAGTGCGTTGATTTCCCCAACAACTATATTCGCCGACATAACTAACGTAGTGACATTTTGCCGTCATTCGTTGTTTCATTAACAAACACCAAGTCCTAACTAATGGAAGCACTCCTGGAAGAAGTTCAGCGCGTGGGTTACGTCAACAAGCCCGTTGCCGACGACATAGATTTAGTTGCCGAAATCAATCGGCTCAAGAAAGAAAAAAATGCTGTTATTCTGGCTCACTACTACGTAGATGGCGCTATTCAGGACATCGCCGATTACATTGGTGACAGCCTTGGTTTGAGCCAACAGGCCGCTGCAACACCCGCTGATATGATTGTGTTTTGCGGAGTTCATTTCATGGGCGAAACGGCAAAAGTGCTTTCACCGGAGAAAAAAGTTGTCATTCCTGATCTCAACGCGGGTTGTTCACTCGCCGACTCTGCCCCAGCCGACAAGTTCGCAGCATTCAAGGCGCAATATCCTGATCACATCGTTCTGTCGTATATCAACTGCTCGGCCGAAATCAAGGCATTGTCTGACATTATCGTTACGTCGTCAAATGCCCTGAAAATTGTTGAGAGTCTGCCGAAAGATCAAAAAATAATCTTCGCACCCGATGCCAATCTGGGTCGCTTCGTCTCGAAAAAAACGGGACGGGATATGGTGCTGTGGGATGGTGCCTGCATTGTTCACATCGACATTTCGCTTGAAAAGCTGCACAAGTTGCGGATACAATATCCCGAAGCCAAGTTCATTGCCCACCCAGAATGTCAGGAGCATATTCTGAGTGAAGCCGACTATGTTGGTTCGACAACGGCTTTACTCAAATACGTAGTAGATAGCCCCGAACAAACGTTCATCGTGGGTACAGAAGCAGGAATTCTGCACAAGATGAAGCAGGCGGTTCCGCATAAGAAGATTATTCCGGCCCCTGCCAGCCAGAACAATACCTGCGCCTGTTCGGAGTGTCCATATATGAAGATGAATACCATGGAGAAGGTCTATAACGCCATGCTCTACGAACAACCAGAGATCATTGTACCAGAAGATATACGAGTAAAAGCTTATGAATCAGTAGCGCGGATGCTTGAATTGAGCAAATAGACAACTTAAACTCAAAGCAGAAAGGAAAAAGTGGAGGTGCCTGAGTAAATTACCTGTGTTAAAATAATAGATGAGCGCATAATTATTCTATCTATTTATGATAAAAGTGAGGCAGATACTATTAAAAATAAAGACCTTAAACATCGGCTGAAAAATGCTGGTTTGCTTTGTTTAATTCGACTCCAATGTCCCATCAATTCGATTTTCTGGTTATTGGCTCCGGCATCGCGGGCCTGAGTTACGCCACCAAGCTGGCGATGCACTTTGACGAGTTGCAGCAAGAGGTATGTATCGGTGTCATTACAAAGGTGCAGGCCGACGAAACCAACACAAAATATGCTCAGGGAGGCATTGCGGCTGTCTGGTCGGAAGATGATTCGTTCGAGAAGCACATCGAGGATACGATGATCGCGGGCGATTTTCTCAGCGACCGCCACATTGTTGAAATTGTGGTACGTGAAGCGCCCGGTCGGATTCAGGAGCTGATTAACTACGGCACTCGTTTCGACAAAGAGCATGGCGGGACCGATTATGATCTGGCCAAAGAAGGTGGTCACTCCGACTACCGGATTCTTCATTTCAAAGATATTACGGGCGCTGAAATTGAGCGGGCTTTATTAGAAAAGGCGAATTCGTTGAAATCCATCGAGATTTTCACCCATTTCTATGCTGTAGAACTCATTACGCGTCACCAGCTCGGCGAAACGGTTCATCGCTACGATACCGATAACAAGTGCTTTGGCGCCTACGTACTGAATACCAAAAACGGCGAAGTCGAGCAGTTTCTGGCGAAAACAACCTTGCTGGCAACGGGCGGTATTGGCAATATTTACCAGAATACGACCAATCCCAGCATTGCTACGGGCGATGGTATTGCGATGGCCTACCGCGCCAAAGGCATTGGCAAGGATATGGAGTTTATCCAGTTTCACCCTACGGCGCTGTATGAACCGGGCAAAAAACCCAATTTTTTGATTTCAGAAGCAGTACGTGGTTTTGGTGGCATACTACGTACCAAAAAGGGCGAGACGTTCATGGAAAACTATGATCCTCGGCTGTCGCTTGCCCCGCGCGACATTGTGGCCCGTGCCATTGACTCCGAGATGAAAAAGGCCGGTGATCCACACGTTTATCTGGACGTGACCCATTGCGATTACGAACGATTTATTGAACATTTCCCTAATATAACCGCCTATTGCCAGGACCATTTGGGACTAGATATACGGAAAGATTACATCCCGGTTGTACCAGCGCAGCATTATTTGTGCGGGGGCGTTCGGGTCAATGAATGGGGGCAAACTAACATTCAGTTCCTGTATGCCGTTGGCGAATGTTCCTGCACGGGCTTGCACGGGGCCAATCGCCTGGCGTCCAACTCATTGCTCGAAGCCGTGGTGTTTGGTCATCGGGCATACGAGAAAACCGTCGAATTACTTGGTCAGGCATCTTTGCCTGAGAACATTCCTGCCTGGAATGATGCGGGTACCACCCACCCGGAAGAACTGGTTTTGGTAACCGAAATGAAGAAGGAACTAGAGTCAATCATGTCGAACTACGTCGGTATTGTGCGCTCGAACCGACGCCTGAAACGGGCCATGGATCGACTTGAACTTATTTATTTAGAGCACGAAGAGCTTTATCGCCAGTCGAAAGTATCGGTACCCATTTGCGAATTACGTAACATGATTGAAGTCGCCTATTTAGTTATCAAGATGGCTATGGCCCGTCGCGAAAACCGTGGGCTGCATTTTAATCTGGATAATGTAAAGTAGTCTGGTAGATTAAACTTTTCGATACGTTTAAAAGCAAGGTTTATCAACGCAATGATGGTAGCGTAGGAATAAGTAGCTTTACCCGCCAAAATTCAGCGTCTATTCGTTTAAAAGCAGTGTTTGAATTTTGGTTAGCGTTTCGAAGAATAAGCTGCCCATCATGAACCAGCAAGACATTATTGACTTCATCAAGCAAAGCGATAGCCCTAAAATAAAGTATGCATTTACCGATATTGACGGCGTACTACGTGGCAAAATCATTCACCGACAGAAATTCATGGACGGCCTGACCGATGGCTTCGGCTTTTGCGACGTCGTTTGGGGGTGGGATTCGTCTGACACACCTTACGATAATGGACGCACTACCGGCTGGCATTCCGGCTATCCCGATGCCCCGGTACGTATCGACGTATCGACCTTTCGGCAACTTCCCTGGGAAGATAATATCCCGTTTTTTCTGGCCGATTTTAGTCACGGTTTAGACAATCAGTCAAGTAAGTACGGCTTATCTGCCTGTCCGCGTAGTCTGCTCAAACGGGTTGCCACGCAATGTCAGGACATGGGCTTTCATGCCGAATTTGCTCAAGAGTTCGAGTGGTTTAATTTCCGCGAAACTCCACAGACGTTACAGCAGAAAAACTTTCAGCAACTAGAACCGCTGACGCCCGGTATGTTCGGTTACTCGATCCTACGTCCTTCACTCGAAAGTGCGTTTTACCATGATTTATTCGACTTGTTAGGTCAATTCGATATACCGTTGGAAGGGCTTCATACCGAAACCGGACCGGGTGTTTACGAAGCGGCTATTATGCACGACGAGGTTGTTCGCGCAGCTGACAAAGCTGCTTTGTTTAAAACTGCCGTTAAAGAAATTGCCTACCGACACGGTGCTGTTGCTACGTTTATGGCCAAATGGAACGCCGATTTGCCAGGATGCAGTGGACATATTCACCAAAGTCTGTGGAATCTGGAACAAACTAAAAACCTGTTTCACGACGCTGCTCAACCCAATCACATGAGCAAATTGATGCGGCAGTTCATCGCTGGACAACTGTATTGCCTGCCTCATATTACGCCCATGTTTGCACCAACCATTAACAGCTATAAACGCCTGGTCGAAGGCGCCTGGGCGCCAACAACCATAACCTGGTCGGTAGATAATCGGACAACGGCACTTCGGGTATTGAACCATAAGGAAGCTTACACGCGTGTTGAACACCGTGTGTCGGGAGCTGACACTAATCCGTATCTGGCGCTGGCAGCTTCGCTGGCTTCAGGGTTGTATGGCATTCGGCATGAGCTGACACTCGATATTCCCGCTTCTGAGGGGAACGGTTATACGGATAAACGAAACGGCATCTTACCAACAAATCTGGATGAAGCGACGCGGGCAATGGCAAATTCACCGGTAGCTTCGGAACTGTTTGGCGCTGAGTTTGTTGACCACTTTACCCGTACCCGAGACTGGGAATGGCGCCAGTATCTTCGGCAAGTCAGCGACTGGGAACTGAAACGATATTTTGAAATAATTTGACAGGTTTTAGGTAGTCGGTATTGGGTAGTCGATTGGCTGACGCGACAATAGTTTCAGGCGTCAGCCAACCAACTACCCAATACCGACTACTTAAAACCGAACATTTACCATGCGTCTAGTCGATTACCCTACTATAATAAAAAAGGCCTGGGCAGAGTTTGATGGGTCCGTGCAGATTCAGATAATTGAAGACATTAGCGCGCGGGTCTCAACCAACCACGTCTTTAAAGTTACGTTCGAGGATGGAGAACACATTATTGCAAAACTGTCTTATTTCGGTAAGTATGAGCAGTTTCTGGAAGACCATCAGGTTATTCATGCCCTGGCAAATAACCTTCTCTACCCGTTTGAGAACGTACTGGCCAAATCGTTGGTACGTAATGGGCAAGTTTACACGTATCGCCACCGAGACGGGTTTGTGGATGCATGGGTGGTGTTTTACAACCCAATCCGTATTCAACTAAAACTACCCCGTCGATTAGAAGAACATCATATTCAGATGCTTGGCAGGCAGGTAGCCAAGTTCCACAAAGCCTGTTCCCGTGTTAGTACTGTATTACCCAAATCAAGTAAAACGCTACGTTCCGATATATGGGATTTGCTCGACCTGCTCGACACAGAAACCGGACAGTTCGAACACCGATTGCATATAGAGGAATTAAAACGGCAGTGCGAATTATTCCTGGCGAATCGTCAGAAACTCGTGGCCGGCACGGTTGAAACAATGCCCGTATTTGTCGACTGGAACATCGGGAATTTCTCTGTTTCACAAAATCTTGAACTCTATTCGCGTTGGGATTATGACTGGTTTCGTATAAGTTACCGGGTCATGGATTTCTACTTTTTCAGTCGGGTTGTCTCCAACGCTGGCGACCGGACCGTGTTTAGTTATGTAATCGGTCCATTAATGGAAGATCGATTTTTATTATTTTTAAAAGAATACCACAAGATTTTTCCATTAACCGAAAACGAAATTCGGTTTCTTCCCGAAGCTTATCGTTTTTTCATACTTAACTACGTCATAAAATACGGCCGGTATTTTTTTCACCGAACCTATGCTACTAAACTTCAACGCGAAGCCTACGAGACATACTTCCCATCAATTGAAAAATTCGATGCAGAAATAATCCTGAAAGCACTGGATATAGAACCCGCCTAAAAGATTTACTGCTCAGACTGTAGGAATATGTAAATAATGGCGATGGTATCGTCAATATATAGCATCTCAGGTGAATGAGGGCGGCTTTATGACCTCGCGTAACGGTTATACCCTGCCAGAGAAACCATTGGTTTCACCAAAGAATCAACCTTTTATGGGTCGAACACCTAATACTGGTTGGCCAGAATCGTGGAATTCGAGGTGGTTAATAATGGAGCATCGTGGTTGGTTTTTAGCCACTTGACCAATGAGGCCCATTCCTTGCTTCAAGAAATCTAATCGAAAATTCGGCCTGAATCGTATTTTTACAAATAATCTCTTCATAAACTACGTACCTCCTACTCATTTTACTGCTCCATGCAACTTGCCGAATTCAAAACCGTAGCGTCTGATTATAAGGTCATTTTCTTCGATGCGTTTGGTGTTTTAAAAAATTCGGAAGGGTTGCTACCAGGTATTGAACACACTTTTGACTGGCTCCAGGAAAACGGTAAGGACTTTTACGTACTAACCAATGACGCATCGCGCGGTCCGCAGGAATTAGCCGAATCGTACTACCGACAAGGGTTGCATGCCATTCCACCCGAACGTATTATTTCTTCAGGCATGTTAGCCCGGGAATATTTGGACCTCAAAGTACGTAGCGGTACGGTGGCTTACCTGGGCACCGAAAAGTCAGCTCATTATCTGGAAACCAGCGGCCTGAAAACCCTGCCAATCAGCCAGGTAGATCTCAAAGACGTAGCAGATATTAACGCCTTAGTTTTGCTCGACGACGAAGGATTCGACTGGAATACCGACCTCAACAAAACAGTTAATCTTTTACGTAAGCGTAACATTCCGGTGATTGTAGCCAATACAGATACAACTTATCCTGTCTCCAAAAGCCGGATTGCGATTGCTATTGGGGGCGTGGCAAAAATGATCGAAACCATTGTTGGTAAGCAATTCATCCGCTTTGGCAAACCTGATGCTCAGCTTTTTATGTTCGCTTACGAGCGATTAGAGAATGCATCCCACGTTAGTAAACGAGATATTTTGATGGTGGGCGATACATTAAAAACCGACATTTTAGGTGGCAATAAATTTGGCCTGGATACCGTGCTCGTATTAACCGGTAACACCCAGCCGCAAGATGCAGAAGTTCTAATCAGAAGTACGGGCATTATTCCTACTTATATCTGCAAATCAGTTGTGATTCGCTAGGCACGTTTAGTAGTGAGCCACAATTGATTAATTACACAACGAAGTTCATCTTCATCGTATAATACAATCAAATTCTAGGTTTTAACAATTCTCTTTCAGTTTCTGAATATAGCTATCCGACGCCTACTATATCAGCATAACTAATTGACTATCTGAGATTTATATATTCTATAACATCCAGTTCGGATGATTTATACTCTAAAAAATTGTTTGATAATACAAAGGTAAATACGTTTCTTTGCGCAGTTTTTTAACTCCAACGGACTACTATAATGTCGGACATTGCACAAAAAGTTAAGAATATCATTGTTGAGAAATTAGGTGTTGAAGAGTCAGAAGTGACTCCGGAAGCAAGCTTCACGAACGATTTGGGCGCTGATTCACTCGACACGGTTGAGTTGATCATGGAATTCGAAAAAGAATTCAACCTCCCCATCCCTGATGATGAAGCCGAAAAAATCTCTACGGTTGGTCTGGCTATCGAGTATCTGGAGAAACACATCGGAAAGTAAGCCCTTACGGAACAGTAAAGTCCGGTGGTAAGCCTGCTGCTGAAAGCCGCCAAAAGCTTATCACAACTAGAGAGCCATCAAGTACGTAGAAATCAGCGCCAACAATTTTAGGCTCGGCGTTGTTTTTCTATTTTTCATTACGCAGTCAAACTGTATGACATTCAAACGAGTAGTAGTGACCGGCCTCGGTGCGTTGACACCCATTGGCAATGATGTACCCACTTATTGGAACAACTTGGCCGCCGGTGTAAGCGGGGCCGGTCCCATTACGAAGTTCGACGCCAGCAAGTTTCGGACACAGTTTGCCTGCGAATTAAAAGGGGTTGAGGTTACTCAGTTTATTCCAAGGCAGGAAGCAAGAAAGATGGACGCGTTTACACATTACGCGCTCATTGCGACCGACGAAGCCATCAAGGACGCGAACCTAAATCTCGACACAATCGATAAAAATAAAGTCGGCGTCATTTGGGGATCAGGTATCGGCGGTCTCAAATCGTTTGAGGACGAGATGATCGATTACGCCAAAGGCGACGGCACCCCCCGTATCAATCCGTTCTTTATTGTTCGGATGATTGCCGACAGTGCCTCTGGACAGATTTCCATGCGCTATGGTTTCCGGGGTACAAACTACGTAACAGTTTCAGCCTGTGCCTCGACAAACAATGCGATTATTGACGCGCTGAATTATATACGTCTGGGCCGTTTGAACATGTGCGTTGTGGGAGGCTCTGAAGCAGCCGTTACGCGGGCAGGCATTGGTGGATTTAATGCTAACCGTGCCTTGTCGGAACGTAATGCTTCGCCAGAAACAGCTTCTCGCCCTTACGATAAAGACCGTGATGGTTTTGTGCTGGGCGAAGGAGCCGGATCACTCATTCTGGAAGAATACGAACATGCTCAATCTAGGGGTGCCAAAATTTATGCTGAATTAATTGGCGGAGGCATGTCGTCTGATGCCTATCATATAACGGCTCCACACCCTGATGGCTTAGGTGCATTTTTGGCTATGCAGGATGCGCTGAACGACGCAGGCATTGCCCCTACTGACATCGATTACATTAATACTCACGGCACATCAACACCGATTGGTGATCCACAGGAATTGAAGGCAATTCATCAATTATTTGGCGAGCATTCATTTAAGTTGAATATTAGCTCGACCAAATCTATGACAGGTCACTTGCTGGGTGCGGCTGGTGCCGTTGAAGCAATCGCCTGTATTAAAGCGCTCGAAAATCAACTAGTGCCGCCAACAATTAATCATTTCACAGACGACGACGAAATTGATCCTCGCTTTAATTTAACATTCAACACGGCTCAGGCACGCTCTATGACAACCGTGATGAGTAATGCGTTTGGATTCGGAGGTCATAACGCCATAGTCATTTTTCGTAAACTTAGCTGAGTCGTGCAACTCGCTCTGCCCCGTAGTTTATATAATCCCTTTAGTTGGTTCCGAACCGGCAATTCTGGTTCGCACAAGAGCCTGCGCCGGTCAATTGCTCATATAATTGGAGCACGACCCTCTAATTTAGGCTTATACCAACTCGCCCTGCGCCACACGTCGGCATCAAAGGCAACAGCTATTGAGGGGTTTCGGGAATCAAACGAACGGCTAGAATACTTAGGTGACGCCGTACTGGGTATGGTGATTGCCGAGTTTCTATTCAAAAAGTATCCTTACAAAGACGAAGGTTTCTTAACTGAAATCCGCTCCCGAATCGTAAACCGGGAAACCTTGAATGGTATTGCCCGAAAGATTGGCCTCGACCAACTAATTGAGTACGACGGAAGCCGGACACGTAGCTTACCCGCTCGTACGTCTATGTATGGCGATGCACTCGAAGCACTGGTAGGCGCCGTGTATCTGGATAAAGGGTTTCGTTTTTCCCGTCGATTTATTCTGAAAGATTTATTAGCGCACTACGACATTGAATCAGTCGTACAGAACAACGGCAATTTCAAAAGCCGTTTGATTGAATGGGCGCAGCGCGAAGGCAAGGAAATCCGCTTTGAAATCGTTTCAGAAAAGGGCAATAGCCACTTCCGTGAGTTCATTGCACAGGTCATAGTTGGTAACGAGCCCTTTGCTACAGGTAGCGGTTACAGTAAGAAAAAAGCTGAACAAGCAGCTGCCGAAAAGGCTATTGAACTACTCGACAACAAGCAGTAGACCACTTCCACACGCTTTGCCGCATCCCTTCACAAACTTATACTGGTAAATGTATTAGTTGGCCGCTCCTGACGCAAACCCGGTACTTCAGCTGAGTAAACTATGTCATATTTTCGTTTTAATGATTCTAGGATTATTTTAAGCGTCATTGTGGCATAACTAGCCCAATCTTATTCGTTTATACTGCCAAAATGCCGTTATTGGTGTGATTTATACCATTGGTATAAAAATTGAAAATAGCATACATAGATTGCGGCTGGATGGGCGTTTTATTAGTATTTTCAACTCAGGAAGCAATCTAACAAAGGCTTGTTAAATTTTGTTAAGGACGCACACGAGCCGGATTTTTAGAA
This sequence comes from Spirosoma endophyticum, assembly GCF_900112365.1. Taxonomy (GTDB): domain Bacteria; phylum Bacteroidota; class Bacteroidia; order Cytophagales; family Spirosomataceae; genus Spirosoma; species Spirosoma endophyticum. The sequence goes on along the minus strand of NZ_FOLQ01000003.1, from coordinate 143,563 downwards.
GCTGCTTTCCGTTATACAAACAGACGCAACAAGCAGTCTTTAACACAAAAAGAAAGCAATTAGATTTTCCCATTTAACTATGAAAAGCAACTGGAAATTATTGGCGTTGATGGCACTTCTGTCGAGTGCAATAACGCTGGCTGCTTACAACCTGTTGGGCTTCAACAATAGGGATGTAATTTTTAACGAGTCGTCGCCAACACCGACGATTACAGGACGTTTGGCGTCAATGCCGGGCGGGCCTAATGGTATGCCAGGCGATTTTTCTACGGCAGCAGAGGCCGTAACGCCAATGGTTGTTCATATTCGCACGACAATGACCCGCACGGTTCGTCAGCAGCAAATGCCCGATATCTTTCGGGAGTTTTTCGGTGATGAGTTTGGCGGTGGTCAACGACAACCCCGCCGTCAGCAGGGTCAGGCTTCTGGCTCGGGTGTAATTATCAGCAAAGACGGTTATATAATTACGAACAACCACGTTGTTCAGGATGCTGACGAAGTAGAAGTCATCATGACTGACAAACGCAGTTTCAAGGCTAAAGTAATTGGCACGGATCCACTTACGGACTTGGCTGTTATTAAGGTCGATGCAAATAACCTGCCTTTTATTACACTTGGCGATTCTGACGCACTGAAATTAGGCGAATGGGTATTGGCCGTTGGCTACCCGCTTGATTTAGAATCAACCGTTACAGCCGGTATTGTTAGCGCCAAAGGACGTCGGATTGGTATTCTTGATCAGAACATAAGCAAAACTGACGCTAAACCAGATTCTCCTGTTGAAGCCTTCATCCAGACGGATGCGGCTATTAACCCAGGTAATTCGGGTGGTGCGCTAGTGAACCTACGTGGTGAGTTAGTCGGCATTAACTCAGCAATCGCTTCAGCAACGGGTTATTATAGTGGCTATGGTTTCGCAGTACCTGTATCACTTGTTAAAAAAGTGTCGGCGGATCTTCTAAAATATGGTAATGTACAACGAGGTTATATAGGCATTTTGCCAATCGAGTTGAACAGCACTGTAGCTAAAGAAAAAGGTGCAAAAGTAGGCCGTGGTATCTACGTAGAAAACGTTGTTGAAAAAGGCGCAGCCGAAGCAGCTGGTCTGAAAAAAGGTGATGTTATTGTAAAAATGGAAGGCCAAGTCCTTGATTCAGATGCTCAGATGCGTGAAATCATTGGCCGTCGTCGTCCGGGTGATGCAGTTACAGTAACAGTCAACCGGGATGGTACGGAACGTGACTTTAAAGTCGAACTACGTAATCGCAACGGCGGACGGGATATTATCAAGAAGACAGACGTTGTAGAAGCAAGTGCTTCGCTGAGTAGCCTCGGTGCCAGCTTCGAAGAGCTTTCTGCTCAGGACGCCAAACAACTAGGAATTGGTGGTGGCGTTCGGGTGAAGAAGATCACGGGTGGTAAACTGGCTGAAACAGATGTTGAAGAAGGCTTTATCATTGTGAAAGCGAACGGCAAAAACGTTAAAACAACGAAAGATTTGCAGGCGATTATGTCGTCGGTAAAAGAAGGTGAAGGCTTAATGCTGATTGGCATGTATCCTAACAGTTCGCGGATGTATTACTACGCAGTGCCTGTTTAAGTACGTTAAGTTGCCATTTCATTGATAGAAGCGTCGGGTCTTAAGCCCGGCGCTTTTTTGCATAAAAAAACGGTCGAGTACGAAGCCCGACCGTGTGTAAAAAGAACAGAGATGCTTTTATTCAAAATAATTTAGTATCTGATGCCCGCTATTGGCCAGCAATTGATCACGCTGAAAGAGTTTGATATCAGCGGTCATCATATCCTTTACAAGAGCAGGCAAATCGTATTTAGGTTTCCAGTTCAACTTCGTCATTGCTTTAGTTGGGTCACCAAGTAGCAAGTCTACTTCTGTCGGACGGAAATACCGGGGATCAACACTAACGACTACAGTATCGATCTTAACCGGGAACTCCGGGTTTGATGAACTGACAACCGTACCGACTTCTGAAACACCTTCACCAGAGAACGCCAATTCGACGCCGATCTCAGCGAATGACATTTTAACAAAGTCCCGGACGCTGGTTGTCACACCCGTAGCGATTACGAAATCTTCGGGCTTCTCCTGCTGTAGGATCAAGTACATGGCTTCGACGTAATCTTTAGCATGGCCCCAATCGCGCAACGAATCTAGATTTCCCAAGTACACTTTGTCCTGTAAGCCCAGTCCAATCCGGGCTACAGCGCGGGTAATTTTGCGCGTAACGAACGTTTCGCCACGTAGTGGCGATTCGTGGTTAAACAGAATACCATTACAGGCATACATATTGTAAGCTTCGCGGTAATTGACCGTAATCCAGTACCCATAGAGCTTAGCAACGGCATATGGCGAACGCGGATAAAAAGGCGTTGTTTCCGATTGCGCATGACCCTGAACGCCACCATAAAGTTCAGACGTTGATGCCTGATAAATACGGGTTTTTTCCGTCAGACCCAGCAACCGCACAGCCTCCAGAATACGAAGTGTCCCAATTCCATCAACTTGAGCCGTATATTCTGGTTCGTCAAAACTAACCCGTACGTGGGACATAGCCCCAAGATTATATATTTCGTCGGGTTGAATTTCCTGAATAATACGGATGATATTGGTTGAATCAGACAGATCGCCATAATGAAGTTTGAAGTGCACATTTTTTTCATGCGGGTCTTCATACATATGGTCAATACGTTGTGTATTGAAGAGCGAACTCCGGCGTTTGATACCGTGTACTTCGTATCCCTTTTCCAATAGTAACTCGGCCAAATAGGCCCCATCCTGTCCGGTAACTCCGGTAATCAACGCTTTTTTCATAGTATGTTAACAGGTCAAAGCCAACGCCTAAAATTGCACAAAACGCATTAAAGGTACCTTCTATTGGCCAAATTTTATAATTTATTTTATTAAGAGGCTTCTTCGAATGTCTACTTTGTCGGGCTGTAACTGCGCCGATGCAATCAATCGACGGATAGATGCGTAGTATCGTTCTGCATCCATGCGTCGCATGAAGTCACCAACCTTCAATTTATAGGTTGGTTGATTATAACTCAGATAAGGGCTTAGCTCAGGAAAATTTTGGTAAATCAATAATTTAGCCGCATCAACTTCTTGACGTTGGCTTCCAACATAAACCTGTATGCGGTAACCTGGCGCATAACGAATTGAACGGTTTTGGGTGGCAATCGTATCAAGTACTAAATCAAGCCGTCTATTAATGTGTAAGGCCTCAACCTGCGCCGTAGGTTTACGAGTATCAGACGGGCGGGGCGTAGTAGCGGGTTTATTGACGGGCGCAGTTGGTCGATTCGTAGCCGGTACGTTGGTCGATATAACTCCATACACAGGCCGCATTGAAGACAGGTCCTCATTATAGCTGTTGTAATCAACCACTGTCCGACTTGAGGTAGCCGGGCGATTGCTGGCACACCCGGTCATAATCAGCAGCCCTACGATAAAAGCCTCACAACGCATAATCATCATTAAAATTAGACGCAAAAATAGCCAATTTGTCATTCTGATAACTCAAGCCGGTAGTCGTATGTACAAACCCATCCGGGATTTTGGTTAATTTTGAGCATTTACAACACAAATACATGCTGAACATAGAAAGTAACGTGTCGCTTAAACCGTATAATACATTCGGAATTGACGCCACGGCACGGTATTGGGTCGACATTAGCCACGAGGAAGACCTTACCACTTTACTTCACCTAACTGACTTTGTTGATACGCCCAAATTAATTCTTGGAGGAGGCAGCAACGTATTACTTTGCCATAACTTTGATGGACTGGTTGTTAAAATAAGCCTTCAGGGTATCAATGTAGTACGAGAGGACGAAGACCATATCTACCTGACAGCCGGAGCAGGGGTCAACTGGCACGAACTGGTTCAATTTTGTGTAAAGCAAGGCTACGCTGGCCTGGAAAACCTCTCCCTTATCCCGGGCACCGTTGGAGCGGCACCAATGCAGAACATTGGTGCCTATGGTGTTGAACTGGAACAGGTATTCGAATCGCTCACGGCTATTCACATATCAACGGGTGAAAAACGAACCTTCACCCATGCCGATTGTACGTTTGGCTACCGAGAAAGCATTTTCAAGCGTAAGTTGAAAAATCAATTCATCATTACGAGTGTCACATTTCAACTGGATAAACGCCCAACGTTTCATACGCGCTATGGAGCCATTCAGGAAACCCTGACCGAGATGGGGATATCTGAAGAAAATCTAAGCATTAAAGCTATCAGTGAGGCCGTGATACGTATCAGACGAAGTAAACTTCCTGATCCAGCTCAAATTGGCAATGCAGGTAGCTTTTTCAAAAATCCGGAAATACCAAAAAGTCAGTTTGACACACTAAAGGATCAGTTTCCAACCCTGCCCGGCTACCCAATCAATGATAATGTAGTGAAATTGCCTGCAGGCTGGCTTATTGAACAGGCTGGCTGGAAAGGATATCGCCTTGGCGATGCAGGTGTTCATACCAAGCAGGCATTGGTGTTAGTGAACTACGGCAATGCAACCGGGAATGAAATTTTATCCCTCGCAGGAAAGGTAGAAGAGTCTGTACTGATCAAATTTGGGGTGGCAATTTCACCCGAAGTAAATGTAGTATGATGGTCGGAACCATTCTGATTGTTCCGACCATCCCTATTTATTCAAAGCAAAGTGAGGCAGCTCCGAGTAGACCAGCATCGTTGCCTAGTGTAGCTCTTTTAATGCTCAAGCCATTTTTATAATAGTCATTGAGCCAGTAATCGAGTGTTTTGTTAACCGCTGGCAGAATGTAATCGAAGGAGGCCGATAAACCACCACCAATCAGGACTTGCTTTATATCTAGAACCTTGATGAGTGCAGCTAAACCTTCGCCCAGCATTTCACCTACTTCAGTCCAGATTTGCATCGCCAATTCGTCACCCACGGCCGCTGCTGCTACCAGACCCGTTGTCGAGATTTCGCCGTCGTTGGGTAATTGCGTTTCACTTTTATATTCACTCCGACGCTTATTGGCTAACTCAAGGAGTTCCTTTTTGCCAATGTTTCGCTCCAGTACCCGCCCATTGCGTGAGGGTATATGGCCGGGTTCCATTGCATTCCCATCGCCACCCGTAAAGATTTTCTTGTTAATAATGGCAGCGCCACCCACGCCGGTGCCAAGCGTAATGAAAATGTAATTCTCCGTAATTTTTTCCTCTGCAAAGTAATATTCGCCCAAAGCAGCTGCGTTGGCATCGTTCGCCAGAAAAAACTGAGTGCCCGGGAATCGCTTACTCAACAAATCCACCATCGGCACATGGTTGATTTCAGGGATAGCCGTGATTTCGAGCGGAATTGTCCGTTCCCGATTGAGCATCCCCGGCAAGCCAATACCAACCTGTTTTACGTCTTTATTACTCAACAATTGGAGCGCTACTGCGTCGCCGAAGCGCTCGACAAAGTGCCCTGATTCCCGCCAGCTAAGAGTATCGTGGCTATAGAAATTGGAAATTTTACCGGTATTGGCATCGACAATACCCATTTTGACGTTCGTACCGCCGACGTCGATACCCAGATACTCAACGGAAGCCATTCGTATCAATAATAAGTTATACAGTGAAAAGTTATCAGCTTTAGGCCAGATGAAGCCGGGCGCAAGATACAAAAAAGTCGTTACGGGTCGCCATGCCATTCATATGCCTGCTGGCCTGATTATTTGCGGATAAAGCTAAATATCACCTAGTTGCGGACGGATAAGCATTTCTTCTACAACGGCACTTTTAGAGAGCGAGTAAGCCGCCCAGGCACTATCTGCTACGTCTTCGGGCTTCATGAAACGCTCTTCGGGCAAGTCGGTACCTTCCCAACTGGCGGTAAGGGTGGCACCGGGTAATATAGCCGTTACTTTTATACCATGCGGTTTTAGCTCCTCACGTAGCACCCGACTCATACCCAATAAAGCGAACTTAGAGATACAATAGGAACCTCCATTTGTATAAGCCGTAATGCTGGCCGTAGAGCACATCATAAAAATATGCCCTCGTCTCCGGGTAATCATATCACTAACCAGGCCACGCGTCAGGTGATACGCGCTGGCAACGTTGGTATCAATCAATTGCTCGAATACACCCTCGGCCTCATTATGAATCTGCCCTGGCTGAAACGTACCTGTATTGTTGACCAATACGTCGACGGGTCGGTTGAGTGATTGAATGTAATTAAGCAATACGTTAACGCCATCGCGCGTGGAGAGGTCAGCGGCCACAGGTAAGAGACCTGGCCCAACTACGCCGTCAACAGATCGGGCACAGACAACAGCGTCGAACCCTTCAGATACAAACCGGTCTGCAATAGCACGCCCAATACCTTTAGAGCCACCTGTTACAATAATCAGTGGATTCATTTGGAAAGTTATTCTGTGCTAACCCACATTAATTTCAACTTCAGGACGGATTAGCCTACGGTGCAAGTTACGTCAGAAACCATTCTATCTTTACTAGGGTTCTCCCGAATAGATAATACCGACTTTACTACTACTCAGGTCGGTTTATTCCACTACCCATTTTATGTCACGATTAGGCAGTTATTTTATTTTTCTGGGCACTCTCTTCCGTAATCGGGAGAAATTACGTGTCTATCTGGGGCTTATTCTAAACGAATGTACGTCCATCGGAGTCGGGTCTATTTTCATCGTTGCTCTTGTTAATACGTTCATCGGAGCTGTTACCTGCGTACAAACGGCCTATAACCTTACTAACCCCTTTGTACCAAAGAATATTATTGCGCTCATTGTACGGGACAGCTCTATTCTGGAATTAGCGCCTACGCTCTCGTGTATTGTGCTGGCTGGTAAAGTTGGTTCAAATATTGCCAGTGAATTAGGTACTATGCGCATTACTGAGCAAATCGACGCTCTTGAGGTGATGGGTATAAATTCAAGCTCCTATCTGGTGTTGCCAAAGGTTATTGCGTCGGTATTTATGTTCCCGCTACTGGTTATCATGGCTGGGTTCCTATCCATTCTGGGCGGCTATCTGGCAGGAACGCTGGCTGGCGTAATCTCACCAGAGGAATACGTATCTGGATTGCGCGTTGACTACAAACCCTTTGGTGTTGTGTTCGCTCTCATCAAAACAGTGGTGTTTGCGTTCCTGATCTCGACAATTTCGGCCTATCGGGGTTATAACGTTCAGGGCGGGGCGCTGGAAGTCGGGGCCGCATCAACGGCAGCCGTTACCAATAGCTGCGTTGCCATTGTCGCTGCCGACTTTATTCTGACGCAGTTATTACTCACGTAGCGAAAGCATGAACGGGCGAAAGAGTGAAAGGCTACCGCAATTTCACTCTTTCGCCCGTTCATGCTTTCAGTCATTGACTATGATTGAAATAAAAAATATAGCCAAAACATTCGGTGATCGGCAAGTTCTGGCGGGTATTGATGGCTCATTCAAACCGGGTGATACGAGTCTGATTATTGGTGGAAGCGGCACCGGAAAAAGTGTACTGCTGAAATGCATGATTGGGTTAATCAAACCTGATTCAGGTGAAGTGTTATACGATGGACGCGATTTTTTGACCACGGATCTGAATGAACAGAAAACCATTCGGCGAGAAATGGGCGTCTTATTTCAGGGATCAGCCTTGTTCGACTCCAAGACCGTACTGGAAAACGTTCGCTTTCCGCTCGACATGCTTACAGAGCAACCGGAAAGCGAAAAGATAGAACGGGCGCAGGAGTGCTTACGACGGGTTGGTCTGGAAAACGCGGGCGACAGAATGCCCTCTGAAATTAGTGGTGGTATGAAAAAACGGGTTGGTATTGCCCGGGCTATCGTCCTGAATCCTAAATATTTGTTCTGCGACGAACCGAACTCTGGGCTCGATCCGCTGACGTCAATCAAGATTGATCAGCTAATTTCAGAAATCACCGACGAGTATCAGATTACAACTGTCGTCATTACACACGACATGAACTCGATGCTGGAGATTGGCGAAAAAATTATGTTCCTCTACGAGGGCAACAAACTTTGGGAGGGCACAAGTGCAACCCTGACCCATTCGGGCGTCAATGAACTCAATGAGTTTATTAACGCAAATAAGTTAATCCGAGAAATGGAGAAATAACGTCTCTCTATTTCGCCGACAATTGGGCACTTGGGGTATTGAACTTGTAAATGGTATATCCATTTAACGACTTAACAGGATGATAATTTGCCAAACGAATGGGTGGTGATAAGGGAGCTTCTGTTTCCCCGTCGCGTGCGATCAAGAATTGAATCCGCCCGTCCTGAGCAGCCCGGTCTAAATCTGTGTAATCGAACGTTCGAAGTTCATAAGCCGAACCTACAATCATATCTTGCTGAGGAACAATACAGTTACGGAACAAAAAAGCGTTCAGGTAACTGCTGTTATATTGTGTACTATAGATCAGACAACCGGGATATTTCTTTATTTCTCTTGTAACGTATTGAGCAACAGCCTGCTCCTCTTTATAGGGAGTTAGATCAATAGCTTTATGAATAACGCGTTCCCAATTAAAGTTCATGGCATTAACGGGCAATACCAGCGCAACGATCATCACTAAGCTCAAACGCCCTACATTCGCCCAATCAGAACGAATGGTACGTAGCTGCCAAAGAGCATCAGCCACCAGCAGACAGGATAATCCCGTAAATTCCGTAAAGTAATTCAACGCCGACCCCCATTTTAACCCAGTAACCAGCGCAAACAGAAACAGGCCAAATGCGGCTAAACCTAGTAGCTGCCGAGGGCCTTTTTCAAATAATAAATAGCGAATACTAATGGCAACCCCCGGTATAACTAACCACGCAAAAGGTCGTAAGTAGTGGTCAACTAAATTGTATCTAAAATTGACGAAATCAATACCGTTACTCACACCCCGGATAACATTAGCGTATATCAAGCTTGGGGCTTCCCGGAAAAAGCTCACATACAAAACAGCCAGAAATAACAGGAAAAATCCCAGGAACTGAAAAGTTTTCCAAGGTTTACCACTAAAAAATAAGAGGTAACCGCTCACGATTATTGGCAGACAAATAGCCGACTGCTTGGAAAAAAGGCCCAGAGCCGCTAGTAGAGCCGTTAGCGCTAGGCCAGTCGTCAACTGTTTTGTTGTGATGGAAGCATTCCATCGAACCAGCGCCCAGATTGTCCAGATAACAAATGCGTTATATAAACTATCTGGCCGACCGTAAGATTGAGGGGGCAATAGTAAGAAAGCAAGAACAGCGACCAACACAGCGACTGAAGCTGGAAATTGTATGCGCCGGGCTAATTTCCAGAATCCCAAGGCATAAAATCCATTAGCGAACAACGCTATACATCTCCCCGCACTGTATACCTCATATACATCGTCGGATGTGAAGCCCAGAAGCCGGGACAGGCCTGCTGTCAGATAATAATAGATTGGACTGTATTGCGTGATGGCGTAGGGAGCTTGTTCCGGGTTTTGGTAGAGCGGATACCCGGCCATCATACGTAAAACGCTGAAAATAACATTACTCTCAATACCCCCAACGTCGGGATTAACCAGAAAAATTACTTTGATCCGAATATAGAGCGTTATCAGTCCTAACAGTCCAACAACAAGCCATAGAAGTAAATAAGTACGTTGACTAATCTGCTGGTAAAAGCGCCGGAAAAGTTGCAACATAGATCGGTGGATATATGGTATGGTGCTTTAAGCCCACAGGGCAAATATAGATCAAAACAAACGCATCAGGCGATGTTTATTGAGCTAACGTCAATTATAGCACCTATCTTAAAACCGCCAGCGAGCCTGGACTTTCACTTCTGTTTTATGGGGCGCACTAATCTGGTCGAGGTCGGAGCCAATAGTGTCCTGATTGGTCAGATCGGTTCGGGACCATCGTACCCACACGTCTACATGACGACTCAGATTGTACTGAATTAACAAATAATGGCGGACGCCCCGATCAAAATAAGCCGGGAACGAAAACGCGTAAAGTACATCACGCTCGTATACGTACTGCCGACTGTCATAATCATCTGTCCCGAACAAAGCGACCCGGCCGCTCAGACTCAACCGCCGGTAATCCAACGTAGCATCCTGCACCAAAGCGAACCCACGCGACGGGGACTGTCCTGCATAGGTAAAACTGCCCCACTGCACTCTTGATCGCATCGAAAAGCCGGGCCTTAAAATGTACTCGGCGTTGAGCGCATAATTCCGGCGCGTTGTCCCAACAACATTTTTGATCTTATCAACTGTCAAATTTTTCTGTTTATGCTCTTCGTGATATACCGCATAAAACGCCGTCTGCCGATTAGGTGTGTAGCGAGCCTGTAGCATATAATCGAAGCCGCCCGATGGCGTATCCACTAAATATTTCAACCACGGAAATTGATAATAATCAATAAAACCGCCCAATGTCAGCTTGCGATAAACCGTATACTTCAATCCAGCATACACGCCCGATTCGTTGATCGTCCGGCTCCCTTCGCTGAAGCCGTTGCTGTAGAAACTATGAAAATTACGGTCATAATGACGTAGCACAAGCGCCAGGTCCAGCTTCTTGGTTAGGCTGGCCAACGTACCGACCACCGTGCCCATTCCACCTGAATTGGTTGTAGATCCACTGCTTCGGGCGACTTCACCAAATAAATTCCAGTTTCTCCAGACGTAGCCACCATGCAGACCAACAACCAGATTTTGCTTGCCGGTAAACTCATATTGGTTATAGGGCAGATCCCGCTTACGGAAAAATGTATCGAAGGTCGTATGCAAAACCGTCATACCCAGTTGAACTTGACGGCGGCTGTGATAAAGCAGATGTACGCCAAGATTCGTTTCAAGCAGACTACCCTGATCCGCCATTTCGGACAAGGTGCGGTGCAATCCCGATGTTTGTAGTGACGTAGCCATGGTTTGTCCGGCAATACTATCAACGGCGGTGTTCGCATCGCGTCGGTTGCGGGCGGCCATCAGCGTTAAATCCAGGGTTGGGCACATAGCATACGTAGCCGTTGCCCCTCGGAAATAACCGTATTCGGTCAGTGATGTATAAGGCCGAGCGCCAATCGTTGGCCGCCGAACAGTCTGAACGGTTTCAGCACTTTTGCCCAGTACGAAACCGGCCGATAACACCAATCCCTGTCCAATCTGTAGCTGATAATCGCCCAGCAGGATGTTACGCCAGCGGCCCCGGTTCTGCACTTGTGCATGAAAAGAAATGTAATCAGCTCCATAACGACGGGCTGACGGTTGCCAGAGGATCTGTTCGCCAGGGTCTTTTTCAATCGTTACCCCAATACTGAACGCACGGGAACGACTATACCGATAACGAGCATACAGTTGGCCCGAACTTCCTAAATATCGCGTCGGAAGATTGCCTTTTTTATCGGCAACGGCCGCCGAAAAACCTTTTTGCTGTTCCAGAACCCGTTCGTATCGAACGATAAGGTAATTATCTGTTGGTGTAGCCAGAGCAACAAATAGGCCCGGATTGCCTGCTACTGTAACGAACGGCAGTAGCCGCCGAATGGTGGGCAAATCGAAATCGGGAATAGCCTGGAGCTCATAGATCGACAATAAATCGCCGTATTCGGCGCGATAGGTTGCCAGACTGCTTAATTGACGTTCAGAAAGGAGGTAAAGGGCCTCCAGCTCATCCCGCGTGGCGACATTAAGATCAAGCGGATTAACGTAAAGCTGGGTTAATGCATCATAAACGGACTGGTAATCAATACCCTCCGTCTGCACCGGAAATAGGTCTTGTAAATACCGGCTTATGTCAGCCGATCGGTTAGCCTCGCTACGAGAAGGCAAACTCGTTTGGGAAAAAGCCGGAACAGTAGCCATCCATCCAGCTACCATAAGCAGGTAAACAGTTCGCAAAATTCCCTTCGTTCAAGTGTTGAGAATACGCCCAACCTCCCTGAAGATTCCAATCGGTTGAAAAGGACTTTGCGGATGTTTTTATCAGGAGATTATAGCTTTCATGAGACGAACGTTCTCCCAAAAAGACACACTACTCCCAAAAAGCTACATAACCTCTTATCTAAAAAATGCACGAACGATCTAATGCAGTAATATGGATCAACGCAACATTGTCTGATTTACGAGAATCGGCGTTTCAGAATTTCGACCAGTTCACTCACCTCATCACTCTTCATATCCCAGATGTACTGCGATGCATACTGGTCAGAAATCAGATCGAGTGCCTGCCCGTAATTATTTAGTGTATCTATTTCCTGAATTGCCTGGCTATACTCACTCGCATTCCCATTGAACAACTGGTTGATAAACCTGAATTTCTGGTTCAGCGAAATGCTCCGGGCAATGCTCTCAATGGGCGCGCGATGAAAGGTCTCAGCAATCGAGTTGGCAGGTTCAGCGGGGGCTGCCTCCCGGATTGTATCATTCAGCGTCGGTGTTGTAGCCGCCGGAACAGTGGGTTGCGCCGGTTCAGACGTAGCAGGCTGCGTGATGGCACCAGTTTGTAATTGCGACGGTTGACTAATTGGGGCAACTGGCTCCGGACCAGCCCCTCCCTGAAGAAACATCGGGCCGCTTACGTCTGAATCGTCTACCGGGGCTGGGTGGGCGGAAATCTCTTTCAACGATTCTTTAATTTCCTCTACACTTGCTGGTACAGGCTGGGGCGGAATGGCTGGCGCAACAGTTGCGGTAGCATTTTCCTGTACTGTTTCAGTAGACGGACTGACTTCGGCGGCAACCAATGGGGCAGGTGGAACAGTCGATTCAGTAGCCGTATCGAAAAATGATCGCGATGGCGCATTTGGAATGACATCGGGTACATGACTACGTAGCAAAGCCGATACGTCCATTGGTAGCTTTTCCGAGAACAAGGCTACAAATTTATCGTAATGCTCAAGTTCATGGCCGCGTTGCGTAAGGGCTTCATCCAGATACCCAATGGCCTGATTTGCATACACAAAGGGCTTGTCTTTGATACGTTGGGTAATATGGGCGGGAATGAATTGGTTGATCTTTGTATAGCGTGTAATATGTTTCAGCGCTGCAGCCGTTAATGTAAACTCCGGCTGGCTACGCAGAATTTCATCAAAGTAAGCCCTTGGATCGAAAATCATAATGATCGTGCGACGCGCGGCATCGGCAAGCAAGGGTTCAAGATGTTCGCGTCGAACACAAATATGTTGCGACACTACGTTCATGAAATTTTGCAGCGCTTCCTGCACGTCGGCATCCGTAAAGTCAAAATAAGGGCTGCGAAACTTGGCCGCATCAGCCTGCCATTTATCAGACAAACTACTGAGGACAAACATATTAATTTGACTAATGGGCGTCAACGACAGAATTTGCTGGCCATTAATGGTAGCATGTTTCTGATAAAAATCGGTAGCTACCCGACGGGCATACGACCTGCTATATTCGGTAAGAGCGTTGGCGTTGAACTTGTTCGACATTAGGAAAAGCCTTTGTTTTGTATACTGTAACGTTTTCGGTCGCAAACCTGCTATCAAATCAAAAAGGCAATTTACGACCGATTAGCAAGCCTTTCACGGCAAAGTCGGTTTATTCGTTTTAAAACAAGTTACCGGCCTTTAAAACGACTAATTCTCCATGTTTATTGAACCCACTCGTCGACGTGACCCGCCCCACCTCCGCACAGGCTGGATCGAAGTAATCTGCGGCTCGATGTTTTCCGGCAAAACCGAAGAACTGATCCGTAGGCTCACGCGTGCCCGGATAGCCAAACTAAACGTTCGGATCTTCAAACCTGCATTGGATACGCGTTATCACGAAGAAAACATTGTGTCGCACTCGGCAAACTCGATTCATTCGATACCCGTAAAAACGGCGGCCGAGATTCCAGCGCTGGCGGGCAATTGCGATGTGGTTGGTATTGATGAAGCCCAGTTTTTTGATAAAGAAATTGCCGATGTCTGCAACATACTGGCGAATCAGGGGAAACGCGTTATTGTAGCGGGATTGGATATGGACTTCTCGGGAAAGCCCTTTGGCTGCATGCCCCAGTTAATGAGCATTGCCGAATACGTAACAAAAGTGCACGCTATTTGTGTAGTTTGTGGCGACATTGCCCACTATTCCTATCGCCTTTTACCCTCAAAAGATCGTGTGCTATTGGGCGAAACAGACAGCTACGAAGCCCGCTGTCGGCGGTGTTTCAACCTTGGCGATGATGCCGGTCGGAAAGAGTGGGCTTATGAAGACGTTATGAATGATGAATGATGAATGATGAATATTAAAAAAAAAGCAATGCTAAATCAACCGTGGATGTCTAGATCCATGCCTAAACTCTGGCGTTTATTGTTGATTTTTCATTCATTATTCATCATTCATTATTCATCATTCGCCCAAATTGGCACCTGGCAGTCGCATGTTAGTTACCAGTCGGGACAGTCGGTGGCGGTTGTCGCCAATAAAATCTATACGGCGACGCAAAACGGGCTGTTTTATTACGATAAAAGCACAAATGAAACCACTACGTTAGGCAAAACGGCCGGGTTAAGCGATATAGGCATCAGCCGTTTACTTTATCTTGCCGATCAGAAACGGTTACTCATCACGTATCGAAACGGAAATATTGATTTTCTGACGGTATCCGACACAGGCGAACCTGGCACAGTCGTAAATGTGAACATAATCGTTACGACAGCCAATTTACCAGCCTTCCGAACAATCAATCATATTAACCGCATTGGCAATAATGCCTACCTCAGCACCGATTTTGGCCTGATCGTGCTGGATGTCCTGAAAAACGAGATCCGTGATACGTATTTCAGCCTGCGATCTGACGGTACTCCCCTACCGATCATTCAAACAGCCGCCACGGCCGATAGCTTGTATGCGCTGACGGCAGCCGTAATTCCGAAAGAAACCGGACGCAGAATCCGAGCCATACGCTTCACAGTTGGTGTCAACATTGCTGATCCGGCTAACTGGAAGCAAATCGACGTACCAGGTTTGCCAATTGAGTCGATTAGTACAAACCAGGGTCGATTGTCAGCAACGCTCAATAATCTGGGCGTTTATGAACGGCAAAATAACAAGTGGATTTTAACGCAATCGTTGTCCAATGCCATCATACGGCAATTTCCGGCCACAGCTGGCTTACTTCTGGCTACCGATAAAGCCGTTACATTACCTGGCTCCAGCCCCTTTACCGGCGCCTTATTGACTGACCCAAGAGAAGTCATTGCCGATGAAAATCGCGTGTGGGTTGCCGATGCGACAAACGGGTTGCTGGCGGGTAATGCCGGCACATTTCAGCGAATTGCACCCGATGGTCCAACGCGGGATTTATTCGCTCAACTTTATACGTATTCACAAACGCTCATTGCACTTCCTGCCGGACCACGAAACGATACGTTGTTCTCCGCAAATCAACCGCCAATTAACGTACTTTCTGTCCCCAATGATCGCTGGGCCAATACGTTAATTGCTGGCTTATCCCGCAGTTTTAATTCGGCGGCTTATTTACCCACCGAACAGCGACTTTATCTGGGCAGTTTTGGCAGCGGACTATGGAGTCAGGCCGAAGAGCAGCCTGCCACGTTGGTCCCGTTACCCGCAACGATCAGTACCTATATTACCAGCCTTGCTACCGACGTGGAAGGCAATTTGTGGATAGCAACGGGTCGAATAACGACGACACAAGCTACGTTGCACGTCCGCCGTCCCAATGGTCAGTTTCAGTCGTTTCCGTCCGTTAGTCAGATTAACATGGTCCAGATTGTGCCCGACGATTACGGTTTTTTATGGATTCGTCTGGACCTTGGCAGCGGCTTATTTGTATTCGATCCCCAAACGAATCGGAGTCGATTCCTAAATACTCTTGCTGGGCAAGGTGGCTTATTAACAAACAGCATCCGAACCCTGGCAAAAGATCGGAATGGGTCGATTTGGGTTGGTACTGACCTTGGTCCAACCGTGTTCGATGATCCGGCTGGTGTCTTCGACGGGCTCGTTGATGCCCAACCGCCGTTGGTTAATCGACGCCGGTTGCTGGCCAACGAAGTGGTCACGGCCATTGCTGTCGATGGTGGCAATCGGAAGTGGATTGGCACGCAAACAGGTATTTATCACGTAGCACCCGACGGTTCTCAGCTGCTGGATACGTTCAAGTCGGATAATAGCCCATTACCAAACAATTTAATTCAGGCGGTAGCGATCGAGCCCGTCAGCGGCAAGGTTTTTATCCAAACCGGCCCTGTGGGTCAACCCAATGGGCTAGTATCCTATCAGGGGCAGGCCACAGAACCGACCGATACGCTCAGGAAACTGACCATTTTCCCCAATCCGGTACGTCCTGATTTCACGGGTACAGTTGGCATCAACGGCCTGACGGAAAACGCAACGGTAAAAATTCTTGACGCCGGGGGCCAGTTAGTGTATGAAACCCGATCGCAGGGCGGTACCGCTGCCTGGAATTTGCGCGACTACCGAAATCGACAGGCACAGACAGGCGTTTACTTAGTCGTTGTCGTTACGTCCGATGGCACGGAGAGTTTAGCCGGAAAACTGGCCGTAGTGCGGTAGATCGTTAAAATCACACCTTCTACAATCATTACGGCAGATGATGAAAAAGCCAGTAAAGATGATTTGATGAATCAGGCCATTTTGCCTAATTTTGGCCAGATTTTTAGCCAATGCCAGCAGCTAATGTGTATTAGCTGACAGGCCATAAAACGAAATCAATATACTCAGTATGAGAGAAATACAGTTCCGCGAAGCCCTGCGGGAGGCCATGACGGAAGAAATGCGCCGGGACCCGAAAGTCTATCTGATGGGCGAAGAAGTCGCCGAATACAACGGAGCCTATAAGGTTAGTCAGGGAATGCTGGACGAATTTGGACCGGAGCGGGTAATTGATACACCCATCGCCGAACTGGGTTTTGCTGGTATTGGCGTTGGTTCAGCCATCAACGGACTACGGCCTATTATTGAGTTCATGACGTTTAACTTTTCGCTCGTTGCGATTGATCAGGTCATTAATTCGGCCGCCAAAGTCATGTCGATGTCGGGCGGTCAGTACTCCTGCCCGATTGTCTTTCGGGGACCAACGGGTAATGCCGGTATGCTGTCTTCGCAACACTCGCAAAACTTCGAAAACTGGTTTGCCAATACGTCAGGTTTGAAGGTTGTCGTTCCATCAAATCCTTATGACGCCAAAGGCTTGCTCAAGTCCTGCATCCGCGATAATGACCCCGTCATTTTCATGGAATCGGAGTTGATGTATGGCGATAAAGGACAGGTGCCAGAAGAAGAATATCTGATTCCCATCGGGCAGGCTAAAGTCGTTCGGGAAGGCAACGACGTAACGATTGTTTCTTTCGGTAAAATCATGAAAGTGGCTTTGGCTGCGGCTGATGAGTTAGCCAAAAATGGTGTTTCAGCAGAAGTAATTGACCTGCGTTCGGTCCGTCCGATCGATTATGCAACGATTATCAGTTCCGTAAAGAAAACGAATCGCTGCGTAATTGTAGAGGAAGCCTGGCCGCTGGCAGCCATCTCGTCGGAGTTGACGTACAATATTCAACGTAATGCGTTTGACTATCTGGACTCGCCGGTTATCCGGGTCAACAGCCTGGATTTACCGCTGCCCTATGCGCCCACACTTATCGAGGCTATTCTGCCGAATGTGAAACGTACGTTGCAGGCTGTAGAAGCCGTGATGTATAAAAAGTAAGGTAAAGTTATTTTAGAGTAAAACTAAAAAGCGTGGGTCTCTCTGGCCGACGCTTTTTTGATGCTTACATTATCTGTGAACCACAACAAAAACGCCCGGCTGTTTGAACAGTCGGGCGTTGATTGGCGCAATTATAGGTAAAACAGCCATACTACCGAAATAGTTTATGCATCGAAAAATAGACGCATAGTTTTTCGTATTATTACCACAGATGATGAATCCGCCCGAAAAAGGCCCGAAAGAGCCCAAAATTCGTTTATCCAGTCGTGTTATTTATGAAGTGACACTTCAATATATCGGCTCGTTGACCGCGCTACGTCAGCGTGATCCAACAGTCATTTTTTTCTCGAACCTTCGCAAAGCCGTAGATGCTATTACCGTTGAACTGGCCACAAATAACTGGCCGCCTAAGGTAAATTATACGGCGGTATATCGCGGGATTAAGCAGCGGGGATTTTACGGTTGTGATTTTGACGTAGCGGGTATGCGGGTATTCCGAATCAAAATCGTGCCCAGAATTCTGAACCCGGCCTTACCAAGATTAGGCATTGATGAGAATCCCGCGAAATAATGTAGATCACGTTTTTATCTTGTACTAGTTCTACTACTCAAATCCAATGAAACACGCTCTATTTCTTCTGTTACTACTCGGAAGCACAATCGTCTATAGCCAACCAATTACGGCAGATAGCGCCAATCCATCCAAACGGCCAGTTGTATTGGTAGATGGTAACTTAATTGACGTTGAAACGGGCAAAGTACGCGAAAACATAAGTCTCTTAATTGAAAATGAGACGATTAAGAAAATTGGCAAGAATTTAAAAGTACCCGATGGAGCAACCGTCATTAATGCCAAAGGAAAATGGCTGCTACCCGGCTTGATTGACAGTCATATCCACTTGTTTCAGTCCGGTAGCATTTATACCCGACCCGATGGCGTCAACCTGACGAAATACCGGCCCTATGAAACCGAGCGAAAATGGCTACGTGACAATTTGGGCGACTTATTGCGTCGGTATTTAGCTTGCGGCATCACGACCGTAATCGACATCGGCGGACCGCTTTACCAGTATCCTTATCGAGATCGCTTTAATAAAGACTACGCCAGCCCGCAGATTTTGATGACTGGGCCACTCATTTCGACCTATCAGCCCGAGGCATTTAAAGTTGATGATTCGCCCATACTCAAAGCTAACTCCCCCGAGGAAGCCCGCGAAATGGTTCGTCGGCAACTGGCCTACAAGCCTGACTTTATTAAGGTTTGGTTCATTATTCGGGGCATGGGCAAATCAGGGGAAGAACTGATTCCCGTTGTGCAGGCTGCCATCGATGAAACCCATAAAAACGGGCTTAAACTGGCGATACATACACAGGAATTGCTTGCGGCTAAACTAGGCGTGAAATACGGGGCCGACTTTCTGGTTCATAGCCCGGAAGACGGTATTATTGATGATGAACTCATTGGTTTGATGCAGAAAAACAAAGTAAGTTATGGCCCAACCATGATCGTCAACCGGGGAATAACGGGTTTCTTCGGCGACAGTCGAAAGCTGACTCCCTACGAATTTGCCAACGCCAACCCCTACGTACTTGGAACCCTCTTTGACTTCAAACACTTACCCGAACCGGAAGTCCGCAAACGATATACTGACTTACTCAGCAGCCCGGCCTATCAGGCGCGTTCGATTAAGCGGGATTCCATTAAGCAGATCAACCTAAAAAAAGTCTGGCATGCAGGTATCAACGTAGTGGCTGGAACGGACGCCGGTAATCCCGGCACCTTTCATGCTACGTCCTTCATAGATGAGTTGAAAGCCATGCAGGGGGCAGGTCTTTCAACAGCGGATCTATTAAAATCAGCGACGATCAATGGGTCAAAAATTTTTGGCAAGGAAAGTCAGTTTGGTAGCCTGACAGAGGGCAAGCTAGCCAATGTACTGGTTTTGAAGCAGAACCCACTGGACAATATTGACGCCTTGATAAACATTGAAACCGTCATCAATCGGGGGTATGTAACCACCCCAGCGAAGCTTATGCCTAACTCGCCCGAAAATCTGGCCCAGCAGCAACTCAATGGGTATAATGCCCGCAATATCGACACGTTTCTGGAGCCCTACGCAGAGGACGTAGAGGTTTACAACTTTCCGGATAATCTTCAGTATAAAGGCAAAGAAGCAATGCGCAAACGGTATAGCGGTATGTTTGACAAGACGCCACTTCTACACTGTGAGCTTGTCAATCGGATCGTGGTTGGCAGCACCGTGATCGATCACGAAAGCGTTACGTTCGCTTCAGATAAAGAGCCAGCAAAAGCCGTGGCGATTTATAAGGTTGAGGCTGGGAAGATCAAGAAAGTATACTTCACCAGGTGATACATTCACGGATCGGCTACTTGAGCCGATCCGTGCTATCAGTATTTTCTCAGTATGCCTTCAGGCTCAGATCCAGACTCTTGATCTGATGGGTCAGAGCACCCGATGAAATAAAATCGACACCGGTTTCGGCATAGGCCCGCAAGTTGGTTTCGTCTATGCCGCCCGAAGCTTCGGTTATAAAGCGGCCGTTAATGAGCCGCACCATATCCCGAATGCCATCGGGCAGGAAGTTGTCTAACAGAATAATATCCACCTGTCCTACACGTAGCACCTCTTCCACCTCAGCGCGGTTACGCGTCTCAATTTCGATACGTAGCGTCCGGCCGGTTTCTTTCAGATACGTAACAGCTTTGGTAATTGCCGCTTCAATGCCACCGGCATAATCTACGTGATTATCTTTAATCAGAATCTGGTCGTACAGTCCGAATCGGTGATTTACAGCACCACCGATTTTGGTGGCCATTTTTTCACAAATCCGAAAATTTGGCGTGGTTTTACGTGTGTCCAGCAATTTAGCCCGAGTACCTTCCAACAGATTGACTAGCTCCCGTGTATGCGTCGCGATGCCGCTCATGCGCTGCATACAGTTCAGCACCAGTCGCTCGGCGGTCAGGATGTTACGAGCGTTTCCGCTCACGGTCAGCACGACATCACCGGGGTTGATACGGGCTCCGTCGTGCATCAATACATCAACGACAAACGTCGGATCAACTTCGGCAAAAATTGCCTGAGCGACTTCAACACCGGCTAGAATACCAGCTTCTTTAACTAATAGTCGAGCCCGTTTCTGGGCATCGGCGGGAATGGTGGAGAGTGACGTATGGTCGCCATCACCGACATCTTCGGCTAAGGCTAACTGAATAAACTCATGTAGGTTCATAGAGCGAAAGTAGGAAATTTTTAGTGACGCTTCCGATTAGGATATGAAAGTCACTAAGGCAATTCAGGGTGGTTTGGGCGATTAGGGCAAAGGTAATTGCGGTTTCCCTGACAAACCGGGCAAGTGATACGTCGGCTGGTGATTTGGTAATCTGTAATATTATGACGAACAACTGGAAGGCGCTCTGTTGTTGTAACAGTTCCAACACCTGCACAATTCGGACAACGCACCGTTCCTATGCCACCGCAGGTAATACAGTTTAGTTTGGTAGAACCAAAGGGCTTCGCCAGTGCCGACGATTCGTCCACCACACCACTAATAGCCGGATTATTTATGGAGAGTCCGGTGATCAGATAACCGCCCACCGGGCCACCCAGCGCACCAGCCGCCACAGGAAGACTTTTGAAATTGACCTCTTCTAAACCTGGGCTTACCCGTTCGAAATACAGGGCTATTTGTATTGAGTCGACTCCAGCAGGTATTGTGATTGGTACATCCAGATCAAATTTACCGGCATTCACAATCCGAAAGGCCTGGCGAACATCCTGGCGATCGTATAAGTAAGTAGCGGAGCTTATAATAAATCGGGTTTGACCAGTATTCCTACGCACAAACGTGAATATGGTATTTTTCTCAGTATGTTTAACACTCAGTAACGTAATGGACTTATCCAGAAAGTTAGACCACTCGTAAGGAACTGGCCGAAGAGATCCATCATCGGTGGCAACCCGGTTAGCTTCCTGCCGGACAAAGAAGGCTATCTGATCGGGGGGCGACTGCTGTAAACCAATAGCTGAAGTACTTAACACGCTACCGTCTGCCATAGTAATACGTTCAATACTTGCCTTGGGAACTTCCTGAAGGGGTGCACGAAGGTTATCAAAACTTTTAATGAGCACCGTCTTCGTTTTGAAGAAGATGACACTCGCTTGCCCGGTATGGCCATTGGTGAAAACTATGGTGTACTGAGCTAGTACAGATGTCGATAAACTCAGCCAGCAAATCAAAAGCTTAAAGATCGTTTTCATAAGTAAAGACCTACTACGAAGTTGAGTTGGCAATGCGAAGACCTCAGTCAAAACATAACGAGACTGTAACCAGGTAAAGACTCACACCAATTGCTTTTAATCAAACTATAACCTGTTTTAATCCAACATAGTTACTTTACTTTTGTGGCCAGCCAGGCATAAAAGGCTGAAAACCGGGTCTATAAATTCCATTTGCATTCTATCAAAAATGATGCGAAATTTGTCATCCGCTAAGGAAACTTATGAAGCAAGCGCGTGTCATACAACGTCTTTCAAGCCTAATGCTGGCTACACTGCTCCTGTTCACGGCAGTGTGGGGCAACAGCAACGTAGCGCAGGAGAAAGCGTTAGTAGCAAAGAAGCTGGCGACAGAGCAGGCGAAATCGGGAAAAGCCATCGATCCGAATGCCAAAGATGCTCAACTTAGCGCGGCCCATTTCGAAGCGGTTGTAACGCCTGCGGTTCAACTGGGCGAATCAGGTCAGACAGCGTTTATGCTTCCTGCACCGACGCTTGTCATTTTACTGCTGCTGAGCGTTACCCTACTCCGGCATTTTACCCTCCCGCATTTCTATTTTTCTTACTTCAGGCATGTCTTCGGGCATCACATAGCCACCAATGCCCCTTAACGTAGCGCAGACGAATTCGCTCTGCCCAACGGTATTTTAGTTTTTCTCTCAATTTTTATTAATTCATTTCAGATGCCCGAACATCCATGTTCAGGCTACGTTCATGCAAAACAGAACCGGAATACTCATTCTGACGGGTGTATTGACAGTTATCTGTCTATACTTCCTGTCATTTACGTTCGTCTCAAGGAACTTCAAAAATGCCGCTGAGACCTACGCGACCAATAAGCAAGGTCAGGTTGACCGTAACAAGAAACAACATTACCTGGATTCACTCTGGAAAGAGCCCGTCTATCTGGGTAGCACATTACAGGAAGTAACCGAGCGCGAACTCGGTCTTGGACTTGATCTTCAGGGCGGTATGCACGTAGTGCTGGAAGTATCTCCTGTCGATATTCTGCGTAGTTTGTCGGGAAACAACCGCGATCCAAAATTCAATCAGGCGCTGAAACAGGCTTCTGAAGATCAGAAAACGAGCAACACGAGCTTTGTCGATCTGTTTGCCAGTGCGTTTAGCAAGATCGCTCCGGATACCAAGCTGGCAACCATATTTGCGACCAGTGCCAACCGTAGCAAAATCAACTTTCAATCGTCGGATACCGAAGTGCGGAAATTGCTGAACGATGAAGTGAACGGTGCTACGACCCGTGCCTTCCAGATCATTCAGGCGCGTGTCGATAAATTTGGGGTAGCCAATCCAAACATTCAGCGGTTGCCAGGGTCGGGCCGGATTCAAATTGAATTGCCGGGTGTCGATAACCCTGAGCGTATCCGTCGCCTGTTGACTGGTGCCGCTAAACTTGAATTTACGGAAGTGTATCGCCTGAACGAGCTGGCTCCTGCCATCGAAGGCATGGGCGCTTACTTGCTACGTGAAGAAGCCGCTCGCAAAGCTGCTTTAAAAACGACTACGCCAACGACTGGCTCAGCAACCAAAGGTACGTCTAGTCTGGAATCACAACTCGCTCAGGGTGCCAAGAAAGATTCGACTTCGAAAAGCGATACGGCTGCTGCCGCAGCACAAGGTACAGCGCTAACGCAATTGTTTATTCCTGTTGGCCAGGATCAGTTGGGAGTTTATCTGAAAGATACGGCCCGTGCTAATGCCGTTTTGAATGCGACCGAAGTTCGTAGCCTGTTCCCAACCGATGCCGTGTTTGCCTGGGATCGCAAGACGTTCAAAGCAACGGATGGCAAAGAAATTCTGCCGCTCTATTTCCTGAAAAAAGCCGGTGGTCGTGCGCCACTCGAAGGTGACGTGATCACGGATGCCGCTAATGACTACGATGACCGTGGCCGCCCGGAAGTAACGATGAACATGAACCCGGAAGGGGCCCGTAAATGGAAAAACCTGACAGCCGCCAACGTAGGTCGTCCGGTGGCTATTTTGCTGGATAATCTTGTTTACACAGCACCAAACGTGCAGAATGAGATTCCAAACGGTCGGTCGAGTATCTCGGGTAACTTCACGGTAGAAGAAACCAAAGATATGGCCAACGTATTGAAAGCGGGTAAACTGCCAGCTCCAACCAACATCGTTGAAGAAAGTGTTGTGGGTGCTACGTTGGGTTCAGAAGCCGTAAGTGCGGGTGTACTCTCCTCCATTATTGGTATTCTGCTGGTACTGGCCTTTGTGGTATTCTACTACAACCGGGCTGGTTTTATTGCTGACATTGCGCTGCTGGTTAACCTGTTTTTCCTGATGGGCGTTATGGCGTCGCTGGGTGCGGTATTGACCATGCCGGGTATTGCCGGTATCGTTCTCTCGATTGGTATGGCCGTTGATGCGAACGTACTGATTTTCGAACGTATCAAAGAAGAACTGGCGCTGGGTAAAGGATTTAAGCAAGCCGTTACCGATGGTTTCCAGAACGCCCTGTCTTCGATCATCGATTCGAACGTAACGACATTCCTAACGGGTATTGTTCTGTTTATCTTCGGAACAGGTCTGATTCTAGGCTTCGCCACAACGCTGATTATCGGTATTCTGACGTCGTTATTCGCAGCTATTTTCATCACGCGCATCCTGCTGGAGTATTATATCCGCAATGGCAAAACGCTGACTTTCAGCTCATCCTGGGCTAAAAATCTCTTTGCGGATTCTGACTTTGATTTCGTTTCGCGTCGGAAACTGTACTATACGGTTTCGTCGGTCATTATTGGATTGGGTATCATCTCCGCTATTTTCCGTGGATTTGGGCTGGGTGTTGACTTCAAAGGCGGTCGCTCGTACGTCATTCGCTTCGAGAAAGCCGTAAGTACTGAAGATGTTCGTAACTCGCTGGAAACCGTACTGGGTGGATCGCCCGAGGTGAAAACCTACGGTGGTACAGGAATTGGTGCCAATCAGGTGAAAGTAACGACACCTTATCTGGTTGACGACAATTCGCAGGGGGCTGACAAGAAAGCCGAAGCAACCGTTTATCAGGGATTAAGCAGCATTAAAGGCAATCCAGCCAAAATTGAGAGTTCCCAAAAAGTTGGCCCAACGATCGCTTATGATTTGCTGACATCTGCGTTATGGTCTATTCTGCTGGCGGTTGCGGTCGTGTTCGTCTACATACTCATCCGCTTCAAGAAGCTGGCCTTTGGGTATGGGGCTGTTGTAGCTATGTTCCACGATGTGCTTATCATTCTGGCTATCTTCTCAATCTTCAACGGATTCCTGCCTTTCTCGCTCGACGTTGACCAGGCCTTTGTAGGTGCCTTGCTAACGATCATGGGGTATTCCATGAACGACACCGTGGTTGTATTTGACCGGGTACGTGAATACCTGGCCGAAAACAAGGGCAAGAAAGAAAGCATTGCGTCGATCATTAATAACGCCCTGAATAGTACGTTGAGCCGCACGGCAGTAACTGGTTTCTCCACGATTCTGGTGTTGTTAGTCCTGTTCATTTTTGGGGGTGAAACCATCCGTGGGTTCTCGTTCGCGATGCTCATCGGTGTCGTTGTGGGTACGTATTCCTCCTTATTTGTAGCTACGCCAATCGTGGTTGACGCGCTGAGCCGCGACCAGGAGAAGGATGCCATTACACCGAGCATCGTAGCGGCAGAAAAGAAAACGGGCTTTGATGCCATTCCTGCCGATTTCACAAGTGCCGCTCCTGCCACGCCCGAAGAATTCACGGCGAAGAAGGAAAAGAAAGAGAAAAAGCCATTAATCCGGCCTTCGCAGTCTTAGTACATTAATTTCAGGAAAGCCGGGTAGTTCGAAAACTATCCGGCTTTTTCTGGTTCATGTCCCGGAATTTAGTATCTTTCCCAACGTTTTTACCTAAGAATATTTCCCCAAACGACGTAATCACCAAACTCCATTGCCCTTCATGGAAACCAAACTAAAACCTGTTGATACGAGTGTCTGGCGTAAGAAGCCCCTGGCGGCCTATGAAGCCGACATGAAAAAGAGTGAACTCAAACGTGTATTAACCCGCTGGTCGCTGACTTCGCTTGGCATTGGCGCTGTCATTGGCGGAGGGGTATTCGTGCTCACCGGCATAGCAGCGAATGAGTGGGCTGGACCTGCCTTGGCGCTGGCGTTTGTGATGGCGGGTGTAGCTTGCGCCTTTGCGGCTCTCTGCTACGCTGAGTTTGCCTCTATCCTACCTGTTGAAGGATCGGCTTACGCCTACTCGTACGGAACAGTAGGGGAGATTTTTGCCTGGCTCATCGGCTGGAATTTAATTCTGGAGTATATGATGGGGGCCACGACAGTAGCGGTAAGCTGGTCGGGCTATTTCGAGAAACTACTTCATTTATTGGGCATTAACCCTCCCATCTGGCTCATGAACGATCCCGTTACTGCACAGGAAAAAGCCGAAAAGCTTCGGGCAGCGGGTGAGGCCATTCCCGATTTCGCGTTCGCGGTTAACCTGCCAGCGTTCCTGATCGTATGGGGCGTTACATGGGTATTGGTAAAAGGTATCAAAGAAGCGGCAAGTACCAATAACGCCATCGTGATTTTGAAAGTGGCAACGGTCATTTTCGTTATTATCGCCGGTTCGTTCTTTGTTGATGTCGCTAACTGGACGCCTTTCATCCCCAATCCGGTTATTGATGCTGGTGGTCAGCAACATTATGGATTCAATGGGATTGTGACGGCGGCCGGCATTGTGTTTTTTGCTTATATCGGTTTCGACGCAGTTTCGACGCAGGCTGGTGAAGCGATCAATCCTAAGAAAGACGTACCATTTGCGATTATCGCATCGCTTATTATCTGTACGGTGCTTTACATTCTGGTATCGCTTGTGCTGACAGGTATGGTCAAATATGACGCACTGGATCTGAAAGCGCCTGTAGCACAGGCATTTGCCGACCAGGGCCTAACATGGGCTGTATATCTGATCACGATTGCTGCCATTGCCGGTCTCACCTCCGTGATGCTGGTGATGATGCTGGGTCAAACCCGGATTTTCCTGGGCATGGCGAAAGACGGTCTGCTGCCAAAAAATCTGTTCGCGTCTATTCACCCAACATTCAAAACACCTTGGAAAAGCACCATTCTGGTTGGGGCTATCGTTTCAACAGTGGCCGCGCTAACCCCTATCGATAAAGTGTCGGAATTATGTTCATCGGGTACCC
Organism: Spirosoma endophyticum; assembly: GCF_900112365.1. GTDB lineage: Bacteria > Bacteroidota > Bacteroidia > Cytophagales > Spirosomataceae > Spirosoma > Spirosoma endophyticum. Next base: position 116,398 of record NZ_FOLQ01000003.1, on the reverse strand, counting down.
TGCTGGCCTTTGCCATGATTTGCGGAGCCGTGTGGCTACTACGTGTTCGGGAGCCGAATCTGGAACGTCCTTACAGAACTCCCGCGCTGCCCGTTGTGGCTACGTTGGGTATCCTGGCAAACTTGTACCTGATGTACAACCTGCGGACAGACACCAAAATTTCGTTTCTGATCTGGTGTTCGCTAGGTCTCGTCGTTTACTTCCTGTACAGCCGGAGACACAGTCACTTGAATAATCCTCCTGAATAATTTTAGATTAGAAAACTATATAGAAACGGCTCCCGGCAACTGTCAGGAGCCGTTTTCATTAATATATAGACTAAACATCTCAATTATGAAGTGTAGTTTTGCCTGCTAATGAGTGCACAGGAGCTGTTTGGGTATGCATCTGCCATTGTTGTAGGCTTGGTTATCGGATTAGCCGGGGGCGGAGGTTCGATTCTAACCGTGCCGATTTTTATCTATATTTTCCATATACCCACCGTATTAGCCACAACCTATTCGTTGTTTGTAGTAGGATCAACTTCACTGGTTGGCTCAATTAATCACATCCTAAGAAAACGGGTTGACCTAACCGTAACAGCTGTCTTCGCGCTACCGTCCTTCATATCCGTCTATTTAAGTCGGCGGTTTCTGGTCCCTGCCCTACCTGACCCAATTTTTCAGTTTGAACAGTTTGTGCTTCCGAAAAGCAACGCGATTCTCTATTTTTTTGCTATTGTGATGATTATCGCGGCTCGTGCTATGATTCGCAGTGACCGACCAGAAGAAGGAGAAGCCTCAGACGGACGACCGCGCTACGGCTCACTCGCGCTCGACGGACTGGCAGTGGGATTGCTTACGGGCACTATTGGCGCGGGTGGTGGCTTCCTGATCGTTCCGATGTTGGTACTCATGGCGGGCCTTCCCATACAACGGGCCGTTGCTACGTCAGTATTAATTATTGCGGTTAATTCGTTCGTTGGCTTTCTGGGCGACATTCAACATACCGATCTGAACTGGAATTTTATACTACCTTTTACGGGTTTATCCATCGCAGGCATTTTCATCGGTATGTACTTAGCCCGCTTTGTCGCCCCCGACCGCCTGAAAAAAGGATTTGGCTGGTTTGTGCTGGTGGTGGCTAGTTACATGATTTTGCGGGAATTGCTGTAACGCGGACATCCTGTCCATACCAATACGACCAAAAAGAGCGGGCAAGATGTCCGCATTACGTATGACAATCGAACAACTATATACGGGCTGTCTTGCTCAGGGAGCTTATTATATTGAAAGCAATGGCGAAGCGGCTATTATTGACCCACTTCGTGAAACCGCGCCTTATACCAGAAAGACCGATAAAGCTGGTGCGAAAATCAAGTACGTTTTCGAAACCCACTTTCACGCCGATTTCGTGTCAGGACATGTGGATTTAGCCAGAAAAACAGGCGCTACTATTGTCTACGGTCCAAAAGCCAACACGAGCTATGACGCTTATCATGCCAAAGATGGTGAAATATTCGCCTTAGGTAACGTAACGATTAAGGTCCTGCATACCCCCGGCCACACTCTCGAATCCACTACGTACCTACTTATCGATGAAACAGGGAAAGAGCGGGCGATTTTCACGGGTGATACGTTATTCATTGGCGACGTAGGCCGGCCAGATCTAGCCATCAAAGGTGATTTGACCGAACATGATTTGGCTGGCATGCTCTACGACAGCCTGCAGGCGAAAATCATGCCCCTGCCCGACGATGTTATCGTTTATCCAGCTCACGGGGCAGGTTCAGCCTGTGGTAAGAACATGAGTAAGGAAACGACCGATACGCTCGGCAATCAGAAACGATTTAATTATGCGTTACGGGCTAAATCGAGAGACGAGTTTATCGAGAAAGTGCTCGACGGGCTGACGGCAGCACCCGCTTATTTTGCTGAAAATGCCCGACTCAACAAAGAAGGGTACGAACCTATTGACCGGGTTATGCAACGAGGAAGCCAGGCGCTTTCGCCCGATGCGTTTGAAACGGCTGTAAATGAAACCAACGCATTAATTCTGGACGTTCGGGATGCAGCTGATTTTGCTGAAGGATTTATACCAAATGCCATCAATATTGGCTTGAATGGGCAATTTGCTCCCTGGGTCGGTGCCCTGATTCCTGAGTTAACACAACCGATTGCCCTTATTACGCCCGCTGGTCAGGAGACAGAAACCGTTCTGCGACTGGCCCGCGTTGGTTACGACAATTGCATTGGTTTTCTAGATGGAGGCTTTTCGGCCTGGGGGCAAGCAGGCAAAGAAGTCGATACAATTGAGAGCATTTCGGCGGAAGAATTTGCGAAACGCTGGCAACAGAACCCAACTATTCCTATTGTTGATGTACGAAAGCCCACTGAATTTGTGGGGGAGCATGTTGAGGGAGCCGAAAATTTATCCCTGGACAATCTCAACGATCACATGGCAGAAATTAGCCGCACAGAACCCGTGTATGTACACTGCGCTGGTGGTTACCGCTCTATGGTTGCCAATTCCATCTTAAAAGCGCGGGGATTTGATAACGTAGTGAACGTAGATGGCGGCATGGCCGCTATCAAAAAAACGAGTGTTCTTGTTGAGTCATCCGTTAAGAGTCATTAGGCCTTTTTATAAAATAGGTCAGTCGAGAATCAATAGCCGTTAGGGATGAACCACTGGCAACTATTAACTCTCGACTAACCACTCTATTTTTACTGCTTCTTCTCCGGCATGAGCACCAGCCGGATTAAGTTCGAACCAAGATATTGATTGGCTGCTGCTTTCGTGCTGTCAACGGTTACTTTGGCCAATTGCTCGCTCTCGTGCAAAACTTCGTCCGGCGCGTCGCCGTTATAATACTGGTTTTGCAGATAGCCCAGCCAGAACTGGTTGTCTTTCAACTGAACTTCGGTTTCGCGTTTGGTTTCCGCTTTAAATTTGGCAATGTCGGCGGGCAATGCCCCTTTCTGTTTCAGATCATTGATTAACTCCTGCGTTTTGGCGATGAGCTTTTCGACGTTTTCGGGCGCACAACCGAAATTGATGCGGAACGTGTAGCGCGACACCGGATACTTTGAGTAGGCAGCACTGGCGCCAACGCCATAGACGCCACTTTCTTCTTCCCGAAGCTTTTCAATCAGTTTGATTTCGAGCACTTCGGCCAGCGCATCTAACTGCGTAGTGGTTTCGGGCGACCAGATCAAATCACCGCTGTAAACCAGTTGCACGGACGCCTTTGGGTCAACTCCCCGATAGACCGTTTTACTAATTTGGCCAGATGGAATCCGAATTCCGAGATCCTTGAATTTCTCTTTCTTATCCGTCGCGGGTAAACCACCGAGGTATTTCTCTACCAGTGGTTTTAGTTGATCTTCCTTGAAATTACCGACAAAATAGAAGGTAAAATCCCCGGCATTGGCGAAGCGTTCCTGATAGATATTCAGGGCCCGGTCGAGATCAATTTTGGCCAGATCATCGGGTTTGAGCGGTTGCCGACGGGGATTGTTGTTTCCAAGCGTTACCGTCACCGTGTCCTGGAAAACGCCCTGTGGCGTAGGCGTATTGATCCGGTTTTGTAAGGCACTCCGCTGATTCGACAGGAAGCCTTTTACTACGTCAGGGTCTTTGCGCGGCTGTGTGAAATAGCTGTAGAGTAGTTGGAGCGCCGTTTCCAGGTCTTTTGGAGCCGCGCTACCGTTGATGCCCTCACTTAGCTCACCCACAAATGGGAACACACTTACCTGCTTACCCGACAAAAATTTACCCAACTGAATCTGGTTGTACTCACCCGTACCACCCATCGCTGTCAGGGTAGACGAGAACCGGGCCGACTGAAAATCAGTAAGGTCGTACAGTGACGTACCGCCAAAACTGCTCGCCGAAAACAGAATCTGATCGTTTTTAAACGTAGTGGGTTTCAGCACAACCCGAACGCCATTTTTCAGTGTCCATTCCGTTACCCCAATATCTTTGATTTGCTTCTCATCCACCACCGGCGAACCTGTGGGCTGTTTAGCGAGCAACGGACTGTCGATCGTTTTATCTTCGTAAGCTGTCAGGCCTTTGCCTGCGTCATCCACGTAGCTAAGAATTTGCGGAACGGTCGGAAGTTTGGCTTTGTCTTTTTCAGGTGCCATCACAATAACGGCCCGGTTGTCATTGTGAATAAATTGATCGACCAGCTCATTTACTTCTGCGAGTTTGATGCCATCTTGTTCCTTCTTCAGGAAATTATAATAGAACTCGATGCTCGTGTAAGGCGATTTGTCCGTAAAATTCTGAACGTATTCGTTCACAAAATTGGCCGATCGGGTTTTGTCGCGTTCGCTGTAAGCCTGCTCTACGTTCGTCAGAAATTCCTGTTTGGCACGGGCCAACTCAGTGGGCGTAAAGCCGAACTGTTTCACGCGGGCGTTCTCATTGAGCACCGCCCGAATGGCCCGTTCTACGTTCCCTTCCTTGGCGACGGCAATAGACGTAAAGGCGTCAAGATTGCCCAGAAAATCGCTGTAGTTACTATACCCACCCAAAAACGGCGGATCGGCCTGTTGGGTCAACTCCTGAATCCGGTTGCCTAGCATGGTGTTGAACAGGCCACGCTTAATGCTCTCGCGTAAGTCATTCAGCGTTTTTTCCTTGATTTCCGGACGCTTGTAAATGACCTGCACCACCGTATTCGGTTGTTCAGGATCGGTTACGATAACAACTTTGGTGTCCTTATGGGCTGGAATCTCGTATTCAGTACGTGGTTTTGGGGTTTTTACGGCTGGAATTCGGCCAAACTTCTCCCGGATGATACCCTCCACCTGTTTCATATCGAAATCACCAACGGCAACAACGGCCATCAGATCAGGACGATACCAATCTTTATAGAACTGACGTAACGTTTCGGGTTTGAACGTAGTGAGTACCTGCTCGGTGCCGATTGGCAATCGTTTCGAATACTGCGAATTGTTCAGCAACAACGGAAAATACTGATCCCGCATCCGCTGGCCAGCGCCACGACCAAGCCGCCGTTCTTCCAGTATAACACCCCGTTCTTTATCCACTTCGGTTGGTTCGATGGTTGCATTATGCGCCCAGTCTTCCAGAATCTGGAACGCCTTAACAAACACATCGGCCGAATCCGTCGGAACGGGCAATTGATAAACCGTTTCGTCGAAACTCGTATAGGCATTCAAATCGGCGCCAAAGCGTACCCCCGCCGATTGCAGAAAATTAACCAGTTCGTTTTTCGGAAAATTCTTGGTGCCATTGAACTCCATATGCTCCATGAAGTGCGCCAGTCCCTGCTGATTGTCGGTTTCCAGCACCGATCCGGCCCGGATGACCAGTCGGAGTTCAGCGCGATTTTTCGGCTCGGTATTTTTACGAATGTAGTACGTCAGACCATTCGGGAGCTTACCAACCTTAACGTCGGGATCGAGTGGAATGGGGCTATTCAGGTTTAACGTAGCTGATGATTTGGCTTTGGGCGCGGGTTGCGCAACTACCAACGTAGCGCTGAGCAACAGGCTCAGGCATAAAGAAAAACGTACCATTCGGTCGTTTGAATTAGTTATGGTTCTTGTATCAGAAATATAGATCAATAACGCTGGACAATGGCGAATCGTTTATCGATTCAAGACTAACAAAATAGCCACCAGTATCGACGCCAGCACCGAGAACCAGCAGATTACAAGGACCCACTTTACCGGGATTTCCCGAATGGGCGCGCGAAGCGTCGTTATTTCTTCGTCGGTAGCGACTTCACCATAATAATTTCGACTGCAGAAATCATTCCAATCCGCGTAGTCAGCATAGCAGGCAAGCGAATCCAGTACGGATTGTGAGGGAATGGAAGAAGACGTCCAGAATAACTGTAAATCACGAGCGTCTACGTGCCGATTGGTATAGGTAAACACGAGTTCACTCAAGTGCGCAAAATCGCGCGAACGCCAGTGGGACGATTGTTCCCAATGCAGAATGCGTTCGACTTGCTGCTTAAGGTCGTTGGTATGACGAGTCACACCTTAATAATAGAAATTTTCCGGCAAATATCTCTCTTATGCCAACACGTCACGCCAGCACTTTAAGAGACATTTAATTTATAAGCTCTACCTGTATCTCCCGCATATCCGCTTTGGGGGCGTCGCAGGTTGAGCAAGTATACGTAGCGGGTAAGTCATAGAAGGGTGTACCGGCAGGAATACAGTTCCGAAGATCACCGTATTGCTCGTCATAAACCGTAAAGCAATGTGGACATTGATGCACCGTCGTAATTCCAGCAGAAATGGGCTCCGGCTTTTCTACCTCTGGGGGATTTACGTCTACGCTTTCCTTCGCACGCCGAGTGCTGAACTGGCGGCACAACCGATTGATCTGATTCGGTACATGCAACTTAAAAAGGCCCTTTTCAAACAAATGATATGCCCGGCTATTGGGGTTGAAATCCTCGGTAAAATACAGATCGTAAACACTAACCAGCGCTAATTGGCCGATACGTAGCAGTGATCGTTTTCGAATCAATATTGAGCCAAAAACTTCCGATTTAGGTCGTGTTTGTACCCCAAAACATAAACCAAACGTGCGTGTATCATTTTTTTCAAAATACCGCAGTACGTAATTTTTCAGCTGCGTTCCATCGGACGTATTGTCTTCTGTTTGCCAGGCTAATTCGTTGGCGGCATGGCGAACGTTGACGTTATGTTTTCCCAGAATATAGGACCAGGTAGCCCGATCTTTTTCTTCAATTCCTTTGATAATAAGCGACTTCCAGGGCGTCGTACACAACTCGCCGATACGTGTCTTCAGGCATAACGCACAGACTTCCAGCAAAAATGCAATCGAAAACTGTTCATCCCGGCGGTAAAGCCCCAACCATGAACGCTGTCCGTAGCGGTTAAATCCTTCATAGTAGGGCAGCGAAAATTCCGGCAACTCAACCTCCTGAGTAGATGGTTGTGTAATGAACGTTTGCCCCGACGTAACAGCTTTATGGATTGTATCTTCATCGTGGTAACCCTGATCCAGCATTGCCTCTTCTACGGCTTTGGCGAGTCGGCCAAGGTCGTTTGTATAAATCAGCTCCGGCCAGTGAAACAACGTATTGCTCTGTTTCGGGCGAACATACAGATGCCAGAAATGAGGATCTGGAGAGGCAATAAAATTAAGATTACCCGTAAAAAATGGCGTAAAACTCTGGTTAAAATCCGACAGGTTTACCTTCAATCGAGGCTGATAATCAAACTGATCCAGTACGGTATGGTATTCACTCTCGCGTAGCCACGCTCCCGTACGAAACACCTCCTCACCACAGTACGAACTGATGATATTCGGGTATTGCTCCGTATTAACTTCGTAGCTAATCAGCTGTTGCTTCAGATCTTTTTCCAGAAACCGCATGTCTTCGTAATGTACAGTCATTAGCAACTGCTGACGTGCCCCAAATCGTACAGTCCGCACTTTAGCGTCGTAGGCCAGTTTTAACACCGTTTGCAGCGTACCGGGCGACACAATCCCGGCGGGCAGGTTGACTTTTACGTTATAGTAGTCGCGCATGGTATGAAATGATGAATGATGAATGATGAATGATGAATGATGAATGATGAATGATTGTGCAAAAAATAATTTATCATTCATCATTCATCATTACCAATGACATTCTCTCCAAAATACTCCGTACTTCCGGTCGGCAGGAGCCACAGCCGGTTCCGGCGCCAGTTTTCTGGCACAGTTGCTGAAAATCAGTACAACCGGCCTGGATCGCACGTTCCAGATTCCCCTGTCCAACCGTGTTGCAGGAACAAACGAGTTTGCCCTCTACAGGATTAACTTTTTTATTGGCCCGCAAGAGCCCAAGTCGTTTGTCAGACAGTTCAATACCGTTTGCAATTAGATTGCGGAAGTCGGCAAATTCATTTTTATCACCAATCAATATCGCCCCCACCAGTTTGTCGCCGTGAACGATGCACTTCTTGTAGTAGCGTTTCGCTTTGTCAATAAAGATAATTTCCTCGTAGCTGGCATTATTCGGCGGTACTTCGGCGATGCCGATGCTGCACAGATGTAAGCCTTCCATTTTCAGAATATTCATCGACAGGCTTCCACGGTAGGGTTGTGAAATATCACCGCCCAAAAAGCGAGCAGCTGTTTCGGCTTGTTGCTCAGCCGCCAACGTAACGCCCCACATCTGACCATTCCATTGGGCCACTTCGCCAGCCGCAAAAATGTCTGGATCAGAGGTTTGCAGGTAATCATTCACAACCACGCCCCGGTTGCAGGTAAGGCCGGCCGTACGTGCCAGTTCGATATTGGGTTCCGTCCCGATAGCCATCACGACCACCTGACAGGGAAGTTTTCGACCCGATTTTAACGTGACGCTTTCGAGTCGGGTGGTTCCGGCAAACGTCTGGACTTCTTCGTTGAAATACACATCAATACCCCGATCCAGCAGTTCCAGATAAAGCAACTCACTGGCAAGTGGGTCAAGCTGACGCTCCATAAATCGCCCCGACCGATGAATCAACGCCACACGAACGCCAATCTGACGTAGCGAAGCCGCCAATTCCAGACCCAGCAAGCCACCACCAACTACCACAGCCTGTGGGGTTTCGACATCAAGAAACGGCTTCAATGCATCGGCATCCAACCGGGAGCGCATATTGAAAATCCCTGGCAGTCGCGGTACGCCTTTGGGCATAAAGGCCCGGCTTCCGGTACCAATTAGAATCTTGTCGTATTGATGTTCTAGGCCATTGCTGTCCGTTACGACCTTCGCTTTTCGGTCGATATGCGCAATGCCTACGCCTTTGTGAACAATGATGTTGGCCTCGTCAAACTGATCTTCACGCAATTTGACCAGCTGCTCCCATGTCTGCTCGCCACTGATGTAATCGGGCAGCAAAACCCGGTTGTAGAACGGGTATATTTCTTTCGAAAAGACGTGAATTTCTTCGTCACTATTTAGCGAGCGATACGTGTTAATGAAGCCTAAACCCGCCGAACCAGCGCCGATAATGATTATTTTCTCAATGGGTTTCCGATACAGAACAACCTCAACCGCCGAGAACTTAAAATCGGGCTCTTTGGAACGCGGGTCAACGAGCGAATTCGTCAGGTTGTTCGCCCGATTCAGATTACTATTCCCCGGAGCGCCGGCTGAGACCTTGCCCCAATGCATCGGCAGGAAACAGAGCCCCGGTCGTACGTCGTCGGTTAGTTGCGCTTTCACCCGTACCTCGCCCCGGCGACCGCGCACTTCCACTAACTGCCCTTCCTGAATATGGCGGGCTTTGGCATCATCGGGATGAATTTGCAGGAACGGTTGCGGAATGTGCTGATTCAGTTTGGCAACCCGGCCCGTTTTGGTCATGGTGTGCCACTGGTCACGGATACGACCGGTGGTTAAGACGAGCGGAAAGGCCTCATCAACCGGTTCGGATGTATTTTCGTCAGGCACCGCGTGAATCTGCGCCCGTTGATTCGGTGTATAAAATTTATGGTCGGTAAATAATCGCTTCGTACCAACACCTGACAGACCCTCTGCTCCGCGCCCTTTTCCCTCTGCCGGATAAGGCCACTGGATAGTACGTTTTTTCTTCAGTAACTCATAACTCACGCCCGTTACGTCGACGTTGGTTCCAGCGGTAATTCGGGTGTATTCCTGATAAACTTCCGATGCGTTAGCGTAATCAAAATCGCCCCCAAAGCCCATTTTCTGCGCGAAACGCCAGATGATTTCGGCATCGGGGAGTGCTTCGCCGGGAGCAGCAAGCACTTTCGGCAAATAGGCAATCCGACGCTCGGCGTTGGTCATAGTACCTTCTTTTTCGAGCCAGGCCGCAGCCGGAAGCACTACGTCGGCAAACTGCACCGTATCAGCCCGACTCGATACGTCCTGGACGACGACGAAACGCGCATTTTTCAATGCTTTTTCGGCAACATTCAAATCTGGCATACTCACCAACGGATTTGTATTAATAATCCAGATGGCTTTCAGCGAAGCGTCGCCCGATCGATCGTCGGCCAGAGCCTCGAACATTTCGGTAGCAGTCAGGCCAGGTTTGGAAGCAATTTTGACCGGGCTGTTCCAGAACGCTTCAACTTCGGCACGATGGGCGGCATTCGTTACGTCGCGATGGGCGGGCAATACGTTCGCCAGCCCACCCGTTTCGCGGCCACCCATTGCGTTCGGTTGACCAGTGAGTGAAAAAGGGCCGTTGCCGGGTTTGCCGATACGTCCGGTAATCAGGTGAAGGTTAATCAGCGACAGGTTTTTGTTCACGCCAATCACCGACTGGTTCAGACCCATCGTCCAGAGTGACAGAAACCCTTTCGAACGGCCAATCCATTCAGCGGCTGTGCGAATATCGCTTGCAGGAACGCCACATATTTCGGCTGCTTCCTTAACCGAACGGATCGTCACCTGTTCCCGATAGGCCGAAAAACCGTCTGCATGATTTGTTATAAAGTCGATATCAATGTCGCCGTTCTCAATTAGCAGTCTCCCGATAGCGTTGTTCAGCACAATGTCGGTGCCGGGACGCAGCGGTAAATGCAAGTCTGAGGAGCGGGCGGTGTCGGTCTTCCGAGGGTCAATACAAATGATTTTGACATCCGGATTGGCGGCTTTGTGCGCTTCGATCCGTCGCCAGAGAATCGGGTGGCACCAGGCCGGATTCGCCCCTTCCACAAAAAACAGATCGGCTTCTTCGATATCGTCGTAACAAACCGGTACCGAGTCTTCGCCCAGCGCGAGCTTGTAGCCAACCACCGCCGAACTCATGCAGAGCCGGGAGTTGGTATCGATATTGTTTGAGCCGATAAACCCTTTGATGAGCTTATTGACCAGATAATATTCTTCGGTCAGGCACTGCCCCGATACGTAAAACGCGACGGAATCTGGGCCATATTTCTGAATAAATGTTTTAAAAACAGCCGCCGTACGCTCCAGAGCCGCATCCCAGCTCACCCGTTGCATTGGCATCGACCGATTGAGCCGCATCTGTGGATACAGCAACCGATCGGACTGATCCATGACCGTATAGTGCAAATTCATGCCCTTTGAGCAAAGCATGCCCTTGCTCGAAGGGTGTTGTGCATCTCCTTCCAGGCTCAATTGCCCATTCCGCTCCTGTTTGACTACGATTCCACAGCCAACGCCACAATAACAACAGGTAGTTTGGTGAGTCACGTTTTTGAATGATAAACTATGAATGATAGACTAGCGCAAGAACCATTTATCATTCATAATTCATCATTGATTGAAGTTCGGCTTCGGCGGGTTCGACCACGATGGCTTTACCGAAGTTGACCAGGAAGAGTAAGACGCCGATAACGGCTACGATACAGCCAATGTATAGAAAAGCCTGTCCGTAACTGATCGACTGCGATTTGAACAGGAAGCCCATCAGCATACCGCCAACGTTGCCGCCTGCACCCACAACGCCCGAGATGACGCCCACAGCTTTGGGGTTTACAAAGGGCACAATGGCATACGTACTGCCGTTCGACATTTTCAGGAACAGCGCGAAGGTGATCATCGCCAGAATCGCCATCGGCAGATTACCCGCCTGAGCGAACAGCATGATGCCAGCACCTTCCAGCACCAACATACCTGCCAGAAGGATTCCTTTACCGCGCATACCGTACTTATTTCCCACTTTATCGGCAACGATACCGCCGAGTGCGCGGGCGAAAATGTTCATGCCGCCAAAGAGCATGGCCCAGAAACCGGCCTGCGTTTCTCCGAGCTTGAAGTTATCGAAAAAGTAGAGCGCAGCCACGCCATCGAACGTAATTTCCATGCCAAAGCAGCAGCCATACGCCAGTGCCAAAGCCCATACACGAATATCAGAAACTGCTTTGCCAAAACTTACTTTTTCAGCCTTTACAGCCGAATAGCTAATTTCGTCCGGTCCGGCGTTCCGGTAATTGCCGTTTGGCGTGTCTTTCGTAAAACGATAATAGATAAACGCCATGATGAGCATCAGGACGCCTGGAAAAATCATGGCTAAGCGCCAGGCTTCGGGCTTCGTGTAGCCAAAACCAACGATCATGGCCATGATAACGGGCATCGCCAATTGGGTGATACCACCGCCCAGGTTACCCCAGCCACCGGCTACGGCATTGGCCGTACCTTTAATTTTTGGCGCAAACATCATCGACGTATGAAATTGCGTGATCACGAACGACGCACCAATGGTACCAATCGCCAGACGGAACAGCAGGAACGTCGTGTAATCGTGCGCCAACCCAACGAACATGACCGGCAATGAGCCCAGTACGAGCAGTGCCGTGTAGGTTTTGCGTGGGCCCCACGTATCGCACAGTTTACCGACAATCAGTCGGGCAAAAATGGTAGCTGATACGGCGGCAATGATGATGTTCCCGATTTGGGGTTTGGTTAAGCCCAGATCAGCGCGGACGGCGGGCATTAGCGGAGCCAGCCCAAACCAGCCAAAAAAGCAGACGAAGAAAGTTAACCACGTAATGTGGAAGGTACGCATCTGAATACCTTTAAAACTGAGCACATTAAGTTTTTCGAGAGGTTTATTAGTCAGTACGTTCATGGTTGTATGCGTTTAGAAAGGCTTGATTATTTTTTAGTCGCGAAAAAGTCTGGGCGAATATTGATCATCAGATACGCCCACGTACCGATTTTGTCTTTCTGATTCATGGTGCCCTGCTTGGTATATTCCAGCGTATTTGTGCCACTCATAATCGCGTAACCAGCCTCTACCGTTGTGAATTTGTTGAGGGAGTAATTGGCGATCAGATCATACTCCATACCCAACTTCGAGGCCAGGGGGGTAGCTGGAGCGGCATCAGGCATTTTGTTGAAGGTCGTGTTGGCCAGTGCGAAATAATGCACATCGAACGTAGTGGTCAGGCGCTTGCCGGTGTATTTAAACTTAAGAAAAGCATCCTGTAAACCGCCAGCCGGTGAGCCCGTACCCACGTAGAAATAATCCATGTAGCCCCAATGACGGTGCGGAGTCCCATAGAGCGGGTCAAATCGGCTGGTTTCACCCGGCTTAATTGTTGCGTCGTTGTTCCCCGAAAGCACTTCGTAACCGGGTCCGGCGCTTAGCGCTCCCCGCTGGAACATCACATTTGCGCCATAGTGATACGCATGTTTGATCTGTAAGCCATCGCGATCTTTGCCGCTCTGTAAATAGCCAAATGCCTGCCAGAGAACTGGTGTTTTTTGACCTGCCTGTCCGATTAACATGGCGCCATACGTAACACGTGAATTCGTACCCATCACATCGTAACGTCTCCCATATACGTAACCGTTGGTGGCGCTACCGATTGAGTCGACTCTGTATTTCTGGAAATCATCTTTGAAGACCAAAGCAGAGAACTTTGTTGTCTTAAACTTGCGCGTCAGGTACGCCATCTGAAACGACTTGAACTGCTGATTCTGACCGTTTGTACTCACCGCATTCGTCACGACCGGCACACCCCCTTTCCCCGTCGTTGGCAAGAAACCAGATGGTATAGCCAACGTAACGTTTTGCGTCGACAAGGCTGATGTCGGTACGTTGGCGGGCGTGTAATACGTACCGGCGACGCCAAACGCATCGGTATTCTGGTTGAAGCCAACGCCCAAATCCAGCGCCCAGCCTTTGTGCTGCGCTTTCAATAAAGCCGCATCAAACCGGCGTCCCTGCTGGAGCCAGTCGAGATTACCCAATAAACGAACATCATCGTAGACAAGCTCCTGACGACCAATTTTCAGGGATAAATAGTCAATAGCTTTTGATTTTATGGTTGTGTCGGCCCGATTTAGCAGAACGATATCGGCCCAGGCTTCGTGTACCATCAGTTTGTTGCCATCGGCGTTGGAAATGGTCGACGCATCCTGTCCCCAGACCCGTACGTCCTGAATAGCAAGGCCGAACGTGACACGATCCATTTTATAGCCAAACGTCAGACGTGCCCGCTGCGACGTAAAAGCCGCCGAAGGAGCGCCCTTTATGGGCAAATTACCCAGTCCACTACGGAGTTCGGTACGGGTACGAAGCTGACCAATTAAGGAAAACTGAGCCTTAACCAGCGGCTGTAATCCTAGTATAAAAATACCCAAAAGCGATAATCGCAGGCGGTAAGATTTCATCATGATTGGTGATTAAGAAGCGAAAATGAATAGTACAGGCAACAGCCTCTCATCCCACGCAAACGTGGTATAAGTCAGGCAAGTAGTAAACGAAGAAGCGCGCGTTGGCCGACAACAATTTGTCGATTCAGTAGAATCGACAGGCCAACCGGAAGGAAAGGCCGGTTTGCTTTACGTATTTTTTTTCATTTTCTTTGAAGCGTTTGTGTTTTTCGCATAGACAACCCTTGTTGAGCCGATCCAAAGGTGTCCCCACACCGGATCGGCTTTTTTTACGGTATTCGGTTCATGGTTTCTGTTTACAGTAGGCTTACACATGAACGCTGACGTGCCAGCCACTGAAAACCATAAACCGAATACTGTAAACCGTTTTAGTAGGTCATTGAAGCACTTCGCAGACACTCCGCCAGATAGGACGGATGCAATGAAACAACTTCGCCAATGATTAGCACAGCGGGCGCCCCCACGCCTTGCTCTGCCACCAACTGTGGAATATTCCAGACCTGACCAATCACGCTCTGTTCATCAGGGCGCGTTCCGTTCTGCACGACTGCCATTGGCAATTGCCCTCGTCCGGCCTGACAATACAGTGCACATATCTCGTTTACTTTACTCAATCCCATCAGCACAATAACCGTCGCTTTCGACTGAACGGCCAGCCGTAGATCATCGGCGAGTTCGCCGTTACGGGTTGTGCCCGTAATGACCCAGAAACTTTCGCTGACTCCCCGGCTCGTAACTGGAATTCCCTGCGAGGCCGCAACCGCAATGCTACTCGATACCCCCGGCACTACGTCGCACGGAATGCCATACTGGCGAGCATAATCAAATTCTTCAAACCCGCGCCCGAATACGTATGGATCGCCCCCTTTGAGCCGAACCACGTGGCCATGTTCCTGCGCCAAACGAACGATTAACGTATTGATTTCTTCCTGCGTGAACGACGCTTTTCCTGCCCGTTTTCCTACGTAGGTCTTCAGCGCCTGTTTGGGTGCAAAATCCAGCAGTGAGTCATTGGCAAGGTCGTCGTATAGAACGGCATCAGCTTGCCGGAGCGCCCTGATCCCTTTTAAGGTGATCAATTCGCCGTCGCCGGGACCCGCCCCCACGAGTGTTAGCTTTGGCTGCATATAGTTACTGAGTTAGAGTTCATAGTGGTATTGTACTATTATACTAAAATACCACTATTTCCCATTTGCCCTTCAAATTTAGAGTCATAATTCTTAAAAACAAGCGTATTTCAAAAAAATATGTTTTAATATCAACTATTAGCCGAATATAAAGCTAGGAATTAAGAAAAATGCCTTTTAATTTTGACATACTCTTATCCGCGTGAACAGAGAAAATTTATTAGATTAATACAATAATTAAACGGGGTTTTCACAATGCTATAGTTATCATTAACTATGAACACAAACACAAACAAGCATGTCGTCGTCATTGGCAATGGCATGGTGGGCTACAAATTCTGCGAAAAGTTGGTAGCCAAACAAAAAAATGGTGGGCGCTTTACACTAACGGTTTTTGGGGAAGAACCACGTGTCGCCTACGATCGCGTTCATTTGAGCGCCTATTTTGCGGGTAAAACAGCCGAGGATTTAACCCTCGCGCCTGCTGACTGGTATGCCGGTAACGGCATCAAGCTCTACCTGACCGATCCGGTGGTCGACATTGACCGGGAGCGGAAAGAAGTACGTTCGCACCACGGCGTGGTAGTACCTTATGACTACCTGATTATGGCTACTGGCTCGGGCGCTTTTGTACCGTCGGTCGCTGGTGTTGAGAAAGACGGCGTTTTCGTGTATCGTACTATCGAAGACCTTGAGCTTATTCAATCATACGCATGTACCGCACGTAAGGGAGCAGTTTTAGGTGGCGGTTTGCTGGGTTTGGAAGCGGCCAAGGCCTTGCTGGATTTAGGTCTGGACGAAGCACACGTAGTAGAATTCGCCCCACGTTTGATGCCCCGGCAAATTGACGACGCAGGTTCGGGCATCTTGCAACGCCAGCTGGAATCGCTGGGGCTAACTATTCACCTCTCGAAAAGCACGCAGGAAATTACCGGAGATGATTGTATCACGGGTATGCAGTTTGCTGATGGCTCCTTATTAGACGTTGATATGCTGGTTATCTCGGCCGGTATTCGTCCCCGCGACGAGCTGGCCAAATCTGCGGGCTTAGATATACATCCGCGCGGGGGCATTATAGTCGATAATTACCTGCAAACATCCGACCCGTCCATTTTTGCCATTGGCGAATGTGCGGTGGCTCATCATATGATTTATGGACTGGTGGCACCGGGTTACGAAATGGCGGAGGTTGTAGCCTCACAACTTATTGGCGAAACCAAAGAGTTTAAGCCGTTCGATATGTCGACCAAGCTTAAACTGATCGGTACGGACGTAGCAAGTTTCGGCGATCCGTTTGCCAGCGAACCGACCTGTCGCACTATCGTTTATGAGAACAAAGCGAAAGGTGTTTATAAACGGATTAACGTATCGGCCGATGGCAAAGCGCTATTGGGTGGCATTCTGGTCGGCGACGCGGAACAGTATAATATGCTATTGCAGACCTGCAAGAACAAAACCATTCTGCCACCTGATCCCGAAGATATAATCTTAGGTTCGCGGGGTGGCGAAGAAGCGGGTGCGGGCGTGATGAGCCTCCCCGACGATGTACTAATCTGCTCCTGCGAAGCCATTACCAAAGCCATGCTCTGCCACGAAATCGGCGAAAATGGTAACGACACAGTTGATAAACTGAAGAAGGCGACCAAAGCCTGTACCGGTTGTGGAGGTTGTACACCGATGGTGAAAGACCTGATTCAGGGCGTGATGAAAGAGAAGGGTGTTTACATCCGCAACATCATCTGCGAGCATTTCGATTACACCCGTCAGGAATTGCTGGACTTGGTCAAAATGAATCGATTGACAACCTACGGAACCGTGCTTGATCAATTCGGGCATGGGGATGGCTGCGAGGTCTGTAAGCCTGCCGTTGCGTCGATTCTGGCGGGACTATGGAACGAGAATATTCTAAAAAAAGACCTCGCTCCTATTCAGGATTCAAATGACCGATTTCTGGCCAATATCCAGAAAGGTGGTACGTACTCGGTTGTTCCGCGCATTCCGGGGGGAGAAATCACGCCCGAAAAGTTGATCGTACTGGGCCAGGTAGGTCAGAAATACGGCCTTTACACGAAAATCACGGGCGGCCAACGTATCGATCTGTTCGGAGCGCACGTGGGCGACCTACCCAAGATCTGGGAAGAATTGATCAACGCCGGTTTTGAAAGTGGACATGCCTATGGCAAATCACTACGTACCGTGAAAAGCTGCGTGGGCAGTACCTGGTGTCGTTACGGCGTTCAGGATTCGGTTTCGTTTGCGATTGAACTCGAAGAGCGGTACAAAGGCCTCCGGTCACCCCACAAGCTTAAATCGGGCGTATCGGGTTGTACGCGTGAATGTGCCGAAGCGCAAAGCAAGGATTTTGGCATTATCGCTACCGAAAAAGGCTGGAACGTATATGTATGCGGCAACGGCGGGACCAAACCGCAACATGCGCAATTGCTGGCCTCCGATGTTGACAAAGAAACGTGCATCCGATTGCTCGATCGATTTCTGATGTTTTACGTAAAAACGGCGGACCCACTCGCCCGCACCGCCACCTGGCTCAACAAAATGGAAGGCGGCATGACCTACCTCAAAGCCGTTGTGATTGACGACGTATTGGGCATTGGCGACGATCTGGAGCGGGAGATGCAACTGATAGTCGATACGTTCAAATGCGAGTGGAAAGAGGTGGTCGAGAGCCCTGAACTCCGCAAACGCTTTACCCACTTTGTAAACGCGCCCGAAGTGAAAGATCCGACAATAGCGTTCGAGCCGATGCGCGATCAGGTCCGCGCGAAAGAATGGGCCTAATCGTATCCACAGGCTTCAGCCCGTGGATACGATCTTATTAACCGATAAACAATCCTGCAATCCAATGGAAACGCTCACACTATATAAAGACGAAATTACCTGGCACGTAGCGTGTCAGGTTGACGATATTCCTGAAAATGGCGGAGCCTGCGCTTTGATCAACGGGCGACAAGTTGCAATTTTTAACTTTGCCCGCCGGGGCGAATGGTATGCCACCGACAACGAATGTCCACACCGACAGCAGATGGCCCTTGGCCGCGGGATGATTGGCAGCCAGGGCGATGAGCCTAAAGTAGCTTGCCCCTTTCACAAACGAACGTTTTCACTCGAAACCGGCAAATGTCTGAATGATGATACGTATCAGATCAATACGTACCCAGTTAAAGTAGATGCCGGATTGGTATACGTAGGTGTTTAATGGTTTATGGGATTGGGTTTATGGCGGTCCATCGCTACGGTGGGCTGGCATAAACCCAATCCCATAAACTGAAAACCAAACTCATGAAGCAACTCGATCAACAGGTAGCCCGCCGGTTAACACGATTTTACGTCATGGCACTCACCGTCATTGCGGTGCTATCCGTGAGCGGGCTACTGTTTATCAGACGTACGATCAGTACGCACTATGCTGACAGCCGGGTGGTGAACGTAGCAGGTCGGCAACGGATGCTGAGTCAGCGTCTTACTAAACTGGCGGTGTTAAGAACAACGGGCCTATCGTCGGCCGACACAGTTTCGTTCGATTCGCTGTTACATAGCTGGAGTCAAACGCATATGCAGTTACGAAACGGGATTCTGGCTATGGAACAAGCGTATATGGTCCGTAAAAGCGCTACGTTGGATAGCATGTTCACGCGCATCGAGCCAGCCTTCCGGTCTATTTACAAAAGCTTCATTCGCATCAATAACCCGCAAACAACGCCTGCCGACCAGCAAAAGGCGCTGCAGATCATTCTTAAGGACGAGCCTGCTTTTCTTCAGCAGATGAACGACATCGTATTTCAGTTCGATACCGAAAGCTTTGGTCGGGTAAAGCAGTTGGAACGTATCGAATGGATCTTAACGATTGCTACGTTACTAACGTTAGTCATTGAAGGACTTTTTATTTTCAGACCTGTAGTAAATTATACGAAGCTCATCATTCATCGACTCGACCGATCAGAGAAGACACTGCAGTTGGTAAATCGAGATTTGGACGTTGCCAATCGGGAATTAGCCGCAACCAATCAAAATCTGGCAGCCTCGAACCGTAAACTCGTTGATACACAGCAGGAATTACTACGTACTACCGAAGAGAAATATCAACTGCAACTGGCCGAAGACACGGTACGGTCGGCGGCTCTACTGGAAGGACAGGAAGAAGAACGACGACGGTTTGCCCGCGAACTTCACGACGGCATCGGTCAGATGCTTACGGGATTGAAACTACACGCCGAAAAACTAAAATCGGTTTCGTTTCCAGACGAAAAACATCGATTGCGGTTCGCCGAACTCTGCGACATGATCGCGGATACGATTCAAACGACCCGGCAGGTTTCTTACAACCTGATGCCGTCCACTTTGAGTGACTTTGGCTTAGGCCCAACGTTGCAGTTACTGGCCGAGCAGACAACCCGATCAGCCGGAATCGACGTTCTTTTTGAGGGAAATCGGGACGGCGAACGACTGAGTCCGGCTATGGAAATCGGTCTGTATCGCATTGCCCAGGAGGCTCTGCACAATGCCATTAAATATGCCGAGGCTAAAACAATACAGATTAACTTGCAACAGAACCCTGACAAACTCGTATTATTAGTTTCCGACAATGGAAAAGGGTTCTCAGTAAAGACTCCATCCAAGGTAGATAAGCCGTTGCCAATGGTAAACGGGCTGGAAAACATGCGGACGCGGTCCCGGCTGCTCAACGGCGAATTAACTATTGTATCGAAGCCTAAAAAAGGAACAACCGTTACTGTTACCGTTAATTTATCATAAGATTTACACCATAGCTATGTCCATACGAATTCTTATTGCCGACGACCATTCTGTGGTTAGAAAAGGGGTTCGGATGTTATTGGAAGATGAAACCGACATTCAAATTATAGGCGAAGCGGCCGATGGCGACGAAGCCATTGACATGCTGGCAGATATACAGCCCGATGTCCTGTTGCTGGATATAACGATGCCCCGTATGTCGGGGATTGATGCGCTAAAAGTAATCTCTCAGCAATATCCCAAAGTGCGCACACTAATGTTCAGCATGCACAACAATCCGGACTATATTCTGAAAGCTGTGCAGAATGGGGCAGCCGGTTACCTCCTGAAAGACACGGGTTTAGAAGAAATTCTGCGGGCTGTTCGCAGCGTAGTCAAAGGAGATTTGTACTATCCACCGAATGCTTCCTCGGTAATTATCCGGCATCTGGTTATTCCTAATAATCCCCGGCAAACTGAGGAAATAAACTACAAACTTAAACCATCGTCGTCCATCTGGAATAAAATAACCTCTCGGGAAGCGCAGATTCTGACCTGCCTGATTGACGGCATGAGCAGCCAGGCTATAGCCGACCGACTTGGTATCAGTCCTAACACCGTAGCAAACCAACGGGCAAGCATTATGCGCAAAGTAGGGGTTAAAAATACGGTTGACCTGATTCGTATAGCCTTGCAGGAGAAAAGTAAAAACTAGCGAGAGGATAGTCAGACTTTGATGATCACATTCTTCCGGTACATCCACCAGAGAATTCCAAACCAGATCAGCACGAAAGTTAACGCACCCGCCAAAGACGCATTTTTGGGGTCAGTAAAAGGTGGCGCGATGAATGTTCGATACAGGTATTCTTTCGAACCGATTTCAGTACCATCCGGCTGGGAAATTTGAATCAGGTTCATAATTCGCGGAATCATCCCCGACAGAAAAAATACCGTGATGGCATTAACGCCAAATGCCACGAATGGCAAAATACCTCGTCTGTAGTTCTGAACATCAATGAGCCAGTAACACAGCGCAAGCCCAAGCATGGCTAATCCGCCTGCCAGCAATACGTATGAGCTGGTCCAGAGGGCTTTATTTATTGGAAAGAACCCGTCCCAGATCAAGCCCCCAAGTGTCACCAGACAACCGACCGCAAAAAGCCAGGCTATTTTTTCCGCAACCGGTCGAGCACTGCGTAGCCACGTTCCGGTCAGCATACCGATAATTCCCGTACCAATAGCGGGTAGCGTACTCAACAACCCTTCAGGATCCCAGACTTTAGCCACTTTGTAAACGTGCGCTGGCATTATAATCGTCCGGTCAATCCAGGCGGCCAGATTGGTGGTGGGTTCGAGGTTCGCAAAACCTACGCCCGGCACGGGTACTACGGTCATCAGTAGCCAATAACCAACCAGTATCCCACAGAGAATGTACAACTGCTGACGGGAGGTCGTTTTCAGGAAAATGAGTGAACAGGCCAGATAAACCAGCGCGATTCGCTGCAACACGCCCGGAATACGCACCGTTGTGATGTCGAACTTCGGAAAGAAGTTCAGAAAGAATCCCAGTAGAAACAGCGTCGCACTACGTCGCACGATCTTTCCAATTATCCCCTTTTTCCTTACTCCAGGCTCGAGGCTCCTTGCTCCATCTAACGCAAACGTAATCGACACCCCGACAATAAACAGGAAGAAGGGAAAAATCAGATCCGTAGGCGTCCATCCATTCCAGGGCGCGTGTTCGAGCGGTGCATAAATATGCGCCCAGTCGCCGGGATTGTTGACCAGCACCATGGCCGCTACCGTCAGACCGCGAAAGAAATCGAGTGAGAGCAGGCGACTAGAACTACTTTCAGGACGTAGCTTACTGACAGAATGTGTCGAAACGGAAGATTGCATAGAGGCCGGAAAGGTTTCTCTAATGTACACTGGTAAGGCGAGTTAGTCAACCAAACACCTTCGCCAGCTTTTTCTCTAAATCATTTTCTAGTTTCAACAAGCCTTCCGCATTTGGCAGGTAGGTTAGCGCCCTATGATGGCGTAGATCAAATGGAATGTCGCTGGTTGATTGCGTAATAGGAATCACCAGTTTTCCGAGTGTATGCGCGACGCCTGTTTCGTAGAATACGTTGGGGTTTCGATCCGTAAAATCAGTAATGACAGCTTTCGATGTAAAAATCAGATCAAATATATCCTGAATCAGAATGCTATTATCCCAGATATCGTCGGCCCGTTTGCAATCGATGCCCAGTTTTGCACATACATTTTTAATCGCCGAATAAGTGCCAGAAAATTTACTTTCAAATGGCATCATCACGGATAATACGTTCGATTCAACAACCTTATCCGGAATCCGAAATACGTCGGGAGCGAACGTAATAACTCGTTCCGGCCGAATGGCCTGCACCGTTGACACAAAGTCTGAAATTTCTCGAATTGGGCGAATAAATGTAGCCTTTTTTGCCTCAACAAACCGCTCTATTTCGTATAAATTACTGTGGCTTTCGCTAATCAATTTTGACAGGACTTGTAAGCTATTACCTTCATAATCATCGTCTTTAAAGTCTAAACTGCGTAGCAGCCGCGGATGATCTTCAATCAACTCGACACTATCGGTCAGATAACCAACTTTGATCCAGTCGGATTTCGTAAAATGATCCTGAATAAACTCGTGTAAGGCAAAAAGCCTTAGTGTTTTTTGCTTCGTTTGTCTTGTCATAATGTCAGTTGAGCGCAGAAACAATAATACAACTATTATATAATTATGCAATTATATTCAATTTTTATATTATATTTAATAATTGACAGAATTTTTAACTACGCAAAAAAGCCACTCTCCATTGTGAGAGTGGCTTACATAAAGGCTAAGGGATGTTTAGTATATCATTAAAGCTTCCAGCGCACGAAGGCTTCCATTGCTTCATATTCGGCTAAACCGAGTCGATTGTAAATTTCAGCCGTGCCACGATTGCGTTCTTCAGCCCGTTGCCAGAACTCCCGCGAATCGGTTCCCTGATACACGACGCCGTCTTTTTGAGATTGGTGCTTGAAAATACCCAACCGCTTTTTCATAACCTGATCAGGCGACATCGGTACGGCCATTTCAATTTCGCTCACGTCCCACTCAGCCCAGGCACCCCGATACAGCCAGATCCAGCAATCTTTCATGAAGTCCTTGTCTTTCAGGCGACGTACCGATTCCAGCACCGCGTCCAGACAAACTTTGTGTGTACCATGGGGATCGGCAAGATCCCCGGCTGCATAGATCTGATGCGGCCTGATTTCTTCAATCAGCGCCATCGTAATCTGAATATCTTCTTCGCTCAATGGTTTTTTAGCCACGGTTCCGGTCTCATAGAACGGCATGTTCAGGAAATGTGCATTCGCCACCGGAATACCCACAAACCGACAGGTGGATTTTGCTTCACCCATCCGAATCAGCCCCTTCACGTAGCGGACTTCGGCAGTGTCCATTTCGCTGTCTTTCTTCTCACGTAACGAGTCAGCCGCGTCCCGGAAAATACGGGTTGCTTCGGGACTATCAATGCCAAATTTGGCATTGAAATCTACTACGTAGTCAGCAAAGCGTAACGCTTCGTCATCGGCTACAGCAATGTTGCCCGACGTCTGATACCCGACGTGAACCTCGTGGCCCTGATCGCGTAGCCGCTGGAATGTACCTCCCATCGAGATAATATCATCATCGGGATGAGGACTGAAAATCAGGCAACGTTTATGAGCCGGTTCAGCCCGTTCGGGACGGTTCGTATCATCGGCATTGGGTTTACCCCCCGGCCAACCCGTAATTGTATGCTGAAGTTGATTAAAAACGTCAATATTTATGTCGTAGGCCTGACCATACTGAGCCAGCAGGTCGCTCATTCCATTGTCGTTGTAATCGCGGTCCGTCAGTTTAAGAATCGGCTTATTTAGTGTCAACGATAGATACGTGACAGCCTTTTTCTTCATCTTATTGTCCCACTCAACCGAATCCACCAGCCAGGGCGTTTTCATGCGGGTCAACTCCGAAGCGGCTGCCTGGTCAATAACAAATAAGGCATTTGGATGCGTTTGCAGGTACGAGGCCGGGTTTAGCTCGGTAACCAATCCCTCAACCGCACCCCGGATAACAGGCGCTTTACGCTCCCCCCATGCCAATAACACCACTCGCCGGGCACCCAATATACTTGCTACCCCCATCGTAATTGCCTTACGGGGCGTTTTGGGCAATCCTCCAAAATCCACTGAAGCCGCTGCCCGCGTCGAATTGTCGAGCATCATCAAACGGGTATGTGAGTTAATGAGCGAACCCGGTTCATTGAACCCTATATGACCGTTACCACCGATACCCAGCAGTTGGAAATCCAGCCCGCCCGCGGCTTCGATAGCCGCTTCATACTGCCGGGCAAACTCGCCGACTTTATCCGTTTGGAGAGTTCCATCGGGGACATGATAATTCCCCTGTGGAATGTCAACGTGATCGAACAGTTGCTCCTTCATGAACCGCCAGTAACTCTGCAAAGAATCTGGCTCCATTGGATAATATTCGTCCAGATTGAATGAGACGACATTCCGGAAGCTCAACCCTTCTTCACGATGCATGCGAATTAACTCAGCGTAAACCGTTTTAGGCGATGAACCTGTTGCCAGACCCAACACGCAGGGTTTGCCTTCATTCTGTTTCTGGCGAATTAAACTGGCAATTTCCTGCGCTACCGCCCGCGACGCATCTTTCGCATCCGCATAGATGTGTGTAGGGATTTTTTCGTACGTGATAGCCGATTGAATAGGACCACCGCTGGACAAAGTTCCGGGTGCAGAATCGCCAGTTATCTGGCCATCCGAGGTATCAAATAAGGTTGACTCCGTAATCATGCGCTGTGCAGAGAAGAGTTGGTAAGACTCGGCAAATGTCGCAAAAAATCAGAGAGTTCACATGGTTTAAAGTAGTCGTTTGCGGTGACAGAACTACATTTTTAATTTTTTTTATTAACTATGATTTTAATCAAGCCTTTACTATAGGGATTGACGGGCCATTTGGTCAGCCACCATGGCTGTTTCGAGTGAGTTTAGCCCATTCGATTCATTAATAATACGATGTACATCGGGGTAATGAATCGCATTTACCTGATCGCGGAACATAAGCCGGAGTAGTTCGCTATAGAGATGCTGTTTTTCGTCGCCAAATCCGAAGCGTATTTCAATCTGCTGGTACGCATCAAATTCCTTGTGACGACCCCGTAGCGGCCGATCCTCCCCACTGACATTAGCGGTTACGTTCAACTGTGCTCCGGGAAAAAGATTCATCAACGCGCGGGTCGTTTCTTCGTCGACCACACAACGCATAATCATACGGGTTGGTACCCACTCAAAAAGGGTAATATCGCCCTGCTCAAAAAGTAAGCGCATTTCCTGACGATCCATACGACCCGTTTGCGTGAAGCCGTGATAGAAATTAACCAGCTTACGGCCCGTTTCATCATCGCCGTACTCGACAATAGCCTGCACCTGGTCTTCAATATCAGCACTGTTCGGGCGCTTTATGACCTGTGCAGCTTTCACGGTACCTTCACCAAGCCAACCAGCAAACATATCGAAGAAGTGAACGCCATGTTCAATAAATATCCCTCCGCTTTTGCTACGGTCCCAGAACCAGTGTTCGGGCAAAAGCCCTTCGTCGCCCGCGTAATTCTCGAAATAACCGTGCAAAAAATCGCCCAGCAATTTCTTATCAATCAGGTGCTTTATGCGCGCAAACATGGGGTTGTACCGCTGCATCAGGTTCGTAACCATTAGCAGGCCCTTTTCCTTCGCCAGTGCCAGCATTTCGGCACCCTGCTTGGGATTCATTGCCAGCGGCTTTTCGCAGATGACATGCTTTCCCGCATTCAGCGCCAGCATAGCCTGCTCATAATGCATGAACGGGGGGGTGGCAATATAAACCAGATCTACTTGAGGGTGATTAACCAATTCGTCAAGAGTACCCAGTTGTTCAGCTCCGAATCGCTTGGCGGTGGTGATCGCTTCTTGGCGTTTCGAGCCCGCAATAGCGATTAATTTCGTATGCGGTGTCTGTAAGAATTGCTGTACTGCGAACAGGCCAAAACCGCCCATTCCAATAACGCCAATACCAATTTCGCGATTCTCCAACTCGTTTGTTTCCATACTGCTTGGGGTTGTATCCATGGAAACAACAGTATGCGGCCTACTTATGTTAGAAGGAGTTCGTTCTGGCACTACGTTAACCAGCGCTGCTAGCGTAGCTTTCTCGTCCAGTAAATCATCGGTTTAGGTGTTTCAACAGCCTCATGGCGGTCGAGCCAGGTAAAGGTAGTTTGCAGAGTAGTATCCCGTTGATAACCTCGTTTAGTCCAGAATTCATCGAGAGGTTGATAGTTATCGGGACGTAGCGGATAGTCATCAGGTCGCTGAACGGCGCAGAAACAGGCAGTTGTATATTGCTCGAACTGACGGGCATGCGCTTCTCGCTCATCGAAAAATCGATGTCCGAAACCCTGCCCCCGATAGGCAGGCAGCAGGATGCTTTCACCAAGATAAAAAACCGTATCCAGATCGTAGCCCCGTTCCCGAAAGGGTTGCTGCACCTCATCAGTCTCGTCCAGCAAGGGCAGTGCTGTTGTAGCACCAACCATCAGGTCGCCGTCGTAGGCTGCAAACAGGAACGATCGCTCAGACTGAGCATAGGTTTCCAGATAGCTTTTTTCGTAAGCAATCGACCCTTCGTAGAGGTAAGGAAAATCTCGAAACACCGCGATACGCAGCGCGGCTAAATCGTCGAAAATAGTCTCGAACGCCCGACCCGTAAGTCGGACGAATGTAAGTGGCGAAGGTTCTGACAAGATCTTATTTGTTACTTAAAACCAGCGACTCCCAGAGCGGCAGATTGTAATACGTAGTGATTCGGATGATTTGACCATCCGCCACCTCCAGAAACGCACCGGCAGGCAGTACGTAGGTCTGGCCCGTAGCAGGCGGCAAATCACCATCGGTGCTCTTATAAACACCGTTGACAACAAACTCGCAGGCAACACGACGGTCGGTCGGTTCCGTCATAATCACCATGTCGGTTAGCGTTTCGTCGTAGCAGTCGTCCATGTGCTGCACAAATTGACTGAACAGATCTTTGCCAACGCGCGTAGCTCCCTGATTGCTGTCGTGTTGAATGTCGTCATGAACAAGGCTGAGCATCGTATCCCAGTCCTTTTTGTTAAAGGCGTTGTAGTAAGCGGCAACCGTATCGAGCGAAGTCATGAAAGAACGTTTATAGATTCAGCGGACAAAGATAAAGCATCCAGCTGTAGCCAGATACGTATCACACATTCCATTAGAGACGATTCGATTGGCCAATTACCCCGAAATTCAACGCATGTAAGGGCTTTCGCCTTGAAAAGTATCGGTTTATCTTATTAACTTTCGGTACCAATACCGTTCACTATGGCTTCGGTAAAACAGACAATTAACAAACAAGCGCACCCATTGGATCAAATATGGGTAAGCATTCCCGACGGTTACTGTTTGACGTAGAGAAAGCTTACTATTTTTTATCGTTTTCTGGAACGAGAAATCTCAGGTTTGACTTATCAAAAAGTTCAGGATTTACTGTTCCTGGGAACGACAGACTATCACAATACAAAACAGATGCCTACCACTACGGTTATAAACGAAAGGTAGTATAACGGATCTATCCATGAAAGAAATAACCCGCATCGTTGAGGTTTTTGAGCAAATTGATTTTACAGAGCGCAAGGCCGCCCTGGCAACCGTCGTTTGGGTCGAAGGATCATCCTATCGTCGGCCAGGTGCGCGGATGCTCATTACCGACGATGGTCGCTGGGAAGGTGCCATTAGTGGTGGCTGCCTGGAAGGAGATGCCCTACGCAAGGCTCGTCAGGTTATGCGTGATGGCTCGCCATTGGTTGTTACGTATGATACAATGGACGACGGCGCCAACAGCTTCGGTGTGGGATTAGGCTGTAATGGCATTATTGACGTATTGATCGAACCTATCGATCCTTCTAGCCCTACGAATCCGGTTTCATTGCTACAGGAATTTATTCAGAAACGCGATGTTCGGGCGCTGGCCACGGTGCTAAAAAGCGCCGAAACCACGGGGTTAACGCCCGGAAACCGATTTATCCTGACCGAACAAACTACCGCATCGATTCCCGACTGGCTACAGAGCGATATGCATAGCGTATTCAGCACAGGAAAGCCATTAACCCAAACGTATTCTGTTTTGTCCGGAGATGTCGAGGTATTCATCGAGCGAATAGACCCTGGCATTGAACTGGTCATTTTTGGCGCGGGCTACGACGTTATTTCCGTAGCAAAATTGGCTCGCGACCTTGGCTGGCAGGTAACCGTCACCGATGATTGCATTGCCCATCTATCGCCAAAACGATTCCCGGTTGCCACATGCGTATTATATGCTGATCGTGAAGTTGTTATTGACAAACTGACGATCACAAATCGGACAGCCGCGGTGCTTATGTCGCACAACTTCAACTACGACAAAGCCGTATTGAAAGCTTTATTGGCGACCGAAACCCCCTACATTGGCATGCTTGGGCCGCGCAAACGGTTCGATAAAATGCAGGCCGAATTTGAGAAAGACGGACTCTATTTTAGTGAAGAAGCTTTAAGTCGGGTTCATGCACCAATCGGCCTGGATCTAGGTGCTGAAACGCCCGATGAAATCGCGTTGTCGATTATGGCCGAAATAAAAGCGTTCTTCACGAAAGGGTCAGGCGGCTTCCTGAAAGATAAAACGGGCCCTATTCATGAACGGCTTTCGGGTAATGTACCCAATCATACCCGACAAATGGACGTAGTAAGTAGTGGTCTGGAGGCATGACTATTGCCACCATTATTTTAGCGGCTGGCGGGTCAACTCGTTTAGGCGGGCAACCGAAGCAACTACTTATTCAGGATGGTCAACCGCTAATTCGACGTATCGTCGATGCCGCGCTTTCCATTCAGGTTGGTCCAGTGATTGTTGTACTGGGGGGCAATGAAGAGCTGATTCGTCAGGAAATTAATGACCCTCGTTTAATTACATCCGTCAACCCAGAATGGCAGGACGGATTAGCCTCGTCCATACGAGTTGGTTTATCCATGTTGTCCGATGAACCGGTTGATGCTTTTTTAATTGTGCTGACCGATCAACCCTACGTCACCGCTGATTTGCTCCGGCAGCTAATCGCTATCCAACAAAAAACTGGTCGGGGCATTGTTGCCTGCCGCTATGGCGAATCCGGGCATCTGGGCGTCCCAGCCCTGTTCGATATTCGTTATAAAGGTGAATTTTTACACTTGACGGGTGATGTGGGTGCCCGCAAACTCATTCAACTATACCAAAACGATTGCGCCGAAATCTCTTTCCCCCTGGCAGCCATTGACCTCGATACGTGGGCGGATGTGGAGAGCTGGCGTGGGGCAAAGGGCATGGGGCATGGTGGGCAAAGCAATTAAATTCCACATTTTTTTATTTTCCACGCATCTTCCTCCATGCCCCCTGCACCTTGCCCCCTGCCACTAACTTCGTACCTTTGCGGTTGAAATGGCCCGACTCTTATCAATTGACTATGGTGCAAAGCGCACCGGTATTGCCGTAACCGATCCGTTGCAACTCATTGCAACGGCCCTGGAGATGGTGCCTTCGCACGAGGTTCTGAAGTTTCTGAAAGCCTACGTAGCGCGGGAGCCGGTCGAAGCGTTCATTGTCGGATTGCCGAAAGGGTTAGATGGAGCCGACACAGACAATACGGCCCGTGTACGGAAATTTGTAACGCATTTGCAGAATGCACTACCTGATATTCCGGTTTATTGGCATGACGAACGCTTTACGTCGGTAATGGCTCTGCAAGCCATGATTGCCAACGGAAGCACAAAAAAAGATCGACGAGAGAAAGGCAACATTGATAAAGTCAGCGCGGCTATTATTCTTCAGTCATATATGGAAAGTAAAAGAATGATAAATGATAAATGATGAATGATGCTGGACTGCAATCATTCATCATTTATCATTTATCATTCATCATTAAAGATATGATTCTCCCAATTGTTGCTTATGGTGACCCGATTCTGCGAAAACGGGCCAAAGACATTGAAAACGGTAGTCTCGACGTAAAAAAGTTGAGCGAAAACATGTTCGAGACGATGTACGCGGCCTCGGGTGTCGGGCTGGCGGCACCACAGATTGGACAGAGCATTCGGATGTTTGTGGTCGATGGCGAACCGCTGAACGAAGATGAAGCCGAAGAAGACATTGACCAGACCCTCATTGGTTTTAAAAAAGTATTTATCAACCCCGAAATCATTGAAGAAGCCGGTGACGACTGGGGATTTGAAGAAGGCTGTCTGAGTATTCCGGGTATTCGGGGCGAAGTGTTCCGGCCTGAAATTATCGTGATTCGGTATTTCGATACGGACTGGCATGAGCATGAGGAAGAATACGAAGGCATGGCCGCCCGAATTATTCAGCATGAATACGACCACCTAGACGGTAAGCTCTTTACCGATTATTTGCCGTCAATTCGCCGGACGCTTATCAAGAAAAAGCTGGCCGACATTTCGAAAGGCAAAACCGACGCTGAGTATAAGATGAAGTTTCCAAAATAAATGGCAAGGCGCATAGAGCGAGGAGCATGGTAGGTAACTGCTTTAGCTCTGCTCTGCGCTCCAGGCTCCGCTCCACCCCATGCTCCGCATCACCCTTCTCCAATCCAATCTTTTTTGGCATGATTCCGTAGCCAACCGCGCTATGCTGGAGGAGAAGTTGTTCAATTTGCCTGAACCAACCGATCTGATCGTGCTCCCCGAAATGTTCACAACGGGTTTTACGATGGCCGCTCAGGCGGTTGCGGAACCAATGAACCTCACTACGTTTCGGTGGATCAGGCAAATGGCAGCTCAAACCGGAGCGATTGTAACGGGTAGCTACGTAGTGAAAGAGAACGGCCACTTTTTCAATCGCCTTATCTGGATGCAACCCGATGGGCAATTTGATACATACGACAAGCGCCACCTGTTCCGCATGGCGGGCGAAGACGCCATTTACACCGCCGGAACGCGTCGCCTTGTGAAAGAATGGAAGGGCTGGCGTATTTGTCCGCTTATCTGCTACGATCTCCGCTTTCCGGTCTGGAGCCGGAACAATGCGTCCCTGGATTCAAACCCTGGGCAAGTGACCAAAGAGCCAAATCAATCTTCGTCATTTGACTACGATTTATTGCTCTACGTTGCCAATTGGCCTGCCGCCCGACGCAACGCCTGGAACGTACTGCTACAGGCCCGCGCCATCGAGAATTTAAGCTACGTAGTGGGTGTCAATCGCGTTGGCGAAGATGGAAACCGAGACGGCGGACCGGGTCATCTCTATACGGGCGACTCAACCGTCATTGATTTCAAAGGCGACGTACTGTTCCGGCATTCTGACACCGAAATAATCCATCAACAAACATTATCGCTGGATGAGCTACGTGCCTTCCGCGAGAAATTTCCGGCCAATCTGGACGCCGATAGCTTTACGCTACTTCGCTGACCTTCCCCAGTAAGGTCAGTAATTCCCGGGCACTTTCTAAGGTCGTAAACGTTTTACCCACCAATTGTTCATCGGTAACGTACTCATGTACCCATGTAATGGCATAGGGAATGTGTATGGCTCGTCCGCCAATGTGCACAACCGGCAACACATCCGATTTAAGTGAGTTACCAATCATGATAAAATCGGCGGGCTGCACATTGTACTTGTCAAGAATACGCAGATACGCCTGCTCATTTTTTTCACTAACGATTTCGACGTGCTTAAAGTAATGTCCTAAACCGGAGCGGGCGATTTTACTTTCCTGATCGAATAGATCGCCTTTGGTCAATACCATCAGGTCAAAATGTTTAGAAAGCGTTTCCAGCACTTCTGGAATACCATCCAGTACGTCAATCGGGAAATCGATCAGCTTTCTACCAACATTAATGATTTGCTGAATTTCATCGCCCGTTATGGCTCCATTGGTCAATTCGATAGCCGTTTCGATCATGGAGAGAATAAAGCTCTTGGCACCATAGCCAAATACATGCAGGTTCCTGATTTGAGCATTGTAGAACCGCTCCGTAAGTATCTCCTGATCAATGTGATGCGATAGCAGTTCACACAGTTTCTGCTTCACATCTACATAATTTGGCTCGTTAACCCAGAGCGTATCGTCGGCATCGAAGGCAATTAGTTTCATAGCAGGGTCGAAGTTTTTGACCGGCAAAGGTAACGCGGGGAAGGGTTCAATTATCACTGAACCCTTCTTCATAAACGTAGTGAATCCCCCAGCTATCCATTAACTCATTTGGCTATGCTTTGACAAAATTTGATTTGCGTCAGATCACTTAAATACCCAATTTGCCGCTCGTTCCTAACGCTTTTATTCCTGTTTAACCTATGCAATTTACCGAACAAGATCAGGATCAGATTTTGGCGCAGGGCATATCGCTCGACCAGATTGACCAACAGATAGAACACTTCGTCCAGGGTTTTCCGTATTTGAATGTTATTAAGGCCGCTACCATTGGCGACGGTATCGTTCGTGTGGCTGAAGATCAATTGGCAGCGCATATACATCGCTTCGACAACGCAGCCCATGAACGTGAGTTAGTTAAGTTTGTACCCGCTTCGGGAGCCGCTACGCGAATGTTTAAGTCGCTGTTTGCTGCGATGGATGGCAAGTCCGACAAATCTGTCGATGAAGTATTCGCCCGAATCGCTGACTTTGCCTTTTACGAAGACCTGAAAGCTGCGATGGCCGCCAAAGGTGAGGACTTAGACAAAGCCGTCTCGGAAAATGACCGAAAAACAGTTTTACGGTTCCTGCTTACCGACGATGGTCTTGAGTATGGTACGTTGCCGAAGGGTTTGCTCAAGTTCCACAACTACGCCGATGGGCCGCGAACGCCGGTAGAAGAGCACCTGGTCGAAGGAGCGGCCTACGCGAACTCCGATGGTCTGGTCAAAATTCACTTCACGGTATCGCCCGAGCATCGCGACCGTTTCGAGAAACTTATTGATGAGCAAAAAGCCGATTACGAAGCCTGGCTGGGTGTTACATTCAACATTAGTTTTTCGGAACAGAAGAAATCGACCGACACCATTTCGGTTAATCTCGATAACTCGCCATTCCGCAATGCAGACCGCGACGGCGGACCGGGCTCATTGCTTTTCCGTCCGGCGGGTCATGGTGCGCTGATAGAAAACCTCAACGACATTGACGCTGACATCGTTTTCATCAAAAACATCGACAATGTCGTTCCTGATGAAATCAAGGAACAAACCGTTACGTACAAGAAAGTATTAGCCGCCGTTCTTCTCGATGCCCAGCAACAAATTGCTCGTATACAGGGACTTTTAGAAAATGATGACGTGAGCGACGGCTACCTTGCCGAAGCCGATGAACTCTTCCGCCGGACATTGTTTACGTTGCCGCCTGAGGGGTTTGAGAACCTGTCAAAAGGGGAGAAGCTGGATTATTTCCGCCGGAAGCTGGATCGTCCGGTACGGGCCTGCGGGATGGTTAAAAATGTGGGAGAGCCCGGCGGTGGACCGTTCTGGGCAAAAAATCAGGATGGATCGGTATCATTGCAGGTGGTTGAGTCAGCCCAGATTGACTTAACGAATCCTGCGCAGAAATCCATTTTCGACGAAGCGACTCATTTCAATCCGGTTGATCTGGTTTGTGGGCTAAAAGACCATCACGGACGCAAATATGACCTGCCCGCTTACCGCGATCCGCTAACGGGGTTCATCACGGGCAAGTCGAAAGATGGCAAAGAACTCAAGGCGCAGGAGTTGCCCGGTCTCTGGAACGGCGCGATGGCCGACTGGAACACAATTTTCGTAGAAGTGCCGCTCATTACGTTCAACCCGGTCAAAACGGTAAACGATTTACTGCGGAAAGAACACCAGCCTTCGGAGTCGTAGGTCTTAAGGTATAAAGTCGAAAGTGGCGGACGTATGCATATTGCTTTCGCTGGTCCGCCACTTACGACTTATGACTCAATTTATTGGGCTTCGACCGGAGCCAGGTTCTGAAATGTCACTAAGGTTGTATTTTCATAAACGGCTAAGTTCGCGTCCCGAACACGTTCCATAATTGGACGTAGTGCACAGGTTATTTCGTCATTGCAATCGTCGCACTTAACATAGAAGTTGAACGATACACAGGGCGTAGGCGCAATAGGGCCATCAATGACACGTAGCACCTGTGCCAGATTGACGCGTGCCGGATCAACACGTAGCAAATAGCCCCCTCCTTTTCCCTTCTGGCTTTGCAGAATACCGTGGTTGCGTAGCTCAAGCAGAATAGCCTCTAAGAATTTTTTCGGGATATTTTCTTTAGCCGAAATATAGGAGATGAGCACAGGACCTTTGCCATACTCTTCTGTTAAAACTTTAAGCGCCTTAATGGCATATTTTGCTTTCTTGGAAATCATCGTTACGGTGGTAAATAAGGGATTGACGGAAATATAGTGAACTCATGAAGAACGCTGGAACTGCCTTATATATAAGCAATTGGCACCTGCCTATCTTCAGCAATAGCATTCGCTAATTTGGTGGTACTGACTGTTTTTACGTATATACTCTCAAACGCCCACAATTTACCTAAAAGTTCATGGACTAAGTTGGGTATTAGACGCAAACTTGGCACATAAGTAACATTTATATTCTTTCTAAGATATGTTACTCGCAATTAGTATCGATAATTTGGCCATTGTCGGGTATTACTAAAATTTAACTCTGCCCATTGATTTCGTAACATTTGCTTAACAGGGAGCGCCTGGATTTGGGTGAATTTTGCACCGAAAATCACCCCGTTACTGCAAATGAAATTATTTGTCTCAACAGCTCTACTCATACTTTTAGTACTAGCCGCCTTTTCTGCCTCCTGGGCACAGGTGACGACCAGTGGGTTAAGTGGCCATATTACGGACGCCAAAAAAGAAGGTCTGCCTGGTGCAACCGTGCAGGCTGTTTATACGCCAACCGGCACCAAATATGCGGCCGTCACCGATGTTGAAGGCCGTTTCCGAATCAACAGCATGAATGCCGGTGGTCCCTACCAGATTGTCGTGACCTACGTAGGTTACAACACCGAAACACGTTCGGACGTAGTGCTTCAATTAGGCGAAACAACCAACCTCACCATTGCGCTTAAAGATGCCAGCTCTCAACTAACCGAAGTGGTAGTGAAAGGGAGCCGCGAGGGCGAAAAGCAAGGCGCAGGTCTTAGCGTCGGCAGTGAAACGATCCGTCGATTACCGACCATTTCGCGAAGCCTTACGGACATGACGCGCCTATCGCCCCAGGCCAATAACAACAACTCGTTTGCGGGCACAAACTTCCGGTATAACAACGTAACCATCGACGGAGCCATCAACAACGACGCCATTGGTTTCAGTCCATCGCTGGGTGGTGCCACGGGTTCATCGGGCCAGCCGGGTTCCAGCACTCGTACTAACCCCGTTAGCCTGGACGCTATTCAGGATATTCAGGTGTCCGTGGCACCCTTCGACGTACGTCTGGGTAACTTCCTGGGTGGTTCAATCAACGCCGTGACCCGTACCGGCACCAACGAAGTGACGGGTTCGGTCTATGCCTTCGGTCGGAATTCGACGCTGACGGGTGCCTGGAACGGCGCATCGGCCACGAAAGAAAAACTACCAAACACCTTTCATGAATATCAAATGGGTGTTCGGGTTGGTTTGCCGTTGATTAAAGACAAACTGTTCTTCTTCACCAATGAAGAAATCACCAATCGGCAGGACCCTGTTCAGTTTCAGGCCGGTACGCCTAGCTCGCTGATCAAGGACCCAGCCGTGGCGCAACAGATCACCGATTTTGTCAGAGAGAATTACGGTCTTGATGCCGGCGCTTCGGGCAATTATTCGATTTACTCGAAAAGCACCAAGTTTTTCAACCGGCTGGACTGGAACATCAACGACAAAAACCAGTTGAGTATCCGCAACAATACCGTCTTCTCTGAAGCAACGAATCTGGAGCGCGATGCCGCTAACTTCCGCTTCGGCAGCATCGACTTCAAGCAGAACAACAACCAGAGCAGCACCGTAGCCGAATTGAAGACCCAGTTTGGTGGCAAAGCCTCAAACAGTTTGATCCTCGGCTATTCGAGCGTTCACGATTATCGTACTACGTTGTCCAATGTTCGCTCTTTCCCACAAGTTGAGATTGGCTATAACGGTGGTACAATCTTCCTGGGTAATGACCGCGAAGCATCGGTGTTCAACATGAAACAGAAGACGTTTGAGTTAACCGATAACTTCACGTTCTACAAAGGAATCAATACGTTCACGATTGGTACGCACAACGAGTTTTATACCATCGATTATGGCTTTGTAAACTCGCCCAACGGTCGAATTTCATATAGCACCCTCGATCAGTTTCTTGGCAAAGGCACGCCCAATAACCTGCCGCTTCCGAACCGGGTGCGGGGTAGTTATCCCTTTGGCGACCTGACGAACAATCTGGACAACCAGTTCAATAATCCGTATGCTCATTTCAACGTCAACCTGTTAAGTGCTTATATTCAGGATGAAATTCAGATTTCTGACCGGGTTAAACTGTCGCCAGGTATTCGCTTCGACTATGCAGGTCTGCCCAGCAAACCGCAACTTAGCTCGCAGGTAACGAGTTCGGCGGGCGATCCTGCCGCGGGTTCTACGTATAGCTACACCCCCCTGAAGCAGATTACAAACAACTACTTGAACAACGTTCAGATTTCGCCCCGACTGGGTATCAACATTGACGTACTGGGCGACAAAAGTGTAGTGATTCGGGGTGGAACGGGCTTGTTTACGGGTCGGATTCCATTTGCCTGGTTGGGTTATGCCTTCTACAACAATGGTGTTGGCTATGGCGCGTATGATTACAACAACAACGCCACGGCAACAACTAAAATCGTAGGCGATCCGCTCATTCCGAACGGTGGCGTATTGATCGATCAAAACCCGGCCAACGCGTCAATTGGTGGCAGTGTGAAGCGGACACAGGTCGATTTGATCGACAACAATTTCAAAATGCCGCAGATGTTCCGGAATAACCTCGCCGTCGATTACACGGTGGGCGGCTATAAATTCACCCTCGAAGGACTGTACACGAAGGTTATTCAGGACCTGAAGTTCCAGCAGGTGAACACCAAGGACGTAGTACGGTACTATAGCTACGATACGCAACACCAGCAGCCGATTTACACCGCGGCTAACGGATCGGCCGGGGCACAGCGGATCGACAATAATTTCGCGAATGCCTATCTACTCTCGAATACCAATAAAGGCTACCGTTATAGTTTGACCGCGCAGGTACAGCGGAACTTTCCGTTTGGATTCGGTTTCTCGACGGCTTACACCTACGGAAAGTCGTTCGACATTACCAACGGTATTCGGAACTCAATGGAATCGAACTGGCAGTTGAACCAGTCATTAACACCAAACGATCCACAACTGGCTTACTCAAACTTCGACATCCGCAGCCGCATTGTGGGTACGGTCAACTACCGTCAGATCTGGAATCCGCGTAATGCCACAACCGTTACGTTGTTCTATTCGCTACAATCCGGAACGCCCTTCTCCTGGGGATATGTGAACTCAACCGTCGATGGAACAGGGCAGTCTAACAGCTTAGCCTACATTCCAAAGGATTTGGCCGAAGCCCAAAAGCTGGTTCCAACAGGAACACAAGCCGCTGATTTCATGGCGTATGTTGAATCCGATTCGTACCTGAAAACGCGCAAAGGAAACTTCACCGAACGTAACGGTGGTCGGACTCCCTGGAACAATACGCTGGACCTGCGCCTGCTGCATGAGTTTAAACTGAAAGGTCGTCAGTCGATCCAGATCAGCTATGATGTGATCAATTTCCTGAACCTGCTGGACAAGAAGCTGGGTTACTACTACTTCTCACCCAATACGTTTAACTCAACGGCGTCGGTTGGTCTGTCGCGGGCAACCAACCCAACAACTGGTGATCCAACGTTTACGTGGTCTAAGCCGGGCGTACCGTACTCAATTGATCCGTTAGCATCACGCTGGCAGATGCAGTTCGGTGCCCGGTATACGTTCTAATCTTTCCTCTTCTATTCAACAATAAATCGCCCGGCTGAAAAGTCGGGCGGTTTGCGTTTTAACTGTTTTATCGTTCACGCTTGGCTTTGCGACCGGGCTGGCGCAAAGCCAAGCGTGAACGGACCACATTGTTTTTTTAGCGTAGACAGTTCAAGAAGTCCAACAAAGAAAAAAGCCAGCGCAAAACGCTGGCCTTTCCGGCGACACCAATATGAAGAATTAGATAATAACTCGTTTGTGAGAATTATAACAGGACAAAGCTACCAGTCTAGTATTACACGAACGTTACGCCAATGTTATGCTTGAATTATGTTGATCGACTTCAATCAATCACGCCGTTCTGGTGCCCCCCAATAGTCGACTTGTCATCTTTCCAGAAACCATTGACAAATCGATATTGAATCTGATTTCCTTTTTTCAACAGAAAAGTAGGAATCTGCTCTAATTGAAGTGGTAGGGCGGGTAATTCGCCTTCATTCACTACGTGTACAGCTTGTCCGGGGAATGTCTCTTTCGGCGCTTTTTGTACTTTGAACGCTACAATACCGTCACGCCGGAGGGCTGGCAAGTCCAGTTTAGCCAGTTCAGTAATTGAGTCGAGTGTATCGGGATAAACGTACGCAGGCGTCAGGGTGAGACCCGTTGCGTCAATTTCTTCCAATCCGTAAAACGTTGACAAGTCGCCGATGTCGTCGATAATGCTCTTGTACTGAAACGTTTTGGCGGCTTTGTCATTGACTTCGTTGTAGTTGATACCTACGTCTACCAATACCGGACGACCTTCACGCATTATGGTAGCATTGCGAATCAGTACGTCGAACAGCGCGCGACCATTTTCGGGAATGGCCTGATAACCGGCAATATCTTCCTGTTTATACGACACATCCGCGATGGCCTGCAGTGCAGTCAAAATCGCCACGAAATTCAGCCGTCGAATGGCCATTTTCTCCGAATCGCCTTTAAAACCGCCCGACTCGATCAAAATCAACGTAGTACCCCACTTTTGAATATTATCACCGAAGGCGCGTGGTTCGAACTCATCGTCGTAACGAGCGATTTGTCCTGGCACAAACTGCTGCAATACCCGATTCATCCCCACAATGAGTTGCATCGACCGCTGGCGAACATCATTCACATTACGGTCTTCGTCATAAGCGGTTGCCAGAAACGACACCACCGCCTGTTTGCCCGTCTTACCGACGCTGTACCGCGGATTTTGGTCGTGGAGATTAAATCCGACAAGCGGCTGAAGTATTTGCTGTAGGTTTTTGAGAAGCGATCCTTCCGGCGTTTGCAACCGTAGCGCATCGCGATTCATATCAATGTCGGTGGCGGTTCGCCGTTGAAATCGTTCGGCCCCGTCGGGGTTGAGCATCGGCACGAAATAAAGGGTCGTTTTAGACAGAATCGCTTGTCTCAACGCATCAAACCCGTCGTTTTCTGCCCGTAAAAAGTTGAAAATATCGAACATCGCCATCGTCGCCGTGGCTTCATCGCCGTGCATCTGGCTCCACAGCAATACTTTAGTGGCACCCGTGCCAGCTTTTACCTGATAAATAGCCCGTTTTTCCAGCGACTCACTCACCTGGCTAACCGATAGCGGGCCGGTCAGGGATTTTAGCAAGGGAACCATGTCGGCATGCTTAAATCGCCGGTGCGTTAGTGCTTTCTCTTTAAACGTTTCGTGTGCATCGTACAGCCGACGTGCCACGTCCTGGGCTTGTGAAGAAGTTGACATCATGAACAATGAAAATAGGAACAGACGAGTCTGGCGTATGAGCCGGTCAGGTTTTAACAGATGCTCTTTTGGGTTATCCAGTATCCTTCGCATCCCTACACAGTTTATAGTTTTTGACCAAGCCACAATCCGCCAGCCGAAGCCAGCAAACACAACGTAACGTTTAGACCAATATTTAGTAATGCAGCGGCTAAGCGGCCGCTTTGCAACAAGACCACCGTATCATAGCTAAAACTTGAGAACGTACTAAGTCCTCCACAGAAACCAACGCCAATCAGCAGGCGGGCCTCCTCGCCTACCGCTCCCATCGACCGACTGACTACCCAACCAGTCACGCCACCCAGCACAAAACTGGCAACGATGTTAATGATCAGGATAGCGGTTGGAAACGGTGAACTTGTGAGTGTAGCTGGAATGAATCGTCCGACAACGTAGCGAAGTACACTTCCCACGCCCCCACCCATAAAAACCAGTACGTAAGGATGCATCAGCACAGCTCTCATACAGGCAAACTTACGAAAAAGCAGGAATTATGGTCCTTACCGCTCCTATACGCGCAAAACAGGCAACTTTTCGCTATCATTGTTAACTGCCCTTTCATGCTATACCCCCACCCTAATTTAACTATGGCCAAAAATCAACTTAAAAAACTTCTGGGCGTCGGATTTGGCGTAGCCGTTACGATTGGCGGCACCGTTGGCACGGGTATTCTACGAAAACCCGGTCCCATTGCCCAGGAAATTGGTAATCCCACAATCATTATTGCGGTCTGGCTGATTGTGGGGCTATACGCACTCATGGGATCGCTGTCAGTTATGGAACTGGGCACCATGTTGCCGAAAGCCGGTGGTTGGTATGTATATGCCCGACGAGCGTTTGGCAATTATGCCGGTTTTGTCATCGGCATAAGTAGCTGGCTTGGGAGCGTCTCGGCAATGGCGTTTGGCGCGGCTGTCATGAGCGAATACATTGGTTTGCTGTCACCATCGCTGGTGGATTACCAAAAAAGCATGGCCATTGGCATTCTGGTGGCTTTCGTAGCTTTTCACTCCATCGGCGTGCGGTTAGCCAGTCGGGCACAGGAAGTGATGAGCGTTTTGAAGGCCGTTGGCTTACTAGCCTTCGTAGTGGTTTGCTTTGTTATTACACCCGAAAACCCCCTAGCGGTCGATACGGTACGTCCCCTGGCCAGGGGAGGCATATGGCTGGGTATTCTGGCCGCGTTGCAGGCCGTTTTTTACACCTATGACGGCTGGCACACAGCTGCTTACTTCACCGAAGAAGACGTCGACCCCAGCCGAAATTTACCTCGTTCCATGATTCGGGGGGTGTTACTTATCATTGGCATTTACATTCTGGTCAATCTGGCGCTGCTTTATGTATTACCGATGTCTACCCTCGCCGGATCGAAATTACCCGCTGCCGATGCAGTTCAGGTGCTGTTTGGGCCGGGCAGCGCGAAGGTTGTTACGTTCTTATTGATGATCTCAATTATGGGCATTATCAACGCGCAAATCATGTTCAATCCGCGCGTTATTTTCGCCATGGGCCGCGACGGATTATTTTTCCCGTTCGTTACGCACGTCAACGAAGGAGGAACGCCACTGAATGCCACCATCCTGACGGCGTCGGCATCAATTTTGATGATTTTGACCAACACGTACAGCAAACTCTCCGACATTGCTACGTTCTTTTTCGTGCTATGTTACGCGTCCTGCTTTGCCGCGCTAATCCGGTTGCGCCAAACCGAACCGGAGCTTGCCCGTCCCGTGCTGGCGTGGGGTTACCCGTTTTCAACCTGGACATTGCTCATCGCATCGCTGGCCTTTCTGGTGGGCGTAGTCCTCAGTGATTTTGAAAGCAGCCGCTATGCACTCGGGTTCATAGCGGTTAGTTACCCGGTGTATTTGTTGATAAAGCGGTAGATGTCTAGGGAGTAACCCACGCAACAACGTAGTGATCCTCATGTTTTAGTATGTATATCCTAACAACATACGATCATGAGAAGGCAATTGGGCATTATGGCCATTATTTCCCTAATAAATCTGACTGTTCATGCGCAGGGCCCAGCACTTACCAGGATTCACATCTTCAATGCAACGACGCCCCTTGGTTATATTTTAATTAAAACTACGGCCAATGATACGAACCCGATTAAAATTAAAACACTCACTTGGGCTACTATCCAGACGACTGGCGATAGCTTAGGTTTTGTGGTTAACGACAAGTCATATTTCGCTCATTTTGAGGCAGGTAAGCAATATTATTTCGTAGCACAGGCTACTTACAACTCACGTATTGTCTTTACCGAGAAGTCGGAACGGGAATTCTTGTTGTCTGTGCATGTTAACCCGACAAAAGGCCCGGACGTATATAATATGGACAAAGTGTCAAATTAAATGGTAGAGCTGGCTTGGCCTACATATACGTTTTCCCTAACGAGGATGCTAGTCGATCTTTACGGGTGGGCCTACCACCTTCATTTCATGGTCCGCGAAAATTTTGTCTATTTCTTCGGGTGTTGGGGGCATTTTTAAAGCCACCATCGTAACGAAGAACGCGTCCCCTTTGCCCGCGGGTTGACGTATTACGATCATTTTACCTCATGCCTCATTGAGTTCGGTTTATCAGATAACTGGATGAAATTTATCACTCCGTTTCATCTCCGTCCTCATTTTTGACGTCAACTTGTTCTGTTTTAACTCCAGTATCTACGTATCGTTCTCTGGTTTGAGAGAACACTGGCCCTGCCCCATTGATGCCTATCCCGCATAAGGCTAACATGATAAGGCATAGTAGGACGAGTAGCTTCAAAAGCTTCTTAACTCGTTTCATAAACTATAAACAATGATTTTGAGGCCGCTACGTATGTGTAGCGCCATAAGTGGAGACGATGTTGATATAGAATTAGCTGAGATCAGCTGGAAACTCGGAGCTGCTGAAGTCGGCGGAAGGAGCCTCGGGGCTGGCAGGAATAGATCTGCGTTGAAAGAACTTACTAATCCCCGCAGTTAGTGGCGGTGTACTACAGACCAGACTTATCTGATGACCGATTAGCTTGTTATAGGCTAACAACGCTACTATTGAGTAGGACTGGCAAGCGAAGAATCGTGTTGGAGTTAAGCTCTTAGGCCGCTCAACTACTGATTTGTGTTGGCAAAATTCGTGTCTATCCGCAACAAACAACTCTATTCCTGCTGTTGGCGCTAATCGAGTTTGGCAATTGCCTACATCACCTAAAAACGCAAAAAGACTAAACAACAAGGCCACGATTAATAACCCTTTTGTCAGTTTAGCCTTTGGTCTTAGCTGAGTCTGCTTCATAGCATTCGATTACGTCATCAATAATACCTAATCTTTTCCAGTTACCAACTAGCCACGTTAAAATCGCTCGTGAATTTCGGTCAATAGCTCTGCCGTTCGGCGACGCATTTCGCTGACGGCCTGCGAAAAGTTATTGTGCATGATGCTGAAATAAAGCACCTTATCTGAGCGAGTCAGCACGTAGCCACTCAGGTTATACACGCCACTCATCGAGCCCGATTTCGCGAACACATACGGTTTGTTTCCCGTTGCCATGCTACGTAGCGTACCCCCCTGGCCAGCCGCTGGCAGCAGGGAAAATAGCCGTTGTTGGGGCACTTTTGCGTAAATCCGATCGAGCAAATCAATCAACACATTGGGTGTAAACAGATTATACCGCGACAACCCGGAGCCATCCACCCATTTAGCCGATGCTGCCGGATAATGCAACATAGAATCGGAGGTCATTCGGTGCAACTCGGCTGTTGGATCGAGTTTGTCGAGGCCCCGCTCGGCAGAAACCATGAACAGAATCTGCTCGGCAAACTGATTATCACTAACATACAGCATTCGTTTGTAAAGCGAATCGGTAGGAGAACCACGTAGCAAACGGGCATTTTTGGACATTGGTATGTTCACAACCCCAATCGGACGATGGAGCGTATCGGCCAGTAACTGTGCCGCT
This sequence comes from Spirosoma endophyticum, assembly GCF_900112365.1. Classification (GTDB taxonomy): domain Bacteria; phylum Bacteroidota; class Bacteroidia; order Cytophagales; family Spirosomataceae; genus Spirosoma; species Spirosoma endophyticum. Next base: position 72,560 of record NZ_FOLQ01000003.1, on the reverse strand, counting down.
AACGCTGGCGACCACCGAAACGGTACGTCCTGCCGACTGGGTTTACCAGCCGCTGGCCAAACAAACTGATTACTAAACTCAGCCCTTCGAACGCTAGTCACTGCGTTGCCAGTTGTCGCAACGCGTGTGCTATCGAAAAATCGCGACGGGCTAACCGAATGCGCCAAAAGGCTTCCTTTACTAAAACGAGCAACATTTCCGTAGATAGGCAACGGCGCCAGTTCAGCCGAATAGTCGTCGTTATAATCGTCCCAGGCCCAACCCGGTCCCAGGCGTGGGCCATCGTAATTCGCCGGGGAAAAGAATAGCCGTTCCGGCCGGTTACGCAGAAAAGCCAGTGTGCTTGTGTCCGGCAAATCTGGATGAAGTAGAAGTGGATTACCAGTCCCCCAGAAAATTAGGGAATCACCATGAACCGCATACCGTAGCACGGGCAATGAATCACGTAGTGTCAACAAACCCGCGTAAAAACTGAAAAGTTTGGTGTTCGATGCGGGCGTGAACGGCTTATCGGCATTGTGTTGAATCAAAGCCTTTTTCCGTACGGGATCATAAAGCGCTACGCCTGTAAAATGATCAGTATAAATGGATTTTGTTCGCAGATCACGGCTGATACGTCGTGCCGGTGAGCACCCGACTACAACAAGTAAAATGACAAGTAGAGGAAAGGCTCTCATAGTTGGAATAGCAACGCGACCAAGGTAAAAATTTATCTTTACAAAGGCACAAAGGCCACAGAGCAAGTTAAACTCTGTGGCCTTTGTGCCTTTGTGGTGAATTAGTATAATACACTATTCCGAATCGGCCGCGCGCTTCAACACCAGCGAGACGGAGTTCAGGCAATAGCGCAGGCCGTTGGGCGGTGGACCATCGTTGAAAACATGACCGAGGTGAGCGTCACACACATTGCACAGTACTTCGACCCGAAACATACCGTAACTATAGTCTTTTTCCAATCGAATCCGATCTTCCTCAATGGGTTCCGTAAAACTCGGCCAGCCCGTACCTGACTCAAACTTGTTCGTTGATTCGAATAACTCCGTACCACAGCAAACACAAGCGTAGAGACCGGGATCATGTGCTTCACAATATTCGCCCGAAAAGGCCCGTTCGGTACCTTTGCCTCGCGCGACCCGATACTGTTCCGGTGTCAAAATCTGTCGCCACTCTTCATCGGATTTGATAACTTTCTGGATCATAGTGAGACCGCAAATGCGGATTTTCGTGTTAATGGTTGAGTATTTAGATACAAACGTAAAACTATCCCTGTAAGATTTATGGTTTCACACCGTAAATTCGCAATAGGATTTACAGTTTTCGATATACGGTTTTCGATGGGCTGACGCGTCAGCAGTTCATGCGTCAGCCCACCGAAAACCGTAAATAATAAACCAAAAAAACATTGACCGTCCGTCAAATACTGCAGCAATTTTGGGGATACCCCACCTTCCGGCCGATGCAGGAAGATGTGGTCAATACAGTGCTGGACCGGCAGGACACGCTTGTATTGATGCCCACGGGGGGAGGAAAATCCATCTGCTTTCAGGTGCCAACGCTGGCCATGAAGGGGGTTTGCATTGTCGTGACACCCCTGATTGCATTGATGAAGGACCAGGTCGAGCAATTGCGCAAACGGGGCATTCCGGCCGCGGCCATTTATTCGGGCATGCACTACCGGGAGATCGACACGACCCTTGATAATTGCATTTACGGGAACACTAAATTTCTCTACGTTTCGCCCGAACGGTTGCGGACTGAAATTGTCATTGAGCGCGTAAAGCAAATGACCGTTTGTTTGCTGGCTGTTGATGAAGCGCACTGCATTTCGGCCTGGGGCTACGACTTCAGGCCACCGTACCTGCAAATTGCGGAGTTCCGGCAACTCATTCCCGATACGCCAGTTATCGCGCTCACAGCCTCAGCAACACCCGACGTTCAGGCCGACATTCTGGACAAACTGGCGTTAAAAAGCCCCGACGGAGGACCGCCCCAAATTTTCCGGCAGACCTTTGCTCGTCCTAATCTGTCGTATTCGACCATTCTGGAAGAGAGTAAAGAAAATCGGTTGCTACGTATCCTGCAGAATGTTCCGGGTTGCGCTATTGTGTATGTACGTAGCCGCAAGCAAACCCAGCACGTAGCGCAGTGGCTCACGCGCCAGGGAATTTCGGCGGATTTTTACCACGCAGGACTGACCACCCAGCAGCGATCTGAGAAACAGGATGCCTGGATTCAGGACCGTACTCGGGTCATGGTGGCCACCAACGCGTTTGGCATGGGCATCGACAAACCCGACGTGCACGTGGTCGTTCACCTGGACGTACCGGATTCACTCGAAGCTTACTATCAGGAAGCGGGCCGGGCGGGCCGCGATGGACAGAAAGCGTATGCCGTGATGCTGTATACCAACGGTGATCTGGAAAACCTGCGTTATCGTACCGAACAACTGTATCAGCCCGTTGAGATGCTGCGTCGGGTATATCAGGCGGTAGCTAATTATACGGCTGTGCCCGTTGGCGGGGGTGAGTTCAACAGTTATGATTTTGATCTGAGCGCCTTTACCAACACGTTCAATCTACCACCCCAGGAAACGCATTACGCACTTAAGCAACTGCAACTAGAGGGGTTTATTCAACTGAGCGAGAATTATTACCACCCCTCCCGACTTGCCTTAGTTCTGGACAACAGGCAGTTATATGAGTTTCAGGTACTGAATCCGCGTTTCGATTCGTTCCTGAAATTATTGCTACGTATTTACGGGGGCGAACTTTTCACCGACTTCATTACGATTTCTGAATCGACGCTGGCACGAGCGTTTTTGATGAATCAGCCCGAAATAGTGGAACTACTGGAACAACTGAACCAACGTAACGTGGTCATTTACGAAAAACAGAAGGACAAACCTCAATTGACATATTTGACGCCCCGCTACGATGCTCCCACGCTACCTATCAATTTGCAGGAATTAAATCGGCGGAAGGAACTGGCGATGCGTAAAGTGCAGGCGGCCACCCTCTATACCGAACACGCAACCCAGTGTCGAACCCGACTACTTCAAGCCTATTTCGGTGAAAAACCGGGCGAAGCTTGTGGAATATGCGACAATTGCCTTAAAAAGAAGAGAAGCACCGAGACAGAAGCACTAGCGGTCCGGGAAAAGGTGCGCGATTACGTAGCACTGGCGAACGGACCAGGTGTTTCGCCCAAACAGCTTTCCTATCACTTCGCCCAGACCGACGCCGAGACGCTGGCCCAAACCGTGAAGCAGATGCTGGCCGAAGAAGAAATTAAATACAATAAAGGAGGGAATCTGACGCTGAATCAATAATTTCTTACTGCGATTGTGATGGCAACAACGGTCATTTCACCTTGTCAATCGTCCCTGTGACGTTCCTATTTACCCCACAGCGTGCTGTTTACCCCTAAATTGTGTGCTTCGCCCCTTCCATTTGCAAGTGGGTTTTCGAGCTTGTTATGTTTGTCCTGTCGAACAAAAACAAACATAACCAAGACGAATCATGAAAACGCTTATCACCACTCTCTTTACCGTTACACTGTTTATCATCAGTTTAAACAAACCTTGTCTCGCCCAGCAAACGACAGCCGCTGCGTCAACCACAACCGGCGCGACTTACTCACTGACGGTTGTTATATCAAATGTGAACAATCGGTCAGGCAAATTATACGTAGGGCTGGCCAACAGCAAAGCTAGTTTTGATGGCGAATCAATTCAGCGCAAAACGATTGACGTACCGGCATCAGGCGAAATCACGACAGTATTCGAGGGCTTGACAGCCGGCCGCTATGCCATTCGATTGTTTCAGGACCTAAACGGCAACCAGAAGATGGATTTCTCGGGACAGATGCCTAACGAACCCTTTGGCTTCTCCAACGTCGCGATGCTGATGGGACCACCCGACTTCGACCAATCGTCGCTTGAGTTGACTGAGAACAAAAGCATTCGGATACGTGTGATGGAGATGTGATATGGTGTCATTTTTCATCTATCAGAAAAAAGTAAAGGCGTATTGACCAATATAAAACAAACGCTTTTATATTTGTGGTCTCCTAACGGGGTGTAGCGCAGCCTGGTAGCGCGCTACGTTCGGGACGTAGAGGTCGTGGGTTCGAATCCCGCCACCCCGACAGAAAGAATAACAATGGGGTAGCGTACTACGTTTGGTACGTACAGGTTGTGGCCAGGTCGCCGTTGCGGTGCGATTCGATTCCCGCCACCCCGAAATAAGAACTAGAAAGACATGAATACTTCGGTTAACAACAACATTTGGTGGTGGCATTCTTCTCAGTTGGGATGAAGGTTGCCGCTATTGTTGTTCACCAACAAATGTATAAAAGGCTCACCGTCATCCCGGTGAGCCTTATTTTTTTACCCCAAGCCCTAAAATTATTGACAATCAACTCATGACTATCGACTCAAAAATCACCTACCGCGTTGTCAGCCGCCACAAGCGAATGCTGGCTGACATCATTACTCCAGTCAGTATTTACCTGCGCATCCGCGATCGTTTCCTCAATAGCATTTTGCTCGAAAGCTCAGACTATCACGGAAGTGACAATAGCTTTTCCTACATCGCGTTCGACCCGGTTGCCCGTTTTTCGTATGACCGAAATGCTGGAGTAGCTGGTCAACTAACCGTAAAAATGCCGGGTGGCGATGAACAAACGAGCGAATTACCGGCCGATGGGATGCTGGACGCCTTTAAAGAGTTCAAAGCTAGTTTTCTGCACGAAAAAGCGCCGTTCCGATTCATTACCAACGGCCTGTTCGGTTATTTCAGCTATCCGGCGGTGCAGAGTTTTGAGGACATTACATTGCATGCACCGGTTCCCCCCGAAAACCAGATCCCGACGGCTGTTTTTACGGTATATCGCTACGTTCTGGCGATCAACCACTTTAAAGATGAGCTGTATCTGTTTGAGCATAGCTACCTCCGCGATGGTGAAACCGAGAGTTCGTCAACAACTGGTACCTTAGAACAGGACAGTCTCGACTACATTAGTGATTTGATCACGGGACGCAATTATCCTACGTATTCGTTCAGCACAGCCGGTCCCGAAGAATCGAATTTTACCGATGATGAATTCAAAGCCATTATCCAGAAAGGCAAAGATCATTGCCAGCGGGGCGACGTTTTCCAGATTGTATTATCACGCCGGTTTTCGACGCCATTTGTGGGGGATGAGTTCAATGTATATCGGGCGCTACGTTCGCTGAACCCCTCCCCTTATCTGTTTTATTTCGACTATGGCAACTACAAACTTTTCGGCTCCTCGCCCGAATCGCAGATTGTGGTGAAGGACCGCAAAGCCACAATTTATCCCATTGCCGGTACGTTCCGACGTACGGGTGATGACCTTCATGATGCCGAGCTGGCGCAGAAACTTTATGACGATCCCAAAGAGTCAGCCGAGCATGTCATGCTGGTCGATCTCGCCCGCAATGACCTCAGCCGCAACTGCGACGTAGTGAACGTCGAGACGTTTAAAGAAGTCCAATATTATTCGCACGTCATTCACCTCGTTTCGAAAGTGGTTGGCAACCTGACTGAAACCGCCGATCCGCTACAAATCGTGGCCGAAACGTTCCCCGCTGGAACACTTTCGGGTGCGCCTAAACACAACGCTATGCAACTGATTGACCGATACGAAAACCTGAGTCGTAGTTTTTACGCAGGTAGTATTGGCTACATGGGATTCGACGGTGAGTTCAATCACTGTATCATGATCCGGACGTTCATGAGTAAAGACAATACGTTGTATTATCAGGCCGGGGCTGGTGTTGTCGCCAAGTCGGTGGTTGAGAGCGAATCGCAGGAAGTTCATAACAAACTGGCCGCCTTACGGATGGCACTGGAGCAGGCAAAATCAATCTAATGTAACGCGGCTGGGAAGCCGCCATCTGTCTATTAAAGCGGGTTTCCTCCCGCCTTACACATGAAACTTTTAGTCTTAGATAACTACGATTCGTTCACCTACAACCTCGTTTACATTTTGCGGGAGTTAGGGCTGCGGCCAGACGTCATTCGAAACGACAAGATTTCCCTTGACGCTGCTGGGCAGTACGACAAAATTATGCTTTCGCCGGGACCGGGTATTCCATCCGAAGCGGGTATTATGCAGGATCTGGTACGTGAATACGGACCAACAAAAAGTATTCTGGGCATCTGTCTCGGTCATCAGGGCATTGGCGAAGTATATGGCGCATCCCTCGAAAACCTCGGTGATGTGTTACATGGCGTTGCCCATCGAACCACGGTTGTTGACCGATCCGAAAAACTATTTACTGACATTCCCGATGAATTGATGGTCGGCCGGTACCATTCCTGGACCGTTGTACCTGATTCGATGCCTATCGATTTACGGATAACGGCTGTCGACGAGCAAGGTCGCGTTATGGGGCTGTCGCATACGCGCTTCGACGTAAAGGGCCTGCAATTTCACCCCGAATCTGTCTTGACAGAGAACGGCGTGAAAATGATCAAAAACTGGTTAGCTATGTAGAGACGCCTATTTGCGTCTCCTGACCGGATGGTTCTGCAAATTGCTGACGAATCCGGAGGGGCAAACAAGCTGCACATAAAAACTCTAATGAAAGCGATTCTAAATCACCTTTTTGAATACAAATCCCTTACCAAGGACCAGGCTCGGCAGGTGCTGCTGGGTATTGGTCGAGGGGAATATAACCCGGCGCAAATTGCCTCGTTCCTGACGGTGTATATGATGCGGAGCCTCCGGCTGGAAGAACTGGAAGGATTCCGGGATGCCATGCTCGAACTTTGCCTACCCGTTGATCTGGATGCTTATGACCCTATGGATCTCTGCGGTACGGGTGGTGATGGGAAAGACACGTTTAATATCTCAACGCTCTCGTCGTTCGTGGTAGCTGGAGCGGGTCAGAACGTAGCAAAGCATGGCAATCACGGCGTATCGTCGCTGGTCGGATCGTCGACGGTGATGGAGCGACTTGGCTATCAGTTTACGAATGATGTTGGCGAGTTACAGCGCAAGGTGGAAACGGCGGGAATTTGTTTCCTGCATGCCCCGCTGTTCCACCCGGCCATGAAGAACGTAGCGCCTATCCGCCGTGACCTCGGGGTGAAAACATTTTTCAATGTATTGGGGCCGATGATCAACCCGGCAAAGCCTGCTAAACAGCTTGTTGGCGTCTTTAACCTTGAATTGGCGCGATTATATGCGTACCTTTATCAGCAAACCGACAAGCGGTTTATGATTCTGCACGCGCTTGATGGGTATGACGAAATTTCGTTGACGGGGCCGTTCAAAGTCATCAGTAATCAAACCGAGCAGGTGCTGGAGCCACAGCAGTTGGGCATGGATACGTTAACGCCCGAATCGCTGGCCGGTGGACAGACGTTGGATGAGTCGGCTCAGATTTTTTTGAACGTACTCAACGACGAATCAACAACCGCGCAAAAGCAGGCTGTTCTGGCCAATTCGGCCATGGCACTGTTGGCCGCAGGCAAAGCGAATACCCGTGAGGAAGCGGTTGCCATGGCCCGCGAATCACTGGAAAGCAAACGAGCATTGGCCTGTTTTAAGAAATTGATAGCATGACGATTCTTGACGAAATAATTGCCCAAAAACGAATTGAAGTAGAGCATCGCAAAGCAGCTACCCCGGTGTCCGGTCTGGAGCAAATGCCTGAATTCAGACGACTTGCCTTATCAGCACGCGACGCAGTTCAGGATTTATACTCGACAGGTATAATTGCCGAGTTCAAACGAAAATCGCCCTCAAAAGGCATCATTAACGATTGGGCCGACGTAGCAACCACGACACAAGGTTACGTAAAAGCCGGTGCAGCCGTGCTTTCAGTGCTGACCGACGAGCCATTTTTTGGAGGAATACCCGCCGATTTACAGGCCGCCCGACTGGCAAATCCAGGAACACCCATTCTGCGCAAGGATTTCATCGTTGATCAGTATCAACTTATTGAAGCCAAAGCCTGGGGTGCTGACGTGGTGTTGCTGATTGCCGCCTGCCTGACACCCGATGAAGTATCATTGCTAAGCCAACAGGCACACGATCTGAGCATGCAGGTTTTGCTGGAAGTCCACGACGAAGAGGAACTGGATCGCAGTCTGAATGTCAACGTCGATTTGGTGGGGGTCAACAACCGCAATCTCAAAACGTTTACTACGTCCATTGATACGTCACTTCGGCTGGTTGAGCGAATTCCTGATACGTTCGCCAAAATTACCGAAAGCGGTCTACACGATGCCGACACCATGTTAACCTTATTTCGGGCGGGCTTTGACGGTTTTCTAATTGGCGAAGCTTTCATGAAAACCAATGACCCAGCCGCAGCTTTAGCTACGTTAGTTTCTCAATATAACCTGAACAATACGCTATCAATTTAACTTGTACAGCCATGAAAATCAAAGTGTGCGGTCTGCGTGATGCCGACAACCTGAAAGAGATTGCCGCCCTTGGTCCTGACTTCGTTGGATTCATTTTCCATGACCAGTCCCCTCGCTTTGTTGGCGATGAGTTAGATGCGGATGTTGTGAAGACGCTGCCCCGCTCGATTCGGAAGGTCGGTGTTTTTGTGAACGCCAGCCCGGATTATATTTTGCGGAGTGTGAAAAAATATGATTTTCAGTATGTTCAACTGCACGGCAACGAAACGCCGGAGTATTGCCGGAGCCTGCGCAATCGGGGCATCAACATTATCAAAGCGTTTCGGGTCGATGAGTCGTTCAATTTTTCGATGCTGAACAACTTCAAAGCTCAGTGCGACTTTTTCCTCTTCGACGCCAAAGGCGATCAGCCCGGCGGCAACGGCGTTACGTTTGACTGGAGCATCCTGAGCCGATACGACAATGAGAAACCGTTCTTTATCAGTGGCGGCATTGGCCTGGACAACCTCGATCTATTGGCGGTTCTAAAAGGCATGAAACTGTACGGCGTGGACGTCAATAGCCAGGTCGAAACATCACCGGGCGTCAAAGACGTAGCAAAAGTAAAGGAACTCATCGCCCGCCTGCGGCCGATTGAAGAAGAAGAAACGGTATAATAATTCGGCAACTGCTACGCAATTAATCGTGTTATCTGACTAAACGACAACGCTGATGGAAACGACGAAAGAGCTAGAGCATATTCCACCCATGAAAAAGGGACAGCTAAATATCTACAAGCCCAGCGATATTAAGCGTTGGGGTGTTGAACGATTTCTAGAAGCAACAGCTGTACACGATCCATTCTTACTAGAGTTCCCTGAATTTACTGAAGAAGAAAACCGACGGATGGATGAATTACTGGCCGAAGGCGACAAAGGTGCTGTATGATTTATGATACGAACCTTCTGATTGGTCATATTCGTGAACGTAGCCTACCTCCCCTTCAAACCATTATATCAATCGTGGTTGTTGGTGAACTAGAAGCATTTTCCTTGAAAGCTGACTGGGGTGCACAGAAAATAGATTTTATGCGATATCTGATTGACAGATATCCAATTGGTGATATTGAATTTGACATCATCCCAGTATATGCCCAGCTTGATGCTTTCAGTCAGGGGAAACTCAAAACTGCACCGCTTAACTATTCCGCCCGGAATATGGGCAAAAATGATCTTTGGATTGCGGCTACTGCGCTGTATCTAGACATGGAATTACATACTACCGATAACGACTTTGACCGCACGGGCGGCCCCGCATCTCCCAACGTTAGGATTGCGCTTAGTAAAGCATTGATAATCATGCAAACCACTCTTGAACCCCAAACCTCTTTTGAGGTTACAAATAAAGGCTTTTACGGTCACTTCGGTGGAGCGTTCATTCCTGAAATGCTCTATCCGAACGTAGAAGAGCTTCGTCAGAATTATCTCAGCATCATTGCCGACCCAGCGTTTCAGGCCGAGTTCTGGCAGTTGCTCGAAGATTACGTCGGGCGGCCAACTCCGCTGTTCTTAGCCAAACGACTCTCTGCGAAACTCGGGGCTACGATTTACCTCAAGCGGGAAGATCTTTGCCACACAGGTGCGCACAAAATCAATAATACGATCGGACAGATTCTGGTCGCACAGCGATTGGGCAAAAAACGGATCGTGGCCGAAACGGGCGCGGGTCAACACGGCGTCGCTACGGCAACGGTGTGCGCCCTGATGGGTCTGGAGTGCATTGTCTATATGGGGAGTATCGACATGGAACGCCAGAAACCCAACGTTGACCGGATGCGGATGCTTGGTGCTACGGTCGTTCCGGCAACGTCGGGAAGTCAGACGCTCAAGGACGCCACCAATGAGGCCATGCGCCACTGGATTAATAACCCGGTTGATACGCACTACATCATCGGCTCGGTCGTGGGGCCGCACCCCTACCCTGATATGGTCGCCCGCTTTCAATCGGTTATTTCGGGAGAGGTTAGGAAACAACTATTTGCTAAAACGGGCAGCTCAAATCCAGACTACGTAGTGGCCTGCGTTGGTGGTGGCAGTAATGCAGCTGGGGCTTTCTATCATTACCTGAACGAACCGTCGGTACGTCTGGTTGCAGCCGAAGCCGCAGGGCAGGGTGTTACGTCAGGGCATTCGGCAGCCACAACGGCCCTGGGAAAACCCGGTGTATTGCACGGTAGCCGCACCATTCTGATGCAAACTGAAGACGGGCAGGTCATTGAGCCGTATTCGATTTCAGCGGGATTGGACTATCCAGGTATTGGCCCACTCCATGCGCACTTGTTTGAATCAGGCCGGGGTGATTTCTACGCCATTACGGACGATGAAGCCCTGGAGGCTGGTTTCGAACTAAGCAAGCTTGAAGGCATTATTCCAGCACTGGAATCAGCGCACGCGCTGGCCGCATTAGCCAAAATGAACCTTCAACCCGACGACGTAGTAGTCGTTTGTCTATCGGGCCGTGGAGATAAAGATTTAAGTACGTATTCGAAGTTTTTGTAGCATATACCCACGGGCTTTAGACCTTGTTATACAGTAAGTTACGGGTTAAATCCCGTGGATACATTTATGACCCTTACCCAAAACCGCATTACCGACCTGTTCGCGACTAAAAGCGAGCGGTTACTAAACGTATATTTTACCGCCGGATTCCCTTATCTCGACGACACGATGACTGTCCTGCGGGGCTTACAGGCGGCAGGCGTCGATTTAGTCGAAATTGGTATGCCCTACTCTGATCCGGTTGCCGACGGCGAAACCATTCAGCACAGCAACGAACGGGCGCTGGACAATGGCATGTCGTTGAAAACGTTGTTTTCGCAACTGGCCGATTGCCGAAGCGCTACGTCCGGTGAGCCAGTTACTGTACCGATTCTGTTGATGGGTTATATCAACCCCGTGATTCAATTTGGCATCGAAAATTTCTGCAAAAAGTGCCAGGAAGTAGGTGTCGATGGAGTAATTCTACCCGATTTGCCGCTGGATTTATTTCTGGATGAGTATGCACCGATCTTCCGCGAATATGGTATTCTGAATGTGCACCTCATTACGCCCCAAACGGCAGAAAGTCGTATTCGGCTCATTGATGAAGAATCTGACGGATTCATCTACATGGTTTCGTCGGCGAGCATTACAGGCTCGGTGAAAGGGGTTAGTGATTCCATGCGAACGTACTTTGAGCGAATCAATGCCATGAATTTGCGAAATCCACGGCTGATCGGCTTTGGCATCAACAACCACGAAACCTTCGATATGGCCAGCCAGTACGCTAACGGCGCTATTGTGGGTAGTGCTTTCATCCGGCATCTGGCCGAAAAAGGAACGTCGGCCGAGAGCATTCGGGCGTTTGTAGAAACGATTCGGGCGTAACGACTACCTTTGTAGCATGAATTCCGAGATTAATTTTGATAAATCGTCCGACGGTCTTATTCCTGCGGTGATTCAGGACGCTGAAACGGGCAAAGTTCTGATGCTGGGCTATATGAACCGTGAGGCATATGATAAAACCGTTGCCGAAAATGTTGTAACGTTTTTCAGCCGAAGCAAGCAGCGACTCTGGACCAAAGGCGAAACCTCCAATAACTTTCTGCACGTCCAGACTATCCTAATCGACTGCGACGGCGATACGTTGCTGATTAAAACCAATCCTGCCGGACCGACTTGCCACACAGGAGCCGATACCTGTTTTGATGAAGTCAATCAGGGCCGGGGCCAGTTTCTGAACTACCTCCAGGGCATTATCCACGACCGGAAAGTTAATCCATCAGAGAAATCATACACGACAAACCTTTTCAACCGGGGCGTCAATAAGATTGCGCAGAAGGTTGGGGAAGAAGCCGTTGAACTGGTCATCGAAGCCAAAGACGATAACGACGATCTGTTCAAAGGCGAAGCGGCTGATCTTCTCTTCCACTTTCTGGTGCTTCTAGAGCAGAAAAATATGAATCTGGATGACATTATAGCCGTGTTAAAGGCCCGCCATCAAAAACAATAGTTTCAGGTTTGCAGTTTGGTTTTCAACCTCGGCAGGCACCAAAAGGGTGTTTGCGCAAGGTTGCTCACCAAACACACTTTTTTCATGGGACTTATTATCCGTATTCTTATTAGCGCGGTAGCCGTTTGGGTTGCAGCTTATTTTATTCCCGGCGTTTCTGTTTCAGGCGGTGCTGGTACGTACATAATGGTAGCCATTGTACTGGGTTTTCTGAACGCGTTCATTAAACCAATTCTTACGATTCTTACTATCCCCATTACAGTTATCACGCTCGGTCTGTTTTTACTGGTCCTCAACGTATTGATGGTTTACCTGACGGCTTATCTGATCCCCAGTTTTCACGTTTCAGGATTTATTGCGGCACTACTCTTCAGTTTTGTCGTGTCCATTATTACAGCCCTGATTGACGCTATTGTTTAAGCAATTTCATAACACCAATAACCAAACGTGCCATAACTTCAGCAGTTATGGCACGTTTGGTTTCGTAGAATAGCACTTTTTACGTAGGTTTCGGGAGAACGAGCGCAGTGAATGATGAATTTCCTGCTCAATCTTATTCCGAAACTAACATGACGTTTATTCAAACTCCCGATGCGCCTGTTCCGGGTGGACATTATTCACAGGCCGTGGTCCACGGTGATATGGTTTTTGTGTCCGGGATTCTGCCCATTACACCCACTGGCGAAAAATTAACCGATGCTACCGTTGCGGAGCAAACGCAGCAAATCTTACTAAATCTTGATGCTATTCTAAAAGCGGCTGGCAGCAAGCGAGCGAGTGTATTAAAAGTCAGTGTTTTTATCTCAGACATCAGCGCCTGGGGCACGGTCAATCAACTATACGCGGAGTTCTTCGGCGACCATCGTCCGGCCCGTTCGGTTGTTCCTTGCTCCCCTCTGCATTATGGGTTTGGCATTGAATTAGAAGCGATTGCAACAACGACGTAAGGCGAGTGGAAACCTGTCGAACCAAACTGGAGATCGCTGATTTCCACCCGCGTTACTCTTAGCTTACTTCACTTTCACCCGTTCTCCGGCGGAGTGAGCCGAAAATTCGGGGGCATAAAAACATTGCACTGTCGCCACACCCGCCGAAAAATCACCGGTTTGCGCAACGCGCAGGTCATACTCAAACACATGTGTACCCACGGGTAGGTAGCTCATGAAGAAATCAGTGCTGGCGTCGCGGGGCGATTCGTAATAACCAAGGCCATTTTGGTATTTATAGCCTGACAAGGCTACCACGGGTTCAAAGCCAGACGCTCGACCATCTTTCAGGTGAACGTACTCCATTACCCGATCCGTTTTCAGTACCAGCCGAACTTTGATCAAATCGCCGGGCTTGATGGCCGTTTGTGACGCTACGGGCGAGATGATCGGCCCGCTTGGCGAATCGTGCTGCACGTACAGCGTTTTTTGAACCGACAGACCCGCACTTCCCGGCATCACCCGATCCAGTGGTTCGAAATGTTGCCAGTATAGAGCGCCCCAGGCCGGGCCGTCAGCTTTTTTCGTGATCTGAATCACACCCATTTCCGGCTTGATTTCGGAAGCTGCGTACGTCACTTTTTCATAGCCGGTGATGGCGTCCGACTTCGTAACGCGACTTTCGATGGGCTGACCACCCAGACTCACCTGTGTGCTGACGCCCGTTCCGAGCCAGTCGCTACCACGTAGCAACAAGGCATAAATGGCTTCGGTTGTGGCCTTAGTCGATGACCACGACTGCGTTTGTTTCTGCCGCAGGAGCCAGCGTTTCATATTATCGACCGCAACCCGATCCTGCTTTATTTCATCAAACGCTTCGATCAGATACGCCTGCGTTTCGATGGGTGTTTGATACCAATATAGGCCGCTCGTGTTATCGGGCCAGTACGTTCCCAACTCCTCCGACTCACGCGTCCGCTCCCCTAATGAGCGAACAATGTCCCCGGCCGTCTTTGAATCTCCTAGCCGATGTAAAGCCAACGCAGAGAGAGCCTGCCCCTGTAAACTTTGCTTGATCCACTCATCGGCCACCCGCTGCTTTAAGTAGGCAAGTACAGTTTTGTCGACGGGTTTGTCCAGGTAGAAACTGCGCGCGTAGAGATACTGTGTCGCCGAAAAATACCACGGGCCAACTACTTTTTTCTTTTGTTCATCATTCTTTTTCTGCTCATCAACCCAAAGCTTCATTTCGGCATCGGCATATCGGATCGCATTGGCTTGCATTTCACTTAATTTCGGCTCTAACTCATCAGGAAATTTGACGCCTAATTTTTGTAAATGGCCAAATCCGCTCAGAATGTGCAAGGTCATTGACAAGTTCGGCTGCATGCCACCAAACCAAATGAATCCTCCCCCACCCGTCTGAAGTTGCTGAAGCTTCTCGAAGGCGCGAACCTGCTCACTCTCCATTCGATTCTGGTCCAGAAGCTGTCCTAATTTTGCCTGACGATCGGCTTCAGATCGGGCGTCTGCTAACCAGGGCGAGTTTTCCAACGTAACCGCTTTCAGCTCTTCATTCGACTGAAGCGGACCTTTCGGCGGATTTTTCTGCCACTCTGCAATCACCTGTTTAAAAGCCGGTTTGCT
The DNA here is from genome assembly GCF_900112365.1 of Spirosoma endophyticum. GTDB lineage: Bacteria > Bacteroidota > Bacteroidia > Cytophagales > Spirosomataceae > Spirosoma > Spirosoma endophyticum. Next base: position 57,556 of record NZ_FOLQ01000003.1, on the reverse strand, counting down.
ACCGACAATATGTGCCGCCAGGCTATTGGCGTACAAGCGGCTAAACAACTGCTCGGCGCATTCATAGCGATACTCCATTAGGTATGGCAGCGATTGCAGCGCATACCAACTCGGGTTACTCGTCACCTCCACCGTTAGTCGCTCATGTTGAACGGGCAGTTCGGGATTCAGATTTGTGAGTGGTTTCAGTTTAAATTCTTTCGTTTCCCGGCCATTCACCCAAAACGGCTGGCTATCGGTCACCAGCATCCGGTTGGGTAGTACGGGCACCGTAAACTCTTCACCATCGGTAAAACTGCCAGCCTGTGCTGTTAAGCGACACGTAACAGTTTCGAGACCCGCCGGAACAACCAGCGTCCAGCCAACCACTTGCCCCTGACCAGCGGCAATGGTCGCCGATGTTTGCAGACTACTACGTATTAGTTTCTGGTTAAGGGGCTCACCAGTAATCGCATCCGTTAAACTAAGGATCGCCGTCGCTGACAGTGTTTTTCCGCTTAAGTTATTCACACGGGCTGTTACCCGAATGGAATCCCCTTCGCGCAGGAAACGTGGTGTATTCGCCGTGATCATCAACTCTTTCTGAGTAATGATCTCTCGTTCCAACGTACCGGTTTTCAGGTCTTTTGTATGCGCGAACGTCAGCAACCGCCAGCGTGTGAGCGCTTCGGGCATCGTAAACGTCAGGACAACCCTGCCCCGTTCATCGGCTCTTAGTTGCGGCAGAAAAAACGCCGTTTCGTTGAAGTTTTTGCGGGGATTTATTAATTCAGGCTGTTTGGGAGGCCCATCGTTAGCGGCTGATTGGGTCTGACCAGGCGCCACGGCATCAGCAGAAGCCATCCTGGCGGCCATTGGCGCAGCGCCCCCCCGTAGGCTTATTTTTGCTACGGCCCCGGTTAGTTCTCGCTTTTGAGCAGTGCCATATCCTGTCACAACGACTTCACTCAATGCACGTGCATCTGGCATCAATTGGAATGCTGTTGCTTTTTTGATAGTTACCTCATTTGTTACGTATCCAATTGCCGAAAAAACCAGTGTGACTGCTTGATTTACCGAATCCGCTACAAGTGAAAATTGACCTTTGGCGTCAGACACAGCCCCAATAACGGTGCCCTGCATCAAAATATTAATGCCTGGCACGGCCGAACCATTTTTAAGCTTCGCTGTCCCACTAATCACTTTACCCGTTCGCCGAATCAGTATGCGAACAGCCTGATCCGACTCTTCTAATGTCCGATTATGTAGGAATGGCCGTTTTCCGTAAGGAAGAAACTGGTAGCCCATCCAGCCTAACTGATCATATTGGCGAGCCGGTGCGGGAGGTTCTGTTCTGTACCGATAAGAGACCGCAACACTCGATTTCGCATTGAAACCAGCCGACTGCCAACCATAAAAAATCGGCGAATACGTTTGATAAAACTCCGTTGGCCAGTCAAGTCGATCGAACGCATCCAGCGAGGCATCATAGAGCGTTGCCATCATCTCAGCGGGCTGATTGTCTAGTCCACTGATAGTTAGCGTCCATTTTTCGCGCTCGCCGGGCTTGAGTTTATCGCGGAATGTCTGCGTTTCAATCTGAAGTTTCTTATTGGTAAACGGTACCGTAATAAGCTGCGATTTCTGGTAAAGCCGTCCGTTCTGTATCATGGCAAAATGTATAGCAAAACCACCCCGCAACTTTTCGGTGACGGGCAACGTAACGCGCCGAGGTTTCCCATCGGTCTTAATCCATTCCTGCCGGACAACTTTGCGATTTTCTTCTACCGTCATCAATAGCCAGCCCGGCTGGCTATTTCCAACCCAGAAGATGGCTTCTTCGCCGGGTTCAGCCGTGGCTTTACGGACCTGTACCCAACTGTCAATTCGGGCCGAGGCAATGGGCTGCTTGTCGTTCACAACGGCGAAATAGGCCTTGTCGCGGGTTGTTTCGCCAGCCGAGTCAGTTACGGTTAACTCCGCTACGTATTCACCGGGAACGTAGCGACTCAGGTCTGGCTTGACCAGCGAATCCGCAGGCGTTGTAATCGTTTGCTGCTGCACTACTTCACCTTTGGACCACGACCGAGGATCATTTTCATTCGCATACAAATCGTTCGGAAACAATTGCTCAAACTCGGCTTTGCTTAAAAACTGGCGGTCGGGCCGACTCCACAAGCGATTACGTAGTGGTCGAGTTGGCGGTTGCAGCCGATAAATGGTCAACTGCCCTTTTGCTGATACATTCTCACCCGACTGATTCGTGATTTTTACCGGAAAAGTCGTTGGCTTATCGACCTCAACCTGCGCCGGAATGGATAAGCTGGCCTGCAACGCCGAGTAGCCGATACGTAGCGTTTGGGTGGCACTACGTGTTTCGCCCGCCCGGTCGGTTACGTCAATCGTCACCTCAAAATCAAAGATCGGGTTGTCCTCGCGGGATTTTTCAAGGTCAGGCGTCGCTGTAAACGAAATGCTGATGTTGCCTTTTATATCCGTTTGGGTTGTTCCGTTAGCAATTTCAGTTTGGTTCGTGTTCCTGGGAACGTACCACCAATCCCAGCGCTGCCGGAGCTTGCGCACGACCCGATAACGCACTGCTGCTCCATCGACAACCGCCCCCGAAAAAGTTTTTGCTTCTGCCGTTAGCGCAACCGTCTGACCCAGTTTAAAAGATTGCTTTATTGGCTTGGTCTTCACCTCAAATGTCGGCCGTTTGTATTCTTCCACCTGAACACTCGTGCCACCATATTCTGTTTGCAAACTCATTGCTCCGGTCAAGCGCCCGACGGGAGCCGTAAAGCTGGCCGTGAACGTACCGAATTCGTTCGTTCTTAGCGTTTGACTGGCTATTCGCTCGCCATTCTGATCAAGAAATTCAACGGCGACAGCCCGGTTGGTAACGACATCCAATTGGTTTTCTTTTCCTTCATAGATAAGTCCCTTAACGTAAATCAACTGACCCGGGTGGTAAATGGCCCGATCAGTAAAGAGCTTGGCATATGTTTGAATAGGATTAGTAGTTGGATTACCGAAATAATTGTAGTGATATTGTTTATTGGAAAGTAACGTATCAGCGCCATCGACAAGCAGGTATTGAAAACTGGTCTGTTTGGGCATATCGCTCGTTGGCATCCTGATCCAGCCTTTCACATCCGTTTTTAATGGCTTAAGGCTGGCAAGCCACGACAATTTTGTTGAGCTAACCAGCGAAACCAACACATTTTTCATCGGTTCGCCGGTTAAGCGGTTTGTCACAACGACGGCTTGATTTGTTTGAGCTATGTCGGCCGGTAATATCAAATAACCCAGGGATGATACGACAAAATCAGCGAACTGAACGGCTTCGGTTTTATCCTGAAATTTATCGTCGGTCGTAGCCAAAAGCATATAATGTCCAAGTGGCAGGCCAGTCAGTGGTATCTCGACCGAGTGTCGATTAAGGTCGCCGTCATCAGGCAACGTAACAGTTTTTTCAAATACGCCAGCTCGTTTTAACAACTTGATGAATAGCGTTTTCCGCTGTTCGTCTTTATCCATGTTATCGTGATACGTTTGCATCTCCGATACGTTTATCTTCACAACTCGGTATAAAACCTTGCTTACATTCTGGTAGCTCACCAAGGCCCGAAATGGTTGTTGTGGTACATTCACCTGTTCCACCTGAAGTGAATAGGTTGGCAACAACAGCCTGCTCAACAACTGATCGGCCTTTTTGCCGTTCAGCGTTTTCGGGAATCGCTTGGTTAAATCCCGGCAGATATCGGCGGCTCGCTTATTGTTCCATCGCGATGGATTGGTTGAGACCGGGTCAGACGATGGTTCATCGCCGTCATCTAACGGACGAACCGGTTGACCATGGTTAGCTAAAAACTCGGCTAGCTGATAGGCGTACGCAGCTTCGGCAGGCGCATTTTTGAAGCGGGCCATCTGCTTTTCGAGCGTCTGTTTATAAAGAGTGTCCCGCTCTGGCGCAACGCTATGCTGATGGACAAACGCTAGCCGCAGTACATCAGCATCGGCCAATGCATCAGGCTGATTATCCGACAGATGAAATGCCAATAATTGCTGATACAAAAGCAGCGCCTGATAACGACCCGACAGTGAATCCTGACTTTGGATGGTTAGTTTCGCGAATACATCTGGTCCGGCGAGGTAGTCAGCTTTATCAAGTTCAAATTTGAAAACTGGCTTCAATAGGTCCGGTTCGGTGTTTTGGAAGAATCCGATGGCCCGGTGTCCCAACAAATCATAGAGCGTCGGACGTAGTGGACGTGCATCTGCATCCCCTTTGTCCAGCAACGCATCATATGCCGAAATAGGCGTTTTTTGTAAGAGGGCTTTCTCCTGAACCGAAGCTAGATACGCCGATGTTATGGCGTCAATCAGTTGATGGGCATCCCAACTTGTGAAATCCGCTGTCGAATCAGCGGCCTTTCCGGGCTTATCCGTTACGTTGTTTACAGCTGATCGGCCTTTGGTTGCCCGGCCTATTGTGGCCCGATCATAAAACTTGTACCGGTTCTGCTGGAAATACTGCCAGTAACAATCCGCCAAAACCGATTGTAAAACCGACCGCGCCGGTTCTGGCGTTTCGACAATGTCAGTTTTGAGCGCTTTAACCAGCTCTACATACGCATTCTCATCCGAGTAACTACGAAAAATCATCCGGTGCATGGCCGCCTTAGCCACCTGTGGATAGTTTTGGGTGGACTTGGCCTCTTTATAAATCCGGTTAGCAATTTCCAGCGCTGATTTTGGTAAACCCTTGCCTGCCAATGAATCAGCTCGTCGCCAATCGCGGGCGTAATCGGGTTGTGGCTTATTTTGCGCCGACGCGGCTAGCGCGAAAAAGAAAAGAATAACTGACAGATAGGGATACATAAGTCGTAACACAGGTAGGTCGTTGGGATAGATGAAAGTACAGTTGTTTTTCCACAACGTTCGCGACTATGACTCAGATTTAGGCACAAGGGTTTAATGCTGCGAAGCGCACCTCATAGAAAGGTGGGCGAGGGTCAATCAACTGATTGAGCCCGAAGTACATGCATGGATATAATTTTCATAGTGGAAATCAACGCTCTACACACTCAAATCTACATTTACCTGCTTATATTGAACCCTTACTACGTATTCACTCATCAACACTATGCCAAACATCCTACTCTTGTTCGTATACCTCCTTTCATACTCGACACCGCCGAAAGTAGAGAAGACCTATCAGATAGGGCAAATTAAGACGAATAAAGGGGAGATACTTTTCTGGTTATATGACGAAACGCCCAACCACAAAGCCAGCTTCATTAAACTTGCGAACGAAAACTATTGGGATACGCTCACCTTCAATCGGGTCATTAACAACTTCGTCGCGCAGGGAGGTTGCCCCGATACACCCGCCGGTTTTTCCGGCTCACCTTATTTACTGGACCCGGAGTTCAGGCCAGCCATTCGTCACGTATACGGAGCCGTCGGAGCCGGGCGCGACAATAACCCCAAGATGCTGTCCGCAGGATGCCAGTTTTATATCGTGCAGAATAAGAAAGGCGAGCATCGGCTCGACGACAAATTCACGGTATTTGGTCAGGTTTTTAAGGGAATGGACGTAGTGGATGCCATCGTTGCCGTTAAAACGGACTCGACAAACAAGCCTTTCGACCCAATCAAACTGGATGTAAACGTACTGAATCTGACGGCCGCAGAGTTAAAAAAACAGGGCTACCTGGTTAAGTAGCCCTGAATACGTAGCAAAACGATAACCCTACTGCTTCAGCAAGAAAGCCGCCAGGTCAGCCAATTGCTGCTGATTTAGTCCCATTTGAGCAGGATCGGGCATGAGGCTGTTTTTGTACTGCCGACGGGACGAAACCTGGTCGGCAGGGATTGTATGTCGGATGCCTTTGATGCCTTTTAACGTAACAGACTGTTCACTGTCACTCACCAAAAAGCCATAATACATTTGCCCTTTTTTGGTGGTAACCATATACGGTTCATAGCCGAAGGCGATACCAGCGTTCGGATAGACGATTGCTTCCAGGAGGCCATTCTTATCGAATTTCTGGTGAATTTTGGTTAGTTCCGGACCAATATCCTCCCCCACCTGACCATGACGGTGACAGGTAGCGCAGTTCGTTTTGAAAATCGTGCGGCCATTTTTCTCATCGCCGATAAGCATGGCAATTTGTGCAATCGGCGAGTTGGCGTCAACCGGAGCTGACGTACCGGCAGTTTTTATGGAAGGCGCTTCCACAGGTGTAGCCGGTGCCGGATTGCTCTTATTTTCTGTTTGCGGAGTAGCGTCCACATTCGTAGCCTGTACAGGAACGGTAGACACAGGCGTCGTTTTTACCGGTTCTTTTTCAGTAGCAGACGCTTGTACAGATTCTGGGGCGGGTTTGGTTGACGACGTAGTAACAGTTGCGGTTTCCGTTGGGCGTTTCCAGGGGAAATACTCCTTGCCCATCGTCCGAATGGTCTGGTCTTTATTGGTACGTATTCCCGGCCCGGCGGCCTTGATTAAGTCTTCAGACAGTTTTTGTTCAGCGGCTAACCCAATCAAAATTTTAGCCCCTTCGGTATCACGCGACATCTCCACCGCCATTTTTCGCTTTTCAGCGTCTGTTTTACTGACGTCCAGCAGCATTTCCCGCTTAGTCAGCATTTTCTGTTCATCGGCCGAAACTTTCATCGGCATAACCTCTTGCCAGTTCATCAGTTTGGCCCAGTCATTCCCCCGTCGGAAATCGGTCCAATAGGTCGCCTGATCGGCGATTTCTTTATCCGGCGATTTCGTCAGGTCAAACATAGCCTTAGCTGCTTGCTGGCTATTAATGAAACCCAGCGTCACAATTGCCTGTCGACGGGCATCGGCGGAAAGGGATTCAGCTTCGGCTCGTTTTTTTAACATAGAAACGGCACCGGAAGGATGCAGTTCCCAAATAAGGTTAGCCGTCTTTTGATCCCATTCTGTCGAACTGGCCGGGAGAGTTGGTGCCAGATCGGCAAATAAGGCGTCCTCCTTCCCATCGGCAGCTTCACCAAGCGCATTTAAATACCAACGGTCTTTCCCGTCATAGCCTTTTACCAGATTCAGGAGCATAAACCGGCATTCATCGTACGGAATATCACGTAGTACAATGGCAACTTCCCGCCGAACAGCCGGGCTTTTATCAGTCGATAGATTTCCTACTAAGGGTAGTAATGCCCGTTGCGAGGCCGTTAAGCCCGGATTCGATTTGTAATTTTCGGGTGTAATACTTCGCAAAGCACGTAGCGCTATAACCCGAGTATTGGCATCCGGCGCTTTTAATAATCGCTCAACCTCAAACTGCCCTTCGGCATCCAGATTCGCCAGTAGAAAAATAGCCCGCGCCCGGTGGTATGGGTTCGGAGACGACGATACGAGTGATAAAACAGGCTCAACCACTTTTTCGCCCTGTTCACTCAAGGCTTCAAATCCTGCCATTCTTACGTTCACGGCAGGGCTTAGTAGTGCGGCAATCTGGCCTTGCGTCGAACTTAAGTCAATTTTAGGGGCTTTGAGCTTTTTGCCTTTAGGTGTGATGCGGTAAATTCGTCCGTAGCCTTTGCTATCCTTCATCTGGTGACCGCCCACGATGGGATCATACCAGTCGGCAATATAGATAGCGCCATCTGTTCCAACCGCTACATCGCTCGGACGGAACCACTTACGCGAGTCATTGTCAACATCGTTCCACTTATAATTTTCGTCTACTTTGGGGAACGTACTGATGAAATCGGTGCGGGGCATTTTATAGCCTGCTCCAGACACTTCGGGTTTGTAGCCAAAAATTACGTTCCGTCCCGCATCGGCACTCAGCAACATGCCCCGGTATTGAAGACCCAGTTCGTCACCTTCGTACACAACCATGCCCGTAGGCGAGCCAGCGCCGGTAATATCGCCAACGGGAATTACGTTCGGATCTTCCTGATGCCAGTGAGCTGTCGGGATAGATTGACCGGGACGTTGGTCGGCTTTCCAGTTTCGGGTACCATCGGCGCTAAAATACCCCGCGTTTGATCCCTCCATTACCCAGCTTGTTCGGCAAGCCATCACCTCATCGTCGTTATCGTTCTGCCACATGTTGCCATAGGAATCCAGCGCGGTTTCGTAGTTATTACGGAAATTATGTGCCATTACCTTTAGAAATGAGCCATCCGGTCGGATACGTAGTGCCAGCCCACCTGTCCAGATACGGCCATCATCACTCACCTGATTGCCGTGATTAATTTTGTTATAGGGTGTTCCACCAACGTACAGGCTTCCCGAACGTAGTGTCCAGCCGTCTTTGTCGCTCACAATGTGCGGCCCGGCATTTCCGGTGTTGAAATAATAATTTCCATCTGGCCCGGCCACTAAAGCATGCAGGGAGTGATCGTGATCTAAACCACCGAATCCCGACAGCATGATTTCTTTTTTATCAGGTTTATCATCGCCGTTTTCGTCGGTATAGACAACCAGATTGGGGGCACACGAAACAATTATCTTGTTGCCAATAACGGCAATACCGAGGGGGGAAACCAGGTCTGGATCTGTAACGAATACTTTACTATTGTCGGCTTTGCCGTCACCATCGGTATCCTCGAGAATCATAACCCGTTCGCCTTCCGGATGATCCAGCCGATCTTCGGCTTTGTTATTGAATTTGCGATAGTTTACAGCCTCTGTAACCCATACCCGCCCTTTAGCGTCGATATCCATGTTGGTCGGGTTGAAGAACATGGGCGACTCGGCCCAGAGCGTTGCTTCGAGGTCGTCGGGCAGGTAAAGTTTACCCGAATCACCGGCTACGATGCTACGTTGCTGATTGATCCTGGATGGTTGGAGCAATAACGATGAAGCTGTTGAATGAACAGGGTGAACGGGCTGTCCAGCCAAGTATAAAAAGCCAACTGTCGTTAAAACGAAAGGAAGCGGGATAAACGAAAAACTACGTATTCTCATAACAGGTAATTCTTTCACACGAAAAGCGATCGCACGGTCTTGTTGTTTTCAATATAACTGTCGAGCATGGGTTTGCCTTTGGGCACAGCTCCTTCCATATGTAACCAACCCGAATAGCCAATATCGTCCAGCGCCTGCCGGACTTTCACTAAATCTACCTTCCCATGCCCGAGCAGGTAGTCATTTTCTTTTAGATGGACTTCGCAAATGCGGTCTTTGCCAAGTTCACGAATTTCATTAAAAATATCGTATCCACCCACCGTCGAATTGCAAACGTCATAATAAACCTGCACCGCCGGTGAAGCCACCGCATCCAGGATAGACAGATGTTCGGGAGCCGATAGCCACGACTCAATGCCTAATACGACACCCGCCTTCTGGGCCTTGGGCGCCACGGCCTTCAACTTATCTATGACCACCTGCCTCCCTTTGGGGTCACCGCGCAAATCATTATTGCTAAAAAAAGCCAGCAGGATATTTTTTACACCCAATGCACTGGCAACCTCTACACTGTCCTGTACCCATTGGTCAGTACGTGGGTCAGATTTGTACGGAATCTCATTCAGCAGGCCAATAGCCAGGCCACCAATTGAAACTCCCGCTCGCTGAGCAGCTTCTTTAAAAGCCCGCTGTATGTCTGGCCGACGCAGGTGTTCATGATCAGCTTTTGTATTTAGGCTCAGTTGCACACCGTCGAGACCAATTTTTTTTGCTACGGCGAAACTGTTTATATCACCCGCCGGACCAATGGACCAGTCGCAGGCACCAATCTTGAAGCGAGCGCTGGCGTTTGTGGAGTGGCTAAAAGCCGGATACGTTATGACACCTAGGCCAATGCCCAGTGAGTAACGTAGCGCATCACGACGATTCATTTCCAGTCGTTTAGTAAAGAGGTAACAAAGGTAAGGTTATATAAAGAATCCAACATTAATTGCAGCGATTTCTACTTTTTCCTGTATTGTTTGGACAGAACGTATCATTAGACTGGAATACGTGCAAATCCCTATTTTTGAGATCAAAACTTTATTCTGCACTTATTCCGGCCTTATTATATGAATTAGGTGGCTACTGCAAAAGTCTAGAGGGCGCTTATTCGTCTTTTGAAACGTACATATCATAGAAGCTACCAGTCCCCTTGGCATCTAGCCTTCCGACAATCACTTCCGATGAAGTTTTACTTAGATCCCGGTTAGGACTCAAATGGAAGTGCTCTCTTGCTCCAATTGGGAGGTCATGTATGGCATCTTGATTCAATTCGGCAATTCGGATTAAAAACCTTCCCAAAGACTTTAATCCCTCCGGATTGCCATGAATTAAGATATCTTGCCATTTCGTTATTTCTCCTTCATCATCGTCTTCATTATCGATAGTAATTATGTCCACGTGACTTTTGATCTTAGGGGTTAGTCTTTTCATGTGTATATAGTATGAGCTTTATAGCGATCAGCAACGAATGGCGACTCAGTAGTTAATAAGGAGGAATTAAATTACCACCGACTTTTGCAACAGCCACTAAGTTTATACAAGGGGCTGAGCTAAACAGAGCAGTAAATTGCAAAAAAGCCTTTACTCTTATAAAAGTTAAAATCGGTAACCGACATTTATACCGACTATCGAACTGATGCCTGCTCTGGCTAGATTGGCCATACCTACCTGGGCAGCTAAGGTAGTTCGAGCGCCAATTATATACTCGTATTCAGCGGCTAGATGATACCCAAAGTTGGCTTCATCTACTTTTTCATTAAGAATTGTTACACCTGTTATTTGCCCATTCTGATCTACAATCGATCTGGCTTCCCGCAAACGATCGTCTTTCCGATACCAGACAGAAGGCCCCCCACCTAAACGTAATGCATGACGAGCATCACGAAGGAAATCAAATGAAACTGTTAAATCAGCCGTGACCCGCTGCCGGGGCCGTCCTGTGAAGTAGAAATTATTAAAGACTAATCGCCGGTTCTCGATGCAGAGATACCCAAAGCTCCCTTCTAGAACAATACGGTCATTGGCTAAATGCCGGGCGTAGCGAGCCACATACCTGATACCTAAGTCGTCTGGTGCATCCAGACTCATGTAATCAATACCTACCCGAATCGAGTTTTTGTAGTCAATTGCTTGGGCTGTCGCGAAGGAGCAAAATAGGAGGCAGAGGACTGCTGTTAAACAAAATTTGTTCATGTCGTTGAGTGGTAAAAGTGCTTTTATGACAATCAATTGGGTTAATTCATCGTTCAGCAGTATCTAAATGAATAAGTAGATCAATGTCACTTGCGAAGGAGCGAATAGGTCTTAGTCCATTTTCTTCTTTTTCAAATAAGTGATAGCTACTCTGCTCACCTAATATACCAGCTCTAATTCTAAATTCTATATCGGCCCTTGATATAGCAGGGGTATGCTCGCGTTGAGGAAGAGACTCGTAAAAGCGTAGCCTAATGTAACTCCTCAACATAGATGTACCTAACCACATAATACCAAACCACGAATCCTTGACCTTTTGTGGGACTATTCATAACCCACTTGTCAGTAACCCAAGCAACTAAGTTATTCATAATGTGCCCTCTAGTCTTTTTTTAATATCCCTTGCCTTAACCAGAGGCTTGCAATTAAATAAAATACTCACTTATGAAAGCGGCTTTAGTTTTCATGCTGGCGACCAGTACCGGACTACTGAATTGTCAACGCAAGGACTCGTTTTTTAACCTTAAAGATGATATTGAGGTACTCTATCAACTAGTTCATGACTAATACAAAATACTTAGCTCAATCGCCAGTGAACCTCTTGATGTGAATGTTGACGGGATTTCTTCTACCTATTTACTGAGCAAAATAAGTGCAATGAGTGATACTGAACTGAAGCAAAAGACGACGTATTTATACGCGAGCAGTGTGAAAGGAGTGCTCATTAAAACCCTTCTACGTGCGTTTCACCAGGACTATACAAAACAATACTTATCAAGATCAGTATAAGCAAATCCTTAAAAATCAGCTTCCTAACGATCTTGCTTACTTCCAGCGCTTCTTTGCAAAACATAATGCTGGTACGAATTAGGCTCTGGTTGATATTGCTGAATGAGTTCCCATCCGTTTCTGTATAAATAATTTAAGGCCTCGATGACCGACTTAAAATGGATGGGTTCCTGACTATTACCGTTCGCTGGTCTTAGAAACTCGCTCGACTTGCGCAGATCCAATCCCTGACCAAAATCAAGCCAGACCATAGCTTCTGAAGAGGTTTTCGAGTGGACACTCCATTTATCATAGCCTATTAATTTAATATACTGGATATCCAGATTGTTGACATTGATTCCGTTCACAACGACTTGTGCCTTTACATAGACTGAAGCCGAGAACCAAAGCATGATTAGTGTCAGAATCACTTTCTTCATGTATCGAAACTTTTCTTTTCGGTGTTTAGCGGGTGCCGTATGAGAATTTATCGGGGCTACCAAAGCGGCACTATTTAGCAAAACTAACGCATGAGGACCTACCGGTTGCGAAAGCGAAAAAAATTTTAGGTTGCTTCCAACCGTTCATAATCAAATGAGGTCATTGGATTGTCAGCGTTGATATGCAGGATGAATACGTATTAGTAGAAGGGTGCCGACGGCAAGACCGAATTGTGCAGCGACAGCTTTATGAGCGGTTTGCCGGTAAACTTTTTGTCCTTTGCAAACGGTATATAAAAGATCCCGACGAGGCTGAAGATGTGTTACAGGATGCATTTGTGAAGATTTATCGGCATATCGACTCATTTAGATTTGAGTGCCCGCTGGAAGCCTGGCTGAAGCGCATCGTGATCAATACAGCCCTTAAACAGTTACGAAAAGAGAAACCCTGGGAACAAACCGTCGATGTACAGGACATGGCTCCGGTGCTTCCCCAGGCCGACGAAAGTTTGCCCGCCCTAAACTATCAATACCTATTACAACTGATTCAGGAACTGCCGCCCGGTTGCCGGACGGTCTTTAACCTGTATGCCATTGAAGGCTATAGTCACCCGGAGATTAGCGAGTTGCTCGATATCGCCGAGGGAACATCTAAATCACAGTACTCCCGAGCCCGAATGCTATTGCAACAAAAATTACAGTCGGATAAACGATTTGCAGATGGACGCCCAGCAGAAGGGTATCTATGAACACTGGTACGGAAATGAATGAATTAGAGAAAAATACACCTGACGATTTTTGGCGAAAGACCTTCGACGAAGCCGCTGAAACGCCCCCACCTCGTGTGTGGGACGCGATCGAACGTCGATTAGACGAATCTGAAGGAACTAAAATACTGCCGCTCTGGGGTTCAGGACTAGTTATGTCCCGTCCACTCGGCTGGGCTATGGGCGTAGCAGCTACGGTAGCTTTGTTGCTTGTTGGCTGGTGGTTAGTCAATACAGAGTCTGTTAACCAGCCCACGGCTCAATTACATCAGCCCGGCCCGGCTGCGAACGTAGCCGTAAGACCGTTAGCTCCCGAAAAAACAGCTACTGCTTCCGGCTCTGAAGGCGCTGGCAATGTACGTTCTAATCAACCGGCCGAAGCTGTTGCCTCAGTCGATAAGCCTGCGCCCCAGATAACGCCAGCACAGACACTTGTTTCGTCGGCGAAAAAACTGAGTAATAAGCCGCTAAATGAGTCAATCGCACGTAATGAGGATACCGTTAATAAGACGATTCAGCCGGTAAATAACGCTGGGGATCTACCTACGCAACTGATGGTATCAAGGAACCTACGTCGTTCTCCGTCCTCATCTGTAATAACGCAGCTTCCTCCGTCGATTCTGTCAGCCACCCACGAACGTGCAGCTTTGGAGAACCGAATGGCACACATGGCTGTGCAAACCTCAGCGGCTTTCCGCGATCAAGCCGCTTCATCTACTGCGCCAACAGCAACCGACGCGGCTATTTTTGAGCAACTTACGGGTCGTCCTCTTCGCTTACGTACTGTAGGGCCCATTCAGCGGATCGTATGGTTTCGTCCGGCAGAACTGCCAATGGAACCTGAGGTTAGTAAATCACAACGTAAAGCCCGTGAAATGTGGGCATCGGCGAGTGTAATGCCGGGGGCCTTCAACCCAATGGTCGCGGTGAAGTCGACCCAGGCAGCTTATGCCAATACGTTAGTCGCGAGCACAGGTAATCAATCAACCGTAACCAGCCGGGCAAATTTTTCGGTAGCTTATCAGGCAGGAGCAGGCGTTCAACTGAATGAACACTGGTCGGTAGAGTCGGGGATTGGGTATCTGGCCGGTCATTCAACCATTGAAACGCCGGCTCAGGTGGCCTCATCGAACTACATAGGTGCGGTTGCTAACCAGAACGTAGTGACCAGCAATCTGTACGTTGATGCCATACAACACAGCCTGGTGAATAAAGCTGCTGCGAGCAGTGCGCCACAAACAGCCCTGGATTTAGTCTCCAATAACTCATTTTACTCGCAATACAGGTATAGCAGCCAAACGCAGGAAGTCCTGACGAATAATTATCAATACATGCAGGTTCCAGTCCAGGTTGGCTATCAGCTACGTCCGCGCAAACGCCTGAGTATGGCCTTGTTAGGCGGTATTTTGACCAATATTTTCGTTAAGAATACGGTTGGAAATGACGTAGTGGTTACAGCCAAAGATGGCGTATATCGTCCGGTATCACTGGCGACTACCATGGGCGCTCGCTTCCGGTATCGCTCAACAGGAAAATGGTCGGCATCGTTGGCTGGACTTTATCAGCCGTCGTTAGAATTTGGAACGCAGACTGAGTCGCAGGTGCAAACCCGGCCAACCTCCACCGGCATGAGTTTTGGTGTCGATTACCATTTTTAATAATAGGGAGCGGAGAATACTATGGTCTAAACCTATACACGCACATTAGTGTATTTGATGACTTAACTGTATTGTGTTATGAAAACGACCCTTTTTTCAACGGTAACAGCCATGACGGTCGGCGTTTTGTTGACGGCTGTTAGCTGTAAAAACTCAACGGTAACACCAACTCCCGACGTGCCCGTTGGTGAATTACGCGTTTCGACTCCTTTTGCGGATCAGACGAACCAGTTTGCCTTTGATCTGGCGAAACAGGTGAATACCGCCGAAGGGCAGACCAGAAATGTATTCATTTCGCCATTGAGTCTTCATATCGCATTGGGCATGATTCTGAACGGTGCCAATGGACAAACGGCGCAGGAGATTCAGAAAACGCTCAAACTGGATGCTCAAACGCTTGCCGAAGCCAATACTACGTACCAGAACCTGATGGAAAATCTGCCTACGGTCGATCCGGGGGTAACGGTGACGCTGGCTAATTCGGTCTGGAATCGCAATACATTCCCGATTGAAACCTCCTTCCAGGATATTTTGAAGAAGACTTTCAAAGCTGACGTATCGGCCGAAAATTTTGACGATCCGGCGACTGTTGGGAAAATCAATGCCTGGGCCAGCCAGAAAACCAACGGCAAAATCCCAAAGGTGATCGATCAGATACAGGGAAACGACGTTATGTTTCTGCTGAACGCGCTCTATTTCAAAGGAGACTGGAAAACGCAGTTTGATCCCAGCAAAACGATGGATTCGCCTTTTAATCTGGCATCGGGTGGCACAACGAACGTGAAAATGATGCGGCTTGAAAATATATTTCGTCAGGCATTCCGGTCCACCTATACCGCGATAGAACTCCCTTATGGCTCTGATAAATATGCGATGACCGTGCTATTACCCAGCCAGAATACAACGATCGACGCGCTAATTAACAGCCTGGGTAGCACTGATTGGGCTCAATTACAGAAAGATATGACACCGGGTGAGATTGATTTCGGTTTGCCAAAATTCACGCTGAGTTACGAAATCAAGCTTAACAATGCACTAAGCGCACTTGGAATGCCAACGGCTTTTACGGATCGGGCCGATTTCACGAAAATAAACGCAAAAGGCGGCTTAACCCTTAGCTTTGTGAAGCAAAATACGTTCGTGGCGGTTGATGAGAAGGGAACAGAAGCCGCAGCTGTTACAACAGGTGGCGTTTCAACGACGTCTGCACGTGTACCAATCCTCTGCGATCGGCCATTTGTTTTTGTTATTCACGAAAAAACATCGGGAACCGTTCTGTTTGTCGGTAAAATCGCGGACCCAACAAAAACAGGCAACTCATGAAAACGTGGCTTCTGATCAGCGTAGCTACTTTACTGATGTCGTTTTCTGGTTGCGATCGGGAAGCCGCAGTCGAACCAGTCAATGTAGATCAGCTACTGGGCAGCTGGAAGCTTGTTGAGCCAGGTTCCTATGATGTGACGTTGGTGATTGAACCCGTTGTGCAAACCTGGGAGAAACTGCCGGTTCAGCTATTTAGTCTTTCGGGAAAATCGGCGGTAAATACCTATAATTCGTCGCTAAACTATACAGACCGCAGTAAACCAGCGATTACCATAAGCGCAATTGGAGCCACCAAAATGGCAGGCTCATCTAATGCGATGCAGTTTGAGCAAGCGTATTTTGCCAACCTGAAAGCGGTTAACCGCTATGAATTGACCAGTAAAAACAAACTGCGCCTGTATTATGACAGTACGCAGACAGGAATGCTGGTGTACGAAAAAACAAATTAAATGATAAAGTTAACCCGGACAATTGGCTTGATAGTAATTTCCTTGGTGTCCTTATTCATAATGACTCAATGCGGTCATGAAGAGCCTGTTTTGGCACCCAATGTAGAAAGCCTGATTGGTACGTGGCGACTTGTTGGACCGGACTCGACCTATGGAACAACCCTGAAGTTCGCGCTGGATACGGCCAATCCGCCACTGGATATTACCCCGTTTAATGCAAGCGGAAAAGCGTCGGTCAATTCCTATACGCTTCGGTTATATGCTACGTTAGATGGCACCCTGTCGGCCGATCACTTGGGTTACACCGATATGGCGGGGTCTCAGGAGTCTATGAAATTTGAGCAAACTTATTTCAAGAACCTAAATGCCGTGGCGCGCTTTGAATTGCCAAAGCCAAACCGACTTCGAATATATCATGGGGGAGAGCTACCTCATGTGATGGAATACGAAAAACAGAATTAATCATGAATCCTTACGAGTGATAACCTAAGGTCTCTTTTTGTGTAAGATTCGTATTGCCCGGCCGTAATCAGGACAGCCGGGTAATTTTTTTAATTGGTTACAACGCTTTCATTCAGGTTGGAGTCATGCATCTATAACTCAACCCTCTACCCTTATGAAAGTGAACCGTTTACTCTTTTTTTTGCTGCCGTTTCTCTACCTGACGGCTTGTACCGACAACTGTAAAGAAACCCGCAAGTATCGGCGCTATTCGCCCGTTACGTTCACCGCCAATCAACTCCGGCAAGGCGTTCAAATCGAACCAGCGCAGCCGCTGGTCAACCCTGGAAAAATTTACACGAAAGACCAGTATCTGTTCATCAACGAACTGAAACAGGGCATTCACATTATCGACAACCGTAACCCGTCGGCACCGACACCCGTGGCATTTCTCCGCATTCCGGGCAACGGTGATATTGCCGTCCGAGACAACATTTTGTATGCAGACAGCTATATGGACCTGGTTGCGTTTGACATCAGCAATCCGGCATCTGTGCAGGCCATCAATCGCGTGCAGGACGTATTCCCCAATGGTTCCTTTGAAGGAGGCTGGTGGAGTTACGACGCAGCAAACAAAATGGTGTATGATCAGAAAGTTAGCTACGTATCAGAAACGATTGATACGAATTGCGACGAAGGCGTCAACCCAACCGGAGGCTGGATAGGCTGGGCTTTTACGAGTATGGCGCAGAATTCGGCCACCTCCGATAAATCAGGCGGTTCAACAACCAATGGCGTTGCGGGTTCAATGGCCCGGTTTGCGCTCTATGACAACTATCTGTACACGGTCAATCAGTCAACAATGCAGTTGTTCGACATTAAAAATCCGTCAGAACCGAAAATAGGCAACAAAATACAAATGGGCTGGGGTATTGAAACCATTTTCCCCTATAAAGACAAGTTATTTATTGGTTCCACTACGGGAATGTTCATTTACGATAATGTCAATCCAGAAAAGCCAGTGCAACTGTCCGTTTTTCAACACGCCCGCGTGTGCGATCCGGTAGTCGTGAATGATAATATTGCCTATGTAACGCTACGTTCCGGGAATCAATGCGGTGGATTCACCAATCAACTCGACGTAGTGGATATTACCAATCTGGCGAATCCTAAACTACTTAAAAGCTATCCAATGCGCAATCCGCATGGATTGGGTGTTGCTTATCCGAATCTGTTCATCTGCGAAGGTGCATATGGCCTTAAATCGTTCGATATACGTGACGTAATGAATATCAACCAATTGCAGCATATTGAGGGCCTGGATTCGTTTGATGTCATTCCGTTGGAGAAATCGTTGCTGATGATTGGCAAAGACGGGTTCTATCAGTTTGACACGAGCAATCCGCGTCAACTCCGTCAGTTGAGCCGCATTCCGGTTACGCCACCAACGTATTACTAAACATCGGGTTATGAAACGACTTTTAATAGGTTGCCTGATGGCCTTAGTCTGCCAGAATACCCACGCTCAATCGTTCTCTCAGCAACTACGTTACGTCAATTATACAGAATTGGGCGGCTTATTCGGACGGGTTGCCTCTGGGACATCAACCGCGCAACTGGTTGAAAATCGCGTTAGTTTTACGGCGCAAACGTTCAACGGTGTTCAACTGACCAATCGTTTAGCGGTAGGTGGTCTGGTAAGCGTTGACTGGTATAAAGCGGCTTTATTAACACCCCTGGGCGCCGGGCTTCGGTTCGACTTAGCGCGTGATTCACAACGGAACGTTCGTTTGCTGGCCATCGCCGATGCGGGCTACGGGTTTGCCTGGCTGCATAAAGCGTCATCAGGGTATGACGTAAAGGGCGGCTGGATGATAAATCCGGGTATTGCGTTGCGGGTTGGTAAACCTTCAGCCTCCGCTTTTGTCTTATCGTTGTCCTATAAACGTCAGACAGCCGATGTTCAGAAACCACTTACTGGAAACGACATTCAGCGTGACGAGCATCGAATTTATAACCGGATTTGTTTTCGAATAGGGGTAGCTTTTTAAAACAATTTAGAGATAACTCCCGTTGTCAACAGGGTTATCACACCACCCATGCACTATACTCAAGTTATTATGAAAAAATTGGCACTATCAGTCAGTGGTATCTCACTCTTTGTGGCGGGTTACTATCATGTCCATCGCCACGCTGCTTACACAGCCGCTCAGAATGCGGCAGTTCTCGAAACACCCGCGACGCCAACAACACAGCCATCGCAGAAAACACTCGCTGTTTTTGCCTCTCTACCAACGAAAGTTTTCCTAGACGGTAAGTTTTGAAAAGAAACAAAAATGCCCACTGCTAAGCAGTGGGCATTTTTGTTATAGGTTGATCACTACGTATTAAGCCATAACGAATTTGTTCTGATTCCGTTTCCGCTCGTTTTCGTCCAGATAGATCTTACGAATCCGCATCGACTTAGGCGTCACTTCTAAGTATTCATCTTTCTGGATATATTCCATCGACTCTTCCAATGAGAACGAGATTTTTGGAGCAATCCGAACGTTCGTATCCGAACCCGAAGCCCGCATGTTCGTCAATTGTTTCGCCGTTTGTACGTTTACAACGATGTCGTTCTGGCGGTTATGTTCACCAATAACCTGACCCGTGTAGATCTCATCACCTGGCTCAACAAAGAACGAACCACGATCCTGAAGTTTGTCAATCGAGTAGGCCGTAGCCTGACCGCTGGTCATTGAAATCAGCGAACCGTTGATTCGTTCCGGGATTGGACCTTTAAATTCCTGGTATTCTTTAAAGCGGTGGCTCATTACAGCCTCACCGAACGTGGCGGTTAGGACGTTAGAGCGCAGACCGATCAAACCACGCGATGGAATCTCAAACTCAAGGTGTTGCAAGTCGCCTTTAGGTTCCATAATCAGCAACTCACCTTTACGCTGGGTAGCCAATTCAATTACCTTTCCGGCTGTTTCTTCCGGTACGTCTACAACCAGTGTTTCGATCGGTTCCAGTTTGTGGCCCTTATCGTCTTCTTTATAAAGCACTTGCGGCTGACCCACCTGTAGCTCGTAACCTTCACGACGCATGGTTTCAATCAGAACCGACAAGTGAAGAATACCCCGACCGTAGACCAGGAAGCGATCTTCACTGTCCGTAGCTTCTACGCGCAAGGCCAGGTTTTTCTCAATTTCTTTGTACAGCCTTTCCCGCAGATGACGCGATGTCACAAACTTACCTTCTTTACCATAGAAAGGCGAATTGTTGATCGTGAACAGCATGTTCATTGTTGGCTCATCCACCGAAATTCGTGGCAGTGCTTCTGGGTTTTCAATATCCGTTAGCGTATCACCGATTTCGAATTCTTCGAGACCCGTAACAGCACATATATCACCACAGGCAACTTCGGTCACTTTAACTTTACCAAGACCTTCAAACGATTGAAGTTCTTTGATTTTCACTTTTTTCACTGACCCATCCGACTTGATAAGCGCCATGTTAGCCCCTTCTTTCAAGGTACCACGATGCACACGTCCAATGGCAATCCGACCAACGAAGGCTGAATAGTCAAGCGAAGTGATCTGCATTTGTGGCGCTCCTTCGGTCATAGGAGCCGGAGGAATCGTTGCTACAATGGTATCAAGCAGGTAGGTAATGTTGTCGGTTGGTGTTTTCCAATCCGGTCCCATCCAACCTTGTTTCGAGGAGCCATAAACAGTCGGAAAATCCAACTGATCTTCGGTAGCACCCAGGTTGAACATCAGGTCGAAAACCTGCTCATGCACTTCATCAGGGCGGCAGTTTTCTTTGTCAACCTTGTTTACAATAACAATTGGTTTGAGACCCAGTTGCAGTGCTTTGCCCAACACAAAGCGAGTTTGTGGCATGGCTCCTTCAAAAGCATCGACCAACAGACAAACACCATCAGCCATTTTCAGCACACGCTCTACCTCACCACCGAAGTCACTGTGGCCCGGTGTGTCGATAATGTTGATTTTAATGTCCTTGTAACGTACCGATACGTTTTTCGAGACAATGGTAATACCCCGCTCGCGTTCCAGATCGTTGCTGTCCAAAATCAGGTCGCCAAATTCCTGATTGTCCCGAAAGAGCTTCGATGCGTGAATAATTTTGTCGACCAGTGTTGTTTTGCCGTGGTCAACGTGGGCGATGATTGCTATATTGCGAATTGATTGCATACAAATTTGGCATTACGTCTCTGGTTGTTAAAAGTTGGTTGAGTTGTAACAGCCAGAGTCTGTTACCGCCATATTTTTCAAACCGCAAAGGTACGAAATTTTACGCAAAAACACAGTTTTTTACAACTAATAAAACGAAAAAGGCCCATATAAGGGCCTGAGTCTGATATAAATACAATTTCTTAACAATTGCTTAATGATTTGGGCAACCGCAGGGATTTTTCTTACGAAAAAGACCCGTATTGAACAGACCACCCCGCTTCGGTTTATACCCTTTTCGCTTGCGCCCGATGGCCGTAATTTCAGTTGTATGTGTATTAGTAGCGGCCATTGTTTCCAAGGGTACGTCAACCAATACCAGCGATGCAGCAATCAGTAGAAATACTTTCGTCTTTTTCATAATAAACCCCTGTTTTCTTCTTAACGCACAAATCGCGTTGTTAGTCCCACAGAGTAACAAAAAACTATTTTTGATACGTAATGGCTACAGATTCTGACTTGCTCTTCGTGTATGGTACCCTCAGGCCGCCTTTCACAAATCCATATGCCCAGCATCTGCATCAGCATAGTCGATACGTTGGTGATGGAAAATTTCCGGGTCAGTTATTTAATCTAGGAAGCTATCCGGGTGCCATTTATCAGCCAGAAAGCACGGCAACTGTCTACGGGTCAGTCTATAATATCAGCGTTAATAAGCAACTTTTATTAGCGTATCTGGATAATTATGAAGGCATTGGTGAAGCATTTGAGAAGCCTCATGAGTACGTACGGACGGTTATTGAAGTTTCTTCCGGCGATAGCATTGTGGACTGCTGGGTCTATCTGTATAGCCTAACAGTAACAGGAAAACAGCTTATTTCTTCCGGCGATTATGTTGCTTTTCTGGGCTTATAACACCCATAGCATGGCCTTCTAAACAAGAAAATACCGGCTCCTTTTAGAACCGGTATCTTAGTTACTTAACCAACTTTACTTATTTATCTTGGGCCGCGCGAACGTCCACCGCCACCGTTATAACCACCACGAGAACCTCCAAAGCCACCACGAGCATTTGGGCTACCCCCATAATTTCGAGGGCCTGGTGAGTAATACCGTGGGCGAACGACCTGTGGTCTCACAACGACAGGTGGGCGATAATATCCATACGGACGATAGCCGTATCCGTAACCATAATAGGGTCTAGCCCCGTAGTAGCCGTTATTACCATAGCCCGTATTTACATAAGCGGGACCACAGCTTGCCATCAGAACGACTAGTAAACCAGCCGCGAGAAAAGGCATAAGTTTTATCGTTTTCATAGTCTTATTTCAGCATTTATTTGTTGAACTCTTCACCTGTCATTTGGTTCAATGAACCTGATTGATATCCAGTTAACCCAAATTTTCGTTTACCAGCGGTGGCCACCACGACCACCGTAACCACCACGGCCTCCACCATAACCACCCCGGTAAACACCACCGTATCCACCGCGACCATAGCCATAATTTACATAAGGCCGAATTATTACTGGAGGCCCTACAAACACTGGCGGTGGAGCAATTACTATCCTTGGAGGCACGACTACCACCGGTGGTTGAATAGGATATCCATATTGATCATAGCCGTAAGTGTTTGGATAAGCTTGTCCATATCCGTTCGGATAGCTCTGGTTATAACCATTATTGTACCCATTTGGATAATTCGGATTTGGATAATTCTGGCCATACCCATTGCCGTTTGGGTAAGGCTGATTGTAGCCATTTCCGTTCGGAGAAGCCTGGCCAGGTCCGTAAACTTGTCCGAAGCTAACTGTAGCCACACCCAACAAAAGGCCAGCCAGAACTCCACTCCATTTTATCGTTTTCATTTTCGTAGCGGGTTTGCACTCGATTTGTTTGTTAGACTTAATCGAGCCCGTTTCGTTTAATTAAAACGTGGAGAAAGCCGTTAAAGTTTAATTAAAAGCCTGACCACTAAACAGTAGTCAGGCTTTTAATAGGTTATCTAAGGATAAAACTTACGCGCTCAGCTTCTCCTTCAGGTAAGCCAGTGCCAGCTTATACGCATCAGCAGATGCTTCTTTGTTGTAAACCGGATTGCTTGGATTTGCAAATCCATGGCCGGCATCGTACATTTTTACGGTTACTTTTTTGCCAGCCTTTTGCATATTTTCCTCGAAAGTTTTTACCGTCTCGGGCGTGATGCCTTTATCCTGGCTGCCGAAAATACCAAGTACGTCCGTATTGAGCGCCTTCAGCTTCTCTACGTCCTGTTCCGGACGGCCATAATACATAACGCATCCTTTTGCCTTTTGACCTTCCATCAGCGCTGACTGGAGCGAAAGCATGCCGCCAAAGCACCAGCCAACGCTGGCAAACTCGGCTTTCGGACCTGCGAATGCAATAGCCCCCTTCTGAATATTCGCAAGTCGATCTTTGCTAGCTCCCTGCATTAGTTTACCCGCTTCAGCAGGTTCAGTAGCGACTTTACCATCATACATGTCAACCGCTAGTACGTTCACGTCTTTTAGATCATTGTAAAACGTTTCGGCCTGCTGTTTGATGTTGTCATTCAGGCCCCACCATTCCTGATAAACCAGCAGCCATTTGTTTGATGGCTGCTTCGCCTTCAGCAAAAAACCACTGGCCGATTGCCCATCAGACGTTGAAAATTTAACCATCTCGCCTGCACCAGCGTACGTGAAGGGGAGGGGAGCCACGTGTAAACGCTGAAAAGCGGGATCAGCCGCCATTGCCGACATATCATTACCAGCTAACGATTTGGACGGTACGTGGCAAAGCGGAATAGTGGTTTCGGCAGTTTGTGCTGACTTCGGATTCAGGTAAGACAGCAATGACATAAAAAAGGAAAGTCCGGTAATGAATATGGTTTTCATAAATACGTGTTTAGTAGTTGATTAGAGTAACTGACTGATGAAGGAATTAGTTAAACGACAATTGGGTAAGCGGATGCGATTGGCACACAACTTACCCAATTTTGATTTTATAAACTATAATGGGTCAGGCCTTCACTAACTCAAAAATTGTAATCTCCGGCAGAATGCCCACCCGACCCGGATAGCCAATGTAGCCATAACCCCGGTTAACGTAGAGCCGTTGATCCCCGTCCTGATACAAACCTGCCCATTGTTTGTAGAAATACTGAGCCGGGCTCCATTTTTTGTCGCCAATTTCGACGCCAAATTGTGCCCCGTGCGTATGGCCGCTGAATGTTACGTCGATATCGCTGTATTTTGGGCGAACTTCCGCATCCCAGTGCGTGGGGTCATGTGAAAGAAGGAGCTTAATTGGATATTCTTCAGTGCCTTTGTATGCTTTTGCCAGATTACCCGCCCGTAGTGCTGCCGGACCAAAACCAAGATTTTGTACACCAATCAGCGCAATTTTATCGCCACTCTGTTCCAAAATCTTATTTTCATCCAGCATAATGTTCCAGCCCATTTGTTTATGGGCGGCCACTACGTTCATTACGTTTTGTCGTTCGGCCTGGGCGCTGGGCCACTGGACATATTTGCCGTAATCGTGATTGCCAAGGGTCGAATAAACACCCATTGGCGCCTTTACTTTATTGAAAACATCAATGTAGCTATTCACTTCCTCGGCATGGCTGTTAACCAGATCGCCGGTAAAAAAAACCATGTCGGGCTTTTGCTTCAAGAGCAGGTCGACGCCACCACGCACGGCCGTTTTATTGAAAAAGCTGCCCGAATGAATGTCGGAAATCTGAGCAATGGTCATACCGTCGAAGCCCGATGGCAGATTTTTTAAGGGAAGTTTTATACGTCTGATCCGGTAATCATGCGCTCCAGACAGAATCCCCCACGTGAAACCAACCAGTGGCACAGCTCCCACAACCAGCGCCGTTTTCATCAGAAAATCCGAACGGGAGATCGCATCATTTGGGACTGGGCCGGCAGACGGAATCGTTTGGCGGGTTGTATCTTCAACGGCTTCACGAACTTCGGGTTTATAGAACAGGGAGACAATCCAGCGAAAAAACCGTCCCAGATCGTCAATGAAAATAATCAGTATTGCAAAAACCTTGGAGAAATAGGGAATAGCAATGGCCGCCCAAAGGAAAGTTCGTACCTGACGACTAATGGAATCGGGAGGCAGAAACTGCATTACGATGTATAATAGCAAAGACACCGCCGTAAACCCCCAAAAAGTAATAGCAATGATACGTTGCGTACTTTCGGTAGCGGATCGACTGAGCGTTTTAACGGCCTGAAATACATACCAGTCAATCAGGAGCAGGATAGCGGGAAGTATAAAAAATAAGGCGGTACGATTCATCTTCAGTAATTTATCGGGGTAGAAAATAAGGAGACTGGATAACAGAGGTATTGCGCAAAAAGTTAGCAAAAGAAAAGGGTAATCAGGTATCCACCAGACACCTTGATTACCCTTTTTTTCAATTATCGATTAATTCCTATGCTAACTCCTCTTCCATCTCCTCTTTAGGTTCCAGCGCGGGGTCAACCTTGCCGAACCATTTCATGCGGATGCGCTCATTGATCCAGTACATACAGGGAACAATTACGAGCGTCAGTACGGTCGAGAATGTCAGGCCAAAGATGATTGTCCAGGCCAGGATGTTCCAGAATACCGAACTATCACCACCCACAACGATATGCGGATCGAAGTCGCGGAAAAGACCCACAAAGTCTACTGTGATACCGAAGGCCAGCGGAATAAGCCCTAACACGGCCGCCGAAGCGGTTAGTAGTACGGGTGTCAGGCGAATGCCGCCCGCTTCAATGATAGCTTCACGCAAGGGAATATTTCGCCCACGTAACTCCTCAATGAATTCAATCAGCAGAATCCCGTTTTTCACCACGATACCGGCCAGGGATATAATACCAATACCCGACATGATGACCGAAAACGTTTTGCCGGCAATGACAAACCCAAGCAGCACCCCAATGAGTGAGAACAGAATGGTTACGAAAATAATCAGCGGCTTCACCACTGAGTTAAACTGTGTAGCCATAATCAGGTAAATGAGCATCATCGCAATACCGAACGCCATAATCAGGAAGTTTACTGACTCCTGCTGGTCTTCCTGCTCACCACCCATCTTAACGGTGTACCCGTTTGGTACGTCGATATCTTTAATGGCTTGCTCGATCTGAGCTACAATCTCATTGGCATTGAAGCCCGTCACTACGTCGGAACTAAGTGTAACGAGCCGTTCCTGATTCTTACGATTAATCTGGCTGAAAGTCGTTGAATAGCTAATGTTCGTAACCGACGTAATAGGAACCTGCCGTAGTTGACCACCCAGTACCATATCACGGTAAACGACATTCAGACTCAGCAGCTTTTCCATTTGACTTCGGTCGTCGGGCTTCAGGCGAACCATAATCGGGTACTCATCTTTCGCATCGCGGAATTTCGATACTTCCTGACCAAACAGAGCAGTTCGAATAGCCAGAGCAACCTGCCCCGACGAAATACCTTCGCGTTCGGCTTTATCGCGATCAATATCGATCACGATTTCGGGCTTGTTCGTAATCAGATCTGACTTTAACTGGTCAATTCCCTGAATACCTGCCTGGCTGATTTTTTGCCGAACCTGTGTTTCTAACTTTTTCAGTTCGTCAAATTCTTCACCGCCAATTTCAATGGCAATTGCCTTACCCGTTGGCGGCCCATTCGATTCGCGCTCTACCGAAATTTCGCTGCCGGGCAAACCACGTAACGCTACCCGTACCTTGACCAGTAACGAGTCGGTCGAAAGTCCATGTCGCTCCTGGTTTCCCTTGAAGGCTATGGTTACTTTCGACTTTTGCGGTGTGGCTGACCGGTCGGGATTTTGCGGATCGCCAGCGTTCTTACCTACGTTCGAGATAACCGAGTTGACAATGTCTGTAGCCTTGTTTTCTTCAAGCACTTTGAACACCCGTTTCTCAATCACCTTCGTCACAGAATCCGTTACACGGGCATCGGTGCCAACTGGCATTACGTTGTATACGTAAATATAATCCGGTTCACCACTAGGAAAGAAGATCACCTTAGGTTTGGCAATACCAACGACGATAAATGTTACTACCAATGAGGCAAAAGCAATCACAATAGCAAATACAGGACGCCATCCCGTCAATACCCATGAAATTAATCGACGATAGCCGTGTTTGAGGGCAGGCAGTACTCGATGCTGAAAGGGGACGATCAATTTTGGCGTCAGGATGTAATGATTGAATGCGTATAGAATAATGAATAACACAAACAGATTACCAATACCCCGATCAATCACATAACCGATACCGGCCAGCACAGCCATAATGATCAAAGGCCGTTTAATCTCGTCAAAGCTTTGTTTGTCTGGGTGATTATCGTCTTCATGCCGTTTCATGAACGTAACGGCAAAAACAGGGTTAATCACGTAAGCAACAAACAACGACGAGAACAAGGTTAGGATGAGGGTTATCGGCAGGAATTTCATAAACTCCCCGACAATACCCGGCCAGAATAGGAGCGGGAAGAACGGCGCAATTGTTGTCAGAGTACCCGACACTACGGGGGCAAATACTTCACCCGCAGCCGCCTTAACTGCCTGCTTGATATCCCAGTCTTTATTATCGTTGAACAGCCGGTGGGAGTTTTCAATAACCACAATGGCATCATCGACCACCAGACCCAAGCCCAGCAGGAACGCAAACAACACCATGATATTCAGCGTAAACGGCGTACCGATGGCGGGTCCCAGAACCGGCATCAGAATAAATGCCACCAAAGCCGACAAGGGTACTGATAAGCCAACGAAAATGGCGTCGCGGACGCCCATAAAGAACATTAGAATCAATACTACGAAGATGAAGCCCAGTACAACCGTATTGATCAGGTCATTGACATTATCGCGGGTACGTTCCGACTGGTCGGCCGTAACTTTGACTTCCAGGCCCTGAGGGAACCGTGTCTCTTTATATTCTTCGATTGTTTGTTCGATGCGGTCGGCGGCCGAAATCAGGTTGGCTCCAGCCCGTTTGATTACGTTCAGGGTTACAACCGATTTGTTATTCAAGCGGGCAAAATCCTGCTGTTCTTCGAAATTATCGCGTACCTGCGCAATTTCGTCGAGCCGAACCGTTGCGCCCGTGGCAGTACGTATCTGAAGGTTCTGAAGCTGCGTAACGTCCGTAAACTCGCCCTTTACCCGTACCGTCCGACGAACACCATCAACGTTCAGGTCACCACCCGACACGTTGATATTTTCGCTTTGAATAGCTTGCTGAATATCGCTAAATGCCAGACCTGCCGACTGCATTCTTGGCAGATCGACATTGATTTGGATTTCGCGTTCGAGTGCCCCAATAATGTCAACACGCCGAATTTCGGGCATGCCTTCGATGACGTCCTGTAAATCCTCGGCATACTCTTTCAGTTGTTTCAGCGAGAAATTGCCAGCCATATTGATGTTCATGATCGGCAACTCGGAAATGTCAACGTCCTGCGCCGTTGGCCCTGAATCC
The DNA here is from genome assembly GCF_900112365.1 of Spirosoma endophyticum. Taxonomy (GTDB): domain Bacteria; phylum Bacteroidota; class Bacteroidia; order Cytophagales; family Spirosomataceae; genus Spirosoma; species Spirosoma endophyticum. Next base: position 28,915 of record NZ_FOLQ01000003.1, on the reverse strand, counting down.
AGCTCATCAGGTAAGTCTGGTCGTGCTTTGTCGATAGCATCCCGAACGCGTTGCAAGGCTTCAGCCGATTGCACGTCAGGATTGAATTCGACCAGAATAACAGATACGTCCTGCAAGGCATTCGATTTAATGCGTTTGACGCCCGAGATGGACTTCAATTGCTTCTCAATCTGCTTGTTGATCGTATTTTCGATGTCGGCGGGTGCCGTCCCCACATACACCGTATTGATGTATACCTGAGGAATCTTAACGTCTGGAAATTGTTCCCTCGGCAGGTTATTGTATACAAATAACCCACCAATCGAAATCAGGAATGTGAAGATGTAAATCGCCGTACGGTTCTCAACGCACCAGTTGGTGAACCCTAACGTTTTATAATGTTCAAATTTCATGGTGAAGAAGGTTAGAGTTCAACTAAAAACTAATGGGTTGGCCATCCACCAAATCCTGATAGCCGGCCGTGACTATCTGATCACCTGCTTGCAAACCCTCCGTGATGGCGACTTTCCCACCATAGGACTGACCCGTTTTCACGGTTTTTGCCTTGGCTATTTTCTTGCCACCTTCGTTAACCGCTACGTATACCAATTGGCCATTCTCCGTACTCTGAATCAAATTCTGATTGATAACAATGGCTTTTGCCAGCGTACGGTCGTTAATTTTAATTCTGGCCAGCATATTAGGTTTCAGTGCGTTATCCGATGGCAGCGGAGCTTCAATGGTAAATGTCCGGCTAAGTGGATCGACCGTTGTGGCCACAAACGATATGTGTGAGTTTAGCGTCCTTTGCAGATCAGGAAACTCAACCGTTATCGCGTCGCCTTTTCGAACACTGCCCGCATACGAATCCGCTACTTTGGCAACCACTTTCAGTTGCGACAGATTAACAACCCGCACCAAACCCATACCGGGTGCCGCCGATTGACCAATCTTCACATTAACCTGATCCACAACGCCCGCGATGGGAGCCGTTACGGTCGACTGACCTATCTGGGCATTGAGCGTCGACATCCGACGTTCCAAAGACTCTTTGTTATTCTTTGCCTGTAGATACTGAATCTCAGTGCCAATTTGCTGTTTCCATAAAGCCTCCTGCTTTTCGAACACTGTATTCGCCAGGGAAAGTTGCGTCTTCACTTCAGACACCGACTCCCGCAAAAGTTGATCGTCGACCTGAGCAATACGTTGTCCAGCTTTTACATAATCACCTTCTTTCACATAAACCGCCGTGACAACTCCACCCGATTTAGGCGACACCTGTACGTTGTTTTTAGCATCGATCGTACCCTGTAATTCTACAAAGTGCCGGAACGTACTGATCGTTAGGGGAGCCACCTGTACATCTTTTGTACGAGCTTCTTCTTTCTTGGTCGGATCGAGTTTTTTCAAATCCGCTTCCAGTGCTTTTATCTTTGCGGTTAGTTCAGCTTCCTGCGTCTTCAACTCAGCAAGTTCATTACGTTTACCCTCAACACCCGTTTTTTTCTCCCCGGAACAAGCAGCCAGCAGGCTCACCAGGGCAATTGCGTAGTATGGTTTCATTGTATATGTTTTGAATGTTTTAATCTCTGCTTTTGCCAGAGGAATCTTAAAATTCATTTAGGAACAGAATAGCAAAAAATCGAGGACTAATTTCCCACGTAGAGTCGGCCGAGCGATCGGTCCTGATCAACTTTCGCAATCAGGAAATCATATAAGGAACCGAAATAATTGGTCTGAGCTTCCCGAAGCGATGCCTCGGCGTTCAGAACTTCGATACTTGATCCAACCCCTTCTTTGTATTTCACCCGCGTTACGCGTACAATTTCCTGCGCCAGATCACGATTACGTTGCTGTGTTTGCAGGGTCTGCAGGCCGTTGTTCAGTGTGATACTCGCCTGCCGGATTTGCAGGTCAATCGAATTACGTAGCAGTTCGCCACTATTCTGGGCTTTTTGTAAGGTAATGCGCTTCTGCTCAATTTGGCTGCGCTTTAGAAAACCATCGAAAATGGGTACCTGCAAACTCAAACCCACGGTGGCAAAGTTAAGCCAGGGAGCCGTGATGAGCTGACCAAATCCATTACGTCCGCTATTATACCCGTAATTAGCAAATCCGGACAGAGACGGGTAATATCCTTTCTGCGTCAATTCGATATCCTGCTCGGCCAGCTTTATCTGCGTTTCCAGCGTTGAGTATTCGATCCTGCTTTGGTATTGAAATGTAGGATCTGCCGATACGAGTGGTCTTAAGTCGTCAACCGTTCTATCCTGCAACTGCTCTGACAGGGTAATTTCATCATTAACTCCCAAACCCATCTGAAACTTCAGCAGGGTATAGCTTAATTCAATCAGGTTCTGTACGTTCTGACGCTCAGCCCGCAAGTTGTTAGCCTGTACTTCCAGGCGCTGAACGTCTAATTTTTCAACAAATCCCTGCTTATTCAGCTCTCTCGTTTCATTAAGCGATGTATCGAGTCGAGTAATGTTGTAATCGAGTAGCTTTGCCCGCTCCACTGCCACCAACACCCCATAATACGCTTTGGCTACCTGTTCAGCCACGGTTACTTTGGTGCCCTGTAGATTTCGTTGAGCCAGTTCACGATACGTAGCGGCTGCCCGCAATCCAACGTTTAGACTGGCGCTATATATTACCTGATTCAAATTGACGCTTCCGTTGGCTGAGTAATTAACGCCAAACTTTACGGGTATAGAAAGATCAGCCGGTGCGGTTGGGTCGAACGTATTAGCGGGTAAAAATGCTTTTTGAATAATAACGTTATCCGTCAATGAACCACTAAAGGTCACTTGAGGCAGCGCCGATGATTTGATCTCCCGAATACGCGCTTCAGAACTTACAGCATCCAGCTGACCATTACGTACGTTAACGTTTTTCTGTATAGCGAACTCAATCGCTTCCTGTAACGTAAATCCTTTTCCGTTGGCTGGCCGACCTGAAGGCGTAAGTCCCGTTGGAGCAAGTCCTAAACCTGAATTAAAGGTCGAAATAACGCTAGGCTGAAGGTTTACAGGTCCGGTAGCCGGGTCCAATGACGGAGTAGTGCCCGTTGCATTATTGTTCGGTTGTCCGGGTACGGAAACTCCCGTTCCAGGTGCCACCCCAGGCTGTGCTACAATAACGCCTGTTGCAGCTGGCTGCTGTGCACCAGGTTGCTGGCCACTGCCAATCGCTCCTGTAGGTTGTTGACCAACAGACGGTTGCGTAGGTACTTGTGCAGCTACCCTAAGCCAACTAGTCGATAAACAAAGAACAGCAATCAAACGTAAACTATTTTTTTTCATAAAGAGGAAGATTGAACTCATTCTTAAGGTGAACATACTGATTGTAAATGGTGAAACCTTTATCGGTTAGCATACCTCTAATGAAATGATGCATCAATTCATATTGAATATCATGCATGGTATACTGATCCGTCGGGAAAATGTCATTATCGAAGGCTAATTCAATCTGCTCGACTCGTAGGCGGGCCAAAATATCGGGGTTTATATCGGCGCGATACAGACCTTGATCAACACCTTTTTTTATATTTTCAAGAATAGACCGCATAATGTGCTCTTCCTTGAATTTGCGAAATAAGACAAATGCCTGTGGATAATAGCGCTTAATATCAATCAGTAAATTTGGACTAATCTGATCTGCATTTTTATGCATCATATTCAGCACATTCATTATTTCCTCAACCGGGTTTGTTGTCTCCACAACGGCACAAGCCATTTCCGACTGATGTTTGCCTATCTTGTCCTGAAGTACCTCGTATAAGATTTGTTCTTTATCTGTGAAATGTTGATAGATCGTTTTCTTTGATATACCCAGTTGTTTGGCGATTTCCTCCATCGTTACTGATCGCACCCCATATTTCCAGAACAATCGCTCGGTCTCTTCTAAGATCCTCTCCTTCATTATATATTAGAACGTTTGGAGTGTGAACTTAGGAAACTCAAATATAGTTCTTGGTTTCCATTTCCTTTTTGTATTAAATGATGAACGGCCTAATTAATGGCGTGAAACAGCGGAAAAGCCCGACGAATTTCTAAATCGCCGGGCTCTAAAAGGTAGGACGTAGCAAAGATTAAGCCTTACTAAGATACTAGTTACCAACCAAAGGGACCATACCACTTACTAAATTTCTATTCTACAAGACCAGCTATTTAGCCACCTATTTCGAAAAACCGTACATCTGCCTCTACCTGGTTAAGTAGTTCACGGGTACGCTCCGGACGGGCGTCGGTTATGAAAAGCTGGCCAAAAGCACCCTCATCCATTCGCTGGATCAGTTTTCCGATACGTTTGTCGTCTAATTTATCGAAGATATCATCCAGCAGGAGCAGTGGTTTGATTCCTTTTTCAGCTTGCAACGCATCGAACTGAGCTAGCTTCAGGGCGATTACGAATGTTTTCTGCTGACCCTGTGATCCGAACTTTTTAAGTAGCACAGGCTGGCCATTGCCAGAATCTATCATAAAGGAGTAGTCATCTTTATGAATACCCATCGTTGTTCGTTGCAGGACTGTGTCGCGCCGTCGGAAATGGCGGAATTCATCAGCAAAGGCCGGATTGCTTACTTCGGACTCGTATACTATTGTTACCTCTTCCCGTTCATCGCTCAGGTAGGCGTAATGCGCTCGAAAACTGGGAAGAAACTCCTCTACAAACCGCCGACGGCGGTCGTGAATCTTTTTTCCCAGGTCCAGCAGGGGTTCATCATAGGTATCAAGCAGATCATTATCTACCTGACTGCGTTCCGCAAAAAGTTTAAGCAGGCTGTTACGTTGTTTCATTATCTGCTGATACATCAGGTAATTACGCAGGTAGTCTGCATCGAGTTGAGAGAGTACACCATCGAAAAAGTGCCGCCGGTCTTCGCTGTGCTCCCGTACCAGATCCGTATCATTCGGGGCAACCAGTACCACAGGAAATCGGCCGATGTGCTCACTGATACGTTCGTAGGGTTTTTTATCGGCCATCAATACTTTCCGCTGACCTCGTTGTAAACTAATCGTTATCTGTACTTTACGATCGTCATGTTCTTCGAAAATGCCATCAATAATGAAATAGTCGGCGTCATGCAGAATACTCAGGGCATCCTGGCTCTGAAAAGCGCTTTTACTCAGGGCCAAAAAATAAATGGCATCCAGCAAATTGGTTTTACCACTTCCATTAGGGCCAACAATCACGTTTACCTGTTGCCCAAAGGTGTACCGGCCATCTTCATAGTTCTTAAAATTGGTCAGGCTTAGTTTTTCGAGGTACATAGGTATAGCGCATAACGCGATAATGCGTAATTTCGCGGCAGTCAATTGATACTCTAGATTACTAATCGGAATGATCAACTGATATTGGCAACAAAGATACGGTCGGTTTGTTAGTAGAAACAGCCTGCCGAACCAGTTGGCACCACGCTGGTAACCCAGTGCTCCTGCGGTTGGCTGCCAGACAGCGATTATTGATTTTATCGAACTTCATTCCTCATGGCAAGCGTCAAAGAGAAAACCAAACAAAACGGAAAGGCAATGAAAGCCGAAAAAACGGTGCATCCGAAAGAACGGTATATGTACTGGTATGAGTCGATGCAGTTGCAGCGGAAATTTGAAGAGAAAGCTGGTCAACTCTACGGTCAACAGAAAATCCGGGGATTCTGTCACCTTTATATCGGTCAGGAAGCCTGTTCATCGGGTTCATACTCGGCGCTGACTAAAGATGACAAATGGATCACCGCCTATCGCGATCATGGTATTCCACTCGCGCTTGGCTCCAGTCCAAATGCAATCATGGCCGAGTTGTTTGCCAAACAAACCGGTTCGTCTAAAGGGAAAGGCGGCTCGATGCACATCTTCGATAAGTCGGTCAATTTCGTGGGCGGACACGGCATCGTTGGTGCTCAGATTCCAATGGGCGCAGGGATTGCTTTCTCGGAGAAATATAACAAGACGGGTAACCTTTGCATCACGTTCATGGGAGACGGCGCTGTTCGACAGGGTGCCCTTCACGAAGCGTTCAATATGGCTATGCTCTGGAAACTCCCCGTCATTTTCGTTGTGGAAAACAACGGTTATGCCATGGGTACGTCGGTTGCTCGCACATCGAACGTAACAGATTTGTATACACTTGCCGAAGCGTATGATATGCCTTCCGAGCCTGTAGACGCCATGAGTGTTGAAGCAGTTTATGAGTCAGTTAGTCGGGCTGCCGAACGCGCCCGGGCTGGTGAAGGACCAACCTTTCTGGAGTTCCGTACGTATCGCTATCGTGGACATTCTATGTCTGATCCGCAGAAGTATCGCTCGAAAGATGAGGTTGAAGAATATAAACAGCGTGATCCTATTGAGAATATTAAACACAAGATCCTTGAGCTGGGTATGGCTACTGAAGATGATCTAGCCGCTATTGACCAAAAAATAAAAGGTATCGTCGATGAGGCTGTTAAGTTTGCCGAAGAGTCTCCTTATCCTGATCCAGAAGAAGCATTTAAAGATGTTTACATGCAGAAGGACTATCCGTTCCTCACGGAGTAATATCCTTTTTATATCATCTGCCCTCTGTTAGATTTGGGTCGATTGAAAAAGTCCGAGTTGTTCAACTCGGACTTTTTTTATTGAACTGTTTTTTCGAATTTAATGTATATACATTAAATGTAAAGACATATTATTTTTAATTAGAACATTTTCATCCTTTAGCTTATTTCAAACTTATGGAAACGCTCATAAATGGCCTTCATCACGTTACTACCTTGGCTGGCGATACACAACGTAACGTTGATTATTACACAGATATTCTTGGTCTGCGGTTGGTTAAGAAAACGGTGAACTTCGACGCGCCGGATGTGTACCATCTTTATTATGGCAATGAAACCGGTTCGCCTGGTACGATTCTGACGTTCTTTCCTTACGGTAAATTGCCTCGCGGACGTAAAGGCGTTGGGCAACTGACTTACACAGCGTTTTCTGCTCCTAAGTCAGCGCTTAGTTTTTGGATGGATCGCTTACATGAACGCAATGTTCCGTATGCTGGGCCTTACAATCGTTTTTCGGAAACGTATTTGCGCTTTGAAGATTTTGACGGTATGGGTATCGAACTCGTCTTCAGCGATGATGATCAACGTTCGGGTTGGGACAATGGCAGAATTCCCGTGGAGTACGCTGTTCGAGGTTTCCACACAGTTACGTTAAACGAAGTAAATCCTGATCGAACGGTTAAACTTTTAACCGAAACTATGCAGCATACATTAGTAGGGGAGGAGGAAGGTCGTTTCCGGTTTAAAGCTGGGAAGGGTGGTCCTGGTAATTTTGTAGATGTATTACATTCCCCCAAAGATGTTCACGCATTACAGGGTGCCGGTTCGGTTCATCACGTAGCGTTCTCTACCGATTCCGATGAAACGCAATTGGTCATTCAGGAGCAATTGCAGGTGGCAGGTTATCACGTCACACCCGTTCAGGATCGTAATTATTTTAACAGCATTTACTTCCGCGAACCAGGCGGAATTCTATTTGAAGTTGCCACGAATCCTCCAGGATTCACAGTTGATGAACCCCTTTCGGAATTAGGTATGGCGCTTAAATTGCCTCCACAATATGAACCTCGCCGGGCTAAGATTGAAGCCGAATTACCAGAAATTATTGTAAAATAACCTTGGTTTACGGTATTCGGTTTACAGTAGGCTGACGAGTACAAATGGGTGTGTCAGCCCACCGTAAACCGAATACCGTAAATTATACATATTATTATGATACACAATCCAAACAATATTCGCACGGCCGGTAAGCCTTTGGAAGAAGCAACCAAAGTAATGATTATGGTTCACGGACGGGGCGGGTCGGCAAGTGACATACTGTCTCTGTCGAAATATATCCAGGATAAAGACTTTGCGTTTATCGCTCCTGAGGCCCAGAGTAATACGTGGTATCCGCATTCTTTCTTACGCCCTTTGGCAGAAAACGAACCTTATTTATCGTCAGCTTTGGATGTTATGGCCAGCCTACGAGCTCGGTTACAAGCCGATTTCAATTTCAAATTACCTCAGATTTACTGGCTTGGTTTTTCACAGGGAGCTTGTCTGATGCTGGAATATGTAGCCCGCAACGCCATGGATTATGGTGGAATTTTTGGACTGAGTGGTGGGTTAATTGGCCCAGCCGAAACGCCACGTACTTATGAAGGAAGCTTCAGTAACACGCCTATTTTTCTGGGATGTAGCGACCAGGATTCGCATGTTCCAAAAGAACGTGTTTTAGAATCTGAGAACGTTTTTCGACGAATGGGTGCCGACGTAACGGCAAAATTGTATCCAAATTTTCCGCATACAATTAACGAAGATGAGCTAAACATCGTTAATTTGCTGATAGCCGGGGACCAGCAACGCCCGGCTACTACTTAACAGCAATGCCTATGAGTCAGTATATGGTTGAATTTGACCTACCCGCTGTCATGGATGAAGGATTCGAAAATCGGATTCCAGCCCAACGGCTCAAAGTGGAAGAATTAATGGAAAAGGGATTTTTACTATCTTATTCCCTTTCTATTGACCGCCAAAAACTGTGGTGTATTTTCAAAGCCGATTCGGAATTAGAAGTGATGGAATCAATTTCTGAATTTCCGCTCATCAAGTATATGACACCCATTATTACCGAGCTGATGTTCCATAACATGATTGCCGCTCGCATTCCTCTATTCTCATTGAATTGAACTCGAAAAAATCCCCTTAACCAGGGGATTTTTTTATGCCTATTAATTGTACTTTTGGGAGCGAAATCTATCCAAAAACACCTATGTAACCAGGATTTAAGTGGTTACATACGATTATAACTGACTGATTATCAGTTCCACGTGGAACGCTCTTATAGTTATAATCGTATTCACAGTTTTATAAAAAAACGAATGAAACCGAATACTCTTATCTGCCAGTCTGAACGGGAGCTAGAAAAACATTTCGCCAATGATTTTATCGCCCACATCGATGGAAAAAAGGCAACTACGTTACGACAGTTCTATGAAATTATGGCTGAGTTGCTTGAAATTCCTGATTTCGGCTTCAACCTGGATGAACTGAATGACGCCCTAAATGACTTACAATGGATTGAAGATGAACGTATTGTACTGTATTTCACCAATACGAATGATTTTGTCAGCAAAGAACGTGATCCAGCCAAGGTAAGTAACGTACTAAATATTCTGGACGCATCCGCTGAGGACTGGAAATGGACGGACGATGAGTTGAAATACAAAAAAGAAATAGTAGTTGTTTTTGAAGATGGCCCACGTATTCGCCAACTATTAGATACGATTAATATAGATTACGCATCACTGGAAGAAATATAGTAATCAGAAGAAATTCGATCAAAAATCATAAAAATTGCGATTAAAGCACATCAATAAATAGTATTATTGCGAATAGAATCGCAATTCTTATGATTTCACGCGACAGTAAAGAACAAATACAAAAACGCATCTCGGGACCAAAAACTATTATACTACTAGGTCCTCGTGGCACAGGGAAGAGTGCATTAATCAGCGAATTAGAACCAAATTTCAAACCACCTGTCTTGTGGTGGAATGGCGACAATGCCGACATACGGGATTTGTTACAAGGTATAACGGCTGCACGGTTACGACCATTAATTGGCCAGGCAAATACGCTAATCATCAAGGAAGCTCAACGAATAGAAAATATTAGCCAGTGCTTAAAACTGATAAGTGATACCTTCAAACAGGTAAAAGTGATTGCAACTGGGTCTACGTCGTTTGCAATAGCCGACAAAATCAGTGAGCCACTGACTGGTCGAAAATGGGAGTTCAATTTATTTCCGCTTTCGTTTAATGAAATGGTCAATCATCATGGGCTGCTGGAGGAGACACGACAGTTAAACCACCGACTGGTTTTCGGCTACTACCCCGATATTGTCAGTAATCCAGGTGACGAAATTAGTCGGCTCAGGCAAATGGCTGAGCATGTATTGTACAAAGATATTTTGGTCTGGGAGCGAGTCTTGAAACCAGAAAAATTAGAAAAGCTGGTACAGACAATAGCTTGGCAGGTGGGCAAAGAGGTGTCGTATTATGAATTAGGAAAACTATGTGATCTGGATAATCAGACAGTAGAGAAGTACGTTCATCTGTTGGAAAAAGCTTTTATAATTCACAACCTGCCTTCGTTCAGTCGGAGTCTTCCTAATGAACTCAAAAAAAGCCGGAAGCTATATTTCTATGATAATGGTCTACGGAACGCGGTCATTAATCAGTTCAATACAATGGAAAATCGGAATGACACAGAAGCCTTGTGGGAGAACTTTCTGATCAATGAACGCCTTAAATTTACTACATATCAAAACACGGAGATCGGTCGGTATTTCTGGCGAACCCACGCTCAACAGGAGATCGGCTATGTAGAAGAACGCAGTGAATCGTTAGCCGCCTATGCATTCAAATGGGATGCTAAAACCAAAGCCCGATTTCCCAAAGCGTTTCGGGAAGCGTATCATCCAGCCGAAACCGCAATCATCACGAAAGACAATTTTTTTGATTTCATTGGAGTCGAATAAGTCGGGCAGAAAGCAACAAATTTTCAAAACCTGCTGTTATCGTTTCGTGCCGCCGGAATGCTCTTCCAGCGGCTTTTCGTATTTGACATACAACCTGAATTCGCTTGAAACCAGATGAATTGCTCGGCCTATATGCCGATGATAGTTTTATAAAATTGCTGGCCGAACCGTTCAGTAGAACGCCAGCTTCTGAACCTCAACGACTGCAAATTAAAGGATTGGCAGGAAGCCTGGATGCGGTTCTTGCCTCAGCCATTTTTAAGTTGGTAGGTGGCAACCACCTTTACGTATTGACCGATCGGGACGAAGCTTCTTACTTCTTCAATGATTTGCAAAACCTGCTTACTCGTGAGGTGTTGTTGTTTCCAATGTCCTACAAAAAGCCGTATCAGTACGAAGAGGTAGAGAATGCCAACGTGTTAATGCGCGCCGAGGTGCTTAACAAACTCAACCCTGCACCCAAGAACGGCCTATTGATGGTGACGTATCCTGAAGCACTTTCGGAGAAGGTTATCAATAAACGGTCGTTGCAGGCAAACACGTTGACGATCCGGGTAGGGGAGAAGCTTGATACGCATTTCGTGTCGGAGTTGCTCCAGACGTATGAGTTTGAGAAGACGGACTTCGTTTATGAAGCCGGTCAATTTTCGGTACGTGGTGGAATCATTGACGTCTTTTCGTTCGCCAGTGAATTCCCATTTCGGATTGATCTGTTCGACGATGAAGTGGAAAGCATTCGAAAATTTAACCCGGAGTCACAGCTTTCGACCGACCCGGTTGAGTTTATCAACATTATTCCCAACATCCAGACCAAACTTACGCAGGAAACCCGTGAGCCATTTTTCAGTTTTTTGCCCGAGGCAACCACGATTTGGGCGAAAGATGTGGAATTCACACTTGAGATTATAGAGAAGTGTTTCGAAAAAGCCGAACAAAGCTTTGCCTCTGTATTGGCAAACAGTGGGGGCATTCAAGTTGTGTCAGATCCAAATGCGCTTTTCGAAACCCGCCGGTCGTTTCTGAACGATATCAAGCAGTTCAGAACGGTGGAATTTGGTCGTAAATTTTACTTCAAAACCGAAGGAAGGCAGCAATATAGCTCCAAGCCGCAACCATCTTTCAATAAGGATTTTAAGCGGCTGGTCGATACGTTAGGTGATAATCAGGCCAAAGGATTTACTAATATTATTGCGGCTGAATCCTTCAAACAACTCGACCGGCTCCGCACGATTTTCGAAGAACTCGACCCATTTGTCAAATTTCACCCGATGAACATCGGGTTGCGGGAGGGGTTTATGGACGATGCATTGAAAATCGCCTGTTTCACGGATCATCAGATTTTCGATCGTTACTATAAATACCGTGTTCAGGACAAGTTTTCCAAGTCAAAAGCCCTGACGCTACGCGAGCTGAAAACCCTTCAGCCTGGCGACTACGTAACGCATGTAGACTATGGTATTGGCCGATTTGCGGGTCTGGAAAAAGTAGATCACGCGGGAAATGAGCAGGAAGCCATACGACTCATCTACCGCGATAACGACATTCTACTGGTCAGTATCCACAGTTTGCATAAGATCGCTAAATACAGTGGCAAAGAAGGCGGTCCACCGACCATGAGCAAGCTCGGCTCACAGGAGTGGGAGCAAAAAAAATCACGTATCCGAAAGCAGGTAAAAGATATTGCCCGCGAACTGATTGCACTCTATGCCAAACGTCATACCTCTCCAGGTTACGCTTACAGTCGCGATAGTTTCCTGCAAGCTGAACTTGAATCCTCATTTATATATGAAGATACGCCCGATCAGGCTAAGGCGACCAATGATGTAAAGGATGACATGGAAAAGTCGCATCCAATGGATCGGCTCGTATGTGGCGATGTGGGCTTTGGTAAGACTGAAATTGCTATCCGGGCAGCGTTTAAGGCCGTGACGGACAATAAGCAAGTAGCAGTGCTTGTACCAACGACCATTCTAGCCATGCAACATTTCAAAACATTTGCGGAGCGCATGGCCGATTTCCCGGTAAAAATCGATTACATCAACCGGTTTCGGTCAGCAAACCAGGTCAAAGAAACGTTAAAAGGAGTAGCATCGGGCGAAATTGGTATCTTGATTGGGACACACCGCATTGTCAACAAAGACATAAAATTTAAAGATCTAGGGTTACTAGTCATTGATGAAGAGCAAAAGTTTGGGGTAAAAACCAAAGACCGGTTGAAGGAAATGCGCGTGGAAGTGGACGTATTAACGCTGACCGCTACACCTATTCCTAGAACATTACACTTCTCCCTGATGGGTGCACGAGACTTATCGGTCATTGCTACGCCCCCACCAAATCGCCAGCCAGTAACAACAGAAGTCCACTTATATAACGAAGCGACCATTCGCGATGCTGTTAGCAGCGAAATTCGGCGTGGTGGGCAGGTTTTCTTCGTCCATAACCGGGTTAGCGATATAGAATCCATCGGTAATCTAATTTTGCGCCTTGTGCCAGAAGCACGAATTGGTGTAGCGCACGGTCAGATGGAAGGTGAACGACTGGAACGTATCATGACGCGCTTTATTGAAGGCGATTACGACGTACTGGTGTCTACCAACATTATTGAATCAGGTTTGGATATACCCAACGCAAACACAATCCTGATTAACAACGCACATTATTTTGGTCTCTCCGATCTGCACCAGATGCGGGGTAGGGTAGGCCGGTCGAACCGGAAAGCCTTTTGCTATTTATTGACCCCTGCTTTATCCCTGCTAACGGCCGATGCTCGTAAACGACTCCAGACACTCGAAGATTTTTCTGACCTCGGAGAAGGCTTCAAAATCGCGATGCGCGACCTTGATATTCGGGGGGCAGGAAATCTACTTGGTGCTGAACAAAGTGGATTTGTAAATGATCTTGGCTTTGAGATGTACCATAAAGTGCTCGACGAGGCCGTTCAGGAACTGCGTGAGAGCGAATTTAAAGACCTGTTTGAGACCAAACCCGGCGATTTAAAACTGTCTCTTCCAGACACGGTGATTGAGACAGATTTACAGGTTGTTATCCCCGAACGCTACGTATCGAATATTTCGGAGAGATTGGCGTTATATACTCGCCTGGACAGCCTCCAGAATAACGATGAGTTGCAGGCTTTTCGCCAGGAAGTACTCGACCGTTTCGGACCAATGCCGGAAGAGGTCGAAAATCTGATCAAAATGGTGAATGTTCGCTGGAAAGCTGAGCAGTTATACCTTGAAAAACTGACGCTTAAGAATAATATCCTGAAAGGGATCTTCGTTTCTAACGGGAACGACGACTTCTTCAAGTCCGATCAATTTGGCAAGGTAATTGAGTATATCAAGCGCCACCCAGCCAAGTGTTCATTAAAGGAATCGAAGGGACGGCCCATATTTACGCATACCGACGTAATTTCTGTTGAGCAATTAGATGAAATTATGGGGGCGTTGACGAATTAATTACGATTTTTGCACCTACGTTTTACACAAAATAGAGCAATGATTCAAAAGTATCACCTGCGACGAGCGGCTTTTGTGCTGCTGGCAACGGCGGCCCTGGCATCCTGTAAGTCCAAGCACCCGACCAGTGTGCAGCCTGGTAAGAAGAGTACGGCTACGGGGATTGCTTACAACCAGAAAGACGGCTTCCAAGTCAAAAAATTTGCAGGACAGAAAGCTGGTCCAAACCTTGTTTTCATTGAAGGCGGCCGGTTTACGATGGGCGCCCTCGAAGAGGACGTAATGAATAGCCGCGATAACCGCGAACGTACTGTTTCCATTCAGTCATTTTATATGGATGAAACTGAAATGGCGAATGTTCACTACCTTGAATACCTGAACGCAATCACCCGTGATTCTTCAGAAGAGGTTGTTAAAGCAGCCTTACCCGATACCACGGTTTGGGCCAATCCAATGTCGTTTAATGACTCTTATGTAACGCAATACATGCGTTATCCGGCCTTCCGATATTATCCAGTTGTGGGTGTATCCTGGGTACAGGCCAGTGATTATGCTGTTTGGCGGTCGAATGCGGTTAACAACGAAATGGCAAAAGGCGGAACCAGCACGAAAAAGAAAGGTGGTTTTTCACTAAAGCGTAAATCTAAAAAAGACGCTGAACCAGCATTAGCTGAAGCAACTGCTTCTCCTTCGGCAAAACCAAGCCTGGAAAGTGGGATGATTTTACCAGATTATCGCCTTCCAACTGAAGCCGAGTGGGAATATGCAGCAAAAGCCCTTATCGGTACACAGTATATGGATGAGAACCAGATCAATCAGCGGATTTATCCATGGGATGGTTCATCAGTACGGAATCCTAAGAAAGGACGCAAACAGGGTCAAATGCTAGCGAACTTCAAACGGGGTCGTGGTGATTACGCTGGTATTGCTGGTCACTCGAATGACGGTGCGATAATTACGGCAGAAATATATGCCTATCCTGCTAATGACTTCGGCCTGTATAATATGGCAGGGAACGTAAATGAATGGGTTTATGACGTATACCGTCCACTGTCCTATCAGGATGTGAACGACCTAAACCCAATTCGTCGGAATGGCTACATGGATGACGCAAAAAATTATGACACCAAAAACAAGCAGTCACTGATCGACGATAAACTACGGGTTTACAAAGGTGGTTCCTGGAATGACGTAGCGTATTGGTTGTCGCCTGGTACACGTCGTTACTTGGATCAGGATTCGGCTACGGCTATGATCGGTTTCCGCTGCGCCATGATTGGCGTTGGTCGGAACAAGTAAGCGTTTGCTACAAAAGATTTGTGCGGCCACTCAGCGATGGGTGGCCGCTATTGTTAGCACCCCTACCGATTTACAACCTGCTTTGAGCAATTCAATTGCACAAGCTTCAATGGTTGCCCCCGTTGTTAGTACATCATCGACTACAACGACGTTTTTCCCTTTTATTTCTTCGTGGTTGTCTACAGAAAAAACTGTTTTAACGTTTTCCCAGCGTTCGAACCTGTTCTTTTTTGTTTGCGATTCCTTGAAGCGGTTCCGTTTCAATACGTCTATTCGATACGGTATGTTAAGCGATTCGGATAAGCCTTGGGCGATATAGTCTGCTTGATTGTATCCCCTTTGCCGCAATCGACTCTTATGCAACGGAACACCAATTAGTACGTCTATTTTATTTGCAAGCGTACTATTTATCATTAATTGATGACCGTACCAACTCGCAATTGTTCTAGCAGCTTCTTTACGGCCTTTGTATTTAATGCCATGAATTAGTTTTTGTACAATACCGCCTTTTGTAAAGTAGACGTAAGAAGCAATAAACTGGATAGGCACTTTCCCCGCGAATTTGTTAAGTATGTGCTGATCGTAAGGAGCAAGATGCTGGTTTGTCTCGGGTAGATTAATTCGACATTTTGCGCATAGTACTTCCTCGTTTGCGCTTAAAGATTGATTACAACCCAGACAAAGCGTAGGGAATAGAAGATCCGTAAAATCGACAAAAAGCCCAAGAATAAATTGAAATACCAAGAACATTCGTTAGATACTATAAATCGTTGTAATTTAGAGATAACAATAACGTAATGAACGTAGTGGAAGAAAAAAGTATAGATAATGCGTGGGAAGAGTTACTTAATCAACTTCAATCGTTGGTAGGAAAACGCCCTGCCGATCTTAATGCTGTTCTATTTTTAATTGGCGTACAAGAATTAGGAAAGGGTCCTATTCGTTTTTCTAAAGAGGCAAAACAGGATCTTATGCACATTGCCGTATGCAGGGTGCTGAGCCAATCAGGTTACTATACATTTGAAGGGTATGATAAAGATGGATGGCCACAATGGACGCTGGCAAAACCAGTTCCAGTTGGCGATCTCTTATCCCAGGAAAATTTCTTAAAACAACACGTCATTCAGTATTTCGAGTCTCTCTTAGTTTAACTACTCAACCTGAATTCGTATGCAATCATCAACTGCCTATACAACGCTTCTGCAACGTATTGACGAGTATAAAAGACGCTATTTCCAAAACCAGTTGGTAAAGGGCAGTTTGCTTTTTGTTGCCTTATTGGGTACAGGTTATTTATTTATAAACACCGCAGAATTTGTAGGCCGATTTAATTCGGCAGGCCGTGGTGTTCTATTTTTTGGCTTTTTACTCACAGTGCTTGTTGGTCTATATATGCTGGTGGGGAAGCCACTGATGAGCTTATATGGTCTCAACAAACCTTTGACCAACGATGAAGCAGCCAAGCAAATCGGGACTTTTTTTCCGGAGGTAGGGGATAAGCTACTGAACACACTTCAACTCCAACGCATATCATCCGACCAAAGTGATTTGCTCCAGGCAAGCCTCAATCAGCGGTCGCAGCAGTTGCTCATTAACCGGTTTGCCAATGCCATACAAATCAGTCGTAACAGGCAATTTCTAAAATATGCGATTCCCCCGCTCGCGTTAATTTTATTGATCTTGGTAATTAACCCAGCGTTTTTCACTAAGTCCTCAACACGACTTGTCAACTATAATAAAGAATTTGTTGAAGAAGCGCCTTTTCAATTTGTTGTTCAAAACAAGTCGATGAAGGCTTTTCGAAACGAAGATTTTCCATTGTCAGTGAAGCTCACTGGCGACGTTTTACCACAGGCCGTTTACGTAGTAGCTAATGGAACACGGTTTAAGCTTGAGCAGAAAGGCGATAATTTCACGTATAATTTTGATAATCTTCAACGCGATTTAGACTTCCATTTAGAGGCCTCTGGCTTCAATTCTTCATCTTACAAAATTGCGCTGATTGACCGCCCGGCTGTACTCTCGTTTAACGTCCACCTCACTTACCCGGCTTATCTCAATAAACCATCTGAACAACTTTCTAACGTGGGCAACTTGCTGGTACCACAAGGAACTGTTGTGAATTGGGAGTTTGTAGCTGACCATACAGACTCTCTTCTTTTCCGATTCAATACTGATTTAAAGCCAACGCCGGCTCATTTAGAGGAAGCAAATAAGTTTGTTCTAAATCGCCGACTAATGCAAAATGCTCAGTACACAGTATCGCTTAAAAACGGGCAAATTTCTTCCCCATCGACGATCCAATATAATGTTCAAGTTATTCCAGATCGTTACCCACAAATTTCGGTTGATCGGATTCAGGACACGGTAACGTATGATTATATTGCACTTTCTGGCCTTGTTTCAGATGACTATGGGTTCTCGAAGATGCGGTTGAACTACAAAATCAATCGTAATGGAAAGGAGTCATCTACTTATGTTAAGGATATTCCGGTTAATCGTTCTACTACGTCCCAGAACTTTGTTTATAACTGGTCGCTGGATAGTTTGACGCTTGGACAGGAAGATCGGCTGGAATACTTTGTGCAGGTATGGGACAATGATGGCGTTAATGGTCCCAAGTCCAGCCGGTCAAATCAGCTAAATTTTGTGATTCCATCTAATGCTGAAATTCAGAAACAGGTCGATAAATCGGCGGAGAAAACAGAGCAGCAAATAGATAATGCGCTAAGTAAAACACAGGAGATTAAGAAGGAGTTGAACCAGATGGAAGACCGGATGCGGACGAAGAAGACTTCCGATTTTCAGGATAAAAAGCAGCTTCAGGACATTTTGCAAAAGCGCGAAGAGTTAATGAAGGAAGTACAGAAACTGCAGGAGCAACTCCAGAAGACAAACGATACTCAACAACGATTCGCTGAGAAAAACCAGGCGATGCGGGATAAAATGGAGCAACTTCAAAAGCTGTTTAGTGAATTGCTTGACCCAGAATCCAAACAGCTATATGAGCAGTTAAAACAATTGCTGGAGCGTAAGCAGGATGAGAAGGCGTCTGATATGCTCGAAAAGCTAAGTCGCAAAGAGAAGAATATGGAGCGTGATTTAGACCGTGCCCTGAAGCTTTTTAAGCAAATGCAGTTAGAACAGAAGGTTAACAACATCGCTGAAAACTTAGAGAAGCAGGCTGAAAATCTAGAGAAGCAAGCCGAGGAAAATAACAAGAAAGATGAGATATCTCAGGAGCAGCAAAAGCAACAGGAGAAGTCTCAGGAAGACTTTAAAAACACGCAGGACCAACTAAAGGAACTTGAGAAGCAGGCAGAGAAAGATGATTTAAATAAGCCAGATCCTTCCGAAAAAGAGCAGGAGGACATTAAAAAGGAAATGGAGGAAGCGACAAAAAGCATGAAAAGCGACCAAGGTAAGAAGGCTGCTTCCTCTCAGAAAAAGTCGGCAAAATCAATGAAAGCCATGAGTAAAGCCATGAAAGAATCTATGCAATCTTCGGAAATGGAAGAGATGCAGGAGAACATGGACGACTTACGGAACATCCTTGACAACCTCATTACGTTATCCTTTGGGCAGGAGCGAGTGATGAAAGATTTCCGGGGTATGAGTTTGCAGGACCCCCGTGTCACTAAGCTTTCTCAGGAGCAGCTAAAACTGCAGGATGACGCCAAGATTATTGAAGATAGTCTGAACGCCTTGGCCAGCCGTGTGGTGCAAATTCAATCATTTGTTACCCGCGAATTAACGAACATGAAGTCGTACATGGACGAAAGTGTTCAGCAATTGCGTGACCGGCGCTTAAACATGGCTTCTTCCAAGCAGCAATTTGCTATGACTTCTATCAATAATTTAGCCCTAATGTTGAGTGATGTATTGAAAAATATGCAGCAGCAAATGAACGCAATGGCAATGCCAGGCAAGGGTAAAGGCGATAAAAAAGGTAGTAAACCCGGCGAAGGTGAGATGAGTGAGATGCAAAAGCAACTCAATGGTAAGATGAAAGAATTGCAAAAAGGAGGCAAGTCGGGAAGGGGCCTCTCTGAGGAGCTTTCCGAAATGGCGGCTCAACAAGCTATGATACGTAGCATGCTTAAGAAATTAGAAGAGAATGCAAAAGGCACTGAAGCGGGTAAAATGCAGGAGAAGCAGGTAAAAGATTTGATGGAAAAGATGGATGAAGCAGAAACTGACTTAGTCAACAAACGCGTTAATCCAACCACTATCAATCGGCAAAATGAAATTCTCACTCGTTTACTTGAATCGGAGAAAGCCCTTAAACAGCAAGAAGAAGATCCAAAACGGGAAGCAGAAGCAGCTAAATCAGCCAAACGTAGTACTCCTTCTTTCTTTGACTCTACGAATTTACAGAACAAAACGAAACAGATTGAAGTATTGCGTTCAGTTACGCCGAACTACAACCTATTTTATAAAAAAGAAGCAAATCAGTATTTACAAAAAGTGAGTAAGTAATTTCTCTTTCACTTTTAAACCGCAGACTTGGCACAAAGGTCTGCGGTTTTTTGTTGCCTAGATATTGCAATTTCGATCACGTTTTATCTTTTCATCAACTTTCAACAATTTTGTGAAAAGTTTCCACGTGAAACATTTTTTTAAAAAACACTAGAAATGTATTCTTCATACGATGTCATTGTAGTAGGGGCAGGGCACGCGGGTTGCGAAGCAGCAAGTGCAGCAGCAACCATGGGTTCCAGTGTATTACTTATAACAATGAATATGCAGACAATCGCCCAAATGTCCTGCAATCCTGCCATGGGTGGAGTTGCCAAAGGTCAGATCGTACGTGAAGTTGATGCTTTAGGTGGTTTGTCGGGTATCATTAGTGATAAAAGCATGATTCAATTTCGGATGCTAAATCGCTCAAAAGGACCTGCCATGTGGAGTCCACGTTGTCAAAGCGATCGAAATGTTTTTGCCTGGGAATGGAGAAAAGCATTAGAATCAAACAGGAATATTGATTTCTGGCAGGATACAGTCAATGAAGTCTTAGTAAAAGATGGTAGGATAACGGGAGTAAAAACAAGTTTAGGCGTTGAGTTTATTGCCAAATCGGTTGTCTTGACAAACGGTACGTTCCTTAATGGAAAGATGTTTATCGGCGAAAAAGTATTTGGTGGAGGTCGAACCGCCGAACGTTCTGCAACGGGTTTAACCGAACAATTGATTGGTTTAGGTTTTGAGTCAGGTCGTATGAAAACGGGTACTCCACCACGAGTAGATGGCCGAAGCTTAAATTACGACTTAATGGAGGAACAGCTAGGTGATGAAAAACCAGGCAAGTTTTCTTACACAGATACACCCGCTCTAACAAAACAACGTAGTTGCTGGGTCACATACACAAATCAAGCAGTACACGATGAACTGAAAACCGGCTTTGACAAGTCACCAATGTTCACTGGCCGAATAAAAGGGTTGGGACCTCGCTATTGCCCCTCTGTTGAAGATAAAATAAATCGCTTCGCAGATAAAGATAGGCATCAGATTTTTGTAGAGCCAGAGGGCTGGGATACCGTGGAGATATATGTTAATGGTTTCTCTACTTCATTACCGGAAACTGTTCAATACAACGCATTACGTAAAATTCCGGGTTTTGAGAATGTACGGATGTTTCGTCCGGG
Organism: Spirosoma endophyticum; assembly: GCF_900112365.1. Lineage (GTDB taxonomy): Bacteria > Bacteroidota > Bacteroidia > Cytophagales > Spirosomataceae > Spirosoma > Spirosoma endophyticum. The sequence continues at coordinate 7,978 of NZ_FOLQ01000003.1, read as the reverse complement.
GTATGCCGTTGAGTATGATTTTTTTCCGCCGACTCAATTAAAGACAACTTTAGAAACTCAGCTTGTACATAATCTCTTCTTCGCTGGCCAAATAAATGGGACGACAGGATATGAGGAAGCAGCTTGCCAGGGACTCATGGCAGGCATAAATGCGCATCGAAATGCGTACGAAGAAGCCGAATTTACCATCAAACGATCTGAAGGATATATAGGTGTTCTGATTGATGACCTCATCACGAAAGGTACAGAGGAGCCTTATCGTATGTTTACTTCCAGAGCAGAATATCGAACATTACTTCGGCAGGACAACGCTGATTTAAGGCTTACAGAAAAAGGCTACGCTATCGGTTTAGCTTCGCAGGAACGCTATGATACCATGACGGCTAAACGAGCTGGTATAGCCGAATTGACCAATTCAATTCGAACTGCAAAAGTGAAACCAGAAGAAATAAATAGCTGGCTTGAAACCAAAGGAAGCGCTCTGCTACGTGAAAAAAGCAGTTTTTATACTTTGCTTAAGCGGCCGGAGATTGAGCAGGAAGACGTAAAAAACTTACTGAAATTAGTAGCTGACATGCCAGAGATTAGGGTAGGGGAGGAGGTAATAGAACAGACTGTTATTGAAATAAAATATGAAGACTACCTTAATCGTGAAAAACAGAACGCGGACAAGTTAGACAAGTGGGAGAACCTGTCAATAAATCCCACGTTTGACTATGACCGATTAAAGGCACTTTCTTTCGAAGGAAAGGAAAAATTAAAGCGATTGCGTCCTTCTACGATTGGTCAGGCATCTCGAATTAGTGGCGTCAGCCCGTCCGATGTTTCTATTTTATTGGTCTATATGGGCCGGTAACAGTTTTATCTAAGTTCTGATTATAAATTGCCTACTGCATATAATCAGAACTTTTTTGTTTTACTAAAGTCAATTCAAAGTTTTGGAAACCATAAGTCAATGCCCAGTCTGCGGCAACAGAACGTTCGATTCATTTTTAGCCTGTAAAGATTATTTGGTGAGTAATCAGAATTTTGCTATCCAGCAATGTCAGCAGTGCAGTTTCCGACTTACGAATCCCCGACCTGATGCTGATTCAGTTGGCTCATATTATAAATCTGAGCAGTACATCTCGCATAATGATGAAAGCAGCGGCTTACTTAACACAGCATATCGTCTAGTTCGAAACTATACATTAAAGTCGAAATTGAATTTGATCAGAAAGTTGAATGGAAATAAACAGGGTACTATATTAGATGTAGGTTGTGGAACAGGAGCTTTTTTGGAAAGTTGCCAATTAGGGGGGTGGCAGGTAACAGGTATGGAGCCAGATGATGATGCGCGCGCTTTAGCCTTAAAAAAACTGCAAGCCGAAATTAAACCTGATCTGAAATCACTGGCAGGAGTAAAGCCATTTAATATTATCACTCTATGGCATGTGCTCGAACACATTCCTACTTTGAATGAAACCATTCCACAACTTCATAAACTGCTTGCCGAACAGGGTACCTTATTAATTGCAGTGCCGAATTCGGATTCCTACGATGCTCGTGCCTTTAAGCAATACTGGGCTGCCTACGATGTGCCAAGGCACTCACATCACTTTACACCTTCAACGATAGAACCCCTTTTCAAGAAGCATAGCTTCAAATTAGTTGGTCAACGCCCTATGCTGTTCGATGCGTTTTATATAGCTATGCTTAGTACTCGTTATCAGACTGGAAAAACCAATTACTTAAAAAGTGTACAGATAGGTTTGTCATCAAATGCAGAAGCTAAACACACGGGTAATTACTCCAGCCTAATCTATCTCTTCAAGAAAGACTGATTATCCACCTGATTTTCTGAATAATATCGCTTATTTATGCCTATACGGTAAAGGTCAATTCTAAATTAAAAAAGTTAAATTTTAGTGTGAATAAACATGTGTATAACCAGATAGTAGGTGTGGAAAACTTGTTCACAAACGTATGCATACATGTGGAAGAGTAGCGAAGTAATCCACATACCATTTTAAAGAGGTAGCATATGTGGAGAAACGCGTACATATCACAACTAGCTCCACAAATTTTCCCCAGTAAAATATGTGTATAAAAACTATGCACAAATCCACAAGGTTAAAATAATAATAATGTGGATAAAATGTTATTTATTTAGAAATGAATCTGTTACAAGTGGATAAGTAAAGTAAAGCTTGTGGATATCTTGCTACTTTTATCCACATTGATTAACTTAAAAAGTGGACAACCAGTTTGTACACATATCCACACGACTAATAGGTATAATAACGTTTCTTTTAAAAAGCTTTTTTATAAAATGTTAATAAGGTCAAAAGTCATTATCGCATTACTATGGGTGTTGTCGATGGGGTTGGCCTGGGGACAGACTGGAGCAGCGTTGGCTGAAGAATATTATAAAGCTGGCGAATTTGATAAAGCAGCCAGCGAGTATGCCAAGTTGTTAAAAACAGACGTAACGTGGGATAAACTATCACGATACGTATATAGTCTGCAAAAAAGCAACAAAAGAGAAGATGCGATCAAGTACTTGCGCAAGCAGCAACGTAGCGACGAACCGAATCGGGCCTACTACGAATTGCTAAGCGGCCAACTGGCAACCCAACAGGGAGATACAACCCTGGCAAAAACACATTATACAGCAGCTATTCAAGCCAGCAAATCATCTGTTCCTAAACTTGAAAAGATTGCGACTGCCTTCAACGAAGCAGGAGAGACGCGCTGGGCAATCCGATCGATTGAAACGATACGTGACGTCAGTAAAGATCCAACGGCTCACAGTGAGGAATTGATGAGCCTATACAAAGCAACGGGTCAAACTGAAAAAGCGATTGATGAAATCATTACAACCAGTAAGCAGTCAGATAAGAAAGAAACTGTTTTAGCCGCACTGCAGGGCTTCATCAACACCAAAGATGAGCCACTTGTGGAAAAAGCCTTGTACTCCAAGATTCAGTTAGAGCCGAACGAATTAGCATACAATGAACTCCTGATTTGGTATTTTGTCCAGAAGCAAAAATTTAGCCGCGCTCTGCTACAGGAGAAAGCTACCGATAAACGCATGAAATTGAATGGTAGTCGGGTCTATGATCTGGGCATGCTGGCCATGAATAACAAGGAATACAGAACAGCGGCTGAGGCATTTGAATATATTTATACAACTTATCCACAGGGCCAGCTTTATCCATTTGCGCGCCGACTCGTTATCAATGCTCGGGAAGAGCAGGTGAAAAATACATACCCAGTAGATAAGCTTGAAATTCGAAAACTCATTGGCGATTATCAACGAATGTTGCAGGAGATCGGTACAAACGTTAAGACGCTCGAAGCGTTACGTAGTACCGCTAACCTTTACGGTAATTACCTCGATAGCAAAGACACAGCCCTAACTGTGTTGGACATGGCCATTGATTTAGGAAAAACGGACAAAAACTTTGTGGATCGCTGTAAACTTGACAAAGGTGATATCTACTTGCTCAAAGGAGAACCTTGGGAATCTACATTGCTGTATTCGCAGGTTGAAAAATCGCAGAAGGAAGAATTGTTAGGGTATGAAGCTAAGTTAAAAAACGCTAAACTTCATTATTACAGGGGCAACCTAGTCGTTGCGAAAGATTTGCTCGACGTGCTGAAATTAGCTACGTCCCGCGAAATCGCTAATGATGCTGAGCAGTTAAGTTTATTAATTGTGGATAACACCGGCTTAGATAGCACAGAAGCAGCCATGCGCGAATATGCATCAATTGATTTACTGCTCTTCCAGAATAAAACCGATGAAGCAGTAAGTGCGCTGAATCAGATGTTGACCAAATATGCTGACCATAGCTTAGTGGATGAGATCCTATGGCTGCGAGCCAATACGTATCTGAAACAGGGTAAAACAGCTGAAGCACTTGAAGACCTGAAGAAAATCGTTAGTAAATATCCAAATGACATTCTGGGGGACGACGCTCTTTTCACTCAGGCAAGAATTTACGAGGAACGACTTAAAGACAAAAATGCAGCAATGGAGGCTTATCAGAAAGTATTAACACAGTATCCCGGAAGTATATACGGAGCAGAAGCCCGTAAACGCTTCCGGGCATTACGAGGAGATACAGTAAATTAGTTGTTCACAAAACGTATCAGTTCTGAACAGGGTTATCCACAAAAAAGGCCTATTTCTGCTAGAAATAGGCCCTTTTTGTGGATAACCCTGAGTTTTAGGACACAGTTTGAAGTAAAGATTCTTTAAAACTTTCATACAAAGCAGGAATATGAATGCTTTGCTTTGTTCGATCCGCTAGAATTGCTAATCGTTCGGGTACATCAACTGGTTTATTTAATACATCCTCAACCAAAGGCTTAAACTTCGATGGATGCGCAGTTGCTAAAGCGACACCCACAAAATCGCTCTTGGTTTCGTTCATGTAAGCTTGCAAGCCCATTATACCAATAGCCGTATGAGGACAGGTGACGTAGCTATATTGATCATAAATTTGTCGCATGCCAGCTCGTGTTTCATCGTCATTGTAGAAATAGCCAGAAACATTCGCCTTAAAACGGTCGTAATCGTTGCCGTAGAGATTTGCTAATCGAACAAAATTACTTGGACTCCCCACATCCATAGCATTTGAAATGGTGGCAATTGAAGACTTAGGAGAATAGATACCAGTTTCGAGGTAGACCGGTACAACCTGATTTAAATTAGTTGCTGCGACAAAATGAGCTATCGGTAAACCCATTTGCTGAACCATAGCTCCAGCACTCAGATTTCCAAAATTGCCACTTGGCGTCGAAAAAACGACAGGCTTCTCCTGTTGACGGACTTGGCCATATGCCCGAACGTAGTAAAACCCTTGAGGAATAAGCCGAAAGATATTAATTGAATTAGCTGATGACAAAGACAATTGAGAATTCAGCTCAAGATCAATAAAGGCTTGCTTCACGATAGCCTGGCAATCATCAAAAGAACCATCTACCTCGAACGCCTGCACATTACCGCCAAGTGTAGTAAGCTGTTTTTCCTGTAACTCACTAACGCGCCCACTTGGATACAAAATCGAGACGCGAACGCCCGGCACATTATGAAAGCCCATGGCAACGGCTCCACCTGTGTCGCCCGAAGTTGCAACGAGGATATTTACTTCTTTATCACTTTGCTTCGAATAATAAGACATCAAAGCAGCCATATAACGTGCTCCAACATCTTTAAAAGCCAAAGATGGTCCATGAAATAACTCCAGAACACCCATTTTACCAGGTTCCAATTCAACGACTGGCGTATCAAATGGAAACGCGTGGTGGGTAAGTTCTTCTAAATCTGCGTTACTTATTTCAGTCCCAAATAAAGCCTGACTGATGGCAAAACCAATATCGGCTAACGATCGTCCTGCAATAGCTTCAAAGAAGTCAGCACCCAAACGGGGTAGGGGTGTTGGCATGTACAAACCTTTATCCGAAGGCATACTATGAAAAAGAGCTTCCTTGGCAGTTACCGAAGTTTGCGGGCTATTCGTGCTATAAAAACGCATAAGTAAAATCAAAATAGGATAACAAAGTACGTCAAATCAGCCCAATGAATCGAATTTGAGCTAATGAAATGTGGAAAACAAATGTAGATGATTGGATAAATGTGTATGAATTGGATACGTAGCGTAATCCGTAAATTTGTGAAAACTCGTACACATCATCATGTCTTTCGGATTATTTAACGTACCAACCCCGGCCAATGAACCGGTTAAAGAGTACCGCCCCGGTTCACCTGAGCGTGAAGCCCTTAAACTAGCCTTACAGGATTTTCGCTCACAGGAAACCGATATTCCCATGTATATCGATGGACAGGAAGTTCGTTCCGATCGAAAACTTCGGGTTGCCCCCCCCCATGACCATCAGCATACGCTAGGTTATTTTTATGAAGGTGACAGTCAGCATGTTAATCAAGCGATTGAGGCTGCTTTAGCCGCCAAAGATGCTTGGGCAAATTTGTCATGGGAGCATCGGGCAAGCATTTTTCTAAAAGCCGCCGATCTTATTGCCGGTCCCTACCGGGCTCGGATCAATGCAGCCACTATGCTGGGCCAATCAAAAAATGCGTATCAAGCTGAAATTGATTCAGCTTGCGAACTGATTGACTTCTTACGCTTTAATGTTCATTACGCAACTGATATTTACCGACAACAGCCTAATTCATCGCCAGGAGTCTGGAATCGATTGGAATATCGCCCACTTGAAGGTTTTGTCTTTGCATTAACGCCATTCAATTTTACTGCTATTGCTGGCAACCTCCCTACCTCAGCTGCATTAATGGGCAATACGGTTGTCTGGAAACCCGCTTACACGCAAGTCTTATCGGCTAAAGTAATAATGGAAGTGCTTCTGGAAGCCGGTTTGCCAAATGGAGTTATCAACCTTATTTATGTGGATGGGCCAGTTGCCGGTGAGGTCATATTCAATCACCAAGATTTTGCTGGAATACACTTTACGGGTAGCACAGGTGTTTTTCAACAAATCTGGGGAACAATTGGCGCCAATATCCACAAGTACAAAAGTTATCCACGTATCGTGGGTGAAACGGGTGGAAAAGATTTCGTGCTGGTTCATAAATCAGCGGATTCTGACGAAGTAGCTACGGGATTGGTAAGGGGAGCTTTCGAATACCAAGGCCAGAAATGTTCAGCCGCGTCCCGTGCCTATGTGCCGTCAACCCTCTGGCCAGCTATTGAAGCCAGAATGAAACAATTCTTGGGGAAAATGAAAATGGGCGTAACCGAAGACTTTACAAACTTCATTAACGCCGTGATCGACGAAAAATCTTTCAAAAAAATTACTGCCTATATTGATGAAGCGAAGCAAAATAGCCAGGTGAGTATCGTATCAGGAGGTAACTACGATGGATCAAAAGGGTATTTTGTTGAGCCAACCGTATTGAAAGTGAACGATCCGAAGTACCGGACCATGTGTGAGGAAATTTTTGGGCCTGTCCTGTCTATATATGTTTATGAGCCTTCTGAGTTTGAAAATGTAGTAAAACTTGTGAATGATACGTCACCATATGCGCTCACAGGATCAATCTTTGCGAAAGACCGCTATGTAATCGAACAGGTCTCACACAGCCTTCAGAATGCTGCAGGGAACTTTTATATCAATGATAAACCAACAGGAGCTGTCGTAGGGCAACAACCATTTGGGGGAGCAAGAGCATCGGGAACAAATGATAAAGCAGGATCAGCCTTAAACCTATATCGCTGGGTTTCAGCTCGTACTATAAAAGAGACCTATGTATCGCCAAAACATTATGGATATCCCTTTCTACAAGGTGAATAAATATTTTTGAAAAAGTTTAGAACAACACTTGCATTTCGTATAAAAGTCTCTTAATTTTGCACTCCCAAATCAGAGAAGAGAGGCAGATAAAATTATATAAGAGCCTTTTTATCAATAAGTTAAGAAATAAAGAGTTGTGTAACTAACGAAAATATTTTTTAACTTTTTCTTGACAAAGATAATTGAGTGCCGTACCTTTGCACTCCCAAATATAAGGAAGGTCAACAACGGTTGACCACCATCTCGAAAGAGAGACAGTTCTTTGACGTATTGACATCAATAGGTTAGCACTTAATAAGGCTATAAACATCGTGATTAGCTTTGGTTAGTCACACAATTATTTACGATGGAGAGTTTGATCCTGGCTCAGGATGAACGCTAGCGGCAGGCCTAATACATGCAAGTCGAACGGTTCGCAAGAACAGTGGCAAACGGGTGCGTAACGCGTAAGCAACCTGCCTCAAACTGGGGGATAGCCCGGCGAAAGCTGGGGTAAACCCGCACGGTTCCCATTTATCACCTGGTAGTTGGGGTAAACATTTATGGGTTTGAGAGGGGCTTGCGTCTGATTAGTTAGTTGGCAGGGTAACGGCCTACCAAGACGATGATCAGTAGGGGTTCTGAGAGGATTGGCCCCCACATGGGTACTGAGATACGGACC
>NZ_FOLQ01000060.1 GCF_900112365.1 Spirosoma endophyticum | reverse complement strand
GCCGCCACTTCCTTATCGGTTAAGCCGACCAAACCGGCCACGCGGTCGGCCTCGGCGCGGAGCACACCTTGTCGACTACGGGCAATGATCTCCTGCTCGGTCAAGAGCCGGGGCAGTAAGGATGGGTTGGAGGCTATAATCGGCAATGCAAGGGCCATGGCAATGAAGTTTTCGATTAAGATAACTACAAAAGTTCACTCCATCAAGTTCCTCATTCTGTTTGATGTCGTCTCTGTGTTTAGCCTAATAGGGTAAGCTGATGGAGTATAATAGTATGTGTCTTTGTTAGAACGATATAAGCATGTGAATCTGTACCACAAAATGGGCATTAAATGAGATTGTTAAATGTGCTTCTAGAAGACTTTTGTATAGTTCGCACTTACGGAATGGCAATGCGGCCACATGACTACTTCTCTGCCACGTCAATCACGTAGGTTGCACAGCGCCATATAGCCTGATAAGGCTTGCCATTTTGTTCCCCGGCCATCTTGTCAGTCTTACTGGCTTCAATATAATAGCGACCTGGCCAGAGGGGGGTAAACTCGGCGATACCGTTGGTATTGGTTTGAATTTCCTTATTCCAGCCGCTGGGTGAGTGAACCGCAACCCGTAGTTTATCGGCCGGGTTTTCATTAAAAATACCGGCTAAGGCGACTGGCTTCCCCACAACATAACCCTTCCCGGCTTCGGACACCGACACGTTTAACTCGTTTGGATGCGCTACTGACAAGGAAGCTACCTTGCCAACGGTTACAGCTGCGGTCGCATTAAACTGATATTTGGTAGTGCCACCTAGATCTTTGGCTCCATGACCTACAGCAAGTGTATAAATTCCGTCCTGCTCGGGCGTGAATTCCGCCGTGAAATGATCCTGAGCGGGGCTTACAGGTAGCTTGGTTTTTTGTCCACCGGGGCCGATTAGCCAAAGTTCAAATGATTTAACATCGGAATACCAGTCGCTAATCTTTTCAGATGGATCACCCGGTTCAGAATAGAGTACAGTAACTGTTTGCTTTTGGCCCTTTTTGCCAGTTGGGCTGGTCTGTATCCATAACGCATGGGCATATACGTCTGCTACGTTGAAGGCAAAAAGAATCAGGACAAGAAAGCGTAATCGGTTCATAGCAAGGTTTTAAAATAGACAATTAAATGAATCAGGAAGGCTGGTGTGTTATCAGATAAGATGAATACGCTATCAGGCAGCGCCTAACTGCCCAACTTTCTCCTTTACCGGTGCTGGACTTGCCTGAGAACGCTTTTCCTGTTCTAGCTTCCACAGAATAACTCCGCTGATAATGGCTAGGCAAAGAAAAAGTACATCGATAAATAGGATGTCGAAAGCGTTACGTTGAAAGGTGTTCCAAAACCAGTTACCACGTATGACACCGTTGGCTAGAGGTATCGCAAAACAGGTTACTACGGATAAGAGTAACGATTGCCGATTCACTAGGGCGAGATCTTTCCGAATGAGGAAGTAAACGCTTAGGGCGAGCCATGAATAAAAGTACCAGTGATAGATATCCGATTGGCCCGGTTTAGTGAGGAACAGTAGGGCTGTCATGGTAAAAGCCGTAACGGGCAACATACTTAAGCTGGAGGAGATATATACGTTGGCTGTCCAGAAATTGAATGTCCGTTTACGAGCTGGAATGTTCTTATTGTCTCGGGCTACCAGCCAGATCATGACACCTGAGTTGATAACGATACAGCCCAGAATTCCCAAAACGAAATAAATCACCCGCAAGGGCCTGCCGCCAAAATCGCCAAAATGCAGCCGTAAAATGAGTCCTCTGACCGTATGTATATACGATGCCGGTTCCAGCGGGGTACGTTCCGAAAGGATCTTCTGATCGCGTATCCGGTAAACGAGCTCTCCCTGTCCATTGAGTTGGACGTCCGTATGGGGTTTTCCCTGGATCACTACGTGCATGTTTTCATCCCCGTAGTTTCGTATGGCAACCAAACTGACATCGCTGTTTTGCCATTTATGTTCAGTCTGCGTAACCAATTGATTAATATCGAATTTGGCGGTCAACGCCTTGTTCGCATAGGTAAATTCCTGCTTCACGCCATAGCCCAGGTCCTTATAAATTTTTTCGTCATTGCCCTTGTAAAACAACTTTGTATAGGGAACGATTAGGAATGAATTGAAGATCAGAATGACGCCCGTTATCGCGAACACGAGCTGATACGGAAAACCGATCACCCCCAGAACCGTATGCAGATCGGTCCATAGCGTCTTGCGCTTACTCCAGGGTCTGAACGTAAAGAAATTCGATACAATCTTGTCCCAATGCAGCAGTAGCCCGGTGATAAGGGCGAACAGAAAGATAAAGGAGACAATACCGGCCAGCATATACCCAAAGGGTACGCCAATGCGGAAAGGAAAAACCTGGTTAAGTTGCGCTAAAAAGTGTAGCCGGTACAAAAATTCACCGATGGTATAACTTGACGCGTAATCGGCTTCCTGCTGTTTGCTGAAATCATACGTAAAGAACGCTAAATCATCATCTCCTCCCCGGCCTCTGCCCCGACCACGCCTGCCTTCCGGTTTCTTTTTCGGCTTCTTTAGTTTTTGCACGATCGGGTCGTGCGAGGCCGTCATAGCAACGTATACACCCGCCTGATGGCGTTGCATCGTCATGTCAAAATCACGCCCTTTTAACGTATGATGTTTGGCGAGTGAATCAAGAATGCCGTTAAAATCTTTTTTTACTCCCGCTTCAGGACTCAAATAGGACTCATTTTTTTGCCACGAAGCCAGGTCGTCTTTAAAGAACGAGAACGAACCGGCAAAGAACATGACGTACAAAATCGCGCAGATAATAATGCCGCTAACCGTATGGGTGTTGAAATAAATGTTGTATTTCCTGTTATCCATAATCGTAACCGATTCTAACTAAAGTAAATGCCTGAAAATACCCCTACTAACAGTACATAGATGGCCCAGGTCTTCCAGGCTTGCGGAATCAGGAAAGCAACCAGTAAAAGCGTTGCCCAGAGTAGGTAGCCCGTTATGAAGGAGGTTACCATGACGTATTCCTTCTGAAACACGCGGGTTAGGGCCGCGTGAAAACTTACGGTCACCAGGTAGCCGCCCAGCGAACCTGCCAGTAGTTTAGATAATTTTATCCAGGGCGATTTGGTCAGGTATTTTTTATTGGCTGGCATAACTAGAGGATTATTTCTAAGAGCACACAACACCCGTAAATTGCAGCAACGCTCTGTATACGCAGGTAATTAAATGGTTCGATGACCACCGAAAGACAACCCACGGCCATCAACCCTACAAAAAAGGCAAAGATGCCGCTCGCCAGACCCCATTGAAAAACGAAGCTTACGCAGGCGACCAGTAATAAGGACGCCCCAATAAGACGTGTCTGCGATTTGTTCGCCAGCGCGTAGGTCCATAAACCGCCCATGGGCTGACGTTTAGACGCCGTAATTTGCCAAAGATAAAAGGCGATAAACTGGATGAAGTACAAGGTGGTGATCATAAGCCATTGGGAGTGATTGGGCAATTGTGCAGGATAAAATTACCGAACCGGAAAATCCCTGAAAGCTTCCGGTTCGGTAGCATCAGAATGTCTTATTTCAGGTTTTGGACGGCGGTAACGGCACCGCCCTCCACTTTCAGGCCACGGGTAGCCGTTTGCGTGCTGGCATCAATCTTATAGATATAGCTGGTACCATCCGTTAAGTTGATCCCGATGTAGCCCGTTTTGCCATCTTTGGGGGTATAGTTGGTGGTGGTCAGGTTGGAGATGCTCGCTACGTCGGGCATGCCCGTGACGGCTTTGTAAGTTTTATCGACCACGTTTACGATACCAATACGTTTTCCAGCTGGGAACCCCCCCGTTTTTTCAGCCTTTGCCGCCGCGTTCACGATATACGTATTGTTGCCTACGTACAGCCAGGTAGTAATACTCATCCCACCGCTGGCAGCTTCCACGTCGAAGAAATAGGTTTGATCGAACTCAGTAGTGCCGGAATTGATTTTCAGGATAGCGGAGGGTTTAGTAGTCGAAATTGTTCCACCGGTTGTGGCTGCTGCGGGAGAAAATGCGTAGATGTCCCCATTTTCCTGAATAGAAAGGCCATCCTGAAAATACTTACCAATAAAACTGGCCCGCTTATCCGTGATCACTTTTTCAAGCTTCATGTCGGCGTAGTTGAAAATCGCAATGGACGCCTGATTGGGATAAGCCGTGTTGAAGTTTCGATCGTTGATCGTCTGGTACGGCGCAAATAGTCTGGTACCCACCTGTTTGATCCAGGTAAAATGAGCCAGTTCGCCCAGTCCGGTCAGGTCGAGGGTATTCACCGTACCTTCGGAAGAGATAGTCAGGCTGTTCGTATTCACCTTGTACCAGCTTGAGGTAGGCGCCGTCAGGCTTCTTGAAATTTTAAACAGCAGCAGGTCATCATTAACCGGCGCAAAAGCCTGTACGGTTTCGGTCTGAAAATTGGTCAGTTTAGTCAGCTTACCACCCTGGATATTGTAGGCGGTAACGGCTCCGGGATTACCCTGACCATAGAGCATACTAAAGAACTTTCCGTTGTGCGTTACGTAGTAACGGTACGTTCCGTCCTGCTCCACCCCATTGCCTGCCGTGGAGATGGTGCCGGCGTCCAGATTTTGAGCCGTCAGCAGATAATCCGCCACCCCGGTGGAGGCCGCAGGGCTAACCGCTAATATGTAATTGCCTGGATTGTCGAGTGCAGGTTCACTTTTCTCGCTGCATGAGGACAGCATTCCCGCAGCGACAGCCAGCGCGAGAGTCGATCTAAATTTCATAGAATTATATGGTAAACGAATTGAAGAAATAGCGAAAGTTAACGTAGAAGCCCCGACCGGGCTTCTGTAAGCTGAAGTTGTCGTACAGGCGATTGTCAGAAATGTTACGTGCTTCCAGACCGATATTGTATCGGCCATTCATCAGGCTATACACCGCGTTCAGATCATGACTAACCTGCTGGGGAATGCTCAGTTTATCGCCCCCGCGACTGGGCCAGTACAACCAGAATTTATGCACATATAGCAGGTTATAGCCAATGTTCAGTACGTTTCCTCGTTGCCCTAGATCCCTCAGTGTAATCGAAGCATCCGCATTGCCGAAGAAGTACGGAATATTGGGCATTTGATCCTTGTAGACCGGGCTCAGGACCAGATTGCCGTTGCTGTCAAACACATACTGCTGCCGGTTCTCCAACTTCTGATACGTGAGGGTTGCACCCGCTGATACCAATCGTTTGTAGGAGTACCTGACTTCGCCTTCACCGCCGAGGGTAAACACGCCGTCGAGGTTATCCAGCACCAGCGCCGATTGATTCTGGTTGAACCGGGAATAGATGTAATTATCGGAATAGCGATAGATGGCGTTTGCATTGACTATAAACCGATGATTCTCTTTAGCGGCAAAATTGTAGTTGAAGCCAAGGTTTATGTTCTGACTCTGCTCGGGTTTGAGGGCCAGATTGCCCTGTACTAGTTCCACATCACCAAACAGTTCGTTGGCTTCCGGCAACCGGTTGGCTTGCTCGTAGGATGCTTTCAACTGAAAACCGGGCGTCAGGAAATAGCTGGTAGCCACCCCATAACCAAGTTTGTCGAATGGGATCTTTCCTGGCGTACTTTGGTGTAAATATTTGCCAAAAATGGAGGTGCTCCACTTGTCTTTCACGTCGTAGGTGTAGCCCACTCCCAATACGTTTTTATTGAGTCGGGGGCGCACATCGCCCTGCGTGAAGCTTTCGTTAAAGGCATCCGTACCTTTTCGGTAAAACGTACTGAAAACATTACTCACCGCAATGGCTTGCCGCTCCGTTAGTCTGTAGTTAGCCGTAGCGGTGACGAGTCCATTGTTATTGCCGTATTTCGACAGGCTGCGGCCGCGGCCTTCCCCGTTCGGATTGGGCTTTGAATTACCGTACCAGTCAAATCGGGCCGACAACGTATCGATGTTCTGCTCTTTGCCCAGGTTATAATTCGCGTTCAGGGTTACATCGAGGCCTTTGATCAGGTTTGCCTTGCGGTACTTCAACGTAGGCATGAGGATATTGCCCCGTCTGTGCCAGCCACCAAAAACCGCCACCATTCTGGCCCCTGTTTGTAACTCCTTATAATTTTTTCCCAGCGTAACCCCAAGCAGCAACTGATCAGCGAATTTTTTACCCACCACGCCTACACTGGCAATCACCGTTTCGTTGTGATATGTATCGTGAAAACGCCTGACGACGGCATTGGGCGTGTAAGCCCCGGTATAGATGTCGGCGGCATCGACGGTTACTTTGTAGTTGTTGTCCGAATAGTTCTGGAAAGCATTCACCCGCACCGTAAAGCCACTTTTGCCCGTAATCGCTGCGTTTACGACAGTGCGGTGCGTATTAAATGAGCCATAGGAGTACGACGCATCCACATAATTCCGGTTTCTATCGCCGGTAACAATGTTGATTGCCCCGCCCAACGCATCCGAACCCAGCCAGATTGGAACAACCCCTTTATAGACTTCAAGCCGTTCAGCGGTGTTAATCGGAATATTATTGATTTGAAAGGACGAACCGAAATTGTCCATGGGTACTCCGTCAATGAAATACCGGATGCGGTTGCCGGAGAAACCGTTTAGGGAAAGATTGAAATTAGATCCTACACCCCCTGACTCGCGAACCCGTACGCCGGAAACCCGGTCCAGTGCACTGCTGAGATCAAGCGTGGAATTATAAAGTTGTTTAGCATCAATGGCGGTAACATTGAAGGCCTGCCGGTTCACCTCCTGGACTTCGGTACGACCAATTACGGTAACCGCATTTAATTCGTTAGATTCCGGCTTAAGAACGACGTCCAGTCGAGTCGACTGACCGTCCTGCAGGTGAACCACCTGACTGATTTTCTGATAGCCAACATGCGAGATAACGACGGTGTGTTTACCGACGCTTAGGTTCTCCAACCGGTATGTTCCCTGTGGATCGGCGAACGTACCTCCGCTTCTGTCGGCCAGGCTGATGGATGCTCCAGGAAGTGCCTGACCATCAGCATTCCGTATAGTTCCAATTAAGCTGCCATCCTTTTGTTGAGCCCAGCTACAAAAAGTAAGAAGACATAGAAGTCCTACATGCAGAATTTTGTTAATTTGCATTTGCTTTATAATGTTACCCCATTGTACAGCACCTGTCGCAAGACAGGCCGAGCCGGATGGTTGCAGCCCTCCGGCTCTTTCTATTTATACTGACCGCTTAAAGTTGCTTAAATGCTTACGTGAAGACTGATCAAATCTTTTCCATGTAGTTGCAGCTACATGGTAGACTGTATAAATAGTACGACAAAGCTAACTCATTATTTATATTCATTCCAAATAACATTAATGACTTTTTAATATTACCCCAGAAAGTGCAAAAATTTATTTGTATTAATACATAAAATGTACTAATAAATATCTCTTTCTAAAATTTAAATTTTTGGGCATGCGTAGTCAAACGAAAGAGGACAAACAGACGTGATAATTCTTATAAAAACGCTCCCCAAACTGAGACGAAAAATCATTCATGCTCAGCCTAGTAAAGTGGACGTTTGAAAAGACGGACGAGGCAAGGCTAACGAGCCCAGTGTTGCAAGAATTATAGTAATGGGGTAGGTTCAGTGCTTGTTAACCGTTTCCAGCCTACTTGAATTAGAACTAAAAGTGCGACTACTACGCTCAAAGAAACAGTACCCCCTGCTTTCGGTAGATAGTGAGCGACAGTAGGTAATAAAATGGAGCGCGTCTTGATCACTAAATCGCCCCAAATAAAGGAAAATACTGACAGCCCGCCAACAG
>NZ_FOLQ01000027.1:15934-57468 GCF_900112365.1 Spirosoma endophyticum | reverse complement strand
CCGATTGAATTTGCCAGATGATGCCTTTATTCGCGTAAACAGCCCAGTCAAGAGTGTTCTTAGAAACATCAATCCCAATGAAATGGCGAATGTCCATTGAAGTGCTTAATTTTATGGTTCGACAATCAGACAGCTTACTCATCACTCGCTACCTTGCTAATGGGTCACAACACCCTAATTTCTATTCGAGGTTAAGTAAGAAAGACCGAGCGGGACCTGAATCGGCCCATAGGTTGCGAGCCTGGCCGGAGACGCTAGGGAAGCCCGCTCGGTTGTCTGTCTGGCAAGCTACCCAAATCTTGGTTTCTTACCAGCCCTCAAACCTAAAGGCCGGTGCGGAGTGAATGGGCGAAAGAGCGATAAAACAGGAGCGCATTAACTAATCGCTCACACACTCTTTCGTTCTTTCACTCATTAAATTAGTCCGTTAAATCATTGTATAACAACAAACTACCTTCCGTTACAACGGTGTCGCCGGGCTTGAGATTACCACCCGACACGAAGGCATACCGCGTCGTATTTTTCATCACTTTCACTTCTCGCACTTCATATTTGTCCTTGCCCGTCTGAACGATAACGTAGTAATGGTCGCGGTCGAAGACGACGGCTTTCTGCGAAACGGCCAGCGACTGAGCGCTGTTTGATACCTTCGCGTTGGGCAGGTGAACATGAATAGTGGCGAACATATCGGGTTTCAGCAGCCCATTCTGGTTAGGCAGGACGATACGCACTTTCAGCACCCGCGCCTGTTCATCGAGCACACTACTCACATTGCTAATGACACCCTTAAATGTTTTATCGGGATAGGCCAGCACCTGAATATCAACCGGTTGCCCTTGCTTGATTTCGGGAATATCCTGTTCATATACGTTGGCCAGTATCCAGATTTGCTGCAGGCTGGAAATGGTATAGAGCGGATTCTGATTATCAGCTCGTAAGTCCTGTCCGGCGTTGACGTTTTTCTCTACAATATACCCCGAGATCGGCGCTTTGACCGCAAAGGAGGGTTCGCCCGTTCCGGCTGTGCTTCCTCCATATACGCGAAGGATATTCGACGATTTACTCAGCTCGTCCTGCGCCTTTTTGACATTATTTTTGGCTGTCAGAAAATCCGTCTCCGAGGCAAAACCGGCTTTATACTGCGCCGATACGTTCTTAAGTTGTTGCTGAGCTACCTCCAGATCCGACTTATCCGCCTGATAATCGTTGGTATAGGTGGAGATGTCACCCGAGCGAATAAGCGCCAGGTCCTGTCCTTTCTGAACATAAGCCCCCAGAGAGGCCGTGGTTTTCTGGACGTTTCCACTAACGAGCGGAAACACCCGTACTACGTTATCCTGATCGAAGGTAACCGTGCCATTCAGTGTCAGCTCGTCTTCGGGATTCATTTGCCGAACAGAATCCGTCAGATAGCTGCTACTGGAATCGGCACTTGACGTTGGTGCCTTTTCTGCCTCCTCATTTTTATGTCCGCAGGCAGCCATTGTCAACCCAACGGCCAGGGCACAGAGTACTTTTTTCATGAATCAAAAGAATCTCGTGTTGGTGGTATAATTCAGTAACTGCTGCGTATTGAAGAGATTATTCAGCAGATTTATGTTGTTGAGCTGCGCCTGTTGATACGTCCTGATTTTGTCCAGATAGTCCAGCAAGCCAATCGTACGGGCATTGTACGCCTTAGTTGCTTCTACCGAAATGTTCTGAATACGGTCCAGATAGCCGTCAGGGCGGGCGTTCAATTGCGCGTAGTACGTATTCAGTTTATCGTAGGCATTCAGAACATCGCTCTGCACCACAATCTGCTGATTTTCCAGACCACCCGTCACGCTTTTGAGTGTCGTTTCTGCCGACCGAATCGCGCCCTGATTTCGGTTTCGCACCGGCAGGTCCATGGCTAGCTGGAAGCCGGTAAAGTTATTGTAAGCATTCCCGTACTTCTCGAATAACAGACCCGTTGTCAAATCGGGCGTACGCCGGGCTTTTTCCAGCGCCACGCTACGTTGGGCATTGTTGATCTGCTCCTGCGACAGACCAATGTCGGGTCGGTTTGTCTGGGCAGAGTCGAGCGCCGTGGCTAACGCAGGAAGTGTTGTTGTCAGGGGTGGCAGTTCGGTCGGCATAATGAACGTCTTATCCGGTTGACGCAGCAAAACGCGAAGAGTCGCCTGATCATCAGCAATTTGCGTCCGATAGTTTGCGCTGTTGGCCTGAAGATCACGTATCGCGACTTCCAGCCGGGTTACTTCATAAGCCGCTACGCCCCCCGTTCGGAGTGCAATTCGATAGGATTCAAGCAAGCGCTGCTGCCGGGCTATTTCCTCGTCAAATAAGTTCAGCCCCTGTAAATCATAAAACAGATTGGCATAGGTTGTATAGAGCTGATAATGAAGCGTTCGCATAATGTCACGAAACGCCAGCCGGGCCAGCGATTTATTACTTTCGGCCAGGGCTACCAGCTTGCTACGTTTGCCCGCCAACAAAATCACCTGCTGCAATTGTACGGCGTAATAGCCGCTATTGTAGATGCCAGCATCTTTATCAGCCTGCGTAGGCGGACCATACTGCAAAAATTTACGCGTACCGGGATTGTATAAGTTACCCTGAAACCACAGGTTTGGATTAGGGCGTAAACCAGCCTGCGTGATGGCGGCATCAGCGATGTCGATCTGATAGCGTTGGGCAATCAGTTGGAAATTGCGCTCGACAAACTTCTGTTCGAGTTGCGGCAGACTTTGTCGAACGGTATCGGGCGTGGCTACGGCAGTTTGAGCCAGTAGCGGTAAACAGGCACCAAGTCCACTCAGCAAAAGGCCGATGATACGGATGCGGATAAATTGAAAACGAGACATAAGCTACATATTGGCCGACTAAACCCGGCTGGTTTGGGCGGCAAGTAGCAACCCCGTGGTTAAGGTCTGGTTAAAGCTTTATTAATTAATTCTTAAAAAAATAAAAATCGGTATTAATTCATATTCTTCTCACAATCATACAATTAAATTTTAAAGAAGTTTTAATATCCCTTTAAAGCCGATTTAAAGTTGGTGCCTCACATTTGCGGTTCAATCATCATTTAGGGTGTCGGCGTATGAAAATTCTTTTAATTCAAAGTGATCCTGACTATCTCGACTTCCTGCACAGAACCTTAGTGGAACGCCAGTACACCATGAAGGTGGCTACCGACGGATACACAGGATTGGCCATGGCGTTGCACGCTCGTTTCGACCTGATTCTGCTGGATACGCAGTTACCCCGCATGGATGGTTTCGACGTAATAAGACGACTTCGACAGGAAAACGACTCGACGCCCGTGCTGCTGCTGTCTGGTTTGAATGATCCATCCGATAAAGCCAAGGGCCTGTACGCAGGTGCCGACGACTACGTAGGCCAACCGTGCGACCCCGATGAACTACTGGCTCGTATATACGCGTTGCATCGCCGACGAACGGGCGGATTCAACTCGCCCACTATTCTGAGTATTGATAATTTAGAACTGAATGTCGCCGAAAAAGTAGCTTACCGCGCCAATAAACGTATCAGTCTAACAGCCCGTGAATTTCAGTTGCTCGCTTTTCTGGTCGAAAATGCCGGGCGTGTTGTCTCGAAAGCGCAGATTTTAGAAAAAGTATGGGATAACAATACGGCCTGCAACACCAACAAAGTCGAGGTATATATTAATTTTTTACGCAAGAAAATAGATCGCGGGTTTGACCACAAATTGATTCATACAGCTATGGGCGTAGGCTATTTATTGAAAGCAGGCTTATAAATTCACCCACTGGCACATGCCGTGCACTGCACCCCTGCCTGTTCCTTAGTTATCAGCTCTTTATAAATATAGTTTAGCTCATAAAACCGATTTTTGTTAGTTTTCCGGCATGAAATTTCCCGGAAACACCCGAGGCTGGTTTTGTTTAGTGCTAGCGCTCGCCACCAGATCAGCCGTACACGCGCAGCAGGATAATAACAATAACTACCTCGATTCGCTCAAGAACTGGAGCCTGCATTTTCAGTTCACGACGATCGTACAGGGGCACACCCGTTTCAAGGGAGCCGGTTATGATGGTCGCAATACGTTGAGTACGCTGCCAGACACGGCTTTATCAGTGACGACAACTCTATTTCTGGGGCGTCGGCTATGGCGCGGAGCCGCGGTTTACGTGAACCCCGAACTCGCGGGTGGACGAGGGGTTGGTCATCGCGACAGCCAATCTCCTTATGACGAAAGTCTGTACGCGCCCGCCGTTGGTATAGCGGGCTTTCCAAATGGTGAAACATTTCGCATCGGCAGCGCCCGGCCAGCCCTATACGTTGCCCGTTTTTACATCGAACAAATTATTCCGCTGAACAGAGAGGCTTCCAAAGAAGCCGAATCAGAAGCAAACCAGGTCGAGGAACCCATCCCTTCGTCCCGGCTGGTCATAACGGCGGGCAAATTCTCCATTGCCGATATATTTGATAACAACGCCTACGCACATGACCCCAGAAGTCAGTTTTCGAACTGGTCGCTGATGAACATGGGCGCCTGGGATTACCCGGCCAACACGCGAGGCTATACGTGGAGCCTCGCCACCGAATACATCCGGCCGAACTATGCGATTCGGATTGCTGCGGCACTGATGCCCACGGTGGCAAACGGCAACGTACTGGATTGGAATATCAGCAAATCCCATGCCCTGACCCTGGAACTCGAACATAAGTTCACGCTACTGCCTCGCGCGGGAACCGTTCGGTTACTGGCTTTCCGTAACGTAACAAAAGCGCCGACCTATAGCTCAGCCACCCAGTTATTACAGACGGGTACTTACCCCACCGATCCACCTTATTTGCTGACCGGCACCCAGTACGGCGGAGTCAAATATGGATTGGGCTTAAATTTCGAACAGCCTCTGGGCGACGTAGGGGGTCTTTTCGGGCGAGCCAGTTGGAACGATGGCCACACCGCTACCTGGGCGTTTACGGAAATTGACAATAGCCTTACGGTAGGCGCGTACATTGGTGGCACGCGCTGGCACCGTCAAAACGATGTAGTAGGCATAGCCGTAGCCCGAAACGGTATTTCAGCCGATCATATCGCTTTCCTCAATGCGGGTGGAACGGGGTTCATGCTGGGTGATAATAGTTTACCCAATTACGGGACAGAAAATAGTCTGGAAGTATTTTACAAAGCCCGAGTCGCCCATACGCTTTACCTGACACTGGACTACCAGTTAGTACAGCATCCGGGTTACAATGCAGACCGGGGACCGGTAAATTTGTTTGCGTTGCGAACGCACGTTGAATTTTGATAAAACGCCTGATTAACCCAAACGCAATTTTTCAGGTTAGTAGAGCATTATGGTTGCTTTGTACCTGTTCGTTTGTTCACTTCTGACGCCCCGGATTGACTCGACTCCCCCGGTCGATACGACACGACCATCCCATTTCTTTATTAAACCGGCCTTTAACCTCGATTTCAGGGATTCGTTTCTTGAAAGCCAGCACGTAAACGTCTGGGGAATTAATGCGGGTATTCAGTATGGCCCCAAACGCCACCAACTAACGCTCGGCTATTACTGGATCAATTATGCTACGTATTTACGGCTGATTAACTGGCAACGCGACGCGGCCCGGCGCATTAACCTCGATTATTATACCCGCACCGACTTGTGGTATGTGAGCTTAATGTACTGGTGGAATTTGACCAACAACAAGAAATGGATGGTGAGTTTTCCGGTTGAAGTTGGTGGGGGTATCGCTTACGCATTGCCGCTGAATTTACGACAGGAAACCCCCGTTGACCGATCGCGCCGAAGTTTTTTCGTGCCGTTGCAGGCGGGTGTGTATGGGCAGTGGAAAGCAACACGCTGGGTAGGTCTTAGTGCCCAGATCGGCTATCGGGTTTCCATATTCCAAACTGCCATCAACCAGAATTTCAACGGGAGTTATTACAGCATTGGGGTTACTATTTATCCGGCCCTAGTGACGGACTTATGGCGGTGGGTGAAGAAAAAAGATCGAATTTCACCCATTCACCCACCCAAGCCCCGAACGCCATGAAGAAAGATAAACCGTCAGCCCAGAAATTAACCCTGCACCAGGTCATTATGCTGGTGTTATCGGTCTATGTCGTCATCGCCCTGCTCATCCGTGAACTTGTTCCTATGGACGAGCAGAACCGGCTATTGCTCGATCATATTGATACAGGTATCTGTTTTTATTTTCTGTTCGATTTCTTTCTGCGACTTTACCAGGCGCCGAACAAATGGGCGTTTTTACGCTGGGGCTGGATCGATCTGTTAGCCAGTATTCCGGCGCTCGACTGGTTCAGATTGGGACAATTGGTGCGGGTCGTTCGGATTTTGCGGATGGTCCGGTCGTTTCGTTCCATTCGTGAATTTCTGCATTACCTCTTTCGTGACCGGGCTAATGGTACGTTGGCGATCGTGTTACTTAGCGCTGTTCTCCTCATGATTTTCGGAGCCGTCGCTATTCTCTACGTCGAGCGCGTTCCCGAAGCCAATATTAAAACGCCATCCGACGCCCTTTGGTGGGCTTTTGTGACCATCACAACCGTTGGCTACGGCGACCGTTTTCCCGTTACGACAATCGGGCGGCTTATTGCGGCTATTCTGATGATTGCCGGGGTGGGTTTGTTCGGTACGTTTACCGGCTACGTGGCCAATTTTTTCGTGGAAGATGATCAGGACCAAGCCGACAGCGACATGCAAATACTCATCAGCGAAGTTCGGTTGCTACGTCAGAAAATCGAAGAGATGGAACAAGGGGGAAAAGATATATGATGTATACTATATGTCCTGCTATCAAAGCATCATATACCCTATATCCTACATCATTTCACTTTTCCTTTGCTACGCTACCTGGTAAATCATAGAGTAGCCACGTTTTGTTGCGGATATACGGCGACTTTTGCCGGATCAGGTTGATGAAATCCGTGATGCCTAAGGGCTCATTCCCATTAGCATGAATCAGCACTAGGCTGCCTTGTTTAGGCTGTTCATTTTTGGCTAACCAGGCATCGCTCCCAATGGGCAATAACCCAAACGCCAACACGCGATCGAATACGGATTTGTCGGAAACCAGACCCGGAAACCGGAAGAAGATAGAAGGCTTCAGGCCATTTTTCAGCATGGCCTGTTCGTTCAGCAGTACTTCGTCGTTCAGGTTCGTAGCGGGTTCGAGCAGGAAGTTGACGGGTAACGGAAGTCTCGGATCATACCGATGATGATACGTATGATTAACCCACGTGATATCCAGCTCCGCCAGACTGACCAAATTTTTCAGATAAGCCAGATCCTGCGGGTGCTTCTCCATCCAGAGACCCGTAACCGTAATGGTTACTGGAATTGGCTTTTCTTCCGGTTCAAATGCCTTAATCAACTGCTCAAAAACCGAGCGTGTCAGCGGTTTTGTGGAAGGACACAGGTCAATTGTCAGGCTGAATCCCCGTTCGGTCTTATCGGTACGTTCAATACCCGCGTCCTGCAAATTCTGATCCCGCTGTTGCTCAAACCGCATCGCCCGGCCATAAGGCGTTTGGCCTAGCTGTTGCATCAGGCTCGACCACGACAGAATTTTCACGCCGTTCGGCGGCAGCGCTGTTATAGCCGTTTCGAGCGTCTGTGGGTTCACGACCAGATAACGAGTCTGCGCCTGTTGCTGCCACTGACGTAGCACAATCTGCCGGGGCTGCTGTGTCGTAAGACCAAACAACACGCGGTAACTCATCAGTTGACCAAAGCCATCAACACAAAGCCCCAAAAGCAGAATGCCAATTATAACAGAACGATTCATTCAATCCCTTAAAAATCGTTGATGCTATAGGCGGACGAAACGACGCGATTCCAGTCGGGATGGCGTTTCAGATAGACCATAACAAACGGGCAAAGCGGGACAATTTTAAGGTTATTCTGCTCAACATACTGTAAAACATCTTCGACCAGCTTAGAACCGACGCCATGCCCTTCCAGGCTAGGGTCAACTTCTGTGTGCGTCAGGGCCAGCGTTTCATCATCGACCTGCTGGTATTCAACGATGGACAGTTTACCCTCAACGTCTAACTCAAAGCGGTGATGATGGGTGTTGTTATGGAGGCTGTTCGTGCTCATACAGTTTAGAATTGCGTTATGACTGTTACTCAAAAAAGTGCCTACTTGTTCAATCGAACCATCGTAATTTGCAAATAGCTTTACCCGCCTTTCAACTATGAATCGCCTTGACCGCCTGACAGCCATCCTGATCCACCTGCAAACCAAACGAGTTGTTCGCGCGCAGGAATTAGCGGACCGGTTCGACATTAGCCTCCGAACGGTTTATCGTGATGTTCGCTCACTTGAGGAAGCCGGTGTGCCGATTGGAGCCGAAGCCGGTGTTGGCTACTTCCTGACCGACTATCACCTGCCGCCCGTCATGTTTACCAGCGCCGAAGCCAGAGCGCTGATGCTAGGCGGCAAATTAATCGAAAAATGGGCTGACGAGTCCGTACGTACCGAGTTCGAATCGGCACTGTATAAAATCAAATCCGTGTTGAAACGCTCCGATCAGGAACACCTGGCCGATCTGGATGCGCACATCGACGTAGCCACACCCACCCATCGTGTTCCGTATTCCAATGAGCTTCTCAATGATATTCAGCAAGCCATCGCCCAACATCATGTACTCGACATTCAGTACCATTCTCAATACAAAGACGCCGAAACCCAGCGCGAAGTAGAACCTGTCGGACTGTATCATTACCACATGAGCTGGCACCTGATTGCTTTCTGTCGCATTCGTCAGGACTACCGCGATTTCCGCATTGATCGCATTCGCCAGCTTACCGACACGGGTGAGCGGTTTGCCCGTCGGGACCGACTCACGTTGCAGGAATACCTGAAACGACTGGATGTTGGTATGCCGATGGTATACGTAACCATTGTGTTTCGCAAAAAGGCGGCCCGCTACATGCACGAACAGAAACACTACTTCGGCTTTCAATACGAAGAAGATATGGGCGATCACATCCGGATGCATTTTCAGACACCGTACCTGGAAGGCCTGGCCCGCTGGTTGCTGATGTACGGCAATGCAACAACTATCGAGCAACCTGAGTCGTTGCATACCCTGATGCAGCGATTGGCGCAGGAAATTCAACTGCACTACTCAGCCCAAGCCGTCAGTGACTAAAAACAACCAAACAACGTAGCGGACTGCATCTTATGCCTACGCCTGCTGACACACCGTTGTCAGTGCATCAGCTAATCTTTGCGCAAACGATCAATAATCTCTTCAGAAGAGCAGATGTCTTCTAGCTGACACGAATGTATTGCCCTTCCAAACCAACGTACCTATGGCCAATGAATTAATTGTAACAAGCAGTATCCTCATCAAGGCACCAATGGCAACCGTCTGGAACGCACTGACGAACCCGGAGCAGACGAAAAAGTACATGTTTGGTTGCGAAACCGTTTCTGACTGGCACGTTGGAAGTCCATTACTCTGGCAAGGAGTTTGGGAAGGGCAGCCGATGGTTTTCGTGAAAGGGGCAATTGTAGCGATTGAGCCTACTACCCATTTAGCTTACACTACCTTCGACCCAAATTCGACGCTTGCCGATATTCCAGAGAACTACGTAACTGTTACGTATGACTTGTCTGAAGAGAAGGGACAAACCCGCTTGGTAGTAACCCAAGGCGACTTTGCCACGGTTGCCGATGGCGAACGACGCTACACCGATACCTACAATGGCGGTGAAAGCTGGAACCCCATTTTGGTGGAGATCAAAAAATTAGTAGAAACGACGTAATGTAACAGTTATAATCATTGTTCCCCAGCTTGCCTATTTGGTTTATTTTCATCCTGCAAAAAGTAGCAAGTATAATCAAGTAACTGCTCATTAATTGGGGCAGATTTGCAACAGAAATTCATCAAATGCTCAGCCTGATCTGATGGTTTATGAAGCGTAAAAAAGTAACCTGGCTTATTTTAAGCATCGTAATCTTCTTTTCTATAGCTACAGCATTTCCTTATCAGGGAGCCTAAGTGCTTTATTTGAATTTTTTGAGTAGATAATCAACAAAAAATATTGAAAATCAAGTAAACACCTAAATTGAATAAGTAAATTACTGAAAAATAATTGGCCAGATTAGCTCGTTAATCAAATGAATTAGTTATATAATAAATCTAATAGTACATCAACTCAATTAACACTATAGGTTGCCTTTAATAATCTTATTTTAAAAAAGATAAACAAATAGGATAGCCAAAACCTACATAAAAATACGTTCATATGTACTAAATAACCTTTATTATTTCAATAATTTATTTTGGGGAGCACTTCATAAGCCAAATTTTGTCTTAATTTTGATTACAGGTTGTACAATTAGTATTGATAAAGTTTTGTAGGTCATTAACTGAAACTGCGGACCAAAAACACTCTTTTTCCTGGGCATTACAAAACAGTAATTATTACAATGCATAATATATACCAATAGTAAGTTTATAAATCGATTTGATTTAATATTGAAATTTGGACTTTAATAATAAGCAGTATTTCATTAGTCTGTACACAAAATTCCATTGAAGTAGATGTAGTAACACCTACTTATATCCAAATTTACTTTTATAAACACAAGTAATAATATGAAATAAATAGTAACGCAATAGAATGAAACAATATAGTATTTCTTGTTTATCTGAAGATATAGTAACATAAAGGGCGACTTAATATAAATTAAATTGCTTAACACAACTTATCGAATCAGTTGCGACCCCTCTTTTTTGATCAATAGACTATTCACATGAAAATAGTATTACTTCATTTACCAGTTACCATTTCCGAGCGCCATCTCCCAGAAATGCATGGTTGTAATAAAAAGATCGTATCTTCCTATACACGTTTTACGTACACACGCCGGGAATTACATGCTATAAAACTGCATACCAGAAAGTCGATCCTTCCAACCACTTCTATATTAACGCCCTTATTCATTAGAGCTTCGATAGCACAAAACAATGGGAGGGCTACTGATCATATACCACTTTCTTCTGTTAGCGTGTATCGTGTGGAAAAGCCTTTTCCCTCACTGAAATTTCGAAAGCCATCTATTTCTTATAGGAAGCCTTAGCACCTACTGTTTAGAGTCAGAAATCACGACAATACCCTATTCAAAGAATCAGTATCCTAAATTTAGTGAAGTAACTTGTATGAACATAAGTGGCGTGCGTACCCAGTTAGGGTATTGGTTTATTGGTTTGTGTCTAAGCTTATCAAGTTGCATTTCCAGCAAGGAACTGGTTTTGTATCAGGCGAATGTGGGCGAAAAAGACTCGATCGCACTGGTACCACAGTATATGCAGACGATTAAAACAGGCGATGTACTATCTATTCAGGTAAGTAGCCTTAGCCCCGAAGCGACAGCATTCTTCAATCCCTACACCACTATCACTACGGCCGAGCGTGCTGGCGGACCACAACAAGTAAGTCTGACAACTCCGTTACCATATACACCCGGCTACCTAGTAAGTGAAACAGGGCAAATTGAATTGCCCCTAATTGGACAACAACCGGTCCAAGGATTGACAAATACTCAGGCAGCCGCTTTGATTCGACAAAAACTGCTCTATTATCTCAAAGAGCCAACGGTAAACGTACGAAACGTTAACTTTCAGATTTCCGTATCGGGAGAAGTAGCTCACCCATCACTTTTCTCAATTCCAAACGGACAAATTTCATTGCCAGCCGCATTAGGGCTGGCTGGTGATATTACAATTTATGGTCGTCGAACTAATGTACTGATCATCCGCGAAGAAAATGGACAACGCACCTTCAATCATGTTGATTTGACAAAGCGCGATGTATTCCAGTCGCCCTATTATTATCTGCATCCGAACGACGTTGTCTATGTAGAGCCGGGAAAAGCCCGGATTGCCAATGCGGATCGGACTTATGTGCTCTTGCCTATAATTATAAGTGCCCTGTCCTTAATTGCCATTATTGTCAGCCGTAATTAACATTCATATTCATGAATACTAATGCATATATTCCATACCAGGCTTACGAAGTGGAGACGCAACCAAACCTACGTGCTCTACTTATACGGTATGTGCGCAATTGGCCCTGGTTTTTGCTTTCGTTGATTTTGGCATTAGCATCTGCTTATATATACTTATTGTACCAACCGCCTATATATACAGTGCAAGCCAGTGTCTTAGTGAAAGACGAGAAGAGGGGTATTTCGGAACAAAGTTTGATGAAGGAAATGGATACCTTCACGCAAAGTAAAGTGGTAGAGAATGAGACAGAGATTCTTAAGTCTTATACACTTATGGATCGAGTTGTTACAAACTTGGGGCTTGATGTTCGGTATTACCAACCGGGCCGTACAGTTAAAAAACAAATTTACCAGGAATCACCAATTCGATTGATTGTGGAGAAGCCAACTCCGCAGCTGTACATGGAAGAAATGAAATTCTCCTTTGTCGATGGAAAAACGGTGAAATTGAATGGACAGGCGTACCCTGTAAACCAAAGTATTAAGACGCCCCTTGGCCAATTACGGGTATTTCCTCGAAAGCCACTCAGTATTAAGCTAGCCCCAATTTTGGCATCGGTTTCTTCGCATACCGATGCAGTTGAAGGTTATTTGTCAAATCTGAAGATTGAATCGACTTCAAAATTGTCTACGGTACTGGTTATGACTCTTCAGGAATCAGTTCCCGATCGAGGGGAAGCAATTTTGAATCAACTCATTAGCGAATATAACAAAGAAGAAATTGTTGATAAAAATAAAGAAGCCAGCAAAACACTCAATTTTATTGAGGATCGATTGGCTCTGATTTCAGGTGAACTGTCTACTGTCGAAAAGCAGGTTGAAAATTATAAGTCAACTCAGGGCATTACGGATCTCAGTATACAGGCGCAAACCTTCCTAACAGCTGTTAAAGAAAATGATACACACCTGAATGAAGTTAATATGCGGCTGGGTGCTTTAGCCGATATTGAGCGGTATGTTCAAAATCATTCAGGAGAGAAGGGCGTTGCTCCCGCAACACTGGGGTTCGATGACCGCATTTTAACGGGTTTGTTATCCAAAGTTGCTGAACTGGAATTAAAACGGGAGGATGTGTCAAGAACCATGTCGTCGAACAACCCATTGCTCCAATCGCTCGATAGCCAGCTGAAAGCTATAAAGGCCAGCATCAATGAAAATATCCAAACCATTCGTCAACAATTAGTTAGTAACCGAAATCAACTCATTGCCAACAATGGACGCATGGAGGGTATTATTCGAACTATTCCTGGTAAAGAGCGTGCCTTATTGAATATTACCCGACAACAATCCATTAAAAATGGATTGTACACCTACTTACTGCAAAAGCGGGAAGAGACGGCTCTTTCAGCCGCTTCCAGAATGTCAGACAGCCGGACAGTCGATGCCGCACACACAAGCAATAGGCCTGTGAAACCAGTTAAGATGATGATTTTCGCTTTGTTTGCGGTATTAGGACTCTTAATACCCATAGGGTTTATTACCGCTAAAGACATCCTAAATGATAATGTGATGCGCCGGGCCGACGTAGTAGAAGCGACCCAAATTCCCATTCTTGGCGAAGTTGTAAAAGGTCGTCAAAAAAATACGGAGAATCTTGTGCTCAATCCAAGTGTGCAGTCGGTAATGGGTGAGCAAATACGGGCATTACGCACAAACCTGCAATTCCTACGCAGCGATCCGCAAAAAAGTCAGGTTCTATTGTTTACCTCCAGCATTAGTGGCGAAGGCAAATCCTTCATTTCGCTGAATCTGGGAGCCAGTCTGGCAATGGTCAAGCGCAAGACAGTTATTCTGGAAATGGATTTGCGAAAGCCAAGGTTACATAAGAGCCTGCACATTGAAAACCAGACGGGACTAAGTAATTACCTAATGGGCGAGGCTAGCATTGACGAGCTACTCCATCCAATTATGGGCTATCCTAATTACTATATTATTACAGCAGGCCCACTGCCATCAAATCCAGCCGAGTTACTAAGTTCTCCTCATATGGAGGAATTATTTTCAGGATTAAAAGAGCGGTTTGAATATATACTAGTTGACTCACCGCCCATTGGTTTGGTAACCGACTCACAATTGATTGCTTCTTTTGCTGATGCGACAATGTTTTTAGTACGCCATGATCATACACCTAAAAGCTACATTAAGATGGTAGATACGCTTTATAAAGAAGGACGCTTTCCCAAGCTAAGCATTATTCTAAATGGGATAGGTGAAGGTGAATCACTAAATTACAGTTACAACTATGGAGATTATCAGGACTTGGTTAAGAAAGGCAAATAGACACATTTAACACTATCAATTTCAATATTATCAAATCCATACCCTTACTTTACTATAACTTTTATTATATGTTAAGTCTTAATTCACACTACAAAAGTCTGTACGTATACACAGAACCAAGTACGCGCCGTAGCGATTTCACTTATCAACAATTAGGGAAACGAGCGTTTGATATTGGCGTTGCATTATTAATTGCTGTAACAATTTTATCTTGGCTGATTCCATTATTGGGCTTATTAATTCGAATAGAATCACCGGGTCCAATTCTGTTTATTCAGAAGCGTACTGGTTTTCGGGGAGTGGAATTTAACTGTCTCAAATTCCGTACCATGACGTACAACCCGAAGGCCGATTTTCAACAGGCAACAAAATACGATAATCGAGTAACCCTACTTGGCCGTTTTTTACGACGTACAAATCTAGATGAAATGCCACAATTCTTAAACGTCCTTGTTGGTGATATGAGTATCGTTGGTCCGCGCCCTCACGCTCTACAACACAGTGCACAATTTTGGAATACTATGCCTGAATACCGCAAACGCTACAGAGTAAAACCAGGAATAACGGGATTAGCTCAGGTACGAGGTTGCCGCGGCGAGACGGACAAATTCATAAAAATGCAACATCGAGTAAAATATGATCGCTTTTACAATCGAAAAAGATCACCAGCCTTAGATATGTGGATTTGCTGGTTGACGATAAAATCAATGATAGAAGGCAATATGAACGTTTGGTAAATTAGAACATGAGCTAAACTTTGCTTGAGTAAGTTTTTTACAAAAGAAGTCCCAACGTAAGAAGCTAATCGCTGAAAAAATTGCTGAAAGGGCTATAAATGACTATTTCCCAATAATTAAGGTAATGCGCATATAGTCGGAACAATTTTTAGTAGTTGAAAAACTGCTCTTCAATTGTTAAATTAAATAAACACTAACGAGCTCATGTTGCTTGAATTTCAGGTGTTTTGCGGGAATAAATTTTATAGAACGAACAAGCAGTGGTTAGGAAGTCAGAAACTGAAATGATTAAATACGTCCTAAATAGATAATTTTTCTATTCGGGTCGAACCATTCTTGTTATTTAAACGCATTAAAAGAACATCAAAGCACATAGACGATATCGAGAAAACTACTTCACTAGCGTGGAAAAGAATTAGACTTAGTTATTAATTCTTCAAAAATTGTAATGAATGTCGATTTACCAATGACATTAAATTTACTTAATAAAACTCTCAAATAATAAAGTTTTAAATTTTTGGTCGTGGCTGAACTGCGTTGAAGGGTATATCTTTGAGTATGGTTTTAGAAGCGGTTGTTTGCAAGCATTGTGGTCAAACGAAACAAGTCAAACGGTATGAAACTACCCGTACTGGTATCCAACGCTACCGATGTTACGACTGTGGGCGTACATTTGTTTGGACTTACACCCATAAAGCTCGTGATCCACTAATCAAAGCACAAATCACACAAATGGCTTTGAACGGATCAGGAGTTCGGGATACCGCTCGCGTTTTGGGTGTTAATCGTAATACAGTTAGCAATCAGTTTAAAAAAAAAGGGGTCGCCCATGCGGTACTGGGGTCGTTCATGTCAATCCTGCTTGTGTTAATAAAGGCCTGATAATGAGCCTCAAAGAGGACGAGATGTGCCGGGCCGTCATCGCGGGCATATGCAAGTAGAAAACTATAGCCTCGTTAGCTATGACGGTCGGCCGCTGCCGTGGGTAGAAGACGCAGTAAGGGGTGAGGTTATTGCCTTTATTTTTGGCCCGGTCCGGCGGTGCAGCCGTACAAACCAAACATTTCTTCACTTAATGAAGCTGCTTGAGCAAGCCAATATTAAAGTAATCAGATAGATCACGGATGCTTGATGGGCATACTATGATTGTTTAGACCAAGTGCTCCGACTGGAGAGTAAAGCCTTGTTACAGATCTTGGAGCGAAAGCATCTGACGCTTCGCACACGGCTTAAGCGATTAGCCCGCCGAACGATCTGCTTTTCAAAGTTAGTGATCGTACATGATACTGTAATTGGTTTGTTTATCAAACAGTTTATCTTTGACGATAAACGCAATTAAGCCACTACAAATTTTTGAACATTAACGAAATACGTTTTAAATAAAATTGAAAGAACAAAACCATAAAAAAAGCAGTTATTTTAAGAAAAAAAATAAAGATGTCCTAAATTTATTGATAAAAATTCGCTATTATGATCGGATTAATATACAGACAATAAAATGAATTCAAATAATTCTAAGAATCAACTAACAAAAAATGTTTTCTCACTTACAATAGTTCAAGTTGCTACATATATATTGCCATTAATATCAGTTCCAGTTGTTTCCCGAATTATTGGCCCAGCTAAATACGGAATTATTAATTTCTCGGCTGCATATATCTCATACTTCACACTATTAATCAGCTACAGTTTCGATTTTACAGCAACTAGAAAGATTGCTAGAGAACCTAACAATGAGTGTAATCGAAATCTCGTCTTCAGTGAGGTATTTTATACACAA
Organism: Spirosoma endophyticum; assembly: GCF_900112365.1. GTDB lineage: Bacteria > Bacteroidota > Bacteroidia > Cytophagales > Spirosomataceae > Spirosoma > Spirosoma endophyticum. Next base: position 40,642 of record NZ_FOLQ01000027.1, on the reverse strand, counting down.
TGTTTATTGTTTGTTTTTTCCTTGATCACATTTACAATTTTGCTTTTTAATGTTTCAGAACTAAAAGAAAATATTACAGTAGTTATATTTTCTTTTTCCATATGCGTTGCTACATTATTTACTCAAAATTGGTTATTCCAAGCAATGCAGGATCTTTCAAAAGTAGCTTTATTTAATTTAATTAGTAGACTTATATTTACATTATTAATCCTATTAATTGTCCGAAAAAATGCCGATTATATTTGGCAACCCTTACTACTTGGTGTTGTTCAGACTACTATTGCAATATGGTCTTTTATATGGGCATTTAAAAAATATAAATTAAGGTTCATTAAAGTGTCAATAATTAGATGCTTTCAGCTGCTATGGGAAGAAAGAATAATTTTCCTGTCACTCATTTTTGTAAACTTCTATTCAAGCACCAATACTGTGATACTTGGGTTATATCAAGATGCAGAACAAGTTGGATATTATACCGCAGCGCAACGATTGATAATTATAGCACAATCTGTTTTAGCAATGCCTTTAGCACAAGCATTTTACCCATTTATTGGGAAAGCTTTTGGAGAAAGTCGTGAACAGGGTTTAAAAGTAGCACAAAAACTGATTTCATTCATTGTTATATATGTTGGATTAGCGTCTATTATGATGTGTGTATTAGGGCCATTTGTAATCAGAGCTTTTTATGGGCAAAAATTTGAGGCAGCTATTCCTATCTTTCAGATATTAACCATCATTCCATTACTATTTTCTTTAAATAATGTACTGGGAATTCAAATAATGCTAAACCTAGGGATGGATAAGTACTTTTTAAAAGTAACAGCAGCTGCTGGTGTATTAAGCATTTTTTTAAACATTTTGACAGTAAAGCACTTAGGATATATTGGGTCGACAATTAATTGGTTAATAATAGAATTCTTTCTTTTTGGTAATATGTATATAATTTTGAAGCAGCAAAATTTAAATCCGATTAATAGTAAATATTTTAAGTTTAGCTTAATAATAGAATATATTAAGCCATTAAAAGAAAAATTGTTTAAATTGTAAAAGTAGAATTTTGGGTAATGGCCTAACTGCGTTGAATAGAGTATCTTTGTGAATGGTCTTAGAAGCTGTTGCCTGCAAACATTGTGGCAAAACCCAACACGTTAAACGGTATGGCACTACCCGTGCGGGTACCCAACGCTACCGATGCTTCGACTGCGGCCGGACTTTCGTCCAGACATACACACACAAAGCCCGGGACCCCTTGGTCAAAGAGCGGATCACTCAGATGGTCCTCAACGGAGCAGGCATACGTGATACTGCTCGTGTTTTAGGCGTCAATCGCAATACCGTCAGCGCTCAGTTTAAGAAAAACAGGGCCGCCCGTGCGGTAGTGAAGTCATCCATGTAAACCCCTTATACGTCAATAGAGGCTTGAAAATGAGTCTTAAAGTCAACGAGATGTGGTCGTACTTAAGTAAGAAAAAACAACCCCGGTGGCTGTGGTGGGTCGAGGATGCCGTGACAGGCGAAATTATTGCCTTCGTTTTCGGACGACGTACGCACCAAATGTTTCGCCACCTACTTAGCCTTTTAGAGCAGGCTAAAATTAAAATAATTAGGTGGATAACAGACTCTTGGTGGGCTTACTTTGATTGCTTAGATCAACGCTTACGCTTAGTCCGTAAGGCGGCATTACAAGGGCTTGAACGGAAGCATCTTACTCTTCGAACACGCTTAAAGCGACTGACCCGCCGAACCATTTGCTTCTCTAAATCAGTGACGGTCCAAGATACCATAATCGGCCAATTCATTGACCCTTTCTTCTTCGCCAATAAACGCAATTAAGCCACTACCTATTTTACCAGACTCATAATAAAATACGAATATTGACAGCTGATTCTCTCATTAATAATTACTATGCTTCAAGTCAACATAAAAACCTAATAACATATAAATTATACATTAAATGCAAAAAAAGTAAAAAAGTTAATCATAACCACAAATAAATTATTTATTATTAAAAAAAGTAACAAGATTTTTTAACTGAGATCTTTAGGATATAACCAGCTTTTTAGAAAACATTGATTAAATTCCTAATATTATTATATATTGCAATATCAAATATGAAAAACATAATGATAATATGCCGATTCAAATCATAAACCTATTATATTTACCTATTAGCAACTACGAGAATGTAAATAATGTCTTATTCATTCGTTAAATTGTAAAAATGTGATTTAAACTTTGTTTGCATAATAATTAGCTATTTATGTCTACATTTTAAATTATACCTAATATAAAATACGTAGATGGAATAAGTAAGTGGATATCTCAGGTTAAGGGAATCTATAAAATAAAGTAAACTGCTTAAGCAAATAAACAAAATATATTAAAATCATTATTGAGTAAAAATAAGTAAATGAAAATTTTGAAATGATATAAATATATACTAAGGACTAGGCATTAATGATTTATTAACAGTCCCGTAAGGGCAAACCTATAAATAAAAATATAGGAACTAGTTAAAAGTGGTAATATCAGTCAAAATATTGCATTTATCAGAGAAATCACAAAAAACTTTTTTGATAAATTTTAAAAAATCGAATATTGAAACTAGAACATTTTAAAGACTTTAAAACGTTATAGTTTCAAATACAACCAATATTTTTCCTGTAATTGCTATTCTAATCTAAAAACTTAATGTTACCAATTAGCTTTATAAATATTCTTTAAAACTTAAAAAATTATGATGTCCACAACCGAATTCTTAGGTTACTCTTTAGCAGTAAACCCTTTTCCTATTAATATTAATAAAACAAATAAAATTGTAATTAATACCATAAATCAATATGCATTTTGTATCTCTGAAAGGGATATCACTTTTAAAGAGGCTTTGCAAGCATCAGATATATTACTCCCAGATGGAATAGGGGTAGTAAAAGCCTGTATGTTTATAACTGGTAAGCCAATTAAAAAAATTGCTGGTGCTGAAATGCATACGTATCTTTTAGAAAAGCTTAATGAAATGGAAGGAAAATGTTTTTATTTAGGTTCCTCACAAGGAACATTAGATAAAATTAGAATACGTATGAAAAAAGAATATCCATTAATTAAAAGTGAATTTTACTCCCCGCCATTCAAAAAAGACTTTACAGAAGAAGATATTAGTATAATGATTGAAAAAATTAATAAATTCAAGCCTAATATACTATTTTTAGGGCTGACAGCGCCTAAACAAGAAAAATTATCATATTTTTTAAAAGAAAAAGTTCAAACTAATATAATTTGTTCGGTTGGAGCAGTGTTTGATTTTTATGCCGAAACTATGACTAGACCGAGTCTATTTTGGATAAACCTGAATCTAGAATGGTTTATTAGACTTACGAAAGAACCAAAAAGAATGTGGAAGAGATATATATATTATGGATTTATATTCGCTTATGATATTACAAAAGCAAAACTTAGGATGTAAAATATCTAATTAATGTTCAATTATCACAAGAAATCGCATAGAGCGTATATCTTACCATTGGTTTTCTAGTTCATCTCAAACAAAAAAAATACTAATTAAAATACAATAAAACATATTAATTATATTCAGAAATGACTACCTTAAATTTAAATTCTTATCAAATAAATAAAAATAATAAAAAGGTTACATATATAGAAGGAATAAGGGGATTGGCGGCTTTCATGGTTGTTATCTATCACTATTTATTAGCCTTTTATCCAGCACATGCAAATGGAAGGTTGGAAGAGGTTCATTTAAATCTTTTAGAAATACTGTATTTTAAGTCTCCATTTTTATTTCTTACCAATGGACAATTATTTGTTTTAATATTTTTTATATTAAGTGGTTATGTTTTAAGCAAAAAATTCATGCTAGATAAAGACATGGATTATTTAGCTTCTGCATTTATTAGACGACTACCTCGATTGTATATTCCAGTAGCTGTTTCATTAATTATTAGCTACATAATACTAGTATTATCATTAGATTATAACTCGGATGCCAGTATTATAACTAAATCTACCTGGTTAGAATCATTAAAAGGAGACAAACTCTTTATAACTTTTTTAAAAAATATTTTAATTAGCGCAATGTTTCTAGGAAATAATTCTTATAATACTGTTCTTTGGTCAATTACTATAGAATTTTATGGGTCAATACTCGTTTTTGGTTCTTTAGCATTAATTTATAAAAGTAGAAATTCTGTGTTTATACTTTTATTTATACTTTTTATATTATTGTTTCATGAGAAATATGAATATAGCGCTTTCATATTAGGCATATTACTTAATTATAGTGACTATATTAAATTTAAAAATAAAAACCTAAATAAACTATCAATTATATTCACATTTTTTTTTGGATTACTTTTAGGAGGCTTTCCTCATGTTTATCACACTTCAACGCCCACAATTAGTGGCACATTTTTTGAGTTTTTAAATTATAATTTTATAATCGAAAGAAGTGGTCTAATAAATGAAATTGGTGCTTTTTTAGTAATTTTTTCAATCCAAAAATGGGCAGTAATGAGAGAATTTTTTTCTGGAAGATTTTTTCTTTATTTAGGTAAAATTTCATTTTCAATGTATTTAATTCACGTTTTAATACTTAAATCTTTTAGTTCATATCTTTTCATATATCTACAAAGAATATTTAGTTACAATTGGTCATTTTTATTTCAATGTATTCCTTCTTTTCTATTAATTATTGTAATATCACATATGATGACTAATTATGTAGATGAAAAAAGTATTTTGTTGTCTAAATTATTTTATAAAAAATATTTTTTAAATGATAACTCAGTGTTAAGTAAAAAGTAAATAAATATTTAAAAAAAATGGATTATTATAAAGTTTAAAAAATATACTTCTATATAGTATCTTAAGAGGTAAATTATAATACTGATCGAAGATAAGAAACATATTAAATTATTCAAAATGAAGTACTTACTTAAATTTTTTTTAACAAATATTAACATTTTTATGAAAAATAAATCTTCGGGAACTATATTTTTGTTTATATTAATAATATGTTCTATCAATTTTTTTGAATTTCAAGCTATTAGAGGAAGTATAGTGAAATATTTCCAGTTCGGATACTTATTCTTAGGCGTTCTAATTTCTTTACCTCATATGTTCCCTAAAAAAAATGATGGTTTCATTTTACCTGTTCAATTAATATCATTTTCTATAATTTTGTCAATATTTATTTCAATGGTCACTTGGGGGCAAAGCTTCGGTGACAGTCTAGCAGGCTCTATATTAGTTTTAGTTTGGGTAATTTTTTTTTACTTAAAACATGTTAACTTTTCAATAAGAAAAATTGAAAAAATTATTATTATTTATGGAATCATATACTTATTCTTGTATTTTTTCCAATTTTTGCATTCTGACAAAAACTATTTTATAGATTTAGAATCTGTTGACCAATCACGTGGAATAACAAGAATTGTTTTTCCGGGGCAAGGAGTATTTTATGTAACTGTTTATATGGCTATTAATAAATTAACTACTCAAAAAAGAAACAAATGGTTTTGGGCTACTCTATCAATTATGGGCATTGTGGTCACAGTTATGCAAGTTACAAGACAATATATATTTGCAGTAGTAATCATTTACTTATATCATTTCGTCAAAGATCAAAATTTATTTAAAAAAATTGGTTTTGTGAGTTGCGTTTTAGGTTTAGTATTTTACATAATTCAGTCTGATAATCCAATTGTTGAAGGGCTCCGAGATACTCAACAGCAAACCGCCGAAGATGGAGCTGATTACATAAGAGTTCGTGCAGCAACATTCTTTTTAACTGATTTCTCTCATTCTCCCATAAATCGAATATTGGGTAATGGCGAGCCTTATGGAGAGTCTTCTCCTTACTATAAATACACTACATATTACATAACAAACTATGGGTATTGGTTAGCAGACGTTGGGCTAGTGGCAGTATATGCTATGTTCGGTGTATTTGCTGTTTTGGGATATATCTTAATCTGGGTAAAAAGTTATGTTATAAAACTCCCTAAAAATTTTTTATATCTAAGATATTATTTGTGGTATTTACTACTAACAAGTCTTACATCAGCTACCAGTTATCTTTCGTCCAATCTTATTGCTACAGTTTTAGTTGTATACATATACCAGCATATATACGAAAAAGAAAAAATAAACTCATTGATACACACTAAATACAAACTGAATTTGTAACTTTAATTTATTGGGCAGCAAATAATTATGAAAACTCATCAATTAGCAATTGTAATACCAGCATATAAAATTACTTTTTTTAGGCAGTCAATCGAATCAATCGTTAATCAAACATGTAAAAATTTTACATTATACATTGGAGATGACGCAAGTCCTGATGACTTTAGTGAAATAATAAATTATTGTAAAAATGAGATAAATACAGTTTATAAAAGATTTGAGGAAAATTTAGGGAGAAGAAATTTGGTATCACATTGGAATAGATGTATCAATATGGTACAAGACGAACAATGGATATGGCTTTTTTCAGATGATGATATTATGGAATGCAATTGCGTTGAACTCTTTTATAAACATATCCTCATAAATGTTAACGATGCACTATTACATTTTAATTTAAAAATTATAAATGAAAATAATACAAGAATATTTAAACCTAAAAATTTTAAATCTCACTATTCTACAATAGAATATTTTGAAAATATCATTAAAAGTAGTATATATAGCTGTGCTGTGGAATACATTTTCAAAAAAGAGGTCTTTGTCAAGGTTAGTGGATTTGAGCCTTTTGATTTGGCTTGGACTACGGACAATGCTACATGGATGAAGTTATCACTTTATGGCGGAATTACTACAATTGAGGGTGCTTCAGTAAAATGGAGATTAAGTACATTAAATATTTCATCTATCTCTAATGATAAAAATATCGTACTACGTAAAATTAATGCAAGTGTAAATTACCTACAATGGGCAAAACAATTTTTTGTAAGTAATAATTTAACGGACGTTACTTCTGAATTTGATAAGATACATTGGTTATTAACAACTGTAGTATACACATCTTCATTAAGCTATTCAGAAAAATATTGGATAATAATAAATGACCTGAAAAAATTAAATTTAGCAAGTTTAAAATTAAAAACTATGATTATTTGGTTATTAGAGGAATTTAAACGAAATATCAAATTAATAACATATTACAAAGGTTACTGAATATTGTACTTACCGTATTTTGGACCACTTATTAAATGTAAACGTAAGTGTATAAAATAGTTCAAATTTTAAATAATCCTTGAAACTTAAAGAGAAGATTACCTTGAAGGTGATTAGTAATCGATACGATTTCCATCCTGACCAAATCAGCAAATGAAAAAAGCCGTTAATGGACTCACCTTCCTATATATTTCAGACTGCTGGTAAGCCGACTCCAGCTTAAATTGAACTGAAAGTAGCACTGTTTTATGAACAGACTGGCAGAAATAAAATTGATTTGAACTCCTTTATTAAAAGTTGCCCCAATGAATTTAATCTAACGTCATGCGCTGCTTAATCCAACTTTCAGAGGGCGCCTTCGGCAACAGTGCTAATGGTTAGATTTGTAACAATCAGGTTATAACTACCAACTCACTTGTGCTGGATTTAAAAATTTCTCTTAATGCGTTTATTAAAACGAACATTAGTTGCTCACCACGAAATATAGCAACCGAAACATGCAGTTAGATCTGATTTAGGCAGGTTACAAGGTGAACAATAAGCGGGCATATCAATAAATGTAACCAATGTGCATATAGCAATTTATGCTTAAGCTAATACCTAGTGTCTAGTATAGGTTACTACTTCTATATTTATTAATTATGATTGTTACTAATTAATTGGGTATGTCGTGTTTGGAACAATGATAGTACTTAATATCTATTCAAACTGGATATATGTACCGATAATCATTATGGATATATACTGCCTTACATCCTAAAATAGTCAGTTTATAATATGGTGGATGCTATTGGTACTAATAGGCCTTAGTTGAAACATCGGTAATTATCTAACATACGAGATACTCACTACTGATCAAGGCACCCAGGTTTTGCATTAGATACCTTCACCGCTCTATTACTTATAGCCGATACGGAGATCTCATTAGATGGCATGAAACGAACGTTTAACCACAATTTTAATCGAACGACTTTAATGCACAGTCAAATATGATAAAATCTACCGAAAAGCCTAACAGGAGAGAAATAGTTACAAGTCAGTTGATAAGCCTACTTCGAGTTTACAACTATTGCCTGTTTCATTAAAGATTGATTTGTTGAACGCCATAATATATAATAAAAAGCGTAAAAGGTGTTAAAACCAATTTGGAAAAGAACCTGCTAACTATTTCGGTATTCAACAAAATAACCCAATTTATGAAGCGAATTGTAAAACATTTTTTAGGTTTTAATTAGCTTGTTTTATTAATTTTGTGAAATGAAAAAAACTTAATCACAATACAATCTTTCAAAAATTAATTTACTAAAAAGTAATTTAATTTTGACATATTTGTATACTAAATAATAATTTAGTTACATGTGTTTTAACTGATCATTCCAATTCCGTTAATGAGGATCATTCCTAACAATTGTAACTGTTAGATTTACAACTATAATACTCATGACAATGAGCGTTTTGATTTCTGTTATAACTGCCGTTTTTAATGACGAAAAATTTATTAAAAAGTCTGTAGAAAGTATATTATCTCAAACTTTTGGAAATTTTGAATACATTATTGTTGATGATGGCTCAACTGATAATACTTTAAATATTCTTAAAGAGATTGCAAAAAAAGATATAAGATTAATAGTTTTAACTCAAAATAATTTAGGCGCTGCAGTAGCAAGAAACACAGCCATAAATGTAGCTAGTGGATTATATATAGCTATACAAGATTCTGATGACATATCTTTACCGAATAGGTTGGAAAAGCAGCTATATCAACTTTTGAATTCTGATCAAAAGTTGATATCATGCACAGGTTATCACGTTATAAATGAAAATGACGAAGTAATTACAACAAATAATAAATTATATGAAAACATTAATAAGAATATTTTAAAAGGTAGTACTCCCGCGTTACACCCAACTATGATGATACCTAAAGATTTAATAAATCAAATAGGAGGTTACAATATTTTTTACAATAAAACTGAGGATTATGATTTAATATTAAGATTGATTGAAAATAATGCACGTTTAGAAAAAATAAATATACCACTTTACAGTTACAGAATTCGTGAAAACTCTGAAAGTACTTTAAACAATGGAGCTTATCTGAAAAGAGTATTTGAAAATCACTTAAATAGAATTAATAATAGGCCAGAAAATTTTTCGAAGGTAGTTAATGATCAAATGATTGATAAAAATTATATCCTTAAACGAAATATTCGGGAAATATTCTACTCTGAAAATTATATTGTTTTTCAAAAATTGTATTATAAAAACTATTTTAAATTACCATTTAATTATTTTTTCTTTTTTGTTTTTTCATTCTTACCAAAACAATTGAAAATGTCAATTAAAAAGATCTTTAGTTAATCAATGTTAAAATATTTTTTAATTATTATTTTAATTCTAAGATTGCGATAAAATTTCATGAAAATTCTTTGGGTGAATCCATCATTTTTAGATTACAGAATACCAGTTTACAAAAAAATATTCGAATTAAATAATAAGAATTTTTTTTTGATATACTCTAAAAATAGAGTACCTCAAAGAGTTATTTCCAAAATTGAAAGTGCAATTGGAGATCATGCTATAGGGTTATCTGATGAGTTAGTTTTGAATTTTAAAAGTAAAAGTGATTTTGCAAATACTGAATTTAAAATCCCCTACCAACCTGGTTTGTACAATGCAATTTTGAAAGTAGATGCTGATATTATTATTGGTGAAGGCTTTTTTCAGTGGACTCCAATGGCAATATTAATAGCAAAATTAAAGAAAAGGAAGTTATTAATTGCTTACGAGCGAACTGCTCACACTGAACGCAATTGCCCAAAATGGAGAGCATTATATAGAAAATTTATATCTAAATTTGTTGACGGTTATTCAATAAATGGGTCTCTCACTAAAGATTATCTAATTCAATTAGGTGTGAAAGCAGATCAATTGTTCGTTGGTGGTATGTCTGCTGATAGCGAAAATTTAGTAGCAAGTTTCAATTCTGTTTCTTTAAATGAAATTCAAGCACTTAAGTCAAAGTTGTTACTTCGAAATGGCTTAACTTTTTTATACATTGGACAAATTAATGAACGTAAAGGAGTAATCCCTTTGTTAGAAGCATGGAAATCTCACAACAAATTATATCCTAATGATAATCTAATTTTAATTGGTACTGGACCATTATATGACAAGTGTAAAGAGGATTTTTCACACATTGATTCAATTTATTTAATTGGCAGTATAGATTATGATCTTATACACCATTATTATGCTATCGCTAATGTATTTATTATCCCTACTCTTGAAGACAATTGGAGTTTAGTAGTGCCTGAAGCTATGTCTTGTGGTTTGCCTATTGCTTGTTCCATATATAATGGTTGTTATCCAGAATTAGTGCAAGAAGGCTTAAATGGTAAGCTATTTGATCCTCTCAAAGAAACATCTGTTATTGATGCATTAGCTTATTTTCACAACAAAGATTTAGAGCAAATGGGAAAAGAATCTAAAAATATAGAAAAAAAATACAATGCTAGTTCTGTAGCATTAAATATTTATAATATGTGCAATGAAATAATTTAACATATAATTTTTTGATTGAAGTATTGATTTTTTCAGAAATAAACTTTATGAATGACTCACCTAAAATATTATTTTTACTTCATTTACCCCCACCAGTTCATGGATCATCCTTAGTTGGCTTAACTATAAAAAACAGCATAGCTATTAATAAAAGCTTTAAGTGCTTTTACATAAATTTGTTAGCTTCAAAGCAGGTCGCTGAAACGGGTAAGATTAATCTAAGGAAAATTTTAGGTTACCTTAACACTTTTTCACAATTACTTATTTTTCTTTTAAAAGAACGTCCGATATACTGTTATTTAGCTCTTACTACTACAGGTGTTGCGTTTTATAAAGATTTGATTCTAGTTGCTCTTTTGAAGTTTTTTCGCGTAAAATTAGTATATCATTTACATAATAAAGGAATAAATATTCAAAAACACAAATTTGTTAATCGAATTTGCTATCAGTATATTTTTAAGAATGCAGTTGTTATTATATTGTCAAAATATCTTTATTTTGACATTCAAGGGCTTGTTCCCATTAGAGAAACATATATTTGTCATAATGGGGTAGAGGACGAAAATAGAGATTTTAATTTAGAAAATTCAAAAAAAGACATTGATTTAAACGTTAAAATACTTTTTCTATCAAATTTGATTGAGTCTAAAGGAGTTTTGATATTATTAAAGGCATTAGTTTTATTGAAAAGAAAAAATATTCCTTTTTTATGTAGTTTTGTTGGTGGTGAGGCTGATATTTCACTAGCTAAATTCTATCTTTGGATTGAAGAACTTGGATTGGGTAAATATGTAATATTTGAGGGAAAAAAATACGGAGAAGAAAAAAAACAAGCTTTTATTAAAGCCGATATTTTTGCTCTTCCTACATATTACCATAACGAATGTTTTCCATTAGTTCTTCTTGAAGCAATGAGTTACTCATTACCAATCGTTTCTACTTATGAAGGTGGTATCCAGGATATTGTAGAAGATGGAGTTACTGGATTTTTGGTGAGACAGAATCACGTTGAATTATTAGCTGAAAAGTTAGAAATTTTGATTACTGATTCTTCCTTGCGTCAACGGATGGGTATAGAAAGCCGAAATAAATTTGAGACAAATTTTACATTAAAGAAATTTGAGAATAGATTTATTAATATTCTCCAAAGTATTGTAACAAGAAATTAAAGAACAATGCTGGAACTAATTAACTGGTAGTGGCTTAACTGTGTTGAATCGGGTATATTTGTGAATGGTACTAGAAGCAGTCTCCTGTAAGCATTGTGGGCAAACCAAACAAGTCAAACCGCACCGGCGGACCGGCTATGGCACAACTCCTGCAGGCGTCTAGTACTACCGATGCTTTGACTTCGTCAGAGCCTTTGTTCAAACCTATACCCACAAGGCCCGTGACCCATTGGTCAAAGAACAAATTACTCAAATGGTCCTCAACGGAGCAGGCATACGTGATACCGCCCGTATCTTAGGTGTTAATCGCAACACCGTCAGCGCTCAGTTTAATAAAAACTGGGCCGCCCGTGCGGTAGTGAAGTCATTCCTGTTAACATTTAAACGTAGATAGAAGCTTGAAAATGAGCCTAAAAGTCGGCGAGATGTGGTCCTACGTGGGTAAGAGAAAACAACCTCGTTAACTATGACGGTCGGCCGCTGCCGTGGGTGGAGGATGCCGTGACAGGCTAGGTTATTGCCTTTGTTTTTGGCCCGGTCCGCTGGTGCCGCCGTACAAACCTAACATTCCGCCACTTGCTGAATCTGTTAGAGAAGGCCAAAATTGAGTTAATCAGATGGATGACTGACTCTTGGTGCGGGGCGGCCCGTGCCGGCCTATTTTGATTGCTTAGATCAACGCATACGCTTAATTGTAAAAAATCTTTACAAGGTCTTGAACGTAAGCATTTAACCCTTCGAACGCGCTTAAAACGATTAACTCGCCGAACCATTTGCTTTTCAAACCAGACCGCTGGAGCGGTCAGTGGCAGTTCATGATACAACAATCCGTCTGTTTATCAAGCAATTTTTCTTTGCCGATCATCGCAATTAAGCCACTACCAAATAACGAGTGAAATCGTACTAATTATTATGCCTATGTTCATTGCCCGCTTCTTACTTTATAAGTTTTACTTAATTAATTTTAACTGCTTTTATGGAAAAATCAAATTTCGTATTCCATGCTGACTCTACTGAGATAGTTTCGTTTTTCCGAGATAATTCTAATTACATAATTGAACATGATAGTGAAATTGAACAAAACGAAAAATTTTGTGCCATCTATTTTAGTAGTAATGGACTTTATGATCCTAATACGGCAGATGCATTTAACTATCAGGTTGTTAGAACAAATAAGTATGAATGGTACCGAACTAGGGTAGAAAAAGCAACGAAACACATTTTTCTTAGAGATATAAAGAAGCAATTCTATTTAAATGGAATTAATGAGCAATTGAATTCTGTTGAAAAGCTATTTTATTTCCTTCAAATTGAGACTAAAGGTTATAAAGTTATTGCTATTGGGAGCTCTTCTGGCGGATATGCAGCAGTTTTATTCGGGTCTAAGTTGAATGCTGAAATAATTTACACTTTTAATGGTCAATTTTCTCTATTCAAGTATTTAGATAGATCAAGTGAATTAGATGATCCTATTTTATTTAGAGAGAGAAATAATCCTTTAATTAATAGATTTTTTTCAATTAACTCATACATTGTTAATCCAAAGGCTGTTTTTTATTTTTATTCATGTTGGAGTAAAATTGATATAGAACAATATACCACTATCAAAGATTTAGGACTACAAGTTATTTTTTTTAAAACTAGCCATCATGGTATTCCTTTTTTGAAATCTACCCTTTCCCATGTAATTAATATGAAACGATGTTATTTAGATACATTAGTTGGCTACTATTATTACCCTTTAATTTTTTCAGTAAAAATTGGTGGCGTTTCTAAAACTTTATTTAGTTTAACTAATCAATTAATTGATAAATATATTTTGAAGCGATTCTTTTAATCATTTATATTGAAGCTGTTCATTTTATTAGATTTGTCGTGACGGGTTGAATTTGTGATGTCAAGCTAACTATTGATGATTTAAAAATTAGAGTTGTTGCAATAGTGATTAATAGCTATTTAGCTAATATAGAAGTTCCAGATTCCGGTATGTCAAGTCCTGAAATAGCTTTACATTAAGCGTATCAGGATAACTCACAAGAATACAAAAAAACATGGACTTCGAATGGGCAGTCGGCATCCTTTCGAGAGAAGATCCGAAAAAGAAAAGCGCCGGATTGTTCACGAAGTTAACCAGGGCATCATCGGTATACGAGCCGCTTGTCGCAAATACGGACTCAACCGAAATACTTTGCGAAGCTGGCTGGTTGTGTTTTCTTTGCCAGTGACGGACTCAGCGGCTACTCCTGAGCCGTCTACTACTATGCCCAACTCTCAAGCCGTCCAAACATTAACCCGGCAAGTAAAAGCCCTAACCAAGGTACTGGCTCAAGCTGAATTGAAGATTAGCAGCTTACAGACGGTGATTGAGGTGGCGGAAGAAGAATATGATGTTCCCAAAAAACTGGACAGCAAGGATAACTTGAACCAATTTACCTTGCACCTACAAAATGTCCAACAATGGCAAACCCTATCCGGCGTCTTCACGATGCTTCTTTCAAGACCAAGGTGGTTTTGGAAGCACTCAAAGGCCACAAAATCTTGGCTCAGTTAAGCCGCGAATTCGGCATTCATGCCCAAATGATCACCGATTGGAAACGGCAAGTAATCGATGGTCTGCCTACTCTGTTCGAGTCAGGGACCAGCAAACCAGCTATCTCATCAGAACAGCGCGAGCAAATCGAAGCCCCGTTGTTCCAGCAAATTGGACAACTGAAGCCGGGCCGATTTCTATGGTTTAAACAAGGGTGGGCGTATAATTTTTGTTATATTTTTCGCCCCGCCTAACGACTGCATAGACTCGATGGATGAGTTTGTTTCGTAATGCGTTGATGACCAACATCTTGTTCTTGCCCTCAGCCACTTTCCGTTGATAGTACTGCTGAAGGTCGCCCTTGACTTGAAGAGCTGACATAGCCGCCAGATGGAGTAAAGTCTTGAGCGATTTTCGCGCCTGATGATTCACGCGGGTTTTCCCGCGAACGCTACTCCCTGAAGAGTGCTCAAAAGGTGCCACTCCTGCATGACAGGCTAGCTTTTTAGGGTCGTCAATGGCTTTAAACTCGTCGCTGGCCAGGATCAGTTCAGTCGCTACGACTTGACCGACACCAGGGACTGAGGTCACCAACTCAAAAAGTGATTTCAGAGTAGGGTCATCTAAGATGAGTTGTTTGATGGCTTTTTCAATTCCTTTCAAATCGCTGACCAGTGCCTTTAGTGAGCTACTGCAATGCTGACTTAATTGAGCGGTCAAGCTTTTGTCGCCAAAGCGTTTCTGTTCGGTCAGGGGCACTTTCAATTGACTGATCATACCTTGCAGCCGTTGCCGTAATCGGGTCAACTCGGCTAATTTTTTCATAACAGGGCGGGGCGGTTGACACAGCCGAAGGCGGTCCCGAAAGCGATACGCATATTCAGCAATCCGTTGAGCATCAACGCTGTCGGATTTGCCTCGCTGTAACCCGCCCGCCTGTTTAATGTGTAGGGAAGCCTCCAGCCAAATCGGAAATTGGGCCTCAAATAGCACCTCCAGGGCATGGGCATTGTAAAGACCTGTATGCTCCATACAAACTACGCAATTTGTGTTCTTAAAGCATGCCAGCGTCTGGAGTTGTTTGATCACCGCTCGGATAGCCACCGATGAATTCTCCGATTGAGTTTGCCAAACCATTCGCTGGTTAGCATAAACGGCCCAATCTAAAGTGATCTTCGAAACATCAATACCAATGTAATAGCGAATTTCCATGTGGGTACTTAATTTAGAGTTTCTAATCAGACGCTTACTTATCACTCGCTACCTTGCTAATGGGTCACAACACCCTAATTTCTATTCGAGGTTAAGTAAGAAAGACCGAGCGGGACCTGAATCGGCCCGCACGGGCGGCCCCGCATAGGACGCAAACCTGGCCGGAGACGCTAGGGAAGCCCGCTCGGTTGTCTGTCAGCAAGCTACCAAATCTTGGTTTATTACCAGCCCTCAAACCTAAAGGCCGGTGCGGTCGAAAACGACTTTCTCAAAAAAAAATTACGCACGAGTTAGCCGGTGACCTGCGTAAGTTAATCCAAGTCGGCCATGCTCAACTGAGTATCAGCCAGCAAGTCACATTGCTGGGCCTATCTCGCTCTAGCTATTATTACCAGCCGGTGGGCGAGTCTGCCGAAAATCTGGTCTTGATGGAACGTATCGATAAACTCTTTACCGCTCGGCCTGAGACGGGTCTAAGACGCATGCATCAGGAGGTCACCAGCGAGGGGAACCCAGTCAATATCAAGCGTGTACACCGACTCATGCGCCTGATGGGACTCGAAGCGGTCTATCAAAAACCTAATCTGTCCAAGCCCGCCGAAGGCCATCAGATTTACCCTTATCTGCTACGGGGAGTTAGCATTGAGGGTCCTGATCATGTTTGGTCTACCGACATCACGTATATCCAGATGGCGCATGGATTTTTGTATTTATGCGTAGTTATCGAACGCTCCGGCGTCCCGGTGGTACACGCGCTTCATTCTAAGCTGGCGTTTATCAAACACGCTGCTGGCTGACTTTTGCATTGATGCCCTATCAGACGCTTTGGGGCAGTGGGGCCAACCACGCATGTTTAATACCGATCAGGGGAGTCAGTTCACCAGTCAGCTGTTTTTAGTACCCCTACAAGAGCGGCAGGTTGCCATCAGTATGGACTCAAAAGGAAGAGCATTGGATAACATCTTTGTGGAACGCTTCTGGCGTACGCTCAAATACAAGCATGTCTATCTGCGGGCTTACTCGGATGGCCTATCTTTGTTAAAGGGCTTGACGGAGTACATTCAGTTCTACAATTACGAGCGCAAGCATCAGTCGTTGGGCTACCAGACTCCGGCTCAGTGGTACGTCGAATCCTGGACTTGCTACATTTGACTGGAGACGGTTTTTAGGCACATTTAGGGGCAAAACCGAAATTACCCATGAAAAAAAGATGTGTATTTGACGAGACATTTAAGAAAATGGCCGTCGAGTTATCCCATGCAAAAGGCTCCGTGCAGGAGGCTGCCCGCGAGCTCGGCATCGACTCTAGTCGAATTACCAAATGGCGGCAGACTCACAAAGGTCTTGGCCAACTCGCCACTACTACCAGCGGGCTGAGTCAGGAGCAGCAACTGATCAGACGACTGCAAAAGGAATTGAAAGACGCTGAGCTTGAACGGGATATCCTAAAAAAGGCGGTCAGCATCTTTTCCAGGGGCGACAGGAAATCTTCCGATTTATAGCGGAACACGCCAGCCAGTTTCCTGTTGAGAAGATGTGTAATGTACTGAAGGTGAGTAGCAGTGGCTACTACTATTGGCGTAAACACCCGATTGGTGTCAGGCAGATGAAACACAATCAGTTACTGACACATGTCCGGCAAATACACACACAAAGTCAGGGCCGGTATGGTAGTCCTCGGATCGCTGACGAGTTGCGGGATCGGGGGGTGAAGACTTCGCGTAACCGGGTGGCTCGGCTCATGCATAGAGAAGCTATTCGCAGTATTATGTACAAGAAGTACCGGGTTCAGACCACCGAATCAGCGCATGATTATCCAGTGGCCAAGAACCTGTTAAACAGAGAGTTCACCGCAGAAAAGCCTGGCCAGAAGTGGGTATCTGACATCACGTACATTCCCACTGATGAAGGCTGGCTATACTTGACCACCGTGCTGGATCTGGCGGACCGAAAAGTGATTGGCTGGGCATTGAGTGATAGTCTCAAAGCGGTTGATACGAGTGTGGCCGCGTGGCGTATGGCCCTCAAAAACAGGGCGATACAAGTACAAATGCTTTTTCATTCGGATCGGGGCGTACAATACGCCTGCACTGAATTCCAGACTCAGTTGAAGGGCCTACCCGTGATGCAAAGTATGACCGGGCTGCCGGAACAGTCGAAAAGGCAACTGTTGGGACAATGCGGTAGCGGAGAGTTTTTTCAAAACGTTTAAAAGTGAATTGGTAAACCATGTTGAATTCAAGACGCGGGCTGAAGCTCGATTGGCCACCTTTGAGTACATTGAGGTCTGGTATAATCGCCGACGGCGACATTCAAGCCTGCATTACCAGACCCCGGCGCAACAAGAGTCCTATTTTTACACCGCTCCAATGGCTGCCTAAAAAAATCTCCAGTGTACTGTTGCAAGTCCAGATATTTATCTGAAGGCCTATCAGAATGGTTGGTAACTGGAGGCAGGCTTGCAAACCTATTTCGAGTTTTATAACTGTCGGCGCTTTCACCAGTCGCTGAATTATCGAACGCCTGAAGAGGTATTAAAGGGAATAAAAAGCGGTCAAAATCAAGTAGAAAATAAAATCAACTAACAACTTCGTTGTTCAGTAAAGTGGTCCAGTTTCAAAGGCGCAGTGTAACCTTTAGGTACTACGCCTTATTCACTACATTTAATAAAGCTCTGGCAGCCCGGTTTGAGATTCAATCACACCCACGTCGAGTGAGGCTTCTCGATTAGATTTCTTGCCTCTTCATTTAACCAGCGCTTTATTGAGATTTTCCTAACTGCCATTATTGTGCCTCTTCCAGAAGTAACAGTAGTATAGCGGCCAAGGGGGTAAATCATTGGACATTTGTCGCCATTGGCAACTTTTTTTGGTGACATACAGCAAGGCGTCAAAAATGCACCGCAGGGAATATGGCTCCGGCGACCCGGTTGCGTTTTCGCTTGTCGGTTAGGATTTGTTCAATAACTTTCCAGACGAAATCACTGGGCCAGCAGAGTGGTCAGGTCGGAAGGGTACAGATTTGGTCCTCTCATCCCCTTAGATAGGATGATTCTTTTTTTGTGAGTCTTTATCGCATTTTCAAACAGGCTCCTAATGAATTTATTATTGCTTTATAAAACGTGCACTTCCTTGGGAAGCTCCATTTTGATACCGAATTAGATAAAAGCCAGGATTAAGAAAGCGAACATCAATTGTTGTAAAAATAGCACCTTCAATAAGATCATGATGCTTTACTTCCCGCCCATCGTCCGAAATAACTTGAATGTATCCGGAATTAAACACAATAGGATGTTGTACTCTGATAGTGCTTTCTGCCGGGTTTGGATAAATACTTAAGTCAAAATCGCCTATAAACTGTAGTTTACCACCAGTATCTATTTGAATAGTTTTAAATGAGATACGCTGGTCTACATTCACAGTAACAGTATGTCCACTATTTATCTTAACATTATCTTTTAAGTCGGGAATATTACTACTAGACCAAATCAATCGATCAGTCCAACTCCCTGAAGTAATAGTTTGAACTGGGTATAAAATAGGCGGTATTTTGATTAGGACCGAGCCGCCATATGCTGAAAGTTTAATACTTGACGTATATATATTATTTGTGACATCTGAATAAGTAGAATTAAGCGATATATCTATAGGGTTAGAAGTGTAGTTATAGTCAAAGCGTAAGTTACTTTCCTGATCCGTAGTAACCAGAGTTTCAGGTGAATTTACGTCTTGCGAATAAACAGATTTCCATGTACCAAGTGAAATTTTTGTGAAACCTTCCCCACCTGGATATTCTCTATTGATTGAAATTGCATTATCACTAATGATAGGATGAGCATAAATATTATTATCAAAAGTTCCATAGTATAATGGGTTGTCTTTAATGTACATTTGTAAATATAAAGTAGACTGTACAGATGTTCGTGCAATAAAAGTATTATTTGTCACCGTTATGTTTCTAATTAAAAGATCTTCAAAGTTATAGATTAGAAGGCTCTTTGAAAAGTCATAAGCGAGGTTATTTCTAAGTTCATTATTATCTCCAACGCCAATTAGCAATATTCCACCCCAAGGTCCGTGAGCTAGAATATTATCATATACTTTGACATTATTGACATTCGCATCCAAATAAATAGCCGCTGCCTGTCCATATTGTTCATAAGGAGGGGCGCCTGCCGCAACGCCAATACCATTGAGGATAATATTGTTTCTAATTATTTTATTTGTATGTTTTACATTCGAGAATTGAAACTCATAAATCCCCCCACAGTCATCTTTAACAAGACCATAAGTATCAATTAAATTTTTTTCGGCAAGAGTATTATTACCATAAAGAACAATTCCATGATATCCAATATTGTTGAGAGTACAATTCTTTACTGTTAAATTATTTCCTTGAATCCAAACTCCTAGTTGCATAGCATCGCCACTTCCTCCTGCACCAGGTATAATACCAATATTATTCATTGTCACCCTATCAACTGTAATTTGATCGCCTGACTGAGGAACGAACAGTCCATTATTGATTATATCTGTCATAGATCCACCTTGAATTACAAGATTAGACATCCCATTGTCTGCGAATACACATCCATAGCTTTTTCTAAAATTACAGTTTGCAAATAAAATATTATTGTTATTATTAATATTAATTATTTCTCGATTTGCCCCTTCAAAATCGATACCCTGGAATGTGATATAATTCTTGTTATCCATTTGAGATAGAACAGCAATAGTACTCACTTTAATAAGATGACTACTGGGAGTATCCGTACCAAAATACATGTATAAACGATTTGATGATTTGTCATAATACCAATCGCCTAAATTTGTTAGTGTATTTATACTGGCTTGTATAAAGTACCCATTACCATCATGTGGCTCATAAGCTGTATTATTTAAGTAAACATTCCCATATGTACCTTCTGACGATAAGCCAATAGTTTTATCTCTATAAGACGTAATTATATGCCTGTCGGTTATTTGTCTAATTTTACGAATAACAACTTCTGCCCCCATCGGATTAAAAGGCAAGGTTGTTGATCCAGTAATTGAACTATTTCCTGAGTGCCTTACATACGATAAATATCCCGTTTTAGGATATCTTCCCATTCCTTGTAATTTGCTATCAAGTGTAACAACGTTTAATTCAGGTACATTAACTGTAGTATAATAAATATTACTACTAAAAAACGTCCATGTACTAATGATTGAAAAGCCTGAGATTATAGGATCTGCTCCACTTCCATATGCACCGTATGTAATAATATTTCCCTCAACTCCAGAGACTGTAAGGAGTTTTCCATAAAAAATATCTCCCCTTTTAAATAACACTATAGAACCTGGATCGAGATTTGTAGAATTTAATTTGGAGTAACTCCAGGCCGTTTCATCACTTAGCCCATTCCCATTTCCTCCTGCTACCTTAACATAATATGTTGCAGCTTTAACTTGCTGTAGGCAGAGTAAAATTAGTATTAATATTAGTTTCATATTCTTTGTGTCCAATGATTCAATTCCACCATTAATATTAAATATTAATTGAATGTTATTATCTGTAGGCAATATAGTAGTACCCATATTAGTTAATTCCTAGCAGAATGGTCTTATATGTACTCGTGACTAAATCGAGCTTTGGCAATATAGTGACAAATGGATATCCAACATTTGGTAAGAGTTGTATCAGGTGTAATATTCTGCAAGATTACCAATGTCATAATATATGAATAGTAGGAATGAAGTTTATGTCAATCCTTAGACCTTTCTGCAAAGTTGAGTAGGTATATTCTGTCTTATTGATCCGTGAATTAGTGTGTAATAAAGTCTACCTCTTTTTTATTGAAGAATGCTTTCACTGATTTTGGATCGTTTTCTAATCGCTTGGTTTGCTCAAGAACGGTTACAGTTTATTCATCCAGACTTGTAAAAACCCTGTTTTTCAAGTTGCCCTTCAACTGACTCAAAACCGGTTCCACTGGGTTAAGTTCTGGGCTGTAAGAGGGCAAGCTTTCCAAATGAACACGATCGGAGCGCTCACCAAGGAATTGCGTAACGGCTTCGCTACGATGAATGGCCGCTCCATACAGACAGGCGGCCCTGCCAGATAATTAGCAGATTCCGCTTTCGATATCGCCCACACAGCTGGCTTAAAAACCAAACTATGTCTTCACCAGTGAAGGCCTGATCTTGACCGGCCACATAGATCAGACCGTTAGGAGCAATAACTGAAATTAGAAGTGGGTTCGTCCAGCTTGCTCAACCAGTACAGGTGTTTGCCCACAAGGTGCCCAAGTATGAGCTACTAGGGGCAATAGTTAACAGACGGTCCGCCGCAGCGGCTGACTCATCCACATATAAAATAACCCACCCTTCATCGTTAGCTTTTTCGCTTCGGCGATCCGATTGAGTTCAGGTAGGCGTTCGGCTCGCCATAGAGCAACTGCCTGCGCATCTTGCTGACGAGCTTTACGTTGCGGCAACCGCCTGTCGCTCCGGCGCCCCAGTCCAACTTACTTTCTTCAAAATACGGCCTACTTGAGAAGGGTCATAACTGACCCTAAAAAACTTCCTGATCACTTCATTGACTCGTCCCCGAGTCCAGAAGGCTCCGCTAAATCCGTGATGTTCTGCCCCTTTGTTAAGCTCAATCACGAGTTGCCCCAGCTGTTCAGCCGATAAACGGGCTGGTGCTCCGGTTCGCCTCCCTTCTTGCAAAGCGGTTAGTCCTTGCTGGTTGTATTTCTTAAGAGTTCGACTAACCCAAGGTTGAGTTAGCTTAAATGCTTGCGCGATAGCTGCTTGTTGCCAACCGGCCTGACAGAGTTCAACACAGAGTCGGCGAAGCACTTCGTAATCTGCTTGTCTCTAGTTTGCCATGGAAAGCAAAAGTCGATCACATAACAGACTTACTCACGGATCAATAATTGGAAAGAAATGTCATAAGACAAAAATATATCTAGGGCAAAGTACATATATTAAATTAAAAACCAAAATATTAATATTATAAATAAATTATTAATAAATATTTAATTTTATAAACTTAATTGTAATGATATATCTGAGCCATCAGATATAAATTAGCCGTCTTGTTCTAGATGTATAGACTCAAGGTGGGCTTGGTTAGATCGCTAGTAAAGATAATCACTTTTGTTTGCCACTGCATACAGACAAATTCGTATGGCGTCAGCCCCGCAAAGCCTTTATTGATGTGTGAGTAAGTCTGCGATGTAAGTTACTTTTTCTATGATGGCAAATTACAAGCAATCCGATTATGAAGCTCCAAGACGACGATGTGTTGACCTTAGCAGGCCGGTTGGCAGCAGTTGTAATAGCTTAGGCCTTTGGTTTAAATTAGCCTTGTGTGAGTCGAACTCTTAAGAAATACCGGCAGCAAGACTCAAAAGCCTTATTGGGAGGTGAACGAACAGGAGCACGAACTCGCTTATCGCTTGAACAACTCAGCCAATTAGTGACCAAACTCCATAAGGGAGTCGAACATCATGGTTTTAGAGGGGCAGCCTAGACTCGCCTGTAGGTCAATTAAATGGTTAAAAGTCTTTTAGCGTTAGTTATGACCCTTCCCAAATAGGTCGTATTCTAAAGAAGGTTGGTTGGAGCCGACAGAAACTATAGCGGTGACCTCCCCCCGGAAAAGCGTTCCAGTATAAAGTAGAGAAAATCGGGCGATTTGGATTAACTTAAATCAAACAAATCGTCATGAAGAAAACGAAGTTCACCGAAGCGCAACCGGGTGGCCGGAGCCATCGTTTTTGCTCTCAAACAATCTGAGACGGGAGTAGCCGTAGCTGAAGTATGCCGCAAAATGGGCATTAGCGAGGCCACCTTTTACAATTGGAACCGCGACGGCGGACCGTAAGAAGTATGGCGGATTGGGTGTTGCCGAACTGCACCGATTACGCCAGTTGGAGGAAGAAAACCGTCAACTGAAACAGCTAGTGGCCAACCTGAGCCTGGACAAACAAATACTTCAGGATGTGCTCAAAAAAAAGCTTTAACGGGGCCGCCCGAGCGGGCCAGTTCAGCGAAGAAAACTGGCCTCAAGTTTATTGGAAAACTATGGCACGGGCCACCCCGCGAGTTTCGGCCCGCCGTGCCTGCTCTGTTATTCAGTTCCGTCGATCCTCCTTGCAGTATAAGTCTCGTCGTCGAGATGACCGCTCCGATTTCTATGGATTAAGCAAGGGCTGGCGCATAATTTTTATCATATTTTTGGCCTCGGCGTACAACGGCACAAACCCGGTGAATCAGCTTGTTGCGGGCGGCATTGATGATAAGCATTTTGGGTTTGCCCTCCTTGAGTTTGCGTTCGTAGTAGTCCTGAAGATCTCCTTTCACTTGAATGGCTGACATGGTGCCCAAGTGGATCAACGCTTTCAGCCGTTTACGAGCCTGGTGGCTGACTTTAGTTTTGCCGCGTATGCTACTGCCCGAACGGTATTCAAAAGGGGCAACCCCGGCGTGGCAGGCTAACTTTTTGGGCTCGTTAATAGACTGCATTTCGTTGGTGGCCAGTAGTAACTCAGTGGCAATCACTGGCCCAACGCCCGGTATGGATACCATCAGATCAAACAACTCTTTCAAGCGAGCATCAGCCTGGATGAGGTTATGAATTTGCATTTCGACGGCTTTCTGTTCCTCTTTGAGAGCCGAAAGAGACTTCTTGACGTTTCCCTTGAGGGTCTTTTGGAGGGCTTTGTTGACGAAGGTTTCCTGCTCGGTCACGGGTACTGCCAGTAAGTTGTATGCCTGATTGAGCCGTTGGCGAGTTGCGCTCAGAAAGGCCAGCTTCTGGATAACCTCCCGGGGAGGTGTCCACAGCCGTATCTGATCGCGGAACCGATAAGCGTATTGGGCGATCCGCTGGGCATCGACTTTGTCAGTCTTGCCCCGTTGCATCCCGCCGGCCTGCTTGATCTGTAAGGATGACTCCAGCCAGATTGACAGTTTCAGTTCATGCAAAAGTTCCAATAGATGGGCATTGTAGATACCCGTGTGTTCTTGACAAAACACGGCCTGA
>NZ_FOLQ01000027.1:0-15918 GCF_900112365.1 Spirosoma endophyticum | reverse complement strand
CTAACTCCTCGGCGGCCCGATAGGGTAACCCTCTCTGGTTGACTATTGGCAAAAGACCAAATCTTGGTTTCTTACCAGCCCACAAACCTAAAGGGCGGCCCGGTTTCAACTGGCTGATCATACCTTGCAGACGCTGACGAAGTCGAGTAAATTCAGTCAGCTTTTTCATGACGGGTCGAGCAGGATTCCAGAGCCGAGTCCGGTCTTGAAAGCGATAAGCATACTCAGCAATTCGCTGAGCATCAACGCTATCTGACTTGCCTCGTTGCAGCCCGCCAGCTTGTTTAATATGTAGGGAAGCTTCCAGCCAAATTGGTAATTGAGCCTGAAAAAGCACCTCTAGGGCGTGTGCGTTGTAAAGTCCAGTATGTTCCATGCAGACCACACAGTTTGCTGTCTGGAAGTTGGGCAAAGCCAGCAGTTGTTTGATAATTGCCCGAATGGCCACGGGTGAGTTTTCAGATTGGGTTTGCCAAATGATGCCTTTATTAGCGTAAACAGCCCAATCCAGCGTGTTCTTAGAAACCGCACGGGCGGCCCCGATCAATACCAATGAAATGGCGAATGTCCATTGAAGTGCTTAATTTTAAGGTTCGACAATCAGACAGCTTACTCATCACTCGCTACCTTGCTAATGGGGCTACTATCCCTAATTTCTATTCGAGGCTGGGTAAGAAAGACCGAGCGGGACCTGAATCGGCCCATAGGGCGTAAACCTGGCCGGAGACGTTAGGGAAGCCCGCTCGGTTGTCTGTCTGGCAAGCTACCTAAATCTTGGTTTCTTACCAGCCCTCAAACCTAAAGGCCGGAGCGGTCATTTCGACGACGAGACTTATACTGCAAGGAGGATCGACGGAACTGAATAACAGAGCAGGCACGGCGGGCCGAAACGCGCGGGGTGGCCCGTGCCATAGTTTTCCATTAAACTTGAGGCCAGTTTTCTTCGCTGAACTGGCCCGCTCGGATTTCCATGGGTTATGCAAGCGTGAACGTATAATTTTTGTCATATTTCTGTCTCCGATGGACTACTGAGCAAACCCGGTGGATTAGCTTGTTGCGAACCGCGTTCAGAACAAGCATCTTATTTTTCCCTTCGGTAACTTTACGTTGGTAGTAAGCTTGTAACTCGCCTTTCATCCGAATCGCTGACATGGCACCTAGGTGAAAGAGTGATTTTAGCCGTAAACGAGCATGTTGACTCACCCGCGTTTTGCCACGTACGCTGCTACCCGATCGGTATTCAAAAGGAGCTACACCAGCGTGACAGGCGAGTTTTTTGGGGTCGTTGATGGCCTTAAATTCGTTGGTAGCAACCAGCACTTCAGTCGCAATGGCATCACCCACGCCGGGGACAGAGGTGATTAAACCGAAAAGCTCCCTCAAGCGATCATCACTCTGAATAAGCCCATTAATTTGTTTTTCAGCACTTTCTAAATCTGCATTGATGGCTTTTAAAGAGGCCTGGCAGTTTTTGGTCAGTTGCTTTTGGAAAGACTTTTCTACGAATCCCTGCTGTTCTTGAATGGGTTGTTGAAGTTGCTGACGAACTCGAAGAAGCCGTTGCCGAAGCGCGCTTAGAGCTGATAGTTTTTGCAAAACGAGCCGTGGCGGCTCCCATAAGCACATTTGATCCCGAAAACGAAAGGCATACTCGGCGATCCGTCGAGCGTCAATGGCATCGGTTATACCCCGTTGTAGACCGCCCGCCTTCTTAATTTGAAGACTACTTTCCAGCCAAATGAGTAGCCTCAATTTGTAAAGGGAAGATAAAATATGAGCACTGTAGTCGGATAGGTCAGGAGCCTTGCGGCCCCCTTCCCTCCTCAGAACCGGACTTGTGCCTTCCAACACATCCGGCTCAAGCAGATGACAACCGGCTCAGGGTTCCTTGCTTTTTTTTCGTTGCTGCGAATGCTTTCGAATGCACCTGTTGATGACACGTCACATGAACTAACCGTAGATTGGAATAGGCATCACTGCCGCCTTCCTGCTTCGGCTTGATATGATGAACATGCAGGGCTTCGTCAGTATACAAACTCGTTTTGCAGACCGGACACTGATGGTTCTGCCGTCGGGCAATCCGTTGCTTGCTGGGCACTAACTCAGCCGACTTTCGTTGGGTACGTTTCTGCCAGTACGCCCGCAAACTAGGATCATCCGGAGAGGCAGTATGCTGAATCAGAATATGCCGTTGGATGGGCGTCCAGACAAACTTCTGGAGTGCTATACCCGTCTGTTTATCCCCAAACACCCATTTGTCCTGTCGGTCCAGATTGAGCCGTCCCCAATACTTGGCCTGTTTCCAGGCGTAGTTTTTACGGGGATGCATCCGACGAACATAGCGTACCTGACGGTCAAACATCCAGCGATCTAACTTGGTAAAGGTCTCATAGGCGACCCCAGTCCGAAAGTAGTTCGACCAACCCCGAATGATCGGATTCAGCCGTTTGACAATCACTTCCACACGCTGGGTTTTCAACCCTAACCACTCCGCTCGCAGGCGGTCCCGGATTTTCTGAACCGATTCCTTGCTGGGTTTGGTGAGCGTTTTCCAGCTTGTTGTCGTGTTTCGGCTCGGATATTGACGCACATGGAAACCTAAGATGTCGACCCCATCTGTCAGATGAACAATACGTGTTTTCTCCTCTGATAGGGCTAATCCCCTTTCCTTCAACCAGTCTTTAAGCAGCAATACGGCTTGTTGGGCATCTTCCTGTGTCGAGCAAAAGACCAGAAAATCGTCGGCATAGCGAACTACTCGGCGCAATCCACAGGTTTGTACACGACCACCCCCATAGTAGTAGCTCATCCCCATTGCCTGCTCTAAGCCATGCAGGGCAATGTTGGCTAACAGCGGTGAACAACTACCCCCTTGGGGAGTGCCTGAGTTAGTCGGGTGGAAGACATTCGCTTCCAGATAACCTGCTTTTAGCCATTGCTCCAGCAGTCTTTTGGCAGGAAAACGACCGATCCGTTCGAGCAGAAACGAGTGATCGATGTGATCAAAAGCTCCTTTGATGTCCGCATCAACCACCCATTTTCGTCGACCATCAGGACGAGCGTACCGAAAGATGCGCTCAATAGCATCATGGCAACTTCGACCCGGTCGAAAACCGTAACTACTGGCTTCAAACTTAGCCTCCCATTCCGGTTCCAAGGCCTGCACCACCATGGTTTGTAAGCACCTATCTCCGATAACAGGGATTCCTAAAGGCCTGCGCTTTGCGTTGGCTTTAGGAATGTAAACCCGTCGGGCGGGTTTGGCTTTCCAAGGTTGGTGTTGGCTCAGTTCCTCCACCAGCTTCTGTCGTTCACTAGCCGTTCTGACCACCACCTGATCCACTCCTGGCGTGTCTTTACCCGCATTGAGTTGGGTAATCCGACGGACGCTGGTCACTCGGTTCGCATAACTCCGCAGCATTAACTTTTGCAAGGAACGTACCTTCTTATGGTTACCCTCCTGAGCCGCCCGAAAGATGCGGGAGCGTAGATTTTTGAGCAACCGAAATGCCTTCTGCCAATCAATGGCATGCCAGTCGGTTGGTCCAACGAGTCGGTTTGCTTCCGGTTTAGGGTGCATCGAACTAAGCTCCTTGTTCAAAATCTGTTCTTCCGTCTTTGGGGCCATCTACCAGACTCACGTCAGCCCTCTTTCAAGGTGGGTATTGCCCTATCTGGTCGGTTATGTCTTCCCGTTGCCTTTCGGCTTACCAGCTTTCGCTTCTTGAATCCTCCTCTTCCCACTGAAGAGTTGTGCCTTTCCTCGCGGTCAGGCCTACTGTAGCTTTCGATACAGACTTCATTGGGGTTACCACGTTCCACACGTCTGAGATACGACCGGGTGGGGTGCCTCCTTTATGGCGGGGACTAGGGTGCTCGACATCCGAAGGCATCGCCGAATGTTCCTTTTTGTCCCATCATTACCGTATCAATCCTTGTTTCGGTAACCAACACTGACGCCACCTCATCAGAGGTTCATTCTCATTCACCCTTTCGGTCTTCTCCTGGCCCGATTTGCGTCAAGGATTGACCCGCATCTTAGGCTTTATCCGCTTGCAACAGACCCCACCGTTACCAGTGACGCCCCTACGGATTGGAGATCGGTTCGAGCACTAACCGAATGGATCATCATCCATACTCAAAACGTGCAACTTCGTGTCGCACGATACCCGTGTGTTCTTGACAAAACACGGCCTGAGCGGAGTTCCAACCCGGCAAGGCTTTCAACTGAACTAAAGCCGACCTAATCCCCTTGAGTGTATTGTCAGTTTGGATGCTCAGGAGGATACCCTGCTGTTGGGTATATACAGCCCAATCCAGCGTGTCTTTAGAAATGTCAATGCCGACGAAGTAGCAAAAGTCCATGTTGCTGATTAGTTTTGAGATAGTAGCCAACTCCTTACTTTTGCTCAAACCCTTTTGTGGGCCACGAACCCAATTTTCTATCCGAGCCAGAGTGGGGAAAACAGAGAGGGTCCTAAATCGGAGCATAGGTCTAACTCCTCGGCGGCCCGATAGGGTAACCCTCTCTGGTTGACTATTGGCAAAAGACCAAATCTTGGTTTCTTACCAGCCCACAAACCTAAAGGGTGGCCCGGTCCGTGATCCGGAAACGAATCAAAGAAATTGCCCGAGTAAGGGTTCGGTACGGTTATCAGCGGATTTATGTGCTGTTGCACCGGGAAGGCTGGCGTGACAACCACAAAAGGGTGTATAGGGTGTATTGTGAAGAAGGATTGCATCTCAGAAGCAAGCGTCCCCGTCGTAACCGAGCCGCTGCACACCGGTTGGAACGCCCTCAACTCTCCAGTATCCATCGTGCTGGAGTATGGATTTTGTGGCCGATCAGCTCTTTTACGGCCGCAAAATTCGGTCCTTAACTGTAGTGGATAATTATAGTCGTCAATGCCTGGCAATTTATGTTGGTCAGTCTTTAAAATCAGAAGATGTAGTTGCTGTAATGAATCGTCTACAATCGTTATATTTAACCGTTCCTGAACGTATTCAAGTTGATAATGGCAGTGAATTTATCTCAAAGTTTCTGGACAAGTGCGGGGCCGCCCGTGCGGGCTTATGATAACAAAGTGACACTGGACTTTTCAAGGCCAGGAAAGCCAACGGATAATGCGTTTATCGAGTCATTTAACGGTAGTTTCCGGCAGGACCGCCTGTGCGGATGAGTGCCTGAACGTTCACTGGTTCTTATCGCTAGACGATGCTCGGGAAAAAATTGAACACTGGAGGCAAGAATATAATAGCTTCCGACCCCACAGCTCTCTTGGTGGCTTAACCCCAGATGAAGTTGGAAAGGGGAAGGAAAAACTAACAAATGAACGTCCGATCCTCAATCTTTGACCGGTACCCTTTTCGGGAGGAACTCACGGCAAGTCAGCAAGACCCTCTGGCCGTTGCTCAATGGCGGGAAGAACGTTTGCCCGAACTCAATCGGATCGATTTCTATGATTCAAACAACAACGGGGGAATAAAAATCTTTATACTTTTCTCTCCGTTGAACACAGGCATAAACGCGATGGATTAGCTTTTTACAGACGTTGTTAATGACTAACATTTCGTTCTTTCCCTCAGCCGTTTTCCGCGTGTAATAAGCTTTAAGGTCCTGAGAGTGCTGGATGGCTGACATAGCCCCATTGTGCAGCAAGGCTTTCAGCGGTTTATCGGCTTTGTTACTGGTTTTAGCTTTGCCTCGGTACTGTCCTGACGAGTACACAAAGGGGACGACGCCAGCATGACAAGCCAACTTCCTAGGATCAGTGATGGCCTTGAATTCGTTGCGGGGTCGCCCGTGCGGTGATGATCAATAACTCCGTAGCAATAGCTGGGCCAATGCCTTTCACCGATTGAATGTATCCATACAGCTCTTTCAAATAAGGATCATTGGCAATTGTGTCCGCAATGTCTGCCTGGATCTGTTTGATGTCTTTGGTAAGAGTGTCCAATGTTTTCTGACACGATTTCTTCTCCGCAGTATGGTCTTTTTTGGAAATAAATCCATCCGAATCAGTCAACGGAGATTGGAGCATTTTACGCACTTTGACCAGACGACTGCGGGTAGCTGTCAAGCGATCGCAGCGGCGAACCGTCCAGCTTTTGAATAACTTCTCGCTTGGGTGTCCACAGATGGACTGCTTCCCGATTTTTGTTGGCATAGAGGGCGATTCGTTGGGCGTCGACTTTGTCGTTTTTCCCCCGAATCATCCCCAAACTTTCTTTAATATGGATTGGGTGCTCTACCCAAATATTTGCTTCGCTTGATTGTAATAAGCTAAGAATGTGGTTATTATATATTCCACAGGGCCGCCTGAGCGGTGTGCTCCATACAAAACAGGCTGTTGTCAAAACTAGCTTCTGGGTATTGTTGCTTTAAATGTTTAACATAGCTTTCAATACCTTTTTGATCATTCAACGACTGATAGTGAAACAACAACTTATTGGCGACGACAACGGCCCAGTCCAGGGTAGCTTTGGAAATATCAATACCAATAAAAAGCGTAAAAGTTTCCATATTTTTGAATCAGTTAATAGTACTACTTAAGCCAGTAGCCTGTTGTACACTCAATACCTTGCTGATGGGTCACGAACCCGAATTTCTATTTGAGTCTTGTGCTTCAGTAGTCCAATGGGGCCCTGAATCGATCCATGAGTCATTAGTTCAGCCGAAGACGGTAGGGCATCCCCATTGGCACTGGCTTACCCTCAGTTTGAGAGCCTTCCAAGGTAGAGCATTCTTGGAATATTTATAGGGGCCAAATCTAAAGGCCGAAGCGAAAAAGCTAACGATGAAGGAAGAATAATTTTGTATATGGATGAGTCGACGTGTTATTTACTTCCCTTACTAAGGTGCCGTTTGGCTCCTTGCGGTCCTTATGGTGGCATTAAACTAATTATAACTCTATGCATTTGGTTCAAGCAGAAACGGAAGCTCTGCTGACCAAAATACCAGATCAAAATGACAAAAAATTGTTCCGCTAGTCCGGATTACACGGGATCAATCTACCGTGGCGGGCTTGTCCTTTAAAAGTATATTTTGAATAGTCTAAAAGCGAGAGTCCGTCTTATCTTGGAGTTACTAAGCTACCAAGATCATAAACCAAACGTTTCAAGAACTAACGGACTCTGAATTGCAAGTCTAATTCTGAATGACAAACGCAAACGCTGGCATTCGCTTCCCACTATTATTGATGCCATTCTATGGATCAACTACCAAGGATTGAAGTGGCGCGAATTGGATAAAATGACAGGCGATAAACTGCCTTGTTTAAGCGTCTATTACTATTTCCGTCAATTCAAACGTAGAGGAATATGGGAGCAAATTCTGGACAGTTTAGTGGTTAAAGAGCGTAAACGCCGACAAAGTGAGTCAACACCAAGCTTGCTAGCAATTAATAGTCAGAGTGTTAAAATTATGCAGTTCATCGCAGAAGAAACAGGTATCGATGCTAATAAGAAAATCAATGGGCGCAAGCGTAGTATCGCCGTGGATCGCCTAGGCTTTCCTTGGGCTCTCACCGTTACTGCTGCCAATGAGTCGGATAACGAAGCTGGACAACTGGTGGTTGAGCGTCTAAAGGGAAAGGTATCCCGATTAGAAGTGATTGCTGCGAATCATGGCTGTAAGGTTAGTTTCATTAACAGGTTAAGCAGCAGTATAGCTGGCAGGTTGAGATTGCACAAAAACCTGAAAGCGGTCATAGCTTCGTACGTGAGAAGAACCGATGGCCCCTCGAACGCAGCTTTGGCTGGATCAATTTTAGGCGACGCCTGTTTCGAGATGTGGAGAAAACTATCGAAAGTTCGAATGCTATGTTAAGAATTAGTTTTATTTCCATTCTCATCAACAGACTCGCCAAATAAAATTCCCAAACATACTCTAAATAAGTCAAATATATTGAAAAAAGTCTAACGAAAAATCTGTTTCACGATAGTACCAACGGCTAGATTGCCGCTATTTCGCCTAACGGTCATATCTATGTAGCGGGTTAAAATCATCCCTTTACGAGTAAAGACATTGCGTGATTTCTTACAAAATGTGTGGTCTTTATCGGAAATAGGACAGGCTTGTTATCTGGCCGGGCCGCCTCTTAGGTTTGAGAGATGGTAAGAAACCAAGATTTGGGCAGCTTGCCAGACAGACAACCGAGCGGGCTTCCCTACCGTTTCCGGCCAGGTTAACGTCCTATGGGCCGAACGGTCCGTCGTCGCGGACCTACTAGGTCTTTCTTACCCAACCGCTTCTTCCTTTCGGATAGCGTTGAATTGAGCTGAGAGAACCTCACCAAAACCTTTGAAGAACAACTAGCCAAAGCTCAACGTGCCAGGAAGAAGAAACGAGTCACGGCGATACACGCAAAATTTAAGCACAAAAACAAAGGCTGGAGCAATAAAGCCACTACCTAATTAGTATGTGGTTGTGTAGCTGATTGTATGATAGGTTACAGAAAGAAAGCAGTGTAAGCTAAGTTTACCTTGATGATCGAAGTCTAGACTACCATCTATTGTCCACATTGCTTTACCACTAACTTCGTCAGAAATGGCCACAAAAAGAACGAGAACCAAAACTACTGTCAGCATTGCGGCAAGCAGTTTCAGCATGAGTACCTCTATCGAGGTTGTCACAGAGGCCATTGAGCAACTCCTTGTAAAGATGTTAATTAAGATTCTTGATATTAGCAATATCCTCGCCGTTAGGTTGAGGTGTGTGAGGTGGTCCAGTTTAGCGCATAGTTTTTGATAAATTTAGATAATACTCGTTTTCAAACTGTTCCGAGCTTCGGTAGCCCAACGATGAGTGTTTTCGTTTATAGTTATAGTAACATCCGGTATACTCAAATAACTCGTTCGGGCATCGTCCAGATTCTGAAATAGGCTGCCTTGAATCAACTCAGCGCGGGCGGCCCCGTTCATCCTCGACCAATAAGACTCCATAAAAGCGTTGTCGTATGGATAGTCAGGGCGGCTCCTACCTTAACGCAACTTGTTGTCATTCAGGGTTAAACGAAATCTCTTGTCAATATACTGGCCACCTCGATCTGAATGAACAATTGCCTGTTCCTGAATCGGATAAGCCCACTCCCCACAAGCTAGGGCGATGTACATGATATCGACCAATAAAACCAGGCTCGGCGCCGTCGGTAGTGGAGCTTCCAGCAACAAATTAGGACGGAAAGGCCCATTACAGCGGCTATCGGTAGTGCGGGGTATAAAATTACGCGGCTAGATGGCTTGTAGGCCTTGTTGTCGCATGAGCTGTCGTACTTGAAAGCGTCCAATCTAATAGCCTTGATCACGAAGTTCTTCCACTAACCGGCGACTACCATATCGTCGAGAACGGTCATGGAAACTTTCTTGAACCGACCCAACTAGCTTCTTCTTTTTATCAGTCTGCTGATAGGTTTCACCAGTCTGATACCGATAAAAACTACTCCGGATGACATTCAGTGCATTACACAAAAGCTGAATTGGGTGATCGAAGGCAAATTGACGGATAAATCAATATCAAGTCTGTTGCGGTTCCCCGCCGGGACTGTAAATAGCTAGGGCATGCCCGCTGGCTTGACGACGAGCGGGTGCCCCGCCAGCGCTCGCAGCTGCTCATACTCGCTGGGGTGAAGCTGACGGTGACTTTGTGAAGATACTACAGCTTTAGACGGGCGGCCTTTGCGAATCAGGGATGCCGATGATTTCGGCATATAGAGCTTGGGTAAGTAAGGGATTCAACCGGGGTGATTTTCTTTTTTACCGGGCAATAAGACAACTTGCCCTCAGGGTTTATTATTGCCAAAAAAGTGAATCTTCTAATAATTAGTTGAGAATATTCTAAAAATGAAAATAGTATCATAAAAATGTATGATAGTATGCTAACAATTATCCTAAATGGGCTATTTTTACTTCTTATTAGTCACTAAACGAAGCACAATGCAAACACTGACGAAAGAAGAGCTTATTTATTCCTTCCGGGGCGATAACACCAAACGGCGGGATGCCCTTTACAACTTTTATCAAGAGTGGTTTGACTTGCCCCTAACGGCCTCCATGCTGGCCAAACGGATCTCAGCCGATCTGGGCATACCCATCGGGACAAGCCTCATCTACCACATACGATCCAAGCACAAGCCTGTTCGCGCCACAACCCGGGTAAGTCAATCCAATCAGACCACAGCGAAGGGAGTTGCCTCAACACCCCCTTTTACTATTCCAGACCTGGCAGATGGACTGTATACCCGCTCAACGATTGAATTTTTAACCGATTAAGGAAAGTTAATACGCATGAAAACATTCCATTATATTTTACAGGCCAAAGGTGGCGTCGGCAAATCATTTTTGACCTATCTGTATGCCCTCAGTCTGGAAAGTGAACCCGCATCACTGTTCTTGGACGTCGATCATTCGACCAAAACCAGTGACCGCCAATTGGCCTTTTTACGGGGTCAGGCTCAGAAACGGCTGGCTAAACTCTCCCTGTTCAACGAACGTGCCAAGCAGGATCGGCAGTTGCTGGTTCAGTCAGTGGTCGAATTGGCTGGCCTGGATTACCAACAGTATTTTTTAGATTTCGGGGCGCCTGAATCCGAACAGTTCCCAGCTATGCTAGCGCAGGATATCCCAGCCTCGCTGCTCAAACGGGTTGAGAGCCAGCTGAAGAGTCAGTTTATTTTCCATGTTGTCATTGGGGGCAATACAGCGTTTAAACCCTGCGTCGAATACCTCGAACAACTGGTGATTAGGCTGGAGGCTCATTTTCAAATCGTCGTACATCCGAACCTATATAGTTTTGTAGGCCCTGCTCGCCAGGATCAACTGGCTTTACTGGAGAGCTTTTGCCAGCAGAACCAACTTGCGGTATCCTCTTTTGGAGGGATAGATGCCGAGAGTCAGGTGGGTAAGCAGATTGTCCATTACGCACAGTTGGGCAAGGGATTGAATGAGTATGATTTTTTGGAACGGCTGCTAATGGAACAGCAACTTGACCAATTACACGCAGTATAAGAGATGGTGAGTTTTGAAAAAACGAAAGCGCGTATCAAGGCACGTTATCAGTATGATGTGGGCGACTCGGGAGCGTTATTAATAACGGTTATAGAAGAGGAAACCGCTCGCCATCAGCAAGCGATTGACGTAGCGGCAGCGCGTATTCACCAGAGCCAGCAGCCTTTCCAGACGGACAATCCAGCAGCGGCTTTCTGGTACGGATTTGGTCGAATGGGCATCTGGGTGCTACCCATGATCCTGCTACTTGGCGTAGGCGTCTGGCTGTATTCACGACAGAAGAATTTTGAGGAAGTCGAACGAATTCTAACCCAGTATCCCTTGGCGAGAGAGTATGAGAATTTGATAAAAACGGGTGTACTCAACAAAGGTGAAGACGGCAGCCTGAACTTAATGCTGAAGCCTGCGCCTAAAAACGGAAATACGGAAGCGGGTAAGCACTACATTTACCATGCGGAATGTCAGTGTGTTTATGTCCCTTTACACTGGTAGCGGGTCGTAGCGGGTATATCAACACTAACACCTGAACTTGTTAGCGTTCACTGGACGGACTTCGCAAAGAACCTCTACCATAGGGTCCAGTGAACGCTAACAAGTCCACTATTCAGGTGAACGGTCTTTTCTAAACGCAAGAAGGCCTATTTTCATTTACTCCCCGCTTACCCTGTCTCCGTTCAGAAAGATGTCCGATGACTACCAGGGTTGACCCAGATATAAAAGGGAATAAAACAGATTTTTCATTTCTCTTTTATAGCTGGATCAGCCCCGCGGTGGCCGGTCCGCCGGTGCGGTATCACTCCGGTTCAAACCAACTGTACCCAAACAAGGGGGCCGTTGAAAAGTTGCCTCAACGTCAGCCGGACTCGACTTTTGATTCAGTTTACTATTCGGATGAAATCTCCTCATTATTCGCTGCGCAGCGATTTGACCGGGTTCATCAGCGCGGCTTTCACGCTCTGAAAACTCACCGTCAGCCAGGCAATTAGTAGCACCAGCAGAAAGGGTATGACGAAAAGCCACCACGAAAGATCCGTATGGAAAGCATACCCCTGCAGCCAGCGCGTCACAGCATACCACGATAACGGCGTGGCAATCACAAACGCGACCAGCATCAATACCGCAAACTCCCGATAGAGCAGTTGCACGATGCTGCCTACCGAGGCACCCAGCACTTTGCGGATGCCAATTTCTTTGGTGCGCTGCGCGGTTGTAAACGAAGCCAGCCCGAACAAACCCAAACAAGCCACCAGGATAGCCAGTAGGGTGAAGAAACCAAACACCTGGCCAAACCGCTGATCCGCCCGGTACTGATTATCGAAGCGTTCATCCAGAAACGAGTAGTCGAACGGGATTACCGGGAAAGAATCGGTTCCACTCAGCCCGGATGCCGGCAATTTGTTTCGTCAGCTCACCGGTATTCAGTTTAATGGAGAAGAAACCCCGCACGTCGGGCTTTAAGACCAGCATTAGCGGATCAAAGGCATCGCGCAAGGACTGTTGGTGGAAATTATCCGTTACACCGACAATGGTGAAGATATCGCCCCAAAAGTCGATCTGTTGACCAATCGCCTGGGCCGGGTCAGCGAAACCCAGTTGCTGGATGGCTATTTTGTTAAATACCACCGCTTTGGGATCACTCCCGAATGCCTTCGAAAAATTGCGTCCGGCCAGCAGCTTTAGCTCATAAGCGTTGATGAAATCGTGATCAATACCGATGATCCGATATTGCTTGCCTTTGCTTTCGTCGACTCCTTTTGAGCGGATGCCACCCGCATTAAAGTCCGATCCCTGCCCCGGAACAATGGAAGAAACAGTCACCGATCGGATGGTTGACTGACGCATCAATTCCGCTTTAAAAGCCGCCAGTTGGCGCATAAAGGTGGAGTCGTTGGTAACAAGGGGCGGATTGAGAACTAAGGTCTGGTTGATGTTGATACCCAAACTTTGTTTTCGCATGAAGCTGATTTGCTGAAATACCGCCAGTGTACCCACCAACAGGAACAACGACGCGGCAAAGTGAAAGACCACCAGTGACTTACGCAGGTTAACCCCCTGTCGGGATGTGCTGACTTGCCCTTTCAATACGGCTATCGGTTTGAATCCGGACAGCACGATTGCTGGATAAAGACCCGAAAAGAAACTGCCGACAACAAACAGGCCCGTCAGGGGCCACCAGAACAACCGGCTATAGAATAACGAAGGGCTCAACTGTTGACCCGACAGTTCGTTGAAGGTTGGTAAGGTAAGCACCACCAGCAGCAACGCCAGCGACACGGCCAACGCGTTAAGCAGCACCGACTCGGTCATAAACTGCCCGATGAGCTGGCCACGCAGCGACCCTACCGCTTTCCAAACGCCCACTTCTTTCGCCCGGTTGATGGCCCGTGCCGTAGCCAGATTGATGTAATTGACCCACGCAATGAGAACGATGAAAAAAGCTATCGCCAACAGCAGGTAAACCGTCTTGCCGTCGCCGTTAGGCTCGGCTTCCATCATGAAATGGGAGTACAGATGGATATCCCGCAAGGGCTGGAGCAGATACACCGCAGCCGACCGGTATTTCTGATGTTCGGCGCCCGCCAGTTTATCGACCAGGGCCGGAAATTTGGCTTCGAGCGCCCGGGGATTAACGCCGGGGCGAAGCAAGAGGTAAGACAGCGCTCCGTCCCACTGCCAGGCCGTGTTCGGATTATTGTCGGGACCTGCCTGACTAACAAACGTGGCGTGTGAAATAATATAATCGGGCTGCAGGTGCGAATTGGCCGGAAAGTCCTTGAAAACGCCGTTACCTTAACCGCTTCTTGGCGGTTCTGTTGAATTGTTTTTCCCAGGGGGTTTTCGCGGCCGAATAGCCGTCGGGCTACGGTTTGGGAGAGGACAACGGTGTTGGGTTCGGCCAGCGCGGTAGCCGAATTTCCCGCCAGCAGGGGATACGAAAACACAGTAAAAAAAGACTGACTGGCGATGTAGACCTTTTCAACTTTCAGCCTTTTCTCCTGGTAATCGACGACGGCCGAGCCGCGACGTAACACGTTTACGTAGTCCTCTACCTCAGGGAAAGCCCCTTTGAAAGAATAACCGGCAGCTTGCGCCCCGGCCGCCCATTGGGTGCTTAGTTTGCCCTCATTGTAACGATCCTGCCGAACGCGGTAGATCCGATCCCCCTTGGCGTGAAAGTTATCGTAACTCAGTTCGAAAGCTACGTACTGCAAAATGAGTACGCAGGCCGCCACACCGATAGCCAGTCCCACGATGTTAATGGCCGAAAAAGCCCGGTTGCGAACCAGATTTCGCCAGGCGATTTTTAAATAATTCCGTAGCATCCGGGTTGGGGATTAAGTCTGCTTACATGGCGATAGGTCAACTATCGTACCACAGCATCAAAACGGCCCATAGACCCTATGCTTTACTAATTAAGGGATAATCTTTGTCCGATTTCGGACGCAAACGTCCGGTTATAAAGCAGGTCCAACTAGACCTTATAGACAACGGTACGGCAGTTAGACAGACAACATATAGTCATTACTACTGAGTAGTACTAGTCAGCTGGATGTAAACAGCTGTTAGCTCAAAATTCCTTCGTCAGGCTTCTGGTATAAGTTGTGTCGCGTTTTCCTCACCCAACTTACCTGTTTATTTTCCACACCGACTTCCCTCCTACTTCAACCACCAGATTCGTCTAGGAAGAGGAAGTGAATGCGGTTTAATGAACGCGTCATTTTGTTACTGGTGAATGGGTTGTGTTACGATCAGCTTCCTCTGAAAATCGTTCAGAAAAACCTCCGGTTGATTTTAAGACAAGACACTTTCAGGATAACGAGAAATGGTTGCCTGGTAGTCAACCACACAGTGTATGACAGAGCTCAAGACCGGTTACACCAAATAACGACCGAATACTAAGTTACTTCCTGTCCGCCTTTTTTCTTCACTTATCTTCAGTACGTAAAACCTACTAGGTGTAGCTACCGGCTGCTTCAGAATCAGGCCATGACGAAAGCTACAACGTAATGGGAATGACTTGGAAAGGCAGATTCCGTACGCAGTGTATAAACGGCTAAACAGGAAAGTAAATGGCTTTACAATCGCCCTTCTGGAAGGCAAATGTTCGCTTACAACAGGCCGCCGAAAATAGGAAGCCTATGCGAGTATTGGAACCTGATCGAACTGCCGTATTTCTCCTTCAAACAGCCATCGTGAACACGGCTATAGCCAATATCACGGTTGATGGAGGATATGGACAGGAAACCGCCAGAGCCGTTCGTGCCATCGAGACGCGTTTCAATCTGGATCGTGATGAAGGGATAGCCGCTCGACAGTCGCTCGGTGTGCTTGATATCCTGCTACAAGGGGGGCTATTGGGAAAAGAGCT
Organism: Spirosoma endophyticum; assembly: GCF_900112365.1. Lineage (GTDB taxonomy): Bacteria > Bacteroidota > Bacteroidia > Cytophagales > Spirosomataceae > Spirosoma > Spirosoma endophyticum. Next base: position 545 of record NZ_FOLQ01000027.1, on the reverse strand, counting down.
GGCGCAGACAGATGTAGCGCTGGCCACCCGAAAAGTCACGGCAGCGCTGAACGCATTGACGGTATTACGGGCAAGCCCTCAACGTGTAAATCCAGCGAATAACCTCACAATTGATGCCTTGAGAACCCATTTCAGGCTTACCCAAACCACGTCGACTACTGGTGTCTCCCGGCCATTTACGACGACTGATCTAGAAACGATTATTGAGCGTTACACTCAATTGATCCGCTTGTATGCGGCCAGCGAGACTCGTTTTCGCACGGGTGCGCCGATCAACGGCATCTTCACGGCAGCCGAAGCCCCCATCAATGGCCCAATTACCTTTGGGCCTGCCTTTACCAATGTCAATTCTAATTTTGGACCGTTCATTGGAGAAAATTCACGGGCGGCCGTTTTGATTCACGAGGGCGTACACGTATTTGATCGGATTTCTGGCCGGAGTGATACGCATATTTCGGAGTTCGAAGCCGCCTATAACAGGCAATCCGCCGACTTATCCCTGCACAATCCGAGTTCTTATGCAGGCTTTGCGGCCCATATTGATC
>NZ_FOLQ01000024.1 GCF_900112365.1 Spirosoma endophyticum | reverse complement strand
CTTTCGTTGTTGATTCATCGCTCGACGGTGGTTGTGTTGGACAATGCCCGGATTCACACAGCGGGCTACATCCAAATGATGCGGCCGATTTGGGAAGCCAGAGGGCTATATTTGTTTTTCCTGCCTGTCTACTGTCCCCATCTCAACCTTGCCGAAACCTTATGGCGACATCTGAAAGGGGGGTGGTTGAGGCCCGAGGATTATTTGACTAATGATGATTTAGCCTATGCCCTGAATCGCTGTTTGACGAATGTGGGTGGAAAGTTAAGCATCAACTTCAGTGCTTTTAATGCAAACCAATAAGCGAGGATTACTTAGTATAGTATGATAGCTCTTTTAAGCAACTAAACGTAAGTAGTCTGGTAAAGCATACTAAACGTAGTTGACATGATGTCAAAGGTTCCTCATAGCGTATAGTCACCCGTTTGGTCGAATACCTGCACGACAGAAAGCTAGCGCACTTATCCAGCTGATTAGAGGAGGTTACAGAGCTTCCAGTAATCATGTAAATTACCTCGCGTATGGAATCGATTACGTACAAATGTGGCAATGATGTAATTGATCGATGGTATTCTATAATATATAGTAGGATTAAAACAATCAATTTTGATGGCGAGTATCAAAAAAGTAGACATACGAGCGACTACTTAAATGGGTAATTTGCTGCCAGATAAAGATTCAGTAAATAAGGATGGGTATTCACCCGAATATATAGTACTCGGCTGGCTTGATGCCGCCACCAATTTCCACCGGTGTTATACGCACGTAATTACCTATGTTAGCCAGCACGTACCTGGACAAGATTTGCGAAAAGGCAATCCATTAGATACAGGCCAATTCCCCATAGGTCAGCTACACAGGATGCTTATCCAGATGCGACGGGAGGTAGAAATGCTAGCCCAAGACATGGGTCAGGGAAGGGGGTTTACGAAGCTATCGGTTCGGAAGAGTCATAAAAAACTGGCTACCCATACGCTATTTTTAAATCGATTGACGTATCAGGCACAGCTCAGGCTTGACTTGGTTAGTAGGTCTGCCTCCTAGTGGGCAAGAATCAATTGAGTAGACATTGGCGGCAAACAAGCATTTCTGAGCAAGCGCTACCGTTGGCAAGTAACGCACCATTTCTCCACTGAGAATAGGGTACACTGGCTTAATATCGGATTGTCGAAGTGACTCCAAGCAAAGTTTTTAAGGGTAAAAAAGAGGAAGGTAAAAAGGGCTCGTCTACTTAGATGATCCCTTTTTTGTTACCTGGGGTACCTATTAATTACGCCTTCTTTCTCGTAGTTTGAGTAATACCTGGATCGCTATTCACTGGGCGGTCCAGGTGCTCCGGGATAAGCGGCTCTCAACGGCTGACCGTCAGGTATATGAGGAAATGCTTAACCGAAATGGCGCAGACTTACAGGCGGTTTTGCCGCAGATGCTAGTTTGTCTAAAACAACTGCCCAGGCAAGCCCCAGTGAAGCTATGTTTGCGTCTTTAACCGGCTCACTGGAGCTGTTTCTCGCTCAGCAAACAAGCCATAACCTGGCTTAACTGAAGAAACACAGTATCGATTTAAAGCAGCTGATTATCTCATCCCTAAATCCATAGAGTTAGTCAAACAAGGGATTTAGTAGGCGATTAACGTTGGGAGGTCAACTTTGTGTGAATACGCATCTAAGAGAATGGGCCTATGGCCTTGGTTGGCTATTCCTGCCCCTAAGTAAACATGCCGGTAGTGGCTGAATAAGCCATTGCCTCGGGTGATCTTGTTGGAGATTAATGGGTCCTTCAAAAATGGCTTTGAGACCCTGGAAGACTTACGCAGTAACCCAGCCTACGCTCACTTACCGGTGATCATGCTAACGACCTCTTCAGCCCCCGAAGACCGTCAGCGGTCAATCCGCTTAGGGGTTAATCAGTTTTTGACCAAGCCATTGGGCTACGAGTCCTTGAGGCAGATGGCGCATGAATTAGCTCAGCAATGGGCCTTGCTGTAAGCGATTGTCCATCACCAATACTCCACATCCTTCCCACTTGCCGCTTGCTTAAAGCTTTGCGGACGCCCGACAGCGAGCGAGCAGTATCTTATTCTGACCGATTTTTTCTTCGAGCTTGGCCTGCGTTTGAGCTAGATTGGCGCTGACCTGGACTAGCTGCCGGGCGAGCTGTGCGAGGGTAACCCGCTGTTGCTGATGAATCCGACGAATTCGCCTGGTAGCTACCTGATGAGGAGGCTGCGGGGTAATAAAATTCGGTTTATCGTATAAAGCCTGCGGCTGTAGTTGTTCACTCTGCTCCAATCCAGCCGGACTACATACAGTGGTCGATGCTGACGCATCTGTATCCACCTGATGAATTAAGTTAATCAAGCGGGTCTGAGTCTGGGAATCAACGCGATCAATGACCCGCTCGGCTACCGCGAAGATGTACTGTTCAAGAAGGTTGCTAAAAGACGGCATCGGTTTCATGGGGATAGTGGATAGAAAGTAGACGCTTGACAGTAAAGGCCGGTAGTTTGGTAGCTCAGGCAGTGGCTTTCTCCAGCGCCTGATAGCTGTACTGAATCTGCTCGACGGCCCCCAGCCAATCCGCCAGCGTTTCTCTGAAGGCAGCCTCCTCCATAGGTAGGGAGCAGGAAGTTGGGAATGGTTTCTTCATAGTAGCCGTTTTGTTTAATACCAGGTATATAGAACAGGTTAAAGATTAAACAAAAAAGCGACTTATTGTTCTTTTTTAAGAAAAAATAAATATATTCATAGATGTTCATAGGAGGTAAGTAGTGATACCCCCGGTTCTTCCTCCGGGAACGTCTGCTGATTCATCCACTAGTAATAAGTAATAAGGGCACGCTCAGTGGCATGCGGTCAAATCGTCCCCACCTAAAAACAGCCACTACTCATTGAGCAAATGGCTGTAGGTTATGGATCGGAATAGTCTAACTCGTTTGTAGCAAAAACTACTCCGGGATCTAATGGCAATCGCGGCAGGTCCTTCTGTGAGCCTACGGCCCAGCGAAACAGCCATCACTCAGGCGAGTAATGGCTGTCGGTCATGAATCGAATAATAGGCTCCTGAGTAAAACCAATTCCCAAGTTATTTAGAAAGCTACTAGCCCCCACTAGTGAGCCAACGGGTCAACCAATAGCTCTGACAAGTTGCCGAAGTCGTTTTTGATAAAGTCTACCTGTCCACTAGCAAATCAATAACTCAGTTCGTAAGAAATTAGCCCCTAATGTTACCACTTAATAAATATTATAAATAAAATGTAACTAAAACATGTATTAATTCGTCTATACTCATATCCACATAGATGAGTTTCAAGATGAAGCTAACTGTAAAGAATGTAATTGACCTTTGGTTCGCCGAGGATACGCCCATCCGTCGATATAAGATAAAAATCAACCCCAAGCCCTGGCAAATTTGTCAGCAAGTTGGCCAGGAGTTCAAAGCTCCTTCCGGCAGGACAGACCCCACTCAGTATCGAAAATCGGACAAAGTAGCTTTTGCCAGGTTAGTTCTGGCCGGTTTAGCTGAGACGGAGGTCTATACTGAGCAAGGCCTTTACGAACTTGCCTAACAGGGCCCGACATTCTGGTAAAATTCAATGTGCATATCCCGGCAATATTCAACACTTACTGATTCAACTTTGAGGTTGGCATCTAATTCATTACGTATTTATTTGGGTGACTCTAAAGGTGGGATTAAAACTTCGTCTCCTTCTTCGTCAGTTGTCAGATAACTAGGCGCAAACACATCGCCAAAAATATCACTGAAACCCTGAAAAGTGAAGAATCTATTGGGAATAGATAAGAAGTCCCTGCCAATCGAATTTATAGCCCAGTTCCTCCCTTTACAGGTCAGCAAAATCAGTCTAGTCCCACATGAGGGATACATAGCCAACTGGCTATAGAGATACTTAACCCATGAGAAAGTTAAATAAACGGGTCGAACAAAAGCTACTCTTCAATTCCCAACTCAAAGAACGGAATCAAAACCTGACTCAGGAGGCAGCGGCCCAGTATAGCTTACGTTGCAAACATAAAAAAGAACAGGATCTGCTAGAGATGGATTGGCAGGCCACCAAGTCTAGTCGAGCGGTATTGGCCGAACGACAAGCGCAGGAGTGGAGTGAGTTAAAGCAACAGTGCCTGGACAAGCGAGCTGATCTACTGCAACAACATGGTCAAGTAAGGGCGTTACTTGACCAACATTTAAGTCTATTACGATAAAAATCTTTAGGCACTTGCCAGCGAAGCATCTTCTAGGGCGACTTAAACCGTCTGATGCGACTCCCTCAGACTGGTTGCATTGCCACATGTTCATGAAATAGCCACACACTTCTAGTATCTGGCTTTTATGTGTAGTAAGCGGATAAAGTCTAAGACGGGTTTCAATTAACCAGGAAATAAACCTACCAACCCTATAGAACCCTTTTCGTAGGTTTAGGGGGGAGGTCATACTACATTTTCCCAGAAATAAAACGGCTCAGCCATCATTGGCAGGACCGTTTTGCTTATTATTTGGATATGGCTGGTGTTCAGAAAGGTTGCCCTTAACTGTTAGGGCTTCTGTCCTTCGGCAATTAGGCCCAGGTGATATTCAGCTTCGGCGGCTACCATCGGCTCGCCATTGAACCAGATGAGCCGGTCGGGTGGGCATATATTGCCTTTTGCGTCAACGGTCTGGGCAAAGCGGCCATAGATGGCAAATTCATGGACGCCATAGGCTTCACACAAGGCGATTAGTTGTTTCTCGAATTCGGTATCAGATTGGGTCGTTTTCATGGTAGTGGCGATTATTTGACGGGTTTAGAAGGTGCTTGAGCGCATTCAACTTTAAGCACAAATAGGACCATCTGTAGAGGTATAGTGATGTAATCATCTTTGAAGTCTGGATGGTCAAACCCCAACGTGATGGAATTAACATCCACTTTCTTGACTCGGCCAAAGCTAAATTGACGTGCCCTATTCTTATGCTCCCGGAAAAGCACACTTGCTACGCTACCCTTTTTATAGGAATCAGCTTTGCCCAGGATCACACAGGAAAGGCTATCGCCCTTTTGAATCATGGGGCTCATCTTATCATGAAAGGCTCGGAACGATTTCCGGTCACGCCATTCGTTAGGTTCAGCCTGAATATGGTCAGGAACGAGATAAGGAGCTAATACGGATTTATTGGCATCTTCAAGAGAGACCGTGTATTTTCCTTCCCCTGATTTTATTAGGTTAATAAGATACTCCAGGTGAACAACATGGGGGCAAGCCTTTCCCGGACTTCTCTTTTTTCACTGACACTCAAAATGAGGTAGTCCGATTTAGCGGCACACCTCAAAGCCTTGATCAGCGTGAAAAGTTAATCTTTAGTCGCTTTTGTAGATGAGTTTGACTAGGTAGAGAAGCCGACTGACTAGCCCTGTACTATTTTATGTTTGAACCACTAAGGCTAGCAAAGGTTGGATAAGTAAACATACCTGCTAAACGATACAGACATGAAGATGAACACGCAATCCTTAGTCAACCTGGAGGTGAGCCTTAAGGAGTTAATGGATGCCTTTGCGCAGTTACCCCTGAAGCCAGATGGCGCGCAGCAACATTATGCAGTCAAATTTCCTGTTACCAACGATTATGGCAATAGCTGTGAACGAGAACTGCTGTTTAACTGGAACCCCCAATACAACGACTGGGAGATCAATACGAAAGGTCATGATTTACTCATCACCGCTTCTAGCCGATAAACTTTCTTATAGCAGAGAGGCTGCATCAACGAGATGTATCGAATAGTAAAAGCAGCATTGGTCGATACATTAGTTTTTTCTATTCTTCGTGTAACTAACTAATAATCAGCATCGATTTCAAATCGACACCCCTAGTTGATTACTTCGGGATTTTTCCGAAGTGATCTGTATCGCTACTGTTCTCATAATCAACGAAGACCGCCAAAAGGATTTCGACTTTATCGCTACAAGGTTGGATCGTTTCCTATACATGCTAATTCATTCAATTTCAAATTACTTTGTTAGGCCAGGTGCAGACAGCATCAGGCTTTTTATGAGATAAGTTGATTCATCCATTATAGCTTAAAAGAAAGCGCTTATTTTGCTATCTAATTAGGCTACTCCATTTTCTATGCGTCAAACGTTTTACTTCTGTTTACTACTTATATTCCCCAGTGCTTTACTAGCCCAGTCCAATTATCAGTCTAATTACATAGCCAATACGCCCAATTCACCTTCTCCTGGTTACTCAAATACACTAGTGGGCCCTTTTGCTGGCAACAGTAGTATGTCAGGCCAATACAATACCTTTCTGGGCAACCAGGCAGGATTTTCTAATACGACAGGGGCATCGAATACCTTGATCGGCCACCAAACGGGCTTCTACAATACCAGTGGGAACTATAATGCCTTGATAGGATTTAGCACCGGTTATGGTAATACTACGGGCTCTTACAATGTATCCATTGGCTATGCGACAGGTATCAATAATCGGTAGGGCAATCGTAACGTCCTTTTAGGAGCGCAGGCCGGGGTAGGTAACTTTTACGGCTGGAATAACATTGTCATTGGTGCTCGCGCGGGATTCAGCTATTTTAACAACAGTTATAATATTATGATTGGCGACTCGGCAGGCTTTAACACTACGTCGGATAACAGCCTGTTTATAAGGTCAAAAGCGGGCTTTTCGAACGTAAAAGGTAATGTTAACACCTTCATTGGCTATCAATCTGGTTACAGTGCTGTTGCTGACTCCAATACGTTCGTAGGTTATCAAGCAGGTTATATTACGACTACAGGCAAAGGAAACACATTTCTTGGGGCCACTTCAGGCCGTAATAACACCACGGGTAGCCACAACACCTTTGTGGGCAATGGAGCTGGGCCCACTAATAGTAGTTCTGATGATAATGTTTATATAGGCTACAATACGGGCAGCCATGACGATGGCTCCAGTAACACCTTTCTGGGTTCGAATGCCGATGCAGTTACCCCAGGCCTGGCGAACGCTACTGCCATTGGTTCGGGGGGCCAGAGTAGCCATTAGTAATGCCGTGATTTTAGGCCATCAGGTCAACGTGGGCATTGGTACATCGGCACCAGGAACCCGGCTGGAAGTAGTCAGTAAGTCACCCAACGAAAGCGGCCTACGACTAACGAATCTAACCAGCCGGAGCCAGTCAGCACAGGCTACCGATCAGTTCTTAACGGTCAATGAAAAAAGGGATGTAATCAAAGCCCGCTATCAGCTCCGAATCAGCAACGCCAGCGAATGGAGTGACAAAGTATTCAGTCCGGCTTATGCGTTACGCCCCCTTAGTGCAATCGCTTCGTATGTTGGTCAGTATGGTCATTTGCCCGGTATTCCCTCCGCGGATGAAGTAACTGAGTAGGGCATAGATTTAACGAAACTGAACGCTGCCTTACTAGAGAAAATTGAAGAACTGACGTTATACAGTATTCAGTTGGAAAAGCAGAATCAACAACAAGGCCAGGAGTTACAATCCATCAAGCAGAAGCAGGTTCAGATTGAGCTGATGCTAAAAGAGGTATTAAATCGAAAGTAAAGAGATGACTACTTTATGAATAAAGCCCCTCTAATCGTTCAGTGGGGCTTAGTCATATTAGGTCTTTCCATTAGATCTACGCTTTAGCGAGACGCGTGGCCTATGTATCACCTTGTTTCCTACTTGATAGCAGCAATAGCGGCAGCGTAATCGGGCTCTTGCCCTATTTCCGGTACTTGTTGCTCGTAGACGATCTTTCCTTCGGGATTCACTACAATGACCGCCCGACTTAACAGGCCTTTCATAGGTCCGTCCGCAATCTGAACCCCGTAAGAGTATCCAAAATCCGTTCTGAAATCAGAAAGCATCACTACATTTTTAATGCCCTCCGCCCCACAAAAAGCTTTCTGGGCAAAAGGCAGATCTTTGGAAATACAGAGCACAGTGGTGTTTTTTAGTCCAGCCGCATCCTCATTAAACTTCCGTACCGATTTGGAACAAACACCGGTATTCACACTGGGGAAAATATTCATGATCACATATTTGCCTTTATAATCGGCTAACGTGTTATCCTTAAGATCAATCCCGGTCAAAGTGAAATCTTTGACCGATGTTCCCACCGCTGGTAGTTTACCAACGGTATGAATGGTTTTACCCCCTAGTGTAATGGTTGTACCTGTCGTTTGGGCTAACGAAATACCGGTCATGAATAGTCCGGCAAATACCAAAAAAAAGACTTTAAAGGCGTATATGGTGTTTTTGATAGCGGTCATAAATGCATTCCATTGAGGGTGATTGCTCAAATGTACAAAGAAACCATCAATGAAAACCAATCATTATAGCCGATACAAATCCTTAGCGCGCACTCCACTTGTGCGACGTATCGGTGTAATAACGGGCAGTAGTTTAATGCGTTGCAATCTGAAGCGCGTTGACTGTTTTATGAACTTATACGGCAAGAAGGCTCATATACCGTTGACCTCAACAAATATGCTGGAAGGTGCGCAGCAGAGAGAGAGGTTATTGTTGGGTCACCTGGTAAATGAGGTAAGCAATCATACCATTTTCTGAGGCATACCAGTTAATAGTGTTCGTTCCAAAACACGATCCAACTACAGCCAGACCTACTATTAATACGTAAGGGATTCCTTAGATAGTCACGCTGGAAAGTAGTCGGGGCGAGAGAAAAAACAGGGCGGCATCGCTCCCAAACGGCCAGATAGTCTTATAGACCAATGGTTATCTTACAAGTATGGCTTTTACTTCAAGGGTTAATCAATTTTCAGTATATCGGCTGATAAATGGTGGTGTACCTTCTCAATCACAAACTCAGACAAGGATGAATTAATGATACGTTGACTATGGGGTGACAACTTGAGTCACTATTTAACTCAAGTTGGTAGTTGGGAAATCCTATCACCTACCGTCGCATCAAACAGGCGTGGCTTTTGCACAACTCGGTCAGTGTGTAAAACTGTACAAGCCCACCTGTTATAAACAATTAGCACCTACCTTTCCTAGCCTTTTACGTGTATTTAGGAGGGTAGTCCCAGGTAGGTAGCTGAGAAGCATTTCGTCGTATCAGGTAGCCCCCTACTACCGTTGTTAACAGCATTGAAACAACGACAACTGGCCATAACTGACCTACGTCCGATGGCCCGAAAATTCGTCCCATCCATCCCGATTATCCATTGAATCCCCTTGTGCGAAGGATCTAAAATACTTGTCCTATAAGTCGTCACACCCATGACTGTAGTGGATGTAAAAGAGCCAGGCTGCTTGACTGCGTTCTCGAAGGAAGTAATGGTGGTTTCCGTGAAAAAGCCTGTGGGGTCTGACTTTTCAGGCGGTAATCGATAGACCTGGGATTGCGGAGTACCCCCAATGACCTTCAAGCCTGCCCTTAACAGTCGTGCTTCTTGGCTAAGCGTAGGCGGTATGGTAATTGTCGTCGCCCTCGAGTCGTCTTTACAACTAAACATGAGCAGACTCCCAACTAGTAAGTCCAAAAACAATAGATGCGTTTTCATAGACATACAACTGGATATTGAGGGGTTGTAAAAGTATTAACTATTAATTTTCAAACACAAGTTAACTGATTACGAATAAATTCAGACGAGGTTCTGACTAGTACTTTTCCTACAAGTCTTTCATCAAGAATAGTTCCTGATGAAAGACTAAGAAGTGTTGATGATCTTACCCCAGATAGAGACAATAAATCCGCGCTGATTCAGCTTGACTCGTAATCATTGATTAACGATTGCTCACCAAAATCGGAAACTCGCTTCGGCTTATTCGAGAACTGCGAATTGCTCATTGTCAGCAAAATCAATAGCCTATAATGGTCCAAACACCTTTTTTTTCTCTTGAATGTAAATTTTTTATTGGTAGTTGCTCCCGTTTCTCTTAGTTAAGTTGTGGCAGATCTTATATCTGTGCAGCCATTTGTTAATAGATTCTACTCAGAAAGCGGCAGTTCGTACAACTTGTCTACTGATTGGTTTGGTCATACTATAAGCCGTTTTAACCCGTCAAGTACTATAAAAAATGCAAGAAATTAATTTCTACAATAACTTTGAGGCTTTGTAATTTAACTATTTTTCACCTTTCAGTTATAAATAGTATAGAATTCAGTGAAATCAAATACAATAGATTAATAAATTTAGTATTAATAAATATTGACTAATTCTGTAAGTTATTGAAAGTTTGTATATAATTATTTTTCAATACCTTTTGACATAAATCAATTAAACCCGTAAACAAATTAGCCAAATGAAAACTCATTTCGAGGTAATTAATTCTTCTTCCGATGAGGTTAATGTTGATCGGGCCCTAAAGAACTGGATAAAGGCGGTCGCTACTTTCCATGAATGTTATAGCAAACTCGCGGCCCATATGAGCCAGAAGGAGTTGCATCGACACATGCCTAAATTCTTATACGTTGGTCAGTGCTCTAAACGTCAAATTACTACCTTACTCAAGCGGATGGGAAGTGAGTTGGAACGGTTAATCCAAGATATGGATCGAGGAGAGGGGACTAATCAACTATCTACTCCAATGGACTTCAGAAAGCTGGTTCAGCACACCTGTCTGTTAAATCGATTAAACGATCAGGCCAGAATCAGGCTCCACTTAATAAGTCAACCGGCTTCATAGCCAAAAAGGTAGCCAGAAATCCTTCCATAGTAGGTAGGGCTATTGCTTACGTGGTTTGGTAATGGATTTTTCCAGTGTTTTAACGGCTGTATGGATGGATTTGTCTGACGGGAACTGACGACTAACCTGCCGAACATAGCTTAGAAGTAACTTCTGAAACAGCTCTAGTGAATCTTCATTAGAAGGGCTAGTTTTTTCATTGGACGAAGAGGTCATTTTAGAAGGAATAAAAGGATAATTAACCTATGAATGAAAATTGAATTATAGAACACAACTAGTTTACTGCTTATTGGTTATTTATTAGCCATAAGCCTAGGTTAACGGTATTTTTAAAAAGCAGCGAAAGGACGTAAGTTACTGCTCAGTAAAATGGGAGTTGATGTCTATTAGTCAATTCGTTTCTGTATCAAGGGTAATTGTTGTCAACCTAATCAATTCTGGTATATACGGAACTAAAAAGGAGGTCCGGAAAACGGATTCCGTAGCCTCCTTTCTTTATTCACAGCACCATATTCACAAACTTGGCCCTTTCACTCGCCCTGGGTTCTTTCTTCCCCTGCGCCACTTTGAGCATCAGCTTGGGCAAAGCACTGGGTACACTCATTAACCGGGTGGTGCTACTCACGATGTTCTGACTCATCGCAATTAGCTGCTTAGCCTGTTTGTTAAGATCATGCTGACGACATACACGTATAGCCTCCACTCGGACGTTTAGATCTGTTGGTAACAGTCCATCCTTATACGCTTGCTTCAGAGCCGCTTTAAATTTGTTAAAATAACTAACAGCTGAGTTAGTAGCTAATGTCACTCCGTTTTGACGAAGTGAGTAAGAAATTTCGAAAATCTCGGCATTTCGTTTCGGTTAAGTCAGTCTGTTTAAGACTACCATCTGAAAAATCATTCAGGTAGATCAACATGCTTTCCCAGCCAGTTTTATTGATCCCTACGCGTTCCTCCGCCAACCGCTCACAATACTTTACAAAACAAGTATCCAGGTTCTTTTTGGAAAGAAACCCATAAGATCCGGCCTGCACTTCGATTTGTCGTCTTGCCCGAATCGTTTCGGCTAGCGCTAACGTTTCAGCCTTTTGCTCTTTATCGGCTGGCGTCTTTGGTCGGCTGAATAAGTACAGCCGTAGAAACTCATGCCGTGTCTGCTTACCAGTGTTAGGATGAGCAATGGCGGGATAAAAATCCAAGTATAGTGTTTTACGACCTTTAGAAATGGGTTTGGTCCGTAGCATTACTTTAATCATTTGAATAGTAGATAAGCCTAGTGAGTACTTGATCCAGCCAATAATTCATCAATATGAGTTTTAGCCACATAGGCATATCTACCCTTATACTGCTTTGGGATAGCGTTGCGCCGAATCAAATCATAAAGGGTTTTATCCGATATGACGTATTTCTGCTGGACCTCTTGGAGAGTATAACATTCCTCTAAGGGTGTAGTATCAATTTGCTTAATTGGGGCCATCGGTATTACTGGCTGACCAGTAAAGATATGGTCAATAGCTGATCGGCGAATAAGCGTTTTTTTTACGCTGATGTTTACCGCAGGTATTGTTTCTGCCTGAATCAAATTGTAGATGGTTTGCCGCGAACTATTGAGCAGTGTAGCGGCATCGTGTACGGTTAAAAACTCTTTGCTTTTAATCGTATCAATCGCTTTAATGTCCGTGCGAGCTTTTGTTTGCCGATGACTACCGTCAATCTTGACAGCCTTTTTACGGGCATTGTAAGCCAGCTTTGCACATTGATTACCACACGTTTGAGTAACAGTAGTCCGTGCTTCAAATTCTTTTCCGCAATATGCGCAAAGCCGTTTTATTCGAATATTAGATGGCATATCAAATAGTCTTTTATATCCTGTAGTATGCGATTGTGTTTAAAAGTGTCCAAATATTTCGCATTCTTACATGAATAGTTGCCAATATTCTGGCGTTGAGGTACATCTATGGTACAAATAATCACTTAACAAACAAGCATTACTCCTCACTAAACATATACTATAAAAACAAAAAAAGCCCATTTTCAGGGCTTTAAGAGATATTTAGTGATGTATACAAAAAGGTTGTTAAGGAGAGTTAGTTTCCCTCTTTGAAGAATACCCGCTTCACACGTTCACTGACACCCGTCAGAATTTCATACGGTATTGTCCCGATACATTGTGCCAGTTCGGTGATGGGAATTTCGTTCCCAAAAACGACTACTTCGTCGCCCTCCGTGGCCGAAGCCGCGGTTACGTCAATCATCGTCATATCCATGCAGATATTGCCTACCGTCGGGCAACGTGTGCCATTCACCCAAACCTCCCCAATACCGTTCCCGAGTCGACGGTCGTAACCATCAGCATACCCAATAGCGATAGTGGCAATACGGGCGTTGTGGTCGAGTACCGCCCGGCGGCTGTAACCCACTGATTCGCCAGCCTGAACGGTTTTAATCTGACTGATCACGGTACGTAGTGTACCCACCATCTGCAATGCCGATTGATTCATGCCGGTGGCTTCAACGCCATAGAGACCAATCCCCAGCCGGACCATATCAAGTTTATAATCCGGGAAGCGCACTATACCCGCCGAATTGAGCAGATGGCGCGTGGGTTTGTACCCCAACGCCATTTCGAGCGTATCGGTAGCCCGCAGAAACGTTGTGTGCTGCTGCTGTGAAAACGTATTGAACTGCGCATCATCGGCCCCAACCAGATGACTAAATACCGTGGCCACGCGCATGTCAGGGTGACTTTTCAGGTAATTCGCTACGTCTGCCAGCTCCGTTTCCAGAAACCCCAGCCGATGCATGCCCGTGTCAATTTTTAAGTGCAGGGAGTATGGTGCGTGGTGCGTGGAGGACGGATCAGGGAGTAGAAAAGTATTTATATTACCACGCGCCATGCCCCTCGCGCCAGGCTCCTCACTCCTCGCTCCATGCCCTCTGCCCCAGGCCAGAAAGTCGCCCCACTCACGCAGTAACCGCATGCTGTAGATCTCTGGCTCCAGGTTGTACTCCAGCAACGTAGCGAAGGTTTCGGGAGCAGGGTTCATCACCATAATTGGCAGTGTAACGCCGTTCTGGCGAAGCTGTACGCCCTCATCTGCATAGGCCACCCCCAGGTAATCGACCCGGTGAAACTGAAGCAGTTGGGCCACTTCGGCACTACCGCTCCCATAGGCAAAGGCTTTCACCATCACCATGAGTTGCGTGTTTGACCCAACCTTTTCCCGATAATAATTCAGGTTATGCGTCAGCGCATCGAGGTTAATTTCGAGCACGGTACCATGAACTTTTCGTTCCAGTCGAGCTACAATCCGCTCAAACGAGAACGGCCGGGCCCCTTTTACCAACACCGTGCTGTCGCGTAGCTCCTTAAACGCAAAGTGGGTCAGGAAGTCGTCGGTAGTTGGATAGAATAAACTGGTGTCCGCAAAGAACCGGGCATTCCGACTCACCACCGGCCCGATGCCAATGAAGTGCGCCACGTCATTCGCTCGCATCATGGCGCCAACCTGCTCATACAAATCCGCTTCGGGTTGACCCGACTGCAACACATCCGACAAAATGACCACTCGTCGGTTTCGGGTACTTTGCTGATGCTGGAAACTTAACGCGAGTTGCAAACCCACTACGTCATTGTTGTATGAATCATCGATCACCACGCAATTATTGATGCCCTCTTTCTGCTCCAGTCGCATGGAAACCGGCCGCAGTCGGTTCAGTCGCGACTGGAGTTCGTCCCGGCTACGGGGTTTCAGCGTCAGGATGGTTACGATGCAGTGCATCAGATTTTCTACGGAAGCCGGATCAACAAACGGCAGCTTTACCGTCATGGAAACGCCAGATGGCCCTTGCAGCACCAAATGATTACCATCCATAACCCCCTGATACGTTGCCTTCCGACCTTTCAGCGACCACGTAACAAGCCGCATATCTGGATTGACGGCTTTCAGAAGCATATTCACTTCTTCATCTATTCCCATGTAATCGACGCAGTAAATCAGGGTGTTGACGTGGATGAAGAGCCGGAGTTTTTCGGCAATTTTCTGCTTATGCGTCCGAAACCCTTCGTCGTGGGCCGTACCGATATTGGTAAAAATGCCAATGGTTGGCCGGATAATGGCCTCCAGCGCCTGCATCTCCTGCGCTTTGGAAATACCGGCCTCGAAGATGCCCAACGTATGACTATCGTTCAGTTCATGCACCGACAGAGGTACACCCAACTGCGAATTGTAGCTTTTGGGGCTTTTAGCGACTACGAACGAATTGGTTGCCTCTCCCCCATCGAGCAGTTGAGCCAGCCATTCTTTCACGATGGTTTTGCCGTTGCTTCCCGTGATGCCAATGACCGGAATATGGAACTGTCGGCGATGTTCGGCCGCCAGCGATTGCAGCGTTTCCAGACTACTGTCCACCTCAATAATCGTAGCCTCCGCATAACTGGCTAACTCAGCCCGTCGATCCGGCGTCAGGGAAGCTCGCTCGACAACAAACTGACGCACACCCTTTTGGTATAAGTCGCCAATGAAATCGTGCCCGTCGTGATGTTCCCCTTTGATCGCAAAAAAAACAGCATCGGCCACCCGAGCGTCGGTGGATTTGCCGGTCACCTGCCGGGAGTCAGTTAACCATACCCGATTACCTAACTCAATATCTGTCAATACCATAAGAAGTCATTCGATCAGTCAGCCATTCAACTATTGAGTTACTGACGCATTTAATTTACATCCACCGACGTCGACGGAAATATGTAATCATACCTATCGTCACCACCACCATTACGCCCCAAACCACAAAGTAGCCATTGCGGGTTTTTAGTTCAGGCATGTTTTCGAAGTTCATGCCATACACGCCAACGATAAACGTTAAGGGCATAAAAATTGCCGAGAAAATCGTGAGCGTTTTCATGACCGAGTTCATGCGGTTGCTGACGATCGAATAATAAACGTCCATCAGGCCGGAGGTAAGTTCCCGATAGGACTCAAGCGTTTCAATGATCTGGTTTACGTGGTCGGCCAGATCGTGCAAATAGGGCAGCGTGTTATGCTGAATCAGCTCGGATTCTTCGCGAAGCAACGTAGCAATGACGTCTCGTAGCGGATGAACCGTTCGGCGAATGAAGGCCAGTTCACGTTTGAGTTTGTAGAGGATGCCCAGCGTTTGCTGCGTGGCCCGCTCCTGCACAATTTCATCCTCCAGCTCGTCCATTTTCTCGCCAATCCGTTCGGTAATCAGGAAATAATGATCGACAATTACGTCCATCAACGCGTAAAGTAGATAGTCGGCTCCGTTGCGACGGGTCTTGCCCGACGACAGTTTGATACGTTCAATAACCGGATCAAATATGTCTTTTGACCGCTCTTCCTGAAACGAGATCAGGTAGTTTTTACCCAGCACCAGACTAACGTGTTCAATCTCGATTTCCTGCCGCTCCCGACTATGATGGAGCATTTTGAGCGTCACAAACACCACCGTATCGTCATACAGGTCGATCTTCGGCTTTTGCTCGGTATTGAGTACGTCTTCAAGTAACAGAGGGTGCAGATGAAACTGCTTACCAAGAGCCGCCACTACCTGTGGTTCATGAATCCCATCGACATCAATCCAGTGAACATAGGGGGTTTCAGGAACTGGTAACTGACAGGCAATCAGCTTGGTCGGTGCGTCGATATGATAATCGGTCGCATTGTAGTCAATACGTTTGATTTTTGTCGCGTGTTCGATTTCTACCCCCACGTAGGTAAGTGTACCGGGCGACGTACCGAGGGTCTTCTCGGCCGAGCGGTTGTGTCGGCGTCTCGACATAGTTTATCAAATAGGCGGTCCAACGGACAACTCCTTTTTCGGATCAAAGATAAACCAACTACTACGTGTCTTATCTAATGTTCAGAAAATCGTATGTTAACGGTATGTATCGCTCCTTCCTTTTCCTCATAACAGCCGCTTTTTTACTGAACGCCTGCAGTAGTGGCAAAACGGCGCTTAAACAAGGCAGGTTTGATCTTGCCGTCAAGAAAGCCGCCCAACGGCTTGGCCAGCGACCGGGTCTAAGTAAGCGGGGGCATCCGGCCGCTACGCTGGTGTTGAAACAGGCGTTCGTCCAGGCCTACAAACAGCATCAGACGGCCATTCGTCGGTTATCGTCCCCTGCCAGCACCACTGATTTTCGGTGGGAAGCCGTGTATCGGGAATATGAACAACTTCAGACGCTGACCGACAATGCGCGTCGTGGGCTACCAGCAACCTGCGACAGTTGTGCTACGTGGCTGGCGGCCTATCCGGCAACGTATCAGGATCGGCAGCAGGAAACCCGGGAATTAGCAGCCGCGGACCGGTATGCGCTGGCTGAACAGGCATTTGCCTATCGGGAAGAAAACCGCTTGGCGGCAAAGGATGCCTACCTAAATTACCGGAAAGCGCTGGACTGGGTACCGAATTACCGGCAAGCACGTGCCAAATCAGACGAGGCTTTCCCCTTTGCTATTTTGCGGGTAGTTGTGGAGCCGCTCAGTCCGACGAACGAAATTAATCCCAACGATAATCAGGAATTACAACAGTTGATTCTGCAACAGATTGGCCGGAATGCAACCCCATCAACCTTTGTCCGGCTTTACCCCCCCGACGAAATGGCTGGCGAATCCACCGCACCGGCGGACCGGCCGGGCGAGGGTTACCCCATTCATCAGGCCATTCAGATGGTTGTGACGGATTATACGGGCTACAATGAAAGTAATTCATCATCATCTACCACCGTTTACAGTAATCAGGAATATAAAGTGGGCGAGAAGAAAATCAATGATTCGACCAAAGTCGACATCAAAGAAAAAGTACATGGTACGCTAACAACGTATCGACGGGAAATTAGGGCGGGGCTTGACCTCAGGATGCGGGCAATCGAAACACAAACCGGGAAAGTACTCTGGGAAGAACCCATCTGGGAAAGCCGGACCTGGCAAACTGAATGGCAAACCTTCAGTGGGGATGATCGTGCCTTGAACGGTCAATCGCTGAAAAGTGCCAATATGTTTCCACCCTCCCGCTGGCAACTCTACGACAGCATGCGGGATGAACTGGCCGAGGATGTGGCCCGGCGATTACAGGCGAAGTATAAAAGCGATTAGCAGTTGCCCCCGCCCCTGAGTTCAAGGGCTAATGTTGTAAAGGTTTTAGAAAACGTACTTAAACCGCTCTAAATTTGGGCTTTTTCACCCCTAAATCCCCTGAAGGGAACTTTGCTCGAGCTTGGATAAAGTCCCCTTCAGGGGATTTAGGGGTGAAAAAGCCCACTGATAAGCAATTTTGACCAGCGTATCAAACCCCTACAAGATTAGAGTTCAAGGGGAGTGGTGGAAAAGACAGCGAATAACCGACCTTACTCCGACTTCGTCAGACCCGACGCTGGCGACTGAATCAGCTTTAGCGTGTAGTCCATTACCTGGTCGTGATGTTTCAGCATATCGTCGGCGGTGGGGGCAACGAGGTGGTCAGGAATAATGCCCCGGTCGGTGTACGGATAGGTTGCAACGTTCGCCATATGAAAGCCAAACATGCCAATACCGAGGTCAATCTTTGAATTGGGCAATTGTGTGATCGCGAAAATTCCGCTACTGTTTAGCTTATAACCACCGCCCGTTTCCTGTCCGATGAACGTAGCACCTCCGGGTCGGGACGATCTATCGGCATGAAGGCGGGCCGCAAATTCGGTCGTGACGGAAAAACTGTTTCCGTTAAGCAGTACGTAGAGCTTGCCCTGGTAGGCATCCTTTTGAGGCTTTGTGACCTTTAGCCCGCGCTGCGCTGTGAATGCATAACCATCCCCTCGCTTCTTCACGACCAGGAACTTTGCCATCCGGTAGAGCTTTGATGTCCAGGTCGGAAACGAGTATTTCTTTTTTTGCCGAACGCTGATATGATCGTAGTACCGAAACGGTTTGTTGGCCAGGTAGCTGTATAGCAAAACGCCCAGCGGTTCTTCTCCCCCTTCGTTATCTCGTAGGTCGAGTACCAGATTCTGAATACCTTTCGCCCTGATTTCACGAAAAGCATCCTGCAAGAACGACTTGTATTTCAGGCCGTTTCCCTCAGTAAAGAATGCCTCAATCGTCATTATTACGGTTTGCTTATCCGTAAACGTCAGGCGAAACGGCTTTTGTGGAGCGGGTTTGTGAGCCTCAACATACGCTTTAATGGATTTCTCTGTAACGGTTGGCAACGTAACGGTTTTCTCTTCCGTACCCATTCGATACGTAACGGTAAACGTATCGGGGGCACCAATGAACGTAGCATAGTAACCTGAGAAATAGCGGTTCAGATCTTCCAGCTTCCCGCCTATCCGATTGCCATCGGCAAAGGTCATGTTGGGTAATAATGTCTGAACGATTTCAGTAGTGGGCTTTCCATTTATTGACACCAACGCTGCTCCCTCAGGCACTAAACCCTGACCATAGTTGCCTACTATCCAAGCTTTTCCATTCAGAAAATATAGCTTTAACGGAAATAGTTTTTCGCTAAAGAACGGGTAATGCTCATCTTTTCCAGAAACAATCCATTTGATGTGTCCATCACGTAGCGCAACCAGTAAGGGCATCATTTTTACGT
The DNA here is from genome assembly GCF_900112365.1 of Spirosoma endophyticum. Taxonomy (GTDB): domain Bacteria; phylum Bacteroidota; class Bacteroidia; order Cytophagales; family Spirosomataceae; genus Spirosoma; species Spirosoma endophyticum. The sequence continues at coordinate 60,567 of NZ_FOLQ01000024.1, read as the reverse complement.
AGAATTCCTGCTGCGTCATGGGCCGGTTCAGTTGAGCGGCTGTTGCGGTAAAGAGTGAATCAAACACAGGTTTCGGTGTGTAGCGATACATTTCCGGATGAACCTCGTGGAGCGCCGTTCGGAAACGGGTAAAATCGGTTTGGAGCTGTTCGGTAGTGAGCGTCTGCGCGATAAGCGATACGTTCAGCGTCAGACTGAGGATAAGGGAAAACAAAATTGATTTCATTAGTCGTTGTTGCTAGTTAACGACACAAAACTGGTCTGTAGAATGCGCTACCCAAACGAAGCTGCTACCGAAAAGCCCGGTTTTTCGGCTGAAGTGTCGGTTTTACTCACCCAACCACAGCTTCAGTTCACCGGCTTTTTCGCGGCTGACGACCACCTCTTCCTCAAAAGCCGGGCGCAGGTTAATCTTAAGTTTCCCATTGAAATACAGATGAACTTTATCAACGGCCCGCAGTTCGGCAATCACCTGTCGGTTTAGTCGGAAAAAGCGCCGGGGGTCGAGCATCTGAACCAGTTCGTCCATCGTGTAATCAACCAGCCACTCATGCTCGTCGCGGGTTTTCAGAAACGACAGCTTGTTGCGGGAGAAGAAAAAAGCGACCTCGTCGATGCTCACCGAAAAGAGCCGCTGCCCCTGTTTAATCATGAAGCGATCGCGAAAAGCAAAGGGCATGGGGCGTGGGCGGTCCGTCGTTACGGCATGGGGGGTGGCGCTCGGAGCAATGTGCTGAAGGTGCTGAAGTAAATTCGCCATCGACGCTTCCAGACTATTCATCCCTGATTTACTTTTCTGGTCAACGAGTACATCACGCAATGCCTGAAGCTTGTTTATTGCCTGCCGCAAATCGGCCTCTTTAACGGGCTTGAGCAGGTAGTCGATGCTATTGACTTTGAACGCTTTGATGGCGTACTCGTCGTAGGCCGTCGTAAAAATAACCGGGCTCGCTACGGATATTCGATTGAAAATATCGAAACTCTGCCCGTCCGCCAGTTCGATGTCCATAAAGATCAGATCGGGTTTGGGATTGGCACGTAGCCACTCAACCGATTCGTCGACGCTACCGGTTATCCCCACGACTCGACCCTCAGCCACTACGTCGGCCAGAAGTCGCTGTAGTTTGCGGGCTGTCGGTTCTTCGTCTTCAATGATTAGTATAGTCATAGCGCGTTTCCCTGATTAGCGGCACCATCACCTGAAAGCAATCATCCGTTTGGTTAATAACCACATCGGGTTGCCCCAGCAGCCGGTATTTGGTGATAATGGTTGACAGTCCGGTTCGGTTCGATGGCACTACGTTCTGTTTCCGGCGCAGGCTATTTTCGACAAACAGACGGTGCTCGTGATCGGTATAAATTCGAATGAGGAGCGGCTTGCCGGGCAATGCCGTGTTGTGCTTAACAGCGTTCTCGACCAACAATTGCAACGTAAGAGGTGGGATAAAAAAGGCCATATGGTGCTTATCGACAGCTACATCCAGTTCAACACTACGGCCAAAACGCATTTGCAGCAAATGGAAATACGCCTGAATAAATTGCAACTCGCTCGACAGGCTTGTTAGCAATTGCTCGTTCGTCTGTAATACGTAGCGATACACCGACGCCAGTTCCTCAATGAACCGCTCGGCCTGCTTCGGATTTTCGCCGACCAACGACGAGAGCGTACTGAGGCTATTGAACAGAAAGTGCGGATTTATCTGGGCCTTCAGCGAATCGAGTTGACTCTGGAGGGCTTCTTTTTTGAGTTGTTCAGCTTCGTAATAAGTTACCCACCACTGCCGATACAGGTAGCGTGCTTCGTAAATGACGGCCAGCGGTACAATGAACAGAAACGGAATCAACGTGTTGAACCAGTACGATCGCTCGGTCATCGGGTATCCCCAGAATTGCGTTTTGTCGTAGATATAGACGAGACCTACCCGTTGAATCACCATCGTGACGGTGAACCAGATGACCTGCACCAGCAAACGCAGGCGTGTCTGATCCAGACGAGGATAACGCCGACGGGCCTGAATAATACCAATCCGCGCTACCTCCCAAACCAGCACGCACTCGACCAGACTAACGCCCAGCGCCCATCCCCGACCAATGTGTCGGGCGTCGTTATCGGGCTGGAAGAAGATAAAATTTGAGACAATTGAAATCAGCGGCACGCCCACCAGCCGCAACCACCGATCGTTCAGGTTTTCCATTCGTCGTAAATATGCCAAAACCGTTGCTGAAGCAAAAGTGAATGATAACCGAACTGTCGGAAAAGAGCGCTAAAACGGACAGATAGGGGCTCTCAACTCGCCTGGTTATCTTTGGCCGTCTTTTAAGCCTGTACCATGAAACTCTCCGCTGCTTTCTTTCTCAATCTGGTCCTATTTGGACAAACCAGTTTTTGCCTGGCCCAATCGGTCAGCAGTGCCCGGCACTACGTCATGATCGGCTACGTAACGGGTAATGGCTGGACAAAAGATCAGATTGACGCTCAGAAGCTTACGCACATTAATTACGCGTTTGCCATTCCAGCCAAAAACGGCGAACTGGCGCCGTTATCGACTAAAGATGCCGCGAATCTAGCCGCGCTGACGTCGTTGAGAGCAATCAATAAAGACCTGAAGATCCTGATTTCGGTGGGTGGATGGGGGGGTTGCAAGTATTTTTCGGATGCGGCCCTGACAGAAACTTCCCGCCGGAAATTTGCCAACAGTGCCGTAGCGCTGCTCAAAAAACACAAACTCGATGGTGTCGATATTGACTGGGAATACCCCGATCAGATTGGAGCGGGCAACATCTTCAGGCCCGCAGACAAGCAGAATTTCACGCTATTTCTGAAAGCCATCCGGGACCGCCTGGACGAAGCAGGAAAGGCCGATAAACGCACGGGTACCAATCACTACCTCTTGACGGCCGCCACCGGGGGCGACACCGCTTTTGTAAACCACACGGAGCTTGGCAACGCGCAGAAATACCTCGACTACGTCAATATTATGACCTATGATCTCTATCACGGAAACGATAAGCAAACCGGTCATCACAGTCCCCTGTATCAGTCAGATAAGGCGCCCCACGCACGTAACGGCAGTGCAACGGCCGTTGAAGGGCACATTCGGGCGGGTGTTCCCGCCAGCAAAATCGTGCTGGGCCTTCCCTTTTACGGGCGCGGCTGGGCCGATGCGAAGGCGCGAAATAACGGACTTTATCAACCGGCCAGCGGCAAACACTCGTTTATCAGCTATGACGAGCTGGTCGCGAAATTCATCAACAAAAACGGGTTCACCCGCCACTGGGATGACGTAGCAAAATCGCCCTATTTGTGGAATCCAACCTCCCGCACCTTCATCTCCTACGCCGATCCCGAATCACTCAGAAACCGAGTCAACTACGTCAAAGCGAAGCATCTGGCGGGTGTTATGTTCTGGGAATACGTCTATGATCTCCAACAGAAAAGCGCCCTGCTCAACGCGTTGGATCAGGATTTAAGCAAATGATTTTTCCTGATGTGTAGCGTATGCCACGCTCCACTGAGCCTTATAATGGCTTGACTAAATGATTTTTGAGGTAATCATTCCCACCCAATTCAAAACCACGTACTCAATCGGCGGTTTGCGAACGAGCCATCAGGACTAAAATCGGTATATCAGGATCAGTCTGACGAATCTGCTGACGAAAAACCGTCTACATTCGGCATCATGACGTCGGCCACTACAAGAGCAGGGCACTCCTGCCGAAACATAATCAACCCCACCTCGCCAACCATTGCATAACGTACCGCAAAGCCACGCACTTCAGGTAGTGTCTCAATTTGAATTTCTTCCCGGACGCTCAATTATAGGACGAAAAAACTTACGTATCGTTTTTTGGAAGGGTAAGGTGTTTAATCATGAATCGAATGGCTAACGTTGTATAAATGAGCAGTGCCAATGTTTCATAAAAGGCTTCCCAGTGATCATTCCTATATACGCCTGTTCTATAATCTTGTGTCCAATCAATTAACGCCCAACAGTAACCAGCAAAACAAACTAACGTACTCCCCAAAAAAAAGATTAACGATAAGTGCTGCTTCATGGTCTTCATTAAACCTTGGTTTAAGTGTATTACAATCTATTACCTACCAACAAGTAGGTATTTACTACTTATTGGTAGATCAGCACTATAGATTTTAATATTGCTTAAAAGTTTAACGAGTTTTTTTAATCGCCAGCTAATCAGGTTTAGACTCGTTATAAACCACATTAGGCTCTCGTTCATTTATCTGTCAACTCAACAACCTGTTGACTACTCATTGGTCTGGTAGCTAATCCTGCTTCCATCGCCGGAGTTACCCGTAAAGTTTTATACACTTTGCCAAAGTTGCAGTCTCTGGAACGTAGCACTGGCTCGACAATTTTTCAAAGGCGACACGGGTGAACTGCAGATACAGCTTTTCGATGTACCAAACCAGAATCGCAGCCTAGTCCGAAACACGACTGATACGTATACCGAAGAGGTACAAAGTCGGGTACTACGTTGGTATCAACTCGTGATCTTCGTGTATAAATTTCGAACGTTCGTTCTATAGACAACAAAAATGCCGATTGGTAATGGAGACGAATTGTAATCCTTCCGTTTTGTGAACTAATGTAAAACGGATAGCCCGGATCGTGGAGCGAACCCGCCGGGTGTGGAATGGGCGTACCAAATAAGTCGTACCGAAAAATCGTTGCCGATACGTTTGCTAGTAGATGGATGGCTAGACTTGGTTAAAACCCATTGTCGAAAATTCAGTGGGCGTTTTGTTATAAAACTCTTTGAACACAATCGTGAAATACGAGGGTGTTTTGAAACCCACCAGATAGGCTGTTTGAGAAGCCGTGTGGCCAGACCGCAGCAGGTCAGCGGCCTTGCGTAAACGGTACTGACGGATCAATTCGTTAGGAGCCAGTTGAACGAGACTATGGATTTTTCGGTAGAGCGTTTTCCGACTCATGGCTACCTGATCGGCCAACCAATCGACGTCGAGCGAGGGATCGCCAAGATTGTCTTCCAGAAGTTTATAGACCCGTTGCAGAAAAACATCCTCCACTACGATAATTGGGCTGGGCATGTCGGGCTGGGCAAACTGCTGCCGATAATGATCGCGCAGTTTGTGCTGATGCGACAGTAGGTTACGCAGTCGCAGGTGCAGTTCGTCCAGGTGAAATGGCTTGGACAAATAATCGTCTGCTCCTTCCTGGAGCCCGTCAATACGGCTCTGATGGGCTGCTTTTGCCGTCAACAGGATCACCGAAATATGGTCTGTATCGGGATGATTCTTGATAAGCCGTGTCAATTCATAGCCATCCATTCGGGGCATCATTATATCCGAGATCACAATATCAGGCAGTTCAGCCTGGGCCAGTTGCCAGCCCGTTTCACCGTTGGTTGCCCGTAGTATCCGATAGCTGCCCGCCAGTTCACTAGCCAGAAATTCACGCAGTTCGTCGTTATCTTCGACTACCAGAATCGTTTGCAATTCATCGGCCGATTGACGGTCAGAAGCAACAGGAACCCAAGTTGTTTGCTCATGCGTGGCAGGTGGCAGGTTAGCCGGCAAGACAACCGGGGGAACATCCGTAGCAGCCGATACCGCCTGAACGGGTAACGTTACCACGAACGTAGTACCTATGCCGGGCTGGCTATCGACACGGATGGCACCGCCGATCAACTCAATTAACTCGTTGACAAGTGCCAGGCCAATACCGGTGCCTTCATACGCACGGGTACGCGAATTGTCTACCTGATAGAAGCGATCGAAAATGTGCGGCAGTTTTTCCGGCGAAATCCCAATACCCGAGTCAGCGACGCGAATCTGCACAGCAGACACTTCACCCATAGCCGAAACGGGCGTTAGCGCAACCGTTACCTGACCACCCTCGCCGGTAAACTTCAGCGCATTCGACAGCAGGTTAGTTAAAATCTTCTCCCATTTATCAGCATCGAAAAGCTGTTCCGGGAGTAACCCTTCGTGTGTATACAGCAGGGCAACTCCTTTCTGCTCAGCCTTTTGCCTGAATGGCTCAACAACATGATAGACAAATTCGGGTACGTCACCCCGCATCAGGGAAACGGCCATCTGGTTGGCCTCCAGCTTAGACAGATCCAGTAACTGATTGATAAGCCGGAGTAGCTGATTCGCGTTACGCTGCACCAGCGATAGTGTCTGGCGGGTTGGTACGTCGAACTGGCTGCTCTGTAGTAGTTTCTCAACCGGCGATATAATTAACGATAGCGGTGTACGAAATTCATGCGTGATGTTGGAGAAAAAACGGGTTTTCAGTTCATCGACCGTCTTCAGTTGCTCGGCCTGTCGGCGATTGAGTTCTAACTCCTGCTGCTGCCGAATCCGGTTCGTATACACCCGGATATAACCCCAGATGGCTCCACCCACCAGCAATGCATAAAGGCTATACGCCCACCAGGTAGCCCACCACGGGGGTCGAATGGTCAGTTGAATAGACGCTCCCTTCGTCGTCCAGATGCCATCGCTGTTGGCGGCTTTTACCCGCAAGGTGTAGGTACCGGGCGATAGATTCGTGTAGTTAGCCAAATGACGATTGCCGTTCTGCACCCAGTTTTTATCGACGCCAACGAGTTGATAGGCATACTGGTTGCGCTCCGGTTGCGTGTAGGCCAGCGCAGCAAATCCGAACGACAGAAAGTTTTCGTCGTGGTTCAGCGTTATGACGCTGTCGGTGATGGTTCGAGGCTGGTCCATCACTTTCAACTCGGTGATGTACACAGGAAACGGCCGGGTATCGTCGCGAATACTATCGGGATTAAAATAGACAACGCCGTTCAGGCTGCCGAAAAAGAGCCGGTTATCCTGTCGAAGAACCGCATTTCGCAGGAAATCATTACTGGGCAACCCGTGGATTGTCTGGTAGTTGCGAATAACATTGGTCCGCAGGTCAACCCGACAAAGTCCTTTATCGGTGCTTAGCCACAGATGTCCGGCATTGTCACTCGTGATCCCAAGAATGTTGTTACTGGGCAGGCCATTCCGGGTGGTGATGGCCGTGAATTGCCCCGTTTTAGCCTCGAAACGATTCACCCCGCCCTGCTGGGTGCCTACCCAGATCGTACCGGCTTTATCTTCATGGACCGTCATGATGTCATCGCAGTTTAATCGACTTTTTGGCCCGGCGGTGTAATGTGTGAATCGACCGCTACGTGGATTCAGGCGGGCAATCCCTTTTTTTCGAAACGGAATCCATACATCGCCGGTGCGGCTCACGAGCAAGCCCCAAACGTACTGGTCAGGCAGGCCGTTGGGGTTATTAGCGTCATATTTATAGTATTTGTAGGTATGCGTGCGCGGATTAAATGACGCAATACCGGAGGCTGGCGATATATAGCCACCAATCCATAGTTCGCCCGTTGGCCCACGACTCGCGTATTCGGCTGGTACTTCAGAAGGATAACTGTCATAACGGCCCGTTGCCCGATCGAAATGGTATAAACCAGACCAGGTTCCCAGCCAGACCCCATTAGCCTGATCAGGCACCAATGCCTGCGTATAATTTTTAAAATGATCGTTGGAGCCCAGGGTTCCGACGGGTATTGGCTGCGAACGGTGATCGGCCGGACGATATACGTTATAGCCATTACTAATCCAGAAATGACCCTTATGGTCGGGAAGCAGGGCCACAACTTTGTTTTCGGGCAGGTTGGACGTTCCCCGATTGGGCCGTACCTGAAAGGTCATAAACGGCTTGGTATTCACGGCCTGGCGATCAATACCGTTGTCGGTTCCCACCCAAAGTGTACCCACCCGGTCATGATAAACCGTCTGGGCGGTATTACTGCTTATACCCTTTGGCGCATTCGGATCGGGATGATACGTAAAAACCTGATTTCGAATTGGGTCAACCCGCTGTAAGCCAGTGGTTGTGGCCATCCAGATCATACCCTGTGCATCCTTATGTATGGAGTTCAAAAACGTAAATGGATTGATTTGCCCATTCGGGTTGTAATGCTCCAGATGCCAGGGCCGACGACGCATATCCAGTCGAAATAAGCCATACCCGGCATTGGCCGTAGCCATCCAAAGGACTTGTTGCGCATCCAGGTGAAACGCTATAAACGTAGGCTGACTAGCCTCATTCACGCCTGGAACGGAAATTGGTGTATACTGGCCAGTTGATCGGTCTAGTACGTATAAGCCCCGGTATGTTCCCACCCATAATCGGTGCTGGGGGTCTTCAAAGACCGTTTTAATCGATGCTTCGGGATCGGGCGCCGGAAAAAGTGTAAACCGATGGAGCGCAGGTTCATACCGAGCGACACCCCCTAACGTACTGACCCACAGCACATGCTGCCTATCTTCAAAAATAGAGTGCTGATAATTCCATTTATCTGCATTGCCGGCTCGAATGGGATGAGGAGTAACCCGTCCGGTCAGTTTATCAACCTCATGCAAGCCGCCCTGCGTAACTACCCAAAGCCGATTTTTATGGTCCTCACATAAACCTGAGATCTGGCTGTTCTGAAAACTGTGAACCGGGTCATTCAGCGTGGGCTTTAACGTAGTGAATGTATACCCGTCATACTTGTTCAGGCCATCGTTGGTACCAAACCACATAAACCCTTCCCGGTCCTGAAGAATACAGTTAACCGAATTATTGGAAAGGCCATCTTTAACGGACAGATGATCAAATTGATTGAGTGCAGATTGCTCCTGAGTCGCATTGATTTTATCAGAACGATGGGTCTGAGCGAATCCCGGCACACAGGGAATCAGCAGGAGCAAAAACAGATAGGGTCGCACCGTAGAAGGTAGCTTAAGATTTTGCGAATCAGGAATTATGCAACGTGTTACCGACCAATTTTCGCCTTGTTGATCAGTGCCCCACTCACCGTAAACAAGTTGAACGAAATCGTCGGGCAAATGTAGAAATTGTATTCGTTTTTTACGTACCAGTGAATATATCGGGTTTCTATTTATACGACCCTTTTCTTTGAGTGAACGGCGCAGGGTAAGGAGTAGGGGGCATTGGGCTTAGGCAAACTTGCTATCGGACTACCGCGCTCCTACCCTATGCCCCGATCCCCATGCCCTATGCTATAAGCCTGTCCCAAACCGTACGCTGACTGTCCAGTTTCGGACAATCTGCATCTGTCAATTTCCTAAAAAACGCCCATTTCGAGAAAAGAACAGACATTTTAAGTTCTGGCAAGGCATTTGATCAGCAAACATAGAACTAATACAACCCTATGAAACGGACCTACTTAGGCGAGTTTGAAGAGATTGTTCTCCTCACGGTCGCTGTGCTGGACGGGCAGGCGTATGGCGTGGCTCTTACGCACGAGATCATTGAGCAGACTGGTCGTTCGGTACGTCTGAATCAGATTCATGCGGCCTTGCAACGACTGGAAGACAAAGGCATGGTGAAATCCGAAATGGGTGAACCTACGGCCGAACGCGGTGGTCGGCGCAAACGACTGTTCAGCGTAACGGCCTACGGTCGGCGGACATTGCAGGAAATTCAGGAGGTACGGGCAAGTTTGTGGCATCGGATGCCGAACCCGCTCAATCCAGCTATGAGTTTATGAAGACGAACCCGCACCGAAATCAATCCGGCGAATCGCCCCCCCAATGGGCAGATCGGCTGCTGGGTTGGTTTTGTACACCTCACAAACTGGAAGAAATTCTGGGGGATTTGCACGAGGAATTTGCCTACCAGGTAGACCGAGTTGGTGTGCAGCGTGCCCGACAACTTTACGTACAGGAAGTGCTGGGCTTCATACATATCTTCCCCTCGAAACAGACTACTGATTCCGTTTTTTTTACCTTTTTACTCCATCCCGATATGCTGGCTAATTACCTAAAAATTGCCCTACGCACCCTTTGGAAAAACAAAGTGTATTCGGGAATAAACGTAGCGGGACTGGCCATTGGGTTGGCCGCCTGCCTGGCCATTGGGTTGTATATTCTTGACGAGTTTACCTACGATCGGTTCAACACCCACTATGACAGTATTTACCGAATTGTTGAAAATCAAAAACAAGCCAGTGGCATTTACAACGTAGCGGTAACGCCCGGTCCATTGGCCGCTACGTTGACTAAAGATTTTCCAGACGTACTGCAAACTACCCGCGTTGGTCGCTGGAGCGGTGCACTGACACAGGGACGTAAGGCTGTCGAAGCCGATAATATGTTTTTTGTTGACCCTGCCTTTTTTAGTCTGTTCACATATCCACTGGTGCTGGGGAACGTCAACAACGTCTTTCTGAGTCCAGATGAAGTCATCATCAGCGAGTCGATGGCCGAACGTTTTTTTGGCACAAACTGGGCCAGCACGGCCATACTGGGCAAGCCATTTAAACTCAACAGTGACCATACCCTAACGCTGGCGGGCGTGGTTAAAAATCCGCCCGAACACTCTCATTTACAGTTCGATGTATTGTTACCCTTCAAGTACCTGGAGCAGTACGACGAGTGGAGTATGAAATGGAACAGCAACAGTTACCATACCTATATCCGGTTACGTCCGGAAACAAATCTGGTTTCCTTTACCGACAAAATTCAGTTACAGATAAAGCGTTACGCCAATGAAAGCGGAACGACGCTGGAGCTGCAACCGCTTCGCGACATCTATTTAAAATCAACCTTCGACTTCCAAACCGATTGGGGCAAACGTAGCAATATGCTGTACGTCCGGATTTTCCTGACCGTCGGACTGATCGTTCTGTTAATTGCCGTCGTCAACTTCATCAACCTGGCTACAGCGCGGGCCAGCCAACGTGCCCGTGAAGTAGGCGTCCGGAAAACAATTGGCGCGCAGCGGTCGAGTCTGGTCGTGCAGTTTCTGGGCGAGTCTTTTTTACTGACTAGCCTGGCTGTTGCCGGTGCGCTGCTGTTAATGCAGAGTCTGCTCCCCCTGTTCAATAGCCTGTCCGACAAAAGCCTGACGTTACCCTATCAGGATGTACGTTTCTGGTTTTTCCTCCTGGGCCTGACGGTATTCGTCAGCCTGCTGACTGGCTTGTATCCCGCGTTCTTCCTGTCGTCGTTCCGACCCGCCCGCGTACTGAAAGGCGTTTTCACGATAAAAACTGGGCAAACCTTCCGACAATCGCTGGTTGTCGGCCAATTTGCGCTATCAATCGTGCTGGCCATTGCCACAGTAGTCATTTACCAGCAACTGAATTTTATCCAAACCAAGAAACTGGGTTTCGACAAATCGCAATTACTCTATGTTCGGCTCAAAGGCGATTTACGCGCTAAAGCCTTAGCCATCAAGCAGGACATCCAACGTCTGCCGGGCGTTGCGAACGTATCGACAACGACCAGCAATTTGGTGGATGTTATGAACTCTGGCACAATTGAGTGGCAGGGGCAAACGCCTAAAGATGAGTTTTTGATCACGAACATGAATGTCGACGCCGATTTCATGAAGACGACGGGCATGTCGCTGGCAGCAGGGCGCAATTTCTCGGCTCAAATCACGTCTGATACCTCATCGAAACTGGGTAGTTACCTCATCAACGAATCGGCCGCGAAACGAATGGGCTGGACACCGGCATCGGCGCTGGGCAAGACCATTAAATTCTGGGGTATGGATGGCAAAGTCGTCGGTGTGCTCCGGGATTTTCATTTTCGACCGTTGCGCGTAGTTATCGAGCCATTTATTTTCCGATTCCGCCCAAAGGACTACTATTTCAACCTGTTGATCAAAACCCAACCGAATGCGGTACAGCGTACCTTAAGCGACATTGGGAGTGTATACAAAACGTATGACGCCACATTTCCAATCAGTTATGGTTTCGTGGATCAGGATCTGAACACACAATACCGGACCGAGCAGCGTACCGGCCAAATCGTTCTGTATTTCTCCATACTAGCCATTCTGGTTTCCTGCCTTGGCCTGTTCGGACTAACAACGTTCACGACGGAGCAACGTATCAAGGAAATCGGTATGCGAAAAGTGCTGGGTGCGTCAGTGAGCAGTATCGTAACGCTTCTTTCCAAAGACTTTGTCAAACTCGTCCTGATCGCGATTCTCATAGCCTCTCCCGTTGCTTGGTGGGCATCCAAAATCTGGTTGCAGGATTTCGTCTACAAAATTGACGTCGAATGGTGGGTGTTTGCCCTGGTCGGCGGACTGTCCATCAGCATTGCGTTACTAACCGTCGGTTTTCAAAGCGTGAAAGCCGCCCTGATGAACCCGGTCAAATCACTACGTTCCGAATAGGTTTTGTAGAGATGCCTATTTGCGTCTCCTTACCCGGATGGTTTTTGCTGACGCTCAAGAGAGACAAATATGGGTCTTTACATTAAATACCATGAAACATCCACCCCGCTTCGCTGACCAACTGCTCAAATTTTTCTGCGCTCCTCACCGATACGAGGAAGTGCAGGGGGATTTGCACGAAGAGTTTGCCTATCAGGTCCGGCAGATTGGGGAACGGCGGGCGCGGTGGCGCTACGTATGGGACGTACTCGGATTTATCAAGCCCCGGGCTGGATGGCCCTTTGCCATCAAGCGCGAGCAACAGGAATTTACCTCAACCCCTTTACTCAGTACTGCTATGTTACGTAACTATTTCAGAACCGCCTGGCGCAACCTGTTGAAGAACCGGTTCTATTCACTGATCAACATTACGGGTCTGACTGCCGGTCTGGCCATTGGTATTCTTATTCTGTTGTGGGTACAGGATGAACTTAGCTTTGACCGTTTCCATCGGCAATCATCGGCCATTTACCGGCTCGAAAACCGAGTGGGCACCGGAAGCAGTCAGCAAATCTGGACGACCACCGTAGCCCCCATTGCCACCTTCGCCAAACGAGAGGTTCCTGAGGTGAAAGATGCCGTTCGCACAGCCAATAATGGCGGGTACACGCTATTTAAGTACAAGAATAAAGTCTTCAATGAAGAGCATTCGTACTACACGGACCCAACCTTGTTTTCAGTATTCGATTTTAATCTAATCAAAGGAAATCCGGCAAAGCCGTTTCTGGATAATAACTCCATTATTCTCACCGAAACGACCGCCAAACGCTATTTCGGGGATGAAAACCCGATTGGAAAAGTGCTGGCAGCGAATGACAAGGCCAGTTTTACGGTCAGCGGAGTTATCCACGACTTCCCGAAAAACTCAAGCATTCAGGGCGATATGTTTCTGCCCATATCGCTCCTGTTCAAAAACATGTATGGGACCGGGAAGGCCGGAGTGAACATGGATAACGATTTTGCGGAATTCAGTTACGATACATATTTACTTCTTCAACCGGGCGCATCCATAGGCAAACTGGCCACAAAACTGCGTAACATTCACCTCCGGAATAAACCGGATGATACCGACCTGACCTATCTGTTGCAGGCGCTACCCGACATGCACCTCCACAAAGCCGATGGCACCGATGGCGGCATCGAAACGGTCAGCATGTTTTCTATCATTGCCCTGCTGATTCTGGTTATTGCCTGTATCAACTACGTAAATCTCTCGACGGCCCGTTCGCTGCTACGTTCCAAAGAGGTGAGTATGCGTAAAATCGTTGGGGCGGCACGGGCACAGTTATTTCTGCAATTCCTGGTCGAAACCGCACTGCTCTTTTCACTGGCGGCAATCCTGGCGATTGGCCTGATGTATGTGCTCCTGCCGACCTACAATACGTTGTCGGGAAAGAAGCTCGTCCTTGACTTTTCCAACTACCAAATCTGGCTGGTTATCGGGCTGACCATCACTGGAACGCTGCTCCTGTCAAGCATTTACCCGGCGGTGTTGCTCTCATCGTTTGAACCACTTAAAGCGCTGAAAGGCAAAGTATCGGCCTGCATTAGCGAAGCTTCGTTCCGTAAGGTTCTGGTGGTAATACAGTTCGCCGTTTCGGTCATTCTGATGGCTGGTACGTTCATTATAAGCAACCAACTCCAATACATTCGCTCTAAGGAACTGGGTTACGACAAAGCCCATGTGTTCGCTTTCTTCATGCGTGATATGGGCAAACATTACGACGCCGTAAAGGCTGAATTACTAGCCCAGCCGGGCGTAACAGGCGTTACACGAGCGAATTCCAACATTGTCCAGATTGGCAGGCAAACCGGCGATAACGATTGGGATGGCAAGGAACAGGGCGAAACCATGATGATGCGCCCCCTTGCGATCGATAAAGACTTCATTCCGTTCTTTAAAATGAAGTTACAGCAGGGCACCAATTTTACGGGGTCGGTATCTGATTCACTGCACTTTATCCTGAACGAAACCGCCGTAAAAGCCGCCCGCATTAAAAACCCAATTGGCAAACGGTTCCGGCTCTGGAAGCATAACGGAACCATTGTTGGCGTTGTCAAGGACTTTCATTTTGCGTCCATGCGACAAAAAATAGAGCCCTCGGTCTTCTATTATGCGCCCAACGATATGAATGGGATTTATATCAAGACAACCGGCAACGATGTCGATCGGGCGGTCGCGGTAGCGCAACGCTCCTGGAAACAGTACAATGCCGACTACCCGTTCGAATATTTCTTCCTGGACGATTTATTCAATAACCTCTACAAATCGGAACAGCAGACGGGAATCCTGTTTACCCTTTTCGCGTCCATTGCCATCCTGATTTCCTGTCTGGGTTTGTTCGGCCTCGCGTCGTACACGGCACAGGTACGTACCCGTGAGATTGGCGTCCGTAAAGTACTGGGAGCCAGCGTATCGGGCATCATTCAGCTATTAGCGAAGGATTTTGTCAAGTTGGTCATGATCGCCATTGTTATTGCCGTTCCCATTGCCTGGTATACCATGAGCCAATGGTTGCAGGGCTTTGCCTATCGCATCGAGGTTCAATGGTGGATGTTTGCCATGGCGGGTTTATTGTCGCTTGCCATCGCCCTATTGACGGTCAGTTTCCAAAGCATTAAAGCTGCCCTGATGAATCCAGTGAAGTCACTACGTAGTGAATAATTCAACGACTTCTATAAAAACTCATTCAAATCCAAGTTCAGCACACTGGAGTAAGACGGCGTGTCCATAACCCAGCCAGTTCCTTTACGATACTGATGCCATTCACGCGATTTATAGTTGTACACAAACCCTTCCAGAACACCGTAATTTTCCTCATCAACCAGGCGAGCTACTTTTTTCAAATCAAGCTTCAGGCCTTCCTGATGACAGACCTCTACAATAATTGGGCTTTCGCCAGTTTCGTTGTCGTAAAGTAGTAGATCGGGGACCGGACTGGCTCTGGTCTCATCGATCATGGTTTCGGGAAAAGGCTCCAGTTGCATTGTTCCTTCGACATAGTAAAGCATGCCCAACCGGGTGTTGAGCTTACTGATGATCCGCTGATGGTCTTTGGGACCATAAACGCTCATGTCATCTTCATGAACAAATGAATAGTCGAACGCGGGTTTCGATGGATACATTGCCTGTTGTTACGTGTGTAGTATTCCAAAGATAGATAAAGCTACGGTATTAAGTAGCGTACATAATCGGCTTATACGGACATCGCCACAATTCAGATAAGATAAAACCCCAGTTCAAATAAATCAGCCTTTTACCTGCCCGGTATGGCGCTCATCTTTGCCTGCGTAAACAACGAACACAAATATACACCGTCTCTTTTCCATTAAAACGACTCTCATTAACCAATAAACAGATGCTAGCCGAGCAACTCACATTCACCCAACTTAATGGACTACGTACCTATCAGGGGACTTTTTTCAGGTACTTGTTTCACCCGAGCAAACCGATGGCAGCCTTGCCATTATTGACATTACTTTACCCAAAGGCAGTGAGCCACCCAGGCACCTTCACACTCGCGAAGATGAAACGTTTTACATCATTGACGGTAGCGTGCCGTTCGAGATTGGCGATACTCTCATCGATGGTAAAGACAGACACTTAAAGTAAAATTTTAAACCCGTAGACCTGCATGATCTATGGGTTTGGTTTTTGAGTTTACCGACCACCATTCGGCCCTCAACGGTTACCTGACGTGGCGGCATCGAACACGCGGCAGAAGTTGCCTCCGCTCACCTTGCCGATTTCGTCTTCAGTGAAGCCAACTTTTAACATCGCATCGACAACAGCATAATAGAATCCGACCTCCTGATCCTGCCAAGCCCGATTTGTGCGTTCACCGATCCGTTCGCTACTGGGATCACCACTTGCACCAGCCAGGGGGCCTGAAGGCCTATAAGATGGCGTTAACTTAGTATCGGTGCCGATGCAGACATGGTCGATTCCCATGACGTCGACAAGCGCCCGGATATTCTGAGCATACGCCAATGGTGTGTCGGCCAAATGTGTCCATACGCTAATCACGCCACCGGCGTCGGCAACGATTTTAGCTTGTTCCTTACTGATGAGTCTGGGACGCATCATTTTTGACATGATCGGGTTCTGGCCCAGTTGGGTATTGAGGCCGGTGTGCGAAATGATCACGGGTTTTGTCGACACGTTGATTGCAGCATTCGCTGTTTCATCGCTGGCATGGGCAAGGTCAATAAGAATCCCTAATCGATTACATGCCTGGATCACCTCCGCCCCAAACGTAGTTAGGCCGCCCAGCCTGGCGGGGTTTGTGTAAACGTCGCCCAAGGGCACGGATGCATCGTTGTCATGAAGCAGGCCGAAGTGGCGCAAGCCCCGATTATAGGCCTCTTCCAACCGCTCAATATGCCCTTCCAGAAAGTGACCACCCTCAACCGATTGGATGACGGCCGGTTGACGCTTCCTGTGTGCTTCCTGTAGGTCTGCCAGGTTCAAAGAACGCGTCATGTTGTTGCTTTCCAATATCTTGTCCATTGACGCCAATCCATTCCTGTACCGCTCATAGGCGTCTCCAGGATTACGTAGCGCTGGTCGGTCGACAGCAAATGTCATGCAGATGGCCGCTAAGCCTGCCTTCTTCATTTCGTCGGCCAGGTCGAGTTGTGGGCCAGGTACTTCGGCGGCAGTGAAAGGGACATCGATGTGGTTGTGCGTATCAATACCCATCGTTTTGGCTACGATCGCAGCTACCCGCGGGTCTAGCCGGTCTGGATCGACATCGTCAAGCGCCCAGGCCAACACTGGATTTAGCACCATCGCAGTCCCCGCCCCGGTCAGGGTGGCAAGAAGCTCTCGTCGTGACCATTTTATTTGAGATTTCATCATTAGTGACAAGTAACGGATTAAAACAGCAGCCTTTGGGCTCTCACGCTCACTCCGTGAAAGCCCAAAGGAACAGTCGGTTTATCTAGCCAAAAAACCAAATAGATTATTAGCCAGAAAACGTCGACAGATAGCTTGTCTCAACCGATGAACAGAAGAAGATAATTATTTTTGACGAACCTGATTCAATTGACGCCTATCTTGACAGCAACGCTGTCGGCCCGAAACTAAGATTACGTCATTTTGCGTTCGTACCTTTGTGTGTCGCTTTCAATCCAAAGTGACACCATCCAACTTACTAAAATCGGAGGGCCTTGAACCCTCGCAGATCGCAAAATGAGCAAGCACGGACGCATTCTGGTCGCTATGAGTGGCGGCATTGACTCCTCACTGGCAGCGGTTATGTTGCATGAAGAAGGCTACGAGGTCATTGGCATGACCATGAAAACCTGGGACTATGCATCTTCGGGAGGCACAAAAAAAGAAACCGGCTGTTGCAGCCTGGACAGCATCAACGATGCCCGTAACATCGCCGTTAGCCTTGGTTTCCCACACTATATTTTAGATATCCGGGAGGAGTTCGGTGATGCGGTTATCGACCATTTCACGGGGGAGTACCTCGAAGGCCGGACACCGAATCCCTGCGTTATGTGCAATACCCACATCAAATGGGATGCGCTGCTTCGCCGGGCCGACCGACTTGACTGTGAGTCGATTGCAACCGGCCACTACGCCCATATTCGGGAGGAAGATACCGGTAGGTTTGTCCTTTCCAAAGGCATTGATACGTTAAAAGATCAATCCTATGTACTGTGGGGCGTTTCGCAGGCGAGTTTGAGCCGGACGAAATTACCACTTGGTCACTTGCGGAAATCAGAAATTCGGGAAATGGCTAAAGAGCGCGGTTTTATGGAATTGGTCACCAAATCAGAATCTTACGAAATCTGTTTTGTACCTGACAACGACTATCGTGGTTTTCTAAAACGACGCATGCCGGGTCTGGAAGCCGAAGTTGCCGGCGGGAATTTCGTGATGGAAGGCACCGGTAAAATTATGGGCAACCATCAAGGCTATCCTTTTTATACCATTGGCCAACGAAAGGGCCTGGGTATGGCTTTTGGCCAACCCATGTTCGTGACTGAAATTCGGAAAGACACGAACGAAGTCGTTTTAGGTATAGACAAGGATCTTTTTCGGGACGGCATGATTGTCAGCAAGTTGAACCTGCAAAAATACGATCACATTACCGGACTAATGGAAACTGTCACGAAAGTGCGCTACAAAGACCCAGGCACCCCGGCAACAATTTCGCAACATGGCGATAAAATCGAAGTGCTTTTTCAGGAAGGTGTTTCAGCGATTGCTCCCGGTCAGGCAGCCGTGTTCTACGAAGGCGATGACGTGATCGGTGGTGGCTGGATTATGAAAAGCTTTCGGCAGGCCGATGGCTCGCAAATCGACCATTTTGCCGATCGGAATCGATCAACAACTACCGTTTAATTAGGCGCCTAACCAAGAGCTTGTCAAGTCGTTACAAGGGTACGCTTGTATACTGATAACCCCGAAACGGACAACGTATCGTTGCCTGTTCCGGGGTTATTTACCGTTTACTCAGTTCTTTTGGCAGGCGTGTGGTTATTTGCTTACTTACAGACAGTTAGCTCTAATTCACCCATACCATGAACAGCCTCTCTCTTTCGTCTGTCCGCAACCCGGACCCCATCAAACTTAATCAACGGGAGTTTCGGTTTATTCAGTTAGCCTGTTCCGAATTAACCTACGTCCAGATTGCAGATCAAATGAATGTTAGTCCCCGCACTGTAGACGGCTACCGGGAATCGCTTTTTGGGCGAGTGCATGTCAAAAGTCGGGTTGGGCTGGCCTTGTGGGCTGTCAAAGTAGGATTAGTTGTGTTGTAAACGGTGTCATAAACTCAGAATCCTGATTGTATCCTCCAGCTACGAGGTATGTAATCAGGATTCTGAGTTTATGACACAGCGTATGTAATCGCGCAATCGGTTTGGAAATCAGCATTCCGGCACAATTCCTTATCTTGCCGACTGTTTTTCCATGCGTGTATGATCCCGACCCCTATTCGCGAGATTGCCAAACTAATTGACCATGCGCTGTTGCATCCAACGCTAACGGATGCCGAACTTCGTGCAGGTTGCGAACTGGCTCTGGCCTACAACGTAGCATCGGTTTGCATCAAACCCTATGCCGTTTCGATGGCGTCCGAACGCTTATCTGAATCTGACGTATTAGTTGGTACGGTCATTGGTTTCCCACATGGTTCAAACTCAATAAGCCTTAAAGTAGCCGAAACTATTCAGGCTTGCCGCGATGGAGCTGTCGAGATTGATATGGTTGTCAATATTGGCAAGGTACTGAGCGAAGACTGGGCATACATGAAGGCCGAAATCCAGGCTGTTCACGAAACGTGCCGGGCGCATAGAGCCACCCTGAAAGTAATTTTCGAGACTGATTTCCTGCCTACCGATTCACTCAAAATCCGGCTCTGTGAAATTTGCACAGATGTCGGTGTCGAGTTTGTTAAGACCTCAACGGGTTTTGGCTTTGTGAAAGGGGCGGATGGTAAATATGATTACGTTGGGGCTACCGAACATGACTTACAGTTAATGCGTAAACACGTAGGGCCAATGGTTAAGATCAAGGCGTCGGGCGGCATTCGCACCCTCATTGAACTGCTACGGGTAAAAGACATGGGCGTTACTCGGGTTGGTACATCATCCACAGCTTCCATTATCACCGAGGCTTACAAACGATTTGGCTACACTACGTCACCCTTGCTAAAGGCAAATCAGAGCGAATCCAAAGGATATTGACGAGATTATTATTCTCCATTTATAATTATTCATTAGTATAAAAAATGCTCAATCTCGGCTTTGTATCGGCTATCCTGGCTGATTATGACCTGAATGGGGTCTTAAATTTTGCGTCTGAACACAAATTCAAGTGTGTTGAACTGATGTGCTGGCCAAGCGGAAACGCCGATGCCCGTCGGTATGCAGGCGTAACCCACCTGGACGTTGACAACCTGAATGTTGAACAGATTCACACGCTGACGCGACTCTACCATGTGTCGATTTCGGGGCTGGGTTATTATCCGAATCCTCTTGATCCGAACCCGGAACAGGCCGAATTTTACCGCGAACATATCAAGAAACTCATTCGGGCAGCCGCGAAACTGGGCGTCCCTGTTGTCAATACGTTCATCGGTCGGAACCCATCTCTGAGTATCGCCGACAACCTGAAACAATACGCCGAACACTGGCCCGCTATTGTGAAAGTGGCCGAGGAGTGTAACGTAAAGATTGGCATCGAAAACTGTCCCATGTGGTTTACAAACGACGAGTGGCCGGGCGGTAAAAATCTGGCTACTACGCCCGCCATCTGGGACCGGATGTTCGACATTATTCCGTCGCGGGCGTTGGGTCTAAATTACGATCCCAGCCACCTCATCTGGCAGATAATGGACGAAGTAAAGCCCATCTACGACTATCGCGACCGACTGCATCACATTCACCTGAAAGACGTTAAGCTCTATCGCGATAAGTTGAACCGTGTGGGAATCATGGCGAATCCATTGGAATACCATTCCCCCAAACTTCCGGGCTTGGGCGATGTTCGCTGGCGGGAGTTTTTTGCCGCTCTGACCGATGTTCGTTACCGGGGTCCTGTTTGCATTGAAGTCGAAGACAAAGCGTATGAAGGTAGTCCCGACGATGTCCAAACGGCCATTCTGACCGCCCGGAATTACTTGAGCCAGTTTCTGGTGTTGTAACCTATTCAATCTTTTTTCGTATATTCATCAAAAAACACAACTATGGTCGTGACTGCCCCTCTTGCAGAACAGATTACCGAACGGCTGAAAAATGAAGAAGTGGTCTTTATTACCGCTTCGCTGGATGAATACTGGAACGTACTGGATGAATTGGGCGAAGAACCATTTCCGGTAGAGTACGACATCGAGTATCTAAACGGGCAGATACGAGCACAGATTGGCATGGCAAGCGACAGACACGAGACAATTGTAGCGAATGTTATAAGTACACTACGAGCAGTATTCTACGACCTACCGAACACCCGCATAATGGGCAGCAATAAATTGGTATACGTACCAGCCTGCGAATTAGCCTCAAGCCCGATGTGCTGGTCATGAGCGAAGAGAGTCAACTCTTACCCCGTAAGGGTCAGGAGTCAGGCATTACAAACCCATATCTGCTGGTTGAAGTCCATTCCGACTCAACGTATCGGGAAGATATGCACGTTAAGCTACGCTGCTACAAACAACTCGAATCTGTACAGTATATAATTTACATTGAACAAGGCGTACATTTTGTTTCGATTTATACCAAACAACAGGATAGCCGCCACTGGCTCAATGAAGACTATGATACGCTCGACATGGCGGTCAGCATCGGCGAGTTTACCATTTCAATGAAGGATATATACCACAAAGTGGTTATGGATACCCGTGCTACAAACGCTTAACGAACTCGACACCAATCTTTTCCTGTGGCTCAACGGTCGCTACACGCCCTGGCTCGATCCAATCATGATTGGGATCACGGAACGTAACACCTGGATACCATTTTACGCGCTGCTGGTTGTATGGTTAATTTATACGTATCGCCGACAAGCTGCCGGCCTTATACTCACCATCATTGCGGCTGTAGCTGTTGGTGACCAACTTTCTTCATCTGTCTTTAAACCCCTCACCCACCGGCTACGGCCCTGTCATACAGCGGCTATTCAAAAAGTAATGCATCCAGTTATGGAATGTGGCGGTCAATATGGATTTGTATCATCGCACGCAGCTACTACGTTTGCGCTGGCAACCACCCTATGGCTATTACTTGGCAAGCGGCACCCCTGGCTAAAATGGGGATTTTTGTGGGCGGCTGTTGTATCGTACAGCCGGATTTACGTAGCTGCCCATTACCCACTCGACGTACTGGCCGGAACGGGTGTTGGGGTCATATCAAGTATTCTTTGCGTAGCTGTTTATCAAAAAATCAGGCTACGTTCGTCTGTTTCGAGTGAACATTAAGCGCGCTCGTGTGCGAAACATTGACGAATAGGCAGCAAACTGCTCATTTTTTCCGTACCTTTGCGGAAAATTTGTGCGGCACTCATGGCATCGTTTAACCCGGTTAAGATTTTTTCTGGCAGTCAATCTACATACCTGGCCGAAAAAATTGCCCATTACTACGGAAAAGACTTAGGCGGATACACCTGCCGACGGTTTAGTGATGGGGAGATGTCGCCGAGTTTTGAGGAATCGGTTCGGGGTTGCGATGTATTTTTGATTCAATCGACGCCCCCTCCGGGTGATAATCTGCTGGAACTATTACTGATGGTGGATGCCGCTCGCCGAGCGTCAGCGCACTACGTTACAGTCGTCATTCCATATTTTGGATACGCCCGTCAGGATCGAAAAGACAAGCCGCGCGTGTCGATTGCCGCGAAGCTGGTCGCCAACATGCTGGCCGCATCTGGTGTAGACAGACTGATGACGATTGACCTTCATGCGGGACAAATTCAGGGATTTTTCGACTTCCCGGTAGATCATCTGGAAGGAACATCGGTTTTCGTACCGTACATTAAAAGTCTGAACCTGGAAAATCTGGTAGTTGCCTCGCCGGACGTGGGTGGTGCCAACCGGGCCCGAACGTTCGCGAAGCATTTCAACGCCGACATTGTACTCTGCGACAAACACCGCAAACGGGCCAATGAGATTGCGTCGATGCAGGTTATTGGCGACGTTGAAGGGGCTAACGTAGTACTGGTGGACGATTTGATCGACACGGGTGGTACGATGGCCAAAGCCGCCCAGATTATTCTGGACAAAGGTGCTTTATCCGTTCGGGCTGTATGCACACACCCAATCATGTCGGGAAAGGCGCATGAAAACATTGCCAATTCGGTGTTGGATGAGCTGGTTGTGGCCGATACACTACCGCTAAAGCAACCCAACGATAAAATTAGAGTGTTGTCGGTGGCAGAGTTATTTGCCAAAGCCATTGGCCGCATTCGTGATCATGAATCTATTAGTTCTCTGTTTATAAAACAATTGTAGTACCGGGCGTCCATGTCCGGGTATCATTCATCTTTTTCGGCTGACTATGGACAGTTGGCAAAACATAACATGAAAAAAATCGAGATTGTAGGGTATCAACGAGCGAATCTCGGCCGCACGGAATCCCAAGCGATTCGGGCCGAGGGTAATGTTCCGTGCGTATTGTACGGTGGTCAGGAACAAGTGCATTTCTATGCGCCCGCGATCCTGTTCCGCGACTTACTATATACACCCAATATTTTTGAAGTGGCCCTGAATATTGAGGGTGCTGAATACCGGGCTGTTCTTCAGGAAGCTCAATTCCACCCAGTAAGTGACGTCCTGTTGCACGCTGACTTTCTGCTGATTACGGATAAAAAGCCTATCAAAATTGCGGTTCCGGTTCGTTTGCTCGGAACGGCTCCTGGCGTACAAAAAGGCGGCAAGCTGGTAACGCGCGTTCGGAAGCTGCGGGTGAAAGGCACCGTTGAAAACATCCCTGATTTTATTGATATTGACGTATCAAATCTTGACCTGGGCAAATCGGTTCGCGTTGGTCAGATTCAGGTCAAAAACATCGAGCTACTCGAAGCCGCTTCGAACCCAGTAGCCAGCATCGAAATACCACGTGCACTACGTGGTAAATAATAAAGGTGTTCTGAACGCCATTTAGTAAGCTAATAGACCATAAAAATACCCCGCTAAACTCTTGGCGGGGTATTTTTATGGCTACGCCGTATGGACATCAGATACGAAGCCTCACAACTGTATGCGCCGTAGCCGCAGGCTATTACTGACTACCGACACCGAACTAAGTGCCATAGCGGCTCCGGCGATCATTGGATTAAGTAAGAAACCAAAGGCAGGATACAGTACGCCAGCAGCCAGAGGAATACCAATTAAGTTGTAGATAAACGCCCAGAACAAATTCTGGCGTATAACCCGAACTGTTTGCCTTGACAATTGAAGCGCTTTGGGTACGCTGTTGAGATCGGACGTAATGAGCGTCATTCGGGCTACGTCCATAGCAATGTCGGAGCCTTTCCCCATAGCGATACTCAGGTCAGCCTGCGCCAGTGCCTGTGAGTCGTTAATACCGTCGCCAACCATGGCTACAATCTTCCCGTTGGCCTGCAATTCTTTCACGAAATCAGCTTTATCAGCCGGCATCGCTTCGGCCTGATAGGTATTCAACCCAACCTGGCTGGCTACGGCTGCAGCCGTTTGGGCATTGTCGCCTGTGAGCATGTAAACGTCGATGCCACGCTTTTGCAGTGTCTCAATCGCCTGTTTTGAACCAGCTTTGATCGGGTCGGCAATGGCAATTATAGCCAGAACGTCACCCGTTTGATCTAATTTCCGACGGGCAAAAAATACAACTGTTTTCGCTTCGCTTTGCCATTGAGCCCCTAATTCATCCAGCTCGGCCGGCAGTGGAATTTGATGGTCAATGAGTAAGTTTCGGTTTCCAGCGTAATACGTTCCAGTCTCATAATTGGCAGTAATCCCTCTGCCTGTTATACTGTTAAATGCACCCAGACGAAGTGATTGGCTACCAGCAATATACCTCGTTACAGCTTCAGCCAGTGGATGTTCCGACTGGGCTTCCATTGTATAGAGTATCGATTGCAATTGAGCTTTCTCATCACCAGGTATAGTCCAGCTCAAGTCTGTCACAGCGGGTTTCCCCTGGGTGATTGTTCCAGTTTTATCCAGCACAACTGCATTCACTTTGTGAGCGATCTCAAGCCCTTCAGCATCTTTAATCAGGATATTATTCTCCGCTCCTTTTCCCACACCAACCATAATGGCCGTTGGCGTTGCTAATCCAAGGGCACAGGGGCAGGCAATGACCAGCACCGTTACCGACGTCATCAGAGCTGTCGTAAACGGATCGGAACCCGGCATCAGATACGCCCCGAATAGTAGCCAGACAACGAATGTTAACAAGGCAATTCCCAGCACTACGGGTACGAAGACACCCGCAATCCGGTCGACCAGTTGTTGCACCGGGGCTTTACTACCCTGTGCTTCCTGCACAGTACGAATGATTTGGGCCAGCAACGTATCAGCACCTACCTTTTCGGCCCGAAACCGAAAGCTTCCTTTCTGATTAATCGTCCCGGCGAAAACGGTTGTGCCAGCCAGTTTTTCAACCGGAACCGGCTCTCCGCTGATCATACTCTCGTCTACGAACGACTGCCCGGATTCCAGCCGTCCGTCAACCGGAATTTTCTCACCGGGACGTACCAGCAACAAATTTCCGACCTGCACCGACGCGATAGGAATCTCACGCTCCGCAGTTCCCTCAACGAGATGAACCGTTTTGGGTTGCAGACCCATCAGCTTCTTGATAGCCGACGATGTGTTCGACTTAGCCCGTTCTTCCAGCAGTTTACCGAGTAAAATGAAGGTGATAACCACCGAAGCCGCTTCAAAATAGACGTGCGGGTGCAGCCCTCGCTGGTGCCAAAAGGCAGGATAAAGCGTGTTGAAGGCGCTGAACAGAAACGCAATGCCGGTGCTCAATGCCACCAGCGTGTCCATGTTGGCTTGTCTGTGGACCGCCTGTTTCCAGGCATTGATATAGAACGACCGACCCAGCCCAAACACAACCGGAGCCGATAGCCCCATCATGATCCAGTTCGCATAGGGAAGATCCATCAGGAACATACCAATAATAACAACCGGTAATGACAGGATCGAGGCCCATATGGTCCGTTGCCTGATCGATTCACTACGTTGCAACTGGGCTTCCTCCTGCACCGCTTGTGGGTCTTCGACGTCAACAACAATGTCGTACCCGGCCGAGCGGACAGCGTGTTGAAGGTCAATCGGCGTTACTACTTTTGGGTCAAACTGCACCCAGGCCGATTGATTGGCATAATTCACGCCCGCGTCAATAACGCCCGGTGTGTGTTTCAACGTGGATTCGACACTGACGGCACAAGCCGCACAGGACATCTCCAGTACGGGATATGTTTTCCGAATCTCCGATGTAGCCCCACCCTTCGCAGTTTTGCTGGGGCGATCTACCGGAACAGGATCAATTGTGCTCGTAGTCATGTCGTCTCCTTAGTTTAGTGGTTCCGCTTTATAACCGGCTTTTTCGATGGCCTGTCTGACAACGGCGGCACTGCTGGAATCTACGGTCAGTATTTTACCGGGGTCCTGAATATCAACCTGCCAGTGGCCTTCGCCAATAGCTTCGTTCAGAAATGGCGTTACGGTGGCGATACAGGCACCACATTTTATATTGGTTTTGAATTTTAGCGTTTCCATTGATTATGACTATTTATTAATTCACTACAAATGTCGTCAGCTAGCCCCTGTCTACGCTTACAGAATTACCGATGAACGTAACAGAATTGTGCGACAACTTTTTAGGACTTTCGCTCAGAGCCGTGCCGCCGGACCGTGGTTTAATAAGCGAAAATCAGGAACTGTGGCACGGCTCCAGACGAAAGTCCTGATTTCTTATAGTGGCGATCTGGATTCTTCGGGATACCCGCCCGATGCCAACAAGCCGGCAGGCACCGTTAATGCTCCTGTTTGTGGATCTATCAGGCCGTTGCGTTCGTCTTCGATATTAGTCGCCTGCGTATAAACGTCCCCCGCAATCGACCGTTTCCGCATTTCCTGTTTAAAAAGCCGGATACGTTCGGCGCGATCTTCGGATTCCTGGGGACCACCATAGTTGGCAAAGCCAAAACCGCCCCACTCACTAACGATCAGCGGAACCTGTCGGCGATAGAAAAATGGATCGCCCACCACGAGCGGAAACGCGGCTACAGCCTCCAGATCACCCGCCACCAACCGATCAAGTAGCGATTGCCAATGCGCCAGATCCGGCGTATATAAATGGGCCGTCAACAAATCCGACTTGAGTCGACCTTCATAGGAAACATGTTGCCAGCCATCATTATCCACGACCAGAAACTGTGGATAAGCCAGCTGCATAAAGTGATACATATTCATGACGTACTCACGGGTTTCGGGATTCGTCGCGATATCCTGCGCTCCCCAGTCTTCGTTGTAAAGACTCCAGATAATGACGGATGGATGTGTGCCAATCAGCGCCAGCATACGTAGTAATTCGGCCTGGTGATTCCGGCGACTTTTGGGGGTAGAGCTATGCGGACTGGGCACTTCGACCCAAAGCAGCAGCCCTAATTTATCCGCCAGATTATAGATACGGGGATCAATACCGGCAATATGAACACGGACCAAATTGCAGCCCAATTCTTTCATGGCCTGCATATGGCTCTTCATCTCTTCGTAAGTTGCCGTGCCTGGCTGATATAAGATGCCATCCAGATAAACGGGCTTATTATTGAGGTAAACGAATCGGCCCCTCGCTTCAATCTTACGCAGTCCGAACTGGGTTTCAATCTGCGCGATGTGCCCTTCGGCATCAATAAGTTGAGCAACGAGCCGATACCGAACCGGCGTTTCGGGCGACCACAGCTCTGTACCCGGCGCTTCAAGCGAGACACGCTGTTGCTTCTGCCCAGCTTCCAGACGTAGCGGAAAATCGGAGGTGGCTAGCGGTGGCGTCGACTCCGTTGCTTTTCGATCAAACACCTGAAGCCGCAGCACGTAGTTGCCAGGATCGTGAATGCGCGTGGTTAAGGTAAACCGCAGCAGGTGATCTTCAATCGTACTGGCAACACCCACCCGTGATCGTAACCGATTCCGTTCCACCGTTTCGAGCCAGACCGAGCGCACCGCACCCGTGTAGGTTTGGTACCAAATGCCACCCCGTTTGTAGACGTGAGACTCCTGTTTTCCGCGTGGCGTTTCGGCGTCCATGGTATCGGCGATGCGTACCGTCAGCCGATTAACCGGGCGAAGGTACTCATCGGTCAGTTCGTAGGAAAAAGACGTGTATTCACCGAAATGTACGTCTTCACCCTCAATCGTACTGAGTGGGTGACCATTTAGCCATACGCGGGTTTCGTAACCACAGGCACCAAATGTGAGCTGGATAATCGATCGGCTAAGGGGTTCACTACGTTCCGGAAGGTCAAATTCCCGCTCATACCAGGCAATTACTTTATCCTGCCAGATTACCGGATTGATTTCTCCCCTGGCTTTAGCCATGTGCGCTTCGATAGAACCGGGCCACTGGGCAGTTCCTTCGTATTGGTGCCCCAGATACCATCGCTCGTGTAGACCCGAATCGGTGGCATCAAGGGAAAATTGCCATTCGCCGTCGAGCAGCCAGTGCTGATTTGGGCGTAAAACGGCTCTGGGTAAGGGATTAATGAGTTCTTCGAGGGCAGCCGTTTCCTCTTTGCTGCTTGAAAAGCCAAAATTTGATTGTATTTCAGACATAACGCTTGAGACAGGTAATAGCTAAAAAATCAGTGGTACATCTAGTATACCCAATACACGTAGTAACTGTTAAATAGGGCACTTTAGTCATTGCCGCTACGTGCATATTACGTACAAAAGCAGTTTGAGCGATTTAACTCTCTTTTAACCACAGATTAAGCCCGATTTAAGTTGTGAGCAACACTTTTGTCTACTTAAAAATACGTGCGCCGTCGTCGGTATGAATAAATTCATTAAGAGTATCTTATCGTTCTCCCTCAAGAACAAATTTTTCATCTTTTTCCTTACAGCTTTATCGGTCGTAGCGGGTGTTATCAGTTATCAGAACACACCCATCGAAGCGTTTCCTGACGTCACCAATACGCAGATTACGCTCATTACGCAATGGCCCGGTCGATCGGCAGAGGAGATTGAAAAGTTCGTGACCATACCCATCGAGATTGGCCTCAATCCGGTTCAGAAGCGTACAGACATTCGTTCAACATCCATTTTTGGCCTGTCGGTCGTGAAGGTTTTGTTTGATGATGGTGTCGACGACATATTTGCCCGCCAGCAGGTCAACAATCTGCTCAACGGCGTCGAATTACCCGAGGGCATCCGGCCTGACGTTCAGCCACCGTATGGTCCTACGGGCGAGATTTTTCGGTATACGCTTCAATCGCCAACCCGCACGGCCCGCGAGTTAAAAACGTTACAAGACTGGGTTATTGACCGCCAGCTCAAGAGCGTATCGGGGGTGGCCGATGTCGTTAGTTTCGGGGGCGAGGTCAAAACCTACGAGATTTCGGTTGATCCCCGTCGGCTCATCGACTATAATATTACCCCTTTACAGTTGTATCAGGCAGTAGCCAGTTCCAATGTGAACGTGGGGGGTGATGTGATTGAAAAAAATTCCGAATCCTACGTGGTGCGGGGTATTGGGTTACTACGTAATCAGCAGGACATTCAGAACATAATCATCAAAAACATCAAGGGAACGCCCATCACGGTGCACAATGTCGCGCAGGTGTCCGAATCGGCACTGCCCCGGCTTGGTCAGGCAGGTCGCAACAAGGAGGACGATGTGGTGGAGTGTATTGTGATCATGCGGAAAGGCGAGAATCCCAGCGAGGTAATCGAACGGGTGAAGGCCAAAATCAATGAGCTGAATACAAGCATTTTACCGAGTGATGTAGAGATCAATACGTTCTACAATCGCGAAACGCTCATTAATTTTTCCACGCATACGGTTACGCATAACCTTATCGAAGGGATCGTATTTGTAACCGTGATTGTCTTTCTGTTCATGGCTGACTGGCGCACCACCGTTACGGTGTCTATCGTTATTCCGCTGGCCTTGTTGTTCGCGTTTATTTGCCTAAGGCTCAAAGGCATGTCGGCCAATCTGCTGTCGATGGGTGCCATTGACTTTGGTATTATCGTTGACGGTGCGGTTGTGATGGTGGAGGGCATTTTCGTAACCCTCGACGAAATGGCTCATCAGCAGGGTATGACGAAGTTCAACAAGTTAGCCAAGTTAGGAATTCTGCGTAAGACAGGTACCGAAATGGGTAAGGCGATTTTCTTCTCCAAACTCATCATCATTACGTGTCTGGTACCGATTTTCTCATTCCAGAAAGTGGAAGGAAAGATGTTTTCGCCACTAGCCTGGACCCTCGGCTTCGCGCTGCTCGGTGCGCTGATTTTCACCCTGACCCTCGTGCCGGTATTAGCCAGCATTCTGCTTAAAAAGAACGTTCGGGAAAAGCATAACCCGTTTGTGAACGTAGTGACCAAGTATGCGACAAATACGTTTAATTTCACTTACGCACACAAAAAGATGAGTCTGGTCTTTACGGCTGTGCTGGTGGCCGTTGGCTTGTCGGGCTTTACCTTGCTGGGCACCGAGTTCCTGCCTGAATTAAACGAGGGTTCCATTTACGTAAGGGCCACTATGCCCATGAGTATCTCGCTACCCGAATCGGTGAAGCAAACCGTGCAGATGCGCCATATTTTTGAGGAATTTCCGGAAGTGAAAGGTGTTATTTCACAAACCGGCCGACCAAACGACGGAACTGACCCTACTGGCTTTTACAACATTGAGTTCCTGGTTGACATCTATCCGCAGGATGAATGGAAAAGCCACTCGACAAAAGAAGAATTAGTGGAGAAAATGCAGGAGAAACTCCAAATCTTTCCAGGCGTAAACTTCGGCTTCTCGCAACCCATAATGGACAACGTAGAGGAGGCTGTGTCGGGCGTGAAAGGCTCTATTGCCGTTAAAATTTATGGGCCTGATCAGACTATTCTGGAGGGTAAAGCGGGCGAGATTCAAAAACAACTGGCCACTGTTCAGGGTATTGAGGATTTGGGCGTGATTCGCACGACCGGCCAGCCCGAGATGCGTATTGAACTCGACGATCGAAAGTTAGCGCTCTACGGCATCAACAAAAACGATGCGGAAGCCGTGATCGAGATGGCCATTGGCGGTAAAGCTGCCACCCAAATCTATGAAGGTGAGCGTAAATTTGACCTGCGCATTCGCTACGATCGACCGTTTCGCTCCAGCGAGCAGCAGATCAGCCAGTTGATGGTTCCTACCGAAGCGGGCACCATGATTCCAATTAAAGAAATCGCCCGCGTATATACCCAAACGGGACCCGTTCTAATCTTCCGGGAAGCCAGTCAACGATATGGGGCCGTTAAGTTTTCGGTCCGGGGACGCGACATGGGTAGCGCCGTTGCCGAAGCCCAGCAGAAAGTGCAGGCAAACGTTAAACTACCGTCGGGTTATACGGTGAAATGGGCGGGCGATTTCGAGAATCAGCAACGAGCCACCGCCCGCCTGGTGCAGGTAGTTCCAATAAGTTTACTGGCCATATTTTTCATTCTTTTTGTGTTGTTTGGGAATGTAAAAGATGCCGGGCTGGTGCTGTTCAACGTACCGTTTGCCATTATCGGAGGCATTGCCGCGCTGCTCATCACGCATGTCAATTTCAGTATTTCGGCAGGTATCGGCTTCATTGCTCTGTTTGGCATCTGTATTCAAAACGGTGTAATTTTGATCTCGGTTTTCAAGAAAAATCTGCGGAGTGGCATACCACTCAATGAATCCATCCGAGAGGGCGTTATCTCCAGGATCAGGCCGGTGGTGATGACAGCCATGATGGCGGGTATAGGCCTGATTCCGGCAGCTGTCTCGCACGGAATTGGCTCTGAAACAGCTAAGCCACTAGCCATCGTAGTGATTGGTGGACTGATCACGGCTACGTTACTTACCCTGTTCGTTTTCCCACTCATTTTCTATGTTTTTTACAAACAAAAGTTCAGTGAGATCTAATAAACAGGCTTTTTTGATACGTTAGATAATTTTAGCTTTTTAATACCGTTATATTAAAAAGATTTGCAACATTTGCATTATCAAACAAGAGCTACGTTTTTTCGTTTGTTCTTGAGAAGAAATTGCTAGTTTAGCATAACGATCCTTTACAAAGGGAAGGTTGAACATCAAGATTAGGTGACCGCCCGGTTGCCGGTCTTGAAATGGTGTGGATAGAAGCGGAAAGCCGCCCCGATTTTCGGAGCGGCTTTTTTGTTTTTATTGCTTTGAAGCGGCCAATTCTTGGTTTAACTTACTTTTAATGCTGTTTTCAAGTCTTTTTAATATGCCTGCCCGACCTTCATCGAACCGAAGGAATATGTATTCAATTTGCCCGGTTTTATAAGACCCGCCGGAGTACATAGCAGCCTCTGTAAACTAATAATTCATTCTATAGTTTTTAAATTAGACAAGAGCTATGTATGTTGCCGATATGAAGATTCTGGTGGTAGAAGATGAGCCAAAATTGGCCTCGTTTGTTAGGAAAGGTTTGGAGGAACAATCCTGTGAAGTGGATGTAGCTTTCGACGGACAAGTTGGCCGTACTATGGCCCTTAATAATCTTTATGACGTGATTATTATGGACATAAATCTGCCTAAAATGAACGGCTTTGATGTTGTTCAATCCATTCGGCAGGAGAAAAACCGAACACCTGTACTGATGCTGACAGCCATGGGCTCCGTGGATGATAAACTCACGGGATTTGAAGCCGGAGCAGATGATTATCTAGTCAAGCCATTTGAGTTCAGGGAGTTAATGGCCCGGCTGCGCGCGCTCACTAAAAGGAGTAGTGAAGCCGGTATGCAGGCGAACGTATTGAAAGTAGCTGATCTCGAACTAGACCTTAACGAAAAGATAGCGCGCAGGGGTGACAAACGAATTGAGTTAACAGCCAAAGAGTTTGGCCTGCTGGAATACTTTATGCGCAATAGAGGTCGTGTCGTGTCGCGGGTAGATATTGCCGAAAAAGTCTGGGATATTCATTTCGACACAGGCACCAACGTTATTGATGTATATGTCAATTTTCTGCGAAAGAAAATTGACAAAGATTTTCCTCAGAAACTCATTCATACTGTCATTGGAATGGGCTATATGCTGAAGGAAGAATAACCAGTGATTGTCAGTCGGTAGTCGTCAGTGGCTGACGCGAAAGAACTGTTTTCACGCCAGCCACTGACGACTACCGATAAACGCCTACGTATGAATATTCGCACCCGCCTGACGCTGCTGTTTGTGCTTCTGGTTGCCTCAATCATGCTGCTCTTTACCGTTACGGTATATTACCTCTATGAGCAATTCAGGCAGCAGGAGTTTGAGCAACGTCTGGAAGACAAAGCCTTCACTACGGTCCGGCTCCGCGAAGATGTAGGTGTAGTACCTCAGGCAGACTTACCCGTAATTGTCGATGAGCAGGTCACTATCTACAACAATCGGGGTGTAGTGATTTACAATCAGAATCGCGAAAAAAAGCCGTCTCCTTTCCGGATACCTCCTGATTTCTTACGTAAAATTACCCTTCGTCAGCCACAATACATTCGATCCGGCGACATAGAAGCGGTTGGGGTTCTGCACCTTAATTCACGGGGTGAGTCATTATTTATTATCGCGTCGGGCAATGACCGATACGGATTCAGTAAACTGGTTCGTTTGCGCGAGATCTTATTTTCCAGTTGGCTGCTGAGCCTGATTATCGTTGGTATTGCGGGTTATCTTTTTGCTACGGATGCCCTTAGACCTGTGGCTGAACTCATTGCCCAGGTAAATTCTATCTCAGCGACAAATATTCATGAGCGACTGCGGGTAGGTCGACAACGGGATGAACTCGCCGATCTGGCCCGTACTTTTAACGCGCTACTTACCCGACTCGAAGAAGCATTTGTATTGCAGAAGAGTTTTGTTTCCCATGCATCGCACGAATTACGTACACCACTCACTGTAATGATGGGTCAAATTGAAGTAACCCGCTTACTGGCTCGATCAAACGACGAATACGAAGTATCGCTGGATGGACTACTCGACGAAGTCAAAAGCATGATTCGGCTCGTGAACGGTCTGCTTGAATTGGCTCGTGCCAGTTCCGACGTAGCAACCGTTCATTATCAGCCGGTTCGAATCGACGAGCTATTATGGCAGGCCCAAAGTCAACTTATCCAGAAAAAACCTGA
Source organism: Spirosoma endophyticum (assembly GCF_900112365.1). Lineage (GTDB taxonomy): Bacteria > Bacteroidota > Bacteroidia > Cytophagales > Spirosomataceae > Spirosoma > Spirosoma endophyticum. The sequence continues at coordinate 26,524 of NZ_FOLQ01000024.1, read as the reverse complement.
ATACCAGATTGACATTGATTTTGACAATCTACCGCATCACGAAGAGGAACTAGTCATTGTGGGAGAAGAGTCGCTGCTCCAGACCGCTTTTCAGAATCTTATGGAAAACGGATGTAAGTACTCAGCCGATGGGCGCGTATTGGTGCTTATTTCATTTGAGCGTGGCCAAGTGCAACTTACGTTCAGTGACCACGGCTACGGAATTCCAGCGACCGATCTGCCGCATATTTTCGAGCCTTTCTATCGCTCGGAGACAACCATGACTATAAAGGGTCATGGCATTGGCCTCACCCTGACCCAGCGGATCATTGAATTGCACAAAGGGCAGATTACCGTTGAGTCTGTTGTTGGCAAAGGCACTACGTTCCGAATAACGCTACCTATCCCTTATCGCTCCTCAGATGATTTGAACGCTGAGTACAATACGAAAAAATCAGACCTTAAAACAGATGCGGGTTTCTAATCATACATTCCCACCTGGTAGCATTAAGCAGTGGACTTCATTGCATTCTTAATTAGGTTGCAGTGATGTGATGATGGTGAAGGATGAACAGAAAGGCGATTCTTTCAAGAACTCCATATATAAAGCTGCCCAAACGAGTAAACTAATATCGTTTGGGCAGCTTTATATACAAAAAACAGCTTCCTAGCTGTTTTTCATGCTTTTGTGCATCTTTTTCATTGCTTTGGCAGAATCGGCTTTCATGTCATTGCCTTCTTTCTTAGCCTCTTTCTTCATTGCCTTGGCTTCCTTTTTCATGTCCTTATGAGCCTGTTTCGTATCGTCCTGGGCAAAGGCAGCACTGTTCATGAGTAGCACGGCAACGGCAGCAATCAGTAAGTTTTTCATTAGTCTATCTGGTTTATGAGCTTATTATTCATTTTATAGAACTAGGTTCCTACCAAATAGTTATTAAACTCGTATTAAATCGTTCAGCTTACTAACTGTCTGACTTGGGGTATCTCTTCTTGCCTTTCACAGATGATGCGCCAGTTTTTACGCTACTATTGGCATCGACTTTGGTGGGACCGTTGTTTGTTGGATTGGCGGCAGCCTGGCTTTGATCGTTTGTCAAACCAGTTCCTCCTCCGCCAGTACCCGTCGAAACTCCGTTCGTTCCATCGTGAGTATCGGCTGCCGACGGGCTTGACCGGACGGCATCAGTAGGAGAAATTGTCCCGGCTTTGCTGCCCGAGGATTTTTTCGACGTAGTGGATTTGGCTGGCTTCTGTTGGGCAACGGCCGATCCGGCCAGCAAGCAAACAAGCGCGAGGGTGGCAAGTGAGTTAGTCATGGGTAGTAGTCGTTTAACGTGAGTAATACCCATAACAACCCGCCTGCCTCCAAGTAGTTTTTATGAAAGCGTAAGAATTCAAAAAAAGGGAGTTTTGAGCCTTACGCAGCCACCTTAAACTCTGACGTTAGATGGAACGTAACGTCGGGGTTATTCTGCTGATTCATACGTAGCATCCAATCCGATTCAGCCAAAAAGACTGGATTCTGATCTTTGTCGTAGGCAATCTGGTTGCCTTTCAGTCGAATAAATTCAGCCAGCTTAACCGGATTTTCGGCTGTTATCCAGCAGGCTTTTGTGTAATTCAACGGCACCCAGCGACATTTAGCGCCATATTCGTTTTCCAGCCGGTATTGAATAACTTCAAATTGCAGTTCGCCAACCGTACCTACAATCTTGCGATTACCCAATTCAAGCGTAAACAACTGAGCAACACCCTCATCCGTCAACTGTTGAATGCCCTTGTCGAGTTGCTTCGCTTTCATGGGGTCCAAGTTGACAAGTTCCTTGAAAATTTCGGGCGAAAAGCTCGGAATTCCCTGAAATTGCAACTCCTCTCCTTCCGTAAGCGTATCGCCAATTTTGAACGTACCAGTGTCGTAAAGGCCAACTACGTCGCCAGGAAATCCTTCTTCGAGCACGCTCTTGCTGTCGGCCATAAAACTGAACGGGCTGGCAAACCGTACGTTTTTATCCAGGCGTGTGTGGTGATAGAACTTGTTACGTTCAAACACCCCCGAACAAATACGCAGGAACGCAATACGATCGCGGTGGCGCGGGTCCAGATTGGCGTGGATCTTGAAAACAAAACCAGTAAAGTTTTTCTCGCCGGGGAAGACTTCACGCTTATCCGTCGGGCGAGCGATGGGTTCAGGCGAAATCTGGCAAAATCCATCGAGCAATTCTTTGACGCCGAAATTATTGACCGCCGATCCGAAAAATACGGGAGCCAGTTTACCATCTAAATACGTCTGCCGGTCGAACGGATCATAAATGCCCTCGATCAGTTCAACGTCCTCCCGAAGTTGGGCCGCATCGCGCGCGCCTACTTTCTCATCAAGCAAACTATCCGCCAGCTCAATAGACAGTACGTCGTCCTCAACTTTGGTTTTATTGACTTTAAAGAAATATAACTTTTTCTCGATCAGGTTATATACCCCCTTAAACTCAGAACCCATATTGACGGGCCAGGTCATCGGCCGGACACGGATGTTCAATTTCTCCTCCAGTTCGTCGAGAAGATCGAATGGATCACGGCCTTCGCGGTCAAGTTTATTGATAAAAATAATAACGGGCGTATCGCGCATCCGGCAAACTTCCATCAACCGCTCGGTTTGCTCTTCAACACCCTTTACGCAGTCAATCACCAGAATAACACTGTCCACAGCCGTTAGGGTACGGTACGTATCCTCCGCAAAGTCCTTGTGACCAGGCGTATCGAGGATATTAACTTTCAAATGATCGTACTCAAACGTCATTACCGACGTAGCGACCGAGATACCCCGCTGCTTTTCAATTTCCATAAAATCTGAAGTAGCTGACTTCTTGATCTTATTGGATTTAACAGCACCAGCCGTTTGGATAGCGCCCCCAAACAGTAATAGTTTTTCAGTTAATGTAGTTTTCCCGGCATCCGGGTGACTAATAATGGCGAATGTCCGCCGACGGGCGGTTTCTGCCTGTATATTCGTTTGCATTATTCTCAGAATCAGACGACAAAGATACGAATTGAATGATGAATTATGAATGATGAGATAGCAGCTTTCTGACCTCATCATTTATCATTCATCATTTTAAACGAACGCCCAGAAGAGCAATGCCCAGCCTGCAATCATGGCCAGGCCACCCAGGGGGGTAATGGCCCCCAGCCATGTAATACCGGTGAAACACAGTATATAGAGCGAGCCCGAAAAAATCAATGTGCCACCCAGAAATGAATATCCCGACCAACCAAGCAGTTTCACTATCGTCGGATTACTGGCGAATACGTGCATCAGCAAGCCAACCAGCACAAGCGCTAACGCATGATAAAACTGATATTTAACAGCGGTTTCGAACGTAGCAGCCCGTCCCGATGCATCGAGCATCGTCCGTAAGGCGTGAGCTCCAAACGCACCGAGCCCAACGCCCAGCAATCCTAAAATAGCACCTGATTGAATAAAGAATTTCATTTCTCTGTTGTCATGCTGACGAAGGAAGCATCTTCGGATCAGATTAATTTATAGCTATAGAAGATGCTTCCTTCATCACCGGGCCGGCGTTCCAGCAAGACAGAAACCAGTTAAGCTCTGGCTCCGAAAATAGCACTCCCGACCCGAACCAATGTACTGCCCTCTTCAACAGCGATACGATAATCGCCACTCATGCCCATTGACAACTCATGGAAATGAACAATAGGATGCTGAATTTGAGCCAGTCGATCATATAGTTGCTTCAATCCGCGAAACTCCTGCCGAATTTGTGCTTCATCGTCCGTATTTGTCGCCAAGCCCATTAGACCTACCAGACGAACATTTTGTAACGTATTTAATTCTGACGCCTGAAGTAACACTTCAGCTTCTTCCGGCGCTAAACCAAATTTTGTTTCCTCATCGGCAATATAGATTTGCAATAGGCAGTCAATAATACGATTCTGTTTGGCAGCCTGTTTGTTGATCTCCTGCAGGAGTTTCAGGCTGTCTACCGAATGGATCAAGGCCACGAATGGAGCAATGTATTTGACCTTATTGCTCTGTAAATGACCAATCAAATGCCATTGAACATCGGCAGGAAGCTGTGGCTGTTTGTCAACCATTTCCTGTACTTTATTTTCACCAAACCGTCGGGCACCAGCATCGTATGCTTCACGTAGTAGTTCGACAGGTTTCGTTTTGGTAACGGCAATCAGTTTAGCCTTACCTTGTAATTCACGCTCAATCTGGCGAATTGTATCAGCAATCATAGTAAAGTAAATTGTGAACGTGTTCCGCCCATTTATTAAGATTCTGCAAAGATAGGTTTGAGAACTAAGCAGAAACATGTAGTTTTTGGCCAAAATTCATCAGAAACCCCAGAACAGCACAATAATTCGTTGGCTGCTTTGGTTTTGGTAACGATTAAACTGAAACTCATCCACGTAGGATATGACCCCAATGGAACCTAGACCCCAACCCCGCAACAACAGCCGTAGTTACTTACTGGCAGCCCTATTAATCCTGGCCGCCCTGAACGTACTGCTCCTCTATTTTTACTACCAGGAACGGCAGGATAACAAAACAAAAGATGCTACCATTGCAGCCAAAACAGAGGAGGTATTGATTGCCAAAACCCAGCTTGACTCTATTTCGACCCAGTTAGATGCTAAAATTGCCGAAATTCAGAAACTGGGCGGCAGTGTCGATTCATTGATGAAAATAAAAGCGCAGTTGGAGATCGATAAGAAAGAGCTTAGAAATGTCAGTGCATTTGACAGTAAAAAGTACAACAGAAAAATCAAAGACTATCAGAACCTGCTGGCTCAGAAAGACGAAGAAATTGCTCGCCTTAAAGAGGAAAATGGCATCCTGACCGTGCGAAACGACTCATTAACGAATGAAAATAGTACGTTAAAGACAGAACGCCAGAGTCTGAGCGATTCAGTAATGTCGGTCTCGGCTAAAAATCAGGAATTAGCCGAAAAAGTTACCATAGCGGCCGCACTCAGGGCCGAAGCGGTCACCATTAACAGCGTTAACGCTAAGGGCAAAGAAAGTGATGGTGGCACGTATAAAAGCAAGAAGCTTGACAAGATCCACGTATCCGTTCTGCTGGCCCCCAATGGGTTAGCGAAAAAGGACGAAAAAGAATTATACATACGCGTTCTTGATCCGAGCGGTGCTGTAATATCAGATATGGCAACAGGCTCTGGAGAGTTTACGTACAACAATCAGGGTATGATTTATACTGCCAAACAACGTTTCACATTTGACAATACTCGCCAGCGGCTTGATTTCTTTTATGGCCGGGGCGGGCAGCGTTTCAACGAAGGGAAGTACAATATTGAGGTTTACTGCGAAGGTTTCCGCATTGGTGAAGGCGAGTTCACGGTAAACTAGTATAGAATCACCCGTGATTTATAAGGGATGGCCTAGGCCATCCCTTATTATTTTGTCGATACTGTCGACTAATGACTTGCGACTATCGACTGATTTTGCTACCTTTGCGGCCTAATTTCAAACCAATTACAATAAAATGTTTCCAAATAACTACGAAACGGTGTTCATTTTAACTCCCGTTTTATCTGATATTCAGATGAAGGACGCCGTTGACAAGTTCCGTAAAGTGCTTACCGACAACGGTGCGGAGCTTGTTCACGAAGATCACATGGGCTTGCGCAAACTAGCCTATCCGATTCAGCACAAGAACACGGGTTACTACCAACTCTTCGAGTTTAAGGCCCCTGGCACTATCATCGAGAAACTCAACACCGAGTATCTTCGTGATGAGCGCATCATCCGTCACCTGACGGTTTCGCTTGATAAGCACGCCGTTGCTTACAACGATCGCAAGCGTAATGGCTTGGTGGGTAAGAAAAAACAAACCGAAAACGAAGGCAAGTAATCATGAGTCTGCAAAACGAATCTGTCTCGAAAACCGAGAACCGCAAAAAATACGACCGTTTCAAGAAAGCCGGTATCAAATATATCGACTACAAAGACGGCAACTTCCTGCTAAAATTGTTGAACGAACAGGGTAAAATTCTACCCCGTCGCTTAACCGGCACCACCTTGAAAAACCAGCGCAAAGTGGCTCAGGCTGTTAAGCGTGCCCGTCATCTGGCCATTCTGCCCTACGTAGGCGATTCACTGAAATAAATTTTAGTCACTAGTCGAACGTCGTCAGTTAACAGAGCTAACGACGTTTGACTATCTACTGACGACTTTCCAAAAATGAATATCATTTTAAAAACCGATATCGCCGGCCTGGGCTATAAGAACGACACCGTTGTTGTGAAGCCAGGTTACGGCCGCAACTACCTGATTCCACAGGGATTTGCGATGATGGCAACCGATTCAAACAAAAAGATCGTTGCCGAAAACATTCGCCAGGCGGCTCACAAAGCCGAAAAACTAAAAAGCGACGCGCAAGCAATTGCGGAAGCCATTGGCGATACAGTGCTGACTATCCCGGCAAAAGCTGGTGACAGTGGCAAAATCTTCGGTCGTGTTACAAACACGCAGGTAGCCGATGCACTACGCACGAAAGGTTTTGATATTGACCGGAAGAAAATTACGGTTGAAGACGTAAAAGTTCTTGGTACGTATGAAGCTTCACTTGATCTGCACAAGGACGTGAAGCATAAAGTAAAATTCGAAGTCGTTTCGGCCGAATAAGCCATACTGATTTCAAGTCAAACCGACTGGCACGTTGTATGACGAAGCCAGTCGGTTTTTTGCGTTTATAGAAGAAAGATGAATCTACTTTTGAGCAAGTTTATTGAGGATAATATCACCCTAAATTCGACTAATAATCAGCCAGTTATCTTATAAAATCTTTTACCAAAAACGGACTTTTTAGGTCCGTTTTTTTGTTAATAAAGTATGCAGTTTCATACCGAATTTTCGCCTGAACCACTCCCCCATCGCATTGGGCTGAACAGCCAGATTGTGACGGTTGGCTCGTGCTTTGCCGACGTAATGGGGCGTCGATTGACTGACAACAAACTAAGCGTACTGAACAATCCATTCGGGACGATCTTCAATCCCATCTCCATCGCAACCTTACTGACGATGGCGTTGTATGGAACCACTCCGGATGAGCAACGCTACGTCGAGCGGGAGGGAGTCTGGTTTCATTACGACTTTCATTCGTCACTCTGGGCGAATAGCCGCGATGAACTCCGGCACAAATTGGAGAACTGCCTGTCGCAAACTGCTGAAGCCATTCGGAAGGCGGATTTTCTGCTCCTTACGCTCGGTTCGGCAGTTGTTTACCGTCACATTGAAACGGGCAAGGTAGTGGCCAATTGCCATAAAATGCATAGCGCGCTGTTTGAGAAATATCTGTATAACATCGATCACCTCCGCGATGAGCTGACACGCTTATTAAAGACACTGCGTAAAGCCAATCCGAAATTGAACGTAGTACTCACGGTTAGCCCTGTTCGTCACACACGCGATACACTTCCGCTTAATAGTGTCAGCAAATCCATACTGCGGGTCATTGCCCATGAGTTGACCATCTGGAATAACTGGATTACGTACTTTCCAGCTTATGAACTGATGATGGACGATCTGCGTGATTATCGCTTTTATGAAGTCGATATGATACACCCAAATGCGCAGGCACAGGTGTATATTTTTGAAAAATTCACGGAGAGTGCTTTTGATCCCGACCTTCGTAAGTTTATTACTGATTGGGCTCAAATCAGCAAATCGCTGGCTCATCGTCCACTTTATGGCGATAATAGCCCAGCTCATCAGCAGTTTCTAGCCAGATTGTTGACGCAATTGGATGCACTGTCAACTTGTATCGACGTATCAACGGAACTGGCTGACGTTAGAAGCCGTTTAGAAAAATGTGTACAGCGTCCTTCAGAGTTGCAAAACGTGTGATTCCCGGAGACTTGTACGTTTAAGGTGCATTTTCATTCCAGATTAGCCAATACAAATTACCCGATGTCTGATTACCGATTGAATAAAGAAGCTGTTTTACGGGCATTAAGCACCGTTGAAGAACCTGATTTAAAACGTGATATCGTTTCGCTTAACATGGTGAAGGATGTGACGTTGGGCATCGGTTCGGTTCGGTTTACAGTTGTCCTGACAACGCCCGCCTGTCCACTCAAAGAAGTGATTCGCAAGCGATGCGAAGACGCTATTCATACGGCTATTGGCGCTGATATTCAGGTTACGATTGACATGACATCGGACGTAACGTCGACTCGTGCAAATGCTCCGACCTTACCGGGCGTAAAAAATATTATTGCTGTTTCGTCGGGCAAGGGGGGTGTTGGTAAATCTACCGTAACAGCCAATCTGGCCATCGCCCTCCACAAATCAGGGGCAAAGGTTGGCATTATTGATGCTGATATTTATGGCCCATCCATGCCAACCATGTTCGGAGCTGAAAATATCCAGCCGCGAATCTTTCAGGTGGATGGACAGACCCGAATGGAACCCATTCAGCAGTTTGGCATCAAAATGCTGTCAATGGGTTTATTGGTGGCGCCAGGCCAGGCTATCATCTGGCGTGGTACCATGGCCGGCCGGGCGCTGCAACAATTCTTTTCCGATGCCGACTGGGGCGAATTAGATTACTTGCTGATCGATTTGCCACCGGGTACGGGCGATATACACCTGACGCTGGTGCAAACCGTACCGGTTACGGGCGCGATCATTGTTACAACTCCTCAGAAAGTTGCGCTGGCCGATGCTACAAAAGGGTTGGCGATGTTCCGTCAACCACAGATCAACGTACCGGTATTGGGCGTTATTGAAAATATGTCATACTTCACCCCTGCCGAACTCCCTGACCACAAATATTATATTTTTGGCAAAGGCGGTGGTCAACGGTTAGCCGATCAGTTCGACGTACCGCTGTTGGCCCAGATTCCGCTTGTGCAGAGTATTCGCGAAGCGGGTGACGAGGGCCGTCCGGCCATCAGTATCGGCGAACCAGTGGCCAGTGAGGCTTTTGAAGGAGCAGCACAGGCGCTTGCCCAGCAAGTGGCCATTCGTAACGCCACAGTTGACCGCACGGAACGCGTTGTGGTTGCCTAAACAACCTAGAGGTACAAAACAGATGCTGGTTAACGTAGCAAAAAATAACTTTTCGCTACGTTAACCAGCATCTGTTTTAGAGTTAATTTACTCTCTGTCCCAACTACATTATTTATCATTCCGGCGATGGGACACTTGTTTGCTCTAGCGGTGAAAAACCAGTTGAAAACCTCTTCTGCCCTTTTTAATTGACGACTAACCGCTTGCTAACAACCACAACGCCATCAACCAGTAAGCTATAGACGTAGACGCCAGCAGCCATGCCCTTTCGATTTACCTGGATGCGCCCTTCCGTGTTAGTTGATACATCGATCAGACGTATTAACTGACCCTGTACGCTATGAATCTGAACAATCACCTGCTGGCTGTTGACGGGTCGGTTAAAGGTGATCGTCGTCTCGGTCGTGAATGGATTAGGTGTTGCTGCGAATAAGGCATCCGACTCGATACCGGGATCGGCTCCCAGGCGGCTAGCCGAGATGGCTATCAGTTTCCAGCGCTGACTCGTACTCCCCGTAGCAATTTTACTCACAGCCCTGCTGACACCATCCACCAAACCGATATCCAACCGGTTGCCAGGCGCGCACTGAGGTTCTAACCCATAAATATTCCCGCCCAGATCAATCAATTTCCACACCTGATTGCTCCCTCCATTACTGGTATAGGTTTGTACTTTTATGTTATCGCCAGCACTTCGGCCCGCTACATCCAGGCGCTTGCCTGGGGCATGCTGCGGTTCGAGTTCATAGAGCCCGTTGCCCCTGGCGATAAACTTCCACCGCTGATTGGGTCCGCCATTGCTTTGATATAACTCGACAATCGCCTGGTCGGCTGTACTCAGCGCCCGAACGTCCAGTCGTTTACCCAGGGCACTTTGGGGTTCAAGTTCATAAACGCCACCCGCCACAATGCCGGTGCTGCCGCCCGTTGACGGAACAAAATTTGCGGTTAGCGTAGTGTTGACACCCGGCGTAGACAGGTTCTGAAGGCGAGTTCCACCGTTTGACCAGGAAGAAAAAGTATAGGTAACACCCCCTACGGTTTGGGGTGTTACAGCTTCCAAGCTCCTGACAATACGGCTGACGCCACTGAATGAATAAGGCCCTGTCACGGCACTCCCATCCAGTTTGAGTGCTAACCCGGCAGGATTGGTCGTTAACGTAATGGTCGAGGTGATGGGAACCACATCTCTGGACACCGTGGTGGTAGCCCCCCTGGAATCCTTGACCGTTAGAAATAGTCGAAACAGTACGTTGGCCGACGTTTCCATCTCGGTGGGAATGGTGAAACTACCCGACCTAATGCCACTGACGGGCTCCATGGCGGGGTGTGCGTGAGCCGGAGAATCAAAATGATACAGATCAATTTTCCAGGTAAAGGCGCTGGCGGGCAAATTGCCGTCTTCTCCATCGGTACCCGTACCGGAAAACGAAATGACATCTCCAGCCGCATACTTCGTACCTGTTGCAGGCGTGCTAATCGTAGCGACAGGTAACTGGTTCGTGATGACTGTCAGGGTCACTTCGTTACTAGTGGCGCTGCCAGCCGCATTACTAACAACTACCCTGAACGTAGCCCCATTATCCGCTAGTACAGGACTAGCCACTGTATAGCTCACTGAAGTTGCCCCCGAAATAGAAACGCCGTTTCGCTGCCATTGATACGTGGGCGTCGGATTGCCGGAGGCAACTGTAGTAAACGTAACGGATTGCCCAACCGATACTGTTTTACTGGTTGGCTGCACAGCGATGACCGGTACGCCATTTCCGGTATAATCTACACGCCATAAAACGCCATTGGTACTCGATGTATTAGCCTCATCAGAACCGCCAGCGATACCACCTCGGGCGATAAAATAAAGCGTTCCATCGTTGGCGACGGCCACATCCAGCGGCCGATTGATGCCCGAAGCAAAATTGGTGACTGCTTTTGTGGCTGGATCGATCGTCTTAATCCAGCCATTACAGTAATCGCCAAAGAAATACTTGCCAACATAAGCCGCCGGGAATTTAGCCGTAGTCGGATTATAAAATGCACCGGCTGTGATGGAGCATCCCTGCCCGTGGTCGTAGGCATAAAAAGGGTCCTGATAATTAGTCGGTGGGCTTTGATTAGTTCGAACGCCTTCAATCCCCGGCCACCCGTAATTTTTTCCGGCCCCGCCTTCGTTGATCTCTTCCCAACTGCTGTTGCCTACGTCGTTAACAAACAGTTTGCCAGTACCGGGCTGCGCAGCTAACCGGAATGGGTTACGCAATCCCAGCGCCCATATGGCGCGGTTGACACCCGTAGCGGTTGTGTAGAAAGGATTATCGGTTGGAATACTACCATCCAAATTGATGCGCAGGATTTTCCCTTTCAACGTCGTCAGGGATTGCGCGTTCGAAGCCACGGTGTTCTCGCCCACCGAAATAAACAGCTTACCGTCTTTGACGGCCAAGCCCCCGCCGTTGTGGTAGCCCACCGAGCCTAACGGATCGATATCGATTAACACCCGCTCGCTCCCGGCGACGGCGACATCGCCACTGGCTGTAAAACGGCTTACCCGGTTGTTACTCACCGAACTCCCTGCTGCTTTATAAGTGTAGTAGACGTACAGAAAACCGTTAGTGTTGAAATTAGGATCTAACAATACCTTCAATAACCCTCGCTCGTTAAAGTTATCGACGTTGGGAATGGTGACAAAAGGTGTGGCTAGCAACGTATTATTCTTAACGATCCGTACTTTCCCATTTTTCTCGGCCAGGAAAACGCGGCCATCCGGTGCCACATCCATACCGACCGGATCAAGGCCAGTAGCGATCTGTACACCAGCAAAATTGCTCGGGAACGTTTGTGCAACAGCCAGTTGGTAGTGGAGTAGACAGAGCCATATGAGCAGAAGGGTTACTTTACCGGGCGAATAAACTAGAGAGAAGTAATTCATAATTGAGATTGGCTGGTTTAGGGGAATTACTAGGACAGAAAGAAGTTGAGGCTATAAGTTGAACGGATCGTTCGGAGTTCGTGTCGGCACGGTACTGACGGACTTCCCCACTACGTTGAATGTGCGTCATAGCAAGTTACCACTTCACAGAGTCAATTTCCTATAAATTAACACAGTATCAACGTAGTTAACCCGGATCAACCCGGTTTGTTCTTTTAGGAAGCGTTACGTTAGTATGTGAATTTTAGGATAAACAAACCAGAAAATTAATGTTGGGTGATTTAGCCAGTACGACGGCGGCAGCGTACAGAGGCAAAAATTAAGTTTGCCCGATTTGTGGATTAATTAATGGACTGTAAGGATCAATTTTCCCGGTTGTAAATCGGAAGAACTGGCTGTTAACGTAATGCTTCCTGCCGCTCCTTTGGGACGAACAATGGCTAAACACCGTCCCCGGAATGTCGTTTTTTGGGGTTGTTGAAAGCTACTCATGTCGGTAGGATTCGCGTTGCCAACGCCCGCTAACTCGCCCACACCCGACAGTTGAAGCGTAACAGGAAAATCGGCCGTAGGAATCACATTATCCTGGTCATCTAAAACCTCAACGGCCACGTAAGACAGGTCGTTACGATCAGCACGGATGATTGACCGGTCGGCGGTTAACCTGAGATGGTGTGGCTTGCCAGCAGTACGTAGCTCAACCGTGCCCGTCAGTTTGCCGTTTTCAAAACTTGTTGCTTTTAGAATGCCGGGCTGGTACGGAACTACAAATGTGGCTGTGATAGTCGTATCAGACAAACGTTGCTCACCAACAAGTTTGCCATTTAACTCAAGACGGACCAACGGACTACGCGAGAAGATACGTACCTGAAGCGGTTTTCCTTCGGCTCCCGGCCCATCCAGGCCGGACCAGTTCCAGCTTTGTTGCTCGTCGGGCCAGCCCCAGTTGGTAACGGTTTCTTTCATGCCGTCGGGAATGGGACTATGAACGGCCAGGGCAAGGGGACGGTTTCGCCAGACAACATCGCGGTAATAAGATTGTGGCTTTTTAAACCCAATCAGGTCCAGATCACCACACCAGGCATTGAACCAGGGCCACGGCAACACCGCTCTTGTACTGTCTTTATCAGCTTTCGGCTGAATAATCGTGTGGCCGATGGCTGTTTCGCCCATGTAATCCATAGCGGTCCAGACAAAATCACCGATGACGTAGGGGTGTTTTTCGACTTGCTGCCAGTTTTCAAACGCTTCCCTGGCAAACGTTTCTGTACCTAGTATAATCCGTTCTGGATGACGTCGATGATCTGATTCGTTGTGCTTCCACTCGTAATTATAGCCGCCCACGTCCAGCAATGCGAAAGCCTTGTCCGAATCTTCCCAGACGTTGCCGGGATGTTCCCAAAATGTGCATAAGGCTTCGGTAACCGGGCGCGTTGGATCGAGCCGATGAGTTTCGGCAACCAGTTTCTTCGTGATTTCCAGTCCTGATAGATCGGCCCGCTCGTTGATTTCATTACCAATGCTCCAAAAAATAACGGACGGATGATTCCGGTCGCGCTGGATTATAGCGGTCAAATCGCGTTGCCACCATTCATCGAAAAAACGGTGGTAATCCTGCGGTTTTTTGGGCCGCTGCCACATATCGAATGCTTCGTCGATAACCAGCATACCTAACCGATCGCAGGCATCCAGCAAAGCCGTGGAAGGCGGATTATGACTGGTACGAATGGCATTGAATCCGTTGGCTTTCAATAGCTCTACTTTTCGCTCTTCGGCCCGGTCGATGGCTGCGGCACCCAGGGGGCCGTTGTCGTGATGAATGCAGCCGCCTTTCAATAGTACGCGTTTCCCGTTGAGCACAAAACCCCGGGTAGCACTGAACTCAATCGACCGGATGCCGAACGTAGTGGTTACGCTATCCAGCCGTTTTCTACCCGACATAATCACTACGTTCGCTGTATACAAGTGGGGTGTTTCGGGCGCCCACAGTTGCGGATTCGTTACTGTCACCAACTGTTTGCGTTCCGTTTTGCCGTTGGCCGATGCGGTTATGGTTTGCCGGTACGTAATACTTATTAATTTACCATCTGGCGCAATCAACGTAGTATGCACGGAAACAGGCATTTTCTTCCCACTCGCATTGTCAATCGTCGTCGTAAGCTGCACTTGAGCCGATTTTCCGGTAATCTGGGGCGTAGTGATTGATACGCCCAATGGAGCGATATGCACAGGTTTAACGACAGTCAACCAGACGTGCCGATAGATGCCCGACCCGGTATACCATCGACTATTCTGGCCCAGATTTTTCACGCGAACAGCCAGTACATTCGTTTGTCCCGGTGACGACAAATAGGGTGTAAGCTCATAGCTAAAAGGCGTATAGCCGTACGGATGATAGCCCAAATGGTGACCATTCAACCACACATCGGTTTCTGTATAAGCGCCATCGAAATGAATCAGAACCGTCTTCCCCTTCTCCAATGAACTGAATGTAAACGACTTGCGATACCAGCCCGTCCCCCCGACGGTGAATCCCGTAGACGTGCCACCTACACTCGCTCGCGAAAATGGTCCGGCAACCTGATCGGGAGCCTGGTTCGGCAAATCTTCGATACTCCAATCGTGGGGCAGATCCAGCTTTCGCCAGTTGGCATCGTTGTAGGCAGGCTGCTCAGCCCGAACGGTGCTGTCTTTCAAAAATAGCCAGTCCGAATCAAAAAGCCGGGTTCGGGTTAATTTCTGTTGCCCAACTGCATACGTAGTAACGAGCAGGCAGCATGCTAAAAATAATTCTTTCATAGGCGCTAATTGATGCACGTTGCCTCCCGGTCATTCACGCTGCAAGTTGCAAAAACCAAGTTAAAGCTTAAAAGCATAGGCGTAGTTTAGGCTGTTTTGTCCATTTCCAACTAATCCTGTAAGTACGCGCGCTGTGTCAAACGGGTTTAGTAAACACTACTGAAGTTACAATGTTATGTAGGCATGAGCCAACCCATTTACACGACCATCCCTGATACCACAGACAGAGCGTATTGGCAGATGAAGACCGATGATGCCACTCACTCGCTGCAGGGCTTTGTACCCATTTACCCCGAGTTGCATCGGCAACTTAAGGCTCAGGCCTGGAAAGCCATTCAAATCAAACTGGCTAAAAAAGTCAAGCCCCTCCCCCCATTGGACACTGGCCAAAGTGATCAATTCTAGTGGGTCAGGCATTGGCTTGATAAACAGCAACTCGTTGGTATCAAATGGGTAAACCTGGCGACACGAATTCTTTCTGGATAGCTAGCTTCTTTACCTATGAATCCCGACAAAGCATCCCGTCGCACCTTTCTGATGGCCTCCCTCGGTCTATCGGCTGTCAGCTTCATCCGACCCGCCAGCCGACAAACTCTTACGGTCGGTCAAGTCATTGATCGGATAAAAACCAACGTAGCTATTCCCTGGCGAGAACAGACCGTCGACAACCTGATTGCCGGTACGCAGGATATGCCCGTCAAAGGAATCGCTTCGACGATGATGGCTACGTTGGATGTGCTTCAGCGGGCAGCCGCTAAAGGTCTCAATATGGTCATCACTCATGAGCCAACTTTTTATTCCCATCAGGATCGCATCGAGCCCATCGGCCAGGATTCACTATATCAGCTCAAGCGTGATTTTATCCAGGAACATGGTTTGGCGGTCTTCCATTTCCATGATCACTGGCACGGGCGCCATCCCGATGGTATTGCGACGGGGATGATTCGGGAACTGGGATGGGTAAAGAACAACGACTCCCAGAACCCCCGGCTGTTTACTTTCCCGGAAACATCACTGGCGCGTTTCGCCCAGGGGATGGCCACTAAATTAGGGATACGAACCATGCGTGTGATTGGCGATCCTAATTTGCCCATAAAGCGTGTAATGGCCAGTTGGGGAAATGTTAGCCTGATGCCGGGTATTCCGTATCTGGCTCAGGCGGATGTGCTGGTGGTTGGCGAGACCCATGAATGGGAACTTGTGGAGTACGTACAGGATGCTATTACGTCCGGCCAGAAAAAGGCCTTAATCATTATGGGTCATCTGGTCTCTGAGCAGGCTGGCATGAAATATTGTGCGGAATGGCTGAAAGGATTCATTTCCGAAGTCCCTGTTGACTTCCTCGCAGCGCCTGAGCCCTACTGGCGTCCCGATCAACCGGTCAGATAAACCCTAAATTCTAGTGGTAGAGCCAGTTGGCAACAAGCCGAACATACCGTGGCATAATAACAAACGTCATTAGTCCGACGATCAGCAGGCTAGTCAGAAATGGCTTTACTAATGGGAGAGATAAGAAAGGTAAGGCAGAGAAAATGGGGGCAAGGAACCAGGAGATCAGAACGGATAGCGGAAATATAGCAGACAACGTTATCAGAAATTGTTTGTAAGCAGGAGCATTCTTCTTGGTTTCCGGTGGCGTAAACCAGAATTCAAGACCCGTCTTGATGTCTATCTTTTCGTCCGTGTTGAGCAACGGACGCACTTTCTCGATCATCTGTTTACGCGTATCGGAATCCAGCCAATGGCGTAGCGAAGCTTCAGATGCGAAATGAAGCACAATAGTATACTCTTCGTTCTGCCCATGTGGCCTGATTACATTCACGCCCCGATGCCCGTCAGCTTCCTGAGCCAGAGGAACCATCTCCTTTAACCAGTTCTCATAGGCAGGAATCTGATGTTTAAAGGGGCGCTGGATAATGATTGTTGTCACAGCACTGTCGAGATCGATGGGAATACTGGCTGACATAGCAGGTGTTCAGTTTTGGACAGGGGTTGATTTAACGCTTAAAAATATCGCAACGGCGCAAGAATCCCATAAGTTTATGCCTGTTCAGCTACGTCATAACTGAACTGAATCGTCACTGCGCCCTCTGCTACGTCCAGATCGTACATGGGTGGATCGGTGATTTCTTCAATCTCAATGTCGAGTGGACTAGCGGCTAATTTAGCCAGATTTTCAGCCACATAGGCTTTAGCCACTTGGTGAATCAAAGCCAAACGCGACAGTAGGGGAGCGGCTTGACCAGGACGCTCAGCCCGACGAACTCGGTCAATGCTATCTTGGAAATCAGTCATAGGTACTTGTAGGCTGCCCCATTGCCGCTTTGAAGTTGAATTTTGCATAGGAATTTAATAAAGGCTTGTCTTAGACAACGTACAGCCAAGCTAACAAAAACGAAACCCATTCGGTACTAGAAAATTACCGCGCCTTACAGCATAGACTTTTATGCGTTGTGGCCGTTGAGACATATTCCATTAGAGGATGGCCGTAAATGCAAACCCCACCAATTTAATTGAGAGACGAAAGTAGCAGACCCGCAAGCTCAATAGCATTTAGGGGATTGTTTTTTGTATAAATTGCGTTAATAATGCAGATAGTCAGATGTTTGTTTCAGCAATGTTTGAACATCATTTCCGCAAGTCATTAATCTTCAATAAATTACGGGTAAATCAACGCATTTGCCGTAAATGAATCATCTAATGGAAACGGTAGTTAATAACGACCAGTTAATTTCTAAAATAGAGCGGGCACTTGACAGTATGCGCCCATACCTGGCAGCCGATGGCGGAAACGTTAAAGTGCTGGAAGTGACGGATGACAAAACTGTGCGGCTTGAGCTGATCGGTTCCTGTGGCTCATGCCCCATGTCGGCCATGACGTTCAAGGGCGGGCTGGAAGAAGCCATCCTCAAAGCTGTTCCCGAAATATTGAAAGTGGAAGCGGTGAATCTTACCCCCGCATTTTAAACAATTCTGGCTATGACAGCTAATGAATTAATCAATGTTGATCCGGAGTTGATGGAGGGCACGCCCGTTTTTCGTGGAACACGGGTGCCCATTCAACATTTACTAGACCACCTCGAAAATAATGCAACTATTGATGAGTTTTTGGCGGGTTATCCTTCAGTATCAAAAAATCAAGCAGTTGCCTTTATTCATTTGATGAGTCAAAGCGTTTCAGCAGGTAAACTCCTTGAGTTGAATGAAAATTTTGCTTGATGAGAATCTTCATAACAAACTGAAATTTCGCTTTCCCGATCATGAGGTCACAACTGTACGCGATATGGGATGGTCTGGAAAGCGAAACGGTGAGTTGATGAAGTTAATGATTGACTATGAATTTGAACTGCTGGTTACATTAGACAAAGGTTTTGATCATCAGCATAATTTTAATAAATACCCAATTCCGGTTCTGGTGCTGAAGGTAAAGCGTAGTGACTACGAATACTTACTACCACTTGTTAGCAAGATTAAAGCTGTTTTAGACTCTGAACTTTCGCAAGGTGTTACTGTAATTTTGCCAGATTAACGCCAATTCACAGTTTTTGCCATTAGAACGCCGAATCAGGCGTTTTTTTGTTTCTTTGCACTCGTAATTATTTCTCAATTCAGTGAAAATAGGCATTTTCTTCGGTGGTCCAGCGCGGGAGCGCGAGGTGTCATTTGCGGGTGGTCGCACGGCTTTAGCTAATTTAGATAAAGGCTTATTCGAGCCCATTCTGATATTTGTCGATGGACGCGGACGATTCCGACTCGCTACGTCAGACTTTCTTCAATCAGCTTCGTTGCGCGAAGCCCTGCCACAGGACGACTCTGGATTTTCTGTGTATGACGAGTCACTTAGTGCTGATGTACTCGATCCACTATTGCCCGAACTAAGACCAGAACAGTTCCGCGATCATTTCGATTTAGCCTTCCTGGCCATGCATGGCCCTGATTGTGAAGATGGGGCGATTCAGGGTTTATTGGAATGGCATAAGATGCCGTATACCGGCCCTGGATTGGTCGGGTCGGCAGTAGGAATTAATAAAATCCTGCAAAACGAACTCATTGCGTTAGCCAACGGGCAACAAAAGAAAACAGCGACGATCAACCGAGATGCCTACGAACAGGCGGATAAAGCACAATTTTTCCAATCGCTGATTGAGCATCTGGGTTTACCAATTGTTGTGAAAGCTCCGCATCAGGGATCGTCAATTGGCGTAGCCATCGTGCGCGAAGCTGATCTTACTCAATTCTGCCGGTCGGTGCAGCAGTGTTTCTTTACGATGAGTATACAACCCGACGGCTGGAGTAAATTGAGTGAATGGGCGGATCTTTCAGCTGACGATAAACGCGAACTAGCGCAAAACATGGTCAGTCTGGATGCTGGAATAAGTTTTCCAGTGGTTATTGAGCAAACCGGCGACGTAATAAAACATCCTAAGGAGTTTATTGACAAGCTGGATGCCTTGACCAGGGATCAATCGGTTGGTGCCATTACGCTTGCCTCGCTAAATGCCGAAGATGAAGTACTTTTTGAAGAATTTATCCGTGGACAGGAATTTTCGTGCGGAGTGATTCAGGACGACGATCAGATTGCTATTGCGTTGCCCCCAACCGAGATTTATAACGTAACGAGTTTCGATTTTGAGTCAAAATATAAGCTTAATACGACCAAGAAACGCATTCCCGTTGAGACAAGCTTAGAGAACAACCGTAAGATTCAGCTAGCCGTTGCGCACGTATTTACCCGCCTGGGAATCAATGTTTATTCGCGGATTGATGGTTTCCTGACGCCTGCTGGCGACGTATTGCTTCATGATCCAAACACGATTCCGGGCATGTCACCTTCGTCATTGATCTTTAAGCAAATGGCCGAAATCGGGTTGAATCTGGCGAATTCACTAACGTATCTGATCCGCCAATCGCTACGTGAACGCATCCGTACTGGCAAGGACACGTTTCACCTCAAACACCTGCTTGCCGATCTCGATGCCCAGCTTGCAAATCGAAAAATGAGTCCTTTACCAGAGCGCGTTGTCTCGTTTGGCGACAGTGACGAAGGATTTGCAGCTGCCAAACAGAAGTATAACGAGCTGGCTGCTTCAGGAACGGTTCGGCCATCGTTGATGTACATAAAAAGTAAACAGGAAGCCTACGAAATTCCGGTTAATCTGCTCTTTAAAGACACAATCGCCGAATTGGAAACAGCCTTGAGTCAACCTCGCCATCCATTATTGGTCGAAACGGCTGAACATGCCCGACACATTACAGAACGATACGTATAAACTAAAAAAGGGCCACACTTCACTGTGTGGCCCTTTTTTAGTGACAGAGTTCTACTTATAGTAGCACGGGTTGCCCTGTTCGGACAGACTCATCGCAGGCGAAGGCAATTTGCAGGCTATTCACAGCATCCTGCATGTGGTCGGTTAAGTCAACATTGTCTTGGATGGCATGCAAGAAATAGCGTTGTTCACGGTTACAGAGTTCCTGATGATCCGGTTCGTCCTGCATATCAATCCAGGTGTCGGAGGTAACAAACTGGTCATTTTCGTCCAAAGCGGCTTTGTGTACACGTAGTGATTCGGTTTTCGTATGCGAATCTACGTTATCTGACTTTCCAGAAGCCCCAGCATTTTTAGCGACAATTGATACACAACCCTCTGGACCAATGACGTCTTTCACAAAAAAGGCCGTTTCGCTCATCATTGGTCCCCAGCCAGCTTCATACCAACCCACTGAACCATCTTCAAATCGAATCTGCAACTGTCCATAGTTGTAATTACCAGCCGGTATATCGTTCGTCAATCGAGCCCCGATTGCATTAACCTGCAAAGGTTTCGAGCGCGTCATCTGGCACATTACGTCAATGTAATGCACACCACAATCTACGATTGGGCTAAGACTTTTCATCAGATTTCGGTGAACTGTCCACATCGTACCGTGACTTTGCTGATTGAGATTCATCCTCATTACCAGGGGCTTACCTAGTTCATGTGCTATCTCAACGAACTTTTCCCAGGAAGGATGATGCCGCAAAATATAGCCCACTACTAATTTTTTTCCTGCTTTTTCTGCGGCAGCCATGACACGCTTGGCACCTTCGACCGTGTCAGCAATTGGTTTTTCGATGAATACGTGACAACCTTGTTCAAGCGCCATGATGGCAAAGCTTTCGTGCGTATCGGGATACGTAGAAATGCAAACAGCATCGGGCTGTGTTTCTTTCAAGGCGGTTTCGTAGTCTGAAAATAAGGCGTATCCACCGCCAAGCCGTTCATTTAAAACGACCTTGCTATTGCCGGTTGATACAATTCCGCAGATTTCGAACCCATCGAGAGTTTTGTATGCAATAGCGTGCGAGGCACCCATATTACCGCAGCCAACAACAAGAACCCGCAGGGGTTGAGCGACTAATGACATTTCTTTTAAAGCTTTTTAGTTGGATATGGATTAATTAGTGCGATTGTACCATCGGCATTATGGGTTAACTCCGTCACCTTAACATTACGCAAATGAGTTTTGCCGGATAGCTCTGTATCATGGTAAAAAATGTACCATTTACCTTTGAATTCAACGATTGAATGGTGAGTTGTCCAGCCTTTTACGGGGGTCATCATATTGCCCTGGTACGTGAAGGGGCCGTACGGCGAATCACCAATGGCGTAGGCTAGAAAGTGCGTATCACCAGTCGAGTAGGAGAAATAGTATTTACCATTAAACTTGTGCATCCAGCTACCTTCAAAAAAACGTCGATCATGATCGCTGGTCAATAATGGCTTGCCCTCTTTATCAATGATTTTCACATCTTTAGCTACCTCATCGAAGTGCAGCATATCATTGCTCAAACGAGCCACCTTGGCCGATAAGGCGGGCTCTTTGTCTTTACCTAAATCCGTTTTAGACCCATTGGCATCGTATTTACCCGAACTCCAGCGCTGTAACTGTCCTCCCCAGATTCCACCAAAATACATATAGGTTTTTCCATCTGTATCCGTAAACACAGCCGGGTCAATACTATAACTACCTTCAATTGGGGTAGGTTCTGCCTTGAATGGACCACTCGGCGATTTGCTCGTGGCTACGCCCATTCGGAATACATCCTTTTTATCTTTAACGGGGAAGTAGAGATAATACGTACCATTTTTATAAGCTGCATCGGGTGCCCATAATTGCCGGCCAGCCCAGGGGATATCCTTAATATCCAGTCCCACGCCATGATCGGTAACCTTACCATTGATGCTATCCATGGATAGGATATGATAATCCCGCATGGCAAAGTGAGCACCCTCGTCATCTTCTTTTATACCGGCATCAATATCGTGGGATGGGTAAATGTAGATTTTACCATTAAAAACATGAGCTGACGGGTCTGCGGTATAAATGTGGCTAACCAGCGGTTTTGAGAGCGACTCTTGGCTACTTGTCGAATCACTAGCGCCCGTTTCAGATTGTTCCTGTTTTGCTTTATTACTTTGGCATGCCTGCAAAAACACGCCAGAAACGGCTAAGAAAAACAGGACGTTTCTGAGTTTGCTATGCTTAATCATATTTTTTGGTTTAATGTATTTTATTTTAATACAGACAGGAAAGAAAGTAACACCGCTAATTTACTGAACGCTCAAAGCGGCTCCCCTACTATCGGTGTCATTCGTCAAAAGATAGTGTCATGAACGATCAGCACTAGCATAAAATCGCTGTTTTATTTTGTCCGCAAGTGAACAAAGATTGTCCATAACTGGACATTGCTAATCCATAAGAAAACATTCAACATATTACTAATCAACAGCTTAAGCAGTTGGCACAACCTTTGAATTATGTAGTATGAACAGTAAACAACTGAACGTTAAAACCACTAAACACGATACTACCATGTTACCACTAATGAGCAAAGTCGCTGCCTCCCTTTTATTGAGTGCGTCAACATTCATCAATCCTACTACGCCTAAGGTGCTATCATTTGATGCCAGTGCATTCGTTACAGTAAGCAATAAAATTCGGATTGCCGTCCAGAAATCTACTGAAGCCCCGGTCACGATTGTTCTCCGCAATGCAGAAAATCAGGTACTTTTTCAGCAAGACCTTGGCAAAAAAGAGTCCAAATTTGCAGTAAAATTAAACGTCGATGACTTAGCTGACGGACAGTATGAGTTAGAAATAAAGTCGAACAAAGGCAGCATTAACAAATACCTGAATTTGTCGACCGCTCCTATTCAGATGCAAAGCCGTATTGTTGCGGTACAGTAGTACCGTAAGAACACCCATCAGTAAATAAGCCACCAGCCGAATGGTTGGTGGCTCTATTGTTAATGTTTGAGGACCATACGTTTTTCAAACTACTTGTACGCTTACTTCATAATAATCGACAGTTGGTGGGCCAGCAAAGTAACCACTCATATGTTTAAGAACATCCTGAAGAAAACCACTGGATTCAGCCGCTTGCCTATTCTCCTCCGACTCCCAGATCGTTACCATTAATCCTCGGTTTGTCGACGGGTTAGTTAGCATTCGACTGTTTTTAAAACCATCAAGTTTTTTGAGAGCTGGCCCTACCGAATCGTGAAAATATTCCACAGCATCCGTAATACTTTCAGCCTTTAAAGGAAACTGAATAACTCGTGCATACATGCTTATGAGTGCTTAGTGAGAAAAAGGAGGTTATTAAGACACGCTTTTAAATTCTTCCTGCTCCACGAAAGGCTGGCTACGTAGTCGTTTACCTGTAGCCTTAAAAATAGCATTGGCAACAGCGGCACCCGCTGGTGGAAGGGAAGGTTCGCCCAAGCCAGTGGGTTCGATTTCATTCTGGACAAAATGCACCTCTATTTCCGGAATTTCATTTAGCCGAATGAGTCGATATTCATTGAAATTTTTCTGTTCCGCAACGCCATCTTTGAACGTAATATTACCATACATGGCATGGCCAATTCCGTCAACAACGCACCCTCTCACTTGTTGCTGGGCTCCACTTTGGTTCACGACAACCCCACAGTCGGCTGCAGAGTATACTTTCTGGAGAACTGGTTTGCCTTTCTGCACGACCACTTCACCAATCTGCGCTACGTAAGATCGATGCGAGAAATAGACACTGAATCCTTGTGCAATCAACTTACCATCTGCTCCTTTCTTCTTCCCCCAACCCGCTTTTTCAGCAGCTAACGTGATAATGCCTTTCATACGGTCTATGTCGTACTTTATGGCACCAGCTGGCTTTTGTTTAGCTTTTTCTAACAACTCCAATCGAAACTGTACGGGATCTTTGCCAGCAGCCTGTGCTACTTCGTCTATAAATGACTGTTCAGCGAAGGCAAGAAAATTAGTGATTGGAGCACGCCAGGGACCAGTTGTGATTGGCGATTTATGATCTACACTGTCAATTAGTAGGTTATCTACGGCACCAGCAGGAAAATTATCTTCCCGAGTCGAGTTACCTGCATTTATACTGGCCCCCCGCAATTTGTACCCAATCATATTACCCTGCGCATCAAGAGCAGCCTCGAAGCGATACCGAACAGCGGGACGATAACTTCCTCCCGTCATATCATCTTCACGTGACCAGATTACTTTTACTGGTGCATTAACCAATTTCGATACCTGAACTGCTTCGATCACGTAGTCTGCCTTGAGTCTCCGGCCGAATCCTCCGCCCATACGCGTGAGCTGTACTGACACTTTATCAGGCGAGATGCCAAGCAATTTAGCCGTTTCGTTGCGTGCAAGTTCAGGAGTTTGCGTTGGACCAACTAATTCAACGCCATCCGCCCTGACATGGGCAAAGAAATTCATGGGTTCAAGTGGATTATGCGGCAGGAAGGGGCATTGATATTCAGACTTGACAACCTTAGCTGCATTTTTAAAGGCAGTTTCTACATCACCATCTTTTCGACGTACCATTGCCTCTCCACTATCTAACATCTCTTTAAATAATCGATTGTGGTCAGATGTACTTTCGAGCGTATCTGCCTTTTCCCATTCGATTTTCAAAGCATCCTTCGCCTTTTTTACCTGCCATGTTGACTTCCCAACAACAGCCACATTGTTGGTAAATGTTACTACGTCAACAATACCTGGCATAGCTTTAGCAGCCGTTGCATCCAGCGACTTCAATTTATACCCAAAAGCGGGACGTTGAATCATTGAGAACAGCATCCCTTCCC
Organism: Spirosoma endophyticum; assembly: GCF_900112365.1. Classification (GTDB taxonomy): domain Bacteria; phylum Bacteroidota; class Bacteroidia; order Cytophagales; family Spirosomataceae; genus Spirosoma; species Spirosoma endophyticum. The sequence goes on along the minus strand of NZ_FOLQ01000024.1, from coordinate 1,623 downwards.
GATAAAAGTCCAGTCCGAACAATGGTTTTCCTGTTATAATTTTAGGATTATCAACGTTCTTGACCGTAGTTCCAATAAGTTTAAAGTCTTTTATCTCCTTAAGTTTAGCATCAGCTGGAACAGGTATCTGAGCGGCTTCAGTAGCCAGTTCACCATAGCCAAGCTTACGATTACTCGCAGCATGCAAGACAACGCCCTTATCGGTCGAGCACTCCGATGATGGCACGTTCCAACGTTTTGCAGCCGCTTCAACCAGCATATATCTGGCTGTAGCACCAGCTTTACGCAGACGTTGCCAGGAATGTGGAATAGAGCCACTACCACCAGCTACCTGTCGTTCAAATTTTTTAGTATCAAGCGGAGCCTGTTCAACAACAACTTTCGTCCAGTCAGCATCGAGTTCTTCAGCAACAATGATTGGAAAAGCCGTTTTGATGCCTTGTCCAACTTCTGGATTCGGCGACAAAATAGTGATAATGCCCTGTGGATTAATAGATAGATAACTATTGAAATTAAGACCCGGTGCATTTGTACCAGCGGCATTGATTATTGCTGATGGTGCAGCCTCAGATTCAAGCCAGTTAAAGCCTAACATGAGTCCTCCCCCGGTTGCTGCAGCTATTTTCAGAAAGTTTCTTCGACTTGAATTCGCTAACGTTTGCATAGCTATCTATCTTTTTGAAGTTTTATTTGTTGTGGGGGCTTCAGAGGCTAACTTTACAGCTTCCCGGATGCGATGATACGTCCCGCAACGGCACAGGTTACCAGTCATTGTATTGTCAATTTCAGCTTGAGTTGGCTTAGGGTTTTTCTTCAGCAAGGCAGCAGCTGTCATTATCTGACCGGACTGACAATAGCCACATTGTGGTACATCTACTTTATCCCATGCCTGTTGAACAGGGTGCGTGCCATCGACTGACAGGCCTTCGATTGTAGTCACTTTCGATTTGCCAATAGCTGATACAGGTAGTACACATGAGCGCATAGCTTCGCCATTCAAGTGAACCGTACAAGCTCCACATTGAGCGATGCCACAACCATATTTAGTGCCTACTAATCCAAAATTATCGCGTAATACCCATAAAAGGGGAGTATCAGCATCTACATCAGCCTGAAGAAGGCGACCGTTAATTTGCAGTTTGAAGATAGCCATTAATTGTGAAGAGTTTACTCGAAATACTAAGGTAAGAAAAAGGAAGAATTACTCTTCTCTAACTTCACAAAAACCATCAAAACACAGAAAGCCATCAACTTTACAGTGAATTGCTTTCGGTCAGGGTTTGACAAGGCTTTAAACGCAAAACGCCGTGTTCTAGCTAGAACACGGCGTTTTGACTTATTTCCCTAGGTGGCACCTTCCTACTCTCCCGCTTGTGACAGCAGTACCATCGGCAGTACGGGGCTTAACGGCTCTGTGCGAAATGGAAGAGGTGACCACCCGCCTTACCAGCACCAACCTAATGGACTCTTGCTTGATCCTGCCAACCCAGCTACCCGGGGGCGGACCAAAAAGCCTTTTGTCTTTTTTCCTACAGAGAGAGACCCTGAGCCTTACCGGCCCTTGTGCTTACTATCTTCGTCCAGGTATCGATCCTGTAAAACTATCTACTCAACACACGTCCG
>NZ_FOLQ01000009.1 GCF_900112365.1 Spirosoma endophyticum | reverse complement strand
AGTGAATTACTTACAGGCTGATCGAGAGCGCATAAGCTGTTTCTTTCGTAAGAAGGAGGTAGCATTCTTTACGGACTAACTCACAAATCTATAATCAATAAGGGAACACAAAAAAGATGTTCTATTTTTGATTTAAATGGTTTTGTTTCAAGTAAGTGACGGCTTTTGCTCTGGTAGTGTTTTTGGCTGTTAAGTGGCCGTTTTTTGTCCGTGTCAGAGTCATGCCGAGGTAGAGACATAAACTATTGTACTTCTTTTTACGGGTTACTTCTTTTAATAAATCAAATCCTTCTAGGGCTGTTATAACTTCGTGGAGATTTGCTTTTTTGCCATTTAATAAAGTAGTATTTCCATTTGTGTCTTTTATCTTTAAATGAACCAACAGAGCGTCTAAATCTTCAATTGAAAAGTTGATAAGTAAATCGGAGAATGGTACGTTATCTATTTTGGCTTGTTGTGCGGCCTTTATTACAAGCTCAACTTCCTGTTTAGTAACGGTGATGGCCTTAGAGGAATCATCAGGTCTTCCTGCTTCACTATTTCGATTTTCATACTGATTTGCTTGTTGTGAAAGAAAAGAACTTACATTCTTAACTGAAATTATAATCTTTTCAAATTCATATAACGGCAGATGTATTACCGATTCAATCCATGTACTGAAAATATTATCTGGCTTTAAATGTATTTTATATTTAGCATTGATAATCTTTACCGCATAGGGGAGTAATTTTTTGGCTTGATCCTGTAATGTTCTTAAAAGTTTCTTTTTACTATCAAGCCAGATAGCAGCACGAATTTCCCATTGCTTCTCATCATCTATCCACTTAGCATAAGCTTGGGAATAACGACCACTCCAGGACTTCTCTGGGCATGGAACGGGGAAAGGCAGAATCTCCTTCCAGTCTTCGGCACTTGAAGTTTTAAACCAAGGCTTTTCCGAAAATTCCCCTATTGCTTTCTCAAAGAGAATGTCAATCTCAGTTTTAAGTCCATTAGAAAGCCATATCCGATAATCGAACTGTTGGGGATCGTTCGGAGTTTCCATCTTGATTTAGTTTAGCTTTTTGCCCGTTACGGTGGTCCAGAATGTAATGGGCTTTTTTACTCTGCTACTATTGCGGCTTGCGATTGAAAATGTCTTTGCCAATGAGCGGCCATTATTTGCGCGTGTTGCTCCTCATCTAGCTTGATATACTGCATGAATGCTTTCTCGGTCTTGTAGCCTGTAATCCGCATTATTGTAATAGCGGGTACGCCCAGCAAATACATATTTGTAGCAAATGACCTCCTGGCTGTGTGTGTACTGACCATCTGCCATTTCTCCAAAACACTTGTTACGCGCTTCCCTCCTTTCGTCTGTGCTTTACTCTCCTTTGAGATTATACCCGCAAAATGGCAAAGCTCTTTTAGATAGTCATTCATTTTTTGGTTACTAATAGACTGCGGGAGTTGTCCGCTATACTTTTCGAGTAAGGTTTTAACAACAGGGTGGCACGGAATAACAACTTTACCCTGCGTCTTAAACTGCTCCATACGTATCAGCCCGTCTTTGATATATTCCGGGCGCAAAGCCGTGAAATCTGAGAATCTAAGACCTGTATAGCATCCAACAACAAAAAGGTCTCTAACACGCTCTAAACGCGGCTTGTCAGTAAGGTTTAGATTGTACAGGTGTTGTATTTCCTGCTCACTCAGGTAGATGTTGTCAGCGTCTTCCTTGACAGCTTTAAACCGTTTTTCACGGTATGACTGATCCACGGTAACGCCTAGTTTCTTCTGACTTAATGTAGCCTCATTCAGAAATACTTTCAGCGTAGCGATGTACTTACCTACATTGTTGGTTGTAAATCCCTTGCCAATGGTGAGATAATTCTTGAATGCTCCGTAGAACTCTAAATCTACAGTATCAAAATCCAGGGGGCGGGGGTACGTTTCAGCAAACTCGCGTAGGACTTTTAATACTGTTCTGTACTTCTGTATGGTTCGATACCCAACCGTTTTATTGGTTTCATTATTGACGCGGGTAGGAGCCTGTTCAATGTATTGCTCAATGAAGGAAAACAAGGCGGCTTGCGTTGGCTCCTCTGGCTTGGGCTGTGGCTTTAGGTAATCATCAACACGGCCTCTGACCGCTTCTACCGTTAGATTACGTCCGGCTTTTAGTTCGCTAATAATTGCTTTGATGGAGTTTTCCAGACCGCTTAAAAAGTTATTGATATGGTCTTTGTCTACGGCATCGACTACATTTTTGACCCGGCTGGTTTTCAGGTTCCAGAAGGCGGGTAGTATTTTGAAGCCTGTTCCTGCATTGATACGATTATTGTTGAATCGAACGATACAATTTATAGGGGTAGGCTTCTTTGACTTAGGGTCACGAAGCAAATAAGTTACGGGCGAATCAGAGGTACGAGCCATACGTAGCGGAGAGTTTATTCCGTACACCAAATATAAGCTAGTGTACGAAATTGTGTACGGATTGCCTTAATTTATTCTAACTTGTCCTTATTCATCTTAATCAGTAGACATTAGGCAAATGAGCTTTAAAGTTAAATATAAGGGTATTTTAATTATTAGCGGTGTTTAAAGTAAATAACGAGATTAAGTAGGTATTAGCCCTGGTCGGGCTACATCACAAAAAAGCCGCTTGACAAAATCAGGCGGCTTTTTTGTGTTCAAAAAGATAGCTGTCTTTTCATTTAGAAAGCACTGAAAATCAAAAAGCCGCTTTCGTAAAAGCGGCTTTGAACTCATCTATAGGCTACAGGACCTAAAGGTGGTCCCGGAAGGGGAAAATTCAGGATATAGATTAAAAGAGCTTTTTGATGTCAATCCGGCGGTGCATGTGCTCCTCGTCTTTAAAGGGCAGCATCACAACCACTTTTCCGTGTTCATGCGCAGCCTCGATATGATCGGCATCAACAAACGAGGGAATATCCAGAACCCGCAAAAACATAGGTACAGCCAACCGCTGGCTACTTCCTTCTTCCTGCTGTACGGATGTACTCACCAGCAAAGTGTAGAGAACAAGTTTATTGCCCTCAACCAGTACGTTAAATGAGTTGGCTTTTACGCCGGGTGCCGATAGGGTAATAACCAAGCGTTCGTCTTCACGCTCAACATTCATAGTCGTCTGGGTTGATCCACCATAAAGCGTATTCAACAAATCAATCTGACCACCTGTCCCCTGAAATACATTTTCTATCGCTTTCATAGTGGATGTCGTTTACTGTTCAAGTACTAGTATCTAAACAAACCTCGTGCCTAATGAATTAATGCCTTGTTTCTCCGTCAAGCTGTCAGTAACTCACTATCAATTTTAGAGTAAATATGCCTTTTTGACACGATGGAGGCTTATTTATGCCATTTTGCTACGTATGTACGTAAATTTAATAGTGTTGCGATTTATGGTCTGTGTGTGGTTCTCTTTCTACACATCTCCACAGGTGTATTCAGTTAGCAAAAGCTGACTGGCTTGCCGTACCTTTGTGAAATCATGCATATCAGAATTGGAACGCGCAGTAGCCGGTTAGCAGTCTGGCAGGCGGAACATATACAAACCTTATTACAGAAAGGCGGTCTGACGTCGGAGTTAGTCCTAATCGAAACCAAGGGCGATTTGGTACTGGATCGGTCGCTGGCGAAGATTGGTAGCAAAGGGGTATTCACGCAGGAGTTAGAAGATCAGCTTCGGGACGGCACCATTGACATTGCGGTTCATAGTGCCAAAGATTTACCATCGAGCCTGCCATCTGACCTCAGTATCATTGCCTTCACTGAACGCGAACTGGCCAATGACGTACTGGTGAGCCGAAACAAAACGCTGTCGCTTGGCGGTAGCGAGGCTTTCCGAATTGGTACGTCATCTACACGACGGGTGGCCATGCTGAAACATTACTGCCCGCATCTCACTACGGTTGATATGCGTGGCAACCTGCAAACCCGCATCCGTAAACTCGACGAAGGTCAGTGCGATGCACTTTTGCTGGCTTACGCAGGTGTTCACCGAATGGGGTACGATGACCTGATTGTTGAGCACTTGCCGGTCGCCGATTTTACGCCCGCCGTCGGACAGGGCAGTATAGCCATTGAAATTGCCGGTTCGTTAGCCAGTGAAATCGTTGAGGCCATCAAACGCGTTATAAACCACCAACCTACAGAAGCCTGCCTGCGGGCCGAACGCGCCTTTTTGGCACGACTTGAAGGAGGTTGCAGCATTCCATCCTTTGCATTGGCCCACTGGAGCGACGACCAACGTATCAGTTTGACGGGTGGTTTAGTCAGTCTGGATGGTACTCAATTACTCCGCGAAACCTTTGCCGGAGCGTCGGAGGAAGCTACGTTGCTGGGGTATTCGCTGGCCGAAAGCATTCTGGAACGGGGTGGCGACAAGTTACTACAGGAAATCCGTTCACAAATATGACCGTAGTTATTGCCCAATCCGATGCCGACATTGAGCGGTGTTTACCCGCCATGCTGGCGCTACGTCCTCACCTCACGCCCGAGAAGGCGTTAGAACAAATCCGTTTTCAGCAGGCCAACGAAAATTTTGTGCTTGCGTTTGTTGAGGTGATGCGGCATGCCGATGATTCTTCTGAACCGGCTCCAGCGGTCGTAGGCTACCGATACATGACGCTATTATATAGTGGCAAGACGCTTTATATCGACGATTTGTCGACGCTCCCTAGCGCCAGAGGGAAAGGCTATGCCAGTACGTTGCTGGATTTTGTCATTGATCAAGCCCGTCAGAAGGGTTGCCAATGTGTTTCGCTGGACTCCGGCCAGAATCCAGCTCGTTATGATGCCCACCGTCTATATCTGAACAAACGATTCAATATTGCCAGTCATCATTTCAAACTGGACTTGTAATGGGGCTGCAATTCAGTAATTTGCGTCTGCCTTTTTCTGCTAAAAACAGTATTGATCCGGTATTATGAATCTGTTTCGAATTAGTTGGAGTAATCTGAGAGATAAACCGCTGAGCAGTTTTTTGAGTGGGTTATTAATGACATTTGGCATCACGATTATCTCGTTACTGCTGTTGCTCAACAAGCAACTGGACGACCAATTTCGAAAGAATATCAAAGGAATCGACATGGTGCTTGGGGCTAAGGGCAGCCCATTGCAATTGATTCTGTCAAGTATTTATCAGATTGATTCGCCGACGGGCAATATTCCCCTCGAGGAGGCAGAACGGCTCACGCGTAACCCCATGATTAAAACGGCAATTCCGTTGTCAATGGGCGATAATTACCGCTCGTTTCGCATTGTTGGTACGAACAAAAAATACCTTGAGCATTTTGGTGCCACGGTAGCGCAGGGAACCTTATTTCAGAAGGATTTAGACGTAGTGATTGGGCCTCGTGTCGCTGCTGTTGCGGGCCTGAAACTCGGCGATACGTTCTCAGGGTCGCACGGGCTCGATGCCGAAGGCGAAGTTCATGCCGATACAAAATATAAAGTCGTAGGCATTCTGAATGCGACAAACACGGTTGCCGATCAGCTTATTCTGACGCCCATTTCGAGCGTGTGGGCTATCCATGAACATCATGAAGAGCACAACGAAGTGGGTGAAGCACATGAAACTGGGGAAGAGCATGAAGCAGGTGATAAGCATGAACACGAAGCCGACGAACACCATGATGATGAAGCTCCACGCGAGATTACGAGTATGCTGATCAAGTTTCGGAACCCAATGGGCATGATGCTGGCGCGTGGCATCAACAGTAATTCTAAACTACAGGCTGCGTTGCCTAATATTGAAATCAACCGGCTGTTTTCGTTGCTTGGCGTAGGCGTTGAAACACTACGTGGTCTAGCCATCGTCATTATGCTTATTTCCGGCATCAGCGTGTTCGTATCGCTCTATAATTCCCTGAAAGAGAGACGTTATGAGATGGCGCTTATGCTGTCGATGGGCGCCACAAGAGCCCAGCTTTTCGGGATGTTGGTCCTGGAAGGGCTGGTTTTATCACTGATTGGTTTTGTCCTGGGGATTCTGTTTAGCCGCATCGGGCTATGGTTGTTCTCAAGCAGCGTATCCGAGGACTATCACTATAATCTGGCCGCCTTTGGTATCCTCCCCGAAGAGTGGATTTTACTGGGTGTCGCCATCCTGATTGGCTTACTGGCCGCTGCGCTCCCTGCTTTAGGCGTCTATCGCATGAACATTTCACGCACGCTGGCAGAAGAGTAAAAAATGATGAATGATTCTGCAAAAAATAATTTATCATTCATCATTTATCATTCTCTTCTCATCCTAATACGTTGTAGATAATCACCGGTGCGGCTTTATTTTTAAGCGATACCTCGCCGATACGTTCGCAGGTAAAGGATTCGGCTACTTGCTGCTGTGCTGACTCAACAATGACAATCTGGCCAGCTTGTGCTACCGATTGCAAACGTTGTGCCATGTTGACCGCATCGCCAATCACGGTGTAGTCTAACCGACGTAACGTAGCAGAACCGATATTGCCAGATACCATTTCGCCACTATTGATGCCAATGGATACTTGCGGATGATAATTCGGGTGGTTGGGCAGGTTGTCTTCGAGCGTGGCTACCTGCGCCCGTATGGCCAGACTGGTTTCAATAGCCCGGTCGAGGTGGTATTCGCCCCGGTAAACGGCCATCACAGCATCGCCCATAAACTTGTCTACGTAGCCGCCCTGGGCGATTATTTCCTTAACCATTACGTCGAAATAGCGATTAACCAGCCGCACAACCGTATCGGCCGATTCGCGTTCGGAGATAGCGGTAAATCCGCAAATGTCGATGAATAGTACGGTGGCGACAATGGTTTCACTGGCCGACAGCGACGTTTCAAACTCAGGCCGACTCATGAACGTAAGGACCGATTCATCCACATACATCCGTAGAATATCGTTTTCTTTTATGGCTTGCAGCGTTTTCCGGAGTTGCTCTACATACTCCATCGTTTTTTGCATCGTCCGCTCCAGATCCTCAAAATTGACCGGTTTAGTCACGAAATCAAACGCGCCCCGGTTCATCGCCGTGCGAATATTATCCATGTCGCCATAGGCCGATACAATGACGGATTTGAGCATCGGATTGGTTTCGTGTAGCTTGACCAGCAACGTTAAACCGTCCATACCAGGCATATTGATGTCGGTCAGCACCATGTCAATATCCGGCTGTTCAGCCAGGACTGCCAGGGCTTCCACGCCGTCATGAGCATAGACAAATTCGTATAGCTTCTCCCGAATCTGGCGCCGGAATTTCTGCTTGATGAGCAATTCCAGGTCAGTTTCGTCATCAACTACCAAGACTTTTGCCTTCATACGATCTCTTTAAGTTTTTGTTTCAAAACCGCAAAATCGAGCGGTTTTGTCAGGAAGTCATTCGCTCCCAGATCGACGGCCATTTGCTCTGAGTTAGGATCGCCATAAGCCGTAATCATCATCACGACGGGGGATGGAGGAGTGTTAAAATCTTTCCGAATCTGACGTAACAACTCGAACCCGCTCATGCCGGGCATGTTGATGTCGGACAAAATCAGGATAACTTCGGACGCGTGCCCATTGAGGTAACTCAAAGCCTCTTCGCCGGAATTGGCAAAATCCAGACGAAACTCTTCATTCCGAATTTCTCGTCGGAAACGCTGCTGGAACAGGTCTTTTACATCCGGTTCGTCATCAACTACTAATATTTTCAACATACCTGCGGAACCCATCAGTGATACGTATTGAGTGAACTAGTTTTATTTTTCAAAGAGGTCATTTGGTGGCATTGGGTGGCGTTAGATACCGGGCCAGAAACCGATAAATTTCATCACGCGAATCACGCGCCAGTTTGGTATCGAGCCGGTTGAAGCTATGGCCGCCCGGCGCATCCTGGTAAATTTTGTACTCGAATTTCTTATCGTGGGCTTTTAGCGCGTTAATCAGCGATTCGACTTCCAGTACGTTTACATCTTCATCGTTGGTATTGGTATGGATCAGGAGCGGTGTTTTAAGCTTCTGGGCATTCCAAACCGGCGACCGACGACGGTACTCCGCTACGTTGTCGGACGGATCTTTTCCAATGTGCGCAGCGTCCGAGAATATAGTTCGATAGGCCGCTGGTTTGTAGCCCAGTCGGGCAATAATATCAGAAACGGGTACACCGGCATACGCTACTTTATAATCTTCAGGATGATCGAAAATATTCATCAACGAAATCATACCACCGTGACTCCAGCCAATAATCCCCACTCGATCGGCATCGACTTGCGGCATGTTTTCAACAGCCCAGCGCTTGCCAGCCAATACGTCGTCATTTTCGTAATCGCCGTAATCAATTTGCCGGTAAAATTCGCCACCGTACCCAACGCTGCCCCGGTATTCGGGGGCGAGAATCAAGTATCCCTGATCCAGCAACTCACGGACGACATGCGAATAGAGCGTACTAAAATCCCCGTGGATACCATCGTGGACAAAAATAAGCAGTGGCAATTTTTTCGCCGATGCAAACTTCTTGGGAGCGAAGGTATAGGCAGGAATCACAACCGGGTTCGTGGCACCTTGCCCAGTCGGATTTCTAATAACATGGGGTGGTTTACTGCCATACCGAATTTTATCAATCGTTGCTACGTCGCCCAGTTTCTGATACCACAGTAAATCATCGACGTTTTTCGCTAATCCCTGGTTGGCATAACGAAGGCTTTCTTCCAGCATCCGAACCCGCTCGTTCAGGTCAGGTGATGCAGATGGAGTAGGGGATGGAGCAGGTGACGGTGCGGCCATTTGGCCATACGTAGTGACATGAATGAGGCTGATTAGTAAGAGGATATACAGGTTGCGCATGAGTTGATGAAGGTATTGGTTAACTATCAGTAGGCCTTCAGCTAGCACCGTAGCACAGCTCTATTCGAAAGCCCTGTATCTTTTCTCGGTCAGGCCGAGTGTTGTTGGGTATCTCAGGCGGGAATGGTAATTTTAAACGTGGTGCCTTCGCCTTCTTTGCTATCTACTTCCAGAGTTCCGTTATGCCCCTTGGTCACAATGTCATACGCCATGGACAAGCCCAGGCCCGTTCCTTCGCCCGTAGGTTTGGTCGTAAAAAAAGGCTGAAAAATCTTTTGCTTGACAGCCTCCGGCATCCCCGTCCCGTTATCGCTAACAGTGATTACTACTTCTCCATTCACGCATCGTGTACTAACCGTTACGGTTGGCTTGTAGTTGGGATCACCGCCCTCTCTCTGGCGTTGCTGAACGGCGTAAAAGGCATTGGTGAACAAATTAAGCATTACCCGTCCCATATCCTGTGGAATCATGTTAACCAGGCCGAGAGACGTATCAAAATCACTGGTAAACGTAGCATTGAAACTTTTGTCTTTCGCCCGCAGGCCGTGGTAGGCCAATCGCAGGTATTCATCGGAGAGCGCGTTAATATCGGTGGGTTCGCGCTGGCCTGTGCTGGTGCGGGAGTGTTGCAGCATCCCTTTCACGATGGATGCAGCCCGACCACCATGATGAGTAATTTTCTGTAGGTTCTGCTTGAGGTCGGCCAGTATTTCCGTCTCCAGTTCAACGTCCCGATCTGGCTTGGCATGTTCCTCTTCCAGTTCGTCGATTAACTCAATGCTCACTTCAGAGAAGTTGTTCACGAAGTTAAGTGGATTCTGTATCTCATGCGCAATGCCTGCCGTCAGTTCACCCAGTGAAGCCATTTTTTCACTCTGGACGAGCTGGGTTTGCGTCGTTTTCAACTCTTTAAGGGCCTCCTCCAACTCTTCTTTCTGGCGAGTAATCTCGGCGGTCCGTTCGGCGACTAAATATTCAAGTTCGTTCTTTTTATTTTCTATGATGCGCCGTTGCTCGGCTTCTTTCTCTCGCTCCAGACGTATTTTTTCAAGCGATTTTTTCTGGTTCGCAGCAATAACCGCAAACGTGATCAACCAGATGATCGAGAACGTAGCACCCGACTCAAAATAATCATCGGTTTTTTTGTAAAAAGAATGGGAAAGCGATTTTACCAAACTTTCCAAACAACTGATTATGGCATAAGGTGCTATGGCAAACAATAAGGTCCGGGCCGGGCGTAAGTCATACAGTTGCCAGACGGTATAGGCAATCGACAAGAAGACGATTAACTGGAACCAGATTAGCCACGGACGCGGGAATATTTCACCGAGTCCCATCAGGATGAAGCCTGTAAGCCAAATCCGTTTAAAGTACATGTCCCAGTCCGGTAACCGAGTGGGCGTTTCCAGAAAATTGCGAACGTAGCGGATTACGAAAAAGGCGACAAAAATCGCTACGTATGATTCTCCATCTGCCCAGTTCATACGGCTTGTTCGTTTACAGGGTTTGACTGACGGGCAATAAGTGCGTTCTGCCGACGGATACGCCCCGATAAACTCCGAACGATGCTACGTAGCACTTCGCCCCGTTCTTCCATGAGGTCATAGAAATCGTCCTGATCAATGCGCAACAGCCGCACATCGGTGATCGCTTCGGCGGTTGCCGAACGGGCTTCGGTATCCAGCAAGGCCAGTTCACCGAAGAAATCGCCCCGGCTAAAACGAGCTAATTCCGTATCGCCATCAAGAATGGCGACTTCGCCCGTATAAATGACATACATGCCCGTACCAAGATCCCCTTTATGAAAAATGGTATTACCTGCCTGGTGCTGCTCTTCCTTCATAATCGGCGTAATACTGGCCAGTACGTTGTTAGGCGTCTGATCAAATAAACTGGTATGCGCCAGTAGCAAGACCCGGTCGTAAGCTGAAATCTGATCGGTTGAATGCGATGAGTGACTCATAAGCAGGGGGGATAAAGCAGAAAAGCGCGATGCTAACCGTTGACGAGCTGCCAATTCATCTTCCGAAGGCAAACTTCGCAAAACAATACTGACTGTCCAGGCCGAAAAAACTGTCTCACCCACTCGTAAAATAAAATCGCGGATGGATTCGGATTCGGGCATTGGGCCAAGTTCTGCATCAAGTATACGTATTTTTTCGGAGCGGGGCAGATCATCGACCAATGCCTGCAATGTTTGGTACGTCGCTCTGGGCACCAGATTATCGAGCATTTCGAGTGCATTGGCCCGGCGTTCGCGGGCGGGATGCCCAATACCCATTCGGGCTCCGGCAATTGTTTCGGCGTCGTAGAGTTGTGCCAATATATCGAACAGCCGCTGGATCAATATCGACATCTCGTAATCAAGCGTTTCGGCCAGATCAGGATCGGTCAGGCTTCCCTGCATGAGCCGTTGTGCCAGCGCAACTTCGTCGCGCATAAGACTGCGAAACATATTGTCATCAGCAGAATCGTTCGGGAAACGACGTAATGCCCGCAGGGCAGCACCCCGTATCATTAAATCCGGTTGCTGAGCGAGGGAATTCAGCAATTGACGGCTTTCGGCGGTATGGATGGCGCCACAAATGGCGGCAATACGTTCCAGCGTCAGGCGGTCAGGCGCTGATTTTCGCATCTGATTCAGGGCGGGAATCGTTTCGTCATTTCGGTTTTTCAGTGCCTGCGTAACAGCCCGACCAATAGTTTTATCAGTCAGGTTAGCTAGTAAATAAGTCGTCAGACCAGCATCTGGTAAGTAACCGGCCGCGGCAATAGCCGCTTTTTTCACCTCAAGATTCGAACTTGCCAATCGTTCAGTCACCAGCGGCACAAGGTCATTCAGTCGCAGCGATGCAATCAGAGTCAAGGCAATTTTCTGATGTTCTGGATCGGCATCATTTGCCAGTTGGGTTAATCCCTGACGAGCAGCAACATCACGGGGATTCAATTCCAGTACGCCCTTGATGGCCCCCTGCCGAATATATAAATCGGTATGGTTTAGCAACGGCGCCAGTTCGCTCGGTTCAGCACTAATACGCCGTCCCAGCAAATAAGCCGCCTGCTGACGTAGTAAGGGCTCCGTATCGGTCAGCGCAATGTGCATCAACTGCCGAACTGGCACCAACTTATTCTGATGGGCAATTGCATCCATCGTTCGCCGTCGGACATCGGCATCAGGATGCGCTAGCAACGGCAGCGTTTGATGCGCCAGTTCAGCAGGATTGTAAGCATCGAGCCAGCCGATAGCCGTTAGTACGTCGTCGGGATTACGGCTTTGCAATTGATTTACCAGACTCTTTTTGGCCGCGGTGGGCATCGCCAGTTGCTCACTTTCCAGAAAGCGACGACCGATAGCATCATTCAACTCATGCAGATACCGTTGATACGTATGGCGCAATAACCATATGGCTCCAGCCATCACCGCAATCCACACCAACGGCACCCAAGACTGGAGGTTTGCATGGAGAATAAAAATCATGAATCCGGCAATTCCCAGGCCAAGTGGCTCATAAAGACCCTTCGCCAGCGTATGGCCTTTAAGCCGCTGAGGAGGCAATAAAGGCTGAAATAATACCAGAAAGACCGGATCGAACAACGCACGACGCACGACTTCAAACACCAGATAGAGGCCACAGAAATAGATGAGCAATACAGTTTCGTTCGTAACGAAGCTATTCACAAAGGTCAGTATGGCCAGACCGGCTAAGGCTACCCAGGGGAGTACGAGCAGGGAGCGCTGTACCCCAAACTGGTCGAGAACCTGACGTGACAGAAGCAATTTGGCCAACATCGCCAGCCCATACGTTAGCGCCAGTATGTAGCTAACGTAGCGAATGACATCCGTCTGGTCGTGAAACCGGTGCTTAACGTTAATGAAGAAGTTATATTCGATTTCAGTTGCCACGGCTGCCAATGCCGCCAGACTCACACACATATAGAACACCAGTTCACTCCCACCAAACCGCTGGCCTATCAGCCGCGATGGTTCGCGACGGGCGGGGCGCGGTGGCTGATGGGGCGCGTGCACATCGTGCGACTGAATGGTTAACTGAAGTACGTATAGTGCCGCCAAAAACGCCCCGAAGGCAACGATTATCAGACGGAGTACATCGGCATGAGCATGTACCAAAGCCGTTAGAATACCGCCTATTGCTTTGGCTGGCATATCGCCTGAACTGATTACGCCAAACAAACGCTTGCTTTGCCGAGTATCGAACACAACCGCCGAAACGCCCCAGAATTCAAGATTCGTCAGCAGGTAGATAAGTCGGTAACCCGTCATAATCGCCACCGCTGCTGCAACAGAGTGGCCCACAATAACCAGTATCCCGACAACTATGGTCATGACAACAGCCGCCACCAATACCCGTACGGCCAGGCTACGTAGCACCAGTTGATGCTCGAAATAGGCGTATAACCGACCGACAATAATCATCGCCACCGCCGATGCGATGTAGGCAACGGGCAGGCTGGTTTCGGGATGATTTTCCAGCAGAATGGCATTGGCGGCCACATAAATAAGGATCGTACCAATACCTAAAAGAAAATTATGGACAAAAAATAGCCCTACCGTTCGGCCTTCATCTGGCCGAATGCCCAGGGCACGCTGCCATCGTTGAATAAAAGGAGAAGGTTGATAAGTAGGGGCTGCACCAACGTTCATAAGCAGGTTCCGCGACACGATTTATCGTCAAATATAATCACCTGTCTATAAGAAGACGACAGCTTGCCGAGGAATATAGCCCTATATTAACCAAAAGAGGGTTATAGCTAATACTTGGTCTTATTGTTCTGCACTACGTCCTCCCCTTTTGCTCATATTGACGCGGTACTTAATACGGTACATATCATTGAACAAGATCACTCAGGATTGGGTCGGAGGCACCAAGTTTTTTTAAAGTACACCGCCTGTCCGTCAAACTTTTACCGTACTTTTGCACCCAATTCTTTAATCAATTGTCTAAATTATTATGAAAATCGCAGTCGTTGGGGCTACTGGCTTGGTCGGTGGCGAAATCCTGAAGGTGCTGGCAGAACGCAACTTCCCTGTTTCTGAACTCATTCCCGTTGCTTCCGAGCGGTCGGTTGGTAAACAGGTCGAGTTTAAGGGTAAATCATACACGGTTGTTAGCTTCGAAGATGCCATTGCTGCCAAACCTGCCATTGCGATTTTTTCGGCGGGTGGTAGTACGTCGTTAGCTCTGGCTCCCAAATTTGCAGAAGCGGGCATCACGGTTGTCGATAACTCGTCGGCCTGGCGTATGGACCCCAGCAAAAAGCTGGTCGTTCCCGAAATCAATGCGAATACGCTGACGCCAGAAGACAAAATCATTGCCAATCCAAACTGCTCGACCATTCAGATGGTGGTGGCCCTGAAACCACTCCACGATCGCTATAAAATCAAACGTGTCGTCGTTTCGACCTACCAATCCGTAACGGGTACGGGTAAAGCCGCCGTCGATCAGCTTTACGCCGAACGTGCTGGCAATACCGACGCACCGAAAGTGTACCCCCATCCGATTGATCTGAACGTACTGCCGCACATTGACGTCTTCCTCGACAATGGCTATACCAAAGAAGAGATGAAGATGGTCAATGAGACCAAGAAAATCATGGGCGACGATTCGATTCAGGTAACGGCCACCACGGTACGTATCCCAACGATCGGCGGGCACTCCGAAGCCGTGAACGTTGAATTTGAAAACGAGTTTGAGATCAGCGAAGTCGTTGATTTACTGACAAATGCCGAAGGCGTTATTGTCCAGGACGATCCGAAAAACAAAATCTACCCGATGCCGCTGACAGCGCACGGTAAAGATGAAGTCTTTGTAGGTCGCATCCGGCGCGATGAAAGCCAGCCCAAAACACTGAATATGTGGATCGTGGCGGACAATCTTCGCAAAGGCGCGGCAACCAACGCTGTGCAAATCGCTGAATATTTACTGAAACATAATCTGGTGGAAGCGGAAGAAGTAGCCGCGTAACCATTCTTCCTGAATAAAGACCAGAAGTCCCGTTCGGCAGTAAGCTGGGCGGGACTTTTCGCTTATATTACATATCGAATTTACCGTATACAGGTTGTTTTCAATGGAACAAGAAACTTTTTCAGCAAGTGTAACGACCGTTCCCCCCGTTATCCAGCTTCAGAATATTTATAAATCATATGGCTCAACGCCGGTTCTGAAAGGGATTGATTTAAGCGTAGCGGCTGGTCAGGTCGTCGGCTATATTGGCCCGAATGGCGCCGGAAAATCAACGACCATCAAAATCCTGATCGGTATGCTGCCCGACTACACAGGCGAAGCAACCGTGTTGGGTATGGACGTAAAAACCCAGTCGCTCGACATTAAGCGCCGAATTGGCTACGTTCCCGAAAATGCAGCCCTGTACGATACGCTGACGCCCATGGAATACCTGCAATTCATCGGGCAGTTGTACAGCCTGGATGCTACAGAAATCGAGCGAAAAGCCCTTGATCTGCTACGTCTGTTTCAACTCAGCGACCATGCAAACGCCCGCATGACAACTTTCTCGAAGGGAATGCGCCAGAAAGTCTTGCTTATTTCGGGGCTGCTCCATAATCCCGACGTTATTTTCCTGGATGAACCCCTGTCGGGTCTAGATGCCAACGCGGTGGTGCTGGTCAAGGAAATCATCCGGCAACTGGCGAACAGTGGCAAGACAATCTTCTACAGCTCGCACATTATGGACGTAGTGGAAAAGATTTCAGACCGGATTATCATCATCAATCAGGGCCAGATTATCGCCGATGGTACGTTCGCCGAATTGCAGCACCAACGGCCTGA
The DNA here is from genome assembly GCF_900112365.1 of Spirosoma endophyticum. Lineage (GTDB taxonomy): Bacteria > Bacteroidota > Bacteroidia > Cytophagales > Spirosomataceae > Spirosoma > Spirosoma endophyticum. Next base: position 229,678 of record NZ_FOLQ01000009.1, on the reverse strand, counting down.
ATCCCTCGAACAACTCTTCGCCGAACTTACTGGCAGCGAAGGCCAAACGGGCATAGCGGAGGAGTTTATTCACACGCTGAAGAATTAACCGGTATGACACGTAGTATCCTTTGGCTTCTGGACCGGCTGCAACCGTTAATTCGGGCATCGGGTGCCGATTACAGCCAGCTCCGAGCGATTGTGCAGGTCAAATTAACGATGGATAACCGCCGACCAAGTGTTGGGCTGGGTCGTTATGGCAAGCAATCAGCCGAAAGCAACAACAGTTTCACCCGCGTCCTCCTTGTCTACACTTTGATTGGCGGGCTGATTAGTCTGGCCATGCTGGCCGCGCCCGAACGTGACCGGTTGTTCTTCCCGCTTACCTTGCAATTCTCATATATCATGGCTCTCTGCGCCATGACGCTCATTTCTGATTTTTCGTCGGTCATTCTGGATTCGTCTGACAACCAGATCATTTTACCGCGACCCGTCAACAGCCGAACGCTCTGGCTGGCTCGCGTGGTGCATATTACCAGTTACCTGGCCTCCATTGCGTTATCCCTATCCATAGTGGGTGTGCTGATTGTCACCTATCGCTTTGGCGCACTGGCTGGCCTTTTGTATTTACTAATGAGTCTGCTATCAGCCGTACTGATGGTGTTTTTGACCAATGTATTCTATCTCGTCCTGATGCGTTTCATCAGCGAAGAAAAGTTACGCGAGGTCATCAATTATTTCCAGATCGTGATGGCGATTCTATTCTACGGTGGCTACCAGCTTTTACCCCGCCTGATGGACACGCAAACGATGCTGACTCAGGCCCTGACGCATCAATGGTGGCATTACCTGATTCCACCGATGTGGATGGCGGGCGCTGTCGATATGGTTGTTCGGCCCATGGTTGACGCAACGCACCTGATTTTCGGAGCACTGGCGCTACTGACGCCCTTCGCTGGCCTGTGGTTCATGAACCGGTTTCTGACTGCTGGTTTCACACAAACATTAAGCAGTATTGATCAGGAAAGTTCTACCGTCATTCCTGCTACGTTAGCACAGGGACAACACCAGAGTCAAACGGGGTGGATCGAACGCCTATCCGATTGGTTTACCGACAGCCCGCTCGAACGGGCAGCCTTTGCGTTTACGTGGCGCATAACGGGTCGCGATCGGAAATTCAAGCTAAAAACCTACCCTCAGTTAGGGTTTGGGCTAGCCTATGTCGTGGTGATGTCGGTCCGGGGGCAGAGTTTTGGATCGACCGGCTTTTTCTATCTGTTTGCGCTTTATTTCGCGAGTCTCTACGTACTGGTGGCGCAAAATCAACTGGGTATCTCGGATAATTACCGGGCGTCATGGGTTTACGGCAGTGCGCCCATTCGTAACCCAGGCGATGTATTATCGGGCGCCCTGAAAGCGTTAATGGTCAAATTACTAGCACCATTTTATGTCGTCGTGTCAGCTTATATCCTGTATCGATACGGCATCGACAAGATTGGCGACGTCTTACTCGCGTTCAGTAATTCATTGATCATGCTGGTTAGCGCGGCCTTGCTCTCAACCCATTATCTGCCGTTCTCAACACCCCCGGATGCTTTAAAACAAAACAACACAGCCCGCGGCCTGCTGATCAGTATTGTCTTGGGGATCGTCGGTTTCTCGCACTACGGCCTGACTTTCCTGCCCTATGGCGTCTGGATAGCCATACCCTTATCAGCGGGTGCATTCTGGTATTTGCTACGTGTGTATAAAAATACGGGGTGGGACAAGATTGAGATGGGATAATGAATTTTAATACCGTTTACTAAATGCGCCTGTTTAAGATTAAAACGAAGCTGTTTAAACTTTCAGGAAAATCCCCAAAGCTGTGTGAATTTTGAGGTGCGAATTTTCAATAAACACAGAAATGGAGATCATAGACAAATCTATGATTGAAACGTGGATTTTGCCACATTTGACAATCGGGCAACGTGGATTTGAAACGACAGTCTCTTTGACGGAGGTTGTGGGATGTATTTTTCATCGACTCATCAAGATCGTTCCTTCATTGAGCACGCCAATGCTTGGATCGACGGCTTCAAAGCCATGTTAGTACGGTTTGAATTTTCGGTGAAAAATTGGATGAGCCTATGTTTTATCGCATTCTCAGACATTTTCCTACGAAAAATCAACCGGAAACTGAAAGTCAAAACAGCTTCAATGAAAAAAATGATATACCTTGCAAAATTATAAAAGAAAAATTTAAATTTTTCGTAAATGGCCACGACAATAAAAACCCATGCTATCCGCTGTATTCAAAATGAGAAAGAGTTTTTCATTACCGTACTTGACAGTAAAGTACTTGCAGAAGTATGTTATGTTGCCCGTAGAGAAGAAAACAACAAGAAAGGATTTCAAAGAGTTCTAAACGAGGCAAGAGCAAAAGATATAGCAAAATATATGAATGAAGAAGAGGGGGTGTTACCATCTCCTCTAATAGTTAGTGCTCAAGATAATTCAAGATTTACATATGAAGACAACTATATTAGCTTCGTATCAAATGCAAATAGTTTTTTAGTTCTTGATGGTCAACATCGATTATATGGGTTGTTCAAGTCAGAAAACAATTACCATATGCCTGTTGTAATTTTCAACAATTTAAAAACTAATGAAGAAGTTAATTTATTTATTGACATAAATACAACTCAACGTGGAGTGCCAACTACATTATTATTGGACATTAAAAGCCTAAGCGGCAAAGAAACCAAAAAAGAAGAAAAGCAAAGAGAATTATTTGATAAATTAAATAAAGAGAGCGTAATGGCGGGTTTTATGTCTCCTTCAAGGACTAAGGTAGGATATATTACACGTGTAACTTTCAATAAAGCAACAAATATGCTTTTTGAAAGTGGGTATTTCCAAGATCAAACGGTAGAAGTTATTTTTAATGCTGTCAAAAATTATTTGCAGGCAGTCGAAATGGTTTTCACAACTAGTAAGTCTAGCCGAGCTAAACTTACTAATTCAACCTTATTTAGGGCGGTTTTTGAGATTTTCAATGATGTTACAGAAAGAACCTTAATAGAATTTAAAGATTTGAAAGTTGATTCTTTCTACTCTACACTTGAACCTATATCAAAACTTAATTTTGATAATTATACCGGGTCAAGTAATTCTTTATTAATTACTGTTGTATCTGATATGAAAAAAGAATTAAATCCTTCTTTAAAGCAAGCTTTTACTTTAAATAATAATATTTTCTGATGGCTATTGAATTATTCGGTAAAAACTACTTTAAATTGCGTAACGAATACATTATCCCTCTAATAACATACAGCGTTTCGTTAAAGAAAATCGACAACTGGAATCTTAAAAAGTTTTTAGCAGAGGAAGTACAAGGAGTGAATCGTGTAGGTGATACATATGATCTCGTTTACGATTCAGCTAAGTTTTATAGTTGTCTGGTTGCAGAGATAGAACATTTCTATACGAAAGCAGTGCTACAACTTATTGACTTACAAAAATCAAATAATTTAACCTCACCGATTTGGTCCGCAGTAACTCAATATTATTTTAGTTTTTTTTCAGCAACGCTTTTACTAAGAATTACGCGTAAAGGGTTTGTATTTTTCGATAAAGAGCAACTAAATAATTTAAGCAACAATATCAATTTTTTCACAAGCTCTAGTATCAGTTTAGAGAGTAGCAATTATTTTTTTGATTTTATTGAAGAAACTACTACTGGTACAGTAATTGTAAAGCTTGTTAACAAAGGTGAAGGTGTACATAAACTCACTTGGTTTGAAGCAAAGAAATTTTTAGATACATCTTCAAGAAATTGTGGTAATGATGAAAAAACAATTATTAAAAGTTTAATTAGCTTATGCTCTGCATATAAAAGTAACTTCCCAGCAGACGTGAGAAATTCAATTAATTACCAAGGCCCGTATGCGATACAATCTATTCGGAAAACTATTTATCCAATTGCGTGTGATTATTCTTTAGATAACATTTTAAAGGAGCTCGTTAATATAAATCCGTTAAGTGGTGATGAAATTAATAAAAAAATCCGCTGTTCTTCTTTATACGGATACTATCTTTTTTTGATTGCTAACAGATTATACAACGAGTATTTAGAAAGAAGCGGAAAAAGTAAATATTTTGAAACTTTACGCAATCAATATTATCAGTCAAAAGATTTTGAATTAGGTAAGTATTTAGTATAGGACTATGAATAAACATGTGAGAAGGTTATTGACTAATATCTAATTCTTTTTTCTTATTAAGTTTATAATAAAAATAATGATAACTGAACGGCGCTCCTAAATATTTCACATTGCTTTTATTTGAATTTTTGATTTTCATGCTTTCAATTGTAAGGTTACTTAAACGTTTTTTTATTAGAAATATACATTTACTTCTGTTTCTATCCAATCTTTTTAATTGATACTTAACAATATCATTTTGATTTAAAGCTTTAAAACCGTTTGTCCAGCATAAATCAAAAGCTTGATCTTTGGTATGCAATTTTAAACGACCAACGGACATACTAATTAATCGGTTTTGGATAGCATGAATGTGATGTTCTCTAGATTTTAACGAAACACTATTTATGTCTACACTATCAGTATCTGGATAGTAATTATTTATATTTTGCTCTAAAGCGCTTAAGACCTCATTAATTTCTTTTTTCTGTTTTTTTAATTCTTTTTCTAATGAATGTTTTCTTATTCTAATAAAACCATCATAACGCATTTGATAACCCACAAATGAAAGCCAAGGAACGTTACTTATGAGAGCATTTTTATCAGCCCATTTATATGGGTCTTTGGATTTATTTTTTTTATCCCAAAACTCTCTGCCATATTCTTTTAGAGGATTTGATCTATGAATTAATAGTTTTTGATTAGCAATTTCTGTCTGATATGTCTTCAATGCCATTTGGCATTTTTCTTTTTCTGGATGAATAATTATCATATCATCACAGTAACGTATATATAATAGATTTTTGTCGCTTTTATTGTTAATCACAGATTTATCTACCTCATTCATTATTAAATTAGCGATAAAGCATGAAATTGCCCCCCCTTGAGGAACCCCAATTCTTTCTTTATGGATTCCCGATTCCTCATAAAAATCAATTAAAAGTCTTTCATCTGGCCAAGGGAAATAGCAACCAGCAAGTGCAGTATTTTCAAAAAACTCTGAATTGTTTTTGATTAATACATTGTGATTAAATGAGTATGATAATAGATAGCTTTCGAATAGTGTCAGTGCATTATTGTCTAGAGGTATTTTGTAGTCTTTTATGTTTTTATGAAGAGTAGTAAGGACAAGTTTATGATTTACACAGTCAAAAAACTTTACTATATCACATTCTGCAACCCACAGATCCGAAGAATTATTTTGCTTATATTCTATTATTCTTTTTATCGCATCATGATGAGTTACCGACTGTGTTCTGTTTCTTACCGATCTAAAAGCATAAGAACAGTCTAGAAAATAGTCATCAAACAAATCGGTAAAATATTTTGCTGTTAAGCTTATGATTATCTTATCTTTCAAACTATAAATAGAAAGAGCCCTACATTCGATACAGTCTTTTTTGTCTTCTTTCTTTACAGCTTTAATAATTGGAGCATCAATTATATTCTTATTTGGATTGTGAACAGAGTCGTTAATTACTTCAATAAATTCACAAAGGCTTATAAACCAAATAGGTTTTTCGTCGTTATGACAACCTGAGTATTTTTTATACGCAAATTTGATCGTATTTTTTATAGAAGCTATAGTTAGTGTCTGCGAATTTTTATGTTTGGCTCGCTCGTCTTTACAGGGCCTTTTCCATTGTCTCCTAGGAGGGAGTAGAGAATTAATTTCTGTATTGTTATTAGCTTGTTTGGCAATGTTTCGTTTAGCAATACTTGCCACACTTATTTCTCTAAATAAATGATGCTTATGTTTACTTCTTGCAACTTTTACTCTATACTTGCATAGAAGGTCTATGATTTTTTCATCTGTAAAATATTCTTCAAAGTATATTTTATTTAAATTTTTAAATTGTGGAGTAGCGGAATCTAATTCAGGGAAATGTTCTGACATATTTCAGTGTAGAGATTAACGGACGGTGGCCTCTACGTGACCAAGCTCTTAAACCCGCCTATACTTGGTGCTTTTTAGGGCCCCCTTCACTACTCCACATTCAAATCTATAATTTGCAAGTTAAAATGCAAGCGTCTATTCGATGAATAATTTTGACAAGATTATAGTTTCTTTTTACAAAAATATATATTCCACTAATAGTCAAACGATTAGCCTTCATGAGGCATTACTAAAGATACAAAACGACGAATTTAGAGACATAATTCTTGATTGTAGGAAGTTTATACTTACAAACGATATCAAATCTTATAAAGCGTCAAAGATTCAATTACCTGCTGTTGCTTTTAGCGGGCTTTTTAGCGCTTCGCGTAAAAGTGAAGCCTTAGTGAAATATTCAAACTTATTAGTAATTGATGTTGATGGCATTAATTCTAGTGAAGTTCAGGAGATCAAAATGTTGATAGCCTCAGATAAACATATTTTTGCTTCTTGGATATCACCTTCTGGCAAAGGGGTAAAAGCTTTAATATCAGTGATTTCTACGCAGCATGAGCATAAGCAATGCTTTGACGCTTTGTATTATTATTTTTTTAGTACTTACAACATATCTATTGATAAAAGTGGTAGTGATATATGTAGACTATGCTTTTTTTCACATGACAAAGATCTAATATTTAAACCCACTTCTGTACCATTTGATTTTAATCTATATCCTGTTCCAAAAACTTCAAATCATTCTAAAACTAATTTAGAACTCAAGAGTGTGGTTGCATACCAAGCTAATGAGAGACGGGCTTATTATGATACATCTGATAGAAATAACTCCAAAGATCGCCATGCTATTGGGGCCATCATTAAATATCTTAAAAAAAGAAGGCTTTCAATTACTAACACATACGAGAATTGGTATCGTGTTGCGCTTTCTATAGCAGATACATTTACTTTAGAGATTGGCTTAAAATACTATATGTCACTATGCGAGTTAGATGGTGAATTACATGATGAGTATAAGAGCGCAAAGCTCTTAGAATACTGTTATAGAAATCGCCGTCCTTCGGAAATTAAATTTGCAACGATTGTATTTCTAGCTCAGGCTCAAGGATTCAAATTCAAAAACTCAAAATAAAAATTAACGAAACGATTACTAACTAAAAGATATCTACTAGTAAGCATAAGTGTCAGATCCAATCCATTTCGTACACCATCCTACAAACAAAAAGCCGCAACCAACTGTCTTACAGTTAATTGCGACTTAATTATGTGCCGAAGGCGAGACTCGAACTCGCATGTCCGTAAAGACACACGCCCCTGAAACGTGCGTGTCTACCAATTTCACCACTTCGGCAGCTCGTTTCCCCGTGTTGGGATGGCAAAGATACGGTTCTCACGTCTGATCGCGCAAGCCTTTTGTCGAAATTTTTTCGATCCTACCGATCAAATAGAAGCCGCTGACCCGGTTTTTCCGTCAAAAACTGGCCGTTTTGATAGATTAATTCGCCCGATACGATGGTATGTGTAACGCTGGCGCCGAACGTATGCCCTTCCAACGGCGACCAACCACACTGATACAGAATGTTTTGCTTAGAAACGGTGGTCGTATGTCGCGCATCCACCAACACCAGATCGGCCCAGTAGCCTTCACGGACGTAGCCACGCCGGTCAATCTGAAAACAGTCTGCGGGTGCGTGGGACATTTTCCGGACAACGGTTTCAAGCGAGATTTTACCCTGCTTTACAAAATCGAGCATTAGCAACAGGGGATGCTGTACCAATGGCAAGCCTGAGGGCGCCTGCCAGTAGCCCTGCTGCTTTTCAGCCCAGGTGTGGGGAGCATGATCGGTAGCAATAATATCCAGCCGGTCGTCTAAAAGGGCAGCGAACAGGGCCTCTTTATGGTGCGGAGCCTTTATGGCCGGATTGCACTTGATTTGATTCCCCAGCCTTGTGTAATCACTACTGTCGAACCAGAGGTGATGCACGCAGACTTCAGCGGTGATCCGTTTTTGAGTAAGGGGCAGGTCATTATCAAAAAGAGCCAGTTCGTCGGCTGTCGAGATATGCAGTACGTGCAGCCGGGCGTTATGCTGCCGGGCCAGCCCAACAGCCAGCGACGATGAGGTCATACACGCGGCCTCATTACGTATCAACGGGTGCAGTGCCGCCGTGGCTTCGTCACCGTAGTTTTCCCGATAGTATTCAGTGTTGGCACGAATCGTAGCTTCATCTTCGCAATGGGTCGCAATAAGCATCGGGCTCTGGCTAAACAAGCTATTCAGCACCTGTTCATTATCAACCAGCATATTGCCTGTCGATGAGCCCATAAATACCTTAATACCGCAAACGGTACGGGGATCGGTACGTAGCACCTCGGCAAGGTTATCGTTCGAGGCACCCATGAAAAATGAATAATTCGCCAACGACGTCCGGGCGGCAATCGCGTATTTATCAGCCAGTAACTCCTGCGTCAGTGCATTTGGGACCGTATTCGGCATTTCCATAAAACTGGTCACTCCGCCAGCCACAGCCGCCCGCGCTTCTGAATGGATCGTTGCTTTATGCGTTAAGCCCGGTTCACGAAAATGCACCTGATCATCAATGACACCCGGCAGCAAGTATTGACCATTAGCATCAATGACCTGATTAACGCCATCGTCAGACAGGCCTGATTTGATCTGGGCAATGAAGCCGTTTTCTACGAGTACGTCGGTCTCAATGGTACGTCCCTCGTTAACTAAGCGCGCATTACGAATCAGGAGTTTACTCATAGTAAGCGCGCGGCTTCTTTAGCAAAATAGGTCAAAATCACATTGGCACCGGCCCGTTTAATGGCCATCAGCGATTCCATCATCGCCCGTTCGCCGTCGAGCCAGCCGTTTTGCGCGGCCGCTTTAATCATGGCGTATTCACCACTTACGTTATAGGCGGCAATGGGCAAATGAAAGTTATCGTTCAGCAGTTTGATAATGTCCAGGTAGGCCAGCGCGGGTTTAACCATCAAAAAATCAGCACCTTCCTCATAATCAAGCTGGGCTTCAATGAGGGCTTCCCGACTATTGGCCGGATTCATCTGGTACGTCTTTTTATCGCCAAATTTCGGCGCTGAGTTAAGCGCATCACGGAAGGGCCCATAGAAGGCACTCGCGTATTTAGCGGCATAGGACATAATTGCTACGTCGTGAAAGCCGCCCTCGTCCAGTACCTGCCGAATGTAACCCACGCGGCCATCCATCATGTCGGACGGGCCAACGATAGTAGCGCCCGCCTGTGCCTGCGCGAGAGCCATTTTACCCAACACGTCCAGCGTAGCGTCGTTCAGAATTTTGCCATCCTCAACAATACCATCGTGCCCATCGGAACTGTAGGGGTCCATCGCGACGTCGGTCATAATGACAACATCAGGAAACCGATTTTTTATGGTCCTGATGGCTTGCAGGTATAGACCGTCGGGATTGTAGCTCTCAGTGGCGTATTTATCTTTCTTCGCGTCAGACAGGTTAGGAAACAGGTCAAACGATTTGACCCCCAGATCAACACATTCCTGAATTTCCTCCAGCAATAAATCGAGCGAGTACCGATGAATGCCCGGCATTGACACCACTTCCGAGCGAACGTTCTGTCCTTCGGTAATGAAGATTGGTAATATAAAATCAGTAACCGACAGGCGGGTTTCCTGCACCATATCGCGGATAACGGCCGATTGGCGATTCCGACGAGGACGACGTATTAAGTTCATAGTTAGTCTATAGTCGCTGGTTGTCAGTCCATAGTAAACCTAATTACTGGTGCCATTGACTGACGACTGGCAGCTATTTTTATACAATCAATTTAAATCCTTCGCCGTGTACGTTAACAAGCTGAACTGCGGGGTCTTCCTTGAGGTATTTGCGCAGTTTCGTTACGTACACGTCCATGCTTCGGGCGTTAAAATAAGAATCATCCCCCCAAACCATTTTCAATGCAAAACTACGACTGACGGGTTGATTCAGGTTCTGTGCCAGCAACTTTAATAACTCTGATTCCTTGCTGGTTAGTTTCTGAGGCACGCCGTCGGCGGTATCTGCTGATTGATTTTCGGTCGCCCGAGAGAGCAGTTGGTGCGGGTAATCAAATGAAAATGAGCCAATTTGATAAACACTCGGCTCGACTGAATCCGTTGACCGCTGATACCGGCGGAGAATCGCCTGGATACGTAGCAACAGTTCCTCCATGCTGAAGGGTTTGGTCATGTAATCATCCCCGCCCACCTTGAATCCCTGAATTGTATCTTCCTGCATGGATTTAGCCGTCAGAAAAATAATGGGAACGTCGCGGTGATCCATCCGTACTTCCTTCGCCAGTGTGAAGCCGTCTTTCTTGGGCATCATGACGTCGAAAATGCAGAGGTCGTATTTACCTGCCATGAATAGCTGTAGACCCTGATTCCCATCAGTGGCGCGGTCCGTTTTATAGCCTTTCATGGTCAGGTATTCCTGCACCAGGGTACCCAGATTGGGATCGTCTTCAACAAGGAGAATGGTTGGCATACGTGTAAAGAGTGAAAGAATGAAAGAGTGAAAGAGCGACCCAGCGTGGCGGTGAAAACCTAACGCGCCAGCTATTCGCTCTTTCACTCTTTCATTCTTTCACTTGTTTTATAAGGTAAAATCACTTCAAATGAACTTCCCTTGCCGGGATGGCTTTCGACATGAATCTGGCCGTGGTGTTCGTCAATCATTTTTTTAACGTAGCTGAGACCAAGGCCAAACCCTTTCACATCATGCCGGTTTCCGGTAGGCACCCGGTAAAATTTTTCAAAGATTCGACTCAACTGATCTTTTGTCATCCCAATGCCCTGATCGGCAACCGTAATGCTGACGCCCTCCGGTAAACTACGCGTACTGAGTGTAATATGCGGACTTTCGGGCGAGTATTTCAGGGCATTATCAAGGAGGTTATATACAATGTTCGTCAAGTGCAGTTCATCGGCTTCAACGACTTCCTGATCAGCATCGAAGTGTAGATCAAGTTCACCCCCGCGCTGCTCAATCTGCAAACCAAGGTTATTCAGGACTTTTTCCACTACGTCATGCACATTAACTGGCGAGAAATTGAGCTTAATCTCGCCCCGGTCCAGTAACGCCATTTGCAACACTTTCTCTACGTGCGAACCAAGCCGCCGGGTTTCATCCCGGATAATGCCCATGTAGCGGGTCAGCCGCTGGTCAGGTTTTGTAGCAAGTTCGGGTGAAGTATCATATTCATTTTCTGCTACGTAGGCTGGCCGCAATTGTTCCTGTGCCATTTCGACGGCCAGCGAGATTGTCGAAATGGGCGTTTTGAACTCGTGGGTCATATTGTTGATGAAGTCGTTCTTAATGTCAGCCAGTTTCTTTTGCCTGACAATCGTACTGATGGCAATGTAGAAACACGCCAGAATGACCAGAATCAACACGACGGATGCGCCAAATGTAAAACCCAACTGACCTAGAATAAACTGCTGCTGGGTAGGGAAATAGACATATACGTAGTTGCCCGTTTCAATAAAATTATTGGGAAAAAGAGCCGCTTTGTAGCCATCAACATCGAATTGCTGAGCCCCCATACCCAGCGACGTAAACAGGAACTGTGGTTGTTTACGCGTTCGAACCGCATACGCAAATGGAATATTGATCCCCCGCTCAACTAATGCCTGCCGGAGTAACGTATCGATTGCCATTCGGTTAACACGGTCTTCAACCGGGCGATCAGACAGTAATAGGCCTTTCAATATATCCTTGATCCGGTGTGCCTGTTCTTCGGCCCGATGCTGGCTCATGCTTGCTGGGCGCGTAATCAATCCGGAATTGGCAGAGGCTAGAGCGTTATCTTGCTGAGCTTTCCGTAATTGTGTAGCCTTGGCACGTTTTCTATGGGCGCGCGCTATTGAATCATTCTGACGGGCCAACTGATCTACCTGAGAGTTGATTCGGTTGAGTTCATTGATATATATTTTTTCAGCCCATGCATTAAACTGGTCCTGTTGAGCCAATTGCGTTTGCCAGTCGCCAACAGCCATCAACTCTTCCTGCTTGCGAAAAAACTCTTCAACAATGGCCGTTTGCTCAGGCGATAACGGCTGTACAATTGGATGCAACACATCCGACTGTACCACCATCGTGCCCGCTGGAGACAGTTGTCGTGTACCTCCCTGCCTGCCCGACATAGCATAATCCCCTGGCTTCGACTGCGCCAGGTAATCGGATTGAGCAGGCATATTATGTTGGGTAGGCGGTTTCTTATTTACCGCTTTGTCTTCCTTTTTAGCAATCGCCATCAGCCTGCTCTGTTGCTCACGAGCCTGGTATCGCTGTTTTGTTAAATAAAGTATTTCCTGGCGTTCCAGCGTCCGGACAACTTCCTGGAGGGCGTCGGTCACTTTATAGGCAAATTGTTCTTTCTGCAATTGCAGCGCACTGCCAATCCAGTAGAGCTGCAGGCCAACCAGACCCAACAGCCCTATGGTCATCAGGGCTACAATCCAGCGTATGCGTTGTTTAGACATTTTTTTTACTCCTCATGCAACCTTACCCTAACTTTTACATCTATAAGAAAGCCATCGTGGTGGTCAGTAAAAGTACGAACCCCTACGGCTACAGATTGGCTCGTTAACAAACTTTAACAACCCCAGTATCAATCGATTTCGCGACGTACTGTTCTTTGTTCCCAATTATCTACTGCTATGAAAAAAACAGTTTTTGTAGGTTCCCGGTTCGTTCCGGCTCTATTGTTGATAGCCACGCTAAGTGGGGTTGCCACGGCTCAAAAGTCAGCATCTCCATCGCCCAAGTCAGAGAAAAATGACCTGAATGTCAGAATCATCGAACGTAATGGCAGCGAGGCTCGGGAAGTTGAACGCACGTATCATATTGACGGCATGAGTGAGTCTGAGCGCGACAAATTGGTAACAAAACTAGTCGATTCGCTTAAAGCGACCCGGAAAGGGGGTGGCCAACGCCAGATGACAATCATTGTCGAAGATACTAATGGAGACCAACGTGTTACCCGTGAACGGCTTAAACTGGATAAGCGCCGTGTTCCCGCCGATGCGTACGCACTACGTGGCCGGATTCCTAAATCCAATCAAGACTTCTGGAACAATCAGAACTGGCGCTACGAGTTTCGTAAAGGGACCGATTCACTCGCTGACCAACTCAATCGGTTTAAATTTCAAATTCCCAGAGATTTTGACCGGCAGATCGCCCGGCCTTTTGAAGATTGGGCTCGTAATTTGAATGGAAAACCATCGACCATTCGTGGACTGGATGCGTATCCTAATAACCCCGACCATAATCAACTAAATGTTCGCTTCACAGCACCAGCCAAAGGCGACATCAGCATTATTGTCACAAATCCGAAGGGAAAAGAAGTGGCAAAACGTGAAATCAAAGATTTTTCAGGCGAGTTCGTCGGACAAATTGATTTAGGCAAGAATACACAGGGAACCTATTTTATTACCGTCACTCAAAACGAGGATGGTGCCGTAAAACGGATTGTCGTGGAATAAGACCGGGAAATGGCGATTGGGTAATCAATTTAATTAGCGACCAATCGCCATTTCTGCCTGATCATGAAAAAATAATTTAAAAAAATATAGTACTATGCATTGCAAGATACCAATCTAAACCTATATCTTTGCATAGTAATTAAATCTAAAGGTCATGAAAACCCTCCTAATTGTCGGAATCTTACTGGTAGGCATAAGCGGACAGGCATTGAGCATGGGGCATCCGCACAATATGTTTGCCGCCCGGAAGCAATTACGTGCCAAAACATCGACATCAGTCGTTAGAACTAAAACGTCAGTCTTTTCAGGCTTACAGCAGACCGTTCAGGTAGCCAAGACCACAGTTGGTGATCGCTTGATAGCCGTGCTTTCTCATGTGCGTCCAACGCAAGCCTATTAATTTATTATTTTCCTTCAGTGCCATCAGACGTTTTTTGTTGCGACACACGAGCGCACTACGTCTATTTCTTCTCTTTGTCCATCCAGGACGCTCTTTACATAACGTATTGATTACGTTATATTAAGGGCCACAAAAAGCTGACCAACTGCAGTCAGTTTCTCTCTCAGCCAGGGCTTCGGGAACTTACCGAATAATAAATCACTATATAAATACTTGCCCACCTCGCTTGGATAAATCAAGATTACTCATTTTTAATTTTGTATTAATCCGTTGCGAATATCATTTAATCTACATTATTTCGTTAAAAACTTAGACAATTCAACGACAGCTCTTAGTTTTTGATAGGATTAGGCTATTTTTATGGTTTGGCCCGAAACCATCGATTGCTGACCGTACCCTTTTACTTACCGAGTGCCCATGCGGAACATTGTTGTACGACCCATTTTACTTGTCGGCCTCCTGTTCGTCAGTCTAGTAACTGCGTTTGGATTAATGAAACCGGGTCGCCATATGTGGGCCCGGCTCTCTCATAAGGCACATTCAAAAACGACTCACAAGCGGGTAATACCTCACGTTGCTCCTAAAGCGGTTATTGAGCCCTATGTCTATGGACCAGCAGCTAAGCCGGTTGAGGTGTTTACCATGACAGACAGTGGTCAGCACTGGGTAGATAGTGTGTTTCATACGCTAACGCCAGAGCAAAAGGTCGGACAGTTTTTCATGGTAGCGACGTTCTCCAACCGCCATGAAAATCATTATCAGTACATTGATCATCTGATCCAGAGCAATAATATTGGCGGTTTAATTTTCTTTCAGGGGGGGCCTTATCGGCAAGCAGCCCTAACGAACCGCTATCAGGCTGAGTCAAAAGTACCTTTGCTCATTGGCATTGATGGCGAATGGGGTTTGGGCATGCGTCTGGACAGCACCATGGAATTCCCCAAGCAAATGTCGCTGGGTGCCATTCGAAATAACGAAGTGATTTACCGAATGGGCGCCGAAATCGGTCGGCAGTGCCAGCGACTGGGTATTCACATCAACTTTGCCCCCGTCTCCGATATTAATAGCAATCCTACTAATCCGGTTATCGGGATTCGATCATTTGGGGAATCGAAGGAGAACGTAGCACTCAAGGCATCGGCCTACATGCGAGGCTTGCAGCAAACACACGTTATTGCAACAGCCAAACATTTTCCCGGTCACGGCGATAGCAATGCAGATTCACATCACACGTTGCCAACCATCAGCCGGTCGTCGGAGCAGATGCGGGAAATTGACCTCTATCCATTCCGCAAACTCATTGCCGATAGCCTGATGGGTGTCGTGACGGGGCATCTGCACGTACCGGTCATGGACAATACGCCCGCCCTGGCGGCTACGTTGTCGGAAAAGATTGTTACTGAACTATTAAAAAAAGAGTTAGGCTTCCGGGGTCTGGTCTTCACGGATGCCCTGAATATGGGTGGCATCAGTAGCCGATCGCCGAAGGCACTGGACGTTAATCTGCGGGCCTTAATTGCAGGCAACGACATTCTGCTTTATCCTGAAAACGTTCGGGACGCCACCACAAACATTTTAAATGCTGTTCAGCAGGGTATTATCACGCAGGAGTTTATTGACGAAAAAGTCAAAAAAATCCTGCGGGCAAAATATTGGGCGGGCCTCAATAACTACAAGCCAATCAATCTTGGCAATCTGGCCGCCGACCTGAATTCTCCCGAAGCCGAATTGCTGAAGCAGGAACTTTGCGAACAGTCGGTTACCGTGGCCGATAATAAGAATGATCTTCTTCCGCTGAATCGGTTAGATACCTTACGGTTAGCATCGATTGCCATTGGTGCTGAGCCAGGCAACGTATTTCAAAAGACGCTGAACCAATATGCGCCGTTTCAGACAGTTGCTTTTCCAGGCAAATTAGCTTCCGAAATTGACCTGAATAACGCACTGGCTCAGCTTGGCGATGTCAATACGGTGGTGGTTAGCTTTCATAAGATGAGCGAGTCCGCTTCGCGGAAATATGGCATTACCAAACCTTCACTTGATTTAATCACACGGCTGAAACAGCGGGGTATAAAAGTGATCGTTACCGCCTTCGGATCACCCTACAGTTTGACTCAGTTCGCCGGTGCCGATGCATTGGTTTGTGCTTATCAGGAACTTGATGATATGCAACGCGTTGTGCCACAAGTCTTGTTCGGAGGATTGGGGGCTCGGGGCATGCTACCCATTTCAACGGGTGACATGAAAGTGGGGATGGGCCTGACGTTAAATCCCGAAGGGCGGCTTTCGTCGGGATCACCGGAGAGCGTCGGGATGAAGTCTACGGTTCTAAACCAGATCGACGCGATCGTGCAGGGTGCCGTCAAGAATCACGTAGTGCCTGGCTGTGAGGTCCTGGTCGCCCGGAAAGGAAAGATTGTGTACAGCAAAAATTTTGGCGCGCTGACCTATTCCCCCGGTGCTGAAAAAGTAACCGATGAGACGTTGTATGATCTGGCTTCGCTCACTAAAGTACTGGCTACATTACAATCCGTGATGGTGCTGTATGACCGGAAGCAGATTGATCTGAGTCAGAAAGCATCGTTCTACTTACCCGAGCTACGAAATACGAACAAGCAAAACATTATCCTTCAGGATCTGCTCTGGCATCAATCGGGTATGGTATCATACTACCCGACTAGTTGGGATCGTACCCGATTGCCAGGCGGGGGATTGAAAGCCGAGTATTATTCCGCAACCCGCGATAGTCTGCATACGCTTCAGATTGCGCCAACGCTCTGGGGTGTGCCAGCGCTACGAGATTCCGTTTGGAAATGGGTAGTTCACTCGCCAATGTCGAAAAAAATGGACGAATCGGGCAAACCCGCTTACATTTATAGCGACCTGAACTTCCTGACATTGCAGAAAATTGTGGAGCGCGTTAGTAAGGAGCCTTTAGATAAGTTCGTTACAGAAAACGTATACAAACCACTGGGTCTGCATCAACTCGGCTTTACACCTTTACTACGTCTTCCGCACCCACAATGTGCACCAACGGAGCAGGATACGTACTACCGGAATCAGTTATTGATGGGCACTGTTCATGACCAGATGGCGGCTGTGCAAGGGGGAATTTCGGGCCATGCCGGACTTTTCGGTAATGCCCACGACATCGCGACCCTATTGCAAATGAATCTTCAGAAAGGCGTATATGGCGAACAGCGCATCTTTCAGCCAATGACGGTTCCTTATTTCACCCAAACCCTGAGTAATCGTAGTCATCGCTCACTGGGTTGGGACAAGCCAAATCCTGAAAGTGCGAGTAGTGTGTACATGGCCCAGCAAGCATCTCCCCGCTCATTCGGGCATACGGGCTTCACCGGTAATGTCGTTTGGGTTGATCCCGACGAAGATCTGATATTTGTTTTCCTGTCTAATCGTATTTATCCCACAGCCGGGAATACGTCTATTAATACCACGAAGCTTCGCCGACGGATTCACGAGGTAATTTACAGCGCCATTCAATAATATTCCGCGGCCTTCAACCAGACGATAAAAGTAAGAAGACTACCTGCCGGTCTTTTATGGTTGATTTTTATCCTGATAGAAACCAATCCATTTTTTTCCTCATTGGCAATCATCGTACTGGTTGCTGCTTATCTCTATATCGACTGAACACTGTTGTTGTCTGAGTGCCACGGCAAGATCGTGAGATCATCTATAAATACATTAACTTTAGGCCCAGAACTGTTTCATTGTTATTGCTTATGAATGGACGTAATCTCTACTCCTATTTGTTTATCTGGTTATGTATCTCTGGTTTAGTAACCCATAGCTTTGCTCAGACCATTACGACCATTTCACCTGCCAGCGTCTGCGCAGGTGGTGCCGTTACCATTTCGTATACAATAAGCGGCACATTTGCCGCTGGAAATATATTTACGGCACAACTATCTGACGCGGCTGGATCGTTTGCAAGCCCCGCTATCATAGGCAGTATCACGAGCGTAAGTGCCGGATCAGTTAACGCAACGATTCCGGCATCAACAGCCAACGGCGCAGGGTATCACATTCGGCTTGTTTCTAGCACTCCCGCTGCGACTGGCACAGCCAGTTCCCAGGCACTAACCGTTAACAAACCAGCCTCTCCCGACGTTACTCAGCCCAAAGCGTATTGTGTGGGAGAGACGGCTGTTCCCTTAATAGCCACAGGTTCGAGCTTAAAATGGTATGACGCAGCAGACAACCCTCTACCTGGAACTCCAACACCTGCCACCACTACAGCAGGCATCCAAATATTTAAAGTATCTCAAACCGTGGGTACTTGTGAAAGTTCTAAAGCAACTATTACTGTCACTGTCAATGCCAAACCAGTTCCACCTAGTGTGGGTAACGTTGACTTGTGCCTCAATGGCCCATCGGCTCCATTAACAGCCAATGGATCGAATCTAAAATGGTTTGATGCAGCGGGTACTTTACTGGGCGGGGCACCCACGCCTTCGACTTCGGCAGTAGGTCCTCAGGTCTTCAAGGTCTCTCAAACATCGGCTGCTGGCTGCGAAAGTGACCAGGCCACCATAAACGTCACCACTAAGTCCCTCTCGGCTCCCCCTGTCGGCAACCCGGCTGCTTATTGCCAGGGAGCTGGTGCCTCTCCACTTTCAGCTTCTGGCGCCAACCTGCTTTGGTATGGCCTCAACCAAACAGGCGGCACCGGAAATAGCACCGCTACCACCCCCAGCACAGATGCGCCCGGCACTCTACTCTATTACGTAACTCAAAACGTCAATGGTTGTGAAAGCTCCAGAGCTAGCATTCCAGTTACAGTTGTAGCCAAAGCCAGCCCACCAGGCACCTCCCCCCTGAGCTACTGCGTAGGCCAATCAGCCGCAGCTTTAACGGCTACTGGTGACAATCCAAGATGGTACCTAACCCAGACAGGTGGCACTCCTTTAGCTGCTGCGCCTATTCCGGCTACGAATGCGGCCAGTTCTATAACGTACTACGTCAGTCAAACAAAAACAAATACCTGTGAAAGTGACCGGACCGGGCTTACCGTCACCGTTAACCCAACACCTGCCTCACCAGGGGTAGGACCAATCGGCATTTGTTTGAATGGTCCATCTTCTCAACTGTCAGCAAATGGTACAAATTTGAAATGGTATAGCGCCACGGATAATCTATTAAGCGGAGCCCCTACACCTGGTACAGGTACTGTAGGAGATCAGGTATTTAAAGTATCCCAAACATCAGCAGCTGGTTGTGAAAGTCCCAAAGCGACGCTGACCGTCACCGTTAAGCCACTACCTAATGCACCGGGTGTGGTGAATCGTGCTTTCTGTCTACAAACGCAGGATCAGCCAGCGCAAAATGTAGAAGCATTAAATGCATTTGGTGAAAACCTGAAATGGTATAATCCGGATGGGACGTTCACGACCATTGCACCTGTACCACCAATTAGTCAGACCGGCGTGCAGACTTATTCAGTTAGCCAGACGTACAATGGGTGTGAGAGCCCAAATAAATCTACGCTTCTGGTTACAGTAGGTACAGCAGCCCTGCCGGTTGCGGTGAAGTCACTGGTTACGTACTGCATAAACGACAAAGCGGTGCCACTGGAAGCTACTGGCGAAACGGGTGGTAGTCTTCGCTGGATTGATCCCTATGGAAATGTTTCGAACGTAGCACCTATCCCTCTTACACTCAATACGAGCATTCAGGCTGGCGGTGATCCTTTTTACGTCTATCAGATCGGATCAAACGGTTGTTACAGTGGGCGAACGACCATTAAAGCGCTTGTTAATGCATTACCGACACTCTCGCTAGTTCCATCCGCAACCAGCATCAATATAGGTCAGCGAGTCGCTTTGCAGCTGAAATTTACGAGTGCTGCTCCCTTTAGCTACACGCTTACAAATGGCCTCTCAACAAGTGGACTTATCGGTGTAGTGAATAAATCAGACACAACTCTTTCGTTACTACCAACCAGTACAGCAACGTATCAAATTGTATCGGTAAGAAACAGTTGCGGAGTCGGACTACCCGGCAATCCGGCAACGGCAACCATTGCCGTTCGCGTACCTACGATTACAACCAGCACATTGACGCAGTTAACCGCCTGTGTTGGTACGTCGCTTTCCGTTCCGTTTACGAGTACCGGAGATTTCAACACGGGGAATTTATTTAGATTTGAACTGGTGAGTGTGGCTGATACGTCAAAAAAATTCAGTGTACAAGGAACAGCTACTGCTTCTCCTGTAACGGCACCCTTACCACTGACACTGGCTAGTGGTCAGTATTATGTCCGCGTTAAAGCGGATAATCCTGAGATTGCCATTATTGGAAGTAACAGTCCGACTCCATTGACAGTACGCTCATTAGCCACGGCGACTTTGGCAGGTACGCAAAAAATTTATGAAGGGTATCCTGGTAGTCTAACCTTTACATTTGGGGGAGATGGTCCCTGGACGGTTACGTATGCTGACAGCGTCCAGAGTTACTCGGCAGTTGCCACGGCCAGCCCTTATCCAGCAGAAGTTCGGCCTACCCGCACGACTACGTATCGCCTAACAAGCGTCGCAAACGGATGTGGCACGGGTACGATTTCAGGGACAGCGATTATCACGGTATTACCTCTATTGGGCGTCGATGACAATTCCCTCGATCCGTTGGTAAAAACTTACCCCGTGCCAACTACGTCTATCCTTACGGTGGAAGTCGACCTACCCCTGACTCGCGATCCAGCAACCCTCTCTCTAACTACTATGAGTGGTCGGCCGGTCTTACAACAAACGACGCGCAATAAGCGTCACGAGCTTGACCTTACTGCGCAACCAAGTGGTTTGTACCTTCTCCACATACAGGTTGGAGATCGGCAAACTACGCGAAAAGTGATGAAACAGTAAAAATAATGGGAAGTCAATGAGGGCAATTTCTGTTGACTTCCCACTAATGACTATTTTACTCATGCCCGACGAATACTTCATGGAAATTGCACTTGGTCTGGCCGAAGAAGCTGCGGCCGATGGTGAAATTCCCGTTGGTGCCGTTATCGTTTGTCGTAATCGAATCATTGCCAAAGCCCGTAACCAGACTGAACAGTTAAAGGATGTAACAGCTCATGCCGAACTGATGGCTATTACGTCGGCCACGCAATATCTGGGCGGTAAATACCTGACCGATTGTACGCTATACGTCACCCTGGAGCCCTGTGTGATGTGTGCAGGCGCCTTATTCTGGGCGCAGATTGGTCGATTAGTCATTGGTGCTAGTGACTCTAAACGGGGTTACAGCCGTATTGAGCCGTCGGTATTGCATCCCAAAACCCGACTCGAAACGGGCGTATTGGCCGAAGAAAGCCAGATGTTGCTAACGAAGTTTTTTAAGCACTTAAGAACATAAATTTAACCAGGCTTGTTAACTTACCCGAATAGTCTTCCATTCTAACAAAATAGTAAAATGGCTTTTGTATTAGATCCCCTGCCCTACCCTAGCGATTCGCTCGAACCCAATATTGATAAGCAGACCATGGAAATTCACCATGGAAAGCACCACAACGCCTACGTAACGAACCTGAACAATGCTATTGCCGGAACTGACATGGAGAATAAGTCCATTGAAGATTTACTGGCTAGTGTGAGTAAGGCCCCTGTAGCTGTTCGTAATAATGGAGGTGGGCATTATAACCACACGTTGTTCTGGAACACAATTTCTGGCAACGGCGGTGGTCAACCTACGGGTACGCTTGCAGAAGCTATCAATCAGAAATTTGGCTCCTTCGATACGTTTAAAGAAGAATTTACGAAGGCAGCAACCACCCGTTTTGGTTCAGGCTGGGCGTGGTTAATCGTAACTCCCGAAGGTGAGTTAACGATCGCGTCTTCGCCTAATCAGGATAATCCATTAATGGACATAGCCGAAGTGAAAGGTTTTCCGATAATTGGCCTCGATGTGTGGGAACATGCTTATTACCTCAAGTACCAGAACCGTCGGCCAGACTACATTGCTGCTTACTTCAATGTAGTAGACTGGGCTGCCGCTGAAAAACGGTATCAGCAAGGCAAAGCAGCGTAAGATTTTGTCGATGAATTATGGATGGTAAATGATGCGTTAGGTTAATTCAACAAAAAAAGTCCTCGTTCATCATTCATAATTCGTCTTTGAATCTTATCTTCGCACTCCTAAAACGGTGATTGTAGCTCAGTCGGTTAGAGCGCCGGATTGTGGTTCCGGAGGTCGCGGGTTCGAGCCCCGTCTTTCACCCTTCAAAAAGTCCTGATAATCAGGACTTTTTTTGTTTACATCTACATTCTTTTCTTATCCTTTCATAGCTGCTTCTCCTAGTAGTATAGGTGTTAATAGTATTTATTTTGTTTATGATTTTACAGAAAAGATTAAACAAAACAAAAGCAATAGGGTTAATAGGCGTAACATAGGGTGATGAAAGACAGAGTGGCTTCTGAAAACTACCGTTTATATCAACCCCGTTTTATCTGATTACCTTCTTTTCAGTAGTTAGTCTATCAACCGTTTTCCATGAGTAGTTACTCTATCAAAGATTTGGAGCAGCTTTCGGGCATTAAAGCCCATACACTGCGCATCTGGGAACAACGCTATAATATCATTGCTCCGCAACGTACAAATACAAATATTCGGACCTACGATGACCAGGATCTTAAGCTGGTCCTGAATATTTCATTGCTGAAGGACCATGGCTACAAGATTTCGGAAATTTCGAAAATGTCGATGGAGGATATGCACCTTGAAGTGCTTAAAATTTCAGCCCGCCAACTCAACTACCCTGATCAGATCCAGGCGCTAACCCTATCCATGATTGATCTGGATGAGGAGCGTTTCGAGAAAATAATCAGTACGAATAGCCTGCAATTCGGTTTCGAGAATACGATGATTCATATCGTTTATCCTTTCCTGAGCCGTATTGGTACACTGTGGATTACAGGATCAATAGGCCCGGCACAAGAGCATTTCATAACAAATCTAATTCGGCAAAAGCTTATTGTAGCCATTGATGGTCAGATGAGTAAGCTACCACCAACGGGTAAAACCTACATGTTATTCCTACCCGAAGGCGAATTTCACGAGATCAGCCTTCTTTTCGCCAACTACTTAA
Organism: Spirosoma endophyticum; assembly: GCF_900112365.1. Classification (GTDB taxonomy): domain Bacteria; phylum Bacteroidota; class Bacteroidia; order Cytophagales; family Spirosomataceae; genus Spirosoma; species Spirosoma endophyticum. Next base: position 206,587 of record NZ_FOLQ01000009.1, on the reverse strand, counting down.
TAAGGAGCCGTGCAAACAAAGTTATTTATCTAGGGCAGAGCATGCCATTCAACGAATTAATCTTTGTATATAAGCTCTACCAACCCGACTATATTTTTACGGCGCTAACCTCAGTTCCCACTAATCACGAAGTTCAGCCTTTTGTGAATCGACTGGCCCAGACGTTTCCTAATTCACAAGTCCTTCTAACTGGCTATCAGGTAGTTGGGCAAGATATCATGACACCAGAGAATGTTAGGATCATCAACCAAATCGACGAATTAATAAGGATAGTAAGCTCCTAAGCTGTCATCTACTCCGCTACCAACTGCTCCGTTGCCTAAACAACATGATAAAGTAGCTGTATCGCCAATATTGAATTAAACTAAACCCTGAACAAACGCCAGGGATCGCCGTTCAGCATACGTATGCGGATCACGAACTACCTGAAAGCCAACATGGCCGCCTGTTGGGGGCGTTTCCAGGAAAATGTAGCGATGCGTTTCAGCCAGCCAGTCCGGTGAGCATTCAGGTGATAGAAGTGGATCATTTTGGGCATTCAGCAACAAAGTCGGCACCGTAATACCAGCCATAAAATTAACGGCAGATGCCTGCCTGTAAAAATCGTCGGCACTATGATAATTGTTAACCGGAGCCGAAAAAAATTCATCGAAATCCCGCCAGCGTTTTACTTTCTCCAGTTTACTCATATCTAATCGTCCGGGAAAACGGTCGGCCTTCTGGTTCAATTTGACGAGTAACTTTTTCATGAACCGATTTCGGTAGAAGCGATTCGATGGGCGGTCGAGAAGTACGGCGCTGGCCTCCAAATCTGTCGGTGACGAAACGGCAACACCTCGCTTGATGGCATCAGGCAGTTGATTTCCATGTACGCCAAGGTATTTCAGCGTAATGTTCCCTCCCATACTATAACCAATAAGTACTATCTCACGGTATTGTTTTGTACGCAGGGCATGGTGAATTACTTCATTTAGATCCCCAATTTCACCATGATTGTAGAGCCGAAACGCCTGGTTCATTTCACCACTGCACGAACGGCAGTTCCAAGCCAATACGTCGTAATGATGCTGAGCGAAAAGCTTGGCCGTTCCGCGAATGTATTGTCGATTGCTATCGCCTTCGAGACCATGCGTCAATATAACCAACCGGTCATACCCGGTCTCAATCCAGTCCAGGTCAACAAAATCACCATCGGCCAGGACAAGACGTTCACGCTCGTAGGTTACGCCTGAAACCTTTCGTGTAAGACTAGGAAAAACGGTCTGCATATGACCATTATATTGATAGGCAGGAGGGCCAGGATAGGCAGAATGAATCAGCGGCATAGCTGGCGGATTACCGACTCACCGACTGTGGTGCCGATGTGGCCGACTTTTTGCGAAAATCTCCCTGTGAGAAATACTTTTCAATCAGGCAGTACATCAGGATAAAAAAGTACCGGCTGCCCATTTCCTTAATTTTCAGCTTTGATTCCCCGTATTTACGATTCGTCCAACTATTTGGTACCACGGCATAACTGTAACCGCGTACAATCGACTTCAGCGGTAGTTCGACCGTCAGGTTAAAGTGTGGTGATAAAAACGGTTTTATACCTTCGATTGTCTCCCGTTTATAGAGTTTGAAGGCATTTGTTGTATCGTTATATTTAATGCCCATTACCAGGCGGACAATGAAGTTGGCAATACGGTTGATGAATTTTTTGAGCGGTGGATAGTCAATTACTTTGCCCTCTTTCTCCCAACGCGAGCCGAATACGGCGTCGACATCGGTTTCCAGCATTTTATTGTAATATTTTACCAAATCTTCAGGGTCGTCAGATAAGTCAGCCATAAAGACAGCTACGCAATCGCCCGAAAATCGCTCCAGACCATACCGGACAGCATAACCAAAGCCATTAGGACCCGGATTGGTATGATACACCAATGTTGGAATTTCCGTAGCAGCCAAATTCTGCAATACCTTCAGCGTATTATCTTTTGAGTTGTCATTCGTCACAAAAATTTCGTGAGGAATCCCATGCTTAGCCAATGTTTGATACAGGGAACGTAGCGTTGGCGGCAAAGACTCTTCCTCGTTATAAGCGGGTATGACAACACTCAATTTCATATATAGTATGCGGATAATTTACACAGCAATAAAAGAATATCTATCAATTAGCTAACTGTACATATGTTTTACCGATGTGGTAAAAGTCGAAGTGAACTATAAAGTTTTGAGATTGGCTCCGGCACAATATAATCACGAATGACATCTTTCGTCTTTTCCCAATCAGGTTTACCCAGGTAAATGTATTTGAGAGCCAGTCGGGCACGTCGAAAGTAACTTCCTTCATATTGCTTGGCGTCGAGCATCATTCGGTAATAACGGGCGATATTTCGGCGCAAAATGGAATCATAGCGATAATCCAGTTCCCGATTAATATCACGATACATCTGGATTCGATTACGCAGGAACGTTTCATCGCGCTCGTTATCGTGGAAACTAGCACCCGCTCGATTCTTCCGATAAACCGACATGACGTCCGGTATATAACCAATCTTACCAAGTTTAGCCTTTAAAATCAGCCGGGGAATATCGCCACTCGACGACTCCCGAAACCAGGTTGGATACTCCTTAATGTTATTGCGATACATGGTGCTCGACGTAGCCATGAACCAGATTTCACTTTCGCCAATGAGATCGTCAACCGTATAAAATGGCTTCATATCCGGCCCATTGAGCAGGTGCGAAGGCGCCCCGTCTTCATACGTAATGAGCGCGTTATTGAAAACCGTCGAATAATCCGGATGAGCGTCCAGGAAATCAGCCTGTTTTTGCAATTTGAGCGGATCGGTCCAATAGTCGTCCCCATCCATCAGCGCATAATATTCACCCTTGGCGAGTTTCAGCGTATCCAGAAAGTTGATGCCTCCATTTTTACCCATATTGCGCGGATGTAGCACCCCTATCACCAACCCAGGATGTGCCCTTTCGTATTCCTGAATAATCTCCCGTGTGCCATCACTCGAAAAATCATCGCCGACGAGGATTTCGATCGGAAACGTAGTTTTCTGCGCAAGTGCGCTATCGATAGCCTTACGGATGAATTTTTTTTGATTGTAGGTAATAATCAGGACACTGACTTTAATCATACGCGAAAAACGAACCCGGTCTAAACGCTACGTATCGGGCGTGAAGACCGGGTTCTTTAGTTAGCATTACAAAGATAGTAACCAGAAGTACATTCTGGTTCATTCATTGGGTAGTAGTTCCTGATTAAACGGCGGCCTCCGATGGTGTGTTTTTAGCTGCTTGAATCTGAGTTTTCCATCCCTGGGGCTCATCTTTATCTGCAGGTGTTCCCCACGGATTGTAGAAAGGCAGGATAGCCACCCACCGTCCGGCGGGATCTTCCCAGCTGAAACGGTCCGCAAAACTTGACGGACTTACCCAGTGCGGCAGGTCATACCGGAACAGGGTCATATCGCCAATATCCTGGAAACCTTCTGTCTCAACAATATGATCGTTAATAACGTATCCTGTTCCGCCGGAATGATAGTCTTTACCGTACTGATTCAGTGCCAGAATCATCCCTACTTTCTGTGGATTAAGCGGATGCCAGTGCCGACCGAAGAAGCTGCCGCCCAATGGATAATGGGTCACCTGTGGATGGAAATAGGGCTCGCCTTTGCGAATACCATATTCCTCATTATTACCCGTCAGGCTGTTCCAAAACTGCCGCATCGGGTCAAAAACGCTCAGGAACGTTTGCTTCATCGGCTCATCAAGATCCAACATGGCGTCGAATGTATGATCGTGAAACAACTGCGGTGCTTTCTGAATTTTGGCAATGTGCAACCGCTGCTTATGCTGATTATTATCGAACGTATCGGGTCCTTCGGCCAGCGGAGTTTCTGCCGCCCAGGCACGCGTTGTGTCAATTATGGTCCGGAGCGTATTCTCGGGAATGCCCGTTTTAATAAGAACTATGTTTGGCTCATTCACCAGCCGCATCACTTCTTCGTAGGGAATCTCGGGAACAATCCGACCATCCTTGAATTCAGCGTCAACTTTTATCAGGTATTTTGCTACTTCTTTCATAGTTTTTCGCTTACTGATTTAGTACAAAATAGGAGGCTGCACACGTAAAATGCAAACGTCCTGAAACTGATTTTACTCAACGTAAGACTGACTTTGATCAGCTACCGGTTGTGTTGCATAACCAAACCCCGATGCACCGAAGCCATTCCCATTATAAAACATCACCCACTGATCCTGGTGGGGGAAAATGTGACAGTAATCCATCATTAGTGAATCCCAGCCTTCAGCCGATCGTTCGATGCCTGCCAGTTCATCTTTCCGTTCCCAGGTAATACCATCTTTCGACTCAGCGTATCCAATGCGATAACTACGTTGTACGTCAGTGCGGTAGTTGGTTGCGTTTCGATAAGAGAAATACATTTTGTATAAATCGCCATCCTTATAAACCGTCGGCCGACCGATCGCATCCGTAAATTCATCGTAGCCTACGCAAACATGACCCGTACGTTCCCATTTAATGCCATCTTCCGATTCAGCATATTTTACGTCATAAAAAGGTTCAGGATGACCGTTGATCACTTCGATTTTTGTGCAGGACAAGTACCACATCCGCCACCAGATCGACCCATCCGCTTTTTCTTCCCGCATCACACACGGCTGAGCAATCCAGACCTGATCGTAAATAGAGCGATCAAGCAAAGGGCCATCATATTTACGCTCAAAGGTCAGCCCACCATCCCGGCTGATGGCCAGCCCAATACCTAACCGGTAACTGGCCGTTTCGCTTTTATTCCAACCTGTGTAATACAGCCAGATTTCATCGCCTACCGGTAAAAACCACGATGGCATGGTTCCTGTTTCATCGAACATACCCACCGCCCCTTTGCTCAGACAGGCTTTGTCATGTATGTAGGTTACCTCGGATAAGTTGTCGGGATTAAGTTCGACAAAAGAAACAGCGGATGAAATAGCCTCATCGCGCGTGGAGAAATAGACGCGCAGTTTATCGCCCATTGGATAGCCAAATGGCACTTGTGCGTGTGTGCGGCTGAAGGCTTGTGAGCCATCTGGCTTATAGATTAATCCGTGTTTTGTCCACATTTGATGTAGTTGTTAAGGTTGGCTGTTTATACCGATCGTTACGTGCATAAACACGCGTTTGATCAATCTCACCAACGTAGCGGTAATTCGTGTCGATAAAGCGTTTAAGCTCGGGAAACGTCTCATAGCCATACCTGGCCCGGTCATTAAGCCAGGTTGAATGAGGCCCAACGGCATCCAGAAAAACAGGTGGTCGAGACGCCTGAATGTTTCGCATATAACGAGCACGGTGCACTTCCTGGTCGCTCCCCATGACCTCACGAATTGTATGATTGTCGCAAACACCCTGCGGCATCTGCGTTTCAACATTAAAATTAGGCGCCCACCCCCATACTACCAGATCTTCACCCGGTTTGGCCAGTTTGAGTACTTCCTGTGCTGTTGGTGATACGTAAAAATGACGTAGTGCGAAGGGAATCTGACGGTATTTATTCGACGGCTTATCTCCCTCCATCATCGCATTTGTACCAACCGAAATCAGAATTGCAGCTACCCAAAAAACGGTATGAACCGGCTTGCGAAACGTATCGAGGAACCAAGCATTCAGCAAACAAACCGGAATAACTAAATAGAGCAGGTAATGGGTAAACTCATTGCCTGGTTTGATGACGGCATAAGCACTTGAGACCAGCACGGCCACACTGAAAAACAATACGTCGCTTTTGCCATTTCCTTTACGGGAAAAGAGAACCCAGGCAATAATCAGGGCTAGAGTAGGTAATAAGAAAAGAACAAAATCGCTGGTACGGCTAACGAAAACAGGAAAATGAGCAAGAAAAACCAGGAAACCGGCACCGGCACTATAGGCCAGATTACTTTGAATATAGAAATGAATGAAGTCGCCAAACACGCCAAAAAACAAGGTCAAAGCGACAACTAAGACAGGGAACAGCAATCCACCGATCAACAGGCCACCCAACGCCCGCCAGAAACGGAAAGGTGTTAAGGTTGGGAATTGCCGGATCAATCCAATGAACGCAGCGCTCACAATAATGAGCGCTGTAGGCGTACCCTGCAATTTGGCAAACGGAACCAGGCTACTGACAAACCCTAATAAGAATAAACCAGTAACTGAGTCAAAAGCTCGCTGCTTGTATAACCGGGAATACTGCCAGATGGCCAGCCCAATCAGGGCCAGCGAGAGGTGTTCATTGGTAGCATGCAGAAAATCCAGATGCGTTGTAAAGGCCAGAAAGGCAATGGCTGGAAAAATCGCCAGGCGGGCCGCCCGTGGGCCGAAGAAGTTTTCGATAGCGAAATACCCACCTGTTACACTTAGTAGCGTACACCCAAAAGCGAGCCAGCGAATAACTACATAATTGAGGGGTACACCAAAGAAGCCGGGTAAGGAAACAAAATAACAACTTAATGGCCCCATCGTAGCCCCGTCCACGTATTTCCAATAAACAGGGTGATAACGTAGTGTAAGAGCCTGGGAAAGGAGCTGGCTTTCGTCGGGATTGAGTTCCCGGTTAATGAAAAGAACCAGAACTCGCTTAAAACATAACAAACCGATCAGCACGGCCAATAGCCCGATCTGCTGCTTACGTGACAGGTTACGACCAAAATCAGCCCACATGCATAAACCTCCCACAAACAGAAAAGCGAGCCAGCCTCCTACTTCCCAGAACAGGGGAGATAATAACAAATTCATTGCAACTTTAAATCAATGACGCTCGTGTTGAACGAAATGGTAGGTGAGTACTTCTTCACTACGTTGTTAATCAACGAATTATGGAGATATAATTTTCCTGTAGCCTCACTTCCTTCGAGTATCACCGGAAAAGAAGGCTACAGGAAAATCAGACGTTATTTTTGAAGTAACAGCCGGGCAGCCATGCTGTCGTGAATCTGGCTCATCGTCTCTTTTAAGTCGAAGGTCCAGTCCCAGCCAGGGTAGTGCTGCTTAAATTTAGTCAGATCAGAAATATACCAGATGTGGTCGCCACTACGATTGGTTTCCGAGTACTGGTAATTCATTTTGTTACCCGAAATCTCTTCGCAAAGGGCAATGGCTTCGAGCATCGAACAGTTGGCGTAACGGCCTCCGCCCGCATTATAAACTTCGCCCGGACGTGGATTCTGGTAGAAATGCCAGAACATATTCACCAAATCCCAGCTATGGATATTATCGCGAACCTGCTTGCCCTTGTAGCCAAAAATAGTGTACTGATTGCCCGTTATGGCGCACTTCATCAAATAAGAAAGAAAGCCATGTAATTGTGCTCCTGAGTGGTTCGGACCCGTCAGGCAACCACCCCGGAAGACCCCAGTATTCATACCAAAATAACGACCGTACTCCTGCACCATTATATCGGCGGCTACTTTGGAGGCCCCAAAAACAGAATGCTTGGTATGATCGATGCTCATGAACTCGTCGATACCATTTTCGAAATAGGGATGGTTATGATCGATTTCCCAGCGGGTTTCGGTTTCAATGAGCGGCAGGAAATTGGGATTATCGCCGTAAACTTTGTTGGTCGACGTGAAAATAAACACAGCCTCTGGGCAATGCAACCGGGTCATTTCGAGCATGTTCAACGTACCGACCGCGTTGACGCCGAAATCGGTAAATGGCTCGCGGGCGGCCCAGTCATGACTGGGCTGAGCTGCCGTATGCAAGACTAATTTTATATCGGTACCAAATTCCTGAAAAATAGTCTCTAACTGACCAACCTCCCGAATATCAGCTGGACGGTGCAGATAGTTACTGTATGTTTCAGCCAGTCGATTGCGATTCCACTCCGTTGAGCCATCAGCTCCAAAGAAGTACTGCCGCATGTTGTTATCAATACCAATAATAAGATCGAATTTATCAGCAAAGAAGGCAACCGCTTCGCTACCTATCAATCCAGCCGAACCCGTAACTAATGCAATTTTCATGTCGTTATACGTGCATAGGGCAAGTTATATACCCAAATAATACTACTTGTCAGGAAGTTTAACTGAACAAAGTAACGCAAATATCTCTACTTACGTTGCTTTTTAAGAAGTAAGTCTGACAAACGACCGTCGCTATTTAGCAAACGGTGAAGCAAAATAATAGCGATGAATCAGCGGCTATTCGCTAATCCATCGCTATTATTCATTGTATTTATTTGTATTACGCGCCCTGCTGAAGCGATCCTTTTCCAAACAATTTCTCACGAATTTTCTGCGTCCGCGCGTCTAATGCTGGATTTGGCGTGTATTTATATTTCGTTTGTACAGCCGCCGAATCACGACCGGTTCCATATACTTCAGGATCACCAGCCCGGTAGTCAGCACGATAGTCGTTTGCACGGTAATCGTTTTGACGGACCGTGTTATATTTCTGATAGTCGCAGGACGCCAGCGATAACATTGCCACCACCAATAAACCTGCACTGAATACGCGTTTCATAGCTACTTGATTACGAATTGATTCGACAAAAATAAGAAACAGTCGCTAGCCGACAGTCATTAGTCATTAGTTTTTTTGTCATTTCGACCTGACGACATAAAAATCAAAGTCTACTAATTCAGTTTTTTGATTTCTTCCCAGACAAAATGCATCAGTTCCTGAATATGCTCACGGGAAAAATCAAATGGTACGTTGGCGGCTGCGTAAATCTCCCGTATGGGTGCCTTATAGCCTAGGCTCAATGCTTTTTTGTAGCCATCAAGGCCTGCTTTCGGATCTCGGCGGTAATTACGCCATACACCAATCGCGCCCAGTTGAGCAATTCCATATTCGATATAATAGAATGGAACTTCATACAGGTGCAGTTGCCGCTGCCAGATGTATTCCTGGTAGAAAGCAAAGCCATCCCAGTTCGTTACCGTGTCGGCAAATTGAGTATAAATCCGAAGCCAGTTTTCACGCCGTTCAGCGTCCGTATGGGTAGGATTTTCGTAAATCCAGTGCTGGAATTTATCAATCGTAGCGACCCACGGCAATGTTTCGATGATGGATTCGAGGTGCTGTAATTTGGCACGACGCAGTTCATTGGCATCATCAAAAAACACGTCCCAATGATCCATTGATAGTAATTCCATGCTCATAGAAGCCAGTTCAGCCACTTCCATCGGTGGATTTCGGAATGCTTTCAGGGGCAAGTCGCGCGTCAGGAATGAGTGAACAGCGTGGCCTCCCTCATGAACCATCGTCACCAGATCACGCAGGCTCGACGTAGCATTCATAAAGATAAACGGCACCCCAATTTCCTCCAGTGGGTAATTATAACCGCCGGGCGCTTTACCCTTTCGGGACTCCAAATCGAGGTGGCCCATGGCCCGCATGATGCGCAGATCGTCACCTAACTCTTTCGGTTGGCCGTCGCCATCGAGCCGGTCAAAGCAGGTAATGGCTTTTTCGAGGAGTTCGCTGCCTGTAGCGAAGGGTTTTAAGGGTGGGCGACCTTCCACATCCACTTTCGTATCCCAGGGACGTAGTGGATCTACACTTAGCTTTCTTTGGCGCTCGTTGGCTAGCTCATTTAATAAGGGTACAACAGCCTCAGCTACTGATTCATGAAAATTAAAACAATCTTCCGGCGTGTAGTCGAAGCGGCCCAACGCAGCAAATGAATAATCCCGAAAGTTGGTAAAACCGGCGTTAAGGGCAATTTGATGGCGGAGATCACGAAGGCGGTCAAACAGTTGATCAAGCACCTCATGGTCTTTGTAGCGCCGTTCCCAGACTTTGCGCCAGGCTTCTTCACGAACAGCCCGATCGGTCGATTGAAGACGGTCACTGGCTTCGGGCAACGTCATTTCGCGACCATCAATTGTTACCGTCATGGCGCCAACAATAGCACCGTACTTGCGTTCTTCGGTCTGAAGCTCGGTTTGAAGCGGAATATTTTCTTCCCGGAAAATGTCAATCGCCTTTTTCATGCTACGTACCATTACGTCGTACCCTTCATCGGTCAATTGACTCAGGAAAGGGCTGTTAACAGCCATCAGGTCGAGGTCGTTACCGTAGGTGGTCATGGACGGCTGAATCTCCTCGATGAAAAAATTCAGTTCCTTCACCAATTCTTCATTGGCCGTGTCGCAAGTCATGCGGATGTATCGCCAGGCGAAATTCTCGGACAGGTAAGATTCCAGTTCGCTACGATCGACTAGCCACTGCTGAAGCTCTTCTGCGTTGTCGATGGAGCGATCAAGCAACTCCTCATAAAGTGGCTTAACATCGTTCCAGCTTTTCAATTCGATTGTCTCACCAATGAATGAACGGGTGGGCCGGGCAGGCAGGTTAATGGTTTCGTTTGACGTCATAGTACAAAGTAACACGACTGGTCAACGGCCAGCGCGCTAGTTATGATAATTTTTGATTTTTTCTATTTCTGTAAAATCAGCGTCTTCTCGTCAGCATAACGATTAATGGCTTTATTGTAAGCAGTTAGAAAACTTTTTTGTTCACAAAATTTGCATCTACGAAAAGCTTCGTATATGTTTGCTACGAAATTATTCGTAGATAAATTATGAAGCCAACTGACTCGGAATTAGAAATCCTGCATGTACTCTGGGCCAATGGTCCCAGCACCGTGCGGCAAGTGCACGAGAAATTGAGTCAAAGCCGCGATATCGGCTACACAACGGCACTAAAATTAATGCAGATCATGTATGAGAAGGGCTTGCTCTCCCGCGAGGAAGATTCCCGATCCCATACCTACACAGCAATAGTGAGTCAGGAAGATACGCAACGAAACTTGGTGGATCGCTTTGTGGAAACAGCCTTTCGGGGGTCAGCCTCGAAGCTCGTGATGCAGGTATTAGGGCAACACAAAGCCTCCCGCGCCGAGTTGGATGAAATCAAAAATCTCTTAAATGACCTGAACCGGGACGCCGGACGCTCGGATGAGTCTGAGTAAGCGAACGCATCCGCTTTTAGTGAACTGATTTTCTAGACAAACAGACTTTACACATCTTATGAACACGTTCAATTTTCTATCGAGTCCAGTTGCCGACGCTTTAGGCTGGACCTTGCTTCATGCCATCTGGCAGGGATTCGCGCTGGTGTTGCCGGTAGCGATAGGTTTGCACTTGCTCCGTAATCAGTCAAGTGTGCTACGTTACCGCGTGGGCGTACTGACCTTGTTAACGCAACTGATGACATCAGTCGCTACGTTCGTCTGGTACTACAATCCCGCATCGACCCTGCCAGTTCCTGCTACGTTAACAGGTGGTCAAATTATGTCCATTCGGTGGCAGACGGTTACCCAAACACTTCCCTGGCACCAGCAGATGCAACAATTCCTGGAGAGTCATCTGAGTCAATTCGTGCTGACTTACCTCATTGGCGTAGCCCTGTTTGGCGTACGGCTTGCGGGCGGCTGGGTATATCTGCAACAACTAAGTAAAACGGCCAGCCTTCCTGCTACCGTTGTTTGGGACCATATGGTCGATCGGCTGCGGGCGGCATTGGCCATCCGGGCTGTTGTGCAGGTTCGTGAGTCGGGACGAATTGCGATGCCAATGGTTGTCGGTATCCTTAAACCCGTATTACTCCTACCGATTGGCCTGGCGGCTCACTTGAGTACCCGTGAAATCGAAGCCGTGCTAGCCCACGAACTGGCCCATGTCAAACGCCATGATTACGGGGTCAATCTATTGCAGTCGATCGTAGAGATCCTGTATTTTTTCCATCCAGCGCTGTGGTGGTTATCAGCACGGGTGCGGGAGGAGCGTGAGCATTGCTGCGATGATCTGGCGGTGCAGGCTTGTGGGGGCGACGGACGTATTCTGGCCCAGGCACTCGCCCGTGTTGAAGAGCTACGGCTTTCGCAACTTGAAACACCGGCGCTTGCGATGGCTTTTGCCTCGAAGCGTCAACACTTACTGCACCGTGTTCGGCGGATGCTGGGCGCTCCAACCCGACCATTCGTTTCAAACGGTAGCCTGGTGGGCTTAACCCTGGCAACAATTCTGTTAATGAGCGTATCGGTTTATGCCGTTCAACAGCAGGATAAGCCGAAGTCACGCAATACGCAACCTCAACCAACGAGACGCCATAAGGCAGGCAATGGCACTGAATTTAGCATTACCGATAATAAGAAAGTAAATTATGTAATCTGGAAAGGGCAGAAATTACCCGCCAAACGCGTAGCTCACTTGCAGCGTCAGCTCGATCAGATCATGGCTGGCCAGCTCTCTCTTGACGCCTTAAACAAATCAGACCGCGATATCTTATTGTCCATCATCGAGACAAATCAGGGATTTGGCGAAGGCATGGATGCATTGGGTAAAGGTTTAGCCCACATTGATTACGACAATATTGTCGCGTCGGCGCTGAATAACGTACCGCTTAGCCCGGATGGAACCGTAGAAGGACTAGCCAAAGCTGATTACAATGCCATTATCAGTGATGCCTTTGCTTCTTTGGGAGCGTTGAAAACATTGCCTGATTCGCTTGTCAAACGACGTGCCTATCAACAGCGTCAGATGGACAGCTTAAGCCAGCTTTTGGCCCAACGGTCGCAGCAGGCGCAGGCACTACGTTCACAAATGGAAAAATTCAGATTTCCGATTGACGAACTGAATCGAAATCAGGAGGTATTTATGTGGCGGCAAAACAAATTGATGGCACAGCGGGAAGCCCTGATCGAAAAGCATCAACGGTTGCTGGAAAATGAAGGCAAGCAAAAATTGAGTCAGGCTGAGGTTGAAAAGCAGTTAGCCGCCCTTGAGCCGGAGATTAAGAAAATTGAAGGAAATGCGGAAGAATTAAGTAAGCAGGTTGATCAACTCAAACTAAAACAGGATGAATTCAAACTGCCGATGGACAAGTTGAAACATGAATCGGAGCAGCTCGACGCCCAGATTAATCAACTTGCCGATCAGCTCGGTCAATATGGCGACGAAATAGCGCGATTCCTACCAGATGCCATGGAGCCATTAGAACGACTGGAAATACACGAAGCGCCAGAACTGGCTCCCCGCCCGGCTCGTACACCACGAATTATGCGTACACCACGCCCAGCCGTTGCTCCGAACGCTGTTCATCCGGCAACACCGGCTATGCCAGCACATCCGCGTCTGGCACCAGTTGCACCCGCTCCTGCTAGCCCTCGTGCAAAAGTTGCCATACCGAAATCACCCAAAAGTCCTTTAGTCCCGAAAGTTGAAAATGATTAATTGAAGGCAAGCTTGATTTGATACGTTATAATGGCTTACGTCCCGTCCGGGTGTAAAAGACAGGTTTAAAAATTATACCCATGTCTTCGCCACCCGGACGGGACGTAAGCCATTACATTACTCAATTTCGATCACTACGTCCCGTCCGACGGGGTGAGCTACACAGGTCAGTACGTAGCCCGCTTTCAGCTCTGAGTCGGATAGGCCATCTTCTTCATCCAGTTTCACTTTTCCCGAGATGCAACGACCCAGACAGGCTGTGCACATGCCCGCCTGACAGGAATACGGCAGATCAATATCCAGGTCCAATGCGGCTTCCAGAATAGTTTGATGCGGAGCTACAGCAAACTTATATTCACTGCCTTCATACAACACCGTCACTTCCGGCGAACCGCTGTCTGCGGCCGTCATTGGCTCTTCCACTACGTCGCCAGCAGCAACGGGGGCCGTCGCATAACTTTCCTTGTGTACACGCTCGGTCGATACACCTACCAGCGACAAGGCGGAGCGGGCTTCGGCCATCATGCCATCGGGCCCACAGAGGTAGAAACTCGCGTTCTGACGCTCGGTAGCGGGCAATTGGTCGAAAAGCTTCGTCAAGGTGTGCTGATTCAGGCGTCCTGTTTCTCCTGTCCAGCCGTACGATGGCTGGCTCAGAATGTGAGTCACCTGAAACCGTGATCGGCCGTAAGCCTGCTCCATGGCATCCAAATGCGCTTTATAGATAATAGAATCCTGATTGCGATTGCCATAAATCAACCAGACGCGGCTGTTTGGCTCAACGTGAAGCGTCGATTTAGCCATTGAGAACAGGGGCGTAATGCCACTACCTGCCCCAATCAGCACAATCGTCCGACGGCTCTGCACATCAAGTTTTGGAACAAATGTACCCATTGGCTCCAGCGTTTCCAGAATATCGCCGGGTTTGATCCGTTCGTAGAGATAATTAGAAGCAAGTCCACCCGGTACGCGCTTTACGGATACTGATAATGATACGTCGACATGGGGCGACGATGCCATGGAATAAGACCGACGGACTTTTTGGCCGTTGATGTTGAGCAGGAAGGTCAAAAACTGGCCCGGCTGGTAGCGAATTTCTTCACTGATAGGATGCCAGAAACTTATGGTCACGGCGTCGGTTGTTTCCCGAACGACGTCTTTTACTTTCAAAAAATACCGATTTGCCATTACTATTCAGATTGTCTTTTAATAAAACGCGGAGGGAGCTACACTCGCTACACAGAGTTTTCTTTGTGTAACTCGGTGTAGCTCCCTCAGTGTTTTATTAAATTCTTTATACAAAGGTACGGCGAACCGCCGGAACTCATTCATCTTTATGAAATTCAACCAATCGCTCGACGGGTGCTTTTAGGATATTTCCCAGTTGCAACCCCGATTTCTGCACAGCCAGACGTAGCGGTTCGGCAAAATAATAGGCGATTGACCCCACAAAATTAACCGGCCACTTGTCCGCTTCAGGAAAGCGTTTAACGTAGGTAGTCAGGAAAAGTGTAAACGCGTCACTTACCAACGTAGCGATATACGGATGGGTGAGATGGTCGGCAAGAAAGGTCGTAAACGACGCGAAATAGCGGTTCGGGTATGGCTTTTGATAGGCGTTCTCCAGTAGTGTTGCCCGGTCGAGAGCATACCGATTCTGGAAAGCAGCTTTAAGATCGGCAGGAAGTCGTTCCTGAAAAAAATCGCGTAAGAGCGTCTTGCCCAGATAGCCCCCGCTCCCTTCGTCACCCAACCAGAATCCCAACGACTGGATGCCCCGTATGATTTGCGTCCCGTCATAGCAGCACGCATTCGACCCAGTCCCTAAAATACAAATAATGCCGGGTTCTTGTCCTGCACTTCCTCGGGCCGCCCCCAGCATATCACTGTTCACAGTAACGGTTTGCAAACTGGGCAATACGGCCCTCAGGGCATCGGCAACGATATAATTTACGGTTGGACCCGTGCAGCCGGTTCCATAAAAAAACACATTACTAATATCCGCATCGTTCAGATACGGTGTCAATTGCCTACGTAACGTAACGACTATTTGATCGATCGTCTGATAATATGGATTGAATCCATCCGTTTGAATAGCGCGGGGCTGCCCATCGGAAGAAACCAGACGCCAATCGGTTTTGGTAGAGCCGCTGTCGGCAATTAAAAGCATTGGTAGTACGATTTACAATTCAACGTTTATAGCTCAAGGATTAACATAAAGACCGTTAAACCCGGAGCATTAAACTAATTTTCCAATAACCGGAAATTTGGCAAAAACGCCGTCGGTATGGGGAGCATCAATCAGTTCGTTCGTTAGGTCCTGACCAGCCCAATGTTCATAATGGTGACCATTACGCCACAAGCGCGAAGCCGATACGTCGTAAATAAGGCCTTCGTAAGCACACCAGATTTCGTCGCGGTCCTGTCCGTTACGTAAAGCTAACTGCGAGCGGGTAAACGATAGCATCAAATTGGGAAGAGTTGGCCGGTATCCCTCCGTTAAGTCAACCGAACGAATTATTGGGTACCGATTTTGCGAGTGACCACAAAAATAACGTAACTTAGCCACTTCTGTTTATATGTATCAATTGATTATGAGAAAGACTTCCGTCATCGCTTTGCTTTCGGCAATGGTACTTGTCGGTTCATTAACGGGATGCAAAAAGACGTCCACACCGCCTGTCTCGGAGCTAATCGCTAAAGTATGGACAGCTACCAAAGTCGAGGAAGACAACGTGACCGTCTATATAAAGGGGGGAGCCAGTAATATAAGGGACTATGCTAAATTTAAACTCGACCTAAGCAAACCACCGGCCGTCAGTTATACAGAATATGATGGCAATACATTCGTTGGCCAGTATGCAGTCCCTGATGATCAGACCCTTAGCCTGACGAACCTGAATCCTCCTCCGAGCGATGGTCCGGCCGTTTCGTTTACGATCAATTCCATCGACGACAACAATTTAGTTATTACAAGAACAAAGGGTAGCTTAAAAACGGGCGGTAAAATAAATAAATACACGCTTACGAGTCAGTAGGATTTTGCAAACTAATTACCGCATGAAGCCGTTCCGTATATCAAGCGGAACGGCTTTTTTGTTCAAATCTATAAGGTTTCCAAAACCGCTTCGGCACGGTCTGCCATTGCGGGCCCGGCCTATAGGTTTAGATTTAACACTATGACTGATTTAAATACACTGGGCGAAATTGGCCTGATTGAGCGCATTCGGCAGGCGACGCCTACGCCCGCTCATATCGAAACGATACGGGGTATCGGCGATGATGCCGCCGTTTTTACCTGGGGTGACGATTACGGACTGCTGTCTACCGATATGCTTGTAGAAGGCATTCATTTCGATTTGACCTACGTACCACTGAAACACCTTGGCTATAAAGCGGTTACGTTTGGCGTCTCCGACATTGCGGCCATGAACGGGCTCCCCATTCAGCTAACCGTCAACATAGGCCTGAGCAGCCGGTTTCCGGTTGAAGCCATTGACGAGTTGTATGAGGGCATCCGGGCGGCTTGTGCAGCCTATAATGTGGATTTAGTGGGTGGCGATACAACAGCCTCTCGTTCGGGACTTATCATTTCCGTTTCGGTATTGGGCAAGGTTCCAAAAGATCTGATTACGTACCGACATACGGCGCAACCTAACGATGTCATTTGCGTAACGGGCGATCTGGGTGCAGCTTATCTCGGCCTGCAATTACTGGAACGGGAGAAACAAGTGTTTCTGGCTGACCCGAACATGCAGCCTAATCTTTCGGAAGAGCGGGCGTATCTGGTGCAGCGCCAACTACGTCCCGACGCCCGTACCGACATGGTTCATGAGTTGCGTGACCTTGGCGTTCGACCCACGGCGATGATTGACATTTCGGATGGGCTAGCGTCTGAACTGCTTCATCTTTGCCACCAGTCGGGCACGGGTGCCATAATTTTTGATGAAAATATTCCCGTTGATGACCAGACGCTCCTGGCCGCCGACGAGTTTAAGATCAGTCCCATTACGGCTGCGCTGAACGGGGGCGAGGACTACGAATTACTATTTACGGTTAATCCGCACGCCTACGAGAAGCTGGCAAACAACGCCCGAATTACGGCTATTGGCTACCTCACCGCTGACCCAACCCAAATCGTGCTGTCGACCAAAGCTGGTCAGCAAACACCAATTCGGGCGCAAGGCTGGACCAGTGTTACGCCGTAAGGATTGGCAGACAACGTAGTGATAACTTATCGCAAATTTTAGCAACGCAGATACCTGCAAAAACTTACTTAGAGTGCCCGTTCCAAAAAGGTGCTGGCAAATTTCCGGTTCGGGCGTTAGTCAAGCTTTATGGATAGTCGGGATAGGCAAGTGCCTATCCCTGCATTACATACTGATAAATCCATTCTGACAGCGTTGCCATGACACCTAACGTAGCGTTGTCATCTTTAATATCTTTCGACAGAAGAATCAGCACATACTTCCGACCGTCGGGCAGAAAAACAATACCCGAATCATGCCGAACGCCAGTTACGGAGCCGGTTTTATGCGCCACTTTTACGTCTTTCGGGAGCTTTGCCGGAATGGCGGTATTGAATTTCTGATCCAGCAACGTAGCAATCATCGCTTTCGAAGCTTCAGGACTCACCGCCTTTCCCGTAGCAATCCTGTCGAAAATTACCATCAGGTCATAAGCGGTCGTCGTGTTATTGAGCCCTTGCGCAAACGCTTTGTTGTCTTCCACACCCCGCCGGACCTGAATATCCTTTGTGCCCAGGTCGCGCATGGTTTTTGTTACGTTCTGGGCACCTACGCGCTCGATTACCAGGTTCGTAGCCAGGTTGCTACTCACAATAATCATGTCATAAACTAAGGCGGCCAATGTCCGCTTGGTTCCAACGGCTTTGTAAATACTGGTATCACTATCATCCGTAGCCCGCAAACTGTATGGACTACCATCGACAATGCTTTTGAACTCCGTTGTGATCGTTATAGAATCAGCAAGGGCCATTTTATGCTGAGCGACCTGCTTATACACTTCAATCATAACGGGTGTTTTCATGGTACTGGCCGCATGAAATGTCTCCCGCTCCCGAATCAGTAGTTCCTTACCCGTGGTTAAATCCCGAAAGGCGACAGCGAAGGTACCCGGCTGTTTAGCTAGTTCAGCATTGATTTTTTGAGTCAACTGATCCAGTGTCAGTGTAGATTGCGCGAGCACCGGCGACCAGGCGCAAAGGACACATACAGCCATTAAGACTGTAGTCAATGTTGTATTTTTCAGAACCATTCTTAACGTATTGATTTTATCAAATTACGGTTAATTATTACGCTATTCTTCTGCCTTTTACAAACGAATTAGCGAACCCGGATAAACTTAGAATAGCAGTATTGCTCGCAAAACGGCTTCAGCAATAACGTATCTTTTTTAAACTCCAGGCCTTGCAGAAAGGGGACATTTGCCCGGTTCGTACTAATGAAAAAATTAATAAATAGACTGTCGGGGTAAGTTGGATCGATCCGGTAATATTTAATCGGAGCGTAATACGTCATTTCGGTACCGCTGCGACTTAGCGTGCCGTCAGTGCCGAATGTCAACGTTTGGGGAGGGGCGCTCGGGTAGCGTTTTGTGGTGTAGAAAGACGTATCACGGCTGATGCGTATCGTATCAATCGTTACAACGTAAATGGAGTCTTTATTAAGAGTAGAATCTTTTTGTGATATATAGGAGAACAGTACCGAATCTTTGGAAAATCGGCGTTCATAAAGCTGCCACGAGCCAGTAAGGCGTGAGTCAACGGTGCCGGGCGAAAAATCGGCGTTTTTTTCTTTACATGTAATGAGCAAACTGGCCAGAAGTAATACCAGACTTAAGTAGAGAACTTTTTTCACAGATTAATCAGCAGTTCGTAAAGCTAACGAACAGAGTGTTTCCGCCATTGTATAATATGGTCAGGAGGTAGTCAGGTATGATCAGGAAGTAGCCAAACAATAACTAACTATTTCCTAACCTTACTGACCACCTCCTGACAGCTTATTTAAACAAACTCCGCGCCCCGCTCTTTAGCGTCGGCAACAAAGTTTTTCACCTTTTGCTCTTCTTCCTTGCGGCAAATCATCAATACGTTGTCGTATTCAGCGACAATGTAGCCGTCTAAGCCATTAACCACCACCAGACGGTCTTTCGGCGTTTTGATAATACAGTTTTTGGTATCATACAACATGATATGGCCGTCAATCACGTTGAGATCGTCGTTCTTATCCGACACTTCATAGAGGGATTTCCACGTACCTAAATCCGACCATCCAAAATCACTCAGCACGACATAGACGTTCTTGGCTTTTTCCATCACCCCGTTGTCAATCGACACACTGCTGGTTAGTGAATAAGCTCTGTCAATAAATGCTTTCTCGTGGCTGGTATAATACTTGCCCGTTCCTTCGGCAAAAATCTCGGCAATTTCAGGTAAATAAGCCTCAAAAGCTTTAATGATAGACTGGACATTCCAGACGAAAATACCCGCATTCCACACGAATTCACCACTCTCTACAAACTGCTGAGCTAGCTCAAGGTGTGGTTTTTCCGTGAAGGTCTTAACTTTTTTGATCGTTTTCTCCGACTCAGGAATATACTGAATGTAGCCGTAACCCGTATCCGGGCGGCTGGGCTGGATACCGAGCGTTACCAGAATGTCCTGCTCTTTCGTCGCATCCAGCGCCGACTGAATGGTACGTTTGAACTCCTCTTCTTTTATAATAATGTGATCAGCCGGAGCCACTACGATGTTGGCTTCGGGGTCTTGCTGCGCAATTTTGTAACAGGCGTAGGCGATACAGGGCGCGGTATTTCGGGCAATGGGCTCACACAGTATTTGATCGTCTGTCAGTTGCGGAAGTTGCTGCTGGCAGAGGTCTTTGTAAAGCGCACTGGTAACGATAAATATATTTTCGGAGGGACATACGCCATCAAATCGATCGGCGGTTTGCTGAAGCAATGTTCGGCCCGTGCCAAGTACATCGTGAAATTGTTTAGGATAACTCGTCCGGCTGAAAGGCCAGAACCGTGTTCCGACTCCTCCCGCCATAATAATGACATACGTATGATTCATTGGTACTTAATAGTAATGTTGTAACAAAGTTGCCACTAACTTACAGTTTTACGCTGGAAAAGTTTAGGATTTCGACTTATAGGTTTCTTTTCTCTGTCAAATTTTTTAGTAGTCGCCCCCCACAGACCGTAACAAGGCTACTGCATATTGAACTTCCTGACTCCGGAGCTGTACTAATTGCTGCTCAGTGGTAAGAATCGTTCGTTGGGCATCAAGAACTTCCAGATACGTAGCCAGTCCCCGAATGTAGAGTTCGCGGTTATACTGCTCCGTCCGACGAGCCAGTGCCAGCGTCTGCCCCTGCAGATCGATCTGCTGGCGCAACAGTGTAAGGTTATCCAGAGCGGTTTCAGCATCACGCTGCGCTAGCTGCAATGCCTGCTGATACGTTTGCTGGTTGGTTTGCGTGAACTGCCTCGAAAGCGCGATGTTCTGACGAGCGCGGTGCCCCTCATAGAGCGGAACCGATGCATTAATACCCACAATATACGTGGCAGCGCTGGGCGTAACCCAGTTTCCAATCTTACCGGAAAGAATTCCACCAGATCCTACCAGCGTCACACGTGGCAACGTAGTGGACTGCTGAAGCGTTACCTGGGCAGCTGCAATTTGATTCTGTCGGCTGAACTGCAATAAATCGGGGCGACGCTGAATCTGTTCCGGTGACACACTGGCATACGGATATACGGGCACAGCTGTCGGCAACGTACCCGACGAAATCGAGAATTGCGTTGGGTCTTGTCCACATAATTGCGCCAGTCCATTCACCAACTCGATACGTGCCCGTTCAAGCCCTTTCAGCGTAACCTGTAGACCGGCATAGTCGGTTTCGGCCCGCTGAACGTCGATCTGATTGATCAACCCAACACGGAAGCGCTCACGAATAATAGCAAGTGTGGTATCACGCGATTGGATATTGCGTCGAAAAACGGCCTGCTCAGCATCATTGCCCCGGATAAGCATGTACGTCCGGGCAATATCGGAGGCCAGACTCAGACGAAACGACTGATAATCGGCATCGTTGGCCTGCGCTTGCAAGTCCGCAACAACGATACCGTTGCGAATTCGTTTGAATAAATCCAGCTCATAGCTGGCATCAATTGGCAGCAATTGAAAGGTGTTTAGCTGGAACCGGGGCAATAAATCTGCCTGATTAGCCACCGAGAGCGGCCGACGCTCCGACAAACTTTGGGTGGTTATTAACGCTGAACTTCGCAACGACGGCGATAAAAATGACTGCGCGATCTTGACCCGAATCCGAGCTTCTTCCAGACGACTCAGCGCTGATTTGATGTTCGGGCTATTATCCAGACCTAACTGAAGGAGAGACTCAAGCGTTGGATCACCAAAGCGCTTGAAACCGCTGATCGTGAAAGCTGGCGCCTGGCCGTTCGGATACCCAACGGCTGTCGACGCAGCGCTGGACCCTGGCCCCGCGTTGGTAGTTGGGGCCTGTGGCTGAATCGTTACAGCACCTCCCGGCGCGTTGAGTGGCGTGGTTTGCGCCGTTGCCTGAAAAACTAGACTACTTACTAAAAAAGCACTACTAAAAAATTTGTTCATCGCAACGCTACGGTTTTTTCAGCAACGGACTTCCGAAACCGAACTTTCTGACCATCACGCAGACGGTCGTTTGGATTAGTAATAACAAGCTCCCGACCGGTTAACCCACTCGCGACTTCGAGCGTAATGCCATAATCGCGGCCGAGTGTGATGGGCACAAAGCGTACCCGCTGATCGGCGTCCACAACAACGACCTGCGCACCTTGTGGCGTCATTTGCAACGCGTTGGCCGGAATCAGAATGGGCGAATTGGCAGCAATCATATCAAACTTAACCTGACTATACAAACCCGAAGGTAACTCCCGCTTCGGGTTCGGAATGGCGACTTCGGTTAATAAGGTCCGTGAATCGCTCCGTAACGTACCCGATGTGCGCACAACCTTTCCGGCAAATGTCCGGTTTTTCAGCTCAGGTATTGTCACCGTAGCGGGCATGCCTACCTTGATGTATTGATAATAAGTTTGTGGTACGTCGATGAACACCCGCAACATGCCTAACTCTGAGATCGTAAACAAAGGCTGCCCCGCTCCCGGCGATACCAAATTACCATTTTCGGCGGTGCGGCTGGTGATCACTCCGCTGAACGGTGCCCGGATCTGTTGCAAATCCTTCAAGGCTTCTAGTCGACCGAGATTGGCCTGCGCGACCGACACGCCAGATTGACGGGTATCGATATCCTGTTTGGCAATGGCCCCCGGCAACTGAACGCTCTGCAAGCGTTCAAGGTTGGTTTTAGCCAGTTGCTGATCGGCTTTTGCTCGGGCAATATCCTGATCAAGTTCGGGCACATCGATGGTCGCCAAAACCTGTCCCTCTTTTACCTGAGCACCAATATCGACGTACCACCGACGCAGAAAGCCTTGTGTGCGAGCATACAGGGGGGTTTGTCGATACGGTTGAATCTGACCGGGCAGCGTTAGTCCCGTCGTGTCCGACGAGTGTTTCAGCCGCACGGTGTTAACGATTGGATCGCGATTTTTTTCCTGCTCGGCAGCCGCCTGCAATTCCTGCGTGTTGCGAATGCGGGGCAGTACCCCGAAAAACACAAAGACGGCGATCAGTGCCAGCAGTGGAATAGTGATGCGAAAGAATTTCATATAAGTACTTAAAAGACAATTAGTTCAATTTTTCAATAGCTATTACTGCGGTTTTGTTGAGCGGCCCGTGCAGATGCGGAAACTGGTCATTGTTCGTGGCCGTTTCGTAGCGTAATTCCTGCGTCAGCTTCTCCACGTCAACATGCAGTAGTAACAAATCAGGTACGTTCTGATAATAGCGGCTCAGCACACCATCAACCTGTTCTTTTGTCGACAGATGGATAAATCCTTCGGTCTGCAAACTACTCGCTTCATAATCCGGCTGGCTTTCCTGCTTCGCCCAGTCTGTTGCGGAAACGATGTGATAAATCAGATTCATTTTCCTGAATTCTTTTAAGCTGTTCTCTTTTTACCGGCCAGATAACTAAACACGACGGGGACAAAAAGTAACGTAGTGAAGGTTGCCAGCAGCAACCCACCAATTACAGCTCGACCTAATGGAGCATTCTGTTCGCCACCTTCGCCCAATCCCAGCGACATAGGCAACATCCCGATGATCATGGCAATAGCCGTCATCAGGATGGGACGCAGCCGGGTTCGACCGGCTTCCAGCGCTGCTTCATAAGCACTTCCCCCCACTTCGGGCAGATGATCTTTCGCGAAACTAACCAGCAGAATACTGTTTGCCGTCGCTACGCCCACACTCATGATAGCTCCCATCAACGACGGAATACTAAAGGTTGTACCAGTCAGAAACAGCATCCAGACCATACCGCACAACGCACCCGGCAAGGCCGTAATGATAATAAACGGATAGCGGAACGACTGGAAATTGACAACCATCAGCAGATACACCAGCAAAGCCGCAAAGACGATGCCTATTCCCAGCCGATTGAAGGCACTTTCCATACTTTCAACCTGTCCCCGAATAGAAATGGTATTACCCGGTTTAAGCTGCGTTTTATAATCGGCTTTAATTTTTTCCAGTGCCTTGGCTACCGATCCCAAATCCGTTTTCTCGACGGAGGCATACACATCGTAGCTCGGTTGCGTGTTAACCCGGTTGATAATAACAGGCGTCGTCGTGCGTTTCACCGTCGTTACGTTGCTTAACAATTGGGGCGAAATCTGACCCGGTATGATGGGCGTACGTAGCAGTTTTTCGTAGGAGTCCAGTTTGTACGGTGGCGTCTGTACGGCAATCAGATACGGGAATCCGGTGGCTGGATCAGGCCAGAAGTTCGGCCGGGTTTGCCCCGTACCGCTCAACGAAATATTCATATTCGTCGCGACACGCTGCTCGGTCAGACCCAGTTGTCCGGCCCGTTCGCGGTCAATATCCAGATACAACTCGGGAGCATCCAGCACCTGATGCAGGTGAACATCGACAGCACCCGGAATCTGAGCAATTTTTTCGCGCATTTCGCGGGCCACCTTCAGGTTATTGGCCCGGTCGAAACCCGACACCTGCACGTCAATGGCCGACGTCAGACCGAAGTTCAGAATCTGGCTAACAATGTCGGCAGGCAGGAAAAAATACGTAACGTCCGGCATTTCTTCCCGCAAACGAGCGCGTATTTCACGGACATAGTCGTCGGTTGCATGCGAACGCTCTTCACTGAGTGAAATCAGCAATTCGGCATCCGACGCGCCAACGGAAGAGTTATCGGTAAAAATAAAGTTGTAGCGCTCCGAGGTCAGGCCGATGTTACTGATGATCGAACCAACTTCTTCTTCCGGAATTACTTCCCGAACAATCTCGGCGGTTTTAGCGGCTATCTGCTCCGATGCTTCGAGCCGCGTGCCGCCCGGTGCCCGCATGTGTAATTTGATCTGCCCGGCATCAACCCGTGGGAAGAAATCGCGACCGACAAACGGAATCAGGACGCCGGTAAAGATGACAACGCCCAAAAATAAGGCTAAGACAAGCTTACGATTCGCCAGAACCCATTCCAGTGCACCAATGTATTTATTCTGAAAACGCTCAAAACCTGCATTAAATCGGCTGTAGAGCGTAACGCGGGGCGTTTCCCCATGCCCCATGCCCTCTGCTCCATGCTTTTCCCCCCGTAGCATCAGGTCAGCCAGGGCCGGAACCAGTGTTCGGGAAAGAACATAAGAAGCCAGCATGGCAAACACGACGGCTTCGGCCAGGGGGCCAAACAGGAACCGGGCGGGACCTTCCAGAAACAGCACCGACGTGAACACGATACAGATTGTCAGTGTCGACACGAGTGTTGGCGTCGCAATCTGTTGCGCGCCCTCCAAGATGGCCTGACGTAGCGGCATGCCCAATTCTTCGTTACGGTGAATATTCTCGATCGTTACCGTTGCATCATCCACTAGAATCCCGATAGCCAGCGCCAATCCGCCGAGGGTTTGGATATTCAGCGTTTCGCCCAGTAGATATAAGGTAATGAGCGAGGATAAAATTGACAGCGGGATGGAAATAGCCACGATCAGCGTACTACGCCAGCTTCCCAGAAACAGCAGGATCAGGGCGGCTGTCAGCAAGGCGGCAATCATGCCTTCAACCAATACCCCTTTGATCGACGCCCGCACAAAAACCGATTGATCGAAAAGCTCCTGAATCCGCAAATTTGAGGGTGCCGCAGCCCGTACGGTCGGCAAAATGGTATTACGGATCTTATCAACAATCTCCGTTGTGGAAGCATTCCCGGTTTTAACAATGCTCATCAACACGCCCTTACTCCCATCCTGCTTCACGATATTTGCCTGAACAGCTGCTCCATCGTGAACATTAGCGACGTCGCGCATGTGAACGGTTGTGCCGCCAACGACCTTGATCGGCACGTCGTTCAGCGTCGTAATAACATCAGGCTTTGAGTTCAGGCGTACATTGTATTCCCGCTCCCCCAACCGTAGTGAACCGCTCGGCAAGGTTAAGTTCTGCGCAGAAACTGCGTTCGTAACTTCTTCAGGCGTTACGTTATAGGCGATTAATTGATCCGGCTCCAGATCCACCATAATCTGGCGAGTTTTCCCCCCAAACGCCTGCGATAGACGACTTCCCGGCACCGTCGAAATTTGCGGACGTACCCGCGTTTGGGCGTAGTCAGTGATTTGGGGCTCAGTCAGGCTATCCGACGAAAGACCTAACTGGAGTACCGGTACGTCAGTAGCATTGTAGCGGACAATGAGGGGCGGTTGCGTACCCTGCGGCATCCGAACCAGAATCGTCTGCGAAATAGCCGTTACCTGGGCAATGGCTTCCTCAATTTTTACAGATGGCTGAAAATAGATTTTCAGCACCGCAGTACCATTATACGTCTGCGATTCGAGCCGCTGAATATCACTAACGTTGTTGATGATAGCTGTTTCGGAGAAGTTGGTAATCATCTTCTCCATTTCGTTGGTAGAAAGGCCGTTATAGCCCCATAACACCGAAACGACAGGGATATTAATACGCGGAAAAATATCGGTCGGCATTTGCGTAACGGCCAACCCACCCATAATCATTATCAGCAACGCCATAACGGCGATGGTGTATTTTTTTTCTAACGCTAAGCGGACAATCCACATAGTAAGCTTGAGAAGTGATTGGCATCAACAGAGTTACGTATTAACTCTATCTGGTACTGGGACAAAATTACCAGTGGTCCTATCAGCGAAACAGGTAGGTTTTGTAGATTCACTGGTAAAAAATGCAGATTCCTAAAGTTGAGTCAGTAAAATTACCAGTCACCTCCGGTTTACGCAGCTAGTGCATACAACTGATCACGGTAAGCCCGAGGGGTTATGCCC
This sequence comes from Spirosoma endophyticum, assembly GCF_900112365.1. Lineage (GTDB taxonomy): Bacteria > Bacteroidota > Bacteroidia > Cytophagales > Spirosomataceae > Spirosoma > Spirosoma endophyticum. Next base: position 179,905 of record NZ_FOLQ01000009.1, on the reverse strand, counting down.
ATGATACTCTTGAAGAACTTCGTAAAATTTGATGGGTCTTCGAAATTAAGCCGGTAACCAATTTCGGCTACCGTCAGGTCTGTATTACGGATCAGGTTCTGGGCTTCAAAGGCCGTCCGCTCGCGGATGTGTTGCAGCGCTGTTTTACCCGTATATTTCTTCAGGATATCACTCAGATAATGCGGATGGATATGCAGTCGGTCGGCAGCTTCATGAACCGTCAGCAATACAGGTGCTGTCTGACTGGGATCAGGCAGATAATACATTTGTAACAGGCTCTGGAATCGTTCAACCAATGATACAGGCTGGGAATAGTCTGTCGCCGAAAGCGTTTCACGGTAAATCTGCCGACTCTTAATCATCAATGACTGTAATAAATGATAGGTTATATCAAGCCGGTCTGCTTTCGAGCGGGTTGGATGGGCAAACTCCTTATCAATCAACTCAATTTGACTGTATAGTTCAGCTACGTCGGCGGGCGCAATGTGAATGAGGGGTTGGGCACCTTTGCGGTAGAAAGGATACTCCCGCATCGGATCAGAAAGTACCGACCGTTTTGTTACGTATTCCGACGTAAACATCAACACGTAGCCATGCCATTGATCCTGCTTGTGTATCGACCGAACCGTCCAGGGACGCAGGAAATAGAGTGTGCCCGGCTGGACAGAGTACGGAACACCATCCAGATGAATGGTACCCGTTCCTTCGGTTACTAAAGCCGCTACGTAGGTACTGCTCCGAAAAGGTGGAATCACCTCACCCGGACCACCGAATTGCTCAAACGGGAATAGGCCAAAGCACCGGTTTGTGGAGTCGATTGATTTTACGGCCTTCAAAAAATCAGGCAGATTATCGTAGTAAGGAATCGATTGATTTTCCACAGTAACTTATTGTAATAAATTATTCTAAAAGACGACAACCACACAGGTAGTAAAACCTACCCGAGTACTATTACTCAGTAAGCAAATAGCGTTGAGTAGTATTGAACAAAAACAAGAAGCTAACAAGTACTAATTTTCCTTTCCAACTTATAGTCAGGCAATTTAGTTGCATTATTCCAAAAAAGCGAATCCATAAATAGTACTATTTTTAGAATAAATTGGCGATACAATCGCTTGTAATTGGTAAAGCTACGTACCAAGCTGAGGGCTCACCAACTGTATAAACTTAGTAGGTGACTAAAACCCCGCCTGACATTGACCAGAAATCATTGTAATTTTGTAGCTACAACAAAAAATGATTCAGGTTATGCCAAAGGCACAAATGAACACCGACAAGGGTACCATGCTTATCGAGTTTTACGAGAAAGATGCCCCTAAAGCGGTTAACAACTTTATTACACTTGCGAAAAAAGGATTCTACGACGGCATTAAATTTCACCGCGTTATTCCAAATTTCATGATTCAGGGAGGTGACCCAACGGGCACTGGCGCGGGTGGACCAGGTTATACGATTGATTGTGAACTAACCGGCGAAAATCAGTACCACGATCGGGGCGTTTTGTCAATGGCTCACCGGGGACGTAATACGGGTGGCTCGCAGTTTTTCATCTGCCACAACCGTCAGAACACAGCCCACCTCGACCGCAATCATACCGTTTTCGGGAAGGTTGTCGACGGTCTGGACATAATCGATCAGATTCAGCAGGGCGATAAAATCAACAGCATCACGGTGCTGGAAGACGAAGCATAGAAATACGTAGTGTGGGTGGAATTCCGCCCACACTACGTATAAACTGGAATCTTTCGATTCAATAACCCCCTGACAGCCAGAACAACCGCGCTAATTGCCCCCACCCCGGCCACAAGTTGAATTTGGTTATAATCACTTTGCTCTACGGCGATCGCTACGTACGCCCAGGCAAAGACCAAAATGTAGGCCACACTTCGATACCGGTTAAAAACTATTGTTCCTATCAGCAACCCAATGATCAGGATAACGATTGCCCAGGTTGACTCGTTAAATCCCATCAGGCTAAAATCCGTTGCTTTCAGGAAAACCGCTACGTTCAAAATCGTGGCGACGGTTAGCCAGCCGAAATAAATCGAAAACGGAATTCGCGCTAACCAGGTTTCCTTTGTAGAAGCCGACGATTCAGGAAGAGTAGTTCCCTGATCAGTAGACACTAGTGGCATATGCGGCCTCGCCAGTAGCCGTTGTTCTATAATAACGAGTGAGAAAAGCATTACCAGAATAACCACCAAAGCCAGTCCGATACGTTCGTTGTTGAAAAGTGGACTCCAGATGGCATTACAAACTGCATTCAGCACAACCCACCATCCTGCGGCCCTAAATCGTGCATTTGTCCGCTGCGATGGAAATGCCTGATATATGGCAAAGGCCAGTAATCCCAGAAAAATAATCCCCCAAATGGAAAACGCATAGCCTGCCGGCGTTACCAGCGTCTGGTATTTCCAGGAGATATCACCGTTGGTTTGTCCACCGAACGCACCGACGTTGGAAAGGTAGTTCATCACGATCAGCAGCAGGATACTGAACATGACGAAGAACTGCCGGAGTTTATCGTTTTGCATAAAAAAGAGGTTGATTGATACAGCTATCAACCAACCTCTTAGGTGAATGTTTAAGTATTCTTTACAGCTCCAGAATCTTGATTTCTGTCCGGCGATTGCGCTGGTGCTCCTCTTCGGTTTTGGCATTTTTGACCACCAAACGAGTCTCGCCGTAGCCTTTCGCAACTAATCTATCTGCCGAAATACCCTGCGACACAATGTAATCAACCGCTGCTTTCGCTCGATTCTGCGACAATTTCATGTTGTAAGCATCTGGCGCACGAACGTCGGTATGCGAACTGAGCTCAAGTTTGAGCGTAGGGTTGTCTTTCAGAATCACAACGATCTTGTCGAGTTCGGGTGATGCATCAGACCGGATGTTGTATTTATCCAGATCGTAGTAAATGTTTTCAAGAACGAACGTCTTGTTCAGCACCGACTTATCCATCAGAATCGCTACGTTAAACGTAGTATCGGTCTGCGGCTTGGTCAGGAAAACCTCAGGAATGCTTTTCCCCTGCATCGTAAACGGCTCCCGACGCGTTAGATAGCCTTTTCGTTCAGCCAGAATCGTATAATCCTTGCCTTCCGTTAATGGGTATTTACCAAATGTACCCGGCTGTCCGGTCGTCACTTCGGCAACCGGCTGACCTGTTGCATCATCCAGAATCCTGACTCTGGCCGAATCAAGCGGAGCAACAGGCGTTTCATTGGCGGAAACCGTTCCAGCAATGAAGTAACGTACCGTTTTCGGCGCACTGCTGGCGGGTGGATTCTGAGCAATCGTTGGTGTGGATGGAGTTAGACCTTCCTGGAAGAAATAAATGTCGTCGTCACCTTTACCACCTCCCCGATTTGAGGACATAAAACCCCTGGCATCTCCCGTGTAAATCAGGCCAAAATCATCGGCAGGCGAGTTGATTGGCTGCCCCATGTTCTCAACCCGTGTAACGCCACCCGAGCGGGTCGCTACGAAAATGTCCAATTTTCCTAGGCCCGGATGGCCATCAGACGCAAAGTATAATTTCGCGTTCGGTGCTACGTATGGGAACATCTCGTCGCCGGGCGTGTTGATGTCGCGGCCCATATTGACCGGACGGCTGAACCGACCTGATGCGTCAATACTGGTACGGTAAATATCAATCCCTCCTGCGCCACCCGCCCGGTTTGAAGCAAAATAAAGCGTCTTTCCATCCGCCGAAAAAGCAGGCGAACCATCCCAGGCAGTGGAATCGCTAATTGGGAGACGTAGTGGCTGACTCCACGCGTTGCCTTCCCCTAAGCGACTGATATAAAGATCCACATCCAGGCCACCTTTGCGTTTTCCGTTGTTACCCCGTGCCAGAATCATCGTCTTGCCATCTTTCGAGAAAGCGGGAGTTCCTTCGTTCACGTCACCCTCAAAAACATTTGTACTAAACAATTCAGGCGGACCGGTCGGCGCAGCGCTACCCGTTTCATCTGGATTCTGGGGTAATTTGGTTTTGTACAGCCCCAACATCGGCAGGCCATTATTTTTATAAACCTGATCCTTTCTTGACGCCGTAAAAACCAATTCTTCACCCCGCACAACTGGTGCAAACTCAGCACCGGGCGAGTTGAGGCCACCCATGTTTTTGATCGTAATGAGCGATTTGGTTTTAGCGATCATGTCAATCGCCCGCAAGGTCTCTACTTCGCGCCTGGCCTTGTCGAGGGTCGCTTTGGGCGCAGTCTTAGGGGCATTAGCCACGTATTGCTGCAACTGCTCCAGCGCACCCGCATAATTACCTTCCGACTTCAACGCGTAGGCATAGTTGAAATGGGCTTCTGGCTCAGTTGTATTAGCGGCCAACGCTTTCTGATAAAACGGAGCAGCCTCGGCGAATCGGTTCGACAAGCGATACGATTCCGCCATGTAGTAGTTCAATCGGGCGGGATCAATGGTCCCCGTAGCGGCTTTTTGGAACTGGGTCAGGGCTAAATTATATTCCCCAGCATCATAGTGGTGAACTCCTTTTTTATACGCCTGCATGGCCGAGTTACAGCCCGTCAACCCGGTGGCTAATGCCATCGCGACCAGCATTACAGACAACGTATTGATTCTCATATGGATTATTGAGCAAAAACAAATACTCGCCCAAGATAAGGTAAATTCGGGCGGGTCTTACTTTTAACGAATACAATCCATGATTTATTGAACGTAATGGGGGTGGAAACCCGCGATCGAATAGACTATTTTTTATAGCTAACAATCGCGGGTTTCCACCCTCATTACATCACTCTAAAATTATACTAGGCCTGTTGCACTACGCTTGCTTCGTCGGCAACTTCGGTTTCGTACGCTTCGACAGGCACACAGGCGCAAACCAGATTTCGGTCACCGTAAGCGGAGTCAATCCGGCTGACACTCGGCCAGAATTTACGAGCGCGTACCTGTGGCAAGGGGAACACCGCTTTCTCCCGACTATAGGGCCGATCCCAGGTATCACTCAACGCTACTGTAGCGGTATGAGGAGCGAATTTCAGTACGTTGGCCGCACGGTCCGCTTCGCCATTTTCAACCTCCCGAATTTCGTTACGAATGGCAATCATCGCTTCGCAGAAACGGTCGAGTTCAGCTTTCGATTCCGATTCGGTTGGTTCGATCATCAGCGTGCCCGCTACCGGAAACGAAACTGTTGGTGCATGGAACCCGTAGTCCATCAACCGTTTGGCAATGTCCTCAACTTCAACGCCCGCAACCGCTTTGAATGGGCGGCAGTCGATAATCATCTCGTGGGCGCAACGTCCATTGGTTCCTGTATACAACGTATCGTAGTGACCTTGTAAGCGAGCTTTGATGTAGTTCGCGTTCAGGATGGCTTTCTTCGTCGCGTTTGTCAATCCTTCACCACCCATCATTGCAATGTAAGCGTAAGAAATGGTCAGGATGCTGGCCGAACCGTAAGGAGCTGCCGAAACCGCATGAATCGCCTGGCCGCCACCGATGTGCACTAATGCATGACCTGGCAGAAACGGCACTAACTGAGAGGCTACGCCGATGGGTCCCATACCTGGGCCACCGCCACCGTGAGGAATACAGAACGTTTTGTGCAGATTGAGGTGACAAACATCGGCACCGATCGTTGCCGGAGAGGTCAGGCCAACCTGCGCATTCATGTTCGCTCCATCCATGTACACCTGACCGCCGTGCTGGTGGATGATGTCACAAATTTCTTTGATACTTTCCTCAAATACGCCGTGCGTTGACGGGTACGTAGCCATCAGGCAGGAAAGATCAGCGCTGTACTGTTCTGCTTTTGCTTTAAGATCGGCGAGGTCGATATTACCACGTTCATCGCATTTCACGATTACTACCTTCATGCCTGCCATAACCGCACTGGCCGGGTTCGTACCATGCGCCGATTGTGGAATCAGGGCAATGTTCCGGTGATGATCGTCCCGGCTTTCGTGATACGCCCGAATCACCATCAGACCCGCATATTCGCCCTGAGCGCCCGAATTGGGTTGCAACGACATGGCAGCAAAACCGGTGATTTCGCAAAGCCAGGCATTCAGTTCCGTAAACAGTTGCTGATAACCCGCCGTCTGTTCTTTAGGCGCAAACGGGTGCAGCTTGCCAAATTCAGGCCACGTAACAGGAATCATTTCGGCCGTTGCATTGAGCTTCATGGTGCAACTACCCAGCGAAATCATCGAATGAACCAGCGACAAATCTTTTTCTTCCAGCGATTTGAGATAACGTAGCATCTCATGCTCGGTGTGGTGCGTGTTGAACACCGGATGCATCAGATAATCCGACTTGCGAACCAGTTGCTCCGGCCAAGTGATTTCCAACCCTTCCAGAATTGCATCAACATCGGTTTTCACACCAAACACGGTCAGCAATTCAGTCAGGTCGTGCAGCGTTTTTGCTTCGTCGAATGAAATGCTTACATGCTCTCCATCCGGCAGATACCGCAAATTCAGTTGAGCGGCCCGTGCCGATTTTTTCAGCGATTCGGTATCATCAACCCGAATTGTAATCGTATCGAAATAGTTTTCGGTACTTACTTCGTGCGAACTCCAGCGTAGCGCCGTTGCAAAGATTTTAGTCAGTGCGTGTACTTGTTCGGCGATGGCGCGAAGCCGTTGCGGACCGTGATACACAGCATAGCTTCCTGCCATTACGGCCAGCAAAACCTGCGCGGTGCAAATGTTTGAGGTGGCCTTTTCGCGACGAATATGTTGTTCCCGCGTTTGCAGGGCCATACGTAGTGCAGGCTTTCCTTCGGCATCCTGTGATACGCCAATAATCCGACCCGGAATCTGGCGTTTAAACGAATCACGGGTCGCGAAAAAAGCCGCATGAGGACCACCGTAACCCATTGGTACCCCGAAGCGTTGCGATGAACCAACCACTACGTCGGCACCCATTTCGCCCGGAGGAGTCAACAGGGTCAGAGCCAGCAAATCGGCGGCAACGGCTACCGTGATGCCTAACTCGTGGGCAGAAGAAATAAGGTCGGTATAGTCAAACACTTCGCCATCAGAGGCTGGGTATTGAAGCAACAGCCCGAAAATAGACCCATTCGTGAGGTCAACCGTGCGGTGATCGCCAATTAGTACGTCGATACCAATGGGCGTCGCCCGGGTTTTGATAACGTCAATGGTCTGGGGATGGCAGCGATCCGAAACGAAAAACGTTTCAGCCGATTTTCTGGACGCCGGGCGTGTTGCATAAAGCATATTCATGGCCTCAGCTGCGGCAGTCGCTTCATCAAGCAATGAAGCGTTGGCTAAATCCATACCCGTCAGGTCGGACACAACCGTCTGAAAATTCAGCAGTGCTTCGAGTCGTCCCTGCGCAATTTCGGCCTGATACGGCGTATAGGCTGTGTACCAGGCTGGGTTTTCCAGAATATTGCGAAGAATAACATTTGGCGTGAGCGTATCGTAATAACCCGTGCCGATATACGATTTAAAAACTTTATTCAGTCCGGCTATTTTTTTAAAGTCGGCCAGAAACTGCATTTCTGACTTGGGTTCGGGCAAATTGAGTGGTTTGGATAGTCGAATAGCCGCTGGTACCGTCTGTCCAATAAGCTCATCGATCGATTTTGCGCCCACTGTTTTGAGCATATCGGCCTGGGCCGCATCCGTTTGACCGTGGTGACGGTCTTCAAATATGTCTGTCTGCTGAAGATTTAGTTTCATGCCTGAGTTGCCCACTATTTCGTTTTAATGGAAACTCAAATTTACGCCAAAATGTGCAAATTGCCGGTACGTTTCGCTAGACAACGGTCATCAGTCACTTAAATATATGTCTTTCATTATCGCGACGTTGACAAGGATAGTAAGGATTAACTATGAGATTGATTTGATGCGACGACCATTCACCACTATGCCTGCTCTCTTATTTTCATGAAAGTTGTGATTCTTGCGGGCGGCCTGGGTACGCGACTGAGCGAAGAAACCGTTGTCAAGCCTAAACCGATGGTCGAAATTGGCGGTATGCCTATCCTATGGCATATCATGAAAATCTATTCGGCGCATGGCTACAACGAGTTTGTTGTTTGTCTGGGTTACAAGGGTTATATGGTCAAGGAATACTTCGCCAATTATTTTTTGCATCAGTCCGACGTAACCATTGACTTGAGTACTAACCAGGTACAAATTCATGATTCATACGCCGAACCCTGGAAAATTACGCTTGTCGACACGGGCAAAGATAGCATGACGGGTGGACGTATTAAACGAGTTCAGCATCATATTGGCAATGAGCCATTTTTATTGACGTATGGCGATGGGGTTGGCGACATAAACATTACAGACCTGGTGGCTTTTCATCAGGCAAACGGCAGGCGTTGTACATTGACGGCTGTTCAGCCATCGGCCCGCTTTGGTGCGCTGGATGTGAACGACGCGAATCAGGTGAACTCGTTTCTGGAAAAACCCAGGGGCGACGGCGCCTGGATCAACGGCGGCTTTTTCGTTTGCCAGCCCGAAGTTTTCAACTACATTGAGGACGATGATACAAGCTGGGAACGGTATCCATTAGAGACACTAGCCGCAGAAGGTGAACTGATGGCTTTCCAGCATACTGGTTTCTGGAAACCAATGGACACACTACGCGATAAACTGGAACTGGAAACCGCCTGGAACGCGGGTACTGCCGACTGGAAAATCTGGTAAGCAACTTTATCCTATGATGCCATTCTTTGCGGACCAATATCGGAACAAAACGGTACTACTAACGGGCCATACCGGCTTCAAAGGTTCGTGGCTCGCTTATTGGCTTCATCAGCTTGGGGCCAATGTCGTTGGCTATTCTTTACCCGCTCCTACCGAACCAAGTCATTGGAATTTGCTCAATTTACCCATCACCAGCGTAGTAGGGGACATCCGTGATCTTTCCAAACTCCAGGAAATATTTCTATCCTATCAGCCTAATATTGTGATCCATATGGCAGCTCAGGCGCTCGTTCGCTATTCATACCGGCACCCAATAGAAACCATTGAAACCAACGTAACGGGCACGGCAAACGTATTGGAATGCGCTCGACAAACGCCTTCGGTGCGAGCCGTTGTGATTGTAACGAGCGATAAGTGCTACGAGAATCCAGAGGATGGGCATCCCTTGAAAGAAACTGACCCAATGGGTGGTTATGACCCCTACAGTATGTCGAAAGGCGCGGCTGAATTGGTCACGAATAGCTATCGAAACTCGTTTTTCAACCCCACTCAATACGGCATAACGCATCAGACACTGGTAGCCAGCGTTAGAGCAGGAAATGTAATTGGTGGGGGCGACTGGGCGCAAGACCGGCTCATTCCCGATCTGATCAAAGGCAGTATTTCGGGTCAGCGTGTTACCATTCGCAACCCGGATTCAGTACGTCCCTGGCAACACGTACTGGAACCGTTGTCAGGTTATTTACTGGTTGGACAGCGGTTATTGCTGGGCGATACGTCAATTGCCAGTGGCTGGAATTTTGGCCCCAGACCAAACGATATATTGCCCGTTCGGGACGTAGTTCAGCAGGCGCAATCTCGCTGGTCAACGATTGGTTATAACGAAACGCCTTCGGCCGATAATCCGCATGAAGCGCATTTGCTACGTCTCGACTGCACAAAAGCCCAGCAGCAATTGGACTGGTATCCGGTTTGGGATATGCAAACAACCATAACCCGAACCATCGACTGGTACCAAGCTTATTATGAGCGAAATCAGCTTTTTACACAGGCCGATTTGGAAACTTATGTTCAACAGGCGCGGGCGTCTAACCTAATCTGGACGCAATGATCTTTACCGAAACTCCCCTATCTGGCGCTTATCTGGTTGCATTATCGCCCCACAGCGACGATCGGGGCTGGTTCGTTCGAACGTACGACAAAGCCGCCTTTGCTCAGATGGGCCATATGGCCGACTGGGTGCAGATGAATCATTCGCTCACTCGCCAGGTTGGAGCCATTCGGGGTATGCATTTTCAACATCCACCACATGCCGAAATTAAATTAGTACGTTGCATTGCAGGAAAAGTCTTCGACGTAATCGTTGACCTTCGCGCCAGTTCGCCAACGTTTGGTCAGTGGTTTGGGGCAGAATTATCAGCGACAAATCAGGCAGCCCTGTACGTTCCCAAAGGGTTTGCCCACGGTTTCCAAACGCTGACTAGCGATTGCCAGCTTATTTACTGCCATAGTGAGTACTACGCACCAGAACACGAAGGAGCTATTCGATTCAACGATCCAAAAATTGGTATCGACTGGCCATTACCGGTAACCGATATATCCGCCCGCGATGCAAACCATCCACTTCTTATACCGTCCTTTACTGGCTTACTTGTCTGATTTTCATGGATTGTCGTTTTTGTAAAACTCCTTTACAGCATGTTTTTATTGATCTGGTCAATTCACCAGCATCAAATTCGTACTTGACTCATCAGCAACTCAACGAACCCGAAACGTTTTATCCGCTGAAGGTCTTCACCTGCCACAATTGTTTTCTGGTGCAGGTTGATGAATACAAAAAGTCGGATGCCATTTTTGATAACGACTACGCGTATTTCTCTTCATTTTCGACTAGCTGGCTGGCACATGCCAAGCGCTACGTTGCCGCCATGACGAAGCGGTTCAGCCTAGCGGGCGACTCGCAGGTCATTGAAATTGCCTCGAACGATGGCTACCTGCTTCAATATTTCGTTGAGCGGCAGATTCCCGTTCTGGGTATTGAACCCACGGCTAATACAGCCGCCGTGGCTATCCGAAAGGGAGTTCCTTCTATGACTCGATTTTTTGGTACCGAATTAGCTCGTGAACTGCTTCAATTAGGGATGCAGGCTGATTTATTGCTGGGGAACAACGTATTGGCTCATGTGCCGGATATTCTTGACTTCGTGGCTGGCATGAAGCAGGTGCTAAAACCCACAGGCGTTATCACGATGGAATTTCCGCATGTGTTGAATCTCATTGAGCAAAACCAGTTCGATACGATCTATCACGAGCATTTTTCCTATCTGTCATTCTACACCGTAAGTCAGATTTTTGAATCACAAAGGTTGATGATGTTCGACGTTGAGGAGATTCCAACGCACGGCGGTTCACTACGTATCTACGCGAAACATCAAGATGATGACACCAAAGCTGTTTCGACGAACGTAGCGGCTATGTTGCAGAAAGAAACCAAGACGGGACTCACTCGCCTTGATTATTACGAAGGATTTACGCAGAAAGCTTTCCAGGTGAAACTAGGCTTGCTTGAATTTTTGATGACCCAAAAACGAGCAGGCAAAACCGTAGCGGCTTATGGAGCAGCGGCCAAAGGCAATACGTTGCTGAATTACTGCGGCATCAAAAATGACCTGATTGATTTTGTCGTTGATGCCAATCCGGCCAAGCAGGGGAAGTTTTTGCCAGCCAGCCATATTCCGGTTGTACAGGAACACGTATTACGGGAAATAAAACCCGATTTCGTCCTGATTTTACCCTGGAATCTAACCGACGAAATCACCCGGCAGTTAAGCTATATTCGTGACTGGGGCGGCCAGTTTGTCGTACCCATTCCATCCGTCCGGGTACTATGAAAATTCTAGTCACAGGCGCCACCGGTTTTGTTGGGCAGTACGTGGTTCGGCAGCTTCTGTCCGACGGCCATAGCGTAGTGGCAACTGGTACTAATCGAGACAAAGCCACTCAATTCGGCTGGTTCGATCAGGTAATGTTTGTAGAATACAGCCTTCCCTTATCAGATGATGACCAGAATCTGTACGACTACTTTGGCCAACCCGATGCACTAATCCATCTGGCCTGGCAGGGATTACCGAATTACAAAGCGACGTTCCACTTTGAGCAGAATCTTTTTCCACAATATCTCTTTCTTAAGAACCTCATCCATAACGGATTGCGTGACATAACCGTAACGGGTACGTGTTTCGAATACGGGATGCAGAACGGTTGCTTATCAGAAAATCAGTTGACCATGCCTACGAATCCATACGCGCTGGCGAAAGATACGTTACGGAAAATGCTACAAGCTTTGCAAACAGAGCAGGGATTTAGTCTGAAATGGGCCCGCTTGTTTTATATGTATGGCGCCGGACAAAATCCAAACTCAATCATACCCTTGCTGGAACGGGCAATCGAGCAGGGAGAAACTGTATTTAATATGTCGGGGGGTGAGCAACTTCGTGACTATCTGCCTATCAAGGACGTAGCAACCTATCTTTGCCAGATAGCCACACAGACGAACGTAGCGGGAATTATTAACTGCTGCAGTGGTCAGCCAATGTCGATCAGGCGGTTCGTAGAAAATTACCTCCATACCCGGAACACGACTATTTCCTTAAATTTAGGCCATTATCCATACCCAGACTATGAACCGATGGCCTTTTGGGGCAATAACCAGAAGCTATTAAGTCTGTAATAGTTATTCAAACCCGTCAATTCATGCAACGTCCTAAATTCACGATTGTAATTCCCACCCGTGAGCGAGCGGATACCCTTTTATATAGTTTGCAGACATGTGTCATGCAGGACTATGATCAGCTAAGCATAGTGGTTTCCGATAATTTCAGTCAGGACGAAACGAAAGATGTCGTTCATTCGATAAACGATCCTCGCATCCGCTACGTAAATACGGGACGGCGCTTAAGCATGTCAGGCAATTATGAATTTGGTCTGAGCCAGGTTAAGGACGGCTTTGTCACACTTCTGGGCGATGATGATGGCTTTTTGCCCAATAGCGTAAAAACAGCTGCCGACTGGCTGAGTGAAACGGGGAGTAAAGCGATCAACCTTAATCCAGCAGATTATCTTTGGCCTTCGTTTTTTAATGCTGATAGAGCCAATACGTTATATATCAAATTCAGATCAGGCTATCACTTGCTCAATGGAAAGGAGGAATTGCAAAAAACGCTAACTGGCACTAAGAGTTACGCTGATCTCCCCTGCCTCTATACATCGTTTATTGACCGCAGTGTAATTGATAAAGTCCAGACAATCAGTGGTGCTTTTTTCCACTCCCGTATTCCGGATGTGTACTCTGCTATTTCACTGGCGCCGTTTGCCGGAAACTACATTTATGCAGACCAGAGTCTGAAACTGTTTGGCACATCGAAAAAAAGTATTGGCGCATCACTGGTCTATGATGCCGCTAACCAGGAAGCTGCGCAAACATTTTTGAACGAGGATAACCTACCCATACATCCCCGTTTATCATCCACTTTAGGTCGATCGGTGAGTATTGTTATCGCCGAATCATTTCTTCAATCATTTGACCAGGGATTGAATCAGGAAATTTTGAAAGACTTCGATTTAACCATTTTTATTAGGCAAGCCCTTCAGGAAGCCTATTCATCTGCTAAAGGTCATCGGGCTGAAATCCTGACCAACGTACGGGAAATCCTTGTGAAAAATAAGCTCCCGATGACTGAATTCGATGCGTTGATCAGCCAATATGAGCAAAGCCCGCCCGGACCCGTTCGTTACGACGTCAGCCGGTATTTTCAGCCATTCGCTTTAGTAGATGCGTTGGCATATGGCGTAACGGATATTGCCGGTGCGGCCAAGCTGTATGATAAAATATACCGGCATCCATTTCGCTATCCTGGTATTATTCCATCAACTATTAAGAAAACGCTTAAGTCAGCAACGCTGGACTTGCTTTTGGAGCGATTCCGTAAGACAAAAAAATCACCTGATTCACAACAGGCTATCTCGTGAACCGCACCGTCACGTTCCTTCACCCCCATTGCATGTTGGCCGGGGGTTCAACGACCTTTATGCTACAGGTATGTCTGCAATTAGTACGTCACGATTGGAAAATCAACGTAGTGTCAATACGCTCCGATCCGACTATTGTGGCTGAGGCCCGACAAGCCGGGGTGCGGTTTGTGGATGTAGGTGGTCCGCTATCATCATCGATCTGGTTCTGGATATTATATCCATTTATGTTCTGGCGCATTTACCGGGCTACCCGGCAACTGAATACCCCTGTTATTGTGTCCGAACCATTTCCGGCTAACTGGTGGGGCTGGTTCTATAAACTACTACGTCCGGAAGTCAACTTGATTTACGTGTGCCACGAACCAACGGCCTTTATTTTCTCAACGGCGTGGATTAACTCCATCAAACCCAATTACATGCGCTGGGGCCTGAAACTGGCTAACCCATTATTTCGGTGGGTCGAACAAACGTTAATGCCCATTACTGACCTGGTTGAAGTGAATTCACACTACTCAGCCCAGGAAGTAAAGGCTACCTTTCCAGGTCTGGCTCCCGAGAAAATTCGATTGATCTACGGGGGCATTGATAATACCGCTTTCTACGTGCAACCTGATACAAAACGATTGCCTCAAGTTGTTATGGTTGGTGTATTGTCAAAATTCAAGAATACAGATTTAGTTATTCGGGCTCTTCACCTGCTGCATCAACAACCCAAATACCAGCACATCAACCTGATAATTAAAGGAAAAGGCTTTGAGAAAGAAAGCCTGCGTCAGCTGGCTAATAGCCTCGCCCTTACAGACTCGGTTCAGATTATCGATGAGTTTTATACAAATGATCAACTAGCTGACCTTCTTCAGCATAGCCGCGTTCTGGTTCATGCGGCCCATAATGAGCCCTTTGGCCTGTCGGTTATCGAAGCCCTTGCCTGCGGCACACCCGCGGTAGTAACGGGTACGGGCGGCACAGGCGAAACGGTGATTGATGGCAAATCCGGTCTCTATTTTCAGACCGGTAACGTAGCGAATTTAGCGCAGAAATTGGCAAGGTTGTTTGATGATGAGCCTTATTGGCAACAACTCTCAGCGGGAGCTGTAGAGCAAGCCAGTCACTTTAGGTGGGAACAAACAGACGTTGATTTTCGACAGTTGCTGGAGGAAGCCATCGGAAAGCCCCAAAGAGCTATTTAATTCGCTTATAGACTTGAACAATGGCCTGATTGTGCCAACGATGCAGAGTCTGAACAAAATAAGACGGGTAGTGACGGCTTACCGTTTCAAAATCTTCCTCAAATTGTTTCCCAAACTCGCTGCCACCTTTTGATGTTTCATGAATCCGAAAGGCCGTCAATAGCTCCCGGCTAACGGCCGGTGGCTGGAGTGCCAGCAGCCGAAGCCACCAATCATAATCCATCGTATACCGCAGCGACTCGTTCAAGTAGCCAAGTTGCTCATGGGCCGACCGTTTCCAGAACGTAGAAGGCTGACAGATCGCGTTTGTAAGGCCCGCGTATAAAGCTGGAGTCAACGTGCGAAGCAGGCGTTTATACTGCCGAACAGGTTCCTGAATATGGACTCCGGCTTCATCAACGATCTGACAATCACCTGTGAGCCAAAGGCTATTTGGATGATGAGCAAAATGTTCTCCAACTTTACGTAGTGCTCCGGGGAGAAAATAATCGTCGGAATTTAGCCAGCAGACAATATCGCCAGTGGCCAAACGTAACCCTTTGTTGATAGCATTTGTCTGGCCCGTGTCCCGCTCAGCAATGAGCGTTAACTGGCTTTGATATGTAGCTAGAATGGCTAATGAATTATCGGTTGAAAGACCATCGACCACAATGTATTCCAACCGTGGATAGTTCTGCGACAAGACTGAATCTACCGTTTGCCGGATAAAAGCTCCCTGATTATAAGATGGCGTAATGACGCTGATGGATGGCAACATGGTCAATCAGTAAACGTAGTGGATTTACTGACCTCACCGGCAACCGACTCAGTAAGTAAGTGGCGACTATTAAGCTCATTCTTCAATAAAGCAACTTCCTGGGTAAGTACTTTAATCTGGTTCTGAAGCCGGGAAACAACGACTGATAAATGGACTAAAAACACTAAAATGGCGAAAATGGCAGCTAGAAAGACCAAGGAGGGTGGGTAAAAGACACCTAGTGCAAGCGAAATCTGCTCCAGTCCTCTACGCCATATCGAGAAGATGATCAGTATAAGAGTACAGGCAATCCACAGAATCGAATACTCTTCCCGAAGCTGCCCTTTCACGATCAGCCGGAAGATGAATATCAGAAATAAGGAAGCACCTAATAAACTGATAATCTGGATAGTTACAGGTACAGTTGCCATTAAAGAGCGCGTTTATTAAGTAAACGAAAATACATAAACACGATTGCCAGCGATACCTTTAGCATGTAATAAAATGCACGACTGGTATTAATAGACGAGACCCCTTCTTCCCGATGACGCATCCGAACCGGAACTTCTTTAATTAATAGTCCGTGTAAGCCAAATTGAACAATAGACTCAGGTTCGGGATACTCGTCCGGGTAATATTTATTCACAATTTCGATCGTACGCCGGTTAAAAGCCCGGAAACCGGACGTGCTATCGTGAACCGTTTTGCCGATCAGTAATTGATTGAGCCAGCGAAAATAGCTGATGCCTACCCGCCGAAGAAACGACGATTGAAAGCCTTCCCGATTGATAAATCGTGAACCAATCGAAACGTCAGCTTCCTGTTGCAAAATTGGTCCAAGAACCTTAGGCAGTTCGTCAGCCGGATGTTGCCCATCGCCATCTACCTGCACCGCAATATCGTATCCATGCTGGTAAGCGTATCGATAGCCTGTGTGCATGGCCCCACCAATGCCGAGATTAACGGGCAAATTGAGATACCGACAGGGCAGCGTACGTACAATAGATAATGAATTATCGGTGGAGCAATCATTTACAACCAGTACATCCAGCACATAACCAACCCGATCGCGTAACGTACTGAGTTCACGTACCACATTGGCAATGGACCCCTGTTCATTATAACAAGGCACAATGACCAGGATATGCGGTTTAGGCGGCAAGCTCACGTCTGTACTCTCATTGATAGTCATTGCCCGTTGGCTTCTGGTCTTTATGGATTTACCTGATAAATGGTCAGCGAACCAAGTGTTGCAATCGACTTCATACAGCGTACTTCAACTGGCTGGGGCTGGTGATCGAAAACCTGGTATTTTACATTCAGTTTCTTCATCCGGGGTGAACAAGGGTCCATAGCAATAACGTAGCCATCCTCATACTGATTGACTAAAATCACCGAATCTTTACCGTCAATATAACTCTGATTGGTAACGTGAGCGTAGCGATTATAGGCTGAATCGCGCTTCATCTGCGGGTCGAGTACACTGAAAATATGCTTGCGGTCGGGCAAGTATTTTACGCCCGTAATTTGTTTGGCGCCAGTTGCCGTGACCATATAAGTTATAAACTGATTCCCATTCACCAGCCAACGCGCCTGTGGGTCCTGTTCAACAAGTTGCCGGACTGTTTTGTAAAAGGCATTTTCTGTAATCGGGCTCACTCCCTTCGAGAGGGGATTGGCTTTTAAATTAGGCAACAGAAAAATAAGCAGACCCGCACAGAAAATAGAGGCTCGGTAACGTATTGGAAGCGTGAAAATCAGCAGAATATTCAGTAACGAGAAAAACACGACTGGCACAAATGTCTGATAGGGTTTAATCAACCCATCAGAGTCATTTACGTTGACATAAGCCGTGTAGACAACAAATCCAATAACACCCACGATAGCCAGCACATTTCCCCATACAGGTACGTGTTTGTATGTATCCCGGATGGTGCTGTTTTTGATAGCATTTAGATATAAGATCAGTAAAACAATACCGCCAACCCCCATTGGAATCTGTGCCCGACGCGTTGGCACCATGCTCATCAAACTTGCTTTAGCCAATCCCTGGCCAAAACCAACCTCAATCCAAACCCACATAAACAAAACAAATACCGATACCGCAACCAGCATCCAGTCCACTTTTCTGTTTAGAACAAACAGGACCCCCGTTAATGGAATGATAACGGGCGCGAAGTTGAGGTAATGCGAAAGCTCGCAGATATTCAACCAGCTCTTTGGAAACACTTCATCAGAAAAAAACCAACTATAATACTCTGAATACCAGTTTGCAATAAAACCAGTGCCGCCCGTTTCGCTACGTTGCCCAGGATAGACGGTACTCGTGACAGCTTTCAGTGTTTCCTGTATGTCGGAGAAAAATGGAGCCAGCATCAATCCAGCCAGTACAGCAGCACCTGCCAGTAAGCCGATTTTCAGTAATACCGACTTGAGTGGAAAAAGATTACGTCGGTTATTAATAACATAGCCAACCAACGCTAAACCGAATAAATAAGCCATCGGTAGCTGATAGGGAGGATATAGAATAAGGGCATACGCACAAACCAGCCAGACTAACAATAAGGCAGCGATGGCAAGTCTTAGCGGCTTTCGTTCATACAGTAAGTAAACGGCTGCGACAAACGCAGCACAGCTATAGCCAATCATATTCGCTGGAATAAATGACCACCGAACTGTTCCTGAAGATAAAAGTAGCGTTAGTGTCCCTGTTAGCGACAACCAATAGTCATTACGAGTGACCAGTAAGAAAAACAAAAAAGCACCAACCAGTAGAACAAATGGACTCGTGTCGTACATCCAGGCGTAAGCCCGGTCCAAATCGGGCAAAAACATACCCCAGCTACCAATCTTAAAAAAAGCAACCGGATGCTTCACCGGTACGGTGAGCATAGGTGACTTCAAACCGCCAATCGCTTCATTTTCCAGCGGGTACCCATTCAGGGCATTCGACAAAATCCAGGGAGCGCCCACCGCATAATCGTCCATCCGGATTCGTTTCGGCGTTCCGGCTACTAACCCGCGTGTTGCGGGCGAACCGTCGGGCAGAAGTGTATTCCACATGGGCAACGAAACGTAGTGCCACTTGAACAGGACAAATAGCACAAAAAGGGCCACAAATGCGCCGAGCGTAATTTTCACCCGTTTATCAAACCGGATCAGTTCAAAAGGGCATTCAGGATCGGACAAGTCATCGTTTTCAGAGGGCGTGGCTAGTGGCTGTAGAGGTTTCGTAGGTAGTGCACTCGCAGGCTTCACGACCGGGCCAAGCCCAGCTGGGGTAGACCGTCCTTTTTGTTTCTTAGACATGAATAAGCGTCTGAACGAATTCTCAGATTGGATTAGCAATTGGGTATACGTTATCAAACTTACTCATCCCCTGCCAGTTTGCCAACATCCAACGTTTTCTTTCTGAAAATGCGGTAATTTGCTCGCATGAATAAAGCCTTTCTACAGCGGATGATACCTCTTCTGCTGGCTGCGATTCTGCTGTGGTATGTTCTAAAAGACGTACCACTCCCCGAAATAGCCAGTCAATTCTGCCGGGCTAATTACGGCTGGTTATCGCTGGTTGGGCTTCTTACTGGCTTATTTTATGTCGTGCGGGCAGCGCGCTGGAAAATAACGCTGCAAGCCATTGGCTATCAACCTACTTTATTTCGGGTAACGGTTGCCTTACTGGCGGGCTCCATGGCCAGTATGCTGGTGCCGGGCGCGGGGGAACTCACCCGTTGTGGCACCCTGCAACGTACCGATGGCGTCCCCATTTCACAGGGCATCGGCTCGGTCGTGGCAGAGCGTATCATTGACCTATTCATGCTGATGCTGGTGCTGCTACTGACAGTCTCTCTGGAATTTGCCCGGATGAAAACCTACCTTATTGGTTTGACACTAGCGATACCAAATACATATGCTGTATTTGGTGTAATAGGCCTGGTCATTGTATCCGGACTGGTGGGCTGGTGGGCAATACGTAGTGATGCCGTGCGAAATCACTCACTGATAAGCAAAGTGGTCAATATATTTGAAGGGTTCAGTCGGGGGTTTATGGCCATCCGGCAACTACCGAATCCTGGTTTATTCGTCGTACTTACACTACTAAATCAGTTTCTGGCATGGCTTGGCACCTATATACTTTTACTAGCTGTCGATTCGACGCAGAACCTTCCCCCAACGGCCGCGCTGACCATTATGGCGGTTAGCTCATTAGGTGGGCTGGCTGTTCCAACCCAGGGCGGCATCGGTACATATCATTTCCTGGTCAGTCGAGCCTTGATTCTGTACGGCTTTACGGCTACTCAGGGCGCCGTCGTGGCGACTTTTCTTCATGCCGTTGGATTCGGCTTCACTCTCGTATTGAGTAGTATCAGTTTTCTGATCGTACCCATACTCATTGCCAACAGAAACACTAAATCCGCAGAGAATGTGGCAAAATTGAGTAAAGATTGATAAGGTTAGACGTAGCCGGATTTACTTTTTGAAAGGATGCCCCAGGTAAATCATTACTAGTGGCATCAACAGAAATGGGATTTCAATCAACGCAATTTTCAAATTGCCGGTTTTCAAGGACAACCCCATTATCGAAAGAATCATGACTGCGTTGATCAGGTTGCCGGCAAAAAATGTCGGAGGAAATAAAACCATCAGCCCGACAGCAATAGATAGTAGGCTTATGAGTAAAATCCCTGTTTTACCGATGCCAAATTGCGTAAACAGGTTTGGCTCAGCAGGATTAGTCTCTATTACCAATCCCTCCCAGCCGTGTTTAAAACTCAAAAAGGCTGTAATCAGGATCAGGATTCCGCTTATGATTTTCATAATTGACAATGTGTGGAGAACGGGTTTAATGGAAGGCAGTCTAAAAGTTAATTCTTAATAAACCTAAACTTCCCCTCACTCATATGAAGAGAGGGGAAGTTTGGTAGATATTATAGGTTCATACCGCCCGAAACCTCAATACGTTGGGCGTTGATCCATCGGGCGTCATCAGTACACAAAAACGCCACAACACCCCCAATATCATCAGCCTGACCGGTTCGCCCTAAGGCCGTAATCTCAGCGATGTGCTTGTTGACCTGCGCATTATCCCGGACAACGCCACCACCGAAGTCGGTTTCGATGGCGCCCGGTGCGACGACGTTCACCGCAATGCCCCGCGAACCAAGTTCTTTAGCCATGTACATCGTTAAGGTCTCAATGGCTCCTTTCATCGATGCATAAACGGCACGTCCAGGACTCGTAAAGCGCGTCAGACCCGTAGAAATATTAATGATGCAACCGCCATCATTGAGAATTGGCAGCAATGTCTGCGTCAGAAAGTACACGCCTTTGAATTGAATGTTCATCAACTGATCGAAGTCTTCCTCCCGCGTGTTACCAATGGGCGTATTAAGGCCAATGCCTGCGTTATTGATCAGGAAATCGAAGTGGTCGGTGACGAAGGTGTCTTTTAAAACCGTAGTCAACTCGTCAAGAAAAGCGTCGAAACGTTTCACCTCTCCAGCGCTAAGTTGCAACGCAACGGCTTTCTGTCCAGCCTGTTCGATTTCGGCGACTACCGCTTCCGCTTCCTCTTTTTTACTATTATACGTCAGCACTACGTCGATGCCTTTTTTAGCCAGGCTCAGCGCCATGTTCTTGCCCAGTCCGCGGCTTCCACCGGTTACCAGAGCGATTTTACTGTTGGTTGTCATTGTGTTAAATTGTTGTAAGAGTACTCAACAAGGCAATCAATGTTGCACCCACTTTGCTGATCCAACTCAGGAGCAAGCTGGAAGCAATCTGATTCGTTAGTTTAATAACACGTGCCATCAAGTGCTTTTTCGAATGATCAAGCTAGCCTGACCACCGGCTGAAATTTGATGGAACAAAGGTGAGACAGAGTGCCGGTTGTCTGTTTGCAAACATCAATCCATTGTTTGCAAAATTCAAATCAGGCTTACTATGACCGGAAGCCCAGTGGCGATAATGAAGTCTGTTTTCTAAAAAAATTGGAGAAATGAGCGACCTGTTCGAAGCCCAGGCAATAAGCGATTTCAGAAATGTTCCAGTCGGTTTGTTTTAGCAGAATTTTGGCCTCCTGTACGATCCTGCTGCTGATAATATCAGTGGTCGTTTTGCCCGTATTCTCCTTTAACACCTTGTTCAAATGGTTTACATGGACGGCCAGACGGTCTGCGTAATCTTTAGCCGTACGCAGACTGAGTTTTTGATGGTGGGATTCAATCGGAAATTGCCTTTCCAGCAACTCGATAAATAATGAGGAAACACGGGCAGATGCCGTATGAGTGGGGTATAATAACGTAGCGGGTTGCAGTTTTTGACCGTAGTGGATCAGTTCGAGTACGTAATTACGGATCAGGTCGTACTTGTAGGCGTAATCAGAAGACATTTCTTTATACATCTTCCTGAATATAAAGGCTATTTCCTCAGATTCTTCGTCAGAAAGCTGGAAGACAGGATACCCGCCGGGCTGAAAAATCGGCAAATCATCCAATACAACGCCACTTTTGGTTTGAACCAAAAACTCATCGGTAAAGACGCAGAAGTATCCCGATTGATCCCAATCCTGCAGCAACCAGTGGTAAGGCACTTTGGGTGTGGCAAACAGAAGCGCATTCTTTTCAATGTCTATCACCTTGTCGGCATACTCGGCTCTGTTCCGCCCGCTAATCCAGCTTATTTTGTAATAGGCCCGTCGGTTATACGGCATAAAAGGCCTTACTTTAATCTTAGCCGTTATATCCGCCACATTAAAGATATTGAAGTGGCCTATTTCTTTGTTTATACCTTCTGGTAAAAGCAAGTTTAAGCCACCTTCTCCAGGTGGTGCCATGTGTTTATAAAACTCGTCGAGCGAAATCGTCTCCATACGCTGGTTTGTAAAATTCAAATGTAGGAATTTTGAGATAATTTCATGCCAATTGACAATTCCTCCCCGCATAACGACCCCCATTACGTCGTTCTACGATTGAGTTGTATCTTAGCCAACAGATACATTAATCACAATACCCAATCATTTTTGATGATGTACAAGCAGTTACTACTAGGCGCCAGCTTACTGGGTCTGCCCTTTTTAAGTTTTGGTCAGGAAAAGTTTGCGACCACAATTACAGCCGCCGACCTTGAAAAACACCTCCGTATTCTTGCCGCCGACGACATGGAAGGCCGCGAAACCGGTCAGCCCGGCCAGCGCAAAGCCGCCGAATACATAGCCAGTCAGTTTGCCGCCGAAGGGCTCAAACCGATCGTTAAAACGGACGATGGGAAACTGGCCTACCAGCAACAATTTACGCTTTTCAAGAAAGGCTGGGGCGAATTTTACATCAACGCAGGCGGTAAAAAATTTGAGTATCTGAAAGATTTTCTGGTGAACGGCTTGCTCTATTTGCCTACCGAAACGAAGTACGAATCCGTATTTGTCGGCTACGGCATTGGTGAAACGAACTACGATGATTATGCCGGGCGCGACGTAACGGGTAAAGCCGTTGTGATGCTGGATGGAGAACCCAAATCGGCTGACGACAAACTGCTGATAAGCGGCACCAACCAGGCTTCCAAATGGGGTGGGCCCAACGGCTGGCGTGCGAAAAGTCTGCTGGCTAAGGAAAAAGGTGCAGCTCAGGTTTTCATTATCTCGGCCGAATCACCGGAAGCATTTAAGCAATTGCTCGCACAACGTAGCGCGTTACAGGCTCGATTTAACCGGTTGACCCTGAAACCGGGTGCCGAAAATGTAGGCTCAGTCGGTGTATTTATGATTACGTCAGAAACAGCGTCGGCCTTGCTCGGTACGTCGGCCGCTACACTTAGTCAGGTCACGGCTCAACTGGCGCAGTCAGCCAAACCCATTACGTCATCGCTGGCGGGTAGCGTAAGCGTCAAGGCCGATCGGGTGGAAGAAAAAGCGCAATCATCGAACGTGTTGGGCTTTATTGAAGGCACCGACAAAAAAGATGAAATTCTGGTGATTTCGGCCCACTACGACCACATTGGCATTAGTGCCGATGGGCAGGTCAATAATGGGGCTAACGACGATGGTTCTGGCACCGTGTCCGTCCTCGAAATTGCGCAGGCCTTTGCCAAAGCCAAAGCCGCCGGAAAAGGGCCACGACGTTCCATCCTGTTCCTGACCGTATCGGGCGAAGAAAAAGGCTTACTGGGGTCAGAATATTATGCCGATATGAGTCCCGTAATACCGCTCGAAAAAACGGTTGCGGACCTGAATATCGACATGGTCGGTCGAGTGGATGACCTACATCAGGGAAAATCAGAGAATTACATTTACGTGATTGGCTCCGATAAGCTTTCGTCGGATCTGCATAAGATCAGCGAAGCGGCCAACCAGAAATACGCGAAGATGGAGCTGGATTACAAATACAATGATCCGAAAGATCCCGAACGGATTTACTACCGCTCCGATCATTATAACTTCGCCAAACACGAGATACCTATTATTTTTTACTTCAACGGTCTGCACGCCGACTATCACCGTCCTACGGACGATATTGAAAAAATTGACTTTAACCTGGCGGAACGTAGTGCCCGGCTCGTATTTTACACTGCCTGGGAAATAGCCAACCGCGACCAACGCCTGGTGGTGGACAGCCATAAACAGTAAGCTGACGCGATTAGAAAAGAGACTAGCTGACGGTCAACGCGTAGCCATTTAGGCAAGAGCTAGAGCACTGGTCTTACGGTTAAACCAATAGTAGTATAAATGAATAGCCCCAACGTAACAGATTAGCTGGTTACGTTGGGGCTATAACTACGTAGCGGGTGTAGTTTTTATCGGTTAGTTCTTCCCGCCCGATACCTTACCTGGTTTTGGGGCAACTCCCGGTTGGGTAATCTCGAAATTCTCTTTCTGCTTGGCATCAATGACCATCTGGCGAACATCGGCCAGCAGTTTTTTGGCGTCATAAACGATACCATCTTTCACCGTATACGTAACACCACCAACGCGCTCTACCTCGTTCTTTTCGTTCAGGTGAATCGCGCCCGTACCGTACAGCACTTTCAGATTCGCCAGCGGATTCTGATCAACAATCACAAAATCAGCGAGTTTCCCTACTTCAACAGAACCAATTTGATCGTCCATACCAAGCGCTTCGGCCCCTTTTAACGTAGCAGCCCGAATTACTTCGAGCGGATGGAAACCGGCTTCGCGCAGGAGTTCGAGTTCGCGGATGTAGGCGAAGCCGTAAAGCTGATAAATAAACCCAGAATCGGAACCTGCCGTGACACGCCCTCCCCGGTTTTTGTAGTCATTGATGAAGGCCATCCAGAGTTGGTAATTTTTTTTCCAGGCTACTTCCTGCTCCGTTCCCCACGATTGCCAGTACGACCCGTGCGAAATCCGGCTGGGACCGTAGAAGCGCCAGAGACTTGGCATGGTGTAATCATCATGCCATTCGGCCCGACGGGCTAGCATCAGTTCACGGTTGGCTTCGTAAATATTGAACGTAGGATCGAGCGTAAAATCCAGTGCGATAAGTTCGTCCATTACTTTATTCCAGCGGGCAGTACCCGGCTGGGCGGCCTGTTGCCATAAGTTACCAGCTTCTTCGAACCGATTTTGCTCGTTGCTGTAATTATACGTAACGGGATAATTTTGAACGGTTTTATCTTCAAACAACGCTTCTGGAAGACCATACCAGTGTTCCAGTGATGTCAAACCCGCTTTGGCCGTAGCCAATGCGTTCATCCGGGCTACCTCCAACTGCGCATGGTGGCAAGCCGACCGAAGACCAAGTTTTTTATTTTCCTCCAGTGCTGCCTTAAATATATTTGGCTCCGCACCGAAAAATTTAATGCCGTCGGCTCCCCGTTTGGCATTCAGTTGTACCCAGGCGCGGGCTTGTTCGGGTGTACTGATCGGCTCTTTAGAACCCTGACCAAATACCGTATACGCTTTAATGCGTGGCGCTGTAATTTCATTACGTTCACTTTTGGCGCGGTGTTCAAGAACCCAATCGAGGCCATTGCCACAGGATGGGTCACGAACGGTGGTGATCCCATGTCCAAGCCACAGCTTGAAAACATACTCTGCGCTAGCCCCCTGCGCCTGGCCACCAATATGCCCGTGCATATCCACAAAGCCGGGCATTAGATACATGCCTTCGCAGTTCAGTTCCTTATCACCAGCGTTCGCTTTTGGTCGACTTTTCGGATCGATTGGCACACCGGGGTAGCCTACCTGCTTAACCTGAGTGATCTTATTTTTCTCTACCACAATATCTACCGGCCCAACCGGGGGGGCACCGGTGCTGTTGACGAGGGTGACACCCCGGATGATGAGTTTACCGAAGGGACCTTCGCCCTCATGTCGTGCCGGGGATTTTGCGACCTGAGCCGTGAGGGAATGGACAATGAGGAGTGAACACTGCAAAAGAAGCAGCGATCGGACGTAGAAGCGTGTCATGCGTAGAAAGTTGATTGAAGAAACAGTTGTAAGATAAGCGAAACTAGCGGACTTTTGCAACGTAACGTAGCAGATTGCGCGAAAGCAAAAGATAACTTTATAGCCTCTGGTGCCGTTTTAGTATAAATTATTCGCGCCAATCACAAAAATCACAACCTGCCTATCGTCAGTATATTACGGCGGGCACAACAACTAAAATTGCGTTTTGTCCTCCTTCTTTCGACGCCACATCTTAACCCGATCAGGCAGCAGAAGCTATGACAAATGACCAAGATCTTATGAGCCGCATTTTCATTTGCCTACTTTGTATCATCACGCTGGCTTGCTCCAGCAATAGCGACAAAGCTAAAACCTCGACAGACGAACCTACGTATACACTGATCTTCTTGGATAAAACACGTAGTGTTAATGTCGATAAAGCCTTTATCGCCCGAAAATACCAGCAGGCGCTAACCGACATTATTGACCAGAATATTAAGCAGAAGGGCGATAAACTGGAAGTCTACTTTATTCACGAAAATACGTCCAAAGCGCGTGCGCTGAACGTAACAGCCCGAACAGAGATGGAAGACGTATCGGCCGCCAGTCCAACCGATCGCGAAGCCGCCGAGACCGAATTTTCATTAGCCCTGAACCGCGAAAAAGCCCAGATTCGGCAGCGGGTACTACAACAGCTGGTTGCGCAAAATACGGGTGCATCGAATCAGGAAACCGATATCTGGGCGAGTTTACCCGTTATTGCCAAAGCCAACGAAACGGGAGCAATTGTGAAAGTGTATTACCTGAGTGATATGATCGAAAGCGTTAAAGGAACCACTCGTCGGGATTTTCAGGTGAAACCACCTAAGGACAACGCCCAGGCCGATGAGTGGGCCAAAGCCGATGTCGAGCAATTGAAACGCTACACCATTGGCAGTCCAGATATCACCATGATTCTGCCTTTCGAGCCAAACGCATCCGTCAAAGAAAACAACCCCGCCGTGACGCAATACTGGCAAAAACTGTTTTCAGACCTGGGTGCCGGGAACGTAACGGAAGAATAAAATCGTCTCTTATTCCGCTGAAACCTCCGCTGGAATCTCAAAGTGATAGCCCTCCGAAAAGCCCGAAAAATCCTTCTTCAGGCAGTACGATGTTAAGGCTAAACCGTCACCTTCACGCCGGACGGACAGATAGTGGAACATAGGTTTATACTCAGTTGCAAGATCGGGCAGGCGAGTTGATGAGGTATTCAGGGGTTGCCTCAGTCCACCTCCCCCACCAATGACCAGAAACGTTTTGCCCTCAAACTCATACCGTTCGAACGCGTGCGAATGACCAGTAATAAACAGTCGTCCTTTTTGCGACCGGATATAATTGGGTACAAATCGCTGCTGCACCAACTTCGACGAACCCACCAGCTTACTATTCGAGTAAGGCGCGTGATGGCACGTAACAATAACGACCTTCACCTCAGGGTCGGCATCCAGCTCGATCAATGTCTGTTCATACCAGGTTTGCTGCTTGACTAAATCCGCTACTGACAACGTACTGAAATTGGAGTTCAGCATTACCACAGCAATGGCGTCCGTCGTTTTCACGTATCCTGTAGGAATATGTTCCGGAAAACGTTGTTGAAAATTTTTAGCGCCCTTTCTGGGTCGGCCCATTACGTCATGATTACCCATGATTGCGTAAACAGCCGTTCGAACCTCCGTACATTTTAATAGAAACTGATCAATAAGCCGCCACTTATTATTGCGGTATCCTAACGAGACAATGTCGCCTAGCCAGTAGAGTACCGCTGGCTTTATTCGCAAAATCTCGGCAAAAATCGTTTGAGTAGCTTTCTTATTCTGGTGCGTTCGCAGCACCAGTTTTTCAACCCACATGGGGGCCTGTGTATCACTTAAAAAAAGTATTTCCCGTTTATTATTTTCCTCTTCCATAACGCTCTTTTTTCTCAATCAACAACGTTTTATACCCCGCCCATTGATATCTACCATGAAAATGGACGCCATACGAACTGAACTTCGGCGGTAAATGCAGCATTCTCAGCCGCTACGGCATCATACCATTTCAATTCACCCGCTACCCGAACCCGGCGGCTAATGGGATAGGTATAGGAAGCAGCCGCCATCCATCCTAAACTATTTGTATTGGCCATGACGGTACCCGCATAATCGAGCCGTGAGTGATTGATGTAAATGCCAGTGCCTCCCGTAATAGAAAGTCGCCGGGCAATACTACGTTCAGTTCCGCTCAACCAGGCCAGTGGCATCGAAAATACCAGCAAAACGGGCACGACCGATACGTACATATGCGCCGTTTCATTTCCCACCAGCCCCCGGTAACTGTACATAGTTGTCCAGCCTGTTTCCAGACCCATGCGCAGCCGATGATCGGGATACCACATGGCACGTAGTGTGGCGGGAACCCCAAAACGGCTGACATGGGTCTGTTCTAAAGACGCGGGAACACCCAAATGCGTTGAGTAGTAGGATAAGCCACTGCCTGCCGACACAACGATTGTATAAGGGCCACGTTTTGAAACAACCTTAACTGAGTCCGGACCTGTTTGATTCGATAATTGTTGCTCAAGCGATTGCGCAAGAATCGTTACGTTGCCAGCGAACAGGCAAACCATCCAGACTATAATTGATAAATGAACCTTCATACAATTACTGCTCTACGTAGTGGTAATACGCAACGATCGGCGAATAATTAGACAGAATACCGTCGAAATTGTTCTGACTAACAAATTCCTGAATAAATTTCGGTTCATCGAGCGTCCAGACAAACACCGTCAGCCCGGCAGCTTTCATCGCTAATACCTCTTGTGTTTGAGGTCCTAACGTCCAGCGAGGAGCCCAGATGCGTGCGCCCAAACCAAGCGTAGTCGCCGTGTCCAGCTCGCATAAGATGGGCGTATTTTCTTTATCGGCCAGAGCCTGGTAGGATGCCACCGCGTCGGTAGAAGGCAGACCAATTATGATTCGGAGATCTCGTCGAGACAGAATAGCCTTCTGTCGGTATTTTTGCTGAATAGCCTGTACTTTGTCCATCGGACCAATATATTTGGTATCGAGCCATACAAAATTCAGCGATGTATTATTGATAACGGTTTCCAGAGCTTCTTCCAGTGTTGGAATTTTCTCCCCATTCACCAATCGAACAAGCGTATTCAATTGTTGGTACGTATAAGCTTCAATAGGCCCGGTCAACCCACTTTTCTGGATGAGCCTAAGGTTAAGTGTATTGTCGTGATAGAGAATTGGCACCCCATCCTTGGTATAGCGCACATCAATTTCTATGCCCGTTGCTCCCAAACGCGAAGCCAGTTTTATAATCTCCAGGGAGTTTTCTGACGCAGGCAGCAAATCCGATGTACGTCCTCCACTCCGGTGCGCCAAAATCGAAAAGGGTCTTTGATTCAGGGGTCGCCGGTACGTAAGTGTTAATTTTTGCGTTGGCGTCCCGCTATTTTCACCGTACAGCCCATCGACAACCAGTGTATCACCGGTAGCCAGGCGACCAGTGTAAGGCTCTAATACGCCATTATGCTTTGTCCGCACTGTCAGGCGAACAAGACCAGTAGACGTATTGACCAGTTTTCGCCAGTAGCCATTCAGCACCAGATTGTCCGCTTTGGGATCACCCTCCAGGTTGAAATAGCCAACGTCTACTCCCGTAAAAATGGACAGATAATGCGTTGTATCAGCGCCATTTAGCACATACGTCCACTTCAGTGCAACCTGATCGCCGAATTGACCAACTCCATCGGTAACCCCATAGACGCCCTCCATCGTTTGTCGAACAGACGCCACAAATCGTCCGGAACCGGGTGTGTTGGTAAACGTATAAGGTACTGGCGCTTCGTAGTCTTTTCGACAGCTCTCAAAACCGATAAGCAACAAGCCCAGCAGGATATAAACAGACGATTTCACAGGATAAAGCCGAAAATAAGTTGTGGGTAGAACAGGTTTCGATCGAACGTGTCGTAGAGCGACCAGAGCTGCCAATTGAAATTAGAATAAGCCGCTCTAAGGCCTAGTGAAACATGCTTATTATCATAAAATGGCTGTTCAAGTACCACTGTAAATGCTACGCCGTTGATACGTCGCTGATCATACACAACGGCCAGGTTGCCAACCTGAGAGCGATAATACAGATCCAGAATCGCTTCCGTTCTAACGGATAACTGAACGTCCCTCGTTAAGCGATAACCAACCGACAGACTGGGGAAGGTTTGCACGCCGTATGCTTGGCTATTAAAGACATCTTTGATTTGTAACGCTCCAAACCAGCCGTTCAGATCATAACCAGCCCCTATAAACGTCCGTTTGCTGACCTGAGTAGCCCAACGCAAGCCTATCCCCAGATTACTCTGGACGACTTGTGTTTGTATGCGGCCAGCAAAATACAAGTGCTTTGTTAAGCCTCGCTGGATGTTGAAATCAATAGCCGGTACACTCACCCGCACTTCTTCAGTCAGTTCGGGGGGCGTCGTCGTAAATACAGCGCCAATTGATCGACGCCATTTGCCTGGAACGGGTGCCTGTGGAAAATAAATTTCTGGCTGTTGTGTATCGGGTGGCACGTAGCGTGGATGCCCTGGCGGGAAGACACGTCTTTCCCGCAGGTCTGGTCTTTGCCGCTCTCGTTGTGCATCAGCCGATGTACTTACAAACAATAAGCAAACTACCCACATATATAGATGTTTGCGAATATGTAAAGAATGTATCACTTGCGAATGTGGGGACACTTGAGTGAGATAAACGCGGGAAAGAGGATTTATGTTACGTTGTCGGGCTAAACGCAAAAAGGCCACTGAATTTCAGTGGCCTTTTCCTTAGTAGCGGGAGCTGGACTCGAACCAGCGACCTTTGGGTTATGAGCCCAACGAGCTACCAACTGCTCCATCCCGCGATGTTTGGACTGCAAAAGTACGGCAACTTTTTGAAAAAACAAGTACCTTTGTAAAAAAAGTTTATTTCCGATCGGAAACGTTTTTTTTCATCGGAGAGTTGTTTGCTAAAGCCACTGGTAATCAACCAGCGGGATCACCTACGAATGAATCCAGAAAATAGTGCAAATTTCCCGATCGGCGATCACACGACCGATCATAAGGCAGGTTTCGTCAGTATCGTTGGAAAGCCAAACGTCGGCAAGTCAACTCTGATGAATCAATTGGTCGGTGAGCGACTGTCTATCATCACCGCCAAGGCCCAGACTACTCGTCACCGGATTATGGGTATTCTTAACGGAACCCACAACGGCCAGGAATTCCAGCTCGTTTACTCCGACACCCCCGGCATCATCAAACCGCTGTATAAACTTCATGAATCCATGATGAGTTTTGTTCGTGGTTCGATCGAAGATGCCGATGTTGTGTTATTTGTGACCGACATTTTTGAAGAGCACGACGAAAACGATGTAATCGAACGGCTTCAAAAATCGGAAGTTCCGGTTCTGTTACTCATCAACAAAATTGACCAGGCTACTCAACAGCAGGTTAATGAGAAGATCGTGTACTGGCAGGAACGCTTCCATGCGCAGGAAATCATTCCAATTTCAGCGCTTAATGGCTTCAATATGGATTACGTATTCGAAGGTATTATTAGCCGACTGCCGCAGCATCCTCCCTATTTTCCGAAAGACGAATTAACCGATAAACCTGAACGGTTCTTCGCATCGGAAATTATTCGGGAAAAGATTTTCCTCAACTACAAAAAAGAAGTTCCTTATAGCAGCGAGGTCGTTGTAACAGGGTTTAAGGAGAAAGACGACATCATTGTTATCCAGGCCGAAATCTTGGTTGAACGCGCTACCCAGCGGGCTATTCTGCTCGGTGAAGGAGGCAAAATGATTAAGAAAACGGGCATCATGGCTCGCGAAGAACTCGAACGTTTCTTCGGTAAGAAAGTATATCTAGAACAATTCGTTAAAGTAGAACCCGATTGGCGGCAGAAAGAGCGTATGCTCAAGCGCCTGGGGTATGAAGAGTAGTCGTAAGGCGTAAGTCGGTAGGGCGTAAGTATTATTACGTCAGCCCCGACTGAGAACCACACTTACAACTTTCTACTTATCGACTCACGACTTCAAATCATGGCAAACATCGTTGCAATCGTTGGCCGCCCAAATGTGGGCAAGTCCACGCTGTTTAACCGGTTAACGGAACAGCGTCAGGCCATCATGGATAACCAAAGTGGCGTTACACGCGACCGGCATTACGGCACGGCCGAGTGGAACAATAAATATTTTACAGTTGTCGATACGGGCGGCTACGTAGTTGGATCGGAAGACGTGTTCGAGGAGTCGATTCGCGAGCAGGTCGAAATTGCCATCCAGGAATCAACCGTGATCCTGTTCGTTGTCGACACACAAACCGGTATCACGGGTTTGGATGAGGACTTCGCCAAAGTGCTACGTCGGTCAAAAAAGCCAGTTTACATTGTGGCCAACAAAGCCGAAACAGCCGAACGCTCGCAGGGGGCAGCCGAATTCTATGCGTTAGGTATGGGAGACCCGTATTCAATCTCGTCGCAAACAGGATCTGGTACGGGCGATCTGCTGGACGAAGTTATCAAGCATTTTCCGAACGAAGGTGTTGAAAATCCGGACGCTGGTATTCCTAGAATTGCGATTCTGGGACGCCCAAATGTTGGTAAATCGTCGTTTCTGAACGTATTGACCGGTCAGGACCGTAGTATCGTCACTGACATCGCTGGGACCACGCGTGATGCGATCGATACTCGATACAAAGCCTACGGAAAAGATTTCATTCTGACCGACACAGCAGGCATCCGTCGCAAAGCCCGCGTTGACTCAAACATCGAATTTTATTCGGTGCTACGTTCCATTAAGGCAATGGAGGACTCGGATGTGTGTATCATTTTGCTCGATGCAACCCGTGGCCTCGAAGCGCAGGATTTGAATATTATCGGCCAGGCTGTAAAGGCCAAAAAAGGCATTGTCATCATGGTCAATAAGTGGGATGCGGTTGAAAAAGATCACCGTACGGCCGATACGCTACGAAAAGAGATGATTCAGCGAATGATGCCTATTGACTACGTACCCATCATTTTTGCGTCTGTTCTCGAAAAACAACGAATTTTTCAGGTGATGGAAAAAGCGATGGAGGTCTATGAAAATAAGACCAAACGGATTACTACCTCGAAGTTAAATGAGGCTATGCAACCCGAAATCGAAAAATATCCGCCCCCAGCCACTAAAGGCAAGCATATCAAAATTAAGTACATGCTCCAGGTACCAACGCCTTCGCCAACGTTCGTTTTCTTTTGCAACCTGCCCCAATACATTCAGGAAGCGTACGAACGGTTCTTAGAGAACCGGCTCCGGGAGCATTTTGATTTCACGGGCGTACCTATTACAGTGTTCTTCCGCCAGAAATAAAGTAGTTAAGATTTCAGTCGATCTGCCGAAGCGGTTCTCTGGTTGAGATTGGTCTACTCAGTACCGATCTTAACCAGAGAACCGCTTCCACTTTTGAATGCGAGTTAATGAATTCACTACGTAACCGTTATTGGATTGGGGCCTTTCTGGTTTTTCTGGCTGCTTTTTGCTTTGCAACGAAGGGCATTTTAATTAAACTGGCCTATCAATACCCCATTGATTCTATATCGTTGTTGACGTTGCGCATGTTGTTTGCGCTCCCGTTTTACGTCATCATTGCGCTACGTCTGACCCAAAAGCTAGCACCTGTTCAGTTGACCACTCGTCAGTGGATGTCACTGGCGGTATTTGGCATTACCGGGTATTACCTGGCCAGTTTCTTTAACTTTCTGGGCTTAGTTTACATTACAGCCAGCCTGGAGCGGATTCTGCTGTTCGTCTATCCCACGTTCGTTTTGCTAATGAATGCTGTTGGCTTTGGACGCCGGGTCACAAGGCTACAGGTAATGGCGCTTTTGCTCACTTACGCGGGCATTCTGCTGGCGTTTTGGGGTAACATCGAAAACTCCGTACAGAAAAATGTGCTATTAGGTGCTTTCTGGGTGATTCTAAGTGGACTGGTTTATGCTGTTTATTTAGTTGGCAGCGACCGAATGATTGCTTTGGTTGGCTCACAACGCTACACTTGTTACGCCATGATTGCGGCTACGGTCCCGACCGTGTTGCATTGTGCTATACAGAACGGCTTACAGTTGGGCGGCTTTCCTATGCCCGTTTATGCGCTGGGCCTTGGTATGGGAATTTTTGTAACTGTTATCCCCACGTTTATGATTGCTGAGGGAATCAAACGAGTTGGCTCTGGCAATGCCTCTATTATTGCCAGCATCGGGCCAATTTTCACGATCATTTTATCGACAACCATTCTACACGAGACAATCAGTATCGAACAGATTACTGGCACCTTACTCGTTTTAGCGGGTGTGTTTCTCATCGGCTGGCGGGGAAAAAAGCAAGCTATACTGCCACTAAATGACTAGATGAGCTTCACCTGATTGATGTTGAATCTTGTTCTTCGTTGATAAAACAGGTGAAGGTATTATCCTAATTCTTATATATAGGTGACTAACGCTACGTATAAACGTACTTTCATTGTATAATAGGATGGAAAAACAACCTTTTAATAAATTCTAGCCCACTCAAAGGAAATTAGTCAATTTTAAATATCAACTTTCAGCATAAATTCCTCTGTTTCACACCGAATTAACCGAAAACCGCATGGCTACAGAAGTACTAGACGAAGAAAAAAGAATCGATAAAGCTGCTTACGTACTAAAAGCTGTAGCGCATCCACTACGTATTAAAATCATTCAGATTCTACATGATAATAAAGAGCTGAATGTTTCGGCAATTTATAAGCATCTTAATGCGGAGCAGTCATTGATTTCTCATCACCTGATCAACATGCGCGATAAGGGTATCTTAGATATTCGGCGCAGTGGTAAAAACATTTACTATTTTCTGGTCGATTCGGCTGTAGCCGATGTAATTGACTGCATTTATAAAAGTAAAATCCTGAACTGACACGTATCAGGACAAACGACAATCGGTTCAAAGAAAGACGCGGCTTTGGTTTTTCTTTGAACCGATTGTCGTTTTATACCCAGCGTTTAGTTGAATAACTCGCCGGTTTTGTAAGGAGGCACAATACCAATATGGATATAGGCTCTTTCTGTAGCTTCCCGTCCCCGTGAGGTTCGCTTCAAAAAGCCTTCCTGAATCAGGAATGGTTCGTAAACTTCCTCGATCGTTTCAGACTCTTCTCCGCAGGCCGTAGCAATCGTGGAGAGACCCACTGGCCCACCTTTAAACTTTTCAATGATCGTGGTCAGGATACGAATATC
Source organism: Spirosoma endophyticum (assembly GCF_900112365.1). GTDB lineage: Bacteria > Bacteroidota > Bacteroidia > Cytophagales > Spirosomataceae > Spirosoma > Spirosoma endophyticum. The sequence goes on along the minus strand of NZ_FOLQ01000009.1, from coordinate 144,560 downwards.
CATTTCGTCCAGCCCATGCTGATCAACCTCGAGCGCACTTAAGGCGATCTCCGCTATTTCCACATTGATGTAGCCATTGCCTTTTACCTGAGCAAAATCGCGGGTTCGGCGCAATAGGTTGTTGGCAATACGAGGTGTTCCGCGGCTCCGACGAGCAATTTCGTAGGCCCCCGTCTCATCAATCGCGGTACCTAAAATAGCGGCCGACCGTTGCACAATAGTAGTGAGCAATTTGGCATCATAATATTCTAGCCGACTGCTAATCCCAAATCGTGCCCGCAAGGGTGATGTGAGCATACCGGCGCGGGTGGTTGCGCCAATCAGCGTGAACGGATTAAGTTTGATCTGCACCGTCCGGGCATTAGGCCCAGAATCGAGCATGATGTCAATCTTATAGTCCTCCATGGCTGAATAAAGATATTCTTCCACAATGGGATTGAGCCGGTGAATCTCGTCAATGAACAGAACATCGTTCGGTTGAAGATTCGTGAGCAAACCCGCCAGATCACTAGGCTTATCCAACACAGGCCCGGAGGTCATTTTGATGTTGGCATTGAGTTCGTTAGCAATGATATGCGACAGTGTCGTTTTACCCAGACCTGGGGGGCCATGAAGTAACACATGGTCGAGCGCTTCGCCCCGTTGCATAGCCGCCCGAACAAACACTTCGAGGTTTTCGAGCACTTTTACCTGCCCCGTAAAGTCCTCGAACGAAAGCGGCCGAAGCGCTCTTTCTATCTCTTTATCGGTAGCCGTCATCCCGTCGTTCGAACCTTTCAAAAAGTCGTTTCGCATGATTTTGGTTAGTACAGATCTGGTCAGAATTCAGGCAAAAATCGCCTATTTCTGACCAGGTCGTTTACATCAAATATACGAAAAAATACGCAGAAAATCGCTACCGAATTAGCATAACTGTACCCCTTTTAACGACGCGTGGCCGATCCGGAAATGACTCACTTTTGAAGCTGACAATGTAGGGATACAGCATGGATGGATAGGTCGATCCACGATACGTACCGTCCCATTTCTGATCGGGATTATTGCTTTCAAAAATCACCTCGCCCCACCTGTTATAGATCCGGAATTCATAATCAGTAATATAGGACGTGAACACCTTCAGATCGTCGTTAACCCCGTCACTGTTAGGCGTAAATGCATCGGGCACACTAAGCCTCGGTTCGCACAGGTTGACAACTCTGGATAGCCCTACGGCTGTACATCCCTGTGGATCGGTCACCTTCACCTGATAGTTCCCTGGCGTATCAACCAATATGCTTTTCGTTGTGTCGGTTCGCGGACTCAACCACAGGTACGTTAAGCCTGCTGCACCACTTGCTGTAAGCTGAGCTTTTCCCTGATCGCCTTCGCATAACGCAACCAGATCCGTAAGTGAAAAGGCTGGCGGAGGAGGTGGCGGTAACAGGAAGGACGTATCGACTTTACAGGCATAAATTGAATCGGTTACCTGTATTTTGTACGTTCCCGGAGCAAGCGCCGTTTGCTGACTTGTAGTATCAACAAACAGGTTTCCCGATGGACCCGTCCACCGATAGTAATACGTTCCTGGTGTTAACAGCCGTACGGCAATTGCACCGTCCGACAACGTACAGGATTTAGGATTGGTAAGTGTTGCTGCCATTCTTAGTTTAGGCAGTTCACTTACTTTAATCGTATCCGAGTTTTCGCACCCAGCGAAGTTCTGCGCTGTCACGTAATAGGTACCAGCTTGTGATACGTCTGTGCTCCGGTCGGTGCCACCATTACTCCACTGGAAAGTTGACCAGGTTTGCTGGGGTACCGTCAGTTTCACCGAGGATCGATAACAGAAGACCGTGTCAGGACCGAGGTCGAGCGATGGCGGGGGCTTGATCTGTACCTCAATCGTATCGCTTTTAAAACATTCGCCATTGGCAGCCAAGGCAATTACTCGATAAAAACCGGGCCTGTTGAGCGTGATCGTCTTTTGCCTACTCGCTATTGACCCATTGACCAGCCAAACGTATAGCTTTGCCTGTACTTTCATGTCAAGCACAATCCCTTTCTTATTGCAAACGGCCGTGTCGGCACCCAGTTGGATATCAGGCGGTAGCTCCACAATCGTCAGCGTGTCTTTGATCAGCGTGTCTTTACAGATACCGCCCGCGCTGGTTCGGGTAACAATTCGTAAAGTGACGAAGTACTGGCCCGGTTTGGCGTATCCGTGCGTAACGGGTTGCGTTGCCGTCGTTGAATAAGGTCGACTTCCATCACCATAATCCAGCGTATATGTCTCCTTTAATTTTGGACAGTTTGGCCCAATCTGGAATACGGTTGGCGCGTTGACACACGTATCGGCGTAGGTCAAACCTGGCCCGTTGGAGGGATCATTGAAGTTAGCCACCAAGTTCGGCAAGCCCAATTGACTGATTTGCCCACCTAATGTTTGCCCGGATGGATTAAAAATCAAACTGTCCAGTAGACCTCCGTTTGGATTATCGATGGTAGCGAGGGTCGAGCTCCCTTTAACGGCGATATACAGTCGGCCATCGGGCCCTATCTGCACAGAGCCATATTGCCTCGTCGTACTACTATCCACCACAGTTTTAGACTGCGTCAGCAAGGAGTCTTTCTGCGTTAAATCATACTTCAGCACATAAGATGCCCCTTTCTGGGTACCGTTGGCGTTGGTATCGGCCAGCATTGTTACGTATAGATTCTTACCGTCAGGCGAAAACTCAACACCATAGGCTTTAGGCGGGGCAGGACCTATAACAAGCGTTCGGTTAAAGGTCATATTGCCTGTTGAATCATTAAACGTATAGAGGTCAATGGAGTTAGTAGGCGGTCCGGGAATAACAACAGCCATCGGGCGATTACCTTCATTACCACCCGTTGTGTCGGCAGGGCCAATTTTAATGTAGCCTTCTGCATTCGCCAATGAATCAATGACCTGTCCACCCTGATATGTTGTTGTGGTAGGCTCTTCACTACGTGTCAGGTGCCGGATCTCAAATTTATTGGTGCCATAAATCCGGGTGATAACCCAGTACGTCGAATCGCGCTTATTTTCTACAGCTGCTGACTGCTCAGTGCTTTCGCCAGAAATGGGAATATTTTTCTCTACAATAGCGCCTTTACCAGCATTCTGGCGCATATCAACAACACTATACGTCAATGTCTTCTTCCCACGAATTTCGGACGTAGTGTATACGTAATACAGATATTCGCAACCCCGGCAAGTGGGTTTGGGGACAATCAAAGCCGATTGGGTAGAGTGCGTATTACCATTCAATGGAATCTGAACCGTATTTGTATCGCCCGGCACGAGCGATTTCATCGGTTTCCCATCCTTTTCATAAATCGTAATGCCGTCCGTATAAAACAGTAGAATTCCTTTGGTATTAGCGATAGACGATGACCCCTCAATGGTACTTAAATTACCATCGGTAATTGGTTTGGGATTTCCTCCTCCCCCAAAATCTAGTCCTGCTTTCTGACCGAAATACCACTTAACGCCCTGACTCTCTTTCTTTTCTCCGCAAACATCAACGTTTATTCGGTTCTGATAAGAACAACCATTAGGGCTAATGGCCTCAACTGAGTAACAGCCTGAACTATCGACCTGAATGCTTTGCGTAGTATCACCTTTTGGATACCAAAGGTACCTAAAGCCCGATTGAGTGCTTCCAGCATAGGGGTCCAGTGTGATTGTTTCGCCCTTGCAGATGGTAGTATCTGTACGCCAGTTGGTAAAGGACGGTGGAGGAGTGCTGATATTTATTTTACCATCTGAGATTACTGTTTTACCGTTCACGGTTCGAGTCAACGTAATAACATAGGTACCAGCATTTTGGTAAACGTGCCGGGCTATTGAATCATTTTGTTTCGTGACGGTCGTTCCATCACCAAAATTCCAGACACGCGTTGCAACGTTACTGAGTACACTATCAGTAAACGTAATAGAGTCGGCCTTACACTCCTGATCAGGTACACAGGCCTTGCCACTGATCTTGAACCCCTGCGCCCAAGTCGTGGTGGTTCCTGCCAGCAGAAACAGCACGGCCCAGAGTCCAACTATACGTATGTATTCTCTAAAGATTAACATGAAGAAACACTGAATAAGGCCACCCTCGCAAATTCGTTCCTCAGCATAACAACAACGGGGGCGTTACGTTAGTATAAACGAAGGTGGCTCGTTAAAATTTTATTGTCAGATACGCTAGAAAGCACCTAAAATCCATCTAATTTTATCGGTTACCATGCTGTTAAATACTTCGTTTGTATCGCCAACGTTGCAACATTGAAGTTGACTCAGCTTTTGCACGACTTTGTCATTATGATTAAGAAATACGTACTGACCGTTTTGTCGCTTGCCCTGAGCCGATTGGCTCTGGCACAGGACCCTCAGTTCACTCAATTCTACGCGGCTCCCCTTTATCTGAATCCCGCTTTTGCCGGTTCGGCACTCGCACCACGTATCACCGCTAACTACCGCAACCAGTGGCCGGCCATCACCAACTATGTGACCTCTATGGTGTCGGTGGACCATTTTATTGAGAAATATAATAGTGGTGTTGGTTTGTTGATTCAAAGTGACAATCAAGGTCAGGGTAGGATTCAATCGACGGACATAGGGTTGCAATACGCCTATCAGTTTCAAGTGAGTGAATCATCCTTCGTACGATTGGGCTTACAAGGGTCTTATGTTAACCGAAATATCAACTATTTTGGTTTGACTACCGGCGACCAATTCACCGACCGGGGATTTATTACGGGTAGCGTTTCCGCTGACCCTACTTTGCTGGCGGGTTCGCCAAAAAATAAATACCTCGATTTCTCAACGGGTGGCCTTTTTTATTCCGACTGGTTTTGGGTTGGCTTGTCGGCGCACCACATCAACCGTCCCGATCAGGGATTCTTCGTCAGTGGGACCGAGCGCTTACCGATGAAAACAAGTATTCAGGCGGGTCTACGGATTCCGCTCGGGGGCTTCACGGGCCTGGCAGATGAGCAGGATCGTGAAATTAGTATCTCGCCAGTGGTAATGTACAAGCACCAGGGCAAATACGATCAGCTGGATATTGGAGCTTACTTAACCTATTCGCCTATAACCATTGGTGCTTATTATCGCGGTATTCCGTTCAAGAAATACGACCAGACGCTCAATAACCATGATGCCATAGCCGGGCTGATCGGTTATCGAATGGATAAATTCTCCATCGGGTATAGCTACGACGTAACGGTTTCCACGCTGGGCAACAGTGGTGGCTCACACGAAATATCGATTTCCTATATTTTTGACAGACCCGAAAAGCGCCAGCCGGGCGTCCGCAAACGAGATAAAAAGCTGCCCTGTCCGAAGTTTTAGTGTCATTTGCAAAAAGAATAAGGGTCAGATTTTGAAATCTGACCCTTATTCTTTTCATCCCAACTTCTTATACCGTATCCGCGTCGGTGTCGCGTCAGAGCCTAAGCGCTTGCGACGGTTTTCTTCATATTCTGAGAAATTTCCTTCGAACCAGTAGACTTGAGAGTCGCCCTCGAAGGCTAGAATATGCGTGGCAATACGGTCCAGAAACCAGCGGTCGTGGCTGATGACTACGGCACAGCCAGCGAAATTTTCAAGCCCTTCCTCTAATGCTCGCAACGTATTGACATCAAGGTCATTGGTCGGCTCATCCAAAAGCAACAGATTGGCACCTTCTTTTAGCGTCATGGCCAGGTGAACCCGGTTGCGTTCCCCGCCCGACAACGTAGCAATTTTCTTTTCCTGATCCGCTCCGGCGAAGTTGAATCGGCTTACATAGGCACGGGCGTTCGATTGTTTTCCGCCCATCATAATCCACTCGCTTCCCCCCGAAATCGTTTCAAATACGGTCTTATTTGGATCGAGACCGTCGTGTTCCTGATCTACGTAGGCCACTTTTACCGTATCACCTACTTCAAACGTGCCAGCATCGGGTTTAACACGATCCGTAATCAGTTTAAAAAGTGTGGTTTTCCCGGCTCCATTCGGACCAATGATTCCCACAATGCCGCCTTGCGGCAGTCGGAAACCTAAATGCTCGAATAAGAGACGATCACCAAAGGCTTTTGCTACGTCCTCCGCTTCAATCACTTTCGCCCCCAGACGTGGGCCTGCCGGGATGAAAATTTCAAGTCGTTCATCACGCTGCTTAGCATCTTCATTTAGCAATTTCTCGTAGGCTCCCAAACGTGCTTTCGATTTAGCCTGACGCGCTTTGGGCGCCATTTTCACCCATTCCAACTCACGCTGGAGTGTTTTTTGCCGCTTTGATTCAGTCTTCTCTTCTTTGGCAAGTCGACTCTGCTTCTGCTCTAACCAAGATGAATAGTTTCCTTTCCAGGGAATACCCTCACCACGGTCCAGTTCGAGAATCCAGCTGGCTACGTTGTCCAGAAAATAGCGATCGTGTGTTACCGCAATAACGGTACCCGCATATTGGCGTAGGTGTTCTTCCAACCACAGAACCGATTCAGCATCGAGGTGGTTGGTTGGCTCATCCAACAACAATACATCGGGTTGCTGAAGTAAAAGACGACACAGGGCTACCCGACGTTTTTCGCCCCCTGACAAGTTATCAATGACCGATTCGGCGGGTGGACAACGTAGTGCATCCATGGCCCGTTCAAGTTTCTGGTCAAGTTCCCAACCGTTGAAATGGTCAATTTTTTCCTGTACTTCACCCTGGCGGGCGATCAGTTTATCAAAGTCGGCGTCAGGATCACCAAAGGCTTCATTGATTTCATCGAATTCTTTCAGAAGGTTTACTACTTCCTGAACGCCTTCTTCAACTATTTCACGAACCGTTTTACCGGCGTCAAATTTCGGCTCCTGATCAAGCATACCAACCGAGTAGCCAGGGGAGAAAACGACTTCGCCGGTATAATTTTTGTCCAGGCCTGCGATGATGCGAAGTAACGTAGACTTACCAGAACCATTTAAGCCCAAAACACCTATTTTAGCACCATAAAAAAAGGAAAGGTATATATTCTTTAGGATTTGTCGGTTGGGCGGAATATTTTTACTCACGCCTGCCATAGAGAAAATTATGGTTTCCTGACTCATTAATTTCTGATAGATTTGTGGTTGGTAATATTCCTCAAATTTAACCCACAGCGCAGCCTTAACCAAGTACAGTAATGGAAAACGCTTCACTGGTAGACGAATACGGTTACGTCAAAGACGGAAAGGTATTTTTGAAAGGCTACCTGAATTATGAAGACCGCCAGATTGGCGAAGTCAAACGAACTGAGCAGGAAGCGCTCGATTATTTTAAAAATCGCTTCATCATTGCCCAAAACAAGGTCAGTCAGCTAGAGAGTGACATTGCAGAGGCTCAGAACAAAGGGTCGTACCTAACCAAACTGGTGCAGCTCCGCAAGAAACTTATTGGCTTCGATGCGCTCGGTGATTTTCCGCCCCTGCTCGACCGCCTGGATGCTCAGGAAAAGTTGTTGGCTGATTTGATTACAGTTAATCAGCTCAAGAATTACGACATCAAACGAGCCCTGATTGCCGAAGCAGAAGCAGTTGTCGACAGTACTGATTGGCGAACAACAGCCGATGCCTTACAGGAGATAAAGACGAAATGGATCAAAACCGGGCCTGTTGACAAGACAGTCGATGCCGAAATTGAAGGTCGTTTCCAGGAATTACTGGATGGTTTTTTTCAACGTCGGCGCGAATTCTTTAACGAGCAAAACAAGGTCATTCAGGAGCGTCTGGACAAGTACGATGAACTCATCCGGCTAGCCTTTCGTGCGAATCGGCTGGGCGATCTGGATGCTGCCTTTCAGGAAGTTCGGAAACTCAACAATGCCTGGAAAGCCGTTGGTGAGGTACCGATCAAGAAAAGCGGGAAACTGTACAAGCAGTTTAAGAAGGCGACAACCATGTTTTACGCTAAGTACAACGACGCGAAAGGTATTGTTATCGTCCCGAAAATTGATCCGCGTATTGAAGCCCAGATGAAAATGGCTGACGAAGCCGAAAAGCTTTCCAAACAATCTGACATTTTCGCGGCAGCCGAGCGGGCTAAAGTGCTGCTCAATAGTTGGAAAGAAGTTCGCGTACCGTTCAAGTTGCAGGACAAAACCTTGAATGAACGTTTCCGAGCTGCCTGCGACAAGATTTTTGAGCTGAGCTACCTCGGCCGTGTATTAACGCGCAAGTATCCAGCTTTTGAGCTAAAAAGTCAGCCAGAACAGATTCGGACGAAAATTCGGGAGATGGAGTACCTCGTTAAACGGGAGAAAAACGATCTACAATTTGCTTTACAGGACGCCGACGGTCTTGATCCCAATAATGACGAAGATAAACAGGTGTTGAACAAGATTAATACTCAGAAGCGTAAAATCGCCATGAAAGAAACCATTCTGCGCGAATTACAGAAGCAACTGGAAACGGTAGGGTATTGATCAGAAATATCAGTTGGCGTTAATAAAACGAAACGTGCCCCAGCTCTGAGCTGGGGCACGTTTCGTTTTACTACGCTGTTTATCAAATATGGAAACTACATCGAATCAAACTAACATCGATACGTCCGAGAATGACTTTCGGGCAGCAATTATTCCCGGCAAATTCGTTCGTCTTGAGTACCTGACTGATTTAAACGAATTCATCAAAACCGACGTAACCATTAAGCAACTCTTTTCTCGGAATGGTGTCGAACATCTCGAATTAGCGACGGGTGACGTGGTCCCTCTTAATCGCGTAATCAGTGTTTCAGGCAAGCTATCACCTCGTTACCCAGGTTACGCCAATTACTCCTGCGACTGTTAATTGATCACCTCAAATCCGCAGTATGGAACCAACACCGTTGGAATTTTGATACCTTCTGGCGTTTGATTATTTTCCAGAATCGACGCCAGAATACGTGGCAACGCCAACGCTGAACCATTTAACGTGTGCATGAGTTGCATTTTTCCGTCAATCTTCGAGCGGAGCTTGAGTCGGTTGGCTTGGTACGTCTCAAAATTCGAGACAGAACTAACTTCCAGCCAACGCTGCTGTGCAGCCGACCATACCTCCATATCGTAAGTCAGGGCCGACGTAAAGCCCATATCGCCCCCACAAAGTCGTAGCACACGGTAGGGAAGTTCTAGCTTTTGCAGCAACGACTGTACATGCAGGCTCATCTCCTCTAAAGCAGCATATGAATTTTCGGCTTTCTCGATCCGAACGATTTCAACCTTATCAAACTGATGCAAGCGATTTAAGCCTCGCACATGCGCACCCCATGACCCCGCTTCGCGCCGGAAACAAGGTGTATATCCAACATTTTTAACCGGCAATTGATGTTCGGGAAGTATTACGTCCCGATAAATGTTTGTGATTGGTACCTCAGCGGTTGGAATTAAATACAATTTCTCTTCCGTAACATAATACATCTGACCTTCTTTATCAGGTAGTTGTCCCGTTGCAAAACCAGAATCTTCGTTGACGACAATGGGTGGCTGCACTTCGATGTAACCGGCTTTCATGGCTTCATCGAGGAAGAAGTTGATCATTGCCCGCTGAATTCTGGCTCCTTTGCCCTTATACACAGGAAAGCCTGCTCCAGCAATCTTGACACCTAGTTCGAAGTCAATTATATCATATTTCTTAATTAACTCCCAGTGCGGTTGAGCTGCGTCATGGAGCGTAGGTCTCTCACCATGCTCAAGCACCACTACGTTATCTTCGGCGCTACGTCCCTCCGGAACGCTGCTATGCGGCAGATTTGGAATCGTTACCATAACGGCCTGTAGATCAGCCTCAATTTGCCGGAGCGTATCGGCTAGGTCTTTCGAGCGTGCTTTCAGGTTAGCCGTTTCGGCTTTAGCAGCTTCGGCAGCAACTTTATCTCCGGCTTTCATTAAAGCACCAATCTGACCCGCTTTGGCGTTGGATTGCGATAACACATCGTCAAGCTCTCGTTGTGTATCGCGCCGTTGCTGGTCGAGCGTTAGCACCTGGTCAACCACTGCTTCGGCGTTGGCGAAGTGCTTCTTGCGCAGGCCAGCCAGCGTGGTTTCTTTATTTTCGCGGATAAAATTGAGTTGCAGCATGGTATTAGTTCTGGCGAAAAGCCAGTATTAGTCAATTAGGGATTTGGCAATTCCAACATCTAGTCACTGAGGCTGCTCGCCTTACACAGAGAACAGTCCGTCGTTCAACGCATTGAGGGCTTCGGCCTTATAACGGCTATGCACGAGCAGAGATAGGTTACTCTCGGTACCGCCATACGAAATCATCCGAATCGGAATGTTCTGCATTGCGTTGAAAACACGTACCGCTACGCCCTGATTGTCAGCGCTGAAGTTCCCAACAATACAAATAATGGTTTGATCGAAATCGGGTTCTTCGAGCGTACAGAACGTATTTAATTCATCCGTAATCTCCTGAATGCGCTCTGTATTATCAATCGTAACCGACACCGATACTTCCGAAGTGGTTATCATATCGACCGGTGTTTTGTACTTCTCGAAAATCTCGAAAATCCGACGCAGAAACCCATAAGCATTCAGCATACGGGTCGAGTGGATATACAAAGCCGTAATACCGTCTTTAGCAGCCACAGCTTTAAATACCTCACTTGATGTGGCCGGCGCTCCGGGACGGTCGGCAATCAGCGTACCGGGCGCGCTGGGTTCCATCGTATTTTTCAGACGTACCGGAACGCCAAACATCCGAGCGGGTGTAATAGTCGATGGGTGCAAAATCTTTGCACCGAAATAGGCCAGCTCAGCGGCTTCATCGAAGGTCAATTCACGTACCGGAAACGTATTTTTTACGATACGTGGGTCGTTGTTGTGCATTCCATCAATATCCGTCCAGATCTGGATTTCTTCCGCCCGAATCGCTCCGCCAATCAGCGACGCTGTATAATCAGAACCACCCCGTTTTAGATTGTCTACTTCGCCACGAGGATTCCGGCAAATAAAACCCTGCGTTACAATGATTTGCGTGTCCGCATGCGAAGGCAATATTTCGGCGAGTTTTTCTTCCGTGTAGTGGATTTCCGGCTCATTGTCGGCGTCAATCCGCATGAATTCCAGCGCGGGCAATAAAGCCGACGTAACACCTTCCTCAACCAAATAAGCCTGAAAAATCTGAGTACTCAGTAACTCACCTTCGGCTACCAACTCCTTCTCCTGTTTGACCGTAAAGGGTTTGATACCCGTCAGCGACCGGATAAAGGAGAACTCATTCTCAACAACTTGTTGACCAGCCGCTTTGCCTTCGGCCGATTTATACAATTCATTGATGAAGCTATCGTAATGGGCTTTCAGCGTATCAATTTTCGCATTAGCTTCGCCATCATCGTTTGCTTTAAGCGATTCGCCGATAGCCAATAATGCGTTGGTAGTGCCGGACAAAGCCGACAGGACGACGATTTTACGGGTATCGTCGCTGGTAATCAGGTTTCGGATGGAGTGCATACGCTCGGGTTTCCCGACCGACGTGCCGCCAAATTTCCAGACGTGCATTTTTAAAGAATGAATGAGTGAATGAGTGAATGAGTGAACAGGAAAGCCGTGGAAACACTCTTTCACTCATTCACTCTTTAAAACTTACTATAAACTTGTTCCTGTAATCCTAGCATTTTAACGGCGGTGATAGCAGCTTCATCACCTTTGTTGCCATGCTTACCACCCGCCCGGTCAATCGCCTGTTGCTGATCATTCGGCGTAAGCACACCAAATATGACAGGCTTACCCGTTTTCAGCGATACGTTCGTCAGTCCTTGCGCTACAGCATGATTGATATAATCGTTGTGTTTGGTCTCGCCCTGAATTACACAACCCAGCGCAATAACAGCATCAATATCAGCACGTTGTGCAAGCCACTGAGAGCCTAAACTCAACTCATAGCTGCCCGGTACATTGCCCCGGATAATATTTTCTGCCTTCGCTCCATGCTGAAGCAATGTTTGGTATGCTCCTTCGAAAAGGGCTTCGGTAACCTCCGTGTTCCATTCGGATACCAGAATAGCAAATCGCCGATGACTGATATCGGGTAATTCGTCCGTTGAAAAGACGCTAAGGTTTTTTAAATCAGATGCCATCTGAACCAGGATTTACAGGATTTAAATGATTTTCTTGACTGTCTGAATAGGGATTGGAATAAGTCTCATGATTTTGTTCTTCACTTTCACTGAAAGTAAAATCATGTAAATCATTCAAATCGAATAAATCTTGGTTCAGACAAAAAAAGGACAAAACCGGTTCGGCTTTGTCCTTTGCAGTATTGAAGTATTCCAGTACGCTTACGACTCACCGACGGTTGCCTCAAGTAAGGATTTATACTTTTTGGCACTAGCGGCTTCGGCGGATTGAGCGTACGTAATAATGATGCTGTTATAGGTTTCGATAGCCTTATCGTTTTGCTTAGCCTGCTCCTGAGCAATGGCTAATTTCAGCAAATAACCAGGCGTAAAAAATTTATTCGGCTTGTAGTCAGCCGCCTTACGGTAGTAATCAGCCGCTTCGTCGAAGCTCTTTTTCTCCATGTAGGCATCGCCGATAAGCGCATAAGCACGCGCCTGAACCAGTAAGTCAGACGAGCTGAAACTCTTCAGACGCTCGATGGCGTCGTCGTATTTACCTTCTTTCAGCAAACCGATACCGGCATAAAACTCGGCCAGATCACCGGCCGGCGTTGACCCATAATTATCAGCGACCGCCAACAAACCTGGGTTTCGGCCATCACCACTGAGGGCTTTTTTTAGCGAATCGGCTTCGATCTGATAAACAGAAGGGAACAGCTCAACCTGAGCGGTTTCGTCCTGTGTACCTACGTAGTATCGATAGCCAAAGAAGCCAACAACCAGTAGCATGATGCCACCGAGTATACCAAGTACAATATTTTTGTTTTGCTGGAAATAATCACCAACATCCTCCAACCTTCCTTCTAATGCGTCCGGGTCTTCTAAAAAGTCCAGGCCGGGATTCTTCTTGCTCATGCTTTTGCAATTTGGATTGCAAAATTAGGAATATTTACCATTACGGAAAAGCGTAACCCTCAAAAGTTTACGAATCAGTTCCTTAATCTATGGCCATATCCCGTACAGCCAACATTTCGGAAGCCCGTACATCCCGAATCTGGTGCGGTAATAACGTTTCTACCGCAACAGCTTCGCCAGTCAATGTAACAAACTCGACCTCGAAGGCTTTCCCTTCATTATAGACGGTTAGAATAATGCCAACGTCGCCTGCTTTTAAGCGACCGTCGGCTACGTCTTCCTGTAACACAACTAAATCAAACTCATTCATGCGTACTGTAAAAATGCTCCTGAAATAAGTAACGCCCGATTTGACGTCTTGTTTTGTTAAAATTGAGTTAACTTTGCTCCCGCTAATCTTATTAAGGGGTGCCCCAATATAACGGGCTGAGATTATACCCATTGAACCTGGGCGGGTAATGCTGCTAAGGGAAATGTATTCACGAATTAGGTTCGTGAGTAGTTGCCAAAAATCATCTCTAACCAAAGATAGGTCCGGCCCCTAGCCTATCGTCTATTTTTTCGTCATGAAAAAAACGACGACTTATCTTATTTTGCTTGTAGCCTTATTTTGGCTGTCAAATCTGCCCGCGTGGGCTCAATTCGCCATTACGGGAAAAGTTAGCGAGGCTGACGGCGGTACGTTGCCCGGCGCGGCCATTACCATCGAAGGTACTTACAAAGGTACTTTCACCGATGCTAACGGAGTCTTTCAGCTTACAAACCTAAAGACCGGCCAATTATCAATACATGTTTCGCTACTAGGCTTTGAGACCCAGACGCAAACGCTCGACCTGACGCAGAATACGAACATAACTGTTACGTTACAAAAAGCGGCCATTGCGGTTGATGAGGTTGTTGTGAGTGCCACACGCGCCAATCAAAAGTCGGCGATTGCGTACACCGATGTGACGCGCCGGGAGCTGAACAAACTCAATCTGGGTCAGGACATTCCGCAGTTGCTCAACTTCACCCCCTCGATCGTCACAACATCCGATGCGGGTGCGGGCGTGGGATACACCGGTATTCGTATTCGCGGGTCGGATGCAACGAGGGTGAACGTCACGCTCAACGGAATTCCGTATAACGATGCCGAGTCGCAGGGGACGTTTTTTGTGAATATGCCCGATTTTGCGTCTTCAGTCAGTACGGTTCAGATTCAACGCGGTGTCGGTACATCGACCAACGGAGCTGGCGCTTTTGGGGCGTCGGTTAATATTCAGACCAATAAGCTGGAAGAGAAGCCTTATGCCGAAACGAACGTATCGGCAGGCTCATTTGGAACCCGCAAAGTGAACGTATTAGTCGGTACGGGTCTACTCAATAATCATTTCGTGCTGGACGCCCGACTCTCAAAAATCCATTCCGATGGCTACATTGACCGCGCGTTCTCTGACCTAAAGTCTTTTTATATCTCTGGTGGCTACTACACGAAAAAGAGTTTTTTCCGGCTAAACATATTTTCGGGTCAGGAGCAAACGTATCAGGCCTGGAATGGCGTACCGGAAAATCTGCTAAAGACCAACCGCACATACAACTCGTTTACGTATGATAATCAGACGGATAACTACCAGCAGGATAATTATCAGTTAATTACATCGCATGAACTCAGTAAAAACTGGCGTGCTAACGTGTCATTCTTTTATACAAAAGGCAAAGGGTATTATGAGGAGTTTAAACCGGCCGATAACTTCAGTAAATACGGTTTGCCCAATGTCGTCATCGGTGATTCTATGATCACGAAAACGGATCTGGTTCGGCGGTTGTGGCTGGACAATGATTTTTACGGGGGCGTTTTTTCGTTCGACTACAACAGCTTTGGCAAGCTGACGGCCAATATTGGTGGCGGTTGGAATCAGTATACGGGCGCTCACTACGGCGAAATTATCTGGGCAAGAGTTTCTGGCAACGCGAATATCCGAGACCGGTATTATGAAGACAACGCCACGAAACGAGATTTCAATCTATATGCAAAAGCGTTTTACCAGTTTACGCAGGGCTTAAATGGTTTTGTTGATGCCCAGATTCGAACGATCGACTATTCATTTTTAGGATTCAACAGCCAGTTGCAAAACGTTCAGCAGGACGCGAAACTGACATTTTTCAATCCGAAAGCAGGGCTGACATACACAATCAACGACCGCAGTACGGTCTATGCCTCTGTGGGGGTAGGTCAGCGGGAGCCAAACCGCAACGACTACACACAGTCAACGCCCGAAAGTCGTCCCAAAGCCGAGAAGTTAATCGATTACGAAGCAGGGTATAAAATTCAGACAGAGAAACTGGCGTTTACGGCCAACGCTTACTTCATGAATTACCGGAACCAACTGGTATTGTCGGGTCAACTGAATGACGTAGGTGCGGCTAATCGGGTAAACGTACCAAACAGTTATCGGGCGGGGCTGGAGTTGGAGGCTGGTGCACGGCTAGCCAAATCGCTTCGCTGGAACGTAAACGCTACCTTCAGCCAGAACAAGATCAAGAATTTTACGGAATATCTGGACAACTTCGACAACGGTCAGCAGGAGAGCCGACAGTACAATCAAACGGATATTTCGTTCTCACCGAATGTGATTGCCGGATCGCAGTTGCTGTTTACACCCGCCAAAGGGCTGGAGCTGGGGTTACTCTCCAAATACGTTGGCAAGCAATATCTGGACAATACGTCGAACGAAAGCCGCAAACTGAATTCGTATTTCACTAATGACATTCGGCTGATTTACAGCCTCAAGCCCAAGTTCGCACAGGAAATTGTCTTTACGCTGCTCTTCAATAACGTACTGAATGAGCTTTACGAATCGAATGGCTATACCTACGCTTATATTTCTGAAGGGAAAGTCGCAGCCGATAATGGCTATTATCCACAAGCCGGACGGAATTTTCTGGCGGGGATTCGCATAAGGTTTTAATTATCAGATTGTCTGAATCGGGATTTAAATGATTAATGTGATTTTGTTGTTTTCACTCTTGGAAGCCTAATCGTATTAATCATTTAAATCCCGGTTCAGATTAATTTATCGCCTGCTCCAGATCCTGAATCAAATCCTCAATGTCCTCAATACCAACGCTGAGCCGGATGAGGGTATCTTTCAGACCATTTTTCAGACGCTCTTCTTTCGGAATGCTGGCATGGGTCATGCTGGCGGGGTGCGTACACAGTGACTCAACACCCCCCAATGATTCGGCCAAAGAGAACACGTTAAAACTTTCCATTACGTGAACCGCTTCGGGCATCGAATCACCTTTCAACTCAAATGACAACATACCGCCAAAGCTCCGCATTTGCTTTTTGGCCAGCTCATGACCCGGATGTGATTCCAGGCCCGGATAGTAGACTTTACTCACTTTAGGGTGCTGTTGCAGATACTGAGCGACCTTGATCGCATTCTCGCAGTGGCGCTGCATCCTGATATGCAGGGTTTTAATACCACGTAGCACCAGAAAGCAGTCTTGCGGTCCTGGAACGGCCCCGCAAGCGTTCTGGATAAATGCCAGCCGTTGCGCGGTTTCATCGTCGTTCAGGATAATGGCCCCCATAACGGTATCAGAGTGACCACCGAGGTATTTTGTGACCGAATGCATAACAATATCAGCGCCAAGGTCGAGTGGATTTTGCAGATAAGGTGACGCAAATGTATTATCGACAACAAGCTGAATGTTGTGCGGTTTCGTAATGGCGGCAATGGCCTCGATATCCACCAAACGTAGCAGTGGATTCGTCGGCGTTTCAATCCAGACCATTTTTGTGGCCGGTGTGATCAACGATTCCAGATTAACCGGGTTCGATAAATCGACAAACGTAAATTTTAGACCAAATTCCTGAAACACACGCACCATAATTCGATACGTACCGCCGTAAAGGTCGTTGCTGGCAATTATTTCATCGCCCGGTTTGAACAGTTTCAGAATCGCGTCTGTTGCGCCTAAGCCCGACGAATAACAAATCCCGTGTTTCCCGTTTTCGAGCGCTGCGAGGTTGTTTTGCAGGACGGTACGTGTTGGATTCTGCGTTCGAGCATACTCGTAGCCCTTGTGCTTACCCGGCGACTCCTGCACGTAGGTTGACGTTTGATAGATAGGCGTCATAATGGCGCCCGTTGTGGGGTCCGGCTCAATACCGGCATGGATGGCTTTTGTTCCGAATTTCATACTCAAAGGTAGCGAAGAATCTAACGTCGCACAGGCACTTGAACGGCTTGCCTAAAACCACAGCCGCCATTTACCCGTTTGATATACTGTGAAGTTATCTATTCCTAAAACTCTTACCGGCCCCGCCATTGCAGGTGTTATCTTATCGGTGACGCCCATTGCCTTTACGTCGTTTCTGACCTACTTCGCTGTCGTTCACGAAGCTCAAATCGCCAGTTTTACCGGTTGGCAGTGGGCGATCATTACGCTCTGCTGTGCCATTACGTCGGCAGGGTTGACGCCCCCAACAATGCTGGCCCTTATATTTGGCTACTTTCTGGGCTGGCAGGCTGTATTGCCTCTTTTCGTAATCAATTTTGGCGGTATATTATTCATTAACCTTATCGTTCACTGGCTCGATCATGACCGGTTTCTTGCTTTCCTTCGCCGAAATCCCAAAGCTCAATCGGTGCTGGATCGCATTTTGAATAACGAATTGGAAGTTATTTTCTTTGCCAAGCTCTCCCCTATTCTTCCATTTGGCTTAACAAATTTGATGTTCGCGCTATCGGGCGCGAAACTGAAAAATATTTTGCTGGGTGGATTTCTGGGGATGACGCCACGCACATTACTAGCTATATGGTCGGGCCACGAAGCACGCGAAATCAAGACGCTTTTAGAAAATCCTAACCAAAGCGCCTGGACTCAAATCGTTATTATCGGTTTGATTGTTGTTTCTATTGCGGGACTATGGCAGGTCATACAGCGATCATTAAAGTAATGTCGACCATATCGGTTAGCCATAAAAATTATTTCTGGCTCAGTTTTTCAGCAGTCAACTCAATCAGATGATTGTGCCCCGTTTTGAAAATAGTAAGCTCATAGTGCCGAAGCCGTTTCGTTAGCGGAGAAATATACGTACCTGGCACAAGCCGATCGAAGGCCCCCGTGAAGAAACGCACCCGCACAGGATATGTATTGAGCAATATACTACTAGTCTTTAGGTCGGGATGAATTAATCGAAACTGCGTCCAACTTCGATAGACCAGATCGCGCTGTTCAGATGTACCGAGCGATATTTCGGCAAATCGCATAACGGTTCGATTCAACAGACCGAGTTGTGTCATGGTGTGTCCAATGGCAGTGAGCATGGGTAAATGACGTAGCAAATACCGAAACAGCCAGCGGCCGACACCGGAATTTGTTGCTAAACTGTACCAGCCATTGAGGGTGATACCATCTGGCGCAATCAAAATGAGTTGATCCAATCTATCGGCAAAAGCTTCGACAGTTGCCAGCGTGAATCGTCCCCCCAAACTGAAGCCTATCAGCGAAAAACGATGGATGTTCTGATCTTGTAAAAAAGCGCCTATTAACCTTTGCCATTCACTTTTGGTTAGAAGCTTACGGCTGACATACTGACTATTCCCATGAAAGAATAAATCAATGGTAAAGACCGTGAACTGACTACCAGCCAGCGTATTAAAGGATTTATAGGCCAGGCTACTCTGTCCAAACCCATGAAATGCCAGCAGCATTGACGTACCAGTACCATATTTGCGATAGGCCAGGCGATTCCCTTCAAACAAAAAATTATACGTAGTAGCCCCAGTCATATTGACAAAGTTGCATAAAACCCAAACACCAATGCTCACCTTCACGAATCTGGCTGCGTTTTCGATCCATATTGGGCAATCGCTTGGCGAAACAGACTACGTAACAATCACCCAGGAGATGGTCAATCTATTTGCCGAAGCTACCGGCGATTATCAATGGATTCATACCGATCCTGAACGAGCCGCCCGCGAATCGCCCTACAAAACAACTATAGCTCATGGCTTCCTGACACTTTCACTGGCCCCAAAACTGATGGCCGAACTTTACCGGATTGAGTCAATCAAAATGGGTATCAATTACGGAGCCAATAAAATTCGATTCACAAGCGCAGTCCCGGTTGGCAGTCGACTGCGTATGCAAGCACAATTAAAACAAGTCGAGCAGCAAAATGAAACGACTGCGAAGGTTTTTATCGAATGTATATTTGCCATCGAAGGCGAATCAAAACCCGTTTGCGTAGCAGAACTTATCACGCTGCTCTCCGAACAGGAATAGTATGCACGCATACCATCGTCTTATTTCTTCTTATATTTACCCCATTCTCAACAAACAATCTTTATTAACTAAAACAACGCTATTCAGATGGCATCGGCAGCACTGGAATTACAGAGTTTAAATTTTAACTTATCGGAGGAGCACCTTGCCGTGCAGGAAGCCGCCCGCGATTTTGCTCAGAATGAACTGTTGCCGGGCATTGTCGAACGTGATAACGAAGCCCGGTTTCCGACCGAGCAAATCAAGCGGATGGGCGAGCTGGGCTTTTTAGGTATGATGGTTTCACCGGAGTACGGCGGTGGTGGCATGGATGCCGTCTCGTATGTATTGGCGATGGAAGAAATATCAAAAATTGATGCGTCAGCCTCGGTAGTGATGTCGGTTAACAATTCGCTGGTATGCTATGGACTGGAAGCATATGGTACCGAAGAGCAAAAAAAGAAATATTTGACCCGTCTGGCCACCGGTGAAACTATAGGTGCCTTCTGTCTGTCAGAACCCGAAGCAGGTTCCGATGCTACGTCACAGAGCACCACTGCTGAAGATAAAGGCAATTATTATTTAGTGAATGGCACCAAAAACTGGATTACAAATGGAAACACTTCGGGGATTTGCTTAGTCATTGCGCAAACCGACCGCGAAAAAAAACACCGGGGTATTAATTGCCTGATTATCGAGAAAGGAACGCCGGGTTTTGTGGTCGGTAAAAAAGAAGATAAAATGGGGATACGTGCATCAGACACGCACTCCTTACTTTTTACTGACGTAGAGGTGCCTAAGGAAAATCGTATTGGCGATGATGGTTTTGGCTTCAAATTTGCCATGTCAACGCTAAATGGCGGCCGGATTGGTATTGCTGCTCAGGCATTGGGCATTGCAGCAGGGGCTTATGAATTAGCGCTAAAGTACAGTCAGGAACGCAAAGCTTTCGGAAAGCAACTATTTGACCATCAGGCTATTCAGTTTAAATTAGCTGAAATGGCAACAAAAATAGAAGCCGCACGACTTCTTGTCTACAAGGCCGCACGGCTGAAAGATGAACACAAAGATTACGTCCAGGCGGCTGCTATGGCTAAATTATTTGCCTCAGATGTAGCGATGTGGACCACCACCGAGGCTGTCCAAATTCACGGCGGTTACGGTTATGTAAAAGAATTTCATGTAGAGCGGTTAATGCGCGATGCAAAAATCACTCAGATTTATGAGGGTACTTCCGAAATACAAAAATTAGTAATAGCC
This sequence comes from Spirosoma endophyticum, assembly GCF_900112365.1. Lineage (GTDB taxonomy): Bacteria > Bacteroidota > Bacteroidia > Cytophagales > Spirosomataceae > Spirosoma > Spirosoma endophyticum. Next base: position 124,092 of record NZ_FOLQ01000009.1, on the reverse strand, counting down.
CGAGAACTGGTTCGCTAGGGGTTTTCTTGGTAAAGTCGAATTTTCCTAAACCGATAGTACGTGTTCTTGCTGAATACGTACTATTTTTTTTATTTTTTGGAAACTTTTATAGTTGTATTAGTTTTGTACAAATTATTAGTTTTGTGCAACTTTGAGCACCGAACTAAAATTTAGAGATATCCCCTTTCTACTATGGAAGATTACAATAAAATAATCGAATCATTGGGTGTTAAGTTTATTAAGGCCCGTAATATTCGGATTTTACAACCGATCACCATCAAAAATTTCTACGATGTTGAAAACACACTGTTGATTTTGTTCAACGGCGACGTATCAATTGGCGACGAGAAAATAAAGGTGGATGTTGGTGACATGCTTTTTATACCTGGTGGTAAGCACGTTACAGTTACGTATGGTGATCCATCAAACCCAAAAACCGTCTCTAATGAGGAATTCATGACGCATCGGGAATCATACTGGGAAGGCAACCATGACCCAAAACTTATTGGCCATCTGCCTAATTCATTCGGGTACGTATCGTTTGAAGCCAAAGTTTTTGACTCGGTTAACTTTTTTAATTCGCTGGATGTTCCTCCATTCATCATCAAGCGGGAAGAACATTTAGCGACTACCATTGATCAGATTCTGGCCGAAGAAATGACCGATCTGGCCGGGAAGGGCCGCATTATTAAGATTAAGACGGAGGAAATTGTTATTGAAGTCGTTCGGTATATTTTGAAAAACCATCTGTTCGTCGAGCAGTTGGTGACGAACAGTACCTACTTTAAAGATCCACGTCTGATCGATATTTTTGCCTACATCAAAGAAAATCTCGGTGGAGACCTGTCCAACAAAGTGCTGGCCAACGTAGCAAACGTTTCAGAAGATTACGTTGGACAATATTTCAAGATGCTGACGGGAATCAACCCGCAGGATTATATTGAATACCAACGGATGGAAGCCGCCGTGGGATTACTACGTACGAGCAAAAAGAGCATTCGCGCGATCGGTGCCGAAGTGGGTTACAAAGACACGGCTTATTTCTGCCGCCGATTCAAGATGATGTTCGGTATTCCGGCCGGTAAAATGCGCCGTCGGGAGTCCCTGATGAACGTATAAAATAAAGTTAACAAGCTGATAGGCGTCAGTCAATAGTATAACAGACCGCTGAGCGGCAAGTAGATACTATTAACTGACGCCTATCAGCTTGTTGACTTTTATTGCATATTTACTTCAATAGGCAGCGTGTAAAATACCGCAACAGGATTACCTCCCACCTCTCCCGGACGCCAGCGGGGCATTTTTTCGATAGCCGCAATAACAGCGGTTATAAAACCCTGCATTCTTTTTAATGTTTTTTTGTCGAGCGGTTTCGTCGTTACTCTAATATCATGCACATAGCCCAGGTCGTCAATAATGAATTTGGCCGCAACTGGTCCGGTATCATAATTTTTCCGTACCAGTGCGTTAGGGACCTTTATATTCTCGGCCAGAAACAGACTCAATGCAGCTTTTCCTCCTGGATACTCCGGCTGGCGTTCGGCAACTGTATAAATTTTTCCCTTAACCGACTGCGCCATTGCCTCAGGACGCCTGATGAATAAGAGTGTACAGGCTATAACCGCTAGGTATAGCAAAGGTGAGGTACAATGTTTCATGAATTAAGCTTGTACTACTGATTGATTGAACTCCCGCACTACGGCCGATAATTGCGGCAATAAATCCGGGTCTTGCTCGATACCATTCCCAACCACAATCACATCAGCACCTGCTTTCAAGGCTTCATATGCTTTTTCGCCAGAATTAATCCCTCCGCCTACAACAATGGGCACATCAACCGCTTCACGAACAGCGGCAATCATTTCGGGCGATACAGGGCGACGTGCACCGCTGCCTGCATCCAGGTAGATTAATTGCAGGCCAAGCATTTCACCCGCCATAGCGGTACAGGCTGCCACGCCAGGCTTATCGTAGGGTAAGGGCATTGTACCACTAATGTATGAAACGGTTGTTTGCGTACCGCTATCTACCACCATATACCCCGTTGGCAGAATTTCCAGCCCGCTTTTTTTGAGTAGTGGAGCCGCAATAACATGCTGCCCGATTAAAAATTCTGGATTGCGGCCTGAAATAAGCGAAAGAAGTAAAATAGCATCGGCCGATGCCTCAATGTGAAGTGGGTTACCCGGGAACAAAATAATCGGCGTCTGACTATGACGCCGAATAGCAGAGATGACTTCCTTATGAGCGTAATCGGTTACCAAACTACCACCAACCAGGAAAAAGTCGATTTGATTTGTAACCGTTTGAGCAAGTAGAGCAGAAAATGCGTTCTGCTCAATCTTATCAGGATCGAGCAGAACGGCAAAGGCCTTTTGACCAGACAACCTATACTTACGGAGTGTAGTCAACAGGCTCTGTGGGAGCTTGTTCGTGGTAGTCAGTTGGTTCGGCAGTTGGATTGATGGCATTATTAGTACGTATGCGGGCTAAAAATCCAGTTAGCTGCTCACGAGCGATGTTAGTTAGAACAGAGGTGATTATGCCTCCAATCAGGCCACTCGTGGCTGCCGACTTTTGAATTTTATTTGCCTTCTGCTTAGCAACTTTTTGATTTGACGGCTCGTCCGATAATTCGTCATCTTCGTCATAGTCATATTCCTCATCGTCCGGCTCACCATATTTTTCGGCGTACCGATACTCATCGGACTTAGGCAGAATGGCATTTACAACCAAATATACGGCTAAAGCGGCACCTGCAACAAACGCCGTCGTTTTGCCAACTTCTGTAGCATCGCCTTTTATAGACTCAACGCCATCGGTAATTGAGGTTTTAAATCGCTCTGTAGCGGCCATCAATTCTGCTCGACGAGCTGTCGTATCAGCGAATAACACTTTAGGATCTTCCATTTTCTTCTTCCTGATTTCGTGTAAATAAGTGGCTCATAAAGTAGTTTATCGATCTGTCTATCAGCATATTTGAAAAAATATCGATTGTGCTAGGCACTACGTCCTGTATCGCTCATAGATGACCGGGTTTGCGCCATCAATTCTTGAACAGCTTCCGATTTTTCTTCAATCTTTTTCTCCTGACTCTTTTTTATCGCACTGTAAGCAGCTACGCGAATTTTTGATTTGAAGAAATCTTTAGCAGCTATCCAGATTAGGCTTAGAAGCAGAAAAAAGCCTGCCACAATTAAAAAACCCAGATACCGACTACTTGTAAGTTCATTTATGTAAGCGGCCAGCAGAATAAATAAAAATATAGTTGTCATAGTAGCTAACAGAGCCAGCACAATACTATGCACACCTACGACAACTCCTTCCTCAATCTTGCCTCTGCTTTCCAGCGTAAACAACTCGATACGGGCTTCCAGATAACGAAATATATTTTCCCGAATTTCTTCCAAGCGTTCTAGCATAATCGTAGATAATTTAATTTTACTCTGCCGTATTTACAAAAAAACGCTCATTTTGTTTGAAAACAGGGTAAAATAAAAGCGGCTTCGGTACATTAATTATGTACCGAAGCCGCTTTATGAAATTATCCAATATTGACTAGAAGTGAGGCTCCTCCAGGATTAGTGTCAATTATGACTAGGCATAAGTAAGCACCAGCCCATTTGAAGGATGGTTAAATATTAATCTATTGGGTAATCATACAACAGTTTCGCCTTACTTTTCATGTTAGCGCGATTGACGCAGTTTAGCTTCAATCGTCTGTTGCGTGTGTGGCACAGCTCGGAGCCGTTCCTTTGGTATCAACTTACCCGTATCCTTGCACACACCGTAGGTTCCGTTTTTAATCCGTACCATAGCGCCATCCAACTGCTGAATAAACTTTTGCAATCGAGCTGCCAGTTGGCTTAGATTTTCGCGTTCGCTAGTGTCAGCCCCATCTTCAAGGAGTTTGGAGTTACCCGACGTGTTATCGGTACCGCTATCATTCCGCTTGCTCAGTGTTTCTTTTATGTAATTTAGCTCACTACGAGTCCCGTCGAGTTTTTTACTAATCAGTTCCTCGAACTCCTTCAAATCTTCTTCCGAATAGCGCTTTTTTTCTTCCTGAACCATATCAAGTACTTACGTTAGATGCGGTACCTTATTTTGGCCACAAAATTAAGGCTTTGTCGTCAGGAATTCAATCAATTAGCTAAGTATAAATACTTTTTTTGAAAATTCACTGAATTGTGATTCTGTAATTAGCCAAATGAATCTTCTGCCTATCATATTTTTCACTAAAAAGTCTTTGGGCCTTTAAATAATATGTGAATGATTCTACTGAGAATTTGATATTACATTAATCCTAGAAAAAATATACTTTTCATAGTATTATCTACGATTTACTAAGTTTGTGGGACACTTCAGCAGCAATTTTGTTCTAAAAACAGAAGTTATAGTAAAGTCATGGGATATATTGAACCAGCTCCAATAAAAGATAAAGAAAATCCACTCGAGTCAATGATGTCGCGCTTTGATGCCGCGGCCAAATTAGTGGGCATTTCAGATGAAATGTATGACATATTAAAAGTACCAGCCCGGCAGGTAATTGTTGGGCTACCCGTCACGATGGACAACGGGGCTATAAAGGTCTTCGAAGGCTATCGGGTTATTCACTCCAACATTCTTGGGCCTGCAAAAGGAGGAATTCGGCTGGATCCAGCTGTGCACTTAGACGAGGTTAGAGCCCTGGCGGCTTGGATGACCTGGAAATGTGCTGTTGTGGATATTCCGTACGGGGGCGCTAAAGGCGGCATTGCCTGCAACCCAAGGGCTATGTCGGCGGGCGAGATTGAGCGCCTTATCCGACAATACACAGTGGCTATGCTCGACGTAATTGGTCCCGATAAGGATATTCCAGCCCCCGACATGGGCACTGGCCCGCGCGAAATGGCCTGGATTGTGGATGAGTACTCCAAAGCAAAAGGAATGACTGTCAATAACGTAGTGACGGGAAAACCGCTTGTATTGGGTGGTTCACTGGGCCGTACTGAAGCTACCGGACGAGGTGTTACGGTAGCAGCTCTGGCGGCTATGGATAAACTGCGCATGAATCCTTACCGTACTACAGCGGCTATTCAGGGGTTTGGCAATGTTGGTTCATTTGCGGCTGAACTACTGCACGAACGGGGCGTCACAGTAGTAGCCGTCAGTGATATTTCTGGCGGTTATTACAATAAGAGCGGAATTGACATTACAGCAGCCGTAGCCTATCGCAATGCCAATAAAGGAACGCTGGAAGGCTTCACTGGAGCCGAGAAAATTTCGAATGAAGAACTGCTCTCGCTGGCCGTAGACGTATTGGTGCCTGCTGCCAAAGAAGACGTTATTACGGAAGATAATGCGGCATCCATTCAGGCGAAAATGATCGTGGAAGGTGCCAATGGACCTACGTCAGCTAGTGCCGATGAAATTATTAATAGTAAGGGAATCTTAGTGGTCCCCGATATTCTGGCTAATGCTGGTGGTGTTACGGTCTCCTACTTTGAGTGGGTACAGAACCGAATTGGCTACAAATGGACACTCGACCGCGTTAATCGTCGGGCCGACCGCGTGATGAAGGATGCTTTTGATCGCGTTTTTGAAACATCGCAACGCTATCAGGTACCACTACGTTTGGCCGCTTACATAGTTGCGATTGATAAAGTGGCCAGCACCTATAAATACCGGGGTGGATACTAAACAGAATGTATGATGTATGGTATAGGATGTCTAATTTTGTGAATTAAAGAATCCGTTTAATACGTCATACATCCTATATCATACATTATTTCATGCGCCTACACCGCGAAGGTAAAACCATTATGATTACCACAGCGCTAGTTCTGCTAGTGCTGGACTTGCTTGCCTCTGTCTTTCTGTTTTCGGACAATCCAACCGCAATTACACTACTTGTGATCATCAGTCTGGTACTGTTAGTGCTGGTGGTACAGTTCTTCCGCATTCCGAACCGACTGCTGACCACGGGTGAATCACAGGTGATTGCCCCTGCTGATGGAAAGATTGTTGTGATTGAGGAAACCATTGAAAGTGAATACTTTAAAGATCGTCGGCGGCAGGTTTCGATTTTCATGTCGCCCCTGAACGTTCACGTCAATCGGAATCCTATCACGGGGATTGTGCGTTATTTTAAGTACTTCCCTGGTAAATATTTGGTTGCCTGGCATCCAAAATCGAGTACAGAAAACGAGCGCACTACGGTTGTTATTCAAGCAGCAAGTGGTACAGAAGTACTGCTACGTCAGATTGCGGGTGCCGTGGCCCGACGCATCATTTGGTACGTAAAAGAAGGACAGCCTGTTCAGCAGGGGGAGGAGTTTGGTTTTATAAAATTCGGGTCGCGTGTAGACGTATTTTTGCCATTAGATGCTCAAATCAATGTCAAGATTGGCGACGTTACGAAAGGAGGAGTTACAGTAATAGCTGAGCTAAAGTGACGCTTAATTAAGCTTTTATACGCTGATACTCAACAACTGCCCACGTTCGGTTTCCGTTACGACCAAGCCTAGTTTACCAGTTGGATCAAAGGCGCAATTTGAAGGGTTCTGCCCTGGCAAATGAATATCGCGGACGAATTGCCCTTCATCTGAAAATACCCTGACAATGCCCGCTCCAAATACGGCTACGTAGAGCCGCCCGTCGGAACCAACTGCCATACCATCAGGGCCGGGAATATCGGCATCGACGGGCGCATCAATAACGTTTGCCCATACGCGAATGGTCTCCCAGCTTACTCCCTCCTTGTCCCAGTATCCGCTCCAGATACGTTGTCGATGCGTTTCAGCGATTAATAGTGTTTGTTTATTTGGGAAGAAGGCCAGTCCGTTTGGGTAAAATAAGCCGTCTGCAATAATTTGCACAGGACCATTCGGTGAACAAACTGCTACGTAGCCCGATTGGCCATCATCGTAGGGACCAGGGCAGGAAATAAGTAAGTTACCGGCGTCATCGAAGAGCAGATCATTAGGCATATTAAGTGGCCGACCACCAATCTCACCAAGAATGGTCTCAATTTCCCCGGTTTTTATATTTACCCGCCGGATCGAATTCTGACCTGAATCGCAGAACCAAAGATACCCGAGATGGCAGGTCAACCCATTAGGGCGTCCACCTGTATGAATTCGTTTTGTATGCCCGTTAGCCGCTCGACAAAATAATCCCTCACCTTCTTGCTCAACGCACCAAAGATTATTATATCCATCGAATTCTGGACCTTCAGGAAACCGTAAGTCTTTTGCTAGTACCCGTACATTGTCCATACTAACTTATAACTGAATAGCATTCTCTCGCCCAAATAGTTTCTCTTCACCATCATATAAGTCTGCCCTAAAGCAGTTGACTTATTATGCCGTATTAATAGAGAGAATTGGTATTTTGTTTACAAAAACTGGCCCAAAAATTGGTAAGTCTCCCTGAATAGTCTGTACAAAAGATAATTCTAGAAAATACAAGAAACACGAACGCATCAGTTATTATAATTGCAGGAAAGCGGTCGATATAATTCTGGGAGAACAACGGGTAACTCACCAGAAGAAAACGGTTCAGTCAATGGACAATGGCATCTCAGAAGGTCGCCAGCTTGCTAATATTCCGTTCAACCGTTTCCATAACAACAATATTTGGCCGTTCTGTGCGAATTAAGTTCAGGTCAAGTTTGCTGGCACGAATGAAGTAGGATTTTTTGAAGTAGCCCGGTAAGTACTGCATCATGCTATGACTGAATGAATCGCCAATGAACAGCAAACTGTCTGAACCAGACCCGACGAACCGTGTTGATGGAAAGTCCAGTTTAGGATCTTTGATAAGGGCAGTCTGCTTACCAGCACGATTAGCAACGGGCGTAATAAGATAAAATATGGGATCTTTCATCTCATCCTGTAACGTCAGCATCGTTGTCAGATCGCCCCCGATACCACGCTGCTTCTCAATACGAAAATCAGCAAGAGTAATCGGCGGCATTGTTGGCTGGTCACGCCGAATCCGGTTTATTAGCGATGCACACCCAATTAGCGTTCCATAATCGTTCCAGTGCGTATCGGTTTGATAATACACAACATGGTCACGTTTGGCAGTCCAGAGTGTATCACGAATATCGATAAATGGAACTGGTGTCTGGTTCATTGCCTTTTTGAGTCTGTCCAGCCGAGATGGTTCTGGGCTAACCTGCAGATGATCAGGCAGATTTTCGGGATAAATCGTGTGAGAGTCCGGTGCAATAAATACGTAGAGCCGAATACCTTGTTTAGCTAACTCTTGTTGACGGGATACAATATGGTTGGCAATGATACGTGCCGAATCGGGCGAGAGTGGCAATAATCCCCGGTGCTGATCGACCACGTTGTTATAACTATTACCGAGATAGAACCAACCTTTTTTACCAACCACTACTTTTTCGGGCAGGGGCGATTCGCCCAATACGTTAAATTTCCAGCGGCTATAGGCGTAGAACAATGCATTGCGCCATCCAAAATTCTCTTTATAATATTTATCGAACTGGCGGGCAAAGCTTCGAACATGGGGGAAGTTTACCGGCGGCATTCCACTGAGTTGACGGTTTTCGGTGCTGCTAAAGCGCGACGACAGCCCCAATATCTGATCGAATGTTGGCAAGAAAATCAGGAGGGCGAAGGCGAAGGCGGCTAGTTTAAAGCGAGCTGTATTCATAGACTGTAACCGACCAACGTCAGAACCGGAAATAAATAAATGGATTATAGGTATCGGCCGCCAGATAAGACACCGCCATAACGAACAGCCCAATCAGGCCAAGTACATAAACCGTGTCCAACGTCAGGCGGGCAGGTGTTGCCACAACCCGCGCCAGCAGGCGGTGCCAAAACGTCTGAAAATGGTGATAAACGGGCGTCGCCAGCACGATACCAAGTAGTAGAGAAACAATCACGTCAACGCTCAGGAAATAGGACAGTGGGTACGCCAATCGACCTGTTGTTCCAAGCCCCATCATTTTCTGTAAATAGACAATTGCCGACGTCAAATCGACGGCTCGGAAAAATACCCAGCCAATCAAGACAATAAGCAGCGCATATATGTGAGCAAGCGGAGCCCATATTTGCTCCAGGCGCTTACCAAGTCCCGCTCGTTCGATGAGAAGGAACAAACCGTGATAAAGCCCCCAAATAATGAAGTTCCAACTGGCGCCATGCCACAGACCTGTGACAAAAAAAACAATCAGCAGATTACGATACGTGCGGGCTTTGCTGCCCCGATTTCCACCAAGCGGAATATAAACGTAATCCCGAAACCAGCTCGACAGCGAGATATGCCAACGTCGCCAGAAATCCTGAATTGACCGGGCGATATACGGATAGTTGAAGTTTTCTTTGAAATCAAACCCAACCATCTTGCCCAGCCCAATGGCCATATCCGAGTAGCCTGAGAAATCGAAATAGATCTGAAGCGAATAAGCAATTATGCCCAGCCAGGCCGTTGCCGTTGCATAACTGCTGGATGGGGCGTTGAAAATTGTATCGGCTATTCCCGCGAACGTATTGGCTAACAGCACTTTTTTGGCCAGCCCAATAATGAATCGTTCTGCGCCTACTCCAAACTTTTCGACTGAAACAGATCGATCAGCGAGTTCGGGAGCAATGTCGGCGTATCGAACAATTGGCCCGGCAATCTGGTGCGGAAACATTGCTACGTAGGTGCCGTAATCCAGGAAGCTACGGTTAGCTTTGATACGTCCCCAGTAAATATCGAGCGTATAAGAAATGCCCTGAAACGTATAGAAGCTAATGCCAATAGGCAGCGCAATCTGCGATAATGTCAGGCTGTCTGTAATCGGAAGCGCAAACGCTTCGGCAAAACCACGTACTGAATCGACCAGAAAATTGGTGTATTTGTAGTAGAACAACAGCGATAAACTCCCAATCAATGACAGCAACAAACCTGCCCGGCGCTGACCGTTTTCAACGAGCCGCCCCGCCACAAAATTGATCAACGCTGATAGCAATAATACCAATACGACCAGCCCTTCGCCCCACGCGTAGAACAGCAAACTAGCTCCGAATAAAAAGGCATTGTGCCACCGGCGGGGCAGCAGATAATAGGCAATCAGGAAAAAAGGAAGATACAGAAATAAAAAAATGGCCGAACTAAACAGCATATTAACAGACGGAAAGTCAGGCCAAAGGTAAGACAAAACCTAAACTCATACCACCACCCGCAATTTCGCGAAACTCAACAGAAGCACCTTTTCGCCCTCTGTATCAAAGTGGATCGTGGCTTTGCGTTCGGTGCCGTTCACGTCCAGGCGTTTCACAACACCGAAACCGAATTTAGCATGTTCAACCCGCTGTCCAGCCGCTAAGTCGGCCGTACTGGTGGGGGCAAAATCAGATGAAGGTGTGTGCGATACTTTTTGCTGAGGAGCCTGTGAACGAGCCGTTTTCTGCGCCAGCGACCGCACGAAAGACATTGACCCTGTCGATGTACTCTCGCTTTTATCTCGCTCAGGTCGATCGAAATCCATCCGGCTCGGTGCTGAGCGTAGCTTCGACGCTTTCAGGTACTTCTGATCAATTTCCATAATAAACCGACTTGGTTCGCACATTTTCAGGCGACCGTAGTGGTAGCGCGTTTCGGCGTAGGATATCGTCAGGCGTTTCTCAGCTCGGGTAATGGCCACGTAAAATAGCCGTCGTTCTTCCTCCAGATCATTGCGGCTTTCAAGCATCATCTGGCTAGGGAATAAATCTTCTTCCAGCCCTACAATATGCACATTCTTGAATTCCAACCCTTTAGCCGCGTGAATGGTCATCAGCGTTATTCTATCGTTGTCGCCATCATCCTCTTTTTCATCAGCTGTGGTAAGCAACGAAACCGACTGCAGGAAGGCGCCGAGGCTTTTTTCCTCGTTATCGGGGTTATCGACAAACTCTTTAATGGCGTTCAGCAATTCCTGTACGTTCTCATAGCGAGCCAGCCCTTCAACGGTCTTATCGTCATACAATTCCTTCAGTAAACCCGACGCTTTGGCAATATGCGACGCTACTTCAAACGCGTCTTTTTGATCGAGCAGGAGTTTAAAACTCTTGATCAGATCGGCGAACCCTTCGATAGCGATGGATGACCGTCCTGCTACGTGTTTACTTATATCCGCTACGATCTCCCAGACAGAATCCTGCTTCTCGGCGGCAATGACGCTGATTTTCGCCACCGTTGTATCGCCAATGCCCCGTTTGGGCAGATTGATAATCCGCTTGAAGGCTTCCTCATCCTGCTGATTCACGGTGAAACGCAGGTAAGCAATCAGGTCTTTAATTTCTTTACGCTGATAGAATGACAAACCGCCTATGATGCGGTACTTGAGGCTTACCTTACGTAGTGCTTCTTCAAAGGCCCGCGACTGCGCGTTGGTACGATACAGAATGGCGAAGTCGTTGTTTGCCAACGATTCGTTCATCTTGGCTTCAAAAATGGCCGATGCTACGAGCTTCCCTTCTTCGTTGTCCGACGAGGCTTTGATAACATCAATAAGCGGACCGTCTTCATTATTCGTAAAAACCGACTTCTCCAGTTGATTTTTGTTACGGGAAATAATTGAGTTTGCCGCCTGTACAATGGTTTTTGTCGAGCGATAATTCTCTTCCAGCTTCACGATTTTGACATTTTCCTTGCCATAATCGCGCTGGAAATTCAGAATGTTTTCGATGTTTGCACCCCGGAATGCGTAAATACTCTGGGCATCGTCGCCCACAATAGCAATATTCTGATGAACAGCTGCCAGTTTGCGCGTAATGAGGTACTGTGATACGTTCGTATCCTGAAACTCATCGACCATTACGTGCTGAAACTTATGCTGGTATTTGTTCAGAATATCTAAATGATCACGAAACAGGACGTTTGTGTTGAACAGCAAATCGTCGAAATCCATCGCGTTGGCCGCAAAACAACGTAGCGCATACTGCTTATAAATCCGGCCAATGTGGGGCATCCGGGCAGACTCGTCATCGGCCTGAATCACTACGTTATTGATATACTCTTCGGGACCGATGAGCCGGTTTTTTGCACCCGAAATCCGCCCGAAAACGCTGTTGACCCGATACACTTTATCGTCCAGCCCCATTTCCTTGACAATGCTACGTAGCAGCGACTTCGAGTCGTCGGTATCGTAGATCGAGAAGTTGCTGGTGTAGCCAATAGCCTTGGCTTCAATCCGTAAAATTTTGGCAAAGACGGAGTGGAATGTGCCCATCCAGATGTTCCGGGCCTCGGTTCCAACTACTTTTTCGATACGGTGACGCATCTCTCCGGCCGCTTTGTTGGTAAACGTCAGCGACAGAATTCGGAAGGGATCAACCCCATTTTCAATCAGGTGAGCAATGCGGTAAGTAAGTACGCGGGTCTTGCCCGAACCCGCTCCGGCTATAATCATCAGCGGGCCGTTGCCGTGCATGACAGCCTCCCGCTGGGGTTCATTTAATCCAGAAATATAATCAACCATTCGGCTTGTTTCTATCCTTCTATAACAAGTAAAGCTACGAAATAATTTGGTTGGGAGGACGTAAAACAGGCAACGATATACAGGGTAGAAAGCGTATCATTACATGAGGAGCAAGGAAATTTATCAGCTTAAGGTACAGAAAAATAGTAACTTGGCTGAGGTGACGAAAGAAACGCACATTTTTTATTTCTTATTGTGCAACATCCTCACTTTTCCTGCATCTTTCTCCTGATTAACAACCTAAACCACTCCGGAGCTGAACCTGTTGGAATCGAACCGAAACGTCGGACCGCCGTACCCAGACCGCCATGCTGAACTGGTCAAACGCTGCCAACAGGGTGAGCGACGAGCGCAGTATGAACTTTATCAGCAGTACGTTAAGGCGATGCACAATGTGTGTCTGCGGATTGTTAATCATGAAGCTGAGGCCGAAGATGTCTTGCAGGAAGCTTTCATTGACGCCTTCAGTCATATCAATTCATTTCGGGGACAGAGTACGTTTGGCGCTTGGCTGAAGCAGATCGTGGTGAACCGGGCCATCAACCATCTGCGCAGTCGGCGGTTAGAGTTCGTAGATATTGAGTCGTCTCGGTTGGGCGAAGACGATGGCCTGGATTATGCCGATACGGAGCCTTACGACGAAGAAGGAACTCAGTTGGAAGTGGAGCGGGTACGGCGCGCCATGCAACTGCTCCCTGAGGGCTATCGAGTGGTCTTATCCCTCTATTTATTTGAAGGCTATGACCATGAAGAGATCGGCAACGTACTGAATATCAGCGAAACAACGTCGAGAACTCAGTATCTGAGGGGTAAAAAACGATTAATGGAATTACTCTAAAACAGACCGGCATGACCGAACAACTACAGAACAACAAATACAATCGACAAACCAAAAGAATGTCGTCAACAATATGAAAAAGGATAATCTTGAACGTTTCGTCCGTGACAATAAAGAGGCTTTTGATGATAAAGAGCCAGGGGACGATCTATGGTTAAAGATAGAAGCTGGTTTGAAGAAAGTTGAACTGGAAAAGTCAGGCTTGGATGGACTTGAATCAGCGAAAGAGCAGCCTGCCAAGGCATCGCCTTTCTTGCAGGTTCATAAAAACCCAGCTCAATTGGAAAGTCGTCCGACTGGCCGAACGGGATGGCCCTGGCTCAGTCTCGACTGGCGCGTAGCGGCTTCCATTACCATACTGTTGCTGGCGGGCTGTTTTCTGTATATGAACCAACAATATGGTGTTACTCACCAGCCCGAGGTTGTGGCCGCCAATCCGACCTACGCCAAAGAAGTAGTGCAATACACACGGTTGATTGACACCAAGCGAGCCGAGTTAAAGCAGATGACGGAAGACAATCCGGCCCTGTATAAGGAGTTTGCTACCGATCTGGACCGGCTCGAAAAGTCTTACCAGTCACTAAAGGCGGATTTGCCGCAAAATCCGAATCAGGAAATGTTGATTCAGGCGATGATTCAGAATCTGCAATTTCAGATTAATCTGCTTAATGAACAGTTGCGTGTTATTCAGCGCATTAAACAACAAACCAATGAAAGTACTCCTGTATAGCCTATTACTCTGCCTGTGCCCGCTATTCAGTTGGGCAGAGGACCCGATTGACATCGGCGCCGTAGAAAAAAAGAAGACCATCATCAAAATTTTCGATGTAGATGCCAGTGATAATCTAGTCATAGAAAATCAATACGGACAAGTGTCTATTGGCCTGTGGGACAAAAAAGAGATTCGGGTTCAGATCACGATTGTCGCTAACTCCGAGTCCGACGAACGGGTGCAGCAATTCATAGACGCTGTTTCGATTGAGGAAAAACGCACGGGGAATCAGATTCTGGTACGCACAAATTTTAGTCAGAACACTATGTCGAACTGGAGTTTGAGCAAATGGAAGAATGGAGGTGAGCGGAATTTCGTTAAGATCAATTATGAGGTCATGATGCCCAAACAAAATGCGTTGACAGTACGTAACAAATTTGGCAATACCAACATCCCGAATTTTCAGGCCCCCTTGACGATTCATAGCCGCTATGGTAACTTCAGTGCCGATGATCTTACAGGCCGCCAAAATGACATTGACGTGGCCTACGGTAAAGCTGATATTGGCACGCTTGGCCAGGGAAAGCTGGATATTGCCTACGGGAGTCTCGAACTATCGAAAGCAAACGTATTGGTACTAACCAATAAGTTTGGAAAAATGAATATCGGCGATGTTGGCAAACTGGATGCTAACATCAACTATTCGGGAGCGAAAATCGGGACGCTACGTGAATCCGGAAAAATCAAGCTCGAATTTTCGGGTGGGTTTCGCATCGACCAGTTATCTAAAACGGTCGAGAACGTTGATATTCAATCGTCTTATTCATCAGTTGCCCTACCGATGGACAGTAGTAACGACTGCGATTTCGATGTAACGGTTAGCTATGGTAATTTCAATTATGGTTCGGGTTCAGAGATGCACTTTAAATCTCAGCCAAGCGATAATGATAACAACCATGGACCTCGCCTAAAAAAGCAATATATTGGTAAAATGGGCGATGGCACCGGCACTAAAGTCCGGGTTGTATCGACGTTTGGCAATGTGAATTTCAGGTAGTCAGCTTCTCAATTACTAACCGATGCTGTGGAAATTCGGCCAGTAGAGTTGCCCGATCTGCCATCTCGAAATCGGCAAAATCGAAACCAGGGGCAACAGTGCAGCCTACCAGCGAAAAATCTGTCCCTACAGCCGGTTTAGAACCAAACCAGCTTCCGGCTGGGACGACCGCCTGAAATACTTCGCCTTGGTTGAGATTACGGCCTAACCGGATAATTGTCAGCTTTCCTGTTGGCGAGATAACCGAAACCTCCAGCGTACCGCCATCGTAAAAATGCCAGATCTCGTCGGACTGGATACGGTGCAACGCAGAAATGTGATGATTTTCCAACAGAAAGTAGATCGCCGTTCCAAACGCTCTCGCTCCATTAAATCGATCAGGTAAGGCAGCCTGCGAAATTGTTTCAGCTGACCGATAAGTCTCAGCAAAATAGCCACCTTCAGGATGAGGCAGCATGTTCAAGGTGTTGACGTAGTATGCTGCGGTCATGATTAATGGCGAAAGAGTGAAAAAGCGATAAATTTAAATTACGTATTTACTCAGGCACTCTTTCGCTCTTTCATTCTTTCGCCTTTAAAATTTACTGGGCTGCTTTTACTACCGTCGTAAAATCACGCGATTTGAGCGAAGCTCCGCCAATCAGGCCGCCGTCAACATCGGGTTGTGCGAAGAGTTCAGCTGCATTTTGGGCATTGGCGCTACCACCGTATAGAATCGTGGTATCCTGTGCTATCATATCACCGTATTGACTGGCAATGTGCTGACGCAGTTCAAAGTGCATATCCTGCGCCTGCGCCGACGAAGCCGTTAAACCGGTGCCGATAGCCCAGATGGGTTCGTAAGCAATGACAACCTTACCAAATGACTCAGCCGAGAGATGAAACAGGCTATCCGTGATCTGATCTTTCACAAAGCCGATATAATCGCCGTTTTCGCGCAGATCGCGCGATTCACCGCAGCAGAAAATAGGAATCACGTTGTTTTCAAGTGCGATGTTGACTTTCTCAGCCAACTGTGCGTTGGTTTCCTCGAAATATTGTCGCCGTTCGCTGTGCCCCAGGATCACGTATTCAACGCCAATGGATTGCAGCATAGGTGCCGAAATTTCACCTGTGTAAGCACCCGATGCTTTCTCATGGCAGTTCTGGGCACCTATCGAGATTTTACCACCGGGAGTTAGATACTGCCGCGCCGTGGTCAGGTACAGCGCGGGCGGACACAACACCACCTCTACATCACCCGTGACTTCGTCCTTAATCATGTTCACGACTTCCGATAATAAAGCGGTTGCTTCTTCGGCAGTCTTGTTCATTTTCCAGTTCCCGGCAACAATTTTTTTACGCATAATAAATAAATAAGGTGTTCAAAATCAGTTTTCTAAACCTGGCGAACGTAGTGTTTATTCGCTATTTAGGGGCGAAATTAGAACATTTAAACCGAACCTATTGCCAGCTATCTACTAAATTTTGTGCAGCCGTTCATATGCAGAATGAAGCATACATAAACGCGAAAAACCAATCACTAATTTTTTGTGTTATTTGAATAAAAAAATGCGTAATTTCAATGTCTATACAAAAAGGAGATGAAAACGCTGGTGTTGGTAATTGGGCTGTTAAGTATATGTCTGGCCAGTCGTGCCGACGACCATAACAAACGCGTGCCCGACAAGGAACGCTATGGATTCTTTATTGCTGACAACCACTCATGGACACGTATTCCATTTCAGCTCCATTCCAACCTGATCATCGTTCCGGTACGGGTCAATGATTCTGATACGTTGCGTTTCATTTTGGACACGGGTGTGAGCAACACCATTATCACCGATCCCAGTGCTTTTCGGAAGAAGCCCCTTACATTGGCTCGCAAAGTCAAACTCTCGGGTGCCGGAGAAGGGGGCAGCCTGACCGCTTCCATTGCCATCGACAATACCCTCAGCATGGGTGGCTTACGGGCAGCTCATCATAATCTGGTCCTTCTGGACGAAGACATCCTTAAGCTTTCGGAGTACGTTGGAACGCCGGTACATGGCATTTTTGGTTATGAAATTTTTGCCAACTTCGTCGTGAATATTGACTTTCAGCGGCATGAGATCATGTTGATGAAAGCCAACAAATACAAATACCGTAAGGGGAAAGGCGATCGGTATCCCATCACCATTCAGGACACAAAAGCTTATACGGACGCTTTATCAATCTTTGACGGAGAGAAAGTAACCCCTTTGCGGGTAATTCTGGATACGGGCGCAGGACACGCCTTACTGCTCGATCAGGCACGTAGTTTAGTGGCTATGCCGCTTCCCGAAAAGAGCATTCGTGCCCAATTGGGCCGGGGGTTAAACGGCGTTATCAATGGGCGGCTGGGTCGAATTCAAAAGGTTCGATTTGGACGCTATGAGTTGGAAAATATTCTGGCCTCATTTCCAGACAGCATGGCTTTCGGTATGAAACTGGTCGATATGCCCGAACGTCAGGGTAACGTTGGCTGCGAATTACTACGTCGATTTAACGTTACATTCAATTATCCAGAGCAGTATATTGTCATGAAGCCTATTAAACGGCTTATGCGAGAAAGTTTTGAGCATGACATGAGTGGCCTCGAACTCCGGGCCAGGGGCGAAAGTTTTCGTAATTACTATGTAGATAAAATTCTGGAAAACTCCCCCGCCGAAATGGCGGGCTTGAAAGAAGGCGATGAAGTACTTTTCGTGAACAACAGTTCGACTAACAACTTAACAATCAGCGACATTTACAAAATACTACAAAAAGGCGAAGGCCGCGAGGTATCGATACTTGTCCGGCGAAATGGCCAGATGGTTATAACGAGTTTTGTCTTGAAACGGTTGATTTAACAGTAGAGCGGGTGGAAACCCGCATCACATCAATCCATTCGTTCCAGCTTAAACCGGAACGTAGTGCCTTTCTCCACTTTGCTCATTACCGTAATTTTGGCTTTGTGAGCACTAAGAATATGCTTCACAATAGCAAGTCCCAAACCAGTACCACCACGATCTTTGGAGCGGCTTTTTTCCACCCGATAAAATCGCTCAAAAATTCGACTCAGGTGTTCAGGTGGAATGCCCGGTCCATTATCCCGAATGGATACGATAATATGCTTTTTATCTTCTTCCAACGTAACGACCACGCGCCCAAGCTCGTTGCCATATTTCACGGCATTCTCGATTAAGTTGGTCATTACCTGAACAATACGTTGTGAATCAGCTTTTACCCAAACAGGACCAGGGTGCGGTTTAGACAGCGTCAGCGAGGTGTGTTTAGACCGGGCAATATCCTCTAGCTGGTCAAAAATTTCCTGCGTTATGTCAGCCAGATCAACCCGACCAAAGCTCATTTTTACTTCACCGGTTTCCAGTTGCGAAAGAGCCACCAGGTCTTTCACTAACGCATCGAGACCATCGAGGCTTTTAGCTGCTTTAGAGAGGAATTTATCACGAACGTTTTCATCATCAACAGCGCCATCGATAAGCGTATGAATAAAGCCCTGAGCGGCAAAGATGGGTGTTTTCAATTCGTGTGATACGTCGGCCAGAAACTCCCGTCGAAATTGCTCCAGTCGTTTCAGTTCATCTATCTCCTTTTGCTTCTTGGCAACGTAGACAAAAATCTCGTCGTTCAGCTTCTTGAACGGATTTGTGTTCTTGATAATGGCTTTGCGTGAGATAGTAAAGTCACGAATTTTCAGTTGGTGGATGGTTTTATACATCTTATTCACTTCCCGAAAAACCAGCAACTCAATAGCATAGAAAACTAAAAAAAACGAGAGCACAAATGACGAAACCCCCACCACGAACAACATAGTACTCGTGACGCCCTCCACAAACGTCAGAAATGTTAGCGTCAGGGACGAAATCAGGCAGGCCAGTAAGAGCGCAATGATGCGGGGACTCAGGGACATAGAGCAAAGATAAAAAGAGTGAAAGAGCGAATGAGTGAAAGGGCGAAAACCAACCGGCCTAATTCGCTCTTTCACTCATTCGCTCTTTCACTCTTTATTCAGGCTGGTCGGTAAACATGTAACCCACGCCTTTTAAGGTTCGAATATGGGTGTCCCCGATTTTTTCGCGGAGCTTGCGAATGTGAACATCCACCGTACGTTCGAGGACGTAGATGTCGGCACCCCATATTTTCTGGAGTAACTCTTCTCGACTACAAACTTTGTTGGGATGTTGCGCCAGAAAAAACAGCAATTCAAATTCTTTCTTGGGCAAAATTACTGACTTGTCGTTCTGACTAACCGAATAGTTTTTCCGGTTAATCAACAGATCGCCAATGGCAATTTGCTCACCGGGATCAGATTTCTGGGCCTCGCGCCGAAACAACGCGTTGATGCGACTCATCAGCGCCCGCGGCTTAATGGGCTTGGTGATGTAATCGTCGGCACCTACGTCGAAAGCCGCCACTTCGGAATATTCCTCCGAGCGAGCCGTCAGATAAAGAATGTAGGTCTGCCGTAACTCGGGGATATCACGCAATTGCCGTCCCGCTTCGATGCCATCCAAATGGGGCATCATGATGTCGAGTAACACTAATTCGGGCAAATAGGACTTCGCAACGTCAACGGCTTTCCGGCCATCAGCAGCGGTGCGAACATCGTACCCCTCTTTGGTGAGGTTGTATTCTAACATCTCAAGGATGTCGGCGTCGTCGTCAACGACTAGAACGCGATGTAGGGGTTGAGCAGCTTTAGCAGCACTCATACGTAGTAAAGTTGGTGAGAATGACCGTTCTGTTGGTACATTGCCGAACTGATGGCGACCACGAAGTTACGTGGCTTATCCGCAACGTTATCAATGCTGAATGCAGACTTAACAATAACTTAACAGCCTGTCAATGAATTCAGTCTTGTGTTCCTGTCTGAAAACGAGTTTATTAATTCCCAATTAATAAAGCATACTACCCTAAACAATGCCCGTAACAGATGGTTCGTACTTAAGTAATATTACTACCTGCTTAAGGCAATAACGACCAAAATAGTTGTTGCTATTATTTACTTATATGAATATTCGTCCCCGGGAAATTATACTTCCTTCCTACGCCAGACTAGTCTGCATACTACTTTCACTAGTAATCATTGTTTACGGATTACATACACTGTCTGGCTTACTTATCCCACTGGTTTTCGCCATTCTATTCTCCGTTTTGCTCTTTCCGTTGGTGCAGAGGCTCGAAAACTGGCGGGTTCCCAGAATACTGGCTATTATTTTATGTCTCTTACTCGCCTTGACGGTGCTAACGGGCTTGTTTTATGGCATTTCGATTCAAATCAGCAGCTTTGCCGAAGTTGTGCCTCAATTCGTTAAGCGCGGAAATGAGTACATTAACAGCATACGAACGTTTGCCGACGAACATTTGAATATTGATCGACAACGGCAGGTCGACGAAATCAAAAAGTATCTGAATCAGGCACTTGCCGAAGGCGGAACCATCGTCACAACAACGCTTTTGGCCACAACCAGTATTCTGACGAATCTCTTTCTTGTCTTACTGTTCGCTTTTTTCTTCCTGCTCTACCGCGATTTTTTTCGGTCATTTTTCTATAGAGCCTTTAGCGATGCTCGCCCATCAAAGATTGATGGCGTGATGGCAGGAATCTACCAGGTCGTTAAAGATTATCTTGCTGGATTAGTGCTGGTTATTATTATCATTGGTACGCTTATGACCATTGGCCTACTCATTCTGGGTGTTGATTATGCTGTATTTTTTGGGTTCTTCGGTGCTTGTCTTGTACTGATTCCGTACTTCGGCATCTCGCTGGGATCGTTATTGCCAGCCGCGTATACACTTGTCACTCAGGACAATCCAATCAAAGCCCTCGCGGTCGTTGGCGTTTTCTTATTTGTACAGGCGCTGGAGGGAAATTTTATTACGCCCTATATCGTCGGTTCAAAAGTTAGCATCAATCCACTAGCCGCCATTATTGTGCTGATTCTTTGGGAAAATATATGGGGGCTACCTGGTTTGGTGCTGGCCCTTCCCATGACGGCTATTCTCAAAGTTATTTTTGATGCCGTAGACTCACTCAAACCTTATGGATTCTTGATTGGCGAAGCTGAAAAACCCCGCCCACCCATAAAAAACCTAAAAGAATTAGCCGATCAACTGCCCAAACGTGCCAAGAAAGTGGGGAAAGTGGAGGAGAAATCTTAAAGAGCGAAAGACTGAATGAGTGAAAGAGCGAAAAGGGCTGCATTATCTTTTCGCTCTTTCACTCATTCAGTCTTTCGCTCTTTGAAAACTAAAAATTAAGCGGGTCGAGATTTTTAAAGTGGCCATTCATGCTAATACGCTGCTTCGTGCGCTCCATATCTACCATTACGGGCAATACGTTATTAATGTGTTGGATAAGGAAAAGTTGACGTTCAGCTTCGGTTTCGAGCGTCAGCAGTTCATATTCCTGTTCTACTGACAAGCCAACTCGGTGCGCTACTTTATAAGAAAGGTTCTCTGTCGTAGCCGTGTAGTCCTTTTCGATCTGCAATAGTTTGTAGAGCCGCTCCAAGCGCTCCATCAGGGCGGTTGAATGGGCACTGAAACTATCGCCCGTTTTGATCAACTCCACGTCTCCACCCGCGTAAAGTTTGCCCGGCAGGGGATTTTCAAAATTTACTAATCGAAAAACACCCAGCCCTTTGGATTTAATATCCATTCGACCGTCGGGATAGCGTTTGTGTAGCGTCGTAACGTGCATTTCGGTGCCATGACCCGGTAATTTGTTATTGATAAACGCCGGAATACCAAATGTGCGCTCCTCTTCCAGACACTCATTGATGAGTTGGCGATAACGCGGCTCGAAAATATGCAGGTTCAAATCCTCGCCGGGATAAACGACCAGATTGAGCGGGAATAGGGATAGCGTCTTTTCCATAACGGCGAAAAATACGGCTTTTTAGTTGAAAATTGCGTCAGAGACCGTAAATCGAACACCTTTGTCCTGAGCTTCGGTGTAAATAGAATCGGCTAAGTAGCCCAATCCTGTTACGTCTGACATGCAGTCGGTAACGATTATCAGCTTTGGTATTAATGCGGGGGCAAAATCCAGCATTTGCTTTAAACTATTAGCCACACAATGCGATTTGGCTTCACCCATTAAGTAAACCGTATCATACTGTTCCAGATCAGCAATAAGGGACGTATTGAGTTGCGTTTCGGGCACGTCAGGATCGGGTACCTGCGCCCGAAAAATTCCAAAATGTTCCGACAACGGATAAAGCCCTTTCTGAACGGCTACGTAGTCGCGGTCACGTTTTCTCGACCAATCTTTAAGCGCCCCCAATAACGTATCGTGCAACGCGGCACCCCGAGAGCCAATCAGGCAATGTTCGGGCCAGATAAAATGCGAGAACTGACCGTCGGCTTCGAGATCGTGAACGTATTGACGAGCCTTTTCGGTCGAAAAACGGGGTATCCATTGTCCAGCGTCAACCTCCGCGGCCGTAATACGTGTGAACGGAGCAGGGTGACTGCCCAAGGAATCGTGCCAGAATAATGGATGAGCAATGTCTAGAATATGATGCGTGTCGAGCGTTGCGACAATATGGTCAATCTGGTCGGCATGCTGTTGGATAAGCGTAGCAATTCGGTCAATATCCTGTTCAGCATCCGGCACGAACAGCGCTCCCTCGGGATGGCAGAAGTCAAACTGGGCATCAATAATCAGAAAGGCGTTTTTCATAACTCACTAGGTTAAAATTAGCCGTGCGTTTTTGCTCATCCGCTTAAACCGCATGCAAAGTAAAGTGTAATAGTAAACAACAAAAGGTGAAGAGACAGTCAAAATCAAATTCAGGTCAACGCTTTATCCCGCTTATAGACCAAGCCATAGTCTCCTTTTTCGTTACTTTGATGTATGAATTACATGGAACTGCAACTGCGCCTGTCGCCCGATTATACTGATATCCTCACCGCCGAACTCGCCGAACTTGGATTCGAGTCATTCGTTGAAACTGACGAGGGTCTGAATGCGTACATTACTGAACCAGATTTCGATGAAAAGGCTGTACAGGAACTCATTGCTAAATACGACAGTCAGACTGCAATAGCCTATGAAGTCAGTTCGTTAGAAAAAAGAAACTGGAACGCCGAGTGGGAGCGCGATTATGAGCCGATTGAAGTAGCGAGCCAAGTCCGGGTCCGGGCGTCCTTCCACGAGTTGGACGCCCGGTTTCGTTACGACATCGTTATAAACCCCAAAATGTCATTCGGAACGGGCCATCACGAAACCACGGCTATGATGCTGGAACAACAGCTTAGCCTTGACTTTGCGGATAAAGCAGTGCTTGATGTCGGCAGCGGCACGGGCATTCTAGCCGTTCTGGCGGCTAAAATGGGCGCACAAGACGTATTAGCCTTCGATATTGAGGAATGGGCCGTTGAAAATGCCCGCGAAAATGCTGAACTTAACGATTGCCCGCAGGTAACGGTTTTTCAGGGAACGATTGCCGATGTTGACCCAAGCAACCGATATGATATAGTGTTGGCTAACATTAACCGAAACGTATTACTAGCCGAAATTCCTACGTATACCGATTTATTAAAAACAGACGGTTATCTGTTGGTGAGCGGTTTTTATGAACACGACGCTCTGGATATCCAACAGAAAGCCATTGAAGCGGGTCTTAGACCTGTCAGGAGCATGACGAATCGCGAATGGACTTCGCTCGTCTTTCAAAAATAGCTATGAAGCGCAATTATAAGTATAAGATACAGACTTCGAGAATCGCGATTTTACTGTTTTTCTTAACGACTGTCGTTAGTTTCGGGCAGGCCGTTCGGCTTTCCGACAAGCCCGAGCAGTTTATGACGGAAGTGCAAAAGCTGATGGCAACGGGCGGACCTGTAGCCGTACGGGCCGGAACGAATTTGCAGTCGCTGTGGTCCGAAAATAAACTGTCGCCCCAGCAACAGGAGCGCATCATGGCGTTGAGTCGCAAACTGAACCAGAAACGTCTCCAACCAGCTACTCATTTTGCTCCTTTTTATGAAGCGCTCTATCAGGCAAGCCAGCAGCAAACAGCTTCAGCAACAACCGTTGATGGCATTCTGACAATTGCCGAAAAGCTGTTCGAGGCCAATGATCCCAAAGCTTTTACCCGTAGTTTAGAAACGGCCCGGCGGTTCATGGAACGGCACGAATTGTATGCCAGCAACTATAACAAGCTCTATGCCCTGGGTGGTACGTTCGAGTTTCGCTACGTAGGAAATGTCCCAACAGTTAGTCAACCGGGTGTACCGCCAACGGCTGCCGATTCAATCGCTTCGGTGAAAGCCTCTATCGAACGCTCCCGTTTTGACGGCTGGGATACCCCGTCAACGTCAGACTCAACACAGCCACGTTCACTGGGTGTGCAGTACACGCCACAACGTCGGCCAATTCCCTCGGTATCAGGAGCTGTTATTACGCTAAAAGACGTAACCTTGGCGATGATTGCTAATGGTGATTCGGCTGTTCTGTCGAACACTAATGGTGATTTGATGCTCAAAGATGGCATGCTGGTTGGCAACGGGGGGAAATTCACCTGGGCAACCGCCGGGCGACCGGATATCTACGTAACACTCAGTGAGTACTCGCTCACAACTATGAATCCGCGCATACAGGCCGACGACGTAACGCTGACATACGGGACCACCAAGCCAATAAAAGGCGTATTTGAGTACGTTAGCAAGAAAAAAGGCGGGCCGGTCACGTATCCGAGGTTCATGTCCTGGCAAAACGATGTTAAACTACCAGACCTCGGACCAGACATCGACTATCGGGGTGGTTTGGCGCTATCGGGCACTCAGATGGTCGGTGCATCGGCAAGCGGCCAGCCCGCTCAACTTACGATTAAGTATAACGGCAAGACGGCCTTCAAAGCCAGCAGCCGCCGGTTCGATTTCAGTAGTAAAATCGATTCTGCCTCAGCGGGTTTGACCCAGCCGGCAATAAAACCTGATTCAACCCAGAATGGAGGATTCAATACGTCAGGATTTAGCGGAACGAATGCGGCAAAATCATTGATTTCGGCGAATTCAGCGTCCTTTGTTGGCTATGTGGACACGGACTCCGTTACGCACCCTTCCGTGAAATTCCGGTACGATAAGAACCAGCACATTGCCTGGCTCGACCGCGAACAACGTACCGATTACGCCCGCGTCCCTTATTCTGATTCTTACCACAAATTTTATATTCTGCCCGAAGTTGTGCGCTGGGATTTGCCCCGGCGGAAAGTGGATTTCTATCAGGTTGGCGCAAAACAGGAAGTGCCCGTACGTTTTGAATCGTTTGATTATTTCCACCCACAGCGCTACTCCGACCTGACAGTCGATTACGGATTTCACCCGCTGCAAATTGTAGCGAACTACGTATCAACCAAAAAGCAGCAAACGTTTTTAGAGAGCGATATTGTTGACTTTACAAAGGCGAATAAGGTCAGTCCGGTGGCACTACGCGGGGCACTGAACCGCATGGTGCTGGAAGGCTACCTTGATCGCGATGCGAACTCGGGCTTGATGCACCTGAGCCGTAAAGGTGCCCTGTACGTACTTGCCTACGCGCAGAAACGCGACTACGACAACTTCCAGGTGCAATCCTATTTTCCCTCGAACGATAGCACCAAAAACGCAACGATCAATCTGGACGACAAAATGCTGACGATCCGGGGCGTTGAGCGCTTTAACCTATCCGATTCGCTGAAAATTTTCGGTATTCCTTCCGACAAAACATTACGTATTGGAAAAGGACGGGCCTTCACCCTGAACGGCCAGCTCAAGGCCGGAACGCTACGTTACGCGGGTCGCGACCTCAGGTTCGATTACGACAAGTTCGCGATGAATCTCAACAAGATCGACTCCATTACGTTCTCGTCGCAGAAGTTACCAGGTCAGGAAATGGGGGGCGACATCAAGTATGAGAACCCAGGAACGGTCTACCTCAGTAGCGCGGATAATAAGTCGGGGCGTATTGCCGGCAAGAAAGCGACACAGCGGCTGGTCATGCCGGAGGGTATGACCGTCTATTTCAATCAACCTGCCCGTGGTGACCGTACGTACGATCAGAAGGTTTATTTCAAAATTCCGGCCGTTGACAACGACAGTCTCGGCAAGGGGGATATTGCCTTCATGGGTACGTTCTATTCCGATGGCATTTTTCCGCCTTTCAAGGCTGAACTCAAAACCATGCCCGACAATACGTTGGGCTTCGTGCACAAAGCACCGGCAACGGGTTATCCGATTTACAGCGGCAAGAAAGGGTCAGCAGCTTCAACGGTAAAGTTTACGGGCGATCTGACGATGGACAAGAGCGGCTTGCATGCCGACGGGGTACTGAATCACCTGACGGCCAGCCTGAACGCCAAGAACATGCTATTCATGACCGATTCATTGACAGGAGCGGGCGAGAAAGGCGAAATTAAGGAAACGCTGGCGGGGCAAGCTGGTCCATCGAAAGCCTATTTTCCTCAGGTACAACTGAATAACTACACAATGAAATGGTGGCCGAAAGCCGATAGCATGGTCATCGTTACGCAGAAGAAAAATTTCAATTTCTACAATGCAACGACCAATCTGGATGGTGATCTGGTGCTACGTTCATCGGGTTTATTCGGACATGGCATCCTGCGCCGGAAAGATTCGGAAGTTATTTCGGGAAGCATCAAATTCAACAGAGAGGGTTTTCTGGCTAGTAATGCACAGTTTAAAGTCCTGTCCGACAAGGTCGTAAACGGAACAGCCACGGTTGCCAAACCAATGCTGCTGGGCACGGCAATTGATGTAGATTTCAACCAGACGAAAGGTATTGTTGGGCTGTCGATTAATAAAAATTTAAGCATCACCGATACGGTACAGTCAAGCCTGGAGTTCCCATCGGCGGCCTATAAAACCAGCATCAGCAAGGCGCAATGGAACATAAACGCCAAAACGATTGCCATGAAAGGCGACGTCAAAACGTCAACCTTTACCGCCACCGCCGAAGAGCAGGAAGGCTTAACCTTTAATGGGTCAGGTGCTCTGTACGACGTGGAGAAAATGACGCTCAACATCAGTGGCGTTCCTTACGTAACCTCGGCCGATGCCCGAATCTATCCCGACAAAGGCCTGGTGAGTATTAAGCGTAACGGCGAGATGCTGGCACTAAAGAATGCCAAACTTGAACTAGATACCGTCAGTTTGTTTCACAGGCTCAAGAATGGCAACATTCAGATTCTATCCCGCACCCGCTTCACTGGCGATGCTACGTATCAATTTGCTACCGCCAAGGGCGATACGGCCAGCATAAAAATGGGCAGTTTTGAGTTAAAAGAAGCGCCAGCCGTAGCCGCCAGCACGTTGACCGCCGACACCAAAAAGTCGGGTCGGGGACGGAAAAATGCAACACAGCCAGCTACTACGTATTTCACCGTTGCCCGGGCGGAGGTTGACGAAGATGACAACCTCCAGTTGGCGCCGAAAATGTTGTATAAGGGCACCATTTCCATGCAGGCGCCCCAGCCCGATCTGGCTATGGATGGCTTCATAAAACCAGCGCTGAAAAAACGGCAGGATCTGGTTGGTGGCTGGATTCCGTTCAAGGAAAAGGTAGCCGAGCGGCTTGAGATAAAGGTGGATAAAAATCTCAAAAACGAAGGTGGACAGCAGTTGGTGGCTGGTATTCATTTCCGGGAAGGCAATGCCGGACTTTATCCAACCTTCCTCTCGCCCAAGGAAGATCCAAGAGACGTTGACCTGTTCACGGCAACGGGCATTATGCATTACGATGAGAAAGACAAGGTCTATCGGATTGAATCGAAAGGAAGCGAATCGCCCGCTGGACAATCGACGCTGGCTACGGCAGTTGCAGCGGCTGCGCCAGTCGACAGTGCAAAGACCGATCTTGTAGCGAAAGTTGATAGCACTGCCAAAATTATAGGAACCGATAGTACAGCTAAACTTGTCGGCACTGACAGTACCGCACACATTGACAGCTCTGCCCGTGTGGCAGCCGTTACAGAGACGGTTATAGATGACGTTGAAAATGCGTTTACGTTCAACGATTCGCGCGGCCTGATGACGTTCAAAGGAAAATTAAATCTATTGAATGCAGCTCCGAATGAATATCTGCTAGCTTCCGGATCGGCACGGATCAATATCGACAGCACTCAATACCGGTTCAATACGTTGCTGGCCTTTACGTTCCCGGTGCCCGACCCGATTAATACGGCCATCGGTGATCGAATTGTGAAGGCGAATTTGGAAGAGAAAAACGACGAAGCAGCCGACGATGACCTGAACCGACTTTCAGATAAACTGGTGCCGCTGATCGGTCAGCAGGCGGTGGATGCCTATCGATTAAAAGCTCAAAATCAGCACGCGCCACTGAGTCAGGCATCGCCAAAATTAGCTACGACGCTTGTCCTGGCGAACGCCAATCTGCGCTGGTCTACTAAGTTCAATGCGTTTTATAGCACCGGGCAGTTGGGTGTATCGAACATAATGGCGACCGATGTCAACGCGCAGATGGATGGTTTCATCGAAATACGTAAATCAGCCAATGGCGATGAAGCCACCATTTACCTCGAATCTTCACCGGATGTGTGGGTATATTATGACTACAAACCGGGCAGCACACCATCGTCGCAGGGTGAGTTAGCCATCATTACGTCGGAGCAGGAAATCAACGATCAACTGATAGCGCTGAAACAATCCAGCAAATCTTCGCTCGACGTAATGGCGGCCACTGTCGATGAGAAAACGCTCTTTGTTGATCGCTATCTGGATCAGTATAAGACGAAAGCCAAAGCCGCTCCAAAGCCCAAACTGCAACCCGGCCAGAAAGTGGTGAAGGAAGAGAAAAAGAAAGACGAGAAGAAAAAAGATAAGGAAGCCGAAAAAGAAGGATTCTGATTTCTGTTGAATTTTGTCATGGCTCCGGCCACCTGGTCTGACCGGAGCCATGACAACTAATATATGAAAGCTCTCTGGCACGACCTTCGTGACCATCTCCGCACTGACTTCCGGGTTGATCTCTACGTAGCAACCGCGCTTTGGGCTACGTTACTGCTGAGTGTCAACTTCTATTTCGATCTCGAAGACGCGTATATCGACTCGTTTCAGGGAAAGCCAATCTGGTCGGTCCTGTATTTTTTGCTCTACGCTACCGCCTACTACGTTAGCGTCTGGCTCTGGACGTATTTTCACCAACGACTTGATATCTGGCGAAATCGCGCCTTCTGGCTACGTAGCCTCGTTGCGCTGATCTGCTATTCCATTTATGCCGGATTTTATGCTCACAACACATGGAGCCTTGAACTCTTTGATGGGCAGATATACCTGTTTGCTTACCACTGCCTGCACAATCTGCAATCGATACTAACTATTGTGCTGCCCCTCTTTCTGTTTTATAAGTTTGTAGAACCCTATTTAAGCCAATCCAGACCAGGCAATTTTTATGGCATGGCACCTAAGCGGAAAGGCTTGGTTTTGTATGCTTTATTGTTAGCTCTGATGATTCCGCTCATTACATGGGCCTCATTCCAGCCAGATTTCTTACAATCGTATCCAACCTACCGCGACACCAACGCCAACGAGTTCTTCAACGTACCCGAATGGGTAACAGCGCTCATTTACGAGCTTTGCTATGGCTGGGACTTCGTACCAACGGAACTACTTTTTCGTGGATTTCTGGTTATCGGTATGAGTCGAATTCTAGGGCCAGGCGCTGTATTGCCAATGGTCGTTTGGTATTGTTCTATTCACTTCGGACGTCCGCTGGGAGAAGCGATTTCGTCGTTGTTCGGCGGCTATCTACTAGGCGTTTTAGCCTTGAGCACCCGTAGCATCTGGGGCGGGTTACTCATTCATATCGGCATTGCCTGGGGCATGGAAATTGCCGCGTTTTTGCAGAACGCCAGTCGGTAATACCCCCAATAAATTTCTTGGTGCTCCCTGCGTCTGCCTTCGCGTTCTTTGCGTTTAAAATAAAAGCACTAACCTATCATGAGCCACCGCAATATGTCTGCCCAACCGCCTATTCCATCCGGCAAAAAGTTCGATGCCATAGTTGTCGGCTCTGGTATTAGCGGAGGCTGGTCGGCAAAAGAACTCTGTGAAAAAGGACTGAACGTACTGCTCCTCGAACGGGGCCGCATGATTGAGCATGTTACGGATTATCATACGGCGACCAAGAACCCGTGGGATTTTCCGCACCGGAATCAGGCTATGCCAACGGAGTTGCTAAAAAATTACCCGGTGCAAAATCGAACGGGATTTACCATTACCGAAGCCACACATCAGCATTTCGTCAACGATCTGGAAAATCCCTACGTTGAAGAAAAGCCGTTCGATTGGATTCGAGGCTATCATGTTGGCGGGAAATCGCTGATGTGGGGACGTTACTCGTTCCGATTTTCTGATCTCGATTTTGAAGCGAATGCCAAAGAAGGTATTGCCACCGACTGGCCCATTCGGTACAAAGACATTGCGCCCTGGTATGATTACGTCGAGAAATTTGCCGGAATCGCTGGCGATCGGGATGGATTGCCTCATTTGCCCGATGGTCAGTTTCAGCCTGCCATGCCTGACAATTGCGTAGAAGCACACTTTCGACAAAGCGTAAACGCAGATTTCCCGGATCGAAAAGTTATTTCAGCCCGGGCGGCTCACCTCACGGCGCCCACGCAGGAGCAAATGAATTTGGGCCGGGCTAAATGCCAATACCGAAACCTGTGTATGCGGGGTTGTCCGTATGGCGCCTATTTTAGTACGCAATCCGCTACCTTACCGGCTGCCCGACGTACCAAACGACTGACGGTTCGACCACATTCCATTGTCAACTCGATTATTTATGAAGAGAAATCAGGCCGCGCTACGGGCGTTCGGGTGATTGATGAGCAGACGCACCAGTGGCATGATTTTCACGCCAGCATTATTTTCCTGAATGCCTCGGCGCTGGGCTCGACATACATCCTAATGAACTCCAAGTCGAAACGGTTTCCGAATGGCATGGATGATAGCGGACAATTAGGCCGCAACCTGATGGACCACCATTTTCACGTTGGTGCCACCGCCGATTATGACCAGGATCTGGATAAATATTACTACGGTCGCCATCCCGCAGGGCTATATATTCCGCGCTTCCGTAATTTGCCGGGACAGGACAAACAGTCATTTACGCGCGGTTATGGTTTCGAGGTCTACACCAACCGAGAAAACTGGGACCATGCCTATCATGACGAGGGTTTCGGGGCCGATTTCAAGGAGAAAGCAACCCAGTTTGGTACGTGGAAAATAACGCTCGACGCTTTTGGTGAATGCATGCCGTATGAAGACAATCGGGTATCTTTGACGA
This sequence comes from Spirosoma endophyticum, assembly GCF_900112365.1. Classification (GTDB taxonomy): domain Bacteria; phylum Bacteroidota; class Bacteroidia; order Cytophagales; family Spirosomataceae; genus Spirosoma; species Spirosoma endophyticum. The sequence goes on along the minus strand of NZ_FOLQ01000009.1, from coordinate 92,704 downwards.
ATGAAGTGACCGACAAATGGGGTCAACCGACCTTAAAAATGGATGTTCAATACCGGGATAACGAAACCCGCATGCGTAAGGACGCGCACGATCAGGCAATGCTCATGCTCGAAAAAGCCGGATTCTCGAATATCAACGGCTTTGATAGTCAGGCGCATCCGGGCTTAAGCATTCACGAAATGGGGACAGCTCGTATGGGCACTACGTCCAAAAACTCGGTTTTCAATAAATTCAATCAGCACCACAGCGTCAAGAATGTATTTTGTACGGACGGCGCCAGCATGACTTCTTCCCCTTGCCAGAATCCTTCGCTTACCTACATGGCCTTGTCGGCGCGGGCGGCCGATTATGCAGTGAAAGCGCTTAAACGGGGAGACATCCCACGCTGATTGAGTTGGTTTTAGGTAAGAGTTTGGTGATTTACTCTTTTAGCAATAATCTAAACTCGCAGTCATGAACGCTCGGACTCTTCTCGTCATCTGTTGCACATTAGTAGCCTTAGGAACTGTTGCTCAACCTAATCCTGAACGGCCTGACTTATGCCAGGGGGCTTATTTTACCGAAGCTGCGGGAGCAGATGCACTACATAGTTTTGCCAAAACGTACCACGACAAAGCCAGTTGGGAAACCCGCGCAGCAATGATTCGAAAAGGTATTCGCGATGGAATGAATTTATCCGTCAAACCAAACTTTGCACCCCTTAAACCCATTCGACACAGTTTGCAAAAACTGAACGGCTACACGGTTGAGAACGTAGCGTTTGAGAGTTTGCCAGGATTTTTTGTAACGGGCAATGTATACCGTCCATTGAAAATAGCGGGGAAAACAGCGGGCATTCTCTGTACGCATGGACACGGGGCCGATCAGAACAACCGCCTGATGGCGTATACGCAGCAACGATGCGCTACGCTGGCACGCATGGGCGCTGTGGTATTTGCATACGATATGATTGGTTATGGTGATTCAAAACAGTGCGATCATAAAATTCCGCAGGCCCTGAAACTGCAAACTCTGAACAGTTTACGAGCCCTGGACTTTCTGACCAGTTTGCCCGATGTTGATACAGAGCGAATTGGGATGACAGGCGAATCCGGTGGTGGTACGCAGACGTTTCTGCTCACGGCACTTGACTCACGCATAAAAGTGTCGGCCCCTGTCGTTATGGTGTCCGCGCACTTTTTCGGGGGTTGCGTCTGCGAAAGTGGGATGCCCATTCATAAGCGACCCACGTACCAGACCAGTAACGTAGAGATTGCCGCCCTGACCGCACCCAGGCCCCTATTGCTGGTTTCGGACGGAAAAGACTGGACGAAAAACACGCCCAATGTCGAGTTTCCCTACATCCATACGATCTATGGATACTACGGCGCAAAAGATAAGGTTCAGAACGTCCATCTGCCTACAGAGGGACACGATTATGGGCCTTCTAAGCGCGAAGCAGCGTATCGTTTCCTGGCGAAATACCTGAAATTAGACCTGAACAACGTACTAAAAGACGGAAAAATCGACGAATCTCCCAATACGGTGCTTGCCCCTACCACTTTGCAGGCATTTAACGCCGATCACCCGCGTCCAGCCAGCGCGGTTGTCGGTGATGATGCAGTGATGGCACTGTTGAAGTAGAAATCACCCCAGCGTGACCAACTCCTTCAATTCGGCATCGCTCAGATCGCCGAGCCAGGTTTCGCCGGTTTTAACGCTGAGGTCGGCAAGTTCGCGTTTGGAACGGATCATGGCGTCGATCTTCTCCTCGAGCGTTCCCTGATTCATTAACCGGTATACCAATACGTTCTTGGTTTGGCCGATACGAAAAGCCCGGTCGGTTGCCTGGGACTCAACGGCGGGATTCCACCATAAATCGTAGTGAATGACGTGGTTAGCCTGGGTTAGGTTGAGACCCGTACCGCCCGCTTTGAGCGACAGAATAAATGTATGATCGCTACGATTTTTCTGAAATTGCTCGACCATCCGGTCCCGCTCCGGACGGGACGTACCACCGTGCAGAAACAGCGGCTGCATACCGAATGACTGTTGAATAAACTGAGCCAGTAGTTCACCCATCTCGCGGTATTGTGTGAAAATCAGTACTTTTTCGTGACTCGCATAAATATTTTCGAGCAGATTTAACAGCGACGTAGCCTTTCCCGACAGCGAGGGAATCTCAGACCCTCGCTTTAGGTATTGGTACGGGTGATTGCCAATCTGCTTGAGCGCCGTCATGAGTTTTAGTACTAAACCCCGGCGCGCAATGCCGTCTTTTTCCTCAATAGCGCGTAAACTTTCCTGAACGACGCTTTCATATAAAGCGGCCTGTTCGGTGGTGAGTGCGCAAAACTGATTGTTCTCGATCTTGTCGGGCAAATCGCTGATGATAGTCCGGTCGGTTTTGACGCGTCGGAGCAAAAATGGACTCGTTACGCGCCGGAACTGGTCGAGTTTCTGTTGATCGCGCTCCTGCTGAATCGGCTTGCCGAACTCCTCGTTGAACTTACTGATACCGCCCAGATAGCCTTTATTCACGAAATCCATAATGCTCCACAACTCCGACAGCCGGTTTTCAACGGGCGTACCACTGAGCGCAATCCGGATGGGGGCTTTCAAGGCTTTGACAGCCTTGGTTTGTTCCGTATCTGAATTTTTGATGTTCTGTGCTTCGTCAATAACGACAATGGCCCAGGTTGTTTTCTTGAGTGTATCAAGATCACTACGTACTACGCCATAGGTTGTCAGCAGCAGGTCGTAGTTGTCAGTCGTCGTGGGCAGTTTCCGGTTCGAGCCATGATAAATTCGGGCTTGTAATTCGGGAGCGAACCGGGCAATTTCTTTCTGCCAGTTGGTGAGTAGCGTGGTTGGTAACACCACCAGTCCTTTCTGTTTTTTGAACCGGCCTTCCTGTTTAAATTTGAGCAGCAACGCAATCACCTGAAGCGTTTTGCCCAAGCCCATATCGTCGGCCAGTAAGCTCCCCATCCCGAGGGCGGTGTTTTTGATAAGCCAGTCATATCCGCGCTGCTGGTAAGGCCGTAACGTAGCATTCAGTGCGTCGGGCAGGGGTTGTGCAGCACTTTCGGTAAACTGTTTCACCAACGTCCGCACCTCGGCCGACAGGCCTAATCGGCCACCTCTATATTCTTCCGACAGAGCTGCTCTCAGCAACTCAGAACCCGTCAGTTCAGGTGGATTTTCGAGTTGTTTGTAGAGTTTGGTTAGCTCGTTTGGATCAACCAGAACGTATTGATCTTTGATCTTCACCAAACCCGTCGAACGCCCTACCAGCTTCTGAAATTCTTTTACGCTCACCATCTCATCGCCCAGTGCAACCTGCCAGTCGAACGTCAGCATATCATCCAGTCGCATGAACGCATTGTTGGCCGAAACTTTGGCCTTGAGTCGCCCGCCCGCCTGTGGTCGAACCCAGTGTTGCAATGATTTGGGCAACCAGAGCGCAATGCCGAGCAGTTGCATCCGGGGCAACGTATCGAGCAAAACCTGCACAAATTGCTCCGGCGAGTAGGACAAGTACTCAGACCCAGGCCCCGTTTTGGTCAGTTTGGCGAGGTCAGGAAAATGCCGGGAGAGTACCAGTAAATCCTGTAAAACCGCCATCCTGATACGTTCATGCTTCTTTTTTGTAAGCAATTCGGGCAGCGGGATCGGCTGTTCCGGCTGACTAGAAGGCTTCTTGCCTGACACTCCGTTGCCAGCAGTGTCAGTTGCTTCGCGATCCCGGATCAGTAGACTAAGTCGAAATTCATCGCCGAATTCGCTGTCCTCGACGGCCAGAATCGGTACGAATCGTTTGTGTGTCAGGAAGAAATCATTCACCCAGAGCTGAATCGCCAAAGGCATCTCTTTCCGGCCAAAGCCTTCAAAGCGTAGCGTTTCAACACCGAAAAACAACCGATCAGCATCTTCGAGGGGCCAGCGTTCCCACAGTTCGATCGTCGATGGTTTGATTACCCGGCGCAGAAACAGCGAGCAAAGCGTCAGAAGTTGCTGTTCGCCGGGGAGAGCCAGCCACTCTTTTTGCCAGCGAACCGTCAGCAGCGTTGGTGGGAGTTGCGTAGCTAGTAAATCGGTCTGGTGTTTGACCGATTCGTTGAGCGTTGCCGGAAGCCAGCGCACCCGATATTGATCTTCGGTTGGCCCCACACGTAGCAATTGCGGCACCACCGCCCCCCGACGTAGCAACGCAGCCGAAAACTGATGCGTCAGATACAACCCCCGCACGGAATCACTCATTTCGGGCCAGTCAGCTTCGGTAAGTGTATCGAGCCAGGCCGCCAGATCGCTCATTTTGAACCCAGGGAGGGATCGTTGGTCACCGTGTTCGCTGAATATGCTGATCTTCTTCACCGACATTAGCTCATCGAGCTGTAGCTCAATGCTATCGCTGAAGTCGGGGGATACATCATCGGGAGTTTTCGCTTTTATGTCTGCCAACGGCTTGCTGAACAGCTTGTACGCCTTAGCCAGCGATTTGTGAAAATCACCTTTGGTGAACGTAACGTCTGGCGAAAGCAGACCCAGCAGTTGATCAGCTAATAAGGGAATCGTGGCAAAATCAAGACCGGCACGCGCCTTTTCGTCAGGATGCCAATCCTCATCGTCGGGCAGATCGTCGGTGCCGAGGTCTTTGAACGACAGCACGCTACTCATCGTACCCCCAATAATATCTGTCTGCCCTTTCTGAAGTTCGGCCAGAATATCCAACCCTTTTACCTGGAAAACCAGGAATGGATTTCGATCGATTTCATTGGCGATCACATACACAACGGCCGCCAGATGCTTGCAGGGTACAGCCGCATCCGGGCAGGAACATCCCATTACCAAATCCCGAAACGAATGTGGAAACAGTTGAATGTTACGTTTATCCGCAAACTCGGTGAGTTCGGGTGGAAGCTGGCGATTAAGGAGTTGCGCCAACGTAGCCGGATTCTCCCGAATTTCGGTCAGCAGCGTTTCTTTCTCCTGCTCGGTGAAGAGCGGCACCGATAGTTTGATCTTATATGGCCTTGGCGCTGATCCTTTAACGGATGCACTAAACTGATTTTGAGAAATGGTCAGTCCCTGCACCGCTCCCTTATTTGCATAGGTTTTGCCACGCGGCAGGCGGTTAGCCATGTCAATGCTTGTCAAGGCATTGAGCCACTGCTGCCCCCACCATGTTTTGCCGTAAGCGATGCGTTCCGCCATTTCTGCTAAATCAATTAATTGCCTGCAAAAATAACGTATTAGCTGTACAGCAACGTGTATTGCCGAATTTAGAGAAAAAGACAACTTCTTTTTTGACAGGATTTACAGGCAGGCCGCCTATACTGTCAAAAAGAAGCTAGCTTAAGGGCAAGGTCAGATTTACCGTATAGCTATCTACCTTACTGTCAATGAGAAGTTCATGGCTAGGATAGAGTAAGGATAACCGTCGCCGGACATTCGCCAGCCCCAAACCACCCGGTTTTGACGGTTCAGTCAGCGGTTTGCTATTCGCCACCATTAGGCGAAGATTTGTTCCTTCGAGTTGCACGGCTACATGCATCCAGGCTTTTTTACTGGTGCTTTCGACGCCATGCTTGAAGGCGTTTTCCACGAACGTGATCAGAATGAACGGCGCAATTTTGAGCGATTCGTTCACAACTTCCGGCAGTTCTAGCTGGAGTGTCAGCCGTTTGAGAGTACGGGTTTGCTCCAGCGCTACGTAATCCCGGATAAACTGGAGTTCTTTTTGAAGCGATACGTGCGTTTCAGTCGTCTCATACAGGCTGTAGCGCATCATACCCGACAGTTGTTCCACAAGCAGCGCTGCGCGCGGGCTGGCTTCCTCCGTCAGGGCGTAAATACTGTTGAGGACGTTGAACAGAAAGTGTGGATTGATCTGGCTCTTCAGAAAATTGAGTTCGAGTTGTGTATACTGCTGCTGTAGTCGGGCATTGCGACTTTGCCGCCGATAGATTTCGACCAGCAGTTTGATGGCAAGCGGATAAAAAGCTCGTTCGATGATAAACAGCAAGTGAAAAAATGTGGATGGATGACGTAGTGCCTGCCAATAAGAAAGCCGTTCGAAGTGTGTGATAGAGCCGGAATAGTCATCGGGCAGCCCGAAATAGTTCTTGACGACAAAGGCAGAATAGTAATAAAATGTGAACAGCACTACGTAGTAAATAGCCAGACCGAGCGCCAGCAAAACAGGTTTACGAACGTAGCGAGTAAACACGAACACCAATACGTAATACTGCAACACGACGCTGAGCCCATCGCGTAACACGGGACCAACATACGTTTTAAACGGTACATCAACCGGGGTCGTTGGGTATAGAAACCAGGGAACGTAGGCGGAGAAAATGAGTAGAAAAATGCCCAGGATCAATAATCCGTGGAAACCGATCCGTGTCCAGCCACGATAACGCGTTTCGTCGGCGATGAGAGCAAGCCATAAATTGGCCATAGGGATGACAATGAGTAAGGCAAAGTAGACCGTTTTGCTGATGCACAGGCAAAATTTTCGATGAAAAGTGGATTTTATTCGATGAAAACCCAGCATAAACATTCACCGAATAGTAGGCAGCGTTCATCGAATTAATTTATGGATCGAGGTTACGCCCGTTAGTTTCGCCGTCGATACGACACATAGCGAAACCCTGACCAGCCATGAAGATCATTCCATTTCTATCTGTATTTCTGACATATTCTCTATTGACATTCGCTCAGAAAGCGCCCGAAAAAATATACCTGATAAAGGCGGGCAAATTCTACGACAGTCAGAAGGCGACGTTCCTAAAAGACCAGCAAATTCTGGTAAAAGGCGATAAAATCGTGGAAGTCGGCCCCAATGTCAATGCGCCCAAAGAAGCGCATGTGCTTAATTTTAGTGATTGTACAGTTACGCCCGGCCTGATTGACGCCCATACCCATCTGTTGTTTTCGCAAAAACCGAATGCTCCACTGCATACTGATCTTTGGGAAAATTCGGATGTCGATCGGGCGCTACGTGCCGTAGCCTTTGCCAAGTCGTATCTGGAATCAGGGTTCACGACTATCCGGGATGTGGGCAATTCGGGGCAATACCTGGATGATCAATTAGATAAAGCGATTCGTGCGAATCATGTCGTTGGGCCAAGAATGTACGTTTCAGGGCCAATTTTAAGTCCAGCGAGTGGTCAATTTTCCCGATTGGGCACACAAAACCAGCGCCTGATTGATCAGGACTATCGGGTTATCAAAAATGCAGATGACGCCCGGCTGGCAGTCGAAGAGCATATCGGTTATGGTGTTGATTTTATCAAGGTAGTGGTCAACAACGACCGTATCGTAATGGATACAGACGCGCTCAAAACGATTGTTCAGACTGCGCATCGAAATCATTATCAGGTAACCGCCCACGCTACCCATGAACAGTCTATTCTGGAAGCTATTGACGCGGGCGTGGATGGTATTGAACACGGGTATTTCCTATCAGACAGCGCTCTGACGCTTATGAGTAAGAAAGGAATTTACCTGGTGCCAACCGATATTTCATTCGATACATATAAACGTTCGGTACCCATCAGTGGCTATACAGTCAGTGATGAAGAAATCCGTAGTCAATTGACTGCCCTACAGGAGCGTTTGAGAAAAGCCATCAAAAAAGGCATACCCATTGTAGCTGGTTCCGATGCCTACCTTGACCTGAACATACCGCGTGGAGAGTATGCGAAAGATGTGCTGGTCGCCTATTATGAATCCGGGGTTAGCCCCGCCGACGTAATGGCGTTCGCCACCCGTAACGCAGCCAAAATCCTGTGGGCTGAGAATCGGATTGGTGTGGTGAAGAAAGACAGCTACGCCGATCTGGTTGTGTTTCAGGGAGATTTGGAAAAAGATTTCAAGAAAGTTTTCTACAACATTCGACTCGTTATGAAAGGAGGCACTGTCTACAGTAATAATAAGCCCGAAGACACCTTCCTGACTAAAGCCCGTTGATACGTTTGCGATCAGTTGACTAACCACTTTTTTAAGGCATCTTTCACTACGTCCCGGTAATTGGGGCCGATGGTAAGATTATGGCTCGTAGACGTAGTGACCATGTTGCCGTCGAGCGTTTTGATGTACTGAAGCTGCACGATGTACGAACGATTGATCCGCAGGAAGCGATCGGCAGGAAGGTTTTCGACTAATTTGGTCATCGTAAGGTGCGTGACAACGTAGCGATCGGGCAAAAATACCTTCAGGTAATCGCCCAGTGCCTCGATAAAGACAATATCGTCAAATCGAATCTGCTCTAGTTTCTTATCCGTTTTGAGATACATAAAGTCTGGCGCCCGCGAAACGGCTTGCGAAGCAACTACATCATCGGTAGTCAATGCAGCAATGGCTGCGGCATCCACCTTGTTAGATTGTCCATCTGCTTTACCGCGAATCCGGCCAATCGTTTTCAGAAATCGGTCGAAGGAAATTGGTTTGAGCAGGTAATCCATCACGCCCAGATCGAAGCCATCCAGCGCGTGATGTGGGTTAGCGGTTGTCATCACCACAATTGGATGGGGCGTGGGATAGGCCTTCAGAAACTCAATACCCGTCATTTCGGGCATATTTATGTCCAGAAAGATAACGTCTGGCCGAAGGGCGGGCAGTTGCTCAAAAGCGGCAATGGCATCATCGAACGTACCGACCAGTTCGAGCGACGACACGCGCCGAACGTACTTCTCAAGCAGTTCCTGCGCCAGCGGCTCATCTTCAATTATGGCGCAACGAAGTAAATCCATCATCAAACAGCACGAGTTATGGTTGTTGGAGGAACGTAGTGATTTCAATGTTAACCATTCAGCACCTGCACAAAAGCGGCCCGATCATCGACGAAAAACGCAACCTGCCGAACCTTCTTCTGTAGACCATAAGGACCGTTAATCTCAATTGGCCTAGTAAATGTTAGCAGTACGTTAGGAGCCGTCAGGAAGGCACCATTGAGCCGGTCGGATTGCCTGGCAGGTTTCTCATGAATGAACGTAGCATCAGCGATCGCGGAACGAGGAATCTGCCTCTGCCAGCGCACACCCAGCCGTAGATGCAAGTGATCAGTCGTCAGGAAAGATGGGCGTTTGAGGGTCGCGATGATGTCGGCCACAAAAAAGAGCATCCCGTACATACTGAGCATTGTCACCCAGAAGGCTATGGCAGGATTCCAGCGTGCCAGCAGTAAATGCACAGCTACGCCCTCAATGACACCCACCAATACCAATCCTGTTGTTAAGGCAACTTGCCCCGACTCGCGGTGGCTTGTTACTACCTGCCCACCAGCCGGTATATCCGATTGAAGCCGCCAGCCCAGCAGAACATAGTAGAGCGTAAGACCTTCGCCAAGTATGACCCCGGTCGCTTTCTCTCCAAAAACCGTAGCAAGGCCGCCACGCAGAGCCGTTTCGGCATCCGCTGACGGGCGCAATTGTCGATACATTCGCGTGATGGTGCGGATACGTACGCCAGCAACAATCAGGACCACACCCTCACTTATCGCCAACAGGAACGGCCACAGTTGGTTAGGTAGACCAGACGATTGGGGTACAATAACTAAGGCCAACCGTAGCATCAGCAGCGTGATCAAGACGGTCCGATTGGTTGCCAGGCGAAGTGGACGAGCCACAATCCAGTAGAAGATACCTGACGTCACGAAAACTAAATCGCAGAGTACACCCACAGACAGAACTGCCGGGTGTTGGCTAAAAGCTCTTGTATGCGTAACCATTACCTCTGTCCAAATGAGCAGAGCGGTAAGAATCAGGAAAGCCCCAAAACGGGGCGAAACAAGCGGCCGAAGTACCATTTATATGTATCTACCAGAATGCTTATTTACAAGCCATTGCGCCTTATTGAACTCAGCAAAAATACGTGATTCAAGCATGTAACGACGGTAATTAATTACGGTATTGGGCGAAATTTTGGATAGTACCCTGATTCGTCATAAATGAGCGAAGAAATAACCCCAGAAAGCGCTTTTACGGCCTAATCAGGCATAGGGAAGTCATTCTTTTTTCTTTACTTTTACCTACTCCCCATGTTCAATTAGATAAATCGTTCGTATGGTTCTGGACACACCCGCCACCGATACGCCCCTTGGCCGAGGTATCAAACACATTGGAATTGGTAAGTATGGTAGTAAGCCTCTCCCACCCGATTTGCTCGCTGAATGCCGCATCGCACTGACGGACCCAATGACACATCCGCTCCAACGGGGAGCTTTTCTAGGGGCGCTGTTGGCTAAGGGACCAACTCCTGAAGAGAAGACGCTGGAGGAAGTAATTGGCAAAGGAGCCTTCGACCATGCTACGTTTTTTATCAATAAAGTTTGCCCTGATTTACCCGGAGGTTTACTTCCTATCGCCACAAAATTAGTTCGGGGAGCGAATCTACAGGTAACAGAAGCCCAGCAGCTTGGTAATTACTTATTTGGCGAAGGCGAATGCGAAACATTTCGGGGCATGGCCGCCAGTATTATGCGCGTTCGCCATGAAACCAACGAGGAGTATCATGGACTGATGCGGGCCGCCGAAGAAACGTTTACACCAGGGTTTGGCCCGATAAGTTGCGCCGACCGCCCCCTCATCCAACTCGCTGAACCGTTCGACGGGGTCGAAAATAGCTACCTCACCACACCCTTGCTAGCCCAGTTTTTCCAGAAACGAGGCTACGGAGCCATATCACTGGTTGGGCGATCGGGTGGACCAAAATTCACGCTCAACGCGCTCGATTTATACATGCATTTGGGTTGCCAGTTTTTGCAAAGCAACCATGAACTCGACACCCCTTTGGGCCAATTCGGCTGGGTACTTGACCAAAAAGCCCTCTCACCCGCTCTGAATCGCTGGGTTGATCGTCGGCAGATAATTTTGAAACGCCCGTTTCTGGCTACACTCGAAAAAGTCTTAAATCCCTGTCATGCCCGTGTATTGGTCACATCGGTGTTTCACATAACGTATCAGATGAAAATGGCGGAACTGGCCATGTTGGCGGGTTTTGATGCCGTCATTGTCCTTAAACGCGGTCTCGAAGGAAGTCTGGCTCCCTCAACAAGCCGTTCGACTGGTATTCTATGCGCCGTTCGAACCCCACGCGGACACTTGTTCTATCAGCATTTTGAAGGTGATGCACCCGCGTTTGCGTCCTTCCGCACCGAAACGGAAACCGTATACGACCTACCGCTAGCTACTGACAACGCCCGACTCGTGCGCCAGTTTATGAATGATGGCCATACCACAGATACCGATTTCGACAATCGCATCCGCTTTGCCCACGCGCTCTACGGTCGCGGGCTGGATTGGATTGAAGGCCAATTGCGGTAGACCGCTTGTCTGACTAATCTGCCTTTTATCCAAATTCCCTGTTTTCAACCCGGTTTTCCTCATCTTTTTGGCAGTGAACTGAAGACGAGAAAAGACCAGTAAACAACAGATAGCTAAAGGAGAGGGTGCAGCGAGGGTATCGTTGCACCCGTTTTTTTTGCCCATTGCGCCGTACCTTTGTGCATAAGTGTCCGACAGCATTATGCTGGCAGATACGTTGACAAGCATGACAGACGTAGTAATTATTGGCGGAGGCATCGTTGGGTTGGCTACCGCGTTACAATTAAAACAGCAACGTCCTGGTTTGAAGGTCGTTTTGATAGAAAAGGAATCGGCGGTGGCGCGTCACCAGACCGGTCATAACAGCGGGGTGATTCACTCCGGTTTATATTACAAGCCGGGGAGCCTGAAGGCTATCAACTGCATTCGGGGATATCAGATGTTGATTGACTTTTGCAACGCCGAAAACATTCCGTATGACCTGTGCGGCAAAATTGTGGTGGCTACTAAACAGGAAGAATTGCCGCAGCTCGAAACACTTTACGAACGCGGTCAACTCAACGGCCTGGGTGGTCTAAAAAAACTGACGCTGCCCGAAATGCGCGAAATTGAACCGCACGTTAAAGGCGTCGCGGGTATGTTCGTGCCGCAAACGGGCATCGTCGATTATAAGCAGGTGTCTGATAAATACGCCGAAAAGTTTCGGGCATTGGGTGGCGAAATCAGGCTCAACGAACGCGTTGAGCAGATAACCCCCGGTACAAGCCTGAGCATTGTCGTAACGAACAGGGACCGCTACGAAACCAAGCTCGTCGTCAATTGCGCGGGTTTATATTCCGACAAAATCGCCCAACTAACACAGCGTGATCCGGTCAACGTACGTATCGTGCCGTTCCGGGGCGAGTATTTCAAGATCCGGGCGGAGAAACAATATCTGGTCAAAAACCTGATTTATCCCGTTCCCGATCCGAATTTTCCGTTTCTGGGCGTTCACTTTACCCGTATGGTTCACGGGGGCGTAGAGGCTGGCCCGAACGCGGTGCTGGCGTTCCAGCGCGAGGGATACACCAAATCAGACATCAATCTGAAAGAACTGTTTGAAACGCTGGCGTGGCCCGGATTCCAGAAAGTAGCCGCTAAATACTGGCAAACGGGCCTGGGTGAAATGTATCGCTCCTTCTCGAAATCGGCGTTTACAAAAGCCCTACAGGAACTCATTCCCGAAGTGCAGGAGTCAGATTTAGAGGAAGGTGGAGCGGGCGTACGGGCCCAAGCCTGCGACCGCACCGGTGGCTTACTCGATGATTTCGCTATTCTGGAGACTGACAAGGCCATCAACGTAGTGAATGCGCCGTCACCAGCCGCTACCTCATCGCTGGCCATCGGACAAACGGTATCGCAGAAGGTGTTGGCGCGGTTTTAAGCTAGTTTTAACAAACAATAGCGCAAAAATGAGGTTTTGAGAAGTAAGTTTTCTACGAACAAAATTGCATTACTCATGACTGCTATCAATAAAGTTAAACCATTAGATACGCCTTCTGACCTTGAGGAAAAGGGCCGGGAGAAAGTAGCCGAAGCGTTGAATCGACTCGTTGCCGACTCGTTCGCGTTATACATCAAAACCAAGAATTATCACTGGCATATGTCCGGTCGCCACTTCCGCGACTATCACTTATTGCTGGATGAACATGCCGATCAGATTTTTGCTACCATTGACCCACTCGCCGAACGCGTGCGAAAAATTGGTGCCAATACAATTCGGTCAGTGGCTCACATTGCGCAATTGCAACGCGTGAAAGACAATGACGAAGATTTCGTATCAGCACCCGACATGCTGAAGGATCTGCTGGCCGAGAACAAAAAGATGGCCAAAAATATGCGCGATGCTCACCAAATCTGCGATGATGCGGAGGACGTAGCATCAGCCAGCCTGCTCGAAGTCTACATCGACGAGACCGAACGGCGTACCTGGTTCCTGTTTGAAACCACGCGTGATTTGAATTAAGCTTTTGTGATGCTGGCATACCAACATCACAAAAAATGAGAGCGGTCGCCTTTTCCAACAAAAAATTGGGAAAGGCGACTGCTCTTTTATAAGTTGCCAGTATGAAAGTCCGTCCGTCTGCCCTTATCTGGCGCCAACAAGCCAACCAAACTGAAGTTCTGCTCATGCGCTACAATTATGGCGGACAGGACGTTTTTGCGTTACCCGGCGGCAACCCCGACCGGGATGAAACATTACCCCAAACGATCATCCGCGAAATTCGAGAAGAACTGGGTGTTTCGGTTGATGTCGGCGAGATGATCCTAGCGGGCGAAATGCTACTGTCGCAACGTAATGATGATGTGCTGCATATCGTGTTTGCAGCCCGTAACCTCCGGGGCGAACCCAATTTAAATCCCGCCGAAACAACGGCTTTAAACTTAGTTTGGCTACCTGTGGCTGACCTGGATAAACTGAACTTATACCCGAACATAGGCGCGAAAATCCAGCCGTGGTTCAACAGCGCTACGTATCTCGGCTACGTCGGCCGGATTGAACAGCAATACTTTGGATAGTTTCTCGACAATTATGCTCGTACAAACCTTAAAAACGCTTTTCTGTCGAGACCTCAACCGATTAAGGCTGGAAATTGATTCCTATCAAGACGAGGCTAAAATATGGCATATTGATAAAGGCATTGCTAATTCAGCCGGAAATTTGTGTCTTCATCTGGTTGGAAATCTGAACACCTACATTGGCGTCGAACTTGGCAAAACGGGTTATGTACGTCAGCGGGAGCGGGAGTTTTCTTTGAAGGATATTCCCAAAGCGGAGCTGCTGCAGAAGATTGATGAAACGATCAAAGTTATTGACAAGGCGCTCGATAATGTAACCGAAGAGCAACTCCAGCAAGAATACCCGATGCTGGTTTTCGACGAAATGACATCAACAGAATATCTTCTGGTGCATTTGACAACGCACCTAACGTATCACCTCGGCCAAATCAATTATCATCGGAGGCTGCTGGACTTGTAACAGTCGCAGACTTGCTCAATAGGCTCCCTCCTACCATTCCTAACGTACTGGCCAGCAATCCCCAAAGCATCGGCGAATAGGTAGTTTCCTGCCACAGACAGAGTAACCATACACAGAAACCAGTAACCATTGAATACAGGCAGCCGGTTAGGGTAGCGCGTTTCCAGTAGATACCGGCCGCCAACGGCACGAACAGCGATACCAGACTAAACGCGGACGACTCGCCAACGAGATCGAAAATGTTCGTGTCGCGGGTGGTACTCATCAATACGCAAATAATTGTGATGATAACGACTGTCCAGCGGATGGTTTTCAACAGGTCTTGATCGCTAATGTCGGGTCGAAAAAACTTGACAACGTTTTCACCGAAGACCGTCGAGGGCGCCAGGATCGCTCCGCTAGACACACTCAAAATTGCCGACGTAACGGCTCCGAAGAATAATACCTGCAAGGGTAAACTCCCGTGACGCATCACCATGTTGGGGATAATAAGTTGATTGTCTTTGGGTAAATCGGGATGAAGTATTTTGGCGCTCAAGGCGATAAACAGCGGCAGCATAGCGATGGTCAGGTACATTCCCGACGCCAGATACGACGCTCGAACTGACGTATCTTCGGTCCTGGCCGCCATTACTCGCTGAAATACGTCCTGCTGCGGAATTGAGCCCAGGCCGATTGTGATCCAGGCCGCTACGTAGGCCAGCCAGTCTTTGGCCGTCGATTGGGGCACGAATCGGAAGAAGCCCGCCGGGGTTCGCTTTTCAATGACTTCCCAGCCTCCAACGTCGTTCCAGAGTAAAACGCCCAGCACAGCCAGCGCCAGAATGATAATAAGGTTGTGGAAAAAATCAGTTACCGAAATAGACCACATGCCGCCTAACAGGGTATAAATCATAACAACGGCAGCGCTGGCAATAATGCAGTACTCACGGGGAACTTCTGTCACTACGCTCAATACGATGCCAATAGCGACCAATTGCGCGGCAATCCAACTGAAATACGACGGTATGACCATCAAGGCCGACAGTAATTCGGCCGAGCGACCAAATCGAATCCGGAAATAATCGGAGAACGTAGTGATATTAAGCCGGTAAAGCGGGCGAGCAAAAAAAGCCCCCACCAGAAACAGACACAACGCCGACCCAAAAGGCTCCTCAATGACCGCCAGAAAGCCGCCTTCCACGAACATTGCCGGGGCGCCCATAATTGTTTCAGAGCCAAACCAGGTGGCAAACGTTACAGAGGCAGCCAGAAACAGGGGAAGTCGTCGACCAGCCAGCACAAAATCCTGAGACGTTGTAACGCGCCGGGCCGCCCATGCACCAACGGCTACGTTAGAAAGAAGATAGAGGCCAATGAAAAAAAGGAGCATAGGGCGAATATAAACACACAGAAAACAGCGATTGGCACAGCGTACACAGAATTTTGCTGATCCTTTGTGTACTCGGTGCCAATCGCTGTTTTCTCTCTACTTAAAGCAACTACAACTTGAGCGTAGCAGGTAAATATTTGGCAATCAGAGCCTCGTAATAAGGCTTCAATTCACTGACAACCGGCGGCTTTGGACTCTTAGAGTATAAATCGTAAGGATTGAATTTGTTAACCCACTTAAACATCTCATGATCGTGATCGTCCATAAGATGATCATAAGCGCCCTCGCGATGTTGCGAATAAAATGAGTGGTACCGCATCATGTAGAGAGCCGGTTCAGGCATGTAATCTTTCATGATCTGGTACAGGTACTCGTCGTGCCCCCATGACATATGCACGTTACGCAGGCCACAATTCGGCTCATAAACGCCGTATTTCGTGTTGTAACGCTCGTCGTAACTATCGGGGTTGTTTACGAAATATTCAGGATAAACAATCTTGTCGGAATGCTGGCAACCTACAGGGAACGTATCGCCAACGACAGCCCACTGTGGCTCACCGAACAAACACAGCACTTTACCCATGTCATGCAGAAAGCCCGTTAGAACGAACCAATCAGGATGACCGTCGGCGCGGATGGCTTCGGCCGTTTGCAGCAGGTGTTGAAGCTGATCGAGGTCCGTATCTGGGTCGGAGTCATCGACCAGTGTATTTAAAAACTCCATCGCCCCCCAAACGGGTAATTCCTTTTTGTTGAACGCCAGAAATTCACGCTCTTTCTCCCGAACGAAGTCGTAAGTTTGATACGTATGGTTGAGTCGATAGAACTCCCGTACCGTATCACGCTCCGGCGAATCGTAATTCCGGTAGTCTTCCTTTGACTTATGTTCTGGTTCTGGGTAGCGGAGCAGTAGGTCGTCTTCCCACTGATCAAGACTGGCAAGAGGGGCGGTTTCGCTAATCATAGTTTAACTGAAAATTTAGAGAACAAATCTACAAATTTATTGCTGTTAACCAGCGAGATAGAGGGATTGTTAGTTCTGTTTCTGCTATTGAGTCAAGTCGTCTAAAGCCAGTATATCGGTAATCTCCGTTTGGCCGGCTTCAACCAGAATTTTGAGCACAGCCGCAGCATTGGCTTTGTTGTCAGCCCGATTTGAAAAATATGCCATCAGAAACCGTTTTTCGGGGATCATAATCACGTAGTTATTGAAACCGCACGTACTGCCCGAGTGGAATAAAACGGGATTGGCTGGCCGACGAAAAAACCAGCCTGCGCCGTAGCTGCTGCCCGACGTTGCGTCTATCGCCTGACTCGTTCGCGCCAATGCCGCCTTTAAATCCAGTAGCGTACCGTTTTGCAGCGCATGGCTCCACTTCTGATAATCGGTTAGCGATGTATAAACACCGCCATCTCCTTTAGTCGCGCTCGTTACGCTTTGATCTAAAAGAATGAACGTACCTACTTTGTTTTTCGCATAACCCATTGCCCGATTTGGAATCGATTTTCCCACTTCATACACAACTGAATGCGTCATCTGGAGCGGCTGGAAGATGTGCTGTTTAATATACGTAGCAAACGACTGTCCTGAAACCCGCTCGATGATCAATGCCAGCAGACAATAAGCTGAATTACTGTACTGAAATTTGCTCCCCGGCTCGAAGTAAAGAGAGTCTCGATCTTTCAGGAGCGTTAGGACGTCGGCGTCCAGAAGTTGCTCGCGCTGACTGAGGTTCATAACCGATTCGTAATCCAGAATTCCCGATGAATGAGTCAATAGATTACGGACCTGCACTTTTCGGGCAACATTCCCCGTAAAGTCGGGAAAGAATTTGATAAGTGGATCATCAAGAGACAGTTTGTGATCTTTCTCTAACAACAAAATGCCCATCGCCGTAAACTGCTTCGAGACGGACGCCATACGAAAATTGGTTTCGGGCGTAATGGGTGTTTTCGTCTTGATATTGCCCAGGCCATATCCTTTTTGGTAAATGGGTTTGCCATCCAGCTCAACCAGAAGTGCCGTACCGGGTTGATTAGGCTGAGTCGTAGCTCGCATGACCGAGTCAAGCCGCTCACGTAGCTGCGCCATTGCCGATGTCGACATTAGTAGCCAACCTACCATCAAAATTTTCAGCATTAAGATTTACCAGAATTTGGTATACAATACAGCCAATATACCGAAAATACCGACTGACCCAATTACGAACGAGGGCGTTACGCGGAACATGCGCTGATCAACGTCAATAGTTTTCCCCGTTGCATAGCCCGCCGGATCGGTGAGTGACACAATTACCATAAGAACCACGTCAATACAGAAAACGATTGTGGTCCGGTGCAGAAATGGAATAGAATCTGCCTGTACGCCAACGAGGTCCATCAGTTCGGGCCAAAATTTGAGCAACGTCGAGAAGGGAATCGTTAAGATAGCGACCGTCATAGCCGCCCGATTTGTAGCCCGTTTCCAGAAAAACCCCAACAGAAAAATGGCGAATACCCCCGGCGTAATGAAGTTGGTGTATTCCTGAATATATTGGTAAACCTGATCGAGCGAACGTAGCATAGGCGCCAACAGAATTGCGATGCCAAATGACACGACGATAGCCCAACGTCCTACATTGACCAGCTTCTGCTCCGACGCCGATTTATCTACGTATTTCTTGTACAGGTCGAGGGTAAAAATCGTCGAAATCGAATTGCACTTTCCTGCCAGTGAAGCTACTACGGCGGCTGTTAGGGCGGCAAAGGCTAACCCTTTCATGCCCACCGGCAACAGGTTCATGAGCACGGGATAGGCATGATCGGGCTTTACAACGCCCGCAGCATCGGTCATGGCTTCACGAAACGGACCATGTTGATACAACACGAAAGCCGCAATACCCGGAATGACCACAATTACTGGAATAAACAGTTTTAGGAACGCAGAAAATAAAATACCACTGCGGGCAGTTTTAAGATCGGCACCCAGCGCGCGCTGCACAATGTATTGATTACAGCCCCAGTACGAGAGATTATTGATCCACATACCGCCCGTTACCAGTGCCATACCCGGCAAGACTTCATAATGAGGATGTCCTTTGGGCAGAAACATATGAAAATGACTATCGGCCTTAGATTTCAGGGTTACCAGTCCATTCCATACGCTCGCGGTCCCGTTCGTTTCCTGCGAAACCAGTTGCAAAGCCAGATACGTAACGACGAGACCACCAAAAATCAGGACAACTACCTGAATGACATCCGTATAACCAATTACTTTCATCCCGCCCAGCGTAATGAAAATGGCGAACAGGGCCAGCCCGATCGTACACGTAGTAAATGAAATTCCGGCAAGTGACTCAATGGCAATAGCGCCTAGATAGAGAATAGACGTGAGATTGACCAGTACGTAAACTACCAGCCAGAACACTGCCAGAATAGTACTGACCGTATCGCTGTACCGTTGCGCCAGAAACTGGGGCATAGTATAGATGTGATTTCGAAGATAGATCGGGATGAAAAATACCGCGACGATGATGAGCGTTGCCGCTGCGAACCACTCGTATGACGAGATGGCCAGCCCCATCGCAAAACCCGAACCCGCCATGCCAATAAAGTGCTCTGCCGATATATTGGAGGCAATCAATGAAGCACCGATTGCCCACCAGGTCAGCGAACCTTCAGCCAGAAAAAAATCGGTTGTATTCATCTGGGCCTGACGCTTGCGCTGATAAACCCAGTAACCATAGCCAACAACAATGATAAAATAAACGAAGAAAACGATGTAATCGGCCGTAGCGAGGTGATTCATGTAGGCAGTAAAAAACGGGTGTCCTGACTATAAAGCAGGACACCCGTTTTTTATACCAGACAACGTAGCGCGAACAGTCGGCCGTTGCCGTAGAAACCCAAGAATACGCTACGTTACAAATTACTAAAATCGAACGTTTCCAGGAACGACGTCGTGAACTGACCAGAGCGGAACTTAGGATCGTCCATAAGTTTAATATGGAACGGAATCGTGGTTTTTATGCCTTCGATAACGAATTCCTGCAACGCCCGCTTCATCCGGGTGATAACTTCATCCCGCGATTGTCCCGAAACGATCAGTTTGGCAATCATCGAGTCATAGTTCGGTGGAATTGTGTAGCCGCTGTACACGTGGCTATCGATGCGAACACCGTGCCCACCAGGGAAGTGTAGGTTCGTGATTTTACCGGGCGATGGACGGAAACCATGGGCTGGATCTTCGGCATTAATCCGACATTCCATGGCGTAGAGTTTCGGCGTATAGTTCCGACCCGATATTTCAGCACCAGCGGCTACTTTAATTTGCTCTTTAATGAGGTCAAAATCAGTCACTTCTTCTGTAATCGGATGCTCCACCTGAATTCGGGTATTCATTTCCATGAAATAGAAATCCCCGTTTTTATCGACCAGAAACTCAACCGTTCCTGCGCCTTCGTAGCCAATAGCCTGTGCCCCTTTGATGGCTGCCTCACCCATTTTCTCCCGAAGTTCGGGCGATACAATCGGCGATGGCGTTTCTTCTACCAGTTTCTGGTGACGGCGCTGGATCGAGCAATCGCGCTCGGAAAGATGACAAACTTTACCGTACTGGTCGCCTACAATTTGAATTTCAATGTGGCGCGGCTCTTCTACGTATTTCTCCAGATAAAGCCCATCGTTACCAAAAGCGGCCCCGGCTTCGGTGCGGGCATCATTCCAGGCTTTCTCAAACTCGTCTTCCGAACGCACGATACGCATACCACGCCCACCACCACCGGCCGTAGCTTTCACAATAACCGGATAACCCATGCCAGCGGACAATCTCTTACCCTGCTCAACAGAGTCAAGAAGCCCATCGGAGCCAGGAATGACGGGTACACCAGCGGCTCGCATAGTTGCTTTAGCCGTGGCTTTATCACCCATACCGTTGATTTGTTCAGCAGTAGCGCCAATAAATTTAATGCCGTAATCCGTGCAGATTTGCGAGAACTCAGCATTTTCGGACAGAAAGCCATAGCCGGGGTGGATGGCATCAGCGCCGGTTACTTCGGCCGCCGAAATGATATTTGGAATGCTTAAGTAAGATAGTTTGCTGGTCGGGGGACCTATACAAACAGCCTCATCAGCGAAGCGCACATGCAGGCTGTCGCGGTCGGCCGTCGAGTAAACAGCTACCGTTTTAATACCCATCTCACGGCACGTCCGAATGATACGTAGCGCGATCTCTCCCCGGTTGGCGATTAATATTTTTTTGAACATGATGTAAAGAGCGAAAGAGCGAAAGAGCGAAAGAGTGAAAGAGCGAATGTGCTGGAAACCAGTCTTTCGCTCTTTCACTCTTTCGCTCTTTATTTTAGTTAGGTTCGACTAGGAACAACGGCTGGTCGTACTCGACCGGCGTAGCATTCTCGACGAGTATTTTTACAATACGGCCCGACACTTCGGATTCGATTTCGTTGAACAGCTTCATAGCTTCGATGATACAGACAACCTTACCCTCTGTAACACTATCACCGACTTCCACAAACATAGGTGACTCGGGATTGGCCGACCGGTAGAACGTACCGATCATCGGCGATTTGATAGTAACGTAGTTCGACGTATCGGCCTTAGGCGCAACAACCGGAGCGGCTGCGGCTGTCGTCGGCGTTACAGCCTGTGGCTGAGCTACGGGGGCCTGTGCTACTGGCGCAGTTGATGCTGGAGCAGCTGCATAGGTTACAGGAGCACCCGAACCATAACGCTTGACGCTGATTTTCAGGTCATTCGTTTCAATATTAACTTCATCCAGGCCCGATTGCGAAATGAAGTCGATTAGTTGTTGAATGTCTTTTGTACTCATATGAAAAGTCGTAAGTCAGCAAGTCGTAAGTGGATAAGCTTGATCAATTACCAACTTACGACTTTATTTATTTCACGCGTTCTACGTAGTCGTGTGTTCGTGTATCGATCCGAATTTTCTGACCCGACTCAATAAAGAGCGGTACCATAATTTTTGCGCCCGATTCTACCTCAACCCGTTTTTTAGGGCTGTTGGCAGTATCGCCCTTAATACCCGGTTCAGCGTAGGTAACTTCCAGTTCAACAAAAGGCGGCAATTCGCACGATAGCGGTGTATCGCTATCAGCATTAATCAGGATTTCGACTTCCTGGCCTTCTTTCATCAGATCAGCCCCTTCCACGATCTTCTCGCCCAGATTTATCTGATCGAACGTCTCCTGGTCCATGAAGTTATAGCCAGCTTCGTCTTTGTAAAGGTATTGGAATTTCCGACGCTCAACCCGTACCGGATAAATTGTTGCACCCGAGTTGAACGTATTGTCAATGACCCGCCCGGTCGTCAGGCTTTTCAACTTGGTACGCACAAAAGCCGCACCTTTGCCTGGCTTCACGTGTTGAAATTCAGTAATTTGAAAAAGGTCGTTGTTGTAGTTTAAGACCAGTCCGTTGCGGATATCTGCGGTCGTTGCCATGTTAAATATATAGGATATAAGATGTATGGCGTATGATATAATTGGCAGGTACATTCATACCTCATATATCATACATCATATATAAAACTAGTACGCCCACTTCACATAAGCGGCTCCCCAGGTAAAACCTCCTCCAAACGCTGCCAAAACCAGATTATCGCCCTTTTTAAGGCGCGATTCGTAATCAAATAAGCAGAGTGGAATCGTGGCAGCCGTGGTATTGCCGTACTTATGAATGTTCATCATCACCTTATCGGTATCTATGCCCATTCGGTGCGCCGTGGCGTCAATAATGCGTTTGTTGGCCTGATGGGGCACCAGCCAGGCGACATCGCTGCCAGCCAGGTGATTGCGCTCCATAATTTCGGCGGATACGTCGGCCATATTTTTGACCGCAAATTTAAATACAGAAGGCCCATCCTGATAAACGTAGTGCCAGCGTTTTTCTACCGTTTCGTGCGTGGGCGGATAGCGACTTCCACCCGCTTTCTGAAATAAATGACTTTGGCCGGACCCATCCGACTTGATAATGGAATCCAGGACACCAAAGCCATCCTCGCTGGGCTGAAGCATAATGGCCCCGGCACCATCGCCAAACAGAACACAGGTAGTCCGATCTGTGTAATCGACAATGGCCGACATTTTATCGGCTCCAACGACAATTACTTTTTTGTATTTACCCGTTTCGATAAACTGAGACCCGACAGTCAGTGCATACAGGAATCCGGAGCAAGCTGCCTGAATATCGAAACTACCCACATTACGAATACCAACCATATCGCAGATCAGGTTCGCTGTGCACGGAAATACGTAGTCGGGGGTAGTGGTCGCACAAATAAGCAGATCGACTTCTTCGGGCTTGATGTTCATTTTTTCGAGCAAACCTGCCACAGCTTTTGCTCCCATGTGCGAAGAGCCCATACCCTCGCCTTTCAGAATGTGTCGTTCCTTAATACCCGTTCGGCTTGTAATCCATTCATCATTTGTATCCACCATACGCTCCAATTCGGCATTGGTCAGCACATAGTCGGGAACGTAACCATGGATTCCAGTTATGGCAGCTTTACTCATAGGTTGGGAATGCGGGTTGAAGACAAGTAGCTGGTCTAGGCCAGGGCCTGTGCAATTTTAGTGTATGCGTCAGATTCGACCTGTCGGATGGCCAGACCAATCATATTTTTTATAGCCAACGGCGACGAAATGCCATGAGCAATAATCACATTGCCATTAACGCCCAAAATTGGACTACCTCCAATGGACTCATAGTTGGTTTTATCTAAGAACTCGTCACTGAGGCCCCGTTGTTTGGCTACCGAATAGAACGACTCCCCTAGCTTAAACATCGTATTACCCGTGAAGCCATCTGTTACAATGACATCGGCTACGCCCGTAAAAAGATCACCGCCTTCAATATTACCAATAAAGTTGATCTTATAGACTTCTTTCAGCAATTGGTGCGCAGCCTGAGCAACCAGCGATCCTTTCTGATCTTCTGTGCCGATGTTCATGAGTGCTACGCGAGGTTGGCTTATACCAAATGTATATTGAGCATAAACAGACCCAATTTCACCAAACTGAGCCAGCACTTCAGGTTTGCAATCGGCGTTTGCCCCAATATCGAGCATCACGGCATAGCCTCCTGCCAGCTGAGGTACTAAACCAGCGATGCACGGACGCAAAACACCATGAATTGCTTTGATGCTGAATAAAGCCCCTACGTGCATTGCTCCCGTGTTACCGGCACTGCAAAACGCCTGAACCTGGCCCTCCTTTAAAAGTTTAAACCCAACCCCGATACTGGAATTGGGCTTCTGCGAGAGCGCCTTGGTTGGGTGCTCATCCATTTCGATAACGTCGTCAGCATGAACCAATTCAATATTGGCAACTGTGTGGATACCGTGTTTTTGGGTTAATTCCTGGATGACAGACTGCTTTCCAATCAGCACAATAGCTACATTTTCCGGCAATTCAGCAGCGGCCATCATAACTCCTTCCACAATTGCGTCGGGAGCGAAATCGCCACCCATTGCGTCCACTGCAATTTTCATTGACTCTGTTTGTTCAATACCTCCCAGTTAAGCTGGCTTCAAAAATAAATACGCGTAAAAATAGGGAGGTGACATGCAATAAAAAAGTATTTCGCGTTCATCTTGAGAAAGACATCAGCGAAATACTCTTCAGAAATTAGCAAGCTTTAAGCCGTTTTGGCGTAATTCTCAATAATCATTTGCCCTTTGTAGAACAGATTTCCTTCAAAAACGTGGGCGTGGTGACGCTCGTGTACTTCACCCGTTTGGGCATCCGTCGAGAGAGTTACAGCCGTAGCCTTGTAGTGCGTTCTGCGCTTATCGCGCCGGGTGCTGGAGTGGCGTCGTTTGGGGTGTGCCATGATTCAGTCTTATAGTTATAAAGTTATATAGTCGTATAGTTTTCGAGTTGGCAGGTTGTTCTTCAGCCACGAATGACTGCTACGGCTCGCCGTATTACAACCCTATAACTCTACAACTGCAATTAGTTGTCACTCAATTTACGTAGTGCTGCCCAGCGTGGGTCAATATCCGACTGATCGTCACTATCGTTAGCTGCTTCCGAACCAGATTGGTAAATTAATTTACTGTCCTGTTCGTCGTCCACATCCTCTTCATCCCGAAACCGAGGGTGAAGCCGTTTCATTGGGAGAGACAGGCTGACGAACTCGAAGATATAGCGCGCTACGTTGATAGTCGACGTATTTCGCTCGATAAGTTCGATTTCGTCACTCAGTTCTTCATTATGGTCGCCGAATTTCAACAACATCGTCTGCTGCGTATCTACAGGCTCATCATATTCATCGAGGCTCCGATCACATACCTGCTCAACGGTGCCAACGATATGAAAATCAAGGCGAATCATCGTTTCAGACTTGTCCAGCAGCACATGCGTCTGGATGTTGCCTTTCTTGATTAACTCCTGTTCCATCGCAGCAAAAAACGAATCGTCCGACGTAAAATCGTATTCGTATCGTTTTTTCTCCAGACCAACAATGTTGATGTCGTATGCGCGTAGTACGTTCACCTCTCTACCTCCTCTCAAAAAATAAGACCGCAAAGGTACGAAACGTTTGTTAATCAGGAAAGTACTTAGCAAAAATTTAGTTGGCCGGATCAATTGACAACTGATTTGGCAGATTGGTCATTCTACTGTTAAACCCGCTGACAATCAGTCCAAAAAAGTGAAAGCTCATTGGGAGGATACGTATTCCTACATTTCCTCAATATATTGTGGCTATTGACCTGAGACAATGCTTCTGTTTACCATTATTACCCTTACCACTTTCGCCGTACTAATCCGTATCGTGGCGAATCCACTTGCCAACGTGTTCCAGAAACAACTGACGCAGCGTACTGCCGATCCATTATTTATTACTTCAGCGACCTATGGACTTTTGACCTTGTTCTGTTTAGCCTTCTCAGCACACTTTCAATTTACGGGCCTGTCTCCCCTATTCTGGCAAAGCATCCTGCTAACCAGTATATTGGCCATGTTCGGCAATGTCTTTCTGGTAAAGGCGCTGCACATCGGAGATTTATCTGTATTGGGACCCATCAACGCGTATAAAGCGGTGGTGGGCATGGTGGTCAGCATTTTTCTGTTGAACGAAATTCCGGATTGGTGGGGACTTGCTGGTATCATTCTGATTATCGTTGGTAGTTATATCGTCCTAGGCCACAATCAGCAACGTAGTGGTTTATCCTGGTGGTCAGTTGGAACCAGCCTGTTTCAACGGCCCGAAGTTAAACTGCGGCTGGCAGCCCTGGTATTTTCGGCTATCGACGGCGTGTTTCTGAAGAAAGCCATTCTAGTATCGACCCCAGCTACTGCATTTTTCTACTGGTGCTTGTTGGGCTTTCTGTTCACATTCGTCTGGGTTTTACTAACGCTACGAAAACAATGGCGTCAGCAGGTGGACCTTCTAGTGGCACACAAACTTACTTACGTAGCGCTGTGTCTGGCTGTTGGCATAACCCAGTTGGCTAGCAATATTGCCCTGGCCGGCATGCCCGTTGGGTATGCCCTGGCCCTGTTTCAAACGTCGGCCCTGATAAGCGTTTTATTTGGCTATCAGTTTTTTAAAGAACAGGGTATTCTCAGGAAACTCATCGGCGCCAGTGTTATGGTCATTGGGGCCGTATTGATTACAATCCTTGGGTAACTATCTGGCCAAAAATTGGGTTATCGTTACCTAACCAATTAAACTATTATGGCAACGTACCACCTTGTTGACAAAAACGCGATTGAGCACCACAATGAATATTATGAAGTGCGCACTACGCAGGAGGGCGATCACCCTAAAAGCCTGTTTTTCACCACCAATGAAGAAAATCTAGAGACTGTCGCCAGCGATATTATTGCCGATAATATGCCGGGAGTGAAGCATTGGACAGTGATTCCGCACCGGAAAGACAGCTAGATCTACATTCACCTTCTTTGGCAAACCTATGTCAGACAAAATTTTAATAAAGTTTAAAACAATTTTAATTGATTATAGTTACGCCAAATCTTATCTTCACGAACGAATACTAACCAGCTCCATGGAGCTGGTTAACACCGTAACGTGTAACGATGAAGATTGGTCAAACTCTGCTTTTTGGGAGCTTGTTGATCGCGCTAAGCGGCTTAGTTGCTCCTGCTCAAACCATTACTCCAGCTCAGGCTCGCACCGACTTAAGTTATTTAAAGCGAAAGCTTGATTTGCTCCATCCTGGGATGGGCTTTTACACACCCCAGCCCCGAATGGAGCAACTGTACGATTCGCTGTATAATCGGCTGACGGCTCCCATGGATTACCTGACGTTCTATCATCACGTAAGCCCGCTTGTAGCTGCGTTGAAAGACGGGCATACAAACCTGAATCATCGTAAAAACTACATCGGTAAGCATACCCGATTCTTACCATTTTATATTCGTCCCGTAGGTTCGCAGTACTTTATTAGCCACAATGTGTCGGCGGATTCGAGCCTACAGCGTGGTACGGAACTGCTTACGATCAATGGCTGTACCATTGCTAAGCTGCACCAGGAATTAATGAACGCTGACCACTCCGGCTCCGACGGCGATAATGTAACCGGTCGCCAGCAGTGGAGTCTGGTACAGTTTGCCGACTACTACGCAGCCTGGTACGGGTCGGTCGATTCGATCAACATTACGTATCGGCTCGTGGGCGACACACTCATTCATAGTACCCGCTTAAAATGCCCAACGCTAACTGGCTTCCGGGAAAGAATACGGCGCCGATATGGCGTTGAGATCGGTCAGCAGCCTAATCTATCCGTACGGATGGTCGATACGCTCACCCATACAGCTGTGTTACGTGTTTCCTCGTTCATGGGGCTGAAAAAAAAGGACCCTTTTCAATGGGCGTTCAATCGGCGGTTGAAAAGGGCCTTTAGGCAGTTACGCGATGAGAATGTCCAGAATCTGGTGGTAGATATGCAGGGCAACGGGGGCGGCATTGTGTTGAACTCCGCCCGGCTGTTACGTTACTGGATGCCAAAACCGTTTAAGATCATGGAGCATGAGGAGATGAAACAAGCCGCTCGTTCCGAACTCGTAACCCGCTGGAATCCGATAGCGGCTCTGAATTTCAGCTTACAATATAAATCAGATGGTGCTGGTGGATTTTCAAGCCGTTCTGCTAACCGACGCTATCGTCCCCGCCGTAAGGATGCTTTCAAAGGGAATTTGTATTTTATGCTGAATGGCGCGTCTTTTTCGGCGACAACATCCGTACTGGCTAAAACGCTCGATGCGGGCATGGGCACGTATGTTGGTGAGGCCAGTGGCAGCGCGTACTGGGGCGATTTTGCCGGTCATTTCAAAACCGTAACCTTGCCCAACTCAAAACTTCAAGTACGTATACCCTTAAAGAAGCTCACCCACGCTGTTGTAGCCGATCGGGCGAATGGATTTACGGTTGAGCCAGATTTCACGGTTACACGGAGTTACGACGATTTAATGACCAACCGCGACTACGTACTGGATTACACACTTCGGCTAATTCGTCAGGGGGTAGTTGCCCGCCAACCGATGCAAACACGGCCTTTGCAGGTGTATAGCCCATCTCGACAACCCAATAATAGTGAACTCATTACTAACTGATCGCTGTTTACTGGTCTGATAACTGATATTTTGTGTACTGTATCGTTGACGTTGAAACTACAGGGGGTGTAAAAGGCCCTACCCGACTTACTGAAATTGCAATCTTCCGCCACGACGGACAGCAGGTTGTCGACTCGTTCCACTCACTGCTGAACCCCGGTTGTCCAATTCCACCCTTTATCCGCCATCTGACCGGCATTTCCGATGAGATGGTTCAGGACGCGCCCACATTTGCCGACGTAGCAGCCGACGTAATAAACATTACGCAGGATGCCATTTTTGTTGCCCACAACGTTGGCTTCGACTTCAGTTTTATCCAGAAAGAACTAAACTGGCTGGGTCACGACTATTTCCGACGGACGCTTTGCACTGTTCGAACGAGTCGCAAATTAATACCGGGCCACCCGTCCTACAGCTTAGGGAAACTCTGTCGTTCGCTTGGGATTCCCCTCAATGGGCGTCACCGTGCCCAAGGCGATGCGGCTGCCACGGTTCTGTTGTTCGAGATGTTGCTACGTCATGATTCGCAGGGGCTCATTCCGCACATCACTCCCCAGAATAAACAGGCGCACTAATTTGATTGGCCCGTGTCATCTACCCGAAAATCATTTCGTTTGGTAGTCTATTGCTGTGCACGTATAGTTTTATCAAGCCCAATACAGCAGGAAGCCAGACAAGCAATTTGGTTAGCGAGGGATAGGGATGTACTTTGTGATTAGTTGGTTATTTTTCCTGTTATTCTTCATCATCTTATGACGTTTACTCCATCTCTTCGATTGTTGCTTATGCTGAGTTCATCAACGGTGCTGGCCCAGAGTGGTCCCCCGCTTACGTATCCCACGGCCCGTAAAACCGATCAGGTTGATACCTATCACGGTACTCAGGTTGCTGACCCGTATCGCTGGCTTGAAGATGACCGTTCGGCCGAAACGGCTGAGTGGGTCAAGGCCGAGAACAAAGTTACCTTTGATTATCTGGCGCAGATTCCATACCGAAAACAGCTGCAGGACCGGTTGGAACAGATCTATAATTATCCAAAATATTCAGCACCCAGCCGGAAAGGCGAGTGGTTTTATTTCTCAAAAAATGACGGCTTGCAGAATCAGGCCGTATTGTACCGCCAGAAAGGTCTTGATGGAAAGCCCGAATTAGTGATCGATCCTAATAAATTATCGGCCGACGGCACAACGCGGCTAGGCGCATTTTCATTGTCGAAGGACGGAAAATATGCCGTAGTCGGTTTATCCAAAGGCGGTTCCGACTGGCAGGAATATCAGATTATGGATTTGGCGACGAAGCAATATCTACCCGAGAAAGTCGAATGGGTTAAGATCTCCGGAGCGGCCTGGCAAGGAGATGGTTTTTATTACAGCCGCTACCCGAAGCCCGAAGGCAGCGCGCTGGCGTCCAAAAATGAAAATCATCAGGTATTCTTTCATAAATTGAATACGCCCCAGTCAGCCGACAGGCTGGTTTATGAAGACGCGAAGAATCCACAGCGCTTTCACATCGCCAGTACGACCGACGACGAGCGGTTTGTGCTCTTGTCAGTCAGCGATCGGGGAAAGGGGAAAGATGGCAACTCCCTGTTTTTTATGGATGCTAAATCCACTCAGCAAACGTTTACGCCCGTTGTTGCCGAGGTGACTGATTTTAGCTACGGTGTGGTCGATAATGACGGCGATCGGCTACTGATTCTAACGAACGAGAAGGCTCCAAACAGCAAAGTCATTACGTTCGACACCAAAACAAAGGCATTTTCGACGCTTATTGCGGAGAGGCCTGAGCCTATCGCCGAAGGGAGCGTTAGTGCGGCCGGTGGCAAGTTATTTGTGGAGTATGCAAAGGATGTGACCTCGAAAGTTGAGGTTTTCAATTATGCCGGAAAGTCTGAAGGAGACGTACAATTACCGGCGATTGGGTCTGCGGGTGGTTTTGGGGGCGAAAAAGACGACAAATTTGTCTTCTACAGTTTTACATCGTTCACGTTTCCACCAACTATTTACCGCTACGACATTGCTACGCGCAAAAGCACTGTTTTCCGTGCTCCTGAAGTTGATTTTCGGCCAGCCGATTACGAAACAAAACAAGTATTTTACACCAGTAAGGATGGCACAAAAGTGCCTATGTTCCTGACGTACCGGAAGGGCCTGAAACTGGATGGCACAAATCCGACCCTGTTGTATGGCTACGGTGGGTTTAATATTAGTTTACCTCCTTCCTTTGGCCCGCTCCGAATTCCTTTTCTGGAGCAGGGTGGCGTATACGCTCAGGCAAATTTGCGGGGTGGCAGCGAATACGGCGAGAAGTGGCATGAGCAGGGCATGAAACTCAAAAAGCAAAACGTTTTTGATGACTTCATTGCTGCTGCCGAGTACCTGATTGCCCAGCACTATACAAGCCCGGCTAAACTTGCTATTCAGGGTGGCTCAAACGGTGGGTTGCTGGTTGGGGCGGTTATGAATCAACGGCCCGATTTGTTCCGGGTAGCGATTCCGCAGGTAGGTGTCATGGATATGCTACGTTTCCATAAGTTCACCATTGGCTGGAACTGGATTGCCGATTATGGCAGTAGCGATAATGCTGATGAATTCAAGGCTATTTATGCGTATTCACCCATTCACAATATAAAGTCTGGCCTGGATTACCCCGCTACGCTCATCACCACTGCCGACCACGACGACCGGGTTGTACCGGCTCACTCATTCAAGTATGCCGCTACGTTACAGGCGGCTTACAAAGGACCGAATCCGGTACTGATACGTATTGATACGAACTCGGGTCACGGAGCCAGCAACACAAAAAAGAATATAGAAACGACCGCCGACATCTACGCGTTTATTCTCTGGAATATGGGGGTTAAGACGTTGAAAGAGATCGCAAGCAAATAACAAACTACAACAAAAAAAAGGCTTCCTGGTTATCAGGAAGCCTTTTTTTTGTTGTAGTTTGGTCAATTATAGCTTGAACGTAACGCCCAACATTAAGGGAGCAATACCACTGCCTAGTTCAGCGAAGCCACCAACTTTTTCAGAGAAAAAGTAACGACCGCCGAGGTGAATTGGCACGAAAATACCGCTGCCAAATGTATTGAAGCCTGCTCCAAAGCCGTCGCCATATGAAACATTCTCATAACCTAAGCCAATGCCAGCATACAAGTCCGCTTTGTCTGTACTTAGATTAAGGAGTTGGTTAAAGTGGTAGGAACCGCGGGCGGCAAAATAGAGGTAATTAATGCTGCCGTTGAAACCAACATAGCCGTAATTAAAACTACGATAGGCTACTTGTCCACCAACTGTGAAATTTGGAGCAACACCAAAATCTCCTGAGACACCGAAAGCAATACCCCCTGCGCTAGAGTAACCACCTACGCCAATGCCAAGGTTGATAAATTTAGTGCCTTTGTCAACAGCGAGCTGGGCAAATGATTGAGTACCGGCTAACAAACCAAGCACGAGTAAAATAGAAAAGTGGATTTTTTTCATTTGGTTCAACTGATTTAAAAGTAAAATTTCGGACAAAGTAAATGCGAATCTTTTGGGCGACCAAGCAAAAATGTAAACGTCTTATTAATCGGTCATATATAAACTCAACCACTGAATACGTACTGAACTGGCGGATTTTCAACGCACATAATTATAAACAGAACGCAAGTTAGTAAGTTAAATAACTAATAATCAATACGTTATTTTCGACTAATTTTAATAGCTCACTTTATTCACAAAAAAAGTAACTCATAGCCAAGTTGCATTATTTATGAATAAATACACCAGGATAGCCTAACGAGTAACTTCCAGAGTCAATTTCTGTTTAAATACCTGTCTAAAAAGGTGGCTCCACTAAATTTGTTTATGGACCTGATTACTGATTTCTTTTGGCTGGCCAGGTACGGTCACGCTGCTACTCTGAAGGCGTAGAGGGGGCAATCAGACACATGGCTAGCGACGTGGTGTTGCAACCATTCGTCAGGTTTGTGGTTGTTCAATGATAGACTATAACTGACCTGCGTAAATTTTGCGCCCCTAAGCCTGTGAAAGATTTCGATACCGACCGGTTCCGCTATGACGGAGATAAGGAATTTAAAATCAAAAAGGCACCCACAGACGTGGATAAGCTTTACGAAGATAAAGATCATTATGAAGCCCTGCTGCGGCAACAGGCGGCCGATATCGACAAGTGGCAGGAACGAATGTATACCTACAACCGATACGGTGTAATCGTGGTGTTTCAGGCATTGGATGCCGCTGGTAAAGATGGCACGATTCAACACGTTTTTACGGGCACAAACCCAACGGGCGTACGTGTCTATTCGTTTAAACGACCAACTGATCAGGAGCTT
Source organism: Spirosoma endophyticum (assembly GCF_900112365.1). Lineage (GTDB taxonomy): Bacteria > Bacteroidota > Bacteroidia > Cytophagales > Spirosomataceae > Spirosoma > Spirosoma endophyticum. The sequence continues at coordinate 60,069 of NZ_FOLQ01000009.1, read as the reverse complement.
GATCATGATTTTTTGTGGCGTAGCTGGCGCGAATTGCCCGAACGCGGTACCATTGGCATTTTTAACCGCTCCTATTACGAAGAAGTGCTGGTCACGAAGGTCCACCCGGAGATCCTGACGCAAAGCCAGCGATTGCCCGAAAAAGTAACTAATGATCTGGACAAGCTCTTCAAACAGCGCTATGAATCCATTCGGGATATGGAAAAATTTCTCTACCGAAACGGCTTCATAACCATTAAGTTTTATCTGCACGTTTCTAAAAAAGAGCAGGCTGATCGTCTTATCGCCCGGATTAAAGACCCCGAAAAAAACTGGAAGTTTGAGGAAGGGGACGTCAAAGAACGGGAGTTCTGGGACGACTATCAGGATGCTTACCAGGAAGCGATCAATGAAACCGCTACGGACAATGCGCCCTGGTACGTGATTCCAGCCGACGATAAAGAAAACATGCGATTGCTGGTCGGTCAGGTGATTATTGAGCAACTTAAAAAGCTACCTATTGCTAATCCCGAACCCGACGAGAAGCGATTTAAGGAGCTGCAAAAATTGATTTCTGTTATTCAGGGTCAGTAACGCGGCTGGAAAGCCGCGATTTCACTATTAGATAATCGCGGCTTTCCAGCCGCGTTACATCATGAAAAAATTCAACACCAATACGTTCCGATACGACGGAAAGAAGCCATTTTCAGCCAACGCTACACCCACCCTAGTTGAGCCATTCTATACCGACGAAGCGGATCTTGATCGCCAGCTGGATGAATTAGCCGAGCGGATGGATCAGGCCCAGAACCGGATGCACGCCGATGAGCACTACGGGATGCTTGTTGTCTTTCAGGCGATGGATGCCGCCGGGAAGGACAGCAGTATTCGGCGCGTGTTCAAAGGCGTCAATCCGTCTCGCTTCCAGATGGCACCATTCAAAAAACCGGCGGAAGAAGACCTGAAACACGATTTTCTTTGGCGGTTTTGGCAGGAACTTCCCGAACGGGGTAACATTGGCGTATTCAACCGATCCTACTATGAAGAAGTGCTTGCGCTACGTGTCCATCCGGAACGGCTGAAGCAGCAGTTGATTCCAGAAAATTTGCTTCCAACTAATGACCAGACGCTTTGGAAGCAGCGGTTTGGCGATATTGTTCACTTCGAGGATTACCTGTTCCGAAACGGTTTCCCGATTGTGAAATTTTACCTGCACGTTGTCAAAGAAGAACAGGGCAAACGACTGATTGCCCGCCTGGAAGATACCGAAAAGCAGTGGAAACTGAGTGAAAACGATTTGGAAGAACGAGAGTTCTGGCCTGAGTATATGCAGGCCTACGAAGATACCATCAACGCAACAGCCACTCGCCAGAATCCCTGGTATGTGATTCCAAGCGATGACCGCGATAACCAGCAGCTCATTATTGCGCGTATTCTGACCGACGTACTGGAATCATTGCCCGTATCGTTCCCTAAAACGGACGAAAAGGAAGCGCAGAAACTAATCAGGCAAATTAAAAAGCAGGATGGTGGCAAATAAATTCTCGGTTGCTGCTCTCTCATTCAATCGTTATTGGTTTTGTCCTACGTCCAATACCGTTCACGATTAGATTTAGTCGGTTCATCTAATTTTTACATAATCCTACTAGTGCCCTTCCTACTTTTGCGTTAACAACCTGAGTCACCGTCAAATAAATGCGTGGCCAATTGATAACGCAATGAAACAGACTATACGATTCTGGCTCTACTGTCTCTCTTTCGCTTTTCTACCTATGGGGAACAGCAAGGGGCAGACAGCCAATTCTCTTGAAAGATCCCCAGCCAAGACCGTTCATGCAGGCTATACCGTCAGTGGGTACATAAAGGACGCGGCCAACGGTGAAGGCTTGATTGGGGTGTCAGTTTATGTAAAAGAAACGGGCACCGGAGCCGTCACGAATAGTTACGGTTTCTTCGCAGTAACTGTCCCACCGGGAACATACAATCTGGTAATCAGCTACGTTGGGTATGCCAGACAAACCAAGACCGTTGACCTGACCGAACGAAACGTACGGCTTGACCTTGAACTCAGTCAGGAAGGTAAACAGCTACAGGAAGTAGTCGTTTCGACAAGCCGAGAGGACGACAACGTCAAGAATATAGAAATGAGCGTCAATAAAATTGACGTCAAAACCCTGAAGCGTATTCCGGCACTCCTCGGCGAAGTAGACGTAATACGTAGTATTCAGCTGCTACCGGGCGTTTCGACGGTGGGCGAAGGCGCTACGGGTTTCAACGTTCGGGGTGGAAGTATTGATCAGAATCTGGTACTGCTCGACGAAGCGCCAATTTATAACTCGTCCCACTTGTTCGGTTTTTTCTCAGTCTTTAATCCCGACGCCGTCAAGGATGTCAAGCTTATTAAGGGCGGTATTCCGTCGAACTACGGAGGGCGTATTTCCTCGATTCTGGACGTTCGGCTGAAAGAAGGTAACGCTAAGAAAGCTGAACTAAACGGTGGTATTGGCCTTATTTTCAGCAGGCTTTCTTACGAACGACCGCTTTTCAAAGGGAAGGGTTCTTTTATTGTAGCCGCTCGTCGTTCCTATGCTGATGTACTAGCCCAGCCTTTTTTGAATAAAGATTTGAAAGGCGCGAAATTCTATTTCTACGATCTGACGGCAAAAGGCAATTACCGCATCAACGACAAAAACACGGTGTTTCTCTCAGGCTATCTCGGTCGCGACGTATTTGGGTCGGATTTTGGGTTCAACTGGGGAAATGCGACGATTTCGGCCCGCTGGAATCACGTATTCAGCGACCGGTTGTTTCTAAATACTACGGCTTATTATAGCAATTACGATTATTCGCTGAATACCGACCTGAAACAGAAAAGTCCGGATGACTTTTTCCGGACCGACTCCCGCATTGTCAACTACAGCGTCAAACCTGACTTTTCGCTTTTTCTGGGCAAGAATACCATTACGTTCGGCGGTCAGGCTATTATCCATGATTTTCAACCGGGAACGGCTACCGCAGCCAGCTCGGGCGCTGTCAGAAGTTTCGGCGTAGCCAACAAACACGCGCTGGAAAGTGCTTTATATATAGGTAATGAACAGCAATTCACGCCCAAACTTCAACTCCAGTATGGCCTGCGCTATTCATTATTCAATTATAGAGGGCCAGGCGAAGCCTATACGTTTCAGACAGACGTGCCGTTTGGAACACGGCGCGAGGTTGTAACAACCGTAGCGTATCGGGGAAGTGATGTCATAAAAACCTACGGTAACTGGGAGCCCCGTTTTTCAGCCAAGTATGATTTGAGTCCCAACAGCTCACTGAAATTAAGTTATAATCGACTGGCCCAATATATTCACCTGATTTCCAACACAACCGCGTCGACACCGTTGGATGTCTGGACGACGTCGACCAACAACATCAAACCACAAATTGCAGACCAGATTGCCGGAGGTTATTTCAAGAACTTTGGGCGCTCCAATGGAACGGGCAGCGAGTTCGAAGCCTCGGTGGAGGTTTACTACAAATGGCTTCAAAACCAGATCGATTACATTGATGGGGCCAGCCTGATCCTGAACAAATACCTGGAAGGCGATCTATTAAGTGGCAAAGGCCGCGCTTATGGAGCCGAGTTTTTCGTAAAACGGAATACGGGTGTTGTGAATGGCTGGGTTAGTTATACGCTTGCCAAAACCGAACGGCAGGTGGATGGTATCAATAACAGTAACTGGTATCCAACGCGCTTCGACAAACGGCATGTGCTAACCACGGTACTTCTGTTCGATCCCCCAAATGCCAAACGCTGGAATTTTTCGGCTACGTTCACGTATGCCAGTGGCACGCCCGGTACGTTTCCGACAGGCCGCTTTGAGTATGATGGACACGTAACACCAATCTACGAAGCCCGCAATAACTACCGAATTCCGGCCTATCATCGACTCGACCTGGCAGCAACCTTACAGGGCCGGAAGCGGGCAGGCAAACGGAAAGATGACAACTGGGTATTTTCGGTCTACAACGTATATGCTCGAAAGAACGCGTTTTCGGTTTATTTTCAGCCTAATACCGACAATCCGCGTGTGACGGAAGCCATTCGTTACTCCGTTTTTGCTACGCTGATTCCATCAGTGACCTATAATTTCAAATTCTAGTAGTTCCGGCCCAAAGGCCGATATACAGATTGAAAACTGGCTCTCTGGGCCGGTTCTACACTATGAAAGCATTACTTATTTTTTCATTTCTCATAGTATCCGTTCTCGGTCTGAACAGTTGCACGACCGTTATCGACGCCAAACTCGACACGGGGCCAACTGAACTTTCGGTAGACGGAACGATCACGGATCAACCCGGTTCGCAAACGATTCGATTGACCCAAACAGCGGCTTATTTTGATAACAGTCAACCCTCTGCCGCCACCAGCGCAACCGTTACTGTCTCGGATAACATGGGAAAAACATACTCGTTTTCTGATCCAGACAATGATGGCTACTACGTCTGGCAACCGACAGCAAAAGATACACTGGGACGTATTGGCCGGACGTATCAACTCAACATTACGTATCAGGGAGAGACCTACAAGGCCAGTTCGAAGATGAATAAAGTGCCACCCATTGACTCGATTATTTTTGTAAAACGAAAGCTTAATCCACTGTCAAAAAACGAAGGGTATCGGGCAGAGTTTTATGCTATCGATATTCCAAATGAGGTAGATAATTACCGGGTTAAGTTTTTCCGAAACGGCGAGTTTCAGAATAAACCCCGAAACATTATTACGACGCAGGATGGCGGATTTGGTGGCAGTAACAACGGCGTTACGGATGGGTTGGTGTTTATTGCACCCATTCGTCGATCCATAAATCCCGATAGTTTATACGTACCGAATGATGTGGTAAGGGTTGAGCTTGGGTCGTTACCCGCCGAAGCGTTGACGTTCTGGCAGCAACTGCGCACTCAGATCACCAATGGTGGCTTATTCGCAACGCCCCCAACCAATGTTCCAACAAACATTCTGAATACTAACCCTAACGGACGAAAAGCAACGGGTTTCTTTATTGCCTCGGCAATTCGCACCCGTACGGCCGCAGTAACCGACGCCAATATTCGAGTGCGGCCGGATTAGCTTTCTATCATTCCGACGCAGGAGGAATCTCAACCTTGATCAATAGGAGGTTTTAAGATTCTCCTGAGTCGGAATGACAAAAATTTGACCGCCTATTTCTTCACAATGACTTCCCCCGGCAGCAACCAGACTCCCCGCGCGGATTGCGAATAAAACGACGTTCCGAAGGGAATCTCCTGGCGTCTGGTACGTCCATTTTTAAGACGAATATCAACAACGGTAGTGCGGGCATCTACAGGTGTAAACGTCTGCGGTTGCTGAACGGCAAACACACGTAGTGGTCCCCGGTTTTCGGTAACGGCCAGCCGACAATGGCCCTGCGCATCGGGCCAGCTAACGAGTGCTTTGGCATTACCGGGAACATAAAATCCTGATTGGCCCAGCGTTAATGGCTTAAAGCCGCCTTTACCGTCGCCTTTGAGAACAAGTCCGTTAAAAGCGTCCATTCGACCCGCCACCATGTCGCTACCGTGATCATTGCCAACCAGCACAGCGTCCAGATTTCCATCACCGTCTACGTCCTGCGACAGCATCCCAAATACCGGAGCAGTCTGGGCCATTACCGGCAAAGGTCGAACCTCGAATTTGCCGTTGCCTTTATTCTCGATGTAGCTGCTCGGTACGTAGTTTGCCGATAGTTTCAGTGCCTGATTTCGTTCATCTTCCGTCAGAATCTGGTTCATGGTGGCCTCGCCAAACGCTCCGTATTTAATATACCGACGCTTAATCCCGATCATTTGCTTCACCATGTCGTCCCAGCCGAAGTAGGGATATTCTTCGTACTGGCCTTTGGCATTCCTGAAATAAACAGACGGAAAGGCATCGTAAAACCCGTTGTTATCGAAGTCTCCGGCGTAGATACGTACGGGGCGGTCAGTACCGGGCCGAAGCAGGTTGTTCTGCCCCAGGTTTCCGGCCAGATAATCCATGTCGCCATCGTTATCGAAGTCACCAGCGGTCAGCGAATTCCAGAAACCTGTTTTATCGGCCAAACCGCTGTTATCGAGTGGTTTTAACTGGCCTTTTTCATTGTGAAGCATCGTAAGGGGTGCCCACTCACTGGCTAGCATCAAGTCAATGTAGCCATCGTTATCGTAATCCGTCCAGAGAGCGTCGCAGGTTAGTCCACCTTTAGCAAGAACGGGCGCAACCTGAGCTGTTGCATCCGTGAATTTCGGTTTACCTTTTACGCTTTCATTACGTAGCAAATAGCTCGGTACTGACATTGGGTATTTATTAGGTTCAACGCGCCCCCCAACGAACAGATCCAGATCGCCGTCTCGGTCGAAATCGGCGGCTTTCACACACGAACCATTTACCTGAAAATTGGGTAATGCATTGACATCCAGCGAAAAATTGCCTTTGCCATCGTTCACATAAAGCCGGTGGCGCATGGCTTCCGCCAACTGATCCGGGTTAAATTCGGGGCTGCCACTGGCCGCATAAAGGTCCAGATCACCATCGGCGTCAGCATCGAACAACAGCAACCCAGCATCTTCGGAGAGTTTGGTTGGTAAAGCTTTCACCGCAAAATGGTCCGATTTGTCCTGTAAAAGCACAGCTGCCGAATGTCCGGCGCTTCCCCCCACAACCATGTCAGCCAGACCATCGCCGTTTACGTCGCCCACGGCCAGCGCCGGGCCATATTCAGTAAGTTTATGCAGGAGCGTTTTCTGTAGATTGAAGTCAATGATGTCGGTTTCTTCGTGCTTATACGTGATACCCAGCGAGGCCGTTACGTCCTGCAAGAGAAATTTAGGCGTTTGAGCAATAGTCAGTGCGGTTGGCCGGGCGTCAGTTGCTTTGACTGTGATCGTCTGATCGGCATTAACGCTGGGCAGGATTTGCACCCGTCCACCCGGCCAGGTCACTTTCACGTTTTTCACTACGTTAACCTTGCCCAAACCCAGATGCGCCACCGGCTCCACGCTGGACAAAAAGCCTCGGTAGGGCGTGTGTTCATAAAATTCTTTATGGCCATTTGGCAGCTCATACTCAACCGTTGCGCCAAGCCCCATCAGGTTAGCCCCATCACCCTGAAACTGGATACGGAGGTAATGCGTATCTGACTGCTGATCGGTCAGGTTATTCTGATAGACAAAGGCCTCGTCGTTGATGTTGTTGACAACGTAATCCAGATCGCCATCGCCATCAAAATCCGCGTAGGCTGCGCCATTCGAAAAACTCGGGTCGGTCATTCCCCATTTGTCTGTTACGTTTTCGAACACAGGAGCGTCGGACCGAGCATCGCCCTTATTTCGATACGCATAATTACTGACCTTCACCTGAGGCATTTTTTCGGTCAGGCCTTTGCGTAGTTCGTCGCTTAAATAAGAGTCAACCGAGCTGTAATATGTAGTGAAATCGCGGTCGGTCACGTCGCGCGGGAATCCATTCGTAATCATCAGATCGCGATTCCCGTCATGGTCAAAATCGGCCAGAAGCGCCGACCAGCTCCATTCGGTTTCGGCAACACCCGCCAGCATGCTTATCTCACTGAAAACCGGCATATTAGCCGCTGACGTATCGGATGGCCGTACCCCGGATGGCCGTACCCCCTGATTCAGTTGCAACGTATTACGGGCGTACTGGTGCTCATAGCCCATGCGGTCCCACTCCTGATAGGCGAAATAGCTGCTGGGACCCATCAGACTTTTCTTGCGCAGGTTGTCTTCGGGCAGCATGTCCATGACAATAATGTCGGCCAGACCGTCGCCGTTTATATCCGCTACGTCATTGCCCATCGCCGACGAGCTGGTGTGCTTAAACGAATCGTGAGCGCGGTTTGTGAACGTCCCGTCGTGGTTGTTGATGTACAATACGTCGTTTGTGGCAAAGTCATTGGTTACGAAAATGTCCTTCCAGCCGTCGCGGTTGATGTCGCAGATATTCACCCCCAGGCCAAACCCTTCGGCCAACGTACCAGCCTGTTGTGTTACGTCGGTGAAGTACGCATGGCCGCGCTTGGCGTCGAAATCATTGCGGTACAGTCGGTCGGTGTTGGGCGACGTACCGTCATTCACCCGAGCGCGCAGGTTCGTTGGATTGCGGGGATCGTCAATTTGATCAACCAGCACAAACAGGTCCAGATCGCCGTCGTTGTCGTAGTCGAAAAAAGTGGAGTGGGTTGTATAGGTTGTATCGGCAATGCCGTAGTCAGCAGCCATTTCGCGGAATTTTGGCGCACCGTCGGCGTCATTTCCCTGGTTAACGTACAACAAATTAGCCCGTTGGTTGGCTTTTTTGTGAAGTGTAGTTGATACGTATACGTCTAATTTTCCATCCGCATTAACATCAACTACCGACACGCCCGAACACCAGCGTCCTCCTCCCCCAACACCCGCCAACTGTGTGATGTCTTTGAAATGAAGCTTATCGCCAGCAGACTCTGTCTCATTGATGTACAGCTTATTCGACACCTGATTGCCCGCAAAAAATACATCGGGTTTCTTGTCGCCGTTGAAATCGCCGACGCCAACACCGCCACCATTGTAGATGTACTGATAATTCAGAATGTTGAGCGTATCACTATCTGTAATGATATTGTTAAACGTAATGCCCGTTTCTGATGAATCGAGCCGGTCAAACAGCGGTTTTTCCCGACAGGCCGTGAATAAAAACAGAAACGCGACAGGCAAAAGCCATACGCTGTTTCGCAGAGTTGATTTCATGAATTGAAAGGAGCCATTTACGGTGGCAGTAGTAACAGATTATCTCCAAATTTATCTATAAAAAACACCGTACCGACAGAGCGGTAGCTTTTTTGTAACGAAGGTCTCCTTCTTTGAGGTATACGAGTGGGATTGGCTACGCTACGTTTGAGAAACGACCTCAAGGTTGTTAGTCTTGCAGAAAGATCACTTGAGAGGCATCGGATTCTTTCGTTTTCGGAATCGGGCGACCATCGGCTGGATGGTATCCCGCTCAATTAACAGCACTGTCGCGACAAAAAGTAGGCAAAGTGCCAGATGCACAGGTACGGCAATCCACAAATTAGCGATGGGAAACTGCCAGGATACGTAAATCAGTAGCCCCGCGCCAACAACGTAGCCCGCTGCCGATCGAACGTCGTAGGGGACCGGATAATGCTTTTCGCCCAGAAAATAACACATCGCCATCATGACGAAACTGGATATCAGAAAGGCAACGGCGCATCCCATATAACCCATCAATGGAATCAGCACAATATTGCCAATGATTGTAACGGCGGCTCCGACCGCTGTAATAAGTGTACCAAATTTAGTTTTGTCACTCAGCTTAAACCAGAATGAGATGTTGTAGTAGACACCCAGAAATAAATTGGCGAGTAACAACAGCGGCACTACGTCCAGACCACGCCGGTAGAGCGGAGCGACGACTAAGCCTACTACGTCGAGATTCAGACTGACACCTACCCAGATTAGTACGCAAACGATAAGAAACCACTTGGTTACGACGGCGAGCAGTTTAGGTGAATTTTTATCTTCGGCCTGGCCAAAGAAAAACGGATCGGCGGCAAACTTGAAGGAATTGATGGCCAGCGCCATGAAAATAGATAATTTCAGGCAGTTGCCGTAAATGCCCAATGCATCTTCCGACGTGAGATCGGGGTAGAATCCTTCCGGCAGGAATCGCCGGAGCAGGAGCCGGTCAGTCAGGGCATTGAGTACGCCCGACAAGCCCGTAAGCATAATAGGAAGCGAGTAAAGAAGCAGTGATTTTGCCACTGGCCACTTAAACGTAAAACGGAAACCGGTAAAGGCATTTCGCAGGATTACGAAATAAAGGGCATTGGCGATTAAGTTAGCCAGCAGAATGTAGCCGGGCCCAATTTCCGGGCGATAAATCCACGACGCTACTGGTTGGAATGCAGGCAGATAATCCCCCTCAGCGACGTCTTTACAGATCACGATAAAGAAGACGTTGAGCGCTACGTTCAGGAGTATGTTGATGACTTTGGCCATTACAAACTGCCGGGCTTTGTTTTCGGCCCGCAACCGGGCAAACGGAATGGCCACAACACTGTCGATAGCGAGCAGCAAAGCAGCCCAGATAACCATCAACCCCTGCCCCGGATAATTAAGCCACTGGGCAATTTCCGAAGCAAATCCAATAAGCACTAGTGTAGGCAACAGGCTTGCCAACAGCACAAGGCTGGTAGTCCGATTGAAAACCTGAAGACGTTCTTCCGCATTTTCGTTGCTTTTAGCGCGAGCTGCGAACCGAAAAAAAGCCGTCTCCAGACCCAATGTATACACCGTCAATAACACCCCAATCCAGGCGTAAAGTGTTACGTTCGACGACAATTCGGACGGTCGTTGAAAGGCATATGTTTGTATAGGAGCCAGCGCAAAGTTAATAGAACGGGCCAGAATGGTGCTGACACCATAAAGCGCCGTGTCGCTGGCTAATTTTTTGAATTGACTCATTATAGCAAAAGAAATCCCTACTCGATTCGTACTACGTGTTCTAACGCTACGTGTGCCGCACTTTGCATCGCGTAGTACGTATCACGGGCTGACAAAGTTAAGACCTTTGATTATCTTTGCCCCTTGTCTTACTGAAACAGCTTTTTGGCCATTTCGCGTAACTTGTCATTCTTTTAGAAATAGTCTGGCACTGGCCACCGCCGGTCTATTATCAACTGACCTCATGTCCCTCAAAATCTCCTCCGCGCTGATTTCCGTTTTCTACAAAGACGGACTCGAACCGTTAGTACGGCTGCTGCACAATCAAAACGTCAAATTGTATTCAACGGGTGGAACCCAGGCGTTCATCGAACAACTGGGTATTCCGGTTACGGCTGTTGAAGACCTTACGGGTTATCCATCTATTTTCGGTGGACGGGTTAAAACGCTGCATCCGGCCGTCATGGGCGGTATTTTGTATCGGCGCGAACTTCCCGAAGACCTGGCGCAGGCCGAACGTCACCGGATTCCGCCTATTGATCTGGTCGTTGTGGATCTTTATCCATTCGAGGAAACTGTTGCCTCGGGCGCGTCGGATGAGGACATTATCGAAAAAATTGACATCGGTGGGATTTCATTGATTCGGGCGGCTGCCAAAAATTACAACGACGTAGTGATTGTCTCCTCGCGGAGTCAGTACGGCGGCATCGTCGATCTGCTGACCGAGAAAAAGGGGAAGACGGATCTCAGCGACCGTCGTCGCTACGCGGGTGAAGCGTTCGCCGTTACGTCCCACTATGATACCGCCATTCAGGCTTATTTTGCGGGGAACACAGCCGAAGAAACGGATAGCCAGCACATCTACGATTTCAAAACGCTGCCTCCCAATCACCTTCGGTACGGCGAAAATCCGCATCAGCAGGCAAGCTTCTACGGTAATCTGGATGCCATGTTCGATAAGCTTCACGGCAAAGAACTGTCCTACAACAATTTAGTGGACGTTGATGCGTGCGTGAGTCTGATTGATGAATTCCCGGCTACTGACGGATCGGCGGCTTTCGCCATCATCAAGCATACCAATGCCTGCGGTATAGCTACGGCTCCGACACCCAAAGAAGCCTATCTAAACGCGCTGTCCTGCGATCCCGTGTCGGCCTTTGGCGGTGTCGTCATCACGAACGTAGCGGTCGATCTGGAAACTGCCGAAGAGCTGACTAAACTGTTCATGGAAATTCTGATTGCGCCTGACTATTCAACCGAAGCGTTGAGCCTGCTCAAGTCGAAAAAGAACCGGATTCTGTTGAAGCGTAACGCCGTGGCCTTGCCGACGGTCATGTTCAAGACCATTTTGAACGGCGTACTGGAGCAGGATAAAGACAACCAGACCGAAACCGCCGAGCAGTTCAAGACGGTTACGGAAAAAGCGCCTACCGATAGCGAAGTTCGGGCGTTGGAGTTTGCGCTAAAAGTTTGCAAGCATACGAAGTCAAATACGATTGTACTCGCAAAGGAAGGCCAGCTGTTAGCCAGTGGTGTAGGGCAAACGTCACGCGTTGATGCGCTACGTCATGCCATCGAAAAAGCTCATTCGTTCGGCTTTGATCTGGCGGGATCGGTTATGGCGTCGGATGCATTCTTCCCATTCCCCGACTGCGTTGAGATCGCTGGTCTGGCGGGTATTACAGCCGTTGTGCAACCTGGTGGCTCCATCCGGGATCAGGATTCGATTAATTATTGCAACGAGCATGGCCTGGCTATGGTCACGACGGGCGTGAGACATTTTAAACACTAATAAGAACCGGGATTTATATGATTTTTCTGACCGACTATGATTCTTAAAAATAGCTTTCATGGAAAGCAAAATCATAGTCGGTCAGAAAAATCATATAAATCCTGGTTAGACAATTATGCTTTACACAATCTGGTGCGCTGTTTATTTAGTAGCGTTGTACATCGTGCTGTTTCCGATCCAGTTTGTGTTTTTGCAGCGCGACGACTGGAAGCCACTGGCGCACAAAATCAATTACATCTGGGGAAAGCTGTTTTTTATTGGAATAGGCATTCCGGTTCGGGTTGAGCGTCGGTTTAGGCCCGATCCTAATCAGACGTACGTGTTTTGTGCGAACCATTTTTCTTATCTGGACATTGCCGCTATGGGGTTGATTGTCAGAAACTACTACGCATTCGTTGGTAAAAGTGATGTGAAAAACATTCCGCTGATAGGGTATATGTTTGCGAAACTGCATGTTCAGGTCGATCGGAATCAGCCTAACAGCCGGGCCTATTCACTGGCAAAATCCATTCGGACGCTGGCATCGGGACGTAGTATTATGATCTTCCCGGAGGGCGGTATTCGGGCAACAGAAATTCCCCAGATGGTGCCGTTCAAAGATGGCGCCTTCACCATGGCGATTCAGCAGCAGGTGCCCATTGTACCGATTACGTTATTGAACAATTACCAGATTTTGCCCGATAAAAGTCCCGTACGATTCCACTGGCATCCATTGCGGGCGGTAGTTCATCCGCCCATCGAAACCACGGGAATGACCCAGGACGATGTCGAACGGTTAAAGCAGGAAACATATAGAATTATTGATACTGAGTTAATGAGAACACTGAATGTTGTGGCCTAATCACTCATTCACTCATTCACTCATTCACTCATTGATTATGAAAGTAGATCACGATACCTTACATAAAATTGCTCATCTGGCCCGTCTGGAGGTAAAACCCGAAGAAGAAGCCGAGTTGCTCAATAGCCTGAATGGCGTTTTGACGTGGATGGAGCAACTCAACGAAGTGGATACAACCGGCGTTGAGCCGTTGACGCATATCTCCGACGAAACCAACGTACTGCGCGATGATGTAGTTGGTAATCACCTTCCGCGTGAGCAGGCGCTGGCCAATGCGCCCCAGCATGACAATAAATTTTTTGAAGTCCCCAAGGTTTTGGAATAGGGTGGTTTACCCGTTTTAGCTACTCAGTAGGGCCAGCTAGTTTCAAGCCAACGATGCCTATGGTGATGAGCACAATGAAAAAGAATTCGGTCCATGACCAGTTCATTTTCAGCCAGAGCACATCAGCAGCCTTGAGAAATACCAGCGTTGAAGCCATCCAGACAGCAAAGGCTGTTGTGGTTGGAATGGTGCGCATGGCGCTGGCCAGCAGTACGGTATTGACAATGCCGAAGACAACGTAGGCCAGCCACGGGAGCAGAGCGGGCAGACCGCCATCAAGTCGATAAAACGTAGTCCAGCGTAGTGTCTTCAGGCCATCCAGGCTAATGTATTTAAGCGAGTACATCCAGGCTGTTTGACAGGCGGCAGCCCCAATCAGATACAACCAGGACAGCATTGTTGGCTTGATCACAGCGATTACCTGACGAAAGTGAAACGAATGTAACTAACCAAGGGTAGATCTTGATTAAGAAATTGTTGCCATTTCAGGTAATAACTAAACTATTGCTCAACTGTCTACTAATCTGTTAATTATTGTCCGTTTTCTATCACGTTTCAACCGGGACGACACGTTCGCTATGAGGAAAACTCCTGTGCCTTGTTTAATTTGTCCGTTTGGCACCTACGCCAGAATTGGCTTCACAACCTTTCCCGCTACGTCGGTTAGCCGGAATGGCCGGCCTTGAAACTGGTACGTTAGTTTGGTATGATCGAAGCCGAGTAAGTGCAGAATGGTGGCCTGCAGGTCATGAATATGCACTTTGTCTTTAACGCCGTAGTAACCGATGTCGTCGGTTTCACCATAAGAAAAGCCCTTCTTGACGCCACCACCGGCCATCCAGACCGTGAAGGCTTCCAGGTGATGGTCTCGGCCCATGAACGGCAACACCTGACCATCGCGGTTTTCCTGCATCGGTGTCCGTCCGAACTCTCCGCCCCAAACGACCAACGTATCGTCCAGCAACCCGCGTTGTTTTAAATCGTTCAGTAGGGCAGCTACGGCCTGATCAGACTCTTTACATTTTGTTTTCAGCCCAACATCAATGGAACCATCGGCACTTGTACCATGCGTATCCCATCCCCAGTCAAACAACTGAACAAACCGGACACCCCGCTCGACCAACCGTCTGGCCAGCAAACAATTGCGGGCAAACGACCCTTTATTCGGGTCGGCACCGTAGCTGTCCAAAATGTACTGGGGCTCGCTTTTGATATCCATTGCGTCGGGCACTGACATCTGCATCCGAAACGCCAGTTCATATTGCGCAATGCGGGTCAGGATTTCGGGGTCATTAACGTCTTCGTACTGTTGCTGGTTAATCTGGCTGATCGCATCAATCGTCTGCTTGCGAACGTCGCGGCTGATACCCGCCGGATCAGAAGCGTAAAGTACAGGGTCGCCATCGGTACGGCACTGCACGCCCTGGTAAACTGTTGGCAGAAACCCACTTCCCCATACGGATTTTCCGGCATCGGGTTGTTTTCCACCCGATGCCAGCACGATGTAGCCGGGTAGGTTATCGTTTTCAGTACCAAGCCCATACGTCACCCATGATCCCATGCTTGGGCGTCCCAGACGAGCGCTTCCCGTATGCATGAGTAACTGAGCAGGTGCATGGTTGAACTGGTCAGTGTGCATGGCTTTCAGGAACGTAACGTCGTCAACAACGCCCTGCAAATGAGGCAAATAATCAGACACCCACGCACCCGACTGACCTCGTTGCGCGAACTTTCCCTGTGGACCAAGCATTTTGGGCACACCCCGAATAAAGGCAAACTTCTTGCCTTCGAGCAGTTCCTGCGGGCAGTCCTTACCGTTATACTTCGCCAGTTCAGGTTTATAATCGAACAGCTCCAACTGACTTGGCGACCCGGCCATGTGGATATAAATGATACGTTGGGCCTTCGGTACGTACTGCGACGGTTGCGGAGACGTAGTGAGCCCACCCGATAGCGTAGGCGCGCCAACGTCATTCGTCGGGGGATCGCTTTTCCCAAAAAATCCGCAACTTCCCAGGGTGGCGCTAAGCGCCATTGCGCCCAAGCCTGTTGAACAGGTATGCAAAAAATGCCGCCGGGTTTCGCGTTCGGCTGCTGCTTGCTGGAGTTCCTGCAGGAGTTTGTTCATGTCGTAGTACTACCCCACCCCCGGCCCCTCCCCTTGAACTAAGGGGAGGGGGGAAATGCTCGGTCTTTAGTCCTTAAATTGTTCTCTTATCCTTCGTAATACCTCTTCAATGTCTGTCTCGATTTCGGCATTTGCGAAACGTAAGGTCTTAATCATCAATTGGGATAATGCATGGTCCCGTTCTGTATCGTGAATAATGGCATCAGTATTACAATGAACGTATCCATCAATCTCAATACACAGCTTTTCGGCAGGACAATAAAAATCAAGAATATAGATACCAACACTGTGTTGTCGCCGAAATTTTCGCCCTTCCAATTGGCTACTTCTTAATCGCTCCCAGAGCAATGTTTCAAATCGCGTCGGAAATTTCCTCAGTTCCCGACGAAACTCTTCCATTGCCTTTCTATTATGTATTAATTCGCCCATTTTACTTTTTTTAGCCCCTCCCCTTAGTTCAAGGGGAGGGGTTGGGGTGGGGTAATCTACTCTTTCGTAATCACTTCATCCAGATTCAGCATTGTGTTGGCCGTTACGGTCAGTGCTGCCTGTTGGGGTGTGAGCGTTGCACAATCGATGCCAGTTCGATCTAGCAATGATTCTGCCTCGCCCGGTTTCTGGCGATAATACGCTTCCGTTGTTCGATAAAGCCGTGTCAGAACAGCCAGCTTTTTCGGCGGCAAATCATGCATCATGATACACCGGAATCCGGCCTGAAGCTGAGCCTCGGGCGTTCTGCCATGATCACGCATATAGTCGGCCAGATGCTGAGCCGCTTCTACGTAAACCGGATCATTGAGCGTAACTAAAGCCTGCAATGGCGTGTTAGTCCGGATACGACGCGACTGGCAGAACTCACGACTTGGACTATCGAACGTCACCATTGACGGGTAAGGTGCCGTCCGTTTCCAGTACGTATATAAGGCCCGCCGGTGTAAATCCTCACCCGTACTCTGTTTCCAGGTTTCTCCGTCGTAGGGCGACTGCCAGATACCGTTGGGCTGTATCGGCATGACGCTTGGCCCATACAGTTTGTGGCTCAGTAATCCACTGACTGCCAGCGCCTGATCATGTACAGCTTCGGCCGATAAGCGAACGCGTGGGCCACGAGCCAGTAATTTGTTGAATGGATCTTTAGCCAGCAACTCCGGCGACACATGCGATTGCTGCCGATACGTAGCCGCCATAACTATCTTTTTCAGAAGCTTCTTAATGCTCCAGTGATCCGTCACCATGAACTCAACGGCCAGATAATCCAGCAGTTCGCGGTGGGTGGGCGGTATTCCCTGCGTACCCATATCCTCGACCGTTTCGACAATACCCGTGCCGAATAGCTGCTCCCAGAACCTGTTGACAGCTACGCGAGCCGTTAGCGGATGTTCCCGACTCACCATCCAGCGGGCCAGTCCCAGCCGATTCTTGGGCAATTTAGGGTCCATTGCCGGGAAAGATTTCGGTACGTCGGGCGTTACACGCTTGCCTTTCACCATCCAGTTGCCCCGCTCAAAAACATGCGTTTCGCGCGCCAGGTCACCCGACCCATCGAGGAGAATAGGCGTTTGTTCGGCGTCCGCATTCAGAATTTCCAGCAATTGCTTATCCTGTTCACCAAGCGCGTCTACTGGTTGACCGGGCAGAATGGGCTGGAACGCAACCCACTTGATCATCACCCAATCCTTTGGCTGTTTTGAACTATTCAGCGACAGATATAGACTATGCTTACCCTGAATTTGCGGCAAGGGAATCATCTGAATCGTATCGTTCCATTGACTGCCCGTTTTCGGAACAGGGACGACCGCAACAACCGGTCCATCTGGTTTATCCTGTCGGAACGTAACGGTTGCATCAGGCGCTTTTGTACCCCAGGCAATCAGCATGCGGGGACGTCCTGTGAGCGTTACATCCTTGATACGTGCCGAACCTTTGTCCTGAACACCGAAGTATTTAGCATCCAGTAATGATGCGTTGACAAGCTGGTCGAAATCGTGCGAGTTAATTTTTGGCTCTATCGTCCGAACAAGGGACGTAACCCGATTTACATCATCTTTTGCCTGCTTCGAATCAGGAACGGCAGACGCAATGTATTTCTGGAGATTTAGGATTTTGAGCGAATCAGCCGGTTTGTAGAAACGTAGCGTAGGCGTGTCGCTCGTTACGTCTTCGTCGCGGGTATTGTTGAAAAACGCGAGGTATTTGTAGTATTCTTCGTGAACAAAGGGGTCATAAGGGTGGCTGTGGCACTGAATGCAGGCAAACGTAGTGCCCTGCCAGACATCCCAGGTGGTGTTGACCCGGTCAAGAACAGCCGCCGTTCGGAATTCCTCATCCTGCGTGCCGCCCTCATCGTTGGTCATTGTGTTCCGATGAAAACCCGTGGCAATTAAATTAGCGTCATCGACGCCATTATTTGGTAAAAGATCGCCCGCCAACTGCTCAATGGTAAACTGGTCGAAGGGTTTGTCCGCATTGAATGCTTTGATGAGCCAGTCGCGATACCGCCAGATTTTCCGTCCAGGATCTCGCTCGTAGCCTTTGGTATCGGCATATCGCGCTAAATCGAGCCACATACCCGTCCACCGCTCGCCATAAGCAGGCGACTTGAGCAGCCGATCAACCACATACCCGTAGGCTTCAATCGATTTGTCATTTACGAAATCGGTGACCTCTTTTTCGGTCGGTGGAAGACCCGTCAAATCAAGCGATACCCGACGAATTAACGTAACACGGTCGGCTTCGGGAGATGGAGTCAAACCGTCCTGTTTTAATTTATCGAGGACAAAATGATCAATTTCATTCTTAGCCCAGTTGGCTTCGTCACTTTCAGCAATCCCCAACCGACTCCAGAACGTACCAATTTCTGGTACATCTGGCTTTTCGACAGTTTTATAGGCCCAGTGATCACCCCACTCGGCGCCCTGATCAATCCACTTGCGTAGCAGGTCGATTTCGTCAGGTTTTAGCGCAGGATGGTCGAGCGGCATTCGCTCGTCAGGATCGCTTAACGTTAAGCGTCGAACCATCTCGCTGGCGTCGGCATCGCCGGGAATGATTGCCGGTTTCCCCGATTTGGCCGGAGCTACGGCTTCGTGCCGAAATAGAAGTGAAAAGCCTGACGCTTTTTTGACCCCACCGTGGCAAACAATGCAGTTTTTGTTGAGCAGGGGCTTAATTTGGGTATTATAGTCTACCCGACTCTCAAAAATGCCAAGAAACGACGAGAGCGTCAACGCCACCGCGATCCCGCCTGCACCTATAAGAATCCACTGAGTTTTCATATATCCGGTATAGCCAAACAATACCTACTATTGAAAGCACGAGAACCGCCTTTTGTACTATAAAAGTCACGGATAAGTTTAATTTTAACGAAGAATTGGGCTAAACCGTTCAGGGCACATATGTGCTAGTAACAGACAAATCAACTACCGCTACGTATTGACTACGTTAGCGCACACGAACGTCGACCTGGGTAGTATCGTCTTCGCCATTGGTGGTTCCATTCCCCGGAACGGAATCAGGATCAGACACTCCGGCGGCCGTTATCTGAGCGGTGCAAATACCCTGCCCCACAGCCACTGCCGTAGCCCGGAAATGTAACGTAATACGACTGCCAGCGGCTAAACTGCTGATATCACCCATCAGGCTTCCACCCGAAAGTGTCAGGTCATCACCCGGCACAAAGGTTTGATTATCGGGAAGATAGGCCGCTACACTCAGACCCGTTGCCGCTAAACCGCCCTCATTTGCGATCGTCAGGTTGTAGAAAATAACGTCCCCTACCGCCGGAGCGAGAGAACTGACAGATAAACTTAAGCTTACGTCAGCTTTGGCGGGGTCAGGTGTGGGCTGGTTACTGATCACAGTGGGTAATGGCACCTGATTAGGATTCGGCGATGTAAATTCAGCACCGCCACTATCGCGGGTACGGAAGTCCACTTGAGCGGCATCATCCTGCCCGTCACCCGTGCCGGAATCTACCTGACTGTCAGGATCATTAGGCGTAGACTGCGTAATCTCGGCTGCGTTTCGATATGTACCGGCTGCCGTTGGCTGCGCCACGAAACTGAGCGTTGTCCATGTTCCGGCGTCAAGGCTGGAAATTGTACCAGTTATTACGTTGCCATCAGCAGTCATGCCCGATCCGGAAATAAAAGCCAGGTTATCAGGAAGCCGATTTCGAACGGCTACGTTCGTCGCCTGATTTGGACCGTCGTTTCGTATATTCAGCGTGATTGTAACCGGATCATTCAGATTCGGTATGCGCTGATTAGTACTCATCTCCAAGCTTAAATCGGCCGCCGGTACATACTGTGTAATCCGAAACAAGTTTGACGGTACGGCCGCCATAGCCGCTGAAGTAGACACCACCCGTACCTGATAACGACCACTCTGATAGGAACCCGGCAGCGTCGCCTGTATGGGACTTGTGGAACCACTCCCCAAAACGGCCAGATAATGACCCAGCGAATCCAGTAGCTGTACCTGCCACTGCGTGCTGGGATCGAACGTTCCGAGTGTAGTAAATGACACATTCAGCGTAGCACCGGGCGTTACGTTGTCGGCCAGATTACCCGTCACAGCAAACTGCACGGGAGTGACGGGTTGGGCATTCTGGAAAAATGTATTATCCATACTGTTATTCCAGTTTCGGGCGAAACGCGACAGGCCCATTTCCTGTGGAATTGTTGCTGGATTCAGAAAATAGTTTGGATGAGGAGATGGCCGCGATGCATTACGAAAATGCACATCCTGATTGCCCGCGTTGCGGCCTTGGATCGTATCGCTGAGTGGCCCCTGAAATACATTCAGGCCAGGCGTATTAATGACCTGTTGCTGGGACGCAATTACATCTGGACGCGTTACGGTCCCGTCGAAAGAAGTTCGCGCTACTAACCACGGAATATTTTTTCCGCCAAAATCCTGCCGTGATTTCTGAATGAGTGCTGTCAACCGATTGACATAATCAGGAATGCTTCCGGACGTAGCGTCCCCATACTCAGCTTCACCCTGATGCCAAAGTATAGCCCGGACACCCGCCATGGACGCATAATACGTTAAAACGTTCTTCAGGTTGGTGTAAGGTTGCAGGTTCGGCCAGTTCTCCACGCAGTAATATCGATTACAAGTAGGAATACCGTTGGCGCTGTTGATCCAGTTTTCGACTGTTGACCCATCCCAGCCCACTACGTAAAAAGCCACCGGTACGTTATAGCGATTCACGACGTAATCGCCCAATTCACCCCATGCCCACGAACTCTCGGCCATTGGAAAAACATTCCGGGTCGCAGTCAGGGGTTTAAATACAGCTACTGGCGACGGATCTCCCGAGGAAACAAGCGCCTGTGCACCAGGCGGGTACGAGTGATTGATGGAATCAATGGCATTGACACGATCTGTATTAGAGCCGAGATCATTGTCGCCAATACCGAGGCCACGGGCGTTCGATTGGCCCGCCGTAATAAACACTTCACCAATACCAACCGGTTGCACGGTTGCCTGCGCCGTTACGGTTACTCCAACGATTGTACGGACCGTCAGGACGTACCAGCCGCCCGCCCCCGTAACATACCCCAGGAAAAGATTATTAGTGGGGTTGGTTTGTACCGTTTGCCAGCCCGTATCGACACCCTGACCCGCCGAAATAGCTGTCAATTGGGCCTCCACCCGATCTACCGTGCCTGTGAGCCGGCCCGATACGTAAATTCGCCCATTACCATCGGTCCCACGTTGCACAACCAAACGGGACATTGGATGGGAAATCTGTAGTTGTGCAACGGCAAGAAAAGGCAAGCCGATTAGCAGCACAACCCATA
Organism: Spirosoma endophyticum; assembly: GCF_900112365.1. Taxonomy (GTDB): domain Bacteria; phylum Bacteroidota; class Bacteroidia; order Cytophagales; family Spirosomataceae; genus Spirosoma; species Spirosoma endophyticum. The sequence goes on along the minus strand of NZ_FOLQ01000009.1, from coordinate 38,691 downwards.
TAAAAACCTTGGGCATGAGCAGTGGATAGAGTTACGCCACCACGAAAATACGGGAAAGTTTACAACTGACGATATACTGTTAGATCACCAAACAAGTAATATCTTGCCTTTCAGCATATTAAACAAAATTCCATCAATTTTCTATCATCCCTATTAAGAATAAGGATGATAGAAAATTAACGTTTAGACTCACACTTTCCCTTTCAGATACTCAGCCGTGTGGTTCCCGTCAGTTAGCTTTACCATTTCTTCGGGTGTGCCTGTGAACGTAACGTAGCCACCGGTGTCGCCACCTTCGGGCCCAAGGTCGATAATGTGATCAGCGTTTTTAATCACTTCCATGTTATGCTCGATGATAATAACTGAGTCACCCTGATCGACGAGTGCGTTGATAGCCGACAGTAACTTGCGGATATCGTGAAAGTGCAGACCCGTGGTCGGTTCATCGAAAATGAATAACGTACCGCCCTTGTTGGGATTCCCTTTCCCCAGGAACGACGCCAGCTTTACTCGCTGAGCCTCACCGCCCGAAAGCGTGTTTGCCGATTGACCCATGCCAATATAGCCTAAACCAACATCCCGCAAGGGCTGGAGTTTATCCGCCATTTTCGCATCGAATGCGCGAAAGAAGTCAATGGCTTCGTCTACGGTCATGTCCAGAATATCTGCGACGTTTTTGTCGTGCAGCGTCACTTCCAGCACTTCCTGTTTGAAGCGTTTGCCGCCACAGCCCTCGCACTTGAGGTAAATGTCGGCCATAAACTGCATTTCGATTTTTACTTCGCCCTCTCCCTGGCAAACTTCGCAGCGGCCACCGTCTACGTTAAATGAGAAGTGACTTGGTTTGTAGCCGCGCGCTTTTGACACCGGTTGATCAGCCATTATCTGACGGAGGTAATCGTACGCTTTGATATACGTCACCGGGTTTGACCGGCTCGATTTCCCGATTGGATTCTGATCAATCATTTCGACGGCCGCAATTCGATCGATCGAACCGCCAAGGCTGTCGTATTTACCCGATTCTTCAGCGGCATCACCCTTTTGACGCATCAGAGCCGGATAGAGCACTTTCCGAATCAACGTGCTTTTTCCTGAACCAGACACACCCGTGACGACCGTTAACGTATTGAGCGGAAACCGGACATCAACATCCTTAAGGTTATTTTCCCTGGCGCCTTTCAGCTCAATAAAGTTCGTCGATTTCCGGCGAAAGGTGGGCACTGGAACGGTCTCACGGCCTGTCAGAAAGTCAAGCGTATGGGAGGGCATGGGGGCTTGGCCGTTAACTTCCTCCGCCCGCTGCCCTCTGCCCTCTGCTATTTCTTCCCACGTTCCCTGAAAAACCAGATGTCCGCCCAGGGTGCCAGCGTCGGGGCCAATGTCAATGAGCTGATCGGCGGCCCGCATAACTTCTTCTTCGTGTTCAACAACAATAACCGTATTTCCCATATCGCGCAGGGATTCCAGCACGCTAACCAATCGTTTTGTGTCGCGGGGATGCAGGCCAATGCTGGGTTCATCCAGAATATACATTGAGCCAACGAGTGCCGACCCAAGCGACGTAGCCAGCTTAATACGCTGGTACTCACCGCCGGAGAGTGTATTTGTTAAGCGATTGAGTGTCAGATAACCCAGGCCGACCCGTTCCATATAATCGAGCCGATTCCGAATTTCGATCAATATTCGGGTAGCAATCTGCTGCTGGTGTTCGGGAAGTTCGAGTTCGTGGAAGAACGTAGTCACTTTATCCAAAGGCATTAGAACCAGATCTGTGATCGATTTCCCACCCACTTTTACGTAGCCAGCATCTTTCCGCAACCGGGAGCCACGACATTCCGGGCAGGTCGTTTTGCCTCGGTAGCGGGACAGCATAACCCGATACTGGACCTTAAATGTCTGACTTTCAACGTAGTTGAAAAAAGCGTTAAGTCCATCAAAATACGTATTACCCGTCCATAGCAACTCTTGCTCGGCGGGTGTCAGGTCTTTGTAGGGACGATGAATCGGGAAATCGAAGCGAATACCATTTTTGAGCAGTGGCTTCAGAAACTCCTCGCTCATTTTCTCACTCCGCCAGGGCGCGATGGCCCCCTCGAAAACCGACAGGTTTTTGTCTGGAATGACCAAATCGGGGTCGATGCCCAGCACTTTGCCAAATCCATCGCACCGCCGACAGGCTCCGTATGGGTTATTGAACGTAAACAGATTTACGCTCGGCTCCTCAAATACAATCCCGTCTAATTCGAATTTATCGGAGAAAATTCGGGACTCCTTATCCACAATGTCGACCCGACACGTACCGTCGCCTTCACTGAAAGCTGTCTGCACGGAATCCGAAAAGCGATACTGGTTGTCTTCGTCGGGTTTGCCGTCAGTGTCATACAACACCGTGCCCCGGTCAACCAGGATTTCGAGGTAGTTAGGCGTTGAGGCATTGAGCCCAAGTTCATCGGCCTGTGCACTATTCTCCAACACATCTTCTATCTGTAACACCTCCCGACCCGTCGGACCGCCATCGGCCACGATACGGGTATAGCCTTTCTGAAGAAGGATATTCAACTCGTAAGCCAGCGTGCGATCCTCGCGAACCCGCAACGGCGCCATGATCATGACGCGTTGCCCGGCCTCGTAGCCGTACATAAAATTGACAACGTCCGTAACGGTATCCTTACGTACCTCATGTCCTGATACGGGCGAATACGTAGTGCCTGCCCGTGCGAAGAGCAATTTCAGATAATCGTAAATTTCAGTAGACGTACCAACCGTTGAACGAGGGTTTCGAGTCGAGACTTTCTGCTCAATGGCAATAGCAGGCGAAACCCCTTTAATGTACTCGACTTCAGGCTTTTCCATACGGCCCAGAAACTGCCTGGCGTAGCTGCTAAGGCTTTCGACATACATCCGCTGGCCTTCGGCAAATAACGTATCAAACGCCAGCGACGATTTGCCCGAACCCGATAAGCCAGTCAGAACAACCAATTTGTTGCGCGGAATAGCAACGTCAATTCCTTTAAGATTATGTACTTTCGCCCCTTTAATAATAATAAACTGTTTGGGGCTGAGATGGTCAACAGAACGTAGTGGCTCGGTTTCCGTGGTATGAGTCATTCTAAGTTAATGAGGGTAAACTCTATCTAAGTTTTAACGGTTTATTTCAGGATATGGTTTCTCTCAAACCGATAAGGTTTCACAAACCCCGCAGGTTTTGCAACAAGATTCTATGAAGTACCGTACTGGCTAATGAAATGAATTTTGAACTGGAAGACCTTATCCGATTGAGCGTGGCGCTGGTCATGGGTGGATTAATTGGAGCCGAGCGTGAATACCACGGCAAGGATGCCGGTTTCCGCACCATGATTATGATCTGCGTTGGATCGGCTTTGTTCACGCTGGTTTCGGGACGTATCAATGGGGATGACGGCCGCATTGCGGCCAACATCGTTAATGGCATCGGCTTCCTGGGTGCGGGTATTATTTTCCGGAATGATAATCGAGTTAAAGGACTAACGACAGCTGCAACCGTTTGGGCCGTATCCGCGTTAGGGATGTGTCTGGGGGCGGGTGATTACGATCTGGCAATCATTGGTTTTGTATTTATTCTGGGCTCACTGCTGCTCTTGGTTGGCTTTACGTCTCGGATTCAGAAACTGAATCAAACGCGTGACTATAAAATCGTAACGGTCTTTCATAACAGAACGCTGAATCAATACGAAAAACTCTTTGAAGAGTACGGATTATCACCAACACGAAGTCAGCAACAACGTATTGGTACAGAAATTATTGGACGCTGGCGTGTCGACGGCTCGGCGCAAAATCATGAAAAGTGTATTAAACGTTTGTTGAATGACCCCGACGTAAAAGAATTCACATTCTGATTTCGTTACATACTATGAGTTTTTATCCTGCATAAGACCACCATGAATCATATCCAGAAGTTACTCTTTATCACAGTTTTATTAAGTAGCAGCGTAGCATTCGGGCAACTCACCGAAGACCCCGATGAGCGCCGGGATCAGGGCCGTGATCCTCTTAGAACCCAAACCCCCGAAGGGCGCCCGTTGCCATTCGGACAGCGGTTGCGGTTTGGGGGCGGCATCAATGGGTTTCGCTTTGGCAACCCGTTTAGTTTGGGTATATCGCCGGTGGTTGCTTATCAGGCGACCGAGCACATGATTGTTGGTATTGGCGGAAGCTATACTTACACACGTTACAAAGCCTATACGAACACCGGATCGACGGTTCCATACCTGACGTACAACCAGTATGGCGGACGCGGTTTTGTGATGTACGAGTTTATTCCGTCGATTCTGCCCAACCTGTACCTGCATGGCGAGATTGAGAGCACAACCATTCAGCAGACGGAGAACCAGACGGGTCGGACGGCGGCATTCGCCCTAACCTCCCCTTTGCTCGGATTAACGTACTCGCAGCCGATAAGCCGCCGATTTGGCGTTAATTTAACGGCTTTATATAACCTGAACTATTCGAACAACGCCGTAGCCAGCTTGATATATAGCAGTCCGTTTGTGCTCCGCTTGTCGTTCTTCTAAAAACGGCTGAATTTTGTCTGGTTATAGGAGTTGAGTGAACGGGATGCCCATAGCCTGATGGTTCGGCATCCCGACGGCTTTTATACAAAAGCGGCACTTACGATCGTTTTCTCTATACCATATCCACTATCACGTGTCACCTCATGAATGCTAACGGTGCTGTTGTCGCCAGCCTGCTTTTTCTGTCTATTTCTGTGTCGACACACGGGCAACCGGGCAAAGACTCAACCACATCGGCCAGTCATAATCTCCCGGCAGCGAATCGTGCCCCATCACCAGAGCCGTCCCCAACGGTTGAAAACCTTGGCAATCTGGTAAATTCAGAATACAACGAAATCAATCCGATGATCTCGCCCGATGGAAAAACGTTGTATTTCGCTCGAATCAGTCACCCCAACAATACACACGGTACTAAAGGCAGTCAGGATATCTGGTATGCCAAACTCGATACGCTGACAAATAAATGGGGACCTGCCCAGCGAATGGGTCAGCCGCTGAATAAAGACGAGTACAACTGCGCTTATAGCATCACACCCGACGGCAATACGATGCTTATTAAGGGTCAGTACGACAAAGGCAATTACGAAACGCGCGGATTTTCAATCAGCAAACGTACCGCTGCAGGTTGGGCAGCTCCCCAGAAAATAGACATTCCTGGGTACGTTAATATGAGCAAAGGCCAGTTCGACTGCGGGTTTATGTCGGCTGATGGTAAAGTTTTGCTGATGGCGTTTAGCGAGAAGAAAAATAGTAAAGAAGATGACCTATATGTGATTTTCCGGCAGAAAGATGGGTCATGGACAAAACCAATGAACCTCGGGCCAGAAGTCAATACCAAGTTTACCGAGACGACACCTTTTTTGGCTCCCGATGGGGCAACGCTGTATTTTTCGAGTGATCGGGAGGGTAGCTTAGGCAGCAATGACATTTACGTCTGCAAACGAGTCGACAAAACCTGGAAACACTGGTCGAAGCCGATTAACCTTGGCCCCAAAGTCAACACAGACGGCTACGATGCCTATTATACCCTGGCGGCTTCGGGCGATTATGCTTATTTAACGACCTTTAAAAACACGCTGGGCAAAGGCGACATTGTGCGAGTTAAACTCTCCGATGGCTCATCAACCGACCAACCGAGCAAAGTAGGTAGTGGCGATGATATTGCAGGCAAAACCGGTGCCGATGCAACCCGACCCGACCCCGTTGCGCTCATTAGCGGTAAAGTGATTGACCAAATCACGGGAAAACCGGTTGAAGCCCGAATTATTTATCAGACGCTTCCCGACGGTGCCGAAGCGGGTGAAGCTACGTCTGACCCCCTTACGGGCGAATATAAAATTGTGCTGCCTTACGGACAGAAATACACCATGCGGGCGGTTGCCAAAGATTTCATTGCCGAAGGTGACAATATTGATTTGACCAAAATGCAGGGGTATCAGGAAATTAAAGGCAAAGACCTGAAACTGGCGTCGATTGAGCCGGGACACGTAGTACCGCTAAACAATATTTTCTTCGATACGGGGAAATCGGAACTTCGCCCGGAATCGGCTCCCGAGTTAGACCGTCTGGTAATAACACTAAATGAATTCCCCAAAATGACGATTGAAATGCGGGGACATACCGATAATACCGGTTCCAATGAGATAAATAACAAACTCTCACAGGATAGGGCCGATGCAGTACGTGAATACTTCATCAGTAAAGGCATTGAACCCGACCGTATTGCCAGCAAAGGTTTTGGTGAGACCAAACCCGTTGCTACGAATGATACCGACGAAGGCCGTCAGAAAAACCGCCGGGTTGAGTTTGTGATCGTGAAAAAATGACGTTTCTGAGAATCACCTATTGAGTTGTAAAAAAAAGTTTAAATACGTCAACCATACGATAGTATTGGTGTTAACGTATTGACGAATACACGTCTACTCTCATTTAGCAACACGATATGCAACTCAACGCTGGCTGCAAACTTTCTTTTGAAGCGCTAAGTCCAACTCCTTTAGTACTCATGCTACGTCCTCGCTCAGGCGCGGGCCAATGGATTATTCGGGAAGAATACCAGATTACACCTGCCGTTATTGTTACGGAGTTCACCGATATGTATGGTAATCTTTGCCAGCGGGTTGTAGCGCCCGTAGGTCCTTTTTCCATTTTCTTTTCGGCTACCGTTCAAACGGCCGATTTAATCGACGTAGCGCCCGGTGCCCCTTATACGCCTGTTGAAGAATTACCCGATGATGTATTGCATTATACACTTCCCAGCCGTTATTGCCAATCCGATCAGTTGGGTGATTTAGCCACTCAAATTACAAAAGATACTGAGCCAGGTTACGACCAGGTTGAAGCCATTCGCAAATGGATTCACGAAAACATCACCTATCAATACGGTACAAGTGATGCCAGTACGTCGGCTATCGATACTGCCGACAAACGTATCGGTGTCTGTCGTGATTTTACGCATCTAGGTATTTCACTTTGTCGCGCCTTGAATATTCCGGCCCGAATGGTCGTTGGTTATTTATACCAGCTCGATCCGATGGATCTTCATGCCTGGTTTGAGGCTTATGTAGACGGCCGCTGGTTCACGTTTGACGCCACACAGGAGCAACCGCGGGGGAATCGGATTACGGTTGCCTATGGCCGCGACGCAGCGGATGTAGCGTTTACGACCCAGTTTGGCCCAATGAATCTTAATGATATGCAAGTTTGGGTAGATTCAGCGCAGAATGATGTGGAGGAAAGCGAAAAAAAAGCAGAAGAAGCTCCAACTCTTTCAACTTCAGCCGGGTCTACGAATCAAATCAACCACTGACATGACTAAACAACTGCTTTTCTGTGCTTTTGTGGGAACGCTGACGGCCTGCCAACATGAGGCTGATATTCAACCGACTTCCACAACACTTGCGGCTGAACTAGTCGGTACGTATCGTACGAATTCGTATCTCGATCCGTCGTATGTGGCACTGTCGGCCAGTCAAATGCCGTATGCCGAGTTGAAAGCAGAGTCAGACAGTACTGTTACGTTAGTCTATACCAAACTGTATCCGGAAAAAGCCAGTTTATCTCTCCCGCACGTAGCATTGAGTCGCCAGACAAATGGTGTTCAGCTTCGTTTGGCCGATTCGAGTATCGGTACGTTACAAACCGACCGGGTTTTTACAAATAACGGAATGGAGAAACAGGGCAAGCTACTTCGGCTTGCAATCCAGAATGACCCGCAAAACATCCTTAATTTCTCAGGATCTAAATAAACAAACTAGCCTTGCTGTAGCAACAAAAAGCGCGACTCCCTAAGGAATCGCGCTTTTTTTGATGTTTTGATGGTAGTCTACTAGCGAACAGCAAACTCACCCGAACCAATCCGGAAACCTTCCGAATAAAGCTCTACCGTGTATTTACCTGGTTTGTAAGGAATACCACGGCTATATAGCAATTCGACGTTTTGTCCATTGCTGGTGTAATTGACTGTTTGCTTGGTCGTATAAACCGTTTCAGCACCGTCTACCGTAAACGTACCTGAACCATTGGCCATATCTGATACAACAGCTCCCGAAGGGTCAAGTACGCGAACAAACACATCTTTGGGTTCTTCTTTCGTCAGCGGATTGTCTAACAAGGTATAAACCAGTTTGATTTTGTCCAGGCGCTTCGCTTTGTAGGCGTCGTCATCTTTCACTTTACCCTTTGCATTAACGCCGAACACTTTAACATTCTGTGCTTTCAGAGCCGCTGCGCGAGTAACTTTTGTGCTTAACTCCTGATTCTGCGATTGAACCTGGCTTACAACCGTCGTTACCGAATCACGGAATTGTTGACCTTTCACTTTCAGACCGTTGTTTTCTTCGTCCAGCACTTTAACATTGCTGGCGAGCGTTACGTTTTCGCGCTGTAGGTTGGCGATAAGCGTATCTTTTTCAACCAGATAGGCTTCATACTGCTTGATTTTAGTCTCGTACTTAGAAATTGAAATACGATTACCTCTCTTTAATGCTGCTTTATCGCCTTCCAGTTGCACCTTCATTTTCTGCAACTCAGAAACATCGCCACCCAGTTTTTGTACTTCGGCAATCTTGGCATCAAGTGCTGTCGAGATCGAATCCAGTTTAACTCGGGTCGTTGACAATTCTTCAACACGCTCGGAGATGGTTACTTCCTGGTTTTCAGATACTTTCTTCTGATCGAAATACAAATAACTCGATACACCTGCCAGACCCGTCATAATAATCAGGGCAGCCAGTAGAGCACCGCTTGTCTTGGGTTTCTGCGAATTACTTTCCATAAGAATTTTCAGTTAGTTTAACGATTTAACATGCACAAATTTTCAAAAAGCCGCCTAAGCGGTTGTGTAGAGGTTGTTACATTAGGAGTCTAGTGATGGTTAAGAAACTTTACTCACCCAGAAAATCTGATTTTAATAGGTAAGCAATGTTATCGAAACGTTAGTTTTCATGATTCTATTGTCGACTATAACGAATTGCTGCTTAAAAATGTTATTAATGCCGTATTAACAGGCCGCACAAAGATAATTGATTATCAACAAGATAAGCCATACAATAAATAGAAGTTTCTACTTCACTTAGACTACCCAGCTAGTAGCCTATTAAATGACTAGCTGATAACAACCTAATTACTACGTCGGTTATGATCTAAATATTCGTTAACAATGCCCGAACTTCCCGAAGTTGAGATCAGACGCCAATACCTCGAAACGTCTTCACTATACCAGCCCATTAGCCATATTGAGGTCGAGGATAAAAAATTACTGACAACTGATTACGCCACATTAGCGAGTACGCTGGACGGAAGGCAGTTTACGGGTACGCGCCGTATTGGCAAAAATCTATTCGTTTTAACCGACGTAGCCAATGTGATTGTTCATATGCATTTTGGCATGACGGGTGATCTGGAATACTACCACGCTTCGCTCGATCGGCCGCGCTTTGCCCGAATTGTATTTGAGTTTACCAGTGGGTTTAACCTTGGTTTCCTCTGTCCGCGTAAATTCGAACGTGTTGGTTTAGTAGATGATATAGAGGCTTTTTTGAAACAAAAGAAAATCGGCCCCGACGGTCTGGCGATTTCATTACCCGAATTGACCGAGCGTATCCGGCGCAAGAAAGCTTTAATAAAACCCGTATTGCTCGACCAGAGTATTGTGGCCGGCTTAGGAAACTGGATTGTCGACGAAGTGCTGTTTCAGGCGCATATCCATCCCGAGCAGCGGGCAGATTCACTCTCCGACGCTCAGATGAGTCATCTTCATGATGCCATTCTGCTCGTCCTCGAAACGGCCATCCGTTACGAAGCTACGTACCGGGATTTCCCGGTTGACTTCCTGATTCACGTTCGCGAGTGGGACGATTCTCCTTATGATGATCTCGAAGCGCACAAATATTGTCCGCATTGTAAAACCCGCATTGAACGCTCGGTCGTGGGTGGACGCACTACCTTCTTCTGCCCAAAAGATCAGGTGCTCCCATAAGTACATGGGCTACCCGCTTAAGAAGTCTATTAATGAACTAGCGTGCAACTAAGTTGGTTTCGACATTACATGTATCTACATGAATTATGAAAACACAACGCACACTATCAGATATACGTACAGCCACACCCAATAACGTTGGTGATGGTTTCATCGGATTGAATGCCTTTCATCCGCAAGGGTCGCGGCCATTCAATCCATTCCTGCTGTTAGATCACCATGGTCCCATGAAAGTGCAGCCATCCGAACAACCGAAAGGTGTGGATGAGCATCCGCATCGGGGTTTCGAAACGGTAACTATCGTTTATGAAGGCGCTCTGGAACATCGTGATTCGGCAGGCAACCACGGCAAACTTTTTGCTGGCGATGTGCAGTGGATGACAGCTGCTTCGGGTATTATCCACGAAGAAAAACATGAACGGGCCTTTTCCCGTCAGGGTGGTCAACTTGATTTTGTGCAGTTATGGGTCAATCTGGCAGCAAAAGACAAGATGAACGCACCTCGTTATCAAGATATTGCTTCGTCACTGATTCCGACAACGACATTGCCGGGTGGTGGAAAATTGCGCGTTATTGCGGGCGAGCTAGGTGGTTCGAAAGGGCCTGCCAGTACGTTCAGCCCAATTATCGTCGCCGATTTGACGTTGACCCAGGGCCAATCTGAAACGCTTGCCGTTCCTTCAGATTACTCATTGATGGTTTACGTGCTGCGTGGGTCGGCAACGATTAATAACGAACAGTTAGTACGTGGTCAAATCGCGCTGACCAATCCAGATGGTGACTTTGTAACGCTTTCAACTACGTCGGATGCGAAACTGCTCATGCTGGCAGGCGAACCAATCCGTGAGCCATTAGCTGTTTACGGGCCATTTGTCATGAACACCCGCGAGGAGATTCTGGCTGCTTTTGAAGATTTCCAGGCCGGGAAAATGGGTGTCCTAAATTAAGTAGGTAAGTCTGTGCGTTTTCAGACAAATACGTACGGACTTACTTTTCCAAATCCTTGATGTTGCCGAACCCAATTACATCCTTATAGACAGGATTGTCACGCAGTTCGGTAGCTCGAATAAGTTTGTCAGCACCAAACTTTGCCTTCAGATCATATAATGTCTGGCGGAATTTCCCCTCGCGCGTATTGTTCTCGAATAAGCTTAGCGGCACGACTTCACTTGGGATAAATCGAAAAACAGCTACGCACATACTACGCAGGTGTTCGTTAAGTACCGGTTCGCACTTATGCGCTTCCTGAAACCTGACCAACCGCTCCCGAATAATTCCGTACAGTTCAATACCGTCCTGTTTAGGGTTTGGGAAATGGGCTTCATAATTATAAGTTTTACCGGTATGGTAGCGGCAGGAAAACGACATATCCTGGCAAAATACGCCTTGTTGCACCATGCGCCGTTCGAGCGTCAGGCAAAGTGATTGCAGCAATTCATCCAGACTTTCAGGATTCCGCTGATCGGCGGCAATTGTGCGCATCGCCGACATACTCTTGTTATTAGTGTTCGTATCCAGATCCACCTCACCCCCAAAATTCAACCGCAAATGCCAGTGCCAGCCAATAATGCTCTGGCAGACAGCGCGCAGGTGGTGTGGGGAGGCATACCGTAATTCTAAAGGCGTATAAACACCGCCTGCTTCGAGTCGATCGGCCATACGACGGCCGATACCCGGCAAATCGGTTAGCTTTAGTGAGCGTAATACGTCGTCAATTGTATCGGGGGTGATAATTGTCAGGCCATCGGGTTTCTGAATATCGGACGCTAGCTTGGCCAGAAATACATTTGGCGCAATGCCAATCGAACAACGCAACCAGTCACCTACGTCCCGCCAGATTGCCTGCTTGATACATAGCGCCACCTGGCTCATGTCTTTGTAAACCAGTTGATAGTTTGTCAAATCCACGACAGCCTCGTCAATACTTTTCGGTACTACGTCGTCTGAAATCGTCTTGAGCACCTCAATAATCTTGACATGATATTCGCGGTAGCGGCCGGGGTGCGTCTGGACTGGCACCAGATCAGGGCACAGACGCATAGCCTCGTCTAACCGCATACCTGTTTTTATACCCCGCAATTTGGCCTCTATCGACGGTGCAATAATGCAGCCTTGCCGACCCGTATAGACACATACGCCTACGGGCCGCCCGCGCAACCAGTAATTGTCCTGTTGTTCGCAGGAAGCAAAAAAGCTGTTCATATCGACAAACAGCACCGTAGGCAGCGTATTATCCGAAAGTCGATTCCGATTCATCAATTTTACAGTAAGAAAGTGTCTTTTAATGCTATCATTCGTCTGTATTTGTAGTATGTTTGTTGTAATACAAGCGCAATATATTTTACTTGTATTATATATACTAATACTATACCATGTTGTGGTAGAAAAATGTTCAAATAAACTTGATGATACTGTGACAATTCAAGATCGCTTAAAGCAGGTTTTCGACTCCCTTGGCATAACTATATACCAGATAGCCAAGGAGTTAGGCGAAAATCCATCCAAGTTCTACAATATTCTGAATGGCCGGGCCAAGCCATCCTACGATACGATCATGAGTTTGCTGGCCTGCTATCCCCAAATCAGTGCAGACTATCTAATTCGTGGTATTTTGCCCGTGTTGAACTCGCCTGAGGCAAATGCCAAGATGATGGCTTCTGATGACGACACCATTGAGGTCCCATTTGTACCTGTCCGGTTCTACGCTACGTTCGTGGAGAGTTATTCGGAAGGCGGCAATACCACAGATGCTGAAACATTTCGGGTGCGCAAGCCGGTATTGAAGGGTCATAAGCAGGCTGTGGTGCTGGAGATTTCGGGAAACAGCATGAGTCCGCAGTTGGCACATGGTGCTAAAGTGCTGGCGGTGCCTGTTAGTGAAAATAACTGGGAATACCAGTCGGGGGGCGTTTATGCGGTTATGTATCGGGATTACTTTGTTGTCAAGCGCATCCGTGACAACGAGCTTCTGACCCGGAAATATTTAACGCTTCACTCCGATAACCCGAATGGTGGCAACGTAACAGTTCCTTTGCAGGACATTCGGGGCTTATGGAAGATCGTGTCGATCGTAGAGGCTCCAGTGGAATAAGAATGCATTCATATCTCAAATAAATGGTCGGTTCAACGAAATGAACCGACCATTTATCTGTTCATTTTTTCATCTATACTATCTCTTCCGGCTGCTCTACCACTTCTTTTCGGTGCGCCCACATTTCCTGGCAAACAGGACTGTACTGGCGGAGGGTTGAAAAGCTGCCCTCATCCTCGATTTTACCGTCTCGCATAATATAAATGTAATCGAAAAGGGTAACAGATGTAATCTATGCAGGGTCGAAACAGCGCTTCATCCGCAAACTCACGTAGCAATTCGCGGTAAATAGCCAGCTCGGTTTTGGGATCTACACTGCTCGTTAGTTCGTCTAACAGTACAATGTCGCTCGTGCGGGCGGCTAACACTTCTCTCGCCAGAGCCAACTGCTGTCGCTGACCAACCGATAAATTCACGCCTTTTTCCTAAATATTGGTTTCCAGACCATTCGGCAGTTGTTTCACTACGTCGTCGAAACGGGCTATGCGGCAAACTTCGCTTATATCATCGTCGTCAAAGAATATACCAACCCATAATAAGACGACAAGCGATTGATTTCTAAGTATATTCTTTATTTTCGCCTTTGATTTCTGATTGAAATTCAGTAATTTTGCGACCTGATTTGCAAGGAGAGCCGTGTTCATAAGGCACCCCACTCTTCTTTCTGATTTTAGAAACACATAACTTTCAGTATAACAAGCTAATGGCTCGCGATTTATTACTCACGAGAAACATCGGTATCGCTGCCCACATTGATGCGGGTAAGACAACTACTACCGAACGTATTCTCTATTACGCCGGAGTAAGTCACAAAATTGGTGAGGTTCATGATGGAGCCGCCACGATGGACTGGATGGAGCAGGAACAGGAACGTGGAATCACGATCACCTCGGCTGCTACAACTGTCGACTGGACTTACCGGGACCAAAAATACCATATTAACATTATTGATACCCCAGGCCACGTTGACTTTACGGTTGAGGTAAACCGCTCATTGCGTGTACTTGATGGACTTGTATTCCTGTTCAGTGCGGTTGACGGCGTTGAACCTCAGTCGGAAACGAACTGGCGTTTGGCTAACAATTATAACGTAGCACGTCTAGGCTTCGTAAATAAAATGGACCGGTCTGGTGCCGACTTCCTGAACGTGTGCAAGCAGGTGAAGGAAATGCTGGGCAGCTACGCCGTCCCTCTTCAGTTGCCTATTGGCGAAGAAGATAACTTTAAAGGTGTTGTTGACCTCGTTAACTTCCGGGGTATCGTCTGGAATGAGACAGATAAAGGTATGACGTTTGACGTTGTCCCCATCCCTGCCGACATGCTGGATGAAGCTACCGAATGGCGTGAAAAACTTCTTGAAGCGGTTGCCGAGTTCGACGATAGCCTGATGGAGAAGTATTTCGAAGATCCGGAATCAATCTCTGAGGACGAAATTCTGGCGGCTTTGCGTAAAGCAACCATCGCGATGAAAATTGTTCCGATGCTTTGCGGTTCGTCGTTCAAGAACAAGGGTGTTCAAACCATGCTTGACTACGTGATGGCCTTGTTGCCATCGCCAATGGACAAGGAGAGCATCTTCGGTACTGATCCTAATACGGGAGCAGAAATCTCTCGCAAACCTTCGTCAACGGAGCCATTTGCAGCGCTGGCGTTTAAAATCGCGACCGACCCCTACGTAGGCCGTCTATGCTTTGTGCGTTCTTACTCGGGTGTCCTGGAATCAGGTTCTTATGTTCTGAACAACCGTTCGGGCAGTAAAGAGCGTATTTCACGGATTTTCCAGATGCACGCGAACAAGCAAAACCAGATCGATCGTCTGGAAGCGGGTGACATTGGGGCCGTTGTTGGTTTCAAAGATATTAAGACTGGCGATACGTTATCAGACGAGAAATTCCCGATCATTCTGGAATCGATGGTATTCCCGGAACCCGTTATTGGATATGCTATCGAGCCTAAGAAATCGGCCGATCAGGATAACTTCTCGAAAGCCATTGGTAAGTTGATCGAAGAAGACCCAACTCTGAAGGTTGAGTCGAACGAAGAAACTGGCCAAACGATTATCCGGGGTATGGGCGAGCTTCACCTTGAAATCATCATCGACCGAATGCGTCGTGAATTCAAAGTAGAAGTCAACCAGGGTGCTCCTCAGGTAGCGTACAAAGAGAAGCTTACTAAAAACGTTGAACACCGGGAGGTCTATAAGAAACAAACGGGTGGTCGTGGTAAGTTTGCCGATGTCGTATTTGAACTTGGACCACGTGGCGAAGACGAAACCGGTATTGTGCCATCAGGACTAGAGTTCGTAAATGCTATTGTAGGTGGTGTGATTCCTCGCGAATTTATCCCTGCCATCGAAAAAGGCTTCAAAGAGTCGTTGAAAAACGGTCCTTTAGCTGGCTTCCCGCTTGAGAGCATGAAGGTTCGGATATTCCATGGCTCGTACCACGATGTTGACTCCGACGCATTGTCATTTGAAATGGCCGCTCGTTTAGGCTTCCGTGAGGCAGCTCGTCAGGCTGGTCCGAAATTGCTCGAACCGATCATGGCTGTTGAAGTGCTGACGCCAGAAGAGTACACGGGTCCGATCACGGGTGATTTGAACCGCCGTCGTGGTGTGATGAAGGGTATGGATACGAAAGCTGGATCACAAGTGATCAAGGCTGATGTTCCTCTGTCAGAATTGTTTGGCTACGTAACGGATCTGCGGACAATGTCATCGGGGCGTGCTACGGCTAACCTGACATTCTCGCACTACGAAGTTGTTCCAAACAACATCTCTGAGGCTGTCGTAGCAAAAGAAAAAGGTACTGTGAAGGCGTAAGCCTCATTCGATATTGGGCAGTGGGTCAACCGACCGACTGCCCATTTTTTGTGTCGTCGGAGTAAATGGTTCTTTCGACAGCACTTTCACATAACGAACCAAAACACAATGAGCCAAAAAATTCGCATTAAGCTGAAATCGTTTGACCACATGCTGGTTGACAAGTCGGCCGAGAAAATCGTGAAAGCGGTTAAATCGACGGGTGCTATCGTAAGCGGTCCCATCCCATTGCCAACGAACAAAGAAATCTATACCGTACTGCGGTCGCCCCACGTCAACAAAAAGGCACGGGAGCAGTTCCAACTTTGCACCTACAAGCGCTTAGTGGACATCTACAGTAGCAGTGCGAAAACAGTTGATGCGCTTATGAAACTCGAGTTACCGAGTGGCGTTGACGTAGAAATCAAAGTCTAACGAGTCGAAGCTAAAGGCTTAGAATGCCGCAAGTGCGAGACGTCAGCCGTTTCGAACTTGTGGCATTTTTCATATAAAGCAATTTCCCGGCCATTCCGTTGAATTATACGTAAAGACTACCTGTTATTTTTGTATATTGTATGTCACGGCGAAGGCCACCCTGTGAGATTTTATACGTTATGTTAAACGTCATTCAGCTACTGCCCGACTCGATTGCCAACCAGATTGCGGCTGGTGAGGTTGTGCAGCGGCCAGCGTCGGTAGTAAAAGAATTGCTTGAGAACTCGGTAGATGCCAAAGCTAAATCGGTGCAGGTTATCATTCGCGAAGCGGGCCGAAATCTGATTCAGATTGTAGACGACGGTGTCGGCATGACTGAAACCGATGCACGCATGAGTTTTGAACGCCACGCTACGTCCAAAATTCGTTCATCCGATGATTTGTTCCGCATTCGTACCATGGGGTTTCGGGGCGAAGCACTAGCCTCCATTGCTGCCGTAGCTCAAATTGAAATGCGTACCCGCCGGGCAGAAGAGGAATTGGGCACGCTGATTCGGATTGAGGGATCTGACATTAAAACGCAGGAATCCATTTCGTGCCTGCCGGGAACGAACCTGCTCATCAAAAACCTGTTCTTCAACGTACCCGCCCGACGCAACTTCCTGAAGTCAAATTCAGTGGAGATGCGGCATATCCTTGATGAATTTCAGCGGGTATCCCTGGCCAATCCTGAAGTTGCCTTTTCTCTGTTTCATAACGATCAGGAAATTTATAATCTTCCCGCTGGTAAACTCAGCCGCCGAATCGTTGATATGTTCGGAAAGAGCTACCGCGAACAGTTAAATCACTGTGAGGAAAAAACGCCCTACGTAACGGTTCATGGCTATATCGGTAAGCCAGAGTCTGCCAAGAAAGCACGTAATGAGCAGTTTTTCTTTGTCAATAACCGGTATATTAAACATAATTACCTCCACCACGCGGTAGTGGGTGCTTACGAGGGTACATTACCCGAAGGGAGTCATCCCTTCTACGTACTGTTCATTGAAATCGACCCATCCCATATTGACATCAACATACATCCGACTAAAACGGAAATTAAGTTCGACGACGAGCGATCTGTATATGCCATTATGATGGCGGCCGTTCGAAAAGCTGTAGGCGTATATAACCTATCGCCTTCACTCGATTTTGATTCGGATGTCAATTTTCTGATGGGTGGTCGACCAGCTTCAGGGAAGTCGACGGCTATCGATACGAAATCGGAACGTAGTGATGGATTAGCGGTTAAATCAGACGTTCCTGAACGGAATACCGCTCGACCCATTACGCCATCCTGGGCATCGGCCACACCTGTTAATGAGCGTAGCTCGCTACGTAACGATTCGCTGGATAAAGCGGCTGGAAGCAGCTTCGACATGCCAAAAGCCAAGCCGTCTGTTAATAACTGGCAAACGTTATACGAAGGCGTTGCAGGCGCCGATAATCCCGTTCAACTACCCAGTAACACCGAAGAGGGAGGGGACTGGCTGGGTGCGGCCAGACAGGAGTCGCACCCAACAGAGAGTGAACCTATTACATTGGGAAGCCGGGCTAATCAGTTACAGATAAATGTAGAGTCTGGCGAGGAATCCGTACCCGTGCTCGTTGATGACGATAACATCGTACAGATCCAGAATCGTTACCTTTTAGCGCCAATCAAGTCTGGAATGATGTTGATTGATCAGCGTCGGGCCTACGAACGAATTTTATATGATCAGTTCTATGCTGCACTAACCAAACGGAATGGTGCCTCGCAGCAACTGTTATTTCCAAAAACAATTACGTTAATGCCCGTAGATTTTCAGTTAGCGCTCGATTTGCGCGATGACCTGATGAATCTCGGTTTTGAGTTCGATGAATTAGGGGCAAACACCTTTGTCATCCGGGGAATTCCAACATTAACGATGGGCGAAAATGAAGAAGAGCTGTTCGCGAATCTACTGGCTCAGTTGCGGGCCGACACAGGCCGACTGAAATTAGACAAAAGTGAGTCGATGGCGCGCTCACTGGCCCGCCGGTCGGCGATGCGCCATGTGGCACGGTTGAGTACGACTGAGCGAAGAGCCTTAGTAGACCAATTGTTTATCTCGGCCAATC
This sequence comes from Spirosoma endophyticum, assembly GCF_900112365.1. Classification (GTDB taxonomy): domain Bacteria; phylum Bacteroidota; class Bacteroidia; order Cytophagales; family Spirosomataceae; genus Spirosoma; species Spirosoma endophyticum. Next base: position 20,200 of record NZ_FOLQ01000009.1, on the reverse strand, counting down.
CTAGTTATACACCTGCTGGTGAACGGATAACAATTGTTTTGACGTTGGATAAAATTGCAGGACTTTTTCACCAATAATTGAGTTTATTAGCATAAATTAGTTGAAATAAGAATGTTCAATCTGACGCCGGTAGTCCGTGTACTTTTGATAATAAATGTAATAGTATTCCTAATCACGAATTACCTATTTGCGAATGGAATTATTATTGAGCAATTTGGCTTGCATTCATTTTTGTCTGACAAGTTCAATCCGATTCAGTTATTGACGCACATGTTTTTGCATGCAAATGGCAATCACATTTTCAGCAATATGATCGGCTTGCTGGTTTTCGGGCCCATGTTAGAGCAAGCTTGGGGACCACGTCGATTTACATTCTTTTACTTTTTTTGCGGTCTAGGGTCAGCTTTGTTGTTTTCCGGAGTAAACTATTTTGAGATACACGACGTATATGAATCCATTCAGGACTATCGGTTAAACCCAGGTTTCGACAATTTTTCGGCCTTTGTTGACCAACATGCGGTTTCGTATTACGAGCGATTGGTGCCGTTTATTGAAAAGTTTAAAAGTTATCCGAACGACAGTAAAAATATTCAGGATAGCCTTGCCATTGCCAATCAGATTTTCACTAATCAGGTTGATGAACCAATGGTAGGTGCCTCTGGAGCCGTTTTTGGAGTTATAATGGGCTTCGGCTTATTGTTTCCGAACACTGAACTGTTTTTATTGTTTCTACCTATACCGATTAAAGCAAAATATCTCGTTATAGCTTACGGGGCCTTTGAGCTTTATTCGGGTGTATATCGGACGCAGACGGATAACGTAGCTCATTTCGCCCACATAGGCGGAATGCTATTTGCATTTATACTAATAAAATACTGGGATTCACAGCGAAAAACGTTTTATTGACGATGAGCGGGTTGTTTGAGGATTTTCGGAGCGAATTCAATAAGCCCAACAATACGTTGGTGCAGTTGATATTAATCAACACTGTTGTCTTTCTGGTGCTGTTGATAGCAAAGGTAAGCCTGACCATGGCAGAGCGGTCGGGCGTATATATTATCATGGAAGAGCAACTAATGATGCCCGGTGAGGTAAATGCATTCCTGCATAAGCCCTGGACATTAATTACGTACTTTTTTACGCACAACGATATTTTACATATTCTCTACAACATGCTGTTTCTGTACTGGTTCGGCAAACTGATTGATGAATATTTAGGCAATCGTCGCTTGATCGGTTTGTACATTATGGGTGGGATCGCAGGTGGGTTAGTTTTTCTGGCCATGTATAATCTGGTGCCCTATTTTCAGAACCGAGATACAGTACCCATGCTAGGCGCGTCGGCGGCTGCCTTTTCAGTAGCCGTGGGTGCCGCCACTTTATTACCGAATTACACGTTCCATTTGCTCTTTTTCGGCCCTGTTCGTATAAAATACATCGTTTTCTTTTTCATTGTCCTATCAATTGCACAGTCGGCGGGTGCTAATGCAGGAGGAAATTTAGCTCATTTGGGTGGTGCTTTGATGGGCTTCACGTATGTTAAGTTATTGCAGAACGGCACTGATTTAGGCCGTCCTATTTATTGGTTAGCCGATGGCTGGAATAATTTATTTCGCCCTAAACCAGCGGTGAAAGTGTCCTATCGCCAACGTAGCAGCACAAGCGCTCAAACCAGCGCTTATGCAACATCAGGTAGTCCATCATCAACCATTTCAACTCCCGATCAGGATGAAGTTGATATGATTCTGGATAAAATTTCACGTTCTGGCTATGAAAGCCTGACTCGTGAAGAAAAGCAAAAGCTCTTCCGGGCCAGTCAGCGGAATTAATTTCATTCTACTAAAAATCTAAGCCCTTAGGCGTCTACGTATATCTACAGGCGCCTAAGGGCTTAGATTCTTTATAATTGTCGAAAAAATATAGTAGTTTCGCCATTTCAATGCAGCGGGCGATTTGCCAAATGAAACATTGTATTTTGTACGTGTGTTGTTGTAAGACAGACGTTTATCTGCTACCATCATGCTGATTACCCCGGGTGGCCTTTTGGCCACAATTAATACTCCCGACGATCTTCGTAAACTCGATAAATCCCGCTTGCCTCAGGTCGCCGATGAGCTTCGGCAGTTCATTATTGACGACGTATCGGTCTATGGCGGCCACTTCGGGGCCAGCCTCGGTGTAGTTGAACTAACGGTTGCTCTCCACTACGTGTTCAATACGCCCGACGATCAATTAGTATGGGATGTGGGCCATCAGGCTTATGGGCACAAAATTCTCACCGGGCGCCGTGATCAGTTTCACACAAATCGCTTTTACAAAGGTCTTTCAGGTTTCCCGAAACGGAAAGAGAGCCCATACGATTCATTTGGTGTTGGACACTCGTCTACCTCTATTTCGGCAGCATTAGGTATGGCTGTAGCGTCGCAGCTACAAGGCCATCCAAAACGAAATCATATTGCTGTTATTGGTGACGGAGCCATGACCGCCGGTGAAGCCTTCGAAGGCATGAACCACGCGGGTGCTACAGACAGCAATCTGCTCATCGTGTTGAACGACAACTGCATGAGCATCGACCCAAATGTGGGGGCTCTGCGTGAATACCTGACCGATATCACTACGTCGCAAACCTACAATAAGGTGAAGGACGAGGTCTGGAATTTGTTGGGGAAGATGGACAAACTTGGCAAGACCGCTCAGGAACTGGTTTCTCAGGTACAGTCAGGAATTAAAAGTTCACTGCTCGAACAAAGCAATCTATTTGAGTCGCTGCACCTACGGTATTTTGGGCCGATTGATGGCCATGATATTGACCATTTAGTAAGCGTTCTCGACGATCTTAAAAATATTCCGGGTCCAAAATTACTGCACGTCCTGACCGTAAAAGGCAAGGGCTATGGGCCTGCTGAAAAAGATCAGACCAAGTGGCATGCACCCGGTTTGTTCGACAAGGTAACGGGCGTTATCCAGAAGAAAATCTATGATACGCCCCAACCACCCAAATATCAGGACGTATTCGGGAATACGTTGGTTGAACTGGCCGAGCAAAACCTCCGTATTGTGGGTGTAACTCCTGCTATGCCATCGGGGTCGTCAATGAACATTATGATGAAAGCCATGCCTAAGCGGGCTTTCGACGTAGGTATTGCTGAACAACATGCTGTCACGTTCTCGGCAGGAATGGCTACACAGGGCGAAGTTGTCTTTTGTAATATCTATTCGACGTTCATGCAACGGGCTTACGATCAGGTTATTCATGACGTATGTATTCAGGAGTTGCCGGTTATTTTCTGCCTTGATCGGGCCGGGTTTGCAGGTTCTGATGGACCAACGCATCACGGAGCCTATGATCTGGCCTACATGCGCTGCATTCCGAATATGATCGTAGCCGCGCCGATGAATGAACAGGAGCTGCGGAATATGATGTTCACGGCCCAGTCCGACGAAGTTCAACAAGGGAAAAATGCCTTCACAATACGTTATCCACGTGGAGAAGGCGTAATGCCCAATTGGCGGACGCCACTCGAAAAACAAATTGTTGGTAAAGGCCGTATGATTGCGGATGGTGAGAACGTGGCAATTCTGACGATTGGTCATATAGGTAATTATGCTGTTCAGGCTACACAGATGCTGATTAAAGAGGGTATTCGACCCGCTCACTTTGATATGCGGTATGTGAAGCCATTGGACGAAGAGCTACTACATCAGATTTTTAGCCGATTTGATCGTGTTTTAACGGTTGAAGACGGTTGCGTAATGGGTGGTTTCGGCAGCGCGGTTCTGGAATTCATGGCCAATCATGGCTACATGGCCCGCGTCAAACGCTTAGGTATTCCCGATGCGGTTATTGAGCACGGAGAGCAGATTGAACTACATCACGAGTGTGGTTTTGATCCAGAGGGTATTGCTTCAGCTGTTCGCGAATTGCTATTTACGGGTCGGGCAGTAACGGTTTAACGGGGAAGTTTTTTAACAGGATTACAGGATTATACAGGATACAGCAGAATCCTAGTAATCTTGTAATCCTGTCTGTTTTTTAGAGGATTATGAAAGTTTTCAAATTTGGCGGAGCGTCTGTAAAAGATGCTGATGGCGTCCGGAACCTGGCCGAGATCATACGAACACAAGGTCAGAACGTTGTGGTGATCATATCGGCAATGGGTAAAACAACCAATGCCCTGGAAGAAATCGTTCGAAGCTACATGCAGGCGAAAAAACTCCAAAGCCAGTTGGAAGCTCTCCGAACGTATCATACAGACATAATGGATGAGCTTGAAGGTAATTTTTCCGATGTTCATCAGACATTCGCTCACCTTGAAGCTTACCTATCTCATCCTCCCGCTGCTTCCTACGATGAAGTTTATGATCAGCTCGTATCCCTGGGTGAAGTACTTTCCACACAAGTTGTTACGGCCCATTTGATACAAACCGGCATACCGGCCCGCTGGCTCGATGCCCGGGAATTGATCCGTACCGATGCAACGTTCCGTGAGGGCCGGGTTGACTGGCAGGAGACCCAGCGACGTATTAACAAGAGCGTCACGAAAAAAGGGGTTAAGATAACCCAGGGATTCATTGGTCAAACACCTGATAAGCGAACGACTACGCTTGGCAGAGAAGGGTCTGATTACACGGCTGCTATTTTTGCTTATTGTCTGAACGCTGAAAGCGTTACTATCTGGAAAGATGTACCGGGTGTATTGAACGCTGACCCTAAATGGTTTGATGACACCGTGCTTTTAGACAAAATAACGTATCAGGACGCCATTGAATTGGCTTATTATGGGGCAACCGTTATACATCCAAAAACGATTAAACCTCTGCAAAACAAGGCTATACCTCTTTACGTCAAGTCATTTCTAAAACCTGCCGCACCCGGAACCGCCATTGGCAATTATGAACGGCATCTGCTGGTTCCTTCCTTTATTTTCAAGGTGAATCAGGTGCTGATTTCACTTCACCCGAACGACTTCTCGTTTATTGCAGAAGATAATTTGAGCCGGATTTTCGGGCGGTTTGCACAAGCGGGTGTGAAGATAAACCTCATGCAAAATACCGCCATCAGTTTCTCGGTGGTAGTGGACAATAATCCAGACCGGGTACCAGCGCTGTTAGCCCAGCTTAAACAGGATTTTCGGGTCAGTTATAACGAACGCCTGGAACTGATTACAATACGTTACTACGATCAAAGTACAATAGACCGCGTACTGGTCAATAAGAAGCTGTTACTGGAGCAGAAAAGCCGGTACACGGTGCAGCTGGTTGTCAAGGACTTGGGCTAATAGCTATTCCGTTCTTCAACTCAGCCGAGACGTTACATTCATTTGACGTATCTTTGAGCGGAGAAAAACACCGCATTTCTATGCATTACGGCTATTTCAACGGCACCATTGCCCCTACAGAGCAGCTTGCTGTGGGTATTACAGACCTTAGCTTACTTCGTGGCTATGGCCTGTTCGATTACTTTCTGACCTACAATAGCCGCCCATTTCAGTGGGATTGGTACTGGGAACGTTTTCAGAACTCGGCCTCACGGATGCATTTGCCACTGCCACTTGGCAAAGATGAAACCTATGCCGTTGTCATGAATTTGATCGAACGTAGCGGTGGAGCGGACGTAGCCTTTCGGTTTATATTGACAGGCGGTTATTCGGCCGACAGCATCAGCATCGAACGACCCAATCTGCTCATTCTGGCGGAGTCGATTCATCCTACCCCCCTTATCCAATATGAACAGGGTATCAAGGTAATTCTGGACGAATATGTTCGGGAGATGGCTGAAGTAAAAAGCACTGATTATAAACGTGTTATCCTGATGGCGCAGGCCATTAAATCGGCTGGCGCATCGGACTTGCTCTACCAGAAAGGGGGAGAAATTAGTGAGTTGAGCCGTAGTAATTTCTTTATTGTCAAAGGGGATCGGCTCATCACACCCAGTCGACATATCCTGCACGGAATCACACGCCGAACGATTCTGCAATTAGCTCAAAGCGATTTCCAGGTTGAAGAACGCCCCGTTCTACTCTCCGAACTTTATGACGCCGACGAAGCATTCACAACAAGTTCAACCAAAAAAGTACTACCTATCACCCAAATTGGCGATTTAACCATTGGCAACGGACACGTTGGTCCGAAATCAAAATTTCTGTTAGAGCAGTTTAATGAACTGGTGAAGACCTGGTAATAAACTTGCATACTTTTTAATCACGTCTTTCGTCACTACGTCCTCCTGCCCTATCCGGCCGATACAGGGTAAACCCGTATACTTTAAGATGAAGCCTTCTGACGCCGGAACGTTTGGGCCGTTGAAAAGGATGCCTAAAAGCGGAATAGCGCGACTACGACAGGCTTCAACCGACAGTAAGGTGTGGTTTATACTACCCAGGTAATTTCTGGATACAAGGACAACAGGTAAGCCCAAGCGTTGAACCAGATCAATATTCAGGTCATGATTGTTGAGAGGCACCATCAGCCCACCCGCCAGTTCGATGATCAGTGAATTATCCGTATCGGGTACGATAATTTTGCTCATATCAATCGTAACGCCATCTAGCGCTGCGGCCGCGTGGGGCGACAATGGCTGTGTTAACCGATACGCTTCCGGATGGAAAACCGACACCGAATTGCTCACCAATTGACGTACTGTATTCGTATCTGAATCATCTAAAGCCCCAGATTGGATCGGTTTCCAATAGTCGGCTTGAAGAGCTTCGACTAACACAGCGGACGCAACTGTTTTACCGATTTCGGTGCCAATTCCGGCAACAATTAATTGAAGAGGCTTTGACATCTATTCTCGTAAACTGATTTCATTGAACAAGGCTTGTTGCAAAACAGCCAGTAACTGATCTATTTCGGCAGTTGAGTTAAACGCATGAATGCATAAACGCAACCGCTCCTGCCCAGCCGGAACAGTTGGACTTAAAATGGCCCGAACGTCCAGACCAATTCGTTGTGCCTGGTTAGCCACGTACCGAGCCTGCTCATTGCCCGGTGTAATCAAACATTGAATGGGCGATTGGCTGTCCGTCCACGAAGCACCAGGCAATAATTCTCCTGCTTTTTGACGGAAATAATTTAGTCGGTCGTGCAGTTGCGGCCGGCTTTTAGACTGCGCTGTTACCAGTTGATGCGCACAGCGAATGGCTAGAAAGCTGTGGGGTGGTAAAGCCGTCGTGTAGATAAACGGGCGCGCAAAATTGATAAGATAATCACGTAGCACAGCCGGACCAACAACAACGGCTCCGTGAACGCCCAAGCCCTTTCCGAACGTATGAACTCTAGCCAGAACACGTTTCTGCAAACCCAATGCAACCACCAATCCTTCTCCATGTTCGCCATAAACACCTGTGGCATGGGCCTCATCGACCAATAAAGCAGCTCCGTAACGATCGCAGAGATCAGCCAGATCGAGTAAAGGAGCCAGGTCACCATCCATCGAATAGACCGATTCAACGGCGACAAAAACCTGTCCGGTCACCTGTTGAAGTTGAGTTTCCAGATCAGTCAAATCATTATGCCGAAAACGTCGACGGGTAGCGTAGCTAAGCCGTGCCCCATCAATCATGCTGGCATGAATCAGTTCGTCTGTCAGTAACGTATCACCCGCTTTAGGCAAACAAGCCAGTAGGCCAAGATTGGCGTCATAACCAGAATTAAAAACGAGTGCGGCATCGGTTTGATAAAATGCTGCCAATTCCTTCTCAACTTCATCGGCTAGAGTTGTTTGACCAGCCAATAATCGGGAGCCAGTCGCCCCACTACGAGCGTTCGCATGTTCGACATCGGCCTGTTGAATGGCGGCTTTAAGCGCCGATGAACGCGCAAAACCAAGGTAATCGTTGGAGCAAAAATCGATAAGTCCGTCTGACGTTCGGAGTTGGCGCAGTAAACCGTTCTGTCGATACGTATCTAAACGCTCTGACAAAAGATGATCAACTAAACGAGTAACAATGGGCATGAGAACAAAAATAGAACGACTTAGCAGGATAATTGATCATTGCCTGTGGATAATGTTAAAATGTGTGTAAGTATAGGGTTATCCACAATCACTCTGTGGATAACTGTCTATAAAGTAGAACTTGAACTTAAAACGGGGAAATGTCTCTACACAAAATAGTTAAATACATTAAAAAATAGGTAGTCACCTGTTGATTTCGAGGACAATTTTACCAAACTGCTTTCCGGCTTCCATTTTCTGAAAGGCTAATTCGACTTTATCGAGAGAAAAAATTTCGTCGATAATGGGCACAATTTGTTTTTCATTTACGAAATCAAGCATGTCGGCGAACTCCCGCTCAGTACCCATTGTCGAACCGAAAATAGACAGTTGTTTGAAAAATACGCGCGCCGGAACAATGTCAGTAATGTTGCCCGTTGTGCCACCAAAAAAGGCAATCCGCCCACCCGGTGAGGCTACATCGATAAGCTTGGCGAAGCTTGGTCCGCCTGCACTGTCGATGATAACGTCAAAGTAACCCCGGGCTGGATTGCCGTTACGTCCCCCACCCGTTTGTGTCATCAATGTTTTGTGCCAATCTGGGTCGTGATAATTGACCCCACCCGTTGCTCCCAACGCTTTTGCCTTCATCAATTTTTCTTCAGACCCAGAGGTTACCCAGACTTCTGCCCCGGCCGCTACAGCAAACTGCAAGGCAAACAAGGCGGCACCACCACCGATGCCGGTAACAAGCACTTTTTCGGGAACAGACGTACCCGATTGATGCAACCCGGCACGCGTCATAAGTGCCCGCCAGACGGTTAAGCCCACTAACGGAAGCGCAGCCGCCTGTTCAAATGACAAATGGACGGGCTTAGGACAAATATAATTCAGACCAACAACCACATATTCAGCAAACGTACCGTTATCAGGCATACCCAACATGCGGTAATCAGGACCGTAGAAACTCGGATTACTGCCCCAGTGCATAGATGGATTGATAACAACCTCATGCCCACGCCAGACCGGATCAACGCCTTCGCCAACTTCGGCCACAATGCCCGCTCCGTCGGAACCCAGAATGACTGGCAATTTTATACCTGGATATAAACCCTGCTGAATGAAAATATCGCGGTGATTCAGGGCTGCAGCTTTGAGTTTTATGAGCACGTTACCCGGTCCCGCAGTGGGTGTTGGCGCATCAACGAGTTGAACAGGTTGGTGTTTTTCGGTAAGAAGGATGGCTTTCATGGATGAGTTTTTACGAATGTGATGAATTTGTATCGAAACGACTGATTTTTACATTTGTCTGACTAACGTCTGCCAAACCATGATAACGTACAGAGAGGCAACTTCTAACGATGCGGAGCAGATTGCCCGGCTGCACAGCCTCAGCTGGCAACAAAACTACAGAGGTATTTGGAGAGATGAATTTCTGAATGGTCCTGTACCTGAAAATAGACAGCACGTTTGGCAGGAACGCCTAATGCAACCAACACCAAATCAGTATATTATCGTAGCCGAGTCCGAAGGGACAATTTATGGTTTTGCCTGTATCCACGTTGATAAAGATCCTATTTGGGGAACATTACTCGACAATCTGCACGTTCATGCAAAGCAGAAAGGAAAAGGTATTGGCACCTTTCTAATCAAATCGGCAGCTCGCTGGACATACCACAAAAATCCTAAGTCAGGTTTTTATTTATGGGTATTACCACAAAACAGCAATGCCCGAACATTTTACGAAAATCTAGGCGCGACGAATGCCGAGTTGGTTTCGCAGAAATGTCCGGACGGCGGGTTTTATCCTAGTTACCGCTACGTATGGCCTGACGTACTGAAATTGATTTGAATAATAGGGAGAGACACTACCAAAAGTTAAGTAACCAATTATGATTCGGTTTTTCAACGAGGACGTACCGTATAAACTCACCCGAAAACAGGCAACTCGCCAGTGGCTTAAACAGCAGGCTGAGGCCGAAGGCTATACGGTGGGGGACTTAAATTATATTTTCTGCTCCGACGACTACGTCCTGCAAGTCAACCGCGACTACCTGCAACACGATTATTATACGGATATCATTACGTTCGACCAGAGCGAAGAGGAAGAAAAACTCGAAGGAGATATTTTCATCAGCGTTGACCGCGTTGCCGACAACGCTCAACAGTTAGGCATTTCAGCTGAACAGGAAATGCGCCGGGTATTAGCCCACGGTATGCTTCATCTCTGCGGCTATGGCGACAAAACCGATGAAGAAGCCGCGCAAATGCGAGCAAAAGAGGAAGAGTGGATGGCCAGCCTTTTGTAATTAACCCGCCGTCATTCCACCATCTAGTTGAATGGCCTGGCCCGTAAAAAAAGCATTTCCGTCGGAACAGAGCCATAAAATAGCCTGGGCAATTTCGTCTGGCTGCCCAAACCGACCCATTGGGATCATCTTACGCATCCTTTCTTCCATGCCTGGTGCGGTGCTGATCAGTTCGTCGACCATGGTGGAGTGCGTATACACCGGGCAAACGGCATTGATACGTATATTTTGCCGAACGTATTCCAGCGCGGCAGTCTTGGTTAACCCAATTACAGCATGTTTTGACGCGCTGTAGGGCGCTCCCATCGGCATTCCCCGGACACCCGCAATGCTGGATACGTTCACAATACGACCACCGGCAGGACGGACCTTGCCTACATTATTTTCAGATTGATGACCGTTTTCTTTTTGGGTTAACATCTGGCGAATCTGGGCCTGCATTCCATAAAATACGCCCCCAATATTCACCGCCATCATCTGATTAAAATCTTCTGGCGTTTGATCTAGTAATCGTCCAAACTTGCCACCGATGCCCGCATTATTAATACCAATATCCAAACGTCCATACGTAGCAACTGTCTGATGAACAGCGGCATTAATCTGTGCGGATTCTGCTACGTTGCAGGCTATGAATAAGGCATCACCACCCGATTTCTGAATTTGTTCAACAGTGTCGCGCCCACTTGCGTCATTTATGTCAGCGACAACGACCCGCGCTCCAGCGTTGGCAAACGCAACAGCCGTTGCCCGACCAATACCCGAACCAGCACCGGTAACGAAGGCAACCTGGTTAGTGAAATCCGCCATAAAAAAGGACTTAATACTGCCTAAAATACAAAACCTGTTTTTGCCATCCAAGATAACAAAAACAGGTCTATATGTCTGACTGAAATTGGTTTACTCCAGTCCGAAAGCCGATAGGGTCACAAATTCGCTAACTCGCGTCTGAATTTCCTGCTCCGTCAGGTTCATTATCCGTTCAGCGCCGAATTTTTCTACACAGAACGAGGCCATTGCCGAACCGTAAATAATAGCTCGTTTCATGTTCTCGAATGAAATATCATCTGTTTTAGCCAAATGGCCAATGAAACCTCCCGCAAACGTATCGCCCGCACCCGTTGGATCAAATACTTCTTCGAGCGGCAACGCTGGGGCAAAGAAGACTTGATCTTCGCTGAACAGCAGAGCACCGTGCTCTCCTTTCTTGATAATGACCGTTTTAGGGCCCATTGTCCGAATTTTAGCCGCGGCCCGCACCAGTGAATATTCATGGGTTAATTGTCGGGCTTCTTCGTCATTTACCACCAATACGTCCACCAGTTTAAGCAAACTCATCAAATCGGGGTTAGCGATTTCGATCCAGAGGTTCATGGTGTCGAGCACAATGAGTTTCGGGCGTTTGTGAAGCCGCTCAATCACCATCTGTTGAATAGACGGAGCGGTATTTCCCAGCATCAGATAATCACAATCCTGATACGATTCAGGAACGACCGGATCGAAATCTTCCATTACGTTCAACTGCACCTCCACCGTATCACGGGTGTTCATGTCGTTGTGGTACTTACCCGACCAGAAAAATGTCTTCTCTCCTACCCGAATTTGCAGTCCCTCGGTATTGACACCATGCTGATTGAGATCATCAATCATGGTTTGTGGAAAATCGTCACCCACAACGGCAACTAAGTTATTCTCTTTCGTGAAATACGATGCCGAGAGCGTAATGTAGGTGGCAGCTCCACCGATAATCTTGTCGGTTTTGCCGAACGGGGTTTCCAGCGCGTCAAACGCCACGGAACCAACGGTTAGTAGACTCATTGTAAGAAGTTTTCTGTTTACGGTTTACTGTTTTCTGCCGGCTACTATCAGCTAGCAGAAAACAAATACTTACTTTCTCCGCCCAATTACGGGGCATCGTTTAAAGAGTTTGGTTTGGTCAAATAAATACCGATACGTTACATGGGTCTTCACAATTTTCGACCCTAATTGACTGACGAAACGTACCATAATTGGATTGAAATCACCAACCCAGTTCATTTCCAGTTCAGTATATTGAAAATTAGGATTGTGATCCGCTTCGTGGGGCATCCGCAGCGCAATTGCGGCCTCAACGCCTTTTCCCTGATGTTCCGGTGCTACGCCAAATACCACACCAAATGCTTTATGGTTTGTTTTCAGAAGCACATGCCACAGAAATTTCAACTTACCGATCAGATTGAGTTTCCCGTTAATGTGCTTAAATATCTGATTCAATTCGGGAAGGCAAACAAAAAAGGCAACCGGTTCATCCTGATAATAAGCGAAGTAGATAATTTTTTCGTCAATAACCGGCTTCAATTTCTGCATTAAAACCTGTGCCTGTTCGGCCGACATTTCCTTGACGCCACTATGCCCCCCCCAGGCTGCGTTGTAAATATGCCGAAATTGTTCGGCCGCCTGCGGAAGCTGATTTTTATCAATCGTCCGGAAACTGTAGTCAGGGTTTTGGTAAATACGTTGAGCCCGTTCCTTCACTGCCTGCGACATATCGACCAGTTTAGCCCAGGTCGTTGGAATACCGAACGTAAACTGTTTGAAATAGTCTTTAAAGCCGTAGTTCTCGAAAAAAGGAATGTAATAGGTCTTGGTGTAGGGCATACAGTAATTTGGCTCCCGGTCGAATCCATCTACCAGTAAGCCCCACCAACGGTCGCGGTCGCCAAAATTAATGGGGCCGTCCATCGCTTCCATACCTTTGCTCAGGAGCCATTTTTTAGCTGCATCAAACAACATAAACGCTGCCGACTGATCGTTGATGCATTCAAAAAAGCCGCACCCACCCGTGGGTTGGTCATTGTCGAGGTTGGCAATTTCGTGGTCAACGAAAACCGCAATACGCCCGATTGTTTCCTGTTTTTCGTTTAACAACAGATACCGAACGCACTCACCATGTTCGAAACGTTTGTTGCGAGCCGGATCGAACACCTCCTCAACGTCGGTATCTAATGGTCGAATCCAACACGTATCGTTCCGATAGAGTCGTACGGGAAACTGAATAAATTCTTTCTGATACCGGGCGTTTGCGCCTACTTCCACTACGTGCATTATGGAACTTGAGTGGGTCAATTCTCAAAACAAAACGCGAATATAACCAAAACCCACCGGGCCGCGTAGGCGGGCTACCGTTTTCCGCCGAACAATCCGTAACTTCGCCCTCATGAACAGGATCATTTCTGCTATGCTGACAAAGGAATTTTATGCGTCGGCGGCCCGCTGTTGTCGCAGAACGTTTACGCTCGCTCGCAAATGCCAATCAGGCAAGTTAATTCCTATATCAGTATTCTCGAAACAGTCAATCAAGCAATGCAACCGCTTCATTTATACAATACGCTTTCCCGCAAAAAAGAACTGTTTGAACCGCTCAATGCGCCCTATGTAGGCATGTATGTTTGCGGCCCAACGGTCTATAATTATGTTCACCTTGGCAATGTTCGTACGTTTCTAACCTTCGATACGCTCTATCGCTACCTGACATTTATCGGCTACAAAGTTCGCTACGTTCGTAACCTGACGGATGTAGGCCACCTGGTTGGCGATGGAGATGAAGGCGAAGACAAAATCGGGCGAATGGCCAAGCTGGAAAAGGTAGAGCCGATGGAGATTGTTCAGCGCTTCACGAATGATTTTCATACTGTGATGGCGCAGTTCAATACATTCCCGCCGAGCATCGAACCAACGGCAACGGGCCATATGGTGGAGCAGATTGAAGCGGTACAGGCTTTGTTGTCAAAAGAACTCGCCTACGAATCGAACGGGTCCGTTTATTTTGATATTGAAACGTACAACCAGCGGGGTGGAAATTACGGAAAGCTTTCTGGACGGATTCTGGAAGATTTGCTGAACGACACCCGCGAACTGGACGGTCAGTCGGAGAAGCGTAACCCACTTGATTTTGCCATCTGGAAACGGGCCGCTCCGGAACACATTATGCGCTGGAACTCCCCTTGGGGCGAAGGGTTTCCTGGCTGGCATTTAGAGTGCACCTGCATGAGTACCAAATATTTGGGTAAGCAATTCGATATTCACGGCGGTGGAATGGATTTAAAGTTTCCTCACCACGAATGCGAAATTGCCCAGGGAGATGGGTTGACGGGTCATGATCCTGTCCGGTACTGGATGCACTCGAACATGCTGACTGTTAACGGTCAGAAAATGTCGAAATCACTGGGTAATTCGTTCCTGCCATCTGAATTATTTGCGGGTTCGCACTATTTGCTTGAACAAGCTTACAGCCCCATGACTGTGCGGTTTTTTATGCTTCAGTCCCATTACCGTAGTACGCTCGATTTTTCGAACGATGCGCTTAAAGCTGCTCAGAAAGGCTACCGCCGATTGGCTAATGGCTTACGGGTCATCAAGAGCATGAGCTATAAAGCAGGTGAAGGCAATGAAGACGAAACGAAGCAACAGGATATTCGGCAGGCTATTCAACAGTTTTACGAAGCGATGAACGACGATCTCAACACGGCCGTTGGCATTGCCCAATTGTTCACGCTGTTGAAGTACATCAATATGCTTTACCTGAACCAGCTTCAGGCATCGGTTCTCGGCGAAGAGGTTTTCAATTTACTCAAAGAGTCGTTTATTACGTTCATGCAGGACGTGCTCGGGCTGAAAGAGGAAGGCACTGATAACCAGCCCATTCTGGAAGGCTTACTAACGCTGTATCGGGAGTATAAGGACCAGCGCCAATACGACAAGGTAGATCAGATTCGTTCCTATTTCAAGGCGCAGGGATTGGCAATCAAAGACATGAAACACCAGATCGACTGGGCGTATGAAGAATAGTAATTTCACCAATACGTCGGTTACTATTTATAACTGACTGACTATTTAACTATTGCATGTCAATCCCTGGGTTGGCCCAGACACATTTGAATGACTAGATCTATCATGCTTTTCGCACTGGCTTTTCTGCTAAGCGTCAGTGCCTGTAAAACTAAGCAGAATCAGAGTGATACCACGCAAACCACCGAACAACAGGTGCCCTTGGTATCGGCTCCGCTTTTCAATGCTGATTCGGCCTATACATACATTGACCGCCAGGTTAAGTTTGGACCGCGCGTTCCTAACACCCCTGCCCACGTTCAGACCGGCAATTACCTCGCGGCCAAGCTAAAACAGTTTGGTTGTGAGGTTACGGAACAGTCATTTGTGGCAACCACCTGGGATGGAAAGAAACTGAATGCTCGCAATATTATTGGGAGCATTAATCCTAAAGCCGCCAAACGTGTCGTGCTGGCATCGCACTGGGATTCACGTCCACACGCCGATCAGGACCCAGATAAAGCCGATCAGAACAAAGCCGTCACTGCGGCTAATGATGGAGCGAGCGGTGTAGGTGTTTTGCTCGAACTGGCACGTAGCATTCAGCAAAGTAATAAGAAACCAACCGTCGGCATTGACCTTATTTTCTTCGATGCCGAAGATTGGGGCAATGGCGAGAAAGCCTCGAATGATTTCGAGAAAGAAAGTGGTAATCAGTATGATTACATCGGTTTCTGTCTTGGTTCGCGCTACTGGGCTAAGCATTTGCACAAGCCAGGATACTCTGCTTATTATGGTATTCTGCTAGATATGGTTGGTGCCAAAGGTGCTACGTTTGCTAAGGAAGGCCTTTCAATGCAGTTTGCGCCTTCGGTTGTCAATAACGTTTGGCAAACAGCCAGTCGAGTGGGCTATAGTCAATATTTTGTCGATACACCCGGTGGTCAAATTACAGACGACCATGTGGCACCGAACACGATTGCAAAGATTCCAATGATTGACATTATTCATACAAACATTGGATCGGGCGGTTTCTTTCCAGCCTGGCACACGGCGGAAGACAACATGAGCAATATTGACCGGGGAACGCTTAAGGCCGTCGGTCAAACACTTTTGCAAGTGCTTTATAATGAACAATGAGTAATGTACAGGATGTAATGCAACGGCTTTTTCTGGTATCGTTGCTCATGGCAAGTATGTCGGGTTGTAGTTCTGCACCTGACCAGTTTGGTAAGCTTGACCTAAAAAAATGGCGGAGCGATCGGGGCGGATGCAAAGGTGTCCGTGCTACGTTAGTACCGGGTTTTAAAGCTGAAGTTCAGAATCTGAAAGGGAAAACAGCCAACACTATTGGTGAGTTGCTAGGTCGACCAGACGTCAATCAGATTGCCGACCGGAATCAGAAATTCTACATATATTTCCTGGAAAAAGGTATTCATTGCGATCAACCAGGTGGTAAATCAATGAGTCGCTCGGTTGCCATTCGAATGAGTGCCATCGGCTTAGCCACCGAGATTACATTTCAAAATGGGATTCCCTGAGTAACGCGGCTAGAAAGTCGTAGTCTGTTGGTACTTATATAGCGGGTTTCCACTCGTGATAGTCATACGTAAAACTTTTTTCGTCCAATCATTTCCTCCACTACGTCGGGTACCATGTAGCGAATCGACCTGTTTGCACGGAGACTTTCCCGGATAAAAGTTGCTGAAATATCGAGCAAAGGCGCTTCCACTAGTCGAACATTGGGATGAATTTTAAGCTGGCTTTCAGCTGAACGCGGACGTGGATATACGTACAGCCCATAGTATTCCAATATCTTATCGTAATTTTTCCAGTTAGCGAATTGCTCCAGATTGTCTTCGCCCATAATAAGGCGAAATGTATGCTGCGGATATTTTTCGCTAATCCGAGCCAACGTATCAATCGTATAACTGGGCTTAGGCATGGAAAACTCGATATTTGTAGCTTTCAGGCGGCTATTGTCGGCAATAGCGCGTTCGACCATATCGATCCGATCAAACTCATGCAAAAGGCTTTTAGTCTTTTTAAACGGATTCTGCGGTGACACGACAAACCATACCTGCTCTAAATCTGTGGTAGTAGCCATCGTATTGGCAATAATCAGGTGGCCAATATGGATGGGGTTGAACGAGCCGAAAAACAAGCCAATTTTCATAATGAATCAATGGTGAATCGTCATCAGTCGATAGTGGCTACCATCGACTGACGACGATTCACTTATATTACCGTTCCTTTTGCAGGTACTTTATTTTCATTCACGAAATCATCAACCAACTTCTGCGCTTTTTTGAGAGATGTTTCAAGATCATCATTTACCAAAGCGACATCAAATCGGTTTTGAAAGCTCATTTCAAAGTGCACTTTAAACAACCGTTTTGACAAACTTTCTTCGGTTTCAGAACCACGGCCAATCAGGCGTTGACGTAGCGTTTCTTCATCTGGAACCTTCACAAAAACGGCCAGTGCTTTCTCTCCGTAATACTCTTTCAACTTTAAGCCCCCCTGAACATCTACATCAAACAATACATGTTTGCCACTGTCCCAAACACGTTGAATCTCTGATTTCAAGGTACCATAGAAAGCACCGATATAAACCTCTTCCCATTCGACAAACTCGTTATTATCAATTTTTTCCTTGAATACTTCGGGCGTCAAAAAATAATAGTCTTTGCCATTCTCTTCTGATCGGCCCCGGCGGTCACGCGTGCAGGCTGAAATAGAAAAGCCGAGATTTTCGTTCTCGGCCAGCAAATGTTTAACAATGGTTGTTTTGCCCGAACCAGAGGGGGCTGAAAAGATAATTAGTTTACCGTCCACGTAGGAAAAAGGTGTTGAATGGATAATAAGTTAATTGGGGTAATCAAGGGTGCTTACACAGCATTCCTTAATTACCCCAATTGCTTCAGTAGCTATTAACTGAAAGTTAGAATACGGGATTTAATCGTTGCCACTAACTGCTCAGGGCAGCATCTTTTTTCTATCCGTTTCGTCAATAATTCCTTCACTTCCTGTTCAAGATGATACATCTCAATACAAGGTTTGCAAGATTCCAGATTCGCTTTCACTCCGGCGAGTTGTTGTTCGGTGGCTTCTCCATCCAGAATCAACTGAATCATCTTCAAACAATCGGCCCGGTGATCGCAATGTTCTTTCATCTCGGGCTTTGTATCGGATGAAGATGATGATGACAACGAGGTTTGCATTGGAAAAATTTTATTTATTCCAAGAATAATAATACCATTAAGTTATGAGCAGAACCAATTTATACTTAGAAAAAGTTCGGTTTATTCTTCATTTTCTTCTTTGTATCCCATTGAAGATGCGTAATCACGCAATTTTTCTTTCAACAGGTTGCGGGCGCGGTGCAATCGAGACCGAACAGTACCAATAGGAATATCCAGAATTTTTGCCATTTCCTCATACGTAAATCCTTCGATGTCGCACAAGATAATAACTGTCCGAAAATCCACCGGCAACGAGTTTAAGGCCGTTGCGACTTCATCGCCAATTAAATCAGAAACAGATTCGGCCCGTAGGTCAACTGTGTGTTCAGATTCGGCGTCTTCAGAATTATAAGTCGTTTCAACGTCCTGATAATCTACCTTAGCCGGTTCTTTACTTTTTTTCCGATAATCGTTAATGAAGCTGTTCTTCAGTATCCGAAACAGCCATGCTTTGGCGTTAGTTCCTTGCTCAAAGGACGAAATAAACCGGAATGCCTTCAAATAGGTATCCTGTACAAGGTCGTTGGCGTCGTCCTCATCGGTCGTTAGCCGAAAAGCAAAATTGTACATGGAGTCGATGTGTGGCATAAACTCCTTGTTAAAAATTCGATACTTCTGCTCATCGGTATAACCACGAGCGGGTGTGTCGGCCGAGGGCTGTTCGATGGGCTCTCCGTCGGGTAGCAATTGGTCTTCGTCGCGAGTTGGCGTATCTGACATAACTTCGTGTATGGTCGCCATAAAAGTAAGAGTTAATTGCCGTTTACTGTCGGCAATCCTCAACGAATTCGATAATTACACGCAACCTATTCGTCGAGTTGTTTTAAGGAACGACTGCAAAAATTAATCCTTTGTTCAAATAAGCGCTTAAAATCATCATTTTATGACTATTTGGCAGGGAACGTTTCCATATTTGACAACGTTAAAGCCGGCCCGTCACTAACCAAAGTTTAGTTAGTGACGGGCCGGCTTCCTTTAATTAAGAACCTGTCTAAGCCGTTATTGACTTAAAATACCGCTTTACCCAGGAGTCGCCCGCTCGAATTTGCCAATTTGCCAGAAACTCAGCTTTTGTTTTAACTAACGTATTGAATACTGTGGTGTCGGGTGTTAACGAACCATTGGTAGCCGCTTCTCTAATCATCGGTAACGCAAATGACTGTACAGAACCGTCAGTTACCAAAACAGCCACTGAGCGGTCGAAAAAATCAATCGGTCCGTCGCTTCGGCCTATCTGACGACCAATATCCTGTAATATCCGCACGGATGCATCAATTGAGCAACCGCTGGGTAGGGCATATCCTTCGTCGACACCAACTACAACAAATCGATTTTTAATTACCTGTGCCGATGCCAGCAACGGCTGCCCGTGCGCAGCCCATTGACTTAGTGCTGGTTGTAGGGTCTCCTGAATAGTTTTCACATCGCCGTCCGTTAGTGGACGGTTCGCCTGATAGACCCAAACGCGGGCTGTATCGGGCAGTTTATCGAAGTCAACGTACATAGAATTAGTCGTCAGTTATTAGTCTACAGTCGACCGTAAGTTAGTAAAATAAGTAGTCCGTGAGAAATAGTTTGCATTATTTTCTAACTTGCCCTCATGGGACGAGTAAATACTCCGGTTCTAACCGATATCCAACGTGCCGATTTAGAACGTGAATTAAAAACCAATGATAGCCATAGCTTTCGGATGCGTTGCCAAGCCATCCTACTCAAAGCGGCTGGCCGTAAATCGAAAGATGTTGCCCAGATTGTGGGCATGTGCCATGTGAGTGTTAATAGCTGGCTGAAACGCTTTAAAACCGATGGACTCGCAGGACTACAAACCAAACCAGGACGGGGACGTAAACCCTTGCTGGATAAAGTAGCCGACAAAGATGCGGTGCTAGCCGCTGTCAAAGCCAACC
>NZ_FOLQ01000001.1 GCF_900112365.1 Spirosoma endophyticum | reverse complement strand
CCGCATCTTTGTCGGCTACTTTATCCAGCAAGGGTTTACGTCCCCGTCCTGGTTTGGTTTGTAGTCCTGCGAGTCCATCGGTTTTAAAGCGTTTCAGCCAGCTATTAACACTCACATGGCACATGCCCACAATCTGGGCAACATCTTTCGATTTACGGCCAGCCGCTTTGAGTAGGATGGCTTGGCAACGCATCCGAAAGCTATGGCTATCATTGGTTTTTAATTCACGTTCTAAATCGGCACGTTGGATATCGGTTAGAACCGGAGTATTTACTCGTCCCATGAGGGCAAGTTAGAAAATAATGCAAACTATTTCTCACGGACTACTTAAATCATCTTAGCCTTATACATAATATAATTGTCAATATTAACAAAAGTTAAGATTTATTAGGACAATTCAATGATATAAAAAAATACCTTGCTTTAACCAAATGTCTTTCTAAAATCAACTGAGCTGTAGAATAATTCGAACCTTTGATACTCAACAATGTGAAAAAACAGGTACTAGTGATGACGGGTTTACTCTTCACCAGCGCAGCGATGGCGCAAACGCAAAAGGGCAATGGAATTTTAAATGGTAGTGTATCTACTAATTATAGTCGGCAGAAGAGTCCTTCCGATAATGTTACAACGACATGGTTTCCTGCTATTAGCTTGACAACTGGCCGCTTCTGGTCGGATAATTGGTTAGCTGGTTAGTCAGCTTCTTTTGTGTCAACATTCGGTCGGCAACAGGCAGCGGCTACTCCAAACCTGACTTATATTTCGAGCAACGTATCTATATCATCAACTCCGTTCGTTCGCCGGTACTAGCAGGTTAATTCTGTTTATCTGTTTGCCGGAGCTGGATTGTCGGTCAACGTAGTAAATAGGAAGCAGCCTTCTTTCGACGATAACGGGCAACCGACTGGCGTCAACTCTTCATCTTTGACTATTAATCCACGTCTGGAGGCTGATGCAAATTACTTTCTAACCAACCGACTAAGTTTACAGCTCCTGGCTGCGACCAGTTCATTACCTTTAAGCACGGCTAGCCTAAGTGCTGGTTTAGTTTATTGGACTGGCTCCGATCGACATGCTAACACGCCCGCAGAACGTGCGAATGCCCAAACAGATCCAGGTAAGTGGGTTTTAGAAGGCGGTTTTTCAGTAAACAGCCAGAAAGACAGCCAGTCTGGAAGTATCTCCACCTTAGCTTATTAGTCATCAAATAGAACCTATTCGTTCAATCCCTCAATTGGTTTTTTTGTCAAAAAGAACAGTCTGTTCGGTATAACTATGCCTATTTCTTACAATTTTAATAAGACTGAAAACTCGAGCGTGCCGGCTGTAGATAATGTCCTTTGGGGAGTTGGTATTTCTCCGTACTTTCAACGTTATTGGGCGTCAACCCGATCAACGCCCTACACACGCGTAAACGCAGGATATACCCACTATAATTCTGAGTCGGCGAATAATGTCAACGGCGGCCTAACAATTGGCCTAGCCTATATGGCTGGTGAACGATTCATTATTGAAACTTCATTAGCGAACGCTTCGGTTAGTTATTTAACTGCGGAGGGGTTGAATGGAATGAGCAATAATAAAATCTGGAATGCAGGTATCTCAACTGGATTGACGGGTAATTTTGCTGTTCGCTACGTTCTTCAATAGCGTTAGATTTCCTTGCCGTTTAAGCCTAAACTGCTATTTTTGACAACATTTAATGTGTAATTCACAATGCACGATGGGTAATTATGCATTGCTGTGACCATTATACATTGAGCATTATACATTATCTATTAAAAATGAGTTTACTGACAGGAAAAGTTGCGCTTATTACAGGTGCGTCGCGTGGAATTGGTCGGGCAATGGCCCAGAAATTTGCTCAGGAAGGTGCCGCCGTTGCCTTCACATATTTATCAAGTGTGGAAAAAGGACAGACTTTGGAGGACGAACTTCGGGCATTTGGTGGGCAGGTGAAAGGCTATCGATCGGATGCTTCAGACTATCAGGCTGCCGATGATCTCATTACTCAGGTCCTTGCCGATTTTGGAAAACTGGACGTATTGATCAATAATGCAGGCATTACTAAAGATGGCCTGTTAATGCGGATGTCGGAAGAACAATGGGACACCGTTATTAACGTTAACTTAAAGTCGGTCTTTAACCTGACCAAAGCGGCCATCAAATCCATGATGAAGGCAAAATCGGGTTCAATCATTAATTTAACGTCTGTAGTGGGCATTCGTGGCAACGCGGGGCAGGCTAACTACGCAGCCTCAAAGGCGGGCATTATTGGTTTCACGAAGTCGGTAGCGTTGGAGCTTGGTTCACGTAACATACGTTCCAATGCGATCGCTCCGGGTTTTATCGAGACTGAAATGACGGGCGAAATTAATGAAAAGGCTCTCGAAGAATGGAAGCAGCAGATTCCAATGAAGCGTGGTGGGCAACCTGGTGAGGTAGCCGATTGCGCTGTTTTTCTGGCTTCCGACCTCTCTCGCTACATCACCGGTCAGGTGTTGCAGGTTGATGGGGGAATGTTAACCTAATTATGAATGATGAATGATGAAGTATGAGTGATACGATAGTATCCCACAGAACGTCATTCGTCATTCATCACTCATAATTCATCATTTACTACGTGCGCTCAGACGTTATTTTTCAATCCTCGCCCTGGTGGATTCTGGTATGTCTGCTGGTTGGAGCAGTATATGCATTTGCCATGTACCAACCACTTCCTCGCCTGGTGGGAAGTGGAGCCCGGCCTGGATTGGCTACCGTTGGTGGATTCGATAAACGAACAACCTATGGATTAGCCGCGCTACGTTTCGTAGTCGTTAGCTTCCTATGTTTTTTACTCCTGGATCCACTTATTCGGAGCCTACGCACGCTGACTGAAAAGCCTAAAGTTGTCTTAGCGATTGATAATTCTGAGTCGGTAGCGGCAGCGGGGCGGCCCGCGCTCAACCGGTCATTGACGGCTTTACAAACCCTTCGCCAGCAGCTAACAGACAAAGGTCTGGACGTGGCTATCCGGGTGTTTGGCGACAGTATTGCCAACGATCGCGACGGCGGACCTGACTTAACTCAAATTCCTTTTACCAGCCGCACAACTGATTTGTCGGGTTTACTGTCGGGCATCCGGTCAGACTATGAGGGGCGTAACTTAACCGACGTAGTGCTGGTATCGGACGGTATTTTCAATCAGGGCGTTTCGCCGACCTTTGGGCAATATCCCTTTGCCGTGCAAACCGTTGGCCTGGGCGATACGATTCCTAAGCGGGATATTCAACTGAAAGGCGTTGTCGCCAACCGGATTGCGTATTTAGGGAATCAGTTTCCTGTGCAGGCAGAGATCGTAAGCAATGGGTTTCAGGGACGTAGCGGGACAGTCGTATTGCGACAAAACGGCAAGGAATTAGGGCGTCAATCCGTCAGTTTTGCCGGAACAGTGGGTGGACGTAACGATAGCTTCAATCAAATTACGTTTCAGACAACGGCGACTCAGAAAGGCGTTCAGCATTACGTAGTAGAAGTATTGCCGCAGCCGGGTGAATTCAGCACGCGAAACAACCGCCAGGATGTGTATCTGGATGTTATTGACGGCAAAGAGAAAGTACTCCTGCTGGCGCTGGCTCCTCACCCTGATGTGAAAGCGCTACGTAACATTCTGGAAAGAAATCTGAACTACGAGCTTGATGTCCGCATTCTGACAGGCGTATCGGCTGAGACCGCTCCGTTAGCAGACAAAACCTATGATTTAATTATTCTGCACCAGATTCCCGACAATGGGGGTGTGAGTAGTCCCTTGCTTCAGAAATATCTGGCTAAAAATACGCCGATATTATTTGTCCTGGGTAATCAGTCTTCGCTGGGGCCATTCAATACGTCGAATTCAGTGATGCAGGTGTCAGCGCAACTGGGTCAAAGCGATAAGGTGACGGGGGTGTTCAATCCTGAATTCAAACAATTAAATCTCGATCCGGCCCGGCTTGACATCCTGTCCAAACTTCCGCCAATGTCGGTGCCGTATGGTGAGTTTCGGTTGCAATCGGGTAGTGAAGTAGTCCTGTGGCAACAAGTAGGCAATGTTCGTACGACCAAGCCATTGTTGGCGTTGAACGTAACGAGTCCCCGCAAAACGGCTGTGCTGGCGGGTGAAGGGTTGTGGAGTTGGCGACTTGAGGAATTCGCTCTGACCGATAAACAGGACGTGGTGGATGAGTTGATTCAGAAGGTTATTCAATTGATTTCGGTGAAAGAAGATCGACGTAAACTCCGTGTCTATCCCATCCGAAGCGAATTTGTGGCGGGCGAGAAAGTTATTTTCCTAACCGAACTCTACAACGATATTTACGAGCAATTGTATGATAAACCTGTTCGGCTCGAAATCAGCGACGAGAAAGGACTGACGCGTTCGTACAATTATACGCCCACGGCCGCTAACAACCGCTTTGAAATTAGTCGCCTACCTGAGGGCGCCTATCGGTTCCGGGCGACGGTAAACGTAAATGGAAAAACGGAACAATCGGCGGGGCAGTTTGTGGTACGTGATCTGCAAGTGGAAGCCCTCAACACGACTGCCGATCACGGTCTGCTCCGGCAGCTATCGAAACAGACGGGCGGACAGTTCTACAGTTCCGCTAACATGGATAACCTTGTCCAGACGCTCACAAACCGCCCGCATCCTGCGCGTTTGACGAGTACGGAAGAGATGGACGAACTTATCAACTGGCGGTGGTTATTCTTCGCCGTGCTGACGTTCGTTGCCATCGAGTGGGGGCTTCGAAAGTTTTACGGGGGATATTAAAGAATTTATAACACAGAGATTCACAGGGAGTAAAATAGATACACAGAGCTTTATTCCTACGCGCCATTTGCTCCGGCTTCCGCCCGCATGGCGTATTGTACGTAGCGGATGTCGCTGTAAGAGACGTCGTTACCTAAGGCTTGCCTGATTTCACTTAGAGATTCGGATGGATAGGTTTCGAGATAGGCCTGTATCGTTGCGATTTTCCTGGCAGGTAACAGCGTTTCAACTGCTAACTCGCCCGTACCAACGTAGCGCACCAGATGACTCTCGACGGTGGATACGGCCAGACTACGTTCGGCGGCAATTTCGGCAATGGTTTTTCCCGATTGAAAAAAGGCCAGTGTAATCGCGGGCGACAATTCCTTGGGTTCTTTGGGTGGCTTGGCGACTTTCTCTTTTGGCGTAGTTGAACTGCCCGACCGCCCTGGTGGATTCTCCCGGACGATACGTAGTATTTCATCGCCAATCTGCTTCACTTTTGTCTTGCCAAAACCTTTGATCGCCAATAGCTCTTCCATTGTGGTAGGACGAATTTTGGCCAGCTCGACGATCGTTTTCTGAGGAAGCACCATGAAGCCGGAGGTATTGTGTTCGCCAGCCATGTCATTACGCCATTTCATCAACGCCCCATACAATCCACCGCGTGAGGAACCATCGGAAGTAGCTGTTTCCTGTCGTTCGAGTTTTTTACGTTCTGGCTGGAAATCCAGTTCGGCATGGTTACGTGCCTGTAAGTAAGCTAACGCCCGGAAGCCATCCCGGCAACTATCGAAACTACGAAACTTGCTAAACAGCTCCTTTTCCAGTTCATCCATTGTTTCCAGCAGCAGGTCGCGCACTTTTTTGTTGTCGCTGTCGGTTGGGCAGCGCTGAAGGAATGGTAAAAACTCGCTGCCTAACAATGCCTGGAAATAGGCCCCCGCCTTTCGTACGCGTTCCTGAAGCTGTTCGTTGTTTTCGGGCAGTGCCTCCTGCGAGAAATAGTGCGGGAGCTGTTGCACAAATCGTTGCGTTACGTCGTGGGCTCTCGTCCGAAGTTCTTCCGTGAGCTGGGCCAGCATGGGCATTAATTCGTCGGGTAAACTGCTGGCATGTTCGTTAGCAACCCGCCGACATCGGTAAAGGAGTGAAGTGGCTCGCTCAAACGAAAACAGCTCACGGAGCAAATTCTGCTGGTTCGTTCGTTTCGATTCATGCAGATGCTGCTCGTTGGGTGTTTTCAACTGAACCTGCTCGTGGAAATCCTCTAGCTCCAGTTCCGTTTTGATGCTATGCGATGGAATAGGCGAACGCAACACTAGTCCCGCGAAGGTCTTGCATCGGCTAAGCGCTACGTATACCTGCCCATGTGCAAACGCTGACGATACGTCGATAATGGCCTTATCAAACGTAAGCCCCTGGCTTTTGTGGACGGTAATAGCCCAGGCGAGTTTCAGCGGGAATTGGGTAAACGTGCCAATGGGTTCACTCTTGATTTCTTTTGTATTCGGATCGAGGGTGTATCGTATATTGGTCCAGTCAACCGGATACACCGAAATGTCTTCGCCATCCTGCTGACTCTTTACATGAATAACATCACTGTCAATGCTGGTTATTCGCCCGATTTTACCATTGTAGTAGAGTTTTTCCCGTGAGATGTCGTTTTTGATAAACATCACCTGTGCGCCAACTTTCAGGTCGAGGCTGGCTTCGGTGGGGTAGGTGTGGGCCGGAAATTCCCCTTCAACGGTTGCTGTAAACGTGTGTAGTTTACCCTTCAGCGACTGCAACTTCTGGCTGTTGATCTGTTGGGCGGCCGTGTTGTGCGTTGAAAGCGTGATATAGCCTTCATCATCACTGGGCGAGAAATTGGGAATATAGCGCTGGTTCAGGTCGTCCAGTTGGGCACGCGTGATGGTTTTCTCGCGTATGCTGTTGAGCAAGCTAATAAATCGCTCGTCGGACTGTCGGTAGATGTGTGTAAGTTCAATGGAAACGTAGGGCGTTTGACCGAGCGCTTTGCTGCCGAAAAAATAACCCGTATTGTAATAGGGTTTCAATAACGCCCACTCCTCATCTTTAATAACCGGCGGCAACTGCTGCATGTCGCCAATCAGTAGCAACTGCACGCCCCCAAACGGCTCTGAACTAGATCGATACCGACGTAGCACTTCATCAATGCCGTCGAGCACATCGGCCCGAACCATACTGATTTCGTCGATAACCAACAGATCCAGGGTACGGAGTAAATTGATTTTTTCTTTGTTGAACTTCTTGCCTTCTCGTTGCGTGGTCCCCGGCGTTAATGGGCCGAACGGAAGCTGAAACAGGGAATGAATCGTGACGCCCCCCGCGTTAATGGCCGCTACGCCCGTTGGTGCTACAACCACAAGCCGCTTGGCACTCAGTTTTTTAACCTGATGCAGAAACGTTGTTTTTCCGGTTCCGGCTTTCCCCGTCAGGAATATATTCTGGTTGGTGTGGAGAACAAAGTTGTGAGCGAGGGTAAGCTTTTCGTTTACTGAAGCGGCCATAAAAACAGAACGATATTAATCTGGCAAATGTACTCATGTTGGGCTTGCCTTTTTACTTGTCGTCGAGTTATTGGCCTGATTCAATCCTTGGCAATGGCGATTACGACCGCTCCTACAGCCATCAGCACAGCGCCAATAACAACCTGCCAGTTAAGTTTTTCCTTGAGAAAAACGATGGCCAGAACTACGGCAAAAAGCAGTGACACATTAGTTATTGGCGATACCTGAGAGGCATTTCCCAGCTTCAGTGCCCGAAAGGAGAATAGCGAAGACAGGCACGTAACGATTCCGGCAATAATCAGATAAATCCAGACACGACGCTCTATGCGCATAACATCAGGAAGATTTCCCTGCCCAATGACAACACCCCAGGAGACGAGCAATATCAGAACGGACTGAATGGCAAATGCCACGCTGGAATCGACATTTTTGACGCCTATTTTCGAAAGCGTAACGACGATGGCGGCTGAAACGGCGGCTAATAAGGCAAATACAATCCACATGAAATTGATGGTTAATGGCTAATATAGTTGGGATGAAGTCAACGCGCTTAGGTAGTAAAGTCAAAATGTAGGCTAAATGATTTAAAAATTAATGGGACGTATTTTGGCTAGATCCGTTATACTTTTGGAGTCGGTAGTAGTTAGTCATCAGTCGATAGGAAAAATCGATGAACAACCACTACCGGCTACTGACTAACTACTATCGACTAGTATGAATATTGGTGATAAAGTCCGGTTACTTCGGGCAAAAGAACAGGGAGTTGTGTCGCGCTTTTTGCCCGGCAACATGATTGAAATTGAAATTGAAGATGGTTTCCGCATTCCGGTCATGCGCTCCGAACTGGTGCCAGTTTCGCCGTTGGAGAGTGAACGTCTGCTGAAGACCAGCAATTTTGCTCCCCAAAAAACGGTAGCACCGTCGGCACCTGCCATTTTATCTAATCAGGGGATTTATCTGGCGTTTGTGCCGGTCAATGATCGCGAATACACGCTACATCTGATCAACAATACCGACTGGGAATTTCCTTATGTATTGGGTGAAGAGTCGGCGGGGGCCAGTGGAGGAATACAGTTCACCGGGATTCACAGTGGCCTGTTGAAACCTAAATCGCAGCAGAAAATGAACGACCTCTATGCCCATGCCAAATTTGAAGAATGGCCGACGTTCGTGGTTCAGGGCTTGTGGTTCAGAGCTGGAAAGTCGTCGTTGCGGGCACCGTTGGTCAAGCGATTTAAGGCACGGGCCACTACGTTCTTCAAGAACAAAACAACGGTTCCTGTATTAAGCCAGCCGGGATTTCTAACGCAGCTGGATGCTGAGACAAACGACCAGCCGCAAGCGTCGGCACCCAATAGCAACCGCGCTGCTCAGCCTCAGCCAAAGCGTATTAGTGCTGAGGATCTGAAAGCTGAGATGTTCAAACCAAATTCCGATGTAGCGGATATTTCGGTCGAGCGGCCGTCCTCCGTTGTTGACTTACACATAGACGCATTGTTGCCCAACGGCACTGGCGGCCGAACGCCGGGCGACTTGCTGAAACTCCAGCTTGATACGTTCGAGAAAATGCTCGAAAGCGCCATTGCCAACGGGATGAGCGATATTACGTTTATTCACGGTGTAGGTAGCGGTGCGCTACGCACGGAGTTGCATAAACGGTTAGGGCAACACCCGAACGTTAAATTCTTTGAAGACGCTCAGAAACAGAAATTCGGTTATGGTGCCACGAAGGTCACAATTAAGTAAGTTTCGTTGGAACATCCAGATGCGCGGAGGTACATGGCGATATCCCAAAAAGTTTTGTGCATATCTGTGGCTTCTTGGTGTATCGGTCTGTTTGAATCTATCTTGCCAGCCATCCGGCAACCGTTTGAATCCGAAAGCTCCGAAAGAG
The DNA here is from genome assembly GCF_900112365.1 of Spirosoma endophyticum. Taxonomy (GTDB): domain Bacteria; phylum Bacteroidota; class Bacteroidia; order Cytophagales; family Spirosomataceae; genus Spirosoma; species Spirosoma endophyticum. The sequence goes on along the minus strand of NZ_FOLQ01000001.1, from coordinate 1,253,825 downwards.
GCCTATAATACCACCGTAATGGAAGTACGTAACGAGCGATTTTTGTCTACTGTTCATGTTCCCGTGTCTATTGCGCTGGGCGACGTGGAGCGCCAGATTAATGCACAACTCAATGGTCTGATTTATGAGGATAATAGCCTAGACGATAATAATCATGACAATTTCATGACGAAAGTCTGGAAGCGAGGCACCATCATCGTCAATGCGGAGGATAGCCTGTTTCACTTCACGGTGCCGCTACGTATCTGGGTAAAGGCGGGCGTGTCGGTGCTGGGGTTCACGCAGTATAAAGAAACCGAGTTTGAAATCGACCTTCGTTTTAAAACGAAATTTGATCTTGAGCGAGACTGGTCTGTAAATACCCAGACACAGGCCGATGGCTACGGGTGGGTTCGTCGGCCAACGGTGAGTTTCGTGGGCATCAATATTCCGATCACGAATTTTGTCAGTCGCATGATCGACAAAAACATGGGTACGGTTACCAAAGCCATTGACCAGCAGGTACACCGGAATATAGATCTCCGAACCCCCGTATTGAAAGCCTGGAATACACTTCGTGAACCGTATCTGATTTCGGAAAAATATCGAACGTATCTACAGGTTGTGCCCAAGCGAGTGCTCATTACACCTTTACGATTTGAGGGGCGCGTTATCCGGGCAACTGTAGGTATTGAAGGCTACGCCCTTACGGCTACCGGTGCCAAGCCAACCGTACAGCCTGCTGTCTCGCTGCCTGATCTGACGGTCGTTTCGCAGGTGAAAGATGATTTTCAAATTGGTCTGCTCAGTGAAGCCAGTTATCAGGAAACCGCTCGACTGGCCACTGAAGAATTTGTTGGGAAGTCGTTTACATTCAGCGACAACCGATACAACATCACCATTACAAGCATGGAAATGTATGGACAGAATGATAACCTAATTATCAAGGCTGGACTGAAAGGAACCATTAGTGGCGACATCTACCTAAGCGGTCGGCCTTACTATGATGCTAAGGATCAGACAATTTCGTTGAAAGAGCTTAAATATGACCTGGATACAAAAAATATACTTCAGCAGTCGGCCAGTTGGCTGCTGAAGGGTACGTTTGCCCGAACCCTTGAAAAGCAGCTTACCATCCCAATCGGTTCGCAATTAGCCGACATGCAAAAGCTGCTCCAGGAACGACTCAAAAACAACCAGTTGGCCAAAGGCGTCGTTATCAATGGTCGCATTGACGAAATTCGTCCCGATCAGGTTTATCTGACGCCTACGGCGTTGCTGGCCGTAGTGAATGCCCGCGGTCGGATTGATGTAAAAGTGGACGGGTTGCAGTAATCCAGAAAGATACTGTGTGTAGAGAAGGCCATGACGTAGTGTCATGGCCTTCTTTTTTTGCAGCCCTAATCATACATAGCCTGATAGATTGAGTACGTATTAAATGATTGGGCATGTACTAATTTTTGGCAAACCAGGCCCTGTGAATATGACGAAATAGTATTTTAAATAATATCTATAAAAATTGAAGTAACACTATAAAATGTTATTAATGGTTCTATAGATAAATTTTTAAGTTAAAATATAGTTAAAATACCATTTATTCTTTAGTTAAACCTGAAAAAAATTGATAAGTAAGTATTTGTACTTAATATATTTACAATTTTACAACTATTGATCTGCCTAAAAAATTGTATTATTTGTATAAATCATATTAAGATCAAGATTTAGTCCGTTATTTATAGTGTTGTACATATTTTGACAGAATGCATATATAATTTTAAAAAGAATAGAAAATAACATACTAAGTATTGATTTAGGCAAATTATAGAAATTATATTTTGAGACTTTGTTAGATATGCCTCTATCTAAAAGTATAATATTTTAAATATATGGCTTTGAATTAAAATGTGTGAAATATACCTTTGTTGAGTATTTTAACCTAAGCTAGTCTGTAATGAGGAAAAATTTACTGTTAAGCCTCCTGTTGGTGTGCTTAACCTGCGCCTTTACCTGGGCTCAGGAACGAAAAATTACGGGTAAAGTAACTTCTGTCGAAGATGGTGGCGCGCTTCCGGGCGTATCGGTCGTTGTAAAAGGTACTACAGTGGGAGCGGTCACAGACGGGAATGGTAGTTATTCTATTGCCGTCCCGGCAAAAGGTAGTTTAGTATTCTCCTTCATTGGTATGGCGACGAAAGAAATAGCCATTGGCGCTAATTCGGTCGTAGACGTTAAATTAGAAACAGACGCCAAGCAACTCTCTGAAATTGTGGTAACGGGTGTTGGGGTGGCCACGGACAAACGGAAAATTGCCATTTCGGTCGAATCCGTTTCTGGCAAAGATTTACCCCAAACGCCGTCTGCTTCTGTCGATCAGGCCCTTATCGGTAAAATTCCGGGTGCGCAGATTACCAGCCGGAGCGGTACGCCGGGTGCCGACGTAAACATTCTGCTACGTGGTATCAACACCATCAACCGGGGTACGCAGCCGATGATCCTGATTGATGGGATTCAGATGGGCGCGACCAGCCTGCAAACCATTGATTTAAATGCAATCGAGCGGGTTGAAGTCGTACAGGGTGCGGCTGCGGCTACCATTTACGGTGCGCAGGGGGCTAACGGGGTTATCCAGTTATTTACCAAAAAAGGCAAAAACGGTCAGCTGAACATTGACTTTTCTTCCAGTATCGCGGTCAATACGTACCTGAACAATGGCGGCTTGAGCAAAGCGAAGTATCATGCGTTTGCTACCGATGCCAGCAACAACATTATTGGGTCGTCTGGAAAGCCAATTGTATATGATGCGGTCAATGGTATTTATTCGGAGAACGTACAGTATAATTCGACCGACCCAACTGCGACAAACAGCAAAGCATACGATGCCAATCTGCAATACCACGATCACTTCGATTACTTCTTCAAACCCGCCAATACAACCAATAACAGTATTGCGATCACCGGCGGAAGTCAGCGAGCAGATTTTGGCATTTCGGTGTCGAACAGCCATCAGGAAAGCAACATTCGGGATAATGGCTATTTCGATCGGAGCAATTTATCGGCCAACATTGGTGCGCAGTTAGCGAAAGGGCTCACACTACGTTCGATCACGCAATTGGCGTATACAAAAAGCACATTGAAATCCAGTGATCGAACTATTTTGTTCAATTTATTGAATGCATACCCACTGGCTGATTTCGACCTCAAAACCACGGATGGCTCTATTCCCCTGAATATGAACCAAACGATTGGCATCAACGCGTCGAACCCATCGTATCGGCAGGCGTATACACGGAACAATGACAATAAGGTCGATATCATCCAGAACCTGAACCTTAATTACAAGTTTCCAAAATTTGTTGACCTGGACCTGAAATACGGGCTGAATTTCCAGACGCAGAACCGTGATCTGGAATATGCCAATCAGGCAAATAATGCCAACAACAAATATTGGTTAACACAAGGCACGACCAATTATATTTCGCTCAACAACACGACTAATACCGGTGAGTTAGTGAAGTATGCATGGAGCAAAATGTTCCAGAACTTCCTGGCAACGGCAACGGCTACCTTCGATTTTAAAGAAGATTTTCACCTGAATATTCCGATCAAATCGACAACGCAGGCGTTGTTCGACTGGCGCAATAGCAAGGTTAAAGAATATACCAGTGATGCTATTGGTTTGCCCGCTGCCTATGCACCCTACAATGCCGCCAACACAACATCATGGCGGGTATATCGCGATTATGTAGAGCCATTTATTACGTATGGTTATCTGGTAAACCAACGGTTCGAAATCGGCGAATTTGCCGGTATCTCGGGCGGTTTCCGGAGCGATTATTCATCGGCATTTGGTCAGGGTTCCAAGCCCTTTACTTTCCCACGTGGCGATGCTTATCTGCGCCTGTCGTCTTTGAAGTTCTGGGAAAATAGCCCAATAAACAATTTCCTGCCAGAATTAAAGCTACGGGCAGCCTATGGTCAGGCCGGGATACAGCCCCAGCCGTTTGACCGCTACGTAACCATCACACCATCAACGGTGGGTAACACAACCGCCTTCTATTATGCTAACCAGCAGAGCAATCCAGCTCTTGGGGTAGAGGTTTCGGAAGAGTTAGAAGTTGGAACCGACATGGTGTTCAGTTTATTCAAGGGGAGCAGCTGGTTGAATGCCATTGCCTTGTCGGCGACGTATTGGGATCGGAAAACGAAAGATGCCATCTATCAGGTTGATGTAGCGCCTTCTGTCGGTTTAGGAAAGCTGACTGATAACGCTTTTACCTTAGGCTCGAACGGGCTTCAGATGTCGTTAAACTCGACGGTTTACCACAGCACGAATCTCAAGTGGAACACGACGGTCAATTTTGGTAAGCAGTCTTCTAAAATAATTGCTGTTCGGGGCGATGCGCCAATCATCGTTACGTCCAACGCCGGAAGCACCAACTACGTATTGAAAGCGGGCGAAAAAATTGGTCAGTTGTACGGCTACAAAAATCTGCACAGCGTCGATGAGCGCGATCCCAACGGCAATTTCTTTATTCCACAGGCCGATCAGGAAGGCTATACCGTTGCCAGCAATGGATTTGTGGTTAACAAAACAACCAAACAGCCTTATTTCACGGCCGACAAGTTCAGTTTCGGTGATCCAAACCCGAAGTTTAACATGTCGTTCATTAACGATATAACCTTCAAAAACTTCCTCACATTCGGCATTCAGCTTGATTGGGTGAATGGTAACCACCTGTACAATCAGACAAAAGAATGGATGTACCGTGACGGTATCCACAGTGATTACGCTACTCCATTCACCATTGATGGGAACACGGGTGCCTGGACGGCCTTTTACCGGGGTATTTATGCGCAACGGACGGCCAACGGTACCAAAGATTATTTCTATGAAGATGCTTCGTTCCTGCGTCTGCGGAATATTTCAGTAGGTGTCGATTTTGCCAAACTGTTCAAGATTCCGGCGGTTAAGCGCCTTCAGCTTGTTCTGTCGGGACGTAACATCTGGACGGCGACTAAGTACACCGGTTTTGACCCGGAAATCAGCTCAGGAACGTCGAACTCGGCCTGGGATAGAGGAACCGACCACAGCACGATGCCAAACTTTAAGTCGTATCAGGCTTCGCTGAACTTCGGATTTTAAGGCAACCCATCTCAAAAAACTGACCTCATGAATAAAATAAAAATACTTGCTTTAACCCTGGCTTTCTCCGGGTTTATGGCAGCCTGTAAAGAACAACTGGACGTTCAGAACCCCAACCAGCCCTCGTCGCCGGCTCTGAAAACCGAAACCGGACTCGTTTCGTTTGGCGAAGGGTTTTATATAACGGGCTTTAAAGACGTAAAATACTACGATGGCACGCCAGGGTATTTCTGGTCAGGAGCCATTGGCAATCACGAGTTAATGGGCGACGTGATCGGGACGGATATTGCTAACGTCTTTATCAATCAGATTGGTGCGCCAAACCAGATCACGCTCGACGATGGTACCGTACTGCTCAACCCAAACTCGCCGAATAAACAGATCGACTTCATCCGGATTACCGCTAACGTCAATTCGACGGGTTTTCAGAATTCGACCTATTACGAATGGGCGTATATGTACAACATGAACAATGCGGCTAATACGATCCTGACTAACATTGATGCGGTAACCTTCTCAGGTGCAGCGGATACGAAAAAAGGTGTTTTGAAAGCCTGGGCGTACTGGTGGAAAGGTTATGCCTACTCCCGGATTGGTTCCATGTATTACGCCGGGATTATTAATGACAAAGCAAATGGTGAAGCCCTGAATGGTACTAACGGTAACTACGTATCCAAAGAGGCTATGATCATAGAAGCGAACAAGAACTTTGACGCAGCGTCTACAATCCTGGCCGGTTTAACTGTCAATGCCGATTACACCGCAACGATGGAAGGACTTATTCCAAACTTCAACCGGGTTGGTAAAGGTGGCGTATTGACACCCGTCATGTGGCAACGGAGTATCAACACGATGAAAGCCCGTAATCTTCTGGTTAACACCCGTGTCAGTGCTATGACGGCTGCCCAGTGGGCTGACATTATCACGCTGACAACAAATGGAGTTCAGGCATCAGACTTTGTCTTTACAGGCCGGTCCAATACAAACGGTGATTTCTTGTCCCCAACCGCCGGAACTGTCTCCGGGAAAACAACCGGCGCGAACAATACGTACAAAATTACGGAGCGTCTCATCCAGGATTTTAAGACGGGTGACCTGCGTTTTACGAATAACTTCAGAAAAAGAACCGCTCCCTATATCGGTGAAACCTCACGTGGCAATTCATTTTTCACGCGCTATGATCTGATCAATCGGGGTGCTACTGGTTCAGAAGGAACGGCATCTGTTATTACGTATTCAAACACGAACGCGGGCGGCTACGAATTATACCTGGCGAGTTCCTACGAAGAAAATCAGTTGATGAAAGCAGAAGCGTTGATCAACACGGGTAAAATAGAAGATGGTCTTGCCCTGATCGATGAAGTACGTAAAGCACAGGGAGCTGGTTTGACGGCAGTTGCCGGAACGAGTCTGTCGCTGGATGCCGCCAAGGAGGAACTCCGTCGGGAACGGCGCATTGGTCTGTTATTTCGTGCGTTATCTTTCTACGATGCCCGTCGTTGGGGATTGCTGGAGAATGGTCGGAAAGGTGCTGTTGCCCTTAGCCGGACGGGCGTTGTAAGCACGAACGCCACTATTACGTATGGCTACCTGGATTATTGGGATGTACCAGACAATGAAATCGTATACAACCCGCCATCCAGCAGCAGCGCACCAACGAAAAATCCAAAATAAATTCCTTTGATGGTCACGCGGCCATTAACTGATAAAATTAAAACTCCTGGTACGTAGTGAAAAGCTACTGATACCGGGAGTTTTTGTATGTAGACACCATCCAGTGTTCCTCAAAAAGTCCAGAGGACTTGACATTAGATAGCCCTGAGTTTTTATTCGGGGTTTGAGGTCGTACCTTTGCCATCCCTGATCGATACGAATCGGCTTATCGCGTCTAAGTAATTGGGCGAGGAAAGTCCGGGCAGCGCAGGGCACCCTACTTCCTAACGGGAAGGCGGACGGTTGGGAACGACCGTTCGACAGCCAGTGTCACAGAAAATATACCGCCATCTTTTCAATGAGCGAATGACAAAATGAGTGAAAGAGCGAATAGCTGACGCAAGCCCTATTCACTCATTGTCTCTTTCACTCATTCGCTCATTGAAAAGGTGGTAAGGGTGAAAAGGTGGGGTAAGAGCCTACCGCCCGACGGGCGACCGGCGGGGCAGGATAAACCTTAGGGGCTGAAAGACCAAATAAGCGTCGGATGTGGGGCGGCTCGTTTCCGTTCCAGAGCAATCCCAACCGGGAACGATCTGGATGCCGACGCGGGTAGGTCGAACGAGGTGGTCGGTGACGACCATCCCAGATAAATGATAGGCTATTTGATACGTGCTGAAAGGCATGAATTGAAAGACAGAACCCGGCTTATAGATTCGTATCGTGACGGTTTTTTTATTGGTTTGAGGATTGTACTGAAACATCTGAAGTTATATTGCTATACTTCAGATGTTTCAGTACAATCCTCAAACTTTTTTCGTACCTTTGCGGCCACGTTTTACAGGGGGGATGCGTCTCCCATCAAAACCAACCAAGCACAAATGAGTGTTAAGATTCGTTTAGCGCGTCGCGGACGCAAGAAAATGGCGATGTATGACATCGTAGTGGCAGAATCAACTTCCCCACGCGATGGCCGGTTTATCGAAAAAATCGGTTCATACAACCCCAACACCGACCCTTCTACGGTCGTATTGAAGTCAGAACGGGCCGTTTATTGGCTCATGGTTGGTGCTCAGCCGACGGATACCGCTCGTTCGGTATTGTCGCACGAAGGCATCATGTATCGCAAACACTTGCAGGTAGGCGTCAACAAAGGGGCCATCTCGCAGGAACAGGCCGATGAGAAATACGCGACCTGGAAAGGCGAAAAAGCAGATCGGAAAGCTGGTGCTGCCGATACCAAAACTCAGACGAAAGAGCAGGCTCGCGCTTCTCGTTTAGACGCTGAGAAAAAGGTGAACGAAGCCCGTGCTGAAGCTATTGCCAAGAAAAACAAGGTAGAAGAGCCAGTCGTAGAAGCGCCAGTTGCTGAAGAAGCTGCTCCGGCAGTTGAAGAAGCACCAGTAGCCGAAGTTGCTGCACCTGTAGAAGCTCCAGCGGTTGAAGAAGCACCCGTACCAGTAGCGGAAGCTGCTCCCGCTGCTGAAACTCCAGCAGCAGAGGCACCTGTAGCGGAAGCTGCTCCTGTTGCTACAGCTACAGAAGCACCTGCTGAAGAGAAGCCAGCGGCAGAATAGGTTTTTCAAAATTTCTTAAGAAAGAGCCTGTTCGTTTCTGAACAGGCTCTTTTTGTAACTAACGCGGTCGGCCGATACAACGGTAGAGGGCCGCATTCCGGGCGGCTTTCCAGCCGCGTTACGTATGACTAAAGATGATTGCTATCAGGTAGGCCATATCACCAAAACACACGGTGTCAGCGGTGAATTAGTGCTTTTTTTAGATGTTGACGATCCTGCCGAATATGCTGATCTGGAATCGGTATTGCTGGAAGTGCGGGGTGATCTGATTCCCTATTTTATTGAGTCCATCGCTATTGTGAAGGGCAGCCGCGCCATCATCGCCTTTGAAGATGTAGACACGATTGAACAGGCTGAACGGCTCATTAACTGCGGGGCGTTTTTGCCATTAGACGAATTGGAACCCATTACGGACGAAACTCGATTTTATTTCCACGAAATCGTTGGCTATCAGATTATTGATGCCGAAGCCGGTGAACTAGGTATCGTGCGGGGCGTTTATGCTATGAATGCGCAGGATCTGATTGCGATGGATTATCAGGGAAAAGAGGTTCTAATTCCGATTAACAGTGACATTGTGAGAACAGTTGACCGCGCCAACCAAAAGTTGAACGTAGCACTGCCCGACGGTTTGCTGGAAATTTATATGGAAGAGGACAGCAAGGATAAACCGGAAATCGACAGCGACGACACCGATGAAGATTGATATTATTACCTGCCTGCCTCGCTTGCTCGACAGTTTCTTTGCTCATTCGATTCTGCAACGTGCCCAAGTGGGTGGCTACGTAGAAGTCGTAGTGCATGATCTGCGCGATTATACGGCCGACAAACACCGACGAGTGGATGACTATGCTTTTGGGGGCGGGGCGGGTATGGTCATGCAGATCGAACCGATTGCCCGCTGTATCCGGTCGTTGCAAGCCGAACGCCCATACGACGAGGTGATCTATATGACACCCGACGGCACACGCTTGAACCAACAAACGACGAATGCATTATCGCTACGTCAGAATCTGATTATTCTCTGCGGTCATTATAAAGGCGTTGATGAGCGGGTTCGGGAATTATTCATTACAAAGGAAATCAGCATTGGCGATTACGTATTATCAGGAGGAGAATTGGCTGCGGCAGTGCTTTCCGACGCCATTATTCGCTTGTTGCCGGGCGTATTGAATGATGAAACGTCAGCCTTAACCGACTCGTTTCAGGATAATTTACTCGCTCCACCCGTATACACCCGTCCCGCTGAATTTGAAGGCCACCGTGTGCCGGATATTCTGTTGTCGGGTCACGAAGCCAAGATTGATGAGTGGCGGCATGAACAGGCCCTTGAACGCACCAGGATCAGACGACCGGATTTGCTGGATTGAAAGGCCATCCTGTGAACTTAATGGCTGGCTTTGGGTTAAGTGTGTACCCAAATCAGCCATATTTTATGCAACTTTTAGTCTTAGGAGCCACGGGCGGAACAGGAAAGCAAACTGTTGAGCAGGCCCTTGAGCGTGGACATTACGTAACGGCCTTTGTTCGTAATCCGACTAAGCTATCCATTCAACACCCCAATCTGACAGTACTCACTGGCGACGTATTAAAGCCCGAGACCCTGGTGGCAGCGGTTCGTCGGCAGGATGCCGTTATTTGTTCACTTGGCAGTAAACCCGGACAAAAAGATCATCCTGTGGCTGATGGCACGGTCAATTTGATTGACGCCATGCAGCATGTAGGCGTCCGAAGATTGCTGGTTGTATCGTCGATGGGTGTCGGGAGCAGCTACGAGGAAATGAACATAATTGGCAAAGTATTAATGAATACACTCCTGCGTAGCGTTATGGCTGAAAAAGAAAAGCAGGAACAGGCTGTTCAACAGAGTAATCTCGATTGGCTGATCGTGCGTCCCACCAACCTGACAAACGGTCCCATTACGGGCCAATACAAAGTCGGAGAACATCTGCCCTTTTCAACATTTGCTTTCCCACATATCAGCCGTGCCGACGTAGCTGCTTTTATGCTCGATCAATTGGATAACGATACGTACCTGCGCAAAGCGGTGACGATTACGGAGCGGTAAAGTATGCGTATCAGTTAGGATGTGAACTAACAATTTTGCAATCGCAACGTTTAGTCCCCGCTGGTAAGGCAACTGGCTTGTCAAAAAAGCTACTGGGTAAAAGCGTCCGGGAAAACGTCGTATATTTCTCTTTCAGGATGTTTCCGGATTTATCATAAGCCGTCAGCTTAACGGATATGTCGCTATGGGAACGTAACGATCGATTCCGCACCGATACGTTTACAGAGGAAGCAACCACTACGTTGTCCAGGTCTGAGCAGTCAACGGCAAGGTCGATTGTTTGTGGACTAAGTGATGTATTGTTTTGCTTTGAAACGACGTAAAGAATAACCCCTCCAATCACGACCACAATCAGCAGTAGTCGAATAAATGCTTTCATAAATAATTGTTTTACTGCGTATTAGCTTCAAGCGCCTTTTTAGCTTCTTTTTCCCTTCGCTTTTGTTCCCGCCGTTCCTGGCGAAGCTGCTTACGGCTTTTGACGGTATCAGTCAGGGCCGGTTCGATAGTGGGAGCATCAATACGGTCGGCAGGCTGGGCAGCCGGCTGGTCATTGTCGGGACGTTTCTCCTGTACATTATTCCTGCCCTTGAATAATTTCCGGAAGAAATTGCCGATGCCACCTGTGCCACCTTCGTCTTCGTCATCACCATCGATGTCAATCGGGTCGGTCATCAGGCTGTCGCCCTGAAATAGCGAATCCACCGCAATCACCGGTCTACGTAATCCTTCCCGTACCCGCACGTCGTAGAATCCATACGCGCCGGAGTCGGGAGCTGTTAAGCCGCGCCGGGCCATGATACGGCCAATCAGTTTAAAATAACCCCGCACATTGCGAACCTGAAGTCCACCACCAGGCACAAACCAGTTTAGTGCCGCTTTGGGACGGGGAACGACAAAGGCCAGAAAGATACTTTCGCCAAGGCTTAATTCGGCAGGCGTTTTGGCGAAATAATAGCGGGCAGCTTCGCCGATGCCATAAATGTTACGTCCCCACTCAATGATGTTCAGATAGACTTCATACATCCGTTCTTTCGGGACGATGTGCTGATTTTCGATCAGCCAGACAATCAAAATTTCTTCGACTTTGCGGGAGAGCGTCTTATTTCGATTCAGGAAGGCATTTTTTACCAATTGCATCGAAATGGTGCTGGCACCCCGCTTGAACGACTTTTCTTTGAAATTAGTCGCGATGGACACGCGGAAGGCTTTTTCATTGAAGCCCTTGTGTGTGAAGAAGTTATAATCTTCCGACGTTAATAACGCATTGCGCAGGTCGGGTGAAATCTGGTCCAGTGGGGTGTAATCCGGGTTTTTAGGGCCAACGATAATATCCCGAACAGGTTTGCCTTTCTCATAAGGCGTATACACGAACGGATGGTTGATGGCTGCAAAATCCGTTTTCCCCATCTTTAGCACCTTGAAGCCGTCAGACGTTAGACCAGAGTTGAATTTTACGGAATCGGGCAGGGCTGTGTCTAGCTGAAACGCCAGATCGTATTTAAGTTTACCGGCCACCTGCATACCTTCCAGCGACTCAAACAATCCTTGCGGAAACGAATTGAAAAGGGATTGGGCATCCATGAGGTCAGTATGGAGCTGCACCTCATAAAGCTTGGCCGGTGTGAGCGTATATTTCACGAAGGGCCGGGCGCTAACCGTGCCAAGATGTAGCGTTGAGGAACTATCAATACCAACAAAGTTTTCGCCTACAAACAGGTTCGCATCCATCGCTGCCCGCTGCACCAGTACGTCGGTGCGGGCAATGGCGGGGTGGTTAATACGTAGATTTCGCACCGAACCAGCCCCTTCAAGTCGAAATTCGCCACCCGAACGATCGACGTCTCGGAGTTCAGCCCGGAGCGTATCAACCTGTACTTTAAGGTTGTACTTTTTCTGGATGTAGGGCAGTTCAACGGGTTTGGGCCGTCCATTCTGATCTTCGGCATAAAGCGCCAGATCATATTCACGGTCGGCAGGATCGGCCGTGCCCGTTATGTGCCAGGTAGCCAGATTGCCATTTAACTTCAGTGTCGACGTAACTTGTTCATTCTTGATAAGCGCCGTTTGCGTAAGCAGGCTGATTGTGTCGTTGTCATCCATTCCCCGAAACTCCAGATTCTGAATATTGAGGTCATCGGGAATTTTGGATAATATGTTGTCAATCAGATTTTCCGTTACGTCTGACAAATCCGTGCGCCGATTGGTAGTTTCTGTTTCAGTACGTAGTGAATCGCTCTTTTTTCGATGAATCAGGAAGTCAATGTTGGTCAGCGAGTCTCGTTTGACAACCTGAATCAAGCCGTTTTCGAGCGTCATGCCCGACAGACCAACTTTGCCGGCCAGCAATGGCCAGAAGCGCACGGCTACCTCCACCCGCTGAATGCGTGCCAGGCTGTCACGATCGGCTGGAACGACCGAAATATCAGTAAACGCTACCGAACTTAGCCCCGTAAATTTGGCTGAACCGATGCGAACATCAAGATTATAATCGCGTTTTGCCTTGCGGATGGCCTTCGCGAGTGTCGTCTTTAGAAGAATTTCGCGTTTAGAATAGGCAATACCACCGCCCACCAGGGCTAGTAGAAATATACCCAAAAACACCCATCCAGTGATCCGGAGAGCTTTATGTTGACGTTCCGTCATGCTTAGTAACTAGTCTCGAAAGCGCAAAGATAGAGTTTTTGGGCGAAGGGCGAAGGGCAGAAGGCAAAGGGCATAAATTGCAGGTGTGCTATTTTACCCTACGCCCGTACTCCTCTGCCCCATGCCTAGAAGTCCAAATGACAATTCGTCCAGCCGTCGTCGAAACGAGTGCCAAACTGGCGATAGAAGCCAATGGCGGGCTCGTTCCAGTCGAGTACCTGCCACATCATACCTGTACACTGTGTTTCGTGAGCCATATCAATGGTAGCATCCAGAAGCAGTTTGCCGACACCGTATCCCCGGAATGCTTCCGTAACAATGATATCTTCCAGGTAGAGTCGTTTACCTTTCCAGGTTGAATAACGAAAAAAGTACAGGGCCATGCCCACAATTTTCTGACTATCGGAATCCTCGGCCATGATCATGCCGAAAAGGGGATTCGGGCCAAAGCCGTCAAGCGCCATTTGTTCGACTGTATTGGTAACCTGATCGGCTGCTCGTTCGTAAATAGCCAGTTCCATGACTAAATCGAAGGCTTCTGGTATGTCTTGAAGGGTTCCGGGACGAATTGAAATCATATCTGATGAATGGATAATGTGTAATGAAAAATGGTCATTGGCAGGAAATTAGTAGATAATTGTTCATTATTCATCATCCTTCACTATTATCTTCTGCCATTTAGAAAGTGCGGCCTGAAAATCATCGGGTAGTAATGAATCAAATTGGAGCCACTCCCGGGTGCGCGGATGAGAAAAGCCAAGCGATTTGGCATGCAGGGCCTGACGGGGGAGTAATTTAAAGGCGTTCTCGACAAAAGCTTTGTAGCTGCCTACGGAATTGCCGCGGAGAATCCGGTCGCCACCGTACATGGCATCGTTGAATAACGGATGACCAATGTGCTTGAAATGCGCCCGAATCTGGTGCGTACGACCCGTTTCCAGATTGCATTGCATGAGTGCTACGTAGCGCAGATCTTCCAGCATTTTGTAGTGCGTGACGGACCATTTTCCCCTGCTTTCATCGTCGTAAATCACCTGCACTTTACGATCTTTTACTGAGCGGCCAATGTAACCGGTAATGGTGGCATCGGGCGGGTTGGGAATTCCCCAGACGAGTGCATTATACGTACGTTCGATGGTGTGTTCGTAAAATTGCCGGGCCAGGTGCGTCATGGCGAACTCGGTTTTGGCAATCACCATAAGCCCGGATGTGTCTTTGTCAATTCGATGCACCAGCCCCGGTCTGATTTCGCCGTTGCGCGAGGTGGGTAAATTCTGGAAATGATACACCAGCGCATTCACCAGCGTACCGTCCCAATTGCCATGAGCGGGGTGAACGACCATACCTGCGGGCTTATTGATTACCAGCAAGTCGTCGTCCTCGAAGACAATATTCAACGGAATATTTTCGGGCTTTATGTCGGTCTCGCGGGGTGGGTGCGCCAGCGAAACCGTAATCACATCTGACGGCTTGATTTTGTAGCTGGCTTTGGTCGGCTTATCGTTCACCCGCACCGATTCGGCATCAATAGCTGCCTGAAGTTTAGTGCGGGTAGCGTTTTGTAGCCGATCCATCAGGAAGCGGTCAATCCGTAATAAGCTCTGGCCTTTATCCACCACAATGCGATGGTGTTCGTATAATTCCTCGTCCTCTGAAAATTCGTCTTCCGTTTCTGCCACTGTTTTTCTGCCAAAAACCTATCCCCTTTTGAAAATCGTATAGGTTTGTAATGAATCAACAAAAGTACGGATTATGAACGAACTTGACCGGCAGCTAGCCGAATTGATGGGTAATTCGCCGGTTCAATGGCTTGATAACCCATTCCCAGAAGCCGTACCAATCCGATTGTTTCTGAAACGGGATGATTTACTACATCCGCAGGTGTCAGGGAATAAGTGGCGGAAACTCAAATATAATCTTCTGGCTGCTCAGGATCAGGGTTTTACTAGGTTACTGACGTTTGGTGGAGCCTATTCTAATCACTTATTTGCAACGGCTGCGGCCGGAAAGTTATTTGGTTTTCAGACTATTGGTGTTATGCGGGGTGAAGAACTCGCTCTGTTACCCCGAAATCGAACATTGGCGTTCTGCGAGTCATGTGGTATGCACCTGCATTTTGTCTCCCGAAATGACTATCGGCAGAAAGACACGCCGGATTTTATCGCTGCTTTACGCACGAAATTCGGTCCTTGCTACGTCATACCCGAAGGTGGATCGAATGAGTTGGCCATTCAGGGTACGGCTGAAATCCTTCCCGAAATCATCAAACAGCTAGACTACGAACCTGACTACGTCTGTTGCCCGGTTGGCACGGGCGGTACGGTAAGTGGTCTGGCTCTTTCAGCAACTAACGAGACGCAAGTATTGGGATTTATGGCACTCAAAATCATTGAAGCAGCCAAATCTGAAAGATGGCTGCCCATAACTACGTATCATTTTGGTGGCTATGCCAAAACCACGCCCGATCTGATAAATTTTATCCGGGCGTTTGAGCAAAAAACGGGGGTACTTCTGGAGCAGGTTTATACCGGTAAAATGCTTTACGGTATTTACGACTTGGCCCGTAACGGCTACTTCCCCGAGGACGCGACGGTAGTGGCTGTTCATACGGGTGGGTTACAGGGTAGGAGTGAGGTGTTGGATACGTAGTGTTGAACGTAGTATCTGTCACTTTTAGGCCGCCTGTATTTTGGTAGTGAAAAAT
The DNA here is from genome assembly GCF_900112365.1 of Spirosoma endophyticum. GTDB lineage: Bacteria > Bacteroidota > Bacteroidia > Cytophagales > Spirosomataceae > Spirosoma > Spirosoma endophyticum. The sequence goes on along the minus strand of NZ_FOLQ01000001.1, from coordinate 1,238,055 downwards.
GATATAATTTGCCTGCCCTACAGGAGAAAACTATGGAAACGATTTTCACCACCGAACGTATCCGGCCGTTGTTGGCACGAGTTCGCGAATTTGTTGAAACAGAGTTAATTCCGCTGGAAGACGGTTTCTCGCACCAGAATCTTGGTGCGTTAATTCCGCTTCTCGATCAAAAACGCGAAAAAGTCAAAGCATCCGGTTTGTGGGGATTGCACCTGTCTGAAAAGGAGGGAGGACATGGTTTAACCCTTTGCGAATTCGGACAGATTAGCGAGGCATTGGCCCATGCGCCGTTCTTCGGTCACTACGTTTTTGGTTGTCAGGCGCCTGATATTGGCAATACGGAACTGCTTCACAAATTCGCGTCAGATGAGCTGAAGGAACGGTATCTGAAACCGCTGATGGCGGGTGAAATTCGCTCCTGTTTCTCAATGACCGAACCCGACTTTGCAGGCTCCAACCCAACCCGGATGAGTACGATGGCCGTCCGTGACCGGAACGCCGGCGCGGGAGATCACTACGTTATCAATGGCCGCAAATGGTTTACCTCCTCAGCCGATGGAGCTGCGTTTGCCGTGGTGATGGCGGTGACCAATCCCGATGCGGCACCGCACCAACGCGCCAGCATGATCATTGTCCCGACTGACACCCCCGGCTTTACCATCGAACGAAACATTCCCGTTTTTGGCGAAGCGGGCGAAGGCTGGTTTAGCCACGCCGAGGTAACCTATACCAATTGCCGGGTACCGGTTTCGAACGTCATTGCGGGCGAAGGCCTGGGTTTCCGGTTAGCGCAGGAGCGACTTGGACCGGGGCGGGTGCATCATTGCATGCGCTGGATTGGCAATGCCGAAAAGGCGATGGACCTTATGTGCAAACGGGCAGCTACACGCGAAATTGAAGACGGCGTGATGCTGGGCGAAAAGCAGTTTATTCAGGATTTCATTGCCGAAAGCCGCGCCGAGATTGACGCCTGTCGGCTCTACGTACTCAATACGGCCTACATGATCGACACGGTCGGCGTGAGCAACGTCCGTGATGCGGTGTCAGCCATTAAGTTCTACGTAGCAAATGCCTTTCTGCGCGTGCTGGACCGGGCAATTCAGGTGCACGGCGCACTTGGCGTTACGGACGATACAGTCCTGTCCGCTATGTATCGCCACGAACGCGGTGCCCGCATCTGGGATGGTGCCGATGAGGTGCACAAGCAAAATTTAGCGATCAGTATCCTGAAAAAATACGGCCTGGACGTCAAACAAAAAGCGCGCGAACTGCGCCAGTTCCGCCAAATGATGGCTGATCAGGCAGCGGTTGAATAAGATGTTGGGTCTATTATTCGTCTTACGTTTATTCTCTCGCCATAAGCTTGTCCAGCCGTTTAATCGATTGCACCATCGAACGTACTGTATGGTAATTGATTTTCCAGGAGTGGCTCATGTGCGTCCAGATTGGGACACCCTGCCGGGTCATGAGCGGCCACCATTCTCCCACGGGATGGTTCACCATTCTGTCCATCACAAAGCGGTGAACGGCTTCGTAGGCTTTCCAGTATGTATCGTCGCCGAAAAGTAGATAGGCATCCAGTAACCCGATGAGCATTTCGGCTTGCTGCCAGAACTCCTTTTCGCGGTCATAGACGACGCCACCGTGCGAACCTTCCACATACACACCGCCGTAGGCCCAGTCGATTCCGTACGTTAATGCGTGTGAAAGTGGTTTTTGCAGGTGAGAACGGTACGTTTCGGGGGGCGTTTCGAGTATGTCAAGCGCGTGGAGTAGCAGCCAGGCAAATTCGGCGTTATGGCCATAACTTGTATTGTCTTCGGCTTCCCGTTTAACACCATCTTCGGTGAAACGGTCCCACCCCCAGATAACGTCGAATTTAATCTGGGGTGCCACCCGCCAGTCGGCCCAGAATTGGGGAACGCCCGTTCCATAGGTGGGATGCATGATTTTGCCAACCAGCAAATCAATTACTTCCTGTAGTTTTCGGCGATGAATGGACTGTCCAGAGCACTCATACAACGTAGTGAACGCTTCCATCAAGTGCATATGAGCGTCGAGCGTTTTGCGATCTCCCCCCGCCGAACCCGGTCCTTTTAACGTCCAGTCACGATGAAACATCTCAAAATAGCCACCGTAACACGTATCAGACGTGTATTTCTGCAACAGATCGAACACTTTTTGCGCGTACTCAAGCCCGCGCGGATCACCGGTGGCGAGCGTATATTCGCTCAGGCAGTAAATCGCGAAACTTTGCCCATACACGATTTTCTGGTCGTCCAGCACCTCGCCTTTGCGGTTTGTCATCCAGTAAAAACCACCGTGTTCGTTATCCCACATCCGATCAATCAGATAATCGACGCCGTGACGGGCCAGATCGGCCAGGGCACCATCACCATAACCCGCGCGGTGCGCCGACGCATAGGTATAAATCGAGCGGGTTTGGGCAATGAGCGATTTTTCATCTTCGCCCGAGTCCTCGCCGAATTGATCAAAATGGGTAATGTAGCCGCCATGAGCCTGATCGGCGGTACGGGTCATCCAAAAAGGGAGTAATTCCTGCGTGAGGTGCGTGTGTAGTTCCTGGCGATGCTGTTCGAGGATTTCGTTAGTCATGAGCGACGTAGGTATGGTGCAGATCAAGGATTTCGGATAGGCTGGCGGTTCCGGTCTGGGCGAGTTTCTGGATCGTAACGGCAGCCGCCAGATTGGCAATCTCCAACGCCTGTACAGACGTAGCCCCAGCCCCTAAACAAGCCGACCAGGTAGCTACAACCGTATCGCCTGCGCCAACCGTATCGAGTTCGCCCTGTAGCGACAAGCCTTCAACGGTTTGAGTTTCGTATTCATCCAGATAAAAAATTCCCGCATGACCGCGGGTAATCAGCAGGGGAGTATCGCTACATTCCCGAAAGGCATTCGCTTGCTCAACGCACCAGTCGAGGTCAGGCTCAGTGGGAACCGGAATACCCAGAAAGTGCCCTAGCTCGGCCGTGTTTACTTTCAACGTAGCTCCTCGGACGTGCCTACCAACGTCGCGCATATCGGCCACAACCTGAACCGCTGGGAAACGTGCAATCAATTCATTCAGGTTGTTCAATCGATTTTCGGGGAGTAGGGGATTCGGGAACTGCTGATTGATAATCAATACGTCCAGATCTCTCAGCGCTTGTTCCAGACCGATGAGCAGGTTTGCAAAAAGCGCATCAGATAGTGTATTGCCTGTGCCAAAATCAATCCGATTTGCTTCCTGGCCCGCCTGATTCGGCTTGGCGTACACACAGGTGTCCCAGTCATAATCAACAACGTGCAGGTGTTGGGTATTCACGCCCAGCGAGTTGAATAAATACTGCATTTCCCGGCCAAACAGGTCATTGCCAATACATCCCAGCACCTGGATTTGGGAAATGCCCAAGGCTACCAGATTCTGCACTACGTTCCCGGCGGCTCCCAACGAAGCGCGAGGGTGGCTTCCCCAAAACACATCCAGGTGAGTTTCCAGCGACCGCTCACCCGTTTCGGTTTGCAGGTCAAAATAGAGGTCTACAGCAAAATCGCCAATAACGCCAATTCTGACATCGGCAAATCGTTGAAAGAGAGTTTTGATTTCAGAACGTGTCATGTAGGCAACGTAGTGGTTTGCTTCCGTGATTCGGAGACTGGATTAGCGCTACTGTTAAAGCCAATCGATACGTTCTTATTACTCAATTGTTGCCTAAAATCATTTTTTGAAATGAACCTTTGATTCGTAGGTAAGAGTTGACCAAAGCTATCTTTTAGTCTTATCTTTAACGATTCTCACGTATGAAAAATAAGCACTGGATGCTGGGTTTGCTTGCGCTCTCGATGTCAGTCGTTACTTGTCGAGTTGCCCAGAAATCGTCCCCCGGTATTGGGCAGGAAACCGCTCAACGTAACATGGCACAGGCCGATACTGTCCCCGCTTTTACCGCAAATCCTTCGCCGGTTCAGTTAAGTCCGGAGCAGAGCCTGAAATCATTCCGGGTACCCAAAGGGTATCATATGGAACTGGTAGCCAGCGATCCAATGATTAAAGAACCGGTGGCTATTGCCTGGGATGGGAACGCTAAAATGTATGTGGCCGAGATGGACACGTATATGCAGGACGTGGATGGCTCCAATGAGCATGATCCTGTGAGCCGGGTTATGCTGCTCGAAGACACCAACGGGGACGGGAAGATGGACAAGAGTTCGGTCTTTATCGATAAGCTCCTTCTGCCCCGCATGATTCTATGCGTCGACCATGAATTGCTGGTGAATGAGACCGATACATATGATATCTACAGTTATAAAGACACGAATGGAGACGGCGTAGCCGATACTAAAAAAGCTGTTTATCAGGTTGGTAAAAAATCGCCCGGTAACCTCGAACACCAGCGTAGCGGGCTGGACTGGAACCTCGATAACTGGATTTACGTAACGGTTGACCCAGTTCGGTTTCGGTATAAAAATGGCCAGTTAAAGGTCGATTCGATGCCCAGCGGCTCGAACGGGCAATGGGGGTTAACGCACGATAATTACGGTCGTTTATTTTTCTCCAGAGCAGGTGGTGAAATTCCGGCATCGGGTTTTCAGATAAATCCGGTGTACGGTGGTCTTGAGTTTCCCGATCAGTATAACGAGGAATTTAATGCCGTCTGGCCAATTATAAAAACGCCTGACATTCAGGGCGGTCTGAACCGGTTACGACTTGCCGACAGTACGCTGAATCACTTTACGGCCAGCAATGGGCAATCCATTTTTCGGGGCGACAAACTCCCGTCTGATCTGATTGGCGATTACCTGATTGGTGAGCCTGTTGCTCGGATTATCCGACGCGCTAAAGTCATCAATACGAACGGAAAATTGCGGCTGGAGAATGCCTACAAACAACAGGAGTTCATTGCCTCGACCGATATGAATTTCCGGCCTGTTAATACGTATACCGGCCCGGATGGTTGTTTGTACATCGTCGATATGAACCGGGGCATCATTCAGGAGTCGCAATGGACGCCCAAAGGCAGTTACCTCCGGCCACAGATTCAGCGGCTGGGCCTGGACAAAAACGTGCAGCACGGACGAATTTACCGATTAGTACACGATGGCATGAAGCCCGGACAGATGCCACACATGCTCGATGAACCGAGTGCTAAACTGGTTACGTACCTGGATCATCCGAACGGCTGGTGGCGCGATAATGCCCAAAAGCAGCTCGTTATTCTGGGCGATCAATCGGTTGTTCCGGTGCTGAAACAGATTGCTTTGGGGCAACAGGGATCGCTGCCTAAGAAACCTTCGGCTCTCGGTCGACTTCATGCATTATGGACGCTGGAAGGGCTGGACGCCATAGATAAAGACATGGTAATTGCGGCCCTGAAAGACGAAGATCCGCAGGTTCGGCGATCGGCGGTCTGGATTGGGGAACGCTACGTAAAAGCAGATGATGAGCCAGTGATCGACAGGTTTCGGGAATTGAAAGATGATCCGAATTATGATGTGCGCACGCAACTCGTTCTATCGTTACATGCCAGCAAATCAGCTACCGCAAAAGCACTGACGGACGAGCTTTTAGGACAGAATGCGACTAATGAAATGTTGGCCAGTGCTCAGAAAAGCCTCTTGAAAAACGACGACGTCAAGACGTATGGGTTGCGTCTTGGCCGTCTTGAAGCGGCTGATCGGAATAGTGTTATAGCCGGGGCCAATACGTTCAAAACACTCTGTGCTACGTGTCACGGCCCCGATGGGAAAGGCCTGGCCGTTGGCGGAAGCAGCATGGTAGCTCCCCCGTTGTTCGGCTCAAAACGTATCGTTGGTGAGAGAGATGCGCTGATCAGAATTCTGCTTCATGGGTTGTCTGGGCCGGTTGATGATAAATCGTACCCGGATGTGATGCCATCCATGAGTGCCAATGACGATGCGTGGATAGCCTCCGTTCTGAGTTATATCCGCTATGAATTTGGCTATACCGGCAATTTCCCACCTAGTCCGCCACCGCCCGGCCCCCGTCCTGCTGGCATACCGCAAGAAGTGTTAAAACGACGAAACTTCAAACCCTTTGTGAAAGCCGAAGAGGTGAAAAAAATACGGGAAGAAACCTCAGGACGTACTAAAGCGTGGACGTTATCGGAACTTGAAAAAACAAGTGATTAAGCATTCGTGAGATTATATAAGAGTTTATCATTCTGACGAAGGAGGAATGTTTGGTAGGGCAAAAAAGCCATTATCCGAAGATTCCTCCTTCGTCGGAATGATAAATAAATCAATCCCAGTACCAACTTAATGACCGCTTCCGATGCTCCCCGTCCCGTTCGTGCGGGAGAAGAACTTGATCTGACTCGTCTGAATGCATATTTGTACGAACAGGCTCCTGATATGGGGTTAGTGCTGGATGTCCGACAGTTTTCGGGCGGCTTCTCGAACCTGACGTACTGGCTCAAAACGGCTACCGGAGAGTATGTGCTACGTCGGCCACCGGCTGGCGCGAATATCAAAGGTGGGCATGATATGGGCCGCGAATTTCGGGTATTATCGCTGCTCAAAGGGCATTACGATAAGATACCTGAACCCGTCGTTTATTGCGAATCGACCGGTGTATTGGGTGTGCCGTTCTATATAATGGAGCGGGTGCCAGGCATTATTTTGAGGGCGCCCATGGCACCAACGCTGAATCTGGCACCTGCTTTAATGCGTCAACTAGCTGAGGCATTAGTTGATAACCTGGTTGCCATTCATGGGTTAGATATTCATACCAGTGGAATGATTCAGTTGGGGAAACCGGAGGGCTACGTTCTGCGACAGGTTGAAGGCTGGAACAAGCGCTACCGAATGGCCGAAACGGATAAAATTCCGGCAATGGACCATGTTGGCGACTGGCTGCAGCAAAACTATCCTGCCGGACAGGCTCCGGCTTTTCTGCACAACGATTACAAATTCGACAACGTATTGCTGGCTCCTGACCCAACCACCGGAGAGCCGACACCGGTTATCAAAGGGGTGTTGGATTGGGAGATGGCAACGGTGGGCGATCCGCTTATGGATTTGGGCGCAACGCTGGCCTATTGGTCGGAAGCGACAGACAGTCCGGCTTACAGAAACTTTAATTTGACCTGGCTTTCCGGGAATTTAACCCGGCAGGAAGTGGTGAATCGTTATGCCGAACGTAGTAGTCGCGACTTGAGTAATATTCTATATTACTACGTGTTCGGTCTCTATAAAAACGCCGTGATTGCTCAACAGATTTATGCCCGATGGAAGCTGGGACATAGTCAGGATGCCCGCTTTGGCCATCTGTTGCCGATGATTATTGAGCTAGCCAACAAAGCGGCTTCGTCTATAGAAAGTGGAAAGATTTAATAGCTATTCCCGGCTTCGGTTCAGATGAACCTTGACCGTGTCTATACGGGTACCGTCCATGGAAACAATGGTGAAGGTAAAGGGCGAAAATTCAATAACCTCGCCAACCGCAGGAACATCTTCATGTGTCTCCAGGATCAAGCCACCAAGCGTATCATAATCTCCCTTTGGTATATTCCAGCCGTACGTTATGTTCAGATCGTCAATCTCATGACGGGCGCTCAGCAGCCAGGTTGTTTCGTCCAGTTGTTGTTCAACCCAGTCTTCGTTTGTATCATACTCATCCTGAATCTCCCCGAAAATCTTTTCAACCATGTCTTCCACACTCACGATGCCCGCCGTACCGCCAAATTCATCCACGACCAAGGCCAGGCTCTTGCGCTCGGACAGAAAACGCAGCAGCAAATCCTGAGCGGGCATGGTTTCGGGAACGGTAATAATTGGCGTAATTATTTCCTCGACGGTGGCCGGTTTTTTGAACAGGGCAAGCGCGTGGCAATAGCCGATAACATCGTCGATGGTATCCCGGTACACAACGATTTTGGAATGACCGCTGTCCTGAAATGCCTGCCGTAGTTCTTCAACGGTATCATCTACTTCAATGGCCGTAATTTCCGTTCTGGGTACTAAACAATCGCGAACCCGCACGTCGCGAAACTCAATGGCGTTGTTGAAAATCTGCGTATCAACCTCGACTTCCTTCTCTTTTGTATCTGATTTCTGATTCAGTTGCTGGAGGTAATGATTGAGATCTGTCAGGCCGAAAACCGGTCGAATTTCAGGATTTCGTTTGCCTAATACGTAGCGGATGAAGAAGCGGGCTATACCAACCAGCATTCGAACGACGGGCGCAATGGTCTTGTAAATAACCCAAAGCGGAACGGCCAGTGCTTCCAGAAACCGGTCGGGGTGAATAAGGGCCAGGCTTTTGGGAATATAATCGGCCAGGGGCAGAAAAATGACCGTCAGAATCAGGGTTTCGAGGGCAATAAATACCGATTCATACCCGGCCCAATTGTCTGGTAATAGGGCAATTAGCAGAGGGTTCAGGACGGTTACACCAAAAACGGTATAAAGAACCAGAAACAGCGTGTTTCCGGTCAGTGTTGTACCGACAAATAGAATCGGATTCTTGAGAAAACCGGATACTAATTTTTCGCTTAGTGGTCCTTGTTTGCTGTGAAGTTCAAAATAGAGCCGGTTGACTGATACGTAGGCCATCTCGACGGCAGAGAAAAAGCCAGCCAGAACAAGGGCAAGTAAGGCACCGAATAAAAGGACGTATGGTTCCAAATAGGTTTATGGTTTACGGTATTTAGCTTATGGTATTCGGTACCTGCAACGCGTGTTATTAACCGAATACCGTAAACCTATTTTTTCTTTTTCTTCCGATTTTCCACCATTTGCTTGATGGTGGGCGAGATGGCTTTTTCGCGTTCGAGACGTTTATTGCGAACATACTGAAACGCCAGCAGAAAAGCCAGACATAGCATTAATAGCCAATAGCTATCCATGAACGTAGTGCGCTGGTATTCGGCAATCCAGAGAATCAGAAATCCGGCCGCAGCCGCCAGAAGAAGCGTTTCAGAAAGTTTCATTTTTTGTCTAAACTAGAACGCCAGACCGGCTCCGAAGTCGGTCTGGCGAAGTATTGAGCGTATTTGTTATAGCTACCAGAAGATGCTTATGTTCAGGCAGCTCTGTAAAAACTAGGCTACGCTTTTATCTCTCATTTTTCTGAATTCCCGATACCGGCGAATGGTGGCAATGGCAAAACCAAGCACCACAATCAGCGTACCGATCCAGAGAATGTTAATGAGTGGTTTTTCAAACGCTTTCATGACGATATAATCACGCTGTGTTCGATTGACAGCGAACGTAAATTTTCCCGTTCGAGGGTCAATTTCATTCAGCTGAATTCGAACACCCAGTTCATCGCTCAATTCCGCCGGATGGGCTACCATGCGGTTTTTGATGACGAAAGCCGGGTTAAGAATATGCTCGCCGTTTTTGTCAAGTACACGAACCTTCGCCCGAACAGCCGCGTCGCCCGGCCCAACTTCCACGCCTTCCACCTCATTTGTCCGTACTACGTCGTCCAGAATCGCTACGTAGTCATTCAGAAAAAAAGTGTCTTTAATGGCTACAGAAAACGTTTCGGTTTTCTCCCACTGTGTTTCAGCCGATGGGTCGGGGGCCGTGGCGATGTAGGTATACACATCACGAGGCATCGAATGGCTAATGTCGGGGGACAGCACTACGCCCATGCGCTTGTTAACCTGAATCCGCGGATAGAGGGTGAAAATCTGACCGCTAGGCTCCCGGTATTCGACTGCGTAATGCACATTTTCTGGATAGAGCGCCAGCGTGTCGCCTTTCTTGAAATACACCTTACCGTTCTGCTCGATGTCGCGCTGGGCAACGCCGTGAAAATCGCCTTCAATTACATCTACGTTTTCACGGGCTGTATAGCCCGGCATGCCCCGGACCTCAATGTACTGACCTCGATAGGTCAATTGGTATTTGTCCATCCGCTCCGGTTGATTGAGCCAGAGCAGGACGTTCTCTTTATTTTCTTTATTGTTGTTCTTCGTGAAATCGTCGCCTTTTGAAATCATCAAGCCGCTGTTATTTAGGGAAATAACCCGCGAATAACCCGATGAATACAGAATGCCAATCAGCATGAGCGCCATGCCTAAGTGCGCAATTGCGCCCCCCGACAGCCGGTAATTACCCCGAATGATGCCCAGCAAGATTGTCCCATTTGTTATCAGCGCAAAAACTGACGCGACTAACAAGACCATGTAAACCGGATTCTTGATACCCCCAAAGGCAATGATAGCCGCACTTGCGAGGAGAGTAATAATGCCGGGCGTAATGAGCGCATCCCATTTTTTGTTCTCGATTTTGCGCCACCACATAAACTGCCCAAGGCCCGTCAGCAACGCAATAGCGGCAAAGAACCAGGTCTGGAATTTGCCAAAATGAGCCATGGCGTCAGTCGGCATGGCCAGGTTTGACACTTTGCCAAATGATTCCAGAATCTTGTTATAAACGGGAATAGAGGTTGTGGCAATGACCTGAAAAGCAGCCAGACACAAGATCGTAGCCCCGATAAACAACCAGAATTCTTTGGTATACACCGAAGCCTCTTCTTCATCGCTCGGAATATATTTCCACTTGACGGTGGCCAGCAATACCGCTAAAACGACAAACGCCAACAGGTACACCAGCAACTGACCTGATAAGCCCAAGTCCGTGAACGAGTGAACCGAAGCATTGCCCAGAATACCGCTACGTGTCAGGAAAGTTGAATAAAGGATTAGCAGGAACGTGCTGATAGACAGAATAATAGCCGCCTTCAATCCAGTTGAACTACGCTTGGCGATTAGCATTGTGTGTAGGGCGCCAACCATTACCAGCCAGGGAACATATACGGCGTTCTCGACGGGGTCCCAGTTCCAGTAGCCACCAAAATTAAGGGTTTCGTAAGCCCAGTAGCCGCCCATCATGATGCCGATACCGAGTACCATCGCTCCGAAGAGCGTCCAGGGTAAGGCGGGACGAATCCATTCGTACGGTTGGTTACGCCATAAACCCGCCACGCAGTAGGCAAAAGGCACCAGCGTTAAGGCGAAACCCAGAAACAAGGTTGGTGGGTGAATGACCATCCAGTAGTTCTGGAGCAAGGGATTCAGACCGTTGCCATCCTGAGGTACGAAGTTTGGATCAGCGGTAAAGATTGGCGCGTCGGGCATGGCTTCGGTCAACAACAAAAAAGGCGACGAGCCCAGTTTGAAGGTGTCACCGAAAACAACGCCCAGAATCATGGATGCGAGAAAAGCCTGTACAAGCGCAAAAACTGCCATCATGGGCGCTTCCCACTGCTTCCCACTGGTACGTATCAGAATGGCTCCTAATAAAGCATTCCAGAAAAGCCAGAGCAGAAACGAGCCTTCCTGACCTTCCCAGAAACACGAAATCATGTACTGCACCGGCAACGCCCGCGACGAATGGCTCCAGGCGTAATGATATTCGAAGTAGTGATTGTAAACGATATAAAACAGTGATGCGACCACGCCAACTACGGCTGCTCCATGCAGGTAGAACGCCCAGCGTGCCAGCGTACGCCAGTCGTCGCGGGCAGGTGGTTCAACCGTTTCGACAGTGGCTTTAGCTTTACGTTTCGTCGTCTTGCCACCAAAACTCGATTCACCTGCATAGGCTAACTGGGGTTCCTCAACCGCCACTGCCTGAACCTGGCTAGTTCGACCCAGGGCCGACAAAAAATAAGCGACCGTTGCAACGAGGGCTGTAACGAACGACAGGATAACAAAAAAGTGGCCGAGTTGCCCGACTGTGGTATGTATCATTGACTAATTATTCTATCGTATTCTGAGTGAGAGCCTATCCAAAACCAATATAATTCGTTGTCTTCACGTATGGCCAACGCACGGAAATGATCACCTACACGAGCAGCCCACAAATTATCTTTGCCACTTATTTCTTTAAAATGTAGTGAAGGATGCAGTGGATCAGCTTTTAAAAGGTCGAAATTCTTATCAGCTAATTCTTGAATTGCCTCAGATAAACTGTAATAACGTTTCCAGAATTTTGTTGTTGTGTGGTGATTCATAAGGGCTTTGTATTGCCCTTACGAATTTCTTCTCTTGCTTCACTCAACAAATTATCTAATCGACCTGCTTTCGCGTCGGATTCTATTTGCTTATCCCATCGGTCATTAAAAAAGTCAAAAAGGCGGGTTACTAGACCGTCCAATTCGTCGACAGGCAATTCTTTAGCGGCCTTTTCTATATCCTGTACACTCATAATTGGGCGGTTTTGGCTTCGTGTTCGGTCGTTTCCAGCTTACCGTCCTGGTATTTGGATGGACATTTCAGCAGAATCTTGTTGCACTGAAAGTGATCGCCCTGCATGGCACCGATGATTACGATCTGCTCCGACCGTTCGAAATCCTGTGGCTTGGGACTGTTATAAACGACCTTCTGGGCGTGGCTGTCATTGTCCACCAGCGTGAATTCAAAGTGGTTTGGATCAATTGCCGGGTTATAGAGCATGTCCGTAATCCGACCTTTTGCATCTTTCTGCACCTTACCAACGACGTGAATCATTTTGTCGTCGCCATCTTTAGCAAGCTCGGTTGCCTGCTTAAACGTAACGTACGAACTGGCATCACCCGCTGTTGACACGATAATACCAATGGCCAGGGCAATGACGACAATACCTAAAATGTGAGAGATTTTCATGGTTTAGCAATCAGCGGTTAGAGAAATGGAAAAACAGGCCTAACCAACGTCCTGTGTTTTATGTTTTGTCTGATTCTTAACTTCTTTTTCGAGTTTTCCAATCTGACTATCAAGCCGGATGAGGTAAATAATAATACCCGCAAACACGGCTGCAATAACAGCGACGACCACCCAGATTTTGCCATCGGCCCTTAACTGGTCGGCCATTTCAACCCCATTGGAAACCGGCTGTTGAGCCATAAGTGTATGACTGAGTAGAACAAGAGCCGCTAGCGGAAATTTAAGAAAAGAAGGCAGTCTCATTTAAGTAGATGAAAGTACAAAATTAACGCAAAAACAGGGTGAATCATTCCGGGAGTAAGGCATGAGTTTAGTCATCCAATACAATTTTTAACCGACGAACACGAACGCGTAATTCGGTGATCCAAACACCCAATAAAGTGAAGCCGATAACAGCCGGATAGAAGACCATCCGCATCTGACTGTTCATATCGTATTTGCCAAAAGCCGGATTGCCGCCATTACCTGGATGTAATGAGTCAGTTAAGCGCGGCACAATGAAAATAAGCGGAACGAACACCGCAAAAGCGAAGATGTTGTAGACAGCCGAAATACGGGCGCGTCGTTGCTCGTCGTCGAACGAACCGCGTAGAATCAGGTAGGCAAGGTACATCAGCATTCCCACGGCCACGCTATTTAGCTTTGGATCGTTTGGCCAGGGTTCGCCCCAGGTGAAGTTGGCCCATAGAGAGCCTGTTGCACAACCCAGAAGACCAAAAAGAATGGCGGTATTGGCAAATTCAACGGCCACTACGTCGTCACCGATACGGCCGTTGCGAAGGTATTTAATGGAAAAAATGGCTGAGGTTAACAGCAAAATGATCATACCAAACCACAGTGGGACGTGAAAGTACACATTCCGAATACTCTCATTCAGAATGGGTTGGCGCGGTACTACGCCCATTAGTCCCTGTAACATTACGTAAGTTAAAATCAAGACCGAAAGGGCCTTCCACCAGTTTTTTGTCATACTATAACGCGGATCTCTTGTCCGCTATTCGTTTATGTTGTGGGCGGACAAGAGGTCCGCGTTACTTAACTCCGCCATAAAAACGGAAAGAGCAGCCATGATAACGTCAAGACAATGGCGTCAATGGCGAGAACTGTTCCCATCTCGTCCCAGCTTACACTTCGGTCGAGCCCATCGAGTGCGTTTTTTGAGATTTTCAACAACATCAGCAACAACGGCAGAATGATCGGAAAACTTAGAACGGCCATCAAGGTCGCTGGATTTTCAGCTTTGCTGGCAATGCCTGACACCAGCGTTAGGGAAGCCGCAAACCCAATCGCTCCCAGCACCAATGTCAACAGGTATAACGGTACATCGTTAACGGGATTTCCCAACACAAAGGCATACACACTAAAGCCTAACAAAGCCAGCACGAGCATCAAAGCAGTATTGTACAGGATTTTTGAGATAATGATCTGCTGTGGGCTGGCCAGCGTGTAATAGTACAACTGCCGGCCGGCACGTTCCTGCACAAAACTTTTAGCGATGGCGTTAATGGCTGTAAACAGCAGAATAATCCAAAATAACGTATTCCAGACAATGGGCGTTAACTGACCACGGCGGGCGTTGAAACTCAGGTAACACACAAATACTGCCCCAACGATGTACAACAGCATGCCATTGAGCGCGTAGCGTTGCCGCCACTCCAGCAGAAACTCTTTCCGCATCAACGCCCCCATCTGTCGTACTGATTCTGCCATGCTCTGTCTTTTAATTCTGCAAATTTACAGTGCAATGCCGACGTGAAAAAGAAATAGTTTTGCGTTCTGTTCATCCACAAGGCTATGCCTTTTTCTGGATTTGGACGGCTTCCTGGTTTAATTGATGGATTATTCGACTATTCTGACCCTCTGCGGTTTTTCTTTACTTGCCGGTTTTATTGATGCAATTATTGGTGGGGGCGGCCTGATTCAGACACCTGCCATTCTCTTTACACTGCCACAATACCCCGTTCCGACGCTGCTTGGTTCCACCAAAATCCCTTCCCTGTCGGGGAGCCTGATGGGCGCGTTTCAATACAGCCGACACGTAGCAGTTGTTGGGAAATTCATTGCGCCCATGATGGTGATGGCATTTGGTGCGTCGTGGTTAGGTTCCTGGACGCTTACGCGCGTGCCTAACAGCTTTATGAAACCCTTTGCGCTGGTCATTCTCATTGCGGTATTTATTTATACGTTGACCAAAAAAGATTTCGGGCAGGCAACCAGTCAATACGTATCAGCGCGTCAGCAGCGAATACGGATGTGGACGATGGGGGTAGGGATCGGATTTTACGATGGCTTTTTCGGGCCGGGAACGGGTAGCTTCCTTGTACTCGGGTTTATCGCGCTTATAGGTTTTGATTTTCTTAAGGCGAGTGCTCATGCTAAGCTGGTTAATGCCGCCACCAATCTGGCCAGCACGTTATTTTTCATAAGCGAAGGCAAAGTCCTTTATGCGGTAGCCTTCCCAATGGCTGTGGCCAATCTTTCTGGCGCGTTTCTGGGCGCACGACTGGCTATTTTGAAGGGCAACCGCTTTATCCGGGTTTTCTTTCTGCTGGTTATTGCCACCACGATTCTGCGGTTTGCATGGGATTTAGTACAGTAAATTTGCATACACAAACTTTCAGTTGTAATCTTGCGTTAATTAAATTGAATCTAAATAAACGCAGTAACCGTAACGAATTTTGGCACTCAGTACTAGTAACAAGCGTAGCGTGGCTGACTTACAGATTGGTGAACGGGCTACTATTCAGTCGTTCAGCGATCAGTTAATGTCGCTTAAACTCCTCGAAATGGGCTGCCTGCCAGGCGCTGAGGTATGTTTGTTTAGCAGAGCTCCACTTGGTGATCCGATTTGCCTGAATGTGGCGGGCTATTGCCTGGCGATGCGAAAGTCTGAAGCGTCAACGATTCTGATTGATAATTAAGCGTTTATGATTTATGGTTGAAGGCAACCGTAAAGCGTAAACCGTAAACTGCCTTGAAATCATCTCCTATAATTGCCCTCGTTGGCAACCCGAATGCCGGTAAATCCTCACTGTTCAATCAACTAACGGGGCTGCGTCAGAAGACGGGTAATTTCCCCGGCGTTACGGTTGATAAGAAATCGGGAACGTGGCCGATTGATTCCCTAACGGTTGCGACGGTTGTTGATCTACCCGGAATCTATTCGATTTATCCCAAGTCTTTAGACGAACAACTCGTTACCGATATTCTGGCTAATCCATCTCATCCAGACTATCCTGACGTAACCATAGTGGTTGTCGATGCCGCGAACCTCCATCGAAATCTCTTGCTTTTCACACAGGTCGCCGATCTTGGTGTACCAGTCATACTAGCCCTGAACATGCTTGATGTAGCTCATCAGCAATTGAAGGAAGTTAACGCCGTGCGGTTGGCGATGCGGTTAGGTGTACCCGTGGTGCGAATTAATGCCCGCGCCGGAGAAGGCTTGGAACAGCTTAAAAAGGCGGTTGTCAGTCAGATTCAATCACCAACGCTGTCGACTAACTTGTTCTTTGACCCAGCTAAAGAAGCCGCTGGCCTTATTACGGATACCAAGACTCAGTATCAACTCGACAATAACTACCTCGCACTTCAATACGTTATTCAGCACGACGGATTCACGTTCCTGAATCGTCAGCAACGGCTTGATCTGGATGCGATTATTGATAAACATAAATTTAGCGAACCAACTTTCCAGGCAGATGAAACCATTGCCCGCTACAAATACATTGCGACCGTTGTAGAGGAGGTTGTTGTTGATAAGCGCCCGACTGGACAACCAACATGGAGCCAGAAACTTGATAAGGTATTGCTTCATCCAATTTGGGGCTATGCCATTTTTGGGTTCGTATTGCTGCTGATTTTTCAGGCCATTTTTGCATGGGCGCAACCGTTTATGGATGCGATTGATACGGGCGTTGCCTGGTTGAACGGGCAGTTAAAAGAAAGCCTGCCCGCTGGTCCTCTGACAAACTTGTTGACGGATGGAATTCTTGCTGGAATAGGCGGTATTCTCGTTTTTATTCCGCAGATCGCGTTCCTGTTTTTGCTGGTTGGTTTGCTTGAAGAATCTGGGTATATGTCGCGGGTAATGGTCATCATGGACCGTATCATGCGAAAGTTTGGGCTCAATGGACGTAGTGTTGTGCCCCTTATTTCGGGGGTAGCGTGTGCTGTGCCAGCTATCATGGCCACTCGTAGTATTGGTACCCGACGCGACCGGCTCATAACCATACTGGTAACCCCGCTCATGAGTTGTTCAGCCCGTTTGCCCATCTATACTATTCTGATCGCCTTAGTCGTACCGAGCCAGCGCGTTCTGGGCGTATTTAATTTGCAGGGACTGGCGCTGATGGGCCTTTATTTACTTGGCCTGATCAGTGCGTTAATGGCGGCTTATATCCTGAAGCTTGTTCTGCGGACGAAAGAGCGCGGTTTTTTTATTATGGAATTGCCAACGTTCAAGCTACCTCGATGGAACCACGTAGCACTGACAGTTTGGGAAAGCGTTCGGGCATTCGTCTGGGAAGCTGGACGGGTGATTCTGGCAATTTCGATTGTGCTGTGGGTACTGGCCAGCTACGGCCCCGGCAATGACATGGATCAGGCCGAAACCAGGATTCGGCAGGAATCAACGACGCTTACGTCTGAAGATTTAGAAAACCGCGTCGCATCCGAACGGCTCGAATCGTCTTATGCCGGGCAGTTTGGCCACTTTATTGAACCGGTAATCCGGCCACTTGGCTACGACTGGAAAATTGGCATCGCACTGCTCAGTTCATTTGCTGCCCGTGAGGTATTTGTCGGCACGATGTCCACGATCTATAGCATTGGCGCCGGGGCCGACGACGAAAACGTTACTATTCGCGAACGACTTCGGCAGGAGAAGAATCCAGCGACAGGCGGGCCAATGTACACACCCGCCCTGGCCTGGTCGCTCCTGATTTTTTACGTGTTTGCGATGATGTGTATGAGTACCTTAGCAGCTACGCAACGCGAAACTAAAAGCTGGAAGTGGCCTGCTGTTCAGCTAGTCTACATGATGACGCTGGCTTACGTGGCAGCTTTTGCTACGTATCAGTTTATGAAATAACCGGGCTTACCAGAGTAATCCTTTCGAGAGGAGCGGATAAACGAAGTGATACACAATGTAAAATAGTAAGGCTACTGTCAAGCTTCCTAAGGCAGTTGTTTGATCGAATGCACCCGGTGCTTTGCGAATCGGGCGGCTAGTGCGCGTGTCTCGTTGAACGGTTTGTTTCATGGCGGGATGAGATTATAACTATAGTGCAAAATTGGGGCTTCGCTCGCTGCCAAAACAGCGCAGAAACCCGGAATTTTAACAATACGTATAACTACCTGATCCGTTTGTTGCTAAAAGGGTTGTAAGCTTCTAAACGGGAGGTAGAAATAAGACGCCATTTGTATTCTGCGGTAACGGAGTACTGAGAAATCTTGATGTTTTCTGAAGTTAATCCCAACGTAGCGCGTCAATAACATCAGAGGCTACCATTCCTATTGGTCCCCGCTGCTCGGCAACGCGGTCGCCAGCCAGCCCATGTGCGAAAACACCTAATACTGCAGCTTCAACAGAGTCGTAACCCTGTGCTACTAAGGCCGTCAATATGCCCGTCAATACATCGCCGGTGCCGCCGGTGCTCAGACCAGGATTGCCTGTTGAATTAAAATGAATATCGCCATCAGGCGTGGCTATGGCTGAATAAGCCCCTTTTAAAACAACTACGATTGTATATTTCTTAGCGAATTCACGTAGTATATCCAGTTTTTGATAGTCATTATCCCATTTCTGGGTAAGCCGTTCGAATTCTTTGGGATGTGGTGTCAGGATACTATTGGGTGGAAGCTGGTCCAGTAACTCGCGATTTTCAGATAGAAGATTTAACGCGTCGGCATCGACTACAATCGGTTTTTTCAGTGTTGGCAGCAATTTCTTCAGCATTGCCAGTGTTTCGGGCGCTTTGCCTATGCCGGGGCCGATTCCTATCGTTGTAAAGTCGGTCGGTGCTGGACTGCTTATCTCTGTAGCCCCCGTTAGCAGGGTTTGATGATCATCGGCGAGGCACATGGCTTCAGGTACAGCCGTTTGCAGAACCAGATACCCGCAACGGGGCACCTGAACCGTTAGCAGTCCTACCCCCGACCGCAGGCACGCCCGCGCCGACAAAACGGCCGCCCCAATTTTGCCGAAGCTCCCTGCGTATAACAACGCGTGGCCGAATGTACCCTTATTAGCGTACCGGTCGCGCTTGTGGAGCAATAACTTGGCTTCGCTAGGTTGGGTAAAATAATAGGCCGTTGGGGCCAGGTCGATATAGCGTTTGTGTAGTCGAATATCTACGATTTGCCAATTGCCAACGTAGCGCCCATTTTTGGGAAGCATGAAGGCCAGTTTGGGCAACTGAAATGTAACGGTGTAGTCTGGTTCAATAATAACGTCATTAGGTCCGTTGGGCTGATCCGTGTAGAGCCCACTCGCAATATCGACCGATACCACACTGGCTGGAGCGCGATTGATGGCCGCAATCGTCTCCTTAACAATGCCTTCGGTTGGGCGCGATAGGCCCGTTCCAAGAATGGCATCAATAACCACTTCATTATGGCGCAAAGCCGGAATATCCCGCGAAAATTCAATGTATTTGATATTCTCCGTAACGAGTTTAAGCCGACGGTGGTTGTGCATAAAATCGTCCGACTCCCGGGGAGCGTAGCGTACAACTTGAACCTCAACCGGATAGTCACGTTCCAGTAATAAGCGAGCAATAGAAAGTCCATCGCCCCCATTATTGCCTAAGCCACAGAAGACTTTAGTGGGTGTTGTAACTGGAAAATGATCGATAAACCAGTCAACGAAGGCAAGCGCTGCGCGCTCCATTAAATTGATGGGGGCAATGGGTTCGTGCAGGATAGTGGATTGATCAAGCGCGCGAATTTGGTCAACGTTTAGAATTTTCATGGAATCGGCGTCAGTTACGCAGCGTAATTTTACAAAACTATTTTCTGCAACCAAGAAATTTCCCTATCTTTGCGGCTCATTTCGCAAATAGTTATCTGGCGATTTATATACGGTCATGAGCGATTTAATAAAATTAGTGGAGGCAGACAACGCGCAGCGTCGCACCGAGTTGCCCACATTCCGGGCCGGTGATACGGTGAACGTACACGTTAAAATCCGCGAAGGAAATAAGGAACGCATTCAGATATTTACGGGTACGGTAATCCAACGCCGGAACCCAAGCAGCGGTGGTGAAACATTCACCGTTCGTAAAGTATCAAACGGCGTCGGCGTTGAGCGGATTTTCCCACTCCTGTCGCCGAACATCGACAAAGTTGAAGTCGTACGGCTGGGCAAAGTTCGCCGGGCCCGTTTATTCTACCTACGTGGTCGCCAAGGTAAGGCCGCTCGTGTTAAAGAGCGCAAGCCAAAGGCAGTAGTAGCAGCAGCTTAATTGTCTGCCTGCCAAAAAATCAAAAGCTACCTCGAGAGGTGGCTTTTTTTATTGAGTCGTAAGTCACTAGCCGTTGATCGTCAGCCTGACGAAAATGACTATTGACCAGCGACTTATGACTATCGACCCATGACTACATTGAACTTCTTTAAATACCAGGGTACCGGTAATGACTTCGTATTGATTGATGATCGAAACGAGACATTTCCGGCCTCAGATCAGGCACTCATTGAGCGTCTTTGCCACCGCCGGTTTGGTATCGGTGCTGATGGGCTGATTTTGCTCCAGAACGACCCCAACTACGACTTTCGGATGGTCTATTTCAATGCCGATGGGGCGGTAGGAAGTATGTGTGGCAACGGCGGACGGTGCATTGTCCGGTTTGCACATGATCTGGGTCTGATCGATCGGGAAACCCGTTTCCTGGCCGCAGATGGCGAACACATGGCTGTAGTTGGCGAAGAAACTATCTCCCTGAAAATGGGAGACGTAGCGTCTATTGATGATCGTGACGGATTAACGTTTCTCAATACAGGCTCACCACACGTTGTCAAATTTAGTGATGATCTGGAGTCGCTCGATGTCGTTGGTGAAGGCCGAACGATCCGGTATAGCGAACCGTTTCAACCCGGCGGTACGAATGTCAACTTTGTCCAGGTAATAGACGACCAAACGGTTTTTGTTAGAACCTATGAACGGGGTGTTGAGGATGAAACGTATTCCTGCGGCACGGGCGTAACTGCGGTGGCCTTAGTGGCTCATCGGCAGCTACGTATGTCCAGCCCCGTGAGTATTCAAACCATTGGGGGCAATCTGCGCGTTTCGTTCGAGCCGCAGCCGGGTGGACAGTTTCATACCATCTATTTAATTGGCCCGGCTCAACGTGTTTTCGCTGGAACAATAACCGTTTAACCCTGGATGTAGTTAAGAAAGTCAGGTTGTTTCTCACACGTCACATCACAGGGATTGAATGATTATTTACAAGAATAAAGGTATACTGCCATCTATCTGGCATTTTCATACTGGTCCCACAGCGAAAGCGTTGATCCGTCGATTAGCTGTTGTCGGTATTTACGTGTCGATCGTCACAGTCGCCGAAATGCATTACACTGATCTGAGATTGAAAGATACGCCGAATTCCTTTCTGGGAGCCATGGGTATTCTCTTAAGTCTCTTGCTGATTTTTCGGACAAATACGGCTTATGATCGATTTTATGAAGGGCGGCAGGCATGGGGCTCATTGGTCAATAACTGCCGAAATCTGGCTATTTATTTCAATGCCGTTTTGCCGGAGGGGGATGTTATTAGCCGACAGTTTTATGCGAAATCCATTTCTAATTTCCCGTTTGCGCTAAAAAATCATTTACGCGATATGCCCAAAATGGATGAACTGGATATTGTTGAAGAAGGGGAACGGCGCGACCTGAGTAATTTTGATCATAAACCAGCCGGTGTATCAAATCAGCTCTGGGTGAAAACGGAGATACTGTACCGGGAAGGGCATATTTCAGAATCGCAGCATATTAACCTAAATCAGTATCTGACGGCCCTGATGGATGTCTGTGGTATTTGCGAACGTATTAAAAGTACGCCGATTCCATTTTCATATATGCTGTTTATCAAGCTCTTCATTATGCTCTACGTAGCCCTGCTGCCGTTCACAATTATCGCGGCTTTTGGCTACCTGACGGTTCCGGCAGTATTCCTGACGTCCTATGTCCTGGTGGGGCTGGAAATGATTGGCGAGGAGATTGAAGAACCGTTTGGACTGGAACGTAATGATTTGCCGTTAAACCAGCTGAGTCAATTGATTCGCGTAAACGTTCATGACATCTTGCAGATAAACCTGCCCCATGTCGAGAAGCAGGCCGCAAGGCCAGGATTTACCGTCGTAACGTAGTTAATCTTCGGCTTCAATGATACCACCGTGCAAATGGTAAATAATTTTGCCTTGAAACTCAGGCTGACGTAGCAAGTCTTTGGCTGCTACCCGGCTGCGAACGCCATTTGTGCAAATCACAATCAACGTAGTGTAGGGAAGAAGTTCCGCTTTTCGGGCACGTATATCGGGCAACGGAATGTTGAGCCCACCAATGTTAAATTCATCAAATTCCCATTCGTCACGCACATCAACAACGGCCGTATTGGCTTGATCGCGGAGATCGTTGAGTGCTGAAAGGGTAATATCGGTATAAGCCTGAGTGATCATAGAAATTCCTAACAACCTTTTTCCTCTGCCTGTTCAAGCAGAAGGATTCTCTGTCATCGTGCTGTAATCTCCAGAATTTCAATTTCATCTGTTTGTGGTTTGTTCACCCAGCCACAAAGCAACGTAACTTTTGCTCCTGTTTCTGCAAATCGAACGGTTACGGCTCTTTCCCAAGAGTTGTTTGTGGCCGGAATCGTTACCAATGCCTTTTGTAAAATAGGCAATGTCAATGCAGTTGGCTTGTAATAAGTGCTGTTTCTGGTCGAATCCTGATTGCCGAGCCGGACATACGATTCACATCCATCAACGAATAAAGAGTTGTCCGAAATAAAAGCATCCTCAGTACGCTTAGGACCCAGACTAAGGTTTGATTTAGTTTGGCAACTCAGTAAAGTGGTTATAATCAATAATAAAAAATAGCGCATAGTTGTATTTTTTTGTAAAGACCCTTAACCATACAGTATCGTTGGGACAAGAAACCGGTAAAGTAAGCAATCTGTCAATCTGTCAGCCAGCCCGTTACTGGAACAGGATTTGAAGACCGTTGCTCGTATCCAATAAACCATTTAACAACGTACTATGGAAGCCGTACAGAACGAAAAAGGGCAGATTTCAATCCATACCGAGAATATCTTCCCGATTATCAAGAAATTCCTGTATTCCGACCACGAAATTTTCCTGCGTGAATTAGTCTCTAATGCCGTTGATGCTACGCAAAAGCTGCGTCAACTGGCCTCTTTCGGTGAATTTGGCGGTGAACTGGGTGATCTGAAAGTGACAGTTTCGCTCGATGAAGAAGCGAAAACCATTACCATCAGTGACAACGGTATCGGTATGACCGCCGATGAAATCAAAAAATATATTAACCAGATTGCGTTCTCTGGTGCCACAGATTTTCTGGAAAAATATAAAGACAAAACGGATGATAAGGGACAGATTATCGGTCATTTCGGCTTAGGCTTTTATTCGGCGTTTATGGTTGCCGAAAAAGTTGAAATTGTTACGAAATCTTACCGTGAAGGTACCGAATCCGTACGCTGGGTGTGTGATGGTTCCACTGAGTTTGAACTAACCCCTGCCGAGCGTGCTGAGCGCGGATCAGATATTATTCTGCATATCGCACCGGACTCCGAAGAGTTTCTGAGCAAAGGCCGGTTGCGGGGCATCCTGGATAAATACGCCCGTTTCCTGCCGGTGCCAGTTGAATTCGATGGTCAGGTAATTAACAATACGACACCCATCTGGACAAAATCACCGTCTGAACTGACGGATGAGGATTACAAAACATTTTATCGTGAGTTGTATCCAATGGGGGAGGAGCCTCTCTTCTGGATTCATTTGAACGTAGATTATCCGTTTAATCTGACGGGTATATTGTATTTCCCACGTATTAAAAACGAACTCCGATTTCAGCGGGAGAAAATTCAACTCTATAGCCGTCAGGTATTTATCACGGATGAAGTGAAGGACGTAGTGCCCGACTTCCTGATGATGCTGCATGGGGTAATCGACTCGCCTGATATTCCGCTGAACGTATCGCGGAGCTTCCTGCAAGCCGATTCCAACGTTAAGAAAATCAACGGTTACATTACCCGTAAAGTCGCCGACAAGCTCAATGAGCTATTCAATGCTGATCGGAAAGGGTTCGAAGAGAAGTTTGATGACATCGGATTGTTTATCAAATACGGTATCCTGAGCGACGATAAATTTTGGGAGAAAGCGAAAAATTTCGTCCTGCTCAAAAATACGGAGGGCCAGTTTGCTACACTCGATGAATATCGGGAGAAAGTTCAGGCGAATCAGACCGACAAAGATGAAAAGCTGGTGATGCTCTACACCACCGACCGAAAACAGCAGGATGCTTATATCGAATCAGCCACTCGTCGGGGATACGATGTTTTGTTGCTGGACAATGTTATTGACGCTCACTTCATCAATGCGCTGGAGCAAAAGCTTGACAAAGTAACGTTCCAACGGGTCGATGCCGATACCCTCGACAAATTGATCGACAAGGGGCTAAATAATGAAAGCGTCCTGTCGGAGGCTGACCAGACAAAGCTGAAAGAAGTATTCGAACAAGTATTAGATAGTAAACTCCTCAATGTGAGTGTAGTAGCGCAACCTACTGATGAGCTTCCTGTCACGATTACTTTACCTGAGTTTATGCGTCGGATGAAAGATATGTCGGCGCTGTCGGGTGAACAATCGTTCTACGGCAATTTCCCCGTTAGCTATAACGTAGTGGTCAATGCCAACCACCCACTGATTGGTAAAATACTTGCCGAAGCGGATACGGATGCCAAAAAATCTCTGGTAAAACAAGTGTACGATCTGGCTCTGCTTTCGCAAAACATGCTTACCGGTGCAGACCTGACGGCTTTTGTGAAACGTACCGTAGCGAATTTGTAAGCTAGGGACGTAGCTGCTAAAGCTTATACAAAACCCGGATGAACTGCTCAGACAGGTAGCTCATCCGGGTTTTTTCTTTTTATAAAATAATAAGTGTGCCTTCCTTTTCGGCTTGGTCTGGAGTTGGACGGATAATAAAATGATACACGCCCGGATTAATGTGCTTGCCGAGGTAAGAGCCATCCTAAAGTTTTTCATACGGCGATTCCCGAAAAATCAATTCGCCCCAACGGTCGTAAATACGGATGATACACTGCGGAAACGCGTCGATACCAGTGAACATCAAGTGTCATTCACGCCATCGTCATTTGGACTGCAGGCCGTTGGTATAAATAAACTGGGTATCGGCATTGGTAGCGCGAAACGCTAGCGAGAGTGGCTTATTTACGCAAATGTATTCGGCGTTTGGAGTCAGGAAAACAGGCGATGAATTTCTAAATGGCGTTCCATTTTTGATCAGGGGCGGAAAAGAGAGGTAATATATCATGCCCGAT
This sequence comes from Spirosoma endophyticum, assembly GCF_900112365.1. Lineage (GTDB taxonomy): Bacteria > Bacteroidota > Bacteroidia > Cytophagales > Spirosomataceae > Spirosoma > Spirosoma endophyticum. Next base: position 1,212,794 of record NZ_FOLQ01000001.1, on the reverse strand, counting down.
GATTCGGGATTTCTGATATTCACTACAGTGCTATTCTAACAGCATTTCTCCCAAACTACGTAGTAATCTGCCACGTAATGATGTGTGAAACCAGGTATGAGCTAGACCTGTACGGAAAATAAATGGTTGTAATCGCCGTAAACTACTACATGCGTCCGTTGCTACTGCGGGGAATCTGGCTGATTGAGTTACCGCCCTGTTTGGAAGGTCGCGTAAACCAGACTTTCCGACGGGCTATCAATCGTCCAATAATAAAGAGCATCACAAGTCCAATGATGACAATAGCAATCAGCGGTAAAAAGATGGTGAAAAGCGATAGACCAAACGAGGCTATGTTCTCGCCTGTGGCTACCACCGGATTGGCTATACCGCCCGTCGTCATGGTGGAACCCATTCGTAGTAAACTAGTACCTGCCTGCACAATCCCCGCCGAACCGCCACCCAGGATCAAACCCAGTCCCCACTGTAGCACGGGCGTGTCGATGTGAAAAAATGACGTACTAACCAACGTGCCGGCCATAATGGAGGCTGGTGTAGCAAGGGTATCCAGAAAATTGTCGAGCCAGGGAATATAATAGGAGCCGATCTCGAAGATGGTTGCAACCGAAAGGCCAATCAGCGCGGGCCATTCGCTAAGCCACTCAAAGCCAGCCATAGTACCAACAAAGCCAAGTTTAGTGGCTACACTGGCGATGAGCAACGGTACAAACACACGAAACCCGCAGCACGCGGCTAAGCCGACGCCTATGCAGGCACTCATAATCCATTCGAGAGACATAGCTTTGCTTTTAAACCCTAACCCATTTTAGGCCAGTAGGGTTTAGCCAAAAAACTGTGAATTGAAATTCATCAGAAAGGCTTCGTCTGTTGCGCGGGTCAACGCCGTATAAAGCCAGCGTATGAATTCCTGATTCACCTGTCCGTCGGGTAGAAAGCCCTGATCCACGAATACCGCGCTCCACTGTCCGCCCTGCGCCTTATGACAGGTAAGCGCGTAGGCAAATTTCACCTGTAACGCGTTCAGATAAGGATCTCGACGAACGGCTTCGGAACGTTCTTTCTTGCTTTTGATGTAAAAATAATCCTTCATCACGCTCTCATACAAGGCTTTATACTGATCGGCGGTTAGCGATGGCACCGGTGTATGCAACGTATCGAGCATGATTTTAGCGTCGAAATCGGGTTGTTCCTCGTAATCGATCAAACGCAACGTAACGGTTGCAAATCGAAACCCGTGCATCTCCTCTTTATTACGGATTTTCTGGACTTCAGCAAATTCACCATTCGCCAGAAAACCAGCCGGGGAGTCTTCGTCAAGTATCGTGTAATTATTCCGGGCAATCATCAGCATATCACCCGTGTCGAGTTCTTCCTCGCACTGATCGATCATCCGCCGGACGAACTGGTTATATTGGACTGCCGTTTTGTTCGAGCGACAGATAATAGCGGTGTTCTCGCGCCCATATTTGTCGTAGGCGTAGCGAATGCCATCTTCCAGTTTTGTCAGCGGCATTTTATAAATATCGCTGAACGAGTGGACGTTCAGCCGGATGTCGGGTGCGTCGGCAGCGGAAATGGTTGAGTTATCATTGACCAGCGCATCGAAGCCAACGAGTTTTGGCGCACTGTCGCCGAGCAGCATCCGCAAACCAGTTGCGTTATAGAGAATGCCGGACTCTTCATCCTGCCGCATTACTTCGGTCAGCTCCTGCTCATACACGGTCATGTCGAAGGCGCTGGCGAGAAATCCCCGATCCAGTGCCGGGCTCAATTCGCGGCCAACGGGGGGGAGCTGAGCCGTATCGCCCACCAGTAAGAGTTTGTTGCCAGGGTTCTCAAAAACGTAGTCAATGAGATCGGTGAGTAAACCTTTGCCCCCAAAATCCGCTTCATCGGAGATCATGGAAGCCTCATCGACAATAAACAAGGTGTCTTCGTGGTAATTTTTCTGCCGCTGAAAGGCCAGCGTTCCCGAACCGGGATCAGCTACCTGACGATAAATTTTTCGGTGAATTGTCTGCGCAGGTTTTTTGGCGTAATTGGTCATAACCTTGGCCGCCCGACCAGTAGGTGCCAGCAATACCGACTTATACCCAAAGCGGGGGAGCACTTTAATGAGCGTTCCGACCAGCGTAGTTTTACCGGTACCGGCATATCCACGTAGCAAAAAGCAATCGCGGTAATGTTCAATTTCCTGGGGGGTGATGAACGCGCCTATTTGTTCGAAAAACTGTTCCTGACCGGGTGTAGGCTTAAAAGGGAAGCGTTTGGCCAGCAAACTGGCGGCCGTCTGGGTTTCGTTCATGCATCTAAATTACAAAAAAAGCAGCAAAGAAAAAAGAGCAAAACTTAACTGTATCAACAGGGATTTATACTATATTTTCTTTCTTTCTCTACTTTCTCTTTCCTTCCTGCTCCTTTTTCCCTATTTTCACCCACCACTTAATTCTTTCAGCCCCATGAACATACGTCAAATACTCCAGGGAAAATCTATTAATGCGCTGTACAGCGTTTCGTCCGATCAAACTGTACTGGATGGGCTCCAAGTCATGGCTGATAAGAATATTGGGGCCTTGTTGGTTGTCGATAAAGGTGTGCTGACCGGGATTTTTTCTGAACGCGACTATGCCCGGAAAGTAATCCTGAAAGGTCGCCATTCGGACGATACCCAGATTGCTGATGTCATGACGGCGAACGTAATTACGATCGGGCCGGAACAAACGCTGGAAGACTGTATGGTTATTATGTCGGATCGTCATATTCGTCATTTGCCCGTTATGGATCGGGGCGAACTGATTGGTATCATTTCCATTAATGACGTTGTGACCGCTATTATCCGGGATCAGAAAGTACGCATCGATTCTCTCGAAAGCTATATTTCAGGCAGCCCGTATTGATTCAATGATGAATTATAAATGATGAATGATTTGCGGAAGTACTCGGTCTCTTGTGCCGCAATCATTCATCATTTATAATTCATTATTAAAAACTTACCTTTGCGTCTTTCTATCATTTTTAATATCGTGACGCAGGTAGCAGATGTAGACAAGCCCCGCGAAGAGGTGCTGAAATTATATGGAAATCGGCTTCGGCTTCGGGTTTGCGGCCTGTATCGCGAAGATGACCGTCTGTTGATGGTCAGACACCGGGGCATTGGTCCAACGAATACGTTCTGGTGTCCGCCGGGTGGTGGGGCGCAGTTTGGTGAAACAGCGCCCGATGCGCTGATTCGGGAATTTATGGAAGAAACAGGGCTGGAGGTTGAAATCGGGCCACTATTGTTCGTGAACGAATTTATGCAACCACCCCTCCATGCCATGGAACTGTTTTTCACTGTACGGGCAACGGGTGGTTCACTACGGCAGGGCATCGATCCTGAAATGAGTCTTGATGGGCAGATTATTGAAGATGTCCGTCTGATGAGTTTCGAGGAAGTTAAGCAGTATCCACCCGAAGAAGTACATGCCTTATTCCGATATTGTCAGTCGCTTGACGATGTGTTTCAGCTACGAGGGTACTTGGGTTAAACATGATTACAGCTAACTTAGCGACAACCCACTTTTTATACGATCAGATCTCCTTTATTACCTTTACCATTTGTATCCCAAAGCTTTGCAAACCGCTGTGACCCTCGCGCCCACCGTAACGATACGCTCCAACTCGTTCGACCCTGCCCATACTGAAAAATCGGTGCTGTGCCTGGAAGTTGGACGAGATCGCCTTCGGTTGCTGGTGCAGGATGCGGGTGGACGGGCATTGTGTCTTGAGGATTATGCGTTCCCATCCCTACTGACCGAGCGGCCGTTAACAAGTGTGCTGCCCGATGTTTTCCGCAATCATGCGGTGCTGGCTGCCGGACCCTGGCAGGAAATACGTATCGGGGTTAATTCGCCCTCGTTTACGCTGGTGCCCAAACCGCTTTTCCGGAAAGAATATGCGGGTAGTTATCTGGCTTTCATGCGGGGAAGTTCACTACCTGCTCACGAATTTGCGCAGACACACGATCATGAGGCTGAGGGTTTTCTGTCGGTTTTTAATGTAGAGCACCAACTCGTAGATTATTTTTCGGAAGTATATCCGCTTCAGCCGTTAAGGTACGTCCATCAGATTAGTGCCCTGCTTCAGGCTACCGCCGATCTGGATCGCCACACACTGACGCCTGATTCAGTTTATCTCTATTTTGAAGATGAGTATGTTACGATCATATTCCGCAAAGCGCACAAACTACAGTACTGCAATCGATTCGGGTATAAAAATGTGCAGGACCTGGTTTACTACGTCTTGTATGCACTGGACGAGCAGCAACTGAGTGTCGACACCGTACACATTGCCCTCTACGGAGAGATTACTCCGTTTGCTGAAGCCTTTACGGAATTAAAGCGGTTTCTTCCACATCTTTCCTTTGGCCGTGCGCCCGCCGGTCTAGCGCTGGCCGCTGACTTTAACGACCTTCCCGATCATCGTTATTTAAGTTTGTACGGTCTCGGTTTAATGAGCGAATGAATTAGCGAATTAGTGATTGTGTGAGTAGGTTCGTCCCGAAATTTGCCAACTCACTCATTTATTCATTCCAGCGTATGAAGCGTATTGCCCTGTTTCCTGGTTCATTTGATCCGTTTACGAAAGGACACGAAGATATTGTCCTACGTGGCTTACGCTTATTTGACGAAGTTGTGATCGGAATTGGGCGTAATGCCCGAAAAGAGCGTTACTTCCCACTGGAGCAGATGATCAACTTAATTGAAGGGGCCTTTCTTCATTATCCTGCCGTACGGGTCATAAGCTACGAAGACCTCACGGCTAACGTAGCCCGGAAAATTGGCGCAACGTTTCTGCTACGTGGCCTGCGTAATACTACCGACTTTGAATATGAAAATGGGATTTCACAGGTTAACCGCTACGTATATGAAGACGTTGAAACGGTTTTCCTGATTACATCGCCCAATCTGGCGCCTATCAGTTCGAGTATTATCCGCGACCTTCACCGGTATGGACAGCCTGTCGATACGTTTCTTCCCTATGCCTTAACCAGTGCGGCTGTGAATCCTGTTCCGTCGCCTACTGACTCACCAGCTGATTAACGGCGTCAATGACGTATCGGATTGAACTGAACGAGTTTGTGAGGGCGAGTTTCGTCTCTTTTCGGTCTAACCAGGCTAGCTTCTCAATGTCTTCTTCGGCTTGAGGAGCCATACGGCTATCATCCAGCACCGTCATCCGATACCATTTGGTACGTTTCAGGATACGGTTTCCGTTGAGGTTGTAGGTATGCCAGGTGGTGCAGATGCGTTCGCCCAGGGTTGCCCGGACGCCGGTTTCCTCCTGTACCTCGCGAACAGCAGCTTTTCGCGACGATTCGCCATCGTCTAATTTCCCCTTTGGTAGATCCCAAACACCCCGCCGGAACATAAGCAGCATTTTGTTGCCTTTAATGACGACGCCACCTGCAGCTTTAATAATTTTGAATGGTTTTTTGATGGCTTCTTCGCAGGCATCCTTATCAAGACACCCTAACGTAACCGATAGCAGCGGCTTGGCATTGGTTTTCTGAAGTAAGGCAAGCAGTTTTCCAACGGTAGATGGTGTAGCGTTGAGTACCAGCAAGTGACCCTGTAAAGCATCTTCTTTTAGTGCTTCCAAACGAGCATCGACAATATGATCATAGTCGATATATGCCTGACGATTGGCCGGAATACGACCTATTGGGGCAATTAATTGAGAAGCAGCTTTAGGGCCAACGAGCTTTATGGGGCGGTCGTTAATGAAGACAATCATCGGGACAAGAGTGTTTCGAAGCGTAAAAGTAGCAAAACTGACGTTCTGCGCACGACCGAACCTATTAGAAACAAGTTCAGTTTCTTTATTTTTGCACCAGGCCAATCATATCCCTTTGTGGAACTTCTTATAATAGTACTACTGACACTGTTGAACGGGGTGTTCTCTATGTCAGAAATCGCTTTAGTTTCATCCCGTAAATCCAAGTTAGAATCAGCCGCCAAGAATGGGGACCGCCAGGCACAGGCTGCGCTGGATCTATCTAATTCGCCCAATCGATTTCTGTCAACCGTACAGATCGGCATTACGCTGATCGGTATTTTGCTCGGTATTTTTTCCGGCGATACGTTAACGACCGATGTCCAGAACTTTGTTGCTCAAATTGAACTGATACGTCCTTACGCGCATACGGTTGCCGTAGTGATTGTGCTGCTGTTTCTTACCTATTTCTCGCTTGTGTTTGGTGAACTGGTTCCCAAGCGCATTGGTCTTTCAAACCCCGAGGGCATTGCCAAAACAATGGCTGCGCCCATGAATGTGCTTTCTAAACTGACCTCTCCCTTTATTGCTTTACTCACAATTTCAAGTGATTTATTGCTTAAAGTCCTGAATGTTAAGCCTAACGAAAGTGCGGTGACGGAAGAAGAGATTAAAAGCTTAATTCAGGAAGGAACGTCGGGCGGGGCCATTGAGGAAATTGAACAGGAGATTGTTCAGAACGTATTCCAGCTAGGCGACCGTAAAATTACATCGCTCATGACCAACCGACAGGAAATCGTTTACCTTGATTTAGAGGACGATCTCGCCGAAAATAAAGCGCGGATTCTGGAGCATAAACACTCTGTTTATCCGCTCTGTAATGGGGGTGTCGATGAAGTTGTGGGCTTAATTTATACGAAAGATTTCTTGGGTAAAGACCTGGATACCGAGCTGGCCCGCCTGAACGGCATGAAGCGTGACGTGCTTTTCATTCCTGAAAACAACAAAGCGTATCAGGTACTTGAGCGTTTCCGGGAGCGTCGGCAATACGTTGGCGTCATTGTTGACGAGTATGGTGGCGTGCTGGGCGTGATTACGCTTAATGATATTCTGGACGTACTGGTAGGCGACATCAACGATGATATCCATTCCGATTATGAAATTCGGGAGCGTGAAGACGGCAGCTTTTTAATTGATGCCCAATTGCCGTTCGAGGACTTTTTATCGTATTTCTCGATTAATATTACAGCGCAAGCCCGACGCGACCTGACTGGTTTTGATACGTTGGGAGGTTTCGCGCTCCATATCCTAAAAGACATCCCTCAAACGGGCGAAACGTTTGTCTGGCATACGTATCGTTTTGAGATTATGGACATGGATAAAAGCCGAATTGACAAGATTCTGGTGAAGAAGTTCGCTGAAGAATAAATCGCTACGTATCATCCGTAAACCATAAAGTAAAAACGCCCGGCTCTGTGCCGGGCGTTTTGCATTGTACCTGATCTATCAACTAAAATGTCCTTAAATTATAGGATGCGAAATCATGGAAATCGGGGATTTCCGGGCGGTACAAAAGTTGGGAACTTTACAGCAGTAATTCATCCACATCGTAGACTTTTCCGCTCACTGTGTAAGGCCGGAAGAAGGACCGGCTTTGCTAAGTGAGCCTCTGTACGTCTATAAGTATATTATCACCATGCTGATTTACAGAAAGTTGACTTTTAGTACTTTATTTATCAGATTACAATCGATTTGTCATTGCCAGCCACACCCATGCGAATTCTTGTAGCGGACGATCATCGGATTTTGCTGGATGGCATTGCTATGCTGCTGTCGAGTATAGATGGAGTTGAGGTCGTATCGAAACACACTAATGGTCGACAGGTGTTAACGGCACTGGAAATTGAACCGGACATAACGCTCGTCGTTTCTGATGTGCAGATGCCCGTTATGGGAGGGATTGAACTGACGCTTCAACTCCGTGAGCGGTTTCCCCACGTAAAAATTTGCTTACTGACAGTGGCTGACCAACCCGAAGCGATCAAAGAGGCCATTCGTGCCGGAGCTGACGGGTATGTACTGAAAAATGCCGAACGCAGCGAATTGGAAACTGCTTTGAGTATGATTGCTAAAGGGAATAAGTTTTACAGCGAACAAGTGCTAATGCAACTGGCGAATGAAGCGGGCATCGAGCTAATACCTGATGCCGGGAAGCCTCAGAAAATAGCCATTACGCAACGGGAACTGGACGTACTGAAACTGATTGCTCAAGAGTACTCAGGAACGCAGATTGCTGAGCGATTATTCATTAGCCCTACCACCGTTGAAACGCACCGTAAACACCTGATGCAGAAATTGGGTGTTCAAACGACGATCGGCTTAGTGAAGTATGCTATCAAATTTCAGATTATTTAACCAAATCATTTTATTTTTAATCAATGCTCAAACAATGGAGACCCAATCCCCCTCTGATGATGCTAAATCGAAATTATCAACTGCCGAGGAATCTCCTGGTAGACAGGCGCTTGTAGCTGAAGAAGATACAGATGTATATATTTTATTACAAGGTCCTGCACACATTATAATAGAGGGAGATACCGTTCAGGTTGCCTTTCTGGATGAATCAGGAAAACGTAAACCACCAATAAACCTACTTCCCATCATTGAGGAAAATACTAAAGTAATAAAACCCTTGTTTTTGGATTTGATTATCGAGTGTGATAAGGCCAAATATGAAAACGGAGAGTTGACAGGTTTCTTCCCTACTACCTATAATGAGATTACTAAAACACCAGTAAACATGCCGAACATGACGTCAACGGGCCCGCCAACGGGTAGTGGATCAGGGACCAACTAACCGGTTCGGTTACTAACCTATTACTGAAGAGCTTACATCCCCATTGACATGAACCGTTTCAATGGGGATTTTTATGACCATACGAGTACCTTTTTCTGCTGGCATCATAATGTCAAATGTTCCACCAAGGGAGTCCAGGCGAGTCTGAATATTTTGAAGGCCAATGCCCTGTGCACCACGGTTTAAGCTCATACCCACGCCATCGTCTGTAACGGATAGGTTGACACCTATGTCGGTCCGGAAAATACGTATGCCGACAGTAGTAGCTTTCGCGTGTTTGATGACGTTGTTAATTAATTCCAGTATAATGCTGTACACATTGAATTCGATTTCTATCGGCAATCGTTCCTGTAGGCTAGTTACTGTGAGTGAAAACACCAAAGCTGAATTCTGATTCAGTCGGTTTATCAGTGTAGCCAACGTAGCCGCCAGCCCTTCCCGCTCAAGTTCGGCGGGTAGAATATTATGCGAAATATTTCGTACTTCCGCATAAGCGTTTTGAATGAGAAGTTTTACATTTCGATAGACGGATTGCTCTGGCTCCGACAGGTTCTGCGGATTAATCGATTGGATGCTCATGTTCACCGCGCTGAGCAAACTGCTCAAATTATCATGAAGCTCAAGAGCCACACGCTTACGCTCAATCGTTTGACCTTTAAAAAGAGCGGCTTTTATTCTCTCATTTGTTTGAATCAGTTCTTTATTTGCATTAAGAAGTTCTTCCGTACGCTCCTGTACTCTTGTTTCCAGGGTTTTATTAATATTGGTAAGCTGCTTCCTGGCGCTTTCGAGTAAGGCTCTCTGCTGGTCAATTTTCCGGTTCTTGGCTTGTAGTCGTCTGTTGTTCCAAACGAGTAAAGCTGTGATGAGCAATATCACTATCATACCGATAAATAGCCCATTCCGCGTCTGCGCCAATTGCTGATTCCGATTTTTCTCAGCCAGTCGTTTCACTCGCTCATTTTGCAACGCGTTTGTTTTCTGTACATTGTCATACTGAGCCTGTAACATTTCAATACGTTGTTGAGTCTTCTCTTTCGACAAACTGTCCCTTAGTATGACAAAGTCTTCGTAGGCTTTCAGGGCTTTGGCTGGTTCATTAAGCTGCTTAAAAATAGTATAAAGCTTTTCGTCGGCTTCCGCGACTATGCTACTATTTTTTAAATGGATGGCTGTTTGTCTAGCCCAATTACAATACTTTAAAGCCTTTGACCATTTTTTCTGCTGGATGTACACATCAGCGATATGAAGCAAAATACTTTCTTCTAAATCGGCACTACCTATTTTGCGGGCTAGAACTAATGCGCTTTGGTAATAGTCGAGTGGTTTAGTTCTATTGCCCATTTCCATGTAGTCCCATCCGATCGTATGTAAGCCCTGGGCTTCATACCACAACACATGATGACGTCTTGACAACTCATACATCTCCTGATTAACTTTCAGTGCATTTGTGAATTTACTTTGGCCCCGATACATAGCCCCCAGTACATTCAGAATTGTTGCGTGAACATACGCATCATACGTATCCGGGTGTTGTTTAAGAACCGTTAATCCCTGTTGAGAAAGTTTTTCTGCCTTCGCATAGTCTTTAAGGCTGGTATAGGCATGGGCCAACCACCCAAGTGATGCCGCCACGCGGGTATACTGTCTCAATTTTTCAGCGAGTGGAAGAGCCTTGTAGTGATACAGTATACTTTGAGAATAATCACCCCGTACCTGAAAGAGATAACCCGCAAACTGATAGGCATAAATGAGTTCTTTCTGGAGTTTCGGATTGCTACATAGTTCAATTATCAGCGTATTATAGTGAGATGAAGAATCGATGTTCACATCAGCATAATCTCTCATAATAGCCTTCAGAATTTTGAATTGCAACGTGTCCTTGCTATATCCATTTGGTTGCTTATCCAGTATTCTTAGCTCCCGTTTCAGGCTATCGATCCGACTTGTCTGAGAAAAACCTATCTGCGCTAATAAGCATAAAAAGAGTAGCAGTTTTTTCATGGGCGTGCGGATTTTAGACAAACTTACGTAGTCTAATTTTATTTCCCAACGGCGAATATCCTTAAATTACAGGATGCAAAATAGTCATAATCAGGGATTTGCAAATAATCCAGGTCTATAGACCTTTGACATGTGTAAGCAACTGCTTATCGAATTGTAACACGATTCTATTTCTATCCACACCACCTTAATAATGCTCTAATATTGAAGATATAAGTTACTTATTGTTACCACCTAGCAATTATGACTAATCTATTATGAACAATTAACCTTCTTTGTTTCATGAATCAGTTTACTGCCACTCTTCCTCAAAACACAATCCCATTAAATCAGCGCGAACGCCAATTTCTTCAGTTGGCATGTTCCGAATTGACATACGCACAAATTGCCGATCGCATGTGCGTCAGCCCGCGTACGGTGGATGGCTATCGAGAAAATCTTTTTATACGTCTTAATCTAAAAAGTCGGGTTGTCCTGGCTCTATGGGCGGTAAAAGTAGGTATAGTCACCTTGTGAGTTTTGTCAGAGTCAGCTTGCCAATGAACGGCTGTGCAGACTTTTTCAAACAGCTGAGCCACCGTATCAGTTATAGGTGAAATCAAACGCATCGATAACTATGCGATATTTCAGCCCTGATTCCAGCGAATTGACCAGCAGCGGTTCCAATCGTCGGTCCGCCGGTGCGGTGCCAACCGGTATGGAAAACGATCCGAATGCCGATGAGGAAGTAATCAACCAAGAGGCTGGAGAGCAATATCCTGAATCCGTCAGGAAAGAGGAACATCCATCCGAAGATACCCCGGCTAAATTAGCTCCCGACAATTTAGCTGATTCGATTGCTTATGCCCTTGATGGCACTGGCCCCGGCCCGATGAATGAGAAACCCAATGTTTCCGGTCACGATGTGATTACAGAAGGTACATCTGGAGCCGGACCCGAAGAAGAGGAACGAATTTTCGGTAAGTAAACGGGTTTACACCATTTCCTTATACTGCATTCGGTAGAGGTTGGCGTAAAAGCCCTCCTGTTGGAGCAATTCTTCATGATTGCCTTGCTCAACGATACGTCCTTTGTCAACGACGATGATGTTGTTGGCTTTTTGAATCGTTGATAAGCGGTGGGCAATCACGACGGCGGTACGTCCCTTCATGAGCTTGCTGATGGCATCCTGAATCATTTCCTCGGTTTCTGTATCGACCGATGAGGTCGCTTCATCGAGGACAATAATCTTAGGGTTCTGTACCATCGCTCGTACGAACGAAATCAACTGCCGTTGTCCAACCGAAAGCGTTGAACCACGTTCCATTACGTTGTACTCATAGCCACCCGGCAATCGCTCAATGAAGTCGTGAACACCAACCAGTCTGGCCGCTTCCACGATTGTCTCCCGGCTAATGCTCTTGTCGCCCAGGGTAATGTTGTTCTCGATGGTGTCTGAAAAGAGAAAAACGTCTTGCAGAACAACACCAATATTTCGGCGAAGATGGCCGAGTTCATACTCGTGAACATCGATCCCATCAATCTCAATTTCACCTTTGTTAATATCGTAGAACCGGCTTAACAGGTTAATGATGGACGATTTGCCCGCGCCGGTTGCCCCTACGAAGGCAACGGTTTCGCCTGCTTTCGCTTTGAAGGAAATGTCGCGAAGTACCCAGTCTTCGTTGTTATAAGCGAACCAAACGTTCTTAAATTCAACTTCTCCTTTGATCGCCGTTGGTGCGAACGTGCCGTTGTTAACCGTAAATTCGTCACTATCCAGCAACTTCAGAATCCGGTCGGTGCTGACGATGCCCATCTGGAGCGTGTTGAACCGGTCAGCCAGCATCCGAATGGGGCGGAAAAACAGGTTGATGAACATAACAAACGCCGTGACAGTACCGAAGGTAACGTCGGAATTGACGATCTGCTTGGCACCGTACCAAACGACTAAACCAACGGCAACGGCAGAAATAATATCGGCAACGGGGTAATAGACCGAATAATACCAGATGGAACGGATGTTGGCCTGGCGATGCTCGTCATTTATAAGTCGGAACTTCTCGGCTTCAATTTTTTCGCTGCCAAATATCTGGACGATGTTCATGCCCGTGATATGCTCCTGCACAAACGAGTTCAGATTTGCTACCGCCGTGCGTACTTCATTGAACGATTTTTTGATCTTTTCCTTAAAAACATACGTACTGAACAGCATTAGCGGAATCGTGGACAGACTGATAGCGGCTAATCTCCAGTCGGTATAAAACATCACACCGATAATCAGGATCAATTGCAGGATGTCGCCCGCAATGGCGGCCATGCCTTCACTGAACACATCAGCCAGCGTTTCCACATCCGAAATGGAACGGGTCACCAGGCGGCCGATAGGTGTATTATCGAAAAATTTAAGCCGGAGATGAAGAATCTTTTGGTATAACTGTACCCGAATATCGCGGATAACGTACTGACCCAGCCATCCCGACAGATACGTATTGGAAAACTGCACAATCGCTTGTACCACCAGAACACCAATCATCACGATCAACATCTGTGTAAGCTGCTTATAATCGCCCTGCGCAATAACATTATCAATAGTATAGCGAATGAGCAAAGGGGCCAACGGCGCCAGACAGGCCGACAACAAAATGATGCCGATTAGGGAATAAAAGCGTGCCTGATAAGGCTTTACAAACGCATAGAGCCGTCGGAGGATGGCCAGATCGAAAATTCGGCCGCTTTTTTGTTCTTCGTTCACGGGGAAACTTAATAATGGCGAGTTCAGAAGTGTAACAGTGTTTTTAAGCCGAACGTTTCAGTTTTTGTCTTGTCGACGATAACATATAGCTTGCTCCAGGCTGCCTCTGCGGTGGGCCGTTTCCTGAACCAGCCAGACAACGTATTGAGTAAAAATGTCGCTCGTAGTCGCTTTCTTGCGTAATCACCTGCATAACCATCGCCATGAATCGCCGAGAGTTTGTCCAGAATACCGCCGTTGCCGGCCTTGCAACGCAGATTTTACCCTTTTCGATTTATGGGCGAAACGCGCCGAGTGAAAAGGTGATTATTGGCTTGATTGGCACGCAGTCGCGGGGAAGCTGGCTGGCGGGACTCTTCTCGAAATTGCCCGGTGCTGAAGTTGGTTATATCTGCGACGTGGAAGATGGTGCCATCGCCAACGGATTGAAGGCTGTGGAGAAAGCGGGGCAGAAGCGAAAACCAACGGTTATCAAAGATTTACGCAAACTGCTGGAACAGAAAGACCTTGATGCCGTGGCCATTGCCACGCCTGATCACTGGCATGCCCCTGCCGCTATTCTGGCATGCTCGGCTGGTAAGCATGTATACGTTGAAAAACCCTGTGGCCATAATCCGCAGGAAGGGGAATGGTTGCTGGAGGCTGCCCGGAAACACAAGCGGATTGTGCAGATGGGTAGCCAGCGCCGGTCGTGGCCGACGCTCCAGGAGGCACATAAGGCTATTCGGGATGGGGCGATTGGTAAGCCGTACTTTGCCCGAGCCTGGTATTATAACAACCGGAAATCCATTGGGAACGGCAAACCGATTGCCGTGCCTGCGACGCTGGACTGGAACCTGTGGCAAGGCCCAGCACCCCGAAAAGGCTATCAGGATAACGTAGTACCCTATAACTGGCACTGGTTCTGGAACTGGGGCACCGGTGAGGCCTGCAACAATGGCACCCACGAAATCGACTGCTGTCGCTGGTTGATGGGCCTGGATTTCCCAACAAAAATCACGTCTTCGGGTGGGCGGTATGCCTACACGACCGATGACTGGCAAACGCCCGATACGCAGGTGGCGTCGTTTGAATTTGGTAATAAAGCGACCATTACGTGGGAAGGATTGAGCTGTCAGGGATATGGTCCCGAAAAAAGCGGTCGAGGCTTTACGATCTATGGCGATAAAGGCGTTTTGTCAGCTCCCGAAAGTGGTCCTGCCTATCAAATCCTGGACTTAGGCGGCAAACTAATTAAAGATGTACAAAACGACGAACCGGCCAATGCCGCCACCAATACCATTAGCGCGGGCGGTGAACGCCTGGATGCCTACCATTTGACTAATTTTCTCGAAAGCGTTCGGGGAACGGCCAAACCTAATGCTGATATTGCCGAAGGACATAAATCAGTTCTGTTATGTCATTTAGCCAACATCTCCCAACGTACCGGTTCTATTCTGCATACAGACCCAACAAATGGCCACATCCTTCAGGACAAAGAAGCGATGAAGTTGTGGAGCCGGGAATACGAAAAAGGTTGGAAACCCGTCGTGTAAGATGAGCATGAAACGACGGACATTTGCCCGGTTAGTTGCTGCACTACCGGTTACTTTACAGGCTAATTCTGCATTCAGCCTGGATGCTCATCCGACTATACGTAGTGAAGCCGCGAATGATGACCGGGCATACTGGTTACAAACGCTACTGAAAGTGGCCGATCCCGTTTTGAAGGCACTGGCACAGAATAAGTTAAAAACCACCATGCCCATTGAGTGCGCTCCTGGCCAACAGGCGAGCCGTCTGGCGGTGTCGCATCTGGAAGCGCTGGGCCGGACGCTGGCGGGACTGGCTCCGTGGCTGGAATTAAACGCCGACGATAATGTAGAGGAAGATCTCTTACGACAGCGTTATCTGGATTTATCCCGACAGGCAATTGCCAATGGTGTTAATCCGCAATCGCCCGATTATCTGAACTTTACGAAAGGTGGGCAGCCGTTGGTGGATGCCGCTTTTCTGGCGCATGGCCTTGTCCGTTCGCCGAAGCTATGGCATGCTTTGAGCACAGCCGAACAGGCTAGCGTAGTGAAAGCGTTACAGTCGAGCCGGGTCATTAAACCGGGCTATAGTAACTGGCTGCTTTTCACGGCGATGGTCGAAGCGGCTTTGTTGAAATATACCGGCTCTGCTGATGAAGTACGAATGGATTATGCCATTAAACAGCATCAGGCCTGGTACAAAGGTGATGGCGCGTATGGCGACGGATCTGATTTTCATTGGGATTATTACAACAGCTACGTTATCCAGCCCATGCTGCTGGACGTAGTAAAAACGCTTACAGAAGCTGGTAAAGCTGAAAAAGGTTTATATGAAGGCTTGCTGACGCGAGCCCAGCGGTACGCCATCGTGCAGGAGCGCCTTATTAACCCTGATGGCTCATTTGCAGCTTTTGGCCGGTCACTGGCGTATCGTTGCGGGGCGTTTCAGTTGCTGGCACAGATTGCTTTGCAGGGAAATTTACCACCAGAATTATCACCTGGGCAGGTGCGATCGGCATTAACGGCCGTGATTCGTCGGACAATGGACGTACCGGCTACGTTTGATGCAAAAGGCTGGCTCCAGATTGGTCTTTGTGGCCACCAGCCTGCCATTGGCGAAACGTACATTTCAACGGGTAGCCTGTACTTATGTTCAGTTGCTTTTTTGCCGTTGGGCTTACCCGTGTCGGACCCGTTCTGGTCGGCTCCCGCAGCCGATTGGACGGCTAAAAAAATATGGTCGGGGCAGAATGTGTCAACCGACCACGCAATTAAGGGGTAGTCAAAACAAAGCCGGGCAATCCAAATGAATCGCCCGGCTTTGTTTTGACTACTGTGGTTCTGTTACGATACGGTTCCGCCATTCCAGACAGCATCGCCGGGGGCAATAAGCGCCAGTTTGCCGTCGCGGTCTTCGGCCATCAAAATCATACCCTGCGACTCGAACCCCATCATTTTGCGGGGAGCAAGGTTCGCCAGGAAAGTCACCTGCTTGCCGATGATTTCTTCCGGAGCGAAATGTTTGGCGATACCACTCAGAATCTGCCGCCCCCCCACCCCATCATCTACTTTCAGTTTTAGCAGTTTATCACTTTTCGGAACACGTTCGGCTTCGGTAATGGTACCGATACGGATGTCCATTTTGGCAAAATCATCGTACGTAATTTCACTACGTAGTTCTGGTACAGTCTTGACCTCTAATTCATTCATTCGTTTGGCATTCAGTAATTTCTGAATCTGTTTATTGATTTCGTCGTCTTCAATTTTGGCAAACATCAGGTCTTCCGGCCCGGCTGGGGCTTTTCCTAACGCGTGGCCTTCAACCAGCAGATCAGCCCGGCCCGCATTGGTCCAATTGAAATGATCGGTAATATTGAGTTGAGTTCGCAGTTTCTCGGCGGTGAACGGTAAAAATGGTTCACAAACAATGCTCAGGTTTGCCGTAATCTGTAACGCAATATTCAGGATAGTGTGCGCTCGCTGCGGATCGGTTTTAATGGCTTTCCACGGCTCCGTTTCGGCCAGGTATTTATTACCCAGACGAGCCAGATCCATCAAACTTACCAGCGCTTCCCGGAATTTGTAATTGCCAATGGATTGCCCAATGCGATCCGGAAACTGCGCCAGTTCGTCCAGCACCTGTTGATCGTAGGCCGTGAGTTCGCCGAGCAATGGTACGTGTCCGTCGGCCATTTTATGCGTTAACACAACCGCCCGGTTAATGAAATTGCCCAGAATTCCCACCAATTCGGAGTTATTTCGGGCCTGAAAATCTTTCCAGGTAAATTCACTGTCTTTCGTTTCGGGCGCGTTGGCCGCCAGCACGTACCGTAGCACGTCCTGCTTACCGGGCAACTCGTCCAGATATTCGTGCAGCCAGACCGCCCAGTTGCGCGACGTACTGATTTTGTCGCCTTCCAGGTTCATAAATTCATTGGCTGGTACGTTATCGGCCAGAATGAAACTGCCTTCGGCCATCAGCATCGCCGGGAAGATGATGCAGTGGAAAACGATGTTGTCCTTGCCAATGAAATGCACCAGTTTGGTGTGCTCATCGCGCCAGTACAATTCCCAATCACGCCCTTGTTCGGCGGCCCATTCTTTGGTCATGGAGATATAACCAATGGGCGCGTCGAACCAGACGTACAGCACTTTGCCTTCAGCATTTGGCAAGGGAACCTTGATGCCCCAGTCAAGGTCGCGGGTCATGGCGCGCGGACGTAGCCCTTCTTTCAGCCACGATTGGCACTGCCCGAATACGTTCGTTTTCCACTCGGGATGGCTGTTAACGTAGTTCTCGATTTCGGGCTGCATCCGATCCAGCGGCAGGAACCAGTTCTTGGTCGAGCGCATAACCGGCTTGGAGCCTGATAGTGTCGAATGCGGCTCAATCAGTTCGGTAGGGCTGAGGGCCGTGCCACAGCGCTCACATTGATCGCCATAGGCGTTGGGGTTTCCACAAACGGGACAGGTGCCCACAATGTAGCGATCAGCCAGAAACTGCCCGGCGACCTCATCGTAATATTGTTCCGTTACCTCCTCAATGAAATCGCCTTTTTCGTAGAGTTTCGTAAAAAATTCCTGCGACGTTTCGTGGTGAATCTGGTTTGAGGTACGCGAATAAATATCGAACGAGATGCCGAAGTCGCTGAACGCCTGTTTAATCTGACCGTAGTATTTATCAACAACTTCCTTGGGCGTGATGCCTTCTTTCTTGGCTTTAATCGTGATCGGGACGCCGTGTTCATCGGTGCCGCTGATGAACGCGACATCCTTGCCAGTTGAACGGAGGTAGCGTACGTAGATATCAGCGGGCAGGTAGCAACCAGCAATATGGCCGATGTGAATCGGTCCATTAGCGTAGATCAGTGCCGCCGTGACGGTATAGCGTTGTGGGTTTTCGAGGGACATTTCAGTAGTCGTTAGTCGTCAGGTGACAGTCAATAGGTATAAACGCTACCGACTGATGGCTGACGACTTATTTGCGCAAAATTAGCAATTCAGGGCCGAACGTTGTTATGTTTACGTAAAGAGTACAACCAGGCTACTATGGAGAACACTACGTCGAATACGAATAATTTCCTCAACTGGGTCGAAATCAAAAACTTCAAGTCTATCAAAGACCTGCGGCTCGACTGCAAGCGCGTGAACGTATTCATCGGCAAGCCAAACGTAGGGAAATCTAATATTCTGGAAGGGCTGGGGTTGTTAGGAGCGGGTTATGATACCGATAAATTTTTGAGAGGTGCTGTCAGGTATAGTAATTTAAGGCATCTATTTTTAGACAACGATATAAACCTACCTATTGAAATAACAACGGATCTGCAAAAAATAAATATTGGTATTATACCATCTATGAGCGTAAAGGTGAATGGAAAGGTATCTACAAGTCCCACGGAATATTTAATCGTGGGAGGGAATAAAGAATCACGAATTATTGACGAGCAAGGGTATCCAAGTAAGATATCTAAGTCAGCCAATCCTAAGGATGAGAAAAATTTCGGAGAGCAATTCAGAAAAGTGAAAAAATATGATTTTGCTAATCTAACCGAATTCATAAACCCATATCAAGATTTTTTATTGCCACCAAACGGCCCCAACCTATATGAAGTAGTCAGAAGAAATAGAGAGTTATGGAATGAGTTTGCTAAACTTTTCACAGAACAGAAATTAGAACTTGTTTTATTCGATGAAGAGCAAAAGTTCATTCTTCAAAAGAAAGACGGGCCATATATCTGGCAATATCCTTACTTCTCTATCGCCGACACCTTCCGGCGGTTCATGTTTTACATCACTGCCATAGAATCCAACAAAAACTCAATCCTAGTTTTTGAAGAGCCGGAGGTACATTCATTTCCGCCATATGTCAAGGCATTAGCTCACCGAATTGTATACAGTGAGACAAACCAGTTTTTCGTTTCGACGCACAGTCCTTACCTTTTGCAAACACTCATTCGGGAGCTTGCCGAAGCAGAATTAACTGTCTTTATAACTTATTACAAAGACTATCAAACATGCGTTCGTAAATTAACATCAGAAGAATTGCAGGAGGCTGAAGACTTGGGTATCGATCTGTTCTACAACCTTAGCCGTTACGAACCGAATGCCTGAACGTAATATCCAGTTTTTGCCTGAATGCCATGCAGACACAGCACTCCTTCGGCACTTTATACCTGACCATCGGCAAAGTATCCATATTTTAGGCTGTCCGGAAGTGGCAAAAACAATGCTTTCATCTAAAGCGGCTGCGTATCGATTTATAGGTATGGTCGATAACGATGATGATTTAGACATTCGTTGTAAAGGATTTTTTAAAGATTTCAAACTTGTTACTCAGGAAAACCGAGTAACAGTAAGAAGCAACTTCTCGACAGAGCAACATATCATAGTTATTGATAAGGCCGCAGAAAGTTTTCTCATTTGGAATGCCGATCAAGTAGGCGTTGATTTAAACATATATGGATTTTCTTCGATGGTTAAAATATTGAGAAATCAGACTAAATCTCCAACTATCGAAACCGATCCCAACTACCTCCGTCTCCTGGCCGATCTACACACTCGTCAGGCCCCCGGCTTCCTCACACTCGAACGTATTCTGAATGACTTCATCATTACGTAACCCGGTCCTCATTACAGGAGGCACCGGCTTTATTGGTTCTCACATTGCCCGACGGTATCTGGCCGATGGGCATTCGGTTTCGGTGCTGCACCGGCCTCAACACGGGTATGGTATGCTGGCCGATGTGGCCGAACGTATCACCTTCATGCCAGGAGATATTCTGGATATTCCCTCGCTTGAAGCGGCTATTCAGCCCGGAATGGATGTGATTCACGCGGCTGCTATCGTGTCATTTGTGCCGAAAGACCGTGATCTGATGGAACGTGTCAATGTAGAAGGCACGGCCAACGTAGTGAATGTCTGCCTGAAAGCAGAAGTGCGGAAATTGGGTTATGTTAGTTCAGTAGCTGCACTCGGGCGACCAGTCGAAAAAGGAGGAAAGTCTAAAGAGCCGATCCTTATCAACGAAGACCAGAAGTGGGAGGATTCACCAAATAACTCCGCCTATGCCAAGACCAAATATCGGGCTGAGCTGGAAGTCTGGCGCGGGGTGGCCGAGGGTCTAAACGCCGTAATGGTTAATCCATCCATCGTGCTGGGCGCGGGCGACTGGAGCCGTAGTAGTCTGCAACTTATCAAATATGCGTACGACGAAAAACCATTTTATCCGGCTGGCTATATTAACTACGTAGATGTCCTCGACGTAACCGACGCACTGGTCCAGTTGATGCAGTCTGATACTACGGCCAGCCGCTACATCCTGAACGGGGGCACCATTCCCTACCATTCGTTGTTAGAACAGGTGGCGGCAGTATTGGGCAAGCGTCCGCCAACGATGCGGATTTCGCCCGGACTGACTCGATTACTCTGGCCGATGGAAGCCGTTCGGGCGTGGTTAGTAGGGAAAGCTCCACTCATCACCCGTGAAACGGCTCGGTCGGCAAGTTCGATTTATCAGTACGACGGAGGAAACATTAAGCAGATAGCTGGGTTTCAGTACCGACCGCTAAGTGAGACATTACAACGTGTGGCAGACGCGTTCAGGACCTCCCCCAAGAGCGCGTAAATTTTCGGCTTTGGGGTTGGAGTTTCGCTTTTTTGGATTTATATTTCACTGCCAAAGGATAAATCGCGCCATTGGCGCGGCCCCTATCCGCCTAACATTTTTTAAGGCATTAGCATGGAGCAAGAGTTCGAAGAACGAGAAGGCGATATTAAAGAATCCATCCGGCGTTTTGAGCAAATGCTGGATCAGCAACAAAGTCATTTTTTCGATCTGGACGTCTATGAGCAGATGGTTGAGCATTATCTCAATAAGGGCGATTTAGACAAGGCGTTTAAAGCCGCCGAATCCGGTCTGGAAAACTTTCCGTATGCGTTAGAATTAATGCTCGACAAAGCCCAGATTCTGGCAAATTTTCAGCGGTTCGACGAGTCGCTGGAGTTTCTTGAACGGGCATCACTCTTTAACCCCGGTGATCTTGATGTGCCCTTTATGCAGGGATCGGTATTGAACATGGCTGGTCGCTATGAAGAATCCATTCAGGTGCTGGAGGAGCTTCTCGACCGCGCCGAAGAGAAGGACGATATTCTGTTTCAGTTGGGCCAGAGTTATCAGAACTGGGGCAAATACGACGAGGCCATTACGCAGTATAAAAAATCAATTGCCTTAAACATTAACAACGAAAATGCTCTGTATGAGCTGGCTTTCTGCCTGGACGTAACGGGCGAACTGGAAAACAGCCTTTCCTACTACCAGCAACTGATCGATACGGACCCGTATTCCTATAATGCCTGGTATAACATTGGTATCGCCTACAGCAAGCTAGCGCGCTACGCCGAAGCGGCCGAAGCCTACGATTATGCCGTTATTATCAAGAGTGATTTTGCTTCGGCACATTTCAATTTGGGCAATACCTACATGAATCTGGGGTTGTTTGAGAAGGCGGAAAGCTGCTATCGCGAGACGCTGAAATATGAAGAAGCGACTGCTGATACGTTTTGTCATCTTGGCGCCAGTCTGGAAAAACAGGACCGTCTGCCCGAAGCCATCAAAGAATACCGCGAGGCCATCAAACTGGATAACATGTGGGATGAAGCCTGGTATGGTATCGGTGTTTGTTTGAGCGAATCGGGCAAGTGGTATGAAGCTCTGCCATTTCTACAGAAAGCCGTTAAACTCAACGACCAGAACGGTGAATATTACCTGGCCGTTGCCGAAACCGAATACAAAATCGGGAACGTACTGTCGAGTGTAGAAGCATTCGAGAAAGCCGCCGAAGTAGATGCTGAAAACCCGGATGTGTATTTGACGTGGTCGCTGGTGCCGTTTGATCAGGGCGATTTCCTGCGGGCAAATGACATTATTCAGTCGGGCATTAACGATATGCCGGAAGAGGCTGACTTGTACTATCGGTCAGCCATTTACCTGATTCACGCGGGTCATTATCGCGAGTCGCTGATTCAATTGGAAGCGGCCCTGTCGCTCGACTATGATGCACACGTTCAACTGTTTGAATTCTTTCCGGAATTGGAAAAACAAAAGGCATTGTACAAGATTATTCAGCAGTATAAAAAGGAATAACCAAATACGAACTTCAGTCAAAAGAAATGCTCACCAGGATTGGTGGGCATTTCTTTTTTCACAGGCTATTCATCATTGAGTTTGGCAACCGCTTTAACAATCTCGCTCTGATTTAAGTAAACATCCGGCAGTTGTTTTCCCGACCGTTCCCGGAAGGTATGGAACCACTTGTTCAGCTTTTGAAGCGATGTAAATTTATACATATTGCTCGCTTCATCCAGTACGTACAATTTCTGGCCTATTTGCCCGCGGTCTTCATCAACGGCAAATACACGGTCCAGCACCATAGTCGAGCCATTGGCCAACTGTCGATACAACTTGTTGCCAAAGCGCTCAAAAACGGTGGAGTCGGTGCGATCCATCACTAACGTATCGGAACCGGCCAGCGCCATCCGCCTGATCATCGAAAACCCTATTCGTTGGCGCGTTGCCTGACTACTGGCACGATATATAAAGGTTTTTCTACCATTATATTGAAAGCGTCCTTTTAAATAACTTCCGTTCGTTAAGAAGGCGGTCCCATCATGGTATTTGTAATCGATAGTAGGCTCGGTTGTGGTAGGTACATATACCGTACTTGGGTAATGAGTATGATGCTTTTGTTGAGCCCATGAAACTGTTGTAATGCAAAACAACGTAGCTGTGATAATTGAGAGACGTTTCATAACGGTATATATCTTAGATAGTTGACAACTTTATGTCAAGATAATCATATTTATTCATCTGCAATTAAAAGTTGATCAGGATTTCAAATGTTTGTGGAAAGCACATCTTTTCTGGTCCAACCAGGTGCGTTGATTTTTCTTTTCGGTATTGAACAATGTGTTCTTTGTGGCGCTGTGGTTAATAAAAAATTACTGATTATCAGTCTGACTAACGGCTATTTTCTGCTTCAGATCGAACGTTTGGGCCGCAAAGACAATCAGAATGTGGTTATCATCGAAGGCTTCTTTGATGGCAATTATGGCTTCGCTTAGCGCTGTTTGCGGGCTGGTGTTAGGCTTAATCCAGAACCAGAGCACAAACTGAATGTTCGCATCACCAAAATTGCGATAGTGAAAATCGACGGCAGGCTGGTTTAACACAAACGGCAGGTTAGTAATTGCCTCTACAGCCACGCGCTGGGCTATTACTAAATCATCCAGATATGAAATACCAGCCGCCACTTCAATACGTCGCTG
Organism: Spirosoma endophyticum; assembly: GCF_900112365.1. Taxonomy (GTDB): domain Bacteria; phylum Bacteroidota; class Bacteroidia; order Cytophagales; family Spirosomataceae; genus Spirosoma; species Spirosoma endophyticum. The sequence goes on along the minus strand of NZ_FOLQ01000001.1, from coordinate 1,189,107 downwards.
GCCGATGCGCGAGTAATTCGTGATCGGTTTCTGGAATACATCTTTGCTGGGAATTTCGACCGTTTGCCCCTGCCCGTTATCGATGACGATGGACCGTAGTTTGATATCCAGCACTTTGCCGGTATAACCATTCGTTTCGACGGTGTCGCCCACCTGAATGGGTCGGGCCAGCGCGATCATGGCTCCCGAAATAAAATTGGTGGTCAGATCCTGAAAGGCGAACCCCACCGCCAGCGCAATAACGCCAGCCCCCGCCAGCAAGGACGTAACCGTCTTGTCAAGACCCAGGACGCCCAGCGCCACAAATAACCCAACGGCCACAACGAGTACCCGAATCAGTGCGGCTGTCAGGTTGATGAGCGAGATATTGCTACTGACCCGTTCCAGCCCCCGAATCATCCACCGGCTTACCCATCTCGACAGGAACGTAAAGAAAACCAGCAGCAATAATGCGACGGCTATCTTGGGTATGTAACGTATCGCAAGGCGAATCCAGATGGATAATTCGGCGTAAATAAGGCCTGCGGCCTGGGAGAAATTCATTGGGCAAAATTAGTCGTAGTAGGAGAGGAACGCCACGAATTTGCATTGTGTTTCATCATTAAACCATTCACCGTACCTTTGTCAACTAATTCACAGACTACTGATGACACGTTCTGCCGCCGTTTACCTCGATAATGCCGCTACCACCAAACTCGATCCTGAAGTGCTGGACGCTATGTTGCCACTAATGACCGAGCAATTTGGTAACCCGTCTTCCATTCACAGCCACGGCCGTGCGGTACGTTCGGCCATCGAAAAAGCGCGCAAAACGGTAGCCTCTTTACTCAATACATCTCCGGCTGAGATTTTCTTTATGTCGGGTGGTACCGAAGCCGATAATACGGCCATTCGGAGCAGCATTGAAACATATGGACTCAAACACGCCATTACGTCGCCACTGGAGCACCATGCGGTTTTGCATACACTTCAGCATCTCGAAAAGCAGGGCATTATCCAGTTAAGTCTGGTCAATATAGACGAAAAAGGCCACATTGATCTGGCCCATCTGGAAGAGGTACTGCGTCAGAACAAGACGGTTGGTCAGGGGCGCTCGCTGGTGTCGCTGATGCATGGCAACAATGAGATTGGCAACATGCTGAATTTAAATCGGGTAGGGGAGTTGTGCCGGAGCTACGACGCTGTTTTTCATTCTGATACGGTGCAGACAATGGGCCATTTTCAGCACGATCTACAACAGTTACCTGTCGATTTTATCGTGGGTTCGGGGCATAAATTTCATGGGCCCAAAGGCGTTGGTTTCCTGTATGTCAATGCCGAACAGGTAAAAATTCATCCATTTATGCATGGTGGGGCGCAGGAACGTAACATGCGGGGCGGCACCGAAAACGTGTATGGCATTGTCGGATTGGCGAAGGCACTAGAGATTGCCTACCGCGAGATGGATGAACACCGTCAGCACATCATGGGGCTCAAGCGTCGAATGATTGAGCAACTGCGTGCCAATATGCCGGACGTTCAGTTCAATGGCGACTCGGCCGATGTTGAAAATAGTTTATATACGGTTCTGAATGTTAGCCTGCCAGCCTCTGACATGAGCGACATGCTCTTGTTTAGTTTGGATATTGCCCGGATTTCGGCGTCGGGTGGGTCGGCCTGTTCGAGTGGCTCAAATATTGGTTCGCACGTACTGGGCGCTCTGCCCGGACTTGATGCGGATCGTGGCTACGTTCGGTTTTCGTTTGGCAAATACAACACCATGGAAGAAATAGACTATGCGGTTGCTACGTTGGCCGGCCTGTATCAGAAGGAGTTGGTGAAGTAAAATGTGAATACCAGCAATCACTACTTCCAACGATTGGGGAGCAAAACGAGTCTAGCAGATAAGAAATAGTCTTGAAGGAGATCCGAACTGTTTTTATCTGGAAGCCATGCTCAAATTCATTGTCTTTACGGGTTTATTCGCCCTGGGCTGTACAGGCAATGACATCCCCAAAAGTATACCCGGTTGCGTTGCCAATCTGATTCAACAGATTAAAAATCAGGGTGTCTGGAATCCTCCGGCCAGGATTTATCGCTACGTGTACAAAGGGCAAATCGTTTATTTTGTACCGCAACGGTGTTGTGATATACCCAGCACCTTATACGACGAAAATTGCCATGTGCTTTGTTTCCCCGATGGTGGTTTTACCGGCGCTGGCGACGGAAAGTGCAACGACTTCTTTACCAGCCGGTCAGCGGAAAATCTGATTTGGCAGGATACCAGAAAGTAGTCGTCGAGGTACGTATGAAGATTTAGGCTAGTGAAATGGATGTTGAAACGGTTAAGGGTAAAATCGTATTACATTAGCTTGACATAGACTTCCAGCTCTCGACGTAATATTTAGGTCTAGTAAAAAACTGTATCATGCGAATAGTCGACAGTTTGTTCCTGCTTGCCTTGTTAGGTTGTAATGATACGGAATCAATCGACCAGCGATGTGTGAAAGGTCGCTATATTTCTACTTATTGTGGGGGACTAGTTATTCAAGTACTGGATGGTACACCCATTGGCACCGATTGGAAAGGCAATTCCTCCGAACTCTTACAGAATTGTGTTGTAGCGAGTCTAGATACTCTCGCTTTTAAGAAACTAACTGTTCCGGGATTACCGCGAAGAGATTCAATATTTTACTTTCAATATCGGCAAGGTGGCTACCCCCAAAAAGAATACATACTTTGTTATCCGGCCCCTTTCGTAACCCTTACAGCCGCATCAGGAACTGGTTGTCAGTAGATGATCAGTCCTATTTTATCTATTTACAAAGTCCTATACGGAAAATTGAAACTCCCCAATACAGATTTGTCAAGTCTGCATTGGGGAGTTTCAATAACTGCTACGTTGTTTTTACTTGACGTTCACTTTTTTACAGGCGTCAATATGCTCTCAGCCGCCTGCACCTTCTGGGGTAAGCTGGGTTCGCCAAGCATCTCTCGCAGATCAACTTCCACACTCCGGCAAATAGCCTTCATCGGTACGTCGCTGATGTTGTTTTCGAATGGATTTTCGCTGGTGTCGCTAACGAGCTCCATCGTATAAAAAACCCAGGCAATAATTGTGTAAAAGGGAACCGTCAGCCAGATGTGCCAACTGCTTAATTTCGCCATTTCGGTTAACAGACCGAACGGAAGTATGCTGATGAATAAACAAACAAACAAATAACTGTTGAACGCATACTGACGCAAAAAAGGGAGTGCTTTCAGCCGCTCGGCGGCTCCCTGCTGCGCGTATAAATCGCTTAGAATGTGCTCCATATCCGAATGGTAGAACTCGGTAATCAATCCCGCCATCCGAAGCTCACGCAATTGAGCCGACTGCCGCCTGATAATCTGGGCCGCTGGATTTTGCCGGGCCATGAAATACTCCACTTCATCGTCGTGCAGGAACATACTCAGTTCCTTATCCATCTGAGACTGGAACCCCCGCAGATCTTCGGCGCTGTCTGAGGGATCAAAACAGTTGTGACGCCCGCCTACCTGGATACGTACTGCATTCAGGTAGGCCACATGCCGGTAAATAAGCATCTGCTGGGTCCGGAACAGTTCGTCGGCTGAACAGCACAGTGGGGCATCCATATTGCCCACGTAGTCCATAACCATTACGCCCCACGATCGGCTGGCATTAACCAACTCGCCCCAAACTCGCCGACTTTCCCAAAGCCGTTTAGCCGACGAGTTGTTTTTAAACCCGATGTAAAAGGCCACGGCCGTTCCAATGGCAGCAATGGGCACAAAAGGCATAGCCAGAAATGTCCAGCCAGCCCAGGCATAGAGGGCACAGATCGTTAATGAATAAAGGACAAAAAAGAGGACAGAACGCCAGGCGAACGTCGCTGTGCTACGGAACGGAAAGTGGTTAGCTGTATCCATACGTCTGGTACGCTTAAAAAGAGGAAGAATCTACCATTAACCCGCATAATGCAACGTGAGCGCCGTAATATCGTCGAACTGAGCATTTTCACCGATAAACTCCTGAAGGTGCTGAAGCATCGTCTCATTAACGTGCTGAGGCTTAGCCGCAAATGTCTCTTCGAGGAGTATTTTCTTGATACGTTCCATGCCAAAGCGTTCGCCAGCCAGGTTATTGGCATCGGGCACACCGTCGGTATACGTAAAGAGCGTATCGCCCGGCTGGAGCGTGAACGTAGCGGAAACGTATTCGTACTCGCCATCAATGCACAACGCCAGACCGCCTTTCTTTTTCAGCACTTCAACCGTCTTGTCCTGACGGAGAATCAGCGGAGGTTCGTGACCCGCATCAATGTATTCCACAATGCCCGTTGTCAGATCCAGGATACCAATGAAAGCCGTTACGAACATCATCGACTGGTTATCGGCACTCAGGAACGAGTTGATCCGGTAGACCTCCTCGTGAATGGCACCGCAGTTTTTGTTGGAAAAGTGGCTCTTGAATATGGTTTTTGTGATGGCCATAAACAACGAAGCCGGAACCCCTTTGTCGGATACGTCGCCGATGATGAAAAACAGTCGGTTTTCATCCATCAGGAAGTAATCGTACAGATCGCCCCCCACCATTTTGGCGGCTTTGAGGAACGCGTGCAGATCAAAATCCGTCCGGTCGGGAAACGGTGGATTCGTTTTGGGCAGCATAGCCTGCTGGATATCCTGGGCAATGTTGAGGTCGTTCTGGATGGCGATCAACTGGTCGTGCTCCCGCTGCGAGCGCATCATCATCTCAATGTGCGCAATCGTTTTGTTGATCGTAATTTCCAGATCACTGAAGTTGATGGGTTTAGTGACGAAATCAAATGCTCCGCGGTTCATGGCCGTCCGGATGTTGTCCATATCATTATAGGCCGAAACCATGATCGCTTTCAGGTACGGGTTATTCATTTCGTTCAACTTACTCAGAAACGTCAGGCCGTCCATCTCGGGCATGTTAATGTCGGACAGGATTAAGCCGATGTCCTTAATTTCATCCAGCTTTTCGAGAGCTTCTGCGCCATTATTGGCAAAAATGAACTCGAAATCTTTATTCCGAATCTGCCGTCTGAACTGTTGCGTAATCAGCATTTCCATGTCTGACTCGTCATCTATACTTAAAATTTTGAAGGACATTGTTTGAGTAATTTAAAATTGTAGATGCTGTTTTTTCTGTTTTATATGGTTAAAATAGCGATTAATCGAGTGGTAGTCGAATGCTGAATTCGGTGAAAATGCCGGGTTCAGAATCAACGTTTAGTTGTCCTTTGTGCAAGCCATTAATGATGTCATGACTGAGCGAAAGCCCTAGTCCGGTACCGACACCAACCGGTTTAGTGGTGAAAAAAGGCATAAATAGTTTTTTCTTGACCTCCTCTGAAATGCCGTCGCCATTATCGCGAATTTTAATCTCGATGGCGTCCGCTTCTTTGTGCGACGATATCAAAATGGTTGGCTTATACGTGTCTGGCTGCGTTTTACGGCGCTCGTTTACGGCATAACAGGCGTTCAGAACCAGATTCAGAATAACCCGATTGAATTCATAGGGCGCAATGTTAATGCTGCCAATGGATGGGTCCAGTTGAAACGTCAGTGAGACATTGAACTGATTATCACCCGCCCGCATACCCTGATAGGCGAGTTTCGAAAACTCCTCAATCAATATGTTCAGATCCGTCTGCTCGAATAGCACCGATTCGGAGGAGCGAATCTGAGCGAGCATTCCCTTAATGATTCGCTCGGCCCGCGCCCCATTCTCCCGAATGCGTGATACGTTCCCTTTCAACATGTCCAGCACTTCGAGCAACTCTTCAGGATCGAACTGAGCCTGTAGCTTCACCGTAATGCTTTCCATCTCGCCGACAAGATCGACCGACAACCGCGCGTAGTTGGTAATAAACGTGAGTGGATTTTTTATTTCGTGCAAAATACCCGCTGTGAGCTGGCCAATTGCCGCTAACCGATCCAGTTGCGCCACCCGTTCGCGGAGCGCCATCAGCTCAGCGTCGGTTACCGAGGGCGACTCGTTCAGATGGTCGGGTTCTGCTACCCCTTTTGGCGATTTCATAAAGCAATTGTTAAAAAGATTGAACGGGTCTGTAAGCTAATTGGCTATAGTAGGCAAAGTCATCATAATCTCTGTAAATTCACCCTCCTGTGAATGAATTTCAATTTTTCCTTTATGCGTTTCAATAATATCCCTTGCCATAAACAGCCCCAATCCAGTACCTTTCGACGTGGGTTTAGTAGTGAAAAATGGACTAAATAATTTAGTGATTTCACGTTGAGGGATGCCTTTGCCGTTGTCCCGGAATACGATTTCGACATGACCGTTTGAGGCTGTGGTGTCAATTCTGAATTCCGGTACAAAGTCTTTGGTCGATTTATTTTTTTCGTATAAGGTATAAAAGGAATTACTGACAATATTTTCGATCACCTGCCCAAACTCATAGGGCAGCAGCTTGGCACGTATGGATTTGCTTTCCAGATCCATGACCAGATTTACAGAAAAATCTTTATACTCAATTTTTGCGTTCTGCAAAGCAGTTTTGGCTTTGTTTTCAATGAAATTGTTGACGTCGGTCTCCAGAAAAACCCTCGATTTTTCTTTCAACAATTTCTGCATGTCTTTCAGAATGCGGGTGGTGCTGTTACTATGCTCCTGAATTTTGGACAGATTGACTTTCAGCACGGCCAGTTCTTCCGAGACTTCCTGTAGAGTTTGGGGTTTTATGTCATCCTTCTGACTTTCAATGACATCGATGAGCTCATTGATTAAATCATCGGACGTCTGAGAAAAATTATTGACGTAATTGAGCGGATTCAAAATCCGATCCACGATGCCCTTTGTTAGCTGCCCGACCGACGCCAGACGCTCCTGACGGATCAATTCGTCCTGTGTATTTTTAAGATCATTCAGCGTCGTTTCCAGGTCTTCCAGCAGCCGGGTTTTAATAAAGGCGGCAATCAGATGTTCCTTCAGATTACAGATCATGCTGATATCCCGCTGATCAAACGCATTGACTCGATTCGTGTTTTCGAGGGTAATAAATCCTTCAATGTGGTTGTCAGTCTCGATGACGATCGTAATCAGCGACCGGGGCGTAATCAAATCATCAATCGGACTGTTGAGCGGTTTGTAGACTACGTCGTTTTTGAGATAAATATCCTTGTAAACCTCTACGCTGTTGGTCAGAAAACGGCTTTCGGCCTCCTCCTGGGTCAATTGGACCGACTCGACGTGTTTCAGGTCCATATTGCCACGTAGTGCTTTGAACTTGAATGATTTGCTGGGTTTATCGAAGAGAAGAAAGCTGGCGCTATCCATGTTTCGAATGACCGAGAACTTGGTGACAACGGTCTGGAACAAGTTCGCGAAATCGATTTCAGCGTTGATTGACTGAACGATTAGGTCAATTTTTTTCAATTGATCATTCTTGACCGCCAATTCCTCCGACTGCTTCTCCATCTCTACTTTCTGCACAACTACTTCCTCCGTCCGTTCCTGAATCAGGTTCTCCAGGGCCTCTTTTTCTTTAACCAAAATGAGCAACCGCCAGCGGATCAATCCGTAAATGATCAGTCCGGCAACCAGCACAAACAGGCTTATGACCCACCAGCGTTCGTACCAGGGTGGCAAAATCCGAAAGGAGTAAGCGGCTTCTTCGCTGATGGTACCGTAAATATTTCGGGCTCTTACGCGGAACCGATACGTATTATGCGGCAGGTTGGTGTATTCTTTCCGGTTTTCAGTAGTCCATTCCGACCAGCTCTGGTCGTAATTTTCCAGCATATATTGAAACGAGAGCGCATTGGTAACGGCAAAGCTGGCGGCTGAAAATTCAAAACTGATGTCGTTATTCTGGTAGTCCATCTGGGTCCGAGCCGTCGTGGACGTATCGGCCTGTTCGGCTTTTGAGAGATAGCCATTAAACAGCACCTTTTCGTCTTTCGCCTGAATTTTACGAATCAGCGCCTGAAACGGGAGCTTGTAGGACTTGTTTATCTTCGCATCATACCGTACGATGCCATCCCGCCGACCAAACCAGACCAGACTTTGCTGATCCGGGTAAACTACGTTCACGGGGGAACTCAGGAGGGGCAGAAAGGGTGTTACGATCGGCGTAAAGGTTGTTCCACTTTTTTTGTAAAGCGTAACGCCTTTTTTATCCCCGCTAACAGTCCATATATCGCCGTGAGCGTCTTCGAATAGATTGTCAAGCCAGTAGTGGGTGGCCGGTGTCTTGCTCCCGAATGGGTTGTAAAGGGCGAAGCGATTCTGTTGCGGATTGAATCGGTAAATTCCTTTCTCATTACAGACAAGCAGCCCCTGGCTGGTTCGGGCAATCCGGTTATAGAGCAGCGTTGGCAGACCCTGTTGGGTGGTATAATGGGTGATCTGGTTTGTTTTAGGCTGGAAGGTATAAAGGCCATCCGTAGATGTTTCCATCCAGACTGTTCCGTTGGCCTCTTCCAGTATACCAAAAATGCGCTCGTTCAGGCCCGGAATCGATTGATACGTTCCCGATGTTAGCATTCCCAACCCACTTTCCGTACCGACGTAAAGCCGTGACGGGTTTATTGCTGAGGCCGTAATGCAGAGGGCATAACTATCGGTAATAGCTCTTGCTACGTTGTTTGTTAGCTGATAAACGCCTTTGCTGGTGGCTATAAATAAAGAACCCCCACGCTCGGTTAAAGAGAAGCAGCTGACATTCAGGCCCGCGACCGGATGAATAGCCGTGTTGTCGATTCGAAACAGCCCGTTGATCGTCGCGAGGTAAACGATGCCATTGACACGCCGGATATCCAGGATTTCACCGGCGAGCCGGGTCGCTTCGTGGAAAAGCGTAATGGGCGATGGTATTTCTACCTGGGCAAGGCCGTTGTTCAACGCCAGCCACAGATTCCCGTCGCGGCCGGTAAACATGCCATTAATTAACTGATCATTCAATCCGCTGACGCCCGTAATTAATTGTTTGAGCTGACCCGTGGGGGATAAAATAACGAGGCCACCCCGTACCGTACCAATGGCTAACGAGCCATCACTCAGCACCGCGCCGGTTGTCGCCTGACTTTTGGCCAGATACGTATTGACTGATGCCGGGAACTCACTGATCGTGTTGCCTGTCAATTGAAACAGCCCCTGGTTGCTGGTGACCAGCAGTTGTTTATCGCTGCCCAGCGGCAGCATGGCAGGCATGTCATAGATCGTAGGGAGGCCACTGCTACGTCCTACGGAGCTGAATTTGCCATCCTTAAAGCGGCTCAATCCCTGCTGACGTAGAAATACATAAATCACCTGATTGGCACCGAAGGCTGACATAATATCCGAGGTGGAGGGCCATTCCACTATGTTCTTACCATTCCAAAGAAAAACCGTTTTTCGACTTATGAAGTGGATTCCTTCCTTTGTTTCCAGAATGGCGAGGATTTCCGTAAAGCGAGTTTTGATTCGTTGGTTTAAACTGGAAAATTCGAGTTTACCCGTACTATCGGCCCGCAGAAACCCAAATTCGCCGTTGCCGCCTACATAAACCGTCCCATCCCGGGCCGTTAGTAACGCCGATACTTTGGTGGTGTTCCGGGTAGAAATCGTTCGCCAGTTTGTCCCGTCATACTCCAAAACGCCGGCAAAATTGGCAACGTATAAAACGCCCCGACGATCCTGCGTGAAGGCGAAATTCTGACTGTTCGCATCGTAGTCTTTGGGCAGATACACTCTCGCTGGGGGGGTACCAACACTAGCTGAAAGCTCGTCAGTCTGGGCATACGCTAGCGAGCTGCCGAACAGGCAGAGTAGCATACAGCAGGAAATGACGCGCCAAAACGACATAAATATGAACTCCTAATTATATAATTTGCTGTGAATCAGTCAAAAGTAATTTTCTCTGACGGAGTAATAAGTCTTCGTCTGCCATCCCTGCCGCAATTCGATTGGCCAGTTGGTACTGCATGGAATCGGGCTGGATCGCCACGACACGACGTAACTCCTCAAATCGGGTGGGATTCAATGTATGCAATACGTAAAAGGCGGTTTCGGCCAGAAGCTCGTTTGACGAAGCCACATTGGCCACCAAAATAGCAGTTGGATCGGTTGCGTGCCAGTCCAGCAATGCGTGAACCGCCACGGCTTTCAATTCAGCCGATACGTTGTTGAAATCTTTATTGATGATGTCATGCAATCGCTCCTCGACCGACAATTGCTGCTGGGGATAGTTCACCGAACAGCGACGTAACTTTTCACTCAGGGGCATTTCGGCAAAAAGTGGCAATATCCGATCTTTCACCTCAGCAGGCAAGGCCGTATTAAGCAATTCGATAAGATAGCCCGTCATATCACTGTTTTTGTGCGTAATCAACTCGCCAATGACTTCATAATCCGTGTTACCGTAAAGGATAATGAGTAACGTAAATACTTTAGGGACGATAACCTCCTTTTCATGGTTAAGCGCTTGCAAAATGGGCGACTCCCTGTCGTAGGCTGGGGTCAGGTCCAGCCGCGACGCAGCCAGCCAGACCAGTAGCGCAATCTGTTCATCCAGTTGCAGCATAACCGTTGGCCGTTCGGTGCTCGTTACCCGGTGATGCAGGCGTTTCAGACCGTCAAAAATGGCATCGCGAACAACCTGAACGGGATAATTGATTCTGGGTCTCAAAAAACGCAGGGCAACCGGGCCGCCAATCTCACTTACTACGTTGGCTACACATACCTGATTTTTAGTTAGTTGGCCACTTTGATTGAAAAAACGGGTCAGGGCTGGAATAATCGGTTCGCCAACCCGTATCAGGGCCGCTTTGGCTGTGTTATGATAACGGTCCTGAGCCAGAAACTCAAGCAGGGATGGCCAGAGTTCCGGTTTCCCCAGGACGCCAGCGGCCAGCAGGGCCGCTTTCTTGACATCCGGGTGTTCGTCTTCCTGCAACAGGTTCAGCAAGTGAATATACGCGTAGTAGCGGCCCGATCCACCCAGTTCCCTGGCCGCCTGTATTCGGTCGCCTACATTCCTGGAAGCGGCCAGCTGGACCATAGCGTCAAAAGATGCCGACGTTGTGATGGAAGAGGTTTCATGTTGCTCAACCGCGATAACCTCGGGTCGGCTGCCCGCAATTTTGCTTCGAATAAAAGCCGCCGAGCGACTAACGGTTTCGCTGAGAATCGTTCCGTAAGCCGTTTGAATACGAAACGCGACCACCACCCATACTACAAGAAGTGGCAGAAAAAAATAGCTCAGGTGAACCATCGTAATGAAACTGAAGCTATTCAGAGCCAACAGAAACAGGCCGGGCAGAATGTTTCCCAGTGCTTTAGGACCGCCTTCGATGCTACTGGACAAGGCCGCTCGTTCGACGGTCGGAATTGGCTGAAAGAGAACCTGAAAGGCAGGATCACTGATCGATTTGCGGACGGCACTCATGAAAAAACGACTCAGGGCGATGAAGGCAAAAAAGAGCGAGGCTGTTCCGTAAAAGGTGCCGTATACGGAGGCAACGGTATAACTAAATAGCAGCGACAGCGGAAGCATGACAATGCCAACGCGAATGGAGTAGTTGGTAATGAGCCGGTTATAGAGAAAAGTTTTGATCAGTAGCTCAACGACTGCGCAGATACCAAAGAAGATACCCAGAAAGCTTGCCAGTACGTCTTTGCTGGGAAAACTGGCTCTGGACATCACGGTAAACATAAATTCAACGTAGACCAGCCCGGCAACGGGTAGCAACGACAGGACGTAGAGCAGCGAATAATAGGATTTGTTAACCCGTTTCTGGGTAGCCACAGGACTCGCTTTTGCGGTAGTCTGTTCTACCTTTTCGACCGATAACTGAGCACGAAACCGCTGATTGGTGATCACTGACATACCCATGCAGAGCAGTAGAAATAGCAGGGATATGAACAGTAATTGATCCGTCTGGATAAACTGCAGCAGAATGGGCACGGAGAAATAGCTGAGAATCGACGAAATAACGTCGCCCATGCTGATAAAGCCGAATAAGCGTTTGGATTGCTCCAGACTGAAAACTCGCCCGGCGGTAGACCAGAACGTAACACCATTGACGAATACAAACACCCGGTTCCAGATGAACAGCGTAAAGTAAATCCATTTATTAGGGGCACCCAGGCTGGCCAGAAGTAGTCCACCAACCGAGAGTACCAAAAACGACATTAGGAAGAAGTTCATCTGGGTGAACGACGTTTTCTTACGCAGTTTTTGGACCAGCAATCCTAACAGGTAGACAAAAGAACCGCCGGCAATGAACGCCCACGGAAGCTGGGAACGGGTGAAACTGACGAGAAACAGGGACGTAGTACAGGTATAAAATACCGCCGATGCTACACCCATAAACAGGGAATACAGCACAAACAGCAGTACGGTACGACCTTCGCCCGGCTGCATGTTGACTAGTTTATATACCTGTTTCATCTCGAACATACTATTGGTTCTTTTTTAAATCGTACGACATAAAAAACAAGGGCCAGTGCGGGCGTTCTGGCGTGTTATATAGCTCACAATGGTAGGTGAAGCCAATTTTTTTCAGAGACTCTACCCGATATTCCAGTTGCGTGGCGCCCACAATTACATCCAGATCCGACTGTATGGCATGCTCAACCCTGATCCGGTCTAGCGCATGGGCTAACCCTTGCCCCCGATACTGAGGATCAACGACCATCCGGTTAAAGGACGCAATGCTTTTATTAGTAAACTGCCCCCAGCATTCAGCGGGCAGCAGGGGAGCATAGGGCACCGTTTCCATCGTGGGGTGGAAGCTCATCCGGGCGGCTGCCACCACGATGTCATCTTTGGTAATGACCCAGTGCTGCGATTTTTTGTCGAGTGATTCAATGAGCGTTGGCCGGTCGAAATATGTCTTGTCAACCGCCGGTTCATTTCGCCAGGCACGCACACGCAACGAACCAATCTCGTATTCAAGATCTGAGAAAGGAACCTGCTCAAGGTGAAAATGTGCGTCCATCGTCATTGTAAGTGTTTCCATATCGTAAGGTTGTCCATAACATTCGACGTAACTGGCTTGCCGGATTTATGCCTATTTCTGGACTGATTCTTTGGGCGTTAGGGTGTAAAAAATCCCGAACGAAACATACCGACGATCCTGCGGATAGAAATTGGTATACAGCGTATTGTCGGCCTCCCGAACGCCGGGTACCGAGTAGTCGTTGTTTAGCAGATTATTGACTGATAGTTGCAGGTTCATGCCGCTTACCAGATTGTGATACGTCAGGTTACTGTTCATCACGAAGAAGGCCGGAAAAGTCTTCTGGGGATTGAAACTGCCTGATGTGCCCGCACCCGTCTTGCGGGCACTCACATAATTCCCGGACACGTAGAGGTGTAACTTCGGCAGGATCTGGTAATCGCCACCCGCGTTGACCATATAATCAGCCACATCGCTTAATCGTTGTTCGGTGTCCTGATCGACTGGGTTTGTATACGTGAAATTCATCCAGGCATTCACTCGGGTCGCTTTGTAATTAGCTTCGCCCTGAAGGCCCCAGATTTCGCGTCGGCCCAGGGCCTGAAACTGCTGCGTTGTTCCACCCGTTTCCAACTGTACCTGGGCCACGCCCACAGCGTTGCTATACGTAGCATAATAACCGACAATGTTGGCCGATAACTGCTTGGTGGCCTGGAAATAAGCACTCACATCCAGGTTCTTTACGCGCTCGGGGCTCAGTCCCGGATTCGTCAGGGTGCGGGTGGCTGTTGTTCCGTATTTCTGTAGAAAAGATGCATCTTTAAATGCTTCGGCGTAAATGGCTTTGAAAATGAACTTGCTGTAATTGTAGATGGCCGCAAACCGCGGATTGGCCACCGTGCCGTACCCGTTGTGCGAGCGAACCCGGTTGTTGTCGACCCGCACGCCACCCACCAGTTTCAGGTCTTTCGTCGGGCGGTACGTCACCTGCGAGTAAATGCCCATGTCGGTTGTTCGGAAGTTGTTGCCACCACCCAGGGCTGCATTGCTGACGACAGACCCGGTTTCGTCGGCATAGGGCCTTGTCGAGTTCAGGTAGTTGACCTGAATCTGACCACTACGTACCTCGATGCCACTGCTAACGTCCACATTGTAAGCAGGTGACCAGAACAGGCGTAGTTCGTTTCGGAGCTGGCTGGAAAGGCGGTACTGGTAAATGGCCGTTGCTTTCGGAATCGAATCTTTTGCCAGTTCCAGGAAGCTAAGTTTGCTGTTGTAATAGCCGTTGTAAGTGACGAGGTTGGTATTGCCATTGATTTCGTGCAGCAGGTACGACGAAATATTCACCAACTGGAACTTGTCGTTGAATGGCTTTGAATACGTAATGGAGAACGCCCGGTTTTGCGTAATCCAGCGGGGGCTGCCTTCGGTCGATAAGGTAGTTTTGTTCGTGTACCAGGGCGTTGCGCCTTCGTTTGTTTTCCAGTTCAGGAATGAAATCGTCAGGTCCTTGAATTCCAGCTTGGCCCGGATCATCCAGTCGTTTTTCGTATTGCTGAACCGTACCGGTTGCCCGTTGAACGTATTGCCAAATAGGTTGTTATCCAGTGTGGCGGCTTTCTGAGCGCCCTGTGGTGTGAGCGTCAGCGCCGTTGCCGTGTTAGTGCCGGGTGCATACGTAACATTGTAGAGGTTGCTGTTTGGGTAGCGGGTGAGCAATTTACTGTTGTTGAGGTAATTCTGCGCCCTGTAATTTCCGTTGGCGTCGGTGCCCGTTATGTCGAGTTGCCCCGTATAGTCGGCGGCCGTTCGGGAATCGAAATTCCATTGCGAATACCCGGACAGATCGCGCTCATCCGAATGAAATATCCGCCCGGTTATCGAGAAGGCCACATCCGAGGTACGTCCCCAGATCACGCCATCCATAAAATGCGTATTGAGGCCGCCCGCCCTGGCATTTGCAGTTACACCAATCTGGCGACTTGGGCCAGGTTGATCGCGGTAGTTTTTGGTGATGATGTTAATGACGCCCACGAACGCATTGGCCCCATAGAGCGTAGACGCCGGGCCAAAAATTACCTCCACCCGTTCGATATTCGACAGCGCATACTGCGGAGAAATGAGGATATGGTTAGAGACCAGATCATTCTCTTCTACGCCGTCAATGAGCATCAACGTCCGGTCGTTGGAAATGGAACGATAGCCGCGCTGGTAAAAATAGGAGTAGCCAACGCCGTTGCCCTTCATGACGTCGAAGCCCGGTAAATCGTGAAGGACCTGCTCAAGATCCTGATAGCCCCGTTGGGCAAAGTCTTTGCCGGTCAGCACCATGATCGTAGCCGGCACGTAAAGAATATTTTCCGCCTTTTTTGATACCGACGTAACCTGAACGATCTGCTCCTGCGACTCCCGAACGTAGCGAAACAAGGCTTTATAGCGCGGTGAGGCCGAAAAGTCAGGTTCAAAGGCCGGATTCAGGGTCAGTAGCTGGCTGATAGACTTCGAACTCTGTTGTAGTGAATCAATGGCCAGATACGTCATCGACAGGATCTTTAGCGCCTGCACGCGACCGGTTTCGCTGAATCCTTTTTCGGTACAGGGAGCCAGCAACGCAAAGACGTCGTCGAAGTTGCCGGTAGCGTACCGCTTCGTGGCTTCCGGAATCGCGATCGATTCATCACAATTTCCCTGCGCCACGGCAACCGTACCGAACAGGGTTCGAACGAGCAGACTACCGATGAACAGTATGTAGAAACGTGTATGCATAAATTCTTAAAAACTAGCTCCTCAAACCCAACTCCTCATTTTTCGTACGGGATGTCCTTCCCGATATACTTCGTCCACTCCTCGTCCGTCAGGCTACGTTTCACTTTTTTCGATAGCTCGTCGTACAGATCGGTGGTGTTCACGTTACGTATGCGAACGGTTTTGTCGGCCCCGCAGGCAATCAGGTTTTTGCTGTCGTTCGAGAAGCAAATTCCCATTACCCAAGCATCAAAATCGCTGATGACGATGGGCTGTTGCTGCTGCGCCAGGCTGCTGTAATCCCAGATATGAATGGACCAGTCGGCACTGCAACTGGCCAGTAATTTTCCATTGGGCGTGAATGCCAGATCATTAACCGTAGACGTATGCCGACCCGATAGTAAACTGCCGAATGGCTCAGGCTCATTATTTTTGAATCCCCAGGCATACACAAAACCCGCCTGGGTGCCGGTGATCAGCCGATCGCCACCAGGGCTAAACGTCAGGGCCGTCACCCGATTGCCAAACTCCCGTCGTGTGTAGACACTGGGTTCTTTTCTAAGACTGGCCAATTCGTACCGTAGCACCCGTCCGTTGTTTGAGCCGCAAATCAGGTACTTGCCGTCTTTGGTCAGGCTGGCGCAATAAATGGACGCCTTGGTCAGAACATCCTGCACCGGCGCCAATCCGTTTGCTGAGGGCTGCCAGATACGTATATGTCCATCATTACTGATCGAAATCAGTTGCGAATGATCGAGCGTAAACAGCAACATCTGAATCGGTACATTATGCGCCTGAGCCGCCACCGTTGGCATATCCGACTGGGCCGGATTCCAACTGTACAGCATGCCCTTTTCGCTACCGCCGTAAATCGTTTTGCCGTCCTTACTAAAGACAATACTTCGTACGCCATCGGTATTCCGTTTGGACGTACTCAGTGTAATGGGGGACTTTGCCGGATGACCGTACGACCATACTTTCACCGTCCCATCATCGCTGCTGGAAGCCACCATCTGTTCACCACCGGGTTGCATTACTACGTTACGTACTAAATCGTTATGCCCGCGCAGAACCGTTCGGGCGTCCGTAGCTTTCGCTAGGGCATTAAAAATATCCGGATTGTCGGACTGGCCACCGTTTCTTAGGTTTAATGTATATGCTTTCAGGGCTAATAATACGGGCAGATCATCCTGACCTGTTTCGTTCATCTGGTAGGATTGAATCGCGATGGTCCGGGCTATTGCTTTACTACGTTGCTGTTCGGCAAATTTCTGGGACGTAACGGCTTTACTACGTTGCGTTTCGGCATCTTTCTGGGCGGTTTCTGCCCGGTTCTGTTGCTGGAGTGCGTTCTTTCGGGCACCTTCGGCCTGTAGGCGTTGGGTCTCCGCTTCGGTACGGGCTTCTTCAGCGCGTTGCTTCTGGCTAACGGCCATCTGGCGGGCTACCTCAGCTTCCTGGCGCTTTTCTTCAGCCGTTTGCTGTTCCCGTACGGCAATGACCCGTTGCTCTTCTGTCAGCCCCTTTTGCTGCTCGGCGATGATCTCCTGCTGCTCGGCAATTTTCTTCTGCGTAACGGCTTCGCGGGTCTGGTTCTCGGCGCGTGCCCGCTCGAACAGGGCAATCCGTTTTTCGGCAAGGGCTTCTTCCTCACTTTGCTGCGCCTGCTTTCGCAGTACAGCTGAAACAATCAGAAACATCAGAGAAATCAAGGCCCCGATGCCCAGGAAAATGGCAAAATTGCGCGCTCGTTTCAGTTCCTTTCGCTGGCGGTCGTCTTTGTTCTGGATCGCGAAATCATGTTGATCGCGGCTATATTCCAGAAAATTGATCGCCCGTTCCAGGTAGGGATCATACCGATTGGCCCAGGCTTGTGTCGGGCGGTTTTCGGCCAGCCATTTCAGGCCAATCTGCAATTCTGGATTGGTCCACAGGCCGCTTTTGCCTTCGTGATACAAGGTCGCCGAATTGCTGATCTGTTTGTAGAATTTAGCCGATTCGGTCTCTTCCCGCACCCAGGTACGCAGCCGTTCCCACAGCACCATAATCCGTTCGTGGGAAATGTCGATAATGAGTGCCAACTCCGTCTGAATGGTCGTAGATGGTGTTAGAAACGCTACGTCTGGCTCCCGAAATCGATTCAATACGTCGATGAGCTGATCAGGGTCAATGCCTGTCAGCTCAATAAGGGTACGAACGGGTATGGGTTGAATGGCACTTGAATTACTTGAGCCCAGCACGAGCAAGGCTTTAAACAGTTTCTCGGCTATGAGTCGACTTTTATCACCCGGCAAATCGGCGTACACTTCTTCGGCATGCACCGTGATGGCCTTCTGCATGGTGCCAATGGCCTCATAATCACAAACCTCAATGGGCTCGTCGCCTTTTTTGTTAAACAGCCAGTAATTCCACGTACGCATTAGCGCGTGCTGCAGAATGGGCAGTTGATCCGATTTGCTACCCAGGTCTTTGAGTAGCCGATCCGTCAGGTCAGGAGAAATGCGCGCGCCCATTACGTTAATGGGCGTTGTGATCGCCTGCCGAATTTCCTCCTGATTCATTTTGGGGAGCAGGTAATAGCCCTTATTGATGGCTTCCGTCAGCCCTTCGTAGTCCGTGCAGTCATCCAG
The DNA here is from genome assembly GCF_900112365.1 of Spirosoma endophyticum. Lineage (GTDB taxonomy): Bacteria > Bacteroidota > Bacteroidia > Cytophagales > Spirosomataceae > Spirosoma > Spirosoma endophyticum. The sequence continues at coordinate 1,170,817 of NZ_FOLQ01000001.1, read as the reverse complement.
GTAATCGGAACGCATGGTGAGGACTACGTAAACCGGGTATTCCTGTCTACGGGTAAAATCCAGCATCAGATCAATAAACCGGGCGACTTCCTCCCGATTATCCTCTGCCTGATGGTAACGAAACAGCTCCTCAAACTGATCGATGATAATCAGTAGGTTAGCGTCTTTGCACCAGTTCATGAGTGCATCAGGGTCCGTTAACAGCAGCGTCTCGACGGAGTCGGGCGAGACGTGTGCTGCAAACGTATGATCCCGCTCACTAAATGCCTGATGCAGGGCGCGGGCCATGTTCCGGATCGGCGTTGCCTCCGGATTGAAGAACGCAATCTGCCACCTAGCAAAGGCCGACGCAAGCAGCCGATTTTCGATCAATTGCGGGATAAGACCCGCTTTGACCAACGACGATTTGCCGCTACCCGACGACCCGATAATAGCTAAAAAGCGGGAATTCGTCAGCCGATCCCGCAAGTCACGAATCTGATTGTCGCGCCCAAAGAACAGATACGAATCCTTAAGCTCAAAACTCCTTAATCCGGGAAAGGGATTGGTATAGGTAACCTTGTTGTAGACTTCTGTCATAGCGTCCTCCCGAATCGTTTTCTCAAAGTCACAACCCGCTGGTATTATGCGTCCCCAACCTTGACAACGAAAATATTTCGATTGCGCTGGTTCGCGAATTCGTAACGAAATTTATCAACGGCATTGATAGTCAAATGAATGCCCATACCTCCAATAGGTCGTTCTTCAAGCGGTTTGTTGAAGAATTCTTCCGTGGGTAATGTATGCTGTAATGGATCGAACGGGGGGGCGTCGTCTTCCAGAGTTACCTCAATCTGATTGTCCCGGTGGTCGATCTGCAGGTCAATCACGCCCGACTTGTCATTTTCTTCATAGCCGTGCATGATGATGTTGGTTGCGATTTCATCAATGGCCAATAGGAGGTTGTATGTCGCTTTTTTAGACAATCCAACCCGCTGCGACTCTTCTTTTACCTCCTGCCGGATACCCTCGAGCGAATCGAGGGTACCCGGAAACGTTTTGCGTTCCATCGTAGTAGGATTGAAAATGGATACTAACCCGGATTACTGCAGTGGGAGCTAATTCGCTTTAACTGTGGCTAGGTTTACTGCCGAAGCAGTGAAGTTTACTTATCAGTACCGTTCTTTAACTGTGCCACAGCCAGGCGAATACGCTCCCACCGGGCCGAACCCAGAGGATTCGGCCTTAAAGGTACTGATCCACGATATTGACGCTGTGCTGAAGGCCCGTTTTCTCGAGCGTTTCCAGAACCGATTCCTGGGGCTTCACGATGTAGATAGCCAAGTTGGTACCCATTTTCTGCTTGGCGAAAATCAGGACGCGCAGTCCGGCCGACGAAATAAAGGTGAGGTTCTCAACGTAGAGAATCAGCTCATCCGGCGATCCGGTTGCCAGTTTCTCAATTTCCTTCTGAAACTCACGGGCCGACAGCGAATCGATTTCGCCCACCAACGTGATCTTGGCAATTTTTTTGGCTTCTGAGAGTATGTGAAAACTCATTGTAAGGCTTGTTTTTAACGTGAAATTTTTGGGTTACTTACCAATCAGCACCACCGTACTACGGGCGCCGACCAGAAATTCATGCTGATTTTCGAGCAGCGGTTCCTTCCCACCATCGAAGCTATCGTTCGGAGCAGGTACGTCCGTATTACTAACCAGGTACCATTTTTTCTCAGCTGGCAAGCCAGGTAATTCGAAATGGAGTCCTTCCCAGTACATGTTTACAGCCACATAGACCATGACGTCTTTAACGATCCCTTCTTTGGCATGATCGCCATCGAGCAGGAAGGCAAACGCCCGGCTGGATGCCGATTGATCGACGCTCCAGGCTTTGGTGCCGTGGAAACTGATGTCGGGGTAGCCGCTGCCGACGTAATCCCAGTACCGAAAATGGACGGGGCTACGCAATACGGGGTGATCATGCCGGAACCGGATGATGCGCCGGGCAAAGTTGAAAATGTCGGCGTTGGTTTCTTTCGCAGACCAGTCCAGCCAGTTCAGTTCGTTGTCCTGACAGTACGTATTGTTGTTTCCCTTCTGGGTGCGCCCCACTTCGTCGCCCATCAAAATCATGGGCACTCCCTGGCTGACCATCAATAAGGTAAGCGCATTTTTGAGCTGTTTGTGCCGCAGAAAGTTGATATCCGGATCGTCCGTTTCGCCTTCCCAGCCACAGTTCCAGGAGTTATTGTCGTTGGCGCCGTCGTTGTTGTTTTCGCCGTTTGCTTCGTTGTGCTTGTTGTTATACGCAAACATGTCGTACAACGTGAACCCATCGTGGCACGTAATGAAATTGATGCTGGCGGTTGGCCCACGCTGGCTGTACATATCCGGCGAACCGATGAGTCGCTGAATCATCTCGCTAACCAGTCCGGGGTCTCCTTTGAGGAACTTACGCATCGTGTCACGGTATTTCCCGTTCCACTCAGCCCAGCGGCCATAGGCGGGAAACGAACCGACCTGATACAGACCGCCCGCATCCCAGGCTTCGGCAACCAGTTTGCACTTGGCCAGAATAGGGTCGTAGGCCAGCGATTCCAGCAAAGGCGGATTGCTCAGCGGAGTGCCATCGGCCGACCGGCCCAGAATAGAGGCCAGGTCGAACCGGAACCCATCAATGTGGTAATCGGCCGCCCAGTAGCGCAGACAGTCGAGCACCATGTTACGTACCACTGGGTTATTGCAATTCAACGTATTGCCGGTACCGGAGAAATTGAAATAGTAGCCCTCCGGCGTCAGCATGTAATACGTCTTGTTGTCAATGCCCCGGAACGAGATTGTGTGTCCACGCTGATCGCCTTCGGCGGTGTGGTTGAACACTACGTCCAGCATCACCTCAATGCCGTTTTTGTGGAGTTCCTTAATGAGCGTTTTCAGTTCATCGACCTGCATGCCGAACTTGCCGGTGGCGGCATAGCCCGCTTTGGGCGAGAAGAAATTCACCGTGCTGTAGCCCCAGAAATTAACCAGCACTTCGCCCGTTGTCGGGCTTGGACGGCTGTTTTCCCACTCGTCGAATTCGTAGATCGGGAGTAGTTCGATGCAGTTGATGCCCAGCTCTTTCAGGTACGGAATCTTCGCCCGAATGGCGCTGAACGTACCGGGATTCTTAACGCCTGACGATGGGTGTTGGGTGAAGCCCCGAACGTGCATCTCGTAGACGATCAAATCCTCCGCCGGTGTTTCGAGCGGGTGGTCATTTTCCCAGTCGAAATCTTCGAAAGCCAACCGGGACCGATAGGGGTATACATTATCCCAGTTCGGTTTGGCCAGCCACGTATCCCGACCGCCAATGACTTTGGCATAGGGATCGCTGAGAATTACTGATTTGTCGAACCGGTATCCCTGACCGGGATCGAACGGGCCATCCATCCGATAACCGTATTCGAGCCGTTCGTAATCCAGCTCAAACACCGTCATGCTGTATACGTTCCCGATGCGAAATTCATCGGGAAACGGAATTTCGGCAAATGGCTGATCGGCGCCCCGTTCAAACAAAACCAGGGTACAAGCCGTAGCCGCACTGGAAAAAATGCTGAAATTCACGCCATTGGCAACCATCGTTGCCCCGAATGGCAGCGAATGTCCCCGACGGAATTTAATACCCTCGTGCTCGTGTGTCGGGTAATAATCAATCCTGTTCGATTCGGTCATGACTAAGCGGCTTTAAGAATGTCGATGCCTTCCTGCATAGTGTCGGCCGTACTGAAGAAGGACAGAAATCCGGTATTGGCCATAATGTCCTGAATTTCTTCGGACGTGCCTACCAGAACCACCTTTCCACTTTTGGCTTTCACCTGCCGATAGATCATCAGCAAAACCCGCAGACCGGCACTCGACAGGAATTCGACGTTCGTTAAGTCGATGATTACTTCTTTCTGCCCCTGAACGGCCGCCATGGCGGTGCGCTCAAATTCAGGGGCAGTTTTACTATCAATACTGCCGGATGCCTCAATAACAATAATGGAGTCAACCGTGCTGGACGTTACGTTCATACCTGTATAGGGTTAATTGGGTAGATTACTCTACCGGAGTGATCAGTACTTTCACGCGCACCTGCTTATCGGTATCGGGCAGTTTTACGGTCAGTGCCTGGGCATCGAAATCTGTATAGGGTTGATCGTCAATGAAACATTCGCTGATGTATATGCTGCCTTTTGGCAGAATGTCCGGGGATACGTACAGGATATTATCCTTGAACGAATCGGGGTACGGCTTGAAGTAGAAATACGTCGGCTTTTTGGTAATCAGCAGGTTCGTGTATACTGTTGACAGGTAGCACAACTCGGTGCTGTGGTAGGCACTCATCGAGTGGCTGCCTTTGAAGCGCTCGTTGCCCATCAAATATGGCATCCCGTTCGAGAAGACGTTGAAGTAGACACCACCGTCGTCGGTATCGAGGAAGAACGCGTTGTAGAACGAAGCGGCTTCGCGCGCCTGTTTTTCGTAATCCTTGTCGTCTAAAATGCCATACAGTATCATGTAGGCAAGAATCGCCTGTTCCTGCTGCCACCACGCTTTGCGATCGTGCCACACAAACTGGTGACGCTTGCTGCCGGGGATTGTTTTTCGTTCCACTACGTCATACCAGCCACCGCGCTGCTGGTCGGAACCCGCTTCGGGCATGAGTTCGGCGATTTTCTTGGCGAAGTCCAGATATTCCTGCTTGGGTGTCAGCGACTGCATGCGCATCAGGTTCCAGGCAATTTTGAGGTTGTGCCCCACAACCGCCCGGTTCTGTTGCCAGCCCCAGGTCTGGTCTTTGCTCCAGTCTTCCATGAATTTCTCCTGCACAAACGGACTGTTGTCGTAATCAGGGAAATACTTGGTGATGGTATCGAAGGTATATTCAAGGAAGTCGGCGTATTTCTTCTCACCCGTAGCCAGGTACAGGTTGATCAGGTACGCGGGCGCGTGGTCACCAACCGAGTTCCAGTTTTTACGGGCGCGGTTATGAGCCAGGGATTCATCGCGTGGATCGAGCCCGATGGGATCAATGTGCGAGAAATAGCCTTCCTGTTCTTTGTCTTTGTAATACATCTCGAAGAGGTCGATGGTCTTCTCGATGTCGAACAGAATCTTTTTGTCGCCAGTGATGCGGAAGGTCTGGGTAGGTCCAGCCAGGGCATAGATTTGCTCATACATCGGGATGGAATAATAGTCATCGCCAAATTCTGAGGTCAGCAGCTTGGTTTCCTTCGCGCCATCCAGTTTCAACCCGTGGTACCAGTAAATGAGGTCGGCATCCTGATCGAAGAAGCGCATATGCTCGCGCAGGTATTCGGTTCCTTTTTCGGCACCTTCCAGATACGCATCGTTGCCGGTGAGCATGTAGGCCGAAGCAAAACCATAAATCATGCGGGAGATCGTATCCGTTTCCTGCAAAAAGTCGCCTTTTTTTGCACCGGCCAGGTGCAGCATGGTCCGATATTTACTGTAGTCGATTTCCTCTTCAGGGTAATTGAACTGCCACTTGAGGTAGCTCGACGCGATGGAACTGATCTGGTGAATCCACCAATCCTGCCCTTCATGCCGATACTCCAGCGGATGGTGCCCTGGGAAGATCATCCATTGTACTTCAAATACAGGTTCTGAGGTGTCGATACCCGGATAGAAAGATCCATAGGCATGAATGTACTGGCCTTTTTGGGAAAGCATTTCGAACATCACACCCGTAGCGTCCTGATACGGTTCGTCCAGGTTGCGGGCTGAGCGGGCATAGGTAGATGCAATCAGAAAAGCTTTGAATTTACGGCCGTCCGACGTTTCAAGGATGAATGCTTTTTCGGATGGAATAAACTCAACAACGTAGCCCGAAATGGTATCGGAAAAGGTGAAGTCGATCCGCATGTTGGCGGTTTTCGTGGCGGAAGATTGCCCATCGGCACCCGGCGCAACACTTGTAATATCGGTTTCCATGAATGCTATTTTGATTTAAGGTGTAAAATCGGTTTGAAGGAGGAGGTGGTCAATATATTAGTCGTGGTAGCCCTGGCTGATTTCCACGATGTTGCCATCAGGATCTTTCACCCAGATGGTTTTCCAGCCCGGAATAAAATCACTGAAATCCAGTGGTCCCAACGTAGCATTGGCGGCATCGCCCATGGCACTGATTGTGGCGTCGACATCCGTCACCTGAAAGGCAATGTGCCGGACTCCTGTGTAATGTGGTCCGTCAGCCACCGCTTCGGGTGTGCCCTCGGGCCGGCTACCTTCGGCCTTAAACAGTTCAAGATAAACCGACTGCCCGTTTTTTAGAAACACAATTTCATTGCCTTCGCCGAGTGGAATCGCCCGCGATCGTTGGAAACCAAAATGCGTCGTGTAAAATTGCTCGGTTACGGCAATGTCGTTGCAGGACAGCGCGATATGCGAAAAAACCAGGTCTGCCATGTTAGTTGGGCGTGGATAAAAGCTCGATAATTTTTTTGGCAAACAAATGGGCGTGTCCTCCCGACCGGCCTGTTACCAGATCGCCGTCGACTACTACGTCCTGGTTGGTGTAGATAGCGCCGTAGGCTTTGGCATCGCCAATGAGATTATTGTGGCAAACTAATGGCCGGCCTTTTACTAGTTCCGTGGCGGGGGCTACCAGCCATAGACCGTGGCAAATGATGCCTTTCAGGACTGATTTTTCGGCGAATACGCGTTTCAGGAATTCGGTGGCGGGTGGAATTTTTTCAACATCTTCCGTATACCGCAACCGATCCGATACCATCCCCGACGGTACAATAATGGCCGAGTAACTTCGCAGTTCCTCATCGGTCATATTCTCGAAACTTTCCGAACACTCCATCGGAGCCCGGTATTCGTGCCCAAGGAACGTAATACGATCATTTCCCCAAAGTCTGGTCAGGAAATGGAGTTCGGCACCTTCCTCCGGGAAACGGTACTTGTAATAGAAAATCTCGTTCTCGAAGTAATCGCTTTCGAGAAGTATTCCGATTTTTTTGCCACTTAGTTTCATTGGGGTATTAGCTAAAGATTTAAGCAGGTTGCTGCACGCTGTTCACAAACCCGTCAACTAGGCCGATAGAGCCTCTACCATTTTATCGCCAAATGCAATCGACGATTCAACCGACAGGGCCGTTACGAATGGATGGTCGTACATAACCTGGGGTTTCTCCCGGTTGGTGGTTGGGTCAGAATATACCTTGCCCATTGGGCCAACGGCATCTTCAACAATTACCTGTAGCGGAAATACAAAGCCCTGGGTTACCAGATCCGTACCAGCATTTTCGGGCGTGGTCCGAACGAGTGGGTAATTGAGGGGGCCGGTAAAATCCCAGGCGCGGGGGTGAGCTACAATCTTTTTGCCATAAATGATCGGGCGGTGTAACGTATCAACATCACGCGCCCAGACGAACGCACCCACCGCATAGCACAGGGCACCCAGCACTTTTTCCTGATTGAACGCTTTTACGCACAGATCATGCACATACGCATTCCCAACGATATCGAGTGGAGATCCCGGTCCGCCGACTAATACCAGCGCATCGTAATCCTCCATTTTCGCATCTTCAATTTTGATTGGCGTATCCCACTCACCGGTATCCAGAATTTCGTTAATCCGATCGACTACTTCGGCCGGATTAACATTGTAATTCTGCATTGGGTCTACGAAACCTTTGTCCATGCTCAATTGCAGCGGAAGGGGTGTCAGTCCTTTAGGTGTGGCTAAGGTAACATTGAATCCTGCTTTTTTAAGAGCATCCCAGGGGGCCTGTAATTCTTCGCCCCAAAGCCCTACATTAGACGCTAGTATTAATACGTTCTTGCTCATGATTTGCAAAAAGATAATGATTAAATGTGTTGTTTTTGGATTGGAAGACTAGTAGCCAATTGGGTTGTTGTAAAGCATATAAGCCGACAGGTCGAGCATGTCAACCACTTTATAGTCAGGGTACTGGGCCATAATCCGGCGTTTCAGTTCCTCACCATCGGCGGATTGAGCAAAGGCTGATTTGGCAAATGTCAGCGATTCGATCATCGTGTCCAGGATACTGGCATCTGTGGGCAAACCGTGGCCTGGGAAGATCGTCTCGTAACCGGCTGTTTTAAGTGTATTAAGGGTAGCGACCCACGTGTCGAAAAAATAGTCGTTGGTAATGTAATTATGATCGCCAATGTAAGGATAGACGCCATTGTATACGGTATCCTGCGCAATTAGAATGTTGAATTGGGGCAGTTCGATCATCAACGAGAACGTGGTTTCTGTCCCGAAGTTTTTATGGTAGATTAGTTCCAGTCCGTCGATTACTTCCTGCTCGATGGCGAAAGGTTGTGGACAAATGACTGTACTGGTAACAGCCGTACCAAAGAGCGGTTGTTTGCTGTCGAGCATGATCTGCCCGTAACCGGTAATCTCCTGAACCGTTTCGGGTAGGGCATACACGGGTACATCGGTGAACGCTTCCAGCCCAGCCCAGTGGTCGGGGTGACAGTGGCTGATAATAACTTTGTTGATGGGCTTGCCGAGGCTGTTGGCATATTCTCTGACCGCCTGAGCCTGTTCCTTTAGTAATTGAACATCAATAATTACCAGGGAGGATGGTGTTTCAATGATCTGTGAGCAAACCATCTCGGCCCATTCCGGACTAAGGTAACTGTGGATCGTATACGGTCCTTTTTCTACTTTAGTAATCGTAGCTTTGGCCGTCGATGAACTTGGATTCATACCAGTACTGATTAAGGATGAGGAAGTTAGCTAAGCGTAAATTACTATTTTAAGCCCGAATAATGGCGAAGAATTTTCCCATCTTTCAGGTAAAGGGCATCATACACTTTCGCCGGACCACTTGTTGTATTGATCGTCGCTTCCAGAAAAATACTGTCATCCGTAGTGGCCAGTTTCTCCGTCGAAATAAAGCCGCGGTAGATATACTCGATGTAGTCACCCAGTTGCTTTTTCAGTGCTTCTTTCCCTTTAATATGAATCGGCTCATCGGCAACTAATAAAATCATTTCGGCGTCGTCGTGATAGTCGTGTTCTACCAGTTCGTTCGCATCCTTGTTGGCCAGCAACACCAGATGGTAATCATAAAATGCTTTCGTATCCATTAGTTATTGATTAAAAAGAGGAAGGTAACTTTAATTTAATCATTATCGCCAGTAAGTTAACCAGCTAATTGTGTTAACGATCGACGGATCAGCACTTTAGCTAATTGATAATAATAGCCTTTCGGTCCGTTGCCAGCCGTAACGGGCAAAGTATTTTCGTCAATCATCTCGACTGCTTCGTCAATGCGCGACAGATTCAGGGGCCGCCCATTCAGCGACGTTTCGATCGGTTGCAGTTGAACAGGTTGTTCAGTGAAACCAGCCAGAATAATCCGGGCTTCTTCGACGCCCCGCTCAGACGAACGTAGTGTTACCGCGATGCCATGCGCCGGTTGACGACCTGACAATTGTTCTATTTCCAGATAGCAGCCTGTGGTTTGTTGAGCTATCGGAACGACTACGGCCGTTACCAGTTTGCCCGCCGGAAGCGGCACCCGCTTGCCATACTGACTAAAGGATTGGATGGGTAGCCGCGTATCGTCTTCCCGACTTAGCACAACGGCCTTTGCATCGAGTGCCATCAGTGCCGCGAGAACGGCCGCATGGGCATGACCGCCGTAATGCAGGGCTCCTCCAAGCGTGCAGTTATGGCGCAAGTGCGGGTCCTGAATCGTGGCTAATGCCTGAGCCAGAATGGGATACTGGCCAATGGCTTCGTGTTTGAGCAGGCTGGCATAGGAAGTCGACGTACCAATGTGTAATTCGCCAGACTCGTTGCCAATGGTGGCCAGCCCCGGCACTTTGCGTAGACTAACCAGTGCCTGAGGAGACGCTGCTCCTTTTTTCATGGTGCTGACCAACGACTGGTCGGCGGTTAATACCTGATACCCTTGACGGCCGATCAGGTCAAGCACACCTTTCAGCGTGTCGGGTGCTTCGTAGGTAAGTTGTGTTCCGATCATGATTTTATACCGTTTCGAATTGATGGGTATGAACAATATCCCAGAGCTTTTCTGGCGTAACTGGCATGTCAATGTGCTTGACGTCAAACTCAGACAGGGCATTAATAATGGCGTTCACGATCGTTGGGGCAACACCCGGATTGCTGACATCACCAGCTCCTTTAGCGCCAAGGATGTTGGTCGGTGATGGCGTTTCGGTGCGAATTAACTCGATTTCAGGGAACCAGTCGGCTCTCGGAATCGCATACGTATCGAAGTCTGTCGTTAAGACCATACCCGTTTCCGGATCGTAGAGACCTTCTTCGGAAAGTGCCTGACCGACGCCCAGAACAATGTTACCATAGGTCTGTCCGTCTACAACCCCCGGATTAACCACAACCCCGTAGTCATTGCCCGCTACGTAGCGTTTGAGTTCGACGTTGTAAGTTTCCTGGTCGACCTCCACAATGGCAACGTGCGTGCCGAAGGGGAAATTGAAATTTTTTGGGTCGAAATACGCCGTTGTTTCCAGACCGGGAGCCATACCCTCTGGCAAGTCCCAGCCGAACCATAGCATCAGCGCGACCACTTGCAACGGCATTACCGCCTGTTCCGGCGCTGGCGTACCAATTACTTTTCCGTCTTTGTACTCGATCAGGTCAATGGGCATCTTGAACAGATAGGCCGCAAATTCCCGTGCCTTCTGGATAATAGCCAGGCAACCCTGCTTAACGGCAGCGCCTTCCACACTGAGCGACCGACTACCGTAGCTGGCCTGACCGTAGTAGATCGGGTTCGACGTATCGGAGTGCTTCAGGGTGATGTACTCCATCGGAATCTGCAACGTATCAGCGGCAATCTGCACAAACGTCGTATCCTGCGACTGTCCGTGGGGTTGCGCGCCGGTGGTGATAGCGACTTCCCCCGATGGTGCTACGTGAATGTAAGCACTGCCCCAGGTACCGCTCAGCAATCCTTCGGCACCCATCTTGGCGGATGGGCCAACGCCCGCTGCGGCTACGTACGAGCCAATACCCATGCCCAGCCATTTGCCGCGTTGACTAGCTTCCAGTTTCATGGCCGCCAGGTCGATGTAGCCCGCTTTTTCCAGGACCAGATTCAGCAGATTTTCGTAAGTGCCCGAATCGTACGTCCAGCCCAGTCCGTTGTCGAAGGGGAACTGATCGGGTTTGACCATGTTTATCCGGCGCACTTCGGCTGGGTCCATCCCAATCTCGCGGGCATACATTTCGATCATCCGTTCCATGAAGAAAATGGCTTCTGCCCGGCCTGAACCCCGCATGGGAGCGGTTGGTACCTTATTAGTGTAGACCACATCCACCTCATAGCAGGGATGCGGAATCACATAAGCACCCGTAATGCTTTTTCCGATAAGAGGCAATGGCTGACCGGGCGCGTTGATGACTGGATAAGCCCCTACGTTGCTGTAGGCCCGGCACATAAGCGCCGAAATTTTCCCATCCTTCGTACCGGCAATCGTTCCGTACTGAACCTGATCGCGGGATTGTGCCGTGTTGCGGGCGAAGCCCTCGCGGGTATCGACCCATTTAACGGGACGACCTAATTGCTTGGCCATCCAGAGTACCAGCGGTGTATCAGGATAAAGGTTACCCTTGCAGCCGTTGCTCTCTCCCATGTAGGGAATAATGACCCGCAGATTATTATACGGAATGCCGAGTACGTAGAGCGAAATCAGCAGGCGGTGCGGATACGGAATCTGCGTATTGGCCCACAACGTGTACTGATTCGTTTTGGCGTTATAATCGGCCAATGCGCCCCGCACTTCGAGGGTATTCTGCATCATCCGCTGGTTGTAAATCCGTTGCTCAACGACTACTTCCGCATCGGCAATGGCTTTCTCGGTAGCCTCTTTATCGCCAAACATGGCATGAATCAGGCGGTTGTTCGGCGCGGTTTCGTGCAGGAGGGGAGCCCCGTCTTTCAGCGCTTCTTCCGGATCGAGTACAACGGGTAAGGCTTCGTAGTCTACCTTAATTTTTTCCAAAGCAGCATACGCCTGTTCGCGCGTTTCAGCGACAACGGCGGCTAACTGATCTCCCGCAAACCGAACCCGATCGGTGGCAAACACCCGGTGCGACCCCGGAACGATACCGGATGGATGGGGCAGAAAGTGACTCTCGGCGTAGGGCGGAACCCAGATAACCGGCATTGGCATAATCTGCTCGGTATCCTTGGCCGTAAACACCCGAATGACACCGGGCATGGTTTCGGCTTCTGACGTATCCAGATTTTTAATGATGGCATGACCGTGCGGGCTTTGCAGAATAGCCGCGTGAGCCATCCCCGGCAACGTCATGTCGGCAATATACTGGGCATTGCCGTTTAATATTTCTTTGGTTTTGATCGGCGTTACCCGTTCTCCGATTCCCTGTCCGTTTGCGGGGGTAGGAGCGTGCCCATTATCGGTGCCACTAATACGGTCAGCCGCATCCAGAATGGCATTGACAACCGGTTGGTAACCGCTTTCACGGGATAAGTTTCCCCGTAACCACAGCTTGATTTCGTCTTCGGTTGGGTTCGGATTTTCGTTCAGCAATTCAACGGCAGCCATAACAAGACCTGGCGTGGAGAAACCATTCTGAACCGCAAAATTTTCCTGGAAAGCCGCCTGAATCGGATGCAGTACGTCGGTTGCTAATCCTTCAATCGTTGTGATCGAAGAGCCGTCAGCTTCAACGGCCAGTATTTGACAACTTTTGGTCGTCTTGCCGTCGACCAGTACGTTACACGTTCCGCACATCCCTGACCCGCATCCCCATTTCGTGCCGGTCAGTTCGAGTTTGTCACGTAGGAAATCGATTAGCAATACGTTAGGGGCAACGTCGTGCTGGCAAGGGGTCTGGTTAACGAGTAGATCGAGGTTCATAAAGAGGATAGGAATGAGCCAGTAGTAGGTTAAGCCAGTGATCCGTCGGGATGTTGAACCATGCCGGCAAAGTGGATGGCAATTCGACCATCGCGCAGTACCCAGCTATCGGCAAACCGCATATGGCTTTCTCCATCGGCAGTAGTCATGGTAATCTGTTCGGTTATCATGATCGTTTCGGGATCTTCGGTTTCGGCCCAGAAAACAATGTCTGTTTCCAGCCCGTCGATGCCTAAAATCCCCTGCATATGCTCGCGAATCTGCTCCTTGCCTTTGTAATAAAGCGGGGTCTTCATGAAACTGCTGATGAGCAGAGCGTCGTCGGTATATTGATCCAGCAGGGCTTCAATGTTCTTATCCAGAATGAACTGAATATGAGCCTTGTACATGGCTCCGAGCTTAGTGTCTGGTACGTTTGTCATGGCGTTTCGGGTTTATAAAGTGGCTGATCCTTCGTAATACTCCAAACCATCTACTACGTACTTCGTAATCACTGTTTTGCCATCGATTACGCCCATTTCCCAGGTTTGATACGCGTCGGCGATGATGCGTTTGCTGGTGGCTTTCGGTGCATTCCAGACACTAGCTTCCCATTTTACAATCACCTTAACCGTCGCCTTGTCGCCGTCAATCGTTGGCGTTACTTCTTTAAGGGTATGTATTTCGTCGAAGAAAATGCGGATGACGCGCTGAAACCAGCCTTCAAAACCCGCCCAGCCATAGATCGTTGCTTCGGGGAAAACCATCTCCAGCTCTTTATCCGCCAGCATGGGTAATACCTCGACCATTGGGGCATGAACATCTAATTTTTTATACCAGACGGCGGCTAATTCCTGGATTGATTCGTTTGTTAACATCTTGATCTGTAATAGAATGTGGTTAAAAAAGAGGAAAGTTATGTTGTTGCTGATTGCTATTGCGAGCAATTCGTTTTCACCCAATCGGACTGGTGATTTCCCTCCAGCACGAGATCAATTAGAAACGGCTTGTCGTCGGCCAGCATCCGGTCAATGGCCGGTCCGATTTCTTCGATACGTTCGACCCGAACCGCATCGACACCCATTGACTGGGCCATCAGGTCGAAACGGGTAGGCGGGAAGGAGAGGTCAAACGACAATGGGTAGTTATGGCTCTCGATGCTACGTTCCTTCCAGTACACATCAATGTTGAGTTGCAGAAGTTTGTAGGAACCGTTGTTGCAGACGACGAACTTGGCACCCGTATTATGCCGCACCGCCGACCAAAGGGCCTGAATGGTGTACATACTACCGCCGTCGCCAGAGAAACCAATAACCGTTTTGTCGGGATGCACCAGCTTGACACCGATGGCGCCCGGAAAGCCAACCCCTAACGATCCACCACGGGTCGTGAAATAAGAACCGGGCTTACGGGGCGGAATGGCTTGCTGTACGGCTGGCGAACTGGTCAGCGCTTCGTCGAAAATAATGACATCGGCAGGGACTTTCTGGGCCAGTACGTTGGCAAACTGTGCCATCTGCAACGGTTTCACTACGTCCGTCGGTGTTTCGGGTTGCGCTACGTTCGAGGGCGTTTGCTTCGCTTCCTGCGCGGCCTTCAACCGACTTTCGGCGGCTGCTTTTTGGGCATCCGTCTGTTTCGCTTCAATCGCTTTTGCCAGGGCTTCCAGTGACAGTTTAGGGTCGCTAACGATTCCCAGATCGACGTGGTGATTTTTGGCGATTTCGTAGGCGTTGAGGTCGAAGTGGATCACCTTGGCACCCGGCTTATAGATATCTTCCAGACGAGGGAAAACCTCTGGCACCATGTATGTCCCAACGATCAGGTTCGTGTCGGCCTTGCTGGTCAGTGGATGGCTGAAAGAACCAAACATGTGACCGGTTGTACCTTTATAGAGTGGATGCGTGGTATCGATGAATACGTCGCCAAAATCGACCCCGTATACGTCGGCACCCAGCAACTCGGCCACTTTGGTAAGCGCATCGTTAGCCCCGGAATACGCCACACCATCTCCCGCAAAAATGACTGGTGTTTCAGCTTCCAGCAGCAGTTGAGCGGCTTCGTCAATGTCTTCCGATGTGGGTGCTACCCGCGTCGACGGAAAGCTGGTGGGTACCACCGGCTCATCGTTTATCTCGTCCAGAACATCCATGGGCATGCACACATAAACCGGTCCCATGGGCGCTGTACCCGCTATTTTGATTGCCCGACGTAACGTGCGAAGCAACGATTTAGAGGATTGTACCATCGTCGCGTACTTCGTCACGGGTGCCATCATCGCCACCAAATCGTTGGCCATCTGCGCGTCCATATTCATGTACTGCAAACCAGCGTCGGAGCCAATCACAACCAGGGGCGCATGACCCCGTTTGGCCTGATATAAAGCGCCAACCGCGTTGCCAATACCGGGAGAGCTGTGTAGCTGAACCAGCGTTGGGTGTTGGGTAGCACGAGCATATCCATCGGCCATCATCACGGCGACACTCTCCTGAAGCGTCAGGATGTATTTCATGGCAGGGTATTCGGCAACAGCATCCAGGAAACCTTGTTCCACCGTGCCAGGATTGCCGAACATGTGGTCCATGCCATCGGCCAGGAACTGTTCGATAACCTTCTGATTACCAGTCTTACCAGCCATAGCGCTTCAGTCCGTTATCCAGCACATTAACAAACTGATCCCCAAATTCAAATGAGCACTGTAACGACCGGGCAGTTATGAACGGATAATCGACGATGACCGAGGTTTCTTTTCCAAAATTGCCGTGATACTGGCCTTCCGGTCCAACAGCGTCCGACAGCAAATATTCCAGTACGTAAGGTGGTGGCCCTATGTTCAGGTCTGTATTCAAAAATCCCGTACCGTCGTGATAATCGTATTCAATGCAGTGCCCTGTAACATGTTTGCCCTTGATAATTGACCGACGTTCGTTAAAATCCCGCGCGAACACAAGGGGAGCAACACCGTAACAAATGGCACCAATCGGCATATCTTTTTTGTGAAATGCCAGGATAATATCGTGAACCCGCTGATTATTAACGATGTCGATAATTGGCCCGCTACCACCCACGAGCAGCAAGGCTGCATATTCTGTGGTGAGGTCTTCCTGAGCTATTTTCAGGTCGCTGAAGTATTTTTCGAATTTCCGGAGAAAATCAGATGAAGAGAAGTAAGGCCGTTCGGGAATTACTTCCGACATATTCTTCCGTTCTTCCAATCGGTTCGTTGCCTCGAAAGCCTTCACCATTTCGGCGGCAAGGGGCGTGGTAACGCACGTACCCAATGGCGGGTCTACATAGGTTGTGTCGTAACTGGGTGGTAATGCTTCGGCTTTTTTGCCTTTGGGCGTCATGAACTCGACGGTATAGCCGGCCTCTTCGAGTTTTGTCAGCGGGCCCACTAGTTCGATTCCCCAGTATCCATATTCTGATAGGATAGCCAGAATTTTCTTTGACATGTAAAGAGAGAAGTTTTTGGTAAAAAGGATAAATAAGAGCAATGCGAGGCTGGATGTGCTCAAAAAATGAGGACATGATACGCCCACGGTTCCTGTAAACCGAATTAATTAGCCAGCAGATCTTATATGGCTATGGCGGACTTATCGTGTGTGTGGAAACGTAGCTGGTTGTTTTCATAAGAGGAAGGTTAAGGCGCATTTCTGCGCTCATTCACTTAACCAAAACTAAATATTTCTTTTATTCAAAGCTATGGTTTTCTTTCATTCAACGTGATTATTTGCCGTGAACAACGATTTTGGTGGAGTGAACAACGAGCTAATGGGTGTGAGTTAGGAAAGGGTGTATATACGAGAATCAGAAATGAAGTATTAAAGCAAATTTATAGCCTATATATGCTCACTTTGCCATGTTTCTTGCTTTGATGGCTCCCGTTTAAATTGATTGATACAGGTTATATCAATCAATTTAAACGGGAGCCATTTAGCATCAGGCTTTTTTCACTGAATCGAGGACGTTCTTCGCTGAAGATGCCAATAGCAGTACATCCGCACCTAATGTCAGCAGGCGAAAACCCTCCTGAATTCGTGCTTTTGCCTGATTGGGATCGCCTACAAAAGCGCCACAGGCAATACCCGCTTTTTTACAGGCAGCCAATACCTTCTGAACCTCAATTTCAATCAAAGGATTTGACAGATCATTTTGAAGGTTCATACTTCCAGCCAGATCCAGTGCTCCGATAATAACGCCATCTAACCCTTCAACCTGAAGAATCTCATGAATATTCTGAACCGCCAGAATGTGCTCAATCATAAAAATCGTTGCCACTTCATCGTTGGCCGACTTTATGTAGCTGGCCAACTTAAGGCCATACCCCTGAGCACGGGCCAGGCCAATTCCTCTTTCGCCGAGGGGAGGATATTTGGTAAATTTTATGGCTTTCTCAGCATCTTCCAGGCTATTAACGGAGGGAATAAGTATGCCATCGGGGCCCGTATCCAGCACCCGTTTGATGGTTGTCTGGTCATTGCAATCAACACGCACAACAGCTTTTGTCCCGGTACCCGAAATGGCCTGTAACTGAGCCAGAATAGTATCCAGGCTCATTGTCGTATGTTCTGTCTCAATCCAGATCCAGTCGAAACCAAGATTAGCAACCAATTCTGCAATTTGGGGCGTACCAATTGTTAAGGTTAAGCCATAAGCTATCTCACCAGAATGAAGTTTTTGCCTTAAATTCATGATTTATTGATTTTTAAATCATGCCCAGTTCCTTCATGAGCGTATACGAGTCATACGAATACCACCATAACTCAGCCAGTTTACCATCGGCGAACCGGCTGATCATATTGTATTTAAATTCACATACTTTTCCGTTTGGCGGTGTTCCATTGGGTAATGGTCCGGTGAAGGTGCCTTTGTAGGAAAGTTCCAGCGTCACCAGATCTCCTTCGCCAAACAAGTTGTGAATGACATGAAAACCATCCGGGAAAGCGACTTCTTCGGTCAGATAAAAAAATTCACTCAACGACCTGTTGCCATGCAGGTCATCAGGAACAAATGCGGTATGTCCTACAAAATCTTCCGCTACGTCGTCA
The DNA here is from genome assembly GCF_900112365.1 of Spirosoma endophyticum. GTDB lineage: Bacteria > Bacteroidota > Bacteroidia > Cytophagales > Spirosomataceae > Spirosoma > Spirosoma endophyticum. The sequence goes on along the minus strand of NZ_FOLQ01000001.1, from coordinate 1,152,899 downwards.
AGATAGGAATAGAATTCTCTGGCATCGTTTCCATTCACAATCTTGCGCATTACAGCTTTGTTCTGTTCTACTGTGCTAACTTTTGTAGTTGTCATGGTGAACTAGTTAAGTGGTTTGATCTACCCGCAGGCAGAATTGATTAAAAAAGAGTATACTTCTAATGGATGTGGAAAGAAGCGGAAGGCCTATCAAGATCAGTACGTTCAAAACTCAGCATGGCGTATCTTCCTTGAAACATGATCAAATCTACTACGTAGATAATGAACCAAGGAAAAATACGCCGTGAACGACAGCTTAGACGGAGCAAACTACTCACTTTTGTGTGTAAGAAAATGGGAGGGATTGAAATATTGAGTTATAGGTAGAAGTACGTAAAACTGCAATCGAGAAAAGTATATTAAACGGTAGGTAAGCGAATCAAAAAGGCAGTATATTGACCTTCCTGCGTGTCTACAGATATCGTTCCTTTGTGGGCCTTAATAATATCTTGACTCATATACAACCCTAAGCCAGTACCTTTAGATGTTGGTTTTGTCGTGAAGAATGGCAGGAAAAGATTTTTTATTTCATTAGCCGAAATCCCCTTGCCATTGTCTTCTATTCTTAACTCGACGAAATCCCCTCCGCAAGTTGTCTTTAAGATTAGCTTTGGTACAAAAGTTTTATCTGTCGACGCTTTTTCCTTCAGTGAATAAAGCGCATTATTTAACATACTATGAATAACAGAACCCAGCTCTGTAGGTAATATCTTGACTGTACAATTTTTAGCCGCAAAATCAGTAACTATTTGTGCGGAGAAATCATCATTATTCTGCTTTGTTTCCTGCAAATATTTGACAATCTGATTATCAAGGAACGAATTGATGTTGGTATCAATAAAAATAGTTGACTTAACCTTTAGTAGTTTACTCATACTTCTGATTATACGGGATAAACTAGTCCCATGCTCGAGTATTTTGTCAACGTTGGCTTCAGTCATATTCAGTAATGGGATTAAATCATCACGAATAACTTCATCTGATACGTATTTCTCTACCTCAATTAGCTCTTTGCTTTCCAGTAAAAAATCTTTTGATACAGCAGAAAAGTTATTGATATAATTCAGTGGGTTGAGAAGCCGATCAAGGAGGCCCTTTGTTAACTGGCCTATGGAAGCCAGCTTTTCCTGGCCTATCAGTTGCTCTTGTGTTTCGTTGAGGTCAGCTAATGTTTTCTTTAGGTCTTCGAGCAACTCATCGGATTTTTTCTTTTCTAAAACTAATTCATTCGTGCGGTCTTCTATTTCCTTGCTGGCCCTGGACAAATCGGCAACCATTTTATTGAAAGCAATGCCAAGCTCGCCAATTTCATCCCTCGATTTACTATTAACTCGTTGAGTGAGGTCGCCGTTACCTACTTTTGTGGCCGCATCTCTTAGTTCCAGTACGGGTACTGATATATTCTTCGCTAAGCCAAATCCAATAACAATTCCAACGGTAAAAACTAAAATACTAAAAAGTAAGGAGGTAATACGTATCTGTTTTTTAGTTTCAATGATTTCTTCTGTTGATGAGGCTAATAAAATTTCTCCATTCATCAATGGAGTCATAAACGAAGCTCGTTTTACAATTCTAAAATCATTTGACAACGCATTCAGGTCTATCTTTTTATCTTCCGGAAACGTTTTGAAAATAGTTTTATTTATTTTATATTCTGAATGATTCTTACTCCATGTAGTATCAATTTGTAGTAAACTTACGAACTCTAAATGCGGATCTTTTTTAACAAAATCCATCGCAGTTTTTACTCCTTCGAAATTTTGCTCAGTCATAGCAATCTTCACGCCAAGGGCAACGGTATTAGCATGGTTCTGAACCTCTTTATTAAAATTACTTAAAAGGCTTCGCTCCTGAATAGCAGGTAGGTATAGCAAGACAAAGAATGAAAATAACAGGACAATAGTAATGACTGTCATCCATATTTTAGTCTTGACAGTTAAACGTACGGGCAATACCTTCCGGACAAGAAGAATTTCATGTATTAGGCCTGTAATTTTTGACATCAACTAGTTTATTAGTCTGAATGCTACTTATGTCTCATAAAAACTTTTTTCCGTCAATTAGTATAGCTCTGTTTGTGGGCGAAACCTGATTAACAACGCCAATCGATCCTTTTGTCTGCGCTACGAATTCTTCCAGCTCACTTTCAGAATTGAAAAAATTAGGGGCGTCTGCCTTGCCCTGAAACACTAAAGCGAGCCAGTATTTATTCAATTCGTCAGAACTCATATTATAGATTTTTTTGCTCGTGTTCTGACCTATTGACGTATTCGTTTTCATGAGGGCTATAACAACTTTGCTGCCATCGGGCCAGCGAAGTTTTTCGCCTTTCATAGTCGACTTCAGTTGATTTATGTTCATCTCTGCCGGCACCCCTTTTGCATTGCCAATTATCGCCAGGTTAACGTCCTGCGATTTTGGCGAAAATCCGTCGTAAAAAAGAGCTACGGCTATACCGATCGAAAGCTGGTAAATCCAATTCATAAGCGTAATACGTTGTTCAAAAACCGATGGCTAGTTGAAGAGTTAATTTATCTGTGTCAGTAGACATCTGTCGTTTTGTATACTGGTATTCAAGTTTAAGAACAGCCAGATAATTTAACTCATAACGTAAGCCACCAATGAACGATTGGGCATTGTTATTAGAAAAGTACACTTCTTTGTTTTTGTACTGAATGTCATCGAATCGAACATACGGTATGAATTTTTCCGTGACTTTCAGGCCCGCATATGCATAGGTGGCAATCGTATTCTGCATGCCAAGTGAATCCGATTTACTCATCGCCATCGTGCTTTCAACCAGCAGCTCATACTTTTTGGAAAAATAAGCAACCGATCCTGTAACCAGATTCTGATTTACCTGAGACATGATCATTGGCGATCCGCCCGCGTGATTGTGAAGGATCGATCCACCTGAGATAACATCATGGTAAAAGGAAGCGCCAAGCCGTAAACCATCCACCGGTTTTATATGCATGGCAGCCGTTACAGATTTGAATTTATCATTATCTGCCAGATCGCTGGAGCCTAATCCATTACCTACCATTAAGTCATAACCGAAACGAATATTTCCGAGATTTTGCCCCTGTAGACTAACCCCGGTTGTATGAAGTGGAATTATGCCTTCAGAAAAAACCAGTGGCCGTTCAATGGTTGGAAAAAATACGCGTCCGTGGTGATACGTATCATTCCAGTAATTAACGGGGGTATGATGTTTTCCAATCAATACACTGTGATTGCCGGCGTAGTTGTATTTCATAATTATCCGTTCAATACTTATATCAAACAGCGTGGGTGAATCCGCGGAATATTTGAAAACGGTTTCGCCAAGAAATGATAAACGCTCGTTCAATTCGGACGTAATAAAAAGATCCTGTTCGCCCAATCCAAAATTTAATTTCCCCCCCTGATAATAAGTGAGCGCGTCTACAAATCCTCTGATTTGCGTTCGCTGGGCAAATGATTGATGTACGGAGCACAGCATTAGCCCGACGATCAATAAAGTAAAAAGCGTACGTACTATTTTTTTCATACTTAGTGAAAATGAAACAGGCTTAGGGTAAGCTGGAAAATGGTGTGCTGAAAAACCTCAAACGCACGCTTTTTCATCGATGAACTGCATTCGTGACACCATCGTGAAGGACCAGACCAGGTAGCATCTCCCCAAACCATTATCGAGCTAAATGAGAAGATTGCCCGTCCACGATACAAGGTTAACATGTTGGCTATGATATGGGCTGCCCGTTGGGTAACAGACGTAGCAGGTTATATATATACTGGCAGGACCACCGAATAAACAGGTAGGCAAGCGTGGGTTGGCTTCCAGATGCGGGGAATAGGTTCGTAAAATAGGGTCATAGAGAAGACAGTTTTATGAACTGATATATATCAAAGATAATCTATAGTTACCATCTAGATTAAAAAATGCCGTGAACGACGGGAAACACGTAGCTAACTGCCGATTTTTGGGTGTAAGAACTGCGTTACTCAACTATCGTACACGAAAGTGACGTAAAAAATCATCTTTATACACTCGGCCAAGGGGTAGTGTCTGTCCGGGAACCTGTATTTCGTAATCGTTAAACGAATCGACACGACCTAAATTTACGGCGTATGAACGATGCACGCGCACCAGTGTCATATCCATGAGTCGTTGCAGTAAAACCGCCAGAGACAGCCGTAGAACGAACTTGCGGGTAGTCGTCACCAACGTAGTGTATTTGTCCTCTGCTTCAGCATAAAGCACTTCGGCCTGGTGCAGACGGACGAACTGATAGTTCTGTTTGATAAAGATATATTCACCTACCTGAAGAATCGCTTCACCCTCGCGGGCAGTGAGGGGAATTGATTGCAAATCCGGAGTTTTAGGTTTTGACGATAATTCCGCAAAGTTGCTCAGGGCGATTTCAATGGCAATGCGCAAACTATCGGTTGTAACGGGTTTTGTCAGGTAGGCGGCCGGTTTGGTATCCTTGGCCAGATCGAGCGTCATGCGGTCGGTTAAGGCCGACAGGTAAATAACTGGTACGGGACGGTGGGCTTTCAGTTTCCTGGCGGTGTCAATACCGGTCCAATCGCCACGCAGGTTAATATCACAAATGATTATATCGGCAGGTTGTTGTTCGTATAAGGCCAGCGCCTGTCGGCCCGTTGTTGCCGTGCCAACGATGGTATATCCTTCCGCTTCAAGACGAACGCAAAGATCCAGGGCAAGGATTGCTTCATCCTCGACAATCAGAATGGAAGTCGGCTCAGTAGAGGTTGTAAGCATGTTTTTGATTATGAGTAAAGAGGTCGTGCAAGTTAGGCTATTTTGGGCATACGCAACTGGAAATGAGTGCCCGTTGATCCTGTGTCAAGCTCATAAGAGCCACCTAGCTGGGCAGACAATGCTTTAATTAATTGTTTGCCAAATGAGCCGTTGGGTTTCTGCCACTTTGCCGGATCGAACCCCGCGCCGTTGTCGGTTACTTCAAACAGAAGGGCCGTCTCGTTCGTCAGGGATATGTGCAAAGAGGGGGTATGGTCAATCTTCTGATAAGCGTATTTCAGAGCGTTCGTAATAACCTCGTTCGCTATCAGACCGAGTGGTATCGCCTGATCTACATCCAGCCATTCCACTTTGATGGCGATGGTAAGGTCAAGCTCATTGGGTTGAAAACCGTAGGCACGTAGCAGACTTTCCGTTAGATCCGTCAGGTAATCGAAGATATTGACCTGCGTCAACAAATCGGTTTGATAAAGCCGTTGGTGAATGAGCGACATGGCTTCAATACGTTGCCTGACAACCTGAAGCGTTTGTTCATTATAGGGCTGGTAGGATTGCAGATTCAATAAACCAGATACCAGCGCCAGGTTATTTTTTACCCGATGGTGCAGTTCTTTAATAAGTAACTCAAGCTTATCGGACTGCTGGCTGATCCGGGTGCGGCTACGCTGGATACGTCTGTATTGCCAGCCCGAAAATCCCAATAATAACAACAGCAGCCCACTGCCGCTACCCAGATAAATCATCTGTCGCTGGTGCAGTTCGCTCTCCCGGTTAAGCTGATTAATGTGCTGTTCTTTTTCAGTCGTCTCATACTGAATTTGCAGTTCATTCAATTGGTGGCCCCGCTCAACAGTAAACACGGAATCGCTGAGTGTATGAAACCGCTGGTAGGCAGCTAAGGCCTGGCTCGTTTTGCCCGCCTGCTGATAGCTGTCGCTCATCGTCTTGTAAATGTCCAGTACTCGTTTTGGTGCCTTCAACTGATTCGCCAGCGTAAGTGCCTGGGCAAACAGGGTTTCAGCTTGCTTTAAATTGCCAAGGCTGGCATAAACGCGAGCTGTATTTTCCAGGCTGTAGGTCATTGAAAGCTGATTGTCGAAGCGCTGGTTGATCGTTGTTGCCCGTTGCGCCCAGGCAAGTGCTTCTTTGGGCTGTCCCTGCTCAAGCGTTACTTTCGAAAGATTATTGAAAAACATGCTCAGATTGGCCTGTTTGTCTGCCGGGCCTTTTTCGGTCAGTCGTGCCGCTTCAAGAAAATAATAGCGAGCCTGCTCGAGGTTACCCTTATTTTTATAAACCAGCCCAATCTGATTGTAGGTCTCAGGAATATACTTCGTCAGCCCTTCCTTTGTGTTAATTTCCAGGGCTTTCTTCGCATAGACGAGAGCTAGATCATAATTTTTCTCTCCTTCAATCAGCATATTGCTGAGGTTATTATAACCCTGACTCAATCCCTTTGGTTTTTTCATCTGATCCCAAATGGGAATGGCTCGCAGAAGATACGTTTTGGCCAACGGGTAATTGCTTTCAATTCGATACGTAGCACTAATGAGATTGTAAGCATCCGCTTCGGCAACATCCATATGTAATTGCTGGGCTAGTTGCAAGGCCTGCGTCGCATACAGGCGGGCTTTGTAGGCATTGGTGGCTTTGTAGCTATTGCCAATGGTATACAATGCTTCAAATCGTACAGAATCCTGGGGAAGTTTGGGCAGAATTTGAAGTAAACTATCTCGCTCCTTATTGGCTTTTTGCGCATAACTGATCTGGCCACAGATACATACGCAGCTAAACAAGAGGAATTGTATGGCAATCTTCATGGAAAGTAATCGCTGTCGATTGGTATAAAAAGATACGTACCTTATGAAACCACCCGATTCGGTCTATCAAGTAAATTCCGCCTGAAAAACTGGTAGCAGCATAAGCCTGTTGAGATGTTAACCGAAAGTGGGCAAGATCAACGTGCCGGTGAAGGCTGTCTTAATACCCTGATAGGACTGTGTGGATGGGTTGCAGAGAAGAACATGACGCATCATCTTTATGGCAAACAGATTGTGTTCTACCAACAATTAAAGATAAATGCAAGATCATACTTTAAACTGTCTTACATCAATATATTTACTGAAAGGCTGTAGTCTCTGTCACGGGAGAATAGGATCTAAAAACAGCCTTGTTGGGTAGTCTGCACGTATTTCGTCCAGCTACAAGAGGGTGCTTGATAACGGCACCCTCTTGTAGCTGGACATACTGAGAATATGTCGGATTATGCGTCTATTTCTCGACCAAACTCGAAGTCATCCAGCGTTGCGCCACGTTTAAAGTATAGTGCAGAAACGCCTTTGCGGTACGTTCATATACTTCGTGACCAACAAAATGACCCTGTTCATCTAAATTTTTATCCGTCTCGTGCGACTCGTATAATTTCGGTGATACGATAGAGTAGCTATTGGTGAAACTGATCAGTTTATTCACCACTGTTGTCATATCCAGCGCGGGTTGCCGCCCGCCACGTCCGTTCGAGATACCCGCCATGGCGAATACTTTGTTCTCAAACAGATGTTTGAAGGTTGGGCCACCCAATTGATGAACCAGATTGGTGGCCTGTGGTGGTGCTGTCCAGTTGTACTCAGGCATGGCGAAAAGTACCAGATCGGCCGCTTCCCAGGCGTTGATCAACTGGGCCTGAAACGGGGTTAGTGTCTCTCTTTTTACAGCTCCCTGGCCAACAAATGGAACATCGTACTGCTCAAAATCTAGTATCGTAACGTCATGCTGGCCCTCCTCAGCCAGAAGGTGCCGGAGGTAGCTCACAAAGCGTAGTGAATTGCTGTTCTTACGCGGTGAGGTAGCAATCAGGGTAATTTTCATTGGATTCAGGTCAATTTGGTTAGAAAACCCCGGCGTTTAGCCTTTAGTTTCCGGGAGCAGCATGCAGAAACAATGCAACCTGTGTGGAATTTATTGGGTCTTTACATCAAGTCATTATTATGTCTTTTTGTTATGAAACGGCTACTTTGTTTATTGGTACTCACGAATGTAGGGTACGCCCAGGTTCCAGCACAATCGATTCGCCGGGATTCTGTGCCGGAAGTTTTTCCACTCCGTGTGGATTCGCCTGATCCAATGCCGAATCGACGACCCAATAACTCATTTTATCGGTATCAGGCGGGCCGATCGACTGTCATGCGGGCCACATTGGATAATATGGCCGTAAAAATCCCCGATTCATCGACACACTATACCATGCTACGTTCGTTCAGGAAATATGGAAAGCCTGAAGAACCACCAACGCAATTCCTCAGGCCTATGAAGCCGGTTTTGCCGAAAAAATATAAATGAGGTAATACGTTGTCAGCACGATAACGTATTACCTCAGTGCCTGCGCCAGATCGGCGATTAAATCCTCTGCGTGCTCAAGGCCAATTGAGATACGTAGCAGGTTTTGGGGTGTATTGGAGTTTGGTCCTTCAACGCTGGCCCGATGTTCAATCAGACTTTCTACTCCACCGAGACTGGTTGCCCGCGTAAAAAGTTTTAGTTTACCAATAAAGTGTAATGCCTCTTCGGCTCCCCCCTTGACCTGCACCGATAACATAGCCCCCGGTTCGTTCATCTGTTGTTGAATCAGAATATGATCGGGATGGTTGGGCAAACCCGGATAATGGACTGTCTCTACGGCAGGATGCCCGTTTAAGAACTCCGCCACGACTTTCGCAGTAGCCGTCTGCGCCCGCACCCGAATCCCCAGCGTTTTAATGCCCCGACTGATCAGCCAGCAATCAAAAGGCGACGGTACCGCTCCGGATAAACTCTGCAACTGACGAACACGCTGCGTAAACTCATTATTATGCTTAAAAATCAGTGCACCACCCAGTACGTCGCTATGGCCGCTGAGGTACTTTGTCGCCGAGTGCATCACTACGTCACAGTTGAGTTCGAGGGGACGTTGTAGAACGGGAGTGGCCCAGGTATTGTCGCACACGCAAATTGCACCGGCGTCATGCGCTATCCGGCTTACCGTCAGCAAATCCGTGATAGTTAGCATGGGATTGGACGGTGTTTCGCACCAGATCACACGGGTATTTTCGTGAATGGATGCCAGCACCGCATCGAGGTCAGTCATGTCTACACGTGTGTAGGTGAGTCCCCACGGGTGAAATACCTGTTCGAGCAGGGCGGGCGTGCCATAGTACGCATCGGTTGACAGCAGCACATGGTCACCTGGCCGAAGGGCTTGAAAAAGCGTCATCGTAGCCGCCTGCCCCGATCCGAACGACATCCCAACGGCCCCACCTTCGAGCGTAGCGAGTGCTTTTTCTAGGGCTTCACGAGTTGGATTATTAGGCCGGGTATAAATGTAGCCTGCGGGCAACTCATTGGCTTCGTTGCGGGCAAATGCAGTTGATAAATGAATGGGAGGCACCACCGCCCCGGTCGTGGGGTCAGATTGGTGCGTTGCATGGAGGGCAAGGGTATCGAAATGCATAGATGGCCAGAACCGTATCAGGGTTGATTTATTGTCTGTCGAATGTCATGGTTTCTATCGGTAATTGTGCAATAGGGGATTAAATTGTTTATTGATAAGCTTTGAAATTATTGATTATCAATAACTTGTCTATGGTAATTTCAGTAGACTTATCCCATCATATCAATATATATGAAAGTAGCCGGACCTGTATTTTTACCGGAAGAATGAAAAGATCAACGCTGTTAATTGTTAATTTTTATTTTAAATAAAATGTAAACTTATTTAACAGTTTAGCTAATTAAGGGTTGATAAAGTCCAGTTTTTTTCTCTCTTTTGTTGATTGAACGGCAGGCTGTCTGAAATAATTATTTACTAACTCATTATAACGCTAACGTACTGATTAAATGCCTTATCTGGACCAGTACACTCAGCCACTTACCGCTGCCACCGCTGCGCATTTACTTCGACGGGCAACCTTCGGACCTACACAAACAGAGATTACCAACTTTACGGGCCTGACGGCTGCTCAGGCGGTGCAACAACTTATCAATAACGCTAACTATTCGCCCCCGCCCCCAATTGATCTGGATAGCACACAGCCAACGGCCGGGCAAACGTATCTTGACAAACCTTTCAACGGCGACCGAGCTTTTGATTTTGGGAATTATCTACGCCATTGGTGGTTGGGCTTGATGACATCGCAAACTGCCCTACCCAGTTTACTTGATAAACTGACCCTGTTCTGGCAGAATCATTTTGTGACCACCTTTACTATAGTTGGTGATTATCGATATGTGTATCAGTATTTACAACTATTGCGCAATAATGCGCTGGGAAATTTTCGAACCTTAGTTACCAAAATTAGTAAAGAACCAGCTATGCTGGCATATCTGAACGGGAATGAAAATGAGGTAGGTAAACCCAACGAAAATTATGCTCGTGAACTTCAAGAACTCTTTACGGTGGGCGCTTTTGATTTTGCAGGTAATAAAAATTACAGCGAAGATGATGTAAAAGCTGTCGCTCGCGTGCTGACGGGCTGGAAAAATACTAATTCGTGGGTGGTGGGTTCAACAAGTTTTGGCACCACATTTACGCTTTCCAAACACGACAAGCTGGATAAAGTCTTTTCAGCCAGCTACAACAATACGATCCCAAATAACACCATCGTAGGGCGATCAACCGCCACCGCGGGCGACGACGAATTAAATGATCTGGTAACGATGCTGCTGAAACATCCGCAGACGCCCCGATTCATTTGCCGGAAATTGTATCGCTGGTACGTTAACCCGAACGTTACACAAACCATTGAGGATAATGTGATTATTCCTCTGGCGCAGTTTTTTGCCAGTGCGCAAAATAACTACGCGATTCAGCCGGTGATTGTGAAACTGCTGACAAGTCAGATCTTTTTCGATGATTCGAATCGGGGCGCTATTGTTAAATCACCGGTTGAACTCGCTGTTGGAACCATGCGCTTTTTTAACCAGCCAGTGCCGGACATGACGACGGATTATGCAGCTTTTAAAGTCTATTTCGATTTCATGTTCTGGCGTATGTATGATATGCAAATGGCGCTCATCGATCAGCCGTCAGTATTTGGGTATGAGCCTTACTATCAGACGGGCTACTCGAAAATATGGATGAACACGACCACCATTGCGCTACGTAGTGATTACACCGATGCGTACATATGGCGTTGGCTGGAGGTTAAGCCGGGCTACAAAATGGGCATCGATGTGTTGGCCTGGGCAACTTCGTTACAGCCTAACTTTTCGGACGTAGCGGGCACGGCTCCCATCTCCTGCGTTGATGTCCAGGTTGCTTTTTCTAAAAATCTGTTCGCTACCGACCTGTTTCAATCGCAGAAGGATTTCCTGATTGACACCATTATGATGCAAGGCATTCCCCGCTCGTCCTGGACGTTTGAATGGAATGCATACCGCACGGCGCCAACCGATACCAACAAACGGAATGGAGTCACCTGGCGATTACAAAACCTGATGAAATACATGCTCCGCATGGCCGAATACCATATTTCGTAATAGTCAATAGGTATCAGTCAAGAGTCGTGAGCAGTTGATAAAAAGGACGTATCGACTGGCAACTGTTGGCTGATGACTACCGACTGACGACTATCAACTCTTTTTATGAAACGAAGAGACTTTTTAACGGCGGCCTCGGCGAGTTTACTGCCGGTGATGCTTAATGGATTTGGACTGAAAGCCATGTCGCGTCAGTCGGTACTGGTGCAGTCGCTGCTGGGTACAACCGCGCTTGCCAGTGATCGGGTACTGGTCATTATTTACCTCAATGGTGGCAACGATGGGCTTAATATGGTCATTCCCCGCGATCAGTATTCGTTGTATAATGGCCTACGTAGCAATATCGCTATTCCGGAAGGGGCCATTCTTGGTTTGGACGGTAATCCGGCTACGGGCCTTCACCCCGCCATGACGGGCCTGCGCGACCTGTATAATAATGGCAAGTTATCCATTCTGCACTCGGTTTCGTATCCTAACCCCGACCAGTCGCATTACCGCGCCACCGACATCTGGATGACGGCCGTTGATGCCAATCAGACCTCTAACTCGGGCTGGGCCGGGCGGTATCTCGAAAACCAGTTTCCGGGCTATCCAGCTGGCTACCCGAATGCGCAGATGGAAGATCCGCTGGCGATTCAGATTGGCTATCTTACGTCAACGGCCTTGCTGGGAAGTCAACAATCAATGGGAATTGCGCTGAGCGATCCGAACAGTTTCTATCAACTGGTTGGGTCGGGAAATGGCACCTCGCCCGGCGATCTTCCCTGTTGCGATGCCGGTGATCTGGTCGCTTTTATTCGCAAGCAACAGGCACTGTCGGTTGGCTATGCATCCGAAATAAAAAAAGCCGCTGATGCGGGCCAGAATCTGGCGGCCTATCCAGATGCTACGGCCAAAAACTCGTTGGCCGATCAATTGAAAATTGTGGCCCGGCTGATTCATGGTGGCCTGAAAACCAAAATTTATTTTGTGTCGCTTAGCGGATTTGATACCCACTCCGGGCAGGTCGATACAGACGTAACGCAGGGCACTCATGCTACGTTGCTGGGTAAACTTTCCACGGCCGTCGCCACGTTTCAGCAGGATTTGAAATTACAGGGAACGGAAGATAGAGTGGTTGGGATGACGTTTTCAGAGTTTGGTCGGCGGGCGAACTCCAATAACTCGAAGGGTACCGATCATGGGGTTGCGGCCCCGATGTTTGTATTCGGCAACGGCCTGAAACACCGGACCATTGGTCAAAACCCCGATCTGGCCAACCTGATAGGTCAATCGGGTAGCAAAGAAATCGGTATGCAAATTGACTTTCGGCGGGTCTATTCCGACATTCTCAATGATTGGTTTGGTACAGCGCACGCAACGACCAATTCATTACTCTTCCGTGAATTTCCGACCGTTTCCTTATTCTCTGACACGATCGAGACCGTGGCATCGGGCAACTGGAAAGACAAAAACGTTTGGACGGTTGGACGAATGCCGTTTGCTAATGAACTCGTTAAAGTGAATGCGGGTCACACCATGACGGTCGATCAGACCATTATGGTTAAAAATATTCGGCTGGAAGGTAAACTGAATTTTACCGGTCCTTATTCAATCAAAATGACGGGCTAGGTAGTTTGATCCTTGCGTTGTATTCGGTTAATCTGCTACTTTTACGCGAACCGTATGCAAGCATACTATAGGTTATGGATCAGACGTATCAATCAATATCAGTTGAACTTACCGACGGTGTGTTAACCGTTACGTTACTTGGCCCTGGAAAGGGAAATGCGATGGGGCCGGAGTTCTGGGAAGAAATGCCCAAAGCGATGGACGCGATCAACCGGATGCCCGATGTCCGGTGTGTTATTTTCCGGGGGAGTGGTGACCACTTCAGCTACGGGCTCAATGTGCAGACGATGATGCCGCTGCTGGGTACCATGACCACCGGTACGGTGCTGGCTCATCAGCGTGTCGATCTCATGGCCCAGATTCGGCAGATGCAGGCTGGTTTTCAGAAAATGCATGAGTCGCCCAAGCCGGTCATTGCCGCGGTACACGGCTGGTGCATTGGCGGAGGGGTAAACATGATTGCGGCTGCCGATATCCGTCTCTGTTCCCGCGACGCAAAGTTCAGCCTGCGCGAAGCCAAACTTGCCATCACGCCCGACATTGGCGGTCTGCAGTTTCTGCCGCCTGTTATCGGGCAGGGTTTCACCCGCGAAATGGCGTTTACTGGTGCCGACTACGATGCGGCTTTTGCCGAACGTATTGGTCTTGTCAATCACGTGTATGACACACCCGACGCCTTATTTGAAGCGGCCATTAAACTCGCTCGCCAAATCGCCGACAATCCGGCATCCGCCGTGCAAGGTGCCAAAAAGGTGCTCAACTATAGCCTTAATAAATCCATTGAGGACGGTCTTCAATACGTAGCAGTCTGGAATTCCAGTCAACTCCAATCCCACGACTTCAGCGAAGCAATGCAGGCCACAATGGAGAAACGAAAAGCCGAATTCAACAAGAAGACAAATCGGGGATATTAACTTAATGAGCGAATGAGTGAAGGAATGAAAGAGTGACTAACGCACCGATTTTCGCTCTTTCACTCATTCGCTCTTTCACTCTTTAAATTATGAACGTAACCGGCATGCTGCGCGACGACGCGCTGAAAGGAAAGACCATTATTGTAACCGGTGGAGGCACGGGTCTCGGCAAATCGGTGAGCCGGTATTTGCTGCAACTTGGTGCTAACGTCACGATTTGCAGTCGTCGACAGACGGTGCTGGATGCCACGGCGAAAGAGTTGATAGATGAGACCAGCGGTCAGGTTTTGGCTGTTGCCTGTGATGTTCGCAATCCGGTAGAAATCGAAAACGTCATTGCTCGAACAATTGAAAAGTTCGGGAAGATTGATGGCTTGCTCAATAACTCAGCCGGAAACTTTATTAGCCCAACCGAACGGCTGTCCTACAAAGCGTTCGATACGGTGGTTGACATCGTCCTGCGCGGAACGTACTACTTTACGCTGGCGGTTGGTAAATACTGGATTGAAAACAAAATTCCTGGTACGGTGCTGAACATCTCAACCACCTACGCCACCACGGGATCGGGCTACGTAGTGCCCTCGGCGGTGGCGAAGGGCGGGGCGTTGATTATGACGAAATCACTGGCGGCCGAGTGGGGGAAATATGGTATCCGACTCAATGCCATTGCGCCGGGTCCGTTTCCAACCAAAGGTGCCTGGGATCGGCTCTTTCCTGAACCATTGGCCAGCATGATGGACCCCACTAGTCGCATCCCCCTCCATCGCGTGGGCGAACACGGCGAACTGGCTAATCTGGCTGCTTTCCTGCTATCGGATTATTCGAGCTATATCACCGGCGAAAGCATCACGATCGACGGGGGCGAGGTATTAATGGCGGGCGAATTCAGCCACCTGGAGAACGTAACACCCGAGCAGTGGGACATGATCGAGCAAACGGTCCGACAGGCGAATAAGGCGAGTAAAAAGGAATAAAATTAATGATGAATTATGAATGATAAATGATGAAAAAATACGTTTGAAATCATCATTTATCATTCATAATTCATCATTAATTCCGCACCTTTGCGCCCTTGTTTTTGTTCTATTTACGTACCAAAATCCTTTACAATGCCTAACTGGTTTCTCGGAAAAATCCGCTATCAGCAACCCATCGACGACTCGAACGTCGGTACCCGGAACGAAGAGTTTATCAAGCAAAAGACGGTAACTGAAGCCTATTTAGTCGACGCCGTTAGTTATACTGACGCCGAAGGGCGGCTCTATCAGGAAATTGCTGCCAACACGCCTGATTTCGAGATTACGAACATCTCGCGTATGAAACTCGCCGATGTGTTTCATAACGAAGACGCGGGTGAAATTTGGTTCAAGGTAAAGGCAATGTTTATTACCGAAGATGAAAAATCGGGTAAGCAGAAGAAAACACCGAGCGTAATGCTTGTGAATGCCGAAACGCCCAAACAGGCGTATGAGTATGTGGAGATAAGCCTGAAAACGGCCCTTGATCCGTTCGAGATTACAGACGTGAATACCACTAAAATTCTGGAAGTCTTCCCGTATAATGAAGAGGAGAAACGGAATCTACGTCCGCTTAGCGAACTGGTAAGCCCTGAACCAGAGACAGTTTAATGAGATATGATTAACCCCTAAATCCCCTGAAGGGGACTTTGTCCAAATGTGTGCAAAGTCCCCTTCAGGGGATTTAGGGGTTAACAGTTATTACAGGATGGCATTTGATTTTTATATAATTCCCGCCTTTTACTCAATTACACTTGCGTTGAATTGGATAGATACGGATATTTGACCCATTATGAAACGTACTCTGTTCCAACTGTTCAACTTCCTCATGGCCTGCGTCGTGCTGCTAAGCAGTACCGGTTTTGGTCTGGTTGAACATTCGTGCCAGATGCGCGGTAATAAAAAAACGATGGTTGTCGCCTTTAGCGAGGTGAAATCGCAGGGGTGCGCTACGGATAAACAACCGATGCCACTTGGCCAGACGATCCTTAAAAAGACGGAATGCTGCCAGGATCAACAGCATTACGAAAACGTCGATATTTCGTCCTCGCTGAGCCAGTTCGTAGCCAAGATCGTTAAAACGATCACCGAAACCATTATTGCGGGGGTTGTGAGCGTAATGGCCTGGCTTATCGACCTGGTCTTTACTGAAAACGCGTCGTCAGTTTCGGCTTATTCATCGCCACTTTCTCTTTCTGGACGAGATATTCTAACGCTCGACAGTACACTCCTTCTCTGATACATTGATTGATGTCACATTTGCCGTATCTGCTTGATACGGAGATTATTGTGTTTATCTCAATTAATGAACTCATGCGATTTCTTTTCATATGGATTAGCCTGCTGGCTACTTCGATTCCAGTATTGGCGCAATCCGACTCAACCCTTGCTGGCAAATCAATAATTATCCGCGGTACTGTTGGGGAAACAGTTAACAGTAAACGATTACCGCTGGTTGGCGCAACAGTCCTGTGGTCAGGTACGTCTACCGGTACAGTAACTGACTCAGTTGGCCGATTTCAACTGGCAACAAACTCATCAACGAATCGGCTAATTATTAGCTACATTGGTTACCGTTCTGATACGTTAACGGTCAGCAACTCGGCTGAAGATCTTGTGATTACTCTTCGCGCCGAACGGACATTGCAGGAAGTGACCGTGTCTGGCGCACCTGGCCAGATTGACCGAATTAATCCTATTCAGACTGAATTTATTAATCAGCGCACACTGGCAAAAGCGGCTTGCTGCAACCTGTCCGAAAGCTTCGAGACCAATGCGTCGGTGAGCGTGTCGTATAGTGATGCCGTTACGGGTGCGAAACAGATTCAGTTTCTGGGTTTAGGCGGTCAGTACGTCCAGACGAACGTCGAAAATATTCCTACGGTGCGGGGGCTGGCCACTACGTTCGGACTGAACTACATTCCCGGTACCTGGATCACGAGTATCGACGTAGGGAAAGGAGCGGGCTCAGTTGTGAATGGTTACGAGTCAATGAGCGGACAAATGAATGTCGAACTGCAAAAGCCCGATGACGTCAACAAGCTGTTTCTGAATGGCTACGTCAACAGTTTTGGTCGTATAGAAGGTAATGCCAACTGGTCGAAAACGCTGAACAAAAAGTGGAGTATGGGCGTGTTGGGTCATGCCAGTACGCTACGTCGCGAGATTGATCAGAACGATGACGGGTTTCGAGATTTGCCGCTCTACACGCAGGTCAACGCCATCAACCGGTACAAATACAGCAGTGAGCGGTTCATGGCTCAGTTTGGCGTGAAAGCGCTCTACGAAGATCGCGACGGAGGCCAGTTATCTCGCTTCGGTACGTCGCGCTACAGCTTCGGGAACACGACGAAGCGGCTGGAATTTTTCTCGAAAACGGCCAAACTATACCCCGATACGCCCTACAAAGGACTGGGCTTGATTTTGAATGGCGTTCACCATGAGCAGACCGCTAATTTCGGGTACCGACCTTATTCAGGACAGCAGCGAACGTTCTACGCAAACCTTATTTACCAGTCAATCCTTGGCAATACAAACCATGCTTATAAAGCGGGTATTAGCTATTTGCTGGACGATTATCGCGAACAATTGGGCTTTATACAGACGAAACGTACGGAGTCAGTGCCGGGTGTCTTTGCCGAATATACCTACACGTATCCCGAGAAACTAACCTTAGTGCTGGGTGGCCGCTTTGATTACCATAACCTGTTCGGGGCGCAGTGGACACCGAGAGCACACCTCAAATATAACATCAGTCAGAACGTAGCGTTGCGGGCATCTGCCGGGCGTGGTTTCCGGGTGCCGAATCCCTTCGCCGAGAACTTTGGCTATCTGGTTAGTTCAAGGGCCGTGTTTTTAAATGAAGCATTGCGGCCCGAAGTGTCCTGGAATTACGGACTAAGCCTGACCAATGATTTTCAGTTGATCGGAAAAAAAGCGTCGCTTGTACTCGATTATCACCGAACCGATTTTCAGAATCAACTCATTGTCGATATTGAGCATCCCGGCGAGTTGTATTTCTACAACCTGACCAACGAGCGGGGCGTTGGTGGCCGGTCGTTTGCCAATAGTTTCCAGGCTGAACTAAACGTACAACCTGCCAAACGATTTGAGGTGAAAGCTGCGTATCGCCTTTTCGACGTCCAGCAAAGCATGGGCGGCCCATTCGGTGAAGAACGGTTATTGCCCAAAATGATGGTCAGTCGCGACCGGGTCCTGCTTAATGCGGGCTATGCGCTTCCGTTCGATAAGTGGAAGTTCGACGCTACATTGCAATGGAACGGTCCCCGACGGATTCCCTACCTACGGGAGGGGTACGTTCATTCCAGCTACCAGAATATGCCGATTGATTTTTCGCCGGGATTCTACAACCTGAACGCACAGGTTAGCCGGGCGTTCAGAAGCGGTTGGGAAGTGTATCTGGGGGGTGAAAACCTAACGGGTTTCCGCCAGCTAAATCCCATCATTGGGGCCGATGACCCGTTTGGTCCCCGCTTCGATGCAGGATCACGGGTGTGGGGCCCCATTACGGGCCAGATGGTGTATGCAGGGTTCCGGTTTAAACCTCAAATCTAACCGCGCGGGACTTATGAAACTACTCATCAAAAATATGGTGTGCGATCGCTGTAAGCGGGTCGTGCGCGAAGAACTGGAGAAGGTAGGTTTGAGTGTTGGCCGGGTTGAACTGGGCGAAGTCGATGTTGATACGCTTCCGCCGGACGTAACGCTTGATGCTGTTCGGCTGATATTACAGGCAAATGGGTTCGATTTGATCGACGATAAAAAACAATCGCTGGTCGAACACATAAAGCTGTTTCTGATCAATGAAATTCAGTACCTGAAGAACGAGCGTCTGCCTGCTGAAAACTATTCGGCCTTTCTGGAGCGCAAGCTCGGCTATGAGTATTCGTATTTGAGTGGACTCTTCTCAGCAAGCGAAGGCCATACACTGGAGAAATACATCATTGCGCTCAAAATCGAAAAAGTGAAAGAATGGCTACGGTATGATGAGCTGACATTGAGCGAGATTGCCTGGCGGTTGAATTATAGCAGCGTGCAGCACCTGTCAAATCAGTTCCGGCAGGTGACGGGCCAGACGCCGGGTCAGTTTAGAAAAGCTACTCAGGCAGAACGACGAAGTTTGGATATGATTTAATCTCATCCATAATTATGTAAAAACCCTATCGACTACGGGTGGTTATTTTGTCAGACCAATGGTGGTCGACTAAACTGTTAACAACGATTATGGAAATGACGCAACACAATCGAACTCACGTCGATACTTGTTTTGACTGCGCTGAAGCCTGCGAACGCTGTGTGACGGCTTGCCTGGAAATGGGCGATAAAGACGGGAAGGGGCATGACATGACGGCCTGTATCAAACTCTGTCGCGACTGCGCCGATATCTGCACCCTGTGCGGCCGGTTAGACGCCCGAGGCTCGGATTTCTCCCGCGATTTTATGGTCCTGTGCGCAGAAGTGTGCGAAGCCTGCGCGGAAGAATGCGAAAAACACGCGGGTCATCATGCACACTGCAAAGCCTGTGCTGAAGCCTGCCGGAAATGCGCTGATGAATGTCGGTCTATGTCGGCAAACGCATAACGAACGTAACAAAAGTGTCCGAAAAAGCCGTAAATGGCTGGTTCGGGCACTTTACCAACAATACTATACATGCTGCATCCTGTACTTGTTTTTTTGTTAGTAATCAGCTGGTTCGTTGGTCCGGGATCGGCTGCTGGCCAGCAAATAGGTATGGGCAGGCATCCGTCTGTTGCTATTGATCCGGCAGGGGGCGTTCATGTGGTGTATGGACAAGGTAACACCATTTTTTACGTAGCATCCCCTGATGGCGAACGGTTCAATAAACCCGTGCGGATAGATAGCCTGATAGGGCTTCATCTTGGTGCATCGCGCGGCCCGCAGATTGCCGCTACGTCGCAGTCAGTTGTGATTACCGCCATTGACAAGCCGGGAAATGTATGGGCTTACTCGTTCGATCGCGCTACTGGAAAATGGCAACCGCGGGTACGTGTAACCGATGTGCCCGATATCGCCAAAGAGGGCTTTGTGGCACTGACAGCTAACGGGAACAATGGCTACATAGCCGTTTGGCTTGACCTGCGCAACGACAAACGGAACAAAATCGTTGGCGCGCAATCGATGAACGGTGGACGTACCTGGTTGGCAAACCAGGTGTTGTACCAATCGCCGGATGGTACCGTATGCGAGTGTTGCCAGTTATCGGTGGTTGCGCAGAAACAACACGTTGCCGTCATGTTTCGCAACTTTCTGAATGGGTCGCGGGATATGTATCTGCTGCAATCGACAGACGGTGGAACCTCGTTCGGGAAAGCGGAAAAATTAGGGGAAGGCACCTGGAAACTCAACGCCTGCCCAATGGATGGAGGTGGATTATTTATGAATCCCAATGGAGACATTACGACTGTCTGGCGTCGCGATCATAAACTATTTACGGCTAAACCAAGACAGGCTGAAACCGAATTGGCAACGGGTAAAAATGCCAGAATAATCTCAACCAGGAAAGGTGACTACGTAGTGTTTCAGCAAGATGACCAGGTGATGGCAATCACGCCAGCGCAAGCTCAACCAAAACGAATGGCAATGGGTGGCTACCCAAAACTGACGCTATTGCCAAATGATAAAGTGCTCTGCCTGTGGGAACAAACGGGTACGGTCTGGGCGCAGGTTATCCAATAAACAGACTTGACAACAGCCTGATGAACAACGTTTTAATTATCCTGCTACTCTGCCTGAATGGCCTGGCTTTTGGCCAGCACCAACATCATGAAGGAATGGATATGTCCAAGCCCATGACTGGCAAGCCGAAAGGTGATACGACCAGGCCGATGGATCATTCGATGCATAAGGGTATGAGCAAGCACGGTAGCATGAACATGGATGGTTCGACAGGCGATCAGAAGATGCTGAATTATGGCCTTACGATGGATACCACAATGGGCACCTCCATGCCGGGAATGACACATTCGCTGTCACGAAATCTGTCCATGAATCGCAATGGCTCTGGTACGTCCTGGCATCCGGACAATACGCCTATATATGCTTACATGCGTACGCCTTCGGGCAGCAAATGGAGCTACATGATGCACTACGCTATTTATCTGCGCTATACCAGCCAGAATTTTAATAACAGCGATGGGCGTGGACGTGGGCAGCAGTTTGGTGCACCCAACTGGTTTATGGGCATGGCCCAGCGTAAAGTTGGTCAGCGAGGTTTATTTCAGGTACGGGCCATGCTTTCGCTTGATCCATTGACAGTCGGAAATGGAGGGTATCCGCTGCTGTTCCAAACAGGGGAGACCTACAAAGGTCAGCCTTTGATTGACAGGCAGCACCCACACGATCTGGTTTCGGAACTATCGGTGAGTTACAGCCATGCGTTCAGCAAGGACATTGACTTGTTTGGCTACGTTGGCTATCCCGGCGAACCAGCGCTTGGGCCGCCCGCCTTTATGCACCGAATTTCGTCGTTCAATATTCCCGATGCACCGTTGAGCCATCACTGGCAGGATGCCACACATATTTTATTTGGTGTGGCCACAGCCGGGTTTCGCTACAAATGGGCCAAAATAGAAGCATCGACCTTTAAAGGCCGCGAACCTGACGAAAATAGATACAACTTCGACAAACCAAAATTCGACAGTTATTCCTATCGACTGTCTGTAAATCCGTCGCCTTCACTGGCCTTACAATTCTCTCAGGGCTTCCTGACTGACCCGGAAGAAGCTCATCCTGGGGAGAACGTAACACGCACAACAGCTTCCGTTTTGCACAGCAAAGGACTCGGCCCCAGTCGCTACGTTACGTCGGCGTTTGTTTGGGGACGTAACAACCATCATGGCGAAGGCGAGAATTCATTTCTGGCCGAAAGTAGTTTGCAACTGGACAAACTGGCAATTTATGGGCGTTATGAAAATGTCAGGAAATCAACAGAGGAGTTAGGAATTACGGCCTTTGCCGATAATCCTGGTGTTGGTCCGTTTTCGATCAATAATTTGACGTTGGGTACGAATTACCGCATCGTTCAGACACACAACTCAGACTTGGTGCTGGGCGCACAGTTAACGGCCAGCAAACCCGATCGATTATTGCAATTTCTCTATGGAAGTATGCCCGTTTCCGGCGAAATTTACCTGCGTCTGACACCCAGCCTGATGACCATGAAGAGTATGAATCATTCGGGGCATGGGCAAATGAAAGGAATGAATCATTAACCCCTACCTGTTGGGCACCATCTACCTGAATTTTTCGTTATCAGTTCATTATAAACCATCTACAGCCATGTTGCGTAACCTATTCTTGACCGCCCTAACCTCATTACTGATCCTGGGTAACTCCTTCGCCAGCGCACCAACCCGCGACGATAAAGAGAAGGAAGTGAAAATTAAGACGTCGGCCATTTGTGGTATGTGCAAAGCCCGTATCGAACGTAATCTTGCATTTGAGAAGGGCGTTAAAGAATCCGATCTGGATGTAAAAACAAAGGTTGTTACGATCAAATACAATCCGGCAAAAACGGACGTAGCAAAACTAAAAGCCAACATCAGCAAAACCGGTTACGACGCCGAAGAAGTCCCCGCCGATGAAGCTGGTTATAATAAACTGCCAAGCTGCTGCAAAAAAGGTGGCGGCATGGATCATCAGTAAACCAGCAATTCTTTTCCATAAAAACGGCCCGCAATCACCTGATTACGGGCCGTTTTTAGTTAGTGTATGCCTATTTAAAGGCATTTATCAACTGGGTAGCAGCAAATGCTTGTGCCTGAGCTGCTTTAGGAACGATGGCATACGTACCAAAGAACTCGTGTGTAACACCCTGATAAAACTGATACGTAACGTTAACCTTGGCATTGGTCAGCGCGTCACGAAGATCCATGCCGTCACTCTGCAACGGATCAATTTCGGCCGCTATAATCGTCGTAGGTGGTAAACCGCTCAGATTTGCTTTGTCCACCAGGGAAATCAGCGGGCTGTCACCGTCGGCCATTGTGTTGAAATACTTATCGACAAACCACTCGACCAGCGGTTTGCTCAACGGCATGGCATTGGCGTAGGTAATATACGAGGGTCTGGTCAGATCATTATTCGCCACCGGATAGACAGACAGAATGTGTAGTGGCTTATTGGCTAAATTATTGTCGCGGGCCATCATGGCCGTCGTAACCGCCATATTTCCACCAGCACTCTCGCCCGCAACGGCTACTTTACCGTTCCCATTCAACACTGACATATTATTAGTAACCCACACATAAGCCGCGTATGAATCCATGTGAGCCGTTGGGAATTTGTTCTCGGGTGCGAGCCGGTAATTGACCGAAACCACGACCGCTCCGGTATTCTGAGCCAGCGCGAGTGTCGATGCTTCATACACATCAGAATTGGCAATGACCCAACCACCACCATGATAATACACAATGACAGGCATCGTTCCCGATACGTTCTTAGGTGTATAGACCGCAATTTCAATCGGGACTCCACCTGCGCCCGGAATGAACCGTTTGCTAACACTGACATTAGCCATGGGGGGCGTAATGTGGTTCCTGTCCAGCAGGGAGTTAACCGCGTCCTTTACGGATGGCTTCATGCGGGCCTCCTGGGGCGTAAGTAAATAGAGTGGCGTTGGATTGAGTCGGGTTAACTCTTCAATAATCGCCAGCATCTGATTATCAATATCAGGCGCATAGGCAGGTTTGGGTCCTGTCGGCTGAATGGCCTGTCCTGGTAAGGGTACTGTGTTGTGGTCCTGGCAGGCGGTTAGCCCAAAGGCAATAAATAAGCCGAGTAATGCAAATTGTCGGATTGAACCGATTCTTGTCGTTTTTGTAAGATGTTGTTTCATAAACGTTGTTTTTGAATTCTCTCAAAAAACGTGATTAAACACATATGGTTGGAAAAGGCTTACTTACTGGCCTAATTTGTTAGGGAAAGGCCCTGCTTATGGCTGCGGGAAGGGAAACGAAGACGGGGTGAACAAATGCAGAGTTGATTTAGTACAAACCTGCGCATCTTTACACGTTAATTAGCAACCCATGCGCCTGACTTTATTTTTTACCTATGTCTGTTTTTTGATACTGTTTTCTCAGGTGATTACGTTGGCGCAGGTACGTAGCAAGAGCCGGGAAAAGTATGAGTACCTGCTCTATCTGCCCAAAGACTACGATGCCAGTAAGGCTAAATATCCACTGGTCATTTACCTGCACGGTGGCTCGCAAACGGGAAGCGACTTGACTAAACTCAAAGAATATGGGCCGCCTTATATGGTCGATAAGGGGCATAATTACAACTTTATTATTGCCGCTCCTCAATGTCCTGAAGGGAAATTCTGGTCGACCGATAACTGGTTTGATGCACTTTACAAAGAGTTAACAACGAAATACAGAATCGATAAAAAACGAATCTATCTGACCGGCGTCAGCATGGGGGGCTACGGTACGTGGCAGACAGCCGTAGCGTATCCGAAAGTATTTGCGGCCATCGCTCCTTTGTGTGGAGGATGTGATGATTCGACCCAGATTTGCCGAATCAAGCGCGTTCCTGTCTGGACAATCCACGGGAGTGCTGACAACGTTATTCCAATCTCCCAAACCGAGCGATTGGTAAATCGATTGGAAAAATGTGGTGGGCAGGTGAAGTTTACCCGATTAGAAAATGAAGGACATGGAATTCAGTACTATTACGAAAAAAATGACATTTACGACTGGCTGTTGACGAAGCAGCGGAAATAAAATCGCTCCATTTGAACAATTACTCTTGCCCTATACGCATCCGCTTTATAAGTCTCAACTTCATTGTCGATTTTTTATCCGTCCTTCGGTATAAACAGCTCTTGGTAGTCAGGCTTTGCGCTAACTTGACAATAAAACGATATTCTGGCAACAAGAGGCCCTTTTTAGAGTTCATTCAGTATGCAAGCCCAAACTCTTTCTCCGCCCCGAAGTAAGGCCGATTCTTTTGAGTCACCGGATTTCTACTGTATTGACGACTTGTTAACGGCCGAACACAAACTGGTTCGGTCGGCTGTGCGCAACTTTGTTAAACGCGAGATTACGCCTATTGTGGAGGACTGCGCGCAACGCGGTGAGTTTCCGATGCATATGGTTCAGAAATTTGGACAGATTGGCGTGTTCGGAGCCACCATTCCGCTCGAATACGGTGGGGGAGGGCTCGATCAGATTTCCTATGGACTGATGACCCAGGAAATCGAGCGGGGCGACTCGGGCATGCGCTCATGTGTATCGGTACAGAGTTCATTGGTGATGTACCCCATCATGACTTTTGGCTCGGAGGCACAGAAACGAACGTATCTGCCCAAACTGGCAAAGGGTGAATTGCTGGGTTGTTTCGGCCTGACCGAAGCGAATCACGGGTCTGATCCCGGTGGCATGGAAACTAACTTCATCGAACGCAGCGATTATTATTTGCTGAATGGCTCCAAACTCTGGATCACCAATGCACCCATTGCCGACATTGCTATTGTCTGGGCCCGTAACGATCAGGGTAAAGTTCGGGGGCTGATTGTAGAGCGCGGTATGGAAGGTTTTACAACAAACGAGATAAAAAACAAATGGTCACTACGTGCCAGCAGCACAGGTGAGCTGATTTTTCAGGATGTGCAGGTCCCGAAGGAAAACCTGTTGCCCGACGCGTTTGGCCTGAAAAGCGCGTTAAAATGTCTGGAGCAGGCCCGCTATGGTATTTGCTGGGGCGCTTTGGGGGCCGCTATGGAATGTTATGAAGTAGCCCGTCGGTATGCGCTCGAACGCATTCAGTTCGACAAACCAATTGCAAGCTTTCAGTTGATTCAGAAAAAGCTGGCCGAAATGCTGACGGGCATTACGCAGGCGCAACTGTTATGCTGGCGACTCGGTATGCTAAAAAACGAAGATAGAGCTAGCAATGCGCAGATTTCACTGGCCAAACGTAATAATGTCGAGATGGCGCAAAAAGTGGCTCAGGATGCGCGTCAGATTCTGGGCGCCATGGGTATTTCCGGCGAATATCCTATTATGCGGCACCTGATGAACCTCGAATCGGTGAGTACGTATGAAGGTACTCATGACATTCAACTGTTGATTTTGGGCGCTGATATTACGGGCATTCCGGCTTTTAAATAGACCATTAATTTGGGGCAGTGGAGCCGTCAGCGAAAAAGAATTTCGTGTTGTCCATGTTCCTTCTGACTTTCTTACAGTCAAATCTCAGCTTCTGCGCTCTGCTGAAGTTGAGGTTTAGTTTAGCTGACAGGTATTGTTTAATTATCAACATTTTTGATCGTCGGCCGACTGTCGTTTGTTCGTTTTTCATACGGTATCTGAAACTGGTCCAAATTGGGGCTGTATTTTCGTTTGCGCTTTCGTTCGTATTGATAAATGGTCTGGCCAAGCTGATACATGAACGGATTTCCTATGCTTTCAAATTCGTATTTATCGTCGTTCAGGATGCCATCGCTGTTGACGTAAATCGTTGCCGTGAGCATGTATTCGACTTTGTTGTTGAAATCCACTACGTAGGAAGCATCCGTTAGAAAGCCGTATGCCCAGCCAACTTTGTTGAACACCCGAACACCCGCTGGCATCTGATGGTGTAAACTATCCATAAAAAAGAATTTCACGTAGCTGTCATAATACTGTTTTGCGTCGTATTTGGGATAGTTCGTTTCGCCGGGATATTGCGACAGGTACTGGTACAGAAATGTGTAATCGTCTTTCGTCAGGTTAAACCGTTGGGTAGCTGGCACAGACAGAGGAAACATGACCGATTGCAATATCTGCTGGAAAGTTTCCAATGGCATTTTGTTACGTTCTGTGAAGTTAAACGGCTCATGAATCAGGCTGTCTTTTGCATAATAGCCCTTGCCGAGCTTAGCAATTCGAGTGAAATCAAACGGGTCTTTGTTGTAGGCGGCCGGTTGCGCATAGATCAATTTGCCATCCTCCCGAATAAATCGGATCGGGTTTGTATGTCGATTTTCGTCAGCCGTCATCCGCACAAACCGGTGTGTGATGCGGGTATCTAAGTAGCCTTTGGTATGTAAGCTGCGGTTGATTTGGCCCTGCCCAACGAATTCATACATACGACTATACGCATCGTTATCGCTGACCAGAAACGCTTTTCGGATGAACTGAGCAATGGACGGATAGCCGTTTTTGGCGGTGGCGTCCTTCCACTCTTTAGTTTGACCACTGTAGGCGCTGTCGAACTGCATGGCCGTAAACTTCGTCACACCCGGAATCTTAAGTGCGTTCAGTTTTTCCAGCGAAAGCAGAGCGAGAGGCAGTTTTACGGTAGACGCCGGATTAAAATAACTAGTGCTATCTACGTGGAAATAGTAATTCGTGAATGAAGGCGTATTGTTCTTGTCACGGTTTATTTGCGTGTAGATAATCTGCAGCCGATACGTGTCCGGTTCTTTTAAAACCTGCTGAAAAACAGGATTTTGATTTGTGGCAAATAAGTGGGTTAGTAACGTATCGGTTCGGGCTTGTGCGTAGCTTAATGTGCTCCCAATGGATAAAATTCCGATGAGTCGTTTGGTGAATCGTGGCATAGTCAACAAAATACGACTGACCCGATAAAATTGCAAATATAAGGCTATCGGCCAATGTCACCAGAAGTGACTTTCGGAACCAGGCTGCTCCAGGCAGAGCTACAAGTCAACTAACCAGCTCTTCGACAAAAAACGAATGAAAGCTACTCATGTGTTTTGAATTTGATGCTATTATTCTTCGCTGGAAAGCAAGCCTGTTACGCCGAATAGCACAGTTCCTAAAATTTTGGGGCCAAACTTCTTTCCAGTGAACCGCCCAAACTCGCTCATCCATTTGGTCTTTTCCACGACTTTAGCACCTGTTTCTCTGAGGGCATCCGATGATTCTTTTCCAGCGGCTCTCTTGGTAAAGTACAGCACGGGGGCGCTTAGACCTAATACGGAGATACCTATCAACGTGCCTGCCACCGCACCGATTGTCCCGGATAACTCTTTACCCGTTTCTTCAAATTGCTTCCATTTTTCTTCAAAATCGTAGTCGTTTGCTTCCATGGCTTTTTTGAGATAAGGTGAAGAAATTCTGTGACTTAAATATACACAGTGGCAGAACAGATTCGACAGAAAAGATAATTTTTAGACGGGGTAAAATCGATTGAATACTCCATGTAACGTCCCAGAAAAGACGACAGAAACTAATTTGGTTAAGGAACGCTGGTTTCTCCTGCCAACCAGGCCAGTAATTGTATATGTTAGATCTGGGTGTAGAGTTGAAATCTGATTGCCAGTCAGTTGCTGATAAACCGTTTTGGTGATTGTGATAATATATAGTTACTGGACAATCGCTGTATATCTTATTATCGTATATGCTCCAGAGGCTGTGTAGCCTCTCAATATTAACTTGCTAAGAATGCATTCAGATCGCTCCGATTCGGAGCGATCTGTTTTAGTAACTGTCCAGATGTCGCTGAACAGGGAATCAAATCGGGCTACAGGACGATCTAACCCAAACGTACGTAAATGGAAGGCGACTATTGAACGAGTTGGGCAAACAGCCGGGCGAGGGTTTCTCCGGCATTCGTGCATAAGCCAGGGTGTACGGATGAGGTTTGCACAATGGTGCTACGGGTGGCCGTGAGCCAGCGGAAACGCGAGGCTATTGGTAGTTGACCAATGGTTCCGCCTTTAGCACGACCCGCACAAATTCGCTCGAAAGCACGAAGCCGTTCGTCCAGTTCAAGGATGTCCAGGTCGCCCGAGAAAGCGCGGAGCCGGTTCTCATCCAGCATAAACATCGTCTGCAGGAAGCCTTGTGCGGAGCAGTAGAGAATAACGCCAACGTTGAGAAATTCTTCGCGTTCGACGCGCGGCACGACGCGGATAACCGCATACTCAAACAAGTGCTTTTCGGGCATCGATTGCATACTTGACAAACGTTTCTGAGGTGGCGACCCGGGCCGTTAAAAACTGAAAATAAACCTGCCGCTTTTCTTCGGCCGATTCCGTAGATGAGCCGTCCATAAGCCAGTCATCGGGAACTACTGAAACAATGGCCTGGATACGCTCGGGTGTGAGGAGCTGACGAAACTCAGCGTCAATACTCTCAAGTTCAGTTGCTTGCGGGAGCAATACATGGTCTTTGACCTGAACAAACGGCCGCCGGCTCTGTTCTTCCCAACTTTGCCAGGAATGATGAAAGTAGAGCGATGCGCCGTGGTCGATCAACCATAGTTCTTTATGCCACATGAGCATATTAGTGTTGCGGGCGGTACGATCCACATTCGTGATCAGGCAATCCAGCCAAACAATTTGTGAAGCCAGTTTGGCATCGACTTTTGTGACCAGGGCATCGAATGTGATGGCTCCGGAGAGGTAATGAAGTGCCAGATTCAGCCCTTCACTGGCCCGTAGCAAATCCTGGATTTCTTCATCCGGCTCCGTACGTCCAAAGGCTTCATCAAGATTGATAAACACAATTTCGGGTACCCGCAAGCCAAGCACGCGGGCAATTTCACCGGAAATAAGCTCCGCAATGAGCGCTTTCGTGCCTTGCCCCGCTCCGCGAAACTTTACTACGTATAAGAAATCGTCGTCTGCCTCGACAATGGCCGGCAGTGAGCCGCCTTCGCGCAGGGGTGTAACGTAGCGCGTTACATTGACGGTTCTGAGCTGAGGTTGATGACTAGACACAAGGGAAGAACGTTAAACATGGCTAAAGGTCTAAACTTTGTCAAAGGTATTTACCGCAACTAAATGTGCCGCAAGAAATTTAGCCTAAAACTTTACTGAAATAGGGTATATTCATTCTAGTCGTGCTGTTTCGGCTTATTTATCGAAATTTGTTTAGATTTGTTCTAAATAATAAATTCATACATAGCATGGCTCAGAACCGACCGACGCGACAGATTTTAGTTGAAATGGTGCAGGTTGTTCAGATTACGGACGTAACACCACACATGCGCCGAATCACGGTGGCTGCCGATGGCCTTATTGGTTTGCATGGGTTGATGCCCGGCATTCACCTTAAAATACTGCTTCCCCAGCCCGGTCAGGAAAAACCTCTATTGCCAACTTTTGATGGGGCTGGCCAGCTCTTGCCACCACCCGAAGAAGGCCGCCCAGCGGTTCGAACGTACACCGTGCGGTCCTTTGAGCCGGAAACGGGTGAATTGGCCATTGACTTTGTCCTGCACGGTGACGAAGGTCCGGCGTCGGCCTGGGCCACAAACGTTCAACTCGGCAATTACCTGGGCATCGCATTACGTCCCGGCGTTTCGTATCGTGAAGCGGACTGGTATCTGCTCGCAGGTGATCAAACGGCGCTGCCGGCCATCGGCGCTATTCTGGAGCTTTTACCGGCTACGGCAAAGGGGCTGGCCTTCATTGAAGTTCCCGATGCAGCTGAAGAGCAGGCGCTAGACTTCGAGGCCGATATTCAGGTTCGGTGGCTGCATCGAAATGGCCTGGAAGCGGGCAAAAGTACCCTGCTACAACAGGCTATTCGGTCGACTTCGGTGCCAGACGGGCGGGCGGAAATCCGCTTTGTTTGGGTAGCCACGGAAGTGTCGACGGCCAAGGAAATTCGGGATTACCTAAAGATGCGATACCAGCTTGCGGCTCATGAACTCCACGTAGCGGCCTACTGGAAATTGGGTATGAATGAGGATGCCTATCATGAGATACGCCACCGCGAAGCGGACCAATAGGACGAAATCTACAAAGAAAGGAAGGTAGTCAAGAAGATAAGGATAGCTAGAAAGTACGTAAAGAGGGAATCGCTATTTTTAGTTACCTCACTCATCTACATACTGTCTAATTAATCTATGCGCTACTTACCTATCGTCTTCGCTTGCTTACCGCTCGTTTTCGCCACCTGTAGTCGGCCACCTGCCAGGCAGCCAATTTCGTTTGCTTTTCTGGGAGGCCAACTCGATTCTTTGTTCAGGGAGTTTCCCGAATTCAGTGGCGTCGTGCTGATTGCTGATAAAGGAAAACCTGTTTATGATAAGGCGTTCGGGTACAAAAACTTCGAGACGCGCGAGCATATGACAACGGCTTCTGTGTTTGAATTGGCGTCTATTTCGAAACAGTTTACAGCCATGACAATTATGATGCTGAAGCAGGAAGGGAAACTGTCGTATGATGACCTGATCGAGAAATACCTGCCGGGCCTGCCGTATCCAGGCATTACCATCCGGCATCTGCTCAATCATACGTCGGGCTTGCCCGATTACCAGGATGTTATGGACAAACATTGGGACAAGACCAAAGTGGCCAATAACGCCGATAATATTGCCTATCTGATTCAATACCACCCGCCCAAATTAGCTGAGCCAGGCGCAAAATACGCGTATAGCAATACGGGCTATATGCTACTGGCCAGTATTACCGAAAAAGTGTCGGGACAGGATTTCATTGATTTTTGCCGGGCCCGTATTTTCAAGCCGCTCAACATGACGCATACGGACATTCGCACTCAGGAAGAAAAAAACAAACTGACCGATATGGCGTGGGGGCATTTGTATGTTCCAGAAAAAAAACGCTACGTCCGCGCCGAGACGTTTCCAGAATCCAACTACGCAATCTGGCTGGGTAATCGAAAAGGGCCGGGTCGTATGAGTGCTACATCTGATGATTTGCTGAAATGGGATCGGGCCTTATACGGCAATCATCTGGTGAACCAGAAAACACTAAGCGACGCGTTTATGGCGGCCCACTTGAACGATGGTTCTTCATCGCCCTATGGGTTTGGCTGGGAATTGGCGCAGAGTGCCAGACTTGGAAGAGTCGTGCGCCACAGTGGGAGTAACCCGGGTTACAAAAATCAGATTATTCGCTACATCGATGCCGATCGAACCATTATCCTGCTTTGTAATAACGCCGACGAAAAAATGCCGGTAATTCTGAAGGAGATACAGGCGCTGGTTGAATAGGCGTTGGGTAGTTTTTTTCGTCCCAGCCTTTCAAAAGCGTAACCTGACGTATAAACGGCCCGTCTGCGTCAGCTGAATTCCTGGCTTTATGAGAAAAAACGTCTGTTTAACGCTGCTTTTAATCTGCTTGCTCGTTTCTGGCACACAGGCACAAAACTGGTATAAAGGTAATTTGCATACGCATTCTCTCTGGAGTGATGGCGACGATTATCCCGAGATGATTATGAATTGGTACAAGGCCGAAGGCTATCATTTTGTGGGCTTATCGGATCATAATATTTTGCAGGATGTCGAGAAGTGGGTAAATGTGCCGCACCAGAAAGACCGCCGACGAACGTTTGATCGCTACCTGCGCACCTTCGGCCCCGATTGGGTAACGTACCAGAAAGGACCCAATGATTCGCTAAAAGTCCGTCTGAAAAAACTGGAGGAATACCGAGGCCAGTTTGAAGAGCCGGGCAAATTCCTGATTCTCAAAAATGAAGAACTTTCGACCAGCTACAAGGGTAAGCCAATTCATATTAACGTTACAAACGTAAAGAATCTCATCCGGCCACAATTTGGCAACAGTGTAGCCGAGGTGATTCAGAATAACATTGACCTGGTGGTTGCGCAACGGCGGCTGACGGGGCAGCCCATGTTTCCGCACATTAACCATCCTAATTTTTACTACGCTGTTACGGCGCAGGACCTGATGCAACTTCGGTTTGAGCGATTTTTTGAAGTGTTCAACGGTCATCACCTGGTCAACAATTACGGCGATAGTACTCACGAAGGCACCGAGTCGATGTGGGATAAAATTAACCTTCATTTTCTGCAACAAGGCCGCCCGCTCATGTACGGGCTTGGCACCGACGATAGCCACAATTATTACTTTTTCGGACCAGAGTTTAGCAATTCGGGACGGAGCTGGGTCATGGTCAATGCGGCTGAACTGACGCCTAAAGCCCTCATCGAAGCAATGGAAGCCGGGCGATTCTATACTACGTCGGGTGTTACATTGACCCAACTGCCACAAGCCGGAAATACGCTGACGGTGCGGGTTAAAACCGAACCTGGCATAACGTATCGCATTCAGTTTTTTGGGATTAAAAAAGGCCGGCAACAGGCTGAATTATTACGGGAAGTCGCCGATACCGCAGCGACCTATACACTATCGGATGATGTTCTGCTGGTTCGGGCGAAGGTCATTTCCAATAAGCCCAAATACAACCCATATATGCAGATTGATCGGGCCGCCGACGCGGTGGAAACGGCCTGGACACAACCCATTGCGCAAAAGCTGGTTCCGCAGCCACTGGCTGGCGTCGTGCCGCTGCCTTTCGGTCACGCGCATAACGACTACGAGCAGTCGCGCCCGCTCTGGGACGCGCTCGATAATGGGTTTGCCAGTGTCGAAGCAGATGTACACCTGATTGATGATACGTTGTATGTGGCACACGATCGCCCGACGTTCAAGAATCCGGCGTCTACGCTCGAAAATCTGTATCTCAAGCCGCTCGCCGAGCGAATCCGGCAGAACGGTGGTCAGGCACTAGCCGGTCATAAGGGATCATTTTACCTGATGATCGATGCTAAAACACAGGCAGACAGTACGTATCAGGCGTTGAATAAACTCCTGCAACGCTATCGTTCCTTATTGACAACGGGTAACCGAACTGAAAATAAACCGGGGATTATCTCCATTGTGCTGTCGGGTAATCGCCCAATACCGACCCTTGTAAAGGCCAGCCAACGGCTGCTGTCTGTAGATGGACGACCTGATGATCTGGGAAAAGGATATAGTCCGGCGGTCATGCCCATAATCAGCGATGCGTACAAAAATCAGTTGACCTGGCGGGGAACAGCCGAGATGCCTGCTGCTGAGTTCCAGAAGTTGCATCAACTGGCTGAACGTGCGCACAAGGAAGGGAAAAAACTACGCCTTTGGGCTAGTCCCGAATATCCCGTTGTATGGGCTAAACTGCGCGAGGCAGGTGTCGATTTCATCAGTACTGACCAATTGGTAATGGCTCGCGATTTTTTTCTTCAACCCAAGGGTATTGAGAAGGCAGAAAGATAAAATGACTTGCCCCCGCATTAATGCGGGGGCAAGTCATTTTATAAATGAGCTTTTATTCTGCTGCGTGAGTTGGCTGATCCTGTTTATAGAACAACGTAATCAGTTTTCGGGCCTGGCCAGAAGGGCGATTACTCAACTCATCGAGTCTGTCAAATGCGGCCCGTTTGTCGGGCTGATCATAGAAAATATCGTCCAGGTTAGCGCTGGTGATCAGATGGATCGGTGAATTTGCCTCACGACTAACGTAGTACACTGTATTGGCATAGGTTGATCCGCCACCGGGTATCCAGACATTGGTGGGCCTGCTGTAGATAAACAGCCGATCGGTGTGTTCAACGCGGTATAAATCACCCTCGAAGCTTCGATAATCGACGCCTTCTTTTCGCTCTCCCCATACCGTAGCAAGTGGAAATTTGGCTTCCGGCGCGTTGGGCTGATCGACCTTTAACGTCCGTTGAAAGGTCTCTTCCCGTAAGCTATAGCCTGGCTGGTTACTGTCGAAACCGTCGGTCAATTTACGGGTAGAGAAATCGGCGGAGGATAGATAGATGCCGTTATCAGGATAGGGAGTGAACGTAGCGGTTTGTTGCGCGAGCGCCGAAAAAGGTAGCGTAGCAATGGCTACCAGCATGATAGTTTTCATAAGAATCGAACGAATTAGTGAAACAAAAAATAAAAAAAACAGGTGGGCAGCCTTGATTGTGAATAGATAAATATGACTGCTTACTAGTATTTGTGTTTCATTCGTTTTCCTGATAATGGGCCGATCGCCGAAGCAAACCTGAGGATACAAGATTATAATCAGATGAGTTTTTTGTTAATAAGTCGTTAAAAATCAGTACTTTACTGATTAGTGCAAAAACTTGGTCGAATCGTTCAATGAAGCTTGAGGAAATCGCTATGGAAAGTATATCTGCAAAAAATCGTATCTTAACAACGTAGCCGTACTTGTAACAAACACACATGATTGACCTGGAAACAATTCGACACATTGCGCTGTCGCTTCCCGAAACGAGTGAACAGGCTCATGCTGAAAAGCTCTCGTTCAAGGTGGGTAAAAAGATATTTGCTACGTATAATGAGAAGGAAAACCGGGTCTGCGTTAAACTATCCGAAATAGATCAGGATGTTTTTTCGTCATTCGATACGTCCGTTATTTACCCTGTTCCAAACAAGTGGGGCAAACAGGGCTGGACACTTATCAACCTGCATAAAGTGCCTGAAGAAACACTCGTCGACGCTCTGGCAATGGCTTATTGCGAGGTAGCGCCTGAAAAGCTTTCTGTGATGGTCAGAAGCCGCTATGCGTGAGCGATGCATAATGAAAAACTAGTTTCCTTAAAATCGATGACCTTTTACACCGAAACAGTAGCGAAAATTAGTCGGGATTGGTACCCAAAAGACCATATAGTTCAGCAGGTTATAAAAGCGAAACAGTTCATTGACCGTCATTTCGCCGATCCTATTGACCTGGATGCGATGGCGCTGGAAGCTTTTTATTCAAAATTTCACTTTATCCGGTGTTTCAAAGCCCTTTATGGCAGGACGCCACACCAGCACCTAATTTCGGTGCGGATGGAAGCGGCCAAACACTTTCTGGAAACAGACGCGCGTATTGCCGACATCTGCTATCGGGTGGGTTTTGAAAGCGTTACGTCATTCACCAGCTTATTCAAAAAAATGACCAGTGTAACGCCCGCTGTGTATAGGGATAGAAAAAAAGCAATTTTCAAGAATTGAGACAAAAAACTATTGCGGAGATTTGCTGATGAAACGGAAAAAGACGTCGAATGAAAATTAAGCTCACCAGCGTAATGGTCGATGACCAGGACAAAGCCCTTGCCTTTTATACAACGATTCTGGGTTTTGCCAAGAAAACCGAAATTCCAATGGGCGAACATAAGTGGTTAACGGTTGTGTCCGCCGAAGAACAGGATGGCGTTGAATTACTGTTGGAGCCCCTGGGCTTTGCACCCGCTCAAACGTATCAAAAAGCCCTTTTTGATGCAGGTATTCCCCTGACAATGTTCCATATTAACGACGTCGATAAGGAATATGAGCGACTGATGAAGCTGGGGGTTACGTTCAGTATGCCACCAACGCAAATGGGTCCGGCAAAGCTGGCCGTACTCGACGATACGTGCGGCAATCATATTCAGATCGTACAGATTTTGTGATCGATCCGTGTAGATGTTCCTGTTTACAGGATTTCTACATATCCGTCCGTTCCATTCACTCGAATTCGCTGTCCGTCTTTGATGAGCCTGGTTGCATTCTCTACGCCGACAACGGCTGGTAAGCCATATTCCCGTGCAATAACGGCGCCATGAGTCATCAGTCCGCCCACTTCGGTGACCAGGCCTTTTATGGAGACAAACAAGGGTGTCCAGCTGGGGTCAGTAAAGGAAGTGACTAGTATATCGCCAGCTTCCAGATCAGCCATCTCCATGGTTAAGATGACTCGTGCCCGTCCCTCGATAACCCCGGAAGAAACTGCCAGGCCTACAATCGCATCGGTGGGAAGATTTTCCCGTTTGTACGCACCCGTAATGATCTCACCGTCCGACGTAATCACCCGGGGAGGAGTCAGTTTTTCATAGCGTTTGTACTCGTCTTTTCGTTGGCTGATGAGCTGGTAATCCAGTGTATTCGTGCGTACGACTTCGCAAAATTCGTCAAAACTGAGGTAGTAGATATCCTCTTTTTCACGGATGATAGTAGCCTTCACGAGTTGTTCCGCTTCTTTCAGTAAAGCCTGCTTGTAGACGTAGTAGCGATTGACCATGCCGTATTTTGGATATTCACGATAACCGGCGAAATTCCGGATCAGGTCAATCATTCGTTTTGTTTCGTTGGCTTTTTGTGCCCCATCGGCCAACTGCCGCAGTCGATCCAATAGCTCCTGCTCTTTTTCCAACGCTTCCTGTCGTCTCTGCTCAAATTTACCCTTGCTGGCACCCGGCTCAAAATTTTTAAGATTACTAAGGATGATCGGGATGAGCGCACCGGGCTTTTCGCTCCAGCGGGTTCTTGTCATGTCAATCTCACCAGCACAGCGCATACCGTACTTATTTAGAAAAGCCCGGATAGCATCGTGGACCTCCTGCCCGCCCTCCAGCTTTACCAGTTCGTGCAGAAAGGCGTTGGCTGTGACCAGCAGATTGCCCGCTCCGGCGTACTGGCTCCGTTGCAAATAATCAATCACCTCCGGAAAAGGACGAACGACATCGGCGATCTCCATGAGGGCCAGCCCCATCTCCGACGTAATGTTGTTCGATACAGATTGAGAAAGTATGTCTGCTGCATTCTTTTCACCTAGCCACTCCTGCATGTTGGCATTAATCCAGTAGGATGCATTCATGCCGGTCATAATCATACCAAAACTCTGAGGATCAGCCATGATCTTTTTTAGCTGGAGGATGTCTTCCTGAATAAAATCAAACAACTCCAGCCCTGATTTCGTCTGAATAGCCTGTTTTAATTCCTGTACCGATGTTTCATTCCGCCTGATCAGATCACTGACAAGGGCCGGATCGTAGTCTTGCAGGGTTTGGTAATCCGCCAGTGAATGGCCTTTAGCGGGACCATCATCCACTATCGGTTTTATAAAATCGCCCCGTTCAATGAGGGTGGTAAGGGCATCTTTCATAAGTGGATCGGACTTGCCGAGGGTGTCCACCAGCGTTTGTCTGCCGACTGGTGAAACCAGCATAGGGGCCACATCGACAAACAACCGTCCACCCGCCGTATGCATTGGGGCTCGGGTCGTCATCAGGTAAAAAGATAGTCCTAAGGGTTTCATGGGGTCGGTCATCATTTGTTGGTGACCGACGGATACGTAAATACGCGGGCCGCAGTCAGCCGGACTACGCCTGGCATTCTCCGCGTTATCCGCTCCGGGAATGGGGTATAACGTAGTGATTGGCCGACTCTGAACAATGTAGAACGTATCGTCCACCAAACACCATTCGATATCCTGGGGGTAGCCGAAATGGGCTTCGATTGTTCGGCCCAGGCGGGCAAGCTGCAAAATCTGCTCATCCGTCAGTGCCTGCCTGGTCTGCATGGCAGGCTCAATTTCCTGTTCTTTCGTACCGCCCGCTTCTACCGCATAAATAGCCAGTTTCTTGGCGGATATTTTCTTGTCGATGATCTTGCCATCCTGGACTTTGTAGTTATCCGCATTCACCAGGCCGGAGACCATGGCCTCCCCAAGTCCGAAGCTGGCATCAATGGATAGTATGTTTCTATTTGACGTAACCGGGTCGGCTGTAAACATGATCCCCGCTACCTGCGGGAAAACCATCTGCTGAATAACCACCGCGAGCTGGACTTTATGATGGTCAAGTCCATTTTGCAAACGATAGATTATCGCTCTGTCTGTAAACAGCGACGCCCAGCATTGGCGGATATGCTTCAGGATGGCTTCCTTTCCGTTGCTATTCAAAAATGTATCCTGCTGGCCCGCAAAAGAGGCCGTTGGTAAGTCTTCCGCCGTGGCGCTGGAGCGTATGGCATACGCATTTCGTTCACCAAGTTGTTCAATGTGGCGGCTAATGGCTGAATGAATGTCCTGAGGAATGGCGATCCGTTCGATAATGCTGCGAATTTCACCGCTAAGTTCACCGATCTTATCCCGGTCCTTCACTTTCAGCCGCGATAACTGATCCAGCAATTCGTTGATCGACGGCGTTTCTTCCATGACCCGTTCAAACGCATCCGTAGATAGACAAAAGCCATCCGGTACGTGGATTCCTGCAATTCGGGTAAGTTCCCCCAGGTTGGCGCCTTTACCTCCAACAACCTGGAATTTTGTTTTATCAATATTCTGAAAATCAAGCACGTAGTCGCTCATAATTTTCATTTTTACGATTGCTTGCCGTTGAGTTTATGGGTTGTTTCAGTCATTATGTCAATGGCTTTCGAAAAGTAGGTTTCGATAACCTTGATTTCCTCGTTTGAAAACGAAGCCATAAGTTCTTCTGACTTACTTCGGAATTCTTCGTACAGCGGCACCAGAAGCGACAGTATAATTTCGGTGTTTGGTTCGATAATAACCTTCCGCCGATCGTCCTGAGCAAACCGTCTTTTAACCAGGTTCTTCTTTTCAAATCGGTCGATTAAGCCAGTAACGGCGCCGGTCGTTAGACCCGTTAACGTTGAAAGTTCCCCGGCTGTCATCTGCCCTTTTTCTATCAAAAATCCTAAGTATTTATGATCCGTTCCTGAGAGGCCTGCCCTTCGGGCAACGGCTTCGTGCATCTGTATCGAGGTGTAGGCATACAACTGACTCAGTTTTCTTATTCGTCTGATCACCTCGTTTTCCACTTTTATATTTTATTGTCTAAGTATCTTAGTTGCAAAGATAATACTGATTTGTAAGGTGTCCAATTAAGTTTGGCGACCTTGACGTGCTTTTCGCCTAGTACTACAGACCTTGCGGCAGCGATGTGGAATAAATTCAAAGGGGTAAGGTAGGGGAGACTAGTACATGCTTACGGTCGGCTAGCTGACCGACCAATGTATCCTGGTAGACCACTGTAACGCCATGTTTTTTCTGCCAGTAGGGGGACAATGCTTCGATCAACTTCGTCGGGGAAGTTGCTTTTTATGAGTTACTGTAGTTAAAAAGTCAATCAGTCCAATTGGAGAGTGGTTATTTTTCCTACTACCAGCAGATTGCTGAGATACCAGCCGTTTTCAGCATAGCGGCCAGGGTCGTCTATGTTGATGTTCCTCTTTTGAAGAATAGCCGCTTTGTCGAATGCCGTTCCCAGCACCCGTACCGTAACTTCGTGGGGGCCATCGCTGAGCCCTTCCAGGTAAAAGCTACTTTTGCGGTTATAGTGAGCGTAGGCATCGAAGCGCTGAAACTCCTTTTTCTCTCCGTCGAGTGTCACCTCCAGCAGGCCCGATCTTGGCCCTACGATATCATAAAAGCCTAACGTAGTACCGGTGAATCTGACTCGTAAGACGGCATCTGGCGCAATGGCGCGGTAGAGGGCGGGCATGAATTTGGAGAAGCTTTTGACCAGTTCATGATCGGCCGGTAGCTTCTGCCAGTGCGCGGATGGCGTCGTTTCGGGAATGGAAATTAGCTGAGCCGTTTCCCAATTGTCGGCCACGAATGGTTTTGGCAACGTGTGGGGCTGGTTCCCGCTGACGCTTGCCATCTCGTCAAGGTATTTACGCACCACACTGGCATAAACGGGATGCCCTGATTTCGAAAGGGGGTGTGTTTTGTCGGTGGTGAACACGATTTTGCCGGGATTCTCTTCCGGCTTTCCGGTGAATATCAGGCTGCCTTCTTTATACAGTCGGGCTACTTCCACACCCATATGAATGGATGGAATTTTATAGTAATCGGCGATAATTTCCATCGCTTTGGCCGACGGTTGATACATACCGTTCACCAGATCAGGCAAAACATTTTCCGCCAGCGTATACACAAAGCAGATGTCGGTGTTGGGGTACGCTTTCCAGGTTTTCCGAACGATGCCTTCCATCGACTGGTAAAGTTGCTGGGTCGTTCGCCCGAAGTCATTGACGGCGAATTCTACAAATACCAGATCGGGTTTAAGAGCCAGTACGTCGCGGTCCATCCGAAAAACGCCCAGATTTGAGCCCGTTCCACCGATCGTAGCGTTGATTTCGTTGAACGACGTATGTGGATAATTAAGTCGTAAATAATTGAAGGTCAGGCTACGCCAGCCATCGGAAGCTTCGGTGATGCTGCCACCGATATACGCTACGTTAACTTCCTTACCTTGGTTGACTTTCCGAAAGAAATTAGGCAGGCCACCCCGCTGGTGAAATTCCGGCGTCCCCGTGGTAGTCGTCTTTTTCTGCGTATCGGCGCTCGTTGACAAGGGTTTTTGGCAGCTCCAGCCGAATGCCAGCATGGTCATTAATACGGATAAAATCAGGGTAATTCGCGTCATGTCGTTCGTCAAAAAGGTAAAATTGTCAATAGCCAGGCTGCTGAATCAAATAGGATTGTACTGAGTTCCGGCCAACAGGATAAGGAAACTCATCTGGAATGGTTGCACTCTATTAATCGTCCCGCTGCTATTGACGAAAAGCCCATTTTTCGGAACCTCTACCGTAATGGGAATCAGGGCGTACTTTGTAAAGAAGGCATTTATGACAGGACCCGGTTTCCAAAAGAGTAGAGGAAATGGGCTAAGCCGTATGGAAGGATTTCGCTAACTTCTGTCCTGATGCCCAAACTCTCCTGGTGAAAACAGGTTACTATTTACTAAACGTACTCAATCGCATACGATACGTTAGGTAAGTCGCCAGAACTTTTGTTGCTCGATAGTTCTGCCAGATAAGCAAACACCTTCTTACGTGTAGTCTTCTGGCCGGAAATTAAAACGCCTTATGCACAGATAATCATGACAGACAATATGATAGAACAAGACGATAAGCTTCTCTGGTACAAGGACGCCATTATTTATGAACTTCATATCAAAGCGTTCTGCGATGGCAATGGAGACGGAATTGGTGATTTTCAGGGGCTGCTCGAAAAGTTAGATTACCTGCAGGAACTGGGTGTTACAGCCATCTGGCTGCTGCCTTTCTACCCGTCACCCCTGCGCGATGATGGCTATGATATTGCCGATTACTACACGATAAACCCGTCGTACGGAACCATCGAGCAGTTTAAAACCCTGCTCGTCGAAGCCCACCAACGGAATTTGAAGGTCATTACGGAGTTAGTCATCAACCATTCGTCCGATCAGCATCCCTGGTTTCAACGTGCCCGGAAAGCGCCCAAAGGCTCGCCCGAACGGGACTACTACGTGTGGACCGACGATCCAACTCAGTACCGGGATGTCCGGATTATTTTTCAGGATTTTGAACGATCCAACTGGACCTGGGACCATGAAGCGCAGCAATATTACTGGCATCGTTTTTTTCATCACCAGCCCGACCTGAACTACGATAATCCGCTCGTTCAGGCGGAAGTGTTCAGGATGATTGATTACTGGTGCGAGCTGGGTGTCGATGGCTTTCGGCTGGATGCCGTACCGTATCTGTTTGAGCGGGAAGGTACCAACGGCGAAAACCTGCCCGAAACCCACGTGTTTCTCAAAAAACTGCGCAAACACATCGATGATCATTTTCCCTGCGTAGCGTTTCTGGCCGAAGCCAATATGTGGCCCGAAGATTCAGCGTCTTATTTCGGCGATGGCGACGAGTGTCACATGAACTATCATTTTCCGGTGATGCCCCGCCTGTTTATGGCGCTGCAAATGGAAGACCGGTACCCGATCACCGACATCTTCGACCAGACCCCGGCCATTCCTGAGAATTGCCAGTGGGCGATTTTCCTCCGTAACCACGATGAACTAACGCTCGAAATGGTCACCGATGAGGAACGGGATTATATGTACAAAACCTACGTCAAAGACCCCAGAGCACGTATCAATCTCGGCATTCGCCACCGGCTGGCTCCCCTGCTGGGCAACAACCGAAAGCGCATCGAACTGATGAACTGTCTGCTGTTTTCATTGCGGGGCACCCCGGTTATTTATTACGGGGATGAAATCGGCATGGGCGACAACGTGTACCTGGGTGACCGCGACGGTGTACGTACCCCCATGCAGTGGTCGCCGGACCGGAACGCGGGCTTCTCGTCCGCGAATCCACACAAGCTATACCTGCCGACCATTCTTGATCCGGAATATCATTACGAA
This sequence comes from Spirosoma endophyticum, assembly GCF_900112365.1. GTDB lineage: Bacteria > Bacteroidota > Bacteroidia > Cytophagales > Spirosomataceae > Spirosoma > Spirosoma endophyticum. Next base: position 1,110,316 of record NZ_FOLQ01000001.1, on the reverse strand, counting down.
TCGGTCAACGTCGAAACCCAGCGAACCAATACGTCGTCGCTGTTCTGGTTCATGAAGCGGATGATTAATCTGCGGAAGCGATTTAAAGCGTTTGGTCGGGGCGATCTGAAATTCCTGAACGTCGAGAATCCAAAAGTGCTGGCCTTCACCCGCACCTACGAAGATGAAACCCTGCTGATTGTTATTAATTTATCAAAATATTCGCAGCCCGCCGAGATTGAACTGAAGGGTTTCAACGGCTACGTACCGGTCGAAGCATTCAGCCAAAACTCGTTCCCGGCGGTCTCGGAAAACGAAACGTACTTCTTCACTCTGGCTCCGCACGATTACCAGTGGTTTGTGCTGGAGAAAACCAATACAGACGTACTGCCTGCGCTCCAACTGCCTGAAATTCAGGTTACCCTCTGGGGGCAGATTATGAACAAAGGTACCCGCGAACGGCTGGAAACAAGGGTGTTGCCCGATTATCTGCTCAGATCCGACTGGTTCAGTGAAAAAAAGCAGACGATGCGGGGCGTAACCATATTGAACCAAGCCCCCCTCACACTCCCGGTTGGATCAGCTTACATCCTCCTGCTTGAGGTATCGTACGAACGGGGGTTACCCGAAATCTTTCAGTTGATCCTGGCCTTTGCGGATGAGTTGCAGGCCGCTAAACTTAGTCAAAGTTGTCCGCAGGCGGTGCTGGCTACGTTGAAACTGGGCAATGAGTTCGGCCTGCTGTGCGATGGTCTGTATCTGTCCGACGTTCAACAGGCGTTTTTTCAAAAAGTGGCCCAGGAAAGCGGCCATACTGAAGGCAATCTGGTTTTTCAAAGTAAACCGGCGCTGGCGGATTACGTTCGGGAGCACAGCGGCATAAAACCCAGGCTTATTGCTTCCAGGCCTGATTACGCCACTGTTTCCTACGATCACTGTTACCTCCTGAAACTTTACCGGAAGGTCGATCTGGCCATAAACCCCGATACGGAAATTACGCGGTTTCTTTCCGATCAGGCTGGCTTTGCGAACGTGGCTCCGTTTGCCGGGTCGGTAGAAATGACGTCAAAGGGCGAGCCGATCATACTGGGTGTTATGCAGGAAATGGTTGGTCAGCATGGCGACGGAAAGAGCTACGTCCTGGAACGGATCAACAACTTTATCGAGCGTATTCTGGCCCGTGATCAGGTTCAGTTAGCTCAGGCAATGGACGTATCGCTCGGTACGTTGAGCCAGCCGGTTTCGTTTAGTACGTTACCCTTCGAAACCCAGGAGTTGGTGGGTCATCGGGCTGCTCAACAGGCCCGGCTTCTGGGCATACGTATCGGACAGATGCACCAGGCACTGGCTTCCGATGCGATGCATAAGGATTTCGCACCAGAAGAATTCTCGCTGCATTACCAGCGTTCACTGTTTGCGAGTTTTCAGTCGTTGGTTCGTGAAAGCTATCAGAGCCAGAAACGGAACCTACAGCGCCTTCCCGATGACGTACGGCAGGACGTCGAGCAGATGCTGGGTCGAAAAGATGACGTACTGAATCTACTTAAGCGAATCTACCGCAAAAAGTTGAGCACGACGAAAATCCGGATTCATGGCGATTTGCAACTGGAAAAGATTCTGCTGACCGGCAAAGACATCGCCATCCAGGATTTCGGTGGTGATCCCAGCCGAAGCTACAGCGAACGCCGGCTCAAGCGCTCGCCCCTGCGCGACGTAGCCTCCATGATCCGCTCGTTCTACTACGTGGGTTATGAAGGCTTTTTGACGACTAATCAGGTGCAGGCCGACACGACCACTCAATTACTCCCTTACGCTGGGTTCTGGGCGCACTGTATGAGTAACTTTTTTATGGAAGCCTATCTAGAAACGGTTCAGGGTAGCTCGTTCATTCCCGACAATCCTGACGACTTGCAAATGATGCTGGAAACATACCTGCTCGAAAAAAGCATTTCAGATTTAAATTATGAGCTTTACAACCGGCCTGACTGGGTGCGCGTCCCTTTGCAACTAATCAAATCGATTGTAGAGCAACCCGAAGTGATGACCGCAGATCACGTATTAGGCGAAGAAAAAATTGTGCAGGGTACCATTGCCGATAGTTAAGAAACAGGTAGCGTTAATCTTGCTTTGTTGCGAAAGGCCCAGGCTGATTTTCCTGCTTTATCAATTGAGCAGGAAAATCAGGCTGGGCCTTTCGTAAACCGTTCGTGCTGAACGCTAGGGAGTCGATGGGGCAGTGACGGAAGTTGACACCGATTAAAAACTGGTGAACTTGATTTTGGTCAGAATCAGACGGTTTCATAAGCGGTTGGGCAACCAAAAGCAGCTTCTTACTCCCGCTACCATCAATTTATTCCGCCTGTAGTAAGGTATAGCTCTGTTGAGCAATCTCAAGCTCTTCGTTCGTTGGTATCACCAGGATCTTGACCGGTGACTCGGTCGAATTGATTTCTCGAATACCGGGTAAAAAGGCCGCGTTTTTATCGAAGTCGAGGTGAATGCCTAAATAGTCCAGGTGCTGACAGATTCGCGCCCGCACGTCCGAATCGTTTTCCCCTACACCCGCCGTAAAGATCAGCGCATCCAACCCATTCAACACGGCGGTATAGGACCCAATGTACTTTTTGACCCGGTAAGCATACAACTCGGTCGCTAATTCGGCGGTCGGATCGCCTTCTTCGCGTAATTTCCGTACATCCCGCATATCACTAAATCCCGTGAAACCTGCCATGCCTGACTGTTTGTTGAGCAACGTATTGACCTGCTCGGGAGTGTATCCATGCTCGATCAAATAGAAAATGACAGCCGGATCAATGTCGCCAGATCGGGTGCCCATCACCAGACCCGCCAGGGGGCTAAATCCCATACTCGTGTCCAGTGATTTGCCGTTCTGAACAGCCGTAATGCTGCACCCATTGCCCAAGTGGATGCTGATGAGCTTAGCGTTCGGGTTTCCCAGCCAGGAGGCCGCTTTCTCGCTGACGTACTTGTGGGACGTTCCATGAAAACCGTAAACCCGAATGCCTTCCTGCCGGTATAAGGCCTCCGGAATGGCATATCGAAAAGCGTATTCAGGCAGACTCTGGTGAAAAGCGGTATCAAAAACGGCTATCTGTTTGGCTTTGGGGAAGGTTTGTTCCGCGATTTCAATGCACACGTAATTGATCGTATGCAGCGGAGCCAGTGGAAAATACGACCTGATTTTCTCTTTGACCGCCGGGGTGATCTGGGTAGCTCTGGTAAAGTTTTCTCCGCCGTGCACCACCCGGTGGCCGATGGCCCGGATCTCGTCCGGATGCTTAATAACGCCAACCTCCGCATCTGATAGCAGCGCCACCAGTTGCGCAAAGCCCTGGGCGTGCGTGGCAATCGGTTCATGGCGCTCAATGACCGGATTATCAGGTCGATTCAATACGGTATGGCGAATAAAGGACTGATCCGTGCCGATTCGCTCGATTAATCCTGTACACAGAGGTTCAATGGCGGGCATGTCGAAAAGCTGATACTTTAGCGAACTGCTACCCGCATTAATAATGAGAATGTACATAGTTATCTGGTAGCGTATCCGCTACGGATTTTGCTGACATTGAATGGCCGTGATGACGACTGTATTGAACACATCATCCACGGTGCAACCCCGGCTCAGGTCGTTGATGGGTTTATTAAGTCCCTGTAACATAGGGCCGATGGCCAACGCCCCCGTTTCCCGCTGTACGGCTTTATACGTATTGTTCCCCGTATTTAGATCCGGAAAGATCAATACGCTTGCATGACCCGCTACCGTTGAATTTGGTAGTTTCTGGTGACCTACCAGGGGGTCAACAGCGGCATCGTACTGGATGGGCCCCTCAACGTGTAGGTCAGGCCTTTTCTGGCGCACGATAGCCGTCGCCTGCCGAACCTTGTCCACGTCTTCGCCTTCGCCCGAACTACCTGATGAATAGGACAGCATGGCAATGCGGGGCTCAATCCCGAAACGGGCACTCGTTTCGGCTGAGGAAATGGCAATGTCGGCGAGTTGATCGGCCGTTGGATTGGGATTAACGGCGCAATCGCCGAAAACGGAAACCCGGTCGGGCAGGCACATAAAAAAGACGGAGGAAACCAGCGAAACGCCGGGTCTGGTTTTAATGAACTGCAGGGCGGGCCGGATGGTATGCTGGGTAGTATGTACGGCTCCGGAAACCATGCCATCGGCATGACCTTTGTAGACCATCATAGTGCCAAAGTAGGACACATCCAGCATCAGATCCTGCGCCATATCGATGGTCACATTTTTGGTTTTCCGCAGTTCATACAACGTTTCAACGTAGGACGTGTACTGGGGAGAGGTGGCCGGATTGATGATGGTCAATGTTGATATATCCACCGGCAGGCCTAATCGCTTAAGAGACGTCATAATTTCAATTTCATCACCCAGCAAGGTAATCGTCACTACGTTCTGGGCCAGGAGCCGGACCGCTGCGGTCAGGATGCGATCGTCGTTTCCTTCGGGAAGCACAATGTGCTTTTTCTGACTCTTGGCCGTTTTTACCAACTGGTATTGGAACATGTGTGGCGTAATGCCCTCGGCGTGGAAGGTAACAATCCGGTCGTCGAGAGCCTTCATGTCCATATGGGCTTCAAACAGGTTCAGGGCCAGCTCAATTTTGGGTTTGTTATCGGCGGTGATGCGGGAGCGGATCGCACCAATGGCCGTGGTCGTACCGAAGGTGCCCTGTTTGACGGTCAGGATGGGCAATACCGTCTGGAGCCCCGAGATAAGCCGGGTAACGGGCTCATCCGGTACCGTGTCGGCCGTCAGCACAATGCCCGCCACCTTCGGGTAGTTCGTTGACAGATTCGCCTGTAACGCGCCGATGATGATGTCGCCCCGATCGCCTGGGGTGACGATCAGTACGTTCTCCTTGATGTAATTCAGAAAATTAGGCAGCATCATCGCACCCGTGACGAAATTGTCTACCGGGTTAGAAAGCAGACTTTCTCCTAACAGGACTTTGGCCCCCAGCGCGTCCCTGATTTCTTTCATCGTCGGGCTTTGCAACTGTTTTTCCCAGGGAATGACCGTGAGCAGGATATCGGCCGGTAGCTGCATACGGAGGAGCGCCTGCACGTCTTCCACCTGGTCAGGTTTCACCCGGTTGGCCACCAGGCCCAGCACCTGTACATCCCGGCTCACAAATCCTTGCAGGGCACTTTGGGCCGAACTGACGATTTGAGCCGTGGATTTTGCGTCGCCACTAATGACGATCAAGACCGGCGCTCCGAGGTTTTTGGCAATGGCGGCATTCGACTCAAATTCAAAGGCGATGCCCTCGCCCAGAAAATCGCTGCCGTCGATCACGGTAAAATCACTGCTTTCTTCCAGGATTTTATATTTGCTGATGATGGTATTGAGCATGTCGCCCCGCCCGGCCGATTCCATTCGTTGCAGAGCCTCCTGCCGGGTGAAGGCGTAGGTGGCTTCGTAGGGAATGGGCAGGGAAAAATAATCCAGAATGGCTTCGATATGAATTTCTTTCTGACCCGCCGGTTGCTCGGTAATGATGGGTTTGAAATACCCTACTTTTTTGGTTTTTCCCAGTAACCAGTTCACCAGGCCAAGGGCCACTAAGGATTTACCCGTATAGGGCTCTACCGACGCGATGTAAATGGCTTTCGTCATGCGATACGTTGCTTGTTGTTTGTCAGAACGAATCAATCAGAATCCGCTATCTGGCGGCCATGAATCAATCCGATAGGCTCATGTATAGTAAGCCCAAAGGCCCGGTTTATGTTTTTAGAACCGCGCTTTAGGTGAAACCTTCCCGGAGACGCTATGACTGAATAGAATCCACAATGGGGTTGTACCAGGACAAGGTTTTCTCCATGAATGAACTTGTCGTTCAATCGACCAGTATCAGCCAGCAGGTTGAGTCGAATGGGCCAGCGATACAATCGGTTGGGGGAAATGCCCACTGTTGAGAAGCGGAATTCTGACCAGATTCTCCTTGTACGTCCGCTTATCACATAAGCCGTGTAATCTGGTGATAATGTGCACAACTTGTGCATTCTCCGTTACCGCCAGCCATCACGCACCATCCCCCAAACTGTCATGGGAAAGAAAATCCTACTCTCCTTTGCAAATGCCCTGCAAAACATTCGTGCCCGATTTTTTCATACCATTTTGTCGATACTGGGTATTGTGATTGGGGTAGCCGCGTTGGTGGCGATGCTGTCGCTGATCGATGGGATGGAGCAATACGCCCGGGAACAAATCACTAAAACGACTTCGCTGAAAGCCATTCTGATACAGGCCAATCTCTACAAATCAGTGAACGACGTAGGGGTGCGGAAACAGGCGTATGCTTATTTGAACTACAATGACTTTCTGAAGATGCGGTCGTCTCTGACGAAACCGGCAACGGGTTATCTCTATGTCCGGCAGACCGATGAAATAACCGTAAAGGCAACCAATCGACCTATTGGCACGATTATTACCGGAACAGGCCTGCCGCTTCATCCAGATATACAACTTTTGTATGGCACAGCCTTTAGTGAAACCGATCTGAAAAACAGACGTCATGTGGCCTTTATCAATCAACGGCTGGCGAAGCAACTGGTGGGCAAGATGCCGGAGAAAACAGCTATCAATCAGCAAATTATTTATAAAGGAAACGTATTGAAAATCATTGGCATTTCGGCCGATAAGGATGCAAAGGTTGGCCAGTTAATGATGCCGGTTACGGTATTGTCCGACAGTGTTATAAAGGCGAATCCACCTATGTGTGTCATTGAGGCCGAGAACGTAGAAGATGTGCCGGTACTTAAAATGCATATCGAAACTTGGTTGAAAGCCAACATGAAAACCAAACTGGCTGATTTTGCCATTATCACCAATGAATAGCGCGTTAGTCAGGTGGCCAAAGGATTCCTGCTGTTCCGCCTGATTATGGGTATGATCGTTGGTATTTCGGTGCTGGTCGGTGGCATTGGTGTTATGAACGTATTGCTCATTTCGGTGACGGAACGTACCGTTGAAATTGGCATTCGCAAAGCCTTGGGTGCCAAAAAACGGGATATTTTATGGCAGTTCCTGTCTGAATCGATCACCATTTCCACCTTCGGTAGTGTGCTTGGTCTGGCGCTGGGCCTACTGAGTACGATGGCGGTCGTGCCGATTGTGAAAGCCCTGACCGACATTCCGTTTCAGATGGCGTATACTTGGAATACATTCAGCATCATTCTGGTCATAGCGATGCTGATAGGCGTCATCTTCGGTACGTATCCGGCCATGCGAGCTGCCCGACTCGACCCTGTGGAAGCGATTCGGCGCGAGTAAGTCATTGACATTGCCAATGATTTACTCGCGCCAAAGAGAATTACTATACGGTTAACTTACCTTCAATCGAATCGTCCAGTGTTTTTCCCAGGATAGCCCCCGCAGCCATCTTGACAAATGCCACTGCATTGCCATGTTTGTTGTCCCAGTAATAACCTTCCTGCGTATCTACTTTTATCACCGTAATACGTGGATCGTCGATCCCTTCGGTAAACCATGTTTTTAGAACCGGTTCCCAAAGTTCTTTGATGAGTTCCTTGTCTGTGGAGATAGTGGCTGACCCGTAAACGCTCAAAAAATCAGAATAGTCCGAGCCCTGGAATAAGAGATGCACCTGGCTATCGGTTTGTATATCCGCATTTTTGTGGCTGTCGCTGGCGCTCAAAAACCAGAAGCTACCATCTTCATCTACTTTCTGCACCGACATGGGTCTCGTTTTCAACGGCTCTCCGGTCGTAATCTTCGTGCAGAAATAGCACGTACTGCTTTTGCCAACCAGCTCTTTAATCTTCTTTCCGGCTTCAGTACCTGCCAGGTCTTTGTGATTTTCTTCGGGTTGTTGTTGATTGATGCTGTCCATAACGGTTGAGGTAATTGAAAATCGTCGTTCAGCTACTAACAAAATGTTAGCCTAATCGTCTTTTAACAAATCACTAAAGGCCCATTTAGTTACTTTACGGTTTATGATCAAGTCTCCGCATGGCCAATTACCCACTATGGCGTGTCATTTTCTGGCTGATTGAATTTGGTTGGAGATAATTTGGCGTACGTTTACACAAGGCTCTTAAGAAAAGTAATGCTTGGGGCAAAGAAATATTCACCCCCTTTCATCGTCACAAACTGATCAAACTGTGCCGGAATAGTAGGTGAAGGAGTAACATATGTTTGAGGGAATTGATAGCTGCGGTCTGATGATCGCTCGGCCGGGGTTGCGGTTACGGCAGACTGCCCAATAATAGGATCAATTCCTGTGCTATCCGCTGGAAAAGCAGCATTGTTTGCCCAATCCCGCTGAATAAATTCAAACTGATTCTCTATACTCGCCTGATAACTCATAAATAGCAATCCTACACCATTTATAGGTGTTTGGGCGGGTATAGGGTCTAGTTCTGTGTCAACATCCCGATGGCCAAAGGGAATGCCACGCCGTGCCATAGTCCTGGATTTGTCAAATGCATCTCGCCTTGGGTTTGCCTTTCGGACGTGGGCAAAATGAGGACAACGGCCTCCACTAGGATCACTGGCGTAATCGAAATTGTTAAAATGAGCACTGTTTGGAATAGAATCCTCGTCATCCAAAAGCACGGGTGAGCCATCCTCAAAACGTCCAACCAGGTAAGCCCCGGCCAGTTCCCGTTTCGATTCATCGCCCAAATTAGGGAACAACTGCTTACCAATTTTTTTCTCCGCTTCTTTAAAGGCCCGTACATTCTGTTCCAGTTTTCTAAAAACGAAATAGCTTCCCAGAGCTGGTTTTTCAGGATTTGGTGCTACGTAAGGATCGGGAATCAGAATGAGATCCGTATCGGCGGATGGATCAAATTTAAGATTGTCGGACGGCGGAGAGAGCTTGACGCCATGAAGCTGCTCATAAGCTTCAATTTCATCTTGGAGAAACAGGGGCTGGCTCGTGCCATCGACATAGCCAAAATGTTCGATTCCTTCCTTCTCTGAATTTCGGATAGCATTTCCATACTCGACTACATTGATACGACTAAACTTATCAACTATGTCGAGTAAACCTTTTGTGAAGATCCCCATTCGGGTCAGATCGTCATCTGCCAGCAAGATCATGGCATGAATCTCGGCCCTGTATCCTTTTTCCCACTCCTGAGGTTCAGGATCATTGGTTTCGGTACGTCGGGCTTTCAGACCGGCTTTAAATCCCTGATCGCTAAATTTTGTGTGTACATCCGTAAAGCCCAGGGCTTCATAGCCGGCAGCTGACAGGAAAAGGGAAGCAAATAAATCACCGACTTTCGTATTATCTTTATTGAAAGCTTCCCGTTCTTCCAACTGCTTTTTGGCACTGGTGATAGTGTCTTCCGAAAAGGATCGTATCCAGTCTTTCGCTGCGGAAAGACAGTCCGCATCGAAGTGTATAAAAATATGCGTTGTGTGATCACGACCATGGCCTTTTATGGTATTACCCTGAAGATTTTTCAAGATACGGTCGGTAGCAAAAAGTTTCGGATTAACTGGTTTCATTGTTTTCCTGTTTTACTGTGGATATGAAAGAATAGACTAAAATTTGAACGTATCTGTGTATACGTCCTACTTAAAACGAATCTGTGTTGCGTTGCTTGATCGGCTATTTTAACGATACAATAAACAGCAATAATCAGGCTGTTAACTAGGGGGAAAATACCCTTCTTTCTGGCCTGATAGAATAAGTCGCAGATTTTAGAAAACAGTATAGGGTCTTGATGTAAGTCAACATTTAAATGAAATCAGAAATTTTATACTTGTAAAGCGCTTTATAGTAAGTTATTATATTGAGATTCGCTTATTTGGCCAATAATTTTTGTGAATCGGCCCGTTCGGCTTTACTTTACGAATTACTTGGTAAGGGTAGTCTAACTGCAGATCAATGGCCATTTTATCGAAAGAAGAATCGAAGAAATTAATTGACAAAGTGCTGGCTTTTTCGAAAGCTGATGAAATGAGTGTCAGCATCAGCGGAGACAAAGGAGGGAACATTCGCTATGCACGCAATTCGGTAAGCACCAGTGGCCAGTCGGCTAATTTGTCGCTGGCTGTTACGTCGATATTTGGTAAGCGTTCGGGTACCACCACGATCAACGTGTTTGATGACCAGTCGCTCGAAAAAACAGTAAGAAGGTCGGAAGAAGTAGCGCGGTTGGCCCCCGAAAATCCTGAGTACGTTCCGCTCTTAGGGCCACAGAACTATCTGGAAACCCAGACGTATAACGAAGCAACGGCATCCATCGATCCTGCTTATCGGGCAAAACTGGCGTTAGATAGTATTGCTATTTGCAAAAAGAATTCGGTCAACTCGGCGGGGTTTCTGGAAAACTCAACCGGTTTTACGGCCATAGGAAACAGTAAAGGCCTTTTCGGACATAATCAATCGACATCCATCGATTTCTCGGTAACAGTCAGAACGAACGATGGTAAAGGTTCGGGATACGTAGTGCGGGATTATAATGATGTTTCCAAACTCAATAGCGGGCCGCTCACGCAGGTAGCTGTTCAAAAAGCGATTGCTTCTGCCAAGGCGCAGGCGCTGGAACCCGGCAAGTATACGGTTATCCTGGAACCCACAGCCGCTCAGGAACTGATTCGCAACATGATGTCGAACATGGACGCGCGCAGCGCCGAGGAAGGACGCAGTTTCCTGGGTAAAAAAGGAGGAGGAACGCGACTAGGTGAGAAACTATTCGACGAACGTATCACCATTTACTCCGATCCCATGAATGCCGAGATTCCAGGAACGCCCTTTGTTTCGGGAGGTGGTCGCCCTGGTTATGGCGATCTGCTGGGTGGGGGCGGTGGAGGTGGCAGTAGCACCGACGGGCGGCCCCAGGAAAAAGTGATGTGGATTGACAAAGGCGTGGTTAAGAATATGTTTTATTCGCGCTTCTGGGCCGAGAAAAAAGGCGTTAAAGCCATCCCGGCTCCCGACGGAATCATTATCGAGGGCGGCAACGAATCAATGGCTGACCTCATCAAAAGCACTCGAAACGGCATTCTGGTTACCCGGTTCTGGTACATCCGGGATGTTGACCGGCAAACACTGCTGTATACCGGCCTAACGCGGGATGGTACGTTCTACATCGAAAATGGTCAGATCAAGTTTCCTGTCAAAAACTTTCGCTTCAATGAAAGTCCGATCGTTATGCTCAATAACATAGAAGCGATGGGCAAAGCGGTCCGAACAAATGGCAGCCTGATCCCCCCGATGAAAATTCGTGATTTCACCTTTAGCAGCTTATCTGATGCAGTTTAAACGTCGCTAGTCAACAGCTTTATAACAATTTACTAACGACTCTTGACTGACGACCAGCGACTTTCAGATTATTGACAAAACCATGAATCGTCGAGATTTTATTCAACTTACCAGCGCGGGAGCTGGTGCATTGCTGTTGCCCGGTATGGCTGCCGGTGGGAGAGTCATTGCTGCCGAAGCGCTTCTGGACCCTGGTCTTGATCTGGCCGTCAAAAAACGGTTGGCAGATGCTGGTCTGAATGCCGCAAAAGCGAAAGGTGCTACGTATGCCGATGTTCGGATTGGCCGCTACCTCAACCAATTCGTGACAACGCGTGAAGACAAGGTGCAGAGCATTGTTAACCTGGAATCGTTTGGCGTTGGCGTTCGGGTGCTCGTGAACGGTTGCTGGGGATTTGCGTCCCTGGGCGACGCCAGCACAGAAGCACAGGTGGCTGAAACGGCCGAAATTGCGGTGCAGGTTGCCAGGGCCAACATTGCCTTACTGGACGAACCGGTACAACTGGCTCCGCAGAAAGGGTTTGGGGATGTAAGCTACAAAACCCCCTTCACGAAAAATCTGTTCGAGATTCCGATCAAGGAAAAAGTCGATCTGTTGCTGTCGGTGAATGGGGCTGCCATGACCAATGGCGCCAACTTTGTCAACTCGGTGCTGTTCATGGTCAACGAGCAGAAATACTTTGCCTCAACTGACGGTTCGTATATCGATCAGGATATTCATCGCATCTGGCCTACGTTTACCGTAACCGGAATTGACCGCGCGACGGGCCAGTTTCAGACCCGAAACTCACTAGGAACGGCTAAAGCAATGGGCTACGAATACCTGCAAACCACACCCCCTGATCGCATTACGGGTCGACCCACGACGTTGTTCAATAACTACTACGACATGATGGACGATGCTACGTTAGCCGCCCGACAGGTCAAGGAAAAAGTGAAGGCGAAATCAGTAGAAGCGGGGAAGTACGATCTGGTGCTGGACCCGTCTCACCTTCGACTGACGATTCACGAATCGGTGGGACATGCAACGGAGCTGGATCGCGTATTGGGCTACGAAGCCAATCTGGCCGGTACGTCCTTCGCCACTATGGATAAATGGAAATCAAAAACCTTCAAGTACGGCAGTCCGCAGGTCAATGTGTTTGCCGACAAAGTGCAGCCCGGTTCGATGGGTGCTGTTGGCTGGGATGACGAAGGCGTAAAAACCAAAAAATGGGATCTTATTAAGGACGGTATTCTGGTTAATTATCAGGCCATTCGCGATCAGGTGCACATGCTGGGCGAAACCGAATCGCACGGTTGTTGCTATGCCGATAGCTGGAACGCCGTTCAATTTCAGCGTATGGCCAACGTATCACTGGCTCCTGGCACTCAGCCATTGTCGGTGGATGAATTGATTAAGGACGTTAAAAAAGGAATTTACATCATTGGTTACGGATCGTATTCGATTGACCAACAGCGGTACAACTTTCAGTTTGGCGGTCAGTTGTTTTACGAAATCAAAGATGGCCAGATTACTGGTATGCTCAAAGATGTGGCTTACCAATCGAACACGCAGGAGTTCTGGAATTCGTGCGTGAAGGTGAGCGATCAACGCGATTACCGAGTTGAAGGATCGTTTTTCGATGGAAAAGGACAACCTCCGCAACTAAGCTGCGTGTCGCATGGGAGTGCCACGGCTCGCTTCAACGGTGTCAACGTGATCAATACGGCCCGCAAAGTATAGCGGGACGATTTCTCCCCTTATTCGTCCTTCTATGGCTGAATGGGCTCGCCTAAGGCCCGAACACGTATCAATCCGGCTGCTCTGGTTTTTGAACTCAATCGGTCCTGCATGTTTGGTAAAGACTATAGACACAGCTACATGATTGTGGCTGATTGAGTAAGAGTTGCCCACAAAACTCAAAGCGGTGACATGGATCATACCATTCACTAGGGCGACCTGGAAACCTTCCGGTACTTCGCACTCAACGGCGACTAACGTATTGGGGACGCTTCACTAGTAAGGCAGCATCGGCCGTCCGACCTAACGGACTAAAATCAACTCAAACTAATTGCAAATTCACGTTATTTACAGCCGTACAGTTTATTCGACTCAATTTTTCTGTAATACTACCGCGAAATTCCTACTCCTGTAAAATCCATGAAAATCAGTTTGAGTCGCTACGTATTTATCCTGCTGTTTATCGTAGGAACAGTAATTCAGGCTGTAGCCCAAACACCGGGCGACGCCTTCGTGAATGGTGATCTGTTACCAAATGCTCCCGATCTGGCAGCTCGGGGAACGTATGGCGTAGGGGTGCGGACGATGAAACTGGTGCACCCGGCGCAGGTGGATGTTTTGCACACGAAAGACGGTAAGCACCCCCTGTATGACCGCCCGTTGACCGTTGAAATCTGGTATCCGGCTCGCAGTGCGGCCAACAAATCAGCTACCGTTACGTATGAATCCGTACTTGGCCGGGCCAATGATCCAAAACGGCCACTCGTTCCTTTCACGTTTACAGGGCGGGCCGGTCGTGATGCCGAACCAGATCCTGGCGGAGGAGCGTATCCGCTGGTTATCGTTTCGCACGGTTACCTTGGTTCTCGACTTCTGCTGACCTACCTGACCGAGAATCTGGCCTCGAAAGGCTACGTTGTTGTCGCTATCGACCATACCGAATCGACCTACAGTGATGCGGCCGGATTCCCCAGTACGTTGCTGAATCGCTCCCTCGATGACCTGTTTGTACTAAACGAAATGGCCCGGCTGGGTGCTAAAACCAGCAATACCTTCCTGGCCGGATTGCTGGATGCCGACAACACAGCCCTGATTGGCTATTCGATGGGTGGCTACGGAGCGCTTAACGTAGTAGGGGCGGGTTACAGCCCCCAGGCGATGAAACTGTTTGCGCAAGTCGCCGGGGGGAGCACGGCCTTAGCTGTTCGCGCCATGGACTCGCCAGCGTACAAATCCTCGCTGGACCCCCGAATTAAGGCGGTGGTTGCCTTTGCTCCGTGGGGTATGGAACGAGGTGTCTGGGATGCTACCGGATTGGCAGGATTGACTTTGCCAACGCTGTTTGTGGCGGGAAGCAAAGACGACGTATCGGGCTACGAAAAAGGTATAAAAGCCATTTATGATGGGGCCGTCAACGCCGATCGGTATCTGCTGACTTACGTCAACGCCCGGCACAACGTGGCGCCCAATCCGCCCCCGATGGCGTCGCTTCTACCCGGCGTGTCGGCCGATGAATACATGCACTATGCTGAACCCGCCTGGAATGAACACCGGATCAATAATATCAACCAGCATTTCGTAACGGCGTTCTTAGGTATTCACCTGAAGAAGCTCGATTATGCGAAGTACCTGGATCTCCCCGAAACTGACGCTGCCGGACCCTGGACCGGCTTCAAACCCCGCATGTCAGTCGGGCTGGAAATGCGCCATGCGAAACCTTAGAAGCTGTCTGAAACCCCTAAATCCCCTAAAGGGGACTTTGTTCGAGAGGGAGAAAAGTCCCCTTCAGGGGATTCAGGGGTTTCAGACCAAGTAAGAAATATTTTAGCCTCCCCGTGGCAGCCGGTGCGAATCAGCCAAGGGAATGGCCTTCAATACCTCCGGTCAACGTACCACAGTTACGCGCAGGAACGTAGCGTCTATGGACGTGGTATGCTGATCGGGGCTTTTGTTCTGACTCGTAAATAAAGCTTCCAATTCGTGCTGTAGCTCCAGCGCCCTGCCATTCTTTTCCGCAGCCTCGAAGGCATTCATGGTAGGGCCGTAATAGTTTTTGAACATATTGACGAATTCGGATGGGGGATACGGTGCGTTGAAGGTAAATACATCGTTGACAAACGTTATGTTTTCTTTGGCCACACCGGCTTTCTCAAATCGTTCGATAACATGGCTCTCGACACCCCATAGCATTGGACTAATGAAACCTTCTGGCGGTGGCGGTGTATAGGTCGAACTGATCTTTAAAATTTGCGCGACCAGCGTTGGATCGCCCGGTATCCAGTTACCCATGACGATTCGTCCACCGGGACGGGTAACACGGACCATTTCCCTGGCTACATCAAATGGCTTTGGAGCGAACATGGCCCCAAATATACTGACAACCAGATCAAAACGCTTGTCCTCTAAGTCCTGCAAATCGGTCGCATCACCTTCCTGAAAATTACAGTTTGTAAGCCCTTCCGCTTTGGCCCGACGATTGCCCGCTTCAACGAGATTTCTGGCAATATCAACCCCTAAAACGGTAGCGCCAAGTTTAGCTTCAGGTATGGCCGTAGTGCCATCACCACAACCGAGGTCTAGTACGTTCATGCCTTTGGTGATGCCTAGTTGGGCAACCAATGCTGCACCGCTTTCCCGCATGGTTTCGGCAATTTTGGTGAAGTCCCCTTTCTCCCACAATGCTTTGTTCGGATTCATCTTCGTTCATTTTTAGGATTTAGTAGTCTATCAGAGAGATCCTTAGACTAAAGAATGAACAAGAGTCAGATTTTTTCCAGGGAATTCACTCTTTTATTGAGTGAATGGCACAGTTGGGTTAGTGTACGGATCAGTTGCTCCGGGAAGCACTGTTTATCAGAAAGTTAGCTGGAAATAAAGATTCGGGGTCAGCATCAGCGCTAACAGGCTGAAACTAACCCCGAATGGATGAACGTTGGAAGTTACTACGTGTCTAGCGCGTAATTTTCAATAAAGAACCACTGGTAGCATTTGGGCCAAGCACGGTTACGTAGTACGTATTGGCGCTGGTTTGTTTCAGGTCGGTTGGCAGGTCCAGCTTATCGACTAATACCGAGTTGCCGTTGCCTGCTACCTGAATTAATCTACCCGTGTTATGGCTAAATCCTCCGGCAAATACGCCATGCTGTAGCAGTAGTAATCCCAGATTGGTCTCCAGATTAATATCCACTATACTGGTAAAACCACTTTTAACGACGGTAGCACTCCCTGCCGCATCCACCTGGTAAATGACAGACGATGTCTCTGCGAATGGGAAACCAACAAGCGTACTGACCAGGAATTTCTGTCCATCATAAACAATTCCGGTTGGTACGCTCTCGCTAAACGGAATAGGAGGCACTGTTCCTGCCGGATTGGCAACGGGCGGCAGGATCGAAAAGACGCTCCACACACCCGCTTTTGTTCGGCGAATGATAGCGTTGGCACCGGCATCGGTGAAGAAGAGATCGCCATCAGGCCCAATGGCCATATTGTATAGGTGCGTGTCTTCTGTATCCAGACCAGTAGGAAATTTATAGTCAAGTATCCACTGTTTTTTATCCTCGACAGGAAGGCTTTGGGCCGAGATAGTGGGATCACCGACTTTATAATTAGCGACATTGACTTTGTAGAATTTGCTGTGTGATCCAAGGATATAAAGCCACCCATCGGCAAAGAGCAGGTGATTTAATCCATTCGGCTCACCCTGAAATATTTCCGAATCGAAGCCGGTAATAACAGGATGCACCACGCCATCGGGCGTAACTATCGAAACCCGGCCGTCGTTTTGTCCGGTTCCGCCCTCCGTTACCCAGATACGTCCGCTGGGGTCTGTATCAACGCCAATTGGACTCAGTAAACCCGTTGCAAAGGGTGTTGTCGTGAATGCACTAGGGGCAACAACCTGGTGATCCTGGCAACCTGTTACTAAAAATACGGCCAACAGGCAGAGAGAAAGAGTAATTTTGTGCAGCATGATAAAAGGGATATGAGTGATTAAAAAAAGGATTAACCAGGTGTACTAAATCAGAAGTAATGTGCTCAACTGGTTTACGGCCAGCAAGGTAGCATAGGCAAATTGAAGGGTTAACAAGTATTTAGCAAGCGGCAGGTCTTTCGATCGTAGAACAGGAATTACGTAGTAAACGGAAATGTGCGAGGGGTGGCAACTCAGTTGCCACCCCTCGCACATTTCCGTTAATCAGCTTCCTAAACTTAAATTTCTGGTGAGCGGTGTATTCGTTTCAGTAAATAGGGAAGTGGTATGGATACCGGTTAGTTGCGCTGGCCTGAGTGATTGGAAACAACGTAGTAACCAGGGTAATAACCGCTACCTGATTAGAACAGAATGATACATTTCCATATCTTTAATCACTTCACTCGTGCCTTTTACAACGGCCCTGAGCGGATCTTCGGCGATATGAACGGGTAGTTTAGTTTTTAACGCCAACCGCTTATCCAGCCCATGCAGAAGCGCTCCGCCCCCGGTCAGATGAATACCGTTGGTATAAATGTCAGCCGATAATTCGGGAGGAGCCATTTCCAGCGCTTTCATGGTTGCCTCCTCAATTTTTGACACTGATTTTTCCAGCGCGTAGGCAATTTCGCTGTAGGTTACTTTGATTTCTTTGGGAATGCCCGTCATCAAATCGCGTCCGCGCACTTCATAATCCGACGGGGGATTCGTCAGCTCCGTCAGCGCTGACCCCACGACCAGCTTAATTTGCTCGGCAGACCGTTCGCCAATGAACAGGTTATGTTCGCGACGAATGTAATCCACAATATCGCGGGTGAAAACGTCGCCCGCCGTTCGGATGGACTGCTCACAGACAATACCCGACAACGCAATCACGGCAATCTCGGTGGTGCCGCCCCCAATATCGACGATCATCGTTCCGTTAGGTTGTGTAATATCAATGCCGATGCCAATAGCGGCTGCGATCGGTTCATACACCATGTACACCTCTTTCGCCCCCGCGTGCTCACAGGAATCCTTAACGGCTCGCTTCTCCACCTCCGTGATGCCCGAAGGAATGGAGACAACCATTCGATGCGAGGGGGAGAATAACTTACTGCCGGTTTCAAGCATTTTTATCAGGCCCCGAATCATCAGCTCGGCGGCCGTAAAATCGGCAATAACGCCATCTCTCAGAGGACGAATGGTCTTAATATTCTCATTGGTTTTCTCATGCATGAGCATGGCTTTATGGCCAATAGCCAGCACCTTACCGCTGATTCTATCCATGGCGATAATCGACGGCTCATCCACCACAATCTGGTTCTTATGAATAATCAGCGTATTCGCTGTGCCTAAATCAATGGCAATGTCACTTGTAAGGAAATTAAATAAATTCATATACCTGTAACGCGTAAGGCGTGACAGCAGATACAGTTTTTTGGACCTTAAAATAAGAATAAACACATTATATAGCTTGACCGCTACGTTACTTGTCATTCCGTCCCGCTACGTTTTTGACCGACGAATTCGGTCGGGCCCGTGTTGTCGTGTTGATAAACAGCAGGCCGTCGAACCGTTGACCGACGGTTACGGGATAGAAAAAATTCTCCTCAGCACGGGGTGTATAAACCGATCCAATACTGCGCATGGGCGAGGGCGTTGTGAGCCAGGCGTTGAGGTCAGCGTTTTTTTGTGTTTGTCGGAAGTCAACGATAAATTTTTTTAGGCCGGTTTGGGTTAAACACCAGTCAACAGACCTTTCGGGTGCTGGTCGCGCTGTAAAGGACACGAGCATTCGTTTTGTCGAATCTGCCGGTTGCGCTTCCCGTGCCTGAAAGGAACCCTGATTAAAGCTAAAGCCGAGCGCGTAGTACGCATTTCCATAATATTGACGCAAATAAGCGCCCATAGGCATAAAAAGGCCATTGTTGTCCGTGGCCACATGGCCATTATGCGCCCACAAAAAAAAGCGTGTGCCCGCTGGTTCGCGGTCTACCAGGCGTCTGAAATTATCGGCCATGTACACGTCACGTATGGCGATACCCGCTGGCGCCTGGCGACTGTATGAGTCGATATATTGTGTCAATACACGGGCATATTCCCGCATCTGTTCGTATTCGACCTGGCTGGATTTTGCGATTAAGTTCGGTCCATTCAGTTCAAGAAATACGAATAAATCGTTGTAGTTGATTTGCAGTTCCTTGAGCGTTTTCTGCATATTCTCCTGCTGAATGGACGTACTAAGTGCTGAATTCAACGAGTCAAGATTCGTTCTGAAAAAGCTGGCCGTTGTGTCGACCCGCTCTGGGGCAACCCGCTTGAGATAGTCCAGTAACTTGTCTTTGCCGGGTTGATTGAACTGAATATCGAAGCCAACAAATTTGACCCGTTTATCGGCCGGAGCGTCGGCGTTGTAACGTCGTGCCCAATCCAGCATCGTCCGTACTTCTTCGGTATTCCAGGTCCAGAAACCCTGACTGTCGAGGGCTTGGGCGCCGTCGTCCATTATGCCCATCACGTAGTCATTGATCAGTTGCAGGGCAGCATAACTGCCTTCGAGGGCAAACACGCGAAAGCCCAGTTCGCGCACCAGAAATTCGAGCAGTCGATGTTTGACCTGAAAGAACTCGCGGGTGCCGTGCGTTGCCTCACCCAAACCGACAAATCGCACATCCTGAAACGTTTTTTTGAGCGGTTGCAAATCCGTAAAATCAGTGCCGGCTTCAACGGTTTTTAGCGGAATGGCGTTGGTTTTCAGCCAACCAATCACGGCTTTCTGCTTGCGGAGCGTTTCGGCAACCCTGGTAGCATATGCTTGTGCAGAAAGCAATTCATTGATTCTGATTTCATAACGGCCGGGTTTTGCCTCTTTTTCGAACGAACGAACGTCGATGCGGTATAAGCCCGTATTTTTTGCTTCGAGCGCAATGGGTTCGTCGCCCTGATTCCCATTGGGCGAGTCGATCTCAGCAACTTTTGCTCCATCTGGCTCGAAAATACGTACCAGTACGTCGATGCCCTGTTGGTTGATGGTCGCATCCAGGAATTGCCCTTTGCTAAGCTTAACGGTATAGGTATGTGTTTGGTCGGCTTTCAGATCACGTCCAATGGGTTTGCCGGGTTCCAGTGATGTTGCTTCTGCCGAAGCGGAAACTTGCTGAGCGATAGCCATACCGTCGACAAACAACAGGGCCAGGAGAAGAAGCGATTTAATCATAATAGAAGATGGATCATGGACTAAAACGTACCCGCACCAACACAGGCTTGCTGTGTCGAAACCACTAAGTTATTCATGGGCGTAGGATTCAGAAAAAGCCGATCGAATCAGCCTTCAATAAGGGCGGCTTCTGAACCAGTAACCGGTTTTTTGTACTAACGGATTGGGTACAACCGACATACTATAAAACGTAGAGGACATAGTTGGTAGCTGCCAACGACTCTGACCACCCAGAAACTGAGCCGCCATCAGCCACGCGGCAGCCAGTAGCGCCAGGCTGGCAGCTATCACAAAAACCGTTAAGGCGATAGAAAGGACAATGGTTGACAAGCGTTGCATGATTTTATAGAAGAAAGGTGTGGATAGATAAAAAGCTTTCATTTAGCAAACTATTTCACTGAGCTTAATTCAAAGGGAATGACGACATTATACTTGACATTAACGGGTCTTCCTGCCTGTTTGCCGGGTATCCAGCTTGGCATGCTTTGTACCAGACGCACGGCTTCTTCATTCATGCCGTAACCATAGCCTCTTAAAACAGTTACGTCCTGAAGGCGACCATTATACATTACGAGAAACGAAACGAACACTCTCCCCTCAACTTTGTTCTTTATCGCGTCTGCGGGGTATCGTAAATTTTGATGTATATAGTCACTAAACCTGTCCATTCCACCGGGGAAACTCGGGGGCGTTTCAACGACTGTAAAAATTTCTTCGTGGGGCTCAGCATGCTCACTCGGCTGAACGGATTTGATCAGTGAACTCCCCTGACTACAGGCAGTCATCGTGCCGATGAACAGTGAAGCTATCAAAAGCAACATGGATTTGCGTACTGTTTGAAATGTCATCATGGTATTTTGGTCGTTAAGGTGAAAAAGGATGTAGTGCTTCAGTACCAATTTCGAGGGCAGAAGCCTGAGTAAAGCTTTAGTCGGATTATCACTTGATCAGGTAAGCAACGGCCCGAAAAAAATCTTTTCCCTACTCACCGTTGCACCTGTAGCGATGAAAAGGCAGTGAATAAAGTAGAAACCCAATGACTGATTCCTTATGAGCGTATCAACAGCGTAACTTAGCGTTCATTAGATATCAGACCAAAAGGGGAGCACATTCCCTCAATCCATTAATCCCTGTTTACTTCAGCATGATACGTACAACCGCATTTTTGATTTTAGTCGTGATCGCTACGTCGGTCGGTCAGGCGCAACCCTTTGGCAAACTCGTCAAGAAAACGCCCGGCATTGTTTCCTATACCCTGCGCGATAGTTTTGGTAAAGACGTTCCTGGTACGCTGGATAAGATTAAAGCCTGGGGCATTACAGACATCGAATTTTCGAGCCTGTTTGGGAAAACGGCCACTGAACTACGGGCCCTGCTTGACCAGCGCGGGCTGCATGCCAGTAGCTATGGGGTGAGCTATGACGCGATTGATCAAAAGCCGGATTCAATCCTGAACAATGCCAAAATCCTGGGCGTGAAATACATACGTATCGGTTCAATTCCGCACAAAAGCGCAGCAACGCTGGAGATGATGAAGCAGGCCGCTGACGTGTTCAACCGCTTCGGAAAACAGGCGCACGATAAAGGGTTTATGTTCTGCTACCACAACCACGGATTTGAGTTTCAGCCCTACGAGGGCGGTACGTTATTCGATTACCTGGTGAAACAAACCAACCCCGACTACGTGGGCTACGAGATGGACGTTACCTGGACCTATTTGCCAGGCCAGGACCCGGCGGCACTACTGACAAAATATCCGAAACGCTTCCGGCTCATCCATTTGAAAGACGTAGCGAAAGATGTAGAACACAGCGATAAAGGAGGAATGCCGAATGAGAAATCCGTTGTTTTGGGAACGGGGCAAATCGACTGGCCTGCGGTGCTCAGAGCAGCCAATAAAGCATCCATCGATCACTTTTATATTGAAGATGAAAGCAAGGCTGCAGAAGAGCAGGTACCTAAAAGTATGGCCTATTTAAAGAGCCTGTAGACTTTTCAAACGGGTTAAATAAGGGTTAGCGATGGATTGATTCAATCTATCGCTAACCCTTATTTAATACCAACCTTTTACATGAAATTAGGATCGTGTTCGTTACGTAATAGCGTATCCTTATATCCGTTATACGACAGAAGGTGCAACGAAACGACTATGAAAACGACCATTACTGCCGGTTTACTATCAATGCTGGTTATTGGGCTAACCGTTATTGCCTGCGAAACTTCCGACGAGAATCCCGTAATTGTGACAAAGAGTGGCCAGATGCGAATCGCTTTCGATAACGTAGTGGGCTCATCGGACCTGAAACTGAATAGTAGTACGTATCAAAACGCGGCTGGTGAATCGTTCACCGTCACAAAGTTCAACTATTTCGTCAGTAACATTCGGCTTCGGAAAGACGATGGTACCGACTACGTAGTGCCACAGGATAGCAGCTATTTTCTGGTTCAGGAGGCTAGCCCCACTTCCCAGACGATTTCATTGAATAATATACCGATCGGCAAGTATACGGGCCTTACGTTTACGATTGGCGTAGACAGTCTGCGCAGCCTGGCCGACATCAGCAAGCGAACGGGAGTGCTCGATCCTGGTCTTAATGATGGCATGTACTGGGATTGGAACTCAGGCTATATTTTCATGAAGCTGGAGGGTATATCGACATTGGCCCCGGCTACCCAGAATAATACGTTCTTTTATCACGTCGGTGGTTTTGGTGGGGGCTATGATGGCAAAAAAACGATCAATAACCTGCGTACGGTCACGCTGCCTTTTGGGAACGACGTTGCCAGCGTTCAAACGGGTGTTACGCCAATCGTCCGGCTCACGACCGATGCCCTGAGGGTTTTCAATGGCTCAACGCAGCTGAGTATTGCCCAGCATTCGTCGGTAATGTTTGAAACCTATTCAACGAACATCGCGAATAACTACGCGCAAATGATAAGCTACAAGGGGATTCAGGCCAATTTATGATACGGCTCAATACGATATTGCTACAACGTATTGGCTTGGCAGCCAGTGTGGTTTTGTTTGGGGTGGCGGTTTCGTGTCAATCCAGCAACGGCACTGAGCCAACGCCTGATCCTGGTACATCGGGTGGGGGCGGAGTGGTGTATCAAACAACGCCTTATCCGTTTAAGAAGCCTGCCAATTTTCCGGATATGGTGTATGATTTAACTCAGAATCCACTGACGGTTGAAGGGGTAGCGTTAGGAAAGACGTTGTTCTATGATGCGCAACTTTCCCGCGACAGTACCATTAGCTGTGGGTTTTGTCATCAGCAGTTTGCGGGGTTTGGTCATTCCGACCATCCGTTGAGTCATGGTATCGATGGTAAGTTCGGACCGCGTAACGTACCGGGTCTGCAAAATCTGGGCTGGAGCCGTGAGTTTTTCTGGGATGGGGGCGTTACCAGTTTAGACGAGTTGCCTATTTCACCGATCAGGAATCCGGTCGAGATGGATCTAGCCTTCGCTACGGCGCTAAGTCGGGTTCAGAAAAGCCCTAAATATCCGTCGCTATTCAAAGCTGCTTTCGGTTCGGACACCGTGACGACAGCGCGTTTTCTGAAAGCCATTTCGCAGTTTGTGCTGACCCTGGTGTCGGCGGATTCGCGTTACGATAAATACGTCAGGAAAGAAGCGGGTGGTGATTTAAGTTCCGATGAACTGGCCGGCCTTGCGCTGTTTCAGCAGAAGTGCTCGACTTGCCACGCTACCGATTTATTTACCGATCGGAGTTACCGCAACAATGGCCTGCCAGTCAGTGCCATAAATGATCAGGGTCGCTCCGTGATCACGCTGAACGAAGCCGACCGGCTGAAGTTTCGGGTGCCAAGTCTGCGAAATGTTGAAAAAACCTTTCCGTACATGCATGATGGGCGATTCACTACGTTAGATCAGGTGCTTACTCACTATAGAACTGGCGTTAAGGACAGCCCTTCGCTCGATCCTGCCCTGAAGGTAAATGGCACTCTCGGCATCGCACTGACGGACACGGAAAAGAAACAGGTAATCGCTTTTCTGCTAACCCTTACCGACAATACGTTCATCAACAACCGGACGTTCAGCGCCAACTAGGACCGGGATTTTTTTAATTTTACTGACTGACTATGATTTCAGTTGTAAGCCTTTTGGGAAAGTAAAAATCACAGTCGGTCAGTAAAATCAAAGAAATCCCAGTTCAGTGCGTGTGACTTACCCGATGTTGCCGGATGTTGAATAAATGAGTGATGACCAGCCCGGCCGATGCGGCATAGGCCAGGTATTCAAAAGCAGGATCTGTATCTTCGAGAAGAAGCGCAATGGTGAATAAGCCTAGGAAACCCCAAAGACTGCGCTTGATAATAGGAGGAGCGTAATGCCGCGTGGCAAAATAAACGGCAATGATGTTTACCCCGATAAAGACATAATCCAGACTCAAATAGCCCATTCGAAGCCTAGTATCCTGCATGAGCGAGGTCGTTAGCAACAACACAGGCGTTATAAGGCAATGAATAATGCACAGCACTGAGCCGGTAATGCCGATGTAATCAGCTTTGCGGGAAAGAATACCTGTTTTCATGGATGACTGCAAAAATACGGGGCTTTCGCTAAACGTACTTCTCCGAAACCCACTTTTTTGCAACAAAGTTGCGAATTAGTTAGGTAAAAGCCCTGCACGGGCTGGGGTGTCCTACAGGATTAGCTCAATACACTTTACTCAGAACGGAATAGCCCATCAATTTGCCATTCTTGTTGTACGTTTCCGATTTTATGTCAAAAATCTGATTGTCAGTTCGGTAGCTGACAACACGCATGCTGTTACGGATGGGGATTCCCATAACTTTATTTTCGAAACTCATGTCCGATGAAATTTTATAGGCATCGAACGTACCAGCCGGCGTTGTGATCGGGTCTTTGCTTTCTACCTGTCGGTTGGCCATGACCATATTCATGTTCATCATGGTGTTGCCATTGCTGGTCATTTCGGCTTCCATCTGGCCGTCACTCAGTTTCTGACCCACGCTGAGTTTTCCGGGATAAACCAGCTTATTCGATTTGAGTTTCATCTCCATATCTTTCGGGCCATTGGATTGCATGGCCTGCATCATCCCCGACATGTCGGCCACGAGTTCGGTACCAGTACAAGTGTAATGGATGGAGTAAGGTGTGCGTTGTTTGCCTTTTTCATCTTCAAACTGCGCCGTGATGTCCATCACAGTAGCGCCCCCTTCTTTATGAACATCCTTAACAAGGTAGATGACCTTACCGGCAGGCTTGTCTTTGGCGTTGAAGTGACTCAGTTCGAACCCCATACCCGCTTTAAACGTCATGCCCATACAATCCTGAGCCCGTCCAGCCGTTACGGCCGTTAGCGTCAGTAACAGCGAAAAAACAAGCGTCTTCATCATCAAACGTCTTTAGATTTATAGAATACCAAAGGTATATGACCCTATAAACAAATCTCTAAATCCTTGAGTAAACGGCGAAAGATGATGGACGATATGCTTTCGTAGCAACAAATATTTTATGTAGTATACATCCTATATCTCTCTACGCCCATATCATACTGACGACGCCGAGGAGCATAATAAGCTTGCATAGGCTACTGAGATACCCAAAATCCCGTCGGGTGTCGGCCAGCACAAGTTGATAGGTAAGCCACGCGAGGGGGAGAAGTAAAAGCAGAAAAATAAAGTTAAGCCGTACGTTATGAAGGGCGCTGGCAATGAGAAATATGCTGATGAGAAACGCGCCAATTAATACGTAGAGCAGGTATTTTGTTCGGCGCAGGCCCCACACAATGGGCAGTGTTCGGCAACCAAATCGGGCATCGCCCCGGATATCCTGCATGTCTTTAATGATCTCGCGAATGAGCGTAATGCCAAACGAAAACAGGGCATAAATGAGCAACATGCCGACATTATGGCGGTAATAAATAGCCAGTGTAATCAGCGAAAAGGCGGTCAGTAACGAAACGATAAGGTTGCCGATCAGGGGTTGTCGCTTGAACTGCGCCGAGTAGAACCACAACAGCGACACCGAAATAACATCAACCAGGAAAATCCATTTGCTCAGGTAAAGTCCAATCAGACAACCCACTATGTTTAGTATCTGGTGCACGCCCATAGCCACCCGTCGCTTGAGATAACGACCAATAACGACGCGCTTCGGCTTATTGACCAGGTCGATCTTGACATCGAAGTAGTCATTGATAATATAGCCTGCCGCGGCAATGCAAGCCGTTGAAATCGAGAGAAGCCAGATGGTAGGATCGGTAATAAGCTGCGCGCGACCGCCCTCTTCGCCGGGTCCAACTAAAAACACGCGGGCCATGAACTGCGTCAGCACCACAATCAGTAGATTCTGTACCCGAATGAGCCGCAGAAAACCGAATGTGAAGGCTGAGAAAGGAACTGACTGACGCGCAACCATGACCGTTTTTTTGTCAAAAATAAGGATTTTACAGGAAAGAAGGGGGAGATGTAGGACGAAAGGAAAAAAGAGATGACAGCGATAGGGCTACCGTTTTTGGCCCACTTCCCCAGCTCCTTAAATCACTTTAATCCTTTTCTCCCGTGTTCAGGGATTCTTTTTGTTCCCGTTTGTTGTTGAGAGACAAAATCGTTCTCTCACGCATGAAAATTGGTATTGTGTGTTACCCGACCTTCGGGGGCAGTGGTGTTGTCGCTACTGAACTGGGTAAGGGATTGGCCAAAAATGGTCATCAAGTTCATTTCATTACGTATCAGCAACCACCCCGGCTCGATTTTTTCAACGAAAACGTCTTTTATCACGAAGTAAATATACCAACGTATCCGCTCTTTCAATATGCGCCCTACGAGTCGGCACTCGCCAGCGCGATGGTCAATGTTGTTCTGAATCAAAACGTTGATTTATTGCATGTTCACTATGCCATTCCTCATGCATCGGCGGCTTATATGGCCAAAATGATTCTGCGCTCGCAGGGACGTACCATACCCGTTGTGACAACCCTGCACGGCACCGATATTACGCTGGTTGGTAAAGATGAATCCTATGAACCGGTCGTGACATTTAGTATTAACGAGTCTGATGGTGTAACGTCCGTGTCGGAGAATTTGCGGCAGGATACGTATAAACACTTCAACGTTCACCGCGAAATCGAAGTCATTCCTAACTTTATTGACCTGAGTCGTTTTCGACGCCAGCAGAAAGAGCACTTCAAGAAAGCTATCTGCCCGAACGGCGAAAAACTGATCGTACATACGTCGAACTTCCGGCGGGTGAAGCGGATCGACGATGCCGTCATGATGTTCTATCACGTTCAGCAGCAAACCCCTGCCAAACTCCTGCTTGTGGGCGACGGTCCCGAACGGGCCCGTATCGAGCGGTTGGTACGTGATCTGGGTATTTATGATCAGGTGCGTTTCCTGGGGAAATTAGATGCCGTTGAAGAGGTTCTTTCTGTCGCGGACCTGTTTGTGATGCCATCCGAAAACGAGAGTTTTGGACTGGCAGCTCTCGAAGCGCTGGCCTGCGAGGTGCCGCTCATTACGTCGAATGCCGGGGGCTTACCTGAACTGAACATCCAGGGGGTGACGGGCTTTTTAAGTCCCGTTGGCGATGTGGCCGATATGGTCAAAAACGCACTCTATATTTTAGACGATGAGCACCTGCCGACCTTTAAAGAAAACGCGCTGGCAAGGGCCAAAGAATTCGAGTTATCGCGTATCTTGCCGCTTTACGAAGCTCATTATGAGCGTGTATTGCAGGCATCGCTCCCTTTGGTAAGTTAAAAGGCTGATGTATTCGGTTCATGGAATAGACGTATAGGGTGGTTTGGCGAATAAATAACCTGATCGTTAGCCCAGCATAAACTATAAACTGAATACCGTAAGCTGAATACCATAAATCGAAAATAATGAATCCAAACATACCACAAACAGACCGTAAGCGCGTCGTTATTGTTGGCGCAGGTTTTGGTGGACTGAAGCTGGCTCGCAAGCTATCGAGCCGAAAAGAATTTCAGGTCGTGTTATTGAATCGCCAGAACTACCACGAGTTTCAACCACTTTATTATCAGGTTGCTACGGCTGGTCTGGAGGCTAATTCAATCTTGTTTCCACTGCGGTCGGTATTTGGTAACTGTAAGAATGTGCACATACGCGTCACGAACGTAACGGGTGTGCGTCCAGCCGAGAAGACCGTTGACACCGAATTAGGGCCTGTGACCTATGATTATCTGGTGATAGCCACCGGCGCCGATACGAACTTCTTCAATCAGCAGAATATCATCGAGAAAGCACTTCCGATGAAATCGGTGGCGGAGGCTATTTCGTTGCGTAACCGAATGTTGCAAAATTTCGAAGACGCCTTAAGTGTCGAAACGCTGGATGAAAAGGAAGGCCTGATGGACGTGGTGGTAGTAGGCGGGGGGCCAACGGGCGTTGAACTCTGCGGAACCCTGGCCGAAATGCGCAAAACGGTACTCCCCAAAGATTATCCGGAACTGGATTTCAAGATGATGGATATCTACCTCATCGAATCGGGTGGAGAACTGTTAGGGCCCATGTCGGTACAATCGCAGGAGCATTCATTAGCTTATCTACAAAAGCTAGGGGTGAATGTTCGTTTAAATACACGAGTAAAGGATTTTGACGGACGCATTGTAACCATGAACGATGGCACGACGCTACGTACCAATAACCTCATTTGGGCGGCAGGTGTCAAGGCCAATCCGTTGGCGGGGTTGCCTCCGGAGGTGATCGGCCGTGGTGGGCGCGTGCTGGTTAATCGGTACAATCAGGTCCAGGGTTTTACGGATATATTCGCCATTGGCGACGTAGCGCTGATGACTGAAGAGAAATGGCCCAATGGTCATCCCCAGATTGCGCAGGGGGCCATTCAACAGGGAGGGCATCTGGCTAAGAACCTATTGCACTGGCTCCATAATGAACAGCCCAAAGAATTTACGTATCGTGACCTGGGCACCATGGCGACTATTGGAAAAGGATTAGCTGTGGTTGATTTGCCTTTTTTGAAATTTCAGGGATTTTTTGCGTGGCTAACTTGGTTATTTGTCCATCTAATGTCGATTGTCGGTGTAAAAAACAGGCTGACTATTTTTCTGAACTGGATGGCTAACTATTTGACTTACAGTAACTCATTGCGTTTGATTATCAAGCCAAAACTACCTAAAGGGGATATGGTAGCTATGCAGGAGAAACTCTCCGATCAACTGGAGGTTAGTAAGACATAACCAAGATAGTAAACTTAATTTACTATCTTAAATCGCATTAAAAACCCGTTTTCGTCGTACTTTTGCACAATTATTTTTTGCCAACGTATCTGAATCTATGGAATCAACTACTGAGAAGCTACACACTATGGCCGGGCACGGAAAAACCCGTCCTAAAAACAGCGGCACCAAAAAACTATTCGATAATCCTGTACTAGAAGCTCTTTCGCGTACGCACATCATGGTGCCCATCACGATGTGGCTGGTATTGTCTGCGTTCCTGGGTTGGTATGCCTTCACGTATACTGACATGGGCACGTCGATTATTGCGGGGCTTTTTTTTACGGGTCTATTCGTATTTTCGATATTCGAGTATGTGCTGCACCGATACCTGTATCACCTGGCGCCAACGACGCCAAAACGGGCTAAAATTCAGTATACATTTCATGGCATTCACCATGAATATCCGAAGGATAAAACCCGTCTGGCAATGCCTCCCGCCCTGGCGATTTTTGTGGCAGGTGCATTTTTTGGCTTATTTTTCCTGATGATGGGCGAAGCGGCTTATGCCTTCTTTCCTGGTTTTCTGGTAGGGTATTCGGGCTACCTGGCCGTGCATTTTATTGTTCATGCCTACGCGCCACCCAAAAACTTCTTTAAGCAATTGTGGGTAAACCACAGTGTACATCACTACAAAAATTCCGAAAGCAATTACGGCGTATCGTCGCCATTCTGGGATTACATTTTCGGATCTTTCCAAAAGTAAACGACCTGAATTTGACACACAGCAAAAATCCCCGCAGACATCTGATGTCTGCGGGGATTTTTTTTACGTAACGTGGGTTTCCATCGCAATGGTAAACCGTCCGCGCTACGTATTACTTCAGTTTCTCATTATTCAGATGCCGCGTAGCATCCCGGATATTTTTCTTGTCCATATTCTTCTGAAAAGCCTCTGTCAGATCAATGCCCGTCTGGTTGGCGAGGCAAATGAGTACCCATAGTACGTCGGCCATTTCATCGCCCAGGTCTTTGTTCTTATCTGACTCTTTTTCAGACTGTTCGCCATAACGACGGGCAATAATACGAGCGACCTCTCCAACTTCTTCCGTGAGCATCGCCATGTTTGTTAGCTCGTTAAAATAGCGAACACCAACGGTCTTGATCCACTCGTCAACGGTGGTTTGAGCGTCTTTGATAGTCATAATAGTAAACAGTCGACAGTCAGTAGTCGTCAGTCAATACTATTTTGCGGATGACTGACGACTACTGACTATCGACTTATTTCTCGGGTACAAACGTGAGTGAACTGAACTGATTTTCGTCGAAAACCTCCTGAGCGAGACCTTGTAATTGCTCCGACGTAACGGATTTGATGTCGCTGAAAATATCATTCAACGCTTCAACGCGGTTAATGTCCAGCAGGCTCTTGGCCATCATCAGCATAAAACTGTTATTGCTTTCCTCCGACATGGCCAACTGTCCAATTAACTGCTCTTTAGTCTGATGCAATTGCAACGTAGTAAGTGGCTGTTCACGCAATCGCTTCAACTCTTTCATGATCAGCGAGTGCGCTTTGTCCACCTTTTTAGGGTCTGTGCCGAAATAGATGCCTAGAAAACCCGTGTCCAGATACGGTGTGTAGCTGGCATCGATCGAATAGACCAGCCCATATTTTTCGCGCAGATTCAGATTCAGTCGCGAGTTCATGCCGGGGCCACCAAGCAGATTGACGAGCATGAAAAACGGGAGTCGTCGCGGGTCGGTCAAGCCGTAGGCTGGCCGGCCGAGCGCGCACTGAGCCTGTGTAATAGGTCGTTCTACGCGGGTTTGACGCGGTACATACGTAGTGGGCGTTTTGCGCTGACGGACCGAGTGCTGTGCTGGTACATCGCGGAAGTATTTTTCGGCCACTTTCACAACCTGTTTAAAGGGAAGCCTACCAACAGAGGCAAATACGATTCGGCTCGTGTCGTAGTTCTCCGCAATAAATCGCTGCAGATCATCGCGCCCAAATGACCCAACCGTTTCCATCGTGCCGAGAATATTGCCGCCAAGGGCGTGATTCGGGAACACTAACTCATCGAAATCATCCTGAATGGCATCCTCGGGCGAGTCGTAATACATCGCCATCTCTTCCAGAATAACGCTCCGCTCGCGCTCGATTTGCTTTTCGGGAAATACCGAGTGGAACGTAATGTCGGCTAATAATTCGGCTGCCTTCTCGAAATGTTTATCCAGTACCGATGCATGAAAACATACTTTTTCCTTCGTAGTATAGGCGTTCAACTCACCACCAACCGTTTCTAAACGAGTGATAATATGGTAGGATTTTCGTTTCTCCGTACCTTTGAAAGCCATGTGTTCCCAGAAGTGGGCTAATCCCTGCTGGTGAGGTTGTTCGTCGCGGCTACCGATGTCGAGCATGATGCCGCAATGGGAAATCTGCGTATGCGGAATTTGTTTATGTGCTATTCGAATTCCGTTGGGCAGAGTATAAACTTCGTAATCTTCCATTCTTAACAATTTACGCAGTCGTAACGACGTGTTGAGCGTACTAATGATAACCGCAACCAATCCACCCCGGTTCCTGATTATTCAAACCGCTTTCATTGGCGATGTAATTCTGGCTACTGCCTTACTCGAACAGCTGCACGAAACCTGGCCTAACGCTGTGTTGGATGTGCTGGTGCGCAAAGGTAACGAGAGTCTGCTGGCAAATAATCCCTTCCTGAACGATGTCCTGATCTGGCATAAAAAGGGTACCAAATATCGGGATTTATGGCGGTTATTACGTACTGTCCGTGCCCGGAACTATGATGCGGTGCTGAATTTACAACGCTATGGTACCATGGGATTACTGACGGCTTTATCGGGCGCAAAATGTACCGTCGGGTTTAACAAGAATCCATTTTCCCGATTTTTTACGCGGCAGGTCGAACACCGGTTTGAGCCGGGTATACATGAGGTTGATCGGAATGCCGGTTTATTACGTGCACTGGAAATAGACGGGAAACCGGTTAATCTACCGGCCTTCAGATCGCTCACGCGCCCAAAACTTTACCCGTCTATGCCCGACTATGAAGTGGTTAGTATGTACAAAAGACAGCCGTATGTGTGCATGGCACCTATGTCGGTCTGGTTTACGAAGCAATATCCGACGGAACGCTGGGTCGAATTAATTCAGTCTTTGCCTGGAAATTTGAGAGTCTATTTAGTAGGTGCGCCAACTGATAAAGTCGCTTGCGAGACCATTCGGGAACTGACGGGGCGACAAGTGAACGTAGTGAATCTGGCCGGGAAATTGACGTTATTGCAATCGGCTGCATTACAGCAGGATGCTGTAATGAACTATGTAAATGATTCGGCACCACTTCACTTGTGCTCGGCGATGAATGCGCCGACGACGGCTATCTTTTGCTCGACCGTTCCCGAATTTGGCTTTGGGCCGCTGGCTGACGTATCACGCATTGTTCAAACGCCCGAGCTACTCGATTGCAAGCCTTGCACGCTACACGGGCGCATGGCTTGCCCATTGGGCCATTTTCGGTGTGCCTGGACGATTCGAGTCGAAGATTTAACCATCCTGGAATAGCGTGTGTAGTAGACTACATTAGCGTGTGTATTTCAACGTATTGAAATTAGTTATCACATGAGTTTGTGTTTTATTTTGTAATTATTGCATTTATTGAAATTTTATAAAATACTTTACTAATAAAGCGAACTATTTATTTGAAAGGGCCTTGTTAGGCCCTATATTTGGTCTATTAGCGATAGTACAACAAAATAAGCGGTTTCGACTCACCTACTTGCCTGATTCTGTGAGTCGTTAACTCCACAAACAAAGATATTCTTCATCTATCTAGTAGTACGTTATACAAACATACTCGTATGTCTATCAATCGTCGTGACTGGCTCCGGGCCAGTATGTTATCTGGTCTGGGTTTAATGACGGCTCCAGCCGCATTCTGCGAACCAGAACCCGAAATGCCAATGGGCTTTGAAGTGCCTAAGGTTGCCATAAAAGCCCGTTTGTCGGCGAACGAAAACCCTTATGGGCCTTCACCAAAAGCGCTGAAAACCATCACCGAAGCAGCGCCCGATGGTTACCTCTACGCGATGGAGTACGCGAAGCAATTCCGTAAACTGATTGCAGAAACCGAAGGCGTTCCAGAAGATTACGTACTGCTGGGTGCAGGGTCAGGCGAGTTACTCACGGCAGCTTCACTTTGGGCGGCTTACCGGGCAAACGCCGGGCGTACCATTGTGGCGCCCGACCCAACCTTCGACGCGCTTCCACGTACCTCTATCAAACACGGCATTACGATGGACAAAGTGCCCCTCGTTGCAGCCGATGGATACGACATCAACCTGAATAAACTTAACGAACGTATTGGGAGTCAGACGGGTATGGTCTATCTCTGCAACCCGAACAATCCAACGGCCATCACGGTTGATCCTGGCAAACTGCGGGCATTCTGCGATGCTGTAGGCACTAAGACGCCAATTCTGGTTGACGAAGCCTATATCGACTATACGCCAGATCCAAAAGCTTATACAATGGTGGATATGGTGAAGAAAGGAAGCAATGTAATCATAACGAAGACCTTCTCGAAAGTACACGGTTTCGCCGGACTTCGGGCCGGTTATATGATTGCCAAGCCTGAATTGCTGGAACAGATTGCCAAGTTCGCAACGGGTGGCAGCTCCATGAGTATGACGACCTTACGGGCGGCCATGGTGAGCTTGCAGGACAAGGATTTCATCAAATTCTCGCTGGGCAAAACACAGGAGTCGAAAGATTATCTGTATGGCGTGTTGAAGCAAACAAACTACGAACCGCTCCCGTCGGGCGCTAACTTCGTGATGTTCCCAATCCGGATGAAAGGCGAAGATTTCGTAGGTCGGATGATGGAAAAGGGCGTGAGTATTCGTCAGTGGAAGTTCGATGGTCAATACTGGTGCCGCGTTTCGTTGGGCACAATGCCACAAATGCAGGCATTTGCGGAAGGACTGAAAGTTATTTCGTAGAAAAGAACGTAGTAGTAACGCGGCAGGAAAGCCGTGAAGCCGCAGGTTAAATGATATAGCGAAACAACGCCTATAGAATTAACCTGCAGCTTCACGGCTTTCCTGCTGCGTTACCTTTATTTTATCGCTACAGTTTTGGTTGGATCAATACGTAGCCACAAGAGCGCACTCACCAAAAGGCAACCCGCAATCATAAATAATGGGTAATTGAAATTGTTGGTGTGCTGGACAATGGTGCCAAACAGAATGGTAATGAAAAAGCCACCCAGCTGTCCGGCAAAATTCATGGAGCCAGTTACCGTACCCGCGTTACGTTGCCCAATGTCCACGCATACGGCAAAGGCCACAGGCAAGGCCAGATCTTTCATCAACACGCAGATCGCCAGATAGTAACCCGCCATTTGGTTATCCGTAGTAAGGCCAGCCAGCAGGAAAAATAAACTCGATAAGCCCAGACCTCCCACGCCCACCACCCGGCGCCCGATTTTAAGTCCATATCGTTTCGTCAGAACATCGCTCAACGTACCGCCCACCAGACAGCCAATAGCGCCCAGAAAATAGGAAAGCGAAATAAAATTCTTGGTTTGATCTTCGCTCATGCCGCGTCCTTCCTGAAAATAGACCGACGACCAGTTCGTGAAGAAATACGATCCGTAGAAGAACAGATGACACATCAGCATCAACGCCCATAGATCGGGGTTGCGGATAATGGTCGTCCACGGAATTCGGTGGTCACTCTGCTTGAGGTTACGACCCGATTCGATTTCACGAACTTCCTCGGCCCGGATGCCGGGTTGCTCAGATGGTTCATCGCGAAACCAAATGTACCAGCCTAAGGCCCATAAGACACCCGTTAAGCCCAGCAAGGCAAAGGCCCATCGCCAGCCAGCCCAGTGGACCAGCGGAATCACCAGCAGGGGCGTTAAAGCACCACCCAATCGTCCGGCCGCCCAGATAACCGACTGTGCCCGCCCAACCTCAACCGCCGGAAACCAGCGGGCAATAACGATAGACGCATTTGGATAAGCGCCCGCTTCACCAATACCAAACAGAAACCGAACGATAAGCAGATACAAAAAAGTAAAGGCCGTACCTGTAAGGGCCGTGAAGGCTGACCACCACAGAACAACACGCGTCAGGACACGCCGGGGACCAATCCTGTCGCCCAGGGAACCAGTTGGAATTTCGAACAGGGCATACGATAGCGAGAACGCGCCCAGTATCCAGCCGAATTGTTCATTGTCGAGGTGTAGATCTGATTTGACGTATTTGCTCACTACGTTCATGCAAACGCGGTCGAGGTAGGTAATGGTTGAGAGCAGAAATAAACCGGCCAGAACACCGTAGCGAGCCTTCATACAGACAGGGAGAGAGGATTTGTTGGTAAAGCTAAAAATACTTATGGTCTTACCTTTATACCAACCGGCGACTGACGTATTTTTACCGCATGTCTACCGTATCGATTGCCCCACTTGCCGAAAGCCTGCCTGCTTTCCTTGATTCTAATGACTTTTCGGACATTGCCGTTATTGCCGATAATCATACGTCCCGTTTTTGCTACCCCGAACTTAAATCCTTTCTGCCGAAGCATACGCTGATCCGTCTGAAATCGGGAGAGGAGCAGAAGCACATTGCTACCTGCGAATTAATTTGGGATGCCCTGACACGCGCTAATTTTGACCGTCATGCCCTGGTGCTGAATTTAGGGGGTGGTGTTATTGGCGATATGGGTGGTTTTTGCGCGGCTACCTATAAACGGGGCATTGCTTTCGCTCAATTGCCTACTACGTTGCTGTCGCAGGTAGACGCCAGCGTGGGCGGTAAGCTTGGTATTGATTTTCGGGGTTTCAAAAATCACATTGGTGTGTTCAAGCAACCCGAAGCCGTATTGATCGACACTACGTTCCTGGCGACGTTACCCGAACGGGAACTGCGGTCGGGTTTTGCGGAGGTCATTAAGCATTGCCTGATTGCTGATGCTACCATGTGGGACGAAATTCGTCGGCGCGATCTTGAGGAGCAGGACTGGTCAACCCTGGTGGCGCACTCCGTAGCAGTTAAGCAGCGCATCGTTGAACAGGACCCAACCGAGAAGGGGTTGCGTAAGATTCTGAACTTCGGCCATACGTTGGGCCATGCGGTTGAGACGTACTTTTTGACACAGCCCCGCAAGCGTCTTCTCCACGGCGAAGCAATTGCGGTAGGGATGATTGCTGAGGCCTATATTGCGGTACACAAAAAGATGATCGACGAAATCGTGTTGACGCAAATCGAAGAATACATTTTTGCCGTATATGGAAATGTACGTCTTCTGGATGGCGACATCGAACCGATTTTATCATTGACCCTACAGGACAAGAAAAACCGGGGACATCAGGTCAGAATGGCGTTACTTGATGGGCCGGGTAGTTGTGCGTTCGATATTCCGGTTACTGCATCTGAAATGCGACGAGGACTGGAGTTTTACCGAGGTTTAAATAAGTAATAAAATTTGGCGGTAGCCTATTGTTTGCCAAACAATTACGATTATATTTGGGTTTGACCGTAAATGATCCCTTGTTAACTACCATAACTATTTATTATAATCTATTTGTTGAAAACTTTTACAAAGGTGAGTATGAAAAAGTGCATCGGAATTCTATTTACACTGGCTGTTGTCGCTATGGCGGGCTGTTCGCCAAGTAGGTTATTTGTAGAGAATGATTATAGCTACGAGGGCCATTTTAAGAACTACGAATCGTTTAATTTTTTAGAGTGTGAATTCGTTGATTCCACACTCCTCTGTTCCGACATTCAGGATGCTATCCGGCACCAGATGGAAGCCCGGGGCTATCGCGTCAGCAATCGAAACCCCAATCTGCTGATTTCGTATAATATATTCCGTTCCGATCTGCGTTTTCGGGGCTATCAGCAGCCGGTTATGAAGGATTGGGTTGTTCGCGAAGATGATGACGCTACGTATAAGCGCATTGACTATAACCTCGATGAAGGCACGCTGATGATTTCGCTCATTGACGCCGAATCCTATCAGGTAATCTGGAAAGGCTATGCATCTAAAATGATGCGCAACCAGAATTTCAAGAATAATTACTTCAAGGGCATCGTACGATCCATATTTGATCAGTACCCGCTGATGGCAACCGCGCGGTAGTAACGCGGACAAGATATCCTCAGTTTAAATACAGCTATAAAAACAGAAGGCGAGACATGTGTCTCGCCTTCTGTTTTTATAGCTGGACCCAGTAATTTTATAGATGGATAAGATGCCCGCGTCACTTCGTCAATTCCTTAAATATTCCTTCCAGCGAACTTTCCTGCTGACGTAATCCTACGAGCGTTAGGTTCTGATCGGCGGCAAGGCGGAAGATAGCTGCCCGCAGGTCAGTGTTTTGTTCGGCAGAGATTCGATACTGACCTTGTGTCAATAGCTCAACATGCGTAACGCCCGAAACGGTCTTCAAGACGTCTGGATTGGCTAAATTACCTTCAAACTCGGCTACCACAACGACACCGTCTCCAGATGATGCACTTCTGAGCTCACTCAAAGAGCCGTCCGCTACGATTTTACCTCTATTGATAATCACCACCCGATCGCAGACGGCTTCGACTTCCTGCATGATGTGCGTAGAAAAAAGTACTGTTTTGTCGCGGCCCGCATCGCGAATAACCTGTCTGATTTCGGCCAGCTGGTTTGGGTCGAGGCCAGTTGTTGGTTCATCCAGAATCAATACAGGTGGATTGTGAAGTAAGGCCTGCGCCAGACCGACGCGTTGCCGGTATCCTTTCGAGAGCTGCCCGATACGTTTGTGCTGTTCGCGGCCTAAACCAACCAGTTCAATCATATCAGTAATACGTCGGCTCAGATTCGAGCCGCTTAGCCCGTGCAAGGCTCCGGCAAAGCGAAGGTATTCCTTTACGTATAGATCCAGATAGAGCGGGTTATGCTCGGGTAAGTAACCAACGCTACGTCGTACCTCCATTGGCTGGGTCAGAACGTCGAATCCGTTCACTTCCACCGTACCTTCGGTGGGGGGGAGGTAGCCCGTAGCTACTTTCATGGTTGTCGATTTTCCCGCACCATTTGGTCCCAGGAAACCAACGATCTCACCTGGTTTCACGGTTAGCGAAATCTGATCGACGGCCCGCTGTTGATTGTATTCTTTGGTAAGGCTCTTAATCTGGATAGACATGATTTATGGCTAATGCTGAACAATGAACGATGTAGTATACTGAATTGACATAGTAGGAATGTGTAGGGAACAGACAAAAAACCGGAAAGAATTTCTATTTTTAGCGGTTTAACCGCAATAGACACCGTTTTTCCCACCTATACATGTCCATTTTACGTAAAAAAACTGTTGCACAAATCCTGAGTGATGCAGCTGGCAGCGAGTCGAGCAAGTTAGTGAAGACGCTGGGCGTACGCGACCTGACCTCGTTTGGAATTGCAGCTATCATTGGAGCCGGTATTTTCAGCACTATTGGTCTGGCAAGTTACAACGGTGGGCCGGCAGTATCGCTATTGTTCGTGTTCACGGCAATTGCCTGTGTTTTCACGGCCCTCAGTTATGCACAGTTTGCCAGTACGGTCCCCGTGAGTGGAAGTGCCTACACGTATGCCTACGTAGCCTTCGGTGAGATTTTTGCCTGGGTGATCGGCTGGGCGCTGATTCTTGAATATGCGGTTAGCAACATGGTCGTGGCTATTTCGTGGTCAGAATATTTTACGTCGATGTTAAGCGGCTTCGGCATTACATTTCCCAAATATTTCGCTACGGATTATGGTTCGGCGTCGAAGGCGTTCGAGTTAGTACAGCAGACCCAACAGGCGGGCACGGCTCTCAGTACCTTACCTGACAATGTACGTACGTTAGCTAATGCGTATGCCAACGCGCCAGAATTGGGTGGCTTGAAATTGATTGCTAATCTTCCGGCTGGTGCTGTTACGGTTCTGATTACGGCCCTGGTTTACATCGGTATCAAGGAATCTCGTGCGGCCAGTAATATTCTGGTTTTGCTCAAGCTGGCCGTCATTGCCCTGGTTATTGGAGTAGGCGCTTTTTACGTAAAACCCGCGAACTGGTCACCCTTTGCGCCGAATGGAATGTCGGGCGTGTTGAGCGGAGTGGCCTCTGTATTTTTTGCGTTTATCGGGTTCGATTCCATTTCCACTACAGCCGAGGAGTGTAAAAATCCGCAACGTGATCTGCCCCGAGCCATGCTCTATTGCCTGGCAATCTGTACGGTTCTCTACGTACTGATTACGTTGGTGCTTACCGGAATGGTCAATTATAAAGAGTTGGGTGTGAGCGACCCGCTGGCCTATGTGTTCCAGAAAGTAAATCTTGACTTTGTGGCGGGTGTGATTTCAGTAAGCGCCGTAGTTGCCATTACCAGTGCTTTGCTGGTGTATCAACTCGGCCAGCCGCGCATCTGGATGACCATGAGCCGGGATGGCCTGCTTTGGAAACGGTTTGCGACGATCCATCCTACATACAAAACGCCTTCGTTTGCAACCATCATTACAGGTATCATTGTGGCTGTGCCCTCCATGTTTATGGATCTTAAATTCTTCGTCGATTTGACCAGCGTTGGTACGTTCTTTGCCTTCATCCTGGTCTGCGCGGGCATCTTGTTTCTGGATGCCAAAGGATTGACGGCACAGTCTAAATTTAAGGTGCCTTACGTAAATGGCAAATACATTATTGGGCTGGTGTTGCTAGCCGTAGTGGCCTATGCGCTCACGGGTGCCGATCTGCTGCAAACGATGGGGAGTAAACCGTTGTTATTTGTGTTTTGGGGTGTATGGATTGTTTTGGCTGTTCAGGGATTCCGGCATAATTTCTCGCTGCTTCCGGTAATCGGCATTTTGACAAATCTTTATTTGATGACTGAGCTTGGAGCCAGCAACTGGCGGATTTTCGGTATCTGGCTCATTATCGGTCTGGTGATTTATTTTTCCTATGGTTTCCGGAAGAGTAAGCTGGCGAATCAATAATACGCTAGCTCGCTCACCAGGTTGTTTTGATGGATACGTAATGGATACCCATTTGCCGCGTACTCATAGTTTGTGCCTGGCGTAAGCTGAACATGTCGGCTTGAAAAAAAAGCGGAAATGTAATGCACTGTACCAGCATACGGGTTGAGCCCCTGATCGTATTCATAACGAAAGGTGCGATCTGCGTATTCAGGTGTGGTGTTTGTGCTGATTTCTCGTAACGAAATGATGTTGCCTATACCGTCGTAGGTGAACTCCTGAGTTTTGCCTAATTTACGGGTACTGTCATACATCAGAACCTTC
Organism: Spirosoma endophyticum; assembly: GCF_900112365.1. Classification (GTDB taxonomy): domain Bacteria; phylum Bacteroidota; class Bacteroidia; order Cytophagales; family Spirosomataceae; genus Spirosoma; species Spirosoma endophyticum. The sequence goes on along the minus strand of NZ_FOLQ01000001.1, from coordinate 1,069,623 downwards.
ACGGGCAGTTGTTGACTATTGTATTCATACGTGGCTACACTGCGTAGTTCCCATTGCTCCGACTGTTTTAAGAACGTTCGACTTTCCTGAATACGTCCAGCATCGTCCGTATTAAATTCATTATAACTTGTCCATTTTACAGGACCACTACAACTGGATAGGCTTGAGTAGCCACACTCATTATCAAAATGCTGTACGTAGCGAAGCCGCCCAGTCGCATCATAGCGGTATTGATCGGCTGTTGTTACTTGTCCCGCTTTATAATTACGCCATTCCACTATTTTACCTTGTTGATTGTAGCGCCATTCGCTGGTTAGCTGCCCAGCGTATGTCTCGCTTTTTAAGCGGCCAGCCACCGAGCTACCCTGCAGAATCGGCTGATAATCGGTAGGTAAGTCAGCGAGCGACTGCACGGGTGCATCGAATGATTGAACCTGAACACCATTATCATCTTTGCAACCTGCCAGAAGAAATGCCAGTCCGACGAGAAGATAGGAAATCTGCATATGGATAGTAATTTTCCAAGAGATTCTAAAACGGGCCGAACGGTTGTAATCTACTGAGGAAGAAATCTGAACCCAACGCTATTCGAGACTGGATACATCACTTTCCGAAAAACATGATGTGCTGTTGTGGTAGCCGGTCATCATTTTTGATCAACTTCAACCCGGCCGCTTTCATCTCTTTCGTTGCCTGCGCTACGCTTAGTTTATGAAGTTCTTTGATCGGTACGTTCGGGTCTTCGGCTCGATATTCAACCAGCACTACGCGTCCACCCGGTTTCAAGGCTGTCACAATATGACCCATCATCTCGCGGGGGTAGGAAAATTCGTGGTAGGCATCAATCAAAATGGCTAGATCAGTGCTGCTGGCAGGCAATTTGGGGTCTGACTCTGTGCCGAGCACAGGCTGTACGTTGGTAATTTTTCGTTTTACTTTTCCTTCGTTCAGGTACGTAATCATTTCGGGCTGGATGTCTACCGCCAGCACTTTCCCCTGAGGCAGTTTGGGCGACATCAGAAACGTAAAAAAACCCGTTCCGGCACCTATATCAGCTACTACGTCGGTCGGCTTCAAATTGAGAGCTTTCAATAGTAAATCAGTACGTTCTTCCCGTTCGCGTTCCGGACGTTCGAGCCAGGACGCACCCAGGTGACCCATAACCTGAGCGATTTCGCGATTCTGGTAAATTTTGCCAATGCCATCGCGGCTGGCCTCACCAAAGCGATAAACCTTCGTAGAATCTGTTGGGGAGGTCGTAGCTGACTGTTGCTGAGATGAGCCTTGACCACAGGCTGTAAAAAAAATGAAGAGTAAGATCCAGAGACGTTGCATGGTTCAAGGTTTGCTATAATTTCTAAACCATCAGAATACAAAACAGTTGTTCAAGAAACCAAATACACCTGATTAGATGAATCTCATCCTACATTTACTGCTCGATGCCGCCGTAATTTTTGGTCTGGCCTACCTTATGCCCCAGGTTGATGTCAAGAATTTTGGCACAGCCGTACTGATTGCACTACTCCTTGGCTTACTGAATTTTTTTGTGGGCTGGCTTATTCGCTTTCCACTCAACCTCGTTACCTTCTTCCTGCTGACGGGTATCGTCAGAATTATTGTGACAGCCATTCTCCTAAAACTGATTGACAAGGTAATGGACAGTTTTACCATCGTTGGCTTCTGGCCTGCTCTTGTCATTGCGCTGGCCGTAGCCGTAGCGGGAACGCTCATTGATCGATCCGCACCAACGCAGGAAATGGTTGAATCGGGCTACGTAGTAACCGTATTGTCGCATCTACGTCTGACGTAAGTAGACGATTACGCCACGAATTAAATTCTTCTCCAATGCAAAAAGCCCTGTCAGTGATGGCAGGGCTTTTTGCATTGGAGAAGTCTGTTCGCCTAGTTGTTGTTAGTCGCTTCGGCGGCCACCCATCAAAAGGCTGGCATAATAAAGTAGTGTGGCCAATGAACCCAGAGCCGCCACTACGTAGGTCATAGCCGCCCACCACAGTGCATCTTTGGCAAAACCATACTCACGTTGATTCACAACACCGGTCGTTTGTACCCAGGCGAGTGCCCGGCGGCTGGCGTCAAATTCAACGGGTAACGTAACGAAGCTAAACAGTGTCGTTAAGGCAAAAAGTGCTACACCGATCGCAAGCGGTAAGGGCGTTGTATTCAATAACAGAATACCCGCCAGCAACACCCACTGCAAATAACGCGATGATACCGTCAGTACGGGTACCATTGCCGAACGGAGTTTGAGTGGCCCATAGGCTAATTTATGTTGCACTGCGTGCCCACATTCGTGCGAAGCTACAGCCGCAGCCGCTACACTTCGGCCGTAGTAAACATCAGCGCTGAGGTTAACGGTTTTCTCCTCCGGATTATAGTGGTCGGTGAGCATACCTTCAACCGAAACAACCCGGACGTCGTATATGCCATTATCATTCAGCATTTTTTGGGCTACTTCAGCACCGCTCATGCCGTTACTGAGACCAATTTGGGAGTATTCGTTAAACTTACTTCGTAACCGCCAGCTCACAAACGCGCTGAGGCCGAAGATAACAATCATCAATATCCAGGAAAATGCCATTGTTAATTAGTCAGGTTTTTGGTTCGTTCTAAACAGGAAACTTAGTACCCGTTGATAGTAAAACAACAGTTTACCCGAAAAAGTATCCCGTTAGATTGACCATTTATCAAGCTAATACTCCATTTAACAAGCCAATACACAAATACGGCTCCACCTATTTGCGTAAGTGGAGCCGTATTTTATGCTGAAATGAAGCCATCTAGGACGTTTTTTCCCGCGTCAATACAAATTCTTTATGTATCCAGCGGAAGCCTTTAAAAATCCGGGCGTTCAGAGTTTTTGAGTCAATCATTTTTACCTCAAGGCTAAAATGAATTCCCGTTTTAGGGTGAATCAGCTCACCTCCCGACCAGCCATTGCCATCGAATCCCAGATTGCTGATGAGTAGTTGATTTTTGGTCAGTCCGAACCGTTCTTGTCCCGTTTGACTAACATCGGCAATGCGGCCAAAGTAGCGATCTCCCGTACGATACAACTCAACCGTTGAACCTCTGCCCGGAAATTCCCAGATGCCCAGAATCTGATCGGCGGTATGATCAACGGACGATTTGCCGGTTATGGGTAATAGTAAAATCAGGACCCAAACCCAGAAACGGCGTTTGTTACGTAGCGAAATCGAATTCATTCGTGCGTTGTCGGTTTACGAGGTAATTACTGGAACGGAAATTATCAGGAAACCCGCCTACGAACGCTGCCAAACTACGTAACGGGACTTAAAAATAGCGTCTTTATTCCTGAATCCATAAGAATGATAGATTAAAATTAATTAACCGGTATAACGGAGCTATAAGCGTTGATATACCGGTCTAATAGCTTTGTTTAATCCGGTCAATAAGTTTGGTGGTGGAGTAGCCCGGTACCAGCGCAACCGTTTCTACGCGTCCGCCCCGGCCCAGCACAAAATCAGCGCCAACGATAGTTGCCACCGTATAATCATTCCCCTTAACCAGGACATCAGGCCGAATAACTTCAATTAATTCGATAGGCGTGGGTTCGCCGAAGAGGACAACCGCATCGACAAATTCGAAGGCAGCCATAAGTCGGGCGCGGGCATATTCATCTACCACAGGGCGTAATGGCCCTTTAACGCAACTAACCGACGCATCAGTGTTGAGGCCTAAAATCAGGCGATCGCCGAGGTGTCGCGCTTTTTCCAGATAATCAATATGGCCAAGGTGGACTATGTCAAAACAGCCGTTCGTAAAAACGATTTGCTGGCCTTCGGCTCTCCACTGGTCAGCCCGTTGAATGGCTTGTTCGCGGGTAAGAATTTTGGATTCGGTCATAAAAGAAAATACCTTATCGTTCCAGTTTAATGGCCTTCGGATCGTCCAGTACATCGGCTGCGTCGGTTACTTTATTGCGCCGAAGCAGAACGACTAACAAGGCCAGAATACCCAGAATGATGATCATAATTGTTGACACACCATGAATGAACGTAGCGAGTACTTGCCCATCCTGGCCCGTTAGGCCGTAGAGCAAAGCCACCTGACCAACCAATAAGTGAAACGAACCGATGCCGCCCGGTGTTGGGGCTGCCATGCCCAGCGAACCAACCACTAAAATGGTTAGCCCCGCCAATGGACCAAGATTGGCCGTGGCAGGCATCGCAAAAAACAACGTGTACGACATCAGGTAATACATAGTCCAGATCAGGAGCGTATGGAATAAAAATGCCCCTGGCCGACGCAATTTACGAACGCTCAGAAGCCCCGACATCAACCCCGTTAGGAAGCCGCTAACCTTTTGATAGAGTGGGTGCCGACCCAGTGCTTCGCGGTATCGGTTGAATAAAAACCAGCCTAGTATAGCCAGCCCTAACAGCACCGCGCCAGCCAGCAGCAGAACGCCCGATCCACTGGACCCTTTGGGCAATTTGCCGCCCAGGAACTCCATGAAAAACTGACTCAAGCGGTCAAATTCCAGCACGAATGTAGCGGCCAGCAAAAGCAGCAGCATCAGTACGTCAAACAGCCGCTCGGCAACGACCGTACCAAAGCTGACATTGACCGGCACGCCCGATAATCTATACAGTGTGCCGCAACGGGCTACTTCGCCCGCCCGCGGCAACGCCAAATTTGCCAGATAACCTGTCAATACGCTCGCCGTTGCATCAATCGAACTTGGACGTTGAGAAACGACAGGCTCCAGCAAAATACGCCATCGTTCGGCCCGGCTCCAGTGCGCAATAATCGTAAAGAAGGCAGATGCCACTATCCATCGATAATCGGCTGCACTGATTTTGCGCCACAGATCGGCTGCGTCAAGATGACTTTGCTGGAATGTAAACCAAAGTAACCCACCAGCAATGGCCAGTGAAATGACGTATTTAAGAATATTTGTTAAATTCATAAAGCGTGTAACGCGGCTGGAAAGCCGCGCTGAAATAACCATTAATGCGGCTTTCCAGCCGCGTTACAAAAAACTCCGTTACAAAGTAACGGAGTTTCGCCCAAATGGGTGTTAACGGTAAATAAAAGGCTTAACCTTTCACCAACCGATTATTAGTATCCGGGAAAACAACCGTTGGTTTATAGGCTTCAGCTTCTTCGGCGGTCATCATGGCATAGGCAATAATAATGATGATATCGCCAACCTGTGCCTTGCGGGCAGCCGCTCCATTGAGGCAGATGATGCCCGAACCGCGTTTACCCTTGATAACGTAGGTGACAAGCCGCTCACCATTGTTATTGTTAACGATATGAACCTGCTCATTTTCGAGTAGACCGGCTGCCTCCATCAGGTCTTCATCAATGGTAATGCTTCCGACGTAGTTGAGTTCTGCCTGCGTGACTTTGACGCGATGGAGTTTTGACTTTAAAACTGTAAGGAACATGATTGTTAGGTACGAATCGGACGTAACGGCGGTATAGCACTTGCTCACTTCCATTACATCGTACCGAAAACAGTCATGAATAGGGCTTGGTTCCGGGCAGTTTCGCCACCACAAATAGATGGAACGTTAACTCATTACGCACCAGTGACTTCGGGTCAATATACCGCCATCGCAGGCTCAACGTCTCGCGCCCAGGCATTGATGCCGCCGTCGAGATTGTACAGATTCGTTAGTCCTTCCTGCGCGTACAGGTACTGAACAACATTCGCCGAACGAATGCCGTGGTGACAGTAAACAACAACGGGTCGATCGGTTGGAATACGTTTCCGATTGTTAGGGATCATGCTAACCGGAATCAGGACGGCATTATCCAGGTGACATAAATCGTATTCGGGCCGTTCGCGTACATCCAGCAGAAAGATAGATTCGCCTAGTGATAGTCGGTCGGCTAGTTCCTGCACCGACATTTTTTGTGGGCCTAACGTACCAGGAGCTGGAGGTAAGCCCATTGATATCAAGCCTTGTTCTGCCAGTTCTTCGGCATCGACCCGACGCTTGGTTTTGATTTTCTGCTGACCCATCGACAGCAGGTCGATCATCAGCAGGTGTTCGCTTAGGGATTGGCCAATACCCGTAATAAGTTTGATGACTTCGTTGGCCTGATACGTACCAATCACGCCCGGCAGCACACCCAAAACGCCCGTGTCGTTGCAATTCGGGATTTCAATCTCATTCGGATATTGTGGAAACAGGCACCGATACGTTGGTCCACGAAGCCCCTCGCCAAGATCGGCATTCAGTACGGCTACCTGACCTTCGAACCGATGGATAGCGCCGTAGACAAAAGGCTTGCCTAACGTAACACACATATCATTGACTAGATACCGAACCTTAAAATTGTCGGTACAGTCAACAACAATGTCGTAGTCTTCAATGATGCTGCGGGCGTTACTAATGTCAAGCGACATCGTATACGTATCGAAACTGATATCTGGATTCAGCCGATTCAGGTGACTAACGGCCACTTTGGCTTTGGGTTTGCCAACCTCATCCGTCGTGTACAGAACTTGCCGTTGAAGATTGCTTAAATCCACTACGTCCGGATCAATAACGCCGATTGTCCCCACGCCCGCAGCCGTCAGATAAAGCAACACAGGACATCCAAGACCACCGGCTCCAACGACCAGTACTCGGGCATTTTTGAGCTGTAACTGACCTTTTGTGCCAATTTCGGGCAGATTCAGGTGTTTCTGATAGCGTTGTTTTTCGGCAGGTACTAGGGTTGTGGCTTCCATATTTGGTGTTCGTTGAGCAAGCTAAAATATGCTGCATTTATCCAACAGATTTATCCTGTCTAAAATTGCGCCGTTTTTAATCAGTGTGTAAATATTTAGTAAACGTGATGTATGTAGTTTTTTTTAGTACTATTGCCCCGTCAAAATCCAAACGTTTCCTAACTATGAACCATAAGCTTTTTCCCGCAATTGATCTGGCTGCTCACACCCATTTACTACAATTTCGGCCACAATTGACGGTTGGCCTGTTGGCCCTTTCTCTAACGTTTACGTCACATTCAGTCAATGCTTCGATTAATCCGGTAAAGCCTGCTATGGGTATTAATGAACCTGCCAAAGGTAAGTGGGAAAGCTTGTTCGATGGTAAAACTTTAACCGGCTGGCACACATATCTGAAAGCGGGTCAACCCGTCTCTGACAAATGGATGGTCGATGATGGTGCGATTCATTTGACTGATCGAGGAGCTGGTGATCTGGTAACCGACAAGGAATACGGTGACTTTGAATTGGAAATAGAATGGAAAATTGCGGAAGGTGGCAACAGTGGTATTATTTACCACGTTCATGAAGACCCTAAATTCAAATCGACCTACAATACGGGGCCTGAGATGCAGGTTCTTGACAATGAGCGCCACCCCGATGCTAAACAGGGTCGCGATGGCAACCGTACCGCGGGGTCACTTTATGATTTACAGAAGCCCGTTACGCCCGGAGCCGCTAATCCGGCTGGTCAATGGAACAAAGCCAAACTGATTGTCAGTAAAGGGAAAGCGGAGCAATATCTGAATGGTAAGAAAACGGCAGAGTATCCAACCAGCGGTCCCGAATGGGATAAAATGGTGTCGGAGAGTAAATTCAAAGGGTGGGAAGGCTTTGGTAAATATGCGAGCGGTCATATTGCCCTGCAGGACCACGGTAACAAAGTCTGGTTTCGCAATATTCGAATTCGCGAATTATAGCCCTAAATTCTTATGACCTTCTCCCGCCGTACGGCCCTTAAAACGATAACTGGCACCGCCCTGACGTTGCCTGTTCTGACCGATTCCTTCGCCAGTCCTATGAATCAAAATGCACAAGCTCCCCTTGCGCTAAAGGGACGAATCAACCATTCGGTTTGTAAATGGTGTTACGGTAAAATTCCACTCGAAGACTTTTGCAAGTCGGCAAAAGAAATGGGAATGACCGGTATCGATCTGCTTGGACCCGCCGAGTGGCCTGTGTTGAAGAAATATGGCCTTACGTGCTCTATGGCACAAGGTGCTGGGAAAGGTATTCCGCAGGGATTCAACGATCTTAAATTGCACGACGAGTTAGTAGCTAGCTACGAGGATATTTTTCCTAAACTTAAGGAAGCTGGTCTAACGAATGTTATCTGCTTCTCGGGAAACCGGCGGGGTATGAGCGATGAAGAAGGTATGAACAATTGTGCTGTGGGACTGAAACGCCTGATGCCCAGTGCCCAAAAGTATGGTGTTACCATGATTATGGAGTTGCTCAACAGTAAGGTGGATCACAAAGATTACATGTGTGATCACTCAGCCTGGGGTGTTGAACTATGTAAAAAAGTTGGCTCAGAAAATTTCAAACTGCTTTATGATATCTACCATATGCAGATAATGGAGGGCGACATTATCCGTACCATCCGGGCTAATAACCAATACTTTGGTCATTATCACACGGGCGGAAATCCTGGACGTAATGAGATCGATGAAACACAGGAACTGTACTACCCAGCCATCATGAAAGCTATTGTTGATACGGGTTTCAAAGGCTTCGTAGCGCAGGAGTTCATTCCTAAACGTGACCCATTGACCAGCCTGAAAGAAGCGGTATTGATATGTGATGTGTAAATTGTAGAGACGCAAGGGGGATTGCGTCTCTACAATTTGTAATTCTTATACTCGCCAATACGCCACCCGGTCAGCTTTTCTATGAAGGTTAGAAAGCGCACCCGGGGGGTGTATTTTTTTTGGGTGATATCAAAATCGAAGGTCCAGTTCAGGCGGTCGACGCGAGGCTGCATGACGGCAGGGTGTGTTCCCGTAAAATGGGCTAATGAATCAATCTCGCCATAGTCAAATACTTTAGCACGGGCATCTGCGTCGGCGATGTTCTCATGGCTGGTATGCCAAAAGCGATTGGCGTATTCAAGCCGTTTTCGTTGTGTTTCAGGCGGTTTTACCCAGCCATAGTGATAAATATAGGCATCAATCAATTTGACGTTCAACTTGCGATTGTCGCGTGTTCGAAAACCCTGTGCGTCCTTGTAGGAGACTACATTGCCGGTGTTTCGAATCACCCGTATTTCGCGACGATACCACTGACGAGAGTCACCTACGTAGCTGTAGGAGCCGTAAAAATGCAGGTATTTAAAAAGCAGCCCATCGACATTCTCGTCTTTTAGATACGTCTGCATAGCCTCCCGCACCACCGGAATAGATTGCTCGTGCAACACTTCGTCGCCCTGGATATAAAAGGCCCAGTCGGCATCTGGTGAAATGGCAGCAAGAGCTTTATCGGTTTCCTGGGCTAACACCCGTCCTCCCGCAAGAGCGCTTTGATCCCAGGTTGTATGAACGATTCGAATTTTGTCCGAGGGGATTGACTTGATCAAATCCAGCGTATCGTCGTCTGAAGCACCTACGGCGATCACAAACTCATCACACAAGGGTAATACAGACGTAATGGCTTCTACTACGGGATAATCGAATTGAACGGCATTACGGATAAAACTGAATCCGGCTACTTTCATGGAATACAGATCGGGTTGACTACGAGTCGGTAAAGATAAGTCTCAATTGCTACGTTATTCATTCAACGCTGCCCGAGCTTTATTATCTACGCTGTTTTTATACTCATGCCGTTTGAAACTGATTGCCTTCTGAAAAAACGATCGAGCATGGGTACGATCGTTTTTTTGCTTGTATATGTAGCCCAACTGTAGGGCGGCTGTTGCCCCGAAGGACAACTGATCCGGTTCGCTAAGCGTAAGAGCCCGGCTGAGATAGGGAATGGCAGCATCGGAGTCATTTCGGCGTTGAAAGATGCGCCCCATGCGGTAGTTATATTCAGCCTTTTCTGGCGTCAGCGGAAATTTGGCCTCACTATACGGCCGGAGATAAGTCAACGCGCTGTCGGTGAAACCACCATCGGATGCAAGTCGGGCACGCATCAGGACCTTCTGGTTGGGTGAGGCACCTCGTTTCAAATACGTATCAGCGAATTTATGCGCGGCTTTATCGGACTCAACCGTTGTGCGCCCAACAGTTATGACTTTTTGCAAATAGGCACGAGATGCTATGTCACCGGCGCTACGGTCATCGCCCAACCAGTAGCAGAGAAATAGCTTATAGTACGTATCCTTTAGAAAATTCTGGCCCTTGTACGTTGCCAGAAACTGCTGAAAATGAGTTATGGCTGAGGGATATTCTCCTTTTTGAAGGGAAATGTCGCCCAGAATATTTTCGATTATTGGCAAGGCAAGGTAGTCTTTTCCCGTAGGTCGATTCGCCAGATAAGCGAGTGCCTGTTCGCTATGTCCATTTTTCTGCTCAATTGTTGCTCCAAAGAAGTTGAGTAACAGATTGTCGGGATGCTCACTAATGAACCGTTGCAACAGTTTCTCATCAGCGTCGGTAAACTTGAGTACATAAGCACGCACCATGAAGTCGATCAAACGGGCTTCGCGACCAAAAACGGGATCTTGCCCGGCTCCTTTCAACTCATCCTGACCCTGTTTAATGTTGCCATGTAACCCCAAGAGATTGGCTACCCAGATGTAATTATCAGGTACGGAGCCAATCATTACGTGCAACGTACCCAGTGACTTATAAGTGGGCAGGAAATTGGGGAATCGTTTTTGGTTTTCCGCCAGCAGTTTATACGCGCGGATTACATCCCAGCTGGCGCTTACTTCTTTCCCGAATTTTAGTTTTACAAATGCCCAATGGAGACGTACTTCAGCTAACATAACGCGTTGCCACGGAGACGTATCGTCTAACTTTTTCAGGACATCGAGCCGGTCACTTTCGCGGTCGCTCAGGCGGTCAAAGGCCTGCTCATCGTCGGAGGTGGCAAGCAAAAGCATGTCGGCGTAATCGTCCAGAAAAATTCGAATGCCATTCGCTGTAGATTCACGAGCCATCTGCTGTTGGGCAGGAGCAACTTTCAGTTTTTGCAAGTCAGAAAAAGCGCGTTGCAAACCGGGTGTCCAGACAAAGTCCTGAGCTGATACGACAAATGGCAGAAAAACGAGCAGGGTTGTTGCAACCGCAACGCGACGAATGAAGGTCAGCATGGTTGTTTCAACAGGAAATAATGTCAAAAGGACTATTCTAAACCAAAAAAGGCCGTCAACCCGACGACCTTTTTGATAACTAATTTTTGCTGATTACCGACCGCGACCAACGACGGCTGGTTCAGGCATGCCTTCAACATCGGCAAAAACTCGTCCGCAGTGTTCACAAACGATGATTTTCTTTTTGTCTTTAATATCAGCCTGACGCTGGGGTGGTACTACGTTGAAGCAACCCCCACAAGCGCCCCGCTTAACAACGACAACTGCCAACCCGTTGAGCGCATTGCCCCGAATTTTGTTGTAGGAATTTAACAAGCGTGGCTCAATGGTCGTTGCCTGTTGATCGCGCTGTCTGATAATTTCCTTTTCTTCTTCCTGGCTTTCCGACGTAATCTGATCAAGTTCCTGCCGTTTGGCTTTCAGATCCTCTTTCCGTTCGTTCAGGGCTGCCTGTGTCGTTTTGATTTCTTCCTCTTTGCCTCGGACGCGGAACTGTGCTTCGTTCGCGCGTTTTTCAACCAGTTCGATTTCAAGTGACTGAAGCTCAACTTCTTTTGAAATAGCGTCAAATTCCCGGTTGTTCCGGACGTTCATCTGCTGATCTTTGTATTTGGTGATCAACTTTTCAGCGTCTTTCTTTGCTACGCGATTGCGTTCAATTTCTTCTTCCAGCGTCTTGATTTCGCTCTGGAACTTGCCAATCCGTGTTTCAAAGCCAGCGATGTCGTCCTCCAGATCACGGACTTCTTCGGGTAGACCACCGCGAATTTTAATAAGTTCGTCTAATTGAGAGTCAAGGGATTGCAGTTTCAGAAGAGCGTCTAATTTTTGCGCAATCGTCAGTTCCATTCGGAGTGTTGTGTTATAATGTATATTGTATAATGAATAATGTTTAACATAAGTTTATGGCAACGTGCTGAAAACTAATCAGTTCTATAACCACTCTACTCAGTATACACGATTCATTAGAAATATTTGACCGGATTCGTATCGGTTTCCGATAAAATTACCGCAAAAGTAGTGAATTTTTTTAGCAAATGCCCGTAAATTAAGTCTTTAGTGAAGACTTCACTTTCATAATGTCCTATGTCGCAAATGCCTATGCGTCCGTCGGCGTCGAAAAACTCGTGGTATTTATAGTCGGCTGTTACAAAGATATCGGCTTCTGCCCGAATAGCGTCCGGCAGTAAAAAACTGCCAACGCCCCCACACACCGCCACACGTTTTATGGGCCGGTCGGGGAGGGGTGTGTACCGGATCAGGTTCAGTTGCATGTGTTCTTTCAGATACGAAAGCCATGAGTTGCTGTCCAGCGGCTTATTTAACTCTCCAACGGCCCCTGACCCAACTTCCTGATGTTGATTATCCAGCAGTGTGAGATAATAAGCGACTTCTTCATAGGGATGCGCCTGTTTCAGGGCGGCTAGCAATTGCCCTTGCTGATGGGTTGGAATAATGACTTCCACTCTATTTTCGGGTTCTTCATGATACTCGCCTACTTGCCCAATAGCTGGCTGGCTGCTCTCACCGGGTTGATACGTACCGGTTCCTTCAGCACGAAAACTACAGTTTTTATACTCACCAATCTGACCCGCTCCGGCTGTGTACAGGGCATCCAGCACACGTTGGGTATCTGCAACAGGCACGAACGTCACGAGTTTACTGAGCACATGCGTTTTAGGTGCCAATATTCGAACGTTATGCAAGTTCAGCTTCTCGGCAATCTTAAAATTTACGCCCCCTGCTACGTTGTCCAGATTCGTATGGGCGGCATAAAGGGCTACGTCGTTTTTTATGGCTTTAATAACGGTTCGCTCAACATAGGTTTTGCCATTAAGTTTTTTCAGCCCCTTGAATACAATAGGATGGTGAGCTACTATTATATTACAACCTTTGGCAATAGCCTCATCAACAACGGCTTCTGTAGCATCAAGGGTCACTAATACGCCTGTGATCTCGGTAGTAGTATCACCCACAATCAGGCCAGCGTTATCATACGATTCCTGATAAACAAGGGGGGCAAGTGCTTCGAGATAAGCAGTAAGATGGCGGATCTGGATCATTATATACTGAATTAATGGCAAAGTAAACAACTTCTAAACCGTAGCGATGGCTCGTGTTGAAAGGTCATTCATCCTACCGTTGCCTAAATGCGGATGGCATGTGAGCAGCAAAGATTGCCTTTTGCCCTGAATGTGGTCATATTCGTAGAATTTATTTTTACAAAGACTTATGGGCTTCTCTATTAGTGATTTAGATTTTAATACACTTGTCAATAAACCCTTTCTATAATTAACAGGACTGACCAAATTCTGTGTTTTTATTTCTCACTATAACCGTAGCCGTTACCCGGTTCGGCGATAGTTGTCATACATAGTGAGTGAATGCATAAGCTGCCATACCAACTCATAAATATACATGTCTAGAACACGTCTCTTACTCCTTATTTGCATAGGAGCATTGGTTGCCTTTGCGTTATATTGTGCTGCGCTCATCAACTGGATTCAGGATTATTCAGCCGGGATGTATGACCGCAATTATACCAGGTTGATGCTCGAAACAGGGGCTATTTTGATTTACACTTACTTGGGTATTCGGTTTTTCAATCGAAATTTGCGTTCGTTTCTCTAGGGCAATTCTTGATGAATGTAGTAGCCCTACGTTTCTACACGTATTATAAGTGCACATGAGAGTCTTCTGTTGGGTTTTAGTGCTGCTGGCTTTGGGTTGTCAGGAGAGTAAGCAGAAAACGACGGATAGCCCGGATGCAGTGCGTGATCTGCTGATTGATCGATCGTTCTGGAAGCCAGGTTCTTTATCGCCGGCTGGTGGCAACCGTATCAATGTTCATCGCTTTACGATTACCAACACATCGCACAAGTATACATATAAGAAAATAGAAGTCCGATTTGATTACTACGATAGCAGTCATCGTAAAATTGATGCTGCCAAACGTATTGTCGACCAGTTGGTTGAGCCACGCGCTGCCATACAAATTAATGACGTTAAGGCTGACATAACCAGGCCAGACGTTGCATCTGCAACCGTCACGATCATAAGCGCTTCAGTAAATTAATACGTAGTTAAATTCACTACGGGCTACTACGTTTTAATTAATATAATTGTCAGGTAGCGAGATAGTTATATGAGACTGCAAATAGTGCTTTCCTGATATTTGCTAAAAAGAAAGTATTGGAAAGAAAAAGCGCAAACAACATGCTCCGATGCTTTGTTAGAAGAAGGTGAATATAATACGGCAGCGGTCGTGATGGTATTCATTTTATAAAACATTCACTAAAGGGGAAACCCAAAAACGGTATGAAAAAAATAGCTGTAATATTCACTGCACTTGCTTTAACAATGGGCGTTGCTCAGGCTCAGGATAGTAAAATCAAGAAAAAAGCTGAAACTGTAGAAGCTAAGGCTGAAGTAGCGGCTGACAAAGCTGCGCTGAAAGAGAATAAGGCAGAGCGCAAAGCGGCAAAAGCAAGCGGTGATAAAGAAGCGCTGAAAGCGGCTCGTAAAGACAGAATGAAGAAAGAAGGTGAGCTGGTTAAAGACCAGGCAAAGAAAAATGTCAAAGTGGTAAAGGAAAAATTTTAGTCGTATTTCCTTTTATATAAGTAACGCCCGATTTTATCCAAAATCGGGCGTTACTTATGTAAGGCGTATAAGAACTGATGATTGTAAAACCAAAAGGGGTAGTTAATCTTCCTGAATTGTAACATCATGCTTTTTAGCCGCCTTTCGAATTCGATCTTTAATTACGTTAACTTCATCGGCGTCGTACTTCGCTGCGTTGTCTTTATGATTGATATAACTCCACGCTGCCCTTACATGCTCGGGCGTGTCGATCGGGTACTTTTTGTTGGTAGGATCGGCGAACTCAACATCTCCGTATTTTTGCTCGCCCTCGGTTAGTTTTACGTCCTCACGCTGGTCAATTTTTGGATCTTTAGTCATGATCATTGAGTAATTAAGTGAAATAATTCAACCAGAACCAAGCGGCAGATGTTTGTTAACTTTAAGCTTTAGAATATACCATGTCGATGCTATTTTCTCCACTCTCCATTCACAGTATTCAATTCAAAAATCGTATCGTTGTTTCGCCTATGTGTCAGTATTCCAGTGAAGATGGCTTTGCCACAGACTGGCATCTGGTGCATTTGGGTAGTCGCGCCGTGGGCGGAGCGGGCCTGATTATCACTGAAGCAACGGCCATTTCGCCGGAAGGAAGAATCTCACCGGATGACCTGGGTATCTGGCTGGATGACCATATCCCGAATTTGAAACGAATTACGCAGTTCATTAGGCACAACGGGTCTGTAGCGGGTATTCAGTTGGCCCATGCGGGTCGGAAAGCCAGTACGCAGAGTCCGTGGAAAGGAGGCAATCCAATTTCTCCGACTGAGGAAGGTGGCTGGCAAACCGTAGCGCCCAGCGCTATTCCGTTTCACGAGGGTGGTCCCGAACCGTTGTCATTAACCGATGAAGGCCTTGAAAAAGTACGGGCTGATTTCGAGGCTGCTGCCACCCGTGCGCTGGAAGCTGGTTTTCAGGTTATTGAAATTCACGCGGCCCATGGGTATTTGTTGCATCAATTTCTGTCGCCGTTGAGTAATCAACGTAGCGATTCCTACGGTGGATCATTTGAAAACCGCATTCACCTGTTACTCGAAGTCATCGAACGCGTTAGACTCGCATGGCCGTCAAGCCTGCCGTTGTTCGTACGAATATCAGCTACCGACTGGACCGAAGGCGGCTGGACTGCCGAAGATGCTATTGCGTTAGCGGCTGTTCTTAAAAATAAAGGCGTGGATGTAATCGATTGCTCATCCGGTGGGAACGTAGCAAAGGCAAAGATTCCGGTTGGTCCTGGTTATCAGGTAACGTTTGCCGAACGTATCAAACAGGAAACCGGAATAATGACGGCCGCCGTGGGCCTTATTGCATCGGCCGAGCAGGCGGAGGATATTCTGAATAATGGTCAGGCTGATATGGTGTTGTTAGCGCGTGAATTTTTGCGTGACCCCTATTTTCCACTGCATGCAGCTCACACGCTGGGAGATGGCATAAGTTGGCCGGTGCAGTATGAACGGGCAAAGCCACGTTGATTAATAAAGCTGAGTGTAAACATTTTAGCCCGTTTGCTAGTAATCTTGCCAGCGAAGGTTAAGCGTTAGTTGTACAATCACCTTAATTAAACAAAAAGAAATCATGCGTTGGTTAGGAGGACGTGAAAGTGATAATGTTGAAGACCGTCGGGGAAGCGGTGGCGGTGGCCTACTGGTGGGCGGTGGTATTGGCACCGTCGTCATTGCGGTTATCGTCATGTTACTGGGTGGCGATCCGTCGCAAATTCTGAATCAAAGCGAACCTGAACAAGCCACAAGCCAGGCACCAGCGGGTCCGCAGGCCGACGATGCTGCGGCTTCGTTTACCCGTAAGGTGTTGGCCAGTACCGAAGATGTCTGGACAAAAGTATTCGCGGAACAGGGAAATCAATACAGGAAACCGACCTTGGTGATGTTTCGCAACGTAACGCAATCGGGTTGCGGGACGGCACAGGAAGCAATGGGTCCTTTTTACTGCCCTGCAGATCAGAAGGTGTACATTGACTTATCTTTTTATGATGAACTCGCCCAGCGTTTTCAGGCGCCCGGCGACTTTGCGATGGCCTACGTAGTGGCGCACGAGATTGGGCACCACATCCAAAAACAGTTGGGAATTATGGATAAAACGGACGCATTGCGCCAGCGATTAAGCGAACGGGAATATAACCAAGTATCGGTGCGTCTGGAATTACAGGCTGATTTTTTTGCGGGCGTGTGGGCGAATAGGGCTCAGGGACAGAGTATTGCACTCGATGCCAACGACGTGGAGGCAGCTCTTACCGCAGCCAATGCCATTGGCGACGACAAGATTCAGGAGCAAACGCAGGGCCGCGTGGTACCCGATGCCTTTACACACGGCACCTCAGCCCAACGTGTCTACTGGTTTAAAAAAGGACTTAAAACCGGCGACATTAAACAGGGTGATACGTTCAACAGCAACGAAGATTCGAATTTGTAGTAGTCTTCAACAGGATACAACAAGAAAGCCGGACCATGTAAGCCCGGCTTTCTTGTTGTATCCTGTTGAAGACTACTTTTTCCATTCGGTCAGGAACTCGTTGAAGGCTTGCTCCAGTGCTTTCAGGGCATCCGATAAGCCACTGGTATCGTTCACCTTCAATTTTCCTTCGGCAGTTCGGGCAATGTCGGCCACACGCGAAATGCCGATGGTTCCGGCGCTTCCTTTGAGGGTATGCAGATGACTTTTTACGGTTGGAATATCGCCAAGATCGTACGCCGAGAGCGCACCCTTAACCAACTCATCCGCTTCATTCACAAACTCCTCCATGATGCTATCGACTAAATCCTGCCCACCAATGTCGCGCAACTGTCCGACAATTTCCTCGTCGATAATGGGCAACGCTGGTTCAGAAGTCACGGCTACGTTCTTTGGCAACAAAGTTGGTGCATCAGCCTGTTTAGCCCGATTCGCATCGGTAAGTTCCTTTACCTTTGCCACCAGACTCTGGGCGCGAATAG
The DNA here is from genome assembly GCF_900112365.1 of Spirosoma endophyticum. Taxonomy (GTDB): domain Bacteria; phylum Bacteroidota; class Bacteroidia; order Cytophagales; family Spirosomataceae; genus Spirosoma; species Spirosoma endophyticum. The sequence continues at coordinate 1,052,003 of NZ_FOLQ01000001.1, read as the reverse complement.
GTTTGGCAATGTAATCGTCAAGACCCTGGCTCAGGAAGCGTTCACGGTCTTCGCGCATCGAATAGGCTGTCATCGCAACGATAGTCGGGAGCGTTTTGCCAAATTGTTTGCGCAGGTTCCGCGTGGTTTCAACACCATCCATATCGGGCATTTGAATGTCCATGAAAATAACGTCGAACCCGCTAAAACTACCTTCTTTTTTTAGTTTCTCGGCCTTTTCGACTTCACTGATGGCGGCCGGTCCGCTGTCGGCGGTAATGACCATACAACCCGACTTGCGCAAAATCTCACTGGCCACTTTACGGTTTACCGCATTGTCATCAACCAGCAGTACGTTCGGATGGTAGGTACTGAAGAAGTTGGCCAGGGCTATTTCGGCTACTTCGGTTGCCTGCTGTGTCGGGCTAATGCTGGTCTCTTTTAGTTCGATGGTAAACCAGAAACTGCTGCCCATGCCCACAGTCGATTCTACGCCAATTTCGCCTTTCATTAGATGCGCCAACTCTTTTGAAATGGCTAGCCCAAGTCCTGTTCCGCCAAAGGATTTTCGCGACGACGTATCGACCTGGCTGAATGAATTAAAGAGCAAATTGATGTTTTGGGTAGAAATGCCAATGCCGGAATCATTCACGACAACCCGAATCCGGTTGAACTTGCCCCGCTTGCTCAGTAGCGTTGCTTCGACACGTATGGCACCGTTTTCGGTGAATTTGATCGCATTAGATGTCAGGTTCGACAGCACTTGCAGGAGCCGGGTCTGGTCAGCAATTACGAACATGGGCAGCTCTGGGTCAAGGTGATACGTTAGTTGATTGTTCTTGGAATTCGCCTGCTGGCCGAAAAGGGCAATCAATTTCTCGAAAATTTCCTTGAACGCCACCGGTGCTTCATGCAGCATCATTTTCCCGGCTTCAATCTTGGACAGATCCAGGATGTCATTCAGGATATTGAGCAGCGTTTCCGATGAGCGCTTAACCGTCCTGACATAGCTACGTTGTTCTTCATCTAACTGCGTGTCATTCAATAGGTCAATCATGCCAATGACCCCGTTCATTGGCGTTCGGATTTCGTGACTCATGTTCGCCAGAAACTGTTCCTTTACCTTCAATGACCGTTCGGCTTCCTCTTTAGCTTTCACTAATTCGGCTGACTGCCGTTTTAATTCAGTTATATCACGAGCCAGAACGGCCACCACTGAGTTGCTGCCTGGTGTACCGGAGTCGCCCGACCCGTCGTTCAGCATGAGCATGTTAAACATAAATTGCCGTTCGCTGCCATCTTTCCGACGCATACTGGCTTCAAAATTCCGTAGGCTTCGATTCCGACCCAGCTTGAACATGGCATGGCGAATGTCATTCTCGTCGATGAAATACTGGGTTATTTCCTGCCCTAATACTTCATCGGGCGTGTAGCCCATACGCTTGAAAATTGACGGGCTAATCATGGTGATACGTCCTTTCCGGTCCACGCGGGCGTATATGTCCTGTAGGTTCTCGAAAATACCCCGGAATTTTTCCTCACTCTGGCGGGTCGCAATTTCGGCCCGTCGACGGTTTGTAATGTCGCGGGCAATACCCGATACTTCGTCGATAACACCGCCCGCCAACAGAATCGGGTTGAGGTGAAATTCGAGGTACGTCTCGCCCTTGGGCGTTTCAAAGTATAACTCAAAATTCTGTGGATGCCCTCTGAACGTTTGCCTGTATCTTTCTTCCAGACGTTTCCGATTGTCTTCACCGAACATACGCCAGCCCAACTCTGGAGCACTCGACTGAATAGACGGTGATTCGTCCAACTGGTATTCAATCAGGCGAGCGTAGTTTTTATTGAATGAGGTGAGTTGCAGGGCTTTATTCACCGACCAGATCAAATAGGTACTACTGTCAAAAATAGCGTTCAGGCGGGCGTTTTGTTTATCAAGTCTGGCTTCCGACTGCTTACGGGCGATGGCCAGCGCTACCTGTCCCGAAATAAACTCCAGCAGTTCCAGATCGCGGGGTCCATAGGTTTGTGCATCGTCGTAAGATTTCACGCCAATAATCCCCGTAATCTCATCCCCGATACGTAGTGGCGCCGTCAACATCACCTGCGGCTGGCGCAGTCCATACAAATCAATCTGGTGCTGATCAGATAATTGCCGGATTTCTTTCTCGTACAGAAACAGAGGTTTGTTCGCCAGAATCGTGTATTCGATGATGCCGTTGCCCAGTTTTCGTTTGGTGAACCGCATACTGCTGCCAAAGTACTCATCGACGTAGTAGGGGAACGATAAGTACGTTTTGCTGGTGTCGTAAAGCGCGATGAAGAAATTTCGGGCGTCGATAATATGCCCTAATTCTTCGTGGATTTTGCTATACAGGTCGGCCAGATTCGGGGCGTTGATGGTCCAGTTGGCAATGCTGTAATAGAGTTTCTGCGATTTTTCGGCCCTGATCCGTCCGGTTGTATCGTGCAGAATACACCGAAAAGCGGTGGGTCGCCCATTATCGAATCGGCAGTTAATACTACCCGACAGAAACAGGGTTTTACCCGTTTTACTCCGAAAAACAGTTTCAACATAGGGGAGTTTATCGCCTTCCTGAATGCGTTTGAGCATGCCCAGCGTACTTTCGGCATAATCGGGATGGAGTACATCCCGCAGATTCAGTGCCGAGATCTCTTCAGAACTATAGCCCAATACGTCTCGCCAGGCCCGGTTCACAAAGATGAATTTGCCGTCTAGCGTTAGTAACTGAATCAGGTCGGAAGTATTATCGACCAGGTCCTGTAATTGAGCATTGGTGTTCGACAGGGCCGAAGCGACCCGCCGTTTGTTCGTTACGTCTTCCCCAATGATCGTAAACGAGGCAACATGATCGTCGGAGCCGTTGATAATGAATGAATTAACCTGCACATTACGTAGTGCTCCGCTTCGAGCCAGCAACGTAATTTCTTTCTGTTCAGGAAAACCACCTTTGGCTAATGCCTCCGTAAACTCAGCTTCGAGCCGGGGTCGATCGGCAGGTGGAATGAAAATATCAAAAAAGTTTTTGCCAATGATATCGCCTGGCTGCCAGGCCGTAACGCGGTAAGTATATGGATTCACGTAACTTAGTGTGCCGTCACGTTCGATCGTGAGTCCGATCAAATTAAGTAGGTCAACGGTCTGGCGTACGTCGAAGGCCGGCAATACGTCCGACACGGCGAGTCCGTCGCGTTCAGTATGAAGCCGTTGAATTTCGGCCAGTAATTCGTCTTTAGTTTTAGCAGACCAGCGCATGGAATGGGTAATGAGTCGGTGAATAAGAATACTGACTAGTTAAATTTACAATAAATATTGGTTTATTCTGATAGTTATATGACAATGGCTTAATAATTGGTTTCAGCTTATAGACGATTTGCTGTCAAATAGGTAGTGCTTACTGACTGAATTAGTATGTAGTACATAGGTTAAAACGCTATTTTAGACCGTCAGGTTCTGGCCTTCTATCGTAGGGCATAGCCATCAACTCAGGTGAAAAATTGATGATCTTTAAAGATAGGACTTTCACTCGGAGCCGTGCCACCGCAGCGGCGGACCGTGGTTTTTCATGACGCTTAATGAACCGTGGCACGGCTCCGAGTGAAAGTCTTAAAATAGCAGAGCTCAAAATAACGTAGTGAGTGAAAGCGAACCCTATAGCCGAATGCTGGATCTAATGTAAAATGGTTCGTGAATTGCCAAGTATTGCTTATTTTGCTACGTATCCTCCCATAACCATGTTAAAAAGTTCTATCTGTATATTGATCCTGTTCGTAATGGCGGCTTGTGAGCCATTTGATCTAACCAGGAAAAACTTCCCGGTATGCGCAAAACCAGCGGCAAATATTGGTTATACGGCTGGCTTGCTGGATGTTACCTTCTTTCTCGACGGTCCACAGGGGGATATTGGCGCGGTTGGTTGGGACCCTGGGGATGGTAAAGGAGTTGGCCGCGTTGGCACGCGCGTGACCTATACATACGACAAAGCGGGTACGTATACAGTTACGCTGACAATTGCCAATTCGTGCGACGATAAATTTACAATCACCAAGCAGATTACCGTCCATAATTAACCTGTTATGCGTTTATTTTTAGTTATTGCTTTGGGTTTATTTTTAGTCTTGCCGGGTTGGGCTCAGGAACGCGTTAGTCATGTTCAGATACGGGTTATTGACTCATCGCAACTTGAAATACGGTATGATCTCCTAGCGATTCGACCGGGGGACTCGATTTATTTTAACGTACAGAGCCGGTTGCGGGGGAACCTGCAGATTGCACCTGAGTTTGTGCGGGGAGATGTAGGTAAGCAGATTACCAGTGGCACCGAACGACGTATTGTGTGGGATGCGCTGGCGAATGGCTATGCCCTGAATGAAGAAATTCGGGCCACAGTGCTTGTCAAAACCGGTTCGCCCATAACGGCTAATCAACTCACGTCACCAGCCCCCATTGCGGCTGCGCAGCCTCCTGTAGCCGCACCAAAAGTAGAAGTGGCTCCAACAACACCATCTATCGTGACGGAATCTGTTAATGAGCCGAAGCCTGTAACGCCCGAAAGGTCTATTGTTTCGGTGCCGGAACAGACGAATGTGCAACCCGCCGAGACCAAACCATTACCCGCCCGTGAAGAACGCCAGCAGAAAACGCGCTATGTGGGGCCCGCCTGGGCATTATTATCGGCAGTAGCGCCCGGTATCGGCAATATTTTTGTGCAAACGCCCAAGCCTAAAGTAGGCATACGGCCGTTGTTGACGGTGGGTTGTTATGGCTTGGTCGTGTATGGGTTAATGGAGCGGCAAAAGTCGCAGGATAACTATGCGATCTATTCAGTACAGAAAAATATGACGGCTGGTGAGCCCTACTACCAAATGGCTAATATGCATCATCAGCGCTATTTTCTGGCTACGCGGGGTGCTATTGTGCTGGCTGCGGCCGATGTGATTCTGACCTTTATCAGGGGTGTTCGTAACACGAAGTTGCAGAAAGCGTCATCCATTACGGTATGGCCGGGACTTCAGGCCGGACAGTTAACGGCTGTTGCCCGGTATTCGTTTTAACATGAATCCAACTACCCAAATCTCTATGCCCTTATTTCTCACAATTGGTTTAGTGGCGTTGTTATGGCTCGGTAGCCTTAGCCAGTCATCGGGGCAACGTCAAAGATCAGTTATTTATTCGGCCTCCAGCGGTTGGCAAAAAGTGATATTTAAGCAAACAACCCGTCTGGGAAATAATCGACCCGGCGGCAGTTCGAAAGCTCCTCCTCGTCCTTCAGCAGAGCCCGCGGAACCCGTAGCGAAACTGCCTGAGGCTGCTACAACGCCTGTTGCTTCATCGACCGTCTCGGTGCCTGGATTTCGCCCCGCTTTTACAGGTGATTTTGTTACCAACCGCAATCGCTGGAAAGCAGGTAATCTGGGTGATTATTACTACCAGATCGGCCTGGGCTCCTATAATATTCGGAAACGAAATGTGAATACCCGACGCGTAGCGTTTAGCTCTGTGCCCTTACCGCCAACGATTAACCTGAATAATGCGGACGTTTTTACGATTAGGGCCGATGTGCTGGCCGATTCGGGGCAGGTGCCTGCTGGTGGGCTGTTGTTTGGCGTGAAAGATTCCCTCAACTTTTGCTCGTTTACGCTGAATGCCAGGGGCGAAGTATCGATTAAGCGAGAAGTCAATGGGCAAACCATTAGCGATTATATGCCGGGTGATTTTTTTGCGCCGGGTGTGCCCATTGAGAAAAATCGTAACCGGCTCATGATCCGGCGTCGGGGCGAGTACCTGCATTTTTTTATAAATGATCGGGAAATTCGCACCAGTCCCTATCCCTTTCGATTCCTCTCCGGCAATGGAATTGGTCTGACAAGTTTAGGCTACTGGACGTCGTTTCAGAAACTTAGTGTGACGATTGGGCTGTAGGGCATGGGGCATAAGTCAGTTACTGGCGACTATTGACTTACGACCGCACGGGCGCCCCGTTACGACTATTTTTAATTTCTCACCTGCTCCCCCGACCGGTTGATGGTGATTAGCTGCCCGTTGAGGAAAACGTTTGCAGTGTTGCCTTTAAACGGGGTTATAGCTTCGAATTCGGGTCGAATAACCCATTCATCGAACTCATTAACGTACCCCCAGCGGCCGTGGCTTCGGGCGCGTCGCCAGCCCTGTTCGTCGGGCCCTACTTCTACCTTGTCATAGGGTTTGTTGCCGAAGGCTTCTACGTATTTACCCTGACGAGCCTCTGTCGGATTCGATGGTTTTGTTACGGGTTCTTCAGGTCCGAGGGGTTCTTCAGCAGGCTTGCTGGTCGTCAACTCTTTTTTTTTAACATCGGGCAACGTAGTGATTGGTTCGCTGGCAGCTTCTGTCGGTGTATCCGTCGCTTCTGAAGTTGTTGCTACGTCCGATGTCGGTTCGGACTCCTGCCGACTCACGCTCGTCGTTTTTACCCCTCGTTTCTTCTTCGACGGTTTAGTCGGTTGTTCGATTTTGCTTTTTGGCTCCCGTTCTGGTTCGGGCGTATTGTTGCTTTTAATGAACCAGTAAATAACGGCCAGCAATGCCAGGGCAAACAGGACGCCATACACGCCACTTCGGTCGGGCTTGATCACCTCCACACGAACTGTACTGAGGGGATTGTCATTGGCGTCGAAAAGTGTGTAATCCGTTGTTTTGAGCGGCTTTACCCAACCCCGATTGCTCGGCGATAAACCTTCGCCTAGATCGTCGATGGTGACGGCCAGCAGATTCTCTACTTCCCAGGCGAGTGTTACCGCCTGGCCTTTTTTTATGCGGGCGGGCGTAACTGTAAACGACCGAACAATTGGCGGAGGCTCGGGCGGACCTGATGGAACCACAGGCCGGTCAATGACAGGTGCTACGGGCGTAGGTGGCGAAACGGGAACTGATCGCTCAATAATCGGTTCAACCGGTTTGGCAGGTTCTGGCGCACTAACAGTTGGCTTGGGCGGTTCGGGTTCCCGCTCAATTAGCTGCTCATACGTATCAACCTGATCCACAGGTTCAGATATGGTCGGAGGAGCCGGTGTAAGGACGGGTTCGGCCGGTTCTGGTTTCGAAGCCGCGGCTAACCGCTGTAAAACGGTAGGCACCCACTTGTTTCTGACAAAGTCGGGGGAGAGTTTCAGCGATGAAGCTGCATTGACAATCTGATTTAGATCCTGCTCGCTAAACTGATTGCGCGAGGGCTGAGCCAGCCGGGCAATACGTGCCTGAATGTTCTGAAATAGTAGGTTATTATTGGCTACTTCCTGGCTGATTTCGTTCGCTCGTTTCAGCGCATCGGTCAGCGATAGCCCTGCCTGTTGGGCATCCTGAAGATAGCCATTGCTCCGCCAAACGTCGGGGCCATCGAGAACAATAGCTTCGCGAAGGCGGTCGGTCAGTTCGGTTTCTGTCATTGAGAATGTGAGCGGGTAAGCTTGTTTACGAATCGTATGTGTTGGGACATTTTGCCGTTATGCCCACAAAATAACACACATCATCTACGCAAACACAGAAAATCAGTCGAACGTCACCATATTCCGTCGATAATCCACTGAAATTTTACCAAACTGCGACAATGCCGACTGACCCAACAGCAAGGGGGCCTTAGCATTACTGACAACATTAGCCGTTACGTTTTCGAGAACCCGGTCGCCAATCTGTACCGATTTGAGCCGAATAACCGATCCGGGCGAGATATCACCTTTCGCATCCTGAAACTTCGATTGCCCAATGATGTCATTTTCGGTCAGGGCACCTTGTTTGACCATAAATTCAGCTTCGGTGGCCGATATGGAAATCAAACTGGCGCCCGTATCCAGGATGAATTTCATCGACACACCATTGACAATAACCGGCACTTTATAGACGCCATTTTCCTTCTCCATCGCTACTTCCGTGGGGCCACTGCCAATTTGAGTCAGTGTTGGTTTTGGCACCGTGGCTGGTGCCTGACTGCCTCCATTCTTTGTGGAGTCGGTGGTGCTACGTCGAGTCCTGTGTGTTTGATGGCTGCCCGAACGCGAGCAGCCAGAACAACCGGACAGGTAGACAGAACTACCCAAAAGAAGGAATGCAATGAATAGTCTTGTCATTATTCGTAGCGAATCAGGGCTTTTTTCTTTACGCGCCAGACGCCATTCTCGAGCACAGCCTCACCGTCCCGGCGCATGATAATACGTGTGTGCGTGGCAAAATAACTGTTCTCACTTTCGCAGGCGGGTTCAATCATGTAGTTGCGATACGTCAGAAAGCGGGCTACCCGTCCGGGTTCGGCCTCAAACCGGAACGACGCAACCACCGGTTGATCGCTGCCCTGCTCTTTCCTGGCGGCATCAACGCTGAAGCGGTAGGCCGATTCGGGTGATAATGTACTGGATTTCTGTTCATTATCGAACTGGCCACTCGGATCGGGTGGTGGGAAATAAAATACCTCCGAGCGGGGCGTATTAGCGGGCTGAACGGGCGTTGACTGGGACTGAACAGGAGCGGGCACAGGTGTCGATGATGTTTCTACAATTGGCTCATTACGTTCAGGAGCCGCTACAGGTACAGAGGGTGTGAGGACTGGCGTTGAGCTGGTTGCCTGCTGTCTTAATTGCCGGATAGCCACTAATGGATCAATATTCGTACCCAATTCCGCCCGAATGGCGTCGTAGGCATTGGCTTTTTGCCGGTAATCATTCTGTGGTTGCCGGGACTCATTGGTTGGCTTAGGGCGTTGTGCTACGTCCAGCGAGTGGCTTAACCGCTTGTTTTCAGAAAGCAATTCCTGTATTTCGGTCCGTGCTGCCCGATACACCAATAAATAAACGGCTGCGGCACCAGCCAGCAATCCAACAAAGGCGCTTACAAGTATCATCCAAAATTGTTTATCCTGTTCGTCTCTTACCTTCCGTTCCAATTGGCTGATCTGAAGGGCCACTGGTGTTACACTGGATTGCTCGGCTGCTGCCGAAGCTGAAACGGGCTGGTCAGCAGCGGTCGTTGGTGCTGGTGCCGACGTAGCATTGGGTGGCAGCAGTGCGTCAATTTTGGCCAGCAGAATAGCCTGAACGGGCGGACTGAGGGGTCTGCCGTAGTTTTTGTCATTTTTGTACTTCGTATAGAACTGAGTAAACTGTTTCCGAATCGTTACGTTCGCGTCGGCGGGCGACATGGCTATAAAGCGGGCCGTGTTTTTTAACTCACTCAATTCCTGCATTTTGGCCCCCACCTGATCCCAGCTCCCAACGCCCCGAATAACCTGTTGCGGGTCGCAGCCGTCCCCACAAACCAGCAATTGTGCATAGATTTCCTGAGCTTTGGGCTGTTTAATATCCGCGAATACAGCTTTTGCTACGCCTTTCGTCAACGTATCAACAGCGGCCTGATTCGGGTTTTGCGCGTAAGTCAACGATACCGACGCGAGTAGTCCGACGAAGCTTATACACGATAGTTTTAGCATAAAATTGTCAGGTAAAGGTTAAGTAGTTTAAGGCTTGATCAAGTGTTGTCAGATATTGTCAAATTTGATCAAGCCTTACATTTACGCCAATGCGTTTGCCAACTTATTTATGGCACCAATGAGCGGATAAAAGAATAACGTTTCTTCAATGGGAGCGCCGAGAGCATCGTTCATACCGCTGTACTCTGCCGCTACGTCGCCTTCTTTCCGCTGAATACCATCCATGAGTGAGGTATCCAGATGGGTGCGTAATTCCTGTTGCGCAATGGCCAGCGACCGCGCCGATACGTTCAGGTTCCTGACAAAACTAAACTGCTGATTGAGCGCAAAGAAGAAATCAATAAACGCATTGGTTTCCTTTAAGAGTGAGTCGATGACTTCCGGTTTCCGCAAATCAGCGTAGGTGAGTTTCGGGAACTCGTCGTTGAAGGTAGCCGGATAAATGTAGCTAATGGCCTCGGTATCAACGGGGCGACTATTGGCGGGTTGCATCAACGCGCCTTTGCAGGTTACCTCTTTCGGTCCTTTGCGCTCATAGAACAGCGTCAGACCACTCGTATCGTAGGTGGCAGACTCGTATACTTTCTCGAAAATAGCCCGTGCCAGTTTGCCCAGCATCTGATCGTCGGAGCTGATGATGGTCAACAGTTTCGAACCCGTACCGCTGAACGTAATGGCACCCGGCAGACTAATACCTTTGTGCTTCATCAACCGGGCGATGTGGTAGATCAATGCCGTGTAGAACAGCACAAATACCACTTTCAGGTCTTCGTCTTTCGCCAGCATCCCGTTGAACGACAGCATGCTTTTGGCTTTCACATCGTTACTTTTCTCGATCGAAAACCAGAAGGCCATGATGTCTTCCGAACGGTTAGTTTCCAGAATACGCCGGTTGTTGTCGCTTAAATTGCCGAGACTCTGGCTGGCCAGAAGTGTCTGGATTTTATCGGCGTATTTTCTGACAAAGCCATTATGGCTGGCCGCACCGTATTCGCTGAACGCATCGCCGTAAATGGCGTTTCCCGCAAACCGGAATGAAGTCAGCAGCTTGGGTTCGTTCCGTTCATAGACGACCACATCGGACGTACCACCGCCAATATCGATGTTGATGACGGGCCGCGCCGAGGCACTCAGGGTTGGATTTTGCTTGTAATAATAGAACGGCGCTACCGATTCCGATACTTCACGGAGTCGGCCCGGTGCCCCGCCAATATAGCGGTCATAAAGCTCCTGCCAATCGGCACGTAGCTGACTCACTCGACCGGGGGTCATACTGGCCGGGAAGAACCAGTACACCGTTGTTTGAGTCAGGTTGCCGCCTTCGGTAAGCACTTTATTTTTGATCAGCATCAGCAACTCTTCCAGAAAAGCCTCCACGCGCCGTTCGGTCTGGTCGCTGGTTTTGGCCCACTTCAGATTGGTTGTAATGCGGTTGGAGCCCGCCGGTTGTCGCTCCACGTAAAACGGAATATTGAAGTCGGCCAGCGCCTGTGTTTGCTGATTGAAACTCAGGTTCATTGGCTCCGCAATCGCCGTGCGCGTCGGGAAGTTGTCGGGTCGGCCGGGGCCAATCGTGGGAGGCACAAACTCCAGATCGTAGAGCAAGAATAGCTCGAACAACGCCGGATTGTATTGCGCCGGAGCCACCAACGTAGCGACCTGTGGTGTTAGTTCGGCTACGTCGAATGGTCGGGGTGTCTGGCCGTCTACGCTGTATTCGATGTGGGTATTCGTCGTGCCAAAATCCACCGAAAACGAAAACTGCTTGCTACCGCCGTTGTATAACTGCCAGCGCGGAATTAGTAGTCCATTCATGTCGCGACCATCGGCGCGAATGTGCGTTTGCAGGTAATCAAATTCCTGCCGCAATACGTAGTAAACGCTCGATCCGTCTGTATTCTGCTGGCGGACAGTACGTTGGTGTTTCGATTCTGGCTTAAGTTCGGTGTTGTTCAACTGACCGAAATACGAAAGCTCGTATTGATTCTGACTGTCGAAACCTGATTCAATGAGTTGAACCCGATAATCGGCAGGCACCGTAACCGCCCCCGACCGCACGAACGGATAAATATTGACCGTGAAAGAGTTTTCGATGATAATTCCTTCGTTGGTCAATTCATTAGGCGCTGTTGACGTACCAACGCTTGGGCTATACAGCCGCTCGAAGGTCACGAACTGATTGCCGGGTTGGTTGGGAGCCGTAACCGGAATGTCGAGCGATACGTTGATGCCGCTACCCTGCGGTGTCATTTTCAACCGAACGCGTCCATTCAGTAAATCCTCTACGTCGAAGAAGTCGAAGAAATCCTTTTTGAGGGGCAACAGAAATCCTTTGTCCGTGGCCGACGTTTGCAGATTCCCATCGAAGAATCGGCCGCGATCGGTTGGGAACGGCAGCCGAATAAGATAGGGTTCTAGTAAGTCGCTGACCGTTAGCCAGGGATAATTTCCCGGCTGACCCGGCAACGGACGTTGGTTATCACGCCATGACTCGCGGGCAAAATAGGGGATAGGCGTATTGGAATTCCACTGCGCCTGTGGTACGTAGGTGAACTGCCGGAAGAAGCGGTTCTGCAACGCCATCGGGCGCGGCTGGCCGGGATTCAGGCGGGCATATTTATCGGATTTAATGATGAAGTCGCTGACCTGATCAATAGCCCGTACGTCGGATTTTTTCTTGCGGAGCGGAAAGCCCAGTACTTCAACGATATCACCGGGTCCGGTCGTCAATTCATCGAAATCCTGATCGAATTTCTCACGAGTCAACAGCGGCTGGCCGTTTGGTGACTCGATGTGTTCGTAAAAAAGCGTCGGATTTTGCTGTTGCAGCAAGGTACGACTGCGGTTCAGGTAATCATCCACTTCCCGGAATCGGTCGCGGAAGTTGGGCATGAACAACTTGATGGCATACCAGAACTTCTGGTACTCAATATCGCGCTGGTGCAGTGGGCAAACCGAATTGTCGAACAAACGGTCGTTTCCCATAGACACATCTACCCAACTCAGGTCGTTGCCTGAACTGAAAAATAAGGTCTTGGGCGACGTACCACCTACCACCCGACCCCGATAACTGAGGACGAACAGGCGGTTGATGGCATTGAAATTGTACTCGGGCGCATCCTGATCCAGGAACAGTTTCAACGCATCGCCAAGCCGCTTATGTCCCTGACTGCTCGACTGCCGAAGCCGGTCGAGATCGGTGCGAATATCGAACGGGGTAATGGTAATGTAGGTCTTTAGCTTGTCGTAATTGAAAAATAACTCACCGACGTCAAGGCAATCCGATACAACGCGTTGATCATTGATAGTGCCGCTGAGATCGGGTTTGAGGGCCAGATTCAGGAATGCGGAACGTACTAAATCCATCCGGGCGAAAGGACTTGGGATGGAGGTAGCCTGCTTAACGGTCTGGCCGCCCTGTGGATCACGGATAGCCGCAATCTGGTCGGTGCCGAGGGGTTTACTGACGTACCAGTGCAGGCCAGGAGTAGGATTATGTAAGCTGAATGTTGTTGGCATATTGTTGAGGTTTACGGTTTGAGGTTTTTAGCGACTGGCCGATCCGGCAAGCATATCGACGCGCCAGCCACCGTAGCGACGGACCGCCGTAAACCTCAAACTGAATACCGAAAACGTTTAATAGTCAAGCACTTTTGGGAGACGATCGCGAACGAACTGTTCGGTACCTTCCGAAAAAAGCTGTATGAATTTATCTGATTCACTGCCGTAGGCTTTCCCTTCGGCAGTTTTGTTGAGCGTCTGATCGAGGTCGTCGACGATGTCTAGTTTCACGTCGGACTCCCCACCGAAAATTCCTTTTTTCTTCGGCTCGAAACCCCGAACCGTATGGCCAAGATTGGCCGCATCGAGCAGGAACGGCTCAAACGACCGCTTGTTTGCGCGCATCTCGGAAAGCCACTGGCGGAATCCCGCATCGAAATTTTTGACGCTGTTAAAAAATCCCGAATTCAGGAAGGAGGTTGAAATCTGGGGGTTGGCTTTAGACCACTGCACCGTACCAGCCGCCTGGCGAATCCGCTGACTGAGATACGTACTGAACAGCGCCATTTTGGACAGCGGTAGACTGATAATCTGCTTGGTGGCTCCAGCAAGATTGCCCAATTGAATGCTGATACCGTCCTGTTCGATACCAAATTCCTTGTAAACAGGGTTCGTTGGCCGGCCATTCGCTACGGCCAGACTAGCGTCATCCGTGTTCATGAAATCCACGATGGCTAATGCCGAAGCCATTTCGACAAAGTGAGCTTCGTTTTTCTGACCGCCCGCACCGGGATCGTACGTATAGGCTTTCGTCTGGTCGTCGCCGATGTAATAGAGCGCGTTGACCGCCGGATTGACGCCTTTCTGGTAATAGTTGAGAGCGGCTTTAGTTTTCGCAATGAACGAAGCCGGATCAATCAATTTGTTATCACTGGTTGTCAGGCTGAAATACGGCATCACCGTAACGGCCCCAATTTTCGCGTTAGTCAGAAAAGCTGGATTCGGAATCTGACCGATGGCCTGCGCTCCCCGAATGTTCTTGAGCAGGATTGGAAAACCAGCCGCACCCGTACCACCAAAAATGGAGCTGACAATGAAAATCCGGTCGTTGGCTCCGAAGTTCTCGGCAAAAGCCTGAAACACATCGGAGTAGCGAAACTGGTTGAGTACCGTACTGCCAATATTCGGATTGCCGACAAAGCCAATGTCCATTTTGGTTTCCAGATTTTCTTCCGAAAACAGCAGACTGGCGAAGGCTTTGCTAGGACCGTCTAAGCCCTCATAATTAATGTAATCCCGGAATTTCTCCTGCTGAACGCCCTGTAGTTCAAAGACATACGTATCGGCTATGGTGGCATTGCCGCCAATGGACCGGTTAAGGGTTTTGATTTCGGTACCGAAAAAACCTGATGTTGGTTTGGTTTGCAGACCCGCCCGAATGTTGCCATACTCACGTAGCAAGTCTTTAGTACGTAGCAGGTCGTCGTTGGTTGCATGAGGGTCCAGAATGATGGGGATTACCTCATCGGTGTTGTTCATTTTCACACCCGACGCCAGCAAAAAAGTCAGGGCTTTCAGCACCCGCGAGCCGGTTCCGCCAATGGCGAAGACAAATAATTTAGCCATGAATTTTAGTCAATAGTCAATAGTCGTTAGTCAACAGTCGGTAGTCGATAGTATGCGTCAGCCACTCTTGACTAACGACTATCGACTACTGACTTATTTTGATGGCCAAAGCATGGGCCGGTGTTTTGCGTTTTTACTGAAGTTCTTCATAATCATCGAGATGATAAAGAAAATTAAGGCCGTTAACAGCGCCATCTCGAAAGCATAACTCAAAAACACGCTGATGCCCTGATCGAAAAGTGTGCCTTGATTGGTGTCGGCTTCATCGCGCAGAATGTCCTGATTAGCTTTCTGGTAGCAGGTTACCAGCGTAATGATAAACAGCAATAGCGAACTGACGGCGGTCATCAACAGCCAATGGCTCATCCCGCTGAAACTCACTTTGTTGAATGGCCAGATGTAGAAAGCAACGGCTACCACAAAGGCAATGCCGATGGCCGTCCAAGTCATGGGTGACAGCAGTTCTTCCTGATACAGATCTTCGAGCAGGCTGCCGTTGACAAACAGATTGTAAAAATTATAAAGCGACTCTTCCATGTTTTAATGAGTGAAGGGGTGAAAGAGCGAAAGAGTGAAAGAGTGAAAGAAAACTTGCGTCGGCTTTTCGCTGGATCGCCAGCCGCACTTTCGCTCATTCATTCTTTCACTCTTTAAATCTCTTTCGCTCATTGTAGATTAATAATCAACGTGAAATATTCGGTTTGGTTATTAGGATTGTACGCTCGTTCGACGCCCTGCAACAAATTTTGCAACCCAAATGTCGAGTTGGTGTCAGGTGAGGCATCGTTGGTGGTGTTGGTATTGGCAATCCAGCGGGGCGGAAATTGACGACGTAACCGGATGGTGGCCGTCCGTTCGCCACGGGCCGGCTTGGGCGTGCTGAGCAGAAGTTTGTGTGTGGTGCCGTTCGCTCCAGAATAGGTCTGTACCGACGAAACTTTAAAATTGTCTTTTCCTTCCACTACGTATTGACTGGCGTCGGTCAGCAAACTTGCCGGTAAGCGAAGCGCCGACAAGTCGACCGCCACGGGAATGGTTAGGCTTTTGTCCGTAACATCGGCCTCTACGTTATCGAGCGTATGAATGGCTTTGGCATGACTGCGAACCTCTTCATTGGAGCGTTTGAACCGTCCTTTTTTTGCCGGGTCATTCACCAGTATCGAATAGAATGGAGTTGTCGTTTTGTCGTCGCGGCCAAAGAACCACGAATCAGCATAGCCCGGCAACTGGTCGAAACGACGGATGGTCTGGTAGGTCTGGTCCTGATACAGTTTCTGCATCGTTTCGTTCCGTCCGATCAGGCAGAGGTAGTACGGACGCTCGCCCGCGTATTTTTTCTTGGCGTTGTTCCAACTGTAATACGTGCCAGCGAAGTCAGATTTTAGCTTTACAACCAGCATCGAGTGCGTACTGGCGTACGGATTGAACACCGTCGTGAGTAGGGAACTGGCTGCGTCGAGCGTTTTCTGGGCACTCATACCGGCCAGACTGGGGTCGGAGTAAATCAGATCGGATACCAACACACTCACATCGTCACCGGATGTGTTACGTAGTATTTCGCTGAAAATTCCCTCGAAGTTCGTACTGGTCGTCTTTCCTTTGGTTTTGGCGACGGTAAAAATATCTTTCTCCTTAAAAAACTGAGACAGCGACAGACCCAGGTCATTGACTTCGGTATTCACCACAAATAATTTACCCTGACCGGGATTGATCCCGTCGAACTCCGTCAACACGTCGTTGAGCGTCCGTTTGAAGGCACCGTTGCCACTGGGCGCGTCGTAAGGAAACATACTGGCACTGGCCTCCAGATAGAGCTTTAGCCGAAGTGGTTTCGCCGAAGCCACCGTGCCCGATAAAGAGACGGTGGGCGTTTTGCCTTCCTTCGCTAGTTTTCGATACGTTCGGTTGCGCTTAATGTACGCCAGTAAGGCCGACTCATCAATTTTTCCGTCGGGCGTCAGAATGGCGGCTGTTTTTTTATCCTTACCGAGTTCTTTACTGTCCTGACCAACAAATACCCGAAGGGCGTCGGCTTCGGTGACATCGATAGCATTGTCGTTGCTTAATGCGTCGCTGATTTGATCGTCTAGTTTATCAACTGAGCTAGAGCAGCCAGCCAGCGCAACGAGGAGAAGCAGCGAACAGAAACGGGGGTGGATCATGAATGTGTATTTGGCGATTTCAGAAGCAACAGGAGGATAGCCAAATGGCTAAACCTTTAAAATTTCTTAAATTACTATAGAACGTAACGAAGCAGCCAGCCATTTTATGTCAATCGGTACGGTTTAACGATGAACGGACGTTTACCTTTGTAGTGTGATTACTTCAAACATGACGCTTCGCCACCTCGTATTAGGTTTCTTACTGGTTCTTCCCATTCTCCTTCAGAACTGTGCCCAGGTGGCTCAACCACCGGGTGGTAAAAAAGATACACTGGCTCCGAAATTGGTGAGTAGTATGCCTGCCGCCCGTGAGCGAAATTATACTGGCAAGTCGGTTGAACTGGAATTTGATGAGTATGTCAACAGCGAAAATCTCCAGCAAAAAATTACGATTACACCCCAGGACAGCAATACATACGTAGTGAAATCGCTGCCGTTGGGCGTCCGGCTGAATTTCAACAAACCGTTCCTGCCAAACACCACCTATACCATTGATTTCGCCGATGGAATCAAAGACATAACCGAACGAAATATTGCCAAAAATACCAAAGTAGTTTTTAGTACAGGGCCAACCATTGACTCGCTTTATCTGACCGGAAACATAGTTGATGATGAAAGTCGACTGCCAATTTTAGGGTTTGTGGTCGGCCTGTTTGCCTCCACCGATACGTTGCCAATCAATAGAAAGCGCCCCCAGTATTTCGCCCGTACGGACAGTAGTGGCAATTATCGTATCGAAAACGTGAAGGCTGGGCCGTATAAAGTTTATGGCTTCGATGATAAAGATTTGAATCTGGTGAACAACACACCGGGCGAACGAGTGGCCTTCCGGGACAGTGTGCTCAACCTGAACCGCAACTATACGGACGTAAATCTGGTCGCCTTCCGAGGGTATGGGAAACCACGTATCAGCCGACGCGAACGTACCGACGAAACGCTTGGGCTGGAACTCAGCAGTGGCATCGCCAGCTACACGGTTAAGTATGGTAAAGCCGCGTATACAGCAGCGGCCTCCACCACAGCCACCTCAACGACCACTACGTCTACATCAGCTGTGTCTACGACGGCCGTATCCACTTCAGCCGTCTCCACGACAACGGCACCGGCTACAACGCCTTCTACATCGGCCACATCGTCTGCATCCGCGAATGATACGTTGATTTCTTTTCTGGAAAATCCCAAAATGATACGTTTGTACCGACCGGCCAACCGGGCTGCAGGCGATACACTTTATACGGTCATAACGGCCATCGATTCGGTGGGTAACAGTACGGATCTGAGGGAGCGAATTTATTTCTCACCCCTGAAAACGAAAGCGAAAAACCGCACATCGCTAACATTCCAACTCTCCCCCCCGTCGAACGAACCGATTGATAATAACCTGGAATTTACACTGGTTTTCAACAAGCCCGTTTTCCGATGGTACACAGACCTTATTGTTATTGGCCCCGACAGTACGAAGCCGTTCAAGCTCACGCCAGAGAACCTGATATGGAGTAATAATTTTAGCCATCTGGTGATAAAGCAGAAAACAAATCCGAAGGATACGCTGCTCTTTCGGCTGCAAAAAGGAGCCTTCATCAGTGTTCAGGGCGATACCCTGGCGCGCTATTCTACCCGATACCTCATTGCGGAAGAAGATAGTTACGGCCTGATTGCGGGCCATGTTAATCCAACAACGGTTGGCCCGGCTGGTAAGAATTTTATCGTAGAACTGCTGGATGAAAAATATAAAGTTATCCGATCGTCATACGGTACGTTAAACTACAGCTTCGGGCGACTCAGGCCGGGACAATATCGCGTCCGGCTCATTATCGACGCCAATGCTAACCGAAAGCGAGACATCGGTAACGTGCAAAAAGGCATCCAGCCCGAACGGATGATTTACAGCCCCGGTATGGAGGAGGGCGGTATAATTCGGGTGAAGCAGAATTTCGAGCTGACCGATATTGATTTTTGAGAGGAACGAGTCCCTTTTACCATTTCCTGGTTGTCGTGTATCCTGACTGATTCCTGCGAGGGCTACTCTTTTTGATCGAGCGATTGTCGATATTGAATACAACCCTTCATAAACTCTGACCATGCTGGTACTAAAATGTTAGGGTCTGTTCGTTCGGGCAGCAGCGACCAGAGTTTGGGGTGATGCCAGCATAAATCATGACCCGTACTGTCACGGTGTTCGCGAATGCCCGCCCGCAGTTTTTTTATTTCTTCAATAAGCTGGTCTCTAGTGAAGTCCTTAATGTCCTCATCCATATTTCTCTCGTTGCTAACGTCCGTATCCCAATCCCGGGATTGCTGTTTCCATCCTAAGCGAATATCACTAAAATACTTGGCAAAATCCAGAGGATCTTTGGGCTCATCAGAATCGGTTAATAACCCTGTCGAGATGACGGTTTCCTAATAGATTCCCGCAAGGTCACCGAGATTATCAGGCTGATCCTAACTCAGGGTTTAAACAGGCGCTCATAATTTGCGGGATGCCCGTACCTTTGTGGCGGATCGCCGAAGCGACCAAAACCACCGGTATCATGTACGTAAAGCCTAAAAAAGAACTCGGTCAACATTTTCTGAAAGATCTCAGCATCGCCCAGCGTATTGCCGAACTCCTGACCGGACATGGATCGTATAAAGAAATACTCGAAATCGGACCGGGCACGGGTGTGCTAACGCAGTTTCTCCTGGAGGATAGCCGGTTTGCTACGTATGTGATTGAGATTGACCGCGAGTCGGTGGAGTATCTGAAACAGCATTTTCCGGCGCTGGAAGGTCGTATTCTCTCCGCCGATTTCCTGAATATTCGTCCCGACTATTTACCAGCCAAGAAGGCTGACAGCACGGAGTCGTTTGCCGTGATCGGGAACTTCCCCTACAATATTTCAACCCAGATACTCTTTAAAGTCCTGGACATGCGCGACCGGGTGCCCGAAATTGTGGGGATGTTTCAGCGCGAAGTGGCCCAGCGGGTAGCCTCGGGACCGGGTAATAAAGACTATGGCATTCTGAGTGTGTTGTTGCAGGCCTGGTACGATATAAAGTATGAGTTCACGGTTAATCCTGAGGTTTTCAATCCCCCACCAAAGGTTTATTCGGGTGTGCTTTCCCTTCGACGCAACAACGTAACGGACCTCGGCTGTGATTTTCGAAAATTCACACAGGTCGTCAAGCATGGTTTCAGCCAACGCCGAAAAACGCTACGTAATGCGCTTAAGCCACTCAATCCATCCGACGAAGCGCTCGCCAGTCCCTTCATGGACAAACGCGCCGAGCAGTTGAACGTAGCGGAGTTCGTTGCGCTAACGCGCTTAATGATAAATGATGAATAATGAATTATTGAGAACCAGGTCCGTAACTCATTATTTATCATTCATCATTCTTCATTGTTAGCGTCGTGACGTTCGAACTCACTAAAGACTATCTTGACCATATTCAGGCGACCATCGACGCGGGCGACGATACGTTGCTGCGTACTGAGATGGGTGAGTTATTTCCGGCTGATATTTCCGGGATTCTGGATGAGCTGGAGCCAGAAGCAGCCCATTACCTGCTGAGTTTGCTGGACAAATCGGTGGGTGCCGAAATCCTGGCGAACCTCGACCCGGTTGAACGAACGAATCTGCTAAAGCTATTTTCGTCAGCCGAGATTGCTCCGTTCATCAATCAGATGGATTCTGATGACGCTGTGGACGTACTGAATCAACAACCCATTCAGGTGCGCGAAGAAGTTATTGGTTTGCTCGAAGACCGCGAACAGGCTCGCTTCATTCTGGACTTACTACACTACGAAGATGGCGTGGCGGGTAGTCTGATGCAGAAAGAGCTGATTCGGATCAACGTCAATCTGACCGTCAATGCCTGTATCGAAGAAATCCGTCAGCAAGCCGAAGATGTCGAAAACGTGTATGCCGTTTACGTCGTAGACGATCTGGGCAAGTTGCTTGGGCTGGTATCATTGAAGAAGATTGTGCTGGCCCGCAAGAATGCCAAGATCGCTGACATCTACGATGACGACGTCGTATTCGTCGAAACGTATCGCCCTGTTGCTGAAGTCGCTGAGGTGATGCAGAAATATGATTTGGATGCCATTCCGGTCGTGAACGTTCAGCAGCGATTACTGGGGCGAATCACGATTGATGACGTAGTGGACGTTATTACCGAACAGGCGGAAGAAGACATTCAGGTTATTTCGGGTCTATCGGGCGAGGTGGAAGAAGATGATAGTGTCTGGCAACGCTCGAAAGTGCAATTGCCCTGGCTGGTAGCCGGAGCGGTTGGGAGTTTGCTGGCGGCCACGGTCATCAACGGATTTCAGAGTGAACTGGGCAAAATTGCCGCGCTGGCCGCTTTCATACCCATCATCGGTTCGACGGGCGGGAATGTCGGTATTCAGACATCATCGCTAATTTTGCAAAGTCTGGCCGATACGTCGGGTCTGAGTACTACGCTTGGCAGACGGTTGATACGTACTCTGATGGTCGCTCTCTTAAATGGGTTGGTTGTGGGTTTGATTGCCGGAACGTACACGTTTCTGATCGGCGAACCAAGGCTGTTTTTCGTCGTAGCCACATCGCTGCTGGCAGTGGTGTTGCTGGCTTCGTTTATGGGTACCGTAACGCCCTTGCTTCTGAATCGAATCGGCATTAATCCGGCTGTGGCCTCGGGGCCGTTTATCACAACGGCCAACGACCTGATTGGTATTGGTGTCTATTTCCTGATTGCCCAATGGTTATTGGCAGAGGTTTGATTATCTTGCCTTCATGACCATTCGCTTCGCTAAACTCGCCGATGCCCCGGCCATTCTGGCTATTTATGCCCCCTACGTCACGAACTCATCTATTACGTTCGAGTATACCGTGCCGACTGTAAGTGAATTTTCGGAACGTATCCAGATCATTCAGCAGCAGTTTCCTTTTTTGGTCGCCGAGGAAGACGGTCAGTTACTTGGGTATACCTACGCGTCGCGGCATCGGGACCGCATTGCCTACCAATGGGCTGTTGAAACGTCGGTGTATATCCATCCGAATGGGCAACGAAAAGGTTTGGGTAGAGCGCTTTATACAAAATTGTTTGAGTTGCTACGTCGGCAGGGCTACTATACGGCTTGTGCGGGCATCACGAAACCAAATCCCCAAAGTGAAGCTTTCCACCAGTTCATGGGCTTTGAATCCATTGGTCTTTATGCCAACGTTGGCTACAAAATGGGGGAGTGGCACAGTGTTGAGTGGTTTCAGGTAACCTTGCAACCGCACCAGCTAAATCCGGTCAAGCCCATTCCAATAACCCGGCTTACATAAGATCAATGTCTTCTGAATCAACCACTTCCTCTACAAACTGTATGACTTTCTCCTATCTGCAAAAACGCTACGTCCGGGCCATTTCTCCACTGCTCGTTGGCTTTTTATTGCTCTCCGGCTGGTCGTCGGCTCAATCCATCAATCAGGTTTCTGTCGACAGTATTGATGCCATTCTTGGCAAGCACATGAGCAGCAAGCATATTCCAGGGGTTTCTATTGCGGTGGTTCATCAGGGAAAAGTGGTGTTGACCAAAGGCTACGGGATGGCAAATTTAGAAGTGAGTGCCCCTGCTACCGACAAGAGTGTTTATGCGATTGGGTCCGTGAGTAAACAACTCATAGCCACGGGTATTTTGATCCTGGCACAGGAGGGAAAACTCAAACTCAGTGATGATATTCATATCTACTATCCGCAGGCGCCCCAAACCTGGCAGGGGATTACATTACGGCATTTATTGTCGCACACGTCCGGCATTATTCGGGAAGCCCCCGCTTTTGATCCTGCCAAAATTCAGCCCGATTCGGTTGTTGTTCAATCGGCGTTTCCTTTGCCGTTGCAATTTTCGATTGGTACCAAGTGGCAATATTGCAACGTCGGGTATTTTGCGTTGGCCGATATTATCCGCAAAGTATCGGGACAACCCTGGTCTGCCTTTCTAAAACAACGGGTTTTTACCCCGCTGAATATGACCACTACCCGAACCACCACGCTGACCGAGGTGATCCCGAATCGGGTGGATGGGTACGAATGGGAAGAAACCCACTATCACCGGGCGCAGGGGTATCGGGCACTACGTCCAAGCGGGGCTTTTCTGTCAACTATACTTGATCTGGTGAAATGGGACGCTTCCTTATATACCGATAAAATTCTGACGCAGGCAAGTCGCACCGAGATGTGGACACCCATTACCCTGAAAGACAGCACGAAGTATGCGTACGGTTTAGGCTGGACGGTTGATACGTTACAGGCCTATCGACGGGTACATCACGGGGGCTCACTGCCCGGCTTTCGGTCCGAATACGCCCGTTTCCCTGAATCCGGCCTTTCCGTCATTGTCTTAACGAATGCGGAAAGTGCACAACCGGCAACAATCGCTCAGGATATAGCGCTGCTTTATTTGCGTCCGGCAACGAGGAAGGCCGTTAGCAAGAAATAGAAGCAGGTATTTGGGTTTTAGTTATCTTGCCAGCCCTACTGCCGCCTTCGGCGTAGGGCTATTTTATTTTCAGTATGATTGCCGTTATTCAGCGCGTTTCTCAAGCTTCTATTACCATTGATAATCAAGTTAAGGGCCGGATTGACACGGGTTTTCTGATTCTGCTTGGTATTACCCATACTGACACCCGGGAGGATGTTGACTGGCTCAGCAAGAAAATTGTCGGGATGCGGATTTTCAGCGATGCTGATGGGAAAATGAACCTCGATTTAGCGGCTGTTGGTGGGAGTATCCTACTCATTAGCCAGTTCACACTTCACGCCAATACCAAAAAAGGGAACCGGCCCAGTTTTATTGAAGCCGCCCGGCCCGACGTAGCAATTCCACTTTACGAAGCCATGATTGCACAACTAGCAATGGATTTAGGAAAACCCATCCAGACCGGAGAATTTGGGGCCGATATGAAGGTTATGTTACTGAATGATGGTCCTGTAACCATATTAATTGACTCAAAAAACCGGATTTAGTACAATAGATTACTGATTTATTGTCGCTATCCGTTACTTTTACTGAAATCAGCAGTAATAGAATAGCGCACAGGTTACTAGCCGAATGGATTTTCTGCCCCAAAACATAACCACTTACGCTGAAGCCTATACCTCGCCCGAGAGTACGCTGTTGCATCAGCTCAATCGAAATACCCGTGCCAGGGTCATGGCCCCCCGGATGCTGTCAGGGCATATGCAGGGCCGATTACTGTCGATGATCTCCTGCATGATTCGGCCCCGGCGGATTTTAGAAATTGGCACTTATACGGGTTATTCGGCACTTTGCCTGGCCGAAGGGCTGACGGACGATGGCCAGCTTATTACCATTGACCACAATGAAGAACTCGAAGATTTTGCCCGGTCTTACTGGCGGCAATCCCCCTTCGAAAACAAGATCAATTTTCAGATCGGTCTGGCCGCCGATATACTGCCTGCCTTAAATGAAACGTTTGATTTGGTGTTCATCGACGCCGATAAACGCAATAATTCCCTGTATTTTGACCTGATTTTTGACAAACTGCGGCCAGGTGGTTTCATCTTGGCCGATAATGTTTTATGGAGCGGAAAAGTTGCTGAGCCGCTGAATCCATCGGATCAGGATACGGCGGCTGTGCTGGCGTTTAACCAGAAAATTCAGGATGATGTGCGTGTGGAAA
This sequence comes from Spirosoma endophyticum, assembly GCF_900112365.1. Lineage (GTDB taxonomy): Bacteria > Bacteroidota > Bacteroidia > Cytophagales > Spirosomataceae > Spirosoma > Spirosoma endophyticum. The sequence goes on along the minus strand of NZ_FOLQ01000001.1, from coordinate 1,027,601 downwards.
ATGTGCTGCTGCCCGTGCGTGACGGGATAATGGTGATACGAAAATTATAAGTACGAGTAATGAAATGAGCCGCCTGAGCGGGCCAATCTATGAAAAAACAAACCTATTCATTCCTTCTCCTATTTCTTCTCGCGGGGTTCGTAGCCTCGGCGCAAAATACGCCAGTCGTGCCGGAGCGAGTGACCTTTGCCGACATTTCAGTACAGCTCGACCCCGATGCCCGACGTCTGGTGCAGCAGGATGTTAACGCCCTGTTTTCTAACAAGCAGTACTGGATGGCTAAGCTCGATCGGGTGGTGCTGTATTTTCCGATGATTGAGTCAATTCTGATTAGCGAAAACGTACCAACGGATTTTAAATACCTCGCCGTTCAGGAAAGCTCACTGACGCCCGATGCCGTATCGACCTCTACAGCAGTAGGTTACTGGCAGTTTAAACGGGAGACCGCAACCGATTATGGTTTGCGCGTTGATGACGAAATTGACGAGCGGAAAAGCATCACCGCGTCGACACGCGGTGCCGCTAAGTACCTGAAAAAGAACAATGTTCAGTTCAATAACTGGGTTGCCTCGCTTTATTCCTATTACCTCGGGGCGGGGGGTATTTCCAAATTGATTCCGCCCGACTGGTCATATGCCCGTGAAATAGCCCTTGATGGACGTACTGACCGGTATATTCTACGCTTCTTTGCCCATAAAATTGCCATTGAAAATGCGCTGAAATTCCACCAGACGAGCAACCGTTTTGCGTTGATCGAATACCAGAAAGGAAGTGGCAAAAGTATGCGAGCCATTGCCGACGAGTTAGGCGTCGATGAATTTGAACTCCGTAAATACAATCGTTGGGTACTAGGTGACGCCGTTCCAACCGATAAGATCTACGTAATGGCCGTGCCAGTCGTGAGCAATCAGATCAACGATGTTCGGCAGAAAATTGGTGAAACCAGTGGTAAGAATGCGGCTGATGTAGCCCAGAGTGATGTTGGTTTTCCGGTGCTACGTCGGGTAACGACAGGATCGGGGAGTAAGAACGAGCCGATTTTGTACGAAATAAATGGGTTGCCGGGCATTCAGGCGCAGATTGGCGATAATGCGGGAACCCTGGCTCGCAAAGCAAAAATCAGTTTGTCGAGCTTTTTACGGTATAACGATCTGGACGAATCCGACCCGATCATCGTTAATGACATTTACTACCTGTCCAAGAAACGGAAAAAGGCGCTTGTTCCATTTCACACCGTTCGCGAATCGGAAACGTCCCGGAGTATTTCGCAGCGTTACGCCCTGCGGCTCAAGAAATTGCTACGTTATAACCGCATAGAACGAGGCCAGCAACTGGAAACCGGCCGCGTCATGTGGCTCCGTGAACGTCGGCCTGGCAACAAGCCCGTTGAGATTATTAACTCCCCAACGCCACCCGTTTATGATCAGACACCATTGCCACCAACCCGGCAGGAAGTTGCGGCAAATTCACCCACTGAACGTAGTGCCGGCACTACGTCCAAGCCTGTCAGTGGTAGTGATGCTATACCGCGCAGTGCATCGGAGCGGAAACGTTATCAGCCCAAACTGGTAGATGGTGGTATTTCGACCAATGATGGCACGTCGGCGCCAGCGCCTGCGCAACCGTCCGTACCACAGCCTACGTCCGTATCCACCAGCCGCCCGGCTCCTGTCACGACGAATACGTCGGGGAATAATGAGGGATCGCAGCGTGTTGTGATCGTCAGATCTGCTGACGCGGACGGAACAACGAAGACGGTTCCAGTGGCTACAACCCCCGAGCGCAACAAAGCCGCTGGGTCAGCAACCTCAGCTGAAGATGGATGGCGGCCCGCGGGTTCTTCGGCAACGAGGGAAGAAATAAACGCCTATAACCGGACTCCGACAGCGAAAAAAACAGCCCCTGCTCAAACGGGCAATTATACGGGGCCGCTTGAGCAACAGGCAGATGGTTCAATAACGGCTGTAGACACGAAGACAGTAGTTCGGCCATCGACACCCGCTGTTCCTAAAGCTGATGTTGTTAAGACTGAAACACGTTCGGCAGCGCCGGAAGTAACGGTGCCCGAAAAGAAATACGTAACAACGGTTACACCAATGCCAGAGAAGAAACCAGAAAAGAAACTGGAAACGCCTGCATCATCTCCGACAACGACCGCGGCTGATCGCTCGGTTACGACCCACGTAGTTGGAAAGGGCGAAACGTATTATGGCATTGCCCGGCAATATGACCTGACGCTTAGCGAATTACTGGAAATGAATAATCGTACGTTGGAAAACAAGCTGGAAGCTGGTCAGAAGCTGAAGGTTAAAGCTGGTGGTAGCAATGCTGTTAAAACGGAACAAACGGCAACTAAGGTGGAAAAAGTATCGCCTAAAATGGAGGAGCCAACTCCCGCAAAAACAGCGTCGACTCCAACTGGGCAATCAGGCGTTACGTCTCATACCGTTGCTAAAGGCGAAAACCTGTTCCGTATTTCTAAAATGTATGGTGTAAGCGTCGAGCAGCTTCAGGAGTGGAATAAATTAGGTACTGCCTACGTACGGGAAGGTCAAAAGATACGGGTTGTAGAGCCGTAGCCCCTGACTTTTATTCTGTGTCAACATGAGTCATTCCGAATTTTTGGTTTGACTGAAAAACGAAAATCTCCTGGTCTTTGTAGTTTGACAACTACAAAGACCAGGAGATTTTCTCATGAGTATTGCTACAAAACAGACTAGTTTAGGAGTAGCTCATTAAAAGGGCAGCACGGGGGGCTTTTGCCCGTCCAGAAATATTATGGACAAGAATGAAATGATGACTAGTGGTGATTGAGGGGCCGTTCGTGGGAGTAGAGTTCGGTAACGAATTTACTCTGGCTTCATCAAATTCATCGGGAGGGATATCTATTTGCGTCCCTAATTACAATAACGGAAGGGACCGATGCGATGACCAACCCATTACTTTGAGGCCTTGCTGAGCTATCTGAACAGCTTTTAAGTGTCAACTACACCACATTAGACGAAGCTTCTCAATCAGCTATCTTACATCTACGTTCGCCGTAAGTTATATAAAGCTTCTTCCCAGTGCAGGGCCATTGTTGTGCCTTCTTATCAAGACAATCGAAGGGAAATTGTAATGACATAGCGGCAAGAGGGATAAGTTATTAGTCTGTTTGTAATCATTGACCTCTTGTATTTGTGATACATATGAGGTTAGAGTGCTGTATATGAAATAGTTGCACTTTGGCTGGTCGATCAGGATTGTGCAATAAATTTCCATGCAGAATCACCAAGCCGCCGGAGCGGTCAGCTATGAAAGGGATGAGTTTGGAGGCATTTCTAAAATAAGCTGATAGTATATTTTGCAAGTCTTTATTCTATTTTTAATCAGATGCTTTGATTTACTATTGTATTTATTAAATGTATTATATATTGCATTTAATATAGCCTTTTAGGGAGATAATGTTAATATATCGTATATAAGTGTTTGGAAATTACAAATTAGTACTTTAAATTTAAATATATGAATATGTAGTAACAATAAAAAGAGATGAAATTTATATAACGTACTGGCAAAAAGTATTGCCTTAAATGTTTTGTTTAGATATATGAAAAAGCTTCATTTAGTAGCATTACTTTTTTATAGAGTCGTGTCCGGTTATATAGTACACAGCCAGAGTGTCTTCAATAATTCAGCTATTATACTAGGTATTTCAGGTGCCACAGGGGTATTTAGCGATCTGCCATAGAGGTTTTCAAATATACACCCAATATGAACATCGCTTTTGGTATTTATAGCAGTTTCGAACGCATAGCTCAATTCTATGTCGCCGAAAATGGGATCCGAAACTATAATAGTATTGATAGTATAGACTGTTTTGGCTATGGCGCCCAAGGATCAAATTCAAATCGTCTCTACTTGCGAACAGAGACAAAGGAACGCCTATTTAGAAATGGCGGTCATAGAGTGAGACAGCCTGCGTTTAATAATCTTAGACTGAGTAGTGCCAGCAAATTTTCATTAGCGGCAGGTATATTCATAGATAATTCATTAGGATTTAATAGAAATGGTCTAGTTAAAACAATATCATTACGACGCCTACTGCAAGTGATCCGCCCCGATAAGTGGGTAGAACCTACTATGCCAAGAGCTTGCGTAAAGCCAAATTGTGCAAGCGTTTTGTTCGACAGTAGGATAGTGTATAGATTATACACTACTTTATCTCTTTACCTGCTCAAAAAATCATGAAAACCAAGATCGCCCTACTGCTACAGGTAGTATGCTTCAGTCTATTCTGCTTTGGCCTAAGTTCACACGAGGTCCAGGCTCACACATGGGTAGGTCAATCTTCGGATTCTCCTGATCGGTCGGCATCCCTAAGTGTGAGCGATGGGCCTTTTTCGGCTGGCAGTCCTTACCGAGGCATTTTATCTGCCCAAGTGGCTCTGAATCAAACCTCATCAACTTCTCCTGTTATGTTTCCTGCTGCAGGGCTATTAATGAATAACACAGGGCAAACCCAGAACGTAGCAGTAGGGTATTATTATTGGGAGGATAGCAAATGGATACGCTTGAGTAAATTCTCAAACTCTACTTCCGCTCGCGAGGCAGCCGTTGGAGCCCCTATTCCTGCATATACATATAGTGAAGCAAAAGCGTTGACAACAGCACCTGGTGATGTTTTTATACTAAAAGAGCCAGGCCAGGAAGGTCTATTTCGAAATGCCAACACACCCTTAAATCCACAGGATACTTTATCGCCCAATGGTATTCGGGATACTAATGGAAATATTATTGCTTCTGGTACCATCATGAATGTCGGTGGACAACGCTATATGCGCGTCATCAACGATGGCATCGTAAATGTAAAATGGTTTGGAGCTGTTGGTCAAAGTGACGCTACCGATGATGCCCCAGCCATTCAGCGAGCCATTAACTATGCCAAATTTTTAGTAAATAGGTATGGCAATGTCTTTAATGTTGCGACAGTATTAATTCCACCAGGAAATTTCAGAATTCGGAAAACTCTTGATCTGACTAAATGCAAGGGTATAGTAATTAAGGGGAGTGGGGGAGGTTATATGAACTCCACTCTGATAGGCAATACGGGTGGTCTTATGCTTGATTTTACGGATTCATTTGCCTCAGGTTGTGAGAACTTGTTTATTCTATCTATAGCTAGTGAACCTAATTATAGCACAATTGGAGCACAATTTGCCCTTGGAACTACTGGTAATGGAGTGGGCTGTTTACTCAAGAACTGCTTCATTGTTATGGCCGATGTACCGTCTGCTAATAATGGACTTGGTACTATAGGTATAATGAATTGCCGGGCTGAGGAGTTTGCTGTTACGGATTGTAGGATTCAAGCTAATATTGGCTGTATTTTCTCCTATAAGAATGATTTAAGTGATGTAAGTTTAGCTTATACTGTCAGTTCGTCTTATGCTACTGTCGTTACAGGCCAGGGAAGTATGGGTGTAGTGAATTTTATCGGTCAGAATTCAATTGTTAACTATGGTAAAGTGCAACCGGCATTGATCTTGAATGGTACGAACTCGTTTAACTTTCATGGATATCTTAGTCGTATTTCAAGCACAGGCGGCACTAACGAATCTGCAATCCTAGTCACTGGACCAGTAACCTATAACTTAACTATTAATGGTACTGTTGAGTCGTTTGCTCAATTATTGCGCGTAAAAAGCCCATTAATTAATTCTACAATTAATGGCGTTGTTGCTAATCAAGAAAACGCCGGATCATCCTTTCCGGCAGGTACTACACGGCATCCTGTAATTGATTTAAGTCAAGGAGGCCAGTTGCAAGGATGTAAAGTCAATATTACTTTTGGAAATGGCCCAGCCGAAATAGGCAGTCGATATTTATTGTATGATAATGGGCAGCCCAATAATCCAAATTACCCAACAGCGATTGTATCTAATAGCGAGATTATTTCTCCCCAGTGGTCAGACAATAACTTTGTCATTAGTACAAATCTGTTTTCAAATACGGATAATAGTGTTTTCAGGACGGCTTATCCTTTCAAGGTTGAGAGTGGTATCTCCAAGCAGTTGTTTCTCAACCCCGTATCAGCGGGTACTGCAGGAACACCAATAACAGCTACAGTAGCTAGGTGGCGAACCACTAATAACCAGAATATAGGAGCTAGAGCAGGCGTCTATAGTGTTACCGTTGAAGGTATAATTAAGGCTGGCACTTACGGGTCTGGTGCTCAGGCTATGGCAAGATTCAGAGGTACAATCAGTATGGCACAGCAATATCTTGGTACAAAAAGTACCTCTCAAAGTACCATGACCATTCTTGATCAAACGACAACAGAACCAGCCTACATTAATATCAGGGGTGCCATTCTATCGCTAGATGTATCAGATCCCAACATTTACAAGATTAATATTACCCCAACTGTAGCAGGAAGTGGAACAGGGGAACCCATTACTATTACTGCTGTATGCGAAGTAAGCAGTGATTTTATTGTGAAGGGAGCCATTATGTTTCCCTAGCGCCTGTATGTTATATACAAATTCAGTTTACAAAAATTATATAACCTAAAAATATAAGGTAAGTATCTTTAATTTGCAGGAAATAAACGGCGGAATCTGACAGTGGGGTTAGCTGCTTCTAAGTTATGAAATGCTCTAATTGCTAAACGGTGGTTATCTCCCACAAATCAATAATTCGACCACTGGTATAAGAGCATTACATGTAGCGTTGTACCTTTGATAGGCGAATATTGATTCGCCTTACGACTATGATTCTGCTTGATAATACCTGTATCAGCGACGATGTTGCTGAAAAATTCTTCGTCTGCAACTTAGATAAATGCAAAGGGGCCTGTTGCGTGGAAGGCGATATGGGCGCCCCTCTGGAAGGGGATGAACCGGCTATTCTTGACCGGATTTATGAGGATGTAAAACCCTACCTTTCGCCCGAAGGAATTCGGGTAATTGAAAAGAAAGGAGGGTACGAATCGGATGGCGAGGGCGGCTTTGTGACCAATACCGTCGCTGGGCGGGAGTGTGTATATGCAACCTGGAACGACAAGGGTATTTTGAAGTGTGGCATTGAAGAGGCCTATAACGATGGCAAAGTTGACTGGAAAAAACCCATTTCCTGCCATCTCTATCCCATTCGGGTTACTAAATACGAATCGTTCCATGCCCTGAACTATGACCGCTGGCCCATTTGTAGCCCAGCCTGTAGTTTCGGCGAGCAGTTGAACGTGCCCATCTATAAGTTTGTCCGCGAAGCCCTTATCCGTGCCTACGGCGAAGAGTGGTATAGCCGACTGACAACGGCGATTGAAAACCCTGCCAGCGCTGAGTAATGCCCGAACAACGCGATTATTTTGAGGAGGTCTACGAAGTTGTACGCCTGATTCCAAAAGGGCGTGTTACGAACTATGGCGCCATTGCCCGCTACCTGAGTCTGCGGGCGGGTGCCCGAATGGTGGGGTGGGCCATGAACGGCTGCCATAATCGACCCGATATACCCGCACATCGGGTTGTTAACAGTGTTGGGCTGTTGACGGGCAAGCATTTTTTCGGTGAGCCGAATGTGATGCAACGGTTGCTCGAAGACGAAGGCGTTCGGGTTGACAGCGACCGTGTTGTTGACTTCAAAACATTACTATGGGACCCGTCAGTTGAGTTGGTGATGTAGAAAGAAATATCGGTCTCAGCCTGAATAGAACTCGGTGATTCCTGTCCAGGCTGCGACCCTTCTATTACGTCGTCAATTAATGGGCACAGTTATAATGCTTCTGCTTAATGTTTTTGTTGATAAACAACTTCGTCAAATGGGCCGAAATTGCCAGCTCAATCGCTACTCAATACCTTTTCCTATGAGATCCTTCCTGCTTCTGTTGTTAACTGTCCTAGCGATTCTTCCGGCTTTTCCCCAATCCATTCCCTCAAAAGTCTATTCGTGGAGTCAGGCACCGGTTATCAAACACACTGGTTATGAGAACAGAACCATTATGGAAGGACCTACGCGGGATTTCAGTAACTTAGCCGTTCACGCAGTAACTCTATTTGCCAATCAGCCCTCGCAGCATAGCCAAACGCTGGATGAGGAGCAACTGATTATTATAAAAGAGGGTGAATTAACCCTGACACTGAATGAAAAGAAGAAAACGCTGGGGCCGGGTAGCGTTGCGCTGGTCATGCCGGGCGATTTACACCGCTTTGAGAACAAAACTAACGTACCACTCACGTATTATGTAATGCAGTATACCTCAAACGAGATGCCAGATCTAGACCTTGACCGATTGGCGGGCGGTTCGTTCTGGATCGACTGGCAAGAGGTGCCTTATAAGACACACGACAAAGGGGGTATTCGGCGGATGTTCGACTGCGGAACGGTAATGACCAAACGATTTGAGATGCACGTCACGACGCTCAACGCCGGTTTATGGAGTCATCAGCCCCACACGCACCGGGCTGCCGAAATTCTGCTTCTGATTGATGGCACGGCTCAGGAAAGTATCGACGGAGTGTTGCAACCAGCGAGTGTTGGCGATGTGATTTTTCTGGAATCAAACGTACTGCACGGTATTCAAAATACTAGTAAAGGAAGCTGTACGTACTTTGCCTTTCAATTCGAGTAGCCGTGCCGATTTAGCTAGCTGGCTGTTGATGTTCTACGGCATTGACTAACGCCGTCAGTACTACCCGCAATTCCTGAATTAGAACCGGGTCTATTATCGTGCCGTCAGCATCCACTTTTTTGCGAACGAAGGGAATAATCAATGACGCGTCTTGGGGTAACTTCGCCGTTAAAACCCCCAACGTGTAAGTTAGTGCTGCATGCGCACGCGAACCACCCATATCAGAGGGGCTGGCGCTGATAACACCAACCGGTTTGTCCACGAACTCGCCCGATGACGCAATCCAGTCTAGCATATTTTTCAGTACGCCCGGCATTCCGTGAATGTATTCTGGCGTACAGAAGAGTACGGCATCGGCTTCCCGGAGCAGAGTACGTAACGTATTGACGGGTTTGGAAGCATTTTCTTTATCTCGCTCGGGACTAAAGTGGGGCAGATCGTCCAGGCCATCATAAAGTGTGACGGTCACCTCATTGGGCGCCAATTCAGCAATTGCCCGTAACAGGAATTTGTTGGTGGAAGCGGCCCGCAGGCTACCTGATATGGCAACGATATTCATACAAACGTAACTGCTATGAAGCTTATTGAACCAAGTCAATGATTGAAGAATATCGCTCGAACTTACTATCGTCCGAGATTATAGTAAGATTTTCGGCCAAGGCTATAGCAATTAATAATCGGTCAAAAGGGTCGCGATGATCCTCGTAAAGAGGTATTGACTGATAAGCGTCTAGATGACGAGGCAGTATTGGCAGTAACTGCATCGCCAATACGCGTACCATTTCCTGAGTAATTTCAGTTGGAGTGCGTTGAGTGTCGAGTTTGCCAACCTTTATTTTAATGGCAATCTCAACCAATGAACTCGTACTAACAAACACCTCATTAGCTGTACTACGTATCAATTCGCTAGCCTTAATAGATAATTTCGGATCAGCCTCCAGCACCCAGAGTAGAATATGTGTATCTAACAGGAAACGCATTACATATACTCCTTTAAATCGCCCAGTGGGTCATTAAAGTCAGGTGATAGCTTAAAACTGCCCTTCATTGTTCCAAATGGACGTTCAGCCATACTTGGTTGATTTACATCAACAAGAGCAATAGGAGGCTTTATCGACTTATTTGTTGCAGCCATCTGTTGGATGAATACCAAAACGGCCTTTGCTGTTTCATCACGGTCATCAATTTCTAATTGATAAATCATGGCATCTACTTGATTTATTATTTATGTGAACAAGTTAGCATTTTCTTTCAAACCTGTAAAAAGACCCGATTGCTACTTATCGCAACACTTTTGTAATCTCGTTTAGTTTCTCCATTTTTTGCACGAAATCGCCTTTGAGTTTGGTACGGATGGCCGTCAGGTTGTCGAGCGTTTCCTGCAAACTGTCGGGCAGGATTTCTTCAAGCACTTCCCGGAATCGTTTCGCGAAGGTGGGCGATTTGCCATTGGTAGAGATGGCAATTTTCAGATCGCCTTTCTTTACAACAGAACTCAGGTAGAAATCGCACAGATCGGGCGTATCTGCTACGTTCACCAGAATGCGCTGGCTCTTGCAGTCAGCCTGGATCTGGTGATTAACAGTCCGGTTATTCGTTCCAACGATCACCAGGTCTTTGTCCGACAAATAGATAGGATGGTATGGCTCCTGAATTAGTTGTAGTTTGGGATGCTGTTGAGCCAGCTTCTGAATCTCGTCCCGAATTTCAGGCGCTACGAGGGTAATACGTGCCTCGGGCGAATTGCCAAGCAGGGCCGTAAGTTTTTCCAGACCGACGTAACCTCCACCCACAATAAGCGTGTGCAGATTCTCAGCCTTGACGAAAATGGGGAAGAGGGTATTCATAAAAAAAGTCGATAGTCGTAAGTCAGCAGGGATAAGTGGTTAGAGACCAGCTTACTCTTATTGACAAACTTACGACTATCGACTGATGACTTGCGACTCTTTTTAAAATTTAAACCCAAGGTTTACACCCAGAATCCGGCGTTTGCTATTGCCACTGCTCAGTACGTCGGCAAATCCATAATGGTAGACAAAATCCAGCATAATCGGGCCTGCATCGAAACCAAGTCCGGCTAGTCCGTTGATGGTAGCGGCCTGGAAATCAGCGTTACCTAAGTTAAAATCATTTTTGTCGGTGCCGAGGGGCGTTGCATATTCAGCACCAACCTGAAGCCGAATGCCCGATACACCCCGATCTGACTGAGCCACTTTGAAACCAATCATGGCCGGAATGTGCAGATACCGCTGATCGATGTTTCCAATGATGTCTCCAACGCTGCCTGCCTGTCCATCACCAGCCTTGTAAAATTGTGAACTGGATGTTAGATATTCAGCCCCAATCTGACCGTAAATTCGACCACCGCCCCGCACGAAGAAGCCAAGTTGATAGCCTAAACGGCCAGTCAAATTTTTGCTGTCGATCGTTTCTCCTTCAAAGCTGGTTGAGTTAGCACCCGCATATACGCCGAAGGTAAAATGCTTATAATTCTGGCGATGCTCCTGACGTTCGGTCGCTTCCACATTTTGCTGACCATCTTCAAAACCCTGGTCATATGCTTTGCTCAAATCGCTTTCGTCATACGTCCGTTCCGACCGACGCCCGTTACCCATACGTTCCTCGTACCGATTGTTGTAGCGGGGTTCTTCTTCCCGTCGCTCATTAAATTGCCGTCGTTCATCCAGCCGATCCTCAAATTGTCGCTCGTATCGACGTTCGTCACGGCGTGATGACCGGTTATCATTGTTGTAACGGTCGTCATACCGGTCATTGTAGGAATTCTGCTGACCAAACACGATCCCTGTAGTGCAAACACCTGCCAGAAGCAGGGCAGTTTTAGTGAAAGTTTTCATAATTCTTGCGTTGAGTAAACCAATACCATCATTTATTCCTACAACCGTGCATCAATTAGGAATGTTTGCGTGAACGGTGGTTAATCGTTTTTTTAAGGGTAATTCGCAAAAAAAAAGCCGCTTTCGTTGGAAAGCGGCTTTTGTATTTTTCCAGGATTAGAACTTGAAGCCTACACTGGCGCTCAGTATCCGACGCTGTGAAGTAGCAAAACCAGTGTTCTGAGCGATAACATCGCTGAAACCATAATGGTACGTTAGGTCCAGGAAGAACGGACCCGCATCGAAACCTAATTGACCTAAGCCGTTGAACGTACCCTTCTTGAATTCCAGATTATTCAGATTGCCAAACGAGTTACTGCTTGAACCAATCTGGTTGGCATACTCCAGACCTAACTGCACCCGTACAGCCGAGATGCCCCGATCCGATTCAACAAGTTTGTAACCGATGTAAACCGGAACCTGGATGTATTTGATGTCAATCTGATCCTTAATATTCGAGGCCGATTGGCCAGAGCCTTGTACAAAGTAGTTTGAACTCGAAGCAAAATATTCAGCCCCAATCTGACCGAAAAGGCGACCACCACCCCGTACGAAGAAACCAGCTTGGTAGCCCAGCCGTCCCGTCAGCTTATCGCTACCTCCATTAGGATTAGTTACTTCGCCTTTGAACTTGGTCGTGTTCAGACCCGCATAAATACCGAATACAAAATTTTTGTAGTCGTTCGCTTTTGTGCCTTTAACGCGCGTTGTGTTATACGTATCATTCGTTGTGGTTACCGTTGTCGTACCATCGGTCGACGCAGGCATGCTGTTCGTTGAGTACGTAGTATTCGGCGTTACCGAGTTCGTACTGTTGGTCGTTCCATCCGAATTTGTCGAACTGTTGGTAGACAACGTACTCGACGGCGTTGTGCCATTACCTGAATTTGTACTATCCGTTGTTACCGACGTACTGTTTGAGGTAGTGGTTGGGGACGAATAAGTAGTAGTAGTTTGGGCATTTGCGATGCCGATGCCGCAAAGGCATAGTACCAAAAGTGAAAACTGACGTTTCATATCCTTGTTGGATGATCGTTGAGTTATATAAAATAAAAAAGGGTGTAACCGAAATTACACCCAATTAACAGGTCTGTCTGTAGCAATGTTTTGAACTATTTTAATTTTGTGCCAAATTTAATCTAACTCATAGAGTAGAAAAAAGCGGTTGTATGAAGCCAGCGTTATTCGGTTCGCATGGTTTTGAAGGCGTTCATTAATCCATTGGTTGAACTGTCATGCGTGGTCACAGGTGCATCATCCTGCAGCTCGGGCAGGATGCGGCTGGCCAGTTGTTTTCCGAGTTCTACGCCCCACTGATCGAAGCTGAAAATGTCCCAGATAACGCCCTGAGTGAAGATTTTATGCTCATAGAGTGCAATGAGGCTACCGAGGGTCCGTGGGGTCAATTTTCTGAAAAGGATCGAATTGGTTGGCCGATTTCCCGAAAACATTTTGAAGGGAGCCAGTGCTTTTATTTCCTCTTCGCTCTTACCCGATTTGCGTAATTCTTCAGCGGCTTCTTCCTCGGTTTTGCCGTTCATCAGGGCTTCCGTTTGGGCAAAATAATTAGCCATTAAAATTTTATGATGCTCACCGATGGGCCGCTGACTGACAGCCGGAGCCAGAAAATCGCAGGGGATGAGTTTCGTTCCCTGGTGAATAAGCTGGTAAAAAGCGTGCTGGCCATTAGTGCCGGGTTCACCCCAGATGATCGGACCCGTCTGGTAATCGACTGGCTTGCCGTCGCGATCCACCGATTTCCCATTGCTTTCCATATCGCCCTGCTGAAAATAAGCCGCGAACCGGTGCATGTATTGATCGTAAGGAAGAATGGCTTCGGTTTGTGCGCCAAAAAAGTTATTGTACCAGATGCCTACCAGACCCAGAATTACCGGCAGGTTTTGCTCGATCGGCGTGTCGCGGAAGTGATTATCCATCGCATGGGCACCGTCCAGCAATTCCTCAAACGTATCGAAGCCAATATATAAGGCAATCGACAGCCCAATCGCCGACCAGAGCGAATACCGGCCACCAACCCAGTCCCAGAATCCAAACATATTGTCGGGGTCAATGCCGAATTTCTCGACGTCCTTTTGATTGGTCGACAGCGCAGCAAAGTGCTTGGCAATGGCCGCTTCGTCTTTGGCAGTATCCAGAAACCACTGTCGGGCCGTCTGGGCATTGGTCATGGTTTCCTGCGTGGTGAAGGTCTTCGACGCAATCAGGAACAGTGTGGTTTCGGGCCGAACGGTTTGCAGGGTTTCGTAGATATGAACTCCATCTACGTTCGAGACAAAATGTACGCGCAACTTTTTGTCATCGGCATAGGGTTTCAGTGCCTCTGTTACCATAACCGGGCCAAGGTCTGAGCCGCCAATGCCGATGTTCACGACGTCGGTAATGACTTCGCCGGTGTAGCCTTTCCACTCACCCGACCGGATTCGCTCCGAGAACGACTTCATGTGCGCCAGAACCTCATTTACATCAGGCATTACGTCCTTGCCGTCCACCAGAATCGGACTGTTGGCGCGGTTACGTAACGCTACGTGCAAGACGGCCCGATCTTCTGTCCGGTTTATTTTATCGCCCGAAAACATCTTACCGATGGCATCCGTCAGCCCGGCCTGGGTGGCCAGTTGTGCGAGTAAGCTGAAGGTTTCGGCGGTAATTCGGTTTTTGGAGAAGTCGAGCAGAATATCCTCAAACTGGCGCGTGAAGGTATCGAACCGGGCTGGATCTTCGGCGAACAGATCGCGGAGGTGCCGGTCTTTCAGGCTGTTATAATGAGCTTGTAGCTGGCTGTAAGCGGGGAGGTCCGTGAAACGATGATTAGCAAGCATAAGTGATTTCTGGTTTGCAGTTATTGGTCTACGGTATTCAGTATACTGTAAACTGACATGTCGGCGCGAATATCGTCAATCCCGGCAATCTTTTTTCCTCTATTTTTACGCGCCCTTCCCATCTGGAAGTAGGGTTATTTTGCCATTAATACGTTGGTTAATGAATCAAAAACTTTTTTATTCGTTAGTACTTGCTGGTTTAGGAATCCTGTTTTTTATCCCGTTTCTAGGGGGCGTTCGCCTGTTCGACTGGGACGAAATTAACTTTGCCGAGTGCGCCCGCGAGATGATGGTACTGGGTGATTATCTGCACGTTCATATTGATTTTAAGCCGTTTTACGAAAAACCACCGCTGTTTTTCTGGTTTCAGTCAATAATGATGCACCTCTTTGGCATCAATGAGTTTTCGGCCCGGCTGCCTAATGCTGTCTGTGGCATCATTACGTTAGTTTACCTTTATAACCTGGGTCAGAAACTGCACGGTCACCGGTTTGGCTTGCTCTGGTCACTGGCGTATCTGGGGTCGGTAACACCCCACTTATATTTTCGATCCGGCATTATTGATCCGTTTTTTAACCTGTTTATTTTCATTGGTTTAGTCAATCTCATTTTTGCGTCCTGGAAACGGGAACGTTTGGGCGGGGCGCTGACCGTACCCAAAAGTGAGTGGACATACGTAGTAACGGGCGGCCTGGTGCTTGGGTTGGCCATCATGACAAAGGGCCCTGTCGCTTACCTGATTATATGCCTGGCGCTGGGTGTGTATGGATTGCTCAGCCGCTTCCGGTGGTTTATTACGCCCCTACAATTCATTGCGTTTTCCATTGCCGCTTCGGTTGTTTCCCTGGCTTGGTATGGGCTTGATATTTTCCTCCACGGCCCGGCCCTGATGCGCGAGTTTCTGGCCTACAACATTCGTCTGTTCAGTACGCCCGATGCCGGACACGCGGGCTTTCCGGGCTATCATATTATCATTCTGCTGGTTGGCTGTTTTCCGGCGTCTATTTTTGGTATTCGGGCATTAGGAACGCTGTTCATCGAGCGGAACTACCAGCGGGAATTTCGGCGGTGGATGCTGATCTTATTCTGGGTTGTGCTGGTCTTGTTCAGCATTGTTCAGTCCAAAATTGTGCATTATTCGTCACTCTGTTATTTTCCGCTCACTTACCTGGCAGCCCTGACACTCATGCAGTTGGAAGAGCGGAAAATTCAATTCAACAACTGGATGAGGGCTGGTTTGCTGCTTGTTGGTGGAATCTATGTAGCGGCTATAATCGGTTTGCCCATTCTGGCGCACCGCATGGATCTGGTGAAATCTGTTGCTGATCAGGACCCATTCACGCAGGGAAATCTGGATGCAACCATCAATTGGACGGGTTGGGAAGTACTGCCGGGCGTGTGGTTACTTATCATCCTGATTCTGGCGCTTGTCTGGTTTAGTCAGCGTGAACCGGACAAAGCTATTGTGGTCCTTTTCGGTGGTATGGCGGTATTCATTACGTTGACGCTCTGGTTTTTTATCGGCCGGATCGAAGGTATCTCGCAGGATGCCGCTATGCGGTTTTTTGAAAAGGCACAGGGGCAGAATGTGTACGTAAAAGCCTACGGATACCACAGTTACGGCCCCTATTTTTATACACAGAAGCAGGCCCCAACGAATCCTAACTACTACAATGACGAATGGCTGCTACGGGGTCGAATCGACAAAGACGTTTGGTTTATCCGTAAGGCCAGTGAGCAACCTACTCTCCTCGATTCCCTGCACGATGTGCGGAAAACGGGCGCGGAAAACGGGTTTGTCTTTTATACGCGATCAGCCAGATAATTAAATTGTCTGACAGGACCTACAACCGGGCCGACGTTCGGATTGGCAGGATTTGTAAGCGAAAATACAGCCTGCTAATCCTGTCGAAAAAATACCTGTTCGATCACAATCCAGAACCTTTTGGCAAACAAAAAGTAGTAGAATAAAAACTTGACTGCTTACGCCAGGATAGAGTATGGAAGGAGCATCGTTGAATCAGGTTCGTATTGGCGATCCACTGACCCGGGTGGATGGTCGTCTAAAAGTAACCGGGGGCGCTAAATATGCCGTCGAATACGATTTGCCTGACATGGCGTATGGTGTGTTGGTGACGAGCACGATTGCCAAGGGACGTATTAAAAACATCGACACATCTGCTGCCGAGAAAGCGCCCGGAGTACTGTCCATTATTACGTATGTAAATTCACCCAAGGTGCCGGGTTATGACGCAAAACCCGATCCGGAAAAGGCACGGGTGGTGGGTCAGGAATTTCGCCTTTTCTACGACGAAAAAATCCACTTCAATAACCAGCCGATTGCGCTGGCCGTGGCTGATACGTTCGAACGGGCAACTTATGCGGCCTCGCTGGTCAAAGTTGAATACGTTCAGGAGTCGCACCAAACTGACATTCGTAAAAATCTGTCTAAAGCTTATACGCCAAAACGCCCGGATAACTCCGCCCGTGGTATCGCGAATGCCTATAAAAGTGCGCCTGTACACATCGAAGAGGAATACCAAACGCCCATACATGTGCACAATCCCATGGAACCACACGCGACGACAGCTGTGTGGGAGGGCGACAGGGTAACAGTTTACAACAAGACGCAGGCGTCCAAACTGGCCCAGAGCGACATTATGAAGGCATTTAGTCTGCCTGAAGCGAATGTCCATGTGCACTCGCCGTTTGTGGGCGGGGCTTTTGGCAGCTCGTCGCGAATCTGGCCGCAGGAAATGGCTGCGATCCTGGGCGCGAAGAAAGTAGGGCGTCCCGTGAAAGTGGCGTTGCGACGCGATCAGGTATTCAACATGGTTGGCTATCGGCCTCGATCTGTTCAAAAAGTGGGACTGGGCGCGACCCCCGACGGAAAATTAGTGGGTATCACCCACGAGGCTTATGGCTCAACGTCGGCCTACGAACAGTTTACGGAACGAACAATTCATCCAACTAAATCGCTATATAATTGCCCAAATCTTAACGCTACGTATCGACTCATTTCACTTGATCTGAGTACGCCCTGCTGGACGCGCGGGCCCGGCGAAACCAGCGGCTCGTTTGCGCTGGAGTCGGCGATGGACGAGCTGGCGTATGCGCTAAAAATGGACCCGATGGCCCTGCGATTGGCCAATTATGCCGAAGTTGATCCGGAAAACGGGACGCCCTGGTCGAGTAACTACCTCAAAATGTGTTACGAACAGGGTGCCAAACGCTTTGGCTGGTCGAAGCGGAATCCGGTTCCCCGCTCAACCCGCGATGGGTCTTGGCTGATCGGGACGGGGATGGCTGCGGGGATATATCACGCCAATCGGTCGCCCGCAACGGCGCGGGCTGTGTTGCAGGCGGATGGTACGCTGATCGTCCAAAGCGCAACCGCCGACGTGGGCCCCGGTACGTATACGATTATGACGCAGATTGCCGCCGACGTGATGGGCATGGACCCCGCCAGGGTCCGTTTTGAACTGGGTGATTCGTCCTTACCTCCGGCACCGGGGCAGTTTGGTTCGCATACCACAGCGTCGGTAGGCTCGGCAGTTCACGACGTTTGTGTAGCGCTGAAAGAGAAGCTACAGGTGTTGGCGGCTGACCAAAAAAACCGTGATGGACAAGCCTACGCCGACCTGCTGAAGCAACGCAATCTGACCCAGATGGACGTAACGAAAGAGTCGAAGGAGGAACCGGATAAAGAGAAACGATCGGGACAATCCTTCTGCGCCAATTTTGTTGAAGTACGCGTGCATGCAGCAACGGGCGAAGTTCGGGTGAGTCGGGTGGTGTCGGCGCTGGATGTGGGCAAAGTAATCAACCAGCACACCGCGCGCAGTCAGGTGCTGGGATCGGTGGTTTGGGGAATTGGTATGGCGCTGATGGAAGATGGCGTTATTGACCACCGTTACGGTCGATACGTGACTAAAGATCTGGCTGACTATCACGTACCCGTCTGCGCCGATGTCCCTGCCATTGATGTCATTCTTATTGATCAACCCGACGCCTTTCTCGATCCCATTGGCGCCAAAGGCATCGGCGAAATTGGTCTGATTGGGTTTGCGGCTGCTATGGCCAACGCAGTATACCATGCCACCGGTAAACGCATCCGGGAATTACCTATCACGCCCGACAAATTGTTGTAATTGCGCTGATTCCAAACCGTTAGGGCGGAACGACAGTTACAAGTATATGACTAACATAACTACTTTTTCTAACCGATCTGTATCAGGCAATAGGATCTGGCCAATGGTTAAACGGGTTTGGCCTCTTGCGCTTATGATTGGCTTAATGGCCTGTGCCCAGACCAGCCAACCCAGCACCGGTTCCCAGAAAACGCTGCGTGTCTCTGTCGGAGAAATCAAAGATATTACGTTGTCCAAAGGGGGGAACGGCTCATGGGAATTAATTGGCGCGTCCGACAATCAGGAGGTTGTGGAAGTATCCCGGCGGAATCTTGCGCCAGCCGTAGATACGTTAAAACGCGATAATACCGGACCAATGATTTTCCAGATAAAAGGTGTTACGTCCGGCACGGCAAATGTTGTTTTCACGAGAAAGGCAATAGACGGAACCGGCAACGGCGAAGTTGTACGTACCTACGTAGTGCAGGTGACGGCTAAGTGATTTGATCAAAACTCTGTATCTGTCTTCAACACTAAGGCTTTTAGGGGAGGAGTAAGCCGTAAACCGTCCTGATTTTCCCCGCTAATAGTCGAATTCGGCTTTATGCTTTTCAATGAAATCAGCCCATCTTTCCGGTTGCCTTCCTGTAATTTCAGGAAAATTATCAAACGTATCATCGGCGCCAGGGATAGTGCCAGCCGCATACCGTTTCCAATGATCATATACACAGTTCATGTAAGCCATTTCGGCCCCTGCATGCTGCATAGCGCGCAGAAATACCTCAGGAGAAAGTGGCTCATATCGGAACGATTTACCAACGATAGAAGTCATTAAGGTGGCTATTTCATCAAAATTTTTGGCATCATACCCTAGTCTGTAGGTTTTTCCACTATGCAATTCTGGATGAGTCAAAGCTAGCGCAGCTACCTGCGCCACATCCTCAACATCTACCCAGCTCAGGCGGGCGTTATCAACATACGCATGGATTACCCCGGCTTCAATCGCTTTTTTACCGCCGTAGCTCAATAGATTTTGCATGAACGTTTCAGGACGCAAATGCGTATAGGAAAATCCAGACCACTCAATATACCGTTCAATCAGTTGATGCCATGCCCAATGGGCAACAGTCGTGTCGTCGCGGCCACATGCCCCCAGATGCACCACATGCTGTACCCCCGCTTTCCTGGCATTATCCAGTAAAGCTTTACTCTGACGCAACATATCAACGGTATAGCCAGTAATGATAAGGACACGGTCAATGCCCTTAAAAGCAGGCAGATGGGTACGTTCATCGTCAAAATCAAGGGTGACCGTTTCAATTCCCTCTGCCATATAAAGAGCGGCTTTCTCTGGTGAACGTACCGCAGCCACCAAGTCGATTTCTTTATTTGAGCGCAGGAAGTCGATCGTTTTACTACCAACCTGTCCGGTTGCGCCGGTAATGAGTATTTTGGGATGTGCCGTGTTTGACATAGAGATGATTGCCGTGTTTATGCTATAAATTGCCCAGGCACAAAAGTACCCGCTGCCAAATCATTGCCAGTTGATTTAAAACAAGAAATACACTTGATCTATGTCAATCTGAATTATTCATGGGACGTAATCGTCTTCTTAATGCGACTTAACGTCTCCGGAGCGAGACCCAGATAAGAGGCAATCAAATTTTGGGGAACTCGTCGAATAAGCTCAGAATTGTTTTGAGCCAGCTGGATATATTTTTCGGCTGCAGTGTGTGTGTTCGAACTTACCAGTCTCCGCTCTTTTGTGACTAAACTATTCTGAAAAAGAATCCGAAAATAACGGTCCATTACAGGGACTTTCAACGTCATTTCCTCGAAATCTGATCGCGTGATCATCAACAATTCGGCGTCTTCAATGGCATCTATATTTAAAACAGCTTTTTCGCCGGAAAAGAAACTATACATATCTGAAGTCCACCAGCCTTCCCAGGCAAACAAATTCATGTGCTCATCACCCTTTTCATCTACGTTGTACGATCTGAGCAAGCCTTTCTCCACAAAGGACATGTATTTGCAAACATCGCCTTCCTGAAGAAGATACTGTTTTTTTCTAAGCTTTTTGGAAACAAAGAACGTTTTTATAGTGTCTTTCTCCGCCTGAGTCAGCGATACCTTTGCCAGAATATGAGAGAAAAAAACGTCAAACATTTGCCATTTCTATGTTAGGAGCGCCCTCTTTCTGCGAGAGGGAATCAAATATAAAATTCTTTTTCCAGCTATTTAACACCTTAGTGTACGACTTCCGCCAAAAGCAATGATCGTTTCATTTACGTAACGTATCGGCTTGCATGGCGTCAATCTACTCCTTAAACGCAATAGCTGTTAGTTCGCTTGCCAACGCCAGCATCCCTAACATAATCGCCAGACGAGTTTGTCCGGTTCTGTAGAGCAGAAAGAAAGCAAGGCCAAACATAGTCAGAGCAAAAAGGGAGCGATAGGGGAAATCCAATCGGTACCCAGAACGGGGAGCGGCAAAGAGTCCCCATAACGTAGCAGCGACCAGAGGAAGGCCAATGGCGATTATATATTTCCCGTAGGGATGCTGGGTGCTGTGAAAACCAGCGTAGCCAAACGAGCCTAACATACCGAGTTCAAGCAGAAAATAAAGTATCTGATTAAGGCCTTTTAGTAGGTGCATGGGTTGACTTGTGTTGAAACTTCCCGAAAGTGATTAGCCTTCGGGAAGTTAGGTTCGCTCTCTAAATTTTACGACCAATAGTCAAATTTCTTCTTTGTGAAAATTGACTTCGGAATCATGGCATGAACCCCCAACGTCTGGTCTACAACCTGACTGACCTCAAAATCGACGGCGGTGCTGGCGATGGACAGAGCCTCGTTGAACGTAAAACCCAACTCATCTTTGATAAAGGCACAGGCTTCCGAAAGAGCCATTTTCATGGCTTTGTTCAGGTCTTTATCCAGTCCAACGGCAATGAAATGAGTCGATGTTTCGGCTCTTGGTTGTTTGAGCGCCTTGCCTTTGTGAACAATAAACTTGACGGTTAACGTAATGGCCGTTTCAATGGCGACGCCACTCACTTCGCCGTTTCCCTGCGCCCCGTGTCCGTCGCCTGTGGTAAATAGGCCGCCCGGCACCGATACGGGCAGGTGCAAGGTACTGCCCTTCGTTAAGTGTTTGATGTCCAGATTGCCCCCGAAAAAGTTTGGCGGAATCGAACTCTGCCGACCCAGATCGGCGGGTGGCGATAAGGCCATTACGCCCATAAAGGGTTTCAACGGAATCTCAACACCTTCTTTAAGCGACGCCATTTTGTGTTTCGAATCATACCGATAGACGAACGTTTCGCGGGTCTTCACTTCATCGGGAATACCACCGCCACCCGGCCACACGCTGTTGACGCCAAATGGGGCCGGAAACGTCATGTCGAGAATGCGAATCTCCATGCTATCACCGGGTTGCGCACCGTCGATATACACGGGTCCCGTTAGCATATGCCCGCGAATGCCCGATGGTTCGGGCTTCACATTTTTCATAATCGTGATGACTTCCTGCGCGTGCTGATCAAGGGGCAGGTTGTTTTTGGTGTAAAACTCCTCTGGATTTGTCCGACTCACACCCGACGGATTGACCGTCTGAATTTCAACGACATCGCCATCTTTTACTTTATACACCGGAGGGACGTCAGCGCCAAAATAACCCCAAACCATATTTTCCGGCAGGGATCGAACAACATGGTCGGCTTTAATTGGTAACGTATTGGCATACAGATCTTCGGCTTGGTCCGTATTAAGCTTTGCCTGATCAATAACGTTGGCGGTCAGACTGCCTGTCGAGAGAATCGCCAGCCCATTTCGGGTGGTCTTTTGCAAAAAGGATCGTCGGGATGTTTTCATCAGGTCGTATAATTGAGTGGCTCAGCCAATAAGCCTACTAATATAAAAAACGGACGATCAATTGGTAGCCTTCCGGGGGTTATATGGCTAATTATGTGTAAAATAGGCTAAACAACCGTCCTGCTACTACGTTTACGTTCCAGCATTAACCTGATTTACCCGTGTCGTTACCCACGTCTGCCGCTGAACAATCGGCGCCCAACAAATGGATTATTCTGGGCACTGTCGTATTCGGGACCTTCATGTCAACGCTCGACAGCAGTATCGTCAATATTGCGCTGCCAACGATCCGGCGCCAACTGAACGCGGGCGACAGTGTCGAGTGGATTGTGTTGTGTTACCTGCTCACAACGACCAGTACGTTGCTTATTATGGGCAAACTGTCGGATTGGGTGGGCCGTCGACAGCTTTACATTACCGGATTTTGCGTATTTGTGCTGGGGTCAATGCTTTGTGGCCTGGCATGGAACCTCTGGTCGCTGGTGGCATTTCGGGTACTTCAGGGTCTGGGTGCTTCCATGATCTATGCCATCGGACCAGCCATTATCAGCGATGCCTTTTCGCCCCAGGAGCGGGGTCAGGCGTTGGGGCTAATGGGGTCGGTCGTCGCTGCGGGTTCCAGCGCCGGACCCGTTATTGGTGGGTTATTATTGGGGAAATTTGGCTGGTCGAGTATCTTTTTTGTGAACGTACCAATTGGCTTAATCGCCATCTGGCGGGCGTGGACGATATTGCCTAATAGTCCGAAAGTGACTAACCAACGCTTCGATCTAGTGGGCGCAGGCCTATTTCTGATTGGTGTTACTACGTTGCTGACCGGCCTGGATTTCGGCCCGGAGCCACAATACGGCTGGAATGCCCCACTCGTAATTGGGTTACTATCCATTGGAACAATTCTGCTGGTGTTGTTTCTCCTTTGGGAAATGCGGGTCAGTGAGCCGATGCTACGACTCAGTCTATTCCGTGTCAGACCGTTTACCGCTGCTATTTTGGCCGCTTTTTGTGGATTCGTGGCTTCTGGCGGAAACCTGTTCATAATCCCTTTCTTCTTGCAGCAGCTACTGGGTCTAAACCCCGGACAGGCCGGGCTGGTGTTGCTGGCCGGTCCACTGACTCTCAGTATTGTCGCTCCACTTGGCGGCTACCTTTCCAGCCGGGTCAGTACCCGATGGTTGTCCAGTTTTGGCTTGTTGATGGCCGCCATTGGCTACTTTGCTTTTTCGTTTCTGGACGCCGGTTGGGATTGGAAAGATGTCGTCTGGCGGAGTTCACTGGTAAGTTTGGGCTTTGGCCTGTTTCAGTCGCCCAACAGCAGCAGCGCCCTGAATTCGGCGCCGTTAGCGCAACGCGGCATTGCCAGCAGCATGATTGCCTTTATGCGTAACTTAGGATTTGTCGTCGGTATTGCGCTGGCGGCTGCCGTCTGGTACAGCACGCGCAACCGTTATGGACTAGCTCATAACGTATCGCCCGAAGCGACGGCGGCCCAACTGCTCGGCATGCATTACGCGTATCTGATCATGACCGGTTTAGTACTGACGGGTGCCATCATTTCCTTTACGCGGGGTAGGGCCAGTCAGCCATCCCAACCGGTCGTTGTCCCTGAAGGTCCGATGGCGGGTGCCGCCGGATAGAAAAGACAAAAGCCACTACGTCAATGTAATGGCTTCTGTCAGATAGAATCTATTTTATCGCTTCGGTCCGATAGCGTCGTAGATGACTACTTTTTCCCACAAAGACGAATAATTATTGCGGAAATCATCGTGAATGGGGTGTTTTTGGTAGGCTTCCTCATCGGCGGGACTATCGAAAAAACATAACCACGAGTAGGTATAGCTTCGCTCGATCACATCCCGGTTTGTGGCGGCAGGCGTGCCAATATGGACCATTTTGATGGTAGGGCACTTCGCCAGCTTATTCAGGCCTTCCAGCAACTTTGCTTTATCGGCCGCGTTCCCTGCGTTTTTGAGGTAGAATAAAACGTGGTGAACGAACAGCTCTTTGGGGGCACTTTCCAGGGATGGCAAGCCCGCGCCTAACCCGGCGGCAACGCTACTTTTAACAAATGTTCTCCGTGATGGTTGGTTCATGAGGTATTCCGACGTTTGGCGAATAAAAACTAACAGCGGCAAAAATGCCGACTCATTATTGTTCCGACAAATCTACCTGATAATTTAGCCGCCTTACCGCACGATCTGTACTTTTTTAGCTTTCCTTTCAGTAGAGAATAGCAAAGGAATTAGGATGCTATGCGGTTCTTTAGCCCCTAAGTACGTCTGTTTAAAAGAGTAGCATTTATTGATCGGGTGAATTCAGGCAGGCAAGTACGGTAAAAATGACGGCTAGTATGGAGGCAATCGTGCGGATGGTATTCAGGCGGTTCCAGGGCATTTCAAACGCAACCCGTTGAGCCGCAATCTCCGAGGCAGAAGCTGAGGATAGATTAAACGCATCCAACGCTTCATTGAGGGGGACATTGCCAGCCATCGTAACACCCATTACCCCAACGAGATACACCACTGTTGCTGCTAGTAAAAACCAGAACCGCATGGATAACGGCTGTGCATAGTTCGAGTAGGTACACAAGGGCAATAACAGGGCCGTTCCCATAAACCCGGCAAAGAAAACCGGATTCAAAATAGCCCGGTTGATGGACTGCATGGCCGCTACGTAGGCAGTGTCCGATAACCGATTCAGCCCTGGGTTCACCGAGAAGGAATAGGCGTAGAAAAGCCCGGCCATCAGGGCTGTTGTCGTTGCGGTGGTGACGAGCAGTATATTCTGGGTTGTAGGCATATCGTTTTCGCTTACCTGATCTGACAGCTAAAATGGCCATTTCGGCTACCTGATTCCGCATGACTTCATAGAATAGCGCGCCAAGTCTATACCGAAGCAAATACGACAATTTCAGCCATCAGGGCAATCAAATGACAGGCGTACGTCTTCTTTCGTAATGATTGTTAGTTAATGGTTAAGCCGTTCAGCTTCCTGCAACGGCAAGCAAGCTGGATCGAATGCCTATCTTTGGACATGACCACTTCCTCACGAATCAATAATCAATTGCTGGTTATTGTATTTGCTCAATTTGCCGGTACGTCCCTTTGGTTTGCCGGTAACGCCATTCTACCTGAACTGCAACCTTTTCTGAAGAATACGGAGCTTACCAGTTGGATTACTTCGTCCGTCCAGATTGGCTTCATTACGGGTACATTACTTTACGCATTACTGTCCATACCCGATCGGTTTCGCTCCACCTACGTCTTTCTGGTATCCGTTACGTTGGCCGCCCTGGTCAATCTGATCTGGCTATTAATGCCCGTAAAAGCAGAAACGTTGCTGATCAGCCGATTCATGATCGGTTTCTTTCTGGCCGGTGTCTATCCGGTTGGGATGAAGATTGCGGCTGATTTATTTAAAGCCGGACTAGGGAAAGCGATGGGCTTTCTGGTGGGTGCGCTGGTGCTGGGCACGGCCTTCCCCTACCTGATTCGGGGCGTAGGAGGGAGTTTTCCTTATCGGACACTGATGTTGTCAGTCAGTCTTTTAGCAATAAGTGGGGGCGTTTTGCTGACCGCCGTTGTACCCGCCAAACCGGTACTGAACCGGGGTAATTTCTTTCGCTTTCAGGCGCTGCTCTCGTTGTTCAGACCATCCGCTTTTAGGCCCGCCATGCTGGGTTACTTTGGCCATATGTGGGAGCTGTACACGCTTTGGGCTTTTTTGCCAACGTTGATCGCCTATTACAAACAGCAACATCCCACCGCTGAGTTACCGATTCCTTTATGGACGTTTGGCGCAATTGCGGCTGGCGTGATCGGGTGCGTGGGTGGGGGATACGCTGCTTTGCAGGTTGGGAGTACGCGTGTTGCCCGGTTGTTATTGATGGCCTCCGGCCTATGTATTGCGTTGACACCGTTGATGTTAAGTGGGCCACCTTTCCTGTTTGGGCTTTTTCTGCTCGTATGGGGAGCTACGGCGGCTGGCGACTCCCCACAGTTTTCTACCCTGGTCGCCAGTCGCGCTACCATTGACAACCGGGGGAGTATTCTAACGCTCGTTACCTGTTTTGGCTTTCTCCTGACGGTACTATCCATCCAATTGATGGCCTGGCTGGTCGCTCAGGTCGGGATCTCAGGCTGGTTATTTTATCTGCTGCTTCCCGGTCCTCTGTTGGGGCTTTGGTCAATGCGCTAAATGGCTTAGGATAACAAAACGCAATCCCTCTTCCCCTAAGTGCTACGTTGTTATTTGTTTGCGGGTTTTTCTTTATAGACAAGCACAAAGTCCAGATAGGCCAGATTAGACCCCTTATTGTAGTGTAAGGTAAGCAGATTGGGACCGGCCGTCGGGAAAGTAATCTCGCCAACTGTAGCTTGTGTCCAGCGATGAAAGTCGCCCGTATTCTCCGGCATGACCAGATTGACCACCTTTTTGTTATTCAGCCAAAGTTCTGATTTGTTGTCCTGATAGCCGTAGACTGTAATCATTCTGTACACACCCGGCACTTTTACATCAATTGTATAATTCGTCCATTCGCTATCTTCCTGCCAGCCGATGTATAGCTGATTCACTTTAGGGTCGACTTTGTTGGGATGGTTGAAGTCGGCAAAGTCTTTGGTAAACGAAATATCGACGCCTTCCTTTTCCCTGAAATGCACTAAATAATCGGAGACGCCCGGCCGCTGATGATCGGGTTTCCGGTTGAGTTCGCCACTGCCCTTGTTGATCGGGTCGGTATCGTGATAGGCAATGCCTTCGCCCCCCAGATCGTAATACGCCAGTTCCACACGTCCCGGAATGAGTTGGGCTCCTTTTGTGTATTCGGCGTCTTTGAAGGGTTTTCCTTTATACTCTATAGGCACCTGGCCAAAGGTTATCAATGTGCGGCTCATCATCAAAAGCAGGACGATACTTAGCCGTTCTATAAAGCAATTTGTGTGGTATTGCATAGGATTAAGGAACTCGACCGTCCGATACGTTTAAGAGGGTGATGAACGTAAAAGCATTTTTAGATCACATCTACCACAGAAAGTTTTGTCCACAGAGCGGTCCGCCGTTGCGGCACAGAGGACACAGAGAAAAGTCTGATTCATTGGTTTATGTCTCTGTGTCCTCTGTGCCGCAACGGCGGACCGCTCTGTGGTCAATAAATTGAGGGATCTCTTAAGCATAAAAAAAGCTCCCTGGTAATCCGGGGAGCTTGTATCGTATAAGCGACAAGTTGACTACTGGGCCTGAACTTCGGCCAGCGCAGGATAATCGATGAAGCCCTGCTCGAAACCGTTTGCGCCGGGCGCATAGAGCGTAGCAGGATCGAATTGAGCCAATTCAGCACCGGTTTCAAGACGAGTGACTAAATCGGGGTTAGCAATGAACGGGCGACCGAATGCAATCAGGTCGGCTTTGCCGCTTTCTAGATCAGCTTCAGCCCGGTCCGCATTATAACTGCCGCACAAAATAATCGTGCTTTTAAATGTCTCGCGAATGGCTTCCACAACCGTTGCTGGCACTGGTGGTGCGCCCATGCTCGAGTGATCAACCAGGTGCAGGTAGACAAGACCAAGATCGTTTAGTTTGCCCGTCAGATAAACGTATAAATCATGTGTATCGTCGGCGTGTGGCAGCAGATCGCCCGCAGCCCCAAACGGCGACAGGCGCAAGCCTACTTTGTCGGCACCGATGGCAGCAATTGACTCTTCGGCGATTTCAAGCAGGAACCGGGACCGGTTTTCAACAGAGCCGCCGTATTCATCCGTGCGTTGATTACTGCGATCACTCAGAAATTGCTCAACCAGGTAGCCATTGGCACCGTGCAGTTCAATACCGTCAAAACCGGCTTCGATCGCATTCTTTGCCGCCTGAACGTATTCCTGAATCGTTGCTTTTATCTCGGCTTTGGTCATTTCGCGGGGCGTACCATTGGTTTGCATACCATCCGAATCAGTCCACATATCACCAGCTGCAGCTACCGAGGATGGGGCCAGAATTTCTCCTCCTTCGGGCAAATTGGCATCGTGAGAAATACGGCCCGTATGCATCAACTGAATGAAAATCTTACTCCCTTTTTCGTGCACGGCGGAGGTTGTTTTCTTCCAGCCTTCAATTTGTTCGGCACTATAAATACCGGGTATCCGGGCATAGCCCAGGCCATTGGGGGAAGGTGACGTACCCTCTGTGATAATCAAACCTGCCGAAGCCCGTTGAGCGTAATACTCAGCGATCATGTCATTAGGAATGTTGCCCAACGCGCGGCTCCGCGTCATTGGGGCCATTACTATGTGATTGGAGAGGGTTAATTTGCCGAGCGTGGCTTCTGAGAATAGCTTATGTGCCATTTTATCTGGTAGCTTACGTGATGAGCAAAGTGAAAGCTTTGCCCTGAATTCTCTGGACTAACAGATTCATATATTTAAAAGTTTGGATGAATTAGAAAAACTAATTAAACAAGGCCATCCAGAAAAGATGACAATTGTTGAACGGCTTCTTTATTCAGTTGCAGGTGAACGTTACGGCCTTCCTTCGATGAATTGACCAATCCGCTATCGATCAATAGCTTAATATGGTGTGAAACACAGGGCTGCGACAGACCAACCAGGTCCATCACCTCGGCATTGGTTAGGGTTTCTTTCTTCCGTAACTCGATTAAAATTGACAACCGTGATTTATCGGCGATAGCTCCAGCCGCTTTTTCGATGAACTTACAATCCATAATAGCTTTATAGAGCATACGTAGCATGTACCGGCCCACTCGTAAAATTAACACAAATTTACCGGCTAAGGTGCCACCGTTAAATCAACAGGCAGTAGCTATCTTTCAGGATAGATGATTCTGAAAGACAGCTACTGCCTGTTAAGGTGCTTCTGGAGAATTAGTTGGCAAATCAATTGGCTTCATCCGGGGGGCGAACAGATGAATACATAACCAGGCCAGTAAATACGCACTGCCACAAATCACAAACAGATAATTATACCCAATCGAAATGTTTCCCGCAGCTTTGTACGTATCCAGCAACGCGCCTACGACAATTGGGAAGAGAAGCCCGCCAACAGATCCTGCCATGCCGCCAAGCCCAACAACCGAGCTAACGGCATTTTTAGGAAACATGTCCGATACCAGCGTAAAGAGATTGGCGCTCCAGGCCTGGTGAGCCGCAACCGCCAGACTAAGCAGCCCAACGACTTCCCATATATTGGTCGCGTAGCGGGTCAGGGCAATCGGTACAATGCAGAGCGCATACAGAAACATCGCGGTTTTGCGGGAACGGTTGACTGTCCAGCCCCGGCGAATGAAATACCCCGATAGATAGCCACCCCCAACGCTGCCGAGCGTAGCCGCGGTGTATACAAAAATGAGCGGTAAACTTGGCTTCTTAAGGTCCAGATTGAACGAGGAAGCAAAGTAGGAGGGCAGCCAGAACAGGAAAAACCACCAGACGGGATCGGTCAGCAACTTACCCAGCACAAACGCCCACGTCTGCCGATAACGTAGTAAATCAAGCCACGGCACCGATCCACCTGCGTTGCTTTCTGCGTCGCTGGTGATGTATACTAGCTCTTCTTTGGATAACTTTTTATGACGCTGGGGATTTTCGTAGCTCCACCACCAGAAGATCACCCAGATAAAGCCAACCAGTCCCGTCAGTAAAAAAGCCATCTGCCAGCCGTAAACACCCAGTACCCAGGGCACCAGAATGGGCGCCACCACCGCGCCAATGTTAGTGCCGGAATTGAAAATGCCCGTTGCCAGCGCCCGCTCCTTTCTGGGAAACCATTCGGCTACGGTTTTTATAGCGGCCGGGAAATTTCCCCCTTCGCCCAGCCCTAACAACGCTCGATAAGCCCCAAATCCGAACGTACTGGTCGCCAGGGCGTGCATCATGGCCGCTACGCTCCATAAACAAACGGCAATGGTGTAGCCTAACTTCGTGCCGATCACGTCAATGAGTCGGCCAAAAACAACGTAGCTGAGGGCATAAGCGCCCTGAAACGCCATCACAACATGGCTGTAATCGGTTTCTGTCCAGTTGAAAACGACTTCTAAGGTGGGTTTGAGCAGACTAATAACCTGCCGGTCAAGGTAATTTATGGTCGTAGCCACAAACAGCAGCACAACAATTCGCCAGCGGTAATTGGTCATAATTAAAAGGAAATGGTACGTAGTGTCTGGCTGCTCTCCATGGCTAAATCGATCACACGGGCGAGTTGTTGAATATCGGTGGGTGTAATGGCCGGTTCGGCTCCGTTTACGATAGCGTCGTAGAGATTATCATAAAACGGCGTATAATTTCCCCGTTCACTCTCTATGAGTATAGACTGGCCATCCCGATAAAGTGTGCCCCAGCGATCCGGCGGCTCAACCCCCCAGTCGGGCAGATTGGGGAGCTGGTTCAGCCGCTGGCGTTCTTCCTGGACATCCAGACCACCTTTGATAAAGGAACCTTCGGTGCCATTCAGCCTGTAGCGGGGCTGATTGTGGTAAACCATGTAGTTGGATTCCACCCTGACGACCTTATCGGCATAGCCTAATTTTATGTCAAAATAATCGGTAACCCGACTATTCGGGCGAATTATGCGAATGGTAGCCTCAACCGTATCGGGTCTGCCAAACAGGTTCAGCGCCTGGTCGAGCATATGCGGTCCTAAATTGTAAAGATTACCCCGGCCGATACCCGGCAACTCTTTCCAGCTCTGGGAATCGGGCGGGACGGGCGCGTACCGGTCATAACGGCCTTCATACTCCACCAGCGTCCCTAACGAACCATCGGCCAGCAGCCGCTTGATCGTCAAAAAATCAGAATCCCATCGGCGATTCTGATAGGCTGTAGCGATGCAGCCCTGCTTTTGCGCCAATTCCAGTAACTCAACAGCGCCCGTTTCGGAGAGCGCAAAGGGTTTTTCAACCACTACGTGTTTCCCCTGCTCCAGCGCCTGACGGGCATAGTCGACATGGGTTTCGTTGGGCGAGCAGATGAAAACGAGGTCGATGGTCGGGTCCTCGAACAACTCAGCAGGCGTAGCAACCCACTCAATCGACGGATCGAACGCACGAACCGCATCGGGGCGACTGCTGGCGATTTTCTTTAAACGAAACTTTGGATTGACGGATAAAAACGGCGTGTGGAAATACCGCCCTGACAGGCCGAAGCCTACTAAACCAACGTTGAGAACTTTAGACATAGAGAATGTGGGTTAAGTTGTATCCATGAACCACGTTCGGCTTTAGCCTGTGAGTCCATTCAAATCTAAACACGGACTGAAGCCGAACGCGGCCCGTGGATACATTTATGGTAAAGCAAACGCTACGTACTTATCTCCTGATTTGGTGTTCAATTTTCCACCACCGCAGGCAATCACTACGTATTGTTTCCCTCCAACCGAATAGGTACTGGGCGACGCATAACCTGCGGCTGGTAGTTGAACCTGCCACAGAATTTTGCCCGTTTTTTTGTCCATCGCCCGGAATTGTTCGTCTTTGCTGGCCGCGATGAACAGCAAACCACTGCCCGTTACGAGTGGGCCGCCGTAGTTATCAGTGCCGGTGGGTGGAATACCTTTGGCGGTCAACTCCTTGTATTCGCCCAGCGGGACCTGCCAGCGATGCTCTCCTGTGTTGAGATCAATGGCGGTCAGGGTTCCCCAGGGTGGTGCGCTGACAGGATAGCCTTTGCTGTCGTACCAGCGGTTATAGCCTGTATGCTGGTAAGGCAACCCACCGTTCTGGGCACTGCTGACCGGTTGCGACGTCGTCCCTTTGTTGAAAAGAAAATCGACGATGGCTTTGCGTTCGGCTTCGGGAAGATGCGAAAACGAAGGCATCATGCCGCGTCCTTTCAACAAAACCTGTTGAACCGCATCCGTCGAGAGCCGGGCTGCCAGACCCAATAGCGATGGATAGGAGCCGTCATGATTGCCCTTACGGTCGGTCCCGTGGCAGGATGAGCAACGCAGACTGTACAATTGAGCGCCCGTCACAGACGCATTTTTGGCGGGCTGTTCTTTTCTGACCAGCGTGGAAAAACAGGGGTTTTGTTTGGCCGGTATGTAGATGATTCCCTCGGGATCAACGGCCGAGCCGCCCCATTGCGCCCCACCATCCGTACCCGGAAAGAAAATCGTCATGTCTGACGTCAGCGGAATATAGGGACTTCCGGTACGGGCTTTTCGTAATGTAGCCACAATCTCATCCCGGTTGGAAGCCCAGGAATTGATGTCTTTTTCGGTGAATGTCTGCTTCGTAAAAGGGGCGGGTTTCTGCGGAATGGGTTGCGTGCGGCTGGTCTGTTCACCCATAACGGCATCACCCGAGAAAGCTGTCTCGGCTACGGAGAACAACGGTTTTCCCGATACCCGGTCAAAAACGAAAACGTGTCCCTGCTTCGTTGTTTGCGCGACCGCATCGATACGTCGGGGCCGACCGTCGGGACCCTTCTGCGTAACGGTTAACAGGCTCGGCGGAGCGGGCGGGTCGCGGTCCCAGATGTCGTGATGGACAAACTGAAAATGCCAGAGCCGCTTGCCCGTTGTGGCATCCAGCGCCAGCAGGCAGTTCGCGAAGAGGTTGTTGCCTTTGCGGTTTCCGCCGTAAAAATCATACGCAGCCGATCCTGTGGGGATGTACACAATGCCGCGCTGCCGATCAATAGCCATGCCCGCCCAAGCATTCGCCCCGCCCAGTCGTTGACGCGGATTCGCGGGAGCCCAGGTGTCGTACCCAAATTCGCTGGGTTGCGGAATCGTGTGAAACGTCCAGATTTTCCGGCCCGTTCGAACGTCATACGCCCGTACATCACCAAGCAACGCGGTTTCTCCTTCCGACAGGCGGGCACCAACAATAATCAGGTTCTTATAAATGGTATTGGGCGTGTTCGGTTGCACATAGTTGTCGCCCCCCGGTCGCTCGATGCCTTCTTTCAAATCAATACGTCCGGCCTTTCCGAAGCTATCGATAGGCTTGCCAGTTTCTGCATTAACCGCATAGAGCCATTTGCCCGCGCCGAACAGAATGCGTTTATCCTGACCATCAGCCCAGTACGTTACGCCCCGGCTCGTCGTGCCGCCATTGTCGGTCAGACTCGTTTGCCAGATTTCCTGACCCGTAGCGGCATCCAGCGCAAAGACCTGGGTATTTGCCGATACGCCGTACAAAATACCGTCAATGACAATGGGATTACACTGCATCTGCGTTCGATTACCCACCGTATCGGCCCCGCCCGATGCATAGGTCCAGGCCACCTTCAACTGGTGTACGGTTGACGCGTCGATTTGCGTCAACGACGAATAATGGCTTCGGGCGCCGTCGCCGTTATATTCTACCCAGTTGGTATCGGATGGATTGGTCGTAAAACGAGTTGTGATGAACAGCAGGGATGCCGCGATAAATAGGTATCTCATGATCGAGGAAAGCACGAAAGGGCAGCTATTTTACTGTTGAAACCAGATACGTGAACACGCTCTGATCTACCAATGACTGCCAGTTTAACAGGTAGTCTAGGCGAGTTACCGATCTCATTTCCCTATCTAGGCTTCTCGAGACCGAATTGCTGCAAATAAAGTGACAGATTGGCGGACTGTCTGACCTGTATTCAGGATGAGATTATTCTGGAACAGTTGCTGATCGGGTTGTGATTTGCACAGTAAACAACAATCTAATGGATACCCAATTTGTGACATTTGCTGATTCGGCTTCACAACCGGCCGGGAGGGGAGAGCAGGACGCCGTTCTGCTGGATGCCTATTCGAATACGGTTGTTGCAGTCGCCAAAAAAGTCAGCCCATCGGTAGTACAGATCAAAGTGAGTGGCCAGGCCAACGGTCAGTCCGGCGTCGATCTCCAGCGACGACGTCAGGGCCGGGGTAATGATTCCGGGGGCACAGGATCGGGTTTTATTATCTCGACCGACGGGTATATCATTACCAATAATCACGTAGTCGCCGGGGCTAGTAAGATTGAGGTAGCCCTGCCAGCCCGCAACGATGAACCAAGCCGGGATTACGAAGCGACCCTTATCGGGCGCGACCCTGCTACCGACATTGCCGTGATCAAGATTTATGCCGATGGGTTGAAAGCCATCCGGTTCGCTGATTCAAAACAGGTTCAGGTGGGACAGATTGCGATCGCGATAGGCAATCCGTATGGGTTTCAGTACTCGCTGACGGCGGGTGTGGTGAGTGCGCTTGGCAGGACGTTACGTTCTGAATCGGGGCGGCTCATCGACGATGTTATCCAAACCGATGCCGCGCTGAATCCGGGTAATTCAGGTGGGCCGTTGGTGAATGGCAATGGCGATGTGATCGGCGTCAACACGGCGGTCATTCTGCCCGCTCAGGGTCTTTGTTTCGCCGTTTCATCGAACCTGGCCGCGTTTGTGGCGGGTAAACTCATTATGCATGGCCGGGTTCGTCGGGGCTATCTGGGCATTGCCGGTCAACTCATAAACCTGACCGAACGCATCAAACAATACAACCAGCTAACGACCAAAACGGGCGTCATTGTCTCCAGTATTGAAGCCGATGGTGTCGCGGGAAATAGTCAGCTAAAGCAGGGGGATATTATTGTAGGGTTCAACGAGCAGCCCATTTCCACCATGGATGATCTTCATCGCCTGCTGACCGACGATACGATTGGGCAACGTACTAAACTGGCGGTACTGCGGGAGAACCGTCAGCTAACGATCCTGGTGACTCCCGGCGAACTGAATTAGCTAATTAGCCAGCACCCATAAACTAAACGCTTTCAGGGTGGTCACTACGTCGCCGGATGCTGCTTCCGGCACGTAGTGTCCGCTGCCGGGAACACGTATGCCTTCAGGTAGGGCCGGAATTATTTATGGTCTTCGTTGAGCATGTTTTTATGAATCAAGTCAAAATCGTGCTTGCCGATCTCGAAAAAGCCGAAGCGAAACGGGTAGCCCCAGGATTTCTTGTTCGGGATGAACTCAAGGTTATCAATCAACGGTAAAATTGAGGCCTCTCTGGATGGGTAAAACGTTACGTTGCGCCGGAAGGGCATAAAGTTTTCCGTCAGAGCAACCTGATAAATCGCGTCGTCGCTCACCTGCCCGATGGCCGTAAAGGCCTGGCATTTTTCGTCACGTTCCAGCACTTGTTTGGGCGAATAGAGGATCACCCAATCATTGGGCTTTATGCGCTTTAGCGGGGCCAGTTTCCCATGATTGGCCTGCATAAATCCGCCGGTAACCCCCCGCTGCACATGGTCTTTTGAGGCTACCACGACCCAGTATTTTTGCGCTTCGTCCATATCTAAAAACTGCTTACTATCAATAAGTTGACTTTATGCGTCGCTACGTGCCTTTTTAACATCAAGCTGGATGATATTCCTGATAAACCTCTGACACGATGGTTAATTCAGTATTTGGCAATTATCCGCCAAAGAATTGAAAAGAATACCGTTTGAGAAAATATATTTACCTGTCCAAGTATAAACGGTAGTCAATCATGAGAAAATTAAAGCTACAGGTACAGTTTACGGTCGATGGATTTATTGCCGGTCCAACTAACGAAATGGATTGGTTGGTATGGAACTGGGATGAGGAACTCAATAAATATGTTACTGACCTGACTGAGCCTGTCAGTACGATTTTACTGGGCCGAAAATTGGCCGAAGGCTTCATTGGCGCCTGGGAGTCGAGAGCGGCAGATCCCGCCACCGCCGACGCGGGTACGCACAAAATGAACAGCACGCCCAAAGTTGTGTTTTCAAGACAACTGGAGCGTATCGACGGCAAAAATGTTACGTTGAACCGGGGCGATATTGTCGAGGAAATCAATGCGCTGAAACATGGAGAAGGGGGCGACCTGATTGCCTATGGGGGTGGCGACTTTGTGTCTTCTCTGATCAAGAATAACCTGATCGATGATTATTATCTTTTTGTCAATCCGGTAGCCTTGGGAAAAGGCATGTCCATATTTGGTGAACTGGATAAGAAGCTGAATCTTAGGCTGGCAGAGGCCAAATCGTTCACGTGTGGTATTGTGGTACTCCATTACCAACCCGCCTAGCTCAACGAAACTGCTGAGAAAATTCACCTTTTTTATCATGCTGACCGGCGGACCGGTCAGCATGATAAAAAGATTCTATTAATAGGACAAATTTGAAAAGTTAGACCGCTCTTTTAGTTACGCTTCCTCCAGCGATTTGATGTCGAGCTTCGACATTTTCATCATGGCCTGCATAACCCGTTTTGCTTTCTCGGGGTCTTTGTCGCCCAATAGTCGGCCTAATGAAGACGGAACAACTTGCCACGACACACCGAATTTGTCTTTCAACCAGCCACACGGTCCTTGTTCTCCACCTTCAGAAAGTTTCTCCCAAAACTCGTCCACTTCAGCCTGCGTTTCACAGCTTACGAAGAGCGAAATTCCTTCGGCGAATTTAAAATGCGAACCACCGTTCAGGGCGTAAAAATCCTGTCCATCGAGTTGAAAGGTAACCGACATGGCACTTCCTGCGGGTGCCGGGGCTCCTTCGCCGTAGTAGTTGATGCTGCTGATTTTTGAATTTTTGAAAAGGGTGGTGTACAGCTTTGCCGCTTCTTCGGCCTGGTTGTTGAAAGTCAGGAATGTTGTGATCTTTTGCATGTTGTTTACTGGTTTGTTATCGAAACAAATGTACGCCAGATCGACACCGCAGAAGGAGGGCGAAGACGACAAAAAGCGGGGTCTTTGCGGCAAGAAATACTACCGTTTCGTCTGGCTTATCTTGCCCCGTTCTGATACTCCTGAATTACGTTAAACACGGGGTAAACGGTGTCGCCACTCACCAAACCCGAAGGCCCGTGAGACTGGTAATACGTAATCGACTCAACACCTATGGTCGTTAAGGCGCTCAGACTCTGGCGGGTCCAGTCGGCACCAAACTCTGTTGTTTGACGTGGATCAGCCAGAGCGTTTAGACGTTCAACAACCGTTCCGGCCCGTGTCGTAAACCGGGGACGTAGTGTTATTGGAGAAATGTGGATGGGCTTGCCATTACTGAACCGTCGGGCCGACAGAACCGTCTCCGGCTGCCCGGCAATATTCTCCTGTATCGTAAGATTATCGGACGCATGAGCCGCTGGGGTAATGGAATAAGACACGAAATCAACCAGCTCGAAATCAACGAGATTACGGTTCAGTTCGGCAAAATTATCGTCGGTGCCTCCACCGATAAGCAGGCCCGGCCACTCACTACGTAGTAGTGGCACCAGCGTTTGTAGGAGTTCATTCGACGTCGTTAGCGTTTCTGTATGGTAGAGCATCATCGAGCGAACCGTTACGTCATGATTCTGAAGAAAGCCCTGTAAGGCGCCCAGTTCATTCGCGGGCTCATTGCCGAAAAACACAGCGAGTTCAAGCGGAACTCCCAGCCGTTGTGCATCCTTTATGGCATTGGTCAGGAGCGTTTGCCAGAATCGGAAGCGAAAAAATACATCAGCCCGCAGGTGCGACAGGCTTAATTTTTTCAATAAAGCCAGTTCAGTATTGGTTAACGGTGGCCCGTCGGTCCGTTGCCCAACACCAATACGCGGTCGGGTCGGATTAAACTCTATTACTTTTTCCGGCGTTTCGACAACTGCCACGCCGTTTGGTATTGCCTGTTTCGACAGACCGAAAACCACGTTTTGACGGAACTCCTCGCTAGCAGAAACAGCCACCGGAAATGGCAGACTATTCGGCGTCGAATACGTTTTGAAAGAAGCATCCGTCCAGTTACGCTGGTCCTCCATTTCGAACACATCGCCCGAAAAATCAAGCTGCCAGACCGTACCAGAAGCCGGTTTCCAACGTAGCGTCTGGATGTTCAGGAAGGGCTGGTGCGGGTTGATAAATACCGGGAAATTGTCGTTAGCAATACGTCCATCGGGCGAAATCACCTCCGCGGGCTGACCCAGAACGCCATCGAGCGGATGCAATACACACAGACCAATTCGGTTTTTCTGGAAGTCATTCAGTGCTTTGCCATAAAAATCGACAGTAATGGTACCATCGGCTTCCCCCCGAATATCGACCCATCCCGTCATTTGGATACTGAGATCGTCTATGTGCCAGCCGTAGTGAATTCGGAACGAATCGGCATGTTGCTCGATCACTTCGTCTGTAATGGTGAACGCGGCTGTGGTCCAATTACGGTTTCGAATCGCGAAGTAAATCATTCGGAGAATTTCCGTATCACCGAGTGAAACGTACCGTAGAAAACCGTTTTCATAGCGAACCCGAAACGGGCCAGCCTGCAGGAAATGGGGCATATTGTATGTTGTGGCTAAGGTCATAAAAGGTACCTGAAGAAAGCCAATCAACACCCTTTGCTACTGAAATGACCTGTCAGGTATTGCTGCAAATGATTTTTTGAACGCGATATAGTTCATTTTCGCTCGGCGAAGCCAAGCGAAAATGGGTGGACAAAAGGCAACTCGCAACTTGAATTAACCGATTAGCCAGCTTGCTCCGCGCAGGTACTCCGCAATCAGTAGGCCGCAGTACGTACCAACGGCATTGCCCAGAGCGCCCGCCAGAATACCCGGCAAATGCAAATCGGGCCGGTTCAGGCTTTTGGTCAGTGCCAGACACGAAGCCGACCCACCCAGACATGCCTGAGACGCTACGCTGAGGATGGCCCAATCCTGACGGAGTAAGGCCCCAACCCCAAATTGAACCAGGGAATGGACGGCCACAAGAATGCTGACAAACAAGAGCATCATCAGGGCCAGATGCCCGTCTTTCAACAGGGCTGCGATGTCGCAATAGGCACCGATCACGGCCAGAAATAGATAAATACAGAAGATACTGATCACCCGGACACCCCGCAGTTTCTGAACAGGAGGCCATTGAGCCAGCACCAGGGCTAAGGTGGTTAGCGTCAGAATTTTGGGGATGGCGGGGACATAAACGGCGAGCTGTCCCGCCAGAAATAAACCCAGCACACCAAGGCCGATCAGCAATGCCAGATCGGTTGGAGACATGGTTTCAATATCGCTGATCTGGGCATTGGCTTCGACCTCAAACTGCTCTTTTTCGGCGGGTGTCCAGTCATACACTAATTGTCGGGGGAAGTATTTGTTGAGCAGGGGCGGCAACAGCAGCGTGACGCCCATCCAGATTGCCGTGACGATATTGTCGGTCGCAATGGCCGCAGCATATAAGTTGCCTGCTTTATTGACTCCATAGTGGAGGGCAATCGCGTTGAGATTACTGCTGCCGCCGGTATACGTTCCGGCAAACATGCCGCCCAGTGCATAATACAATTCCCCAAACCCTTTGGGGCCGGCTACCGCCCACATACCCGCCACCACGCCAAGCAACGTACCGGCGGCACCAATGAAAAAGTTCATCACCATCGGCGTACCCGCGCGTCGCAGGCTGCTCAGATTAACGGTCAGGAGCAGGTAGAAAATCGAAATAGGAGCCAGATACGTAAAAATGCCATCGTATAGGGGAGGGGCATTGGTCGATGTCGGAATCAACCCGATGTTGGCCGTTACAGCGGTTAGCAGAATGACGGTGAGCGATGTGCCGAGTTGACGAAAAACGGGCAGTTTGGTCAATTGGTCAGCCACGAGAATATTGCCCATCAGTAACGCTAAAATAGCTAATGGGTCCTGGATCAGGGACATAGAGAGGAGGTTGAAAAGCGGAATATACAAAAAAAATGACGAGCTTACCCGACAAACAATCGTTTCTGGATCACTCCGCGCTTGTTGTTTCAACCTGAAAAAGAAAAATCATGCCTTTCCTCAAAAAAGTACTCCCCAGGGGCGTAAACCGCTTATTTACCTTGAGCGTCATTGTTTCGGCCTTCGCAACCCTCAGTGCCAACGTAGCGTTGGGGCAATCACCACCCGACGCCGATATTTTCCTGGTGGATCTTACATTGACCAGCCAGCCTGCTCAGGTCGGTAAACCCGTAAACATTACTCAGCGAAAAGGCTACGACAACCAGCCTTCGTTTACGACGGATGGCAAGAGTATTTTATACACCGCGATGCAGGACGACGGCCAGACAGACATCTACCGCTATGATCTGCAGCAAAGAACGAGTTCGCCCCTGACCCGAACCGCCGAAAGTGAATATTCGGCCACGGTGACCCAGGATCGGGCGTATTTCTCCGTCATTCGGGTGGAGAAGGATAAAACCCAGCGCCTGTGGAAATTCCCCATTTCAGGTACGGGTGAACCCATGCTGGTACTGGAAAAGGTTAAACCAGTAGGGTATCATTGCTGGCTTACGGGCGACTGGCTGGCCCTGTTCATCCTGGGGTCGCCGAATTCACTTCAGTTGGCCCATGTCGGCGCTGGCGATACGACCCGAATCGAAAGCAGTATTGGGCGATCGCTGCACAAAATTCCGGGTAAAAATGCGCTGAGTTTTGTACATAAACGTACGGCTACTGAGTGGGACATAAAGCAGCTTGACCTGAAAACGAACCAGATGACGACGATTGCGCCCACGCTTGCCGGGAGTGAAGATTTCGTCTGGACACCCGATGGTACGTTGCTCATGTGTCAGGGAACGGCCTTGTATCAGCTTAAACCGGGCGCTACACCGACCTGGACGAAACTGGCTGACTTCAGTTCGCTGGGCATCAAACAGTTGAACCGGCTTGCCATCGACGGGGAGGGTAAAAAACTAGCCTTGGTCGGGCAGTAAGGGAAAATGAAAATGCGCCATTCTGAGGTAATATAAACGGCTCTGCCATTGATAAAATAATATTTAAAGTACACCCAAATGCATAGAATCGTATAATGAAGACTTTATCAGGCTTGATAGCAACAGCTTTTTTGGTCTTTCCAACGATAACTGAGGCTCAAAACATAAACGTAATCGATATTCTGAATAAGATAAATCAAGCCGTCTTGAAGTTGGATGAAGGACAATTCACGATGCATGATAAGCTTACTAAGCTCGTTACTGATGATGATTCATCTCTTACAGAACATACAACCTTATGCTTTTTTAAAAAGAATCCTGATGATTCATTAATGGGTTATCAGCTAGCTGCCTTTCGAGAAGATGGCTATCAGCAAATCTATAATGGCAGCTATCTTTTTACCGTCTATGACCGAACTCTTGAAGTGATGAGCAAACAGGAACACGCAAGTAAGATAAAAGAACAGCTTACGGGATTCACGGGACCTGTTTATTTAACTAATACCAATAGACTTCTTCAGTATTTTAACCAGCCGTCTACTGCTCAAAATATACATCTTCTTGGTTTTGATTATTTCGCAGGTGAAAAATGCTACAAACTAACTATTGACAATTCACGAGATCCAAAGAGGACTTCTAAAGTTTATTATTATGTGTCTACCAATTCGTCTCTTCCCTTGCGAACGGTCTCGATACTAACGTCAACAGCCGGCGAAACGAAAGAAACGTTGATTTTTGATTACTCGATCACTGGCATAAAAAAGAAGTTACTGGAAGTCAATCAATTCAGCCGAGAAAAATTATCCGACTACCGAATAGAAAAGAGGTACAACTCTTCTGAAGAAGATACTAAAGATGAGTTGCTACCAGTTGGTTCGCCTGCACCCAATTGGAAATTGCCATTGATCAGTGGTAATACAATGGAATTAACTGATTTAAAGGGTAAAATTGTCATAATGGACTTTTGGTTCAAAGCGTGTGCTCCATGCCAAAAGCAGATGATTGCGTTACAGGCACTTCATGAAAAGTTTCCCTCCAATGAGGTCGTTGTTGTAGGCATCAATACGATAGATGATCCTAAAAGGGATAGATTAGATCTATTTTTAAGGAATAGGCTTATTACCATGCCCAGCGTTTATAAGGGCAATTTGATAGAATCTCTTTACAAAGTTTACGGATCACCGGCTTTATTTATTATTAATAAGCAAGGTATAATAGTCTACACAGCTAGTGGCTATTCGTCCACCTTAATAAATGAAGTTGATCAGGTTATTACTAACCAATTGAAATAAAAGATTAGGATAATTTCAATTCTAACGGACGATCATTATCTAATAATGGAAAATCAATCCTTGCTTCAATCTCTTCATATAAAATTAGAGGCTGTTGCAAAAGTCTGGAAAGCACTTATTAAGCTCCATTAATGAGACCCGTTCTCTAAATTTTGCCTTGAAACTAATCGCTTGAAAAGGCAAATTCAGATATGGATCAACTTTTGCAACAGTCACCGGTATTATCTTACCAGAATTTAGATACCAGGGTTGGCCTTCATAAAGACCGATGCTGGTATTTTGCATTTTATAAATAAAAAATAAAATCCGATTGGGGGATTTATTACGCCAACTTGTCTTCTGTATACTAGACCCTTAGACTGGATGGCTTCAAATGCATTTCCCTTTCGGCAATCTGCCGATCCGATACCTGCCGGAACAACGCCATTATTACGGAACGATGCAGAAGTGACAAGTGATACGTCGGTTCGACCCGCGCCCGTCGATAGCGAACTATTCATACGCAACGCCTTTGCGGTCGATCCACGAGTAGGCTGCGAGCTGCTTTTCAGGCAGTATTTCGCGCCCTTGTGCAGCCATGCCATTCGCTTTGTCTACGACCGTCAGGTAGCGGAGGACGTAGTGGCTGACCTGTTTTATACGCTGTACACCAAAGAGTTGTACAAACAGATTCAGGGGTCTTACCGCGCCTATCTGTTTCAGGCCGTGCGTAACCGTGCCTACAATAGTTTGCGTTGGGAATTGAATCGGCAGGAACCGCTGCCCGACGACCTCGACCGGCCCGATCTTGACGCTACCCAACCCGACCGGCTGTTGCAGCAGGACGAACTCTACCGGGCGCTGGAGCAGGCTGTTCAGCAACTGTCGCCCCAGCGACAGCGGGTATTTCTGCTGAGTCGGTTCGAAGGGAAATCGTACAAAGAGATCGCTGCCGAGATGAACCTATCTCCCAAGACGGTTGAAAATCATCTGCTACGGGCCATTTCGACCGTTCGGCAAATCCTTCGTCAACAAAAATTGATTAGCTGGGGACTGCTGCTATTGACGGCTT
Organism: Spirosoma endophyticum; assembly: GCF_900112365.1. Classification (GTDB taxonomy): domain Bacteria; phylum Bacteroidota; class Bacteroidia; order Cytophagales; family Spirosomataceae; genus Spirosoma; species Spirosoma endophyticum. The sequence continues at coordinate 984,267 of NZ_FOLQ01000001.1, read as the reverse complement.
TATCGTAACGCTCAACGACTTACTACCTCATCATGGAACCTACCCGAGACTTGTTATTTACCTATTTCGCCGGACAGGCAACGTCTGTTCAGCAGAAAGTGATCGGTGAGTGGCTGGCCCGGCCAAACAGCCGGGAAACGTATTTTCAATGGCTTGACGAATGGGAGCGGAGTGTCCCTCAATACGCCCCCGACGTTGATCGCCACCTGGATCGGTTTCGCCAACGTCTCGACGGACCAGTGGACGAATATCCCCGATTCGTACGCCAATTCCCGGACGAGCCGCGACCGTTCTGGCATCCGGGCCGCTGGCTGGTGGCGGCTACAATTTCCGTTACGTTGCTTGCTTGTGGCTGGTTAGCCAAAGACCCCCTGGTCTATAAAACGATTACGACGGGTCCACATCAGCTTCGTTCGCTACGTCTGCCCGATGGCTCGACCGTAGCGCTGAATAGCAATTCGTCCCTTAAAATGCCGCGCATCGGGTATGGCTGGTTGTCGCGACGAGTGGCGCTAACGGGCGATGCGGTTTTCGACGTAACCCATCTGTCGACCAATCAGCCGTTTGTTGTGCAGGCCACCGATGGGCTGGCGGTTGAAGTGTTAGGCACTGAATTTTCGGTACGTAGCCGGGCGACTCAGGCAGAAGTTGTGCTGAAGCGAGGCAAAGTAAATCTCCACTACAAGACTGGCAATCAAACAGCTCAGGATCTGCTCATGAAGCCTGGCGATAAGGTCATGGTTGACGGAAAGGGTTCCCTGCGCCTACAGGACCGGCTCGACACCACCCGATTTGCTACGTGGCGCTACCGACTGTTTCGCTTCAACAATACCTCGTTGCGTGAAGTGGCTCACCAAATCCAGAGCGTATTCGGAGTATCCGTCCAGCTCACCGATCCGGCCTTAGCCCGCCGAACGCTAACGGGAACCATACGGGCCGGTTCGTCTGACGAACTGGCCGAAGCGCTGGCCGAATTGCTCAATCTGCGGGTCAGTCATCGTGATCAAAATCTAATTTTTTCAACTGCTACCGAAACCCAACTTACTCAATGAGAAAATCGCTACCCCTTGCGCTGGCAACCAGTTGGTTGTTAAGTGTGGGTTATGGCCACACCGTGGCCCAAACGCTGGCCTTTGCCCGATCTGCCCAACAGGTCGACAATACGCACCCCACCAAAACCAATAATCTTGTCGTTACGAATCAGACACTTAAGCAGACCTTGTTGCAGCTTAAGGAGCATTATGGTGTCGATGTGCTGTTCGAAGAATCGGTTGTGGCGTATCAGCTTGGGCCGCTCGAACCCCTCAATCTGAACGCCCGGTTAGAAACGAATCTCAATACTATATTAAGACCGCATGGACTTCGGTTTAAGAAACTGCGGTCTGGCGCTTACCTGATTCTACCACCTAAAAACAGCGATCGGGCCACGATCAGCCTGCCCGAACAACCGGCGACAACCGCAGCTACCGGACCTGTCCCGTTAGCTGGCCTGACGAATCTGGCAACCGTTCAACTAACCGAATCAGTACCAACCGACGTACGGATAAGCGGCCGTGTCACCGGGGAAACGGGAGAAGGGCTGCCGGGCGTGAGCGTCGTGGTGAAAGGCTCTCCCCGTGGCACCACCTCCGACGCACAGGGGCGCTATCAGCTCAACATTCCCAATGGGAGTGCTACGTTGGTATTTAGCTTTGTTGGCTACGTTACTCAGGAACAGGCGGTTAATAATAAGTCGGTTGTTGACGTCCAGTTAGTGCCCGACAACAAATCCCTGAATGAGGTCGTGGTCGTCGGCTATGGGCAGGTCAAAAAAAGCGATCTGACAGGCGCCGTGGCAACGGTTCCCGTCGAAGAAATCCGTAAAGTGGCCGTCACATCCCTCGATCAGGCCTTACAGGGTCGGGCGGCAGGGGTGCAGATTACCCAGAACTCAGGCGCACCGGGTGGTACAACGAGCATACGTATCCGGGGTGGCAACTCGATTCAGGGCGATAATGAGCCGCTATACGTTATTGACGGCATTCCCTTCAAAAACGACGGGGCTAGTTCAGGGGGTAATTTCAACGTATTGAGTACGCTGAATCCCAGCGACATCGAGTCAATATCCGTCCTCAAAGACGCGTCTTCTACGGCCATCTACGGATCGCGTGGATCGAACGGGGTCGTCATTATCACGACTAAACGGGGCAAAGCGGGTAAATCAACGATTACCCTCGATGCGTACTACGGCGTTCAGAACGTTCGCCGGAAATACCCATTACTCAATGGCCGGGAATATGCTCAGTTTGTGAACGATGCCAATACGAACGAAGGCCGACCGGCGGTCTATACGCAGGCGCAGGTCGATGCCTTTGGGGTAGGCACCGACTGGCAGGATGAAATTTTCCAGCAGGCACCCATTCAGAATTACCAGCTCTCGTTTAGCGGTGGGGACGAAAAAACGCAATACGCCATTGGGGGCGGCTACTTCAAACAGGGTGGTCTTATTGTCAACTCCGATTTCGATCGGTATTCGTTTCGAATCAACCTGGATCGAAAACTGACCAGCAAAATAAAAATTGGCAACAGCCTGACCGTCAACCGAACCGTTACCAACCAGGCGCGTTCGGATGGTGATCTGGGTAGTGCCGGTCTGGTGACCATCGCAGCTCTCCAATTCCCGCCGATTCTGCCTGTTCGTAACGCCGACGGTACGTATCTGCTGACGGACCCGGCACTTCCCTTCACTGCTGACAATCCGGTGGCGCTGGCCCGGGACAATAAGAACCGGAATACGGCGTACCGAATCTTTGGGAGTGTCTTCGGTGATTATCAGATTATCGACGGGCTGAACCTGCGCGTATCGCTGGGCATGGATGGCATATTACAAAAGCAGGATTCCTATTTGCCAAGATCGGTTTCCAGCGGTCTGGCACAGGGAGGAAGCGCTTCAATTTTTAATAGTCAATCCATGACGTGGCTGAATGAAAATCTGCTGACGTACACGCGCACGTTCAACAGCATTCATAACATAACGGCCTTGCTGGGCTACACACAGCAGGCTAACCGCACAGAAAGCAACCGGTCGCAGGCGCGGAATTTTGTAAATGACAATTTAGGGTCAGGCAACCTGGCGTCGGGTTCGGTGCCCTTAACGCCTGAATCCGGTATCGGCACCTGGGGGCTGCAATCCTACCTGGCCCGCATTAACTACGGTTACAAAGACAAATACCTGCTAACAGCTTCGTTCCGTAGCGACGGTTCCTCGCGTTTCGGGGCCAACAAGCAGTATGGCTATTTCCCGTCGGCAGCTTTGGCCTGGCGCGTCTCCGAAGAAGCGTTTCTAAAGAATAATCGCGTCCTAAATGACCTGAAATTACGGGCTACCTATGGCTCCACCGGGAATCAGGATGGCGTTGGTAACTACCCGGCTTATTCGCTGCTGGCTACTCAGAATTACGTTTTCGGGAATACCGTATCAACAGGTCTTGGTCCGAATCAGATTGCGAATCCTGACCTGTCGTGGGAAACGACAACCCAGGCCGACCTGGGTGTGGATGTTGGTTTCCTGAACAACCGCATTACCCTGACCGCTGATGTGTACCTGAAACGTACGAAAGACCTGCTGCTGAACGTAACGGTTCCAAGTACGTCGGGATTTTCGAGCGCGATTAAAAACCTCGGTAAAGTCGAAAATAAAGGTGTCGAACTGAGTATTTCGTCGCGCAACATCGACGGCGCCTTCAAATGGAGTACTGATCTGAATTTCGCGTTGAACCGAAACAAAGTGCTCGACATTGGGGGGACACCGCAGATATTCGCCGGGAACGTAGCGAACATTGGTCAGGGCCTGAACTCAGGCATTATCCGGGTGGGCGAGCCGCTGGGGTCGTTCTTCGGCTACGTGACCAATGGTTTGTATCAAACCGCCGACGAACTAACGGCACTAACCGATCCACAAGCCCGCAAACCCGGCGACCGCAAATACCTCGATCTGAACGGCGACAAGAAGATTGACGATAATGACCGTACGATCATTGGTCGGGCGCAACCCAAATTCCTGGGTGGTATCAGCAATACGTTCTCGTATAAAGGGGTGGAACTGACGGCTTTCTTTCAGGGCGTTTATGGAAATAATATCCTGAATGCCAATCGGTACGAGTTGGAATACCTGAACGCCACCACCAATCAGGATCGGGACGTACTGAATCGCTGGACGCCCACGAATACCAACACCGACATGCCGCGGGCATCGACTACCCGCCCGGCCAACCGCGTATCGACCCGGCAGATTGAAGACGGTTCGTACCTGCGGCTGAAGAACATTCAGCTTGCCTACAACTTACCGGCATCGGTGCTCAACAGCCTGAAAATTCAATCGGTACGCGTGTACGTAACGGCGCAGAACTACCTGACCTGGACGAGCTATTCGGGTTACGATCCGGAAGTGAACCGCTTCGGTCAGGACAGCCGAAGTCAGGGTTTTGATTACGCCAGCTATCCGTCCGCCAAAACCATCCTGTTTGGACTTAACGTAGGGTTTTAACTCACAATGATGAATTATGAATGATAAATGATAAATGATTAGCTAGAAGTGCCATCATTTATCATTCATAATTCATCATTAAACTAGACTTTAGCCATGAAAAAAAACATATTCTTTGCCCTACTTCTACTCGGCGCAATGACGTCCTGCGAAGTGCTGGACCAGAAGCCCGAATCGAATTTTACACCCGCGAATTTTTACAAAAACGCCGACGATGCCAAGGCCGCCGTTAGTGCGGTTTATGACCCGCTGAACAACGCCAACCTGTATGGTCAGATCATGTGGATATTGCAGGATCAGGCAACCGACGATGCCGAATGGGGGAATGGTCGTTCGACCGCCAACCAGCCCAAAAACGACCTCGACAAATACACGTTTACCCCGGCTACCAATACGTTTCAGTCGATCTGGTCGACCGTGTATTCGGCCATTAACCGGGCCAACGCCGTGATCGGTCGTGTACCCGCTATTACGATGGATGAGAGCCTGAAAGCCCGCTACGTGGCGGAGGCAAAATTTATGCGCGGCTTTTATTACTTCACCCTGTTGCGCCTGTTCGGTGGTGTGCCTATCATCACCACAGAAACAACGTCGTTAAATGATTTAGCTGTCGCACGGGCATCGGCGGATGATGTATACAAATTGGTTATTCAGGACTTTACCGATGCCGAAGCGGTGTTGCCAACGACTTATTCTACCGCCGATAGAGGGCGAGCTACCAAAGGAGCTGCGAAAGCATTTCTGGCCAAGGTATACCTGACCCGTCAGGATTGGCCGAAAGCCTCGGCCAAAGCCAAAGAAGTTATCGATTTAGGCGTTTACGACTTGTGGGCCAACTTTGCCGATGCCTTCCTGATCGCTAATAAAAATGGGAAAGAGGCCGTCTTCGAAATGCAGGCGCTGAGCGGTGGTTTTGGCGAAGGAAGTCTAATGCAGGGGTACATGCGTCCTAACTTCGACCGCATCAATGGGGTGGCCGGCTTCGGGGATGATCCCGCTACCGAAAACCTGTACAGAGCCTATCGCGCCGATGACAAGCGCCGGAACGTAACGCTGAAACTGTATTCGGCGACCAGCACACCCGCGGCTCCGGCCAGTGTTTTGTTTCCCTGCTACGTCTACAAATACCTGGACCCAGCTTCGACCGGCACCAGCGATGGGGGAAATAATTACCCCATTATCCGGTATCCCGACGTACTGCTGATGTATGCAGAAGCCCTGAATGAGCAGGCCGCCAATAGCACGGAAGCGTATTCGACGATTAACCGCGTTCGAAACCGGGCAGGATTACCAAGTCTGACGGCTAACCTCAGTCAGGCCCAATTCCGTGACAGCCTGCTGCTGGAACGTCGGCTGGAACTGGCTTTCGAGGGCCATCGCTGGTATGATCTGGCGCGTACAAAACGATTGATCAGTGCCATGAAAGCCCAGAATCCGACGATTGTGGTTGAAGAACGACATTATCTGTTCCCGATCCCGCAAACGGAGCGCGATGTAAATCCCAAACTGGATCAGAATCCAGGGTATTGATCCTGACATTTTTTTCATTGTTACCGCCGGGCTTTAACCCGGCGGTAAAATCAATCAGTATGAAAAAATTACTTATTCTTTTCGCTAGCCTTCCCTTTTTCAGTACACTTACCATTGCCCAATCGTCTCCGACAACGGTTGATATCTGCATTTACGGGGGTTCATCGGCGGGTGTCATTGCGGCTTATACCGCGAAGAAAATGGGGAAATCCGTCATTCTGATTGAACCTGGTCGTCATCTGGGTGGATTAACGACGGGCGGCCTGGGTTACACCGATATTGGCAATAAATACGCGATTTCTGGAATTGCCCGCGACTATTACCGCCAGATCGGGAAACACTACGGAAAGTTTGAACAGTGGATTTTTGAACCTCACGTTGCCGAAGACCTTTTCCAGCAATACGTCAAACGGGCCGACGTCAACGTCCTTTATTCGTATCGACTCGCATCAGTGGCGAAACAGAATGGCGTTATTCAGCGCATTACGGTGGAGCCATCGTCGGGAGCCAGCAAAACGCTACGTACCATCAACGCCAAAGTTTTTCTGGACTGCACCTACGAAGGCGATCTAATGGCTAAAGCGGGCGTGAAGTATACAGTTGGGCGCGAAGACAACAAGACGTATAACGAAACCTACAACGGTTTTCAACTGCTCGACAAACACCAGTTTGCTGACGGCGTTGATCCGTATAAAACGCCCGGCAAACCCGAAAGCGGGCTGTTATGGGGCATCAGTACAGCACCCGTGCTGGCTACTGGCACGGGAAGTAAGCTGGTGCAGGCCTATAATTTCAGAATTTGCCTGAGTAGCGATCCCGCCAACATGATTCCCATTACAAAGCCCGAAGGCTATGATTCCACCCGATATGAACTGTTGCTACGGGCCATCGACAAGAATCCCAAACTGGCGTTCAACACCATCCTGAAACCCGACCGGATGCCGAACCAGAAAACGGACATCAATAACAACGGGCCGTTTTCAACCGATATGATTGGCGACAACCAGGACTTCCCGGAAGGCAGCTACGAACGCAGGGCTAAGATTCAGCGGGCGCACGAGCTGTATAATAAGGGTCTGCTGTATTTTATCGGGCACGATCCCCGGATGCGGAAAGACATTCAAACGGAGATGCTCAAGTTTGGGTATCCGAAAGATGAATATACCGATTCGGGTAACTGGTCGACTCAGATGTACGTGCGCGAAGCCCGGCGCATGATTGGCAACTACGTGATGACGCAGGCCAACTGCCAGGGCCGCGAGGTGGTGACGGACGGTGTAGGCATGGCGGCCTACACCATGGATTCGCACAATTGCCAGCGGCTCGTGGTGGAGAAAAACGGCCAGCGAATGGTCAAGAATGAAGGTGACGTACAGATTGGAGGCTTTCCACCTTACCCCATTTCGTACCGCTGCCTGATTCCCAAGGCCGAGGAATGCAAAAACCTGTTAGTGCCCGTTTGTCTTTCGGCGAGTCACATTGCGTATGGTTCCATTCGGATGGAGCCGGTCTTTATGGTGCTGGCCCAATCATCGGCGATTGCGGCCAGTATGGCCATTGACGGAAAAACATCTGTGCAGGCCATCGATGTTAAGAAGTTACAAAGCGTGCTCAAAACTAACCCACTAGCCGACGGCAGTACACCCGAAATACTGGTGGACAATGACGACCCCACCCAGGTTACCCGTGCGAGTAACTGGACCCGTGACAACAATCCAAAAGGGGCGTATGGTCCTAGTTATTTTACTACGTTGGCCTCTGGCGGAGATGTTAAAACGATACGGTTCAGGCCTGCCGTGACCAAAGCCGCTACGTATCAGGTGTATATCTATTTCCCGAAAATTGCGGGTGCTTCGAGCAAAACGAATCTGTTGGTATCGGCGGGTAGTCAGACGAAAGACATAACGATTCGGGAATCCGACATTCGGGTTGAGGGCCAAACATCAGGCGAGTGGGTATTGCTGGGAACCTATAAACTGTCGCCGGGTGAGAAAAACTACGTTGACGTTACGACCAAAGATGCGGATGGCATCGTAGTAGCCGATGCCGTACTGTTCGTGCCGAACTAGAGAATTAATCCTATGTTGATATAACTTTCGCGTCTTACCCCCGACCGTCCTTCAGAGGATCGAGGGTAAGACGCAAATCCCGCACTCACATTACTATAAAGGCCTTTTTGAGCACTGGGAGGATATTTGACTACCGGTTGCATATACGAAAGGTGTATATTTGACACATGAAATCCCCTGTGTGTCTGCTATTGGGCCTTTACCTGCTGATGCTGTCGATGCTTCCCTGCGCCGACCAGTGCGAGCCGGTACGCTTACCCGCGCAGGCAACAACGATTGCGGCTGATGGTCATCAGCACCCGATCAATTCAGCCACGGGTGATTCCTGTTCTCCTTTTTGCGTTTGCAGTTGCTGCGGGTTGCCCATCGATACACCCCCGCCTGTATTCAGCTTTCACTACGTTGACCAGCCGTCAGATTGGCAACGTGCTCTTTTTACGTTGATTGAATCTGATTTTCCTTCCCCCTCGCTGACCACCTGGCAGCCACCCCAAGTAAGCTAAGACTGGATACGTGCGTCTTAACGAACCTGTGCAACTATGTTGCGTATGGAATTTCGTTCGCGCGCTACTCATCTGTTCACCTTAGCTATTTGGTTCTATGCTGGATTCTATCATCCGCTTTTCCATTCACAATAAACTCATTATTGGGCTTTTCACGCTGGCCTTGATTGGCTGGGGCAGCTACTCATTTAGTCAACTCCCCATCGATGCTCTGCCCGACATTACCACCAATCAGGTGCAAATCATTACCCGATCGCCCGCGCTGGCTGCGCAGGAGGTTGAACGGTTGATCACGTTTCCTGTAGAACAGACGATGGCGACCATTCCCCAGGTTGTCGAAGTACGGTCTATCTCGCGTTTTGGCTTATCGGTGGTCACGATCGTATTTACTGAATCGACCGACCTATACTGGGCGCGTCAGCAAGTGAGCGAGCGCCTGACCGATGCCCGAACGGTGATTCCGGCGGGTACGGGCGAGCCGACACTAGGACCTGTCAGCACCGGCCTGGGTGAAATTTACCAGTACGTTATCTACGCCAAACCCGGCTTCGAAAAACGGTATTCGCCGATGGAACTGCGGTCGCTTCAGGACTGGGTGGTCCGTCGGCAATTGCTGGGTACGCCGGGTGTAGCGGATGTCAGCAGCTTTGGTGGATTTGTCAAACAATACGAAATCGCGATTGATCCCGACCGGCTTCGGGCGTATGGCTTGGGTATCAATGATTTGTTTACGGCTCTATCCCGTAACAACCAGAATACGGGGGGCGCTTACATTGATAAAAAACCTAATGCTTACTTTATCCGAACTGAAGGGTTGGTGGGTAATCTGGACGACATTGGACGCATCGTCGTCCGGCGAACGTCGGGTGGTGCTCCGGTGCTGATTCGGGACGTAGCAACCGTGCAATTTGGCTCGGCGGTTCGGTACGGCGCGTTGACTCGTAACGCCGAAGGCGAAGCCGTTGGTGCGCTGGTGCTCATGCTCAAAGGCGAAAATGCCAATCAGGTCATTAGTCGAGTAAAGGCACGTATGGAGCAGATTCGCCGGACACTGCCCGAAGGCGTCGACATTCATGCCTTTCTGGATCGATCGGAGCTGGTTAATCGCGCGATCGGTACGGTGACGAAAAACCTGATTGAAGGCGCGTTGATCGTTATTTTCGTCCTGATCCTGTTTCTGGGAAACCTCCGCGCCGGGCTGATTGTGGCGTCTGTTATTCCGCTGGCCATGCTCTTTGCGATCGGAATGATGAACGTCTTTGGCGTATCGGGCAACCTGATGAGTCTGGGGGCCATTGATTTCGGCCTTATTGTGGATGGTGCTGTCATTATCGTTGAAGCGACGTTGCATCACCTCGCGCTACGAAAGAGTGAAAGAGCGAATGAGCGAATGAGTGAAGTTGGACGACTAGGGCGGAGTGAAATTGATGCGCCAGCCACTCATTCGCTCTCCCGTTCTTTCACTCTTTCACAACAAGAAATGGACGAAGAGGTCTTTGTCTCGGCCAGCCGCATCCGAACGTCGGCTGCTTTTGGGGAAATCATTATCCTGATAGTTTACCTGCCTATTCTGGCGCTGATTGGTACCGAAGGGAAAATGTTTCGGCCTATGGCTGAGGTCGTTAGCTTCGCTATTCTGGGCGCTTTTCTTCTTTCGATAACCTACGTGCCGATGGCCTCCGCGCTATTTCTGAGCAAGCATGGAAATCATAAACAAACTTTGTCCGACCGATTGATGAAGGCCGCTCATCGATTTTACACACCCATCATTCGCTGGGCATTGCAGGCTAAAACTCTGGTTCTGCTGGTAGCCGCCGGGTTTTTAGCTGGTGCTATCTGGCTCTTTACTACGTTGGGTGGCGAGTTTATCCCAACATTGTCAGAAGGTGATTTCGCCGTCGAAACGCGTGTCCTGACCGGCTCGTCCATCTCCCAGACGGTGGAAAAAACCATCCAGGCATCGGGGATACTGAAACGCAAATTTCCTGAAGTAAAGGAAGTGATCGGGAAAATTGGGTCCGGCGAAATACCCACCGACCCCATGCCCATCGAAGCGGCTGACCTGATGATTATCCTCAAACCCCAATCCGAGTGGACATCTGCCGATACACAGGAAGAACTGGCTGATAAAATGGCGGAGGCTTTGAAAGCGATTCCGGGTGTTACGTTCGGATTTCAACAACCCATTCAAATGCGTTTCAATGAACTGGCCTCAGGCGTCAAACAGGACGTGGCCGTCAAGATTTTTGGCGAAGATCTGGATCAGCTCACGCAGTTGGCCGCCCGTATCAGCCGATTGGTCGGTAGCGTCAAAGGAGCAACGGACTTGTATGTCGAACAGGTAGAAGGCTTACCTCAGATTGTGGTAAAAGCTGATCGTGAGGCTCTTGCTCGCTACGGTCTGGCCGTCGATGATATCAACCATACCCTCAGTGCGGCCTTTGCGGGCGAGAGTGCGGGGCTGGTCTATGAAGGTGAACAACGCTATGATGTCGTCGTTCGTCTGGGCGATCAGAGCCGCCGAAGCATTGACGATGTGCGAAACCTGACAGTCGCCATCCCCGGTGGTACACCGGTTCCTCTAGGTCAACTCGCCAGCGTGGAGTTAAAACCGGGTCCCAACCAGATTCAGCGGGAAGATGCCAAACGGCGGCTGACGATCGGGTTCAACGTGCGGGGGCGTGATGTAGAACATGTGGTGAATGAGTTGTCGCAAAAAATTAATGAGAAAATCAAGTTTCCGATGGGGTACTACGTCGTTTATGGTGGGCAGTTTGAGAATTTGATCGAAGCCCGGGATCGATTGGCCGTTGCGGTGCCAGTTGCCTTAATCCTGATTTTTGTGCTCCTGTTCGTTACGTTCAATTCGGTGCGGCAGGCGCTCCTGATTTTTACGGCTATTCCGCTTTCGGCTATTGGGGGCGTGCTGGCGCTGTGGCTGCGCGACATGCCGTTTAGCATCTCGGCGGGTGTCGGGTTTATCGCCCTGTTTGGCGTGGCGGTGCTCAACGGTATTGTGCTAATCGCCGAATTCAACCGCATCCGACGGGAAGAAAACGAACCCGATCTGCACGAAGTTATTTTCCGGGGAACGTACATCCGGTTGCGGCCCGTGCTGATGACGGCGACCGTTGCGTCACTGGGTTTTCTGCCGATGGCCCTGTCTTCATCGGCGGGCGCTGAGGTGCAAAAGCCGCTGGCCACGGTCGTCATCGGTGGTTTGATCACGGCTACGTTGCTGACGCTGATCGTATTGCCGATTCTGTATTATCTGGAGGAAAAGACGTTTGGTAAAAAACAGGCACCTCCGATTCCTATCACACAAACGGCCAGTTGGTGGCCGTGGCTACTCGTTGGTACGTTGCTGGGATTGGGCCATTCTACCCAAGCGCAGGTTACGAATCAGCCAAATTCTGTACGACAAACGGCTTCATTCAATCTTTCACAAGCGCTCGATCAGGCGTATCAGGCCAACCCGACGCTACGCGTGTCAGCACTTGGGGTGGGCTATCAGCGGGCGTTGCGCGGTACGGCAGGCGATGTGGGGAAAACGGATATTTCCGTCTCGGCGGGACAATACAATAGCCAATATTTCGACGGCTCAATCACGGTGGGGCAGCGTTTGCCTGCGCCTGCCCTGGTACGGGGACTGCGGTCATTGGCCGATGCCCGCGTTGATGGAGCCGAAGCCGAAGGACGACTAAGCCGACAGGAACTGGCCTACCAGATAAAATCTACGTACTACGTGCTGACGTACCTCAAAACCTTACGGCGGACGCTGGTTACGCAGGATAGTCTGTTGACGGCGGTTGCGCGTGGCGCGGCTGTGCGCCGACGAACGGGCGAAGGAACCTTGCTGGAGCAAACGGCCGCCGAAACAGCCGCCCGGCAGGCTACTTTATTGCAGCAACAGAACGAAGCTGACCAACAGATACTACGTCGGCGACTGCAAACATTGCTGGGCCTTCCTGCTTTACCCGTAACCGGTGACTCGGTGCTGAGCGCTCGTTCGTTGCCGGTCGTTGATTCGGTGATGTTAGCTGCGAATCCGGAACTGGCTTTGTTACGGCAGCAGATCGAAATTGTTCGGCGCGAAACGGATGTGGAACGGGCCCGGCTCAAACCCGATTTTTTCGTCAGCCTGACCAACCAGTCGTTGCAGGGCGTGGAGCAGGTAAATGGAGCGGACCGCTTCTACGGTTTTGGCAACCGCTTTACGTATGGCCAGTTTGGGCTCTCCCTTCCTATCTTTTCTAAACCTTTACGGGCGAGGGTACAGGCCAGTGAGTTAGCCCAGCAACGAACCGAAGCCAGCCTGACAGCCCGTCAACGTAGTCTGGAAGGGGAACTGGCCGAGCGCCTGGAAGCCTACGCCAAAAACCAGCAAACGCTGGCCTATTACCAGACATCAGCTTTGCCCCAGGCGGTTCAGATTCGGACGCAGGTTGATAAGGCGTATCGAGCTGGCGAGATTGGCTACGTTGAGGTGCTACAAAATCTACGTACCGTGAGCGACATCCAGACGGGCTACCTGACGGCTCTCAACGAACTGAATCAAACCGTTATCACCATTGAACTGCTGTTAGGCATCACCCAACCATGACGCTTTCTAAACGACTCTTTCTAATGATACTTCTGCTGGCTAATCTGGGCGGCTGCAAAGAAACTGACAAACCGGCTGAAACAGGAAACCCGGAAACTTCGGGAGATTCTACCCAGAAGGAAGCCGAAGCGGGCACGGTTGAACTCACCGAAGCCCAATACCAGACGGCGGGTATTAAGTTGGGATCGATTGAATCCCGAACGCTGAGCAACCTTATCCGGGTCAATGGCATACTGAATGCACCCCCTCAGCAACAGGTATCGGTGGCAACGCATTATGGGGGTATTCTGGCTACGGCCAATCATTTAGCGGGTACGTCCGTGCGGAAGGGGCAGGTACTGGCCGTGCTGGAAAATCCCGAATTTATTCGCCTGCAACAGGAATATCTGGAAACGGAAAGTCAGTTGACGTTCCAGCAACAGGAGTACGACCGGCAGCGCGAACTAAGCCGCGAAAACGTGGGCGCGCTGAAAACGTTTCAGCAGGCTACGGCGCAACTGGGTCTTCTTAAAGCCCGCGCCGAAGGGCTTCGACAACAACTCGCTTTATTGGGTATTCCAATGGCTCGCTTACGGGCTGGCACAATCAGTCGCACGGTCGAAATTCGTTCTCCTATTGATGGCACCATCACCGAGTCAAATGTGAACCGGGGTCACTACGTTAACGCCAACGACGTACTTTTTGAACTGGTTGGTACCAGCGGTTTACTGGCTGAACTGACCGTGTTTGAGGGCGACATCGCGAAGGTTCAGATAGGACAACGGGTTCGAATATCGATTGTGGGCGAAACGCGGGAACGAATGGGACGTATCAAACTCATTAATCGCCAGACAGCTACGGACCGCACGGTTAAGGTGTATGCGTCGCTGGATGGTTCTGGTTTGTCGCGACCCGGTACCTTCCTCAAAGCGGCCATTGAAACAACCGCATCGCCTGAATCGGCCTTGCCCGAAGGCGCTATCGTGCAGGCCGGGAATCAATCGCAGGTATTCGTGTTTGACCAGAAGGTGACCCACGACGGTGCGACGCATTACCGGTTTCGGCCGGTGCCCGTGCGGGCGGGCATTGTTGAAAATGGCTATCGGGCCGTTACGTTGCCCGCCGATTTCAAACCCGACTGGAAAATCGTAATCGCCGGTGCCTATGACCTGCTGTCGGTCATGAATAATGTGGAGGAAGAAGAATAAATAAACGTTGGCGAGAGTATGCTCTGGAATCTGCTCATTGGAAGTGTTTTATTAGGCGTTGTTCACGCGGCCATTCCCAACCACTGGTTGCCGGTAGTTCTCATCGGACGGGCCGAAGGCTGGTCGGAGCGGGAAACGCTGGGTGTGGTGGCGTTGAGCGGATTTTTTCATACACTGAGTACGGTATTGATCGGCGTGCTCATTGGGGCTATCGGCCTGGAAATCTCATCCCGACTGGAAGACCAGACCCGGCTCATTGCGTCGGTGCTGCTGGTTTTTATGGGGTTAATTTATTTCGCCATGCACAACGCCAGCGCCCCTCATGAACATATTCCTAAAGGTTTGGATCGTCCCGGCCGCTCGAAACGAGCCATTGTAACGACCTTATCGGTCGCCATGCTGTTTTCGCCCTGTCTGGAAATCGAGACCTTTTTCTTTACAGCCGGTACGCTCGGATGGCCTGCCATCATTACTCTGTCAATCGCTTACACGCTGGTTACCATCGCCAGCATGGTTGCCTTAACGGCTGTGTCTTTCAAGGGCTTAGCGCATTTGAACTGGCACTGGCTCGACCATCACGAGAAACGGATCACGGGTGGTATTCTGATCGTTCTCGGCATTCTTACTTTTTTTATTGAACTCTGATATTCCTATGGCGCATACGCACGACGATGATCACGACCACGACCACGACGATGTGGAATTGATCGAAGAAGGAACTACCCCAGTAGCGGAGGCATCCCCTAAAAAGGGGCCAGAACAAACCTGGACGACCTATTTGCCCGCTCTGCTTAGTTTGGCCGGGCTCCTGATCGGCATTCTCCTTGATAACCTGAAACCGGCCTGGTTCAATGGGCCGCTGCGACTGGGCTGGTACTTGACCACCTATTTACCTGTCGGCTGGCCGGTTTTGCGCCGGGCATGGAGCCGCATTTTACAACGCGACGTATTTACCGAATTTTTCTTGATGGGCGTGGCCACAGTGGGTGCGTTTGGCATTGGTGAATACCCCGAAGGTGTCGCCGTGATGCTGTTTTATACCATTGGCGAATTGTTTCAGGATGCGGCCGTCCTGCGGGCACGCCGATCCGTGAAAGCATTGCTGGACGTGCGACCCGATCAGGTGACAGTGCTGCGAAATGGACAAGCGACTGTCGTTAAAGCCGCTGCCGTGGCAATCGGTGACGTAGTGCAGGTGAAAGCAGGGGAGAAGGTGGGCCTTGATGGCACCATGCGCTCCGACAGTGGCTCGTTCGATACGGCTGCGCTAACGGGTGAATCCGTCCCGCGAACCATCCGAAAAGGAGAATCGGTGCTGGCGGGAATGATCAATCGGCAGTCGTTGGTGGATATGGACGTAACGGCTGTTTACGCCGACTCCAAGCTGTCCCGCATTCTGAAAATGGTGCAGGAGGCTACGGGTCGTAAAGCCCAGACGCAGGAGTTTATTGCCAGATTCGCTAAAATCTACACGCCGATTATCTGCGCATTAGCCCTTCTGATTACGGTATTGCCCTACTTTTTTGTGGCCGATTATCAGTTCAGTCAGTGGCTCTACCGGGGGTTGGTCTTTCTGGTAATTGGTTGCCCCTGCGCGTTGGTCGTCTCCATTCCGTTAGGGTATTTTGGCGGGATTGGTGCGGCTTCACGACACGGTATTCTGGTCAAAGGCTCGGTTTTTCTGGACATTATGACGCAGGTTAAAACCGTCGTGATGGACAAAACCGGTACGTTGACCAAAGGTGTTTTCAGCGTAACCGATGTCCACACGGAGGGTATGGATAAAGATGAACTTGCCCGCCTGACGGCGGCTCTGGAAAGTAAATCGACTCACCCGGTTGCTACGGCGGTGCTGGCGTATGCACCTAAAGACTACGTATCACTCACGGTCGAAGGCGTCGAAGAGATTCCTGGTCAGGGGCTGAAAGGCACGGTGAGCGGGAAACAGGTGCTAGCCGGAAACGCTAAATTGCTGCAACAGTTCGGGGTTACGTTTGATGAGAAACTAACCCAGATTCCGTATACCGTCGTGCTGGTAGCTATCGATGGAAAATTTGCAGGTCACTTCGTCATTGCAGATCAGATCAAAGACGATGCTAAGGACGCCGTTCGGCAACTGCATGAACTGGGCTTGAAAACGGTGATGCTGTCCGGCGATAAATCGGCGGTGGTAAAAGCCGTAGGGGATGCGTTAGGCATTGACACGGCCATCGGCGATCTGTTGCCTGAAGATAAGGTCAAACAAGTCGAAGCCCTGAAAGCGGAGTTGGCCAACACACCCAAAGCAAAATTAGCTTTTGTCGGCGATGGCGTGAATGACGCGCCGGTAGTTGCCCTGGCTGATGCGGGTATCGCGATGGGGGGCTTGGGTTCTGATGCGACCATCGAAACCGCTGATATTGTGATCCAGAACGACGAACCCTCACGCATTGCCACGGCCATTCGGATTGGCCGGGCCACCCGGCGCATTGTCTGGCAGAACATTACGCTGGCATTCGTGGTCAAAGCCATTGTGCTGATTTTGGGCGCTGGCGGGCTGGCTACGATGTGGGAAGCCGTTTTCGCGGACGTGGGCGTAGCGATGCTGGCCATTCTGAATGCGGTGCGCGTTCAAAACCTGAAATTTGATAAATCCTCAGGAAACTGAATGAACCAGTGGCTTCTTGAAGAGCATACTCATTTCAGTACGTCCGCTACCTCGATTACGTCAAAAAACGGGTGCATCTGGAAATAATGCCGCAACGGAAGCATGTGCGCCGACCCAAACAGTACAATGTGTAACTTATCGGTTGGCTCGGCCTGTCGCAAAATGTTGGTGAAAATCTTGGCGTTTCGCTCATACCAGCTCGTGATAAACTCAACACCCGTATAGTCGTTATCATACCCGCCTGCGGGCGCATAGACGAAATAATCCGCTCGGTTTCCGGCGTCATACTCTGCCGAATTGATATAGGTGTAGAAGTCGCGGAGTGTTGAGTTGGCCAGCTTCTGGGTCTTTTTTGGGTACGGATACGGCAGACTCAGTAATTTGTAGGTGGCCATTTTACGTAGCGCCACCGAATCCTTACTGGTGCGCTGGTCGAAGGCTTCCAGTTTGTCATAAGGAAGCGGCTGCTGATGATCGACACAAAACACCCGCGGCAGACCCGCTTTACGCGCTGTTCGGAGACCCACCTGAAAAATCTCGTTGCGTACGACATTGGTGTCGAGTGTGCCCTGACGATATTGGCTGTACAAACTATCCCAGTGCGCCTGCTGACCGGGTTCGTTCTCGACAAAAATTTTATCGGGCTTCAGGCGTGCCAACTGGTTTGTTAGCTGCTGAAGTTCCTGCTGTCGTTTCGCCGAAAATAAGTCATCAAACGACGTTTTTCCCTTGTCCTGTGTTTCGCCAAAATGAAAGGTTCCAAGCAGCAAAATCCTGATTTTAGGCGTCGGCTGCGCGTAAACCGACGTAGTGATAAGGAACGCGACCAGATAATTAAGAATTTGCTTCACGAATGAGTTGATAAAGAGGGTTTTGATACGTACTAGCTAGCCGTTTTAGGTTCAATAAAGTCCCACAGGTTGCCATATAAATCTTCAAAAACAGCTACTGTGCCGTAAGGTTGCTCAACTGGTGGGCGCACAAAGTTTATATTGTTAGCCACCATATTGGGATAATCACGCCAGAGATCATCCGTAAACAGGAACAGGAAAACGCGCCCGCCGGTCTGGTTGCCCACACGGCTTCGCTGCTCATCGCCATCGGCTTTGGCGAGCAATAACGAGAAGCCGTCGCTACCGGCAGGCGCAACTAAAACCCAGCGCTTTGATTCACTGAGGATTGTGTCTTCGACTAGTGTAAAATTGAGTTTCCCGGTGTAAAAGTTGATGGCTTCGTCGTAGTCATCGACGACCAGAGCCATATGGGCGATACGTTGTTTCATTCCGCTAAGAAAGTGATTTTAACTTTATCTATGGCGAAACGTACTGGTTACCCGTGTTTTGTTTGCTATCGCGTCAAAAATGCATATTTTTACCCTACCTCGTTCATCCTCACGTATATACAGCCATGTCGACTCGCAGAACCTTCTTTCGCCAAACCGCAGCCGCAGCCACCGGTGCCCTCACACTCCCACAGTTTTTGCCCGAAACGTTTGCCCGGCCCGTTGCTTTTGCCGATGCCGGACTGAAGTCGGTTACTCAGTGGGCGCAGGACGAAGATTTCTGGTCGTGGGTGAAATCGGAATATACGGTATCGCCAACGTTGCTGAATCTCAACAACGGCGGGGTTTGTCCGCAGCCGAAAGTGGTGCAGGATGCGCACATCCGGTTTTACCAGTACTGCAACGAAGCACCGTCGTATTATATGTGGCGAATTCTGGATCAGGGTCGCGAATCGCTACGCGAAAAGCTGGCTGATTTAGGCGGCTGTTCTGCCGAGGAAATCGCTATCAACCGGAATGCCACCGAAGGGCTAAACACCGTCATTTTCGGCCTGAATCTCAAACCAGGTGATGAGGTCGTACTGACCAAACAGGATTACCCGAACATGCTGAACGCCTGGAAACAGCGGGAAAAACGCGACGGTATCAAACTGGTCTATTTAAATCTGGATCTACCCAGCGAAAACGAAGACTCGCTTGTCGATCAATACGTTAAGGCGTTTACGGCCAAAACAAAAGTGGTACACGTAACGCACATGATCAACTGGATCGGGCAGGTGATGCCCGTTCGAAAAATTGCGGATGAAGCCCATAAACGCGGCATTGAAGTGATTGCCGATGGGGCGCACTCGTTCGCCCTATTCGATTTCAAAATCCCCGATCTCGGCGCTGATTATTACGCGACCAGCCTGCACAAGTGGCTTTGTGCGCCTTTTGGTAGTGGCATGCTCTACATCAGGCAAAATAAGATACGTAACGTATGGGCGTTGCTGTCGAACAACGAACCCGATGGTCCCGATATTCGTAAGTTTGAGAGTCTGGGCACCCGTTCCTTTGCGTCTGAAATGGCGATCGGTACCGCCGTTGATTTTCATAATAGCATTGGAACGGCCCGAAAGTTTGCTCGGGCGCATTACCTCAAAAATTACTGGATGGAGAAGGTCAAGGATTTGCCCGGCGTAAAAATTCATACGTCTCTCAAACCCGAGTTTGCCGGAGCTGTTGCGTTGTTTTCCATCGATGGCATGAAGACCAGCGAGGTGGATGGCCTGTTGCTAAACAAGTACAAAATCCATACAACGGGCATTGACTGGGAAAATATTCACGGAGTACGGGTGACGCCCCACGTTTATCATTCGCCAAAAGACCTCGACCGGCTGGTGGCTGCCATCACAGCTATATCCGAAAAACAGGCCGTAGCAGGCAAGCAGAAGAAAGCCGAGTAAGGTAGAGATCGTTTTTTGGTAGAAAATCCTCGGTTTATCCTTCTTGCGTAACAGGCTAAAGAGCTTGCTATTACGTACTAAACAGCATGGATCAAATAAACTGGGGTATCATTGGTTGCGGAGACGTAACGGAAGTGAAAAGTGGACAGGCGTTTAACAAAGTGCCGCATTCAAGTTTAGTAGCGGTGATGCGGAGGGATGCCGAAAAAGCCGCCGATTATGCCAAACGCCATAACGTACCGGCTTGGTACGACGATGCCGATGCCCTGATTAACGACCCCAATGTCAACGCGATATACGTAGCGACACCCCCCGGTAGTCATGCCGATTATGCCATTCGGGCTATGCGGGCCGGAAAGCCGGTCTATGTAGAAAAGCCGATGGCGCGGAATACCGCCGAATGCGAAGCCATGAGTCAGGTGAGCCGGGAAACGGGCATGCCGCTGTTTGTCGCGTTTTACCGCCGGGCGCTTCCCTATTTTTTGAAGATAAAGGAACTGATCGACACGAACGTCATTGGCGATATTCGCTACGTTCGGATTCAGCTGAACTGGCAACCAGCGGCCCGAGAACTGGGGGAGGGGCCAGAGCCGAACTGGCGGGTTTCTCCGGATATTTCAGGGGGCGGGCTTTTTCACGATTTAGCCTCTCACCAGTTCGATTTTCTGGAATACGTACTAGGCCCCATCAAAGCGGCCAATGGAATTTCCAGAAATCAGGCTGGTTTGTATGAGGCCGACGATATTGCCATGGCAAATTTTGAATTCCAGTCTGGCGTATTGGGGATAGGAAGCTGGTGCTTTACTGTAAATAAAGAGCAACGGCTTGAGCAAACTGAGTTTGTTGGCTCCAAAGGGAAACTGTCGTTTTCGTTCTTCGAAAAATACTTCATCCGGGTCGAAACAGAAACGGGCGTGGCGAATTACGACATTCCCTTTCCGGAGCACGTACAACAGCCCCTGATCGAGTTGATTGTGAAAGATTTGCGGGGTGAAGGGAATAGTCCCAGCACGGGCGAAACCGGCGCCCGAGCCAATGAATTAATTGACTGGATAACCGGCTCGTAGCCAATACAATGGATTGGAACACGGACGCTAAAAAACGCCTAAGTCCTAGAGGGGCTGATGGTCTTGCAAACTACCCAAAACAACAAACGTAGCAGCCCCTTGGTACATTGGGCTGCACAATATCCTCGTGGGCGTGGGTTTGTCGACGGCAGTCTGAAATGCCTGGATAGCGAACAAATCGATTGGTTGTTGTTACCAAATTGTACTATGTACGTTTATTCGAAAAATTCTCCAGGATATGTAACCATACCTGTGACGCCTGATAAACCGCTTTCAGTTAGAGCAATAATCATGCAGTTTGCTTCAGCAACTTTAATGGGTATACTGATAGTATAGTTACTGGTAAGTTCATACCCGAATTTGGGATAGTATTTTGCGTGACCCAGAACAACAATATATGTATATCCGAGATCTTTAGCTATTGAATGGCTTTGCCTTATTAACGCACTGCCAATGCCTTGATTTTGATAGGCTGGCTTTATCGATACTGGAGCTAAAGCAAGGCCTTCATAAGATTGATCTTGGTTTTGGATATGTATTTTAGTCAGTAAAATATGACCTACAATATTTCCATGATCATCTTCGGCAACCAGTGATAATTCAAGTATAAACGAACTTGACTTCCTTAATCTTTCTACCATAAACTGTTCTCTCTTATTACTATAGCCTACGTCTTTGTAAGCGTCTATAATAACATTAGCAATGGCAGTATGGTCAGATTCAGTTTCCTGCCTAACGTTAATTATCATCTATTTCAACTGTGAGAAAATAAGCAAAATTTGTTCTGTAGGTGCTCCTGACAGCTATTTGCCACGGAGACGTTAGTTTGCCACTTTTTATTACTGTTGTTTGTGTCACCCAACACCTTGAAGTGTGATGGAGACCGTAGAAAGCCATTTACACACATGGCCAGTTGAGCTGTCAACGTTAACTTTGGGGCGTGCTGCCTGTCGCTGGCGACCTGTCTTATTACTTTTTGAAAAGCCCTCGCTGAATTTCAAGTACGAAATCAACGCTAACACCACTGTCTTCGGCTATTTCTTCGATGGTGAGTTTGCCACGCTTTAATAATTTCGCAACAGTCTCGGTTTTTATCGACATCTCAGCTTCTTGAATTTTTTGCTTCTCAGCCTTGACCGCTTCAGCGTTGGCCGCTGTCACACGCGCAAAATACGCTCGCTCTTCTGGAGTCATCTTCCGTGTGTCCAACTCGTCAATGGCTCGCTTGAGCCACTCCTCGTTCCAGAAGGCCGGATATTGTGTGGGTTCGGTTGTATGAAGCGTCTTCATGGTATAAACCAGTTTGTCTAAATCACTCTCTATTTCAGCTACTTGCTTGTTAAACTTAGCTAATTCTACGGTAATAAACGTCATTTGAGTGTCAATGATTTTACCCTCCTCACTTCTCAGATTGGCAACGGTGTGAAAATGGGTCATTGGCAAAATGTTCTTGGCTAAAATAGCAATGGCGTAGATTTTGGGCAAATTGGCGTAATCAAACTCACCCCGTTCGACTATAGTGTTGAACTTGTGCAGGGCGTAGAACTTCATTCGTTGCACAAAATGTGGCGCCAAACCTAATTGCATTTCGAAGATGAATTGACTGCCGTTTTCGTCGGTGCAGGCCAAATCGAAAATACCGCTTCGGCTATCAATGGTCAGAGCCTCGAACGAATTCTTATCGAAATGAACTTCGCGGATGGGTGTATCCGATTTGATCAGTGCCTGCAAGGCTGTACGAAGGAACAAACTGTCAGCTTCGTTGCCAAAAGTGGCCTTGAAGCCGTAATCGGAAATTATGGGAATGTAAACACCTGTCTCCATGTAGCAAAGTTACCCGAAACCTCGAAAATGATTTATCAGATGTGGCTTGACTACCTATATACGCTGTTGTTAATCTGAATCTCCGTTTGGATTAGGTATTTCTCCAATTATTCTGAAAGAACTTTCAGGTAAACCAACTGCCTCCACAACTAACCGAGTTAATCTTTGAAAGCTATCAGGGCTTTGGTGAGTACCAAGATACAATTTCGTTAATGGAATTTTATGAGGGCGGCTGACCTTAGATTCATCGAATGTGAAAAACGTCGCCCGGTTATTGTTTAAATTCAAAAGCACATCAGGGTCTTTAATCCGCTTTTGTTCAGCAAACATTCCTAACACTTTTGTTAGCATGTCTCGCCAGTGCTCAACAGTATGTACGTTACCTTGTAGTTCAAATTGTTTCAAAGTACGTTTTGACTTTGATTGCTTAACACCGTCTTTGCGTAGGTTAGTTATCTCCTTTTTTAAATCAGCATTTTCTTGGGTAAGGGCAGATATTTGGCTTATTAGTGGCTTTACATCAACTACCTCGCTACCTCTTACCCATCCTTCTAAATTGTAACGACTATCAATTTCAATCATTGACTGAAAGATAGCCAATTTGATTCCATCCAGGCTATCAAAAAATTTGACGATTTTAGAGAGCACCAGTTTCTTAAATTTCTTATACTTATCAACATTATCTTGCTCAAACACTGATCTGCCAACTTGAGCTATTTTGGTATCAAGAAAAGCATCTGACATTACGACAGCAAAAACTGGCTTTTTCTTTTCGAGCGCGTATCTATATTCGACTTCTGTGTAAGCCAGCTTAGTCTTCGGGTCTAGAGAACCATATCTACCACCTAAAAGAAGCATATAAACATCAGAAGCGTCTATCCATCTTTCTATTGTGTCAAGTTGCGTTTCACTACCAGCGGCAAACAATTCCATACCTGCTGGTATATGACCAGCTTGCAGAATAGTTTCAACACAAGCTTGACGCTCTTCTAATAAATCACTGTATGTAGATGATATAAAGACTTGTAGTTTCTTCATGTTTGAAATCGGTCCCGACTAACCCTAAATGTAAGTATGAAAGCCGAATATGTAGGCTAGGTTAGCTTAAGATTACGTTTTATCGCCGGAAACTAGCCTAACGAGTGTCAAACCAAACCAACGAGAGCGTTCACTTTGTCAATCGGAACCCGACCAACGAACCTAAAGCTTACGTGTTGAGACGTGCGGCCTGTCGCTGGAGACCCGCCTTATGAACCCATCCTAGCCGGTTCACCCAACACATTATTGTACGCGGTTCTACAGAACTATATTTTGCTGTTTGTCAGTCACTTTTAGTTCCGCGGACCTTTCAACTCAGTTATGTTGGCTAAGACGTAAAGGAATGGAATAGCGGTAAAACTTCCAAATGTCGATTCAGCGAAATGCATAAACGGTATATAGAATTGTTGCTATAATGGACTTGGGACGTCGACGCCTATCCTGATTATTTCTTCGATGAGAATGATCGCTTCAATCGTCAGGGATAAGCGACCATCAAGTTCTTTTTCACACCCAGCGCATCAACGTCCATAATGGCACTTAATACGATTATAGCTGACGTTTGTAGGGCGTAAGGGGTTGCGGCTCTACATTGTCAGCACAAAAAATATTTTACATACAAATACAGAATTAATAAAATCAATTTTACATACATTTGATGAAATAATAGGCTTTGACCACTAATTGAACTAGCCCATGAAGGGGAGTAATCTGGGGGAATTTGAAGAACTGGTACTGCTAACGATTGCCGCGTTGGTTAACGACGCCTATAGCGTGGCCGTTTGCGATGAACTGGAAAAACACACGGGACGAGCCGCGAAACTGGGAGTTGTGCATGCTGTCCTGAATCGGCTGGAAGAGAAAGGGCTGGTGAAAAGCAGAATGGGTGAGTCAACCAGCGCGCGCGGAGGCAAACGCAAACGCTATTACGAGGTGACGCACACTGGTAAGGTCGCCCTGACCAAAGCCAGGGAGGTACGCGAATCGCTCTGGAATATTATTCCCGGTTTTAATCTGGAAGGCTCGATATGAAACGATTTGACAGCCAGAACGATCGGTCAGAAGCTGAATCGCCAAAACCACCCCGTTGGGCGCAGCGTCTGATCCGTTGGTATTGTCGGCCCGATCTGCTCGAAGACTTGCAGGGCGATCTGAATGAATACTTTGCCCGCAACCTGAAAGCCAAAGGGGCTGGCCGCGCCCGATTGATTTACTGCCTCGATGCCCTGAAATTTTTCAGGCCGTATACCGTTCGCAAACCCGATTTCCTCAACCTCTTCATTCACTGGATCATGCTTGGCAGCTACCTCAAAACCTCCCGGCGCAGCCTGGTGCGCAACAAATTATTTTCCTTTATCAATATCTTCGGGCTGGCTGTGAGTATGTCGGTGGGCTTGCTCGTTATTGCCCTGACCACGGATTTATGTTCGTATGATGATTTTCAGGTAAAAAAAGATCGGACGTACCGTGTCATCACGACGTATCAGGATCGGGATCAACCCATTATGAACTTTGCTTCTACATCCGTTAAGGTTGGCAAGAAGATTCGCGAAACGGTTGCGGGCGTGGAAGACGTAACGATTCTTAGCAATGGCTTTTCAGGCGATGCACACGTAGGGGAGAAGGTAATTCCTCTCGAAGCGCTGTGGGCGGATCATTCCTTTTTTAGGGTATTTACATTCCCCTTGCTGAAGGGTGATCCGTCTACTGCCCTGAGAGAACCTTATTCATTGGTATTGACGGAAAAAACAGCCCAAAAGCTATTTGGAAAGGCTGATCCATTAGGCAAATTCGTGCGGTTTGATACGTTGAACTACGTAGTGACCGGCGTAGCAAAAGATGTTCCTAAACTCTCGCACATGCGTTTTGAGGCATTGATCTCGTTTGCTACTACTGAAGCGAAACAGCCAAGAACAGATTCCAAGGTTTATAGTTGGGACAATATCTGGCAGAACTACGTATACATCGTTCTACCCTCAACTAGTGATCCAGCATCTGTACAGGCCACACTGAATAAACTGAGTAGACAGGAAAATGCAGCCATAAAGAACAAAAAAATTACGGTAGCCCTGCAACCGCTAAAAGAAGCCGCCTTGGGACGGAAACTTGAAAATGCAATTGGGCCAACCATCATGCCCATTGTCGTGTGGATTCTGGGTGGTCTGGCCTTTATTATTATACTCTCCGCCTGTTTCAACTACACCAATCTTTCCATTGCCCGCTCACTCCGACGCTCGCGCGAGGTAGGTATTCGCAAAATTAATGGCGCTCTGAAAAGCCACGTACTAGGGCAGTTTATGGCCGAATCCGTGATTATCGCCCTGCTGGCGCTGGTCTTTTCATTTGGTTTGTTTCTGTTCCTGCGCACGCAATTCCTGGCACTCGACTCACATATCAGTGATCTGGTTTCGCTAGACCTTTCCCCTAAAATTAGTCTCTATTTTGTCGTGATGGCGATAGCCGTTGGTTTGGTCGCCGGCTTTTTTCCTGCGCTGTTTTTCTCCCGCATCAACGCCCTTCAGGTGATCAAAGACGTATCGACGATGAAAGTATTCCGGCATGTCAGCATGCGCAAAGCGTTGATTGTCATTCAGTATACCATCTCGTTGATTTTCATTGCTACCACCTTAATTGGGTATAACCAATACCGGGGGTTTCTCTCATTCGATTTGGGCTTCACGACCGAGAATATTCTGAATATTCGCTTGCAGCAGAATAAAGGAAATCTGATAAAGAAAGAGTTGGCCGAAATTCCGGAAGTACGTGAAATTGCCCAATCGATGATGATCACCAGTCTGGGGAGCATTCATGGAACCAGCATGAAATACATGAACCCGGACGACTCAACGATGGTCTGGTTGAACTTTGTTGATGAGCATTATTTGCCCGTACATAACCATAAACTGGTCGCCGGGAAAAATTTTACCTTACGACCGAAGAAGGGTGAAGAACGCGAAGTTATTGTGAATGAACAGGTGCTGAAACGGTTCAATATTGCGAATAAAGACCCGCAAAAAGCCCTTGGTAAAATGATAACCGTGGACGGAAAGAAACTGGCAATCGTGGGCGTACTGAAAGATTTCCATTATGGAACGATGGACAAAAAGATTGAACCCGTCATGTTCCGCTACTCGTCCGACGAACCCTGGGGGTATCTGAATGTCAGGATTTCATCCACCGACCTGCCCGCCACGATGGCAAGTATTGACAACGCCTGGCGCCGTATTGACAGGATTCACCCACTGGATGCCAAGTTCTACGATGATCAGATTGAGCTGGCTTATAGCCAATTTGTGGTCATGGTGAAAGTGATTGGCTTCATTGCTTTCCTGTCCATCTGTATTGCTTCCCTGGGTTTGTTTGGCATGGTGGTATTCACGACCGAAACCAGACTGAAAGAGATCAGCATCCGCAAAGTGCTGGGAGCCAGTGAGAGTGGACTGATCTACCTGTTAAGCAAAGGATTTCTAAGCATGCTCCTGATCGCTACGTTCGTTGCCCTTCCGGTTACGTATTTCTTTTTCGACCAGGTCGTTCTAACTAACTTTGCTTACCATCAGCCCATTGGCCTGAGTGAACTCCTGGCCGGTGTTATGATCGTGATGTTCCTGGCCTTTCTCCTGATTGGTTCACAGACGCTAAAAGCCGCCCGGAAAAACCCTGCTAACGTATTGAAAAGCGAATGATTACTTTGGGTCGTTATACCCATTGGCAATGCGCTGAAACTCGGTAATGATGTCGTGAATGTGCGGATTCCAGAGACTTGTGATGAGCGTTATGTAATAGGACTGTCCGTCAATTAGATCGTGAATCATGTAATCGAAGCGGACCATTGTTCCTGGGTTGTAGGTCTGAAACCAACTGGCAAATTTGCGCTCCCGTGACTTTTGCCGCCCATCGGAGGAGTCGCAGATGTAAATGGTAATTGCCAGACTTTTGCGTGTATAAAAATCACGGATAATAGCAGCAAGAGTAGCTGGAATTACAAGGTCGAGCGAAGAGGATTTACCCGTTGGATTATCGACTAAGTCGATTACTAATTCGTAGACCTCATTATGAAAAACCTACTCCTCACTAATGATGTATGGAGTGGGTTTAAATCGGACCAGATATGCTATACCAGTTGATGTTGTAAATGCGTAAATGTTATCATTACCGCCTTCGAAACGAAAAGGATAACTAGTTGGTAGTGGATTGGTTGGTTCCATTCAGTTTCCTGAGTTCGGCGATAGTTTGCTGTAAATGAGGGTCATTCTTATAGCGTTCGGTAGCGGTTTTGCGCTCCTCTTCTTTTTTAATGACCATCCGCTTGACACCTTTGAGGAAACGTTCGTACGCTTCCCGATCTTTGGTTGTTGACTGTTTCGTTTCTATCGTTGTCGTGATTAATATCATCCGAGATACAATTTTTAATCAGAAAAGTTGACTGTTACGTGCTGCTACGTGTGGTAAACGATCTATCCCAGAGTCCAATAGCGCCCAGCCATCCTAAAGCCAGCCACGCGCCAACGGGTAAACCGAACATAATGGCTAGCAAGCCAATAATGAAGCCAGCAAACACGCCCGTTAACCAGCGATCCGGTACGATGTCGCGACCGTATGCAAGGCTGTGCATCAACATCAGCCATCCCCAACCGGTCAGCCAGAGCCAGATGACGTAATCGAGTCGGACTTCAGGTGGGCAGTTACGTAGCAGAATCAGCAATTCGGGGAGCCAGATCAGGCCGTAGATGAGCGCGTATCGGCCAAAACGCTGTAACCAGGATAACGGCAAGTTCTGTAGGAAAAGCAAATACTGCCGCTCAAATGCGCTGATTTGCCCGCCCACCTGTGCGTGCCCCAATATGGCGAGCAGTAGCCCAATTAGTAACAATCGCTGGTCGTAATCATCGGTAGGGTAGAGCCGACAAACGCCCGCTAGCAGTAGGCCCGAAAACGCTTTCGTCAGCACGAGCGAGAGCGGTTCGTGCCGGAGCCAGTACGTCGGAAAAAAGAATTCGTATGGTAATTTGAACGTAAAGTTTGGTAAGCGATACGTATCGGGGCTAGGATGGCGCAGGCGATAATCGTTCAGTGCAGCACCTGCCAGAATCAAACTCACAACGTAGGCAATAATGGCGCTCAGTGAATCCCATTTCTGGTAGGTCGTCGCTATCTGAACCATCCAGCCTGCATAGGCCATGACGGGAAACAGTAGGGCCGTTTGCACCACCAGCCACAGCGCAAAGCGTGTTACGTTCGGCACGAGCCAGAAGGATTGCAGAAACAAATGCTCAGGAGTGCTTAACGCCTGCCGGACGAATGAAATGGTTTTTAATAAATACAGACCCCACAAGACAAACACGATGACTAGAAGAAACGGAGAGCCAAGAGCCGCCGTAATCAGCGCTTTGTGTTCGCGACCACTCAGGAAACCAAACGCCAGCAATAGGATAACCAGAAACGTACCGGCATTTTTGGCGTAGAACGGACCAACGAAAATACGGTTTAGGAATGGCAGCATTGGTTAGTTTAGTTTACGGCTGCAATAACCCGTTCGCCAACCTGCCAGGTGCCCGTTAGGTCAAGGCCCGTCAGGCTGATGTCCTGGTGCGACGTGAGCAGAAACGATACGTTCTGTTCGGTGCGAAGTTGCCGGATATAGTCAAATAGCTTTGCGGCTGTTGCTACGTCTAAAGTCGTCAAAGGTTCATCGAGCAATACAAGTCGGGGCTCTCCAAGAAAGGCCAGTAGTAAGGATAGTTTTTTGAGCATGCCGCTCGAAAAAGTACCCGTCGTTTGTGTCCAGAATTTATCGACACCCAACGTTTCCAGTAACGTATCGACTTGACCAGGTGGGGCTTTCTTGGCCTGTCCAACGAATCCGACCAGGTCTCGGGGCGTTAGAAAGGCAGGGTAAAGAGGTTCAGCTTCCGCATAATTAACGCGAAATCGGTACGCCACCGGATCACGGTTGATTTCGTACTGGTTCTCCAGCAAAATCTCGCCCGAAAATGGCAACAGACCCGCAACGGTTCGGAAAAATGTTGTTTTCCCGGAGCCGTTTCCGCCCCGAAAATAGTGAATGCCGGGCGACAGACGCAGTTCCGGTACCATCAGAACAGTACGACCGCTGTACGCTTTAGTGAGGTTAGTAACGGTAAGCACTAGTGGAATGATAAATGATGAGTGGCAAGTTAAATAGAAGCCATAAGCTGATACGTACCACTCATCATTTATCATTCATAATTCATCATTCCCATTACCATTTCACGCTTAACCGAACGCCACCGAGGCCATTACGGGCGGGAGCTGCGTTAAAATAGCGGTTGCCAACGGCATTCAGGTCGTAGCCCAGCGAGTAGGTTCGATCCAGTAAATTGTCGCCACTGGCGTAAACATCAAGCCCCCAGTTTTTGCCCAGCGACCGACGGTAACCCACCGTGGCCTGTAGCAATTGATAGGGGTCCGACAACGCGGTGTTGGCATCGTTAAGCGGAAATTCTTTCAGGAACTGGAACGTCACGTGCGCATAAAAACCCGAGCGGGTTTCGGCATCCAGGCCCGTAACGTAGGTGGTTGGCGCTACGCCCGGTACCCGGTTGTTCGACAGGTCGGCCGTGCCTTGCTGGTAATCCTTAAAGCGGTAGTTCGTGAGGGTCAGGCTGTTCCAGAATCTAAGCAGGGAGAAAAGAGACGTTGGTGTCGCCGTGGGCGAGATGAAATCATAGGCCAGTTGGGCTTCCAGTCCCTGCTGATCCGTGCGACCCGCGTTGACAAAAAATTCGGCTCCGGCCGCATCCGATCGCCGGACAATGGTTTCGCGGAGTTGAAACTGATAAACGGCTACGTCAAAACGAAGCTTGCTGTTGAAAGCCAATCCACGGATGCCCACCTCATAACTGGTGCCACGTTCGGGATTGAGTGTCGTGTTAAAACCGCCCGCCGAAGGGCGAACTTCCTGACTCGACGGGGCTGAATAACCGGTACTGATGCTCAAAAAAGCCGATACGTTCTGGCCGAACGTGCGGAGCAGTGAGACGCGCGGCAGCCAGACCGGCGTGAAGGTTCGTGCCAGCAACGTAGCGGGTAACGCACCAATGGCCCGCGTTGGAAAGCGGGTGAAATCATAACTGACATTATTGCGACTCAGGCCCGCTGTCAGTCGAAAACGGGCGGGAAGTTCGACTTCGGCCTGGGCAAAAAGAGTCGATTGTCGCGCGATCAATTCTTCGTCAGTCTGGATCGTGTCCGCTACACCAAGTCGATTGCCGAAGTTACGGTCTACCGTAAACGTGCGCAGAAATTCTCCTCCGAACGTAACAGTTGCGGGTAATGGAGCATTCGGGAACCGAACTTGTGTAACGGTTCGGCCGCCCAGTCCCTGATCAGTACGCCGTTCGTAATTGGTGATAAATGGGTTGGCGAAATCAGTGGTGGAACCGAAAATGACCGTTGTATTCTGAATTCGATCATTCCACTTGTATTCGTGTGAAAGCCCCAGATAGCCTACTTTCTGATAAATACCCGCCTGTTGGGCAGCACTGCTCGGCAGCGTTGCGGTGGCCGGACGCGACGCGCGTGGATTTGCTCTAAATTGGGCTTCGGTCAGGCCGCCGGGCGTTTGATAATGCAGGTCTGAATATAAGGCCAGCACGGAAATGGTTCGTTTTGGACTGACTGAAAATGAGCCAATCAAGCTCAGATTGTCGCGCACAACGGCGCTCTGGTCCCGATAGCCATCTGACTGCAAATGATTATAATTGAGGGATATAGCGGAATTGTTCTTGCCGGTTTGTACCGAAATGCCGTTACCGTACAACCCATAACTTCCACCCAGTGCCGACACTTCGACACTGCTTTTATTAGCCGGAACGGCCAGTCCACTAAACAGAATCGTGCCACCCGTGCCCGCTCCATACAAACTTCCCGACGGTCCTTTTATGACTTCAATACGTCCCAATGCCCGCACATCCAACGCGTTGAGGGGCGTGTTTCCGCCCGCGTCTGTAAGCGGCAATTCATTCCAGTACGTCTTGATGTTTCGTACGCCAAAAGGTGAACGTATCGCACTGCCCCGAATGGCCAGCCGGTAACTCCCCGGCGACCGCTCGTCGGCCCGCACACCGGGCAACGTATTGAGCGCGGGTACGAGTGTAGGAATGCCAAAGCGCTGGTTCAAATCCCGCCGGGTCAGTAACCCGACTGACGCCGGTGTTTCCAGTAACCGCCGATTGGTTGCGTAGCCGCGCACAACGACCTCGTTGAGTTGGAGCGTGTCATCTAAAGAGGTTGGGGTAGGGGTTTGGGCGAGAAGAACCGTTGAGGAAGCTCCAAGGATTGAAGTAGCTAGTAGTAAAAGTACGTTGCGCATGTAATTTCAGAAATGTCTGTAAAAGTACAACGTAGCGTTATGGAGTTGGCAATTTCACCCGATATAATCCGAATGGATAGGCCACCTTATCTTCGCCGTTATTGTATCGCTTGGTCCGTTGAATCTGGGCGGCCGTTACGTAGAGATACCCATCGGAGCCAATGCCGAAACTGTCGGGCCAGAGAAGTCGATCGTCCTGTACCAGCGTTTTAAGCTGGTGGTCAGGTGTGAAGTAACGTATCGCTTTATGGGGCGAATCTGTCAGGTAAACGTTTCCGGCTTTGTCGGCAATCATGCCGTGCGAGACGCCTGTTTCGCCCATTATCTCGACGTGTGAAGCTAGCTCGGTGGGCGTGAGTGCCGGATTCGCCAGGTAATCGGTAGCAATACGGAACAGTTTGGTTTGGGTAATCGGTCGAAAGTAGAGGTACTTAAAGTCGTGGGTCAGGGCAATACCGTTGACGTTGCTCTTAAAAGGATTTCCCTTGCTGTCCCGCACGTCTTTACTGTCGATGTTCAGCACAAAATTCGGATCAGCTTTCGTGGATTTATCGTTTTCCAGAACCGTCCGGCTTTTGCCCGAAGACAGATCCAGCACAACAATGGCTGCCCGACCGGGGTCTGACAAATACGCTAACTGCCGGCGTGTATCAACCTGCACATCATTCAGGCCCGTACGTTCGCGCGGTAAATCCTCGAAGCGATAGATTTTCTCGATTTTATTGGTTGTCAGGTTAATCTTCAGAAGTTTAATGCCCATGGGCATAGACTTCATACCGGCCGGGCTGGCCGGGTCAAGTACCCAGAGGGCGTTGGTCTGATCGACGAAAAGCGCCTGAACATTGATGAATCGATTCTGCGGATTCAGCGAGTCCCACTGATTCCATTCAGCATTGGGGTAGGGGCGTCGCTTTCCTTCGCCAGCTTTCCGGTCAACAATTTCCGCCAGCCCGTAATCATAATTTTCCGGATTTTTTGGAAACGTAACGAAAATCCGATTTTCCCTCGAAATGCCAAGCCCAATTGGCTGATGTTTACCAAACTCGGCCACTGTTTCCAGCTTCGGCGATTGAGTCGATTGAGCCGTGACAATCAGGCTGCTACAGAGGAAGAAGGTAGTGAAGAATGGTATTTTCATGAGAAAAATAGCGTCGAAGATACAGGTATAACGCCTGATGCTGGATAGAGTTTACACCCGGTAAGAACATCGGCCATACAAAAGGAAGCGGTCCTGAGTACGGGTCATTCAACAACCTTTTAGGCCTTCTTCGCCTGTTGCTCTTTCCTGCTTCCTCCCTTTTTACCTATCTTTGTCCGCAAAATTTCCCTTCATGACATCGCAAACCAAGTATAAGCGCATCCTGCTCAAATTGAGTGGGGAGGCTTTGGCTGGGCCTACCGGCTACCACATTGACCCTGCCGTACTGGAACAGTACAGCAAAGAGATTAAGAAAGTAGTTGACATGGGTGTACAGGTAGCTATCGTTATTGGCGGTGGCAACATCTTTCGGGGTGTCTCGGGCGAACGCTCGGGTATCGACCGTGTCCAGGGTGACTACATGGGTATGCTCGCAACGGTTATCAATGCCATGGCAATCCAGAGTTCACTCGAAAAGCACGGCATGTATACGCGTGTGATGTCGGCCATTAAGATGGAGCAGGTTTGCGAGCCCTACGTGCGTCGTCGGGCTGTACGCCACCTCGAAAAAGGCCGGGTGGTCATCTTCGGAGCGGGGATGGGCAACCCTTATTTTACGACGGATTCGACGGCGGCCTTACGGGCCATTGAAATTGAAGCGGACGCCGTATTGAAGGGTACCAAGGTAGATGGCGTTTATACCGCCGATCCGATGAAGGATAAAACCGCTACGCGATATACCTGCATCACCTTCGAAGACGTTTACGAAAAGAAACTAAGCGTAATGGATCTGACCGCGTTCACGCTTTGTCAAGAAAACAATTTGCCAATCATTGTTTTTAACATGAATCAGGGTGGAAGTCTGGTAAGGCTGATTCAGGGTGAAGACGTTGGTACGTTGATTTCTGCGGAATGTGCCTAGAAATTACGTGGAGAAGTTGTAAAGTTAGTTTGTTGTAGAGTTATAAAGTTCAGATTTACAGCGCTTAACGTTACATCTCTAGTCCTTGCAACTATATAACTGTACTACTTTATACCTTTTTATAATGGAAGAGATCGAGCTGTTTCTCGACGATGCAAAAGACACGATGGAAAAAGCGCTCAAGCACTTGTCCATCGAATTAACTAAAATTCGTGCCGGGAAGGCCAACGCTGGCATGCTTGATGGAATTCAGGTTGAATATTACGGGATGCCATCGCAGTTGCATACGGTAGCTTCCATCAACACACCGGATGCCCGTACCATTGTGATCAAACCTTTTGAAAAAAAGCTCATTGGCGAAGTTGAAAAGGCGATTCGTAACTCTAACCTCGGCCTCAATCCGAACAATGACGGGGAACAAATCCGGTTAAGTATCCCGCCAATGACCGAAGAGCGTCGTCGAGATCTGGTGAAGAAGGTAAAGCAGGAAGCCGAAACGGCTAAAGTGAACATCCGTAATATCCGTAAGGCCACCAACGATGATATTCGCAAACTGGTGAAAGATGGCGTATCGGAAGATGCAGTGAAAGTGGGCGAAGAGCGTGTTCAGAAATTAACCGATGCGTTCATTGCCCGCGTTGACGAGACGTTCGTGGCAAAGGAGCGGGATATTTTAGTGGTATAATAGCAAACTACAAAACGCGACCTGGCGATGAAGACAGCAGCACTTATAGTACTTGGCGCCATCGGATTCTGGTCGTGCGAGGGGGGGAGTTTCAAGAAAAAGAACTGCAAAAGCTGTGAAACCGTGACCACCGGGCAAAACTCGCAGCCAACGCGCATCACAAATGACGTTTGTGGTGATGACGAAGTGGCCGCGCACATTGTAGCCAACACGACCAGTAATAGTAGCGTAACCGTTGTCACTACGTGCAAATGATCTTTTCATTAAACAGTTGTGTTGCCGGCACTGCTCGATTGGGTGCTCGAACATAGATTAAAACTGTTTGAGAGCTTATTTGCTAAACATACAAACGCCGATCCTTTTAAAGATCGGCGTTTGTATGTAATTCATATTTTCGGGATCTTAAGGCGACTTATACGACAGAATACACACAAGATGATAATTGTGACGGTTTTTGATGCCGATTTTTATAGTCAGGTTCGTTAAATTCTTACCTTGCGATACCCAAGTCATTGGGCTAGATAAACTATTGGAATCCCGGCCAGCATATGCCAGCCGGGATTTTCTTGTTTCCACTTTCTACAACTTTCCAGCCAAGGTTATGTTTGAAATAAGTTCGCCTATTTTTGCCCTTGAACTGTTCGCACTTACATAGTATGTATTCATGTAAGGCCAATGATCGAGTGACTACTCTATTGAGCACGTTATATTAATCAGTAAGCTATTTGTATTAATAGAGTCAGCCTAAAACAGCCTCATAATCCAGCGGACGATAAATACCAACAGCGTACCCGAGATGAGGAAAATGAGTGTCCAGGGACCGGGAATGAGTGGGAAAGATTTCTTTTTCATACTTGATAGACACAAAACTAACTAAAAGTAGCAACAGCCTGTGCATATATGAAATGTAACTATTAAAAGATTTGAATAAATACTTATTTATCAAGTGGTAGGCTGAATATATGAATAAGTGATTGAATCAACAGAATATGGTTATTCTATAAATTGATGTAACTAATGTTAGGTACGTATGTCGAGTATTTTGCCAGACAGTGACGTATACTTAGCTAAGTATTTACTCCCACTGGATTTGTTTCTATCGTTTGCCAGAGGGAACCTCCCTGGCAGCAGAGATTCAGGAATCAAACATAATTGGGAGAATAAAGCGTTAAGCGGGTAGTAGTTCTTAATCGACAAGGTTAGCATGAAGGCAAGAAAATTTCTTTTTGGGCTCGGGTTTACGTTCATCACCATACAGCATTCGGTCGAAGCACAGCCGTATCGCTACTCAATAGCAGCAGGGTCCAATAATACACAAGTCATTAAAAAAGAATCGAAACCCAACTCCAATGTCTTTGACCAGGTAGTTAGCACCCTGCCGTCTGATGCTGTGCAGGGGCGATCGGGTGGGCGCTCGTTAGTACCCTACGCACCAGAACCGAAAGGCCAGGTCAATATGACACAGTTCGGCACGGGCAAGTACTACTCCCCAAACTTTCATTTCTGTATCGATGTACTGGGCAATAAATCGGTGACAGAGCGGAAGGCAGTCGGTATCAATACATTCACGACCTGGTCGGTTAAGCCTGAACACAAATCACAACTGGTTTTTGGCGATGAGATGCACTATGCCACCGAGAATTTTCTGGGGGATATGCGGAATGCAAACTTCTATTTCAACTCGCTGCAATCGTTTTTTAATTTCGCCTGGGGCGCCGTTCCCGCCATGGGCTATGGTGGATGGGCGAATACCAAGTACCTTGTTTATGACATAGAAAGCAGTCTCTGGCTAAATGCCGGTAACGCTGAAGAAGGCCCACTACCTGGCTGGAATGATGCGGGTTACTTCTCAAAACAGGGGAGTAGTAATGGAAATTGGCACGACATCAAGAAGCGGCCTATTCAGCTGGAAAGCTCAAAAGAAACGATTACGATTGAGCAATTGGCGGCACGTGGGCAAGCGGCCTGGATGAATGAGATGTTTGTTCGCCGGGCTAACCGACTTACATTACTCCTGGAAATCGCTCGCCGGAAAGGGAAACCCGGCAGTAAAGTCTCGTTAGGCGCTTCGATGGCGCAGGGTGAACCCCGCATAGACTTCGAAAAAGGGAACGGTATCTTTCTGGAAGGAATCTGTGTCGTGTCGAATATCGGTGGTGACAGTCAGGGAAATCTTACGCTCAAGAAGCCAGGGGGAGGCACAGAAACCTTCCGGTTCAATGGTGGATTCTACGATCACGAAGATTTTGATCAGGGCTACTGGTATCGCGGTTATCCCGATTTTGATGAATGGGACAAGGAGGACATCTTCACGAAGAAAAAAGCGGGAACGCAAACGTATCCGTATGTGTGGAGCAAAATCAAACCGCTCCACATCGTTGGTGAGGAGAAAGGGTATATTCAGGAAAATCGACGGTTGATGCGGGCCAGAAATGGCAAGGTACGTCCGTTCTGGCGCCAGATCGAGCCATTCTACGAAGGCGACTGGCACGCGCCTTTCGCGGAGGTTCAGAACATTCGCCGGTATGGAAATGACAACTTTCGTGATACGCCCAAGCTCTGGCAGCCGCCTTACGAACAGTATTCGCGCTACGTGGTCACGCGATTTTTTGCGGGCGACGAACCCGACTGGGGTTTTTATCTCTTCCCAACCGATCCGCCTGATATTACCAAAGACCTGAGCAATCCGGCAGATCCCGATACAAAGGCGTACTATAATTTCTATCAGCACCCGGTTTCGGCTATGCTACAGGCCCGAGCGGATTTACAGCCCTACGAGACGTATTATCCGGGTAGTACGTTGGTTGAAGACCCAGAAGTACAGGTTAATCAAACGGGTAGCTTTGTGGCGTATAACGGGGTGGCTGCGGTAAATAACAATGCGGGAAATCATGGACCCAAACGACCGGCCTACATGCTACGTTACAAAGCTGTACCCGGCGGCTGGCGCGTGTTGATAATGGGCGGTATGCAGCAGAACTGGGGTGAAGAACGTATCGATATTGTGCGCATACCGGGGGGTGGATTAAACGGTAATCAGTTCAAGGTTAAGCTACGAGGCCCGGCGGCCCAGGTCTACGAGTTTATGGTCAAGTCGGCCGATAGAAACCAAACTTACGAAGTGTTGCCTGCTGCGCAATCCGCCTGGGAAAAGCCCGGCTATGCGGGGCGAGTAGGCGCTTTGCCGAGTAATTGACGTAACGCAGGTTGCCTGCGTAGTGTACAAAACCAAAAAGCCGGTCATATCTAAATATGGATCGGCTTTTTGGTTTTAAGTTGGTCTGAGTGAGCCGCAGAAATCATTAGGTCGTACACTTTAAGCAGGTCATTTAGCTCGTTTATCAACTGACTTTGCAGTTCTCTGCACGTTGAAGTGATTGGCGTAATTGTATCAGCATACATACGTATCCACTTTCCCACCACTGCATTATCCGGATCGATCTCTACGTGCCGAGTCTACAAGATTTTGGGTTTATATGGCGAACTACCAGGGAAATAGGGATTGAACTTGTAGGAAACAATACGAATAAACGAACAAGCCCGGCGCATTGGTCGGGCTTGTTGGCTTCTGTACATCATAGGTTGGTAAATGCTAGGTCGTATGTCGAATGGCGGCCTTCAGATAATCGAGGGCGGTTCGGCTGATGATTTGATCATCTACATCGGATATGCGTTCGCCCCGGTGTTCGTAGGGCCATACCTCACCCGTGAGCGCGTCGAAAATGCCGTAGGGAACCAGATCGTATTCTTCATAACCCCAGAACAAAAAATCATGTGCGTCGGAGGTGTTGTCGAACCCCACGGCGTAGCCAATTTCCTGCTGAGCGAAAACAACGATGTAGCGCATATCACTATATACGCGAAAAGCGATACTGCGGTTGCGTCGTTGCT
Source organism: Spirosoma endophyticum (assembly GCF_900112365.1). Taxonomy (GTDB): domain Bacteria; phylum Bacteroidota; class Bacteroidia; order Cytophagales; family Spirosomataceae; genus Spirosoma; species Spirosoma endophyticum. Next base: position 945,558 of record NZ_FOLQ01000001.1, on the reverse strand, counting down.
TTTTTTGTTGGATAATTCCCTGTCAACAATCGCATGCCTGGTCTATCCGTTTTACCACAAAGCCGTATCTTTGGACTACGTATTGTCTTTGTTATATGAACCAACCAACCCTGTTCCATCGCCTGCGCCCGCACCTGATTGCGGTGCTGGGGCTGCTCGTGCTGGCCATTATTTACTTCTCGCCGGTGCTTTCGGGCAAAACACTCTCCATGTCCGATGTACAACAGAGCATGGCCTCCGCCCAGGAAATTCGTGATTTTGCCAAGCAAACGGGCGAAAAGCCACTCTGGACGGATGCTGTTTTCAGTGGTATGCCGGCCTACATGATTGACTTTAATTATCCTTATATTTTTGTTTACAAGGCCGTTATGGGGGTAGTTAGCCTGCTGCCCAATACAGCGAGCGTGGTGTTTGTCGTCATGCTCTGTGCCTATTTACTACTGGTTGTGCTGGGGTGTAATCCCTGGTTATCGTCCTTAGGGGCAGCGGCTTATGGCTTCGGTACACTGGGTATCGTTAGTCTGGAGGCCGGTCACATTTCCAAGCTCTATGCTATGGGCTTTGGGGCTGGTTTACTGGCAGGCGTCATACTGGCGCTACGGGGTCGTTACTGGCTCGGAGCTGCGGTAACGGGCCTTTTCTTGAGTTTAGAGTTCGGAGCAAACCACATCCAGATCACGTATTATCTGTTCCTAACCATTGGGCTGTATGTGCTCATCGAGGGTATTGCGCTGATTCGGGGGGGAAAGACAAAGCAACTGGCCCTGGGCCTGGCAACGTTGGCCGTGGCGGGTGCATTGGCGGCTGGAAGCTTTGGCAAGCGGTTGCTGGTGCTCAATCAATACACCAAAGAAACCATTCGCGGTACGTCGGAGCTAACGGCCAAAACGACTAATCCCGATGGGAAATCAGCGAGTAGCGAATCGAAAGGTGGATTGGATAAAGACTACGCGTTCACGTATAGCTATGGTAAGGCCGAAACCTTAACGCTGCTCATACCCAATGCGTTCGGGGGTGCTTCGGGTGGTGGTCTGGGTACTGATTCCGAATTTTATAAAGCCATGACGAGCCGGGGTGTTGACCCCGCGGCTGCCAAGCAGATGGCCGAGCTGGGTGCGCCAACGTACTGGGGCGATCAGCCGATGGTAGGCGGGCCTGCCTACGCGGGGGCGGCCCTGATCTTCCTGTTTGTGTTGAGTATGTTCGTGATCCGAACCCCGATCCGGTGGTGGCTGCTGAGTGCCACGGTGTTCATGATCATGCTGGCGTGGGGTAAAAACTTGCTGGCGTTCAACGGATTTCTCTTCGATTTTTTACCCTATCTGAACAAGTTTCGGGCAATGACGATGGCGCTTTGCCTGGCGCAGTTATTCCTGGGTGTAGGAGCGGCATTGGGCATACAAACGATTGTAGACCAGAAGTTAACCTTCGCACAACTGCGGCAGCCGTTGCTTATCAGCTTTGGCCTGACAGGCGGTTTGGCCTTGATACTGGCCTTGCTGGGTAGTGCGTTCTTTAGCTTTCAGACACCCGTTGACCTTGACCGGCTAGCGTCCTATTTTGGCGAAGCGGCCAAAGACTTTCAGACCGCGCTCATCAGCGATCGGCAGAGTATGCTACGTAGTGATGCCTTTCGTTCATTGATCCTGATCCTGATAACGGCAGGGGCTCTTTGGGCGTTTGTAACGGGCAAAATCAAATCCGGTATTTTCTATCCCGTGTTGCTGGCCGTCGTTATTTTCGACCTGTTTAGCGTGGATAAGCGGTTCCTGAATAACGCCGATTTCATTACCAAGACGCAGGCCAACCAGATTTTTGAGCCGACAGCAGCCGACCAGCAGATTTTACAGGATAAATCGCTGGGCTATCGCGTGTTCGATCAAACGGGCTCGTTCATGGAAACCAACCGGACGTCGTATTTCCACCGGTCAATTGGTGGTTATAATACGACCCGCTTACGTCGGTATAACGAACTGATCAACTACGCTTTTCAGCGTAATACGCACCCGATTCTGAATATGCTGAATGCAAAGTATGTGATTCAGCAAGGGCAGCCTGACCCCGCCAATCCGCAACAGCAAACGGGACCCGTTGCGTTGCCCAATCCTGAAGTGATGGGCGCGGCCTGGTTTGTCGGAACGGTGCAGCAGGTAGGCAATGCCGATGAGGAAATGGCAGCCATGAAGACGCTGAACCCACGCGATTCGGCGGTAGTTGACAAACGGTTTGCGGCCGAGCTAGGTGGCTTGCCGGGTACCCTCGACCATACGGGTAGCACAATCCAACTCACGAGCTATAGACCCGATAAGCTGATTTATCAGGCCAACGCGGTTAAAGATGGCCTGGTGGTTTTCTCTGAAGTGTATTACCGGGGTCATGAAGACTGGCAGGCATTTATCGACGGCAAGCCGGCCCCACACCTACGCGCTGACTACGTACTGCGGGCCATGAAAGTTCCGGCTGGTAAACACACCATTGAGTTCCGGTTCGATCCGCCCCTGGCGCACACCGGCGACACGATTGATCTGATTTGCAACGTATTACTGATTGCCCTGATTGGTTTTGTTGGCTTTCGGGAAGGTCGTAGTCCGCGCTCTGAATCAACCCCTGCGTCGCCCATTGTCCCCGTGGCTCCGGACGTACTGAAACCCGAAACAAAGGGAGCGAAAGTAAAAACGCGCTAACAGAGTAGCTTACAAAGCAAAACGCGTCGCTATCAATCAGATGGCGACGCGTTTTGCTTTGTAACGAATCAATCTTTTGGTTTTGCCTCCGGTATAGAGACGATCAGCTTTCTGGTTGGGTGAGGACGGCTAAGCCCGTATGAACTCCTTGCAATTTTTCCTTTGCGGGTTTTTATATCGCCTTTGCCCATGATCGAAGATTCGTTTAGTTATCTAGGTAGTACAGATAAAAGACTGTATTTGTTCAGTTTACTTACTTCAAAGCTCGGGCCTCCACACCGGCAACCGTAATTTTAACGGGTTTGATGGTGCCATTGGCATCGAAATACATCCGGTCAATGCAGGTTTCGCGGTGATTACCATCTGTCTCGCCCAGTGGACGACGGTGATAAACGATGTACCATTCGTCGGTGCCGGGAACCTGAATAACTGAATGATGACCCGCGCCGGTTGCTACGGTCGGGTCCTGCTGGAGAATTTTGCCCACCCGCTCAAACGGTCCAAATGGCGATTTGGATACGGCATAAGCCACTGAGTAATCGGGGCCGGTCCAGCCGCCTTCCGACCACATGAAATAATACTGGCCATTGCGAACAAACATGATTGGGCCTTCCACGTAGTTTTTGGGCGTGACCTCGCGATACGTAGTACCGTCGGAAAATGGTAGAAAGCCGGTAAAATCGTCGTTCAGTTGGGCGATGTTGCAATGGCCCCAGCCGCCGTAAATCAGATAATATTTGCCATCCTGGTCTTTGAAAACAAACTGGTCGATGGGCTGGGCACCGTTGTGAATCTGACCTACCAACGGTTTGCCTAAATAATCACGGAAAGGACCCGCCGGACTGTCGGCCACGGCTACACCAATGCCGCCTACTTCTTTCTTGTCGTCATGAATGTCGTTAGCGCCAAAGAACAAATAATACTTGCCGCCTTTTTCGATAATGGCCGGAGCCCACATGGCTTTTTTTGCCCATTTCACCGCCGTTGAATCCAGAATGCGACTGTGTTTGGTCCAGGTTACCAGATCCGGTGACGAAAACGCATCGAAGAAAATCTGCTGCTTGTAAGGTGCCGAAAAGGTTGGGTAAATCCAGTAGTTCTTGCCAAAAATAGTTGCTTCGGGGTCAGCATACCAGCCCGGAAAGACAGGATTATTCACTTTTTTGGCAGTTTGAGCCAGACCGGGAAACGTAATGAACGTAAGAGCGGAAACTGCGAAAGCTAATCGTAAACGAGACATACAGGGAGTAAAGAGAAGGTAGAGATTACAAAGAAAAGTAAAAACAAAACGTATCAGGGTACTACTGTGCCAGAAAGTGAAATTGACGGGTCGCCGGTTGATTGTGCGCACCCTTTACCGACACAATCGCCCTATTTACCGCAAACCTGTTTCCCTGAGCAACACCCCATTGGCTGAATGCGTACTAACCAGTAGATAACCGATCAAAACATCAATATGACAAGTGAAGGCAACGAATTCCTGAAAAAAAGTTTGACTAGCCTCTCGGGCGGAAAAGCGTCAAAGCGGGCAACAGCTATGAGTGCCGTTCTTTTTTTAGTGTTGGCCACGCTATTTTCCTGCTCCAAAGAAAGTGACAACGTAACGGCCGGAGGTGGTACGTCAACAACGGGCACATCCATTGCTATTGACAGTACCACTACCTCGGTTAGTACGCCGGAAGGAAGTACGGCTACCGCCACCAATGCCGATGATTTGCTGGCGAACTCAATATTTTCGTCAACGGTGACGATTGGTTTCGGTACAACCAGCACAATTACCAATCCGCTATCTGCCAAAGGTGTTACGATCACAGAAGCTAATGGCGATGTTACGATCAACTCGACCGCTTCGGAAGTTGAGTATATCCTGTCGGGAACAACCACGAATGGCTCGGTGAAAATCTACAGCGATAAGAAATTTAAACTCACGCTGAACGGGGTCACGATTACGAATGCCGACGGTCCTGCCATCAACATTCAATCGGGCAAACGGTCATTCCTGGTGTTGAACGACAACACAACCAATACGTTGACGGACGGTGCTACGTATACAGCCAGTGGCACGGAAGACATGAAGGGGACTCTATTCAGTGAAGGCCAACTGATCTTTACGGGTAATGGAACCCTGAACGTAAGAAGTAATTACAAGCACGCCATCAGTAGTGATGATTATGTGCGTATCCTCAGCGGGACGATTAATGTGACTGGTGCCGCATCGGATGGCATTCACACAAATGATGCGTTTATTGCCGATGGGGGTACGGTATCAATTACGGCATCGGGCGACGGCATTCAATGCGATGAGGGATATATCGTGATCAACAACGGTATGTTTACGATCAACGTAGCCGACAAAGGAATTTCGGCGGCCTACGATACAGACACTACTATCGATCCCTATCTTGTCATTAATGGTGGTACGATTGCGATCAACTCGACGGCTGGCGAAGGGATCGAAACGAAAAGTACCATGACCATCAATGGCGGAAACATCACCACAAAAACCCTGGACGATGGGTTGAACGCGAAATCGTTTATCTACATTAACGGGGGGAACATATATGCTTACAGCACGTCAAACGACGCCATCGACTCGAACGGCAAGATTACAGTGACTGGTGGTAAGATCGTAGCCGTCGGGGCTGCTTCGCCCGAAGAGGGATTTGACTGCGACAATAATACATTTAAAATAACCGGCGGCATACTGGTAGGCGTTGCCGGTGCTACCAGCTCACCTACCGCGAGCGCTAGCACCCAACCGGCTGTCATTCTGGGTGGCGGAACGGCCAATCAACTGGTCAATATTCAATCTAATGATGGGGCCGAATCGCTGACCTTCCTGATTCCAAGAACGTATACAACCATGCTGTTTTCAAGCCCTAAATTGAAAGTTAATACGTCCTACAAAGTGTATACGGGCGGCAGCGTGACGAACGGCACAAACCTCAATGGCTTATATACGCGCGGTACGTATGTCATAGGAACCCAATCATCTACATTCACTACGAGCAGCATGGTAACGAAAGTTGGGGGTAACACTGGACGAGGGTAGATGACAGCCTGGGCTCGAAACGAAGCGATCGTACCTGCTACCTGAAAGATATTTTTTCAGGTAGCGGGTACGAAGTATAAATGCCTTTCTGCATACTTCAGGCTTGTAACGATCCTAGTACTCATGCCCTTCCGTCTATGAAAGTCCTTCATCTGCTTTTCTTTTTCGCCCCCGTTTGGCTTTTGGCTCAAACGCCCGATACGTACCCGGTTCATCCCGATGCGCAGCCACAGGAGGGGACTCCCAAAGGTGAAGTTCTTAAATTTACGTTTGAAACGTCCAGAATATTTCCCGGTACTTGGCGTGAGTATTGGGTCTATGTTCCCGCCCAGTATCAACCGTCTCAGCCGGCTTGTGTGTATGTCAATCAGGACGGTGTTCAGTGGCAGGCCCCCGTCGTTTTTGATAATCTGATTCATAAAAAAGAAATGCCCGTGACGATTGGGATATTCGTCATGCATGGGCGTGTCAAAGCCGCCAATGCTGACGCTGCCCTTGACCGATTCAATCGTAGTTATGAGTATGACGGTTTGGGGGATAACTACGCCCGGTTCTTGCTCGAGGAGCTTCTTCCCGACGTAGAAACTAAAAAAACGACTGACGGACGCGCCATTCGCCTGTCTCACAAGGGCAATGACCGCGCCATTGGTGGATCGAGTAGTGGGGCTGTTTGTGCGTTCACGGCCGCCTGGGAACGCCCCGATGCCTTTAGCCGGGTATTCAGCACGATTGGTACGTATGTCGGTTTGCGCGGGGCCGATCGGGATCATACACTCATACGGAAGTTTGAACCCAAACCACTACGTATTTTTCTACAGGACGGTGCCAACGACCTCAACATCTATGGGGGCGACTGGTGGATGGCGAACCAGACCATGGAACGAGCGTTGACGTTTGCCGGCTACGATGTGCAGCATATCTGGGGGGAAAGCGGCCATAACGGCAAACACGGAACGGCCATTTTTCCGGATGCCATGCGCTACTTATGGAAAGGCTGGCCCGAGCCTATCAAAACGGGAGCGTCAAAAAATCAGATGCTTACCGATATTTTGGTGCCCAATGAAGGCTGGCAACTGGTTGGCGAAGGCTATCGGCTGTCAGCAGGGCTTAGTGCCAATGCGAAAGGAGACATTTTTTTTGAGGATGGTACGGCCGCTAAGCGATGGAAGATAGACCCGGACGGTAAACTAACCAGGGTTGATCAGACCAATGAAAAAATTACCTCTATTACTGGGGGAGGTAAGGGCAATGGTCGTGTCGTAGACAATCGGGGAAACAGCTACGTTACCAGCCCGTCCCCGAAGGCCAATGAGCGGAGTAACGTATGGCTGATTCGGCCCGATGGTAAAAAAGTTGTGGTCGATACGGGTCTTATTTTGGCTAGCGGTGTAGCGCTTTCACCTGACCAAACGCTGTTGTATGTTGCCGATAAACGCTCACACTGGGTATACAGTTTTTCAATCGAGCCCGACGGAACGCTGGCGAATAAACAGAAATATTACTGGCTTCATTCGCCGGATACAGCCGACGATGCGGGCGCGGACGGAATCAAAACGGACCGCGACGGGCGACTCTATGTAGCTTCACGACTAGGCATTCAGGTATGCGACCAGGCGGGGCGGGTCAATGCCATCCTGCCAACTCCCAATGGAAAAGTGTCTGACATCTGCTTTGGCGGAGCGAACTTCGATATTCTCTACGCGACCTGCGGGGAGAACGTGTACAAACGCAAGCTGAATGTCAAAGGCGCTAACGCCTGGGAAAAACCCAACAAGCCTGTTGCACCGAAGTTATAAGTTAATTCGACAGGATTGAGCCTAGTAATCAGAAAATTCAAACTGAGGCACTCGCATTTTTAATGGAAGCCGCTTCTTTCAAAGTCTGCATATAGTTTATCGGGAGCTTTAAAAGTAAATGCAGCTAAATAAAGGGATACGTTTGTTATTAACGCTTTTTTTAGCCAGATGCTAATCAAGATTAGACTACCTTTCGCCTAATCAGTTTCAACTGAGTTCCTTCCCCGCCCCCTGCTCACTTAGCCGTCGGTCAAGTTGCTCCTTACCAACGTACTCTTGAAACCTAAATTTCTTATCATGCTGGTGGATGATGATGCTTTACTGTTAGGCATCTTGAGCCGGGCAGCCCAGGTCAGTTTTCCCGAAGCCTCCTTTATTCAAGTGCATACGTCTTCCGAGGCCACAACCTACATTCAGTCCTTAGAGGGTCATGGTCCCAAACTTGTTTTGTTAGACATTGATTTAGGGGGTAAACGGAGTGGCTTTGACTTCCTGGCTTTTCTGCGGATGCATACCGAAGCCCGCTTTTTGCCCATTGTCATACTGACGGTCGATGACTTGCCATCGACTATTGGGAATGCTTATAATGTGGGGGCCTCTTCCTTTACGGTCAAACCAACCAGCTTTGAGGGATGGAAGACTTACTTAGCCACCCTACAGCTTTACTGGTTCAGCACGGTAACCATCCCGCCCATTCGATTCCGAAAATGGGATTATTGGAAATAATAGCAGCGGCTCAGGTTAAATTTTATTGATCAATGCTGGAGTTTCAGCCCGGATTTTAGTTGGTGGAACTGAGTAAGAAAAAAGAAAGCCACTCCCGAAATGAAGCCCAATTAATGGCCGGGTTTATTTCGGGAGTGGTGTAACTTAGTACATACAAAGCCATATTACACGCTAATGGAACATAACAAGCTAAAGTTCAGCAACCTTCTGGAACAGTATGTATATGGCATAACAAGTATATATATTGCCCATGTTGACAGTGAAGCGCAATCCAAACTAATTAAGTTATTTAACAGTATTAATAAAGAACTACCCCTGAGAGCAAAGCAGTCAAAAGGGGAAGTAAGCGCTATTAAACAATTGATTGCAGCTCATCAGATCAAAATCAATCTTACCCTTTCCTACATCTTGCGGGTGGATACGCTGGTAGTAAAAGCAGAGAAAATTAGTCCAAATTCCGTCAAAACGGTTCGTTTAATTAGCCGTTATCTATCCCTGAAAAATAAGTATTCAGACGCTCTGGTTAAAATTCGGGTTCTCCAAAAAAAAGACATTGATAGCATTAAGAGATAACCAATGGTAAGTTTGAAGAGAAAAATAATTCAAATTGAGACAATACCCCAAAGACCAGTATCATGAACTATTTACGGCTCCTGTTTGGCTTTTTCGCGCCCCTGTTTTTTTGCCAGTTGAACGCCCAAACGACACAACGTATTACTACGGCCAAAGCCACTTATTCCAATCCACTGCCCGTCCAATTTGGTGATCCCTACGTTTTATACACCCAGGGTACCTATTATATGTACGGAACCGGCGGTGGGGCCGATAAAGGCTTTGTCACTTATTCATCAACAGATATGGCGAATTGGAAGCCGCAGGGGCAGGTATATTTCCATACGAACAAAAATGGCTGGAGCGATCCAAAAGCCAAATGGGACGGTGCTTATTGGGCACCTGAGGTATATGAAGTAAAAGGAAAGTTTTACCTTTTTTACAGCGCCCAATGGCGGAAAAACCCTACCCAGGAAGTGGAAAACTTCCGGATTGGCGTGGCCGTGGCTGATAAGCCTACCGGTCCGTTTATTGATCTGGCAACCAAACCACTTTTCGATCCGGGATACCCTGTTATTGATGCCAATGTGTTTTTTGAGCCCAACGGCAAAGCGTATTTATACTTTTCGCGTTGCTGCTACAAACATCCGGTCAAAAGTGAAGTGGCCACATTAGCCCGGGAAAAAGGGTGGTTCAACGAAATTGAAGAGAGCTGGGTATACGGCGTCGAACTCAAACCCGATTTTTCCGGCGTCATTGGTGAACCAGTCTTACTACTACGTCCACCTGTTGCCCTCAGCGATAAACAGGCCGAATGGGAAAGTCGATCGGTTACGGCTCGCGAAGTCAACCGCCGTTGGACGGAGGGCTCGGTTACGTTCAAAAAAGACAACACGTATTACATCATGTATTCGGCCAATCACTTCGGTGGCCAGTACTACGCCATTGGGTACGCTACGTCAAACTCGCCATTAGGTCCGTTTAAAAAAGCAGTCAATAATCCAGTATTGCAGAAAAATACCGATCAGGGAGGATCGGTAACGGGCACGGGGCACAACAGCATTGCTTACTCGCCGGACGGTAAAGAAATGTTCTGCGTCTACCACGCAAGAACCGAAAAAACCGGAGAAGAACGAGTTGTTTGTATTGATCGCATGGAAGTGAAAAACGGAAAAATAACAATCTTGGGCCCCACCACTACGCCCCAAAAGTGCCCTTCAGGCGTTGCAACGGCGGTTCATGGCCATTGATAACATTCGTTTAGGTATAGTCTATAGTTGAAAATTCCAGCATGATGCGGCTTACACCATTATTTATTGTCTTGATTATTGCCCTTGGAGAAGCCCTGGCGCAACCTAAACGCGAAGTAGCACCCCAGAGCGTACCTGGTCAGGAACAGCTTAAAATTGACGATCATAAAGACGTCTGGATGCTGACCTACTTTCGGCAGCGTTACCCAACCCGTATTGAGATTGATGCGAAGGGGAATACGGTTGAGGTACCCTTACCAGATCCCATGCTGATTAATAAGTTGCACATTGCCTTATCCACGGACGGACGCCATTGGACACCGTTAAACGACAATAAACCCGTATGGGAGCAGCATGTCCGTGATCCGTACGTTCGTCGGGGGCCAGATGGTCTTTGGCGGATACTATCAACGGGTGGCGGAAGAGGTAATGACCGGGAGAAAGTAGGACCAAGCTGTCTCTACATTACCTCTAAAGATTTGATTCATTGGCAGCCTGAAGGGTCGTTGCCCTTGATGAAAGGCATACGGGATGAGTCAGGCGCCTTAGCTGGAAATATCTGGGCTCCCGAATGGTTTTATGATGCAAAAACAGGGGACTATCTCTTACTCTGGTCGTCGTCCTTTAAAGATGCGGGATGGAAGGAAAGTCGGCTCTGGTCCTGCAGGACACGGGATTGGAAAACATTTACACCGGCGAAAGTATTTTTCGCCCCGCCTTACTCCGTGATCGATGGAACGTTGTTAGATCATGAAGGAACCTATTATCTGTTTCATAAAGAGGAGGAATTTGGTGTCAAAACGGGTGAACGGCGGGCCATTCGAGTGGCTACATCGAAAAATATTGAGGGGCCCTATAGCCTCATGGAAGGGCCGTTAAACAAGGGACAAATTGTTCCGGTCATCACCGAAGGGCCTACGGTTATAAAAGACCCGCTCCGACCAGGTTGGTTATTACTGTATGACTATTGCATGACGAACCGTTTTGGGGTGTCCTATTCACCCGATTTGATTCACTGGACGGTTGAAGAAGATGTACGTTTCCCGTCTGAAGCCCGGCATGGTTGTGTTTCGCTATTAACGCCTGAGGAGGCTAAGACGTTACTTAAAACGTATCCAACGACTCACTGACAAAGTGCCTAATGGCTTAAAAAATTGAGGAGTACCTCTTTGCCATAATACATTTTGTATATCCCCGAAACAAAGGATTTCCATAAGTGCAAAAATCTGCCGCGATCTGATAATCAGTCAACCAGTACGTTAAAAGCTTCCATCGAATATAGACTTTGTTTTTAGATCGTTCAATGAAAAGGCATCAACGGTTCCGACGCCGGCAAAACGGATTTTAACGCCATAAATCTGATGAAGGGGCTGAGTGTAGCGTGTCTTGAAAACTTGTCGATTGTTGATAAAAATAACGGCCTGTTTATCGACAACCCGCAGCGTCAACGTTCCGCCCGATCGTAGATCGGCGCCCATAAAACTCAAATCGTCGCGCTGACCGCTTTTTTGTATGTCAGAATTCTGGATCAGAATCCAGTGCGCACAACCCGGCCTCATCACTTCAAACATATGTTGCGACGACTCACCCCATACCGTAATACCGATCTGTGAACAGCGAACCCCCGCCCTGTCGGGAGAGGTTCTTACTTGGGTCGTTAGTTCAAAATTATCGCCATCAATCCGGGTAGGATGGCTGTTGATAAACTCCATAAAGAACGTGCGGTTCGTATCGACACCGGCGCGGGCGGCTTCGGGAGCGCTAACGCTTCGGCGTCCTTGGGTAAATAAATGCTCAACCTCAATCGGGTAGACCCGGCTGGTATCGTGCATCATGTTGGCGGTAACGGTCCAGCCTTTCGTCTGCAAATAGACAGTTGACGTATCAATATTTACGCCGTCCCGTTGCAGGATGGCAAAATAGCGGCCCGGCCGTTCATAATAGTGCGTGGTAATACTGTCAGTAGCGTTAAGATGTTCTCGTTTGCCATCGCCAAACAGAATCGAGTAGCTGCCTGCTTCAACTTTTGAACCTGGGTGCTTGAGTTGAAACACGGCAGAGTGCGGATTTTCACCTAAAGGATTTCGACAGATGAGCTGAGTCGATTGGCGACCTGTGCTTTGACGCTGTACAAGCAGCATGACAACAGTGAACAAAAAAGCACCACCAACCAATAAAGGTAGTCGCCGGTTACGCTTCGTATGTTTTGAAGAAGAAAAGAGTGGCGGATTGTCAGACGTTAATGGATGTGGCAGATTCTCTTCTTTGGTAAACTCCTGGTCTATCCGCTCGGCATGCCGGGTCGTCCACTCCTGCACTTTTACAAAATGATCCCAGTCGAGGTGGCCGATGTAAATAGCCAGTGCGTCCCGGGTGGCTTTCTGGGGGTAATACCGGGAATCGGTTTTGATTTTACCAAAAATACGTTTCAGCGTATTCGGGCTAATCCGTACACGCGTCTGCTTAAAAAGTATATGACTCAGGCTAACGTAGTCGCTGTTCGTCCACGTGTCCCAGTCGGGCTTGCCATAGGTTTCGCTAACCCGTCGACAGCTACTATCTAAAAGCGCAAAGACTTCGGCTTTCCCGGGTTGTCCATCCTCGGTGATCATTTAAAATAATTACCTGTTAATCAGTTAGTTGACTTATACAGAATTTTGACAAACAAAATGGTCAGGCTGATTAGACCTTCGCCATATAATACAAAATTACCTTTGTATACTCTTATTTGGTGTAAGCAGTGCGTAAGAACTCTACTCCTTTAATCTATAAATATCTGAATAATATGCGACAAAAACGTTTACTGTATTACGTCGTTTTGTTAGGATCACTGCTACCTCTGTTGACGCATGGTCGGCCGCTGATTGGTTCTAATCCAATCAAAACGTCAAAAGATTATTTCAGCACCAGCGCTATCGTTGACTACACGAAACTGGTGACTGAAAAAGTACCGTCCCACCCAGCGAAGACCAAGCAAATTCTGGTGGATGACCGACTTATTTCTGGCACCATCACCGATGAAAAAGGAGCCACGCTTCCGGGTGTGAGTGTCTTGCTAAAAGGGACCGCGACGAGTCGGCAACGTGGCGTTGTTACGGATGCGAAAGGCATGTTCCAGTTAGCCGTACCAGAGGGAGCCACGCTGGTTGTGAGCTTTGTTGGTTATTTAACGCAGGAGGTAGCGGTTGGCAGCCGGTCAACTGTTAACGTCCAACTCGCCCCCGATACGAAAGCACTGGAAGAAGTTGTGGTGGTGGGGTATGGCACACAGCGTAAAATTGAAACAACGGGCGCCATTGCTTCCGTTAAAGCTGCCGATTTGTTGCAAACGCCCGTTGCTAACGTAGCGCAGGGCTTACAAGCGAGAGTTGCTGGCGTGCAAATCACGCAGAATTCAGGTGCTCCAGGCGGTAATGTCAGCGTTCGAATCCGGGGCACAAACTCGATTAATGGTAGTTCTGAACCGCTGTATGTCATTGACGGTATTCAGATTGCGAACACGGGGGGCATCACCGATGTGAGTCCGCTTTCCCAGATCAATCCGAATGATATCGAGTCAATTGAGGTGCTAAAAGATGCCTCGTCCACGGCTATTTATGGTGCAAGGGCCGCAAACGGGGTTGTGCTGATCACCACGAAGCGCGGCAAAGATGGGGCAACCCGCGTCAGCTACGATGGCTACGGCGGGGTACAGCAGGTTAACAAGACGCTGGACGTACTGAACGCCCGGCAGTTTGCCCAGCTTGAAAATGAGGTCTACAAACGATCGATCTATGCTGACCCGTCGAGCGTGGGAGAAGGCACCAACTGGCAGAACCTGATTTTCCGAAAAGCGCCTATCCAGAGCCACCAGCTTTCGGTTACGGGGGGTAATCAGAAAACACAATTGGCCCTGTCCCTGAATTACTTCAGTCAGGATGGAATCATCAGAAAATCAAGTTTTGATCGCTACTCATTTCGCTCAAACATCGACCATAGATTGACTGATCGGATTAAGATTGGCACCAGTTTGTACTATGGCTATTCGGTTAGTAATGGCGTGAGTGTGGGTGGTACGGGTTCCGACGTAACCAGCAGCCGGGCGGGTGTACTCGGAGCGGCCGTGGCGGCTCCGCCGACGCTGGTGCCTTATCGGGCCGATGGCAGCGTGTTCCCGTTTCAGGATCAGATGAATGGGCAATATCAGGAAGTAACGAACCCGCTGAACTTCATTACGCCCATTAACCGGCAAACGAGTCAGCGGATTTTGGCCAATATCTACGTTGACTTTTCTTTGTTCAAAGGCTTTACCTATCGGCCTAGTTTCAATGTCGATCTGGGCAACACGCTATCGGAATTTTACTCGCCGTTGTCGCTCCTGAGTCAGTCGCAGTTAGCATCGGGTGGTGGTAGTGCATCGAATATCAGCGCTTACGGCCGTACGCTGTTGCACGAAAGTATTTTTACGTACCGGACCCGCTTGGCAGAGCATCACACGCTGGCGGCTACCGCAGTTCTAGCCACCCAGGCCAACGTCAATCAGAGCTATACGCAGACTGCGACTAACTTTCCGAACGATATAACCGAAAATAATTCCGTGGGCCTGGCGGTGAACCAGCGCCTGAGCAGCGAAAAAAGCAAATCCAGACTGGACTCGTACCTGGGACGTATCAACTACGGTTACAAAGACAAATACTTTCTGGACTTGACGGCACGGGTCGATGGGTCCAGCAAATTTGGGGAGAACAACAAATACGGCTTTTTCCCCGCGATCGCTGGTGCCTGGCGCCTTGTGGAAGAGCCGTTTATGAAGTCGGTTTCAGCTATTTCTGATTTAAAACTACGCGGTAGCTACGGCATAACGGGAAACGCGGGAGCTATTGACCCCTATAAATCGCTGGCTACGGTTAGCGGAGAGCCATTGGGACTGAATTATAATTACAATCACAACCCGGTCACTGGTATCAATCCGAGCGCCATTCCGAACCCGGATTTGAAATGGGAACGCTCCACGCAGGTCGATGTAGGCCTTGATGTCAGTTTGTTCAACAACCGCCTATCGGTCGTGGCTGATTATTACAACAAACGCACCGATAACCTTTTGTTCGAGAAAGTATTACCCATGTCATCGGGTTATACATTCATCACTGGCAATTTCGGGTCGATCCAAAACCGGGGCGTTGAACTGGCCGTCAACGGCCGGATTCTGCCCGGTGGTAAACGAGGGCTTCAATGGGATGCGTCGGCGAATATTACGTTCAATAAAAATGAGGTGCTGGCCCTCGACGGCATTCTGGATGAACTACCTCGCTCGGCGTTTGCGCTGCTCAAAATCGGGTATCCGATGGGCCTTTACCGAACTTATATTTTCGACGGAATCAGTCAAACCGGGGAGGCCGTTCTACCCGGCTATGACGGACGTATTGGTGGCCAAAAGGTGAAAGACGTTAACGGGGACGGCACGATTACAGCGGCTGATCAACTCATCGTGGGCAACTCCCAACCGAAATACACCTTTGGTTTCTCGTCTTCATTCCGCTACCGGGGCTTCGACCTGAACCTGTTTGTACAAGGTGTGCAGGGGAATAAACTCATGAACCTGTTCCGGTATACCTTCGAAACGGCGCTTGGCCAGCAGAATGTACTGGCGGGGATGGCAAATCGCTGGTCGGCGACGAACCCGAACAATGAGTATTCCAGTGGATTTCAGGGCGGACGGCTGCCCATTTCAGATCGGTACGTTGAGGATGCCTCATTTGTGCGGCTGAAAAATGTGTCGCTGGGCTACACATTTCCTAAACTCAAAGGGATCAATCAAATTCGGATCTATGTCAGCGCCAACAACGCGTTTACGATCACGAACTACACGGGCTTCGATCCGGAAGTGAACAACTTCGGGAATGCCACGACGCAGTTTGTCGACAACGGTACGTATCCAATTGCCCGGTCGTTTCTGGGCGGTCTTCAAATCACTTTATAAAAAGCGAAAGAGCGAGAGAGTGAAAGAGTGGCTGGCACAAAAACGCTCTTTTACTCTCTCACTCACTCTTTCGCTCATTCACTCTTTCGCTCTTTCATTTTCCTTCCATGAAGAAACAAATCCTGCTGCTGCTGGCTATGTCGGGCCTGACGATCTCGTGCAGCAAACTAGATGAAACGGTGTATTCATCCATTTTTACGACCAATTTCTACAAAACAGCCTCCGATGCCGAAGCAGGAATAGCGTCTTCGGCCGGGTCGCTCATCAACCTGTATGGCTTCCCGTTAGTTGCCGTATCCGATTTCGCGGCCGATCAGGCGTCCCCGCGCGCTGTTGTGGGGCGGAATACCATTACGCTGTTTTCGTACGATCCATATTACACAGCCCAACGGAACTCGGGACGTCATGAAACAGAAGGGCCGCAGGGTGTCTGGCGATTTAGCTACAAGGGAATCGAAAACGCCAATTGGGTTATTGAGAAGGTTCCTGCCATTCAGATGGATGCCCAGCGCCGGACGGAAATTGTTGCCGAAGCCTATGCTTTACGAGGCTTATATCACTGGATGCTTACCAAAACGTTTAACGAGATTCCGGTAAAAATAAAAGCCAGCTCCAGTGAAGCTGAAGCGCTCGTTACTAAAAATTCACGGGCCGATATTTATAAACAGATTTACAGTGATTTAGATCAGGCTATTGCTGGACTGCCTTCTTACTCAGTCAGTTTGGTGAAAGGTCGGCCTTCCAAGGAAGCGATTCAGGGGCTCTATGCTAAAGTAGCGTTGTACAACGAAGACTGGGCAAAGGCGTTGCAACTGGCGCAGGCAACGATCAATTCGGGCAAGTATTCGCTAATGCCAAATGTGCTGGATGTGTTCGATGTGGACAAAGAAGATGCGGCCCGGATCGAGAATATGTGGGCCGTTGAAGCGGATCGGGTAACGCCCAGCCGCTGGTTGACCGTGATGGGTATTGCCGGTCCCCGCAACAGTTCCGGCCCGGATTATGCCAAAGTGTCTTTCGGGTCCTGGTTTGCCTATCAGGGTTTCTACAACTCGTTTTCTCCCAGCGACAAACGACGGCAGTTGCTGGACACGACGTATCGTGATGTGTCGGGAAAGATCGTGCCGCAGAAAGACATCACGCCTGTTACGCCCAAAGGTGTTTTGATCCGTAAATACCGTGATCCGAACTCCATCGCCGAAGCCAATAACTGCAATTTTCCCATTATCCGGCTGGCCGACGTGTATCTGGTTGCGGCTGAAGCCGAAGCTCGGCAGAATGGAGCGACAGTTGCCGCCTATGGGTACATCAACACGGTTCGCAAACGGGCGGGACTGGGAGACCTTACTCCGGGCCTCGGCAAGGACGCTTTTATTGCCGCTGTCCTTCAGGAGCGTTCGTGGGAGCTGTTTGCCGAGGCTGACCGCTGGTTCGATCTGACCCGGACGAACACCTTCCTGACCGTCATCCCGAAAGCGGTAAACGATGTGTATCCCACCCGTACGCCACAGGCCAAGCACCGGTATTATCCCATTCCACTGGAAGAAATTCAGGCTAATCCGAAACTAACACAGAATCCCGGCTGGGAGTAAATCAACACCAGCTACTGTCTAACTATCAACTTATTATTAACGCAATGAAAAGGTTTTTTCTTTCGGTTGGCCTAATTGGATGGCTGCTTGCACACGGTAATATAGGCATTGCTCAGTCCAAAAAGGTGTCGTCATACAGCGGGATTTATCCGCAACTGGCCATGTACAACAATGAGGGCGAATGCGGTACGGGAGCCGTTGTTCCCTGGGCGGGCAACCTCTGGGTTGTTACATATGGTCCGCATTTACCGTTTGGGTCGTCCGATAAATTATACGAAATAACACCCGATAAAAAGCAGATCGTCCGGTCTGAAAGCATTGGTGGCACCCCCGCCAACCGAATGATTCATCCCGAAAGTAATCAGCTATTCATTGGCCCCTATGCCATTGACAGCAAGGCACATGTTCGGGTTATTCCCTACAAAACGATGCCTGGGCGTCATACCGGAAATGCGCGCCATCTGACCGATCCGAAAGGGAAAATCTATTACGGAACGATGGAAGAAGGTTTTTACGAAGTAGACGTAAATACGCTGGCTCCGACTATGCTCTATGAGGATGGCAATGTCAATCGGAAAAAAGAGTCTGACGAATCGAATAACCTGGAAAACACGCTGTTGCCAGGGGCGCACGGTAAAGGCGTATACTCTGGTCAGGGCGTTATGGTCTATTCTAACAATGGCGAGCCTGGGGCCAAGGCGCTGGTCCAATTTGATGTAGATGCGGGCTCACTATCGGAATGGAACGGCAAAGACTGGACTGTAGTCCGGCGAAATCAATTCGTTGAGGTGACGGGTCCAGGTGGCATTTATGGCAATAAAAATCCGGGAACGGACCCCATCTGGGCCACAGGCTGGGATCATAAATCGGTACTGCTGGGCGTGCGGGACAAAACGACGGGCTGGCATTTTTTCCGGCTTCCTAAAGCCAGTCACTCATACGATGGCGCTCATGGCTGGAATACCGAGTGGCCCCGCATCCGGGACGTGGGTACAGCCCAGCAACCGGACTATCTGATGACTATGCACGGTATGTTCTGGCGGTTTCCCGGTGGTTTCACCGCAGCGAATACGGCCGGTATCAGACCCCGATCCGCGTATCTGAAAGTGATTGGTGATTACGCCCGCTGGAATGATCAGTTGGTTTTTGGCTGCGATGATTCCGCGCAAAAAGAATTTTTGAACAAACGGAAAGTAAAGGGCAGCCTTGAAGGTCCCGGCCAATCGAATTCAAATCTGTGGTTCACCTCCCTAAATCTACCCGATCAACTTGGGCCAAATACAGCCGAAGGCGCCGTCTGGCTCGATGAACCCATCAAAGCGAATCAGACCTCCGAGCCGTTTTTATTTGCTGGTTGGGCCAACCGTTCAGCCTGGATTCAAAACAACAGCGACACTGATGTTCAGATCACGTTTGAGATCGATAAAACCGGAACGGGTAGCTGGTCTTCACAGCAAACCGTGACCGTTGGGGCGCATAAGGCTACCCACGTACCCTTCGGCGCGGAGGTCCCCGGCGAGTGGATTCGAATTAAGTCGGACAAAGCGGCCAATTTATCCGCTCACTTCTCGTATTCAGCAAACGATACGCGTACTACGACGGCCGGTTCATTATTTGCCGGGCTTAGCACGGTCTCAACGGCTAATACATCGGGCGGGTTGATGTATGGATTAGGCGCTAATCGGCGGGCATTGGGCATGGCCGCGTCGACCTACAAAGGTGGGCAAGCCACGGATGTTGGCTATTATGAACTGAATGCCGATATGCAGCTCGTTCGGAAGGATGATGCTGGAACGGTAGACGTTATTAAGACCAAGTTCGCTATTCCTCAGAACGTTGTAACGATCGAGGAATCGAGCGTTTTGATTGTGGACGACAAGGGACGGCGCTGGCGGTTACCACTCGGTAGCAATGCCTATACCGACCTGACCAATCAGGCTGCTCTTCGGATTTGCCGGGAAGTGGCTACCGAACGTGACCTGCTCAATTGCCACGGCACGTTCTATGAACTGCCTGCCGAAAATGCCGATGGATACGCTAAAATGCGCCCCGTTTCGTCTCATAATCTGCGTATTAATGATTACGCGTCGTACCGTGGGCTCCTGGTCATGACGGGTATTGACATGAGCGCAGCCGGAAAGAACGAACATATTATTGTTTCTGACGATAAAAAGGCGGCCCTTTGGGCGGGAACTATCGACGACCTCTGGAAACTGGGCAAGCCAACGGGTCATGGTGGGCCCTGGAAAAATGCGTCGGTGAAAGCCAATGAAGCCTCTGATCCCTATCTGATCGGTTTCTACGACCAACGCAGCCTGCAACTTGCGCACAAAGCTACCCAACCCGTAACGGTTACCATCGAAGCGGACCCCGTCGGTTCGGGCGTCTGGATGACGTATAAGTCATTTACGGTCGCTCCTGGCAAAACGGTCGACTACGAATTTCCGAAGAATTTTCAAGCCCGATGGATTCGCTTCAAAACGGACAAAGCGTGTGAGGCCACGACGTTGCTGAATTATAAATAAAAGTAACCCCGGTGGCTGAAGCAGGTGATTACAAACGTAGCGTAAATGATAGTAATAGCACAAAGCCGCACTCAGGTTCGTCGGGTGCGGCTTTATAGTGCACTCGTTTTCTCGAACATACAGGAGAAAGAGACCGTTGTATCCATCCATTTCAGGCACTCTCAGAGACCTGACGACCGGATAAATACCCCGACATCATCGTTAGCTTCGGTAAGGAGCAGCAGGATTAGGTTGTTAAAACAACCAGTCGCCGATTAAAAGCAGTTAGCCAGCGTGTTTTAAACAACTGGTTAAACAGAATAATGCCGATCAGGGCGCAGCTGATGCCTGCCAACACATCCAGTACGTAGTGATGACTTGTGTAGACGGCTGAAAACCAGATGCCCCCCATCACAATCAAAAAGAATACATTAATCAGGCCTGCTTTATTCTTTATACCATAGTACAAAACAATCACCGGATACGACGAATGTAGTGAAGGCATGGCGGCAAAAACATTGGAGCTTTTGGCGTAAATGGAACTGAAGAGATTGATGCCAAAGTACCGGTCGAAATTAGCTAAGCCAGCCGTATTGCCAGGCGTGTTCGGATGAAACGTAAAGCCGTAGTGCTGTATATACCAGGGGGGAGCGGCAGGGTAGAGATAGTAGATGATAAACCCTAACAGATTGACCAGCACAAATGTCAGCGCCAGGGGATAAAACGATGGCCGGTCTTTAAAAAAAAGATACGTAGCGAACAGGAGTGGAATTGGAATCCAGCTTACATAAAATAAGCCAGTCAATACGTTCAGTAATGTGGTTCGGTGAAGCAGCCAGTACTCATTAGGCGTTAGAATTGAAGCCCCGTTGGCAATGCCAAACAGCTTCTTTTCCAGCATGTAGAGTGATTCAATGTGCACCGCATTGTATTGGTAATTCGGGAACGCTTTCATATAATCGAAAACAATCCAATACACGATGAAAATAGAAAAACCGATAACAAATTTGCGGCTTTGGGCTGACGCAAAATACAATCCATTCACTAACCCAACCAGAAACAACTGATCTGATTTAAACCCAACCAGCACAAAAGACAATAGCAGATAGCCAAGCGATATCAGGCTTAGGGTCAGCACCTGCTTATAAAAAGATGGACTGGCAATTGAAGAATCAGGTGTCATTTTAGGGGTAAACAAGTACGGTATTAAACCATAATTCGTTCGACGGTGCTTTCTCCGGTGGACGCGTTAATACCTTCTACCTGAATGTACTTTACATTCGGCATCCACAAGGTTCCACCTTCAATATGCAGATAAAGACGTCTCAGAATCACTTTTTTCTGGTTCACATTCGCATAAACGTAGTAACCGGCGTCCCGCTCCGACTTGACCAGACGTAATGGAAATTTTTTATAGGACACAAAGTTCAATTCATATTCCTCATTCGACAGGGCACGCGCTTTGATGCCGTAGGCAAACGTGCGCTGAAGGTAGGAAAGCTCTTTCGGCTGACTTTGCTCGGTATACCGAATCCAGAAAACATGAACCGGGTCGTGCCTGTCCAGTTGACCATTTTTCAGGTTTAATGCACAGATAATCGTATTCGGATTGGGGTCCCGTTGAAGATAAAATAACTGATTGGGAATATTTTTGGGCACGGGGAAGCTCAGTTTCGGCTTTTCCTGATTGAGCCCGAAAGCTACTCCCTTCGCTTCGGCCGAATGGCCCATTACAGAAGTCAATATAAGAAATGCCAGCATCAGCACAGGTTGCCGGGACTCGGATTTCTCTTTTTGAGCCAGTGCTTTTTTTGCATCTATTAACCGGTTATAGGCGGTGATATTTGTCATGAACGCCATGAGGGTTAGCGGCAGCGTAAAAATTGACATCGTTTCAAATACATGTACCGGAATGCCCGGTACGTATACTTTAAAATCAGGACCGAGAAGAGGGTCCAGGCAGCCGCACGCCAGCGCCGACACGCCAATGGTAATGACCCGTTCGGGCCTCTGCATGAGTCCGCCTTTACTTTCGATGCCCAGGCCTTCAGCACGGGCGCGGGTATAGCTGACCATGATGGAACCGATCAACGCAATAAAGGCAAACAGGGAGCCGAAAAAATAATGATGTGCAATCAGGTAGTAGCATATACCTAAAAACAGAATCAGTTCGCTGTATCGATCCAGCACCGAATCGAAGAGCGCTCCATAGAGTGAACTCATCTTACCCAGCCGCGCTACCTGCCCATCCAGCATATCAAATAAACCGGCAAACAGCACCATCGCTCCCGCCCAGCCAACATAGCTCAAATCGCCCCGGTTGCCTTGTTGAGCACCCAGAATAAAGATGCCCGCTACCCCGATGTTTAACACCAGACCGATAGTGGTGATCATGTTGGGCGTTAGCCCCAACCTAATTAGTAATCTGACGAAGGGGTTGATGAGGGTGTAAATACCCAACTGAACTTTTGTGCGGAATGGAAGTGCCTGTTGCATAGTGGTAGGCGTTTTATGTTAAAAATCAAAGGTGGCGCGGGCGCGGATACCCCATTGAGACACATTTGGATGATCTAGATAATTAAGTCGTTTGACCAGGTCAATCCGGAAAAACTTCAGCACATTAGCTACACCAGCACTGGCTTCGATATAGGGCGTTCGGGTTAACGTGTATGTAGAAGGCACACCCTGGGCATCGGTTGGGAACTGGTACAATGACGGATTCTGCTGTGGATCATTCTGACTCCGTAAACCACCGTATAACGCTTTGATCGAAACCGCTTCCCGCCATTTCAGCTTTTTGAATAACGGGATTTTATTGAAGAAAAATCCATTAAATGAGTGATCTATGTCTACACTGGCGTAGTGATCGCTGACAAATTCCAGAAAATTCATCAGGTTATACGAGTTTAACTGATACGCATAGGTTTGGTTGGCCCGGTGAATCGTCAGGAGAGGGAACGGCACCTGGCCGAAAATATAGCCACCCTGTAGCGTTACGTTTGAATACCCCAGTTGGGATAGGAAAAAGCGTTTGCTGATACTGCCGGTCAGGTTTTGATAGTTGTATGAACTATTGAGCAACCCTTTTACACCAGCGGCAAATCGTAGGGTATATACTGGATATTTGCCCACAATCGGCACCCGGTAAATCTTGCCCTGATAGAATTGCTCATTGGGCGCCCAGCGCGTTTCCACCGAAAACTCAGACGTTATCACCGTAGGCGATGGAGTATTTTCATCGTCGGTGGCTCGCTTAAACTGCAAGGCTCCCGCGGGCGCCTGCTGCCAGTTCTTAAAGCCAAAGCTGTAGGAGAAGTGATTTTCAAACTCATGAACGTAGTCAATGCGCCAGGTGTCATTATAAAGCCACTTGTCGTTGACTCCCCGTTTGAAGGATAGCAAAAAGTTATCTTCCTGCACAAACTGAAGCTCCTGCCCCGGAATTTTCGTGTCGCGCTGGAAGCTCGCCCGAACATAATTTTGCGGAAACTGGTAAATTGACTTGTTGTTGATTGAGTACGTTCCACTCAGAAAATACTTCCAGCGCTCGTCCTTAAAGCCATAAGCTGCATACGTTTCGGCGTAGTAGCGTTTGCTTAATTCAGGTGTGGTACGTCCCCCCAGCCGTAATCGAAACCCCTCGACCGGATTGAAGCTGTAGAACGTATTGGCCGGCCCTACCTCAAAGGCACCGAATGATTTGTAACCAGCCAGTAAGAATGTCAGCGTACTCATCGTGCGCCGGAACGAGGGCATTCGTTTCAAACTGTCAATATTCGCGTATACTTTCGATTCGGCGGCCGAGAGTGTATCATGGCGGCTTTCTCTCCAGAACTGGTCGGGCTTGGCGTCGGCATCGGCCGCTACGACCTGTTGCTGACCATCATAAAATTCATCGGAGTGGGCTTCGTTTGTTTTATAGTTTCGATAGGAGAGGGTTCGCTGACCGAAGATGCCGCCCCCCTTGCCTTTGCTGATCCCGAAGTCGGCCAGTAAATCACTTTTGCTGAGATAATACCGTCCGTCCGTATTCTGCTCAAACTGCTGGTGAATCTGTAAATCGCGTACCCAGTTCAGGTTGATCTTTGGGTTTATCGATAGATTAATTCGCTGCACCGCATAATTGCTGTCCATCGTTACATACATCTTGCCTTCAAACAGCATGTCGGTAGCGTTGCGGGGCACGAAGTTCAATCCGATCAGTTTGGCTTTGCCAACTGTAAGGGTATCCGCCAGATAAAACTGGTAAAATGTGGGCGCGCTGCTGGCAATAGGACTCAGGAACTGGTTGGTCATCAGGAAAATCGAATTCGAATAAATATCGACTTTCGAATACATCCGATTTAAGTAGAGACTGAGTCCGTTATTATCGAAATACTGACCGAAATCAACCCGTTTTTTGCCTTTAACAATGACCTTTTCCTTCTGTGGACTTTTGCGATAATACGTATCGGAAACTTTTTCTTCCAGATAAACCGGCAATAGAGATTTGCCCGGCAACGTGAGGGTATCCCGATTATCGAGCAGGAATTTATATTTCTGGAAGATTTTCCGCTCCGATACTTTTGTCGACAGGCTGCTTAAAGAAAACTGTAATTTGTCGTATTCCTCATACGACGCGAAGTCATAATGGCCAATCTGGTTCTGCTCCCGGTGGCTGATCACATTTCGAATCAGTTCGACCGCCGGGTTGTTTTTATTCCGGTAGCGCTCCCGTTTGCCGCTACGAATAACGACTTCATTCAGGAGTTGAGAGTCTGGTTCCAGCCTCATAATCACTTGCTGGCTTGTGCCGGGGGTGATCGCTTTGGTAACGGATTTATAGCCAATAAATGAAACGGCTACTTTCGTAAAATTTCCAGTAGCTGTTAACGTATAAGCACCTCGTTCGTTACTGGTGGTACCAATGGTAGTGCCCACAAAAACGATATTGGCAAACGACAGGGGCTGGTTTGTAGCCCCGTCGATAATGATTCCAGTAACAGTAGTCACCTGTGCGCGGGTTAAACCAGAACACAAAAACAGTAACCCGCTCAAAAGCAGGACTGTTCGGTAAGACGCGCAACGGAGTAAATAGTTCATGACATGGTGAAGACGAAGTCTTTCTGTAAAAAATAATTGTAGCTGATACCGACCAGAATACCTACGACTGTTTTGGCTACTAGGTATTGGACGCCTAAAAAATGAGTAGTAACAAAAAGTCCGGTAGCATTTGCACCGGCATTTCCGAGCCAGACAAGCACAAATCGACTGAATTGTGAGGCAACGGGCTGACGGCTTTCAGCAAATGTCCATTTTTTTGATACGATAAAACTGACAAGTCCGCCAACAACAGCCCCGGTTACACTGGCCGATAAATACCAGTAATGCCACAGCTGAACACAAAGAACAGTGGTTAAAAAGTCAATGCCGCTAGCTAGAAGAGAAGTGGCCTGAACCTTAAAGAATGTTCGCATACGTTTTATAAAAGTCTCAATATCAAAGCCCCCTGCAAAAGCAGGTTCGCGTACAGGCCAGCCAGCAGATCATCTAGCATAACCCCCCAGCCCCCCGGCAGTTTCTCTAGTTTTCGAATGCCAAAAGGTTTGCCAATGTCGAACAGACGAAATAATACGAGCCCCGCCAGCAGGCTTTTTTCGGTAATCGGAATAAACAGCAGACTAAGGCACATACCGGCTACTTCGTCAATAACGACCCGGTAGCTGTCTTTTCCCCACTGCGCTTCGACCGCATTCGCTGACCAGATCCCAACAATTGTAATCACCAGGGTGATCAGCATCGGCGCAAAAAAAAGATAGCCAACAGGTCGGGCTGTGCTAAGATGAGCTACGTACCAGACAGCGCAACAGGCAACGGAGGCTACTGTTCCGCCCCCTTTGCGGATGTAGCCAATACCCAAACCGGTAGCTATTAATTTATGCATCGATTAACGTATGTATCTAAAACAAGACCTGGTCCGCTATCATCCGACTAAAGACCATTGCCACACAAAGTGAAAAAAGAACAGTCTTACGACGCAGTTTCTGGTATGAATAAAAAATTAATAATCATCTGAGTAATAAGCTGTTTGTGATCTTCTGCATACGTATCGAACGCTTCTTCATCCATTTGCCAGGTACTCATTGTAATGGCTTTGCCCAGAAAAATAAACTGGGTGTTCGACAGCAGCAGGCTCAATACATGCTGCATTTTAACGGGGCGCACGACACCCTTGTCGATAGCTTCCTTAAGCTGCAACTCAAAAAGTAAGGCCGTCTGGGTCTTAGCCGACTGTATAATGTTTATTAATTGGTCTGGGTTTCGGTGTAATTCATTCAGAACAAAAATACATAGGCTCGGGTTGCGCTTAAACGTCTGAAAATCATGGTCTATCAATTCAATTATTTTCTCTTTCAGGCTAATGGGCTTATTGAGCACCGTGATCATTCCCTGAAAGAAAAGATGAAGCATTTCCTCGAAGACCGACGCGAACAGTTTTTCCTTACTGCGGAAATAGTAATTCATCAAGGCGCAGTTCAGGCCAGCTTCCCTGGAAATATCCCGGGTGGTAGCGCCTTCAAAGCCCTTTTGTAGAAATATTTTCCTGGCGGCTTCCTTAATTTTCTCTTCAGTCGAACTAACAGATAGCATCTTTACTGCGGTTTGATGCAGTAAAGATACCGCCGGTTATTTATATTTGTCAAATGTTTTAATCAAATGTTTAAACTATATGATTAAAGCATTTGATTATATTGTATTATTAAGAACATTAGCCAAATGTTAATGTTAAAATAATCGACATACCTCACAGATGGTTTAGAAATAGAAGCGAAATGCTTTTTCAGTAGTGAAGGCATCAACTTTTTACCCCTTAAACGTAGTTATCACAGGAAGTATAGATATCACAGGAAGATAGACACAAAATATGACCGACATCTGCACGATTGGCCACATCTCAC
The DNA here is from genome assembly GCF_900112365.1 of Spirosoma endophyticum. Classification (GTDB taxonomy): domain Bacteria; phylum Bacteroidota; class Bacteroidia; order Cytophagales; family Spirosomataceae; genus Spirosoma; species Spirosoma endophyticum. Next base: position 918,505 of record NZ_FOLQ01000001.1, on the reverse strand, counting down.
TGGATAAAGTTGTTACCCCTCAATCGGTGACATACATGCCGGGCGGAACCTCGTTTTACTTTTCCAAAACGCTTTTGCAAGCTGATATTGAGTATAAATTGGTAACCGCTCTTGCGCTGCAGGATCACCATATAGTTGATGATCTGCGTTCGGAAGGCATCGACGTTTATACCTTACCGAGCGCGCATACTGTTTATTTCCAGAACAGTTATAACGACGATCAGGATTATCGGGAACAACAGGTATTAAGAAAGGCATCTCCTTTCAGCGTTTCGCAGATGCCTGACCTAACCGCTAAAGTGTACCATTTAGGACCACTATTAGCCGATGATATTCCCGTAAAGCTGATTCAGGATTTGTCGAAAAAAGGGCTGGTGTCGTTGGATATACAGGGGTATTTACGACGTGTCTGGCATAAAAAAGTAGTCTATCAGGACTGGGCGGCTAAGAAAAAAATACTGCCCAGCGTGACTATTTTGAAAGCAAATGAGTCTGAAATGGAAATTGTTACCGGTCGCAGGAATGCCAGAGAGGGAGCCCTATACCTGGCTGATCTGGGTGTGCGGGAGGTGATCATAACGCTGGGTAGCAAAGGGTCGCTCATCTATACCGAAGGCACATTTTATCAAATTCCGGCCTTTAAACCAACTGTCGTTGTCGATGCTACGGGCTGTGGTGATACGTATATGGCCGGCTATTTGTGGAAGCGGGTACAAGGTAGTCCTGTGGAGGAGGCTGGAGAATTTGGTGCAGCGCTGGCTACCTTAAAAGTAGGTTCGTCTGGTCCTTTCTCTGGGTCTTCCGAGCTGATTGCAACCTTATTGGAACAGGGTGTTTTGAGTTGACCGAGCATTTTTAACGGTCTGATTCTCTAGACCGTTCACCCAATCTGAGAGTTCAGTTAATGATTTGAATGTGGCCTGAAGCCAAAGTTAAGTAGTTACTGTATAGGCTATTATGAGCTCAATAAGTTGTGTGGAATAGCCCTTTGGTAAATGATCCCAATTGAACAGTATGCGCTTGGTTATAATTTATAATCACAACTTTTAGACAATTCTGACGCCATGTATCCCGTAGCAGCTGACGTGTTCTTTGGATGTTGTAGCTTAATGCCTTCTCAAATTAATAGAATAGAGATGTCAGTCAGGATCTGGCCAGACTAATTAATACTAGGCCAGCCAGGTAAGTGACACCCATCAGCCAGAGGTAGCGGCTGGCTTTTGGTGGAGCACCTTCAAACTCTTTCCAGTAAAATATTCCCCAAAACACCGAAATGATGGTCGCTCCCTGACTAAGGCCATACGACACCGCATCACCTGCCTGTTTGGAGCCGATCAACAGAGCGATCATTCCAATACCCCAGAGCAGCCCGCCCGATAAACCAATAAAGTGCTCACGGGGGCCTGTTTGCTGGTAACTTAACTGGCCATCCTGATCCGGGAAAGCAAACCGTCGGACCAGATACTCAATCAATGGGTTGCTTACCACCAAGCCAACGGCAAACAAGGCACCCCCCGTATAAGGAGTTAAAAAACCAATCTCTGGTTGGCTTAAGTCTTTAGCCAGTGTTGACGAAATAAGCCGGAAAAAGAAGCCTGTAACCAGCCCACCGCCCAGGGCGATCCAGATGCCTTTGTTTCCAGCAGAACCTTCATCCGTGTCAGCGTTATCCTGCTTGGTCTGATAAGCCAGCGCACTAAAACCCATAGCTCCCAGTATGGCTCCGCCACCAATGGCCAGCATGGCTACGCTACCTTTTGGCTCAGCCAGATAATTGATAACCAGCCCGATCGCCAGCGACAGGCCAGTACCTACGGGCATCGCGATAGAAATTCCAGCCATACTAATGCCCACCGTGAGCAGCATATTGCCTAAATTAAACACAATGCCAGCTGCCAGAGCCAGAAGTATATTTTTCAACTCAGCCTGTTGGATGTCGTTTATCACCGAACGGCCCTGATCACCAAAGCTGCCTAAGGTAAAGGCCAGTGCCAGCGATACCAATAAAATGCCATATACATAATCCCGGTAGAAAACGTAAAGTGGCGCTGATTGAGTGACCGATTTCTGGGCATTGGTCCAGGAACCCCAGCAAAGCATGGTGAGTAGACAAAGCCCAAAAGCCAGTGCTGGCTGCTTAATGATGAACATGGTTTTAGGGTAGTTGCACAGCAGGAAAATTTGCTACTTAACGGACGTATTAATCTTCATCGTGGTAGGGCGTACCCGTTGTTACCTTGCCGCCACTTGTCCATAAACCGCCCCCTTGTTTCCCACCATTTTTTGTATTCTCTCCACTGGGGCCATCCTCCTCCGGATTGCGGTCAGGCGCTTGATCGGGATCATAATTATCGGCATGACTACTCACATAGGGAGTTTCGCCAGGACTACTGGTCACGGGACTCTGCTCCGAGCGGGTCTGGGCTAAACTCTCGCTATTTTCCGGATCGTATTTCGACGGTTGACCAGAAGATTCAGTATCAGGACAACGCTGGATGATTGAATTGATCATGCTGGTTGTTGTTTATGCACGTGTACATAACGTATTGAACTCCTCAACAGGCTAGTCGCCAACCCAGTCGTCTTCTTTCACAATTAGTAAGCGAACGGTCCAGCCGGCTGGCAGAGCCCTGATACGGACTTGTTACACCATGGGATACTGGTTGTTCTGGTGGTATTGGCCTGTATAATAAATTTGACCTTTTCGGCCAACGTTCCTAATTCACCAGTCAGTTTCGGCAACATATTGGTACTCAGGCCAAAGATAAAGTTTTGCAAAATTAGCAGGCTAATAACGGTCGCATCACGAAGCCATGTCGAGACCCATTTATAGTAGGGGCGGTGACCAGTACCGAAGCGCCCGATAGGCTGGCACCCGTAATGGCGTTGTCTATTATCTGCTCTCGAATTGATTGAGCTGTTGTGGTGAGTTGGCAGAATACCCAAAGTAAGCTGGATGGTAAGAGCAGCAAACGAAGTAGGCGTTTTTCATAGTCAATTCTCAACGTGAATTTTTCGGACGGTTCGTTTTTCGACGGAGTTTTTCAGTCTATAAAACCGCCATTTTTCACATTCATTGACAACGAATCGGTTAATGTTTGAACTTGCCGCCAACTTTCAGTCGTAGTGCTTCACCTGCTTTCTGGTCTTGGACCCAACGGGACTCTTCAATATCAACGTGACCTGCTCGATCGGCTACTGACCAAACAGCGTATCCAAAACTATGCCCTGGGACAAACTAAGTAGGTGTCCATAAAAAAGGCGTCTTCGAGTGAAGACGCCTTTACTCATAGATGAGTTCGTTTAACTATAAGGGGGCTTGCCAATATCGACTTTCCCATCCGCATTTCGGTTCGGATGAGTTGTGGCGGTGTCGTCATCCTCATCATCCTCCGATGGCGTCGGATCGATACCACTCAGGGGCGTATCGTCGGGTGAGTCATTGCCGGGTAAGGTCGTTGCCTTGTCGGAGCGGTCGCCTAGACCGGCAGGCGAAATAGCCTGTTTAGCCCGAAGGATGTCCTCTTTATCTTCGTCTTCCATGTTAATTTGCGTTTAAAAATTTGCGTTGAGTTCCTTTCCGTTAACAACCTGTCAGGATGAAAGTTTAGGCATTCGCCAGGTAAGTAAGCAAACGAAAGCTTTTTTTAAGTATGGACTCAACCGCATGAAACCACAACAGCGGGGCTATAGGGCGCTGGTTGGCTCCATGAGGACCAATGTACGGGAAGAGGGTAGTTCCGTATACGTAGCGACCAGATCAGCCCTTCAGAGATTTGCCGAAAGCGTTCGAAAGGAAATGAGGATTTTCAGCTGTATCAACGTACGCAAAAACTAAGCTTCGCTGGTATCCGGATAAGAACGTTCGGCAAGTAAATGTGCAATATGAAGTCGTATTTGGGTGATCTCACTAACTGTCCTACTCAATACGCAGCACAACCCGCCCATTCACCTTGCCCGCCGTCATATCAGCGAGTACCACATTGATATTTTCCAGTCGGTCGCTCTGATAATGAACTTTCACCTTTCCCTCAGCGGCAAAAGCCAGGCTCTCGACCAGATCCTGCCGGGTGCCCACAATCGACCCCCGAACGGTTTTTCGAGTTAAGACCAGATCGAAGATGTTCAGGTCAAAATTGCCCGGTGGCAGTCCGACTAGGGCTATCGTGCCATGACGACGCAGCATCCCGACGCCCTGCGCAAAGGCAGATCGGGATACTGCCGTGACCAGTACGCCGTGTGCCCCTTTAATCCGTTGCTGGATCGCAGTAACGGGATCTTCATTGGCTGCGTTAATCACCAACTCGGCGCCTACGCTTTTGGCCAGTTCTAATTTGTCGTCCTGAATATCAACGGCGGCCACACGCATACCCATTGCTTTGGCATACTGAACAGCCATATGCCCCAGGCCACCAATACCTGAAATAACTACCCACTGACCAGGTTTGACTTCAGTTTCTTTCAAACCTTTATAGACTGTAACGCCCGCGCACAAAATAGGCGCAGCCTCCTCAAAGGATAGTGAATCAGGTAAGTGACCCACAAAGTTGGGGTCAGCCAGTACGTATTCCGCATAGCTTCCCTGCACCGAATAGCCCGTATTCTGCTGGCTCTCGCAGAGGGTTTCCCAACCCGTAAAGCAATGTTCGCAGTGACCACAGGCCGTGTACAGCCACGGGATGCCCACCCGATCCCCAAGTTTAACTTGCGTTACCCCCTCACCAATGGCCACTACGGTACCCACCCCCTCATGACCCGGAATCAGCGGTAACGTTGCTTTAACCGGCCAGTCGCCATTGATGGCATGTAGGTCCGTATGGCAAACCCCGCAGGCTGCCACCTTTACTAAAATTTTGCCCGGCGTTACAGGCGGAACAGGAACCATTTCAAGCTGAAGTGGCTGGCCATAGGCTCGGGCAACGGCTGCCTTCATCGTAGTGGGTATCATAAGTTGATTGAGTAAGGGTGACATGAGCTAGCCAGAGCGATCTCGAACTGAGTAAACAAAAGTTGGCTGGCGAATCAGGTAAGGACATGACCACAATCAGGAAACAGGAAAATCCTGGTCAGGCAATCGAACGATAGCTGGCAAAACAATGAATAGGTCGGCAATTAGTAAGGCCAGACTCTGAATTCTCTGGAACGGGTTGGTCATGAGTCGCCGATTTTACATCGCAGTAAGTCGTTACACAATCGCCAGGAGCGGAATGTCCGTCAGACGAGCGGTACGTTCGGTTTCGCCATCCACAAATAGTTGCCGTAGCCAGTTGTGTGGCTGGGGAAGCATCATGATCAAATCAGCCTTATTGGCATGGGCAAAGGTCAGCAGGCTTTCATAGACGTCCTTTCCGGGCAGAATTGTCAGCGTATGAGGTATCTGAATCAATAAGTGACGGATGTGCTCGGCTCTGTGGCGGACCACTGGGTCATTGGGTTTGTCATTGATGCACAGTACGTTGATGATACAACCCAACTGACGGGCAAACCCAATGGCAGTATCCAGAACGACCGCGTCGGGGGGCGTGTCGAGGTCAATGCCCAACACTACGTTCCGGATATCGGCATACTTGGCAGAAGGGGGAATAAGCAGCAGGGGAACATTCGTTTGAGCGACCATTTCGGTGGCCACACTGCCCATTAACTGAGCACTTTGCGGAGCTGTACCCACTGTCGACATAATCAGTAAATCCGCTTTTTTATCCTGCGTAACCTCGCGAATGGCCGGCATCGCATACCCTTCTTTCGTAATGCATTGAATGAGTACGTCAGTCCCATATGTTTCGTGCAGCTCATGCGCCAGATGGTTAAGACTCTTCTGGCTGTCGTCGTGCATGGCGCGGGGACTAAGTGCGAAATTGCCGCCTGTTTCAGCAGGATTCGCTGGCCAGAAATGGAATGCATTCACTAAAATCAACTGGGCATGCTGGGCACGCGCCAACTGCATGGCGAAATGCGTGGCCCGGTTCGCATTGGGTGAAAAATCAGTGGCAGCAACGATGGTTTTCATGAGTATAATGGGTTTGTAAACGTTCGTTTATTGACAATACAGTAAGGTGATAGGAGCGGTACTGAGCGCATCAAACGGTTTGTGAAAACAACCGTTCGGTACGTTGGGCACGGGTCAACTGACGATCGAAGGTCATGCAGATATTTCGTAGGAATGGACGCCCTTCGGGTCGAACCCACAGGCTCGTCTCGTCGTAATCCAGCAGACCGTCCATGCAGAACTCATCGAGCTTCTGGCTCAATACGTCCCATTCGGCATCGCTCCAGTCGTCCACAGCCCAACTGGTTTTGAATTGGCACATGATGTCCAGAATCATCCGGCGAATTCTGCTGTCTTCGTGGGTCAATAAATGGCCTCGCTGGATGGGGAGCTCGCCCATCAGTACGCGGTGTTGATACGTATCAACGTCTTTTTCGTTCTGCATAAAGGCCGTCCCTACATCGCTGATCGCCGACACGCCAAGACCCAGCAAAACGTCGGTTCGGGTAGTTGTGTAGCCCATGAAATTACGGTGTAATCTGCCCGACTGCGTGGCCTTGTACAGTGGATCGTGCGGCAGCGCAAAATGGTCCATACCAATCTCGGTATAGCCACCCGCCTGCAACAAATCACGACCCAGTTCGTATAGTTCGCGTTTGGCTTCGCCGGTTGGCAGGTCTTCATCCCGATAACCGCGTTGACCATTCCCCTTGATCCAGGGGATGTAAGCGTAGGAGTAAAACGAAATCCGGTCGGGACGTAGCGTCAGGGTTTTGGCGATGGTTTTTCGAATCGATTCGGGTCGTTGAAAGGGCAACCCAAACACCAGATCGTGGCTAATGGAGGTATATCCGATCGCCCTCGCCTGTTCGGTAACGCGCTGTACGTTGGCAAACGGCTGATGGCGATGAATGGCAAGCTGTACGGTGGGGTCATAATCCTGCACGCCAAAACTAACCCGCCGAAAGCCAAAGTCATACAACGTTTGCAGGTGTTCCTGCGTCATATTGTTGGGGTGACCTTCCCAGCCAAAATCAGGGTTTTCCGTCGGGTCGGCCCACTGAAACAGACCGGTCAGTAATCGCCGAAGCTGGCCGGGCGAAAAAAAGCTGGGGGTTCCACCACCTAAGTGCAGTTCCGCAATGCGTGGCCGCTCCGGTAACCACTCGCAATACAAGGCCCACTCGGCCAGCAACGTATCGATGTAGGGTTGTTCGACGCCGTGATTTCGGGTAATGCGTTTATTGCAGCCACAAAACGTACAAAGGCTCTCGCAGTAGGGCAGGTGAATATACAGACTGATTCCACTCGCGTAGTTGCTTTCGGCAAAGGCAGTGGTCAGGCGCTGTTGCCAGTCATGCCGATTAAAGGCTTCCGTGTTCCAGAATGGTACGGTCGGGTAGCTGGTGTAGCGGGGTCCAGCTACGTTGTACTTAGCGATCAGCGAGTCAGTCATTGATGCAACCTGACCCATTTGACGTAGGAATCAGGTTGCTCAAAGTTCGCTGCCTACAGTCGATGCGATGCCAATCAGAATCAGGTATTGACCTGATTTATATCAGCCACTGTCCAATTGACTCTTGCCATTTTTGAGGAAAATTCCGGCGTCTATGACCATCGCTCAGCCAACGAAGACCGTCTGCTATCACTGCGGCAGCAACTGCCCATCCGATACGAAACCTATTTTATTCGACGATAAATCCTTTTGCTGCCAGGGTTGCCAGACAGTTTATCAGGTTCTGAGCGAACATCAGCTTTGTCAATACTACGACCTGAATTCATCGCCGGGCAGTTCCATGCCGGGCAAACCAGAATTGAATCGAACGGCTAAACCTGACCATTTAGCTTTTCTGGACAATCCAGACATTGCGGGGCAACTAATCGACTTTCAAAACGACAACGTAGCGCACGTAACGTTTTACATCCCCGCCATCCATTGTTCGTCCTGTTTGTGGCTGCTTGAACACCTGTACCGACTTGAGCCGGGCGTCCAGCAAACCCGCGTCGACTTCCTCAAAAAACAGGTTCATGTGGTGTTCAACCCCGCCCGGATCTCGTTACGTCAGGTCGCCCAACTACTCACTTCGCTGGGTTACGAGCCGCTCATCAGTCTCAACGACGTAGTGAAGCAGCAGCAGAAACCTACGTACCGACCCCTACTGTACCGGCTGGCCGTAGCGGGGTTCTGCGCGGGAAACATCATGCTTTTTAGTTTCCCCGGATACCTGGGCCTGGATGATCCAACGTTCAAACACGTATTTGGCCTGCTCAATTGGCTGCTGGCCACACCCGTTGTCTTTTATTCGGGGTCTGGCTACTTTGCATCGGTCTGGAAAAGCCTGCGTCGGGGCGTTCGTGGTAGGCTTATCAACATCGATTTTCCAATTCTGCTGGGGATTCTGGTCGCCTATTTTCGGGGTACCTATGAAGTCCTGGCCTTGGGCGGAGCCGGGTACTACGACTCAGTCAGTGGGTTGATTTTCTTCCTGTTATGTGGTAAATGGTTTCAGGAACGCACCTACGATTTTCTCTCCTTCGAGCGCGATTATAAATCGTACTTTCCGTTGGCCGTTACTCGTTTAGGGGGTAGGGCAGGGGGCGACGGGCAAAAAGAAAAAGCTGAAAATATTGAATTCGAAACAGCCATACCGATAGCTGACCTGCGCAAGGGCGACCGTATCCGCGTTCGTCATGGCGATTTGATTCCGGCCGATGGGTTGCTGTACCGGGGCGATGGACTCCTCGATTATTCGTTTGTAACGGGTGAATCGGAGCCGGAGCGTAAGGAGCCAGGGGCTTTGCTCTACGCGGGCGGGCGACAGATGGGCGGCAGCATCGACCTCGAAATCGCGCGCGACGTATCGCAAAGCTACCTGACCCAACTCTGGAATAACGATGCGTTTAAAAAAGACCAGTCGAGCAAAACGCGAACTTTCGCCGATGCCGTCGGTACCTATTTTACATTGACGGTCTTAACGCTGGCTACGCTGATTGGCACGTACTGGTATGTCTGGGCTGGTCAACCTGCCACGGCCGTGAATGCGTTTACGGCTGTTTTGATTGTAGCCTGCCCGTGCGTGCTGTCGCTGTCGTATCCGGTTGCGCTGGGACACGGCTTGCGGCTATTGGGTAAACGCGGTTTTTACCTTAAGAACGCGAACGTCATCGAACAGCTTACCCGTTGCGATACGGTCGTTTTCGATAAAACCGGTACGTTGACTACACCGGCCTCGAAGTCGGTAAATGAATGCTTCGAGCAGCCGCTATCCCTTCTTGAGCGGGCCATGCTTCGAGCCGTTGTCAGCCAATCGGCGCACCCGCTTAGCCGCCGATTGAGCCAGTATTTAGCGGATGGATCACCGATGATCGTCGAGAGTTTTACCGAACTACCCGGTCAGGGCATAATTGGGCTCGTGGATGACTACCTAGTGAAAATTGGCAGTGCGGCTTTTGTTGGCGCGGGCTATGAGTCGGGCAGCTCGACTGTTCACGTGCGTATCGACGGTACGTATCGTGGTCATTTTCAGTTTGCCGGACAACTGCGCGACGGGCTGGCTGATATGCTGACGGCTTTACGAAAACAAGGCAAGCAGCTTTATGTATTGTCGGGAGATACGGACGCCACGCGCGCCGATTTGCAGTCCTGGTTTGCTAACGATGCGATGACGTTTAATTGCCAGCCGGAAGACAAACTCGATTTTATTGGGGAACTGCAACGTAGTGGTCGGAAGGTTCTGATGATTGGCGATGGGCTGAACGATGCGGGTGCCCTGAAACAGGCTGATGTTGGTCTGGCCGTAACCGACGATACGCTCCAGTTCACGCCCGCCAGCGACGCCATACTGGAAAGTCGATCACTACGTAATTTGCCCAACTTTCTGAATTATAACCAGTATGCCATGCGGCTCATCCGGTTCAGTTTCGGCGTGTCGCTGCTGTATAATCTGGTCGGGCTGTCGTTTGCTGCCACGGGTCACCTGTCTCCGATCGTGGCTGCAGTGCTTATGCCGCTGAGTTCAGCTACGATGGTTTTTATTGCGACCGTCGGCATGCGCCTACGAGCCTGATTAGAGTAAGTTCACTCCATAAGTTAGGGCTGTGGATGGCGGCTTTTAGCGTGTTCCTAAGTTAATGAGCGCATATAATATAACAGGCCGATCCGAGCAAATGCCTGAAAAAGCATTCTTTTTTTTATCATATATTTCTTGAATTACCTTATAAATGTCTCGTGAAAGGAACATTTTACGAGAACCAGGAAGTAGAGTTCATTAATGCTAAATTGATGTCACCAGCACGGGTTTTGTCATCCGTTTTGTTTGTTAGTTAAACGGGTTATCCGAAAAGCAAAAGCCACGGATAACTGGTGTATCTGTGGCTTTTTGAGCTAAGTAATGGTTATTGCTGCTGATTTAAAAGCCATACATACCACCCGAAACCGAAATTTGCTCTCCCGTAATCCAGGCTGCATCATCCGAAGCCAGAAATACGGCAGCTTTCGCAATATCTTCTGGCTGGCCTCTGCGGCCAAGCGGGGTATTGGCAATAAACATTTTTTCATACTCACTACCGGCAGTTACACCCGCACTGGTTGCCCCTTCGGTTTCCGTAGCACCCGGCAAAATCGAATTGATACGAACGTTTTTTGCTCCCAGTTCTTTCGACAACGAAATCGTTAGGGCATCTAATGCCGCTTTCGTAGCAGAATATAACGACACGCCCGCCATCGGCGATTTGCTGGCACCCGAACTGATATTGATGATCGTGCCGCCGGTATCGCCAAACAGGTTTAAAGCTGCCTGGATGATAAGTACAGGGCCCAACACATTGACGTTGAAATGCTGATGAAAAGCGGCTACTGATGCCTGTTCAACAGGTAGAAATTGCTGAAAGACTGCGTTGTTGACCAAAATATCCAAGGTGCCGAACGCCTTCTTTGTTTTGTCAAACAGCCTGGTTACATCGTCTTCATTCGATACATCAGCTTGTACCGCAATGGCTATGCCTCCCTTATTTGTTATCTCTTTCACCACGTTATCGGCGGCTTCTGTACTGGAGGCATAATTCACAACCACCTTTGCGCCTTCTGCCGCAAAGTGTTTTGCGATCGATGCACCTATTCCTTTTGCAGCACCGGTAACGACCGCTACTTTGTTTTTCAATTTACTCATTACGTTTATTTATTAATGGGTGAGCGACAAACTCAGTTTAGTCGCTTCAAATAACCTGTGGTTCTCTTTGTCCACCAAGCAGGATCGCATTGACAGTTGCGATCACGATTCATCAGCCGAACTTGACCAGGTCCTTAAAGATCAGTTGACCCCAGCTGTTTCCGCGCGCATGCACAAGCAGTCCGCCTTCCGAAAGGCCGCCAAGTTGGACGGGTGAAAAACCAAGGTTTTCCGCGAGTGCACCAATCTCCGCTGCTGCGTCGTCATCGTCGCTCGCCAGGAACACGACACGCCTGCCACCCTGTACAGCCGGATCTTGTCCAAGGACGGCAGCGCCCAAATGGTTGAAACCCTTAACCAGTTTTCCACCCGTGAAGGCCTGTGCGACGACCCTGCCGGAAGGCTGTCCTCCCAGCTTTTCAGGGGGCACGCCGTAGGCATTGGTCACATCGACGATGGTCTTCCCCTGCCAGGTGGGCAGCGCCTTCGCGACATCCGGGTGCGCTTCAAAACGCACCGCCAAAAAGAGGATGTCCGCCTTGACGGCTTCCGCCAGTGTGGTAGGAATGATCGTGGGGCCGATTGCGGCTGCATCGGATGCAAAGCTTTCCGGGTCGCGCGTGGTTGCCACGGATACCTCAATGCCTTTGCGGGCAAACGCCTTGGCCAGGGTCTGGCCGATTTTACCGAAGCCAATTATGGCGTAGCTCCCTTCTTTATTTTCTGATGTAGTCATTTTGAGAATTGTTTTAATTAGGTAATGGCACGAATTTGACCTCGTGCCAGCGTGGGGTCAATTACCTAGCCAAGTAGGTCATACCCCCATCAACAAGTAGTTCAGCGCCCAGCATAAACGAAGAATCATCGGAGGCCAGGAAAACCGCTGTTTTACCAATGTCAGCGGGTTGCCCAATTCTCCCTACCGGCATGACACCCGCATAGTGTTGTTTTACCGCTTCAAGTTGTTCTGCGGGAACAAACTTGTCAAATGCGGGTGTATCCGTTGTACCGGGTGTTATGACATTTGCTCTGATCTTTCTAGCTAAAAGGTCGCTTGAAAATCCTTTTGCTAAATAGATTACTGCTGCTTTGGCAGCCCCATAAAGCGAAAATGAGGAATAGGACCGATGGGCTGCATTTGACCCGATAAGAATAATCGAGCCACCATCATTCATGTAGGGCAGTGCTTTTTGAACTGTGAAGTAGACACTCTTCAGGTTCAGATCCATTGCCTTGTCATAATCGGCTTCGCCGGTATCTGCCACCGTTCCTATTGTTCCACCACCCGCATTGGCTACAACCACGTCTATTTTACCAAATTTCTCCGCTGTTACTTTAAACACTCTTTCCAGGTCGGTAAGGTTGGTTACATCCGCATTGATGGCTATAAACTTATCGCCAAGCTGAGCCGCAGCACTCGCTAACGTTTCCTGATTTCTACCGACAATCACGCCTACAGCCCCTTCATGTTTAAACTCCTGGGCAATGCCCAATCCAATGCCACTATTACCCCCTGTGATCACGGCAACTTTGCTTGTTAACTTACTCATTTTAGCTACTTTTACATTTGTTTCGCAAAGGAACCATCAATAGTTTATTTTTGAAACTACAATAGTATATTCTGGTTACTAGTAGGTAACTACAAATTTTAACGATGAAAGACGACCGGTTTTGCAACTCGAATTGCCCGTTTACGAGAGCTATTGGCACTATTGGTAATAAATGGAAGCCAATCATTATCAATGTACTTGGCACCCGTACCATGCGTTTTGGTCAGTTAGATGCCATCGTACCCCACATTTCAAGGAAAGTATTGTCCGAGCAGTTAAAAGAGTTGGAAGAAGATGGCTTATTGGAACGATTGGCTTATAAGGAACTACCGCCTAGAGTAGACTATAAGTTGTCTGAAAAAGGCTTAGCTTTTTTGCCAATTTTAGAAAACATAAAAGAGTGGAATTTAAAATATGAAGTAGCTACAATCCCCAAAGAGACTGATTATAAATGGAGTAAACTCCCCCAAGATGGCTTATCCTAAAAAGACTGGAACTGGCTCATTAGTAGAATGCTAGTGTGTTTAGTCCGTCTTTAATAACGCCCGTTTCGTGCGACGAGAATACTAACTGATAAAATCAGCTAAATACTGGTTAAAACGATTGTAAGAATTGCGCCTGGGTTTGTGAGACACTACTTGGCTGGTGCCAAATCAACTGACACTACTATTGACGGCCAAGCAGGCTTTCTAGTATTTAGAAAGCCTGCTTGGCTTGGCCATGGGCCTTCTACATATACGCTTCGTCGCGACCTACGCGCAGCTTCACGATTTTCAGCGCATTGAGTATCTTCAGAATTGGATAAGCCGGATCGAACTCGTGCCAGCGGAAGCCGCCGAAGTTGGCCCGGCCACCGTATTTGTGGTGATTATTGTGATACGATTCGCCCATCATTAGGAAATCAAATGGCAACAGATTTTTGGCGGTATCGTCTACCTCGAAATTCGTATAGCCGTAGCGGTGGGCGTACCAGTTAATGATGGCGCCGTGGATGGGTCCCATCAGAAAATGCACCGGTAGCAGCAGAAATAACCAGGGCGACGTAGCAAACTGGATATAAAACAGGGTATAAAGTGTCCCCCACGCTATCCTGACCGGCCAGCGCCCACCGAAACGCTCCATCCATTCCCAGTTCGGCACTCCCTTTTTGAACTTCGCCGGAATCGAGTCCCGGTTGTTCTTGATGTCGCTGTAAAAGAGTCGCGTTTTCCACATCATATCGAACAGGTTTTTAGAATACTGTGGAGAATGTGGATCATCCTCTGTATCGGCATGGGCGTGATGCAATCGGTGCATAATGCCGTAGGCACGCGGACTCAGGAACGACGAACCCTGCCCAACAAACGTCAGTACGTAAAAGAATTTTTCCCACCCCCTGCTCATGGTGAACATCTGATGGGCGGCATAGCGGTGGAGAAATAAGGTCTGCATCAGCACCGACAGGTACCAGTGCGCGAGGAAAAAAGCGAGAATGATCATCAGGAAAGGAGCCCACAGTTGGAGTAGGCCGTTTAACGCATTAACGTGAATTGCGGCAAAAGTAGGTAGTCGGGTTTGCCCCGTTCCTGACTGTCCTCAACGTATCACCTGAGTTTTGTTAATCCGGTTGATAGCCTGATAGAACTCAGCTAATGCCCTGACGAAACTCATTCATCGCCTACCAGATTTCACGCACTTTTGGCCTATCAAACGCCACCAGGAATGTCAATACTCTTTTTTATGATTGGAATCAGCCTGATGATGGCACTTGGATTTCTGGGCGCTTTCATCTGGTCGATGCGTACCGGGCAGCAGGATGATCTTTACACACCCTCGCTCCGAATGCTGCTCGATGACAGTCCGCCCGATGAGTTGCCCAACGTAGTAATACCCTCTGAATCAAGCCGTCGTATCTCTCCGAAAACTTCTACTACTGCCGTATGAACGTTAGCACAAACAAACCAATCATCATTATTTCGCCCGATCGGGCGGCTATCGGGCAACCGCCACCGGGCCAGCAGCCCGTTATCGATCGATTCGCCTACGACAATACCACCGTCCGTAATTTTGCGGTGGCTACCATTATTTGGGGTATCATCGGGATGCTCGTTGGGGTGATTGCCGCTACGCAGTTGTTTGCGCCAGCGGCTAATCTGGGTAACCAATACACGACGTTTGGGCGTATCCGGCCCCTGCACACCAATGCGGTGATTTTCGCCTTTGTGGGCAACGCCATTTTTATGGGCGTCTATTATTCGCTGCAACGGCTCTGCAAAGCCCGGATGTTCTCGGACCTGCTCAGTAAGATTCACTTCTGGGGCTGGCAATTGATTATCCTCTCGGCGGTGGCTACGTTACCACTTGGGCTGACAACCTCGAAAGAATACGCCGAACTCGAATGGCCGATCGACATTGCCATTACGTTGATCTGGGTCGTGTTCGGTATCAATATGTTCGGTACGATTATCAAGCGTCGAGAGCGGCATTTATACGTAGCAATCTGGTTCTACATCGCTACGTTCGTCACCATCGCGGTGCTGCACATCATCAATTCGATGGCCATTCCGGTTACGTTCCTCAAAAGTTATTCGCTGTATGCCGGGGTGCAGGATGCGCTGGTGCAGTGGTGGTATGGCCATAATGCGGTGGCTTTCTTCCTGACAACGCCGTACTTGGGCATGATGTATTACTTCCTGCCCAAGATGGCCAACCGCCCGGTGTACTCCTATAAACTCTCGATTCTGCACTTCTGGGCCTTGATTTTCCTGTACATCTGGGCTGGTCCGCACCATTTGCTCTATAGCTCGCTGCCCGATTGGGCGCAGTCGCTGGGGGTGGTGTTCTCCATTATGCTCATTGCGCCGTCCTGGGGTGGGATGATCAACGGCCTCCTGACGCTACGGGGTGCCTGGGATAAAGTGCGCGAAGACGCCATTCTGAAATTCATGGTCGTCGGCCTGACCGCCTATGGTATGGCGACGTTCGAAGGACCCTTGCTGTCGCTTAAAAACGTAAACGGCATTGCCCACTTTACCGACTGGATCGTTGCGCACGTTCACGTGGGGGCGCTGGGCTGGAACGGATTTCTGACGTTCGCTATGCTGTACTGGCTCATTCCCAGGATGTACCACACGCCTTTGTTCTCGAAGAAACTGCTGAATACGCACTTCTGGCTGGGTACGTTAGGCATTCTGTTCTATGCCGTGCCGATGTACATTTCGGGCTTTACACAGGGAATGATGTGGAAGGAGTTCACGCCGGAAGGCACGCTACGGTACAGTAACTTCCTGGAAACTACGCTACAACTACTACCCATGCACCGGATGCGGGCCATTGGTGGTGTGCTCTACTTACTTGGCGCTATCCTGATGGGGTACAACCTCTTCAAAACGATGGCCGCCGGCACGTTGACCGCTAATGAACCCGCCGAAGCACCCGCCTTGCCCAAAGCCTACGTACCAACAGGCAGTGATACGTATTGGCACCGCTGGTTCGAGCGCAAACCCATCCCGCTACTGGTCGGTTCGTTAGTTGTGATTTTGATCGGTTCGCTGATTGAACTGGTGCCGACGTTCATGGTGGAGAGCAACGTACCAACCATTTCGGCGGTGAAGCCATATACCGCTCTTGAAGTGGAAGGACGGGATCTGTATATCCGGGAGGGTTGCGTGAACTGCCACTCTCAGATGGTACGTCCCTTCCGCTCCGAAACCGAACGGTACGGTGAGTACTCCAAGGCGGGTGAGTTCGTGTATGATCACCCATTTCTGTGGGGCAGCAAACGGACTGGTCCCGATCTCCACCGCGAAGGTGGCAAGTATCCTAATTCTTGGCATTATTATCACATGCAGGACCCCAGTTCAATGTCACCCGGCTCAATTATGCCACCTTATCCCTGGCTGCGGGAACAAAAGCTGGACGTATCCAACACGGCGGATAAGCTGAAAGCGCTTCGCAAAGTCGGTGTTCCGTACGAGGACGTAGCGATCCAGTACGCGAACGTTGACTTGCAAAAACAGGCGGGCGGCATCAGCAGCCAGTTAGCCAAAGACGGCATCAAAGTCCAGCCCGACCGGGAAATCGTAGCCCTTATTGCCTACCTCCAACGACTGGGTACGGATATTAAGAAAATGGAAACGGTTAACAAATGATGAATTATAAATGACGAATGATGAGTACCCATCCATAGCTTATCATCGCACCGGCGACCCGGTCATCATTTATAATTCATCATTCATCATCCCTTTAAAGTCATGTTCAAGCAATTTATCTCCAAAATTCCGGGTGCGGATCTCTACATGGTGGGTTCATTTCTGACCCTCTTCCTCTTTTTTGTGCTGGTTGGTCTGTATTTGTGGCTGGCCGATAAAAACCACATGGGCCAGATGAGCCGCCTGCCGCTCGATGATTCCTCCACCGATTAACCTACGCTATCTCTCATGAATCTGTTTTTAATCTTTTTATCGAGTGATCCAGTCAGATCGATCTGGGCGATTGAGTCGGGTGAGGAGCTAGCACTGCTTTTACTGGCAACACTGCTGCTGGTCGGTATGATCATGGTGGCGTTCGTGGCGGTGTATCTGATGCTCATCCTGCGAAAAGCGCTGGGGCAGGAACCCGCTGCCAAACCCGTCGATCCCCGTACGCTCTGGCAACGTATCGCCGGACTGCATGCGCTCAGTCAGGAGAAAGACCTGACGCTGGAGCACGCTTACGATGGCATTGAGGAACTTGACAACCCGACGCCACCCTGGTTCATGAGTCTGTTTTACAGCACCATTGCGTTCGGAGTCGTTTATCTGTTCGTGTTTCATGTGTTCAAAGTGGGCGATCTGCAAACCGCTGAATACACCCAGGAAGTGGCGATGGCCGATCAGCAACGCGAGATATACATCAAAAAAGTGGCTGGGTCGATCAACGAAAATACGGTTGCTTTCATGAAAGAGCCAAAAGCACTCGATGCCGGAAAGGCTGCGTTTCTGCAAAGCTGCGTCGCCTGTCACGGGCAGCAGGGGCAGGGGGGCGTTGGGCCTAACCTGACGGATGAGTACTGGCTGCATGGTGGTACCATAAAAGCAGTCTTTCATACTATTACCGAAGGGGTTCCCGAAAAGGGCATGATGTCGTGGAAAAAACAACTTAATCCGTTGCAGGTACAACAGGTCGCCAGTTACATTCTGTCGCTACAGGGCACCAAACCCGCCGGAGCCAAAGCCCCGCAGGGTACTAAAGAAGTGCCGAACGTGCCAGCGCAAACCGACAAGGTTGCCGTCCGGTGATGAAAACAAGCACCCCACCCCCGTCCCCTCCCCTTGAAATAAGGGGAGGGGTGAAGCAGGATTAAATAGGGTAGAGAATATGGCTTGATGTTAGCCCCTCCCCTTATTTCAAGGGGAGGGGTTGGGGTGGGGTACAGCCCCCGAAACGATACTAAAAACCTATGAACACCGAACTCAACGTAACAACACCGGCCGATGACTATTTTCGGTCGCACTTGCCGAATCAGAACGAAAACGGGGGGCGGCAGTGGCTGTACCCGCGTGCTACGTCGGGACGATTCACAAAATGGCGGACGGTGGTCGCGGTTGGTCTGCTGGTTGCGTTGTTTGTCGGGCCATTCATCTGGGTAGATGGGCATCCCTTGTTTCTGTTCAACGTACTGGAACGCCGGTTTATCTTTTTCGGCGTAACCTTCTGGCCCCAGGATTTTTACCTGGTCGCCATCGGCCTGATTACGTTCATTGTGTTCATTACGTTGTTTACGGTGGTTTTTGGTCGGGTGTTTTGTGGCTGGGCCTGCCCGCAAACGATCTTTATGGAAATGGTTTTTCGTAAAGTCGAAACCTGGATCGAAGGTGATTATAATGCTCGAAAACGACTTGATGCGGCTCCCTGGACAACCGAAAAAATTCTTAAAAAGACCGCAAAGCATGGGGCATTCTTCCTGGTATCCTTTGCCATCAGCAATACATTTCTGGTTTACATTATTGGACGGGATCAGTGGTCAACATTAATTACAGATAACCCTGCCCAACACCTGGCGGGCCTGACAACTATACTGGTCTTCACCGGCGTTTTCTACGGCGTATTCGCCTATCTACGCGAAATTGTCTGCACGACGATCTGTCCCTATGGGCGGTTACAAAGCGTATTGCTGGATAAAAATTCGCTCATCGTCGCTTACGACTACATCCGGGGTGAACCGCGCGGGAAAAGAGTAAAGAATGAAGAATTAAAAGTGAAAAATAACAGTACTACTCTTCATTCTTCACTATTAACTCATCACCTACCAAAAGGCGATTGCGTGGATTGTAAACTTTGTGTGCATGTCTGCCCGACGGGCATCGATATACGTAACGGAACTCAGATGGAGTGCATCAATTGTACGGCCTGCATGGATGCCTGTGATGAGGTGATGAGCAAGATCGACCGGCCATCGGGCCTGATTCGGATGGATTCGCAGCAGGGAATCGACACCCGGAAGCCCTTTCGATTTACGAAACGAATTATGGCGTATTCAGGTGTGCTGGTTTTGCTGCTGGGCGTGTTGGGTTTCCTGCTCATCAGTCGACCAGCACTCGACGTAACGATATTGCGGGCACCGGGGCAACTGTTTCAGCGCGAAGCCAATGGGCAGGTCGCCAACCTGTATTCGGTGGAGTTGATCAATAAAACCTACCGGGCGTTGCCAGTACGATTCCGGCTCAACCGCCCCGACGCTACGTTGCGATTTGTTCAGCCGCTCAGCCAAACCCAACCCGGCGAACTGACCCAAACCATGTTTTTTATCACACTGCCCGAAAAAGCCATTCATGCCGACAAAACCAGGTTGACAATCGACGTACTGACCGGCGATACCGTGGTCGATCAGGTCGAGACAAGCTTTTTAGGACCAATATCAATGGGCGAAAGAATGAAAGAGTGAATGAGCGAAAGTCAATTCGCGTCCGCTCTTCATTCACACTTTCACTCATTCACTCTTTAAAATTATGAACTGGGGAAAATCAATTGTACTCGTGTTTATTCTGTTTGCCGGATTCATCGGCACGATGGTCTTTTTAATGACTCGCCAGCATATCGACCTGGTGCGGGACGATTATTACCAGGACGAAATCGCTTATCAGCAGCACATCGACCGGCTGGCGCGCACGGCTCGTCTGCCTCAGGCACCTTCGCTACGTATTGATCCCGTCCGACAGGAAATCGACCTGAGTATGCCTGCCGACTGGCAGCAGGGCACCCTAACGTTTTACCGTCCGTCCAACCGCCAGCAGGACCAACGTATTACCCTTTCACCCGGCCAGCAACACGTTTCGACCGCTAAGCTGGGCAAAGGACGTTGGCGAGCCCAGCTCAACTGGTCGGCGGGCGGGCTGTCGTATTTTCATGAACAAACGTTTACCAAATTATGAGTCTCGTCTGGATTGCTGCCGCACTAACAACGGGGCTTGTCGGCAGCCTGCATTGTGTGGGTATGTGCGGGCCGCTGGCGATGGCGCTGCCCATCGGCCGATTGCCGGTCGGGCAACGCTGGCTGGCAATCGGCTTGTATCATCTGGCTCGTCTCATCGCCTACGCCGGGCTGGGCGTCGCCATTGGCAGTGTAGGGCAGGGGTTATTATTGATTGGCTTGCAACGCCCCCTGTCGATTGGCGCTGGGTTGTTTTTACTATGCTGGGTCCTGTTGATTCGAGGTCGGTTTAGTAGCTTAACCTCAGCAAATCCGATACGTTGGGTTGTAGGCCCAATGTCCCGATTTTTGCATCAGCCTTCCTGGCGATCTTTTGGGACGCTGGGATTTCTGAACGGTCTGTTGCCCTGCGGCTTTGTTTACGTCGCATTAGCAGGCGCCGTCGTTACGGGAAGTGCCCTTCATAGTGCGTTATATATGTTTTTATTTGGGATGGGTACGGTACCCGCGTTGTTGGCGATTCGACTCGTTCCAAACTTGTTTCCCGTGAAGTCGCGCCAGCGGTTTGTGAAACTGATGCCCGTTGTTACGGTTCTGTTAGGCATTTTACTCGTGCTTCGGGGTCTGTATCAACTACCGCATACGGGTCGGTCGGACCAACCCATTCCCCTTTGTCACGGGACAACGCTTGTCCTGAAATAAGGCAAGCGGTTTACTGAAGAAGTGAGTTTCCCCGCTAATTGACAGGGGATTTGATTTAACTATTAAGTAGCTGTTGCGACAATTGCGTGAGCATTTCTTCGTTGGGTGTACCTACTTGCCGCCATAATTCGACGCCCTGCTGCACCAGCACAAAAGCCGGGGTTTCGGTGATATCAAAACTGCGCACTACGTCGGGATGATTTGCCTCATCAATGCGCAGTACCCGAAGGCGATTACCCAACTGTTGTTGCAGAGAGTTTGCCAGGGCGACCAGCGACGGGTGTCGCTGTCGATCCAGCGGCATAAAGACCAACAGGACGGCCGACTTGGCGGGAATCAGGATCGGGTAGGAATAGTCGGGCATCATAACGAACGGCCTGGGGTACGTAATTAGTTGCTGAATAAATTATTGAATATGGCTGTAAAAATGGGAATTTGGTAAATAAAACAACCTGACGTTCGTCATGTAGGACACTGATTATTGGCTTGTTACTGAACGTTATGATGTAATTTGCCGAAAGAAATCGCTACCTGGTCATTCACTTCACGAACTACTTATTTCATGCTAACCAGTCTATCTACGAATGCGTTGATGAACCTGATGTTCGAACATGATGCTGATTTTCTGGGGGTATACGATACGCAACAGGATCGGTACATCCGTATCAACCAGGCTGGTATTCGGATGATGGGGTACACCACCGAACAACAATTGCTGGACGTAAACAACCCTTTCTTTCGCAGCCAGCCGCTATCCAGCAACGAACGAATTCAGACAATTGCTCAACTGGTTCAGGCGGGTCATTACGATGAAGAAATGGAGCTGGTTCGAGCCGGTGGTGATACGTTCTGGGGGCGTTTGATGATTATGCCTATCGAAGCGAGTCAACTGTCGTTGGTACGTATCACCAACCTGGACCGGTTGCACCGGACCGAACGCGAACTGGCACACAGCGTTCGTCGCTATGAAGCCATTTTCTCCAACGCGACCATAGGCATCATCGTCTGCGACCAGCGTGGTCGTATCGTGTCGACCAACCAGTTAGCCGATCAGTTGCTGGGCTATGCGACCGGTGAATTGGTGTCGATGACCATTGAGCAACTGGTTCCAACGAGCGTGAGTCATTACCACGAAAAGCTTCGGGAGTCGTTCAATGCTAACCCGCAGGTACGGGCCATGGGACACAATCGGGACTTACAGGCGCAACGGAGAGACGGCTCGGTATTTCCGGTTGAAATCAGCTTAAGTTATTTTCGGCTGGAGGATGAGCTGCACGTGGTCGCCTACATCATCGACATCACCTTTAAAAAAGAATCCGAGCGGGAACTGCTGGCCCGCAACGAGCATATTGAACGGCTTAATGCCGACCTGGAGCAGAAAGTGGCCGACCGCACCCATGCGCTGATGAATACGCTCGATCAGTTAGAACTCTCCAAAGATGAACTCTCGAAAGCATTGGCCGCCGAGCGGCAACTGGGCGAGTTGAAGTCCCGCTTCGTATCGATGGCCTCTCACGAATTTCGCACTCCGTTGACAGCCGTACAGACCTCGGCCACGCTGATTGAAAAATACCCCGGTGGTGATCAGCAGGATAAACGCCAGAAACACATCGACCGTATCCGCTCGTCGGTGAAGCAACTAAACGACATTCTGGAGGAGTTCCTGTCGGTGGGTCGGCTGGAGGAGGGCAAAATTGAGGCTCATCCTGTCGCGGTCTATGTAACTCAGTTGGTTGGGGACGTGGTGGCGGATATGACCGGGGCGCTCAAAGCGGATCAAACCATCCAAACCCAACTGGCCTGTCCGGAACCGGCCTGGCTCGACCCGTCTCTCTTGCGAAAAGTGCTGATCAACCTACTCTCAAACGCCGTAAAATACTCCGGGCCTGGCTCGACCGTGACCGTGACGGGGACATGTGCGAATGGTCAGTTGTTTCTATCCATACAGGATCGGGGCATCGGTATATCTAAAGAAGATAAGGAACACCTGTTTGATCGATTTTTTCGGGCCCATAACGTAGCGAATATTCCCGGTACAGGACTAGGCCTGCATATTGTTGCCCGCTACATCGACTTGATGGGAGGGACCCTTGACCTCCAAAGTGAACTGAATCAGGGGACAACTGTAACTTTAACCTTACCTTATGAAAACTATCCTCCTGATTGAAGATAACGACGATATTCGGGATAATACGGCCGAGATTCTGGAACTGACCGGCTACACCGTCTTGACAGCAGAAAATGGCAAGGTCGGTGTCGAAAAAGCCCTGCAAACACCCCCTGATCTGGTCATCTGCGATATTATGATGCCCGTGCTGGATGGCTATGGGGTACTACACATATTCAATAAAAATCCGCAATTGACGGGTATCCCGTTTATCTTCCTGACGGCGAAAACCGAACGTACTGATTTTCGAAAGGGAATGGAACTGGGGGCCGATGATTACCTGACAAAACCCTTCGACGAAAGTGAATTGCTGAGTGCCATTGAAGGGCGGCTGAACCGGTTCCAGCACTTAAGACCGGACTATGATTTGCAGAACGATGGGCTGAGTCAGTTTCTGTCTGACGCTAAAGAGATCGGAAATTTAGCGAGTCTATCGGTTGACCGGAAAGCGCATCTGGTTCATAAGAAACAATTTATCTACACCGAAGGCGATGAACCCACGCGGCTGTATTTCCTGGTATCGGGAAAGGTCAAGACTGTTCGGGCCAACGCCGACGGGAAAGAGTTGATAACGGGTTTTTACAATTCCGGTGAGTTTTTCGGCTACCTCGCCCTGCTGGAAAATGTTGCCTATACGGACTCGGCTGTCGCGCTGGAATCGTCCGAACTGATTTATATTCCGAACGAGGATTTTAAACACCTGCTGCTGGCCAATAAGGATGTAGGGCAGCAATTTATTAAGCTCCTGGCGGGCCACGTGAGCGAACGCGAAGAGCAACTGGTCGGTATGGCCTACAATTCACTACGACGGCGGGTAGCCGATGCACTCCTGCGCCTGCATGATCAGCAAGCACAAGGATTGATTCAACTCACGCGCGATGACTTGGCGGCCGTAGTGGGTACCGCGACCGAGTCGTTGATCCGCACCCTGAGTGAGTTCAAACAGGATGGCCTCATCGAAGTTAGTGGATCAGGTATTAAAGTGTTGCAGCCTGAAACACTGCGCCGGGCCCGCTGGTAACTAACGGGTGAGCACTGATAACAATCAGGTTGGGAGCTAAGCTGGCTCATCTGCCAGGGCAGGTGGGCCAGCTATTTTTGTGCGTTATGTAACGCCAGATAATAGCGATGAAAACAGCCTTTTATGCTACAGACTGCTCGGTTGACTCTGCCCTTGCGCTACGTCGCTGGCAAACAGCCAATCCTAATGAATCTCTTCGCCTGACGATTTTGCATTCGTACGACCTCGACGATAGTCTGGCGCTTACCAGGGAAACGTATCGGGCTGCCAAACAACAGGCGAAAGCGCGGCTGGACCAATGGCTGGAGATGCTCACCCAATCGTGGGCTGGCGAACTCAACCCAGAAACGCTGCTGGCCTCGCCTGAACTGGCTATAACGATGCATTTGCTACTACGTTCGTATGACTTTCTGTTGCTCGATGAACAGGTCATTTCTGAAACGATCCTACATCAGACGAAAGTAAAGGTCTGTCGGTTAACGGATCATGAACTTTGCCTGCTAACCATCTAGCACAACAATTGCACTGAGGCCTGTTTGCTGCTGCATAAGGGTGAGGAGAGCCGCCAGTTTTTCGTACGTGTTCAACTAAAGCCATACACGTTTCTATCCGCAGGCAGGTAATGGCTCGGCAAGTATTGCTGACTCCTGAGGAAGTGAATACAGCTTTTCGTAATACTCGGTTGCCATCCGGTTAAAATCGAAATAGAGCAAAATATCACCCATACTGGCTCTAAGAATACGGAGCCATTGGTCCGGCTTTTCGTAATACATCGGCAAAATGATTGTTTCCAGCAACGTGAACAAGTTGTCTGCATCGAAGGCGTCCTGCTCGTGAGCAGGCCAGGTAAGATCCGCTTCAGGTAGAACGAAACTATTGATTCCATTCCGGGCAAATTCGGGTATCCAGCCGTCGTTGGTTGAGCAGTTGATCGCTCCGTTCATGGCAGCAGTCATGCCGCTGGTGCCGGAGGCTTCGCGGGTGAGCTTTGGGGTATTCAACCATAGGTCAGCCCCCTGTTTGAAGAGTTTTGATAGATGCCACTCATACCCAACCAGCACCGAACAGTTGACATACTGGCTGGCCAGGTGAACGTACCAATGCTGGCATAATCGAACGGATAAGGTTTGTGGGCTTCCGATTTTGCTGCTGGTAAAGTCGATAAAAAGCCAGGGCAAACAGCAGCGAGGAGGGGAACCCAGATCCTAATCCCAACGGAGCGATGGCGACGCAGAAAACCAGCCCGCCCAGACAGCCCATCCGAAACCAGTCACCTTTTATAAACATGGAGAACGCAATCAGGATCTGACCAACGCCGATACTGAGTACGATTGGTATCGTAAAGTCGTCGAACAGACCAAGAATAAATCGCCGGTAAATGGGTATGGCATAATCGGCATAGCTCTGGTAGACCCAGGGCGTTTCGAGCGCGTTTCGAATGTTAACAAACGCGGCTATACTAAAAAGCAGAAAGAAAAGGACTCGGGTAGTGGCAGGCCAGCGATACGTGCCGATCAGTTGCGTTACTGAAAAGATGTTCACCACTACGTAGGCGATAGTCAGAAGCGTGTCCAGTGTCTCCATGATTAATTGGGGGTTAATCCGCAGTTCAAATCTTTAATCCGGACCAAAACTACACTTGGTCCAGCCAGCATACCCGGAGCCAGGTCAGGTCTGAATGTGATATAAATCAATAGATTACGTAGTAGTCGTCCGGTTGCGGGAGGATACTAGTAAGTTCCTTTGTCCCAGTCATCTAAAATTTGCCTACGTATGAATACGATTGTTGTTCCAACCGATCTGGGTCCTGAAACAGACGTGGCGCTATCGGTAGCCGTTGCTCTTGCCAGAACGAACCGATCTAGGATACTTCTGCTGCATTCCGTGGTTTATCCAATGCCCGTATCTGCTTTCGTGGATGCGACAAGGGTTGCCGCGAACCTGACGGTAGCAGAATGCCAGGAAATAGAACGGGAGGCTAGAACCAAATTAGATCAATTTGCCGCCAATAGCCAGCACCAAGGCGTAACCATTGTTCCCACGTTACTGACCAACGGTCAGGGACTCATTCACCATGTTACGGATGCTCCTGCCGATCTGATTGTGATGACCTCGGAGGGGGCGTCCGGTCTGGAAGAATAGCTATTTGGTTCGAATGCGGAAAGCATTGTTCGGTACGCGCACTGCCCGGTACTCATTATAAAGAATCCCGCTGCTCATTTCCGCCCGGAAACTATTGTCTATGCCGTTGACCTGGATGACCGCCTGAAAGCGGTTCAGCATTATCCATTTCAGATGGGCGAGCGGGGCCTGCATCAGTTTCTGTACGTGCTGACGCCGACTGATAGCCGTGTTCCGGAAGGTATACGCGACTGGGTCAATGAATTTGCGACTGGCAAAGGTATTACGGAGTTTACCTGTACGATACGTCAGGCGAAGAATGTGCCGGATGGTATTATCGACTTTGCTGACGAGGTAGATGCAGATCTGATTGTGTTATTCACGCATGGCTATAAAGGAATACGGCACTTTCTGTCGGGGAGTGTCGCCGAGGATGTGCTGAATCACACAACCAGACCCGTGTTGGTTATGCCTGTGTGAGTAAATAAATAGGAAATCCCTTATTTATATTAATCAAATTCACCTACTCACATGGCTTCCTCGATCGGCCCGTGAGGAAACAAGCTTATGAGGAGAGGAAGATAAGTCCTGGAAACGGCTACAACTTTGCCGTTGACTAGATAAACCCATCCCCATCGACCTTTTGTATACGCTAATCGATGGACGTAGACAGAATTGACAATGGCCGAACGATGTACCCGTACTAAACCGGCGAAGGAGGTAAAGTAATTAAGGGGCTTGGTCACCAGACTAACGCACCCATCAACATGATGGATGCGGGTATAGTTGGCCTCACCTTCCATCCAAAGAATGGAATTAATAAGAACAGGGCTTTCATAGCCTGGTAACCGGATATGAGTCATGGAAAGATTAATGAATGATATACCGACGGACTAAACCCCTAAGCGATTGTAGCGAATTGACTCCGATCAGGCGTTCCTGGCAAACCAGATCATTGAACAGGTAACAAGCCTGACACTGCATAATTCAATTTTTATTCAGGGATGAAGTCGTCTCAAGGGCAACAGGCTTTGCCTTTTAAGTCCGAATTAATACAGGTACACATGTTTAGGCATTTCGGGAGCGCTCAATTGATCCCGAAGCCAGCGCAGGCAGGCATCTCTAGTTGATTCTGTATGAGTTCGCAGCCGAATAGCACTATATAATTCCCGGCTGCCTGATTCCGCCTTGGCATATACGTCGCAGTCAGCGACCAGTGGACAGGCTTCGATGATCCGCCGAATATGAGGTAGATAGACATTGACGCCCGCAATAGATATGGACTCGTCGAAGCGGCCCAAAAGCCGGATGGACCGGTCCGTCACCCGTTCGAGTCGATCAGGGACGTAGTAGCTAACACCGGTGTCGGAACGCACAATGGATGGCGGCTCTCCCGCCAGTAGCGTTACGTAGGGAAATAAAGTAAACGGGTCCTCATAGTGACAACGATAGGCTATGCCACCCGTATCCGACGACCCATAGATTTCCGTCAGGAATACGTCCGCCTGATTGAGTTGATTGAACAGACCGGGTGACATAGAGGCAGTTGAGCTTATACCCTGGCAGGAAACCAGCGTGCCCTGCCCCAGCGATTGATACAGTAACTCCCAGGTGAAGGGCGTACCAATGATCAGGGTATTGGCGCTAATATCCGCCACTGTTACGTCAGCTCGTAACCGCAGGGGCCGCTCCCAGAGCGCGGGCAGCAAAATGGTATAAATGAATCCATAGATGTGACTAGCCGCCACTAAACTGACAACCTGATCGGGCCGGGGAATGAGCTGCACTAGATAGCGAGCTTCAGCCAGCAGAGATATCAGGCTGTGCCGCACGGGAGCCGCTTGTCCGGTGGTACCCGATGTACGGAAGGTCAGCGTGTCATCGATCTCAGTACGTGCCCGCAAAATACAATTCGTCCAGTGGTCCAGTCGGGTGCTGGCCAGCAAATAGTTGTCGGCTGACGTTGCGAAAAGGCCAAAAAATTCATTCAGGTGAGCCGCCAACTCCATCCGTTGCAGGGAATCCATACCCAGATCGCGGTACAGGTCCAACGTGGGCGAAACCCCCGTTGGTCGTCCGGCATGGGGCTGTTGTAGAATTCGGCCCGCCATGTCGAGAACAATCCGTTGCACGTTACCCGAATTCCAGATCATGAGCGTTGGTGAAGAAGATTAACTTTTGTTAATAAATCCGTTAAGTCTTCAAAGAAAATCAGCAGGCTGTCGGACGAGATTTTCTCTACCGTCAGGCTGAACTGCCGCTCAATCAACGTGGAGTCTATCATAAGCCGAATGCGGTAGGGCTCCTGTTCGATGATCATACCGAATTCGGGCTTGAAGTTGGTAACGGCCCGTCCAACCGACGGCAGAAAGCCGGTTAACGTATCCAGCAGGTTGTCGCCGGACAGGCCCAGGTGGGCCACCATCGGCATCATCAACTGAACCGCTTTTGGATTCAGTTGATGAATAAACCCCTGCGCATCGACCCTGGCCATGGCCACCGGCGACCGATGAAAAAGCGGTAATAGCTTCAGGAGCTGCTGTTGCGCGTTCACTTCCATCAGGCAATAGACTTTCGATCCACCAGAAAATATTGATAGCGACTCGCAGGCGATTTTAGCAGCCGTAAGCGGACCTTAACCGGCTCACAGATGTAAGTCAGGATATAGTCTAATTCCTCATCCAGTGACGGTTGGGCATATTTGGCCGCAATCATCCGGTTGTTGGCACAGGGCGCGATCTGGGTGAAATAATATTTGCCCAGGGCATATTCTTTTGTAATGCCAGTGATATGCGACTCCGATTTGCCGTAGGCGACCACCACCCCTTCCCGGCTCATGCGAACCAGCCCAAAAGGAGCCTCTTCCACTTGTTCATTAGTTTGTTGTTCCAGCAATTCGAGCAGGTCCTGATCAGAAAAAGAGAGTGTCCGGTTCACGTTTATTAGGTTAAAAAGAGGAAGGTATGAGAGCAGTATTTACGACTTACTACGTTTGGGGAATGGGGAGATAGACGCTGAAGGTAGCTCCCGCGCCTGGTTGGCTGGTGGCCGTCAGGGCACCCCGGTGGTTTTCGACCACCTTCTGGCAAATCGCCAGACCGATGCCCGTACCGGCATATACATCTTTGCCATGCAAGCGTTGAAAAACCTGAAAAATCCGGTCCAGATACTTTTCATCAAAACCTATTCCGTTGTCGGTTACATTGATTTCCTGAAACAAGGTGGTTTCCCCAGTTTCAATCGTAGGAGTAATGGTATGACGGACCGAAACGGGCAGATGCTTGGCAGTTACTGTACGGCAGTTAATCTGAATCTGGGGAGAAACATCGTGGCGACGGTACTTGAGGGCATTTGACAGCAGGTTGTGAAACAGTTGCACTAACTGCCCTTCGTCACCCTGAATGACCGGCAAATCTCCCCATTCGATACGGGCACCTGACTCCTGCACAACCGTAGAAAGATCGTCCAGCGCATGGTTGAGCAGGTAAATTAGCCGGATGGGTTTTACCTGAACTAGTTGGGTAGACAAGCGGGAGTAGGTGAGTAAATGCTTGATCAACCTGGACATCCGCTGGGCTGCTCCCTGCATCCGGCCAATGATATCCTGAGCCGTTTCATCCAGTACCTGGACGTAATTGGTAGCCAGCATATCGCCTAACGACTGAATCTTACGGAGCGGCTCCTGTAAATCGTGGCTGGCCACGTAGGCAAATTTCTGGAGGTTCTCATTACTCCGGTGCAGGTTTTGATTGGTATGCTCCAGTTCCTGCTGTTGACGTTTGAGTTCGGTTACGTCCAGAAACGTAAAGAGTACCTGATTGCCATGCCGTACCAATGACGACTGAAACCAGCCCCGTATCCCATCACTAAAAAAGGGAAGTAGCCATTCTTTGGGCTGGCCAGTTTCAGCCACGTCAACCAGAAAGGCAAAAAACTCCTGTCCCTGATCACTGGGGAAATACTGCCTGAACCGCTGTCCGATCAATTCGCTGTCTGATCGACCCGTCAGCCGACGTTCGGTTTCATTCACTAGTACGTACGTAAAATCGACTATCGGGCCGGGCTGCCCATCTATTGTTGGCTGCCGAACGGGTTCATACAGGACGATACCAGCCGGTTGGGCATTGATGACCAGATGCATTAAATCGGCCTGGTGCTTTTGGGCAAGTTGCACCTGATGCGCTTCGGTGACGTTGATATAGCTCATCAGTACGCCGTCGCCAACCCGGATGAACTGGGCATCGAACCAGCCATCGCTGGCTTCTACGTAGTCCGTGAACATCATCCGCTGCGTTTGGCCCGTCTCGATAGTTTCCCGAAGGCTTGTTTCCAGCGGTGTTCCGCAGAAACGGGGAAAAAGACGTAGTAGATCCTGACCTAGCAGGGTTTCTGGCGAATGTCCTGTCGTATAGGTATCCATCAGGTTACTCAATCGGTAGCGAAAGTCAATTAATTGGTGCTTATCGTCTCGTACGGCCTCCCAGAACACTAACCCCGCAGGGGTGTTATCGATAATGGTCTGAAGAAGTTCGCTATTGCTTTGTAATTGATGAAGAATCTGCTGTTCGACTGTTTTCTCCTGAATGGTGAGTACCAGGCCATCCCCGTATTTTACGGCTGATAAATCGTACCAACCTAACTTATTGCCGTAGTTAAACTCCGTCTGTGTCCTCAGTGGATAGCCAGTCGTAACGACCTCAACGTAGCGGTCCAGCAACCCTTTTTCCCTAACCTGCGGAAATACGTCCAGCATGGTGCGGCCCAGCGTCTGTTCGTCGGTTCGGCCCGCAAGCTGCCGTTTTGCTTCGTTTTGTAGGACGTAGCGAAAATCGACAATTGTCCCCGTAGAATCCCGTATAGAGTCAAAAGCCAGAATGGCATTTTGGGAACCACTGAGCACCGAATCAAGCAGTTCCGTCTGGTGGTGCTGCGCCTGCTTTAGCGGGGTGATGTTGGTGAAACTAACAATCAGTTGCTCACCGGTAGGAGCCATGGATAACTGATACCAGTGGGCGGAGGAATAGGCAGCCAATTCCAGCTCAATCACCTGTGTTTTGCCACTTTCGAGAGCTGCCAGTCCGCTTTTAAGTAGTTCTTCGGCATTCGTTTTCGACAGAAGCCGGTTGGTAAACTGACCAACTGTTTGGGAGGCTGACAGGCCGATCACTTCTTCAAAAAGGGAATTAACCCGTACCACCTTGAAATACACCTGTCGGTTACCAACACTGTTTTCGTACGTAACGGGTGTGAGAACGGCGATCCCCACCGGTATTCGCTCCAGCAGATCATCGACCAACTGAGCCTGCTGGCGCGCCTGCTCCTCCGATTTTTTCAGGGCTGTAATATCGGTATAGCTCACTAACACGCCCCGCTCGACACGAACGATTTTAACATCCCGCCAAATATCATATTCAGGGTAATAATGTTCCGAGGAAAATAGCACACCCGTTTGCCAAACCTGAACATAGCGATCAAAAAGCCCATTGATTTTGGTGGCCGGGTACATTTCCCAGAGCGTCTTTCCCACTAATTCTTCACCCAGCGAGCCACTCATTGTCCTTCCCGCCTTATTGAGCATGACAAGCCGAAAGTCACTGGGCTGGCCATGGTTGTCCAGGATAACTTCAAAGACGGACAGGCCGTTGGCTGCTTCATTGAAGGCCTGTTGCAATAGCGTAGCGCCAGATTCAGCCGTATCGTCTTCGTCGGACGTTTGGGGCATTTCCGTATACGTTATGAGTAAATTATGAAGTATCGGAACAACCGATACCTCAAAGAGGCTGGGTATAGACTGGCCCGCCCGAACGCTGGTGATCTCGAACTGATCCGGTTGTCCGGTGCTGACAACATCCCAGTAGCGGTCCATGGCTTCACGGCCCGCCAGGTGGGGAAAAAAGTGACCGAGTGACTGCCCCAGCACTTCACGCACTGGACACGTCAAGTCCTCCTGGGCTGCTGCATTAATGGATGTCAGAAACAGGTCGAGTCGTCCGCCTTTAAGGCTAAAAATAGGCTGAAGGACCAATACCCCATTTGGAGAGGCCATCAATACGCTTTGTACTAATACGGATTTGTCTAGGACAGAATTCTCCATGGAAGTTTAAGGGTTTACATAAGGCGCAGTAAATACATCACCCATTTTTTTATTTAGCCTTTGTCGGGAGGTGGATGAGTATGTAGCGGCTGATAAATCAGCTATTCAGCAACCTTTATATATTGAATAATTGCTCAAATAACTCATGAGATAAGGGAAGATTTGGGTTTGAGTTCGTAGGTATAGTTGCCCATATATAGAGAGAGGTAAAAATTAAGTAATTATACTTATAATATCATTACTAGTTAATAAAATATTATTCATTGTAACAGATTGTTATATAGACTATTTATAAATAATTATACTATATATATCTATAAGCAACTAGTTATAATTAACTAATTGGTAAAGTGTTTGTCCGTTGGCCTTTACCCGCAAATTAATGGCGACGCCCTACCAGTATAGCAAAGCCATCCTACACTATTGGACCCAAATCAGAAATTGAAGCAGCACTGTCCTAATCGAGACAGACCATAAAACAAGGTGAGCAATTATCGATCGACTTATTCAACTGCTTCAGTCAGACAGGATATACGTGATCGCCGTTGATAGGCCATTAACCTCCCGCTCAAAAACCAATAAGCCCGTGCCGGGCTGATCAGATAGTCGATCTCCTACATGAGGTAAAACGCCAAACGCATCATAATACTGGTGAATGGAGATCATCCAAAGACCTAACCGCCTGAGCCAATATTGATTGACAGCCTCATCCTCATACCAGTTTTTGCCGGGTGCGTTCCGGTTTATAAGGAGTTGAAGTTTATCATGGAGACTAAAATAGATCTTCCATCCATTTATGAGCCAATCATCCTGCGGAATGAGGTCAATCAGCATATCTCTAGTTCGTGCCTCTGTTCTTTTGACTGGCACAGTCAGGTGCCTCAGTCCATGGTTAAGGTACAACGCGGATGTGTAACGCTTGAGGGCGATGTGGACTGGAATTATCAGTCACAGGCCGCTGAACGAGCGGTCGAAACTATTTCGGATGTTAAGGGTGTATCGAATCTGATTCGGGTTAAACCTCAGGTAATTGCCCAGTTAATAAGTTTAGACTTTCGCTAGGAGCCGTGCCACCGCTGGCGGACCATGGTTATTCCGGCAGTTAAACTGAACCGTGGCACGACGCCAGGCGAAAAGCCTGACGTTATGTAGCGTATAGAGTGAAGACGGCGGTTGACATTGTTTTACTACGTCCCTATCTAAGGACGTAGTGGCTTGTACGATTACGCTGTATGGTCCTCAACAATTTGATGGAAGTCGAGAGAACGCTGGTAACAACGGCCCGTTTTACTTACGATCCGAATCCGATACACAACGGGATATACGACTTTATGCCCAACTGGAGCCTCGACACCCGGATAGCCAAATCGTTCGTCGGCAAAGACCGGGATTTTTCGTTGTCGCAGAAAAAAAAGGGCATCATCCCGGTCGTCACCCAGCAATTCTTCGTAAACCCCCTCAATGACTACGCTCCGCCAACTACCCTGGCCGACTGCCTCGTCGATTTCAAACGCCACGTTCGGATTTTTGTGCAACAGTTGCGTTTTGGTGCCCTGCCGGGTCAGCCCATAAATAAAGTGCCCGTCGTAGTAATACATCACCGGTTCAATCAGAATCCGGTTTTCGGCAGCACAACCAAGCCGACCGAAATACTGATTGACCAGCATCGTCTCGATCACATCGGAGGTTAGTTCGCTTAGCATGACGTCAGGTAGCGGGCTGTTTTATATGGAACCGCTACCCTAAAAGTAGACCTCTGGTGGCCCATAGTGAATGCTGACGGTCAGTCAGACAGCTGATTATCGACAGGCGAACAGGATTCCATTTTTCCGCAGAAACGCTACGTTCTGAAACTTGAAAAAGTACAAAAACTCTACTAGACAAATCTGTATTTAAATTGTAAGGGCGCCACCAGCAAAATATTTTCTAGAACAGGCTATTTTATCTATTGGCATGGCCTTATCACAACGTACAAATCAGCTATCAGGGACGTTTACAAAACAACTTGCTTTCTGGGATCACACACTCAAATACGGGAATTTTCCCATTGCGTTGTTGGAGAGGTTGGATGAAGGTTTGTATTCTTAGTCGGGTCTTGGCCAGCGAGTAAGAGTACATTAATGGTGGCACACCAGATTGATAGGAATTGGGTTTGACCTTATACTTTTTAACCTGACACATCTAGTAATCTACGTAGCAAAAAGACAGGTTTCAGTAAAAGCTAACCCCCGAATGTAACCGCGCACGTAATCTGATTTTAGTTACTCTTCAGACATCCTCATTTTGTTCAACAACCCCAGGTTTAACAACCCGGTTATTTTCCCAACCCTTAACTGCACCCCGCGATGAATGCCATTGTTGACCTAACGGCTCGGGCTGTTTCAGTGATTACCAGTATACAGACATCGCTCTTAAGAGGTTCGATTACCCAAATCGGTAACTATGAAAGGAGAAACTACCCCGTAAAAAACAGCGTGCTGAATATTCCTCCAGAGGAATTTGGTTCAACGTTGAACCAAATTATTCATCTTGAAGAAAACGTACAACTGGGTGAATCCAGAAAATCTAAAGAAGACAGTTTTCGCTTACGGGCGGTGGAACTGGTGTGGATCAGCAAACGGGCGGTGGATGTACCTGTGTGCGTAGCCTATACGACCACGTTGTGCGTATCCCTTCACCAATGGATCTGGAATAACTGGCGAAGGGGCATAAACGATATGTTTGATGAATTTGGGGCCTATCCGACGCCGTTCAACTGGCGTAAAGTCATAAAGGCGATTTTATATGAACACCCTGAAGAACGAGTGCAGTTAGCGTTGGCTTTGCAATACATTCCAATAGAAGTTGTCCTGGCGCTGGGCGGGGGCGGTTATGAGGCACAGGCACAACGGATTTTGCAAATGTGGCATGTGAGCGATTCTGACCAAAAAAGCCTGTTGAGCACCGACGAAATTAAAGTCCTGAGCCGGTATGAACAGCTTGAGGAAGATTCGGCGGTCGATGCGGAAACACTCCTGCAAGTTGACGATAAGCGGATTGAGTACCTGTTGAAAAGACAGGTACCGTTGTCGTTCGAGGAAGTGTTTAAATCGGAGCTGGAAGAAATACAGAAAAACCGCGTTTGGCGCAAAAACGAACTACATATAACGGAGCCTGGCTATGTCTCGACCATAAAGACAAAGGGCAATTCGCCTGTGCAAGACCCTTTTCAGAAGGGCGGGGAGATGGACCTCTATGCATTGGCTTTCTCGGGTGGTGGCATTCGTTCCGCTACGTTTAACCTGGGCGTTTTGCAGGGATTAGCCAACCACAACCTGATCAACAAGTTTGATTATTTATCCACCGTCTCGGGGGGCGGCTATATCGGCAGTTGGCTGGCCGCATGGATAAAAAGAGACGGCTCTGTGGTTAAAGTTACCAACCGGCTCTGCACGGACAAATCGCCCAATCCACTAGGCGAAGAATTGAGGCCTATCCGGTGGCTCAGGATGTTCAGTAACTACCTGGCCCCCAAGTCCAGTATCATGTCTGCCGATGCCTGGACGGTGGGTATAACCTGGTTACGAAATACCCTGATGAACCAGATTGTCATCTTTCTGTTGCTACTTGCGGTGCTGTTCCTGGGCAATTTATTATATGAATTGTGGCTGAACGACTTTTCGTGGCAGAATACATCGTGGCAGTACGTGCTGAGTGCGAGTGCGATTCTGTTGATACCCGTATCGCTGCTGGCCGGTTGGGGTATGCAAATCTATTCAACTGAAGCCATCCGGTTTGTAGGTATTCGAAGAGAGCACACCAATAAACTAAGCAAGTTGATTATATGGATCGGCGCTGTAGTCGCCTACCTACTTAGTGCCTGGTTGTATTCGCGTGCAGATCCTTCGACATTCAGCAAAATAAAGACGTTGTTTCCCGCTACGGTCATAACCTTTATGGCTTTATTCCTCGTTGCCATTTTGGGCAAATACAATCAGGGCATTCGAAGTTTTGGGAATAGCTCTTCGGGAACTTGGGCTATTTTAATTTTGTCCACCTTGATTGCTACCGCAATCGGACTAGCCTGCCTCGTTGCCGCATGGACCATCCTGGAACACATTGAAGCGGCAAAAACCTATTTTGTTGTATCGGACAATGGTGTTGATAAGGTCGTTTATATAGACGATCAGCTTCAATTTATTTTCGGATTGCCGCTGGCACTGGAAGTATTCAGCATCACGGTGGTTGCCCGAATGGCGTTGCTTGGTAAATATTTTCCAGACGAGCGAAGGGAATGGTGGGGCCGGATGGGTGCTTACGTTCACCGTATATCTTTCCTGTGGATTCTAATTGCTACGTCCGCCCTGTTAGGCAAGTTATTTGTCGGTAGTCTGTTTGAAAGTAAGTGGGTGATTGCCGCTACGGGCGGATGGGTGGCTTTGATTGGCTCTACGGTAAAAGCCGCGTTCAGTATTAAAACGTCGAAAGAGACCGGGTCAACGAATACTTTCTCCCAGTTCCTGAATGTACTCAGCTTAGCGGGCCCTTATGTGTTTGCCCTGGGCCTGTTAATATTTCTGCCGGGGTTGATCCCGCCCGCTCTATGGCTGGCCAATAAAGTAATTAACCTGTTAGGCGGGCAAATGCCTGATGACGCTCACGGGTACGTACACCTAAAAAACTTAGCCCTTATGTTGATCTGCTTTCTAGCGGCTTATCTACTGGCCAGGCAGATTGGCGTAAATGAATTTTCAATGTATCATTTTTATCGCAACCGGTTGGTGAGGGCTTACTTGGGGGCTACCCGCCGAAGCACGGACCGCCAACGAACGGCTAACCCCTTCACAGGGTTTGATAATTTAGACGATGAGAAACTGAGTAAGATGCGTAACGAGTATGGTTATTACGGTCCATACCCAGTGCTGAACACGGCCCTTAACGCTTCGCAAGTGACCGATCTGGACCGACAAGACCGGATGGCTGAGTCGTTTATATTCTCACCCTTATTTTGTGGGTTCGACTTTAGTATGATAAAAGCTTCGGCCAATGGAATGACTAAATCATACGATTACGCTTTTCGTCAAACGGAGCACTATGCGTTTAAAGACGGTGGGCCCACTATCGGCACCGCTATGGCCACTTCGGGGGCTGCGGTTAACCCGAACCAGGGTTACCACTCTTCCGCTGCCACCGCTTTTTTATTGACCGTATTTAACGTTCAATTGGGACGATGGATCGGGAATCCTCGAAAAAGCACCTGGCAATCGTCCGATCCAGGATTTGGCCTGGGGTATATCATCAACAACCTTATGGGGAAAACCAATACCCGTAACGATTTCATTGCCTTATCGGATGGCGGTCACTTCGATAACATGGGCTTATACGAAATGGTACGCAGACGATGTGCCTTTATTGTTGTTTGCGATGCAGAACAGGATGATCAGTTCAGTTGCGAAGGAATTGCCAACGCTATTCGACGGTGCCGAATCGATTTTGGGGCAGAGATTGACATCAACCTGCTCCCAATTACGAATAGAACTGACGGAAGGTTTTCGGCCGCTAATTATTCGCTGGGGAATATTTCGTATGCCGGCGATAAAAAACCTACCGGAAAATTGCTGTACATTAAATCGTCAATTATAGATAAGGGCCTGCCCATTGACGTTCGGGAGTACGCAATGAAAAACAAGACATTTCCACATCAATCTACGGGCGATCAATTTTTTAACGAAGAACAATTCGAGAGCTACCGAAAACTGGGCTTTTATATCGCAAGTTGTGCGTTTGATGACAATGAGGTAGTAAAAGCGTTTAACCTGTCGGGTCGGTCCGCTTTGTCACCAAAAACCACTGACTCAACAGGCTTGGTTAGCCTGGTTTTGACAAGGTTGACTAAACGTGCAGGTTTTGCCGTTAAGCGATCCACCGGTAAATAATTCGTCTACCAATAGCTACCCGGTAACTTCCCGCGTGGCGATTACCAGTTGGCCCGGCGCAACTTCTCCGGCTGTATCATCCGAATTCTCCGACGGGGTTATTTCGATTAGGGTACGAATCAGGAACTCGGTGGCCGTGCCGGTCATGGCCGCCAGATCATCGTGCGAGTGCTGGATCAGCGCATCAGGTTGCTAATTGTAAAGGCGAAGCAACGTATTGGCTACTCGACGCCGAAGCGAGTTGTAGGCCCTGCTGAGACGTTGGGCTTCCCGAAAGATTAGTTTTTCGCCAATGCAGTTCTCAATCGTATGGGGATAGCTGATGTTCATGATAACGTTTATTTTGTTAATGGTTATTGGAAAGAGTTTATGACGTCAAAGGTTGACCGTCTCCGACGAGAAATCAACGGAAAATCCGACGAAACGGAAAAAGCATTCGTTCGGTGAAGCGGGTACAAAACACGAAACAGGCCAGCTCATGCAAACGCTGTAAGTGGGGGTAACCGGATAGTTCTTTAATTACTCAGCTTTACCTGGCTCGTTTTCCTGCCCGAACGAGGCTATAGAGTACAATCTTCATACGCTTAGTAATAAGCTTACCTCAGCAGACTACTCCGCTGGGCGTCACACTGGCTAAAGAGACCCCATCTGCCAATTGAATACTCACTCTTTTGTAAATTCTTTAGTGTCAGTTCCCTGGCGTAGGACCACCTTTTGATGGATTGGGTCAAATTCAAACGCAGCACTGGATGGGGCATATAAGAAGGTGTGATGGCCTAACGCCTGCAGATCTAACCCGTCCTGACTCCCTACCTGGACCCGAAGGGCTTTGTCCTTTTTAGAAAAACGCAGTGTAAAGTTTAATTCTGCATTGTAGTACGTTCCTTCGTAAGGCGATACATCCAGCGTGGCCAGTTCATTTGCTAACGAAAGGATACGTGTCACCTGCCCGGTGGCGAGTATATGGTTCGTGCTTTCTAGGCGGGCCATCAGACCCCAGCCATAAAAATCGTTTGCTACGCCAATCAACAGATCATTTTCGCCGGTCTTGAGGTTGAGCGGAACCGTAGCATTCTGGATGGAAATCCGACCATCCGGATATTTGCGCATATTATATTGATATAAGTTCTTGTCGACCAGCACCATCTGATGGTTCAGAAAAACCCATATTTCGTCGCTAAACCCCAGTTGCAGGTTGGTTTTAATCGCTTCCTGTGCGACAAGGTTGGTTCGCAGCCAGACGACTCGTCGCGTCGAACTGGCGCCATATTTACGGGTCAGGTTCAGTAAACCGCGCCGTTCCGCTACGATACTATCAGTGAACTGGTCGGGGATGGGTAACTGACGAACGGATAGTTCATGCCCATCGGGCAACGCCTGGGGGGTGGATACCGCCCAATTTCGCAGATAATTGGGATCATGGTTGGTTAAATCAGGGGTAGCTAGTGAACTCACATCGTCCACTACGTTAGGCCTCACTTGCAAGTTAGCCAGGTACGAAGCCCCCTCAAAGGCAATACTACCCTGACGTGAGTTGGCTTCCAACTTAGGAATGTCGAGTACCGCTTGCGGAGCCTGATTGAGAAAGACCTGTAGCCGACTGCCCGAAATAACCAGCTTGACATGGTTCCATTCCCCCGGCTTCAGCAGCGCCGGGGCCTGGTATTCCGGGTACAAATCCCAAAGGTTGACTCCCCCAACGTAGGGGCTGTACTGGATGCCGTCGTTGGCCAGCGGATTCATCGTACTATTGGTGCGTAGATAAACAATCTCCTGTTCATTTTGATCGAGCCGATGGAAGTATATTGACTGGGCTGACTCAGGTCGAATCGGTTCCAGGTCAAACTCAATCGTTCCGTCCTGGAAGACGACTTCATTGAGGACGACGGCTCCTGCCTGTTGAGCGAGCCGCATGGTCTTTTGACCTTTGTAATCCATAAAATCAACTTTCCCCGCTTGGAATGTCCAGTGCATCGGCGTAAGGGGAATAAAGTAGTCCTGGCGTTTCGATGCCAGGGACGGTTTATTTTTTTGCGCCAGACTTTGGGTTACCAGCAAAATGAGCAGCATCGAGAGTACCTTTTTCATTACTAATTAGTCATCTGAGTTTGGCCAAAGATGGTAATGAGCAAAATAATAACGGGGTTCAAACGGGAGTCAAGTTTGATTCAAGTTGAGTTCACGGCTTAGTTATCGTATTCTTGCTGGATACGTCCCTTTTACCGGTCGCTATCGCTAACCTGAAAGCCCAGGTGTGTTTCCAACTGGGCTGGGGTGCTACCTATGGTTTTGAAACGGTGGTAACGAGTACGTACGGCCAGCGAGTTAATGCTTGTCAGCGGGTTAAAGTCTTGTTAGAGGCCAAGAATGCTATTTCAATTGTGCATCTGATCAATTCGGGAGTATAGGCGATTGCTACGTAGGCGCCTATGGTTATGATGCCTACCGCCGAGCCATCAAGCCGATATGTTGTCAGCCTGGTGAGTGGACTCAACTAAACGTGATCTGTTACTGTCCAACGTTATCCGTAGCCGGCAGAATCCAAAAGGTGGCAAAAGGACAGCAAATAGGCATAAATTTAGTTGGGAGCAGGGGTCTTCGGCCGCTTGTCAATTGAATGATTGTCGGAAGGCGTTGGGGGATGAATTAGTCAATCGTTTAAATAATTTGTTGAAGGACTGGGGGTGTTCGAAGCCCAGCTGATAAGCAATTTCGGCTATGCGCAGACGGCTGGTGCTCAGCATAGTTTTGGCCTTTTCGATCAATTGTTGATGGATGTGTTGCTGCGTAGTTTGGCCGGTTAGTGACCTGAGCATATCGGTCAGGTACCTGGGCGAAACCTGTAAGTGGTCCGCCACTTGCTGCACCGTTGGCAATCCACTCGAATCGTTTTCAAAGTGCCCGGATAAGTACTGATCCAGTTGACTGATTAAATCATGGTGAACTGCCTGGCGGGTGAGGAACTGCCGATTATAAAAACGGTTACTATGGTTAAGTAATAATTCGATTTGTGACACCAGCACATCCTGGCTAAACGCATCAATATTATTTTCCAGTTCGGTGGCTATGCTTTCGAACAGGCTGGCTACAATATTTTTCTCCTTGTCTGACAGAAATAACGCTTCGTTTACCGCGTAATTGAAAAACCCATATCGTTGGATATGCTTACCTAATGAATAATTGCGGATCAGATCAGCATGAAAATAAAGCGTATAACCATCATTGCTCGCTGCCTCACCAGACAGGGTGACTAACTGGTTTGGTGCTAAAAAGGCCAGGCCACCTTCGTCAAAATCATAATAACCCTGGCCGTATTTGACCTGTCCTTTGTACTCTTTTTTGAAAGAGATCTTATAAAAATCTATCAGGAAACTCCGGCCGGCGTGTTCGCGGTTGAGCTTCACGGCGTCGTAACTCACCAGTGCCACCAAAGGATGCCGAGGCTTGGCAATACCCATGCTCCGCGTTAATTCGGAAATACTTCTAAAAACAGTAACTTGACTTATAGCGTCCATGGGATGAAGTTAAGATTAATCCTGCATAGTGGGGCGGATGACGATATCACCTACATCCACATGGGCTGGCTGACTAATGGCGTAAGCCACAGCGCCCGCAATGGAATCGGGTGAGATCGCGATCCTGGCGATTTTTTCCTGGATAGCTGTTTTTGCTGCCTCGTCCTTTATATGATCAGCTAACTCGGTATTGACAAAACCCGGCGAGATTCCGGTGACTCGGTAAGCCCCGCCCGATTCCTGCCGCAAGGCCTCTGTGAGGGTACGAACTGCGTTCTTAGTGCCTGCGTATACTCCTTGCAGGGGAACTATCTTGATGCCGGATGTCGATAGTATATTGATGACATGACCTGAGCCCTGCCTTTTAAAAACCGGCAAAGCAGCGGCAATGCCATACAAAGTTCCTTTGAGATTGACGTCGATCATTTCATCCCACTCCTCCACCTGCAAATCATCCATCCTCGATAGTCGACTGATACCTGCGTTATTGACGATTACATCTAAACGTCCGTAAGTCTGGCAAGCCAAATCAACCAACCGAACCAAATCATTGCGTAGTTTAATGTCAATGACTACGAATACGGCTTCACCACCGGCTGCTTTGATCCGGTCGGTCAATGCTTTCAACCGGTTTGATCGCCTGGCGGCTAATACGACTTTAGCACCTTGTGCGGCAAGCATAACGGCTGTCGCTTCGCCAATTCCGCTGCTGGCACCCGTTATAGCGACTACTTTTCCTTCAATGTTATTTTTCATCCGACAAAGCTCGGCCAACGCGTTAAGCAAAAATTAGCCTAAACCGTATACTATGTAGCCTGAGTTACAAAACAGGGATGTAGTCGCATCGGCGAATAACCAATTCACCCGATTACTCAAGATAGCTTCTTAAGAATGCAACGGAGTTGATCGTTAATACAACAAGGTAAGGACCTGTTAAGTAGACTTTGCGCGATTACACCTGCTTTTTTCACGATCATTCGTCGTTATCAATGCGAATACGTTCGATTTTTGTTGCATGAAAACTACAGTTCTGCTGTTACTTATTTTATCGGGGTTCAGTACTACGGCCCAAGTGTTGCGAAAAAGAACCGTCAAATTAATGGGCAGTCGGTTTGATATCACCATCGTAGCCGCCGATTCACTGACCGCCGAACGAAATATCGACACGGTGATTGCCGAGGTTACGCGGATCGAGAATTTAATCTCTGACTGGAGAGCTGATTCGCAAATT
The DNA here is from genome assembly GCF_900112365.1 of Spirosoma endophyticum. GTDB lineage: Bacteria > Bacteroidota > Bacteroidia > Cytophagales > Spirosomataceae > Spirosoma > Spirosoma endophyticum. The sequence goes on along the minus strand of NZ_FOLQ01000001.1, from coordinate 875,645 downwards.
TCGCGGGTCAATAAAAATTCGGGGGTCGGTCCGGTTCGGGTAGACCCCGAAGTGTTTGCCTTAACGGAGCGGGCGCTTCAGTTCTCCAAAATCACAAACGGAGCGTTCGATATAAGTTTTGCTGCGATGGACCGGATCTGGAAATTCGACGGCTCCATGACGGAAATGCCCAGTCCGGAAGCAGTCAGGAAATCGGTGGAGAAGGTGGGGTATCAGCATATCATACTAGATAAGGAGAAATCCACCATTTTTCTGGAGAGAAAAGGCATGAAGATTGGCTTTGGTGCGCTAGGCGAAGGATATGCTGCCGATCGCTGCCGCGATATGATGCTGGCCAGAGGCATCAAAGCTGGTATCGTCAACGGATCGGGCGATATGAGTACCTGGGGCAAACAACCCGACGGGAGTCCCTGGGCCATTGGCATCACCAATCCACTACGTAACGACACCGTTTTCGCCGTTGTCCCATTACGACAGAGTGCCGTAGTGACCTCCGGGAGTTACGAAAAATTCGTGGTATTTAATGGTAAGCGCTACGCCCACATCATCAACCCCAGCACCGGCTATCCAGCCACTGGCGTGAGCAGCGTAACGGTTTTTGGCCCCAGCGCCGAAGTGGCTAACGGGTTCAGTACGTCGCTGATGGTGCTGGGCAAAGAGGCCGGATTGAAACTGATCAAAAAATACCCGCAATACACGTACATCCTGATTACCGACGAGGGGCAGATTTTCTCCTCTCCCCGCCTGGGTCTGAAAATGCATAGTTTGTAATTCTACAAAAACACACCTTTTTTCCAAAACAGATCCTTGGAACCCAAGCTATTTCCTACCTACCACATCCACGATTTTTTAAAGCCGCGGGACCGTGGCGATTTTGACATCAGCCGCTACGAGGAAATGGACGATCCGGAACACCTCGTCTTCCCACATAAGCATGCTTTTTATGAAGTCATGTTTATCACAGACGGTTACTCCCGCCAGAAAATTGACTACGTCGACTACCATATCAAACCCAATAGCCTGTTTTTGATTTCGCCGGGGCAACTGCACCAATGGCAGGAAACGGAAGACATCGCGGGCTTTTCGTTACTGTTCACCGAAGCTTTTTTCCTTCACTATCAGCCCGACAAAAACAAGCTCTTTGAACTGAGTTACCTGGATGATGTGCATTCAAATCCTTACCTGCACCTAACGGGCGAAGAGGCCGGAGAAGTCCAGCTATTACTACAACTATTGCATACGGAGTACCACCGTTACGAGCCGTCGAGAGCCATGCTGGCCTCGTTACTGAATGTTTTCCTACTGACCGTGCAGCGCTACGTCAGCCGGAATAAGTCTACTCCGGCACCCGCCCAGATCGTGCTTTATAAGCGTTTTTATACGTTGCTGGCCGCTGAGCTTGGCAACCATCACACCGTATCGTACTACGCTGATCGCCTGCACGTAACGCCCGACCACCTGAATAAACTAGTGAAGGCCGTTACGGGTATTCCCGCGAGCGCCGTCATCCGGCAGCGCCTGGTGCTTGAGGCTAAACAATTGCTTTCCTTTACCGATACGAGTATTGCTGAAGTTGCCAGTGCGCTGGGCTGGGACGACCCCGCCTACTTCGCCAGGGTCTTTAAGCAAGAGACTAAAGTAACGCCACTGCACTTTCGTCGGCAGATGCAGGATTTGTCCTGAAAAAGGCGGCATTCTTCCTGCAATAGATGGCGGACTATGGGCAGTTTTGCATCATCAAACATCTATTGTTTATGACACTGGAAGAAAAAGGCCCAATTAGTCCGCCACCCCCATTTGCCCTCCCTATACAAACCGTATCTGACGCCCTGCAAACCTGGGGTGGCCTCACCGCAGCTGCCCACTGGGACTTGTACGACACCGCACTAGTAGATGGGGCCGACTTCTACGTGGGTCAGGAGGAGCTTGGACACATTCATTTAAACGGTGATGTGCACCTGGCTACCATCAATGAACTGCGTAAGCCACTCGTAGAAGCAGGACTGGCGCAGCGTTTCCCCTTCGGCGGAGAATACGAAGGCTGGGTGCTTTACCACATCCAGTCGGCCGAAACAGCCCGGCATGCCATCTGGCTCTTTCACCTGAACTACCTGCGGCTAACCGGTACACCCCTGGCCGACATTATCAACCTGATCAGCAATCACAAACACGAAATAAGATGAGCAAAAATATTTTAATTTTCGGCGCTACAGGCCTCCTGGGCAGGCACCTGGTAAAGGCAAGTCTGAAGGCGGGTCATACCGTATCCGTTTACATCCGCCAGGCTGATTACAGCGAACCGACCGTAACCGTGATACAGGGTGAACTGAGCGATGAGCAAAAAATCAGCGATGCCGTACAGGGGGCAGACATTATTATATCATCGGTGGGCAATCGCGATTATGCTGACCCAACAAAGGTGGTAGCTCCGCTAGCTAAGCAACTGGCCAAAGCAGTTCGTGAATCGCAACGGCTGATTCTGATTAGCGGCTCCGGCCTTACCCTGCACAACCACAATACCCTGCGCCGTGACTTACCCGGCCAGCCGGCGTTTCTGAAGCACCAGCGCGAGGATCATTGGGAAGCCTACACCCATGTAGCCCCGCTGGATATAGACTATCTGTTTGTTTGCCCAACCATGATTGTTGACGGCGAAGCCGATGGCGCTTATCTGGCCCAGGAAATCTATTTCCCGGCCTCAACACAAAAGCAAATTACGGCAGGCAACGTAGCGCGGTTTGTCGTGGATGAACTAAGACAGAACCGTTATCATCAGACCCGCGTAGGACTGGCAACTCAATAAGTCTATGCCTACTGCCGACGTACTGGAACTTTTGTTTGCCACCGTGGCGACCATCGTAGCCACACTCACGGGTATCATTGGTGCTTTCTCGACCTTCCGCCTTCAGACGATCAGCAGCGAAATCGGGTTCTTGAAGGGATTTATGCTGGAAAAGAAAGACAGCACTGGCAAGACACTGAATGAGTACATCAAGGGTGATGAGTATCACCTCCTTGAAAAAGTGTATAACCGGACTATGAACGCGGTCGATTTGCTGGCTGAGGTAATTCAGCAGAACCGGCTGCACGAAGCGCTGAATGAATTCCGCTTTGATCTGCAAAACATCCGCACCAATCAGCAACGTTACGACGCAATTAAACGCCTGACTTCATCAGTCTTTATGCGTTCGTTACTGTTTGTGTTCCTGAGTCTATTGTTATTGCTCTTTACGATTGAGATACTGGCGTTGCGGTATGTATGGTTTGTAATCCTGTCCTATTTCCTGCTTACAGGACTGGTGCTTTGGCAGTTTGTCAGGCAGGTGAATCAGCTTATGGACTAAAGAATGATGGTCAACCTTCTACACCTTCTGTTGTAAACCATCCTAATAGCAGTCCATCAGTATCTGGCTGTGCGACTGGTAATGGCTGACGGACTGGCCCAGTTTCGTCTGGCAGATCGTTTCAAGCAGGTCAATAACATCTTTCTGCATCGCCAGCGAACCGCAGATCATCAGTATTCCTTTCATCATCAACGTATTAGTGATGAAATCGGCGTCGTAGGTGAGTAGGTCCGTAACGTATTGTTTCTCGCCTTCCCGCGAATAGGCAATGTGAAGATTCGTAAGTTTTTGAGCCGACTGGCTTTCTTGCAGGAAATCCCGGTAGACGTCGAACGACGTGCTTTGCCGGAAACCACAGTACAAATGACAGGGTATTTGCTGTTTATTCTGGCTGATCATTCCCAGAAACGGAGCGATACCCGTGCCATTGGCAATCATCACGACAACCGGGGCTTTTTTCGGGAAATGGAAATGATCGTTGCTAACGATTCGGGCCCGAATCGTTTCGCCGGGCGTTAACTCGTGTAAAAAACTAGATCCCAGACCGTTTGGGTGCAGCCGCACACTGAGTTGAAGTTCTTTGTTCAATACGCCAATCGAATACAGCCGTTCGCGGTGATCATTGGCCGGATAAATGGCCAGTAAATCGCCTGATGTAACGCCGTTTCTGCGTTTGGTCTGCAAGCGGACAAGAAACGTACCATCGGGTTGTGTAGTGCGGGTGTTATCGGTTACGGTTAGGGTGTCAAGTTTGGGAGCCGGGACTTTTAGCAAGTCCGACGAAACGGGCATCGGTAAATCAGTTTGCTGCGACCAGGCTTCAGCCCACAAACCGAACTCATCTGGCGATCGATCATTGACGGTGTGAATATCGACCAGCGGAACTGCCCAGGGCTGCCGGGAAAGCAACTGATTGGCCTCAAACGCAAACTTGCAAAAATCGGGATAGGCGTGTGATCCGAAGCCAATGACTGAATAGCGTATCGGCTGAGGTTGCGGATATTTTTCCAGCAGGCTGTCAAACCGTTTGGCGTTAGTCGGCGCATCGCCGAGTCCATACGTAGCGGTCAACGCAATCAGATACTCGGCTTTAGGGAAAACGGCGTAGTTGTTAAACTCAGTCAGGAACGATTTTTCGCCCTGTTTGAGTAACTGCTGATGAATAATCTGCGCAAAGCGAAACGTGCTGCCGTTCTCTGATCCAACTAAGATAATAAACTGGCTCTCATCGGCTGAGTACTTGTTTTTGGTGCGGTTAGCCCGTCGTTTTAAGGTAATGGCAAACCCGGAGTAGATGAAAAAGAGGATATTTCCCGAAGCCACAGCCAGAATAATGGCCCATATACTACTTGCCCGGCCGGTGTGCAGATCCAGACTCAGGTTGGTCAGTAGGACGGCGGTGGGGTATCGGTTTTCGCTGAGAATGTCGCCCGTAAGTTGGTTGACCGTTAGTTCGCGGTCTCTGAGTTTCAGCGTGTAGTAGTCTTCGACGTCTTCCGAAAATGGGAATTCGATGCTTTGTACCTCCGCCAGCTTTGTCTGTTTAAAAATCGCAACGTCAGTCAGTTTTCGTTCCGGCTTTGACTGAATCGCATCGAAGTCGATTTTAGGTGTAATTTTCTCCTCACCAACCAGGCCGAAGCGGGCTAATGAAAGATACGTACCCGATAACGCAATAACGAAAATGGGAATCAACGACAGCCGTCCTAGCACGACGTGGTAATATTGAGCAAAGTTGTCACGGACAATTCGGGTAAAGAACCGTTTGACCCCCCGCTGCCGCTGGATGATCAGCATAGTGCCGGAAACCGTAATCAGTAGCAGCAGAAACGCGGTGAGGCCAATGAAGAACCGACCGGCTTCGTGCAGAAAAAGGGACCGGTGCAGGGCGGTGACCCACTGGAAAAATTCATGTTGCGGAGCAGGCGTACCCAGCATTTTGCCCGTCTGCGGGTCGATGTAAGCGGTCAGGTTTTTGCCGTCCGCATCGCTTCCCTTGATCTGTACAAACTGGTTGGCGTCAACGCTCAACTCACTGATTTCAGCGTAGTTTTTTTTGAGAACGGGCAGCGTCTGGGCAAGGGTAAGCTGGCTAAAATTATCGACCCGATAAGGCTGAAGTTTCTGCGATATGGGTTCAAAAGCCAGAATGATCCCCGTTATGGAGGCCAGTGTCAGTAAAAGAAAAGAAGATACAGCCAGGGCTAAGTGGCTGTATCTCCAAACAGAAATGGTCATAAAGCAGACGCCTGTCAAGTAGGACAACGTGGTTGGCACAACGTGGTTAACACAACTCAGTTGCTGGTGTTGGGGCTAAAGCGTACGTAGCGGATGTAGCCTGTACCCTCGCTTTTGGCGGAGAGGGCTTCCGTCGTCAGCGGAATTTCAAGGTCTTTCGCGTGATCTTCCTTGTCCTCCACGGCACTTTCGAACCGTAGTTTGTAATCCTTATTGAGTTTCGAGTTGTCGATTTCCAGCACGATAACGCTACGATCTCCGCCCGCCACCGACGCTCCACTGATGGCGCTGATGTTGGGCGTTTTTTTGCCCAGTGCCTTGTACCATGTTTTTACATCCGGATACCATTTTTTGTCGGAGCCGAGCACATACAGGGTTTTCTCGTAGGCCCCTTTTCCGTTCATGAGTGAAACGGCGATATACGCTTTTTCACCCATGTAGTTGGTCATCTGGATCATGCACTTATACTGAGCGGTGGCTGGTTGTTGAGCCAGCGAAGCGGATGATCCGGCGACGGTCAGGGCCAGGACTAATAAGCCACTTTTAGGCAAAAAAGACATAGTCTTATTTCAGAAAGTTAACGGATATGTTGCTTTTAGACAGCGATTCGTTCTCGCTGGCCAGGTCGAAAGCAGTTTCTTTAAAGCTGGTGGGAATATCTTTTTTAGCCCCGATCGATAGCAGGTATTTCAGCATGGCATCGTCTTTGGACACCATAGCCGCTTTGTGCAGCGCGGTGATTCCCTCTTTGTTACGGGCGTTTACGTCGATCTGGAGGGGCTCCAGCCGTTTCACCAGCGCCAGGTCATTCTTGGCAACCGCCAGGTGATACAACGTATTCCCATTCTTCTGGGGAGCCTTGACATCGAGCCCTTTTTCCTGAAGCAGGTTCAATTTCGCCGTAAAGTCATCGGTTCGTGGGCCACCCTCTGGCCGCTGTCCACCGTCCGGGCGAGGACCGCCTTCGGGTCGGGGACCATTGGGTGCGTTGTTGGCCAACACCAGGTAAGCGGCCAGGTTATCGCCGTTGTTGTCGGTTACCGTAACGTCGGCCCCTTTAGTCAGCAAGTAACTTACTACCTCGGGCGAATTGCCACGTACGGCCATCGCCAGCGCTGTTGCGCCTTTCTGGTTGGCCTGATTGATATTTTTTACCTTCGGCATCAGCATGTCCAGCACCGTAACGTCGCGATTCGATGCGGCTGCGTTCATGAACACCGTATTGCCTTCCTCATCAGCCTGATTGATGTCGACTCCTTTATCCAGAAAATGCTGGATGATTTCATTCTGTTTGGGTCTGCGGACAAGGGCGTGCAGGACGTTTTCTCCAGCCTTGTTGGTCACGGTTGGTTTGATACCCAGACTCTCCAGATACTGGAACACCTCAATGGTATTCGCCCCCCGGCGTCCGCCCTGGCTGGCCATGATCAGCGCATTGCCGTTTACTGGTACTCCACGTTGCTGGAGTGCTTTCAGTACGTCGATATTACCACTTCTGGCGGCATAACTAAAGGCGTTGTTCCCCGCGGCATCTGTACTTTTCAGATCCAGCCCTTTTGAGGTAAAATAATCGGTTAGTTTCAGATCCTTGTCGTTGGCAACTGCAACCAGCAGCGCATTGGCCCCGTCGTGGTTGAGATCTTTCTTGAGGTTAGCCCCATTGGCTAAGCAGAGATCAAAAACTTTCGTATTCGACTGTCCGCCCGCTGCCGCAAAGTTCAGGGGCGTCATACCGTGGCTATCCTCAACCGTTGTTTTGGCCCCTTTGGCAATCAGCGCTTCCATAATCTCCACATTTCCCCGGTTGGCGGCCCAGTGCAGATAGGTACGGCTGTCGTGAGTCACTTTGTTGACGTCGTTTCCGGGTTGCGCCAACAGATACGTGATCGTCTCGGTGGGTGCCTGGGCATTGATCGCCATCACAACGGGATCAAAACTCATTGGATTGAACTGCGACGGGCTGTTCCCTTTCTCGACTTCCGCTTTGACCTGGCTCACCTCCGGCTTAGCTTGCCAGAACGACTGGTCCAGCAGCACGTTTTTCTGGGCCTGAACAGAGAAGCTAATGCCTGCCAGGAGAGCGAAAACTATTTTTTTCATACGGATATACTTAAGTTGAAATGCTGATACAACGTGTCTAGGCACTGAGGGAATTCAAACGGGTTGCAAATTAATAAGATTAAGTCTAAATAAGATGATGCGCTACTGCCAAATTTGAAAGATCCTACAAATCAGTGAACGAGTAATACGTTTAAAACACGTCCTGCCTTCATGTCGACATGAAGGCAGGACGTGTTTTAGCGCTACGGGTTATTTATTTAAACCGGTAGGATACTGTCGCTGTAAACTGCCGGGGCGGAATCGGCATGATGCTGTAGCGGTCGTGAATCAGGAAATTCAACGTATTGGTGATGTTCGACACCTTGGCCAGCAACGAAATCTTCCGGAAACCATACCCGGCCGATACGTCGAATGTCGTGAAACCCGTCAGCGGAATCAGGCGACTAAACTCCGGAGTTTGTCCGTACGTATTGTTGTTACCACCAAACCGATTGCCCGTGTAAAAAGCGGACGCCCCCAACTTTAGGCCCCGCAGTTGCGGTAGATCAAAGGTGTAGAAAATAGTGGCATTCGCGGTATGGGCCGGATTGTTGGTCAGCCGTTCGCCCTCGATGGGGGAGCCCTTCACGAGCGATGCTTTGGTATACCGCATGTAATTGTAGCCGTAACCGGTGATGAAATAGAAGTTCTTCGATAGATTCCCCGTCAGGTCTATTTCCAGTCCGTCGCTGGTGGTCTGACCGGTAAACTCCTTCACGTTCGCGTCGGCGTTGGCCGTGCCGTCGGCTTTAAGCGGAGCCATCTGGGCAAAATTGCTGTTTACAATGTGGTAAACACCAAGGTTGGCCGTAATCCGACCGTTGAACAGTTCATTTTTGACACCCGCTTCAAACTGATCAACAATGGAAGGCTTCAGGAGTTGCCCGTAAATGTCGACCCCCGAGTTGATAGTGAAGTTGTTTGCGTAGCTACCGAAAAACGAGGTGGTTTTGATGGGCTGATACAGCAGCGCCACTTTTGGCGAAAAGGCTGCATCGGTTTTGGTTTCGGCGGCACCCCGTGTTTCGGCCTGGGTCAGCAGATTCAGGACAGTTGTCTGCACGGTTTTTTGCTGCGACCACCGAACACCCGCCAGAATTTTAAACTTATCGGTCAGGCTAATCAAATCCTGGACATAAAAACCAAGCCGTGTCGAGGGTGAAGTTGTCCGGGTCGTTGCGGTGGCATCGGGAATGTCGGTGCGGGCTTCGTAGAGGTTCGGATTCAGGATATTGATTTTATCGTAGGACGTTTTACCCGTTCCGTAATTAACCGTGAAGGCCGTGCTTTTGCTCACGATACCCACTACGTCGCTACCGACCAACAGTTGGTGCCCAATCGAGCCCGTATTAAATCGACCATTCAGATTTACCTGGCCAGTGTAATCGGCCTCGCTGGTCATGGTCCGGCTAAGCGTACGCGTCCAGTCGCCCGTAGCCGACACGTTATTGTTGGGAACGCCTGATCCGTAGGCGCTTACGTCAGTGTCCTGCTCGGAAGCAATGACGGTTAATTTCCAGTTGTTGTTAAACGCATGGTCGATGTTCGTCGACAGAGACGTCTGTTTTACGTTGTTATACGCCCAGGATGTATTGATGAACCGCGACCGGGGCACATTGGGAATAATGGCATCCTGGTTTAAGTTCAACGAACCAACGCCGTTATCGGGCGTGAAATCCGCCTTCAGGTAATCACCCTGCACTAAAATGGTGGTTTTTTGCCCCAGTTTGTAGAGCAGAGACGGATTGACGTAGACCCGGTTCGTTTTCACGACATCCCGGTAACTGTTCGACTGCTCGTAGGTACCCACGACGCGAAACGCCAGATTTTTGGCCAGTGGTCCATACACATCGACAATCGGTTTGTAGAGGCCAAAGCTGCCCACCCGCATCGAGACTTCACCGCCAAAATCGAACTTAGGCTTCTTCGTAACCATGTTGATGATCAGACCACCCGATACGTTGCCATAGAGCAGGGCCGAACTCCCTTTTAACACTTCCACCGACTCCAGCGTACTGGCTTCGGGAAAGCCCATTGTGTTGGACACGACCCCGTTTTTGAAAATATTACCGCCCGCGCCGGCAATACCAATGCTATAGCCGCGGGCCGAAAACGTTTCGGCAACACCACCCCGTTGCTGAGTGAGCGATACGCCACTTACGTTTTTCAGTACGTCGCCCAGGCGGGACGCCTGCTGGTTGGCGATGACCACACTGCTTACCACACCCGTCATCTGGGGAAGATCCAGTGGTGCAATGGCGGCTTTTCCAAGTGTAACCACCTGGTTATTACCCGTTACTTCAACTTCGCTTAACTGAGACGCACTTTCGGCCAATGCAAAGTCGACTGAAGCGGCCTGACCCGCCTGTACGGATACCGTCTTTTCCTGGGTTTGGAGGCCCACAAACGTTATCTGAAGCGTATACGTACCGGGATTTATTCCTTTCAATTGATAGGTTCCCTCTTCAGTGGTCACTGTGCCTTTGCGGGTCTCTTTCAAGCTGACGTTAACAAAGGCGGCTGGATTGCCATCGCTGGTTTTCACGATGCCACGAATGGAGCCCTGAGTTTGAGCGAATAACGATAGACTGGATACAATGACCAGACTAAAGCACAGAACAGAAATAAGATATATGTTTTTCATTTATTTAGATTAATTCTATTTTAGTGCAAATTTGTAGGCTGAATGAGTAGCATAGGTATCGAAAATGGGAGAATTGCTATCGGAATCGGGCTGTTATGGAAATATTTATAAAAGCTAAAGGAACTGACACATTATTACGTCGGGAGGAGTTGGCGGGCACTAATGAGCTACTTGAGCCTTTTCAGGAGAAGCACGTCCGAATTCAGCACGAGTCGATCGGCTGTATCACCGACACGCAGATTACAACAAGTAATTTTTTTATAGCGCACTGTAGTTTTCAACTCTGCCAGCCTGTCCAGTTACTGAAGGAAGTCGAAGAGGAAATTATCCAACTGGATTTTGCGTTGCGGGGTGATTGTCAGGCGCAACTGGGAAAAAAAATGGCTCGCCAGCATTTTTCAACGGGTCAGCATAACATCAGTTACCTGCCTGCGTCAAAAAGCGTTTATGAGTATGGAGCGTCCACCCAGTCGTTGGAGTATACTGTAGTCGTGATTCCCAAAGACGTTTACGCCCGCCTGGTCCCGGTTGAAAGTGATTTACATCGACAGCTTTTTACCCAAATTGCCCAGCAGAAAGCTGCCTATCTGAGTGCTAAAAACCTCCCTATTACCCCCGCCATGGATTGGATCATTCGGGATATGCGGGCCAGCCAGCGGACAGGTATCCTGAAGCGGCTATTTCTGGAATCCAGAGTAACGGAACTGCTTATGCTACAACTGGAGCAAATGCAGGGGACTAAGCCCATTGGCTTTTCGTCAAAAAAAGAGGATACCCGTAAAATACAGGAAGCCTGTGAACTGTTAAATAGCGCTTATGTCAACCCACCCACAATTGTTGAGTTAGCGAAACTGGTAGGCCTGAATGAATTTAACCTGAAGCGGGGCTTCAAAGCCCAGTTCGGGACGACCATTCTGGGGTATGTTACCCAACGGCGGATGAACGACGCCCGACGTTTGTTGCTGGAAGGTGAGAAAACCATCAGCGAGGTTTCCTACTGGGTAGGTTACAAAAACCCGGCCCATTTTACCGTTGCCTTTAAAAACTACTTTGGCCTGCTGCCCAGCGCTATGCGAACGTAGTGGAACAGGGCATGCCTAATACTAGTCGAACTTTACAGGCACGGTGGCTAGCACAGGAGGGACGTATGAATAGCGACTACTTCGATTGCATGCGGTATTCATACGCTGCGCCAAGCTGATTTCCTTCGCATACTTCGCTCGATAATCGAGTGGTAACACGCCGGTTATTTTAAAAACTTCTCTGAACGCTTTATTGTCAGTATACCCCACTTCACTCATCACCTCGAAAATGCTTTTTCCAGGGTACTCTTGGCAACTTCCACTTTTGCCCGTTGCAAATACTCAACGGACGTATTACCCCTGGCTTTGGTAAATCGCCGATCAAAATTGCATCGGCTTATGGCCAGTTCTTCAAAGAAAATACGCTCGCTCAAATGCTGTTCAATGTACGTTTATGCTTTGCACACCAGGTCATCGCCGTGGTTTTTCTGAACCTGAAAAAATAAAAAAGGGTGACTGCGAGGTTCGATCCATGTCAATTCGAAAAACTTTTGAACAGTAGATGGCCGTCGGCCGACGTATTTCTCCGCTAAAAAAAAGACCAGATGCAGAAATGAGTAAGCCCCCCGTTGGTGTAGAATCCTTCTTCAGCCGTAATTACCTTATCGGCCTGAAGATTAAGTTTGGGGAACATCTGCTTAAAGCTGCTTTCCGCACGCCAATGCGTTGAACACGTGGGGTCATCGCTGACTTGTAACGTAGGTCAACGAATTGAGTTTACGACTCTTTTACTGCCAGCCGCCCCCCAACGATCGATACAAATCCGTGATCGCCAGAAACTGAGCCTGTTTGGTGTTGATGAGGGCTAACTCCGCTTCCAGCACGCTCCGTTGGGCGGTGATGACTTCCAGATATGACGCATAACCTCCCGCAAACAGATCGTTCGACGTAGTGACGGCTTTTTCCAGCACATCCACCTCCTGTGCCTGTAAATCAGCGACGCTCCGGTAATTCTCCACTCCTTTCAAGTTGGTCGTCACGTCGCTGAAACCCGTCAGAATGGTCTGCTGATACCGATACAGCGACTCCCGGCTCTGCGCGACCGACTGCCGGTAGTTGGCTTTCACGAAGCGCCGATTCAGGATTGGGCCCGATAAACCACCCAGCAAGCCAGCTGCAATGGAAGCCGGGTTAAATAACACTGCCGTACGGAAGGCATTCAGCCCCAGATAGGCAGTCAGATTCAGACTGGGCAGAAATTCCGCTCGTGCTACGTCGATATCCACATTAGCCGCCTGAAGATCAAGCTCAGCCTGTTGAATATCGGGTCGGCGAACCAGCATTTGAGCGGGAATGCCCGTCAGGACCTGGCCCGGCAGTTCGCGATCCTGAAGGGAACTGCCCCGAACAATCGGCTGGGGATACCGACCCAGCAGCCGGTTCAGTTGATTCTCGTTTTCAATGATACGCTGGCGGACCTGTCCCTGTCGGCTTCGGGTATTGAGGAGCTGGGCTGTGAACTGCTGAACCGCCAGTTCGGTTACCCGACCCGCTTCTTTCTGGATACGAACTAACCCCAGCGCGTTCTGTTGGTAGTTGATGTTTTTCTGGATGATTTCCAGTTCACCATCCAGTGCCAGCAGCCGGTAATAATACTGGGCAACTTCCGCAACCAGGGCGGTTATGACTGCATGACGACCCTTTTCAGAGGCCAGAAAGCGTAAGTAAGCCGCTTTTCGACGGTTACGAAGTTTACCCCAGATATCTACTTCCCACGTACTGCGAGCCCCCAGAAAATAGTCGGGCGTAGGGTTCGGGATTACCTGATTTCCCCGAACATTATCCGACAGATTGGTATCGTAATTTCCGACGCCATTCAATGTATTCTGACCGTACCGATCTACCCCCGCCGATGCGACGGCGTTTACCTGCGGAGCCAGAAACCCCTGCGTGTAGTCAAAAGCGGCCCGAGCGGCCTCGATACGTTGCGTCGCGATCCGTAAGTCCAGATTTCCCGCCAGTGCGGTATCAATAAGTTGCACGAGCTGAGCATCGGCAAAGAAATTTCGCCAGTTCTGACTGGCGATGCCCAACGTATCGGCCTGACCCGCAAAGGAAACGGGCATCGGGCGAGCCGACGGCTGGAGTAGGGGTTTGGGCATCTGACAGCTACTCAGTAAGCTTACGCTTAGCAGGACGCTATAAATTAAAAATACCCCCAACCGACCCGTCGGACCGCCCCAAAAGGGGGCTCTATACCAACAAGCGTTTTTAGCCCCCTTTTGGGGCGGTCCGACGGGTCGGTTGGGGGTACTTGTAACTCGCTTATTTATGAATGACGGAGCCATTGACGTGCGTTTGGGTGGATAACTGAACCGACGTCGTGTCGGCCTTCTGTACTGGATGATCGTTCAGGTCACCGTCGGTGGGTTTGCGGGTACTAAACCGTTCGGCGAGTTTGGCGAAGAAAACATACAGGCCGGGGACAATGATCAAGCCGAACAACGTACCGGTGAACATGCCCCCAGCCGCTGCCGTACCGATGGACCGGTTGCCCAGCGCCCCAGCGCCCGTGGCCATACACAGCGGAATCAGACCCGCGATAAAGGCGAACGAAGTCATTAGAATCGGACGTAGTCGCGAAACCGCCCCCTCTATAGCCGCGTCCAGAATCGATAGTCCTTCGCGTTGGCGCTGGCTGGCAAATTCGACAATCAAAATGGCGTTTTTACCAAGCAATCCGATGAGCATCACCAGCGCCACCTGCGCGTAAATGTTGTTTTGTAAGCCCATCAGTTGCAGGAAGAAAAAGGAGCCGAAGATGCCGGTGGGGAGCGATAAGAGAACCGATAAAGGTAAAAACACACTCTCGTACTGCGCCATCAGCAGGATATATACGAACACTAGACAGATCGCAAAAATGTAGAGCGCCTGATTGCCTGATTCGACCTCTTCCCGCGACATCCCTGACCATTCGTAGGCAAATCCTTTGGGCAATGTCTGAGCCGCAACTTCCTGAACGGCCTTGATCGCGTCGCCACTGCTGTAGCCGGAAGCCGCATCGCCGTTGATCATGGCTGAGGTGTACATGTTGTAGCGCGTGATCTGCTCGGGACCATAGACGCGCTCCAGCCGGACAAAATTGGAATACGGAACCATTTCGCCCTGATCGTTCTTGACGCGCATGTTCAGTACGTCTTCGGGTTTGGTTCGGTAGCTGGGAGCGGCCTGTACCATCACTTTGTACATTTGCCCAAACCGGATGAAATTAGACGCGTAATAGCTGCCCATCATCGTTTGCAGGGTGCTCATGGCGTTGTCGATAGATACCCCTTTCTGGGAGGCTTTTTCCTGATCGACGTGCAGCAGATACTGCGGAAAACTGGGGTCGAAACTGGTAAAGGCATCGCTGATTTCCGGGCGTTTTTTCAAAGCCGCGATAAATTTCTGCGCTACGTTGGCGGTTTGCGTCAGATCGCCACTGCGGCCCCGATCCAGCATTCGGATTTCAAATCCACTCGAATTACCGAAGCCGGGCACCGTAGGCGGTGGGAAGAATTGAATCGTCGCGTCGGTAATGTGTTTGGTCTTTTCTTCCAGGGTTGCAATCAGTTCCCGCATCGAAATTTTTCGTTCGTCCCAGTGTTTGAGGTTGATCATGCCCATGCCGTAGGAAGCTCCGGCACCGTCGGTCATCAGACTAAATCCGGCCAGCGTCGATACGTTCTCGACGGATTCCTGCTGGGAGGCAATCGCTTCGATGGCGTCCAGTACTTTCTCTGTTCGGTCAACGGTGGCGCCGACGGGGGTCGTTACGTTGACGTAAATCATGCCCTGGTCTTCGGTTGGAATAAAGCCACCCGGCAGTATCGTGCTAACACCCCAGGTCGCCAGCATAAACAGCCCCAACAGGCCCCACGTAATGGCGCTCCGGTTCGCTACCCGACGGAGTAACCCCTGATATTTGCTCGCCAGCAAGTCATAGCTTTCATTAAAGCGAGTGAAGAAGCGACCCAATAGCCCTTGCCTTTTCCCGTGTACGGGACGTAGCAGAATAGCACACAAAGCGGGCGTGAGCGTCAGCGCATTGACGCCGGAAATGACAATGGCAATGGCCAGTGTCAGGGAGAACTGCCGGTAGAAAATGCCCACCGGACCCGTCATGAACGCCACTGGTATAAACACGGCTGACATGACCAGCGTAATGCCCACGATGGCTCCGGCAATCTCGCCCATGGCGGCAAACGTAGCGGCTCGGGGTGTCAACGGACCCGATTCGCCACCGGACTCTTCCATTTTGGCATGAACCGCTTCGACCACCACAATGGCGTTATCGACGACGATACCGATGGCCAGCACCAGCGCAAACAGCGTCAGCAGATTGATGGAGAAACCAATGGAACTCATAAAGGCGAACGTGCCAATCAGGGCCACCGGAACCGCCAAGGCACAAATCAGGGTGGAGCGCCAATCCTGCAAAAACAGAAAGACGATAATAAATACCAGCACGAAGGCTTCGATCAGGGTGCGGACCACTTCGTGAATGGACGCGTCCAGGAAGCGCGATACGTCGTAGGCATAATTGTAGGTCATGCCCGAAGGGAACGAGCTTTCTTTTAGCTCGGCCATCCGCGTTTTGACGGCTGCAATCACGTCGCTGGCGTTGGAGCCGGGCCGCTGTTTGAGCATGATGGACGCCGATGGTCGTCCGTCGTTTTTGGACAAAACGCCGTAATCCAGCGAACCAAATTCCACCTCGGCTATATCTTTTAAGCGGAGCAGCGAACCATCGATGTTGGTACGCAGGATGAGGTTTTCGTATTGGTCCGGTTCGAAAAACTTACCGGTATAACGGAGTACGTATTGCAACGTCTGCGGAGCCTGGTCGGCGCTTTCGCCCGCTTTGCCAGGTGCCGCTTCTACATTCTGCTTGCGAATACCGGCAATCACTTCGTCGGGCGAGATGTCGTAGGCCGTCATGCGGTCGGGTTTGAGCCACACGCGCATGGAGTAATCACGGCTTCCCATAATCGCGGCAAATCCCACGCCGTCGATCCGCTTCAGTTCGGCCAGTACGTTGATATCGGCAAAGTTGTAGATGAATTTCTCATCAACCTTAGGGTCGTCGCTGACAATGTTGAGGTACAGCAGCATACTGTTCACCTCTTTTTCCGTCACGACCCCCGCTTTGATCACTTCTTCGGGCAGTTCGTCCATCACCGTCGTCACGCGGTTCTGTACGTTGACAGCCGCCAGATCGGGGTCCGTGCCCACTTTGAAGAACACCGTGATGAGCGTAGACCCGTCATTCCCCGAAATGGACGTCATGTAGGTCATGTTGGGCACCCCATTGATGGCGCGTTCGAGCGGGGTTGCTACCGCTTTGACGCACACATCGGCACTGGCACCCGTGTACCTGGTCGTTACGGTGACCGACGGGGGCACAATATCGGGAAACTGCGTAACGGGCAGACCCGTCAGCGCCAACACCCCCAACAGCACAATGACCAGGGAAATGGCCGTAGAGAGTAGGGGTCTTTTTACGAACGTATTGAACATGAGTCAGTTATTTCGGATTAGTCGAGGGTAGTGGGCCTTAATTAATTCATTACCGGGCCGATGCGTACAAAGCCTGTAAGCTTTTGGCGGGTAACGACCGGGGTACGATGCGCATACCGTCCTTCAGGCTTTGAATGCCCTCATAAACAATGCGGTCTCCCGACTTAAGACCCGACTGAACAATGTAAAACTGATCGACCCGGCTACTCGGGATAAAATTTCGGCTTCTGACTTTATTGTTAGCGTCGACTACGTAGACGAAGTTTTTGTCCTGTACTTCAAAGACGGCTTTCTGCGGCACTAGTAGGGCATCATCTACGTCGGTCGAGAGCCGGACTTTACCGGTCGATCCGTGCCGAAGCAGTCGTTTGGGATTGGGAAATGTAGCCCGAAACGCAATCGTCCCGGAGTTGTCCTCAAATTCGGTTTCGGTGGTTTCGATTTTGCCTTTGAAAGGGTAAGCAGAATCATCGGCCAGCAATAAATCGACTTCCCGAACGGTTGTTTTGTCGGGGTCTAGCCGCTTTTTGATGAAAGACAGGTATTCTTTCTCCGATACGTTGAAATAGGCATACATCTGCCGAAGATCGGAGATGGATGTCAGCAGAGCCCCTTCTTCAATCAGGCTACCCCGTTTGAACGGAATCCGGTTAATAACGCCATCGAAGGGTGCCCGAATGCTGGTCAGTGAGACATGAAATCGGGCTTTAGCCAGGGCGGATTTGGCGCCATTGATACCCGCCCGGGCGGTTGCCATTTTCGATCGGGCGAGCTTCAGTTCCGAGGGCGATATGACGTTTTTATCGACCAGCAATTTAACCCGACCCATCTCTACCTCCGCGGATTCGGCCTGGGCAATGGCACTCTCCAGATTGGATTGCGCCCGGTCCACTTCTACCTGGAACTCGGTGGGGTTGAGTTGGAAAAGAAGTTGCCCCTTATGAACCGGTTTCCCTTCATCAACTAGGATTTTATCTAAAAATCCAGCGACCCGAGCGCGTACCTCCACATTCTGTACGGCTTCAAGATTACTGGCGTAATCCCGGTCAAGCGTGGCGTCCTGATTGGTGAGTTGAATGACCGGAAGCGTCGGCGCGGAGGTTTCCGGCTTTTTTTCGCTTTTCGCTGAGCAGGCGGTGAGCAAGGTGCCGATGAACAGGGCTAGTATACCCGAATAAGATTGCATACAGGGATTTGGTCTGAACGATGAACTCGTAGCGCCGTAAATGGCAGTTCGCTAAGCGAATCGCTACGTTAGCTACCGGTGCAAATACGCCTGCACAAGTAAAGACCAGCTTAGAAAATTCTTAGAATTTGCTTAGAAGTGGAGAATCTGTATTGATTAGACTTGAAAAAGCACAAAAATTACTTCTTCCCGTGAAAGTTGCTGGACGTTGTGTACAAGGCAAAAAACCGCTACCAGGGATCGGAGCCCCGGTAGCGGTACGATTACATATCAACTACGAAAAAAATAATTACTGGTCAGTCGCTTCCGTGCCGGGAGCGGAAATTCTGGCTAAGTCCTTATTCTCGGGGAAAAATGATAGTCCCTTTTTCAGCCATTCATTTCGGGCGTTTTCATCTTTCGTGACCAGCTCATTGTACGAAATCAAGTACTTGAACGCCAGCACCAGATCTTTTTTGTACCGATTCCGTTCTTCCTCCTTATCGGCGGTCATGTTAATGAACTGCTCGAAATAGGGCTTCGCTTTTCCATTCAGAACGGCTTCTTCGGGCGTGTAGGCGTAGTAATTTGCTTTTGCCCGGTAGAGAACCGTCGGGGCATAATCGGGCGAGGCTTTCTGCGCCAGCGCCAGGGCAGAATCGGCCATCGCAAAACGAGTGGTATCACGTATCAGTTTTCCGAGGCTATCGCGCTGGAAACCAAGTGTGTAATTGCTCATTCCATACCGAAATAAGTCCTGCACATCGGCTTTGAAACCATGTTTTGCGGCCGAATCGAGCGCGGCCACGGCTTCGGGGTGTTTCTTGGCCCGGTAATAATATTTGGCGATGTCGCTGTATAGATTCTCCGTCGTATCGAAGGGAGCCGCTTTGGCGAGATTCAGAATGCCTAACGAATCGTTGATTGCTTTTAACGAATCGCTGCCGGGATTTTCGATACCTAAATACGCATTGCCCAGGTATCTGTAATCGTCGGGCATGATCTTTTCAGGCGCTTTTTCCAGGAACATAGTAATGTTCTGGATGGCTTTCTGTGGCTGTTTAAGCGATGAATACGACCAGCCTTCGATCCGGTACACGATTGGGTTCTGGGCCAGTATCGTACGGTTGCTATCGATCAGGTTTACGGCCCGCTGGTAGTCTTTTGCCAGAAAATGAAACTGAGCCTGACGGAGCAGCGTTTCCTGTCGTTTGTCTTTCGATACGTTCACGTACTGGTCGATGTAGCTGGCCGCTTCCTTGTAGCGGTTCACCAGAAAATACAACTCGGCTAACTGGTTGTAGGCCGGTGCGTACGTTTGATTGGCTTCAATAGCTTTTTTGTAATTCTCAACGGCCAGATTCAGGTTGCGTCCCTGCCAGTAGATGTCGCCAATCCGCTGATAAACCCGCGACGGATTCATGCCCAGTTCAATAGCACTTTCGTAACGGGAAACCGCTGTGCCCGCGTCCTTATTCAGGTAATATGCATCGCCCAGCGCCAGTTGAATCGCGGAGTTTTTCTTGTCGCGATCGGTAGCCCGGTTCAAGTAATCAATGGCTTTGGCGGCATTGACGACTTTCGGATAGATTGGCTTGATCGAGCCATTGCCGGGAGTCAGATAGCCCGTATATGCTTCGCCGATCCGAAAAAGAATCTCCGCGTTTTTGCCTTTACTCTTATCGACAACCTCCGCCAGTTTAGGATCGGCATTGGTCATGTCGTTCTTGACGAGATACGTAATGGCAGCACCGGTCTGGTTAAGCGGAACCCGCTTTTCGTCCATCGGAATGCCTTTCTCGAACCAGATGCGTGCCGAATCGGGCTGACCAGCGCGGAGATAGCCATAGCCAGCGTCGAAATTCATTTGTACGGATGGATTCTGCTGAGCGTTCCGGATAAGAAGCGTTTTGGCTTCGTCGAACCGTCCAAGATTCATCAGGGTATTTGCATCGGGGGATGGGGTTTGTGCCAACGCAGTGCCAGCCAGCCCCGAAAGAACTAATAATTTAAGTTGAGTATTCATGCTGTGCTTAGGTTTAGTGGCTTCAACACGGCGACTCATAGTCATCTGGAGAAGCCTACGCAAACTAGGGCACAGACCTAAGAAGAGGCTTAAGGATTGCTTAGAATTCGCTTAGAGATTGATTATACAGCGACAATAAGCATCAACAGTCATGTCGATAGATCTCAAGGGTAATTACTCAAGCTTAACCGAGATACGCCTGCAGCCACTATGTTGCCATTTCGGCTACGGGCCTATAACCCACAGGAAGAAGTGGGCGTACTGGCGCAGGCCTCGAACAGCCAATGCCCGTTAGGGTCTGGGGTAACGCTTATCTGCTCAAAACGGCTCTGTTAAATCTGTCAGACAATGCGGCCAAATACTCCGGTGGGCAGCCCGTTACCCTGTTTCTTGAAATGGACACTAAAGAGCGGGCACGCATCCGAATCGAAGACCGGGGCATTGATCTAACACCCGATGAAGAAGAGCGTGTGTTGCTGCCTTTGATTCATGGGTCTGACGTACAGGTAATCGATAGGTTCGGAATTGGGTTAACGCTGGCCCGTCGCATTATTTCCCTACATCTGGGGCAGCTATACTTACTGCCGCGCTCAGGAGGAGGTACGTTAACCGACATTATTTTACCCTTACAACTGGCTTAACTACATTACCATTCACCACTCAGTCCGTCCAGGGCATTATGGACAAGCCCTCGAACCCACCTGATGCTCCAGTAACCCGAAGCCGGTTTTCAGGCGCAAATGCGAACCCGTGTGAGACGAATGCCGGGTTGGTTGAACTGACGTTGCATTTCAGTGAATACCCAATCAATAGCTTCGTCTGGATCGGTAGCCGTCACCAACAAATCTCCATTTTGTCGGATGTTGCGATTCGTCTCATCAAGAACGTCAAACATGACCCGAATCGACAGTTTCTTTCTAGTAACCATATTGATTTATTAAATGAACAGAGATACTGGTCAATCAATCCAACCTGTAACATCCTGTTGCATACCTGGCCCTTGGTCGCGACTGATGTAGGATTGATATTGACTGAGAATTTCTCCTTTCGTTAATTATAGGCTAAAATTAGTAGTTATATGATTTACTTGTATTGTATATGGCAAAATAATATTATAAACTGCGAACCAGCTTTAGATCGGGCGAAGTAGCCAACCCGATGAGCCGGGTGATGAACTACCTGATGCCCGGCACCATGCCGCCCACCGTTGTGCGGTTCGATGCGTCGAGTTTGTTCGGGGGACAGTTGGCGTTCAGCAGCCAGGCGTCGCTGGGACAGCTACGAGTTGCCCCCCGACGGATCATCACTGTGTCGGCCAACATCAACAACCAGGATTTGAGCACAGCTATGCGGGATGTGCAGGCGGCCATAACGGCTGCCTGACAACCACCTAAAGAATTAGTAGTTGAATTACGGGGATTGACTCAACTGCTTCAGGAAACCTTCAGCAGACATTTACGGGACGTATCAATCGCATCGCCAACAGCGTGGCCCGAAACCCGTTCGGAACTGGTCGAAATCGATTTTCAGAATAAAGGTGATAAATTAAAACCCGGCCTGTTTGCCTCGGTTCGTTTGCCTGTGAGTAACTCAAGTGTGGGGAGCTTATACGTACCAAAATCAGCCGTAATCAGTACCCCGCCTTCTCGACCGCTTTTTGAACCAGACTGGCGATGCGATTATCGGTAGTTTGTACGGTCAATAGATGATTCGGGACTTAGGTATTTACGTTCCAGTCATCCACCTGTCGCATCGGCTATCCGATCAATATCATTCAGCGGTAACGTTACCGCTGCTACGTCGTCACTCGTTTTGATATTCGTCTTGAAATGTAGGGTTTCCGTAAAGTTGATTTGTTCGTCTTTCGTTACTTAAAAAAACCAGAAACTGTCCCGAAGGCGAAATTCAACCGAACCTAGATACGCATCTTTCGTAAAGACAGCCGCCCGGTAAATGCCCGGCTTGATGTCGGTTCCCGGACTGAGATTAAAGAAAATACGCTGGGGATTTTTGGCAAAATTCACGGCCTGTGTGGCATGCACCGGGATTACCTCGTTTACGTCGGGCAACGTAACGGTAGCGCTGTGAAGGGCAGGTGTCATCGGCTGTTGCTGCTCATCGGTCAGGCTCAGGTACACTTCCTGTATGCCTTCCAGTTTAAACACGGCTGGAATGTTGAGCGAGATAGTCAGGGTATTAGCCTTCTTCGCTTTAGCCGTCACTTTTTTATTCGGCTTGCCAACTTCCACCAGAAACGCGTCGCCAGTGATGGCTGAACGCGGCACCATTGTCAATACCTGGGCATCGATGGTACGCAACCGCTGTTGCAAGTCGTTTTGTTGCTGCCTCAGTTGCTCGCTCGACTGGCTTTGCCACTTGATTTTATCATGCATCGCCACCATCTGATTTTCCAGACTGTCGCGGGCAATCGATAAGCGGTTCAGATGCTGGTTTAAATCCTGGATGGTACGTGTCTGACCGGCGTTATGCTGACGCAGCGTATTGACAGCCTGGTTTCGTTCATTCAACTGATCATGTACGTTTTCTAAACGTTTGTCCAGATAAGCCTTATCCGCGGTAGCCGTTTCGAGCTGGCTATTCAGCTGGCGAATGTCGCCTTCGAGCTGGAGTTTGACGGATAGCAATGAATCGGCCCGTTGCTCTGCCTGATCGAAACGAGTGGTTAACGTTCGATTGTTGTTCCAGTAAAGGCCACCCGCAACACCCAGGCCAATCAGGGTCGCCAGTATCCAGGCCAAAGTTGTGGGGGTACGTTCCGTTGTTTCCATGCAAGCCTTGGTTTGGTAGCTCAGTTATAATTAAGACAAAAGTGAAATCGGCTATTTATAAAGGCATTAAAGAGTCCTTAGAATTTGCTTAGACTTTGCGTTTCGCCTAATCATCTGCTAAATCGCTACGTTATCTACTCGAATCCGTTATTAGTCGACTGCATGCCCAACCGATTTTCCCGATACGCGCAGGTACTGGCCTGGCTTGATCAATACGTTATTAAACGGCTTTATACCGAGCGTGTCCGCCGGGTAATTCTCCAGAGTTTACCCTTCTGGGTCGCTTCCCTGTTGACTGGCCTGGTCGCTGTAGGCTACGAAGAACTGTTTGTGTGGGCTGAACAACTCAGTTTCACCTGGATGCGGATGCACCCCTATCTGACGCTTATCACGACACCCATAGCTTTTTTGGTTGCCTGGTGGCTGGTTGCCAAACTGGCTCCTGCGGCTCGTGGGAGTGGCATTCCACAGGTAATGGCTGGTATAGAACTGTCAAATCCGACGACGCATGCACGTATCTCGTATCTGCTTAGCATTCGGGTAGCTATTGTCAAAGTGCTGAGTAGCGTCATTTTGTTGATCGGGGGAGGAGTAATTGGTCGGGAGGGGCCAACGATACAGATTTCGGCGGCTATTTTTCGGGCTATTAACCGCCTGCAACCGGCGGGGTGGCCACAACTATCCCGGCAGATTGCGCTGGTTACGGGTGGAGCGGCTGGTCTGGCTGCTGCCTTCAATACACCGCTGGGGGGCATTGTCTTTGTTGTTGAGGAGCTTACACAGACGCACATCACCCGGTTTCGAACGGCGGTTTTTACGGCCGTCATCATTGCCGGTATGACTGCTCAAGCCATTCAGGGACCTTATTTGTATCTGGGTTTTCCAAAAGTTACCGCGTCGACGGGCTGGTTTCTGGGTGTTGTTGTACTGGTCGCAATGGTTTGTGGTCTGGCGGGCGCTTTGCTGGCCAAGTCGTTATTGTGGCTGAATGCCTATCGGCAGCGATTTAGCACGTTGCCGGAAAAAGCGGCCTGGGTGGCTACCTGCGGACTCGTATTGGCCGGACTCGCTTTCTGGGTCGGTACGGAGGCCGTTGGCACCGGAAAACCCATCATTAACCGACTGTTGTTTCAAAATGACCATTTAACGCCCTGGTATCTTTTCCCGGTACGGTTTGCGGGTATGGCGCTCAGCTACAGCGGTGGAGCCGCTGGGGGTATTTTCGCTACGTCCCTAAGTGCCGGGGCTATTCTCGGCGATGGGCTGGCCCGACTCATACATGTCGCACCTGGCGATACGAATTTGGTCATTCTGGTGAGTATGGTCAGTTTTCTGACAGGTGTCGTCCGGTCCCCATTTACGGCGGCCATTCTGGTACTGGAAATGACCGATCGGCATTCGGCTATTTTTCAATTATTGCTGGGCGGTCTGATGGCGCAGGGAGCTGCCTCGCTGGTCGATCCCGTATCGTTTTATGAGCATTTAAAAGACGGATTTGTCCGTGAAACGATGACACAACCCGTTGTCAGTGAGCCAAATGGAAAAGAAGTAGAAACTAAATAGATGCCAGGGTTTATTCAGGCGCTCAACTCGTTTTGTCGGGTGGATATAACCGCCGAATAAGCCGTTCTATGGTTAATCCCTGTCCAATTACAGAGAACAACACGACCGCATACGTTATGGTGACGATGAAATCTTTCTGCGGTAATGAACCATCAATCGACAAAGCCATAGCAATCGAAAGGCCCCCTCGTAACCCGCCCCAGGTCAGCATTACCGGCGCATTGTTGTCAAGGTCGAGCCAGCGACGAGCCAGTGTAAAGGGAATTAGAATGGCTAAATACCTGGACAACAAGACCAGTAGTACGACGAGTAGGTATATTGACCATTGGGTAACTTGAAAATCAACCAGGAGAAGCTCAAGGCCAATCAGGACAAAAAGCAAGGCATTCAGAATCCCGTCGATAAGCTCCCAGAACTTATCGACGTACTCTTCCGTGAGCTGGCTCATGGCATCCTGACGACTGTTATGACCTCCTACCAGAAGTCCGGCTACCACCATCGCCAACGGCCCGGAAATATGAAGTTTCTGCGCCAGTAAGTAGCCACCCATAACACCCGCTACCGTTATGATTACTTCGGTCTGGTAATGATTGATCGAACGCAGCAGCCAGAACATGCCATACCCCAGAACGATCCCAAAAACGACACCTCCGCCGGCTTCTTCAAGAAATAGTAAAGCTATTTCACCGGCACTGATGCTATCGGCACCGTTTATGACAATCCGGTAAATCGAGGCAAATACAACAACGCCCACGCCGTCGTTAAAGAGCGATTCGCCAACAATGTTAAGTTTGACATTATCGGGTAGTTTGAATTTGCTTAGAATTCCCAATACGGCGATCGGGTCGGTGGGTGAAATCAAGGCGCCGAACAGCAGGCAAAGCGGGAATGATAAAGCAAGGTCGAGATGCCGGGTCAGCAAGTAAAGTCCTGTTCCAACCAGGGCGGTGCTTAGTAACACACCAATAAAAGCAAATAGCATAACGGATCGTCGTTCGACCCGTAGTTTAGCTGAATCGGTATGGAAAGCGCCTGCAAAAAGCAGGAAACTTAACATGACATCGAAAAGAGCTTTTTCAAAATTAATTTCTGCAACCGTCTGACGGACAGCGGCCAACTGATTCGGGTAGATTGAGTTCAGGCCAATCAACAGAACAGAAAAGCTGAGGGAGCAAACCATAATGCCAATGGCATCGGGCAGTTTAAGCAGCCTGGTATTCAGATAAGCAAACACCGCTGAAGCAACGATGAGTAGCGTAATGAGGGAGAATAGATCCATGATTAATTGGCGGAAGCAGGCAAGTTTACATTAACTTTCGATTAAAACCGCAGTTTATTTTAGGTGAATAACTAGTAATTGAACCAGTATCTGATGATCATTAATGACCCCAAAATTCCACAGTCGAACCGGCCTAATCTAATTACGCGCTTTCGTCAAATGATCCGCGAGCGGTTCAGTCTGGAAGAGGACAAAGACGATGAAGCAGAAGTCATACAAGCCATTAGCCGGGGAATTGAGTTTCGGGGTATCAACCTGTGGACCCTGATTTTTGCCATATTCATTGCCTCGATTGGCCTGAATATCAACTCGCCGGCGGTTATTACCGGTGCTTTTCTTATCTCGCCTTTGATGGGGCCAATTATGGGTATTGGAATGGGCGTGGGTATCAACGATCTGGCCATGATCCAACGGGCTATAAAGAACATAAGCCTGGCAGCATTTATTAGCTTATTGACCTCCACGCTCTACTTTTTCATAAGCCCACTGCATCTGGCTCAATCTGAATTGCTGGCCCGGACATCACCCACTGTCTGGGACGCGCTAGTGGCATTTCTGGGCGGCCTCGCTGGTATTGTTGCCGGTTCGCGACGGGAGAAAGTGAGCAATGTGATTCCGGGAGTAGCGATCGCTACCGCCCTGATGCCGCCCTTGTGTACAGCCGGTTATGGCTTAGCAACGGGCAACCTGTACTACTTTGCGGGTGCCTTTTATCTGTTTCTCATCAATGCCATATGCATCAGCATCGCTACGTTCCTGATTGTCCGATTTCTGAATTACCATCAGAAAGAATATCCCACACCGGAGATTGAACGCCGGGTGCGAAACACGATCTGGTTTGCCGTTTTAATTGTGGTGATTCCCAGCAGCTACCTTGGCTATCAGATTGTTCGGAAAACTATCTTCGAGGAATCGGCGAAGCGGTTTGTAACCAATGAGTGCAATTTTCAGTACCGGCAGGTCATTAACTACGCAGCGCGCTTTAATCGCCAGCAGAGTACGCTGGAACTTTCGTTGGTGGGTGAGCCATTACCCAAGGATTCGATTAACGTGCTGCGGGCCAAAATGCCAGCCTATAACCTGAGTGATGTGAGCCTGGTCGTTAAACAGGGGAATTTTAAAGACACAGAAATTGATGTAAACGCCCTTAAAACAACACTGGCCGACCAGGTCATTCAGTATAGCCAGGCAACCATTTCCCGAAAAGATCATACCATCGACTCGTTACGTCAGTATATCGAGCTGACCCAAACGTCGCGACTACCGGTAGCTGATCTGCGGAATGAACTCAAAATACTCATGCCCGATATACAAACGTTCACGGCCGCCCGGTCGCTGGTCATGAATGCAATCAGTAACAAACCCGATACGGTCATGCTGGTGTATGCCCGTTTTTCGCGTCGGCATACAGCGGGTGAAAAACAACGCATCGAGCGATGGCTACAGAGCCGGACGAAGAGCAAAAAAATAAAACTGCTGGTCGAATAACGAATTTGACGTAGCGCGGTCAATGGAATAGATTGGGAATATCGACGGCCCAGGCAATAAGCAACGTTAACAGGACTAAAGCGCAGATTACTAAAATCAACCAGTCAGGTTTGCGGGGTTTTTCGTCGTGTAGATACTTCGAATTAGTTCGAGTTGACCTTGGACTGGCTGGCCCTGGCGGAAAGATCGGAGTGTAGGAATGAATTCGATTTTTAGTAGTCATCGTATCGTTAAGCTACGTACTATGGCGGTTTTTCAGATAGCCAAAGTTGCTATGTACGACTTAAGATCCGCTGATAAACTCCTTAAAATCTGCTTAGAATGAGGATAGTTTAACGGGGTAGTTCGATACTGAATACCGTCGGTTTACCCGGCATGGACATAACACTGATTTGTCCTCGATGAAGACGAATAATACGCTCCACAAGCGATAGGCCCACGCCATACCCACGCACATCGGCGGTTTGACGGCTGCGGTAGAAGGGTTCGAAAATATAGGGGAGATCGGCTGTCGGGATGGCCTGGCCGGTGTTCTGAATCCGGATAGTCACTACGTCCTTACTGAAATCTATCTGAACTATCGCCTGCCCGTCATCGGAAAATTTGCAGGCATTTTCGGTCAGGTTTTTTAAGGCCGTCGCCAGTAAGGTTTTATTGCCCTGAACGGCTAGCTGGTCGGGATCATCGGGCAATGCGCCAAGTTCTATGTTGACCTGATAACGCGGATTTACAGCGGTGACTTCGTCGCGGATATCCCATACAATTTCGTCCATCCGTACGGTATCGGTCAGTAAGCCAATGGCATCCTCCTGATTGACCTGCGAGAGCTGCAGTAATTCGTGCGTCAGGGTTGCCAGATCACGGACATCATCCAGCACAGAACGTATCGTTTGTCGGTAAGCCTCCGGTTCCCGCTGATTTAACAGGCTGACTTCCAGTTGCGAACTGATCTGAGTCAGTGGGTTTTTTAATTCGTGCGATACATTGGCCACAAACATTCGCTGTAATCGAAACGACTCGGCCACCCGATCCAATAAGCGGTTAATTGTAATCGATAACCGGCTGATTTCGTCATTCTCTTTATTGACATCCAGGCGCTCATCCCTATTTCGGGGAAAAATGGCGCTGACGGTCTGATCGATCTGCTGCATGGGCTGTAAGGCATCGCCCGCAAAGAACCAGCCCGAGAAGGCCGTAATGCCCGCAATCAGGCAGAACAGACCGGTTAGTGCCCATAGGAGCCGTCGTAAAAACTCGTCGCCATAGGTATTTTCGGCGCTGGCCACCACCACATATTGACCCGACGCGGTCATGAACCGAGTACCCGACAGGTAGTACCGACCCTGTTGAAAATCCTTTTGTTTTTTCTGCCGAATGTCAGCCAATGCAGATTTTGGTATCGTTACCGGCAGGGCTTCGTTGGTAAGGAAAATGATCGAATCCCGGCTATCGAACACCATAATTTTCTGATTGGGTAACTGGTCTTTCCGAATGCGCCCCAATTGCCGAATCAGTTGGGCATCCAGCCGATGGCGAATGAGCATATCGCCCGCCGTACTGGCTTTCCGGTCGAGTCGCCGGTAAAAGTCTGATGAGATGAAGTACCAGCAAAAGGCATAGATACTCACAAATGCCAGCAGTAAAATGCTGGATACCAAGCTTGTAAAGCGTAAGGTCAGCCGTTTGCGAATAGTCATAAAAGTCGATACTCAATAGTCATCAGTCGACAGCCACTATTGACTACTGACTATCGACTGATGACTTACTCTTCTTTAAACATATACCCCATGCCGAAATGGGTGTGAATCAGTTTTTTAGGGAAATCCCGGTCAATCTTTTTGCGGAGGTAATTAATATAAACTTCTACTACGTTGGTGCCGGTATCGAAATTCAGATCCCAGACGTGCTCGGCAATCGACGGTTTGGAGAGCACGCGTCCCTGGTTGCGCATCAGGAATTCCAGCAGCGCAAACTCGCGGGCTGTCAGCTCAATTGGCTGTCCGTCGCGCGTAACCGACTTGGTGTCCAGGTTCATTTCGACACCGCCATATCGTAAGGTTTGGGAGGTCATGGATACCTGCATGCCGCGTTTGGTCAGCGATCGTACCCGAGCCAGTAGTTCGGTAAACTGAAACGGTTTGGTCAGGTATTGGTCGGCCCCGGCATCGAAGCCCGAGACTTTATCTTCCGTTTCGCCCAGCGCCGTCAACATGAGAATAGGGGTCGTTAGGCCTTCCGCCCGCAACTGCCGACAGAGTTCATACCCATTCAGGCCCGGCAAAATCAGGTCGGTAATAATGGCCGCATAATTATTCTTCAATGCCAGACGCTTGGCGATCATCCCATCGTAGGCAATATCGACTTCAAACTGACTTTCTTCCAGCCCCTGCTGAATCGCCTGTAGTGTTTTCTGCTCATCTTCGACAACCAAGAGTTTCATAACGTTCTGAAAAGTAAGGGTTTTAGTTTCTGTAAGGAGCCGTTTTCTGGAAAGAGCCGTTTTAGCGACCAGGCTGATTTGTAGTGTAAACGAGTTTACTACATTCGTGTTCTAAGTAAATTCTAAGGTCTCGTTAAGCGCCCCCTTATCAGCCCTGCCTACTTTGCCGATGGTGAGCGGTGAACATGCATTTCGTTCGTGACGTCGGTCCATAGGCTTACAAACGATACGTATCAGTCCAAGCAAAAGCCAGTGGTCTCAATCACTGGCTTTTGCTTGGTACGGTGGTTCTGAATCAGACGGCAACCAGGGCTTCACTCATGCGCTTGAGCAGTGTTTCGACGTCCTGTTGCCGGGCCAGTCGATACCGTGCAAACGACATACCCGGTCCCACTTTCATGGTGTACGCCCAGTTTGGTAACTGCCGGAACATATCCTCATCGGTGGTGTCGTCGCCAATGCTGACAATAAAATCGTAGGGCTTTTGGTCAACAAGCGTAAGCGCTACCGTCCCTTTGCTGTGTTGAGCGGGTTTCACTTCCACCACTTTGTTGCCCTGAATAACCGCTAATGGAATGGACGATGACACCCGACGTAGCTGCGTTGACAGATCAATGGCCTGTCCCTCAATATCATCACTCTCAACCATCCGGTAATGCCAGGCGATAGCCGTTTCTTTTTCTTCGATAAATGATCCGGGAAAGCGATCCACAAAGTAATTCATGGTTGAACGCACCGGATCGACCCAGTCGTCCGTCGATAAATCGAGCCGTTCCCAGGGGTGATCCGGTTTTTTCAGAAAAGCCCCATGTTCGGCCACCAGGTGAACGGGAATGCCCGTAAAGGTCTTCTCCAGAAACGATCGATTCCGGCCGCTAATGACCACTACGTCACTGCTTTCGGCCAGATTTATCAATATATTTTGAAGGTCTCCGGAAGGACGGGCTTCGGCTGGGTCGTTGACAATAGGCGCCAGGGTTCCATCAAAATCAACAAGGAGTAATCGCTTGCGGGCGTCGGTGAACGTAGCAATAAATGGCAGAACGGGCAGGTCGGTTTCTAAATCGGTTGGGTTATTGATCATATCGTTGAGGGCAGTAAGAAAATCGTGACTCCACCGGAAAACGTTGTGATTTTGCAAATGCGTCCGCATCTGCATTAATCGCTGCTCCTGTTCAGCCAAAGGCATTAATAACGCCTGTAGGATGGCATCGGCCACTTCCTGGGTGTCAGTTGGGTTAATAATAATGGCGTCGGGTAATTCCTGAGCAGCTCCCGCTAATTCGCTCAGGATTAACACCCCTTTGTGGTCATGACGACTGGCTACGAACTCTTTGCAAACCAGGTTCATGCCATCCCGAACGGGGGTGATCAGGGCAACGTCGCAGGCGGTGTATAAAGCCATCAACTCCGTAAACGTCAGCGACCGGTAGGAATACACGATAGGTCGCCAGCCGATGGTGCCAAACAGCCCATTGATACGTCCAACCGTCTCTTCAATCTCCCGTTTAAGCTCCTGATACTGCCCGATCTTATCGCGTGATGGCACCACAGTCATAACAAAAGTCACCTTGTCGTGCCAGTCTGGATGCTGAAGTAGAAAGCGTTCGTACCCCAGCAACCGGGACGTAATTCCTTTCGTGTAATCGAGCCGATCAACTGAAAAAATGATTTTGTTGTGCCGGAGTAAATTCTTGAAATGTTGCTGGGTTGCGAATACCTCGGTATCCTGTCCGCTTGTATTGAATTTATTAAAATCAATGCTGATCGGGAAGTCCTTGACAAAGGTCGAGCGGTTGGGTAAAACGATACGTTGGTTAATAATGGGCAGGCTCAGCACCTCAGACACACTCTGTAGGAAATGCTGGACATAATCCGTCGTATGAAAACCAACGACATCCGCGCCCAATAGGCCTTCGATGAGCGCCTGCCGCCAGGTTCGGGGCAACAGTTTTATGATTTCGTAAGTCGGGAACGGGATGTGAAAGAAGTAGCCAATGCTGATGTCCGGCATGGCCTGCCGCAGCAGATCGGGCAGCAACATCAATTGAAAATCATGAATCCAGACTAAATCGCCGGGTTCAATCAAGGCGGTTAGTTCCTCCAGAAAGCGTGTGTTGGCCTGCTTGTAGCTCTCGAAATCGTGTTCTTTAAAAGACGCGTAGGAGGGGAAATAGTGAAACAAGGGCCAGATCAGGTCGTTGCTAAATCCTTCGTAAAATCCCTTGTGAACGGCTTCATCCATAAAGACCGGATGCGCGACAAACGTATCGTTTTCCAGGGCAGCTGCGTCGACCTGCTGTAACGACGTATCACCATGCCCGATCCAGTGAATTTTTGTGGCTGAATTTTCCTGCGTCGGCCCCATCTGTTCGGCCATTGACAATACAGCCGAAACAAGGCCACCCGAATTCTGGTGGAGTTCGGGCCCTTCGTTCGTCTGCTGAATGGAAAATGGCAATCGATAGGAAACAATAAGTAATCGTTTAAACGAGGATTTAAACGTCTGCATGGCGTTGATGCGCTACTGAGCGCCCAGTGTATTCTCACAATATACGCATCAACGCCTTAAAAGGGGCTTAAGTAAATCTTAGAAACTCCTTAGAAGCTCCCCCGAATTGCCAGGTTGGGTCTGTCGACCAAATAACTCACGTAGTACGGATGAGAAATATTGGTCGTACATACAATCCTCCCGGTACGTTTTAATGGGTAGCTTATTGGGTTGATTGTCAGTGAAAAAGCTGCTGGAATTTTCGATAGCTGAGACGGATAAAAGCTCGTTATCCTGGTGGGTATTTTGCGTAGCCTTATTTCCCGTAAACGATTTGTTCGCCAGTTCGTGCTCGACCAGCAGGCAATAATGAGTACCTGTTTGGTCTGTTAATTGATCCGTGTAAGCCCGAATCTCCGTCAAAATTTGTTCCGAATCGGGTAAGGTATAGACGGCATTCAACCGGAGAGCATCAATGTGGAAATCACGAAACCACATCAGCGCATTTTCGATGACGTAGCGACGCCCGGCTCCCCGCTGGCTATCATTGGCAAACGTTGACTCACGTTGGTTCACCTTTTGTTTGTTGGATCGGTGGAACTTTAGGTAGGCATTCTGCTTGCTGATCTCGGTATAGTTGATATCCAGAATAACGGCAATACCTTCATAGTGACAGGCATTCACCAGGTGATGCAACTGATAAGGCCCGCCGTAGCTGGCTTGTGTGGCATACAGGAACAACTCGTCCGGTGAAGCGATAACCGATGAAAGTGACTTTATCAATAGTGCATTGATGCCCCGCTTTTTCAACTGGCCCAACTGTCTGACAACGGCATCGTATGTCCCTTCGGGGCTGAACGTACGTACGTCGAGTTCATACACCGTGTAGTCATCGAGGGGCGGGTTAATCCAGCACGAATCTTCCCAATAGAATTTGTTTGTATCCACCGCCTGAGAAGGCCCATACACACCCTGTGGTTGAGCCAGCGAGGCCGGATCGGCGCATACCTTCTCGTCGTCAAGCACAAACGTATACGTATCACCGGATTTTAGCTGATCGGTTTCCAGGTGCCAGTACCCCGAATCATCGTTTGTTAAGGGGAGGTTGGTAACGTGGTCATTGATAGACAGCGCTACCTGTTTGGCAAGCGGAGCCCATAGAACCACATTGGCCTGATGGTCTGTAGGAAACGTAACGCCCAGCGTTCGCCTGTTTATATCGGGTTGATTTTCAATAATTTTCATAAATTGAGTATCGCTGATGGACTGTCTACTAATACAACAGAAATTCCCGAATATTAATCCGTTTTCGGATCATCTGGCCAATCTTCCAGGCTTGAGAAACCAATAGCGCCACGGCTATCAGTATGAACGAAATGAACGATCCAATGAGATGAGTGATCATGTTGCCTGAGTCCTGGAGTTAGGGTTGACGTTGATCAAAGGACGCCGGGCCGTCTTAGAATGGGCTTAATCAATTATTAGAAAGTCCTTAGAACGAAGTGAATTTTCCAGACTATCTAATGACTGGGTTGCTACGCTGTTCTGACTATATTTACTATCAATCAGGTGATTATGTCTGTCTTCAATTGCAAAACTATTGCTACGTTTGAGAATTGGGCCGCACTATGTTCAGACCAAAAGGCTTAGTGGAGTACCCTCAATGGCACGGCTAGCTGATATTGAAAACAATGCATAAAAAAACTACATCCATCCCTGTAAACTCCATGACGAATGAGTTCGGCGTAGCTATTGCCATCGAAAGAATAGCTATGAACGATTTGCTCGCTTTGGACCAGGCAACCTTAAACGTGGGGGAGGAGGCAACATTAGCCCATCGGCACGACCGTCATTCGTTTTTTCTGCTCGAAAGCGGAACCGTTCACCTTGAAATTGATTTTCAGACGTATGAGATCGAGGCTCCGTCTGTTATTTACATTCATCCGGATCAGGTGCATAGTACAGTAATCGTAAACGATGTTACCGTTAGCAGTTGGGCAATCGACAATGAAAAGCTGAATCCTGAATACCTGAAACTGCTGGAAGAGATCACACCCGCAAAGCCATTGGCGCTGGACAAAGAAACGTTTTCTCTTTTTGCCGAAACGGTATCGCTTTGCCTCAAATTTGGCGAACGGAAAAACGACAAACTATATTACTCACTGCTGAAAGACAGCTGTAACGCCTTGATCGCACTCGTGGTCTCCCAATATCTAGCCCAATCGAAATCAGCCGACAAACTATCCCGGTTTGAGGTTGTAACCAAAGCCTTCCGGGAAAAACTGGAGCGTAATTACGGTACGATCAAAAAACCGGCTCAGTACGCTCAAACCCTCAATATATCAACGCCTTACCTGAACGAATGTGTCAAGAATACAACTGGTTATTCCGTTTCACATCACATACAGGAACGTATTGTTTTAGAAGCAAAACGCTTGCTTTATTATTCCAAAAAATCAGTAAAAGAAATTGCCACTGAATTGGGATATGATGATTACCCTTATTTTTCCCGGCTGTTTGCCAAAGTTACCGGAATGACTGCGCTAGCTTTCCGAAACAAAAACCTCGATTAGTCCAATACTTACGTTGTATTGCTGTTTTCCACCCTTGCCATACGATGTTCCTTTGCACCGTCAGATAAACTCGGATAAAAATGGAATCATCAAAAGAGAAAAAAATACTCATTTCGGGTGCAAGTATGGCCGGACTTTCAACGGCCTATTGGATGAATAGGTTAGGCTACAAAGTAACTGTTGTTGAACTGGCAAACGAACCCCGGACGGCCGGGGCAGCGGTTGATATAAAGGGAACTGCCTCAGATGCCGCTAAGCGTATGGGCATTTTTGAGCAGTTAAACGCAAACAGGCTGACTGTAGAAAGGATAGAATTTAAAAACGCCGATGATGGTACGGAAGGCTCGATCGTACTACGAGACGAGGGTGAAGAACTTCCTGATGATGACCTCGAAATTGAACGGGATAAATTTGTGCGTATTCTACTCGATGAACTAAAAGACGATGTTGAGTTTGTTTTCAACAACAGCATCATGGCCTTAAGCGAAACAAAAGACGCTATAAACGTTACGTTTAAAATGGGCTCACAACGGGCATTTGACCTGGTGTTTGGCTGCGACGGAATCCATTCGGCTGTACGGAAAATTTGGTTTGGTCACGAAGCCGAGTACAGCCATTTCCTGGAAGCCTATTTCTCGATCATCATCGTAAATAAATTGTTGATCGAACAGAAAACAATGCAAATGTATGGTGTGCCGGATAAGGGTATTATGCTGAACGCCTACAACAATAAAACTGACATTATTTTTTGTTTCAATTCAGCGAAAGAAATTCCTTACGATTACCGTGATGAGGAGCAACAACGGAAAATCATTTTGGAACAGTTTGCCGGGTTAAGCTGGCGAACCGCAGAGTTATTGGACGAAGTGCGGCATTCTGAAAGGTTTTATTTCGATAAATTCTGTCAAATAAAAATGCCGTCTTGGACAAAAGGCCGAGTGGCGCTGGTGGGCGATGCAGGCTATTGTGCTTCCCCCGCTGCGGGAATGGGGGCATCGTTGGCAATGAATGGAGCTACGGCCGTAGCTGACGCGTTGAAAAAACACAACGGAGATTTTGACTTGGCGTTTCAGGAATACAACCAAAATTTTCGTCCGTTTATTGAGGAAGTTCAAGCCACTGCCGAATTCAATGTGAGAGAAAATTTTATTCCAAGAA
Source organism: Spirosoma endophyticum (assembly GCF_900112365.1). Taxonomy (GTDB): domain Bacteria; phylum Bacteroidota; class Bacteroidia; order Cytophagales; family Spirosomataceae; genus Spirosoma; species Spirosoma endophyticum. The sequence continues at coordinate 839,766 of NZ_FOLQ01000001.1, read as the reverse complement.
CCGAAGAAGCGATTCGGAAGAGGAATGCACTGGAAATACCCTTTTAGATGTGTGTATATCCTGGTTGGAACAATGAATTTACCTCGAAACCTAACTAGCTGCGCGCCGACCAGAAACTGATCAACGTATTGGAGGAAGTAGTAGGGTTAGCCGCAATAAATAAGTCCTGGCGATGGCCAGGACTTATTTGTTTAATCGGCAGTCTATCAATTAACTGGCCAAAAAGTTGATGGCCTGTTTCAACGTTCGTTCATTGCCTGTTTCAGGATCGTTGTAGGAGCGTTCGCCCACCTCAATGGTGATTTCTTTACCAATGAGTTGTTTGGTATCCAGCTCTTTTCCTTCCTTGGCTTCGATACCTGCCATATCAAACAAACTGATGATCGCTGGCATGCCAGCCGGAGACTGGTAAAAGCGGTGCGAAATATAACCTTCCTCATTTTCGAATCGAACCGCAAAAAAAGGAATGCCTTTGTATTCGCTCGACCCTTCCTCAATATCTGTAATGGTTACCGTTTGCTGGCCATCTTCCAGTAATGTCTTATCCTGTCCTTTTTCTATGGCGATTTTCATACCGTTGGTTCTATGTTTTGTTTATATCATAAACAGGCGATCAACGTATTTGTTTAACGGCGTTGACATAGAAATAAAGGCTTTTTTGGATAGAGGACCTCTTGATTAGTAATTTGATATATTTTACTTGTATAGGCGAAAGGAAAACCTGAATAGGGGAGCAGGTAGAGAGATCATGTTGAATTAGTCAGTTGCTGAAGCTAACTTATCTCCCAAAATAGAACTTAAGTTAGGCACCTGACCTGAAAATTCCAGTCTCAAGAGCTTTCTGGTCAGGCCCCTGAACTACTTCCTGCACGGATAGCTCTGTTATAAATGTGCTATTCGATAGCAGATCGCTATTTCCTGAATAGAAAATAAAGTGGTAAATAGAGCCGGGTGTGTTTCACTGTACACAATAAAAGGGAACAAACAGCGTTTATGAATCATTAGACGTCTCAAGCCCCGATGGTTTCCAGCCATTGGGGCTTTTTTTGTGTCACGGCGGTAATGTCAAACACTAGGGCAAGTTGTCATATAACTTTATTCTTTAGCCTGACTCCTTTCTGGGCTGATGGGTATGGACTAGTTTCTACTAACACCCTGAATGGCAGAAAACCATCCCAGGTCAGGTTAAAGCCAACTTCGATCCCTGCACGTAATTTCTCCGATCGCCGTCGTGGTTCTAATCCTTTACGTCCACGCACATCCAGCGCCTGTCAGCATTGACAGGAATAGCCTATGGGAAGACATAAAGCTGATGTGGCCTGGCGCAGGACGAAATTTATGGATAATTCTAATTGACTCCATCCGATTTATGTCCGCGACATCCCTCGTATGCGGGATGTCTTCGTTGTGAAAGAAGCCTGCGCCCTATCAAACCAATGTACCCGACCCCATCGGAATGGGTTCCTGTGCGCTTGATTCACACAACGCATGCCAACTAATGAAGGGCATCGTAAACTATGATTGAAACAGATTGACTTTATCACCTGTCAACCTTAATACGTAGTATTCGCTAGTTTGGTTGTTGGTAGTTAATTTTGATGATTGATTTTTACAAAATCATTCGAAACAAGGTCAGTATGCCTTTAGACCAGTTAAAACAGCTTGTCAAAGCTATTTATCCGCTCACGGAGAAGGAATTAGACGATTTTGCCAGCGTCTGGCAGCCATTTTTAGCAAAGCGTAAGGCGCTCCTGACCTTGGCGGGCCAGAAAGAAAACTATCTCTATTTTGTGGTCGAAGGCGTTCAGCGCGTCTACTATCTTGATCAACAGGACCGGGAGGCTACACTGGTATTTTCATATGCACCATCGTTTGGGGGAGTCGTCGATTCGTTCCTCTTGCAACAGCCGTCCCGGTACTACTATGAAACGTTGACACCCTCGGTTTTTTTGCGAGCGGCTTTCCCCAGCCTACAAGCAGTTATGCAGCGTAATCCGGCGGTTGAAACTATGATTAGACTAGGTATTACCCACGCCATGTCAGGGGTGCTGGAACGGCTAGTGGAAGTCCAGTGCTACTCTTCAGCCGATAGATTTCGAGCATTGCTTCAGCGAAGCTCCCATATTTTGCAACTTGTTCCCCATAAATATTTAGCGAATTATATTGGGGTCGATCCGACTAATTTCAGCAAATTCATCAATAGCATCAAGTCCTGAAATCTTGGTAAATACCAATAAACAGTAGCAGGTGAGTGCTCAACTTTGCCGTGTACTAAATGTTACGAGCATGCACATACAATCAATACTTAAACGGTCGGCTCAAGGGTTTATCCTACTGTCGGCGCTAGCCCTGCTATCGGTCAGTGTAATGGCCTTTTCCAATCCCCAATCAGTCATGGACCTGGTTGGAGTCAAGCTAACCAATACGGACGCGTTCAGTTCCATTCGTGGCGTATATGGGGGTGTGGGATTGACTATATTCATCACTCTGATCTATCTAATGCTGCGGGATGCTCAGAAAGGCTTACTATTCCTCAGCTTATTATGGGGTTTCTACGCGCTGTCTCGTACCCTCACCATATTTGCCGAAGGAGCGTTGGGAGCCTTTGGACGGCAATGGCTCCTTATCGAATCGATCTTTTGCCTGATTTCCCTCATACTGTTATGGGCAAACCGCCAGGTGAATTTCACCTCAATTCTTCACCCGCATGCAACCCGTTGATAAGGCATCGTGGCTAGCCTTGCTTGAAGAGCAGGTGGAGAGCCACATCCAGGAAGCCGTACAACATTTTCAAAACCTGGATGAAAGTACGCTTTGCCAGCCCTCTCTCTCGGGGGGCTGGAGTATCGCGCAGTGCTTAGCTCATCTCAACTCATATGGCCACTATTATTTTCCGTACCTGAAACAGGGATTGGAAAGGCCGTTGGAAACCACATCAAATGATACGTATGTCGGCTCGTGGCTGGGCACCTACGTGATCAGATTGATGGACCCTGAAAGGAGTCGTATTAAATTTAACGCCATTAAACAACATCAGCCTACTAAACCAACAAGCCCGCATTCAGTTGTGGCTGCCTTTATTGACCAACAGGAGCTAATGCTTCGTTTGCTAAAAATGGCCCGGCAAGCCGACGTGAACAATAGTCGAATTCCCTTGTCCATTGCTGCCTGTGTGCGCTTACCGGTAGGAGATATCTTACAATTCATGGTCGTTCATACGAAACGGCATCTCATTCAGGCCAAACGAAATATGTAGGCCTATGGGATAGTCTGTGGCTAATGAGTTTCAAATAGACAATTTACATTTTGGATCGAACCGGACGTTTAATTCTTAGTTACGTTCTATTAAGAATATCTTACAGGCAAATTGAATAGTATTCCACACTATTTTATTGGACGGAAAAAATTGGGGTGCCGTGGGGAGAGCCAGCAGGGAAATCAAGAAATAATAAGTTCCAGATATTGAGCATGTGCATTTAAGCTATTTTAGTGGAAATTGAGCTGTCCTGTTCTTTTTATGTCTATCAAACCAGTCCGAGCGCCGATTAAGAAGCATCCCATCATACAAATCTTAACCCGTCAAGACACGCATGCGAATCCTGTCTGTTAATGTGGGCTTGCCTCGTCTCATGGAGTGGGGTGGCCACGCCGTTACAACCGGCATTTATAAGTATCCTTCGACGGGATCGGTATCAATTGAGCAACTCAATTTCGTTGGAGATCGTCAGGCGGACCTAACCGTGCATGGTGGACCCGATAAGGCTGTTTATGCCTATGACACAACTCATTACGCCTATTGGCGGAGCCAACTTGTTCAGGAAGACTGGACACCCGGTTTATTTGGGGAAAACTTAACGACGGAGGGACTGCTGGAGTCCGAGGTGCGCATCGGCGATCTGTTTCGAATAGGTTCAGCCCTGCTGCGGGCGGTGCAACCCCGATTTCCATGTTATAAGCTAAATATTCGCTTCAACGATCCAGGCATGGTTCGTCACTTTGCCCGATCGGGTCGGCCCGGCATTTATTTTCGGTTTGTCGAAGTTGGCGTTGTTCAAGTAGGCGACAAAATTACCTTGATCGAAGCAGCAGATACCACAATCACCATTCAGGATGTAGCGCAACTGATGCTCACCCGAAAGTCGGAGAAAGGTCTGCTGGCCCAAGTACTGGCGTTACCCCACCTTCCTGCGTTAGTAAAGGGGCAATTGAGCCATTAACCGACGAGTAATAAGCCTGCATATTGCGAATAGTCTACTTTTGAAAGGAAATAAAAATCTGCTCCATTTCTCTTTCCTACACTGGCCAGTCCCGGCCGTAATCGGACATTCGACTAAACAGCAATAGACATGAAAACAGGTATTTGATAACCAGAATAGTATGTACAGACAGTCAACAGTCGCATACGCTCAACCAAATGGAGTCTTACGTCGGCTGAAATCAAGGCCTGCTACTAATTGATTGTAATCACAGAATACCGCACAGGTCCGAATCATAAACGCCTGATTCGGACCTGCGTCTGGCGGTTGTCAGATCGGCCGCAGTTTAATATTTCGGTACCAGACATTGGTGTTCCAGTCCTGCAACCCAATCCGTCCGCTCAACTTTCCTTTCCCGACGGGGGCGTCTTTAAGCTTGCTGGCTGCCATACGCTGTTTCCAGTCGGCACTGGTGAGGTCGTGTTCCTGAACGGTGAAGCCGTTTATAGTGATCATCAGTTTATTCTTTTTTAGGCTCACGACCAGCTGGTTCCAGCTTCCAAGGGGCTTTGCCTCCTGCATCCGGACATCGGCCAGGCCAAACAGATCGCCGGAGCTGTGCGGATGGGCCGACTCTTTCTGATAGAGCGCATCATCTCCTACCTGAACTTCGAGGCCGGTATCAAAAATTTTTTTATGCTGAACTCCTTCCTCAACAAAGAAAAAGAATCCGCTATTGGTATACTTTTCGATTTTGAACTCCGCTTTGAACTCAAAATCACCCGAAACGATCGCATCGGTCACTAAATCACCTGCGTCGCGGGGTGCCGTTGTGGTCGGGGGTACATCCAGATGCAGCACCCCCTGTTCTATTTTCCAGGTTGACGGAACGCCTTTTCCATTGTATCGATGCCATCCTTTCAGATCACGTCCGTCGAAAAGCAACTTCCAGCCTTCTTTCTTTTCCTGAACCGATAAGGTATTGAGAGGTTGCGCCTGTCCAGGCAAACAAGCCAGATAGGTGATCAAACAAAAGGCGGCAATTTTAACAAACATGTGTAGTCGGATTAAAGGTGATACAAACCGGGAGAACTCGTTTATTCGGTAAAGCGCGATTTCGACTGTACTTACTACGTCGGTTCAAGTACAACCTATTCTCAGCCCGCCTGGGTTAGTCATAAATGGCAGGGTATGAGTTGACCAGAAGGTAGCAAAAAGATAACCGGATGAGGCATGAGTTAGTTAACGTAGTATGACGCTTACACCCTCAAATGTTGGATACGCCTGTATAAATTTAAGTCTTCAGGCCGACAAAATCACGACGAATCGGGGCATGATTCGCAAGACGTTTACCGAGCGGGGCCTTGCGTATGCCTCCGAGCTTGCCCTGAAAAACGTACAGGATTTAGTAACCATCGTGGACTGGAACCTTCAACACGGTATCCGGTTATTTCGCATTTCATCGGATATATTTCCCTGGGCATCCGAATACCGTCTGGCTGAGCTGCCTGATTTTCCCGATATACGGGCAACACTCGAAGAAATTGGGAGTCGCCCTATCCGTTTAACGACGCATCCGGGTCCGTTCAATCAATTGGCTGGTCAGGGAAACGTGCTCGCCAATACCATAAAAGACCTCGAATATCAATCAGAAGTGTTTGATCTGATGGGGTTAACGCCCTCACACTGGAACAAGATCAACATTCACGTGGGGGGTACGTATGGGGACAAAATGGCAACGATGGCGCGTTTTTCTCAGCAGTTCAACTTGCTCTCCGACAATCTCCGCGCCCGATTAACCGTTGAGAACGATGATCGTCCGAGCCTATACACGGTGGCCGATCTGGTGCTGATTTACGAACGTACCGGTATACCGATTGTCTTTGATTACTTTCATCACGCCCTCAACCCTGGCACGCAAACCGAAGAAGAAGCCTTCCTGACGGCCTACGCTACTTGGGATGTACGACCCGTATTTCACTTTTCTGATTCCCGGCAGGAGCGTGAAGATCCCAAGGCCCGTCGCGAAGCTCATGCCGATTGGCTCTATTCGCCGGTGAATACCTACGGCAAAGAGGTAGACATCGTTTTCGAGTGCAAAATGAAAGAGAAAGCTCTTATGCGCCTGCGGAATGATGTTTCTAAACCAGAACTTCAGAGTTGATTTAGTTGCCTTGCCCTGGTTTAGTTCAGGCAGTTTGTGTCGGAGCCTTACCTGTCGTTTGTGGGTAGACATCACGCTGCTGAGTAATCGTAGCGCTCACATCCTACGGACGTATATGGAGTCTTGAGCTAAGAAATTTTTTCCAGGGTCAGACTTGATCTCGTAGGTCCCGTTGCCTAACTTTTTTCAAATTCAAAAACAATTCGGAAGACAATAACAGCGGTTGATTGGTAGTATTCGGTAAACCAGTACGTTATGCCTATAACTAACTCCCAGATTACCCAAAACAAAAAAAACTCAATCATTCAGTACTTCTTACTAGCTGTTGTCATAGCGTACTGCCTGCTGTGCGCAGTCAAAGGGGGCGATTTCGATGTCTTTCTGGATGCTGCTCAAAAAATGGCGTCTCACCAAAACATTTATCGGCCACCGTTTATCAAAGGGCTCCAGTATTATTATTCGCCTTTCTTCGCCCTTCTGCTAATTCCATTCAGTTACCTGCCGTTCGCCATCCCTGAGTTTGCCTGGTTGTTGCTGTCAACTTTCCTTTTGTACAGAACCTGGGTGCTTACGAGTCGGTATTTTAATTTGACCGTTTTAAACCAGAAGCAGCTTAACTGGTGGATTTTTCTCACGCTCTTCCTGGCGATTCGTTTCTTGCTGTACAACTACTCAATGATCCAGATGACCATATTTCTCATGTGGGCAACCCTGGAGAGTTTGGCCCTATTTGAGAAACGGCAGTTTATAACAGGCGGCCTGTTGCTAGGATTCGCTTGTACAACCAAACTTTTACCGATCTTATTTCTGCCTTATCTACTTTATCGCGGATACGTGAAAGGCTTCCTGTCCACGGTATTCTTTTTCGGATTATTCCTGTTCATTCCAGCTTTATTTTTGGGAAATAAATTCAATACGTTCCTCTTACAGGAATGGTGGGTCGTAATTAATCCAGCTAACAAAGAAAACTCCCTGGAATCAGATCTGGGTACCCACAGCTTAGTCAGTTTGATCCCGGTCTATTTAACCGAGACGCATAATAAAATCGACTTAAAGCGAAATTTTATTGACCTGACACCTGCACAGGCCGTCCTGATTACCAATATTATCCGGCTTGTCTTTGCCCTGGCTACCTTATTCTTCCTGCGAAGTCTGCCTTTCAAACGAAATACGGATAAACTTCAAACGATTTGGGAGTGTGCTTATCTGTTCCTGATTACTCCTTTACTCTTTCCTCATCAACAAAAATATGCTTTCCTTTATATCCTGCCAGCTATCATCTATCTGCTCTATTATTTACTGATCATGTTTAAAGTAAGCGGAAGCAACAGGTTTATCCTGCTGACGGTATTTAGTCTGAATGCGCTGATTTTTACGCCTTTCATATCAAGCGATTTATTGGGTCGGTATGCATATGATGTATTACAGCACTTTCGGATACTTAGTATGGCTACGATAGGATTATGCCTGTTACTCGCCATTTGTAGCGCAGCCCGGCTTCGATCGAAACTACTATATACCAGCTGATGCTGGTCAATCAATAACCCTGTAGCCTGAATCAGGATGATCTTGCTTGTTAAGCTAATAAATACAAATCTCAAAAACGCTGAATCTCACGCCAGAACCTACGAATGAAGGTCCATTCCGCCGGCGACATTCCCTGGTGAGACCGGGCCACCTGCAATAGAATGGTGACAAATCGCTTTTTGATTCGTTCGGTAAGCTCACCCCGCTTGTCAATCAGGCGACGCATCCCAAAGGCATAAGCCTCTTCGGCCGATTCCTGAACGTTTTCCCGTAGAAAGTAGCCACTTAGGGCTAATGTGCCGTGTGGCTCTTCTCCCAGGAGGAATTGGGCGACCTGTGTCTCCTTTTTCTGAACACGACCATCTAGTTTGGTCAGTGCGTAGACAATACTTCCTAAGCCCAGCGATACATCGGGTGAATACATAAGCACGTAGTATTAAGTAAAGTTACTTGTTGATTACCGGTAAATCGGTAACGTTTGGAGCTGATGTACCATCGATCGATGAACATCAGCCCCAGGTAATGATTCATTAATTGCCCTCCGGAGACGGCTGGCCAGGCATCTGGTCAGCAACGACGGAAGCCGGTTGGCTGGCTTGCCTGGCGGAAGGAATACGTTGATTTTTATAATTCCGCACCGCTACGTCCATCTCTGGCGTGTGCGGAACCACCACACCACCCTGAGGTAGAACACCGGGTACCGAATGCTTATAATTAGCGGGCGGTCCCTGACTAAGTTTCGGTGGCTGAACCACAACACCCGATTTCTTTTCCCATTGGCGAGCCGTGGCTGCTTTGTTGGGGTGCTTATAATTATGCGTGGAATACGTCGGATCATTCCGTAGTTTACGATCATCCTGGGCCGAGGCTGTCAGAAACGAAAGGCTGCTAAAGGCTAACACAAACAGGTATGTTTTCATGATTTCTCTTGTTAAATAGGTACTCCATCAACCTGGAGCGGGACGTCAATCACCAGTCACTGATTGACTTTACAAAGGTCATACGACGGGGTTAGGCTCGCATTAGCGTCAGATTAGAACGGCATTAGAAATGTCGTTCGGCAATTATTGAGCCAACAGGCAGGTACGGCCAGACCGCCTTTATGCCTGAGCGATGCCCATACGTAGCGGAAGCAACCGGAAGGGGGGATGAAGAAAATTAGCGAGGTAGTATAACTGTAAAGGTCGTGCCGAATTCCAGTGAGGAGTCAACCTGAATCTGGCCCTGATGCAGCTTAACAATGCGCTCGGTTAGCGCCAGCCCAATCCCATGTCCGGGTAAACCAGTGGCGTTGCTGCCCCGCTGGAAGGGGCTAAAAATAGTTGTTAGCTGATCAGCCGGGACCAGAGAACCCGAATTATGAACCGTTACGTGCAGGAAACGAGGGGACGCAGTCAGCGCCACCGATACGGTATGGTCGGCCGAAAATTTGCCCCCATTGTCAATCAGATTGAAGAATGCGGTTCGGAGCAGGGGTTCGCTACCCATCAAATGCCAGTCCGTGTCGGGTGAATCAATGTGCAGATGTACCGTATAAAGCGGTTGAAGGCGCTGGAATTCAAGCTGAATCTGTCTTAGTAGCGAATCGACGAGCACGGGCACCATCGGTACGGCGGAGGAATCCATGCTGGCGCTGGCCAGACCCAATAGCCCATTCGCCATCCGGTTTAATCCACGTACATCGTCGAGCACCGACCGGAGGGTAGCCCGGAGTTCATCGGTCTCATCTCCGGCCAATAAAGACACTTCCAACTGTCCCGTGATGGCCGTCAGCGGGGTTCGTAGTTCATGAGAGGCATGCGCCACAAAAGATCGCTGTAGGCGAAAGGCGTCTTCTAGCCGGTTCAGCATCCGGTTGAATCGCTGGGCCAATTGAGCCAGTTCGTCTCCCGTATCCCCCTCGGGCAGGCGCCGTGACAGGTTCGAGGCTGTAATGGTATCGATCCGCTGATTGATCTGATTGATGGGCTGTAACGTCCGACCAGCAAAAAAACGACCAGCCAGCAGCATAAGACCCGTCATCACCCCCCACCCAACGGCTAGTAGCCGGGCTAAGTCCTGTAGCGTACGATGGCCATACGTATCAACAGCAGAAGCAAAAATGACCGATGTCGCTCGTTGTTCGGTAAATAGAATACCTACGATCTCGCGGTTTGTTTCCCGCCAGTACATGCGTTTCTGTTGGCGAATGCGCGCCAGGGTCGCGGGTGAAACGGTAAGGTAATCTGTACCGCTTTCGTAGATCAGCTGATTGCTGGCATTGTAGATAATAATTTCCTCCTGCGGCAATACCGTCAACTGGTTTTTGTCGAGTAATTTGTAGAGGGCCGGGCCAACCCGTTCCTGACCAACCAGCAGATGGCCCGCCGTTTGGGCTTCGGCCTGCAGGCGATTCTGGAATTCCTGTTCCCGATACCGTTCAGCAAGGCCGTACAGTAATCCACAGAACAGCGCCAGCAGGATGGAGACGATTGCTGTAAATAAAAGCGTCAGGCGGGTACGAAGACTCATTTTTCTTTCAGCACGTAGCCCATTCCAATCAGGGTGTGAATGAGCTTGGTAGGCGAATCCTTGTCGATTTTAGCGCGCAGGTAACTGACGTATACATCAATTACATTGGTCCCCGTATCGAAGCCAATATCCCAAACCTGCTCGGCGATATCGACCCGGGAGACAACCCGGCCCGCATGGCGCATCAAGTATTCCAGTAAGGCATATTCGCGGGCGGTCAATTCGATTGTCTGGCCCCGTCGGCGGGCAACGCGCTCATGGCGATCAAGTTCCAGATCCGCTACCCGCAGGATTCGGTCAGCGTCTTCCGAGGCTGTCGACCGACGTAGTAAGGCTTTGACCCGCGCCAGCAGCTCCATGAAATCGAAAGGTTTGGCCAGGTAATCATCCGCGCCCGCATCAAAGCCCAGCAGTTTGTCGGCGGTCGTGTCCAGGGCGGTTAGCATCAGAATAGGGATCTTACGGTCCTGACGACGGATGGATTCGGCCAGGTCGAGTCCACTAAAATCCGGCAGATTGATGTCCAGAATAACCAGATCGTAGGGATTGGTGGCAAAGAGTCGTTTGCCTTCCGTCCCCGTCAACGCAACATCGGCCACATAGGTCTGGGTTTGCAGGCCTTTCTTGATAAAGCTGGCCACTTTGGGCTCATCTTCAACCAGCAGGATATGGGCGGTAGAACGCGTAGACATCGGTTGGGAATGGAATAACGAAATAGGGACGAGGTAGTCATCCAGTTGTGTAAAGTTGATTTACTCATTAATCGCTGGGGCAAATGACGGAAATTTTACCTTAATCCCACCTTCGAACTACTATCTGGGGGCGATTCGTATTTGGTAGACATATCAATCCATCACATCTGCCTCCGAATCCATTACAAGCTGAAAATAACTCCTCAAATCGTTATAAACCAGCTAACGGTTGCCCAATATTGGTGCGCTTGTCTGGGCTGGTCAAACTCATTCACCCGATACTCGAAACCCAGCTCAATTTTTGTATCATTAATGGCATTGTAGCCCAGGGCCAACGAACCGCGAATTTCCAAATCGGTTCTGTTGGATGACCAGATGCCCAGATACTCGTTGTTAACTTTCACGTACATTTCGTGGGCATCAATCTCTCTGCCGTTCAGGGCTTTTTCCAGACTGAGTCGGTACCTTGCTCTAACTTCTAGGGGTTCAGTTTGTCGGAACGTCTCGTCGACAACAAACCGGTGCGCCACCGTGATTAAGGCAAGATCGTTGACCAGGTTAGCTTGCTGGATAAAGCGATGGACGAATTGATGGTCTTCAAGCCGGATCAAATACCCACCCCCCAGGGTCGAATTAAGGGACGCTTTTTTCGTGAGTACCAGGGCCAGGTCTGTTCGTTCATACCGAAATCGATTCTTGCCAGACTCGTTTAGTTCTCGCTCAGCGAATAGCTGACGGGATTCAAGTTTTGTGTTGAGCTTGAATTTTTTGGGTAGCGAAAAATTAACATTTACCTGCGGGAGTGTGCCCGCTACGTACCTTTCCTGAGAAAAGGCAGGCAGGGCGCCGAAAATCAATACTGAAGCAATGATGAATACTTTATCCATCAGTAAATCAGGTTATTCACATTACGTTGTACTAACTGATGAATGCTGACGATCGCACCTGTCTGTTCACATAGCACTTCGTAGTAGCTGGCTGAACGGTTCTTTTGGGCTTTCAGAATCAGTTCATACCGGATTTGAACGGAGGCCGGAAGGTTGTCGGTTAAGATAGCCGTTTTTAAATCGGCCTGGCTAGCGGTCCATTGCAACTGCGTTTTAACAACGGTGAAGGTGTCAAATTTCTGGCTTAACTGAGCGGTCAGGACCTTCCTGGTTTGCGCTGGAATTTGGCTGTAACTACGCTGTATTTCAACGTCCTGAATCGTACCCGAGGAGTCAAATTCGACACTGTATCGTTTTCCACCTGTCTTCAGCTTGGCTTCGATGGTCGTTCCTGTCAAGCTTTCTTCGCCATACCAATGAATGGTTGCTTTTTTGAATACATCATTGATAAAGCGGGCGGATTTTGGTGGAACAGCCCCTGGTTTGATTCTGTATTCCCGTTCATATTTTTTTTGTCCCTGGCAGGGTAGCGTCAGGAGCATGAAGGCCAGAGCAAAGGCTACAAGAGAGCTCATGTTCACCATGGTATGCTAAACTCAGTAGGGTTTGAACAATGTAGAAATAGGCAGGGACTCACATTCCTCCGGGCTTGTATGTAGTCGTTTCAAGAGTTCTATTTAAAGCTACGTACAGCAGAGATCTGTCAGGAACTCCGTAATTTAATACGTTCCAACTCGTCTGATCCGCATCAGGACGAATGCTTCACAAGACGGGTTTCCTCACTTCTTCTCTTTAACTGGGTGTACCGTTTTTAACTGAATGAAATCCACGAGAAAGGCGAAGGCCATAGAGAAGTAGATGTATCCTTTAGGTATGGCAAAATGAAGACCTTCCGCTACGAGCGACATACCGATAATCAAGAGAAAACACAGCGCTAAAATTTTAAAAGAAGGGTGTTTGGTTATAAACGAAGCGATCGGTTTAGAGGCTACCAGCATTACGCCCACGGTGACCACGACGGCCGTATACATGACCCAAAGTTGGTCGACCATACCAACGGCAGTAATAATGGAGTCGATGGAAAACACCATATCCAGAATGAGTACCTGAATCAACAGATCCCGGAAGGTCGCTTTGGTCGTATCGGGTGCGTTGGCATCATCGCCCAGTTCGGCCTTATGGTAAATTTCTTTGGTGCTTTTATACAGCAGAAAGAGACCACCTGCCAGAAGAATCAGCCCTTTGCCACTAAAATCAATCGTACCCAGCGTAAACAGGGTTTGATCCAGCTTCAGAATCCAGGATAAGAGCGCCAGTAGTCCCAGTCGCATCACCATCGCCAGCCCCAAACCCCAGTAGCGCAATTTGTCCCGCTGCTCAACCGGCAATTTGTCCGCCAGAATGGAAATGAAAATAATGTTATCGATGCCCAGAATAATTTCTAAAGCAATGAGGGTAATTAATGGAACCAGACTGTCCGTGAAACTCATAAATTTTGGGTGCGATTAGGTGCAATATTGATATGTGGGCGATTAAATGGACTTATTTAACCGATCCAGGCCGTGGGTTATACCGATCTCACAGCCATAGATGCCCGTATTTTATTGGGACATACCTTAGTGCAGCCAGGCAGTGCAATCGGAGTTCGCTGAGTAGAACTGACTAGTAGCAAGAACATCTGGCTGTTGTTTAATATGGGTATGGTCCATCAATTGGCTGAATGTAAGCCACTTGCGAGGATTGTTGAATCCCGCTTGCCCATTCGCTTTAATCTTGTTTTAATCTATAAAGAGATCATGAATTAAAATGTTTGAGAATTCAATCGGTTTCACAAACAAAAGCAGATACGTATACCTATGACCTATACAGATAATGCAGGCTAACTTCCCGCTTTCAGGGTCAAACCTTATTTGTCTACTCATACATAGACGATAAAGAGTCGGCCCAGAGTGCCCGGTTCCAGATCAGTTGGACGTTTAACCGAACGATTACCGGATAAAAGTACTGGGTTTGGCTAGCCAGATGCAAATAGAAACATTCCAACTCATACAGTCGTTCTCACAGGGGGCAACGCTAAATTGTTCCTAAGATTCGTTCATGAGCAGTGCTTTTTTAAAAAATGAAACCGCGGACGCGCCTGTTGTGATTCCGGCCCGCCCGCCTTTACCACCTGGTACGCCCAATTACGTCACACCTCAGGGGCTTGACCTGCTACGTACTGAACTCGTGGGTTTAGAAACCCAGCGAGCCCATCTACAAGCCGCTGTGATAGATGATGAAAACGAGCGGAGTCGGCAACTGGCCTTACTCAATGGGTGTATTGCCAATCTGAATCAGCGTATTTCCATTGCTAAAGTGGTCGATGCTCAGGAACATGATAGAGTTCGCTTTGGGGCCAGGGTTAGCTTGAAAATACAAGTGGGGAAATTTGCCGGTACGGAACGTGTTTTCACCCTTGTAGGCGTTGACCAGGCGAATGCGGCTCAGGGGCTAATCGCCTTCACAGCTCCATTGGCCCGCGCCTTGCAGGGAAAACGGGTCGGTGAAACAGTCTCATGGCCTTCCCAACAGGGGCAGCAGATTATGGAAGTAGTAAGTATCAGCTATAACCTAACGTAGGCTAGCGAATATACTCTGCTATTGAATCAGTTGTCGATCTGCGTATAAACCATGAAACCTCCAGCGGCCGATGTATCTATGGGAGACTTGAGTAATGCGCTTCTTAAGCCGATACGTTTCCGTATGCTGCTGATTAGGTTCAACGGCTACTAAAATTTTTCCATGAAATTTTGATCCATATCGGATGTTTACGTGAACCGGCGGATGGATAAATATATAGTTGGTTACATCAGTTGCCTTAACGATCAATCACAATCTGTAACATGCCCATGACCAGAAAGCGAATATTTTTTACCGGGGGATCGGGGAAAGCAGGCAGGCATGTCATTCCCTACCTGCTCGACCAGGGGCATAGCGTAATGAATGTAGACCTGATGCCGTTGGATTACCCAGGGGTCGACAATCTGATCGCCGACATTACCGATTCCGGGCAAATGTTCAATGCCATGAGTTCGTATGCCAGCCTAGCTGAATTGGAGCCAGGCACTGGCGTGCCCAAATTTGATGCGGTCGTCCACTTTGCAGCCGTACCCAGGATCTTGATCAAGCCGGATAGTGAAACGTTTCGGATCAACACTCTGGGTACCTACAATGTAATTGAAGCGGCTGTTAAACTGGGCATTCGAAAGATTATTATTGCATCCTCAGAGACTACCTATGGAATCTGCTTTTCCGATGGCCAAACCAACCCTAAATCCTTGCCGCTGGAAGAGGATTATGATGTTGATCCCATGGATAGTTACGGCTTATCGAAGGTTGTTAATGAACAAACGGCCCGCAGCTTCCAGCGCCGGTCCGGCTTTGATATATATGCCCTTCGTATCGGCAATGTAATTGAACCGCACGAATACGCTGAGCTGTTTCCCTCTTATTTGACTCATCCTGAAGTGCGACGCCGGAATGCCTTCTGTTATATCGATGCGCGTGACCTGGGCCAGATTGTGGATTTATGTTTACAAAAAGACAGTCTTGGCTATCAGATTTTCAATGCCGGCAACGATCACAACGGTGCCATTATTCCCAGTCAGGAACTGGCAGAAAGGTTCTTTCCTGGGGTGCCCATTAGCCGCGAATTAGAGGAACATGAAGCGTTGTTTTCCAATCGCAAAATCCGCGAAGTGCTGGGCTTTCGCGAACAACATAACTGGCAGCAATACGTGAAATTGGACACGTAAGGCAACTGTGGACTTTTTGCCTGTATTTTATAGTAACTACGCCAGGCTGTTTTGTGTTGGGAGCTGGTTTTATATGTCTTGGTGGCTATGGATCAAATAAGCAATTACGTAACAGCCATCGGGCGATAAAGGGGGGATGGCTGCCTCTTTCCTCAACTATGTGCTTTTGTAACGATATTTATCGGGAGGTACCTAACTACCCCAGTCAAGCGGAATTTTCCGTCCCGTTTCGGCGGCTTGCAAAATCGCTCCAATCAGTTTCATATCTTTCCAGCCTTCTTCACCCGATGCTTCTGGCTTGGTTTTTGTCCGAATTGCCTGCCCAAAAGCGTCAATCTGCGCAATCTGCTGATGATGGGGCGACGGTACGTCCATGATACCTTTACTCGTAACACCCTGCGCTCCGGTGGCATTGTAGGCTGGCTCGAGCTTGAACCAGCCGCGTTCGCACGTAGCGTAAAGTCGGTCGACATAAGACGAATACGTAGTACTGCAATGCGCAACCGTTCCGCCCGGAAATTCGAACTGCCAGAAAACCGTTTCGTGAATATCTTTAAAGTGCACCTTATCGAACGTAAAGGCCTGTGCGGTTACGCTGATAGGGTCCAGATTCAATGTTCGGCGGGCACCCTGAATGGCATATATGCCTAAATCCATAATGGCTCCACCACCACCGATTTTCTTATCCAGCCGCCAGGAGTTTGGCCCCGGCACGGTGAAGCCTAAACCCGATTCAATCACTTTGACATGCCCAAACGTTTTCTCGGCAGCTAACCGACGCATTTCCAGATGATGCGGTTCAAAATACAGTCGATACCCAACCGACAACTGAACGCCCGCTTTCCCGCAGGCCGTAATCATCTGGCGGGCTTCGTCGGTATTCATCGCCAACGGTTTTTCACAAATGACGTGTTTACCCGCCTGAGCCGCCCGAATCGTGTATTCGGCATGAAGAAAATTAGGAAGTACTACGTAGATTATGTCAATATCGGGGTTGTTCCGAATCTGGTCGAAGGTCTGGTAATTATAGATGTTCTTCACCGGAATAGTATACGTAGCGGCCCAGGTTTTGGCCTTCTCGGGCGAGCCCGTCACGATACCCGCCAGGTAGCAGTTCTGGCTTTCGAGGAGTGCCGGAGCCAGTTGCCTGGTCGCGTAGTTTCCAAGTCCAACCAGGGCGACGCCCAATTTCTTCGGAGCAGGTGGCTCGCCAAACAAACCGGATGACTGCGCTAACAAGCCACCCATCGTTAAGGAAAGTGTTTGTATCGTCGTTCGGCGGGAAATAAGAGCAGTCATGGTTTGTAGCTTTTGTTCAGGGACAAAAGATAGGAAAAAAGAAAGCCCGGAATAATTCCGGGCTGCTAGCTATACTAATTCAGGAAAAACTATTCAGCCGTTGGCGCAGAATCTGTCGGCTGACTTTGCCGGGATGCAGAATCTCCACCTTCACCGCGTGGTTTCCGACGTTTTTTTCGACGTTTAGGCTTGTCCGATGGCTGGCCGTTTGGGTTTACCAATTCAGTCGGTGCGGCTACGTCAACGACGGCACTTACGGGCACCTCAACACGCGTTCCTTCTTCCGGGCGAGGTTTGCGATTTGGGTCATCACTCCGGTCACGTCGACGGTCGTTGTTGCCTTCGCGACGTTCACCAGACGGTGCACTGCCGCTTCCTGACCGACGATCGCCCCGATTTCCATCGCGTCCACCTCGACCAGATCCCGCGTTTCCACGGGAGCCTTTGCCCCGTAGTCCACTAAATCGTTTCGGGTCGAACTCGGGTGATTTTCCCATGCCCAACTCTTCCGTGATCGATCGTTTTTCAACCTCGCGCTCAATAAGTCGTTCGATATTGACAATCCGGTTCTGGTCCTGATCACTGACGAACGTAATAGCTGTGCCCGTTGTGGCAGCCCGCGCCGTTCGGCCAATGCGGTGAACGTAGTCCTCAGCGTCGCGCGGAATGTCGTAGTTAACCACGTGCGTCAGGTTATCGATGTCGATGCCCCGCGACAATACGTCGGTGGCGACCAGAATCGGGAACGCTTTGTTTTTGAAATCCCGTAACACGACTTCCCGATCGTCTTGCTCCAGATCGGAACTGATGCCGCGTGCGTCGTAACCGAGTTTGCTCAACGCCCGCACAATGCTGTTTACTTCTGACTTTCGCGATGTAAATAGCACCATACTCTGCACAGGCTTCGTGCTGGATTGAATCAGATGCGCCAGTAATGGCAGTTTCTGGCTATCGTAGGCCATGTAAAACTGCTGGTCAATACCGGCAGCCGGTTTCGACACCGCCAGCCTGATTTCTTCGGGATCGGTTAGTAATTTCTTCGAAAACTCCCGGATTTTGTTGGGCATCGTTGCCGAGAAGAGCAACGTTTGCCGCTTACTTGGGATTTTCTCAACGATGTTCATAATGTCGTCCGAAAAGCCCATGTCGAGCATCTTGTCGGCCTCGTCGAGCACCAAATAGTCGATTCTATCGAACTTGACGTAGCCAAGTTGCATGTGAGCAATCAGTCGTCCCGGCGTGGCGATAATAATGTCGGCGCCTGTTTCGAGCGCCTTCCGTTGCTTGTCCCAATCGTCGCCTTTGCCCCCGCCGTAAATGGCGATGCTATTGGCCTGCACGAAATACCCAAAGCCTTCCACCTGTTCGTCAATCTGCTTGGCCAGCTCACGCGTCGGCACCAGAATAAGCGTGCTGGTGTGGTCGTGGTCGGCGTGAGAAATTCGGTCGAGAAGGGGAATAAGGTAGGCCGCCGTTTTGCCGGTACCAGTCTGGGCGCTGGCAATGAGGTCGCGTCCTTCGAGGATTTTGGGGATGGCCATCTCCTGAATGGGAGTAGCCTTTAAGTAATTCATGGCGTCCACCCCGGCCAGCAGGTCGTCGTGGAGATTAAATTCCTGAAATGTCAAAGTAGCAGCAAGTGAATGTGAAAAACCGCTGACCTTAACTTCCCGGCCAGCAAACCGTCGCAATGGAAAACCGTTGCAACGGCGATCCGATTGATTTGAAACAAATATAACGAAAAAGTGTATCAACCCAACATGCTATCAGGGCATAATGGTCAACTGAATTGGCCCAAGCAGACCCGATGGCATGGGTTCCCACTTCGACGCATCGAACGGTTGATAGCGAATGTCGACCATGTTGATGTCATAGAATTTCTTCCAGCCGGGGTTTTGCCGGTCATAGAGCCGCATGTAATTGGCCGACAGATTCGTTACGTCGATCTCCAGCTGATTCGACCCATGCCGGAGCCGGTTGGCGGGAATCTGTACCTGGAAAGGTATACACCAGGCTGTTCCAATCGGCTGTCCATTTAATCGTACTTCGGCCACTTCGCGCACATCACCCAGATCAAGTGTATAGGCCCGACTTGTGTCGGCAGTAGCCGGTACGTTAATGGTCGTAACGTAGTGCGCTTGCCCCGAAAAATAGGGCGCCGAATCGCTCAAGGTCGTCCACGAAACGAGTTTTGGCAACGAATAGGCGGTTGGTACTTTCGGTTTGCCCTGCCGAAACTGGAGTTGCCAGGGCCCGACTACTGGCAAAACTGGCTCATCGGCTTTCCTGGTCTGAGTTTGGGCCGTTACGGGCGGAATTGTGGATTTCACTACGTTCACAAAACACGACTGCCCCGGTGCCACCCGCAAAAATACTTCATAGGTTCCAGCCTGTGTTTTTCGTCCCGGCACCGGCATTGCCTGATTCGTCAGGGGATCGTAGCTGGTCGTTACACCCACCACTGACAGCGGAAACCAGCCCTCGCGGAACTGATCGCCGAGGTTCGTGATAAAGTACTGCGTGGTATCACCAATTTTTTTACGGATGAAGGACAAACCCGCCGGAGCCAGCTTTTCAGGACGAACCCCAAGACTATCGAGCGTTTGAAAAACGTGATTACTCACTGACACCGAACGAAGCTGACGTAGTACTTTCCCCCGCTGCTGCACTTGCAATGAACGACGCTGGTGCTGATAAAAACCCGCTGCCTGTTGCGGCATCTGATCGGCAAATACAATCCGGACGCCCTGTTTAGCCAGTTTCTCTAGTTGTGCCAGCGTTGTTTCTGGCATGTACGTAGTGCGCGGAATCAGCAGAACCCGATACGTAGCGGAACCACTTTTTAGCTGTCCCTGCCGATCAACCGTCAGATTACTAAGTAGGTTGTCCGATACGTAATCGAAGGAATAACCACCTTGCAGCAGTTGCTCGCCCAGCTTGCCAAAGGGCTGAAGCAGCAGCCAACGCTCCACATGGTGCACCTCCAGCTGGTGAATACCACCCGCCGACTTCGCCGGTGTCGCCCAAAGGTCATGAATGGGGAAATAGACCAGGACGTCATTGTCAGCATGGCTCCGTTGCAACCGACGCTGGCAGCGTTCGATGTACTGGTTTAGCAGCGGAAAATGCGGCCAGAAATGCGACGTTGGTCCATAATGCGTTGAAGCATAAAATAGCCAGCCGGGATAGGCTTCGGACGCGGGAGAATAATTCGTGCCGTGGTAAAAAATGTGATTGATACCAGCCGTAAACAACTCGTCGATCTGGGGCTTGATTTGCGACAGTGATACGTGAAAATGATTGGCTAACCAGGTTGTTGTCTCCGAACTCACCAGCGGCTTCCCTGTCAGATTGGCGGCTGACGATGCAAACTTCATGGCTAGCGGGTGGGGTGTTCCGAAGCGCTCAACGTCATAGTATTCATCTACGCGAAGTCCCGGAATCGGGAAGCGGCTGCTACCAAAAGACTCGGTTTCGGGAATGTCGGCCAGCGCATACAGGTCCAGCAAATTGCCGGGCGATCCGTGAGCCTGATTCCGGGTTTTATAACCATTGCTACGGGCCCAACTGGTCCAGGTGGCCGTGAATCCATCGTGCAACAGGTCGGAAAGTGTTTGGTGAAAATCCTGCTTTACCCATATGCCCGCATCGGCACCGGTCGAATCCAGAAACGCGGGCAGTTGGCTGTTCAGGTCGTAGCCGCGTCGTTTCCGAAATTCGTCGGCAAACTTGGTTGTCCAGTTTGCACCATACACTTCATACGAATCATTGTAAACGGCTCTAGGCTTTTGCGGCAGATGGGCTAGCGTCGAGTCGAAGCGGGTGAGGTACTGCCGGACAGCTGTTTTGTCGAAATAATCCACCACCAGTCCAGCCCCACCGGGAGCCGCCCGTTTTACCTGCTGTTTTGTTAACGCGGTTGTCAGCTTGCCCTCCGCAATAGCCCATTTCTTTGCCGCCGTACCCGCCGTTACGTTTGGTCCGCCGAATGGCCAGCCCGTTCCAGTTGTCAGGTCAACACCTAAGCCAAGCCGGTTTCCTTCCCGGACGGTGTGGGCAAATACAGCCAGCCAGCGCTCCCCCAGAAACGGAATAAACTGTTTTTCGTAGCCATGCACGCCATAGATCGGGATTATATGAACGCCCCCGAGCCCAGCCCCCGAAAACTGCTCTAACTGCTTCGTAATATCAGCTTCGTTAACGGCGCTGCCCATCCACCACCAATACGTCCAGGGGCGGCTGGTTTGTGGCGTTGGTTGTGCATAGGAAGAAAGTGCAAGAGAAAGCAGGAAGATCAGAGACAGAAAACAGGTTCGCATTAGAGTATTCACGGGCTGGCGTGCGTAAAGGAAATGAGATTCAGGCTGAAGCCCGTGGATACTCTAAAGCCAGGAAACTCTGTATCCTAACCAGTCGCTACGTATTCTTCAGTCGAGGGCGACTGGTTCCAGAGCAAGTTCAACGTCTATCTGGCGCAGGAGCGCATTGCTGTATCGAAGCTTCTTTTTTGATGAGCCAGTTATTTCCGGCGAACAGCACTCAACTCCCGTTTCATTTCCTGATACAGTCTCTGCCGACGTAGCACCTTACGAAAAATCATTGCGTGACTTACTGATAAAACGGTTGGAAAGAAAAATCGGGACGATGCATGGCTATTTCATTCTGGCTTGTTTCCAGTTGCGCTTCGGTTGCATAGACCAGCATTTGTTGTTCATAGTCCTTGATAGCCGCTTCCAGGGTTTCAAAATTTTCGTTAGTCAGGTTATCGGATAAAATCAATGCATCCATCAGTCCGATATTCACGCCCTGACCTGCAAAAGGCGGCATGATGTGGGCGGCATCGCCAATAAGCGTTATAGGCAAAGGACGATTATTTTTCCAGGGTTTGTCTACTGGTATTTTTCTCGTTGGCCACAACGTAAAAGAAGAAGTTGAGCGAACTAATTGTTTGTAACATTCACCCCAATGAGAAAGTCTGTTTAAAAGAAACGTAGCCATGCTGTCTTTATCCTGAAAATTTACTCCATTTTCATTACCCCATTCTTCAGGGATTTGAATAATTACGCTGTAGCTCAATAGGCTACCGTTGCGTGGGTTGGCTACTAATGAAATACCTTGGTTTGCGGCCATTAGTATAGTATCGTTGCATAGTTGATAGAACTCCGTGCATGTCGTTTCCGGTTGAACTACGTCGCCCTGTAAAATGAGCGTTCCGGTGTATTCGATTGCGGCATCCGTAACCTGTTTTCTTACGTTCGACATTCCGCCGTTAGCACCGATAACAACATCCGCAGTGGCCTTTTCATCATGTTCAAAATGCAGAAGCCATTGTCCGTTTTGCTCTTCAAGCCCCGTGAATTTTCTGTCCCAAACGACGGTATCGCTTGTTAAACTGTCAAGCAGTAGTTGCCTTAAATCGTTTCGGCTTATCTCGGGATTATCGTATTGCTCTTCGGGTGTCGTTTTTTTAGAGAACAATACGTTGCCTTGTTCGTCAGCCACGGTTCGTCCCATGGGGATGGCCAGCGCATAGTAACGCTCCAGCAATCCGGCTTTTTTCAGCGCATCCTGCCCTGAGCCTTTATGCAGGTCTAATGTCCCCCCTGAAATTCTGGTTTGTGGGTTTTTGTCACGTTCGAAAACGGTTACATCGACTCCTTTTTGTTGTAGTAATCTAGCCATTGTCAGACCAACGGGTCCGGCACCAATGACGGCTATTTTTTTATTGCTCAGTAACATGATCTTGCATCGTTTAAAGATGATGCAAAATTGAGGAGGGCGTAAGAAATGAAATAGTAAAAATCAGCCGTTTTGAGAAGGAAGCTTTTTAATGGCAGCCATGTTGATGAAACGTTCATCTTTGTTTCTGCTTAACTCTTTGGGTGTAACGCCCGAATACTTCTTGATTTCTTTGATGAAATGAGTCTGATCGGTAAAACTTTGTTCTGGAAAAAGGTTGCCCTCGCTGATATTTTTGAATGAGGACCCGAAACGAAGAATATTGCAATATCCTTTGAGAGAAATACCAAACTGCTGATTGAAATACCGATTAATTTGCCGACTACTCCAATACACGTTTTCGGAAAGTTCTTTTACAGTCGTTGTGCCATGAGATGCATAAATGAGTTCGAATAATTTCTTCTTTCGACTGTCGATGTTTTCTGTTGAAATCGTTTTAATTTTTTGAGTGGCCTTGTTGCGAAAACTCTCCAGGTTGTTCATGTCAGCGGCTTCAAATTGCCAGAAATCATTTGACATATAGTGCGCTTCATTCAGCACATCTTTAACTGAATTGCCCAACAAGTATTCCACCGCCAATAACTTGAAGCCGACGGAAAATAGTATCGTGCCTGCTGTGATCGTTACCTGGCTGGGCATCGTGTCAATACCCCTTATTATCATTTCCCAATTCGCGGCCTTCATTTTCATGAGAGACAGATCAACCATTCCATTTGGCAGCACAATTGACGGAATGTCTTTTTCCGTCTTGTTTTCCACCATCCAGAAGCTGTGCACAAAATGCGAAATGGACGAGTCGGGTAAAGCGGATTTGATTGTTAAGCCCATTTTCTACTTTGCTGCACTTGATTAAAAAGATAGTGGTTCCTCACCGATGATGGCTGTTTGCCTGTTTTTTTGCCGAATTGACGCACGATCAATCCTCAAAATACTTCCCCCAGATTGAAAAATAAGCCATGCGAGCCATCCATGCCGAAGCCGTAATCAATGGATAGGTTTGTGTGGGACACTTTGTTCATTTTGAGTCGCAACCCCGCACCAACGGCCGGGACGATTTTCTCGAAATTCCCGCTGGGCTGCTCCGTTACGGTTTGGGCGTTAGCAAAGACGACTCCACCCAGCAAGCGATCGGTCGTGATGTGGAAACGGTATTCACTTTCGACGTACAGCAAGTTTTTACCTCGAAAACGCCCCTGAATAAAGCCACGTCCCACGTTTCCGTTGCTGTCCCAGCCTGTACTGGGTAGATCCAGAAAGGGCGGATTGCCACTCAATGTCAGGGAATTGTACGACCAGAACGCTAGTATATTATCCGACGATGCAGGCAAGTGAACGTATTTACGCGTTTCCACCAGGAGCGACTGATACGTATTGTCGCTACCTAAAAAGGTTTCATTCGCCCGCAGCACCGCATTGACATATAAGCCTCCGGACGGGTTTATGGCGTTTCGTCGATTGTCATACACTACGTGTAAGGTTGGGCCGGATGAGACAGACCGTCCTTCGACACCGTATGGATACCGCGAAATACGGGTCAATTCCCGGTCGCGGGCGTAGCTTTGTATATTCCAGTGGAGGTCAAGATGATAACCAATACCCACATAGAAATTCGGCGCCAGTTGACGTAGTAAACCCTGGTACAGTCGGAGGTAGGCGTAATCCATCTTGATTACCCGGTCGGTGGAGGTGTACATGCCCAGGCCATAGGTAGCTTGTGGGTAATGCATAAGTCGCCAGTCGTTGGTCCACAGAAGGCGATTGTCGGGTAGCCAGATTGACGAACTGTTGGTGAAAATGACCTGCCCATTTTGCGTATAGGAAAGCTGGCTGGTTACCGACGACATATTGGCCCGTGGATTGCGAAACGCTGCGTTCACCAGTACCGCTACCAAGCCTCGCGTTTGTAACGTATAGCCAACCTGCGGAATCACCAGCAGAAAATGCTTGCCTTCACGCAGGGCCGCGGAGTCGTGAGGAGTAATAGGCAGGCGTGGACACCAGCGTTTTATTAAATCGGCAACATCCTGATAGTGAGTTACTTTAGGTGTGGTCGGTGAATCGTATTTTTCGCCTGTCGAATCCGGTAATTGCGCCAGGGCCGCGCAGTAAGGGATAAGTACGGATATAGGTAGTAATAATAGCCCCACAAATAAACTCATCCGGCATCTCATGGGGTAGTACTAAGGAAGTCGACTAAAGTGGAGAACGGACAAATGTCATTGACATGAATAGTCTGACATGTTGCTCATCCAAACGCAAAAAAATAGCTGAATGTTGCAAGGTGATTTCCGGGTGTCCCTTACTCGCTAACACCATGTTCTAGGTCATAAAAAAACCGTATCCATAATTGATTGGGTTTTACTGGGCTAAATCTGTCCAGTCTTTCACCGGAATTGTACCCGCATACGTAGTGGTTTTATTCTCATTTAACGTAAATAGTGCCGCATCACCCCATTGCAGCTTATTCAGTAGATCACAATCAGGTTGTTGAACCCGTATACCCGTATGCGTAATGAAAATTGTGTTTTTGGTATCGCGTGGCTGACTGGCTGCCAGCTTGAGCGTGTTATCGCAACGATTCGCTTCATCATAAACCGTTAACGTCAACCCGTTCGTCTGTTGAATGGTCAGTCCGGTCGCCATTTGCGAAGCCGTGGTAAAAGCGCGGCAAAATTCACTGGAGAGCATTCGACCTATGGGAATTTCGAGCCGTTTAATTGTTTTGCCAATAGTAGCGGCATCCTGCAATCCCTGACTATTTAGCTGACGGGCCAGTTTCGAGTCGCAGGATTTCCACCAGTCGGGCACTACCGAAGCGGTTTGATCACTACCTACATCGGCTGCGGCATGGCGGAAAATCAGTACGTTATTGCCGCTACGTAGCAATTGGAAAAGGGCCGCACTGGGTGTGACGGCAATAGAAAGCACCAGACTGTCGGACGGATTGTCCGGATGTTTAATAACCACCTGTTGCATGCCTGACGTGGCTGGTGCTGCATAGGTGAGCATATTGTTCTGGTCCTGAGTTACTTGACCGCCTGTACTTCGCCATTTTACGGCCTGATTCAGCTTTATTTTCACCACGCCGGACGGTGTTACCAACGCTACTTTACCATCGAATTCCTGGAAGGCTAAAGGTAAAACAGGGGTTGGATCGCTACAGGATAAAAACAGGAGAAGGGAAACGATACAGAAACTGGTTTTCATCGGCAAAAGATACGGGGTAAATCAGTTTTCATCACAAGGGATTATACTTTAAAATAATTGCATGAAAACGTGAACCTAACCAAAAAAATGACTGTCAGGGAAAACTCCGTTTGTAATTAATACATTTTGCAAAATCTTCTTTGGGTAAAATGTCCGAAAGCCTGTTTAGTTCCGTAATTTTGAGGGTTAACCCAATCATCAACTTGTCAATTTCATGATAAAATATTTCCTGACTGGCCTGTTCACGGCCGGTTTGTTGTATTCGGCTGCCGCTCAGACCACCTTTCCGCGCAATGGCGTCTACGATGAGCGACCGGGGGTATATGCCTTCACCAACGCAACCATTATCGTTGATCCTCAAACGACATTACAAAACGCAACACTGCTTATTCGGGATGGTCGGGTCGAGGCCGTTGGCACCAATGTCAGCCTGCCTGCCGGGGCTGTCGTTGCCGATCTGAAAGGGAAACGGATCTACCCCGCCCTGATTGATATCGATTCCGACTATGGCATGCCCGTAATGACCCGCACGGGTGGACCCGGCGGTGGACGAGGTGGCGTTCCGCAAATGGAGTCGAATAAGAAAGGCGCATATTACTGGAATCAGGCCATTCAGCCCGAAAACGATGCCAGTATGATTTTCAAAGCGAACCCGACACAAGCCGACGAGTTACGTAAATTGGGTTTTGGCGCGGTGCTGACTCACCAGCACGATGGCATTGCTCGGGGTACGGGCGCGTTGGTAACTCTAGCCGATGACCGCGAAAATACATTGGTACTGAAGCCAAACGTTACGGCGCACTATTCATTCAGCAAAGGTTCGTCGGGGCAGCAATACCCAAACTCCATGATGGGCGTAGTCGCCCTCATACGGCAGGCGATGTATGATGCTGACTGGTATAAAAAAGGGGGTAGCAAGGAGCAGGCGAACATGTCGCTGGAAGCGTTTAACCGGAATCAGGCTTTGCCCGCCATTTTTGAAGCCAACGATAAACTGGGCATTATTCGGGCCGACAAAATCGGTGATGAGTTTGGTGTTCAATACGTTATCCGCAGTTCGGGCGATGAATATCAGCGGATTGATGAAGTGAAAGCAACGGGTGCCTCCCTGATTGTGCCGCTGAATTTCCCGCAGGCGTATGATGTCGAAGATGCCTGGGACGCTGACAATGTATCGATTGCTGAGCTCAAGCACTGGGAAATGGCGCCTATGAATGCCGGATTGCTGGCCAAGGCGGCTGTTCCGTTTGCGTTGACAACGGCAGGGCTTAAAAACAAGGCTGATTTCTGGGCTAATCTCCGCAAGGCCATCGAAAATGGATTGACGGAAGAGAAAGCGCTGGCTGCGTTGACGACGGTGCCCGCCAAGTTGATTCGGGTTGACGATCAGCTTGGTACGTTGCAGAAAGGGCGCCTGGCGAACTTTATTATTACGTCCGGCAATCTGTTCAGTGCCGACAATGTGATTTATGAGAACTGGATGCGGGGCAAGCAGTACATCGTGACCAACAAAGATGCCGCTGATTTTCGAGGAACCTGGAACATGACGATTGGTACGCAATCCAACTTGAAACTGAACATTACGGGCAAGTCGATCGAGAAGCCTGAATACCAGATTCTGATCGATACAGTCAAGATAACGCCCAAAGTGGCGCTGTCCGGCGATTTGATCTCGATTCAGGTTCAACTGGACAAAAAGAAGCCCGGCACCACGCGGCTGACGGGTTACCGCACTGGAACGACGATTAAGGGTGATGGCGAAACACCTGATGGCAAAGTTATTACGTGGTCGGCAGAGCGTTTGGGGACGGCACCTGCGTCAACCTCGGCAACGTCAACGACGGCTGGTCCGGCGAGCACGACGGCGCTGGCTACCGTGATGTATCCGTTTGTGGGGATGGGTAATGCCCGGAAACCAAAAGCAGAAACCGTTATGATACGTAACGCGACGGTCTGGACCAACGAAAAAGATGGCATTCTGACAGGTGCTGATGTGTTCGTTACGGGCGGTAAGATTTCTAAAGTTGGTAAAAACCTTCCCGTTCCGGCGGATATCAAAGTGATCGACGGAACGGGCAAACACCTCACCAGTGGCATCATCGACGAACATTCACACATCGCGCTGATGTCGATCAACGAAGGAGCTCAATCGAGTTCGGCTGAGGTGCGGATGGCCGATGTTATCAACCCGGAAGACATCAATATTTACCGTCAGTTGGCCGGTGGTGTTACGGCATCGCAGTTGCTCCACGGTTCCGCCAACGCTATTGGCGGCCAGTCGGCGATTGTGAAATTGAAATGGGGCGAACCAGCTGAGGGCATGCTCATTAAAGGTGCCGATGGGTTTATCAAGTTCGCGCTGGGCGAGAACGTAAAGCAGGCCAACTATCCGAATCCGGGCGTGCTGACACGTTTTCCGCAATCCCGCATGGGTGTTGAGCAGGTGTATATGGACCACTTCACACGGGCCAAAGAATACGCGGCTGGCTGGGCGGCTTATAACAAATTGAACACTAAAGAGAAAGCATCCGCTATTGCCCCACGCCGGGATATTGAACTCGACGCACTGGCTGAAATTCTGGCTAACAAACGCTTCATTACGTGTCACTCCTACGTGCAGTCGGAGATCAACATGCTGCTAAAAGTGGCTGATTCCCTGCACTTTAAAGTCAATACGTTCACGCACATTTTGGAAGGCTATAAACTGGCCGACAAGATGGCGAAACATGGCGCGGGCGGTTCGTCGTTCGCCGACTGGTGGGCGTACAAAGTGGAAGTACACGATGCGATTCCCTACAACGCGGCTCTCATGCACCGCCAGGGTGTAACGGTTTCAATAAACTCCGACGATGCCGAAATGGCCCGCCGATTGAATCAGGAGGCCGCTAAAACCGTCGAATATGGTGGCATGGCCGAAGAAGATGCCTGGAAAATGGTGACGCTGAATCCCGCGAAACTGCTGCACCTGGATAGTCACATGGGTAGTGTTAAAGTTGGTAAAGATGCTGACCTGGTGCTGTGGAATGCAAGTCCGCTGGCCATCTACGCCCGCCCTGAAATCACGATGATTGATGGAGCCATCTACTTTAGTCTCAAGGACGAAGATCCAAAACGGGATGCCATGCAGGCTGAACGGGGTCGCCTGATCCAGAAAATGCTGGCGGCAAAATCCGGTGGCGCTTCGACAACGAAACCAACGTTCAAGCGGGCACGGATGTGGCATTGCGAAGACATTGAAGGTGTTCTGGCAGAAGGAGAGGAGGAAGGAAAATAAAGCGTGACCGGGACTTATGAGATTTCAATGATTTGTTTCTCTATGACCTCCGCGTTTACCTCAGTTACTTCTGTGTTAAAAAAATCAACATGAAAAAACTACTAATTCCAATATTAGCCCTGACTGTGCTCACGAGTTATGGTCAAAATCCGGCTCCGGCCAGGCCGCAGACTAAAACCATCGCGCTGATGAGCGGTACGGTCCACGTTGGCAACGGCCAGGTCATTCCAAATGGCATCGTGCTGTTCAGCAATGGGGTCATCACCAACGTCGTTGACGGTACGCTCGTCAAACTCAACCTTACCGACGTGGAAGTCATCGACGTATCGGGGAAACACGTTTATCCGGGGATCATCTCACCCGCGTCGACGGTCGGTTTGCAGGAAACGGGCGCGGTTCGGGCGACGGTTGACAAGCAGGAAATTGGCATTCTGAACCCTAATATCCGGTCGCTGATTGCCTACAATACCGATTCTGAAATTATTCCGACGATACGTAATAACGGTGTGTTGATCACCCAGGCTATGCCCCAGGGTGGCACGGTTTCGGGGAGTTCAAGTGTGATGCTGGCCGACGGCTGGAACTGGGAAGATGCTGCGCTGGTGAAAGATGACGGCATCTGGCTCAACTGGCCGACCTATTTCGCCCGTAACTTCAACTTCGAGGATTTTACTACCGAAATCAAGAAGAACGACAAGCGCACCCAAGCGATTGATGCGTTGAAGAGCACGTTTGCCGACGCTAAAGCGTATGCCGCCTTGCCAAATCCGACGCCAAGCAACCTCAAACTGGAGTCCATGCGTGGGCTGTTTTCGGGTAAACAGAACCTGTATGTTCGGGCCGATTACGGCAAAGACATCATTGAGGCCGTTACGTTCGCAAAGTCGATGGGCGTGCCCAGGGTGGTGATTGTTGGCGGTGAAGAAGCCAACCGCGTTACAACGTTCTTAAAGGATAACAACGTACCGGTCATTCTGAGTGGCTTGCACCGGCTGCCTAACCGCGAAGACGAAGATGTGGATCTGCCTTACCGGATGCCGGGTATCCTGCAAAAGGCGGGCGTACTGGTTGGTCTGAGTTATGCGGACGAGTGGTGGCGGACTCGTAACCTGCCGTTTCTGGCGGGCACTGCCGCTGGCTTTGGCGTTACTGACCGCGAAGAAGCGCTGAAAATGGTGACGTCGAACACGGCCAAAATTCTGGGTATCGACAAGCTCGTTGGTACGTTGGAAAAGGGTAAACAGGCGACCTTGTTCGTGTCGGCGGGGGATGCACTGGACATGCGGACGAACATAATCGAACAAGTATTCATCCAGGGCCGCAAAGTCAATCTGGACGACCGACACAAGCGATTGTACAAGACCTACAAGGATAAGTACGAACAGCAGAAATAAACTTGTAATGATAACAAAAAGTGCGTAACAGAAGCCGTTACGCACTTTTTGTTATACAGCGGTTTGGTGTAGTCGGAGACTACGCCAAACAAGGACCAGGTTAATCGGTAATCAGACAATCAGCAGCCCATGTTCCCGGAGCTTTGCCCAGACGGGCGACTGCATAAAGGTGTCAAAGTTTCCGTAGTGATGCGCTTGGTAATCGGCTTTCAGTTGAGCAAATGAATAAGGCTCATTCGCACTAATGGTTAATTTGGGTAATACGTCCATCAACCACTGACCTAAGGCGACTGGCGTTTCGAGCAACCATTGGCCTTGTTTACTGTAGAATTCTAATTCGGCCATTTCCACTATCTTTCGACCTTTCTGCAACTCGAAGACCTCCATACTGGGCAGCTTGCCCGGCCAGATAACAAACGCGTTCGATCGCGGTTCTTTGTCGGAGGCCTGGCTAATTGCTTTCTCGATGTAGCGGGGTGGAATGGACGTAGCAGGTATGGTAAACGTAAACCATTTTTGGAGCGGCAAATCGAACCCAACGTCGTGCATGTAATTAAATAGCGACTTCCGTAATCCCTCCGAAAACAAATCGTGGTCAGCACCGGTCGGGTCGGTGTGTTCCAGGTCGTTGTCGGCAAACTTGCCTACATCAGGGCCGATTCGCATGACGTCGAAAGCGGCTGGATCGACGCCAACGGGACTATGAGCGGTCATGGCAAACCGGTGCCAAAACCCGGATTGCACCACGCCGTTCATGAACAATTGACGAACCATTTCCAGCGAATCAACCGTTTCCTGGGTTGTTTGAGTTGGAAAGCCATACATCAAATAGGCATGAACCATAATGCCGGATTGAGTGAAGGCATCGGCTACGCGGGCCACCTGCGCTACGGTCACGCCCTTTTTCATGCGATCCAGCAAGCGGTCAGACGCTACTTCCAGGCCGCCCGACACGGCAATACAGCCCGATGCTTTCAGTAACGTGCAAAGGTCTGGCGTAAAGCTACTTTCAAATCGAATATTAGTCCACCAGGTCACGGTCAGCTTTCGACGAATGATTTCCAGGGCCAGATCGCGCATGAGGGCGGGCGGTGCGGCTTCGTCAACGAAGTGAAACCCGTTCTGACCCGTCTGCTCGATAATTTCTTCGATCCGGTCGGCCAGAAGCGCTGCCGTAACGGGCTCGTAGCGTTTGATGTAATCCAGCGTGATATCGCAGAACGAGCATTTTCCCCAGTAGCAACCGTGAGCCAGCGTCAGTTTATTCCAGCGTCCATCGCTCCAAAGCCGATGCATCGGATTGACGACTTCAATGACCGACAGATAATCATGTAAGGGGAGATCGCGATAATTGGGTGTCCCGGTTTCTCGTTGTGGTACGTCTTTTTCATGGGCCCCGTTATGGTACGTAACGACGCCATTGATTCGTGCAAACACACGTTTTAGCTGGCTCAATTCACGCTGTCCCGACAGGTGCTCCAGCAAGGATAGGAGCGGGGCTTCACCGTCGTCGAGGCAAATAAAATCCACGTAATCAAAGATACGGGGTTCGGTTAGGGAACGTAGTTCGGTGTTCGCGTAGCCCCCACCCATCACAATTTTTACGTCAGGATGATGTTGCTTCAGGTATTTGCCACAGGTGAGTGCACCATACAAATTGCCGGGGAAGGGAACGGTCAGGCACACGACGGTCGGTTGCCACTGCTGAATTTTCTGCTCCAGAATCTCGACCAGAATAGACGAGATCTGTGTGTGAGGTGCCTGCAGCGCTTCGTGCAACTCATCGAAATGGGTGGCTGATCGTCCCAACCGTTCCGCGTAGCGGCTGAATCCGAAATGCGGATCAACCGCTTCCTGGATCAGATCGCTCAAATCTTCGAGATATAACGTAGCCAGATGCCGCGCTTTATCATGAAGCCCCATCGTCCCGAAAGCCCAGTCCAGTTCTTCTAACTGCGCAAAGCGCGAGGCTTCGGGCAGGTACGTTCGGTCGCAGATACTGTGCGCCAGCGTTGGATTTTTGTTTTGGAGGAATCGAATCACCGGATCAATCGTGCTGACGTAATCGTCCTGTAGCTGGCAAATACGGTAGCTATTGTCGGACAGTTCAGCATCGGCAGCGTCCAGTGCCGCAAACATCGACGCCAGTCCTTTGGCCGAAAATAAGGCCAGAATGACCTCGATTCCTAAGTCAGTCTGGTAGGCTGGTATGTTCTTGGTCTGCAGAAACCCTTTCAGGTAAGCCGTCGCCGGATACGGGGTATTCAGTTGCGTAAAAGGCGGGGTAATCAATAAAAGGGTCTGATCCACGGCGGTACAAATTCGCAGATAAGGTTCTGGCTTATCCTGAATGTGAATAACCTAGCCCTTCCGGCAATGGTTCGCCGGGCCGGGAACGTAGCAAGGCTGCTGAATTAGTATTGAGCCATTTAGTGTCGGGCGTTAGAACTGACCCTCCGTAACCTTTCTAAGATTCGTTCGCAACTTGTTCACGGAGTTGATACCTACACAGGAGCCTTTATGAAAAACGATTTCTTCCCTCAATCTATTTATTGGCTCGTTAGCTGCCTGATCCTTACAACTCCTCCGTGTCTGGCCCAATGGCAACCCGCTCAATGGCCCGTTCTGAAACATTACGATAAAGATCACCTGCGCCAGATTGCCTTGCCACTGGGCGGTATCGGCACGGGAACCGTTTCGTTGGGTGGCCGGGGTGAACTGCGTGATTGGGAGATTATGAATAAACCTGCCAAAGGATTCAGTACGGTTACTGTTGGGAATAATGCGCCGTTTTTTGCCATAAATGTGCGACCGAAAACTGGTGTGCCGATGACAAAAGCACTGATTGGGCCACTGGACCCGGCAGAATATCTGCACTACGAAGGCCGACCCGCTAACCAGCACGGATTCCCCCGTTTTAGGGAAGCTTCTTTCGATGCGGCTTATCCGTTTGGGCAGGTTAGTCTATCGGATGCAAAAATGCCCGTAACCGTTAAAATAAAAGGATTCAATCCATTCATTCCCGGCGATGCAGATGGCAGTGGCATTCCCATTGCCGTGCTGGCTTACGAGGTGACGAACACCAGCAACGAGCCACAAACGGTTTCGGTATGCGGGTCAATGCGCAACTACATCGGTAAAGATGGCAGCCGCTATGACAAAGACTGGAAGGGCGATATTGTTCCCAAAGGCGCTAAGAAGAACGTGAATGTCTACAAAACCGGGAATGGCGTGCAGGGAATTTACATGTATTCCGATAGCGTGAACCGGCAGGAAGCGGCCTGGGGCACCATGGCCTTAACGACGAACAGTGCAACCGGCGTGAGCTACCGTACCAGCTCGCGATCCAACGATTGGGAAAATGCCATGCTCGATTTCTGGGACGATTTTAGCGCCGACGGCACCCTGACGGAGAAGAGTAAACTCGTTGATGATGACCCACTGGCATCGCTGGCCGTTCAGAAAGTCATTGCGCCCGGTCAGACCCAGACCTTCTCGTTTTTTATAACCTGGAATTTCCCGAATCGCGGAGCCTGGACGTCGTTCTCCACCAAACAGGATCAGGAAACCATTGGCAACTACTACTCAACGCAGTATACCGATGCCTGGGACGTCATCACCAAAACGTTGCCTCGCTTACCAGCGCTTGAACAGAAAACGCTTCAGTTTGTGAATGCCTTCTTACGTAGCGATTACCCCGACGTCATTAAAGAAGCGGCTTTGTTCAATCTGGCCACGCTACGTTCCCAAACGGTTTTTCGGATTCCCAGCGGGCACCTGATGGGGTGGGAGGGCGTTTTCGATGAATTCGGTTCCTGCTTCGGTTCCTGCACGCACGTCTGGAATTATGAACAGGCAACCGCTTTTCTCTTCGCCGATTTATCCCAGTCCATGCGCGACATTGAGTTCAACTATGCGACCAACGACATCGGTAAAATGAGTTTCCGGGTGATGCTGCCGCTGTCGAAAGCGCAGGAATGGACAGGGGCCGCTGCCGATGGACAAATGGGTACGATCCTGAAATTCTACCGTGACTGGCAATTGTCGGGTAATCCTGAATTTCTGAAAAAGAATTGGGGGCAGGTGAAAAAAGTCCTGAACTACACCTGGATTAAGGGTGGATGGGATGGCAACCAGGATGGCGTGATGGAAGGTCGTCAGCATAATACGATGGACGTGGATTATTTCGGGCCGAATCCGCAAATGAGCTTTTGGTACCTCGGGGCGCTGAAAGCCGCCAGCGAAATGGCCGTAGCCATGAATGACAAAGCGCTGGCCCGGAAGTGCGATGATCTGTTTAAAAAGGGGAGCGCCTGGGTCGACCAGCATTTGTTTAATGGTACGTATTACGAACAGAAAATCACTGATCCCAAGACGTTTGATTTCCTGAATTGGGAACAGGATTCAACAGTGAACGTACCGGATTATCAATTGGGAAAAGGCTGTCTGGTCGATCAACTGGTCGGGCAGATGATGGCGCATTCGTTGGGATTAGGTTATCTGGCGGATCGAAGCCACATCCAGACGACGCTGCAAAGCATCATGAAATACAATTACCTCGACAGCTTCGCGGATCATTTCAATAATATGCGTTCCTACGTATTGGGCGACGAATCTGGCTTGCTGATGGCGAGCTGGCCAAAAGGACGCCTGAAAGTGCCGTTTCCCTATTTTGCCGAATCCATGACTGGCTTTGAGTATTGCGCGGCCGTTGGCATGCTCTACGAAGGACAAACCGAAAATGCGCTTAAGTGCCTGACGAGCATTCGAAATCGATTTGACGGACGTAAACGGAATCCATTTAACGAACCCGAGTGCGGCTATCACTACGCCCGATCAATGACCAGTTGGAATGCTGTGCTGGCCTGGAGTGGGTTCCGCTACTCGGGCGTAACGGAAACGATGAGCATTACGTCAAAACCGGGGACGTACTTCTGGTCGAATGGCTCGGCTTGGGGAACCTGCTCGGTTTCCCGCATGAATTCAACGACGAACGTATCAGTGTCGGTGCTTAGCGGCAAACTTCGCCTTCGCCGGTTTACTGTTCAGGATGCAGGAACGCATCAACTGGCAAAAAATCAGGAAATCACCGAAGGAAAGACTGTTGAGTTTGCGGTTAAGTGAAACTTAATTACAATTAGGTAATCTATATAACCCCCAACCCCCTGAAGGGGGCTTAGGTTGAGAATTGCCGGGCTAAGCCCCCCTTCAGGGGGTTGGGGGTTACACGCAAAAGCTATATAGATAGTTCTTATAAGAAAAGCGTCTCAAAGAGTACCAAGCAACATGCCTGATACCTTTTGAGACGCTGTTTCAGTTATTTACCAACCTACTCCTTTGAATCTGTAGCCGTCTGGTACTTCATTTCGCCCCGGTCTTTTTCGACGGCGCTACGTCCCTCTTTCATCCAGACGGGCATAGGCGCATCCTTGAGGTAATAATCGAAGTACTGATAGAGCCGGATGCTCAGGTCTTTCGCATTATGACGCTGGGTCAGGTTGTGCCCCTCGCCATTGTAAACTAACATCCAGACGGGTTTATTCAACCGACGTAGCGCCGAAAATAGCTCGATCCCCTGATACCAGGGCACGGCACCATCGGCGTCATTGTGGGTCATCATCAGGGGTGTCTCGATGCGGTTAGCGAAGAAAAGCGGAGAGTTCTCGATGTAATTCATGGGTTTGTCCCAAAGCGTACCACCGATGCGACTCTGCGTTTTCTCGTACTGGAACGCCCGGCTAATACCCGTTTCCCAGCGAATACCGCCATAAGCCGATGTCATGTTGGCCACAGGCGCCCCCGCTTCGGCCGCCCGGAACAGGTTCGTACGCGTGATGATGTACGCCGTTTGGTAGCCTCCCCAGCTCTGGCCCTGAATGCCAAGCCGGTCGCGATCGACAAAGCCTTTATCCAGTAAACTTAGCACGCCCGGCACAATGCAGTCATACGCATTTGGGCCAGGCTGGCCTGTTGTGTAGACGATGTCTGGCACGAACACCAGATACCCGTTCGAGACGCAATAGGGAATGTTGATCGTTGACCGACTTGGTGAGGGTGCTTTGTAGTCGTTCAGCGTTTCGGCGTTGCGCTCGTAGAAATACGTGAGCATGGGGTATTTCTTGCTGGGATCGAAGCCTTCGGGTTTGAAGAGTAACCCTTCGAGTTTAATGCCATTTGTACCTATCCATTTCACCAGTTCGACGCTGCCCCAGCGAATGCTGTCCTGTTGAGGGTTTACCTTCGTCAGTTGCACCGGGTTTGCCAACGTTGTGTCGGTCTGGAACAGATTGATTGGCTCCTGATAGTTGCCGCGGTAAAACGTAACAACGGGTGCATTTTTAGCTTTGTTCATCCCAAAATACCGGTGATTACTACGTGTCAGCACGGTGGGTTCGGCAACGGCCAGTCCATTTTTACTCTTCAGGATGCCGGTTGCTTTATCGCTTTCCCAGATGCCCGTCAGGAATATTTCGTTTTTGGGGTCAATTGCTTTTTCGGGGCCGCTAAACCGCCGACCAGGCGTAGCCTCATCGTCATTGTCTACTTCTGCCCGACGTAACCGGATTTTGTTTTTACGACCCCATCCCGACGTTAGGTTGGCTGGTTTCTCTTTGCCGGTAGGGTCAATCTGCCAGATGTCGTAGCGATCGTAGAGCCATACGTAGCGGTCGCCGGTTGTCCAGCCAGCCGAGCCGTACGAACCGGGCAGATTAGGCGTGTCATGCTCTTCATCAAAGAATTTGCTGGGCAGGCCACGCGTTAAATCAATACGTTTCCCATCCATCACCGACCAGGCCCGCCAGAGCGAATCGCGCTCATCGAACCAGTACGCGTATTTCCCCTCGGGCGAAAGTTTAGGTTGTGACGCCATGATGTCATTGGCGACTCGTTTCTTCTCGCCGGTCTGCGTATCAATCAGGTAAAGGTCCGTATGGCCGGGGTCCCACGAGGCCTGAACCTGGTAGGGGAGGTCGCTCAGGCCGAGTAAGTAACGGGGATTGGTTTTTGGATCGAAGTCAACCGTCGGAACTTCGCGGTTAGCCAGGGGAATAACTTTTCCGGATACGAGATCATAGACCGCCAGAAAGCCGCGCTCTTTTTCCTCTTTGAGCCGACGCTGCTGCATGGGTTGCAGTCGACTGTCTTTCCAGGTCCAGATGTCCATTCGTACTTTCTCGTCATCGGGCGTCAGCGTATCTTTCGTTGGTTTTGGGGCAATGGGCGAGGTAGAAAAATAGAGCCGTTTACCATCATCAGAGAATTTCGGTTCCCGATATTCATTCACCGACCAGCGTTTGGGTAAGGCGGCCGTCAACGTATCGGCAATAATCCTGAAGGGAGCTTCGGGCACTGTGGGTTTACTACGTTTCCCTTTTGCCGCAACTGCTGGAGCCAGATTTTTGTAGTACAGCGTAAACACTTTCACGTCGCTTCCCGCGCTATCGGCCGAGGCCATCCAGGTCAGTTGCTGTCCCCTTTTGTCGATGGCCAATCCTTTATAAATTTTGCGTTTCGAGCTGGTATCCACAAGCATCGTTTGCCCATTGGTCGTATTAAACAAAAAGACGCCCGGCACTACCTTGTCACTCATTTTCAGGGAATCATTTGCTGATTCTTTATTGTAAAATATCGCCTGGCCATTGTCTGACACCACTACGTTCGATACGTAGCGGACGGTTTTACGGGTTCCATCGGCCATGTTCAGTAGCGTCAGGTCATCACCTTTGGGTTTTTTAGAGGGGCCTTTTCGCGTGGCAACTGACGTTGTCGAAACCGGTGCTGATGGATTAAGCGTATCTTTCAGGGAAGAAGCCGTCTTGGGAGTGGCCTTGTCGCTGGTCTCTTTGTGTTCCTGCAAGACCGCCAGCCACGAACCCGACTCTTTGCCAAACGTAAACGATTTCGCGTTGGGTAATTTTGTGGCCTTACCCGTCGTCAGGTTTAGTGCGAGCAGACTATCCTTCGGCATTTCATCCGATTTCTTCTTTTTGAGTTTAGCTTTGCGAACATCAGCGACGGGCACTTTCAGGCGCATCACTAAAAATTTGCTGTCGGGCGTAAATTGTGCCAGGTAGCCGCGTGGGAAAACATAGCGTGTGCGGTTGCTGGACGTTCCAGTAGCCGTTACTTCCAGTCGACCGTCGCCGTCCTGCGGGTCGACCTGATACGCAATCCAACGGCCATCGTCGGAAATTTTTTCGGACCTGACACTTTGCCAGCGATCATAATCGGCAGCCGTGAGCGGGCGTTTCTGGCTCTGGGCGAAGAGGGAAGTAGAGAGAAAACAACAGATCAGAAGTTGATGGAAGCGATACATGCAAGAGAGCAGTTAGAGACAAACGAAAATAAATAAAAGACAGCACCTTTGCTTGTGCTTCAACTAATTAGCCAGTTTATTATGAGATTCTTACTATTCTTTTTCGGTTGTCTGTCTGTTTCCGCCTTTGGACAGATAAATAAGCAGCTTAAACACGAACTGGACAGCATGTATGTGCTGGATCAGCGTAATAGACAGTGGCTTACACGGATGGGGAACAATCAACCCTTAACTGATAGCCTAAGTCTGGTTTATAAGACCGATCGCAAAAAACTGGCCGGTGTATTGTGGGCTGAACAGATCAAAACTGATACCAGTAATCTGGCCCGCGCTGATGCGATTCTGAAACAATATGGGTATCCGGGTAAAACGCTGGTTGGTACCCCCACAAATGAAGCCACCTTTTATATCATTCAACACGCCCATACGGTAGATCCGTATTTGCCTGCGGTCAAAAAAGCGGCCGAAGAGGGCGAGTTACCCTTTCAGCAGTACGCGCTTATGCTCGATCGTTCGTTGATGTACGCCCAGAAACCACAGGTATATGGTACGCAGGTCGCCTGCCGGAAGATCAGAACGTCCAATCAGTCGCGGTGTTTCGTTTGGCCCATTGCCGATTATAGAACCGTAAACCAGCGCCGTAAACAAGCAGGTATTCCGCTCACGGTTGCGGAAAATGCTAACCGGGTCAATGCTGCCTATGATCCCTCGCTGACAATGGACATCGCGCGTAAAACATATATTCTGGATTTGTGAGCACGACTGATACGGGTACACTGGAACGACTCGCGCTAGTTTATTCCGCTATCAATTCGGCCAGCCCCACGCCCGAATCGGCAGCGCCATAATAGACCCAGATTTTACCTGCGTGCTCGCTATTGTCAGGCCATTTCAGCCAGCCGTTCG
Source organism: Spirosoma endophyticum (assembly GCF_900112365.1). Taxonomy (GTDB): domain Bacteria; phylum Bacteroidota; class Bacteroidia; order Cytophagales; family Spirosomataceae; genus Spirosoma; species Spirosoma endophyticum. Next base: position 799,859 of record NZ_FOLQ01000001.1, on the reverse strand, counting down.
AAAACACTACGTTCGGAAAGAAGCCTTCGCGTTCCCAGGGCAACTCCGGTGTTAGGAGCGGCACGTCGGAGCGGGCGAGTACCTTCGTTGGATCATCTTTATCCAGTAGGGCCAGCGCTAATGAATAGGAATGAGTCGGGTCGGCGCCATGATAACAGATCAGCCAGCCTTCGTCCGTTAGAATCGGCTCTGGTCCAGCGCCAATTTTGCCCCCTTCCCAGGCAAAGGGTGAAGCCAACAGGTCTGGGCTGGACTGTCCCCGTCCGCCGAACAGATACCGATGGTTTCCCCAATGAACGCCATCGGCTGATTCGGCCAGCCAGACCGATGGTTTGCCGATCTCTGATACCATTGGCCGGTGCAGAAGCATATACTGTCCATTGATTTTTTTGGGAAATATGGCTACGTCTTTGTTAGGCGGAGGCAGAATCATGCCAATACGTTCAACATGAACGAAATCGGTTGTCACGGCGAGTCCGACACCTGGTCCATGTTCTGACACAGCGGTATAGGTGATCCAGTATTTTCCTTCCAGAAACGTAATCCGAGCATCCTCAATACCAAATGATTCATCCATTCGGGCTGGGAACAGAAATGGTTTTTCGTCAATCGTGAAATGGATACCGTCCTTACTACGTGCCAGCCGCAGATGGCTTAAAGACGTCAGATAAACTTTTCCCTGGAGCGTAACGACGCGCGGGTCATAAGGCTCATATGGTTCCGGAAAATGCTTGACTGTCAATGTCGGAACACCGTCCTGTTCCTCAATGAGGGGTATTGAAATATAGCCATTTCGAGCCTTTGGCGCTTCGGCTACGCGCAGAAGAATAAGGACTTCATCACCAAAGAAACAGGCTGCCGGATTGAACGCGCCCAGCACATCAAAACCGTCAATAGATGGCTTAACATCGCTTGTTTGCAGAATGGGTTGGTTGGATAAGCGCCGAAGCTGGTAATTTTTCATTGATGAAGTAGTAGGTTTATGGAAGCGGATTGCTATGTTTGCCGACAGTAATTTGTAGGTTGTAATGTAAACAACTGCAAATGGACTACGTGGTTTCGGAGCGTTTTACCAATTAGTGCATTAATTGAACAAACCTTCCGGGAAAGAGCTGCGTTATGAGAAATGAATTAACTTTTATACTTTATTGACCATGATTTACCAGCCAACGTTTGATCAGGACGAGGACGTGCTGATGTTAAACCCCGATCCCGAAACGTTCGATGATGAGGACGATGATTTGGACGGCGGAGCCGATTTCGATGAATTAGGTTCTGGAGCCGCCAGTGGCTATGGAGCCGATGATCTGGACGACATTGAAGACGAGTTCAGCGAAGATGATCTGGAGGAGTTAGACGATGATTCCATTGATGACGATCTGGATGATGATAGCATGGAATAACCCTATTTTCTTAACTACCTACTAGTATGGCACTCAACGAACGAGCAGAAGATCCGGATGAAGAACCGATGGTAACGACCGCCGATGATGATACGGAGGGCACCGCACCCGATGCAGACACGCAATCGTCGGCAGCCAGTGAAGCGGGTAATCGTACGGCCAAAGGAGGTTCCCGGGCGCCAAATGATCCCGCTGAAGGAGAATAAATAGTGATCAGTAAATAATAAAGCAGTTATCAATAGGCTTCGCTTGAGCGGCTTACTGATAACTGCTTTATTATTTACTGATCACTGAAAGTAATGTCTGGCATTTCATTTCAGTTTCCTGCCATTCGCGTTCAGGGACCGAATCTTCGGTCAATCCCGCACCCGCATAGAGGGTAGCCAGCCTGCCTTCAAGTTTCATACAGCGGATGTGTACGAATAGATTACTTGCCGCTCCTTCAGTAGTTGTGTCGATATTTACGGGTCCCAGAAAACCGCTGTAGAGTTCGCGGTCGTGAGTTTCATGTCGGTTAATGAAACGAAATGCTACGTCGCGGGGAGTTCCGCATACGGCCGCAGTCGGGTGAAGTAACCGCAGCATAACCGTGCCAAGTTGCGGGTAGCGCACCGCCTGCGTATCGACTGTGAAGAAGGTACTGAGGTGCATAAGATTTCCCGCTATAATCGTTTTGGGGCCTTCTTCTACGTATTCGCGCAACCGTATTTTCTTAAAACATTCAATAATATAGCGGTTCACCAGTGCCTGCTCTTCAATTTCTTTTTGCGACCACATCGCTTCCGGAGGGCGTTTGGGCGTGCCATCTGGCTCAAAGGCTGATTGGGTACCTGCCAGTGATGCCGTCCGGAAAATACCATCAGCGTCGATGCTTACCAAGCGTTCTGGCGTGGCACTTATCCAGATCTGTCCTTTTTCTGGAATAGAAACAGCTGATACAAAAGCTGTTGGATAAGCCTGGCAAAGTTTATCAAACAACGTAACCGCATTTGGAACGTTGGCAAACTGCACCTGCTTTGTGCGTGACAGGACCACTTTTCGAAATTCACCCCGCTGCATGGCCTCAACGGCCTCCGCTACGTTACGGACATATAAGGCCTCTGCACCGGCGTCGGATAGAACGGTGAGCATTTCCGAATTGGAAGGCTGTTCAGGCTGGGGCTTAGGGAGAGAATGCCAGGCTTGCCAGAACCTATCGGTCATTTCACCAGAGACTGCTTTGACGTCGGCCTGGTTTTCAGCAGAAAAAATAGCCTGCAAATCGGCCCGTAAGAAAAGTGTCTGATCAGGACTTTGCGTATCTGTATTGAGGTTGTCGAAGGGGCTGATGAGAAAACCAGCCGGTAATTCATCAAGATCTGCCGCCACGCGGGGCAATACTTTCTCGAAAGACACAATCAGGTGCTTATCCCGTTGATTGGGCAATCGCCAGAGAGCAGCCGGAAAGCCTAACGTATGAGCCGTTTCCCATAGGTCAACCGAGTCGGGCCGACGGTCGGTGATACGTTGGGTACTCGAAATTATATTAATACTGGAATCAGGTTGCATAAGTAAACTGCCAACCGGTTATGGACGACTATAATTATAACAGATTCTGACGTGAATTTGTGCCGACAGTAGTCGTAGATAGAGTTGGTATTTTTATAGGCTGTTCGCTTTTGGTCATGACGGGTTGCCAACCAGGCTAATTTTATTGCCTTATCTCGGTGGCATGGTAATAATACGCTCCTTTAATTTGTATCTCCTTATTAATCTTGAGATTAAAACAATAGAAGGTCATTTATACGGCCTACTGCTTACCAAATCTAAAAATAGGCTATAAGGTTAATAGTGAGCTTGTTGAGAAATATACAGTTGTTTAATTTCAACTTATCATAACAAGATTTTTAACCCACTTATAATAAGATTTTTAATTTTTTTAATAAAAACTCGGGAATGGATAAGTAGATATACTCGCAATACTATTTCTAGGTCTGGATAATTGGGCATTCAATTATTTCCAACTTAACTCTAAACGCCCCATTTGAACGGCAAAAGTCCTATGGCAAAACCTTTACGACCGCATATCCTGCCAGGCAGGTTTATGAGGCTGTCTGTTACGCAAGGCCTCCTGGTTTGCTCTTGTATTACCCTAACCCAAGCTGCTGGAATTCCCGATGGAAACGTATCTGGCAAACACGTAACGATTCGCTTAGAAAAGTTAGTAGACAGAACATTAACTGGTCAGGTTATTGACGAAAAGAACGAACGCTTACCGGGTGTGAGCGTTATCCTGAAAGGAACACAGCGCGGTACGGTCACCGATGCTGAAGGTCGCTACAAATTAGACGTACCCGAGGGTGGGGCTACGTTAGTTTTCTCATTTGTTGGGTATTTAACTCAAGAAGTGAAAGTAGGGAACCAAACATCGCTGAATGTTAGCCTGAAAGCCGACAGCAAGGTGTTGGATGAGATTGTCGTTATCGGCTATGGTACGGCAAAAAAATCGGATTTGACGGGTTCCGTTTCTGGCGTAAAAGAGGCTGAACTGTTGGAGCGGCCAGCCCCTTCGCTTAACCAGCAGCTTTCAGGCCGGTTGCCTGGTGTGCAGGTAAACACAAATTCGGGTCGTCCCGGTGGTCGTACTACCGTTCGGATTCGGGGATTTAGTTCTATTAACTCCTCGAACAACCCGCTTTATGTAGTAGACGGCGTTATGCTTCCACAGGGTACTGGCGATCAGTTCAGTAACCCGATTGACTACATTAACCCGAACGATATTGTCAATGTTGAAGTACTGAAAGATGCTTCGTCAACGGCTATCTACGGTGCCAGGGGAGCGAATGGTGTTATTCTGATCTCGACCAGAAGAGGTAAAGCTGGCGAAAGCCGGGTTACGTATGATACGCAGTTCAGCGTGAATACCATTGGGCCCAACAAGCCTAAAGTACTAAACGCGAAAGAGTACTTAGCTACGGAGGATTTGGCTTATGCCAACATAGCCAAGTTTGACCCCGTCGGCTGGGCCTCTGGCAAATATTCGAACCTGGACCCTGTTGTTCGGCGGAAAGCATTCAGTGCAGCCCACCCAGGTGTTTTTGATGCCAATCTGAACCCGTTGTACGATACCGACTGGTTTAAGGAATCATCGCAGAATTCCATTTCACAAAACCATCAGTTAGGTTTCAGTGGTGGTAACGAGCGCACCCAGTATTCGCTCTCGCTCAACTATCGGGACGATCAGGGGCTTATCAAAACGTCGTACATGAAACGGTATTCTGGCCGCTTCTCCCTTGACGATCAGGTAAAAAGCTGGCTCAAAATTGGCGGTACGCTGAGTTACAACAACCAGACTGAAAACCTGGTGGACGTAAATGATGCCGTTGCCCGGCAAATTGTCGAAGACTTTCCGTTCCTGCCCGTACGGTACCCAGATACAGGGATCTTCGCTGAAAACCGCGACTATCCCCAGGCCGAAGGTACAATGAGTTCAGTACACCGCCTGATGGACCGTAAATACATTCAGAATACCCAGACGGCCATAGGAAGTTTGTTTACCAACATTACCTTCGCTAAAGGATTGGAAATGCGGACTGTTCTGGGTACGAATATCCAGACCCAGGAAGTCAACCAGTCGCAAACCCGTACACTGAACATCGGTGGTAACGGTAACGCTGATGTTGCCAATACTCGTACATCGTTCTGGTCTTTGGAAAACTACCTGACCTACAATAAGCAGTTTGGTCAGGACCACTCGTTTACAGGCTTGTTGGGTATCTCTTGGCAGGAAACGAATACGTTCAATATAGGTGCCAGCGTTAGTGGCTTCGCTACCGACTACTTTGGCTTCAACAACATAGACGCTGGCGCTACTAACCCTTCAGTTAGATCAGAAGCATCGCGGTTTGCCTTTAACTCCTACTTCGGTCGGGTTAACTACGGCTATAAAAACAAGTATCTGTTTACCGCAACGGGGCGGGCCGATGGTTCGTCTAAATTCGGGGAAAACAACAAGTTTGCCTTTTTCCCTTCGGCGGCTTTAGCCTGGCGTATTTCGGAAGAAGACTTCCTGAAAGGTAATTCGATTATCTCCAACCTGAAACTACGATCTAGCTATGGACTAACTGGTAACTCAGAGATTCCCCCTTACCAGTCGCTGTCGTTACTTAGCTCTACCTACACCACCGTCTACGGTGACACACGGGTTAGTGGAACCGGGATTAACCGCCTGGCAAACCCCGATCTGAAATGGGAAAAAACAGCCCAGACAGACGTAGGCTTAGAAATTGGTCTGTTCAAAGGACGGGTTAATATGGAATTGGACTACTACTATCGTCTAACCACCGACATGCTGCTTGACGCACCTGTTCCACGCACCAGCGGCTATGGCACTATTCGCCGGAACGTAGGGTCGATGCAGAACCAGGGCTTCGAATTTTCTATAAATACGGTGAACGTCAACAAGGGTTCTTTTACCTGGAACACTACGTTCAACATCTCGCTTAACCGCAATAAAGTGCTGTCGCTGGCTACACCATCCGATATTTTCGGTGTAGGCGGACCGAACTTTACAAACCAAACCAACATCATTCGGATTGGTGAGCCGGTTGGTTCATTCTGGGGTCTCACTCGCCTGGGTACCTGGAGTGAAGCTGAACGCGATCAGGCTGCTCAATTTACCAGCTATCGGAATGGCCTGACTCTGCTGCCTGGTGATATCAAGTATTTGGACGTAAATGGTGATAAAGCCATTACCGATGCTGACCGTAGTATTATTGGTAACGGCAGTCCAAAAGGCTGGGGTGCGCTGACTAACAACTTCAAGTTAGGTAACTTCGATGCTACGCTTGAATTGCAGTATATGTACGGCAACGATGTATTGCTCATGAACCTGCACCCTAGTGAAGACCGGCAGGCACTGGCAAACAGCTATACCTCCGTACTGAACGCCTGGACGCCAACCAATCAGAATACAATGATTGCGCAAATTCGGGATACGCGTGCGGGTTATGTAACCAACGTAGATAGTCATTGGGTTAAGGATGGCTCATTCTTACGGGGTAAAAATTTGCTGCTTGGCTACACCTTACCATCTGCAATCACGAACAAGTTGAAACTGAACCGCCTTCGCGTGTATGCCTCGGCGCAGAATTTCTTCCTGTTGGTAGATGACCCCATTATTGGCGATCCAGAAGTAACCCCAACCAATCAGGGTACTGGCGACAATAACAGCGCCTTCTCGCAGGGTGAAATCTGGCACAACTACCCCAAACCAACCACCTATCTGCTGGGTCTTCAGATCGGACTGTAATCCACGAATGCATTTAACCTAGAAATTTCATCGAATGAGACATACACTCGTAAAACATGTAAGCCGGGCCTTGCTGTGCGGATTTGCCCTAACCAGCACCGTTGGCTGTAAGGAGTTCCTGGAAGAAAAGGCTCCATCGAACCTGACCCCCGATAGTTTTTATACGATTCCTGACCAAGCTGAATCAGCTCTGGCATCGGTATACGCCAGCCTGCGTTTCATGGGCGAAGGGGCTGGTATCTTCTCCAGCAACTGGCAATTGCTGGAAGCCCTGACGGGTACATCCACTACGGAAACTGCGCAAAACTCCGACCTCAATAACCTTTATGGGTTAGTACATGACGGCAATACAGCGCACGTAGTTAACTACTGGAATGGTCTGTACCGCGTGATTGCTAATGCCAATCAGGTACTTGACAAGGTACCGGCTATTACGCCAATGGATGCCGCTCAGAAAGCTAAAATTCTGGGTGAAGCTCGGTTCCTGCGGGCTTCGGCCTATTTTACAGCGGTTCAACTATGGGGTGATATTCCCTTGATTACCAAGTCGCAAACGGTAAATTCGGCGGACTTCCTGCCGGCCCGTGCATCCAAGGAGGAGGTCTACAAACTGATTGTCGACGACCTGGTTGCTGCCGAAGGGGCTGGCCTGGCCTGGATGGACGTAACCGGACGGGTTAACTTAGCCGCCGTCAAAACGCAGTTGTCCAAAGTATATCTGACGATGGCTGGCTTCCCGCTCAGCAAAGGAGCCTCGCACTATAAGTTAGCCGCCGACAAAGCGCTGGAAGTGATTACCTATGCCAATGCGAATCCAGGTACAATCAACCTGTTTACGAATTATAACGATGTCCATAGTGAAAGCACTGAGAACCGGATAGAACACCTGTTCGAAATCCAGTACAATACAAGTGTAGCTGGTAACCCAATGGACAATTTCTACCCGAACTTTAAACCAGTTACCTATAATGGTCCTGGTGGAACGGGTAGCTCAGTTCCAGTGCCTAGTTTTTACAATTCATATGAACCAGGCGATTTGCGGGCTAAGGATCAGGAAGGGTACTTCTACACGACGTATTATACCAATGGCAACGGTGCTCAGTTCAGCTTAGGCGCCCCTTACGTATTCAAGCACTTCAACCGGACAGCAAACGGTACGTCGGGCGTTGCTGGTACCCGTCAGAATAACCTGAACGTGCCGCAGATTCGTTACGCAGAAACACTGCTGATTTATGCAGAAGCCCAGAACGAAGTGGGTGGGCCAACCCAGGCTGCCTACGATGCCATGAAGCGTATTCGTGACCGGGCTAAATTGACGACACCCGCGTTGGGAACGTACACGCAGGCTACCTTCCGGGAAGCCGTTTGGCGGGAGCGTTGGCACGAACTGTGCTACGAGCAAATTACCTGGTTTGATATGGTTCGTCTGCGGAAAGTGTACAATGATAAAACCAGTGGTTTCGATAATTTCGTTGGACACGTGAATCCAAGTTCAAATAATCAGCCTTTGCAGGAAAAACATCTGCTGCTCCCAATTCCAAAGCAGGAGTTGCTAAACAACCCTAACCTGAAAACTCAGAATCCGGGTTACCCAGGCGTATAACTGATTAGGTAAAAGCAACAATGCCACACCCGTTAGTAACGGGTGTGGCATTGTTGCTTTTACCTAAACCGATAGCGTTTGATACAATAATTTGAGTTCTGTATCAGTGACAGTGATGCCTGAATTTCTTCAGACTGGTAGAGGTAAATCAAGCATTTTTTGATTCTAAGGCCTGAACACCTGCGGTATCAAACGTAACGATTTCCTATTCCAGCGTAAACGAAATGGGTAGATTGAATTTCACCCGAACAGCCCGCCCCGACTGCTTGCCGGGTTTCCATCGGGGCATCTTCTGCATGACCCGAATAGCCTCTTCATCACAGCCAAATCCAATACCTTTCAAGACCTGCAAATCGGTGAGACTTCCATCGGAGTTGACAACGAAGCTGACGAAAACTTTACCCGATACACCCGCTGATGCTGCCGCGCGAGGATACTTCAGACTCCTGCTAAGAAAATCGCCCAGCGCTGTCATGCCGCCAGGGTACTCAGGTTGTTGCTCGACCATGATGAAGGGTTCATCAGATTTGGCCTCAATTTCAATGGCTTTTTCCTGAACCGTCGGGGGTTTCGCTTCCGGGGCTGCAATCACGTCCACCTCACCCGTGCCTTCGGCGGTTTCGGTACCTGACGTGGCATCCTTAAAATCCTCCACCGTAGGCGGCAACGTTTCCTCAACCACATCAGCCTCGGGCATCACAACGAGCGGTAAATTTCGTACTGTATTGACGGCTGGTGCCTGCTCAGCAGGCGGGATGATAAGGGGTTTTTCGACTGGCGGCTCCGCAATTTTTGTCAGCGTTACCTCTTTCATTGACAACTCCCTATCAATAGAATTTTTGGGCCAGAACCGGGCGTAAAGCGTAGGAGTTGCCAGCGCAGCCAGAAACAAACCGATGCCCAATCCTACGGCACGGGTGATAATTGAACGGTATTGTTGACGTAGTACGAAGGCGCCGTAAGCCCGGTTGCGGTTCTGAAAAATAATGTCGTCGTAGGAGAGCGCGACGGCCTCTGGAGCGTTGACGTGAAGCATGAGACTGTGGGTTTGGTTTGTAACGCAAGGATGTTCGCGGTGCTCAAATTCCACAAATCCGGTTTCAGACGCTCTCCTGTTTAGCTATCGTCGTTGTGTCTTTAATGCGCTTAAACCTCCCAAAATTCAAAACATTCGGGAAGTTCTGTTTCGGCCCGCTGCGTTTTAAACCTACCGTTTCGCTAATGCAACGAAGTCTTTTACTTCCAGAATTCGTTTCTCGTAACCCACCGTTGCCGTTTTGATCATTGCCAGTCCCAATTCTTCCAGGGTGGAAAAGCCAGCCGGGTAAAGTGCCCGGCCAATCGGGTATAGCCAGGCAAGGTATCGGTAATAACTCTTCACGTTTTTCTGGCCCGGAACCGCTTTCAAAAAGCCTGGCCGGAACATGTACGCGTTCTTGAATAGCTGCAGCAACGCATTTTCTGTAGCCCCTTTTACTCGTGCCCACGCCAGTCGCCCCTTTTCGGTACTATCGGTGCCAGCGCCAGAAACGTACGTAAATGTCATGTCTGGGTTTAGTTTTGCCAGCGTTTTTGCTACGTTCAGGGTAAGGTCGTACGTCAGGTGCTTGTATTCCTCATCGCCCATGCCCACCGACGATACACCCAGACAGAAAAAACAGGCATTGTAACCCGCCAGCTGCTGCTCAATGGGGCTCAGGTTAAAGAAATCATTGTAGATGATTTCCTTCAGTTTGGGATGCGATACACCACCCGGTTTCCGGTTGATGACCAGCACCTGCTCAACATCGGGATGAGTGAGACATTCGAGTAAAACACCTTCGCCCACCATGCCGGTAGCGCCGGTTATTATCGCGTTGATTTTCATGGAATACATACTGGATAGGTAGCCATGACGAATGACCGCCTTTTTGAACTGAATAAATGTACCGGGTTGACCGACAGCATCCAAATTAACCCTAATAAGTAGTTTACATACCGATCAGGCATCTGTTTTATTCCTGTCTGAGCCCGTAAAACAGAAGGTTAACATAACGTCATGGCAAATACAAACATAGATAATTACAGCTTCGATGCTATTGTGGTGGGATCGGGTATCAGTGGAGGCTGGGCGGCTAAAGAATTGACGGATAAAGGCCTGCGAACGCTGCTTCTGGATCGGGGACGAAATGTGCAGCACGTAACAGATTATCCCACGGCGATGATGAATCCCTGGGAGTTCGAACACCGGGGGGAGGTATCGCTTCAGACAAAACAAGCCTACTCGGTGGCTAGCCGAAATTATGCGTTCAACGAGGGTAGTTCACTTTTTTACGCCAAAGACAGCGACCATCCCTATGTGCAGGAAAAACCCTTCGACTGGATTCAGGGCTACCAGGTGGGCGGCCGATCGCTTCTGTGGGGACGGCAAACCCAGCGCTGGAGTGACTTCGATTTCAGCGGCCCCGCCCGCGATGGTTTTGCCGTAGACTGGCCCATTCGCTACGTTGATCTGGCCCCCTGGTACAGCCATGTCGAACGCTTTGCCGGGATTTCGGGCAACCGCGATGGACTGGCCACGCTACCCGACGGCGAGTTTTTGCCACCCCACGAAATGAGCTGTGTGGAGACGTATTTCAAACAGAAAATGGGTCAGCACTATCCCGATCGGCCGGTTATTATGGGTCGGGTCGCTCACCTGACCCAACCGAATCCCATTCATACCAAACAGGGTCGGGCTCGCTGCCAGCATCGCACCCTGTGCGAGCGGGGATGTCCGTTTGGGGGCTATTACAGCAGCAATGCGTCTACCATTCCCTGGGCGTTGAAAACCGGCAAACTCACTTTACGGCCCGACTCAGTCGTGCATTCCATTATTTATGATCCAGTAAAAGCGAAAGCAACGGGCGTGCGGGTGATCGATGCGCATACCAAACAAATGACTGAGTACTACGCCCGTGTGTTATTTCTCAACGCATCGGCGCTGAACACCAATAAGATTTTACTCAATTCCTCATCCAGTCGATTTCCCCATGGACTAGGCAATGACAATGGATTGCTGGGTAAATTCATCGCGTTTCACAGCTACCGGGGGCGCGTCGCAGGGCAGTATGCAGGCTTTGCCGACACCACTACCTCGGGACGACGCCCCAACAGCAGCTATCTTCCCCGGTTCCGGAATGTGATTCATCAGGAAACGGACTTTCTGCGGGGCTATGCCGCTACGTTCTCGGCGGGTCGATCTTCGCAGGCCGACCAGAGCGGATTAGGGGCCGATTTAAAAAAACGTCTGACAAGCAGCACACTTGGCCCCTGGTTGGTGCAGTCGAGTATGATGGGCGAAACCATTCCCAAAGAAATCAGCACCGTTCGGCTTGACCCGACGCTGAAAGATTCCTGGGGGATTCCCCAATTGAGCGTTTCGGTGGCCTACGATGAGAACGACGAGAAAATGCTACGTGACTTCTTTGAACAGTTTGCCGAAATGTATGAACGGGCGGGTTTTACGGACATCAAGCAGATCGATACCGGGCGGATTCCAGGCAGTGAAAATCACGAAATGGGTGGCGTTCGGATGGGCCGCGATCCGAAAACGTCGTTGCTCAATAAGTGGAATCAGCTACATGCCTGCAAAAACGTATTCGTAACCGATGGCGCCTGCATGACCTCCACCTCGACCCAGAATCCATCGCTGACTTACATGGCATTAACGGCCAGGGCGGCCGATTATGCAGTCCGACAATTGAAAGCACAAAATCTATAATCGACTCACTGTATATGCCCTCATTGACGCGTCGATCTGCCCTGAAAACTACGGCTGCTGGACTGGCAACTGCGCTGCTGAGACCCATAGTGGGTTTTGATACAATGAAGCCCCAACTCTCTTTTTCGACCCTTGGTTGCCCTAAATGGGATATGGACACGATTCTGAAAACCGCCGTCAAAAGTGGCTATCAGGGTGTCGAGTTTCGGGGTTTACAAGGGGAATTAGACTTGACCAAATGCCCGGAATTTAGTACGGCGGCCCGCGCTAAGGAGACACGGGACCGGTTTGCGAGTCAGGGCATACGTATCTGCAACTTAGGCTCGTCCGCACAATTGCATCACGCTGATGCCCAGAAACGAGCTCAAAATCTGGACGGTGCCCGGCGGTTTATCGATCTGGCCCAGCAACTCAACTGCCCGTTTGTGCGGGTATTTCCTGATCAGCTTCCGCCCGATCAGCCGCGGGAGAAAACGCTTCAACGCATTAGCGAGGGCTTACTGGAGCTAGGCAAATACGCCAAAGATAAATCGGTCACGGTGTTGCTCGAATCACACGGCGAACTCACCAGAAGTGACCTGCTGGTCCAGATTTTTCAATCGGCCAAACACCCGAACGTCGGATTAATCTGGGACATCGTCAATATGTGGGTTGATGCGAAAGAAGCGCCTAAAATGGTCTACGAAAAACTGCATACCCACATCCGGCATGTTCATGTGAAAGACGTCCGAATTGTAGGTGATACCCATCGGTACGTCTTGTTAGGCAAAGGCGAGGCTCCTCTTCGGGAAGCCATTGATGCGCTTAAAGCCGGGGGCTATGGTGGGTACTACAGTTTTGAATGGGAGAAACTCTGGCATCCCGAAATTGAAGATCCAGAAGTGGCAATCCCCAGCTACCCGCCTGCCATGAAGGCATATTTCTAGACAAGATTTACAGTCCTTTAGGTTTATTAGCCTCTAATCGCCTTATTATTCCAGCCATTAAACCAGTCAATCCTATGCGAGGCCTTTTTTTTGCTTTATACTTAACCATGTTCCTGGCTCCCTGCACCACGCTACTGTCGCAGGATTTGGTCAGCAATCGCCAGCGTGACATCGTGTTCAAGTCGGTTAATGTAATTCCGATGGATCAGGAGCGCATCCTTGAAAATCAAACAGTTGTTGTGAAAGACGGCAAAATAACTGCGCTTGGTGCCGATGGAAACGTGAAGTTTAGTAAAGGCGCGCTGGTGGTTGATGCGAAAGGAAAATACCTGACACCCGGTTGGGCCGAAATCCACGCACACGTGCCACCCATCGACGACATAGAGCCGATGAAAGAGGTGTTGATCCTGTATCTGGCGAACGGCATCACGACCATTCGGGGAATGCTTGGCCACCCGAAACACCTGGAACTACGTAGTAAAATCAACAGCGGTGAAATTCTTGGACCACATTTTTACGCAACGGGTTCATCGTTCAATGGACAAACCGTAAAGACGGCGGAACGCGGTGCCGAGATGGTGCGGGAACAGAAAGCCGCTGGCTATGATTACCTGAAACTACACCCTGGCCTTACGAAAGAAACCTTTCCGGCCATTGCCAAAACCGCCAACGAAGTGGGCATTCCGTTCGTGGGACACGTATCGTTTAATGTGGGCGTCTGGCGGGCAATTGATGCGGGCTATTCATCCATCGATCATTTAGACGGTTTTGTTGAGGCAATAGTACCGCGATCTGATACGCTGGCAGAGCCGGAGACAGGCTTGTTTGCGTCCTGGATTGCCTACCGGGCCGATGAAAGCCAGATTCCCAACTTAGTGAACGGGTTACGCGGAAAGCACATTCGGGTGGTGCCTACACAGGCGTTGGCCGAGCGGTGGCTTTCGCCCCTTCCGGCCGATGCGTTTACGAACGATCCTGAAATGAAATACATGAAACCCGAGCAGGTGAAGGGCTGGGAGAACACAAAAAAGGGCTATCTCGATAATCCTAATTTCTCAAAAGAACATGCCAAAAAACTGATTCAGATTCGTCGGAAGTTGATTTTGGCCTGTCAGAAAAATGGCGTTGAGTTGCTGCTGGGTTCCGATGCACCACAAATATTCAACGTGCCGGGCTTCTCCATTCATCACGAAATGAAGTACATGGTCGATGCCGGATTGACGCCTTACGAAACACTACGTACCGGTACCGTCAACGTAGCGTCATACCTGAAAAAGCCGGATTCCGGCACGATCAAAACCGGTAACGTATCCGATCTGGTCTTGCTCAGTGGCAACCCGCTGAAAGACATTAGTCAAACCAAAAACATTGAGGGCGTGATGATCGGCACCAACTGGCTCTCGAAAGACTATATCCAGAAGGAATTGAAAAAGCTGGAGAAGCAGTAGTTTTCCGGCAGGATCTACAACCGGAAAACTACTGCTTCTCCTTGAACTACTCATTCCCCTTTCCGACGCAGTAAAAAATAGCCGGCTATCCAGGCTGTCAATGCCGTCAGGCCGTGAATCCAGGCTGCATTGGGCACCGCTGATGATGAGGTTAAGACGATGATCATATCACAAACTGGCGTCAGCGACCCCACCAGAAATAGTGCTGCCAGTGGGTTTCGCCAGTTAGCAAGCGTGAAAATCAGAAAGAATAGGCCCGACGTCGTATCGCGAATGCCCTTGATGTAGTGAAACGATTCATTCGGTTGAGCGTAAATCAGACCGAATCCACGTTCAGCTATTTCAGGGGCGATCAAGAAACGACCGCCGATAAAGAGAAGTGCAGCCCCGAAGAAATAACCGATTGCTTTAGCCCAGATGGGCAGTTTTTCTGTATGCATCGTAGTACGTATTAATTATTGACCCGACAAAGGTCTTCGTCTGTACAGACGCATCCATTCACCTATGTGAAAATCGACGGGTAATCTATTTCTGCTCCAGTTTTGTTAGCAGCGCTTCGAGTTCACGTTTTTTTGCTTGATAAATGCGGTGTTCCCAACCACCGGCAAAATAAGTCATACCAAAAAAGATCAGTAAACCCAGGGACAGCCAGATCGATTGTCCACTTTCCCAAAAACCCAGCAGACTCAAGAAGCCAATTGGTACGATATTCCAGCGCATCAATTGGGAAAGACGAACCTGATAGGTAGCCATTGACATAGCCTGCTTCAGTTCGCCGAGCAGTGAACGATCAAATGTGTCGCTACTTTTTAGTCGGCGAATCCGACTCACCAGCACATACAAAGCAGTGCCAAGCATCCAGGCCGACATGAGGTACAATGACAGGTTGGTCGGCGGCTTGAAATAATTCAGGCCAAGCGTCAAACTTCCGGCGCCAATATTCACCACCAATAGGAGTAACTCGCTGAAATTAGCGATATGGCTTACTTTTTCCTTTTTCACCAGAATACGTTTGTGTAAGGCGGTTTCATTGATAGACCAAAGCGGTTCATGCGTCTGGGAATCCCAGATTTTTTGTATTTCATCAAATTCCATAGTGATCCTGTTGTTTAGATTTCGTGATAAGCTGTTTTTTGATTCGATTGATTTTTACCCCAACGTTTGATTCCGAGATACCGACGATCGTTGCCATCTCTTTGTAGCTGAACCCATCCAGCAGCAAGAGCGTAATGGAGCGATCGATTTCATCGAGTTTGTAGATTGCCTCATAGAGCCATGTCAGACGTTCGTCAATCTGAACTTTGGTCTCCTGTAAAATAGCCTGTACGTTGTCGAGCGTTTCTTGGGCTTTGCTATGTTTTCGTTCGTTGCTCACCCATTTTAACGCCGTATTCAAGGCTATACGATAGATCCAGGTCGTAGTAGACGACTGTTGCCGGAAGGTGGGAACAGAGTGCCATACCTGAATGATGATCTCCTGGAAAAGATCGTCCTGGTCCATGGCAGTTACGGCATAAGCACGCACGACTTTAAACACGAGCGACTTATGGTGGCCAAGCCACGTTTCGAAAATATGATTCTGTTCAAGTTCACTCATAACTCCGCTTATTTATCCCATTAGTACTCATTAGGCACTGGATTCTTACAAGCGGGACGAATTAGTTGAACGATTGGCAGACTGTCAATACTGTTTGCCCGCCCGCTGTGCCCGAATCCGGCTAAGCGACTGCGGCTTAATACCAACATAGGAGGCTATAACGTATTGAGGTACCCGTTCCTGCAAATCAGGAAAGCTGCGGAGAAACGTATCGTACCGTTCTTCGGCGTTTTCATTATAGAATGAGGTAAGCTTCTGGAGCATCCCTACGAACAAGTCCTCCGCCACCAGTCGCCCGAACTTCTGCCCTTCGTGAAGTCTTGCATAAAGCAATTGCAGGTTATCGTAACTAATAACCAGCAGTGTCGTGTCCTCGATGGCCTGGATAAATCGGGTTGAAGGGGTTTGGGTCAGAAAGCTCTCGTAATTGCAGGTGAAGGTTCGTTCGGGCGAGAAATCGTACGTATGTTCGATACCATCGTCCAGAATGTAGTAGCGAAGCAGTCCGTCCACCACAAAACCAACGTAGTGGCAAACGTCGTCGGCCCGCAGGAAGAAATCATCCGACGCTATGTGTCTGCGCTCGAACAAAGCTGAAATAATGGATTCTTCCTCAGAATGAACAGTCACCCAGTGGCGGATCGCCTGTAGTAAGGACGTGTAGTCGGTATTCATTTTTTGCTCCTTTTTGTCCTACATCCCCAGTGGGCAAGTTAAAGCCTACCGTGATTTCCTGAGCGGTGACCAGAAGAAAATTCTGTAGGCAACATTGCTGAAAGTTGAAACGGAATAAGCATTATTGTGTTGTCAGGATGTCAGGTTTTTGAACCGCAAGGTGGTCTGCCAACACCAAATCTCTTTTTGTATCAACTCAATTTTAACCATCAAACTCATGAAAATTGGAATTATCGGCGCAGGGGGCATTGGCCTGGCCTTTGCCAAACATGCCGCCAGGGCAGGCTACAACGTACTTATCAGCAATAGTCGTGGCCCGAAATCATTAACGGATGCAGTCGAACAACTGGGCGGTAACACAAAAGCTGTTACGGTAGAGGAAGCGGCTCAGGCGGATATTGTTTTTATTTCACTTCCCTGGACCAGGCTGGAAGCCGCAATAGCCGGATGGCCTTCGTTTGACGGCCGTATCGTCATTGACCCCATGAATGCGTTTACGCCCGATTTTAAACCCGTTGATCTTCAGGGGAAAACGTCCAGCGAAGTGGTTGCCAGTTGGCTACCCGGTGCTAAAGTCGTGAAGGCATTCAATACGTTACCGCTGGCACTTCTGGAAGCTGATCCGCACGAAGCCGGTGGGAGTCGCGTAATTGCTTATTCGGGCGATGATACTGATGCCAAAAAAACGGTTGGTGAATTGATTGCTAAAATGGGTTTTGCAGGTCTCGATCTGGGTGGCCTGATTGCTGGAGGAATACTACAATCGTTTGCGACGGGCCCTTTCCCAATGCTTAATCTGATCAAGCTGGGTTAATGCATTTGTTGGGTCTGATTTTAGCTGGTCACTCATCTGCAATCAGACCCAACCTATTTCCTGTGCTTCTTTTTCGGTTTCTACTGGCGCCCTAGATTCCTTCTTTTGGGTTGTGAGTATGGCGCGTTAATGCATATACGTGTACACTACCTAGCTTCACGCTGTCTGGCGTAATCTCAAACGTGGAAAATAGATGCGTTTTTGATTTCGCCCAATTAGCTTAATCGCTGGAATTAACTTTTAACGTAGCGTTAGCTATGTTTGCATAAATTTCGCATATATTGATAATGACCAAATAACCTTTTCCTTGCTTAGGTGAATAAGATAGAGAAATTTCTGCATGTTATACCTCTTACGCCCATTCCTCCCTATGACCAGCGTCTTTCTCTTAGTATTCTTTGCTTGTTGAGTGGCTATCTGTCGGTTGCCTATGATTTTGGCTCCGGGAAAGTGCCTGTTACCAGCAAATGAGGCATTGGGAGCGAGTATTCACATACAACCTGAAAATATGTCAATGAAAATGTACCCACTGTACTTTAACAAAAGTTCCTGTTTATTCATAATCAGCTTTTTGCTGCTGGTGAACCCGCTTCTAATGGGCCAGCAAAAAGCCATTCCCAAACCGGAAGAAACACTCGGTTTCTCCGTTGGAGCTGATTTTAAACTCGCTACGTATGAACAGTCGCTAACCTATTTCCAGAAACTTGACGAAGCCAGCGACCTGATCAAACTGGTTCATGTAGGCGAAACATCGGAAGGACGACCCTGGTATTTTGCCTTGATTTCGTCCAAAAATAACCTGGACAATATTGATAAATACCGGGCCATCGCGCAACGACTGGCACATCCGGCAGGGTTGACGGATGAAGAAGCCAAAAAGCTGTCGATGGAAGGGAAGCCTTTCGTACACATTGACGGTGGTTTGCACGCATCAGAAGTAGCGGGTGCTCAGCACACGATTTCGCTGGCCTACGAAATGCTCAGCAAGGCCGACGACCCAAAGATCAGTAAGATTTTGGATGATGTAGTGCTTATGTTGTGGCCGTCGCTCAACCCCGATGGACAGACGATGATAGGCGATTGGTACAAATCAAATGTGGGTACACCTTATGAAGTATCGCCGGCGCCGTTTTTGTACCAGAAATACGTTGGACACGACAACAACCGCGATGCCTACATGCTCAACATGATCGAGTCGCGCGTGGTGACCCGCACCTGGCGCGCGTGGGAGCCGAATATCATTTTTGTGCATCACCAGACGTCGCCCTTTCCGACACGTATCTGGTTGCCACCTTTTGCCGAACCTATTGCGTCTCAAACGCCACCGATCATTGCTCGTGAGGTGAATATGATTGGTATGGCGATGGCGCAGGCGCTGGAAAGCAATGGACAGAAGGGCGCTACGCATATGGGAACAGGTTTCGACGCCTGGTATCCCGGCTACATCGACTACATGCCGGTGCTACAAAATATCCCCGCTTTCTGGACCGAAACGGCCTTGTATAATTATGCAACACCCCACTTTTATACGGTCCGTGATTTCCCGAAAGACAAGAATGAGTTTCGGATAGAATCCTTGTATTCAAGTCCGTGGCCAGGAGGTTGGTGGCGAATCAGCGATGCCATTGCCTACATGCAGACAGCCTCACTGGCGACGCTCGACTATGCCGCAAAATACGGTGATGTGCTGTTGTACAACCGGTATCAGGCAGGACGTAACACGATTAAAAAATACGAGCAGGAGCCGCCTTATGCCTATTTCATTCCACAGAAACAACGCGATCCTGTACGGCCGGCTGAGTTACTACGTCGGCTGGCTTTTCACGGCATTCGCATTGGTCAGCTAACTAAAGACGTAGCGTTTGACGGACGGAGTTATCCCAAAGGCACCTGGGTGATTCCGATGAATCAGGAATATGGAGAATTGACCAAACAACTGCTCGATGTTCAGGCGTACCCTGATATACGTGAGTTCCCCGGTGGCCCACCTGAGCAACCCTATGATGCCGCTGGTTGGACACTGCCCCTGCAATTTGAACTCAACGTAATTCCGGCTACCACCCCGCTTTCTGCCGATGTAAAAGGAGCGATTCAACTGGTTTCGGGAACCAGCAAAGACTGGAAAACGGATGATCGTAAAGATGCCAGTCCGGCCGATTTCGTTGGTGGCATTGGCTTCGATACGCACCCGGTATCGGCAGCAATCAAAGCGCCGGAAGGACGCCTGACAGGTACGGGTCCTGTTGTTTGGGTTAATCCGGCCGAAAACAACGCGTTCAAAGTAATTACCCGCACGTTGAAAGCGGGAGGGACGGTTAAATATAACAAAGACAGCCAACGCTACGCCGTTGGCGGAGTTGCCCGAACCACGCTGGAACCGTGGGTAAAAGATTTGGGGGTGAACGCCGAACTCACCACCAATACGTCTGGTGCAACCGTAAAACCACGAATTGCCGTCTACAAACCCTGGACGGCCAGCATGGATGAAGGCTGGAGCCATTGGGTACTCGAGCAATTTGAATTTCCGTTCGTGAACGTTACAAATGCCGACATGCTGGCGGGAAACCTCAACGACCGGTTCGACGTGATTCTGATTGCTTCCGAACGACCAAGGAATATCCGGGATGGTTTCGCGAAAGGGGCTGTGCCGCCTGCCTACGAAGGCGGTTTGGGCGCGTTGGGGGCCGCGAATCTGGACAATTTCGTGAGCCAGGGCGGCACGCTCGTTTGCCTGAACGAAAGCAGCGATTATGCCATCGAAGCGCTCCATTTGCCGGTGAAGAACGTAGTGGCGGGCGTGAATAGCAAAGACTATTTTACGGGTGGCTCCCTGCTGGAAGTCGAAATTGATCCCATGCATCCGGTCATGGCGGGGATGCCCACCAGAGCCGCTGTTTTTGTGGAAGATAGCCCCGTATTTGCTACCCTCGATGGCTTTAAAGGGCAGGCGTTGGCTAAATTTGCTCCGTCGGGTTCGCCGTTGCGATCGGGCTATATGCTGGGCGAAAAGTTTCTACAGGGGTTCGCGGCTTCGCTGGATGTGCAGCATGGTAAGGGGCACGTAGTGCTGCATGGTTTCCGGCCTCAATGGCGCGGTCAACCATTGGGAACGTACCGCATTCTGCTGAATTCGGTGCTGTATGGCGGAGAGCTTGCCAAAGTCAACTACGGCACACCCGACTTCTGGAAATCTCCTACGTTGCCAGCAAAACCGAAGGAAGACGAGAAAAAGTAATTGAAGAGACGTCCCGAAAAGGATGTAACAATCAATCGGTCAATCTCCCTCCCCGAAGGAAGGGAGACGCCGTAGTTCAGATTAGGTTGGTCTGGAAAGCATGGTAGACTGTCTACCGTGCTTTTTTATTTGTTAAAGGTGGGAGCTACGTTCAATTACTCATCGTTAATATCCAGCGTTTGATAAACTAATCTACTTTTGTAACTATACCAGATGATCGGATCTATAATGGGACAAGTTGCATTACCGACCAAACCAGCTGTTTCTGCCGAAAAAACAGTCTTTCCAATTTTATTTGCTATCAGCTTTTCGCACCTGCTGAACGATTCCATTCAGGCAGTTATACCGGCAATTTATCCCGTTATCAAAGAATCATTCCGGCTGAATTTTACGCAAATCGGCCTGATTACACTGGTCTTCCAATTGACGGCTTCCTTATGTCAGCCATTTGTAGGCCTGTTTACGGATCGTAACCCGATGCCCTATTCACTGGCCGTTGGCATGTGCATTACCCTGATTGGTCTGCTAAGTTTATCGGTAGCTAATGTCTTTCCCTGGCTGCTCCTGTCGGTTGCGCTGATCGGCATTGGCTCGGCCATTTTCCATCCAGAGGCATCCCGCGTAGCCTTTCTGGCATCGGGCGGTAAAAAAGGGATGGCTCAATCCTTGTTTCAGGTGGGCGGCAATGCCGGAAGCGCCATTGGGCCGTTATTGGCCGCGCTGGTTATCGTTAGGTATGGGCAGTCGTCGGTGAGCTGGTTTGCGGGAATTGCGCTGCTGGCCATCTGCATTTTAGTGATTTTAGGAAATTGGTATAAGAAGCATAATGTGCGTCGGACGGCTAAAGCGGGCCTGGAGCTGATGCCTGGTCTGACGAAAAAAAGGGCGTTAATCTCTCTCGGTATCCTGCTGGTGCTGGTCTTTTCCAAGTACGTATATATGGCCAGTATGAGCAGCTACTACACGTTTTACCTCATTGAGAAATTTCATTTGTCTGTACAGGAATCACAGATTTACCTGTTCGTATTTCTGTTTTCGGTTGCTGTTGGGACATTCGTAGGAGGACCGCTTGGTGACCGGATTGGGCGACGCTACGTCATCTGGATTTCAATTCTTGGCGCGGCTCCCTTTACGCTGTTATTACCTCATGTGAATCTTTTCTGGACGGGCATTCTCACCGTGTGCATTGGCCTGACACTCTCATCGGCGTTTTCGGCTATTCTGGTGTACGCGCAGGAGCTCGTACCCGGTAAAGTGGGCATGATTGCCGGACTGTTTTTTGGCTTTGCCTTCGGAATGGGTGGTATTGGTTCGGCTGTTTTGGGTCGTCTGGCCGATGCTACCAGTCTGCCATACGTTTATAACGTCTGTTCATTTCTGCCTTTGCTGGGTATACTGACCGTGTTTTTGCCCAATACGCCTAAGGCAAAGTAATTATTTCTGACCGCTGTAACCTGTCCACAAGCGTACGTCAACTGTCCGTTTCTGGACACTGATTATTCATTGACTTTCTGAAAAAAGGCTATTCCAACACGGAATAGCCTTTTTTTTAGTTTGGCCGGGCATTTGATATACCGAAATAGAAGTAATACAATGGTAGGATCAACAGCTTAGCTTTTGAGGTATGCGACGAAGTGATTTAGGTGAGTTTGAGGAAGTGGTTTTGCTGGCCGTGGCCGCTCTCTCCCCCAAGGCATATTCGGTCGTCATTGCCGAAGAACTTGAACGGGAAACCGGTAATTCGGTCAGTACGGGCGCGGTTCATGCTGCGCTGCAACGATTGGAGCAGAAAGGTTATCTGACCTCCCTGCTCGGTGAAGCCACGGCTGAGCGGGGAGGGCGCCGGAAACGCCTTTTTACCGTTACGCCCCTGGGTGGACGAATTCTGGAGGAGGTACGTGCCGTACGTAATCGACTGTGGGACCGTATCGTTCCGAAGATTCGGCTGGAGTGGAGCTGACCTGGCTGACTGACTAATGTACTTCACGAAATATGAACAATTACTAGCGACAGATAGCCTCTGCCCCATGCTCTTACCCCGCTGCCCATGACCCCGCCCCGTTTAGCTGACAAACTGCTCACCCTCTTCTGCGCTCCGCATCTGCGGGAGGAAGTGCTGGGCGATCTGCACGAGCGCTACGTCCTGCGGGTGCAACAACTGGGCGAAGCCAGCGCCCGACGGCGCTACTGGCGGGACGTAGTGGCCTATATGCGACCGACTTTTATCAAACGTGAAGCGAGCGATTACCCAACCCCAACACATACGGATATGCTACGAAACTACCTCAAAATCGCCTTTCGAAACCTCACTAAAAACAAGGTATATTCTGCGATAAACATTGCTGGTCTGGCAACAGGAATGGCTGTCGCTATGCTCATTGGCCTGTGGGTCTGGAACGAGTTCGCCTACAACCAGACGTACGCGAATTATGACCGCATTGCGAAGGTGATGCAGAATCAGACGTTCAATGATAAAATTGATACCTGGTCTGGTCAGGCGATGCAGTTAGCCCCCGAACTTCGCCGTAGTTACGGAGGACATTTTAAGTACGTCGTCACGGCTGATTATCCCGGTAATCACCTGTTGTCGCTTGGCAATCAGAAAATCACAAAATCGGGCAATTTCATGGAACCCGACATCACGGAAATGCTGGCGCTGACAATGTTGAAAGGCACACGGGCGGGACTCAATGATCCTTTTTCCATTTTACTGTCCGAATCGGCGGCTAAAGCCCTGTTTGGCAATGCAGATCCGTTGAACAAGCTGATCAACCTTGACAAGAAATGGGCGGTAAAGGTGAGTGGCGTTTATGCCGATTTACCACAGAATTCTTCGTTTCAGAATTTAGCCTTTATCGCGCCCTGGGAACTGAAAAAGAAGGATTTGCCCGAATGGCTTAGCTGGGGGAATAGCTGGTTTCAAACGTTTGTTCAGATAGCCGATAACGCTGGTATGGACAACGTATCAGCAACTATCAAAGATGCCAAGCTGAATAAAGTTAGAAATAATGATGACACCCGCTTTAAGCCCGAACTATTTCTGCTACCGATGCGCAACTGGCATTTGTATTCGGAGTTTAAGAATGGCGTAAACGTAGGCGGACAAATTCAATACGTCTGGCTATTCAGTATTATTGGGTTTTTCGTGCTGTTACTGGCCTGCATCAATTTCATGAACCTGAGTACGGCCCGAAGCGAGAAACGGGCCAGAGAAGTGGGTGTTCGGAAGGCCATTGGCTCGTTGCGGAAGCAAATCATACTGCAATTTTTCAGCGAGTCGTTTCTGGTAGTGAGCATCGCGTTTGCGCTCGCCCTATTGCTGGTTCTTCTTGCCCTTCCTGGATTTAATTCGGTAGCCGACCGGCAGATTGGCATCCCGTGGTCCAGTCCACTGTTCTGGTTTTCAGCTCTTGGCTTTAGCCTATTGACCAGCCTGGTGGCCGGTAGTTATCCCGCTATATATCTGTCCTCTTTTCAGCCCATCAAGGTATTAAAAGGTACTTTTCAGGTCGGACGCTTTGCAACCCTTCCGCGTAAAGTGCTGGTGGTTGTTCAGTTTACCGTTTCCATAACCCTGATCATCGGGACCCTGATCGTATTTCAACAAATTGATTTTGCCAAGAATAGGCCAGTGGGCTATAGCCGTAGCAGTTTGCTTTCGATTCCAATAAAAACGGATGATCTGATTACTCATTTTGCTACGTTCCGGGACGAGTTACTGAACACAGGAGCCGTTGAGGAAGTAGCGGCAACAGATTCGCCCATTACCGATACGTATGTTACAAACAGTGGGCTAAGCTGGAAAGGCAAAGCCCCGAATATGACTGATGAATTCGTGACGTTACGTGTCACCCACGAATTTGGAAAGATGATTGGCTGGCAGGTAAAAGAAGGCCGCGATTTCTCCAAAGAATTTCCCACAGATTCCACCGGATTTGTTCTGAACGAAGCGGCTGTGGCTTACATGGGGTTGAAAAATCCAATCAATGAAATCATTCAATGGGGCGACGGAAAATATAAAGTGATTGGCGTTGTTAAAAATCTGATAACTCAATCGCCTTATGAACCCGTTAAGCAGACGATCTTTTTTATTAACTACAAGCGGGTTTCGCTGATAACGGTAAAAATTAACCCCGCGAAAAGTGCCTCCGAAGCTCTGGCCAAAATTGAAACGATCTATAAAAAATACGACCCGGATAATCCGTTCGACTACAAATTTGCCGACCAGGAATATGCCAGGAAATTCGGTGAAGAAGAACGTATTGGTAAACTAGCCAGCTTCTTTGCTGTGCTCGCCATCTTCATTAGTTGTCTGGGGTTGTTCGGGCTGGCTTCATTTGTGATGGAGCAACGGACCAAAGAGATTGGCATTCGGAAGGTTATGGGTGCATCGGTCGCCAATCTATGGCAATTACTTTCCCGAGATTTTGTCGTACTGGTGGTTATTTCGCTCCTCATTGCGGGTCCGATGGCCTGGTATTTCATGCAGTTATGGATTCAGAAATACACGTATCGTACTGAATTGTCGTGGTGGATTTTTGCCGCATCGGGTGCGGGGGCTTTGCTCATTACGTTGCTGACGGTGAGCTTTCAAAGTATCAAAGCAGCCCTTATGAATCCGGTAAAGAGTTTGCGATCTGAGTAATTTGTGCTTATTTCCCTGGGTACAACAAGAAACCAAACATGAAAGCCATTCTTTGCCGAGCGTATGGCCTGCCCGATACACTCACGCTGGAAGATGTTCCATCACTTGTGCCCGGCCCCGGCGAAGTGCTGACTCAGGTGAAAGCGACGAGCCTGAATTTCCCGGATACGCTCACGATTCGGAACCTGTATCAATTCAAACCAGCCTTGCCGTTTTCGCCGGGGAGCGAATCATCGGGTATCGTGAAAGCAGTAGGCGAGGACGTCACGCACCTCAAACCCGGCGACCACGTGTTTACGTTTGGCTCGCACGGTGGATTGGCCGAGGAACGACTTTCGGACGCTCGTGTCACCATCCCCATTCCCGACGGCATGGACTTTGTGACGGGAGCCTCGACGCTGTATGCCTTCGGTACGTCCTACCATGCGCTGAAAGATCGTGCCCAGCTAAAACCCGGTGAAACTTTATTGGTTCTGGGAGCTGCCGGAGGGGTAGGGTTAGCCGCTGTGGAGTTGGGTAAACTCATGGGCGCCACCGTCATTGCGGCTGCATCGACGGCCGAAAAACTGGCCGTTTGTCAGGAGAAAGGCGCTACGTATCTCATTAATTATTCGACTGAAGATTTGCGCGAACGTATCAAAGACATCACGCAGGGCAAGGGCGTTGACGTAGTGTATGATCCCGTTGGCGACAAATGGGCTGAACCCGCGATTCGATCACTGGCCTGGAAAGGGCGCTATCTGATCGTGGGTTTTGCTGGCGGTGACATACCGAAGATTCCGCTCAATCTAGCACTGCTTAAAGGCAGTTCGCTGGTGGGTGTATTCTGGGGAGCGTTTACGCAGAAAGAAGCTGCACTCAGTTTGAAAAACATGCAGGAGATTGCTACCTTGGTGATGCAGGGCAAAATTTCGCCCCACATCTCGAAACAATATTCATTGGCCGAAGCTCCGCAGGCCCTCACCGACATGATGGAGCGCAAGGTGATCGGCAAAGCTGTTGTGGTATTAGATGACGAATAAAACGTTAGAGTCGGGTTGTTGAACCCGACTCTAACGTTTTATTTCCTGGTTGGTTTGGCGCTCATGTAAAACGTCAATTTTCCACCTTTCATAATATCGGAATGGGTAATGACGGGTTTTGTTAATGGCTGACCATTCAACAGCACCTTTTGTACATACACATTCCTGTCGCCCTGATTAAGGGCTTCGATTGTAAAGGTTTGCCCACTTTCCAGATTCAGTCGGGCGCTTTTGACCGAAGGGCTACCCAGTGAATACTCGTCTGAACCGGGCGCTACCGGATAAAAACCCATCGACGAAAACATGTACCAGGCGCTCATCTGGCCACAATCATCGTTACCGCCCAGCCCGTCGGGAGTCGATTTGTACTGCTTGTTCAGGATCATGCGAACACGTTCCTGGGTTTTCCAGGGCTGATCGGTCCAGTTGTAGAGATAGGCGATGTGGTGGGCCGGTTCGTTACCATGAATGTAGCCGCCGATGATCCCTTCGCGGGTGATGTCTTCGGTTTCGGCAAAAAACTCATCCGGCAAGTGCATCGAAAAGAGCGTATCGAGTCGGGTCGCAAACTTTTTAGGGCCACCCATATACTGAATCAGAGCCGCCGGGTCCTGAGGAACGAAAAAGCTGAAGTTCCAGGAATTGCCTTCGATAAAGCCCTGGCCGTCTGTTTTGTAGACGTCAAATTCCTGTTTGAACGAACCATCCGCCAGGCGGGGGCGCATAAAGCAAATCGACTTGTCGAAGACGTTTTGCCAGTTTTGAGAGCGTTTTCGATACGTATCATACACATCCTGCCGATTCAGTTTTTTCGCCAGTTGGGCAATGCACCAATCGTCATACGAGTATTCGAGCGTATTCGAGACGGAGGTGCCATTGCTGGCCGCAGGCACGTAACCTTTGTCAATATACTCGCCAATGCCTTCGTAACTGCGGTGATTGGACGTAGCAATACAGGCATCCAGCGCTTTTTGGGCATCGCCTTTGAAGGTTCCTTTTACAATGGCATCCGCCAGCACCGATACGCTATGGTAGCCACTCATGCACCAGTTATCGTTGGCATAGTGCGACCAGATGGGCAGCATTTTCAATGCACTCTGGTCATAGTGCATGAGCATGGATTGCACCATGTCGTTAGCCCGCGCTGGCTGAATGAGATTGAAAAATGGATGCAATGCCCGGTAGGTATCCCAGAGCGAAAACGTCGTATAATTCGTAAACCCGGTTGCCGAATGAACGCCCTGATCCAGCCCTTTGTACTGGCCGTTGGCATCCATGTACATCGTTGGGTTAATGAACGTGTGATAGAGTGAGGTATAAAAATTTACTTTATCGGTTTCGGACGCGTCGATCTGGATTTTGTTTAATTCCCGATTCCAGTCGGCCTGCGCCTTTATTTTTGTCTGGTCAAAGTTCCAGTGTGGAATTTCAGATTGCATGTTGGCGAGGGCATTTTCCTGACTAACCGGCGACAGTGCCATCTTTAGCTGTACTTTCTCGCCCTCCTGGGTGTCGAAATCGAAATACATCCGGATGCGTTTACCAGCAATCTCCGGGAAGTTCTTTGTCTGGTCGAACTTGCGCCAGAATCCTTTGTACACCTGCGCTTTATCGAGGTTCTTCTGGCCGTATGACCTGAACGGTTTAGAGAACGACAGGGCGAAATACACGGTTCGCGTTCGTGCCCAGCCGTTGGTTTGCCGGTAGCCCGTAATCAACGTATCATTTACAACGCGCACATACGTCCAGACAACCTTGTCGTCGTAATTGTAAATCCCATGCGTCAGATCCAGAATAACGTGCGACTGATCGGATTTCGGAAAGGTGTACTGATGGAATCCTACCCGACTGGAGGCCGTCATCTCCGCCAGAATATTATGATCATCAAGTTTTACTTTATAATAACCTGCTTCGGCGACTTCGTTGGCGTGCGAAAACGCTGACCGATACCCACTTTTGGGGTCAGACGCCACGCCCGGATTTAGTTGCAAAGCACCCTGAGTAGGCATGATCAGAAAATCACCCAGATCGGAGTGGCCCGTGCCGCTGAAGTGCGTGTGGCTGAATCCAACAATCGTTTTGTCCTCGTATTTATAGCCCGCACAGTATTTATAGACAGCACCGTTGTACTTGCCGTTCAGCTCGTAGGATAACGTATCGGAGTCGGGGCTGAGCTGGACAGAGCCGAACGGCACCGTTGCTCCCGGAAAGGTGTGCCCCATTTTTTCGGTCCCAATCAGCGGATGGACGTAGTGAACAAGGTTCTGTTGGGCGTAGGTAATAAAAAAGAGGCATTGAAAAAGCACGGTCAGGCTAACTTTCATCATTTTGGGAGTCAGCGAATGGTGCCAGACAGACACTCGGAGAATAAAGAGATGCACGGAGTTTTGAGGATTTTTGGGAATGATGTACGTAGTCTGTAAAGCTAAGGGCTAAAAGCGACAAAAAGTATTGGTGAAGATTGCCTGCTGATGCCATATGGACGTGCGATTTTGCAATTGCCTGTGCGAATTCGCACGATTTTTTGATAGCGGGGTTTGGGTAATTTTCTGATTGTTAGTAGTATAGCCTCTGGCACGTTGTTTGGACCTTTATCTGTGAGACACTGCACAGATGATGGATAAAGAACTTGCCCCTGAAATAGCGAATCGCTCCCGCAATCGAAACTGGATCGTGGGGGTGACGGTCATCGTTGCCTTGACGCTTGTGCTGACCTGGGCTCGCAGTGCCCTCAAAACATCCGTTGAAGCCGAGAAAATCAGGATAGCAACGGCAGAAGTTGGTCCCGTTGAAAACTCGCTCAACGCGACGGGTGAAGTCATACCTGCCTACGAACAGATCTATACGAGTCCCATTCGGGCCAGCATCCGGCGGGTACTGCTCATGCCCGGCACAGCCGTAAAACCCGGTCAGCCGATTCTGGACCTCGACAAATCTCTGACGCAGATCGAACTGGAAAAACTGAACGATCAACTTGCCCTGAAACGTAACGGTATCGACCAGTTGCGAATGAAACTTAATAAAAGTCTCTACGATGCCGAAGTGAACGATCAGATCAAGTTGCTCAACATCAATCGACTACGCGCTGATCTGGATGGTACCCGTCGCTTGCAGAAGGTAGGCGGGAGCACCGGCGAAGATGTGACCCGCGCGGAGAATTCACTACGTGTGGCTGAACTGGAGAAAAAACAACTGGAGAACGACCTTGCCTACAATCGGCAGTCGATGAGTGCCAGTCTGCGCGAAACAACCCTGCAAGCGCAGATTGAGGAGAAAAGTCTGAAGGAGCTGACTTATAAAATCAAACAGGCCGATATTGTCGCCGATCGTCCGGGGGTGCTGACCTGGGTTAACGAGAACATTGGCTCATCGGTGAACGAAGGGGAAATAGTAGCGAAACTGGCCGATCTGCGGAGTTTTCGGGTTGAAGGTTCCTGTTCCGACGTTTATGCCGAACAGGTAAAGTTGGGCTTGCCGGTGATAGTCAAGATCAACGAAACCAATCTGCGCGGGCTGATCACACAAGTGAAACCGGCAGTCAAAAATGGGATCATTCAGTTCGTGATTCAACTGGATAATAATGCCCATGCATCATTGCGCCCAAACATGAAAGCCGACGTATTCGTCATTACGGATCGCGTGGCCAGGGCTGTGCGCGTGGCAAACGGACCAGCGTTTAAGGGGAAACGGAAGCAGTTTATCTATGTGCTGCCCAAAGAGGGGAACGTGGCGCATCGTCGGGAGGTGGAACTGGGCTTGTCGAACTTCGATTTCGTGGAGATCAGGAGTGGGTTGCAGGCGGGTGAGCGCGTCATTACGACTGATCTGAGTCAGTACGAGCACCTGGAGGAAATCACGATTGAACCCAAATCTAATCGCTGATTTATATGAACCGTCTTTATCTTTTTGTCCTCGGCTTATGGGTTAGCGCAGCACAAACGTTCGGCCAAACGCAGGCTATGACGTTGAGCGACGTACTACAACTGGCACAAGCGCAGTCGGTATCGGCCAAACGGGCGAATACCCAGCAGCGCACAAATATCTGGTCGTATCGCTCGTTTCTGGCGCAGTACAAACCACAGCTCAGTCTGGCTGGTACGTTACCCAACTTTACCCGCTCGTACATTCAAGTCGTGCAACCTGACGGCAACATCCAGTTCGAGCCGGTATCGTATAACAACTCAATTCTGAATCTATCGCTGAGCCAGACGATTGCGCCAACGGGAGGGACCATTTCCGTTCAGACGCAGCTCCAGCGATTTGATAATTTTATCCAGAATAACACTCTCTACAATGTCGTTCCGTTTGGCATTGAACTGACACAACCGTTGTTCTGGTTCAACCCCATGCGCTGGGATCGCCGGATTCAACCGCTACTTTATGCCGAGGGAAATCAGCAACTGATCGAAAATCTTGAACAGGTTTCAGTATCGGCTACTACGTTGTATTTCGATCTGCTGGTGGCGCAGGTGAATCTTCAGATTGCCGAAACGAATCGGGTCAACAACGATACGCTCTACAAAATTGCGCTTCATAAACTCGACCTCGGCAAGATTTCGCAGAACGACTTGCTGCAACTCCAATTGAGCGTATTAAATGCCGAAAAAGATCTGGCATCCGCCCAGCAAATGGCGGCTGTGGCATCGCTAAAACTAAAAACGTTTATCGGGTATCGCGACGATGGCACGGGCCAGACGCGCCCACTCGAACTGACCATTCCAAATCAAATTCCGGTATTTGCGGTAGACGTAAAACGGGCGATTGATGAAGCCGGCTCAAATCGGTCGGCTGCGATTGGTTTCCGACGGCGACTACTGGAAGCCAATCGAGATCTGGAAAAAGCACGTAAAAACAACGGCCTGAATGCTACGTTGATAGGCGGTTATGGACTATCCAATCAGGGGGGCAGGTTGGGCGAAGCGTATGTAAGTCCGCAGAATCGTGAGTACGTATCACTACAATTCAGCCTTCCGATTATGACCTGGGGCCGCACAAAAGCGATTGTTGAAACGGCCAAAGCGAATAGCGAACTGACTCAGCAAACTGTAGAACAGGACAAGTTAACGTTTGAACAGGAGATTTTTACGCAAGTGACACTGCTTCAAATGCTGAACCAGCAAGTGACGCTGACGGCCAAGGCTGACCAGATTGCACAGAATCGGTACCAGATTGCGCAGGATCGGTTCAAGTTAAGCGATCTCAGCGTAACGGATTTAGGCATTGCTACCCAGGACAAAGACCGCGCCCGTCGGGATGCAATCCTGGCCCTGCGCGACTACTGGCAGGCGTATTACACGCTTCGCCTACTGACTTTATATGATTTTGAAACGAACCAAAAAATTAAATAGCACGGAGCGTGGAGCAAGGTGCTAGGAGTTATCCAAGCTCCGTGCCCCTTGCTCCACGCCCAGCCCTAAAACCATGATCACACTCCAAAACATCGAAAAAGTGTACCGGACCAGCACCATCGAGACACTGGCGCTCAACAACATCAACCTGGACATCAAGAAAGGTGAATTCGTCTCCATCATGGGACCGTCGGGTTGCGGCAAAAGCACGTTGCTGAACGTAATGGGCTTGCTGGATGAACCATCAAAAGGTACCGTTCAACTGGATGGTCAGCCGGTAACGCAGTACCGCGACAAGGAACTGGCGCGGTTACGTAATCAGAAAATCGGATTCATTTTTCAGAGCTTCCACCTGATCAACGATTTGACGGTGCTCGATAACGTAGAGATTCCCTTGCTCTATCGCTCACAAAATGGTAAACCTCGTCAGGAATATGCGAAGGAAGCACTGACGAAAGTGGGTTTGAGCAACCGCGTGAAGCACTTCCCGAAGCAATTGTCGGGCGGGCAGAAACAGCGGGTGGCCATTGCCCGTGCCATCGTCGGCAATCCCGACATCATTCTGGCCGATGAGCCAACCGGCAACCTCGACAGCGCGATGGGCAACGAAATTATGAATATCCTGCAACAACTCAACGACGACGGCGCTACCATCGTGATGGTCACGCACGATGAACAAATGGCCAAACGCACCCATCGACTCATTCGTCTGTTCGACGGAACGCAGGTATTATAAAGAGTGAAAAGGCGAAAGAGTGAATGAGCGGACAAGCTCGCCAACTATTCTTTCGCTCTTGCACTCATTCACTCTTTCGCTCTTTAAATATGCTACTGAACTATATAAAAATTGCCTGGAAAGTGTTGCTCCGGCATCCGTTCTATACCTTCATTACGCTCTTTGGTATCAGCCTGACGCTGACGGTACTGATGGTGCTGACCTCTTTTTTAGATCACCTTTTAGGGGGGCACTACCCTGAAAATAAGCGCGACCGGTCGCTGTATGTCATGCTGATGGTCCAGAGAGACTCTAGCCTGACCGGAAGGAATTCAGGTCCGATGAGTTTTAAGTTTTTGACGAATTATGCTAAAACACTGGAATCCCCCGAGCGTGTAACCATCTTCTCCGCTTTTAACAGCTCCAACGCCTATGTGGGTTCGCAGAAAATCAAGCTCAATACTAAGTTTACCGATGCCGACTTCTGGCAGGTAATGGATTTTGAATTTCTGGAAGGGAAACCCTACACAGAGCAACATATCAGGAATGGCAGTTACGTCGTGGTCATTACGGATGGATTTAAAAAGCAATATTTTGAAAATACCAATGAACCCGTGGTGGGTAAAGATGTTGAAATAGAAGGCATTCATTATAAGGTAATTGGCGTCGTTAAGGGCAGTCCGGTTACGCGTCCCATTACGTATGCCGACGTCTTTTTTCCGTACACGGCTCCCAAAAGTAATTACCAGCGAAGCGGTTTACGGGGCGGTTTCATGAGTGTTATCCTGGCCAAAGATAAGTCAGATTTAGTAGCAGTTCGTAACGAGTTTCAGGGCCGAATTGACCGAATCCCATTGCCTGGTGTGGAGGATGGATTCAAGTATGCCCAACTGGAAGCGAAAGCAGAACCTTATGCCGAAAATTTTATAGGGCAAATTTTAGACGGAGGTCCTGGCCTGAAGACTATTTTTTTCGGAATCATCGCGTTTGTCCTATTCATGCTTCTGGGTTTGCCCGCGATTAACTTGGTCAACGTGAATGTCAGTCGTATTATGGAACGGGCGTCGGAAATAGGCATACGGAAAGCGTTCGGGGCGCCCGTAAAAACGCTGGTCTGGCAGTTTATCGTTGAGAATATTTTCATTACGTTCCTTGGCGGAGCCATTGCCCTGATCCTGACGCTGATCGTTATTCATCTCATCAACTCGAGCGGCTGGATTGCCTACGCCGACCTGACCATCAATGTGAACGTCTTCTTAATCAGCCTGTTGGTCTGTCTGGTTTTCGGTCTTCTATCGGGTGTATTACCCGCCCTGCGCATGTCGAAACTTAACATTGCCGAAGCGCTTAAATCCTAAATCGGACCGCCGAAGCGGAGCGAAAGAGTGAATGAGTGAAAGCACGAAATGCTAACACGAACTCACTCACTCTTTCGCTCATTCACTCTTTCGCTCTTAATCATGCTACGTCATCTGTTTACATTAATCTGGAACAAAAAGAAGGCCCACTCCTTGCTGATCGTCGAAATCTGGGCTTCATTTATGGTACTCTTCGGTCTGGCAACATTGATCGTTGTCAATCTGAGAAATTACAGGCAGCCTTTGGGTTTCTCGTATGACAACGTCTGGGCGATTAGTCTGAAGAGTAATCAGGATACAACCGACGTAGCAAATAAACTACAACGTATCGTGCAACGACTGAAGGCGTACCGCGAAGTAGAATCCGTTTCCCGGATGAGCAGCAACTTTCCGTTCTCGGCGAATCAGATGAGCAATGGAGTCGAGTACAATAAGAAGAAAGTACACGCTGATATGTACGTAACCGATGGGGATTTTGCCAAAACAGTCGGCATTCCCGTATCTGTAGGGAAATGGTATCGGAATGCAGATAGTGTAGGCAAATACAAGCCGATTGTCATCAACCAGAAGGCCAGGGAAGGTTTATTTGGTGATGAAAATCCGTTAGGAAAAGTGATAAGTGATAAATTTCGGGTCGTTGGCGTAATCGAAAATTTCAAGGCGAAGGGTGAATTTATGGTCAATAAACCTGCTTTATTTGAATTGGTGAAAGCCAGTGAACCCTGGAATGATACGATGTTGATTAAAGTAAGGCCCGGAACCGATGCGGTTTTTGAGGCAAAAATTGTGAAGGATATCGCGTCGATGATGACCGGCTGGAGCGTAGAAGTCGACTACTTGACCGATTCACGAAAAAATCAGCATAACCTTGTTTTAGTACCAGTTATTATTGCCTTGATCGTGTGCAGTTTTCTTTTAATCAACGTAGCATTGGGCCTGTTCGGGGTGCTGAATCTGAGCATTGCCAAACGTCGGGGTGAAATTGGTCT
Organism: Spirosoma endophyticum; assembly: GCF_900112365.1. GTDB lineage: Bacteria > Bacteroidota > Bacteroidia > Cytophagales > Spirosomataceae > Spirosoma > Spirosoma endophyticum. The sequence continues at coordinate 765,049 of NZ_FOLQ01000001.1, read as the reverse complement.
GCGTCGGGCGTTGGGAGCGACCGGAAGCGGGATTACAACCCAGTTCATCGGCGAGATCTGGGTACTTGCTACGTTCGCCATGCTCATCGGCCTGCTGTTTGCCATTCAGTTTCCTTTATTGAACGTCTTCGATGTAGAGTCGGGCATTTACATAACTGCCATCCTAATTGCGGTATTGGTCATCTATGGTATCGTTACCCTTTGTGCCTTATTCCCGAGTCGGCAAGCGTCCCTTATTCAACCCGCGACGGCGCTTCATGAAGAGTAGTCATTTTCAGCCCTATAAAGTTTCAGAGACCTTATAGGTCTATTTTAGCATTCTATGCTTCTCATCATTGACGACGATATTGCTATTCAAACTTCACTTTCTTTACTGTTCAGGAAAGAAGGCTTCATGGTGCGCGTAGCTGACGGGCCGTTCGATACGTTCGAAATTTTGAATGAAGAGACACCAGAGTTGATCCTGCTGGATATGAATTTCTCGGTGGATACGTCCGGCGACGATGGCCTGCGTTTGCTCCGTCGGATTCGGGAGCGGTTGCCGAACGTACCGGTGATTTTGATTACGGGTTGGGGCAGTATCGATCTCGCGGTGGAGGGCATGAAAGCGGGGGGCAAAGATTTTATCACAAAACCCTGGAAGAACGAATACCTCGTGCAGTCGGTGCGTACGGCACTCAATCTGGCGCAGACCGTACCCAGTTCGCCCAATCGCCGGAAACTCGACCAGCAGTTTCGCTTCGATAACATCGTGGGCGAAGACCCGAACCTGCTTGCGATCCTGACGACCATCGGGCGTGTGGCGCCAACGGATGCGCCGGTACTCATTACGGGTGAGAGCGGAACGGGCAAAGAACTCATTGCCGAAGCCATCCACCAGAACAGCCGCCGTCAGCGTCAGCCATTTGTAAAAGTGAACCTGGGTGGCATTTCATCGACGCTGTTTGAAAGTGAGCTGTTTGGGCATGTAAAGGGTGCGTTTACGGATGCGAAGACTGATCGAGTAGGGCGGTTTGAACTGGCTAACAAAGGGTCCATTTTCCTGGACGAGATCGGCGACCTCGATATGACCAGTCAGGTCAAACTGCTACGTGTGTTGCAGGATCGAACCTTCGAACCGTTGGGTAGCAGCAAATCCCGAACGGTTGACGTGCGAATCATCTGTGCGACAAATCGTAATCTGGAAGAGATGGTCAGTAAAGGGCAATTTCGCGAGGATTTGTTTTATCGGATTAATCTCATCACCGTACATCTGCCCGCTTTGCGCGAACGTCCCGGTGACATTCCCCTACTCGTTTCGTACTTTGTCGATAACCTGAAAACGATCTACGGTCGACCGGATCTCAAGGTGAGTCCAACAGCGCAGAAATGGTTGAAAAATCTTCCCTTACCAGGCAACATCCGACAATTGAAAAATGGGGTCGAACGAACCGTTCTTTTATCATCCAACGACGAGTTACAAGTCGATGACTTCGAACGCAACCTCACGCAAATTTCTACCTCCACGCCCCAGGCTCCCCGCGGGAACACCGGTGATGCGGCATTCCGACCATCCTTGCCCCCCGTTGGCACGATGACACTGGAAGAAATGGAATACCAGATGATTCAGCGGGCGATGGCGTTTCATCAAAACCGGGTTACCAAAGTTGCGCGGGCATTGGGTATCACCCGTTTTGCGCTTTACCGGCGATTAGAGAAATTTGGTATTCCGTATTCAACTGAGGAGTGATATAAAGCAGGGAGCCAGGAGCATGGTGCATGGAAAAGCCAAGCCCAATAATCCCTGCACCGCGCTTCCTGCTCCCTGCCCTTATGTACGTCAGTTTTCGCTCCCGCTACTTGCTTTACATGATTGCTGTTCATCTGGCAATTACCGCGCTGCTATTTTTGGTACTTCAGCAAAACAAACCGCTGTTCATTGCCAGTGAACTAGGGCTTTTATTGTCTCTTTACTTCGCTATCAGCATTTACCGGCAATTTCAGCAACCCTCCGAATTTATTGCGTCGGGCATTGAAGCCATTCGTGACAAAGACTTTACCGTCAAATTTGTACCAACCGGCAATCGGGAAGTCGATGAATTAATAACCGTCTATAACCTCATGATTGACCAGCTCCGGCAGGAGCGCACGCGGCAGGTGGAACAACAATTTTTCCTGAACAAACTCATTGATGCTGCCCCCATTGCTATCCTGATTTTTGATTTCGATGATCGAATTGAGTCGGTTAATCCCAGGGCTAGCCAGCTACTTTCTGTGCAGCCCGACGACGTAGTGGGCAAAGAACTGGCTGAAATAGGGTATTCGTTGCTGGCTCAACTCGCCGATATGGGAGATGGTGAGTCGCGGATTATGAAGCCGAACGGCCTGGAAACCTATAAAGTGCTACGTTCATTCTTCATGGATCGTGGTTTCCGGCGATCGTTCCTGATGATTGAAGAACTGACGCCGGAGATTCTGGCTTCCGAGAAAAAAGCCTACAGCAAAGTGATTCGGATGATGGCGCATGAGGTGAACAACTCCATCGGCGCGGTCAACTCGATTCTCGACGTCACGCAGTCGTATGTGGATGAGCCCGATGTGAAACATGCCGTTCGGGTAGCCATCGAACGCAACGATCGTCTGAATCGCTTCATGCGCCGGTTTGCCGACGTAGTGCGCCTGCCTCAGCCCCAAAAGCGGGCTATGGATGTGAGCGCTATGGTACGTAGCGTAATTCGGTTGATGCAGCCGCAGGCCGTTGCCCGCAACGTTTCGTTGATTAGCATTAGCAACGAAGAGAATATTCGCCTGGTGGATGTCGAGCAAATGGAACAGGTACTGGTCAACGTAGTGAAAAACGCCCTCGAAGCTTGTGAACCGGGGCAGCAGGTGGAAGTGATCAGCACTACCCGCTACGTGCTTATACGCGATAATGGCGAACCGATTCCCGAGGTACTGGCAGTCAATCTGTTTAACCCATTCTACAGCACTAAACCCGATGGACAAGGCATTGGCCTGACGCTCACCCGCGAAGTCCTGCTGAATCACCAGTTTTCATTCTCGCTAAAAACCAACGAAACCGGCTGGACTGAATTTCTGATCGAATTTGAGTGAGTCAATCAGGGGACAATGGGGCTCTGGGCAGGCCTAAACTCTCACGTAGTAATGGTAACCATCCAGTTTACACCGAATTGGTCAGTTACCATACCAAATGTATCGCCCCAAAACTGTTTGATGAGGGGCGCCGTTATCTGACCCTTTTCGGCAAGTTTTTCAAAGTATCGTTTTAAACGAATCTCATCGGGGCTTTCCAGTGACAAACCAAACTGCCCGGTGTTTTTGGCGTCAGTGTGATGGGGATTATCACTCGCCAAAAGCACAATGTCGCCACTTAACTTGGCATACATAATTTTTGCCTTCATCTCCGCACTGTTGGCTTTAGGGTCTTTATGAGCGTCGGCAGGGCCATCACCATAAGGAGCCAATATCAATTCTCCCCCAAAAACACCCTTATAAAACTCCATCGCTTCCTGGCAATTGCCGCCAAAGAAAAGATGAGGATTAAGCTTTACGGCTACCTGTGTCATACTGGTTTACTTTACTGGTTATCTGCTATCCGTTCACTTAAGTCATCACAAGTGGCCTTTACGGGGCTGTTCTCCCTGGGCCGCAAGTCGAAATAAGTAGTAGTTAATTACTCAAGTTATTTAACTTAAAGATTGCTTTCTAAACTCAATCCTATTCCACATCAGGTAGATTGCCACGACAAGAATGTAGGAACCCAGCAGAATATATCCATTGCTCACTTTGCCAATGAAGTGCAGCACAACAGGTAATAAAACCGCCTGGGTCCGTACCACTATATCGCCGAATAATTTGGAAAGCAACACCAATAAGCCCACAAATAAAGGAATACCGACATAAAAAAAGGGACAGGTTTTCCGGTTAACATCGTTGTCGGGTCGTTCAGGATGGCATAATGCCAGAAAAACCATATCGTTCCGATTATCAGGGCTTGTTGCCATTTGGTTAAACTCGCTACCGCGTTTTGCAGGTAATGTCGCCAACCAAACTCTTCCCCCAACGTGTAGATGAATTGAGATAAAACAAGGCCTGTCATCCCAACTTTATCGGCCTGATGGCTGAGTAAAACCGGAAGCAGGAGACTCAAAAAAACAATTCCACCAACTACAGCTGGTTTGGTTCCAACCAAAGACAGTTTGAACGTATTAGGAATGCCGAAAAATTCGGTAACAGATCAAGCCAGACAGCGCAGGGCCAAACCCTGTCATAATTTCTTTCACATCAATGTCGAACCAGGTAAGCGCTGGTAAGAATTGATTGACTGCCCATGAAAAAGCAAAAGCCAACAAGGCAAATACGAAAATAGGAAGTACAAGTTGTTTCATAGCAGGTTTAGATCTGGCTATTTGCTTTAATGTGTTGGTTGACATTATGGAAATGGAGCATCAGCTCTGTCTCCAGAAATACGTATTATACGTATGCGGGATTGACCGCCTAATATAGCATAATGCACAAAAAGACAGAACGACATTTCCTAGAATATGAGTTAGTTACAGGTAAAAAAATGTGAGAAGCGTGAAGTTATGATTAACCAAAACGTTTAAATGAATTGATTCGCTACTAGGTGATGGTACGTTCATGCTGGCGAATCAGTTGTACCGAACGAAACCATACGCCCAACTTTAAGAACCCGCCTTTACGCTAACCGTTGAGTTATCCGGTCGTCCTTCCCACCGATAAAGCCAGGTCGACAACCAGCGAAATAAGCTTGTTGTGCCGAGATAAACATACATCAGAAACAACAATTTGAAAAATCCCCGACGGAACGTGTAGGGAACGTTGGCACCATCAATGTGCTGAATAAATAAGCCAAATAGAATATAGACGGCAGCTATCCAGATAAGCAGGCTCAGTCCATGTTTGTCGCGAAAACTAATGACATTGAGCACGGTCAGGAACAGGAAGATAGGTACGGCATAGTTCCAGTAATCGGCGTCGAAAACTACCTGTGCGTTCATACTCTTATAAATCTGAAGGAGATGAGGAACGTAACCTTCCGTAATGCCATGTATTGATCCTAATGACGCGTGAGGAGGTAGCGGTACGTAGCCACGTAGAAAGCTGTAGTTCCAGAAAAGAACCGGAAGAAGGCACGCTAAAAAAAGGCCGACTGACCGCTTGATTGCGGTTGCCGGTGATGATCGAATCGTTTTGGCAAACACCAACAGTGAACCAATGGGTACGAAGAAAATGGTTTCGGTACGGGTCCAGCAAGCCATAGCGAACAACAACGCACTGCCTGTCAGGTACCCACGCTGTGCCGACTCAAGGTAGCGTTCCAGCAAGATAACGCCAGCCGCAAAAAAGGCAGCATTCGCCCAGTCCGTCTGGACCAGCAAGGTATAAGCAAATAATTCGGGTGCACAGGCCAGCAGGGTTACTAAAATCCCCGCCAGGAGCGGATGGATTCGTTCGCGTAATTCACCGTAAAAAAATAAGCCAAAGGCCACCACCAGAACGGTAAGCCACACTTTTCCGAACGCAAACGGGCCATGACCCTCTGCGGCCAATAGATAAATGACCTGCTGCATGGCCGTGAATGGTGCGTAGAACGGTTGGTTACTGAAAACCGAGACAGAAGACAAATGCTCGGTAAATACCGACGAGACAAGGGTATGCTCCTTAACCGCAAACGTAGCAACCAGATCTGGCCCAACGATGGTATCGAACGGCTGGTTTGGAAACCAGGCACATTTCCAGGCGCTGATGAACAACAGGTACGCCCAGAATGCCAGGAAGGGCAGTTCGCACAGACGAACCGAAAGCCGACTCCAGGCAGCTATTTCGCGTAGATAAATCAACTGACCACGTAGCAGTAACAGCGACAAAAGTGCCACAAGTCCCAGACCAAAAAATACAGACTTTGGCGCAATAGGCAGGTGTACAAACTGCACGATGAAGGGCAGTACAGAACTGACTCCCATGCCCGCTAGCATGGATAACCCTGCTAAGCTAAACCCATTGGTGGCAACACGCAAACGGGTAACCACGCCAAAGCCAATCAGAAACTGAGCGACAATGACAAGCGTAATTGACAGGCTCATGGCTTTGATTGGGTGTAGTAGGCCCGAGCCTGTTTGGGCGTGTACGCAAAAAAGTGAGGGTCGTATTTTCTGAATTCGCCAAGAACCAGCGGCCGGTTATGCTCTTTGAAGGTCAGTAAGAAAATCTTGTTCTCGTAGACCCAGAACGTATGCGTCGCCCGTTGCAGCAGCGAATCCGGAGCCGTCATATCCAGCAAATGAACCGCTTTGCCCAAATGGTAATACAAAACGCTCGGATATAACCAGGCATACCCCGTCGATTTGCCTTGCTGATACGCATTTCGAATCAGGTATTGTTGTGGAGGAACCAGAAAGTAATCGTCTGGTTGACAGCGTTGCCGGATTAGCTCGGTGTATATATAAGCGTCGCCATATCCTTCCCGTTTTCGGGTAGCCACATCCGTTTGCTTACCTAATTTTTGTCGTTGGTTATAGAATCGGTCAATAGTGGTGCTGAGCCATTTACCGTTCCTTGGTAGGCTAAGAATAGCGAAAAGGGTAAGGCTACCCGCCATCAGATAAATTATCTGCGTGAACCAGAATTGCCGGGCGTTGGTCGAAATACGCGCTTTATAAAGCGGAGTCGCCGAAGGTTTACGCATGTTAATAATTGCCTGAGTCGCCTGTTTGATTGGTTTTTTGGACAACTTTCTTGAACGAATATAGATATCAAATAGGGATTTAGAGTTTTAATGAATAAAGCGTCTACTGCTGCTTAGGCTTATAAAAAAGCCTCCACTAGTAAACTAATGATGAGTTTACCAGTGGACGTCAGGCAAATTGAAGATTCCTGCTACGTGCTTTTATGGTTCAATCGTAAGACCAGCCTGATCGGCAATGATTCCTTTGAGGCCCCAACCTCCGAAGTCTTCTGAGATAGCCATCCAGAGTTCGTTTTTGCCCTTCTTTAAGTCCAGATAAACCTCGTCGAAATAACCGATGGTCCCCAGAAATCGGTAGTCGCGGGACAGAAAAACATCCTCTCCGCTATACAGCAATCGACCGTTACAATAGACCTTGACCCGGTCGCTGAAGCCAAACTGGAATTTCCTGATCTGCGGCTTATCCGACAGGATGGTCACCTTCGCAAAAACCGCGTTGGCCGCTTCGCTTAATTTCCTGATTCTGGATAAGTTGATAAGGCCAGACGGTTCGGCTGGAAGTGCCTGCCATGTTAAACGGCTTGCCAGATCCTGCGGAATGGAGTAGTCAGCTTGGAGTTGCTTCTCGTTGAACGTAGTAGAAATCTGCCAGCTCATAATGGTGCCGGGTTGGGCGGACGCTTCGGGCTTGAACGTCCCTACCATTGTCGGGTTGTCCGATTTGGTGTACTGGAAGTTGGCAAACCGGGCGATGGCGGGAGCTGGTGCGCCGTTGTCTAACATTATTCGGCCGGGTTTGACTTCCCGTTTTAGATGGTGAATCACCAGCGCAGGCTTACGCTGATCGCCTACATACACCTCTGCCTGCGAACACCGAACCACCAGTTTAATATGAATCCACTCATCTAAGGAATACGTTACGGTGGCCGAATAGCCATCGCCGTGGTAAAGTTGCCAGGATTCCTGACTGTTAAAAACCGGCATGTATTGCATCGCATCGGGATTGTTCATCCGGTGCGGCCGTAAATAGACGTCTTCATAATTGTTGTTGTCCTGCATTCTGAAACCAAATCCAGGAAAATAGCGGGTATTCGTAAGCGTCATGTCAAATTCAATTATGCCATTGGTAAACGTACTGTCTTTCAGAACTATCTTCCCGTCTGTCAGGCGAATGCCGTCTTTTCCCTGAAATGTTTCTTTCGTCATTTTACCCGCAATTGCCCAATGGGATTCATCGAAAGGAACAGTCGTTTGAGCGAGGGTGTAGTGGCTGGCGAATACTAAGATGAGCAATAGAGCTTTCATGGGTTGTTTCAGTACATTTGGTAGAATGAACGGGAACAAACCTGCGAACTTTCGGGAAATCGAGCCATTCAATGTTGTTCAACTTGCGTTCAAATTTATACAAACGGGTAACTGACTGATAGAGAGACGAAATGATAACCCAGCAGGAAGATCGGGAGCTTATCCGCTGTCGTCGACTGATCGAAGAGAAGGTGGGATGGGGACGTAGTGACAGTTGGGCAACGCAGGATTTTGAGCGGCTTAGCGAACGTATTGCCGAGCAAACAGGCGTGTCACTAAGTGTTACGACACTCAAGCGGGTGTGGGGGCGGGTGAAGTACGAATCCGCACCTACTGCTACGACACTGACTACGTTGGTCCAGTTTGTGGGATACGAAAACTGGCCGCACTTTAAACGCCTGTCGCAGCCAGAACCAACAGCGAAAGAGTCGGCTTCTGATATTGCTGATCCCCTTACATCGGAGCCGGTTCGTTCAGAACATCGATCTACTTTAAAGCGCTGGTGGCTTGGGGCGGGACTACTTGTTGGGCTAGCCGGTGTGTCGGTGTTTTTTCTGAATTACGTCAAACGCGCCCCACTTTCGCCCGAAGATTTTTCCTTTAGCAGTCAATACGTCACGAACAGCATTCCAAATTCGGTTGTGTTTCATTACGACGCCACCGCTTCGCCAACCGATTCGGTGTTTATTCAGCAGTCGTGGGACCCGCGCCGACGCCAGGCCGTGCCCAAGAATGGTCATGAGCACACTTCGATCTACTACCATCCCGGCTATTTCCGGGCGAAGCTGGTGGTGGGCGATCAAATCATTCGGGAACATGATCTCCTGATTCCGTCGGACGGCTGGCACGTAGCGATTATGCAGGAACCCGTCCCCGTTTATGTCATGCCAAACGAGGTTATTCGCAACGGCGTCCTGAGCTTGCCGGTAGCGACGATTCAGCAGCATAACATTCCTATGCAGCCCCAACCGCCGACGGTTCGCTATCGCTACGTTCGGGAATTCAAGAACCTTCGAGATGATAATTTCACGCTGAAAACACGGCTGAAAAGCGATGTCAAACAGGGTTCCTCCGTTTGTCAGAACGTTACAATTACCATTCTTTGCAAGAATGAGATTTTCTCTATTCCACTGTCGGCGAAAGGATGCATCGGAAATCTGCAGCTCTACCTGGCGGGGCATTCTGCTGAAGCTAAAACGATGGATTTGTCGGCCTTTGGCACGGATTTATCGAAGTGGACAGACCTACGTTGTGACGTTCGAAATGGGCATGCCCAACTTTTTGTCGATGGTAAAAAAGCCTATGAAACCCGCATTCCTACGGCCACCCAAGATATTATTGGTATTAGTTATGACTTCGAAGGAACTGGGTCGGTGGATTTCGTTCGTTTTTTGCAACCTGATGGAACCGTTGCTTTCGAGGATAAATTTGACTCGTCTACAAAGAATACAAGCCATTTTCTGCCTGCTAAAATTAAGACTGAGTAGAATCTATTTTTATTTTATAAGTCATTATTGTTCAGGCAATTAACTAAAGAATTTTTTGAACTAAGCATTGTTGTCGGGCGTTATTAATATATACTCAACGTCTGATTAATGCCTGATTTCAAACCGTCTCTCATTCTCTACACCGCCGATGCTCTTAATGATCGGGGAGAAGCCGTACTGGCGCAGTTCCCCGATGCAGAACGACTTGAAGTGAAACAGCACAATCGCCTGCCGGAATTGGGCATGAATCATTTCAAGGTTAAATCCGATGTGCTCGTACTGGGTAAACTGAAAACGCGGGATGTAAAATGGAGTGGACGGAGTGCGGATTATATCGCACCAAGTTTAGCTAACGGATGCTTTGGCGGCTGCACCTACTGCTACGTTGATCGGCACAAGAATGTTAATCCGATTACGCTGTTTACGAACGTTGAGGAAAACATGGCAACCATCGATCAGCACGTTCAGGCATTGTCGTGGCCTAAGCCCACTAATCAAACCGATGCTACATACTGGACATACGACATCGGCTGTAATTCCGATATTTCGATTGACTATAATCTGACGGAGGGCATTCAGCAGGTGTTCGAATTTTACTGCGATCATCCCAGGGCTAAAGCTACGTTTGCAACTAAATTTGTCAACCGTGACCTGCTCGATTTTGACCCCAAACGAAAAGTGCGCATTCGATTTAGTCTAATGCCCAGCCATGTTAGTAAACTGGTGGATGTACGCACCGACAGTATTGAGAAACGCATTGCCGCTATTAATGACTTCTATGACGCAGGCTATGAGGTGCACGTCAATTTTTCGCCGGTTATCGTGTATAGCGGTCCCGATGGCGACCGAAAAGCCTGGCGCAACGACTATCGTGAGTTATTTCGCCAGCTGGATACGGCTTTACGGCCTGAAGTCCGGGCACAACTCAAAGCTGAAGTGATTTTTCTGACGCACAACCAATGGCAGCACCAGGCGAATCTGGCTATAAATCCAAAAGCCGAGGAATTGCTGTGGGTGCCCGAGTTGCAGGAGAGCAAAGTCAGCCAGTTTGGGGGATGGAATATTCGCTACGCTCATCAGTTAAAAAGCAAGATGGTTGAGGTATTCAAAGGCCTGGTACAGGAGGAGATTCCCTGGTGTGAGATTCGCTATATTTTCTGATCATCTCTCCCGTTAACGGCTCACAATAGGACATTTTAGCTTCAATATTAATAGAGTTTTTCAACAACAAACGGTAAGCTGTCTGGTTACAACAAAATAAGTGATCAGGCAGATGCGTATGTCAACTCAGCGAAGCGAACAACGGAGTAGTCTTTACTACGTCGCCCTATTTTTAGGACTTTCTCTACTTTTGTGTACGCAGTCCTGCAAGAAAGAAAATGAGGTTGATCCGGGGTTTGGCCCTAATGGCGAGCCACGTATTCTGGCCGTGCGTATTCCTGACATTCCAGACCAGAATATCCAGATCAATCAGGATACCAAACAAATAACGGTAACCATCCCGACAAGCTATTCTGCCAGTTTTCTCAAGCCAACGCTCACGTTAACACCCAGTACGACGGTGGCTTATGGTAACGATTATATACTTGACATTTTTGCGGTTGCCAGTAACTTTCCGTTGCTAATTAGCACTACCAACAACAAAACCAATACGTATACAATGGTTTTGAAACCCGCTGGCGATCTGAGATTTGGTACGTTATCAGGACCTCAGGCCTATTCAGTTGGCAATCAGACTAACTATATATGTCTGCCTGTGTACAATTACGTCGACGGATCTGGCTACCAAAACAATACGTTAACGCTTATCAATAAGGTATCTGGCGAACGCGTTCAGCCAAGTGTTGTGGTGTTTGGACGCGAATCGATTTGCAATCGTACGTCTACAACAGATGGCGCTACGATCGTGTCGATTTACCTGAATGGTTATGAAACCTACTACAAGCCCGGCGACTATACGGTTGAGTTAGCTAAGCCAAATGGACGAACGGCTACCCTGGCTCAAACCATTCAGTTGCTCAAAGGAACGACCCAGGCAAATTTTAACGCCAATTATACGTTCCAGCTCAACTCGGGTGATTATCTTTTGTATGGGTCGAATTTCTATAAGGACGATAAATTGAGTGTTCGAATTCAGGGGCGTAATCAGCCAGCACTGACGTTGGATGCGCTGGGTTTCGTTGATAAACAGCCGGGTATTCGGCTGCCAACGGCGATCAATCTTACACCCGGTTATTATTATGCCCAGTTACTTGTCAATGGCATAGCTACCCCATCGACCGGGCGCATAACGATCAGCGATCAGGCTCGACCGCTGATTATTGAAGCGTTGTCGTTGCCCGGACAAGCGACACTTAAAAATCTATTGGGGGATTCCTATTCGTTCGATACACCTATTGTGCTAACCAGAGGAGTAGCGTACAGCCTCAATGCAAATTATTATTTATTTACGCAGAACGACAGTAAGGCAATCAAACAGTTACGGCTTACGGGTTTAGACGATCCGGCGCAAGTATATACGATCATGTTTGGTAGCAACCCACCGACGGGCGTTGAACAAATTACGTTCCCCGGAACATTGCCAGCCGGGCGTTACCAGTTAACCATACAGGTAGTACGTGGAGATGGTACGGTTATCGACGGGATTCCGCTTGAACGCGATGTAGTGATTCAATAAACAACAGTGAATCAGTACGTTTGCTAAGCGATTGTGGTGCAACCAGGAATATTGCAGGCTTTGGGGTTATCAACAATGCAGAATTGTCGAGCTTGATCTAAACCTCGCAAGTGGCCGCTATTTCTATCAGGGGCTATAAATCTACTGTTTTCAGCCTTGTTCTGATAGCCGTATTATTGAAACTATCGCCTAATAAATTACAAAGGCGCTATAATGGTCAGTGTAAAACAGGGGACGAACGCTAGCTTCGGCGTATATTTGCCTGTGTGAACTGTAACGTGTTGAACAACTGCCCCGCACCTGCTTCAGATGACTCAAGGATGTCAATCTCAAGCAAAGTAAGCTAAGTGTCTGGTGCAGAGATATTTCATCACATGTAACAAACTGAATTATGACTAAAGTCGAACAAGTGCAGAGGATTAAAGCTAAAATAAGAGAGATTGAAACCCTCTCTGATAGACCTTTTTTGGTGGACGGGTGCCTGGATGAACTCCTGATCCTGGTTGATGAACTTGCACAAATGACGCCCGAAGATCAACTTACTGAAGGCGATTCCCCTGTACCAGAGAAAAGCACGTATGAAGGTGCCTGGCAAAGTCTGGTAAATACCAAAAATAAGGAAGGCGCTTCCTTTGATGCTTCTTATAAAGAAACCCGGCGGTATAATGCGTCCAGAAAGACGCAGGAGAAATGTGATCAGGCATTCGCAACGCTCATGAAGCAGATTCGGCTGGATACCAGTATGATACGAAATGCCTAATCCATTGTTGTAAATAAGAAGTCCTGCACTGTTCATTGAAATAGGTCAGGGGATATAAAGCAAGATCGTGCTGTTTCTGCCTACTATACAGAGACAGCACGATCTTGCTATTTAGAGAACTCTGACTTGGGCTAATTTTAGTAATCCTGCCAGATCGCCGGCCGATATAATTCAGATTAGTTAATGAGCATGTTGCTTAACGTATTCGTCCATTGAAAATTTCCCTGAGCCGAGTACGATAAAAACCATTAACAGAATCAGTACGATAAGTGACAGCCAAAGTTCCGCATTCAGCGGTGAGAAGCCCTGACGAATGTTAACAAAGAAAACAGCGGCTACCAGAATGGGCAGTTGAAGAATAGCCATCAGACGCGTCAGACAGCCAAGAGCGATGAGCAAGCCGCCTACTAAGTGAGCAAAGGCTACGTAGTGAACGGCCATTACGGGAAAAAGCTGAAAATGCAGTCCGCCCATCAGACGCATCAGATAGGCCGTGTCACTGATAAAACTGACACCTTTCAATACCAGAATAATACCCAGCACAATTCGCAGCGCATCTGTCCAGGCAGGGTGATGCGTATCACCCCAGTTTTCAACACGATGTAACAGGTTCATACCTATAGGTGTTTAGAGAATACTGTCGAATATAGCAGTATGATCTGTTAAAAGCAAGCTGATTGTCAGATAGTTATTTGGCGTTTTTAGTGTGTTGGAATACTAAAAAGTCGGCTCGTTAAAGCCGACTTTTAGTGCGTTCTTTTGGCGCTCTCTATTGCTTAAACTTCCTCCAGCGGACCAACGTGTATGGGGGTTAAATTCGCCATTTCATCGGGTTCAAATAGGCGGGATCTAATTAGAAACCGAACCCCCATCGGAATTTCGAGCGAGAAACTGGCTCCGCGTCCAGGCGTTACGTCAACTGTCAGATGGGTGTATTGCCAGTACTCAAACTGATCGCCTGACATCCAGAAGTCGCACCTCTCAATCTGGCCCAGCAATACATCCGACGAGCCAATAATGAAATCACCGGCTTCGTAACACATCGGCGAGGAACCGTCGCAGCAGCCTCCACTTTGATGAAACATCAACGGGCCGTGCTCATCGCGGATTTTATTCAATACGTCGGCTGCGGCCGGAGTGATGTCTACGCGATTCATAGTGATTGGAATTTTGAATGAGTGAAAGAATGAATGAGCGAAAACTGGATGCGCCAGCTAGTCGCTCATTCATTCTTTCGCTCATTCACTCATTAATCAAAAGAAACCTAATTTGTTTTTGCTGTACGAGATCAGGAGGTTTTTGACCTGGCGATAGTGGTTCAGCATCATCAGGTGATTTTCACGCCCGAAGCCCGATTTCTTGTAGCCACCAAACGGCGCGTGAGCTGGGTAGTCGTGGTAGCAGTTCACCCACACACGACCCGCCTGAATCTGCCGTGGAATCGTGTACAGTTCATGCGCATCGCGTGACCAGAAGCCCGCACCCAGTCCATACAACGTATCATTGGCAATGGCGACTGCTTCGGCGGCATCTTTGAACGTAGTAACCGATAGGACAGGTCCGAAGATTTCCTCCTGAAAGATCCGCATTTTATTGTGCCCTTTGAAGATCGTTGGCTGAATGTAATAGCCGCCTTCTACACTGTCGGCCGGACCACCACCGGTTAATACTTCAGCGCCTTCTTTTTTGCCAATGTCGATGTACGAAAGAATTTTTTCGTACTGATCGTTGCTGGCCTGAGCACCCATCATCGTTTCCGGATCGAGCGGGTGACCGAGTTTAATGGCTTTAGTGCGCTGAATCACCCGTTCAATAAACTTGTCGTAAATGTCTTCCTGAACGAGCAAACGCGATGGACAGGTACAGATTTCGCCCTGATTGAGCGCAAACATCACGGCACCTTCTACGCATTTATCGAAAAACTCATCGTCATGATCAGCGATGGATTTCATGAAAATGTTCGGTGATTTTCCGCCCAGTTCCATCGTCACCGGAATAAGATTCTCCGAAGCGTACTGCATAATGAGACGCCCGGTTGTCGTTTCGCCCGTAAACGCTACCTTATTGACGCGCTTATGCTGCGCCAGTGGCTTTCCAGCTTCCGGCCCGAATCCCTGAATGATATTGACCACACCAGGAGGCACAATACCTTCCAGCAACTCGAACAGAACGGCGATAGACGTTGGCGTTTGCTCGGCGGGCTTGATCACAACGCAACAACCAGCAGCTAAAGCCGGAGCCAGTTTCCAGGTTGCCATCAGCAGTGGGAAGTTCCAGGGGATGATCTGGCCAACGACACCGATTGGCTCTTTAATAATCAACGACAACGTATCGGCATTGAGTTCGGTGGCTGAACCTTCTTCCGCCCGGATAACACCCGCAAAATAGCGGAAGTGATCGACGACGAGTGGCATATCGGCCGCCATTGTTTCACGTAGTGCCTTGCCATTCTCGACCGTTTCGACACGGGCCAGAAACTCCAGATTTTGCTCTATCACGTCGGCGATCTGCAGCAGTACTTTACTACGTTCCGTAGCGGATGTTTTACCCCAGGTTTCAAAGGCTTTTTGGGCTGCGTCAACAGCCAAATCAACATCGGCCGCTTTCGAGCGGGGCATTTTGGCAATTAAACTGCCATCTACCGGCGATTGGTTATCAAAATATTCTCCTCCAACAGGTGGTACCCATTTACCTCCGATATAATTCTCATACTGAGTTTTGAACATTGGCCGGGGCGCAATTTTGCTCGTTGCTTCTGCAGTTTGCATTTTCGAAATAGGTTTATATGAGTTAATAGGTTTTTTTACAAAGTTTGCTGTAATTGTACAACTATTTTTACGTTATCCTCTCATATACTTGCGGAATCCTCCCATACTTGATCATTATGAAACAGGCAGGAAAAAGCGTCACGAACGAAGCCGTTAGTGCCTGGGGAAACCAGTTGGACACCCTGGTAGAGAATAAGTTGACACTCAGTCATGATGAGGCCGAACTACACTTGTATGAGACGTTTCAACAGGCCACGCTGATTCAGTTGCGCTTTAACTCGCCCGTGATGACGAGTATGCTGAGTGGTCGGAAAGTGATGCATCTCAATAGCATGGACCCTTTCGATTACCAGCCTGGTGAATCGCTTCTGTTGCCGTCGGACCGGCTCATGCAGATTGATTTTCCCGATGCCACGACCAACGATCCGACCCGCTGTCTGGCGCTGACGATCTCGCACGACTTTATTCGCGAAACCGTCGCTGAACTCAATGATCAGGTGCCGCGCGTTGAAAGCAGCGACCAATGGCAATTAGATACGGAGAATTACCTGTTGCAGAACGACACGGAAATCAGTTCGCTGATCGATAAGTTGATGCGTCTATTCCGCGAGAACAATCCGTTTAAGCCATTCTTTATCAAAAATACCCTACGTGAACTCATTGTCCGGCTGTCACAAACGCAGGTGCGGCACGGCTTGCTTGGGCAAACGAGCCAGCACATCAGCACGAATCGGCTGGCCTACGTAGTGGCGTATATCCGGGAGAATCTAACCCGTGCGCTCTCGGTCGAGGAACTGAGCGACAAGGCCTGTCTGTCTAAATCACACTTCTTCCGGCTCTTCAAGAGCGAGCTGGGTGTTTCCCCGGCGCAGTTTATATTAACCGAACGTATCAAACTGGCCAAAGCCGTTTTGAGCAATCCGGCCAAAACGATTACAGATGCCTGCTACGAATCCGGATTCAATAGCCTGACGCATTTTAGCAATGCCTTCCGCTCAGTGGAGCATATCTGTCCCCGTCAGTTCAAGCGGCAGCTTTTCGGACTGAATTGACGTTTACGGTTCTTGGTCTACGGTGTTCGGGTGGCCAGATTCAGGGCTACTCACCCAGGCTTTTTTGATAACTGCGTTCGGTAGAAAAATTTGAAGAGGAGAGAGCCCCGGTGTTATGCTGGGGCTTTTTAAATGCTTTTTTTGTATGAATCCTGGAAGGACAAAACGATTCGATGGCTATATTTAAAGCTGCCTTACTAATAACTGACCAATCTTCACTATACTACGTTTCTAAGCCCATTGACATCCGTCGCAAGGGCGAACCATCTTTTTTATGATTCATTTCTATTCCCCTCGAATTGCCATTACTTTATCATTCGTCTATAGGTCCATAACGGTTTTACTTTTACTCATTAGTTCGTTACTTGTATGTGCCACCTCCACTAGCGCCCAGACGATCCGCTACGTCTCCACGACGGGTTCGAATGTTGATCCAACTACTGCCAACAGTTGGTCAGCCAGTACGGCCAATCTTCAGGGTGCTATTAATTCGCTCTCGGCCACAGGCGGAGAGGTATGGGTAGCAGCCGGTACGTATAAACCTACCACCAGCACAGATCGTACAATCAGCTTCTCACTAAAAAATGGGGTGACCATTTACGGAGGTTTCCCTGCCAGCGGCAATCCTGGCCTGTCTGAGCGCAGTCCTGCCAGTTTCACCACGACTCTTTCGGGTGACATCGGCGTAGTTGGCAGTACTGATGACAATAGTTATCACGTCATTTATAATCCAGCCTCGCTGAGCCTAGGCTCCACGGCCGTATTGGATGGCTTTGTGGTTACAGCAGGCAATAGTTATACTGCCGATAATAGCAACATTAATACTAAAGGCGCAGGCATGTACAACGATGGCAGCAGTGGAAGCAGCTGTAGCCCCACCATAATTAACACTAGATTCACCTCGAATACTGCTTCCTATGGTTCAGGAATGTACAATAATGCCTCAAACGTTGGGATAAGCAGTCCAACTGTAATTAATTGTAGTTTTGATAATAACACGAGTGCAGGAGGGGCAATATGCAATGACGGAGGAGGGATTGCAAGTATAGGTATCAGCAATCCGGAATTGACTAACTGTAGCTTCAGTAACAATTTTACTAGGGGGCTAGGTGAGGGTTCTGGTGGGGGAATATTTAATATTAGAAGTAACCCCAAGTTAGTAAATTGTAGTTTTATCTCTAATGTTGTAGGGGCTCTGGGGATGGGGTTGGGTGGAGGAATCTATAATTTCGAAGGTAGTCCTTTACTCGTTAATTGCAGGTTCGTTAATAATTTAGCTGTTTGGTATGGTGGAGGGATTTATTCTAGTGGAACTAACAGCAACCCCATGCTAATCAACTGTAATTTTGTTGGTAATAAGGCGGTTGTAGGGACTGGTGGCGCAGTCAATAATTACGGTAGCAATATAAAATTTGTCAACTGTAGCTTTAGTAATAATACCGCTGATACTGGTGGTGGAGCAATCCAGAGTAGTGGTATTACCCAGCTGACTAACTGCATTTTATGGGACAATGGGGGCGATAATACCTTTAATGGCACTGGCCTTACAGTTAGTTATTCGCTGCTGGAGCCTACAGTAAGCGGTTTTATTGATGGTAGCCACAACCTCACTACAACGACCTCTCCTTTCATTTCTGACGCCGACCTGCGACTCCAAGCCGGTTCACTCGCCATCAATGCGGGAAGTACTGTAGCCTACTCAGCCTCTAGCGGGCCTGCCACAGATGCGGGCGGGAACGTTCGAATTCAGGGGCTGATTGATATGGGTGCCTATGAATCGAGTTTCGTGCCCGATCTGATCCCAATACTTTATACCCAACCCTCAACGCAATATGGGACAACCAATTTCACTATGGTTATGGATGTTTTCGAACTCAATTCGGTACCCACTCAAGGACTTGTTACGGTGTATATCACCAAAGATCCACTGGTGAGTTTGAGTTTTTACCCAGCTTCAACGACAGTAGGAGGTCATAACGTACAGAACGGAAACTGGACTTTTGATGGAATATCTAATGATAATTTCTATCTGTTGACTACTACGCAGGCGATTGTAGCTAAGGGTAAAAAATCATTCGGCTTAACCGGTATCGCTACGCCCGGTAATTCAAAGGGTAGTTTTACAATCACTACTACCATTGCTAATAGCAATGGAGAAGAAGTTAAAGCTATGAACAATACCGATGCCGATAAGATTGATTATTTTAAGCAGTAAGGATGACACAAAGCGCTTGTAAAGCGAAGTGGAATTTTAAATAGAATTAGTATTTGTATCCTTTAAGCATTGACTATCATAGGTTTATAGTTGAACCGTAGTTATGACAACAAAATCATCATTAAAAGCTGCCTTTACAGCGCCCACGCTGGAGTTCATGCGCGAACTCGTCCAAAATAATAATCGTGAGTGGTTTCATACGAACCGTCCTCGCTACGACGCGGCCAAAGCCGAACTCTGTGGTGTAGTTGAGCGGGTACTGGCGAGTATGAGTGCCTTTGAACCCCTGGCCAATACGTCCGTAAAAGACTGCATATTCCGCATCAACCGCGACATTCGTTTCTCGAAAGAAAAGTCGCCTTATAAATCTAATTTGGCATTTGCCATTGGTCCCGGCGGGCGGCACTCGGGCCGCATTGATTACTACGTCCATATCCAGCCGGGCAATCAGTCATTCCTGGGCGCGGGCATGTGGCAACCGACACCGGCTAACCTGGCTAAATACCGGCAGGAGGTCGATTACAATGTTGAGGAACTAAAGAACATTATCGAAGCTGATGAATTTAAGGCATATTTTCCCGAAGCATCGGGTGAAGTAATGAAAACGTCGCCTAAAGGTTACCCGATTGACCATCCTGAAATTGATTTACTACGTCGGAAAGAACTGTTTTTCCTGCATCGATACACAGATAAGGACGTACTGAAGCCCAACTTTGCCGATGAAATCGTGCGTGGTTGCCGGATCATTAAGCCCTACTGCGATTTACTGAATTATCTGTTTTTCGATGAGAAAGAAGAACCGGTAACGTTGTAGAACAGGCATAGAAAAGCCGCTCCGATTTTCGGAGCGGCTTTTCTATATTCTTTAACTAGTATTTATTCAACCGCGATCATTGAAACAGCTTTAGCTTCGAGTCGGCTTTCGCCCATCAGGTAACAGTCGGCGGCACGGGCAGCTTCACGGCCTTCCGAAATAGCCCATACAACCAGCGACTGACCACGGCGCATGTCGCCCGCAGCAAATACTTTTGGATTCGTTGTTGTCTGGTAGTTCGTTGCTTTCACATTACCACGTTCGTCATACTCCAGACCAAGATCATCGAGCAGGCCGTTGTGTTGTGGATGCAGAAAACCAGCCGCTAACAGCGCCAGTTCGCAGGGAACGTCGCGTTCAGAACCGGGTAATTCCACCATGTTCATGCGACCGTTTTCATTTTTCCAGGTCAGGTCTACGAGACGTAGTGCTTTCAGATTTCCGTTTTCGTCGCCGATGAACGCCTTGGTGTTGATAGACCATTGCCGCTCGCAGCCTTCCTCGTGTGAAGTACTGGTTCGAAGCATCATGGGCCAGTTAGGCCAGGGCGTATTAGCGGCCCGATCTTTAGGAGGCATCGGCATCAGCTCAATCTGCGTGACGCTTTTGGCTCCGTGCCGGTTCGACGTTCCTACGCAATCGGAACCCGTGTCACCACCGCCAATGACAAACACATTCTTACCCGTTGCCATTAGCTCGCCGTCACCATAGGGTTTGCCCTGATGATCAACTTCTACGGGCAAGCTGGCATTTCGTTTGTTCTGTTGGCTAAGAAACTCCATCGCCGGGTAAATACCTTTCAGGTCACGGCCAGGAATTGGCAGGTCACGCGGAACTGTGGAGCCACCTGTGAGCATTACCAGATCAAATTGATCCAGCAAGTCATTTGCTTTCAGGTCTACACCAACATTAACGCCCGTTTTGAATGTAACACCTTCGGCTTCCAATACGGCTAACCGACGATCGATTGTCCACTTTTCGAGCTTAAAATCGGGGATGCCGTACCGTAGCAAACCGCCAATCTGGTCGGCCCGTTCGAAAAGCGTTACGGTATGACCGGCCTTATTGAGCTGGGCTGCGGCTGCCAGTCCGGCCGGACCAGAACCAACCACGGCTACTTGTTTCCCGGTTCGATCTTTCGGTGGTTTAGCCGTTACGTATCCTTGTTCAAATGCAACTTCGGCGATTGATTTTTCGATGAATTCGATGGCAACGGGCGGCTTATTAATGCCTAGCACACAGGATGCTTCGCAGGGCGCGGGGCAAATACGGCCCGTAAACTCCGGAAAGTTGTTGGTGCTGGCCAGAATTTCGTAGGCATAGGCCCAGTTCTGTTCATAAACCGCATCATTGAACTCAGGAATAATGTTTCCAAGTGGGCAACCGCTGTGGCAGAAGGGCGTACCACAGTCCATACAACGGGCTGCCTGCCGTTTGGAGTCCTCCTCCGAAAACGGCATCTCGATTTCCTTGTAATCATGAATCCGCTGTTGCGGGTCGCGCTTTTTGGGTAATTCACGCGTAAATTCTAAAAATCCGGTAGGTTTTCCCATTGTATCTAAATCAGGCGGTCTCCAACGTACGACGAGTTAACACATCTTTATGAGTAAGTGCTTCTATATCGGTTTCGTAGACAATAAAAACAGCAATCGTTTTTCCTAGTGCATCAAAGGCTTCCACATAATATCCGTTCGGCACCCCTGGAGTGGGTGATTCAAGAAATTCTACAGTAGTCACTACATCGCCAGCCCGTAACCCCTCTTCAGGATAATCTTTCAGCAAGGCTACCTGTTTATAAAGTGGTATCTTCATGATTCATCAAGGCGGATATAAAGTGATGAATTTAGTAAATCCTGTTTTCTTTTCCTTCATCCAGATAGTTTTCACCATTAACGAACGGCCATTTGGGCCGACTAGATTTCCTACTATGCTGTATGAATCACCAAAAACAGAATGTCCTCAAATGTTGCCTCACTTGTTTCTACCAGCGTTAACAAATCTTTTTCAAGAATTGACCAATTCGCTAGCTGATAATCGGCCAAACGCAGGTAATTAGACTTGTCATCTCTGGGTAGCGGAACAAGCAGATAATTCGTTGATTTACTTTCTGCGATAAGAAAAGGTGGTTCTAACGTCATTGAATCACCCCTGCGTCACATCTACGGTTATGTCCTGATACACTACGTTCTTGTCGCGAATCTGATCGGCCAGCGAGATGCCCCGCCCGGCGAGTGCCTTACGGAAATCAGCCGGCATTACTTTGACAAAGCTGCCAATCTGTTCGTCCCAGTTCTGAATCAGGGAAAGTGCTACGTTGCTGGTGGTATATTGGAAATGTTTCTCAACGTACTCCCGAATAATGCCCTGATCTTCGTCATTCAGGCTTTCCAGACTGACCATTTCCGGGTTTACTTTTGCGGCAAACGTCCCATCCTGATCGAATACATAGGCTACACCGCCCGACATGCCAGCTGCGAAATTGTAACCCGTCTTTCCTAGAATAACAACCAGTCCACCGGTCATGTATTCCAGCCCATGATCACCAATACCTTCTACCACGACCTTCGCACCCGAGTTACGAACGCAGAACCGCTCCCCAGCCATACCCCGAATGAAGGCTTCACCTGAGGTGGCACCATAGAAGGATACGTTCCCGACAATGCTGTTTTCTTCCGGTTTGAACTGAGCCACCCGGTCAGGATACACAATCAATTGCGCTCCGCAAAGACCTTTACCAAAGTAGTCGTTGGCGTCACCTTCAAGCTCAAGTTTAATACCGCTTGTGCTGAAGGCACCGAAACTCTGGCCTGCTGTACCCCGGAGTTTGATGTGAATCGTACTATCGGGTAAACCCGGTCCACCATACACCTTCGAGATTTCGTTGGACAACATCGTGCCGATACTCCGGTCAATGTTTTGCACCGTAAATTCAGCGTAAACCGACTCACTTGAACCAAGCGTCGTGCCATCCAGTACGGGCTGGGCTACTTTGATCAGTTTACGATCAAGTACGTCATCCAGATAGTGATTCTGCTCTTCCTGCTTATACAGCGCTACGTCGAGATTGGTTGGCTCTTTGTAAAGCAGCGCGTTAAGGTTAAGCTTCTTGTATTTCCAGTGCGGCAGATTTTCGCGAAGTTCGAGCATCTGCGCCTGACCGACCATCTCGTTGATCGTACGGAAGCCCAGCTCAGCCATGATCTCGCGGAGTTCCATCGCCAGGAAGGTGAACATGTTCACTACGTGTTCGGGCTTACCCGTAAATAACGCACGCAGTTCTTTGTTCTGGGTGGCAACACCGACCGGGCAAGTGTTCAGGTGACACTTCCGCATCATGATACAACCGGCGGCTACCAGTGCGGCCGTAGCGACACCAAATTCTTCGGCACCTAATAGCGCGGCAATAGCCAGGTCACGACCTGTACGCATCTGCCCGTCGGCTTGCAACGTAACGCGGCCACGAAGTTTATTTTTAACCAACGTTTGATGGGCTTCGGCCAGACCTAATTCCCATGGCAGACCCGCGTGACGAATCGACGAGAGGGGAGAGGCTCCCGTTCCGCCATCATGACCAGAAATCAGGATATGATCGGCGTGTGCTTTGGCAACTCCGGTCGCAATCGTACCAACCCCGGCTTCTGAAACAAGTTTGACGCTGATACGAGCTGCCCGGTTCGCATTTTTGAGGTCAGAAATAAGCTGGGCCAAATCCTCAATCGAGTAGATGTCGTGGTGGGGCGGGGGCGAAATAAGACCCACGCCGGGCGTCGAGTGACGCGTCCGACCAATCCAGTCATCGACCTTGAAGCCGGGTAACTGGCCACCTTCACCAGGTTTGGCACCCTGCGCCATCTTGATTTGCAGCTCACGGGCATTGGTCAGATAGTAACTCGTTACGCCAAACCGGCCCGAGGCTACCTGCTTAATGCTTGAGTTCATGCTGTCGCCATTCTCAAGGGGCTTATAGCGCAGTTCATCTTCGCCACCTTCACCCGAGTTGCTTTTCCCACCAATGCGGTTCATGGCAATGGCTAACGTCGTGTGGGCTTCCCAGGAAATCGAACCAAACGACATCGCACCCGTAGCAAAGCGTTTGAAAATACTTTCGATGGATTCAACTTCGTCTAACGGGACAGATGCTCCTTTCTTGAATTTCATCACACCCCGTAGTGTAATGGCATTCTGTGTTTGATCGTCAATTAGTTTGGTGTACTTCTTGAAGATCGAGTAATCGTTCTTTTGTGTCGACTGTTGTAGCAGGTGAATGGTATCGGGATTGAAAATGTGCTTTTCGCCCCGTTGTTTCCACTGATAAATACCGCCAACTTCCAGACGTGGTGCCAAGACAGGCATAGCTGGGAAAGCAACGGCGTGACGAACCAGAATCTCGCGGGCAATTTCGTCCAGCCCCATCCCACCAATACGCGATACCGTGCCTGTAAAATACCGGCTTACTACGTCCTCGTTCAGGCCAAGGCACTCGAAAATCATGGCACCCTGATACGACTGCAAAGTTGAAATGCCCATCTTGGAGAAGATCTTGAGCAGTTCGCCATTAACGGCCTTTACATAGTTTTTGAACAGTTTGTCGAGGTCATAATCAACCTGTAGCAAACCCCTGCTCTTCATGTTGGCAATCGTCTCGAACGCCATGTAGGGATTCACGCCCGATGCGCCATACCCAATAAGTGTAGCCACATGGTGCGTTTCCCAAACATCGCCCGCTTCAACCACAAGCCCGACTTTACCACGCAATCCCTGACGAATCAGGTAGTGGTGAATAGCGGACGTTGACAGTAATGATGGAATAGGCGCGTGGCTGGAATCAATGGCCCGGTCTGACAGCACAAGAATGGAATAGCCATCCTGAATAGCATCCTCGGCATAGCGGCAAATCCGGTCGAGGGCCCGTTCGAGTGACTGCCCTTTTCCGTCAGCCGTAAAGAGACAGTTGATCGTTTTAGCCTGGAACTTCGGTTTGTCAATAAAGCGGAGTTTGTCAAACTCCTGCGTCGTTAGTACCGGCTGCTCCAGTTCAACCTGGCGGCAATGTTCCGGCGATTCACTGAGCAGGTTATACGTTGCGCCGACAAACGAGATAAGCGACATGATAGCCCGCTCCCGGATCGAATCGATGGGCGGGTTAGTCACTTGCGCAAACAACTGTTTGAAGTAATGGCTCATGTGCTGGCTCTGCTCAGAAAGTATAGCCAGTGGAATGTCGATACCCATCGAACCAAGCGCTTCTTTACCCGTTTCGACCATGGGCGCCAGAATCATACGCAGGTCTTCGGACGTTAAGCCGAACGCCTGTTGCATCCGCATTAATTTAGCGGGATCGTAGGGGTTATAGGATCGAATCGGTGCTTCTAAATCCTGAATCTTAATTTTGTTCTCGGAAAGCCAATCCTGATAAGGTTGCCGGGCGCAGATCTCCGCTTTGATTTCTTCATCGGAGACAATACGTCCCTGTTCCATGTCGACCAGGAACATTTTGCCAGGTTGCAGGCGGCCTTTCGAAACGACTGTGGCCGGATCAATGTCCAGCACACCCACCTCCGAAGCCATAATAACGATGTCTTCATTAGTTACCCAGAAACGCGACGGGCGCAGACCATTCCGGTCAAGTGTAGCGCCAACAATACGTCCATCTGTAAACGAAATAGACGCCGGGCCATCCCAGGGCTCGATCAGGGCTGCGTGGAACTCATAAAACGCCTTCCGAACGGGGTCCATATGATCATTGCCATCCCAGGCTTCAGGAACGAGCATCATCATGACATGCGGCAATGACCGCCCGCTCATGACCAGCAATTCAATGGCATTGTCGAGATTGGCGGAGTCGGACTGGCGCTGATCGCAAATGGGAAGCAGCATGTCCATTTCTTCTTTCGTAAACTTCGACGATTCGAGCAGACCTTCGGCCGCTTTCATCCAGTTTACGTTACCACGTACCGTATTGATTTCACCATTATGGGCAATGTAACGGAACGGTTGCGCCAGTTTCCAGGATGGGAACGTATTGGTTGAGAAGCGCGAGTGCACAACGCCAAGGGCAGAAACAACCGCATCGTTCTGAAGGTCAGGAAAGTAAGGCTCCAGTTGCAGCGTCGTTAACTGTCCTTTATACGTAATGGTACGGCAGGAAAGCGACGAGAAATAGAACGTATCGACGCCCGCAATGGTCTCGTTGATAACGCGGGTGCTGGAGTTACGCAGAATGTAAAGTTTACGCTCAAAGTCTTCAGCATTGGTAACGTCGGCCGGGCGTTTGATAAACACCTGCTCCATTTGCGGCTCCGCCGAGCGCGAGCCGTTGCCTAGATCACTGTTGTTGACCGGTACTACACGATAGCAAAGCAATTCCAGCCCGAGTTTCTTCATCTTTCGATTCAGAACGGCCCGGCATTCTTCGCGCAGCCATACATCTTTTGGAAAGTAAACCATCCCCACGCCATATTCAAACGCGGGTGGCAGATGAACACCCAGTTTACGGGTTTCGTCTATGAAAAACTCGTGTGGAATCTGAATGAGTAATCCCGCTCCGTCGCCGGAGTTAGGCTCAGAGCCAACGGCGCCCCGGTGTTCCATCCGCCGAAGCATCTGGAGCGCATCCGAAACGATTTGATGGGATTTGCGACCTTTAATATGGGCCACGAAGCCAATGCCGCAATTGTCGTGTTCAAACTCGGGGCGGTAGAGACCCGCCAATTGGTCAACCTGATCAGACATGGTCGTAACAGTGTTGGATAAGGCCACTTGTTTTTTTGGTCTTCTTTTGAAAGAATTACAATAAACAGGGGCGATTATTGAGAAAATCTAAATTAAAGAGTAGTCCAGCGTGTAAATGTATCGGAAGATAGCAACTGAACTGACGAGCGTTTGTGACAAAGTCATGCAATATACTAACAAAAAAATTCGGCAAAAACAGCTTTTGTCAGAATTTAATAGGTAACGGTATCAATTGTGAATTTGATTATAATTCTTCTTGAAAAATACCAATTTGAAAGTAAGAGTTGGCCTGTTTAAGCCTAAAAAACGAGAATAATATGGTTAAATTTATAGTGCCAGGGGCGAAATACTGAGTATTTACTGAATGATTGACTTCTATTCACTGACTATTTTTCCTGCTTCATCACTCAACTCAGATCAGGATAAACATAACCCGTTGTGATTGTGCGACATCGATCATGTGTTATAGAAAAAAGTATCATAAAAAAAGCCGCTCAATTGAGCGGCTTTGGCGTTTTGTGATCCGGCTGGGATTCGAACCCAGGACCCATACATTAAAAGTGTATTGCTCTACCAGCTGAGCTACCAGATCATTTTCCCATTCTGCAAACGGGTCGTTGTCGTTTGGGAATGCAAAAGTAGGGGTTTGATTTTATAAGCGCAAGGATAAGCTTAAAAAAAAGTTAATTCTTGTGTCAGCTTGATGGCTTCGACTGCCTCGCGGACGTCATGCACACGTAGTATCGAAGCCCCTTTTGTGAGCGCAATTGTGTTGAGAACAGTTGTGCCATTTAAGGCTTTATTGGCGCTGATGGCCAATGTTTTCCAGATGGTTGCCTTGCGAGAAATACCCACCAGCAACGGTTCATCAAATAGTCTAAAAGTCTCCAGGTGATTCAGTAAGTCAAAATTTTGTGAAATTGTCTTGGCAAAGCCAAAGCCAGGGTCCAGAATAATATCTTTTTGACCCAAAGACCGTAGTGTGGCAACCCGTACGGCTAGCTCATCAATTACTTCGGTTGTAACGTTTGTGTACTTGGCCAGCGACTGCATGGTCTGAGGTGTGCCGCGCATGTGCATGAGTATATAAGGAACACCAAGTGCAGCGGCTGTTTCGAACATGGCCGGGTCGAGGGTGCCACCCGCTACGTCGTTAATGATGGCTGCTCCTGCTTCAACCGCCTGGTGTGCCACCGATGCCCGAAAGGTATCAATCGAAATCAGCGCGTCAGGAAAGTTTGTTAAGATAGCTTCGATGACGGGTAAAACCCGGTCAGCTTCTTCGGTTGGGGAGACTTCGGCAGCACCCGGTCGGGTCGAATAACCACCAATATCCAAAAACGTGGCACCGTCGCGGATCATTCGTTGGGCAACGTCTACAGCTGCGGTCGAGATGCTATTTTCAACCAAAAGTCGGCTACCAGCGAAGAACGAATCGGGCGTTACGTTCAGAATACCCATCACGGCGGGTGTGGTCAAATCAACCAGCCGTCCCCGGCAGTTCAACGTTTTTTTCGTAACTTTCGGCATAAAAAAAGTCAATTGTCATTAGTCGATAGTCACGGTCCGACGTTGCGGTCAGTAGTTTGTTTCTGTGGTTTGCTATTGACTTATGGCTGTTGACTGTCGACTATGAGCAATACTGAGACCGAATATCGGCAGGTTATCCAACGCTGCAAAGATTTATTCCTGAAAAAAAATAAAGATTATGGGACTGCCTGGCGGATTTTGCGCTTGCCAAGCATCACGGATCAAATTTTCATTAAAGCCCAACGCATCCGTACTTTGCAGGAAACGGGGATTAATAAAGTAGGAGAGGGTATCGAACCAGAATTTGTTGGTATCATTAATTACTGCGTTATGGCGCTGATTCAGTTGCAGTTGACCGGAGACGCACGGACTGATATTCCCACCGATGAACTCGAACAGTTATACGATGCACAGATTGGGCAGGTAATTGATTTGCTCTTTGCCAAGAACCATGACTATGGTGAAGCCTGGCGTGAGATGCGTGTGAGTTCCATGACCGATATTATCCTGATGAAGTTATTGCGCACAAAA
Organism: Spirosoma endophyticum; assembly: GCF_900112365.1. Lineage (GTDB taxonomy): Bacteria > Bacteroidota > Bacteroidia > Cytophagales > Spirosomataceae > Spirosoma > Spirosoma endophyticum. The sequence continues at coordinate 736,469 of NZ_FOLQ01000001.1, read as the reverse complement.
CAAATCGAAGATAATCGGGGCAATACATTAGTCTCAGAAGGCGTTGAGGCCAATTATATGGACATGATCAATTACGCTGTTTTTTGTTTGATTAAACTGACCCTTAATTAGACAGGATTAACAGGATTGACAGGTTGATAACTGAAATTAGTTATCAACCTGTCAATCCTGTTAATCCTGTCAAAAAAATATGAACCCAATTACCACGCAGCCTAAAGTTAAGACGGGCACGCCCCCGATGCTCATTGCCGCTCGTATCGCCCGGATTCTGGTCGGGGTTGTTTTTATTTTTTCGGGCCTGATCAAACTGAATGACCCGGTTGGGACACAGATTAAGTTTGAGGAATATTTTGAAGTCTTTGCGCAGGACTTGCCGTTTGTGCACAATTTCTTTATGGCATTAGTGCCGTTTACCCTAATTATGTCGGTGCTGTTTTGTGCCGCTGAGATTATCCTGGGTGTAGCTTTGTTGGCTTCGTACAAGCCTAAAGTGACGGTCTGGCTGTTGTTTTTTCTTATTACGTTCTTTACGTTTCTGACCTTTTATTCAGCCTATTTCGATCGGGTAACAGATTGCGGCTGTTTCGGCGATGCGATTAAACTTAAACCGTGGACCTCATTCGGGAAGGATGTCGTCCTGACCGTCCTGATTTTATTTATCATCGGCCATCGTAACCGGCTACGTTCCCGCAACACGGGTTGGTTAGTTAACCTGACAATTATACTGACGCTGGCGCTGGGAATCTACGCCGTTCAATTTTTGCCTCCGCTCGATTTGCTGCCCTACGCAGTTGGTAAAAATATCCCTTCCGAAATGAAACCGTCGGAGCCACTGCGCTACAGGTACATCATGGAGAAGGATGGTAAAAAGACTGAATTCGAGCAGTATCCGACGGATTCGACCTATAAGTTCAAGGAAATGGTATTGGTGAATCCAAGTGCTAAACCCAAAATTACGGACTATCGCGTCTGGAATGATGAAAGTGATTTTACCCAGCAGACGTTCGAAGGCAATAAACTCTTCATTATCGTAAAAAACACAAAAGATATCGATGCTGGTACGTTACCCGCAATTCGATCATTGGTAGAAGGCTTGCAGGGTTCGAACGTAGCACCTTATATCCTCACATCGACCAGCGACGCTGAGATAGAAGCTTTTCGGAAAGAGTTTCAATTAATAAACGTCCCTTATTACAAAGCCGATGCTACCGTTCTGAAAACAATCATGCGCTCAAATCCAGGTACCTGGCTGATGAAAAACGGTACTGTGTTGGGTAAATGGCATTACAATAGAACGCCCGAGGCTACAGAGGTAATAGAAAGAGTAAAATGATCGAAAGAGTGAAAGGCTGAAAGAGGTTAAAAATATAGCCGGGTGGCTTTGCGCTCTTTCAGCCTTTCACTCTTTCGCTCTTTAAGCATGAAAAACATCTTCCTTATTGGCATGCCTTCGTCGGGAAAAAGTACGCTGGGGAAGCGTATTGCAGACGCCTTGCAATGTCGTTTCGTCGATACCGATAAACTTATCATTCGCGAAGAAGGTCGCTCCATTGCCGAGATTTTTGCTCAATCGGGTGAAGCTTATTTTCGTGAGTCTGAACGACGCGTACTACGTACCATCCGGCCCGGTGCTGGTCTGGTTGTTTCTACGGGTGGAGGAATGCCCTGTTTCCACGAAAATATGGAGTATATCAACGCTACGGGTGTATCCGTATTTCTGGACGTACCGGTTGACATTCTGGTTCGTCGTATGCTGTCCCATGCACAGGAAGATCGACCACTTCACAGTCCTAATGATCCTGATTTACTAAAGAACTTAACGCAGCGCTACGTCACTCGTTTGCCAATTTACAGTCAGGCTAACATCATTATTTCGGGTGAAGCAACTGAAAATGACGTGTTGAATAAGCTGGGGGAATGGTTATAAAAGCAAAAAGGCGGCCTCAAGGTCGCCTTTTTGCAATCTATTTAATAGGGGCGATTTAGAAAAATGCCCCTACCGATAAGGTAAAGTTGGCGTATTTGTTTGTTAACGCGGCTGAGGCATAATCACTTGAATTATTCAGGTAGTAAGGGGTATAGGACGTTTTGGTTGTGTAGAAAACACCTGCCAGATCGGCAAAGAAGCGGTCGTTACGCACCCCCAATCCAGCCGAATACATGAGCGTATTGCGATCGCCGTTGCGGGCGAGTAAGTCGAATGTCGATTTATACGCACTCGGCAAATAAGCTCCGCCCACGCGTGCCCGGAAAATGCCACTTCTAAACTCGCCCCCTACGCGGAAATTAACCGTGTTCTGATAAATACTCTTTACATAACTGGTCTGATCCTGCTTGAATGCCTGATTATCACCGCCAGCTGTATAATAGTTTGTATTAACCCGCATGCCGCCATAATTAACATATTCTGCTGTGGCCGTCAGGAATCCACTTTTCCCCAAAAAATAAGTGACACCACCCGACAGCCGTAGGGGCGTAGAAATGGAGAAATTGAAGTCATTCGGCGCGACCGGAATTGTTTTTAAGTCGGGTATGAAATTTACCGGATTTCCGTTGTTGTCGAGTCGTGGGATAGCAATAGGATCAATGGTCAGCGACTGATCAGTTGTTTCCTGATACGATCGGGTTGTCCAGGTGGGAGAAATAATAGTTACCCCCAGCTGAATGCTTTTATCTATTTTATAGATTGCTCCTACAGACAGATTGATACCATTACCCGTTACAGAGTAATCGTTATTTTCCTGAATACCCCGAAATACCCGGCCACCAATATACTGCTCATTGATGACGCTGGTATAGTTGTATTTCGTGTGCGAAAGAGCAAGCGTGCCACCGATGTAAAACTTGTCTTTAAAATTGCTGGCTATTGATACCCCCCACTGCGATACGGCGCCACTAGATGAGAAACTGGCACGTTGGTTAACGGGAACACCATCATCATAGCGGAAATAGCTTAACGTATCCTGTGGATATGGATTAATCAAATAATGCTGATACGCAGCTGCGGTAAGTCCACCAACTGTGTAGCCATCAGAATACGTAGTAGGATAGGCTATATTAGCTCCGCTATCGTATTGGCTATTCAAATTAGCCCCACTCGTTCCGTTTGCATTTTCGATATACGAATCAACTACTGAGCTACGGTTGTTTTGGCCTTGCGCTACAAACTCATTCCCCAGACTGGCCTGCCGCGAATAGCTGATTGCCCAAACCGTTCGGCGCGGACCCCGACTAGAGGTATTATTAGGCATTCCTGCAAAAACAGCCGTTGCCGAACCAACAAATGGAAACGATTTTGACGTATTGGTTGTCTGGCCTAAATAATTGGTGCTATTGTTTAGCATCCTTAGTGATGGGCTGATGCTTATCTCAGACCGGTTATAAAAACCTAATCCGGCCGCATTGCCCCAGGCATTGCTGGCATCGCCACCTAAGGCTGCATGATTACCACCCAGACCCTGAAAGCGAGCCGTACCCGTAACAGGCTGTTCCGAATACCGGAAGGCGTCGCCTGAATAATCCTGCCCGTAAGAAACCGCAGCTGTCAATAGCAATCCCGCGGTTATTCCTATGCATTTGTTCATTTTGTAAAATGGTAAAAGGTGCGCTTTGTCGGTAAGACAATCTTTTTTCGCAGGCGTTTAATAGTTCCTGTGAGTAAAACGAAAAATCCCGTCGATTGGCTAACCGACGGGATTTATTTTTAGGGAAAAACTATATTTCGATTAGCGTGGACCGCGACCGCCACCACTGGAGTGACCCCCGCCACCACCGCCTGAGAAACCACCGCCACCTGAGCTCGGTGCACTAAAGCTACGGCTTGGTGGGCTGTAGCTCGGCTGCGATTGCTGGAAACTACGACTTGGCTGTTGGTAGCTCGGCTGTTGGTAACTTTGCTGCGACTGCTGGTAACCACTCCGCCCATTACTATACCCATTTGTAGACGGCGTATAGCTTTGTGTGCTCTGCCGGGGACGGGCGTAGTAATCGCTGTTCGAACCTCGGCTGCTATTGTAGGAGGGTGCGGTTGTGTTAGCCGTATTGGCGCTTGAACGACCGCCATTGCCACTTGTACCATTATCGTAATAATACGTACCGCTGTTGTTAGAACGGGGGGCTGCGTAGTAGCCGTTGTTGCTGCCGCTTCTTGAATTAACAGCTGCATTGTTCGAACTACCTGGTGCATAGGCACCCGCACGACCGTTGCCACTATTGTTATTCGTCGAACGGGGTGTATTTACGAAATCTCCGTTATAACCACTCCTTGATGCCGAATAGCTACTACGAGCTGCTGCACCGTTAGTAAAGCGAGGGCCAGACGTACGGTTGCTGCGATACGGATCGGCACCCACTACGTAGCCATTATTAACGTACCCAGGGCTTCCATAATAACCACCACCGTAGTAACTGCTATAGAATGGGTTGTAGAGTCCGCCGTAACCACCATACCCACCGAACGCGTAGGAACTATAGAACGGATCATATCCATACGGCGAATAGAATGGACTATACCCAAACGCACTACCGTAGCCGTAAGGCGAGTTGAACGGAGAATAAAAGGGATTGCCGAAGCCGATGTTAAATCCGCTTCCGTAACCACCATAGCCGCCCATCATGCCTAAGCCTAAACCAAGGCCCATTCCATTATAGAAGCCGGTGTTATTGAAGCCCCAGCGATTCCAGCTATACGCAGACGTCGATGCGGCATTGTAGCCATTAACGAAGCCAGAGTTATAGCTGTTGTCGTTCCAGCCCGGATCGGGAGATAATCCCCGGTTCAGTTTGCGGGTACTTAACTCCGAATAGTACTCATCGGTGTTGGACGTACCATTGGCTGCGTATTGCTGATCATCGACATAATCGGGATTGGCATTACGTAGCGCTCGTTGTTGTTGACGTTGCTGACGCGGAGACAGAGACGAATAATCAGACGAGTTGCTGGCATACAAGGCAGAGTTACCATTGTTACCATACAAATCATCCATTTCGCCAGTGTTCTGGGCCGTCTGACGGCTGGATGTACAACTCCAGAACCCCATCAGCGCAGCCAGAGAAAGATAGCTATATAGGCGTTGCGTTTTCATTTGGCAAGGGAATTAAAGTAGTAAAAACTCATATTGAGCGTCCTTTCAATCTATAACACGGGATCGATCGGTTTGATTACAAAAATAGCATAAAAACCTATCTTTGCAAGTTCTCTTATGTTAGATTCATATTTGTTCTCAAAGGTTTAATCTGTTCTTAAAAAAAGTTAATTATAGTCGTCAGTGGGTAGTCAGGAACTTCTAGATAATACGTTACAACTCCGTTACTCTTGACTATCCGCTGCCGACTATAATTGACGACTTACTTACGCATGGCAAAAGCGATTCCGTCCCGTAGTGAAAACTACTCCGAGTGGTATAATGAGTTAATTAAACGAGCCGATCTGGCCGAAAATTCTGCGGTACGGGGCTGTATGGTCATCAAACCTTACGGCTTCTCGATCTGGGAAAAAATGCAGCGGGCACTGGACGATATGTTCAAGGAAACGGGGCATAGTAACGCCTATTTCCCGCTGTTTATCCCCAAGTCATTCCTAAGCAAAGAAGCCTCACACGTGGCTGGTTTTGCTAAAGAATGTGCCGTAGTGACGCACTACCGGCTGAAAAATGCCGAAGATGGTTCGGGCATCATTGTTGATCCAGACGCAAAACTGGAAGAAGAACTGATCGTGCGGCCAACATCGGAAACGGTTATCTGGAGTACGTATAAAAACTGGATTCAGTCCTACCGGGATCTGCCACTACTTATCAATCAGTGGGCCAACGTAGTGCGCTGGGAAATGCGCACCCGAATTTTTTTGCGCACCACCGAATTCCTCTGGCAGGAAGGCCACACGGCTCACGCTACGTCCGACGAAGCCCAGGCCGAAACTCGTCAGATGCTTGACGTATATGCACAGTTTGCCGAAGAATGGATGGCCGTGCCTGTTATAAAAGGCGCTAAAACCGCAAATGAGCGTTTTGCCGGGGCTGAAGATACGTTGTGCATTGAAGCGATGATGCAGGACGGTAAAGCGCTTCAGGCCGGTACCTCACATTTTCTGGGACAGAATTTTGCGAAGGCGTTTGATGTGCAGTTTCTGAATAAACAGAATCAATTGGACTACGTATGGGGTACATCGTGGGGAGTTTCCACACGATTGATGGGGGCTCTCATCATGGCTCACTCCGACGACGATGGGCTGGTGTTGCCACCGAAACTGGCGCCGATTCAGGTCGTTATCGTACCAATCTATCGCACCGAAGAACAGTTGGATGCGCTTTCGGCGAAGATTAAGCCCTTGGTTCAGGAACTGAAAAAAGCAGGAATCTCTGTAAAATACGATGATTCGGACGCGAATAAACCCGGCTGGAAATTTGCAGAATACGAGCTTCGCGGTGTTCCCGTTCGGCTGGCAATGGGTGGTCGTGATCTGGAAAATGGTACGGTTGAAATTGCCCGTCGTGATCTGAAGACCAAAGAAACCGTGTCCTTCGATGGCTTAACGGAACGTATCAAAAATCTGCTGGATGACATTCAGCAGACGATATACGAGAAGGCAAAGGCATTCCGTCAGGCGAATATGTTCCGGGTCGATACGTTCGAGCAGTTTCAGGAGCAGATCGAAAAAGGCGGCTTCCTGCTAGCTCACTGGGACGGCACCAGCGAAACCGAAGAAGCGATTAAAGAAGCCACAAAAGCTACAATTCGCTGTATCCCGTTTGAACAGGAAGCCGAAGAAGGAGTTTGTATATTCTCCGGCAAACCCTCAACAGGTCGGGTCGTATTCGCTCGGGCCTATTAAAAAAGGCGGCCAACTGGCCGCCTTTTTTAATTTCAGTATTGTCAAAATGCGCTACCTAAGAGACAACTGCTGCTGACGCATGCGTTGCATATACCAGCTATACACGGCGAATGTAACACCAGAGAGGCCAATTAGCCAGACTACGCCCGCCAGACTGGTGTACGACCAGCTCCGTCGGCTAATACCGTCCATCATAGCCATTAGCATCATAAATAACCCAATGGCCATAATAAAGGCGTTTCGCAACGTAGTACGGTACGCTTGTCGTAAGTCATAAGCTCCGTAGGCTTTATTGCGGAACTCAAACACAATGTCGTCCAAACTGGCCTGTTGAAGCTGCTCGTCTGTCATAGCCATATCCGTTTGATACGTATCACGCAAATGCCGGACTGCCTTTATATCAGCTTGTTCCAGAACCGTGCTCAGCGCTTTTTCAAACGGTAGTCCCAGATAGATGTAATATTCTACCTCGCAGGCAATATGATCTAACAGTTCGTCGACCAGGGCGTCATTAGAGCCACTATGAATCAGGTGGTTGTGCAACGTCGCCATTTGTTGCGGGCTGAGTTTTTCCATGATTCTGTATAGGTTTATGGGTTGATTTAAGTAGGGCTCAGTGACCAGTTGCTAAGGTGGCGGGTAGTTGAAGCAAGCCACGCATTGTATCCATAAAGCGTTCAAAATCAGTGACTTTCTGGACAGCCGTTTCGGTACCTTGTGGTGTTAGTGAGTAATATTTACGTAGTCGGCCTTCCACTTCTTCGGTTTCTGTTGTCAATAAACCTTCCTGCTCCAGCTTGTGCAGAATAGGATATAACGCCCCAAACGACAGGACAATTTCGCCCTTCGTTCGTTCTTTAACGGCCTGCGTAATTTCGTAACCATACATCCGGTTTGGCACCGACGTACCTTGTTCGGACAGGAGCTTCAACACAATTGTTTTCAGGGTACCCCGCAGAAATTCATTACCTGATGGTTCCATATCGCATAAAGCCAAGTACGTTGTATAAACTACTGTAATAATATATAAGCTTCTAATACATTCAAAATTTATTTTTCGCTGACGGTAGGAAAAGTTGTTACTTAGTCCAACTTTTTCGACGTAGTAATCCCTCAGAAGGAATTTTATTGCAGGACCTTGATAAACCTGTCTTACGTTTCAAATTACTAAACTATACCTATGAAAACCAGACGTTCATTCCTGCGGGATGCCGGAGTGCTGACTTTAGGCAGCCTGACAATACCCGGCCTTGTGTTGCCACAATTGGCCAACGGCAGCCCACTCTTGCCAGCTGTGGCTGCTCCTCCAATTGGCCTTCAGCTGTTTACACTTTTTAAGCCTATGAGCGACGATCCGAAGGGAACGCTCGAAAAAGTAGCGGCTGTTGGCTACAAAGAAATTGAATCGGCGTTTAGTTTGCGGGGTGGTTATTACGGTTATAAAGCAAAAGAGTTTAAATCATTAGTGGAAGGATTGGGTATGACCTGGCGGGCGCACCATGCTATGGGCGCACCCTTTAAGCCTAGACCAACTCCGCCGAGCAGCACTACGGGGACAACGGGTGGTGGGCAGGCTGGCGCAACTCCACGTCCGTCGATGGATTTTTCCAAAATGCCGCCATTGCTGAGCCTCCGTGACAACTACCAGCAACTTGTCGATGAAGCGGGCGAAGGCGGATTAACGTATCTGGTTTGTGCCAGTACGCCCGTAGCGACGCTTGATGAGATTAAGCAGTCGATCGAGGTATTTCAGAAAACGGGCGAAGCCTGCAAAAAAGCAGGAATCGGCTTTGCGTACCATAATCACGCTACGGAATTTGATCCGGTTGAGGGCGGTAAAACACCGTATGATTTGATCCTGTCCCAGACCGATAAAGACTTGGTCAAAATGGAACTAGATCTGGCCTGGGCCACCAAAGCGGGCAAAGATCCGGTTAAATTATTTGAAGAGCATCCGGGTCGTTTTCCACTCTGGCATACCAAAGACATAAAGGCCGATCTTAAGACGATTACAGAAGTCGGTAATGGCGTCGTGGACTTTAAGAAGGCATTTGCTGCCGCTAAAACAGCGGGTTTAAAATACTTTTTTGTCGAACAGGATTTGGCGGCCCAGCCCATCGAGAGCATCACAACCAGTTATGAAAATTTGAAAAAAATGCTGGCTTAATCTAAATTTAGTAACCAAAATCTTGTATCATATGCCGGTAATACGCTGGATAAAGAGTCAGCAAAATGCCTCATTAATAGCCTTGGAAAATGCTGAATTGTGAACTTTTGACCTTACTAGCTAGTTGGTCAAAAGTTAGCGTGTAGCTCCAACCTTGCCGGAAGTTCCGGTACTTTTACGGCACGTTAGCAAAAAACACGTAGCATTATGGCACAAGCAAAATCTGGCGATACCGTTCAGGTGCATTATACCGGAACCCTGACAGACGGTACAATCTTCGATTCATCGGAAGGCCGCACTCCCCTGGAGTTCACAGTTGGCAGTGGACAGGTTATCAAAGGCTTCGATGAAGGCGTTGCTGGAATGAACCAGGGCGAAAAAAAGACGATCAACATTCCCGTGGAAGACGCTTACGGACCGGCAAATGAAGACATGATTTTCACGCTGAACCGTGAGGATATCCCCAATGATATTCCACTTGAATTGGGCATGACCCTCAATATGCACGAAGACGGCAATCCACGGCCTATTCCGGTTATTGTTCGTGAGCTTACCGATACGAACGTAACACTTGATGCAAACCACCCACTAGCTGGTCAGGATTTGACGTTTGCCATTGAACTCGTGGGCGTGAAATCACCTTCAGGATTGATACTGTAAAAAAAGGAAGAAAGGAGAGGGACGAAAAGGAGAATGTACTATGGTATTAAACCAGGCACTTAACCCCTTTGTCCCTTTCTTTCTCTTATTCTGCTTCCATTTTCAATAAATCGCCCAATTCCCGCAGGGCTGTCTGAATGCCGCGCATATTAGAGCGGGAAACGTAAGACGCCAGAGCAACAGTAATCGCGCCAATGTTGAGAGCAACGACCGGATCGTTCATCCGTTGCAAACTCAGTGTTGCTTCGTCGGTGGCATGCCGAATAATGGCCGACATTTCACTTGCACTTTTAAAGGCGGGGCGAATCGTTCTGGTATAAATATCCTGGCCTCGATTAAGCAGGCTATTCTGATAGGCATTGAGGTCTAATTGCTGCTCAAGGGTTAGTTCCGGCCAGTGCATAACCTGAAATTTATTCAGGGCACGGGCCATATTTGTGTAGCTGTTTGTAATCCCAATAATTTGTTCCGGAGTGAAATCTTCCATAACGGAGTTCAGAGTATAAACATATATACGTGCATCAGTGCTTAACTGTGGCGTTTCAGGTTACGATGCCTTTCTGGCTGATAAGCTTAGTTCCGGCAATTTTTATGTTGACATAATTGGGGTGAAGAGGTCACACTCGTGAATGACCTGGTGGTAAGTGATAATTAAAAAATAGGATACAACTTCTGAAAGTAATATAAGTTACGAAATGTTACAATCTGTCAACTATTGACCGAACGGTAGCAAAAAGATAACCGGAAGAGGTATGCTTTAGTTAACCTGCCCGTTGATTATCCGATACGATCTGTACACGTATCATTCTTAACAAAGTACTAAAAAAGTAAAATTGTGCCTTTCGGCCTGTGTTATTGGCAATAGATTTAGTATTATTATAGTTTCGCCCGATAAAATAAGTAAAACTCAACGCCACAAAATCATGAATTGGGCTGCCTGATCATTTCGTGCATTTTGTCCTACCAGTTCTTATGTCCAACGTTCTGATTCATTTTGCCCATCCCGCTCTGGAAAAGTCAAGAACCAATCGAGTGCTTATTGACGCTGTGCGTGATTTGCCTTCGGTGACGGTAAATGACCTCTACGAACAATATCCAGATTTCGATATTGACATCGACCGCGAGCAGGATTTACTCCTTCGGCATGAGTATATTTTGTTACATCACCCCATGTACTGGTACAGCGCTCCGGCCATTATCAAACAGTGGGAAGACCTGACGCTGGAACATGGGTGGGCGTACGGCAAGGAGGGTAATGCCCTGGTTGGCAAAAAGATGATGAATGTTTTTACATCTGGAGGACCCCAGGAAGCCTATACCGAAACCGGCTTTCATCAGTTCACAGTACGTCAGTTTCTAACACCTTTTGAGCGAACGGCCACGCTCTGCAAAATGATCTATTTACCTCCCTTTGCCGTACATGGAACCCACCGCATGACGGATGAAGAAGTGCTGGCTGCTGCGCTGCAATATCGTACGCTGGTACAACGCCTGACAGCCGATGATATTGACATAACCCTTGCGCAACAATCGGTCTATGCAAACGACTTAATAACCCAACCTTATTCATTATGAGCCATTTAGTATTAGAACAGGCGATTATCTATCTGGCCGCCGGAGTCGTATTCGTGCCTATTGCCAAACGTTTAGGCCTAGGGTCGGTATTAGGTTACCTGATAGCAGGTATGGTGATCGGGCCTGCCGTGTTGGGGCTGATCGGTGAAGAAGGAAAAGGGGTCATGCACGTCGCTGAATTTGGCGTAGTGATTATGCTGTTCCTGGTGGGTCTGGAGCTGGAACCGGAACTGCTCTGGAAACTTCGGGTGCCGGTCGTTGGGCTGGGCGGTTTACAGGTGTTACTCACCTCCCTGGTTGTTGGGGGCGGAGCGATTCTGGTTGGACTGCCGTGGCAGGAAGCGCTGGCAATTGGTATGGTGATGGCTATGTCGTCAACGGCGATTGTCTTGCAAACCATGACCGAAAAAGGGTTGATACAAACGCCTGCCGGCCAATCGACGTTCTCGGTTTTATTATTTCAGGATATCGCCGTTATTCCCATTCTGGCCATCCTGCCCCTGCTGGCTACATTTCCTGTAGAGCATGCTGGCGAGGGCGCTGAATCGGAGTCAATGTTAAGTGGCTTGCCGAGCTGGGTGCAGCCATTGGCGGTCGTTGGTGCCGTACTAATAGTCGTTTTGCTGGGACGGTTCGTCATGCGGCCGGTTTTTCGCACCATTGCCCGTACGGGTTTGCGGGAAGTATTCATTGCCTCCGCTTTTCTCCTGGTTGGCGGAGTTGCCTGGTTAATGGAATCGGTAGGACTCAGTCCGGCGTTGGGTGCTTTTGTGTCGGGCGTTGTATTGGCCAATAGCGAGTATAAACACGAGCTGGAAAGCGATATCAGCCCATTTCGGGGATTGCTGTTAGGCTTATTCTTCATTTCGGTGGGCGCGTCCGTCGATTTTTCATTGATTCTCGATAATCCGTTGTTAATCGTTGGGCTCGTTTTGGGCTTGATGACGATAAAGGCGATTGTGCTGGGCGTGTTGGGTAACCGCTTCAAACTCGCTAAAGATCAGAACCTGATATTCGCATTAGGTCTTTCACAGGTCGGTGAGTTTGCGTTCGTATTGCTTTCATTTACGCAGCAAAACGGCATCCTGAATGATTATACTGCCGGTGTGCTGACCGCGGTGGTCGCCATCAGTATGGCCTTAACGCCCATTCTTTTCCTGCTTACCGAAAAGGTGCTGTTGCCCCGGCTCACCCGAAGCCTACAACCCGAAAAAGAGGCTGATCAAATCGAAGAAAAGAACCCGGTTATTATTGCCGGATTTGATAATTTCAATAATGTCGTTGGTCGTTTTCTGCGCGCCAATGGCGTCGGCACAACCGTACTGGATTTTGATGCTGACCGCGTGGAAATCCTGCGAAAAATCGGGTTGAAGGTGTATTATGGGGATGCATCGCGGTATGATCTGCTTCATTCGGCGGGCGCGCATGAAGCCAAAATCATCGTAATCGCTTTGGAGTCAGCCCACAAATCGCTTGAGCTGGTGAAGACCGTTAAGAAGCATTTCCCGAATCTAACTATTTTCGTACGGGCACACGATCGTGGGGATGCCTACGATTTTCTGGGGGCGGGTGTTGAGCATATTTATCGCGAAACCCTGGATACGTCCCTGCGAACGGGAGTTGATGTCATGCGTTTATTGGGTGGCCGGGCGTATTATGCGGAGCGTTCGGCCCGGTTGTTCCGGCGGCACGACGAAGACGCCTTGCAGGAACAGGCCGGTGTCCGGGGAGATCGCAGTCAGTACTTTGATACAACCCGACGCCGAATCAAAGAACTGGAAGAACTGATACGTTCCGACGAAACCGACCGCTGGCTTCGGGAAGTCGATGAGGGCTGGGATAATGAGTCGCTACGAAAAGAAATGATCAGCCGATAGTTATCGGCTGATCATTTTGGGAATTTAAACAGCGCCAATAGTTGGTAGTTTTTAGACCTGCGCGGGTGCCTGTGTTACGTTAACTTCGGTCAGTTCATTTGTATCGATCGGTTTGGCGTTCCGGGTGAGCAGGTGGATGATGAGCCAGGCCACCAGATAGGTAAATCCGCAAATGGTAAATAATATATTGTAGCCACCCGCCAGATTCCCCGCAGCCTTATACGTATCGAGCAAACTACCGACCAGTATCGGAAAAAGAATACCACCTACCGCACCCGCCGTGCCGCCAATGCCCACGACCGAACTGACGGCCTGCTTCGGGAACATATCGGATGCCAGCGTAAAGACGTTCGTCGCCCAGGCCTGGTGCAGGGCAACGGCCAGACTGATAAGCCCGACAGCCACCCAGCGGTCGGTGGCAAATTGAGTCAGAATAACCGAGAGTTCTAACGTAGCAAATACCAGCAAAACCGTTTTGCGGGCTTTAATCGTCGGCCATCCGTTCTTGATCAGCCAGGATGATAAATACCCACCGCCGATACTACCAATTGTGGTAGCCGTATAAATTAGCATTAATTCGAAACTTGGTTTCTTTAAGTCCAGGTTAAACGTAGTGGCAAAATAGGAGGGAAGCCAAAATAGAAAAAACCAGTAAATCGGGTCAATTAACCCTTTGCCCGTAATGTACGCCCAGGTTTGCGGATAGGTAAATAATTTAAACCAGTTGACCGAATGTCTGTCGTCTGCTTCACCACTTGTTTCCTCCTGGCCACTGATAATGTAGTGTTGCTCTTCGGCAGTTAAACGCGTCTGTTTGGTCGGAATTTCGTAAAAGATCAGCCAGAAAATTAGCCACACAAAACCTAATGCTCCCGTGATCCAGAAAACTTCGTGCCAACCGAAATGATTTAAAATCCAGGGCACAATAATTACGGCTACAACTACCCCAATACTGGTGCCTGCATTAAATAAACCCGTTGCCAGCCCACGCTCTTTTTTAGGAAACCATTCGGCCACCGTTTTCACCGCAGCGGGGTAATTTCCGGCTTCACCAATGCCTAATCCAATACGTGCCAGGCTAAAGCCCGTAACGCTTCGGGCAACGGCATGAAGCATACCCGCAATGCTCCAGATAATTATGGTAATGGAATAGCCCGCTTTCGTGCCTATTTTGTCAATGATCCAGCCAAACCCTAAAAGACCAACGGCATACGCTGCCGTAAACGCCATGACGATGTGCGCAAAATCGGTTTCACTCCAGTTAAATTCTTTTTCCAGAATTGGCTTTAATAAACCTATTATTTGCCGGTCAAGGTAATTGATTGTCGTTGCGGCAAATAATAGAAAAACAATGAGCCAGCGGTAATTTTTTAGTTTGAAATTGAGCATGATAGAGAATTATAAATGATGAATTATAAATGCGCCGAAAGGAAAACTATTCATCATTTATAATTCATCATTCTTTGTACGTATTCCTGAAAATGGTCTTTCAGGCCTGACCAGTTTTTTTGTTGAATGAGCGTCTTGTCGAACAGATGACTACCAACGCCCACACCATTCGCACCGGCTTTAAAATAAGCGGCCATATTATCGAGACTAATGCCACCCGTTGGAATGACTTTCAGCTGATTCATAGGCGCTTTCAGGTCTTTAATATAGTCGGGCCCCAGGGACGTAGCGGGGTAAACTTTCACCATCGAAGCACCTAATGACCAGGCATTATAAATCTCGGTGGGTGTAAAGGCACCGGGAAAAATGGGCACGTTACGTTTCACGCAGGCTTTAATAACTTTTTTATTGATAATGGGCGTGACAATAAACTGTGCACCAGCGTCCAGTGCCCGGTCGAGATCCTCTTTTGTACAAACCGTGCCAGCCCCAATATTCAATCCTTCACTGTTCGTTTCAAGTGCCTGTTGAATCATTGCTTCTGCGCCCGGTGTATTCATGGTTATCTCGATGGTCGTCAGACCGGCTTCCCGATAGATGGGAAGAATCTGGCTAACTACATCAGCCGATAAACCCCTGATAATACCGACAATTGGCGCTTTTGAAAACAACTCCCAGGAAAATGCGTTTTGTGCCATACTGTTTATTTGCTTAATGGTAATAGCTGGTTCTGCGCTATTTTTACTTGTCCAGCGATCGTTGCCTTATCAATTAAATCGGCCGAAATAGTAATTGTCCGTTCCGATAAATGAAGTTCTTCCATCGCCAATTTGTACAGTTCGTATAGATTATTTCCACTACACAAAATCAATTGCCAGGTCGGCTGATTTATGAGTGATTTAAGCTCATTGCCAATCAACAAACCACTCAAATAAAGCGCATTCTGTCGCTTGGTTAATTGATTGAATAATTGATTCGTCCTGACCCTGAATAAGCTATTGAGAATTGAGGAATCATGCGATTGATTGATACCACTTTTAAAAGCATCTAATTCACGTTCTTCGAAAACAGTCAACCCGTTGGATTCTACAGAATCTTTTAAAATGCTATAGTGCGACATGAGGTTAAATACTTCGCCCGTCATAAACGTTTGAAAGTCGACTACCTGCTGATTCTGGATGTATATATGTTTCGAATGCGTACCCGGAAATATCAAAATCGACTCTTCGCTATCAACATGCAGGGTGTCCAGTAAGGCGAGTAAGCCAATTAATTGAGTCTCCTCTCCGCGCATAACGTCGTGCTCCGTTCTGACACCTGATATGAGTATAATGTCGTGCGCAAAATCAACCTGCGTCTCCAGACGCTTGATGCTGGCCAGGCTGCCATCAACCGGGAATGGCAACGTAGCATACGGCACTTCGTCCATACCAATGGAGGAGGAGGCCATCCCGGAAATGACAACTGGAATATCATCCAGATTGATGGTTAATTGCTTCGCCAGCAGATTAATTTGCCGCTGTAGCTGTACCCGAAAAAACTGCTCTCTGGAAATTCCTTTCGGTTCGCCATTGGCCTTCCAGGAGGTGAACGTATTGGCAATCCCTTCCTGCGAGGTAATTTCTCCAATAAGTTGGATATCAGTACTGTTTATAAGTCGTAGCCGAAAAGAGGACGTACCCCAGTCGCAACCTAACAGATAGTTTTTCATGATTTCTATCGTTTTCTAGTACTACTTACGGCAATGCAAAGGCAACATAAGAACCACCTGGCTTCAAGCCATATCGAGTACCGCCCGCGGCAATTACGATATACTGCTTTCCATTGACCATATACGTAATGGGCGTGGCAAATCCACCGGCGGGCAACTTATATTCCCACACGATTTTACCCGTTTTTTTGTCAAAGGCACGAAGTTTCTCATCATAGGTGGCGGCAATGAAAACCAGACCGCCTGCCGTTACAATTGGGCCACCATGGTTTTCTGTGCCCGTGGGTGGCAGCCCTTGTTTGATCAGGTCCGGGTATTCGCCCAGTGGCACCTGCCAGAGGTATTCGCCGGTGTTCAGGTCAATGGCGTTCAGGGTCCCCCAGGGCGGTTTTATGGCCGGATAATTATCCTGATCCCGGAACTGCGTATTCCCATTGTTCAGGTAGGGCGGCATGTACGGAAAGTCAGCTCCTTCGGCCACGGGCGACGTAACAACCGAGCTATGAATGTCCGGCGCTGCAGTCGTACTGGCAGGTTTCGTTTCCGTCTTCAATAAAAAGTTGACGATGGCGTCACGATCTTCTTTGGACAAGTGTCCGAATGACGGCATTCGACCGCGGCCGGTTGCCAGAATGGTGTTGATCTGCTCGCGGTCCAGCCGTTTGCCCACATCGGTCAGGTCAGGATACGCCTGCGCTGCCGACGCGCTCGCTTTGGCCTCAACACTTCCTTTACCGCTCATGCCGTGGCATACCGAACAGTTGGTGTTAAAGAGCGACGAACCACGTGTCATTGCTACGTTCTTTTCCTGCATCCGGCTGTCCCGCATCTTCAGCCACCACAACATGGTGTTAGCGTTCTGGTACAAAATGCCTTCCGGATCGGCCGCATTGCCTCCCCATTCGGCACCACCACCAAAGCCATAATACAACGTGCCTTCTTCGCTGGGGGGCATGTATTTGCTTCCGTGTCGGCTGTTTTTGTACCGATCCAATACGAAAGCGTGGGCTTCAGGTGTGCGGGTCGTGATTTCTGCCTCCGTTAATTCCTGCCGAACAAAAGGCGCAGGTTTAGTTGGCACCGGCTGCGTGGGCCAGGGTTTTTCGCCGGGCAGCGCCGGGGAGGTGGGAACGCGTACTTCGTTTACCGGAAATAATGGCTTCCCCGTATCACGATCAAACACAAATACGTAGCCGTCTTTGGTCGCCTGCGCTACCGCATCGACCATTTTTCCATTGTGTTTAACCGTAATCAGGTTGGGTGGGCAGGGCAGGTCGCGGTCCCATAGGTCGTGGTGCACGGTTTGGAAGTGCCATACTCGTTTCCCCGTTTCGGCGTTCAAAGCGATGACGCAATTGGCAAACAGATTTTGCCCTTCCCGGGCACCGCCGTAGAAATCAACCGAGGGCGAGCCCGTGCCTGCGTAGACCATTCCGCGCTTTTCGTCGATGACCATACCGGCCCAGCAGTTGGCTCCGCCTAATTTTTTGTATGAGTCTTTTGCCCAGGTTTCGTAGCCAAATTCACCCGGCAACGGAATGGTGTGGAATACCCAAGCCAGCTTGCCGGTACGCACGTTAAAGGCCCGAATGTAGCCCGGAGGAGCGTCGCCACCTTCGTTTACGGCTGAGCCCGTGATCAGTAAATCTTTGTAAATAACACCAGGTGTCGTGACACGTATCGAGAAGTTTGCCAGATCGTGCCCGATGGTTTCTTTGTCGCCGAGTCCTTCGTGCAGATCGACTTCGCCGTTTTTGCCGAAACTCTCGATCAGCTTACCCGTCGAAGCATTGATGGCGTAGAGAAATGAGCCAACTGAATATAATATACGTTTGTCCTCGCCATCTTCCCAGTATACAACCCCACGGACCGGATGAAACCGGGGCCTTTTTTCGGGATTGGCGAAGGGGTCAAATTGCCAGTGCTGTTTACCTGTCGCAGCATCAACGGCAAAGAGTTTCATGCGGGGCGACGTGCCGTAAAGCACCCCTTTTACAACAATTGGCTGGCATTGAATGTCCATACCGCGCTGTCCGGCAGTGGCATTGTCGCCTGTTTCGTAGGTCCAGGCAAGGGTCAGATTCCTTACGTTCTGCGTATTGATCTGCGTCAACCGTGAGTACCGATTACCGGCATTATTGCCACCGTACGTCGGCCAGTCATCCGCTGGTACTTGTGGATTAGCTACGTTTTCAGCCCAGTTTGCGGACAGGAAGCCTCCCAGAACCAGAATTCCGATGGAGGATTTTAATAAGAAATTCATTGGAAAGTTGAGTTAGGTATAGGTTAAGTAGGGCAGTAATTATTTCGTTTTTTCGTAAAATTCATACGCTATTTTCCACTTCACTTCCTGGCCAGGAGCCGCTGTCAGATGGATATAAGGTTCCGGACAGGACGTAGTGGCGCAGGCCCAATAGACTATTTTTTCCAGCGGCTGATTGCCCGTGATGTGTACGCCCGCGCCTGTTTTCTGGTTTTCGATGCGGATGTCGTAGCCCTTGGACGTAGCATCATACCCTGTCAGGCTGGCCGTGTAGACCTGTTCTTTTTTCTCTAAATCCCGTGAATAAACCAGACGATTTCCTTGTGGCAGAATGGTTGTGCCGAATCCTTTCCCCTCGGCCTTTATCTCGTATGGGAACTCAATGTTTACGGTTGGGCCGGTGGGTTGTTTGTCGATGATGAAGAAGTTATGATCGTAGGTACTTGTCTCGATGGGCAGTTTGCCGATGTTTTTCAGGCTATGTTCCAGCACCAGTTCGGGCTTGCCCTTGGTTAGCCGAACGGTTTTTGTGTAGCGATATGCATAGCCCGTTGAGCTGGTTAACTCGTGGGTAAAGTCGAGGTGGTCTTTGTGTTTTTTTATGGTCCATTTTCCCTGATCCACTACGTCGTAATACTTGGCAAAAGCATAGTTTTTATCATCGGGTTTACGGAGCGTACCTACGCCAATCTTCACGAATGTATCGCCCGGCTTGGCATCGGTATAACCCAGTGGCGTAAATTCTTCTACGGGTCCACTGATCGCATCATGCATTTTTGGGTCGTAGTTTTCAAACCAGGGTTCGATGAAACTATGGCCTTTGTACGTCAAATTTTTAAACGCTCCCGACCAGTCGAAGCGAGTGCCCTGGTAGTAGCCGCTCGATGCATCGGGTAAGTATAATGATGTCTGGATAACGCCATTGGTTAACTCCGCCTGTGGAAAGTCGGCCAGTGGTAAGGTCGCGGCACCTAACCCGAAAAATGCGACTGTTGCGATAATTGCCTTTTTCAATGTGGTAAGAGTTTTATGTGAATTTACCCCACCCCCAGCCCCTCCCGGCACCGGCCGCCCGGCTTGAACTAAGGGGAGGGGTGAGTTCTCGAATATACAAGAGTCAATTATTAGAGTTAGCCAGCTCCCTCCCCTGGTTTTTAGGGGAGGGTTGGGGTGGGGTCAATTCACCTACAAATTCGGATTAATCGACGTGTCGGTATATGGCAGTGTAAACCAGTAATTTGCCTTGGTGATCGGCTTGATCGGTTGCAGATCCTCGGGGCTTTTGGCGGCATTGGCGGCTTCTACTTGCTCCAGACGAACCAGATCGAACCAGCGCGTACGTTCGCAGGCAAATTCCCAGGCGCGTTCCTGCACGACAGCGTCAGCAAATTGAGCCGCTGTGAGGCCGTCGCCCGGTGTAAGGGCTTTGGCTCCCGAAGACAAACCCCGTGACCGAACTGCATTTAGGGCATCATACGCAGCCTGATCGGGACCACCGGTGCCACGTGCCTTGGCTTCTGCATAGACGGTCAGAACGTGCGGGTAGCGCATCATGACGGTAGGCAGCGAAATACTGGATGTAACGATGTTGCCCTTGATGTACCATTTCTGGTAATATGGGTGTTTCGTCAGGCTTTGCTGCCAGGGAATGGTAGTTGCCCCCAAACCGAAAGCTGTGCGGAACGTAGCGTTTTTGCGAGGACCAGCGGGGAAATTTTTGAAGAAATTAAGCTCGGCAAACATGTCGTCCCAGCCTCCTTCTTCACCGGGCATGGTGGTGTTGCCATACGTAGCGTTGGCCGTACCGCTGCCGCCCGTAAACCCGTTGATCTGAAACACCGATTCCGGAATAATAGCCACCGCCGGGTCGTTAGCGAATACCTCGGCAAACGTTGGCATCAAGGCGAAACCATACGTAGCACGGTTATCGATTACTTCTTTGGCCTTAGCCGCAGCGAGATCATACTTATCGGTTTGCTTCAGCGGCCAGCCTGCCATCGTTAGATATACGTCGGCTAGAAACGCTTTTGCCGATCCTGCGTTGGGTCGACCCGGATCGCGTCGGGCGTTGGGCAGCATGGTTTCGGCTTTCTTCAAATCCTCAACAATTAACGCGTATACTTCGGCGGGTGTCGATTTCTTAATGGTCAACAGATCGGCTGAATATTCACCGGCTGTAACCAGCGGAATATTGCCATAAAAGCGGGTCAGCCAATAGTAAGAGAACCCACGAATGAAGAAGGCTTCACCCGCAATAATGTCGATCGTTGCTTTCGTGCCAACCGTTTTCGCATAGTTATTAATGACGTTGTTGGCCCCCTGAATCGCTTTGTAACATCCGTTGTACACAGCTCCCGAGCGCTGGTTTGTAGTCGATACGTTAAACTGGTCAAATTCGCGCCAGTCCGCTTTGTTACTGGCAGGATGGGTCGTTACGTCGTCGGCACCCAGCACGGCGGCATTGGCTGATGGGTGCAGGAAACCATATGTCCACTGGTTGCCCAGACCCCGATAGGCTCCGGTCAGGGCTGACTCTAATCCGTCCTGCGTCGAAAGAACGTTGCCGCCGTACAAGAGCCCGGTTGTATCTTCTTCAAGGTACCCTTTGCAGCCTGCCGTGAGCATAGCCGCCATGCCAATTATGAGTAATTTTTTCATGATTTATGAAGGAGTTTAGAAGCCCAGGTTTATACCGAGTGTGTATTGTTTGGCATTTGGATAGGAACCGTAATCGATACCGATGGCGCTATCTGTGCCCGAACCAACCCTGGCCGATTCTGGATCTGGACCTTTGTATTTCGTGATCGTCAACAGGTTCGTAGCGCTGGCAAATACCCGGATGTTGGCTTTGTTTTTAAGGAAACTTGTTGGTACGTTGTATGACAGACTCACGTTTTTCAACCGAATGAAGCTACCATCTTCGATGAAGCGGCTCGACTGCGTGAAGGGCTGATACGTTTTCGTAAAGGCTGGTACGTTAGACGATTCGTTGCCGGGTCGGTTGTAATCGCGAATCTCAGACAGAATGAACTGCCGGGCATCACCCGCCCCCGACATGGCGGCTGCCCGGGTGTAATTGAGTTTGTCGACACCGAACACACCGTTAAAGAATACGTTCAACGTCAGCCCTTTGTACGAAAAGGTGTTGTTCCAGCCACCCGTTGCTTTTGGAAACGCCCGGCCAATAATCTGAAAATCATCCGTTGTGATGGTGTTGTCGCCGTTAAGATCCTGATAATGCGGATCGCCCGGTACGCGACCCTGCTTGGCTGCCGCATCGGCTTCACCTGGTTTCCAGGTTCCCAGATAATTCAGGCCCCAATAAGAACCCAGTGGCTCCCCTGGTATCAGCATGAACTCGTTGGTCGTGGACATGCCTCCGCCGACGCCCGTACCTGTACCCAGTCTTGGATAATTTCCCAGATTAAGCACTTTATTCTGTAAGGTCGAGAAGTTCAGATTCGTCTCCCAACGGAAACTGCCGGATATCAGAGGAGTGCCGCCGATCGAAAATTCAAAGCCCTTGTTTTCGATTTCACCCACATTCCGGTTTTGTGTACCACCACCGGCATAGCTTGGAATTGCTACGTTCAGAAGCAGGTCGGACGTGTTTTTCTTGAAATAATCCGCTTCAATGTGCAACCGACCGTTCAGGAATTCGGCTTCAAGACCTACATCGACCTGCTTGGTTGTTTCCCACTTGAGGTCTGGATTTCCTGGATTCCCCAGAATTACGCCCGCTGTAGCCGCGGAGTTATTGTAGGCGACCTGGGCCGTACCATATGTCGATATGGTAGAATAGGCAGGAGCTGCCTGGCTACCCGTCATACCCCAGCTTCCGCGCAGTTTCAGGTTGCTGAATACGTTAAGTTTTTTTATGAACTCCTCTTCCGATAATCGCCAGCCTACTGCTACAGATGGGAAAACGCTGTATTTGTTGCCGGTGGCAAATTTCGAAGACCCATCCCGACGGACGGCCGCCGTCACCAGATATTTGTCTTTGTAGCCGTAGTTGACACGACCCAGCAACGAAAAGATTGTCCATTTCTGATAACCCGATGCGACTGTAGCCGCGGTATTAAGTCCCAGATTGTCGTAGCCTAATTGCGGAAACCGTAATCCCGATGCACTCGCAGTAAAGTTACGATCCGTGAACTGCTGCGTTTCCAGAACAGCAACGGCGTTGATCGAATGATCGCCAATTTTTACGTCGTAATTCAGGTTATTCGTGTTTTGCAGTGTCAACTGCTCCGACGAATATCGGCTAGCCGTTGGTACGTTGTTCGAGAGTCGCTTACCGTTCAAATTCAGGTTTTGCGCATTCAGGTAATTGACCGCGTACTGCAAATCGACCGATAGCCCTTTGATGGGAAGTTTATAATTTATCCCACCATTGATGTTAAGACCGCTCCGGTTCGCATCGACTGATTGATCGTACAGGTAATCCAGCGGATTGCGATAAACAGAACCAATCGGGTCAGTAAACGTCGGCTGGCCATCGGCACCGTAGGCAGGTGTTGTCGGTGCCCAGGCCAGTGCCTGAACGATGGCGCCCCCGTCTAGCGTGTTGTGGTTTTTTGACTGCGTCCCCCATAGATTCAACCGAAAGGAAAGCTTATCGTTGATCTGGGTATTTATATTGGTACGCAGGTTATACCGTTTAAAACCACTATTGTTGACGATACCATTCTGGTTTAAGTAGTTGCCCGATACCAGAAAGGTCGTTTTATCGCCACCACCCGAGAGGGTAATCTGGTGTTGCTGACCACTACCATTCCGGAATACCAGGCTCTGCCAGTCGGTACCGCCATTTTGTTTGAACTGTGCAATCTGGTCACTGGTAAATGGTAAACCTGTACCGACGGCGGTGGAGCGGGCATTGACGATTTCGGCAAATTCGCCAGCTGGTAATACGTCATATTTTTTGATAACTTCCGACGTACTGAATTGCCCTTCGTAATTGACTTTAAGCCCTTTTGCTCCTTTCTTGGTCGTAATGATCACGACGCCATTTGCCCCGCGACTCCCGTAAATGGAGGTTGAAGCCGCATCTTTCAAAATCTGAATGGTCTCAATGTCACTCGGGTTTACGAAGTTAAAATCAGCGCCCAGGAATCCGTCCACTACATACAGTGGGTTGTTACTACCCAATACGGAGTTGGCTCCTCTGATTCTGATCCGGGCATCGCCACCCGGTGCGCCATTTGTCTGGGTTACCTGTACGCCCGCAGCACGACCCTGCAATACCTGATCCAGGCGCGTAATAGGTTGCTGGGCAAATTCTTTGGTGGAAATGGCTGTTAAGGCCCCCGTTACGTCGACTTTGCGCTGCGTACCGTACCCAACCACCACCACTTCGCTCAGTGTTTTCTGGTCTTCGGCCATCTGGATATTGATCACCGAACGGCCATTGATGGGAACTGTCTGACCAACGTACCCAATGTTCGAAAATACGAGTGACGCTGTACTGGCCGCATTAATAGCGAAATTACCCGCTGCATCGCTGGAGGTACCAGTCGTTGTACCACTCACCTGAACGTTGACACCAGGCAACCCCTGGTTGTCGGGACCGGTAACTTTACCGGTCACTCTGGCATTCTGAGCGAAGGCGTAGCTTTGCCCCAGAAGCAGCAGTAAAACCCATAGTTTTACAGTTTTCTTCATGATTATAGGTTTATTAAGGAAAAAGGAAATTTGATTAACGTAATACGGGTAGAAATCCGCTTTTAAGCTTTAGTCGCGGGTTTCCACCCGCATTACAGTATTACCAGTCCACTACAGAGCCGTCGAGTGCGTTGTATAATTCGGGGTTTTTCCAGTCGTGACCAATTTTGTCTTTCATTAAGGCGTCGTCCAGTTCGATGCCAAGGCCGGGCCCATTGGGAATCATTACGGTACCGTCGCTTTGCAGCTTGAAGGGCTTTTTGATGTAGCCTTCGCCCAACGAGACCTGCTCCTGTACCAGAAAATTGGGGATGCTGGCCGCCAGATGCAGGCCCACCGCCAGTGAGATGGGTCCCATCGGATTATGGGGCGCAACGGGAACGTAGTACGCTTCGGCCATACCCGCAATCAGGCGACCTTCGGTGATACCACCGGCGTGGCAGAGGTCGGGCTGAACGATGCTGACAGCTTTCTTCTCCAGTAGTTCACGGAAGCCCCACTTGGTGAAAATACGTTCGCCAGCCGCAATGGGAAGGTGCGTGCCCCGCGCGATGTCGGCCATAATATCGACGTTCTGCGCCTGGCAGGGTTCCTCAATAAACATGGGTTGAAACGGCTCCAGTTGCTTGATGAGCACCTTAGCCGTTTGGGGTGAAATGTTTCCGTGAAAGTCGATGGCAATGTCCATCTCAGGACCACCCGCTTCTCTGAGGGAAGCGAAATTGTCGACGGCGTATTTGATGAATTGCGGATTCTCGACAATGTTGGCCGGATTCTTATGCGCAACACCCGTTTTGATAACCGTGTACCCTTCGGCCTTCCGTTTTTTAATGTCCTCCGCATTGCTGGCCCGCCCATAAATCCGGACCCGGTCGCGAGTTGGGCCGCCCAGCAGCTCGTAAACCGGTACGTTCAATAGCTTGCCTTTAATGTCCCATAATGCATGGTCAATGCCGCTAAGGGCGCTCGTCAGAATCGGTCCACCCCGATAAAAGGCATGCCGGTAAATCGCCTGCCAGTGGTGCACCACATGCCGAGGATCTTTACCAATCAGATACGGTTCTACTTCTTTGATGGCGGTCTGAATGGTCAGCGCCCGGCCTTCGAGTAGCGGTTCTCCCAGGCCATATACGCCAACATCTGTATGAATTTTGAGGAAAATCCACCGCGGCTTCACCAGAAAGGTTTCGAGTTTGGTAATCTTCACTTTGCTGTAATCGGCAAAGTGGCCGGGGCTGGCGGCATACGACGTTTGTGGCAAAACCATCGTTCCCATACCGGCCACACCCAACACGGACTGGATGGCAGACCGGCGCGACATGCCGGATTTTTTAGCGGGAGATTTCATAAGGGTTTAGTTAAATCGTAGAACGTTAATCGTTTAAGCAATCCTAGAAAAAAAAGGGAGTGTATGGGGTTTACGGTCTTCGGGTTACGGAGGTCCGTAACCCGAAGACCGTAAACCGACCTATGGTCGAATAATCGTACCATCCATCTTGCGAACCTGCCAGTTAGACTTGGTCGTGATCGGGTATTTGGCGGCTTCCTTCTCATTAATGTCCACACCCAATCCGGGCACTTCATTGACTGACATATACCCTTTGTCCATTGTTGGGCAACCACTGAAGACTTCCTTAATTTTGTCTGAAAACTGCACGGCTTCCTGAATCCCGAAGTTCCACACGGCCAGGTCGATGTGCGCATGAGCTGCGTGACCCACTGGCGATACGTCTCCCGGTCCGTGCCAGGCTGTGCGAATATTGAACCACTCACCCAGTCGGGCTACTTTCATGGCTGGGGTGATGCCACCAATTTGCGATACGTGTATCCGAATGAAATCGAACCATTGGTTGACCATTGGCTCTTTAAATTCATTGATATTGTTGAATAGCTCACCCATCGCAATGGGCACCGATGTTGCCTGACGCAATTGGGCAAACCACTTCATGTTTTCGGGCGAGAAAGGATCTTCGATGAAGAACGGGCGATACTCTTCCACCTTCTTGATCATATTAATGGCTTCAATGGGCTGCACTCGTTCATGAATATCATGGAGCAATTCGATTTCATCTCCACACTGTTTCCGAACGACATCGAACATTTTGGGGACTGATTTCAGATAAAGCTGTACGTTCATGTAGTTGTCGGTTTCTCCCCCGAACCCGGCGGCCTTGAAATCCGGCTTGTCGGACGTTGCCCCCACGGCTCCATAACCACCCTGCTGAATGCGGATGTATTTGAAACCCTGCTCCATAAACTTCTTCACGCTTTCGGCTGCGGCTTCCGGCGTGTTGCCGCCCGCATGGGTGTAGCACGGAATGGCAAACCGAACCTTGCCACCCAAAAGTTGGTAAACCGGCATTTTGGCGCGCTTGCCTTTGATGTCCCAAAGGGCCTGATCGAGTCCTGAAAGAGCGTTGTTGAGCACTGGTCCATTGCGCCAGTAGGAACTGACATAAGCAGCCTGCCACATGTCCTCGATATTGTCGACGTCCTTGCCAACGCAGAACTCGTTAAGGTACGTGTTAATGGCCACGATTACCGTTGCTGCACGTTGGGTAAATGTCGCGCAGCCGAGTCCGTACAACCCAGGCTCAGTGGTTTCGACTTTGACGACGATTAGGTTAGAACCCTGGGGAGCGGTGGCAATGGCTTTAACACTTTTAATTTTTACGGGTGGTGCCCCAACAGCGTATTGGGGTTTCCCCTGTTGTTCACGAGCTTCGGCGGTTGACATACCGCCAAAGAGGCCCAGTACACCGGCTGTCGAGCCGAAACCCAGCATTTTTAACGTATCACGGCGGCTTTGATCAGGTTGATTCATGAGAGAAAAGAAAGGGTTTAAACGGTTTGATTGCTAGTGAATTACCCCACCCCCGGCCCCTCCCCTTGAACTAAGGGGAGGGGTGAGGACTTGGCTATTTTTATCCTTTTATTATAATATGAGCTTGGTGGATTTAGCCCCTCCCCTTGAATTAAGGGGAGGGGTGGGGTAGAGAAAAAAAATTATAACTTTTTATCCCACCATACCCGCGTGTCCAGCGTATTGGGACCCTGCCGCGTGATGGCTTCGTTCAGTTTGCCGGAGTTAACAACGATCTCACTATCAGGATAGGGGAGTCGACGGATGAAATCACCTTTGACTTCAGAGCCGGGGTAGGGGTTCTTTTTCAGCGCCGGGAAACCACTACGTCGGAAATTGGCCCACGATTCGTTGCCATCCAGGAAGCTGGCGACCCAGTACTGCGTATTGATCTGATCCAGGGCTTTCGTCGCATCGAGCGGATGGGCGTCCAGATACGCTTTGATTGAGGCTTCAGGAATGGTTGATCCGTATGACGCCATCTGCTCCAGATTGGCCCGAATGCCTCTGGCGTAGTAATCAGCGGCTGTGCCGGTTACCCAACCTTTCGTGGCGGCTTCGGCCAGTAAAAGCAGGGTTTGGGCATACGTAACGTGAAATTCGGGCGCATCCAATTTCAAGACGGTGTTCAGATTCACCTGCGTGTAATCCCACAGGCTCACTACGTTGTTAGCGGCAAACGTAGAGGAGATCGATACGTCGTTGTAACCCATCGGCATACCCACCTGCACCGCCGGATCAGACGAAGCCCGTCCTGATACCTGCTCCTGACCACCTTTGGCGCCAACATAACGAACCGCAAAAATGGGCAGACGTGGATCACTGTTGGCTTTCAGGTAATCGACAAAGGGAGCCGCCAGGTAAAAATTGGTTTTTTCGCGGGCTTGTAAGTGGTTGGCAATGTAGTTGTTAAATGTAGATGTGTGCCGGAGAATTGAGTTGTCGGCGTTTGACTGAAATACGCCACCTGTTACTGCTTTCTTGACGTAGGTTTCGGCCATGGCGGGGTCAACTTTAGTCAGGCGCATGGCGGCACGTAACATAAACGAATAGCCCAGTTTTTTCCACTTCGCTACGTCGCCACCGTATAAAATATCGGTCACAACCGGAGACTGAGTTGTTGTCAGGGCTGCCGACGCTTCATCCAGTTCCTTCAGAATGTCCTTATAAATATCCTGCTGGGCGTCGTATTTAGGGACAATAATCTCGGTAGTGTACCCTTGTCCCGCTTCCGAATAAGGAACATCGCCGTACGTATCGGTCAGAAGCATGTAAGCATACGCTTTCCAGATACGGGCTGCCTGATACGTATTGACCTGCAAAGGGTCGGATTTGGTTTGATCCAGCACCGATACGAGCTGCTTCACTACGTTGCGGTACATATTCTGCCACACCAACGGTGTATTGCCACTGTTCACCTGATCGTAGTTTCCGCCCGATAATGAGCTGCCATACGGCGTAATGATCTGTTGTACAATGCCGAAATTGTAGCAGAGCATACCCAGCGTACCAAACCCGTCGAGGTAGTTGGTATTGATGATCGCCTTATTGAGCACCATCGACGGAGCCAGCGACGTGGGGTCGACCTTGTTGGTATTAATTTCGGTAAGGCCATCATCGCAACCCGTAAGAAAGCTCACGGAGAGGAGTAAGGTGAAGGCGTATTTTATAGTTGCTTTCATGATTTTCATGTTTTTTAGTTTCCTGTCATTCCGACGCCAGGAGGAATCTTAGGGTGAGAAAATTCTACTGCTAACGAAGATGCCTCATTCCTCGGAATGACAGAAAGTTAGAATCGAACATTTAGGTTGAAGCCCATGGTGCGGGTTGGGGGTAGCCCAGGCCAGAAATCGAGCCCAACGGAGTTGTCCGATGAAACATTGGCTTCTTCTGGGTCCATGTTTTCAGTCCATTTCTTGATGATCAATACGTTGTTGGCTACAGCGCTTAGTTTCAGTCCTTTGATAAAGAGACTGGGTGGGAGTAGTTTAGTGAAATCATAGCCTAGTGTAATTTGCCGCAGTTTCCAGAAACCAGCATTATTTACAAAATCTTCGTGAATGCCCAGCGGGTTGAGCGATTCGTAGAAGGGTTGTACAGCCGCTCTGGTTTTGTTGACTTCCCCGTTAGGATTCACACCGTCGCCGATGACGTAGCCCACATCCCGGCCTGGCAATGTCCGCTTCGACAGACCGTGGCGCAGGTAGTTGATGTTGCGCCCGGTAATCATTTTGTGGCCCAGTTTGAAATCAATCAGGACCGATAACGATATGCCTTTGAACGTAAACGTATTGGTGATTCCGCCGAAGTAGGTAGGCAATGCATTTCCCACATTCACCAACGTATTGTTACGTAGTGGCATGCCGCTGTTCTGATCGAATACTTTCCGACCCTGGGAGTCGCGCAGATACATGAACGTGTACAACTGCCCGATGGGCTTGCCCACCACCTGATTCAACACCCGACCACTGCCACCACTTACTGTAATGACAGTGTCGTTGGGCGACAAACCAAGTTGCAGTACTTTCGACGTATTGTACGATGCGTTGGCATTGACATCCCAGCGGAAATTTGTCGACACGATAGGTGAGAAGTTCAGCGCCACTTCGAGCCCCTGGTTCATGCTACGTCCTACGTTGATCAGCTTATTGGTGTAGGAGGAAGCATCCGAAATCTGGGCCGCCAGAATCTGGTCGTTGGTCGTTTTGTGATAATACGTAAAGTCGAAACCCAGTTTGTTATTGAACAGCTTCAATTCCAGACCAACTTCGGCTTCCTGAATTCGGAGCGGGCGCAGGTTTTTATTCGGAACTGTTGCCACGTTAATGCCACCAACGGGCACCAACTGACCCGCTGGATTCGGGAATGAATTGTTATCGACCTGATAGTATAAGGCGTTTGAATAAGGGTTTACATTGTCTGATCCCACCTGTGCGTAGGCTGCCCGGATTTTTCCAAATGATATCCACGCGGGTAGGTTTTCAAACGCCTGAGAGAATACGAAACTACCGGTTAAGGACGGGTAAAGAATACTCCGGTTCGCTGGAGCCAGGGTTGAGAACCAGTCGTTACGTGCCGTTGCGGTCAGGAATAAGTAATCGTTGTAGGAGACAGTAGCTGATCCGTACAGCGAGTTAATTTTCTTTTCCGAGAGGCTGTAAATGGGGTTTTTGATACGTCCATTGGCAACGGTATACAGACCCGGTTGTACGAAATCCTGTACGGTTACACTGTTGTAATCGTTACGAGCGTAGCGGGTATTTCCGCCTAGCGTTACGTCGACACCAATCTTCCCAAAGGTTTTGTTACCACCCAGAATGAAGTCGATGTTCCGTTCGGTATTCTGGCGCACATCCTGTGTATAGGAACCGTTTACGTAGCCGGTTGGCGCTTTAGCGATGGGTGCGTATCCATTCGGAATGTTGTAATCCTGATTCCGGATGTAGTAGTCCTGCGCAATACGTCCCTGTAGATACAGCCAGTCCGTGAACTGGTATTTGAGGGCAATATTGCCAAAGATCCGGTCGCGCAGAACATTCTCGAAGTGATAATTCATGGAGTAATACGGATTGTTCCGGACCAGGAATCGCGCGAACGAAAACTCGTCGCCGTTGGGCAGAACCTGATTATCCCGCAGCGCCTGAAAAGGCATGGAGTTCGCCAGGGTGAAGACGACCGTCGAAACCGAAAAATCCTGTGCGTTCAACTGGGGCGGGTTAACGTTGTTCTCCTTGGAGTAATTAATGTTTCCTGAAACGGTCAATTTACTATTGATGTTTTGCGAAAAGCCCAGGTTGATCACCTTCCGATTAAAGGTATTGTTCTCCATAATACCCTTGTTATCGGTGTTGCTTAATGAGAGGCTAAAGCCGCCATTCTGGCCATTGTTGGCCAGGGTTACTGTATTAGTGAAGTTAGTACCCGTGCGGTAGAACTGCTTCACCCGATTGTAGACCGGTTCGTATGGATAGGTCTGGTTTTCGAACAGCGTTTGCGTCATACCCGGTTGAAACTTCTCGCCAAAACTCCACACACCCGATTGCGGTCTGGTGGTGGTGGGGCGTATGCCCCCTTCACCCTGCCCGTATTCGTACTGGAAATCGGTATAATCCTGTGC
The DNA here is from genome assembly GCF_900112365.1 of Spirosoma endophyticum. Lineage (GTDB taxonomy): Bacteria > Bacteroidota > Bacteroidia > Cytophagales > Spirosomataceae > Spirosoma > Spirosoma endophyticum. Next base: position 705,354 of record NZ_FOLQ01000001.1, on the reverse strand, counting down.
CGTTTCGGTGGTGAAGTTGGTGTTATACGTAACACCAAACCCCTTGCCCGCACCCCGACTTTTCGTGGTAATCATCACAACGCCGTCTTTGGCACGAGAACCGTAGAGTGCGGCAGCCGTGCCGCCTTTCAAAACGGTCATTGTTTCAATATCGTCGGGGTTGATGCTACTCAGCCCATCGCCACCATCGGAGTTATTCATGGCGCGGGAACCATAGTCGCCACCAAGCGAGTAGTTGGAATTATCGATGGGAACGCCGTTCACAACGATCAGTGGGTTGTTCTGCCCGCTGAACGACGACTGACCACGGATACGAATTTTAGCTGTTCCGGCTGGACCCGACCCCATACTGGTGATATTTACACCGGCCATTTTACCCTGCAAACCACTCACGAAATTGTTGGTGCGGTTTACAGAAATCTGATCAGCGTTAACGGTAGCCGTGGCATAACCCAGCGTTTTGGCCTCTCGCTTGATACCGAGCGCTGTAACGATTACTTCGTCAATAGCTTTTGCATCTTCGGCCAGCGTTACATTAATGACAGAGCGGTTATTAACCGCAACCGTCTGGCTCACGTAGCTGATGTAGGAAAACACCAACGAGCCAGTTGTTGGTACGTTAATCGAGTAGTTACCTTCGGCATCGGTAGCCGTACCGGTCGATGTACCGCCCACGACAACATTCACGCCAGGAAGTCCCTGGTTATCCCTTCCGGTTACTTTGCCGGTCACCTTATTGCCTTGCCCAAACGCCAGGCAACAGCATAAAAAGGGATAAAGTAGAAGAAGAATTAGAGCTTTATTCATGGACAAAATTGGTTAAGGGTTCTAGGAAAAGGCAAATCACTCTGTATATATCAATGATTAATATTGGTATAGTTTAATTTTATGAAGGATATGAAAACAGCTTGCCTAACCAGCGGAAGCTGATGTTTGGTAACTATTTACGTTGGCTTGTTTAGGTTATTTTCGTTGACGCCTGGTACGCCAGCCCGGTCGGAAAGCCAGGCGTCAACGTAGCGCGGGTCTGTCCGGCGTTTGGGTTCATTTGCGCCAGTCAGTCCCTTACCAGTTATGAATAGCGCCGTCAGGGCTTTTCAGAATTGGGTGCGGGAACTGCGTTTTAGCAGTTACTTCCATCACGAACGTTGCTTTCTTGGGGTCGAATTTGACGCCCAATCCCGGACTCGGATTCAGGTATAACTTGCCATTCTTAAAGTTTATAAAATCCTCGTTGAAGTAGGCTGGTCGCTCCGGTTCGCCACCACCCAGTTCCATCAGGCAGCGGTTAGGGCTGCTGGAGCCCAATACGTGCACCAGCGCTGCGGTAGATAGCGGTCCTGTGAAGTGCGGAATCATACCAACGTAGTGCGTCTCGCAAAGGGAAGCTATCTTTTTGAATTCGCCAATGCCGCCCGTGTTTGGCAACGTAATACGGGTATAGTCGATCAGGCGTTGCTCAATGAACTCATTAATGTCCCACCGATCACCGAATTGCTCCCCAACCGCGATAGGTACATTCGTCATCTGACGTACCGTTTTGTAGACTGCCGGATTTTCAGACCGAACGATATCCTCGACGAAATAGGGCTCCAGATTTTCCAGCGCCTTGCAGATTTTAATACCCTCCGTCAAGTCAAAGCGCGTATGCAAATCAAGCGCCCATTTGCCACCACCGCCTACGGCCGAGTCGATACGTTTGCAGAATTCGATGGTCTTTTTGGCGTTATCGTAGAAGTCAAACGGCTGATCACCATTGCCGCCGGTTGGACCAATCCGATAGGCCCGTAAACCCGCTTCGATACAATCTCTGGCCCGATCTTCCTCATTTTTGGCCTTCGATGCCCGGAAGCCCGTGGCGTAGCATTCTACATAATCGCGGGTGGCGCCCCCCAGCAGCTCATAAACCGGTACGCCTAATGCTTTCCCTTTAATGTCCCACAGCGCCATTTCCAGGGCACCCAGGGCGTGAAGTTTTTCCCGGCCCGGTGGATAAAACATGCCCCGGTACACATTCTGCCAGAGGTGTTCGACTCGAAACGGATCTTCGCCAATAATCATCTGCGCACATTGCTCGATCATGTCTTTTGATCCCCCTTCACCAATACCGATGATGCCGCCGTCGGTTTCGATTTCGACTATTCCGCGCGCCTGATTAAACAGCGGTTTGTTGTAGCCGGGAGCCGCATAATACCTGATTTTAGTGATTTTTAATTTTGGGGCAGCGGCAAGAGTTTGCGCGATGGGCAGACCAGCCCAGACGGCAGTCGAACTGACTAAAGCGGATTTAAGAAAGTTTCTGCGTTGCATGTAGCGTTAAGGGTAAGAATAGTCAAGTTAACGTTCGGCTTAATCGTTTAAGCAATTGGGTAAAACTAGTTGTTTACAAGAGATTTTGTTTTTGAAGAAGCGCGTATGATTAATTCTGCTTCCATAAGTATCTGGGATGGTTCTGCCTGAGGCTCCTTTAATTTTTTGACTAACAATTCAACCGCTGTCTGGCCCAAAAGCCCAATTGGCTGTTTCAAATATGTTATCGGACAGTAGTAAAGGTCAAATGCTTCTGCCTGTCCGAAACTAACAATGGCCAAATCACCCGGAACATTTAATCGTAATTCATTTATGTATTTCAACCCATTGATCGCCAGGCTATATGTTGCAAAAATCAGTGCGTCGACCGGTTGTTCGGACGCCATCATTTCATCAATAGCTGCTTTCACACCTTGTTCGATGGCGCTGATACGTACTCGTTTTAACCAGTGCTCCTGAAACGGTATATGATTATCCGTCAACGCTTCTACATAGCCTCTTATCCGCTCCTGCATGTGGAAAAGCTGCGAATCGTAGGCAATCATTCCAATGCGTTTATACCCGTTTTTTACTAAGTGCACGCCCGCATTATAGGCTGCTTTATAATGATTGGTGGATACGAAATCGGTTTGTATAGCTGGAAAATACCGGTCTAATAAAACGAAGGGTATTTTCTTGTCTTTTAGATATTGAACCTGCTCCTGTGAATCTTCGGCCGAAACAATGATAAAACCATCGACCTGCCGGTTAATCAATACGTTCAATAAATCCCGTGATTTTTCGGCGTTTTCGTCTGAACTACCAATAATCACGGTATATCCATGTCGTTTTGCTTCGTCTTCTACTACCCGGGCGATGTTCGCAAAAAACGGGTTTGAAATATCGGCGATAATTAATCCGATGGTATGCGTCTTACCACTTCGTAAGCTTTTTGCCAGGTGATTGGGCTGGTACCCTAACTCACTGGCTATCTGTTTGATTTTACCAGCGATTTCCTGTCCAACCCGGCTCTCTTTTTCTTTCCCATTCAAGACATAAGACACGAGCGCCATAGAAACGCCTGCTCGCTGCGCTATATCCTTTAACGAAGTTTTTTTAGCACTCATCCATTAATTATTGCGCCCAAATCTATGCTTAATCCTTTAAACAAAAAAGAATTTGATAAATTTTTTTAATGTTTTTTTAACAAATAATGCAATTTTCAGGAATGGTTACCTTTATGCTTCGCTGATAAGGTAATAAGTAGACCTATTGATTCAGGCAGTAGTGAAGGGGAGGCACTAAGGGACTGGAAGTATGAAGATGCTTGAGGGAAAAAACTTTACACGGACACGCCAGAAAGGGCATGGAAAAGCCCCAGCTGGCCATTATGGCTGGCTGGTAGTTCTATTCCTCTTATTACACTATATGGGTTGTAATAAGAGGAACGAGTATAGCTGTCAGCAGGAAGGTTACGCGACTTTCTTTACGTCAATCGCATTGGGCCCTTTTGGGGTTGAGGTAAGGCCAAACGTTACTTTGTCCTGCTCATTGATTGGCTCAGTCAGGGCATTAATATGCACGAATATGCTTGCCTGCGTCTGTAGGTCTTTAATAAAGCCATATCCCTTCGAGGCATTAAAGAAGGTCACCACGCCCTGGTGGATCACATCCTGAGCCGGACCACTTTCCACTTTGGCGGCACCAAGCTGGATATCTTCCTCGTTTATTTGTCTCTTTCGTCGGGGATCAGGAGGAGTGTTCGTAATGTTGCCATTTTCGTCCACATAAGCCAACATCTCATCGAGCGACTGGCCCTTTTGGGCATTCGCTTTCCGATCCTCTTTCTTCTCCTGCTTATCTTTTCTCTTTTTCTGTCTTAACTTTTCTTTTTCCTTTTTATTAAATGTTTCCATTGGTCGTGTTTATTCTCGTGGGCGTATCATGGCTGAAAGCGTCATGACTTTATATCGAGAAGGAGGCCCTAGTACTATCGAGTAGTCTGATTTATATAGTGAAAAATCATATCCTCACTTAATGAACCATAGGTAACGGATATAAGTTGTCTACTGACGTAAACTTTTCAAATTTCGTTTCGCAATGGACAATTTCATTGCTATTCTTCAGTTTTCTGGCGTCATAACTGAAGATACGTAACGATTCTATTGTTAACGTATATTCCTTGGAATCACGTTGCTTTATGGGGAGAAGCAAGCCGATCCGGACGGCTACGTAAAAGCAACCCGTCGCCAACACTTACCCGTTTATTGAGTTGTCTATTCGAGCAGTTATCAGTGAATAGCTGCTTTTTCAGCATAACCTTGTGTTCCTATGACTATAGAACTGTATGACGCCCCCGCAAAGGCTAATCAATCCGGGCACCCTGAATCCCCTATCTCAAATATCCAGGGCGAACTCCCCAACGAAGAACCTACGCTCGACTTTGGCGACTTATTAGGCAGTTTCGATTCTCGGGAAGAAGCTATTGCATTCATCAAAGACCAGTTAGCAGAGCAAAGTCAGGAAGTGACCGACAGCCACAGCGCTCCCTTCGACGAATATACGCACGTCGAATGGTTGACCTTCACCACGCGAACGGCCGACCAGCAAACCCAGAATAAGAGCTATTATCTGGTTACGGACGAAGGCTATTGATTGGTTCTTCCAGGTTAAGTGTCAAGGTCAAGGATAATTTTGCCAGTGTGCTCGCTGCTTTCCATCAACGCTTGTGCCTGTGCTGCTTCAGCTAGGGGAAAGGTTCGATAAATAAGTGGTTTGAGCTGACCGTCAGTCAGTAGAGGCCACACCTGCTTTTCGACATCGGCGGTCAAAGCCGCTTTAAAATCGTCGTCACGGGGTTTGAGCATACTACCGCTGATGGTGATCCGCTTTTGCATCAGTGTTGGAATATGAATCTGGCTATCGGCTCCCTGCATCGAATTGATAAACATCAGCCGACTGTCCAGGGCCATCAGACGCAGGTTTTTGGGTGTATACTCACCGCCAACCATATCGAGAATGACGTTAATCTCTATACCAGATAGAGCCTTTTCAAAGTCCTCTTTTTTGTAGTTGATACATTTTATTGCGCCAAGCTGTTCGCAAACCGCCCGTTTCTCATCACTGCCCGCGGTGGCATACGCATTGGCTCCGAAGGCTTTAGCTAATTGAATCGCTGTTACGCCAATGCCACTACTGCCGCCGTGGACCAGAAAATTTTCGCCTTGTCTTAAGTGTCCCCATTGAAAAACCGTTGACCAGACTGTCAATACCGTTTCGGGTAAGGAGGCCGCTTCTACAAAAGTTAGATTCGATGGTACAGGCAGGCAATGCCGTTCGTCGACCGCTACATATTCAGCATAGCCACCACCTTTCAGGAGCGCACATACCGCATCGCCCACCTGCCAGCGACTGACATTGGAACCACACTTTTCGATAACACCGGCCACTTCAAGGCCCGGAATCTGGCCCCTTGGATCGCTTCCGTAACCGCCCTGCCGCTGGTGAATATCGCTTCGATTCACGCCAGCCGCGTGAACCCGTATAAGAACTTGTCCGGCCTGAGGTTGTGGGGTAGCGTGTTCCTGAAGTTGAAGAACAGAGCCATCGCCGGGACGGGTTATAATCATTGCTTTCATCCGTTGATAACCACCGATACCTGGGTTTTGTCAGAAAAATAAAGGAACGTATCGCCGGACGAATAACTATTTTGTCTGAAAATTGGTAGTTTATGAACAAGGATAAACCACATGAATAATGACTGAATCCAACCAACCTGTCGCCGATACAACCTCCGCACTACGTAAGCAATTGATCTCTCTACTGACCGGAAGCAACGCACATAAATCGTTTGATGCGGCTATCAAGGATTTACCAACCGAGCTGCGGGGCGTTAAACCGGATAAACTGCCGTATAGCATCTGGCAAATCGTTGACCATATTCGTATCGTTCAGGAGGATATTCTCGATTTTTCCCGCAATCCGAACTATCAGTCACGCCCCTGGCCAGACAGCTACTGGACGAAGGACGTAGCGCCTACAGAAGAGGACTGGCAGCAGGCGCTGAAACAGATTCGGGAAGATCGTGCGGCAATTGTGACGCTAATCAACGATCCCGAGCCTGATTTTTATACGCCTTTTGCGCACGGTGATGGACAAAATCTGCTTCGTGAAATCCTGCTTGTCGCCGATCATACCGCCTACCATGTTGGAGAAATCATCATTATTCGCCGGTTGCTCGATGCGTGGAATTGATACGTTCAGTGAAAGGCTGTCAGTGAAATGGTATGCATGCCATCAACGTAGTGGTACGAAACACCAATGTTGTAGCTGTCGCAGATTTGCTTGACAATGGCTAACCCCAGCCCAACAGAATCGGGCCCGGTACTTTCCTTTTTGAATCGCTCAAAAAGCCGTTCCGGGTCCGTTGTTAACAGCCCACCCGTATTGCTTAAACTGAGTTGATTGTTCGTCGAGGTCAGCTTTATTTGTCCGCCCGCCTGGTTATGCTTGATGGCATTGCTAACCAGATTCGTGACTAAACTATCGGCCAGCGATGCAGGCAGTAATACGTCGAACGGCGCTGTTAGTTGTTCGCTCACAGTCAGGTGTTTATGGGTAAGGACTTCCTCCATGTCCTGCAATTTCTCGATCAGCAACTGCGTGAAATTTATTTGTTGGACATCGTTAAATTGCCGGTTTTCAATCTTCGCTAATAGCAGTAACCCCTGATTCAACCGCGCGATACGTCGGGAGGCCTGATAGATGCTGTCGATCCAGTTCATCTGGACTTCCGTCAACTGTTTCGTTTGAATGAGTTGCTCGACCTTGGCGTTGATAAGCGCCAGTGGAGTCTGCATTTCGTGCGACGCGTTTTCAGTAAACTCTTTCAGACTGCTGTAGTCCTGCCGCATTTTGTCGGCCATTTTCTGGAGTACTTCATTCAGTTCCGTAAATTCCGTGATTTCTGATTTATCCAGTTCCAGGGGCTTGTCACTGGCCAGATCGAAAAATTTAAGCCGGGCCAACGTATTGTAGAAGGGGTTCCAGAGTCGGCCCGAAAGTTTTCCCTGAAACCAGAATGAACCCAGCAGCAGCAAGCCCAGAAAAACGATCATAACAACCGTAATGACTTCGATAAGCCGGTAGGTCTGAATCAGCGATTTACGGATCGACACCCGGTGCATGACGCCCTGAATGGGTTCGTAGAAGGTCAACTGGCGAAAGGGCGCCAGTTCGTTATCGTACCGATTCTGAATCAATGTGTCGGTGAATACTTCCCGCTGAAATTTACTGCCCCGGGCAGGCACAACCACAATCTTGTTCTCGACAAAGTAAGGGATGGTCGACCAGGAATTGTGCATTCGTACGTATTCTTCAAAATCCCGCTTTTCGACCCGTAACCGGTTTTCGACTTCGTCGTAAATGACCATGCGGATAATCTGATAAAACGACACGGCCGTTAACAGATAGATAACCAGCGAGAACGCCAGATAAATCCGGTTGGTTTTGGTGAGCAGTTTCAAGGCATACTGAATTTATAGCCGATGCCGTAGATGGATTGAACATAGTCGGCGGCCCCTTTTTCCAGCAACTTTCGACGCAGGTTTTTAATGTGCGAATACACAATATCGAACGAATCGGCGGAGTCGATGTTGTCGCCCCAAAGATGCTCGGCAATGGAGGCTTTGGTTAGTGCTACGTCGATGTTGGACAGAAAATAGAGCAGCAAATCATACTCTTTCCGTGATAGTGTCGTGGGCTGCCCATTCACAAACACATTGCGGGTATGCGGCACGACCCGAATCTCCTGAAACCGGATTTCGGTATGCCCGCCAAACTGCCGCCGACGTAGCAGCGACTTAACGCGGGCATTCAACTCCGACAAATGGAACGGCTTGGTCAGGTAGTCATCGGAGCCTATTTCCAGGCCTTTTAATTTGTCTTCCAGGGCGTTACGTGCCGATATGATGATGACGCCCGTAGTAGCCGTCAGGCGTTTAAGGGTCTCAATTATCTGGAATCCGTTCCCATCGGGCAGTGTTAAATCGACAATGATGCAGTCATAGTTGTACAGGTGAATTTTCTCTTCGGCCTCCCCGAACGTAGTGGCCGTTTCGCAGATGTACCCATCCTGCACCATGTAGTCAGTTATACTCTCGGCCAGCCCTTTCTCATCCTCTACGACCAGTACTTTCATCGTATTCTTCGCGCTAATGTATCGCTAAAGTAGCGGTCAATGTTGGAAAAATTTGGGATGTCCTGCCAATCGGAGTTTGTGCCGTTCCTTTCGTTTCCGCTTGGTTTTGCCGAGTGCAACGTAACGTTTACTTCCATGTCAAACCGGCTGTACTGAACTCAATCTGCCTGGTGCCCTGGGCGTAAAATTCAACGTCAATGACCATTTTGTTCGATGCTTTGATCTTCCTGATCAGCTTCTGGACCTCATCGAAAAAGATAACGTTAGCACTCCCGTTTTCAGCAGCCGAGAAGGTATACGTAGCGGCTGATTCATTGTCAAACCGGATGCGGGCATTGCCTCCCTGAAAACTGCGGTTAAACTGCCCATTCGACACCCGTAGGAACAACGTCGTGTTGTCGTCCCGTTTCCGGATTGACAACGTAGCGGTTGATCCAGCTTCGTAAGGGAAACCGAATTTAAGGGAATCGGGCGAAGTGATTGACGCTCTGGAAACCGTTCCCCCGATTTTGTCGGATTTGTTTTCGTACGTCCACGTAGTGACGAGGGGAGAGGGCGCTCGTTTGGCTGCCGGTTTACTTGGTATGGCTTCGGCAAGCTGGGAAGCGCTGGGTGCTACGTTCGTTTGAACCGTATCGACCTTTGCCGACTGACTGGTTTTTTTTTCATTCGAACAACCGAAAAGAACAGTAAGGGTAAGTAGATAAAAGGCGTCTTTCATGCCAGAATGAGTACGTTCAGATTAAAAAGTTTTAAACACAGAGCCACGGAGAACACGGAGTTAACCTACTTTTTTAAACTCTGTGTTCTCCGTGGCTCTGTGTTTAAAATAATAACTTATTTCGATAACTGTGTGTCGGCAAAATAAGTCATTGCTTTTTGTAAAAAGACGGTGTATTCAGGATTTTCCTGACCGTTCTGGCTCGTATACCGTGGATCATCTACATAAAGCTGTGCCAATCCTATGTAGGCTTCGGCCATGTTTTTGTTCCGGCAAACAGCCTCACCCCAGAACCCACGAATGTTGGCGTAGTGACGCGCGATCTGCTGCTGCACTACGTTGCTGGTCGGATCTAGCTGCGTCATGCCTGCCAACGTTTTAGCAATATCCTGCTGGTCCGCTTTTAGTTGTTCAAAACCCGTTTTACCCAATTGACGCAGGTTATGTTCGCTGGCTTCCACCTCCTTTGTACTGTATTTCTCTATTGCTTCCTGGCGATACGTCTGTCCCGTAGGAAAGCCTTCGTATAGTTCTTCGTTCGTTACCATAACTCGTTCTCCCTTTAAAGTTGAAATAGTTTTGTCAATCGTAGCCAGCAACGTAGTGATCCTGTATTGTCGAGCCTGAAGGGCCAGTTTATGGCTTTCCAGCGCAGTTATCGGATTGAAATCCGGGTCTTTAAGAATACGGGAAATTTCGCTGAGCGAAAAGTCCAGTTCCTTGTAAAAGAGAATCTGCTGTAGTCGGATCAGCTCGTTTTCGCCATACAGCCGGTACCTGGCCTCGGTACGGACGGATGGTTTCAACAGCCCCAGACGATCATAGTGGTGCAGTGTGCGCACACTAACACCCGCCAGTTTCGCCAGATTATTGACCGAATAGTATCGCATAAACGCTGCCTGTTTTGATTGACGAACCAAATGTAGGCTATGACGTAGGGGGAGAGTCAAGAGAAAGTTGCACTTTTTCAAAAAGGCCTGATGTGATTCATCGACGTTTTAGAACAGTTTATCACATGAAATCGACAGTTGATCAATTTGTCATGGCGCAGTGCTAATGTATACACCATTTTTGTATCATCCTTCCACCTGGAACTACGTATACCATGAAATTCAAACACTGTTTACTGCTTAGTGTCTTTCTTTCTTCTTTGCTAATCGGTACCCTGCTGTCTTTCAGTATGAAAGCGCAGAATAAGGTTATCGCAGAAGCACATCAACTTCACAAATAAGCCACAGTAAATACACTCATTCCACCACCATCACTACACATAAACGTTTGTTAACAGTCGTGTCTCAGTCTTGAACCGGGGCACGACTGTTTATTTTTCCAGTACTACGTATCAGTAAGCAACTGATTTTGGCAGGCGATTGACGAGCCAAAGTAAAAACAGCGCGTTGAAAATTAAGGTGAAGGGAATAACGGAGATATTTTTGAAAAACAGAATGATCGCCCATTCGGAGGTTTGATCAGAGATGATCTGGCGGGATTTCAACGTAATGTACAGGCAGGTCTCGTAGGCAATGTGATTGATCAATACGTTAAACAGGAAAGCGATGATCAAAAACACGACAAAATTGATCAGCATCGCGAACCATTTCTTCCGCACGTTTTGAGTCGCTACCCGCCAACTCTGCTTACGTGCCTGTTTATTGGTGAAAAGCTGCATTAGCCGATTGGCACCCGTTCTGACGTTGGTTAGTCCCAGCGCATAAAAAAATAGCAGAATGCGGGCACCCTCAATCACCATTTCAAGCAACGTGTGAGACAACGGACTGACCGGACCGAATGCCCGCAGCTGAATGGCCCGCCCAAATGCAGCGACCAGTCCCAATCCAAAAATGATTAAAAAGTGCTTTTTGACAAACCGGATTGTCTGAATCGTCCAATCCAGTACGTGCAGGAGTTCTGGAGAAGATACAGTCATGGTGCGATGTTCGGTTGAAAAGGAGTTACTAGCGACGTAATTTACGAAGTAATAACTTGAAAACCAGTAGATTGATGGTTAATTAAATTCACTTTCCAGGCTTGGCAAATGAGCCGAACGACACGCCAATTTTTACGCCACCCCAGCGGTGAGGCATGCCCGTCTCAAATTCCCGGGTGAGCAGCGACTGGTAATATTCCAGATACAGGTTTTTGTAGCGAAAAACAGCCCCAATGTTCGCCTGGAACGTTGTGCGCGCCAGCTGGTCGGCTGGAATTACGTAGGGGCTGCTTCGATTGAATAGACCACCTTGCAGGGTAGCATCATAACCGACTACACTAACCAGCGGTTGAGCATACACATACAGTTGCAGCGGTAACCGTCGATTGGACGGAGTAGTACCAAATGGTGAATCGAACCGGCCCGCCATTACCACAAGCCCCGTTTGCAATCGATCCGCGAATGTACCAACCTGGGCCTGCGCATTGGCACTGATGGACAGCGCATGGCGATAGGCATAAAGTTGTTTTTCGAAGTTGAGATTATAATTCAGAATGACATCGTTGCGAATCTGATACTGCCAGCCATGTGGTTCAACCCCGTTGATGAGCCGATGAATGGCGGCCTGCATGTCGCCCGCAAACGCAACCGGCCCCACCATGCCCGTACTCAACACCGACGACACCCTGATCCGGCGTAACGTATCGGTTGATATACTGAACGTTTTGAGCAGAATACAACCTGCAAACGGGCGGTCGCCCACCAGAATGACATCGCTCTGGATAATAGTTGGGGTAAAGCCGAAATGCTCGAACGCCAGACCGTATTTAACTTGATTACCTCTGGCCTTTATGAGCAGCTTCGTAAGTAGATTTTTTCGGAGCGCCGGATTGACGACTTCAAAGTTGTAGCCCTGGGTATAGTAATAGTCTGTAGCCGTGAAATAATCGTTATCGTAGTGAAGACGGACGTAGCTATCCTGGCTCATTTGCCGAAATGAGGCCGTGTTATCGATACGTTGCGCTATAGTCAACACGGGAACCAACCACCCTAAAACAGCTAAACAGGTTTTAATTTTCTGCATGATAAGCTATCTACGCCTATCCTGTGGCAGCGGATTGATTGGCGCACAAGAACGCTTACCGGCTATCAAAGTTTTATCCCTTGAATCAGCATAGATGTCTTGACCGACTGCTCCTTTAAGTGCAAAAACTGTTTACGGCTTTCGTCGCGGCTAAACGCGTGGAAGTCCTGCTCGTTGTCAAACTCGACCAGGTGGATTTCGTAAGGTTTGTCAATCTCGTGTTCGATATACGCGTCGTCGGTGGGCCGTATACGTAGTAAAAGCCGCCCTTTATATTTCTCGATGAGCGGAATGGCAATATCTTCAAACTGATGGAAGACGGCCTCCTGCCCTTCATTGATATAGATTAACTGAGTGAGGTAAATCATATTTCTATAATAGCTTATATTCTATTAATTAGGCTGCTTAGTTGCTTTCAGGATTTACATCTTATCGCTGGGAAATTACCCACATGAAGCAAACTATAAACCCGCTTTATATCCCGATACAGTACTATTTTCCATTTTGAAGTATGGATTTCAAAATTTCAACTTTTGAAAATAATTCGTCGTATGTAAGCACATAAACATCTTTTAAGTTCTGCCTATATAGTTCAAAAGCTTCTACCTTAATATCATGTGAATACAGTTCCTTGTTAAAGTTCCCAATTGTCAATAAAGCTCTCGGGTTGATGACTTCAAAAACATCTTTTCTGTCTGCCATTTGTATTGAGACATAATTCTGTTGGAGTTGATGCTTGTAATTAAGTGTTTGGCTTATAGCACCTGTCATTTCACTCGACATTGAATATGTCTGCCGATATTCTCCTCCTAAAATTTCAGTACAAGGAGTTTTTAATTCAACAATTACAACATTGGAAGAAAATTTATTTTTATATATTATATCAACAAGGTTAGCTCCTTTGTTATCAATAGTTTTTCCGCCCACGTAAGCCTTCTCCTTGTACAGAAGAACTGGGGCAGCAAAGATTTGTGATATTATCCATGAATACTCCGTCAATGTAGTTTGCCAAAACTCCTCACTACAATTATTCTTATTTTCTTTCCATATTTCCACTATTTTATTAATTTGAGAAATCCCTGCAACGGTGCTGAGTTCTTTGAGAGTATCAATATCGAGTGAATTTAGCTGCTCAATGATTGGTTCAGTGTTTTTTTGTTGGAAAATCCATTCAACAACATCTTTTACTAAGTTGAGTCCTCCTTGCTGAACAATACGTTTATAATTATCTGCATCCTCCAATATTTCACTAATTGTATCGCCAAGTTCTGATTGTGATATAGTTGAGAATTTCTCATAGTCATTTTTTTCAATGAGGCCATAAGATTTTCTTTCCTGCTTTTCATATGAGCGAAAATTTGTAATAAAGGTTTCCAATAGATTGATTTCATCAATATTCTCATCATCAAGAGTAAATGTTCGCTCCTCTTGGTGTTCCCACCCTCCCTTAAATTTCTTGTAAGACTTTAAGGTCAAAACATTATGATGATGTTCTTTTGTTTCCCGGTCAAGTATTTCATGAATTATAGCAAATTTATAAGTTTGAGGTCCTTCTTTTATAAAACAACTCTGTGTCTTGCCGACATTGGGATTGTTTTTGCTAAAGTTCCTTTCGATTTCAGCCTTAACCTGTTCTGGTGTCGTCTCCGCAGAAAAGTCAAATACTCTACTTGCTGTCACTGCCATATTAGAATAGAAGATTATACTTAAATATCTGTAACGCACAAAAAACTTACCAAGTCGTGGCTTATCCAGTATCAACTACAAAAAACTTGACTTTCAGTACATTCTACCTGTCGCCTAAACGCTGTATTTTTAGCAATTTTGGAATATACATCCAATGGGAATAAGGGCTTGTAAAATCTTAGTTAACTCAATTTTATGAAGTATTTTTAACCTTTGTATCCTCGTTTGATTGGGTTATGGAGGCTTTTTAAATGAAAATTGCGAATTTAGATTAACAATACTGTTCTACTTTCCAGTCGCTTATATTTCGCTGAACTAAATTGCAGCCAATACCAATAAGAAATATTTCTTTTCTTTTGATTAAATATTTTTCAAAATACTTCTGTCCTTTGATTTGATTTAAAGCAATATTGGAGTTAGTTGTTTTAAATTCCATTATTATGATTTTTGTGTCTAGCTCAATCAATGAATCTATACGACCTATGTTTGTTTCATCTTCACTTATTATTGCAAAGCCAAGAGTTTTAAGTAAAACATGAACACTGGTATGGAAATACGCTTCTGTAACTTTTATATTATATGATAAACTGGCGAAAATAGACTTTACATCCTCAAAGAATTGATCAAATTCTCCGTCAATTAAGAGTTGTTTCATTTTGTCATTTAGATTGTACTTTGATATTTCTGTCTTTATTTTTGGTAATGGTAGCCAAGCAATATGCCTTGCAACCTTCTTGTCGACTTGTGCAAACTTCGAGACTAAACCTTCGATTAAATTTTTTTCTTTACTATAATCAGATTCTAGCTTGTTTAAATGTTTTCCTTTTATTAAGATCTGGTAAGAACAGATTGCCCAATCTTCAAATTCAAGGGCTGCTAAATCTTCGAAAAATTCCTCAATCTCAGATTCTCTAATAATTTCAGCCGAGATATTTCTTCTATATCAACTAAATACCCAAAAACTTCTTCTTTTAAATTCATATACAATTCGCTTTAATCACGCATAACAATTAGAACGTTTCTTTAAGCAAGTAAACACCCTAAACTTATTTTGTCTTGTCTAGCAAAAGTATTACGCTATAACAAGTTAGTTACTTAACGAGCCGTAAATCTGTCGCCGAAAAGATGGCATAAATATTTTATCTTTAAACCCATTAAGCCCTTAACGTAGTAAAGGACGAAAAACTACTGAACCTTATCATTGAATGAATCAGCGAGAAATAGTTTGCTGTTAAGCCTCCAGGCTAGCACTTTGTCTCCTCTTAAAAAAGAGCCCTCTTCTCTGCAAGCTACCCCTTTCCCCAAATACCTTTCCCAAACTTTATTAAGCGGCTAAAAACAGGGTAATCTTTCTGCCAAATACCCACTTTCCCAAATGTTTCCAAAATTGAGATCGTGTTTTGTACACACTTGACCGGGAGTCAATCTAAGCACGGTCAAGTTGTTGTGGATGAAAAACGCACATTTTCAATGTTACGCACAACGGCCGCCAACCGATTCTGTGTTCCGAAGAAAAACAGCTCTGTTGCTGCTCGGCACGGGGCTACTCACGTTTCAGGCATCGGGGCAGTCACTCAACCTCAATCAGGTAGTTGAACAGAGCGTTCGGCAATACCCGTTTCTGAAAGCCAAACAGGCCGAAATCAGTAGTGCCGAACGACGGGTGGCTGCCAGCCGGACGGAGTTTCTGCCAAACATGATTGTTCAGGATCAATACAATTATGCCACCAGCAACAGCCTGAACGGCTCGTTTTTTCCGAACGAAGGCACAAATATTTCTACGTCGGGTGGCGTTCGGGCGACCAACGTTTCGCAGGCTAGTTTCGGTAGTTTTACCAGTGCGTCCATCGAATGGCGGGCCATTACGTTCGGGCGGGTGAAAGCGAACGTAGCGGTGGCCAATGCCGATCTCCAGCGCAGTCGGGTTGACTACGAAAACGAGATTTTTCAGCACCAGGTCCGCACGATCGATTCGTATTTACAACTCCTCATTAATCAGAAACTGGTTCAGATTCAGCGGAGTAATCTGGAGCGGGCGCAGACGTTCAAACGCGTGGTCGATTCGGGCGTCCGGTCGGGCATGAAGGCGGGGGTGGATAGTTCACTGGCTACGGCCGAAGCCGTTCGCGCCCGGCTGCTGCTCCTCGAAAGTCAGCAGCAGGAACAGGTTCAGCGGTTGCGACTGTCGGAACTGACGGGCCAACTTCAGGCGAATATGCAGGTCGACAGCATGCAGTTCTATACAAGTCTTCCGAACGGTACGTTCCTGTCTGACTCACTCTCTCCGAAAAACCCAGCGTTACGACTTTTTCAGTCGCAGATCAATCTGTCAGCAGCCCGCAGTCTGGCCACGCAGCGGTCGGGTATGCCGACTATTTCGCTGGTTGGGGTTGGCAATGCGCGCGGTTCGGGCTTTTCCAATCAGGGGGATATTTTCCAGAGCAATCAGATCAATGGCCTTGGGTATCAGGTATCAAACTACCTGGTGGGCGTAGTCGCCCGATGGAATCTGACCAATATGCTACGTAGTCGGCAGGATTACCACGCCGATCTTTTTCAGGTGGAACGCTCACGGCAGTTGTTCAATACGCAACGGCTACAAATCACCCGCCAGTATCAGGAAGCCGAAACCCAATATCAGGTGGCGCTGGAGCAGGCCCGGCAGGCACCGATTCAGTTACGGGCCGCCCGGCAAGCGTATAATCAGGCAAAATCGCGCTACGAAAGCGGCCTGGCCGATCTGATAACGCTGCTTCAAACGGTTGTAACGCTCAACCGGGCGGAAGTCGATGGCTACGTAGCAACCAGCAACGTCTGGCGTTATTTGCTCCTGAAATCTGCCGCCGATGGCGATCTGTCACTGTTTATGAATCAGGTAAAATAAGTCGATAATCTTCAGTTGATAGTCGTTTGTGAAAAAGCGACACGAGCTATGGACTGAGGACTACTGACTAACGACTAAAAAATTATGTACAACATCATTCGTTCTGCGTTGCGAAAACCCATTTCGGTGGTCGTGGCCGTTATGGGGCTTCTGTTTTTTTCGGTCATGTCGTTGTTTACCATTCCGGTCGACATTTTTCCGAACCTCGATCTGCCGACGATCTACGTCGTACAGCCCTACGGCGGTATGGCGCCTGATCAGATGGACGGCTTCATTGCGACCCGCTATCAGGATCACTTCCTGTACGTATCGGGTATCCGCGACATCGACGTGAAAACCATTCAGGGGTTGTCGCTGATCAAACTCTCGTTCTATCCCGGCACCGATATGGCCCAGGCCGCGGCTGAGGTTGCCAACAACGTATCACGCGCCAAAGCCTACATGCCGGAGGGTACCGTGCCGCCCCAGGTGGTTCGCTTCGATGCCAGCTCGGTGCCGGTGGGCCAACTGGTTTTCGAAAGCCCAAGCCGCTCACTGAACGAAATTCAGGATTATGCGTCGTCGCGGGTGCGGCCGATGTTCTCCCGGATTGCGGGCGTTTCTAGCCCTCCGCCGTTCGGGGGTAACCAGCGGACGGTCATTGTCAAGGTAAATCCGCAACTGGTACGTAGCTATCAGCTAACACCCGAGGAGGTCATTAAGTCGATTGTCGCCAATAACCAGCCATCGCCCGCGGGCAACATTCGTATCGGCGAGAAAACTTTAATGACGCCAGTAAACTCATTAGTGAAACGGCCCGAAGATTTCCTTAACATTCCCATTCGCGTTGGTTCAGGCCCAACCGTATTCGTGCGTGACATTGCTACGGTTGAAGATGGTGCCGACGTAACGGTGGGCTACGCCCTTGTGAATGGTCGTCGGGCGGTGTACATTCCGGTGGTGAAAAAATCGGACGCGTCCACGCTCGACGTTGTGAACAACATCCGCAAAGCCCTGCCTGAACTTCGGGCAGCCGTGCCGGAAGATGTCAAGATCTCTTACGAATTTGACCAATCGGTCTACGTAACAAACTCGTTGAAAAGTCTGGTTACGGAAGGCATTCTCGGTGCGGTATTAACAGGCCTGATGGTGTTGCTTTTCCTGCGCGACTGGCGTAGTGTGATCATTGTGGTACTAACCATCCCTATTTCGATTCTATCGGCGGTGATCATGCTCAATCTGGCGGGGCAGACGATCAACATCATGACCCTGTCGGGACTGGCGCTGGCCATCGGAATTCTGGTCGACCAGGCCACGGTATCGATTGAAAATGTTCATCAGCACCTGGAAATGGGCAAACCCAAAGCGGTGGCAATCTGGGATGCCTGCAAAGAAATCGTTTTTCCTGAATTCCTGATTCTGCTGTCGATCCTGGCCGTCTTTGCCCCCGCGTTCGTGATGAGTGGCGTACCGCGTTCGATGTTTCTGCCACTGTCGCTTTCCGTGGGTTTTGCCATGATTGCGTCCTTCCTGCTCTCGCAGACATTCGTGCCCGTGATGGCAAACTGGTTGCTGAAAAGTCATCCCGCCCACGAAGCGCCAACATTGGCACTCGATGCGAACGAACGGCACATGATTGAGGATGAAGGCGCTCATCCGGTAAAGAATGCCACTGGTTTTGATAAATTTAAACAACGGTATTCGTCATTTCTCGACCGGATTCTGAACATCCGGGGCGTGGTAGTTGGCGGGTATCTGATTGGTAGCCTGGCGATTATCGTCGTCTGCTTCCTGTCGATCGGAACGGATATTCTGCCGCATGGCAATAGTCACCAGTTTCAGATGCGCCTTCGTATTCCCGATGGAACGCGGGTTGAACGTACCGAAACCGCTACGTTGAAAGTGCTGGATATTCTGAAAGAGACGGTTGGTAAGGATAATGTCGAAATCTCGTCGGCTTATGTCGGTACAGTGCCGTCCAGCTATGGTACGTCGAACATTTTCGTGTTCAACAGTGGGCCGCATGAGGCTGTGTTGCAGGTGTCGTTGAAGGAAGAGCATCCCGTGAAGATGGACGATCTGAAAGAAGAGCTTCGGACACGTATTGCCAAGGCCTTACCAACGGCCAGCATCTCGTTTGAGCCCATCGAGCTGACTGAAAAGATCATGAGCCAGGGCGCTTCGACGCCCATTGAAGTGACCGTAGCGGCTAAAGACATCGCTGAAGCCGGGCGGTTTGCCAACAAGATTCGGGAGCGCATGGCAAAGATTGATTTCCTGCGCGATGTGCAGATTGCGCAGCCATTGGCATACCCGGTTCTGAACGTAACAATGAATCGCGAACGCGCTGGACAACTGGGCGTTACGTCGACGCAGGTAGCCCGGTCGATGGTGGCCGCTACGTCGTCAAGCCGCTTTACCGACAAAAATCTTTGGCTCGATGAGTCGAAAGGACTGGCGTATCAGGTGCAGGTGCAGATTCCTGAATACCAGATGGGCAGCGCCAGCGACATTGGCAATATTCCGCTCAAAAGTGGTGAAATGCACCCGCTACTGTCGGATGTAGCGACCTTCTCGGAAGGAACGGCACCGGGTGAATACGACCGCGCTGGTCCAAATCGACTGGTAACGATCACAGCTAATTTGCAGAAAAAAGATTTGGGTACGGCGCAGAAAGCCGTTGAAAATGCCATTAAAGAAGCGGGCGAACCACCACGGGGTGTACTCGTTGAAATGGGCGGCCAGACGAATCTGTTAACCGATACGCTCAGCAGTTTGCAAACGGGTCTGCTGGTAGCCATTATCATTATCTTCCTGCTGCTGGCCGCTAACTATCAGTCGTTTAAATTGTCGCTGGTTATTCTGGCGGCTATCCCAGCGGTGGTTGCCGGGGCCTTATTGATGCTTCTGGCCTGCGGTGCTACGTTGAATCTGCAATCGTACATGGGTTTGATTATGTCGGTGGGTGTGTCGGTGGCCAACGCCATTCTGATGGTGACCAATGCGGAAAACCTGCGGCTGGAAATCGGGGATACGCGAAAGGCGGTGGTTCTGGCGGCCAACAGCCGGATTCGCCCGATCCTGATGACCAGTATCGCGATGATTGCCGGGATGGTACCGATGGCATCGGGTCTTGGCGAAGGGGGCGACCAGATTGCCCCGCTGGGTCAGGCCGTAATTGGTGGATTGATTGCCTCGACGCTGGCCTCGCTGCTGATTCTGCCCTGCATCTTCACGCAGCTTCAGGCGAAAGCCGCCATTCAATCCGTATCGCTCGACCCGGAAGATCCGGAAAGCAAATACTATCATCCGGAAATGAGCCCCAGTGTTTAAACAGCTCTCAGCCATTGTTCCTCGTCAACTTTCAACGGAAACAACCATGACTTCCCCAATCATTATTCGTGCTTTCAATCTTTCGCTCTTTCACTCTTTGTGCCAGAAGAAACCGTTTTTTAACTTGATCGGGTCGGCCTCTCTTGCCGTTGGCATGGCAGCCTGTTCGACGGCCAGTAGCGATAACAAACCCGCCGAAAAAGCGCCTGAAATCCAGCAGGTTGACGTATCGACTGTCCAGGCGTTGCAACCCAGCAAGCAGGTCACGCTTCCGGGTGAACTGAAACCCTGGAATCGGGTAAATATGTATGCCAAAGTGAAAGGCTTCGTGCGGGATATTTCGGTCGATCGGGGCACACAGGTCCGCAAAGGGCAGGTGCTCGCCCGACTCGACGCCCCCGAAGTAATCTCGGAACTGAGTCAGGCGCAGGCTCAGCTACAGGCGCAGGAGGCTACGCTGGTCGAACAAACGACGCGTGCCCGTGCCAGTCGGTTAACGTACCAGCGATTGCTGCAAACGGCAAAAATGGAAGGTGCGGTTTCGTTGAACGAGATCGACCAGGCGCAGGCTAAAATGCAGGCCGACAGCGCGATGGTAGCCGTAGCGAAGGGAACCGTGCAGGCTGCCCGCTCGAATTATCAGGCCAAAACCGAACTCCGGCAGTACCTCACCATCACGGCCCCGTTCGATGGGATGGTAATCGAGCGGAACATCAGCCCCGGTGCGCTGGTTGGGGCGGGGGATAGCGGCAAACCGTTATTTGTGCTGGAAGACAGCCGGACACTACGTCTGACGGTAGCCATACCTGAAACATTCGCCAATCAGTTAAAGACAAAAAGTGCGGTTTCGTTCACGGTTAACGCTATGCCCAATCGCCATTTCAACGCAAAACTGGCCCGTTCTGCCCAAAGTCTGGTGGAAGCTAACCGCGCGATGATGGCTGAGTTCGACGTAGCTAATCCCAGCCACGAACTGAAAGCTGGTATGTATGCCGACGTACTGATGCCGATTGAACGAACGGGTAAAACGATGTTCGTTCCCACAACCTCTGTGGTGAGTTCGAGCGAAAAGATGTTCGTGATCAAAGTGAACGACAAGCGCGCGCAATGGGTGTCGGTGCAGAAAGGCAACGTAGTGGATAGTCTGGTGGAAGTGTTCGGCGATTTGCAGGCGGGTACGACGATCGTCAAGAAAGCATCCGAAGAAATTCGGGATGGTCAGGAAGTAAAAGCAGTAGCGAAGAAGTAATTCTAATCGACTATATGATTAACGGACAAGCCGAAAGTTTATAACTTTCGGCTTGTTATCTTTTATAGACATTTAGCAAGCCACAAATCACCAAAACATGCAGTCAGATCAGTTAGTGAAGCAAATTGAATTTCTTAAAGAGATCGATAAGCTTAAATACATCCAACGTAAAACGAAACTGTTTAACAGCGACAGAAACGAGAATGACGCCGAGCATAGCTGGCATTTAGCGATGATGGCGATTATTCTGGCCCAGCACTCCAATACAACGATCGACCTGTTGAAAGTGCTGAAAATGCTCCTGATCCACGATATTGTGGAGATCGATGCGGGCGACACGTTCATATACGATACGCAAAAAAGCCATACCAACACGGACCAAGAACGCCTGGCTGCCGAACGTATTTTCGGGCTATTGCCCGCCGAACAGGCCGCCGAATACATGGGCATATGGGAGGAATTTGAGGAGAGTCAAACAGACGAAGCGAAGTTTGCCCGGTCAATGGATCGATTGGAACCGTTACTTCAAAATGCGTCTAATAATGGCGGTACGTGGCAGGAATTCGATGTTGATTATGCTAAAGTTTACGAAAAGAAACAGGTGATCCAAAACGGATCTACGGCCATTTGGGAATACGCCGAACAAGTCCTGAACGATAGCGTTGAGCGAGGTATCCTGAAGAAAAACAGGTAAATAAAATAGTCAACGTACTAATACCAGACGCCCCTTTCTTACGGGCCTACTGGCTGTAGTACGTAGTGTATACGCATAAACGCCAACGGGCAGGCTCGCTCCATTCAGCGTGCCATCGAATGGGTTTGGGTAACCCTTGGCAGACGAATAAATCACTTCGCCCCAGCGGTTGAAAATAGTGACCTCCGCATCAGGAAAGGCTTCAATGCCCGGTAGATCCCATACGTCGTTCAGGCCGTCGCCATTGGGTGAAAAGGCATCAGGTATCCAGACACCATTATAAACGGTAATATGAATCGTGTCTTTGGCGGCACAACCTGTACTGTTTTTTACCTCAAGCATGTAAGTGATGTCATTATCAATTGACATGATGGAGGGGTTGCCCAGGCTCGGATTGTCCAGATACGTAGCGGGTGTCCACTGAAACTGATTCGGGTTGCCGGTATACACAGGATCTAACGTAAACGTATTGCCTTTGTAGGTTGTCAGCGAATCGATTAGTTTAATGGTCGGAATAGGGGCAACGACGGCTACTCGGGTGGCAACCGTTCCGGCACATTCGGGAGCCGCTTTAACGGTATACGTGAGTTTATGGTCGCCAATATCCGCTGATTTCGGACTGAATTGATTCCCCGTTACTCCGACGCCAGCAAACTCGCCCCCCGGCGGACTACCCACGAGCGTATACACCGGATTGTCGGGACCGCACACCCCCGGAATCGAGTCAAGCGTGACAAGAAGAGGAGCGAGCTGGGTTATCGTGAGTGCGGGAGACGTACCATCA
Source organism: Spirosoma endophyticum (assembly GCF_900112365.1). GTDB lineage: Bacteria > Bacteroidota > Bacteroidia > Cytophagales > Spirosomataceae > Spirosoma > Spirosoma endophyticum. The sequence continues at coordinate 682,525 of NZ_FOLQ01000001.1, read as the reverse complement.
CACCCGTAAGAATCGGTAGCCGTCACACTAAAAATTCCGGCTGTTCGGGTCGTATACTGGCTCCCATTGCCACCTACTTTTGTCCCATCTTTTTGCCATTTATAGGCTTCGCCACCGCTGGCATTCAGCGCTAATGAGTCATTTGGGCAAATTCGATTCTGGCCCGACGCCGATTTAATCAGTGCCTGCACGGCTGCCGATCGTTCGAGTGAAGTGGTGTCGCTGCTCGCTTTACAGCCTACCGTTTTCTGGGTCAGTGCCGCGAAGTAACGGCCCGGTTCGGTCGTGAAAAGCGTGTCGGTTGTTTGACCTGGTAAGGCCTGATTGTCCCGATACCATTGATAGGCCAGTCCGGTGTCGCCCACGGCGGTTAGGATAGCAAAACCCGTTGTGGCGCATAAGTGACCGAGGGTACTAATTTTTGCTTTGGCACTGATTTGTTTAACCGTTAACGTATCGGAATCGCCCGACTTGCTGCAAACGGCTTTCTGAGAGACAAGTAACGTATATTGACCTTCATCACGAACCGTGAGCGTTGCGTTGGTCGCGCCCACTATATTGGTCCCATCCCGACGCCATTGGTAATTCCAGTCGAGGTTGACCGTTGCTACCAGAACGGTCGATTCGCCCGTACAAATAGTCGTTGTTGTGACCTTGGGTCTATCCATAATCTGGACAGTCGGCTCGGGTGTTGTTTGGGGCGGGCACTCAACGACCAGCAACTGGAAGTCACGCCGTACTTCGCCAATCTTGACACCACCGCGATATTCTTCCACTTTTACGGCAAAGACAAACAAACCCAATTGAGTCGCCGTCACTGTTAACTGGCCGGTTTTGGCATTTACGCTCAGGGTGGGGCTACCAGGCATGGCATTGGAAGCACTAAAGCCCGAAAGCCAGCTGACATCCGGATAAGGTCCTGCCGAAATCGCATTCTGATTCGTGCCTTTCTGGTTGAGGGGTGTCACCATAGAATACCGAAGCTCGTCGCCATCAGGATCAGTACCACCAAACGGAAACTTGAATGGATCGCCTATGCAGACATATTCGCCATTGATAGTACCGAAATGAGGAGACGAATTCGTGAAATATAGTCCGTTTTGCTGAAGGGCCGGAAATTCAAGGTAAAAGGTGAACCCTGTCTGATCGGGGTTGCTAATGTTATTGATACCAGCGTTACGGTTACGCGTCTGGTATGAAATGTAATAACCCTGGGGATCATTGTAAGAACCCGGAGCCAGCTGAATAGTGGCTTGATACGTAATGACGACAAACCTGAGATTGCGTTGTGCCGCGCAAAATTCATTCGCATAAACGACTGGTTGCTTGGAACCGGTTTGAGTGACGACGAATGTCGTCATTTGCCTATTGTCGCTTTTGCGGAAAATTCCAAGCATCCCAGAAGTAGCCTGGGTGGCTGCTCCACGGGTTCCGTCTTCAATATATTGGGTGACTGTTATCTGGTAATGACCTTGTACGTCGCCAATGTAGCGCATTTCGATTTGCCCGCCTACCTGATGGGTAGCCAGCGCAGGTATAGAGAGGCTCAATAGCAGGAGCCAGAGTAAAAACGGGAAGGTAGAAATGCGCATAAACAAGTCGTTCTAAATCTCCTGCTTGCTGTATAATTACGACTGTGTTAATTGGTACCTCTTCATAGAAATGGGAACCTGTTACTGAGTAATAAACAAACAAGTTACTTCTAATTTGCCCATTGCGCCAGTTCAATGGCCTTTTTACTGTAAAGAAAGATTATCCGTATTTATACGCATCTACAGGAGGCTGGATGCATTCCTGAATTCGCTTACCTGTCAGTCGGCTATTCAGCATAACCTGACCTGATCAGGGTAATGGCTATAGAAAATCGGATATTATTAAGCAATACGTAAAGCAGGTCCGGCCCGTTGCACAGCCATCTTTACGAAGTACTGTGCAACGGGCCGGACCTGCTGAAACGGGAGTCAGATGCCTCATTCATCCAGCATCAACCAGTGTTGCGTGTCATCGTTATCGAGAAAATACCGGCAGGCCAGGTCACTGTTTTCAGCCATGATCGCTCTGATGATCAGGTCGGAACCCATTTTCCCAAATTGGTTGAGATCATTCAGGATAATGGCTATTCGTGCTTTCCTGGGCCAACCAGAATTGCTTTGGTTAAGGCAATGTTGAATAAACCAGTGCAAATCAACCGGATTGAATACGCGTAACTGTCGCAGGTCGATCCGCCACCGTTTGATTTGATGCCGCCTGGCTAAAGCGATCGTAGCCAGTGATCCATCTCTGAAATTTTCGCTGGAGGGAATCCCCACCCACGTTTGCTGCAACAGATGCACACCGCACTCAGTTACTACCGTGACGTGTTCGTTATGATACGTTTTCATTAGGTGCAATAAAACAGCAACGGATTATGATACTTGCGCAGTCAACGTAGCAAATGCTTTTTCTGAATACGCCCGCTGTAATTCGGCTTCAGCCAGGCGGTAGGCATAGACGAACTTATCGTTTTCCTGCTGGATAATACCCATGTCTTCAAGTTGTACAACGTTGTTCCAGATACGTTGCAAACTTCCATAAAACTCATCTTCTGACTGGGATAGCAAAACCTGTAAGGTAGGCTGGGCCGTAGTGTCCGAAGGGGTGGCTGCGGTTGGCATGGCTGTACGTGTCATCTTCTGGGGTATTCAGGTTGACCGCTGTTTCACGGTTTAAGAAGGTAACGTATAGGTCCGGCATCTGATATTGGATTTGGGGCAACCAGGCATTTTAACACCCTTTTTTATATACTTTTAACGATTGACAGATCGGGCTTATGGCTTTATGGCCTGTCTGTTAATGCCGCAGAAACGCTTTTAAGTCTGATAATAGGGGCAATCCCTATGTTTCCTGCCTGCCTATATAGATACGTGAAACTGAGGAGGTCCGTTGCGAATGCCTATCACGATGGGCAAAGAAAAAGCCGGATTGTCACGACAATCCGGCTTTTTTAATAACTCTTATTATTAATACGGCAGCGTATTAGGTGCCCGACGTAATGAACAGCTTCACCTGCATCTGATCGTTCGGCCGTTGCTGATTCCCTAGCACCACCCGCTGAACCAATGATTTCATGCTGAAATAGCCGGTATTAGGGGTTGGAACCGTAAGGATTAGGGGTTGAGGAAGCGATTTCTGTTTTAGAATCTGGCCCAGATAATACGTCAGGTCAAACGTGTACGAATCGGAAATTAACGGTGAATTTGCATCGTAGCTGTAGTAAGTTGTTGCGGCTACAGCGGCTAAAGGATTCGTCCCTCCCGGCACCGTTGCAATCACCTGGTTTTGATTGTTCGTCACGTACAATTCCACCGCGTCCGGGGTTTGACCCGCAATCAGCGCTTGACCTGGAGGAGGAGTATTATCCTGTAAGCTACGCCGAACGGGGCTTATAACTAATAAAGCTTTGTTGATGTCAGCAAATTTTACGGGCCTGTCAAATTGATTGAGATACGGGAATTCAATTCGGGTTTGGAGACCGGCGCCCAGGGCTATAAACGTCGTGTTGTCCGTTAGGCGACTATTAACGGCGTCAGAACGGCTTTTTAACGCACTCAGTGGGGTACCAGTAAAATCAGTTATGAACTTGGTGAAATGGAGTGATGCAATCGGAAATAATAGGCTCACTGCCGTTTGTGCATCATCGACCGTGTGATAATAGAGCCTTAGCCCGCTTGCTCCGGCAGCCGCTGAAAAGCCCGCAATCGTATTATTTGTAGACGTACTGATAAAGGCAAAGCCAGGCAGAAATTTCTCAAGAGACTGGGCATCATTGATCTGACCACTCAGCAGTTGCGAATAAAACGATTGAGCCAGCGCATCAGACGTGCGGAGCCGTATCTGCTTGCCTCGACTTTGTGGCTGGGGCAGTACCGTTTTCTGCAGAAATGGAGTCGCTTCGTACGGAACCGAACTCGTATTGTAATATAACTGAGGAACGAGTGGCTTCGTCAGGCGGTGCACATTGATACTATAGGCAGACGTAGTATCACCGTATACGAATGAATAATTCATCTCCAACACTAATGAATCTAAAACCAGATTCGTTTGCGTGGAAAGCGTGTTGGCCGTATAGTCAAGCTCGGCAAAAGCACGCATGCTTAATTGCCCACTTTGGGGGTCACTCCAGCGCCCGACCAGTATGTCATTATCGGCCGACGTAATAAACGAATCAGGCTTCATGACCGTCGATGACCGAACCGTTATTGTGTCAATAGATTGTATTGTCAACTCCTGTGGGTTGATGACCGACTGACCGACGTTAAGATCACCCGATTGACAGGCAAACAACAATATACCGGTTAGCAAGAGCAAACCGGCGTACCAGAAAGTACGCATAAGCAATGAATTCAGGGAATTTTTACGCCTAATTGACGTAGCTCTTCGTTGGTCAGCGTAGGCAACGCCTTCGTCTGTTGTATTTTCTCAATCACCCGCTCACCGACCCGTTGGGCCTGTTCCTGGCTGGAAAAACCAACCATACCGGATTGACCCGGTATGGTTGGCTGATGAATGAATAGGTTACCGTGATTCAGAATATCATACCCCCAACCCGATGGCGTTGAAAATACCTGAACCTGATAGGGGTTCTGCCGGCGGTAGATTTGATACCCTGTCAGACTAGCTAAAGCGATCAGGATCAGGATCAATCCCACTCGAATCAGACGAGTCCGAGACGGTCGATTTTTGTTCGTATTGATGGCGTTTGGCACGCTTACAGTACTTGCTCAATGGTTGGGTCAAAATCCCACAAGTCATCATAAGGCGCTGAAAGACTGCTACCACCCGTGGTAACGTATCCCTTATTGCCGATAGCAAACCCAATGGCATACGCGCGGGGTGCACCTTCAAAAGCACCTAGTGATGCCCAAAGATCAGTGGCAGGGTCATATTCCCACACCGTAGTACCGGTCGACGTACCACTTCCCAGCGTGACATAGCCTTTACCACCTACCGCAAAACCAACGCCGTAACTGCGGGCAATAGACGCCTGATCGGTGGTGAAGTCTAGCTTCTGCGTCCAGACATCCGTAGCCGGATCATACACGTACCAGTCTTTCTGCTGGGTTGAGTTGTTGTTTCCCGTACCAACATACGCCATGTTGTTGATGACGAACGAAACAGCACCTACCCGTTTGGCACCACCGTAGCTGGCTACCTTCGCCCAGGTGTTAGACGTTGGTTCGTAGGACCAGATGTCTTTCAGGTAGTTACCGTCATTGCCGGTTCCAACGTAGCCTTTCGCTCCAATGGCAAATGACACGGCCTGATAACGGGCTGTTCCACCAAAATCGGCTACCTTTTTCCAGGTGTTGGCGGCTGGGTCATACTCATAAAAGTCTTTCAGTAGATCGCCGTTCACGTTGATACCCGTGCCAATGTAGCCTTTGTTATTACTGGTGGCAAAGCCTACACCGAAATTACGGGCTGCACCAAGGTAGTTAGCCTTTTGCGTCCAGGCGTTTTTGGCGGGATCGTAGGCCCAGAAATCCTGCAGGCGCTGGCTTTTATTGTCGAGCCCGGTGCCCATATAGGCGATGTTGTTAAGAACGAAATTGGAGGCTCCCGTGCGGGCTACGCCTTCAAATTCCGATTTAACTGTCCAGTCACCCAGGGTTGCTACCGTGCTGGAGCCACTGCAACCGACCAATAAGCCGGTCCAGCCTAGGCAAAGAACGCCCAACGCCCAGTTGATGCGCTGCTGTTTTTTTGTTTTCTTAGTTACAAGAGCGGAAAGAGTCTCAGAAGCTACGGATTGTGACCGAGAGTCGGTTGCCGAAAGAAATCGAAATGGTAAATGAATCATGAAAACGAGCGTAAACGAACGGACTAAAATGTAAAGTTATATCAATTTGAGTTAAGAACGGCGATTTTGCCGCCCGGATCAGCCTGAATCAATCTGGAGCGAAGCCATTGGGCGTTGCCACAGGACATTGCTTTGTCGCTGAAATAGAGAATAAGTAGGTTTGACAAAATTACGTCAAACACCTATTACTTAGCAACGTGGGGCTTTCATAAAAATTCTTAATTGTTGCCATATACACCAAACCTTTGCTAAAAAATGAAACGATTACGTCACAAAGACCCCCTTTGTGACGTAATCGTTGGAATGACAGTTGAAAGACTGGACTTATAATTTTAACGTTTTGAGCACTTTAACCATTGACTGGCCACCCGCCTTTCGTTGAATAGACGATCTGAGGGGCTTCAACGGATTGGTGGTAACACCTGAACGCGTGCTGGCACTACCCGAGATCTGCGCCAGAGCTGTGCTTAATAAGGCTTCTTTCGTATCGCCCAGCGGCAACAGATTAATAGGTTCTTCTACTTCTATGTTAGGTGTAAAGCCGGTTGAATAGTCGGATTTCCCGGCACTGTTGAACGATTTAAACACAATTGGCTGCATGCCCCACTTAAATCTTCCGCTGTCGTCGGTAACGGTAATCGAACCAACGTTTTTGCCGTAAGTTGTTGTACCAATGGTCGTTACCGTCATGTAGGGGCGCAAGCCATTGATGATCAATTCGCTGGCCGACGCCGTATTGTCTGTTGTCAGCACAAATACCCGCGAGAGGTTACTACCAATGTTCTGCGATTTATCCAGGAAGTTCTGAATGAAAAAGCTGCTGCCGTATTGGGGATCGTTAAGGAGAAGGGGTGTAATGGTGGCGTTCCATTCTTCACGGAAATACAACTTGCTCGAACTGATGCCTTTACCGATAAGACTGGCCAGGTTTGCCGACGAAGACGTATAGCCACCTGGGTTGTAACGCAGGTCAAGGACCAGCTCGTTGACGCCCTGTGCTTTAAAGTTGTTGAAAATAGCGTCGACCTGGTTGTCGTATGTGTGGTCATCCGGGCCGGATGGACCCGTAACGAACTGGTTATAAACAAAATATCCAACCTTTTTGCTGCCAACCGTGTAGACAGAGTCCATAAACACCGGATTCTCCTGGAAAACCGTTGCCGTTACGGTTACTGTTTTGTCGGTATCCACCAGCGATTGCCCGCTCAGTGAGGCCAGACCATAGGTGAACGTAGTACCCGTGAACAACAAATCCGAGTAGTTCGTGGTGCTAAGCGACGTACCGGCTACTTTCGAGATAATATCACCCCGTTTCAGGCCCGCTTTGGCGGCTGGTGAATTGGGTAATACGTAAAGCACCTGGGCGATTACATCGGTTGAACCCGATGAACGGAGGTACAAGGTAAAATTCATCCCGGTTGTGGTCGATTGTCCACTCAGTTCGGATTTTAACGTATTGCCGTCATCTTCAATCCACGAAAAACGGTCGCCCGTGGGGTTGGTCGTGGCGTTGTAGGTGTTCAAAATGGACGAAAAGAATTTGTCGGGGGCTAGCGTTGTATCGGGATTGGCCGGAATCTTATCATTCCAGTAATATAGATACCGCATCTCGTCCAGAATCCAGCCATCTACTGACTGACTCGCGCTGGACGACGTGCTAAGCTGTGGGGTGACGTCGTCTGTCGTCTTTTTGCAGGCTGATAGGCAGACAACGAACCCGGCAATGAGTAGCCAGTTCAGCGACCATACACGCTTTGGAAATTGATAGTTGAAAGTGTTCACAACGTATTTTTTCATGTGATTTTTCTGTAAATAGACTGCATTACTTATCGACCTTACGACAAGAAGAAGCCTACTGTTGCACAGCGGATTAATAGATAGTTGGATTTAACGACAGTTTAATGAAGTTCATCGACGTATGGACAAATTGAATCGACAGGGACAGGGCGGGGTGAGACGAAAATCGACGCCATGTTTGGGACAAAATAAACTTGTATCAGCGTATAAGAAGAACAATCGAGTGAAGCCGTATGTTCGTAGATAACGATTAGTAATCAATAAAATTTATAGATTTAATAGATTTATAATTCTTTCATTTTGTACTCACTAGGGTAATCCCTAAAATGAAGCCGCAGGCCCGAAAAACAGGTCAGAGCGGCATCGACCAATGTGAGTTAGTTTGTATCTTTGACAGAATAAACAGAATCCAATCAAGTATCCTGTGGAAAGACGTAATGCGTTAAAAACAATGGCTGGTGCCGTTGGTGGGCTTATTAGTCTGCCTGCCTGGGCCAATGGCTGGACGACCGAAACTGTCCATTCAACCCACCAGATTCTCTCACGTGGCCAGGTTAATTTGCTGGCCGAAATGGTTGAAACGATTATTCCAGCAACGGACACGCCCGGCGCTAAAGCCCTCAACGTTCATCAGTTTATTCAAAAAATGGTGGCGGACTGCTACGCGAAGCCAGCACAGGAAACCTTTCGCACGGGCCTCGATTCCCTGGATGGATTGGCACAGAAAGCATTTTCGAAACCCTTTGCTGAGGGAGACGTAGCGCAACGAACAGCCTTGCTAACACAACTCGGACAATCGACCGAGCCAGCGCAAAAAAACTTCTATTCGTTGGTTAAGGGCTTGACGATCCGAGGCTACATGAGTTCGGAGTACGTCATGACGAACCTGACTCACTATCAATTTATTCCCGGTCATTATTACGGCTGCGTGCCAGTTCAGGCAAAAGCTGTTACTCAACCTAAATAAGTTAAAAAGAAGTCGTCAGTCGATAGTCAATAACCGCAACGGCGGACCGCAACTATTGACTATCGACTGACGACTTATCACTGACGACTCTTTTCTATGTCCTACTTAAATATCGACGCTCAAGCCCTCAATACCTACGATGCCATTGTTATTGGTTCCGGTATCAGCGGAGGCTGGTCGGCCAAAGAACTGACGGGCAAAGGTCTCCGGACGCTCGTTCTTGAACGCGGTCGCGATGTGCGCCACGTGACTGATTACCCAACGACCAACACGCAGCCGTGGGAATTTGAACACCGTAATCAGCTCCGGCAGGAGGTGCGGGATGCCAACCCGATCATCAGTAAGTGTTACGCGTTTTACGAAGGCACTGAGCAATTTTTCGTGAAAGACGCCGAACACCCCTACGTTCAGGACAAACCGTTTGATTGGATTCGGGGCTACCAGGTGGGCGGAAAATCGCTGATGTGGGCACGCCAGACCCAGCGGTGGAGTGACTTTGATTTCGAAGGACCTGCTCGTGATGGATTCGCTGTCGATTGGCCCATTCGTTATGCTGACATTGCGCCCTGGTATAGTTACGTCGAGAAGTTTGCCGGTATTACGGGGAATAAGGATGGTATTGCTACGTTACCCGATGGTGAGTTTTTGCCTCCGCATGAGTGGAATTGCGTGGAGAAACATTTTCAGTCGAAAATAGCGGCCCGTTATAAAGACCGACACGTGATCATGGGGCGGGCGGCTCATCTGACGCAGCCCAAACAGGTACATTATGATCAGGGACGGGCGCAGTGCCAGCACCGGACCATCTGTGAGCGGGGCTGTCCGTTTGGGGGTTACTTCAGCAGCAATTCGACGACAATTCCCTGGGCCGCCAAAACGGGCAAGATGACGCTACGTCCTAACTCCGTCGTTCATTCCATTATCTACGATGAGAAGAAGGGCAAGGCAACCGGCGTGCGGGTGATTGACACCAACACGAAGAAGATGACAGAATATTACGCCCGCATCATCTTCCTGAATGCGGCCGCGTTGAACTCGAACCTGGTCCTGCTGAATTCCACATCGAACCGTTTTCCGAACGGGCTAGGCAACGACAGTGGTGTATTAGGTAAATATGCCGCTTTCCACAATTACCGGGCGGGCATCTCGGGCGAATACGATGGTGATCTCGACTCGACTACGGACGGTCGTCGTCCCAATAGTCCTTACATTCCACGCTTCCGCAACGTATTGAAACAGGAAACGGGCTTTTTACGAGGCTATGCCGCTGGTTTTTCGGCTGGTCGATCCTCGAATTCCGATCAGAGTTTAGTGGGGGCAGATCTCAAACAGAGTTTATTAAATCCGAAACTCGGTGGTTGGCATGTTGGCTCGCACATGATGGGTGAAACGATCCCGAAAGAGTCCAACTACGTAGCACTTGATAAGAACCTGAAAGATCCGTATGGGATTCCGCAACTGAAAATTTCCATAGCCTACGACGACAATGACGATAAAATGGTGAAGGATTATCAGGAGCAGATGACAGAGATGTTTACCGAAGCGGGTTTCAAAAACATTCGCGTACGTGACGACCACCGCAACCCCGGCCTCGATATTCACGAAATGGGTGGTGTGCGCATGGGTAAAGACCCCAAAACGTCGATGCTCAACAAGTGGCACCAGCTTCATGCCTGCAAAAACGTATTCGTGACCGACGGCGCCAGCATGACCTCAACGTCAACGCAAAATCCATCCCTGACCTACATGGCCTTCTCCGCCCGTGCCGTCGATTATGCCGTAAAAGAGATGAAAAAAGGATTGCTATAAGCGAGATTTTTTGCGTAGTACAATGGGGTTGGGCTTGAAAGTCCGACCCCATTGTGTTTTAACTCCATTCTCCCGGACTTGCGTTCGATCGATCAATAACGCCAACCTCAGTATGCGGGTGCAATAAATAGCTTTTGATAAAAACATACCCAATTTTATCAAACTCATGTACAAACCTTTTCTCGGTCTTACCTGCCTGCTCGCTTCGCTGGTAGCGACGAACTGCCTGGGCGACAGCAATTCCGGCAAGCATCCCACAAACACACGTAACATAAAGAAAGAGAATCCTTCTGCGGACTTGAAGCTTCCGGCGGGTTTTGCCGGCACGATCGTCGCGAAAGATCTGGGTTCGGCCCGGCACATTGCCATCAGTAAAACCGGAGATATCTATGTGAAACTCGCCAAGTTGAAAGACGGGAAAGGAATTTATCGGCTGCGTGACACCAATAAAGATGGCGTGATCGATGAACAGGTCGGCTTCGGTGATTATCCAGGCACGGGGATTCTCATCAAAAATGGTTATCTGTATACGTCTTCGAATAGCGCTATCTACCGCTACAAACTCAATGAGAATCAGGAGGTCATCAATCCTGAACAGCCCGAAAAATTAGTGTCGGGTTTACGGGAAAAAGATCGTGATAAATCAAAGTCGATTGCAGTTGACAATCAGGGTAATATCTATGTCAACGTAGCGTCCGACAATGATGCCTGTCGGGAGGCAGGAACCGGGAAAGGAATCATGCCGTGCCCGTTGCTGGATTCGGTGGGTATCTGGCGCTTTAAAGCCAGCGTGCCCAATCAGACCACGTCTGATGGTGTCCATTATGCAACGGGTTTGAAGAACGTAGTGGGGCTGGATTGGAATGATAAAACCAACTCCTTATTTGTGACGCAGCACGGTCGGGGTAAATTCGATGATTTTTATCCGCAGTACTACACTCCAAAGCAAAGCGCCGAGCTGCCCGCCGAAACCATGTATGAAGTGCACCAGGGCGATGATGCGGGCTGGCCGTACATCTACTTTGACTATGTTCAGAAAAAGAAAATTCTGGCGCCGGAATACGGCGGTGATGGCAAAAAAACAGGCGCTCCCAAGGCGATAAATCCGGTAGCGAATTTCCCGGCTCATATGGGCCCGAATGGGTTGTTATTTTATACCGGAACCGGCTTTCCTGAACGCTACCGGAATGGTGCATTTGTGGCCTTTCATGCGCAATCGTCGGTTTTATACAAAGGGTATCTGGTTGGCTTTATCCCGTTTAAAAATGGTAAACCCGCAGGCCCATGGGAAATTTTTGCCGATAATTTTGCCGGTACAGACCTGGCTAAACCAACTGGTCCTGTTCAGCATCGGCCCTGTGGGCTGGCGCAGGGCCCGGATGGCTCATTATACGTAACGGATGATTTAAATGGAACGCTTTTCAAAATTAGTTACAGTGGAAAGGCGACAGCATCGGCGAAAAAATAAGCATCTTCGCCATAGTTCATGAATAGACTGACCGGTGAGCGATACTCACCGGTCATTTTGTTTGCGGGTATCAACTGACGACCAGGCGTTTAACAAACATTAACTTGGCGAAACATAACGAATAAAGAATCTTTGCAGACCTATAAAATTCGTATCTACATACGTATTAATTGCTTGAAATGAGGTACGTACTCATACTTGCTCTCGCCGGATTTCTGGTTCAGCCGTCCAGCGCCCAAACAACCTATGCTGTTGACGATACCGCTTATGTAAAAGCCGTCGAGAACGCTTTTGCCTCTCTGAAACAGGGTGATTGCAAAACGTGCTTGGCTCAGTACCAACGTGCCTTTGCGATTTCGAAGAAGAGCGCTATGAGTACACTACGTGCGGCCGTTTGTGCATACCAGTGTCAACAGACTGAACTGGCACGTATCTACATTAGTAAGGCTACGTCAATCGACTTCTGGATTAGTGAGGATATTTGGGAAAACCGCAACGACTATCCCGAATTCGAGATCTTGCGAGCCAGCTCATTAATGGCTGACTTTCAGGCCAGTGTTGATAAGCAAAAAATAACAGAGGGTCGGAACCCAATTCTTGAACGCGAACTGAAGGAAATTTTTCGGGCAGACAATCAACCCCGTTTGCGGCTGGATTCGATTGGTCGGCAATATGGGTTTAATTCTCCGCAGACTAAATCGCTTTGGACAGAAATAAGCCGTGTTGATTCAATAAACTTATCTAAAATTGAGCGTATTCTACAGCAATATGGGTATCCAGGAAAACATCTCGTGGGGGAGAAACAGAACATCACCGCCTGGCTGGTTATTCAGCATTCGCCATTGGCTATTCAGGAAAAGTACTTACCTATGATCCAGAAAGCAGCTGATCAGGGTGAATTGAACAAGTCGAGTGCAGCGCTTCTGGTAGATAGAATCCGGGTATATAAAGGTCAAAAGCAACTCTACGGTTCTCAGGTAAGGTTAGGTGCAGGTGCCAATGACAAAAATTCATTTGATCCGATTGAGGATGAAATCAATGTCGATAAGCGACGGGCGGATGTAGGATTACCTCCCATTAAAGACTACGCCCGGCAATGGGGCATAGAGTATATTCCTCCGAAAAAATAAACCAATCAGGGGCTGATCGAGTAATCACTTTATGAGCATCCATATTGGTACGTCGGGCTGGAGTTACGACCATTGGCAGGGCGTTTTATACCCAGATCATACGCCCGTTCATGATCGATTGGGTTACTACGTTCAGCGTTTTCAGACGGTCGAACTGAACAGCAGTTTCTATCGCTGGCCGAAGCAATCCACCTTTGCCAGCTGGCGACGGCGTTTGCCCGATGGTTTTCAACTAACCGTAAAAGCACCCCGCGGATTGACTCACGCCAAAAAACTCTACGCGCCCGAAGTCTGGATGGAACGGATCAAAACCTGCTGGCACGAATTGCGTGAGAAACGGGCAGTATTGCTGGTCCAGCTTTCACCCAACCACAGTTACGATTACGACCGACTGGCCTATTTCCTGGATCAGGTTCCTGACTGGATACGCGTGGCAGTCGAATTTCGGCACCCAAGCTGGAATAACGACGCTATATTTACGTTGCTGGAACACCATCAGGCTGCCTACTGCATCATGAGTGGAGCGCACTTGCCGTGTATTCTGCGCGTTACGGCTCCGTTTGTGTATGTGCGTCTGCATGGACCCGATACGGACTGGCTATACGGTGGCTCGTATTCCGATACCGATTTGCACTGGTGGGCCGACCGCATCCGGGAGTGGGCCAGAATGGGGAAAGATGTGTTTGTCTATTTCAACAATGATGGTGGCGGCAACGCGGTACGTAACGCTGAAACGCTACGTTGGATACTCGGGTAGGAGAGGAGATGTATGGGGATAGCTGCTCAAACCTAATTTCTTAACTCACTCGGCAGGTAGCCAAATCGTTTTTTAAAAGCATTCGTGAAATGATGGATTTGACTATAGCCCAATGCGTCAGCTGCTTCGCTGACTGTACGGTTCTCATTCAGTAACAAATGCTTCGCATAATTCAGACGCAACTCAGCCAGGTAGGTGAATACCGTCGTATGGAATAATTCGCGGAAGCCCTTCTTTAATTTAAAATCATTCAGACCAGCCAGACGGGCGACCTCCAGTAAAGTAACGGGTTGGAGAAAATTAGCGTCCAGCCATTCCCGAACCGCCATCAGTTTGTCAACTTCTGTTCCTCGCAAACTCGTTGAACGACTCGACTTAGCCTGATCAAGTTGCTCAAGTTGTAGCGCGACAAGCTCCAGTAGTTTACTCTCCAGAAACAATCGCTTGATTAGTCCTTTGTAGGGACAATGCAGAATGGTATACAGACAGGCTTTCATCGCGGGCGTAATCATGGCATGACAGTCTGCCAGCAATTGTGTTTGCCCTTTCTCTACCGCTTCACCCAATCGCTCCAGCGGGCCAGATGTTCCGTACAGAATACGTTCGAAAAATGCAGTTGAAAATTGAACGACAAAGGTCGCTATATCGGGGCCACTCAGTTGAAGTTCACCCTCGTAGGCAGGTGTATGAATTAGGTTGCACTGCCCCGATTTGTACGTTCGATTGGGCTGACCGGACCGCTGGATTGCACTGCTGCCCGTCAGTTGCAGGAAAACATCAACGGTTGGCCGGGCTTGCTCGGTTCGCAGAATCATATTCTGGTCAAGCTGCGTTTGGGCATGAATGATCGTTACGTTTTCCAAAGCCAGTTCGGTAATCGCCCAGGGTATGACCGGGTCAGAGAGAAGAATTTTCTTCTCTACCAAACCAGCCTGTTTATCGGTCTCAACCTGATACCGGTTTTCGTAGGAAGCAAACTGGCCGGTTGCATTTCTTGCTTTGATAATCATACTCTATAAACAACTTAATGGCTTAATGTTCAGTCGTATAACCAGGATAAAAACGAGTGATCGCGTAAGCCTGCGTTTAGCCGAAAACAAATAAATCCGAATAGAGTGGTTTTAAATCCGGATTGCGTTCAGCGCTTAGGTTGGCGTAGAGCAATTTTGGGTGGTTTTGGTAAACACTAAATCGCCAGCGTTATGTCACGGATTTCGTTTTTTTTCTATTGCGGGTGGTTCATTCTGGGTAGTCAGTCGGTATGGGCTCAGAAAGTGGTTGAGCAGCAGACCCGTTTCCGCTTCGCTCAAATGCACATCGGCATCGACGGTCAATACATACCGCCGGTTCAGGGAGGCTATGTTAGCGCAACCGGCGAGCAACGACCGTTAACTTTGCCTGGTACGTATCATCCCCGATTTACCATAGGCGCTACGCACTTCTGGGGGCTGGTCGATCTCTACGTATCGTTCCCGCTCACCTCAATACGTCCCAAAATTGATGAAGTTCAGGAGTACGGCGTGTCGACCAACGTAGCGACCGGCGCCAGGATACATCCTTTACAATTGCGGTATCACCGGATCAATCCGTATTTGGGCGTCAATTGGTCAACTTTGTCATACATCCAGCGAGTGAATGAACAACTATCGGGAGCTACATTCACGAAAGATGTCATCGCGCTGGAAGGTGGTCTGAACTGGATTACGGGTCATCACTGGTTTGAGTTGGGTGCACAGTATTTACCCGCCCGTGATTTTTCGTACGCTACGTCCCGTGAGACTCGAACACCCGTTCGTTTTCCGGCTTTTACCGCTCAGCTTTCATATAAGTTCCTGATCGACGTAACCCGACCGCTGGAGAAAGACAATAAAGCTGCCTTCGGGCAATACCTGCGTGACCATCGGCAACTCAGCGGGTTTCATATTGATGTGGGGCCGTCGGCGGCTTTTACGTTACCCCGGTCGGAATACAATGCCAGAACGCGGCCTTACCTCAATAATCCATCGGGCAACAGTACGTTTCTCGACGCGTCGATAGGCTATTATTTTTACAAGCCCGACTTCGATATTCGGTTAGCGCACCGCCACATTGTGGCCGACCACGCAGCCTATGGGTTGAGCCAGCAACTCGACCGGAGATCCATCAGCCTGGAAGTCTACAAATACCTGCTGGATTATCATGGGTTTGTACCATTTCTGGGCTTGAGCCTTTCGCGGGAGCAATTGAAAATCCACGAAATAGATAAGGGAGTTCAGGTAACAGACCAGGATGAACAGCAGCTAACGCCGGGACTGGTGGTTGGCTGGGACATCCGGCCGGTTCGGTATGAGTCGATATTGCTACGTACTAACCTGCGGTATTCGCCTTTTCTTAAGACTCGGGTTAACGGACAGACTATCTCGTTTCAACAACTTGAATTTAATTTTATTCAGGCGGTCATTTATCCGCAGCGCATCCTGGCCCGTCGTAAGTTTCTGAAAGAGAATCGCTAAAGAAGATGTTTGCGTTCCTAAAACCATGTGTCAGGAAAGTCGCAAACAGTAAACCTTTTCGTTCGCTATCTTTAGCCACTACAAGCGCGGGTATTCCGCCCGTTGTTGATTAACCGGCTCTACAGTCCCATGAATCAGTCCTCTAAAATTACCCGCCAGCAGTTTCTGAAACTGGGCGCATTCGCTGCGTCGGCGGCATTACTGCCACAATTCGATGCCTTTGCCGCATCAACCAAAAAGGTTGGGCTACAACTGTATACCCTGCGCGATTTGATGGCGAAAGATCCCGTTGGTACGCTTAAACAAGTCGCTAAGATCGGCTACAAGGAAGTCGAGCCATACGGCTACTCGGATGGGAAATTCTTCGGCAAAACGCCCAAAGAGTTTGCGGCTCTGCTGAAAGAATTGGGCATGGTAGCTCCCAGTGGTCACTACACGACGGGCAAAACAATGCCCAAAATGAAAGGAACGCTGACCAACGACTGGAAACGGGCCGTTGACGATGCCGCTGCCATTGGCCAGAAATACATGGTTTGTGCGTATCTGTTCCCCGAAGAACGCACCAAACTGGACGACTATATGCGGTTTGCTGACTTGTTCAATAAATCAGCGGAGGTATGCAAAGCGGCTGGTATTCAATTCTGTTACCACAACCATGATTTTGAATTTAAACCACTGAGCGGTAAAGTGCCTTACGACGTATTATTAGGCAATACGGATAAGAATCTGGTGAAACTCGAACTGGATTTGTACTGGGCCACTTTTGCTAAGCAAGATCCCGTTGCCTTGTTTAAAAAGAGCCCCGGCCGGTTCCCGCTCTGGCACGTTAAAGACATGGAGAAAACACCCGAACGCGCTTTTGCCCCAGTTGGAACCGGTTCAATTAACTTCCAGCGCATTTTCGACGCGAAGAAAACCGCAGGCATGACGCACTACTTTGTGGAGCAGGATGTCTGCAAACTGCCACCGTTGGAGTCTATCGCGATCAGTATTAAAAATATTGAGAAACTAACTGTGTAAACTAGTTAGTCTGGGTGAAAACAGCCCATTAACTTAGTATACGTTAAGCCATAGAAACGACAAACGTCAGTTGCACAACTGACGTTTGTCGTTTCTATTTTTTCGGGTTCTTAGGGTAAACGTAAGCGAAGCGTTTGGTTTGTGTTACTGGCAGGCACATTCCCTGTTCTATCCGGGGTCTTGCTACTATTCATTAGCCCGTAGCGTTTCGCTTTCTAGGGTGGCTTCCCGGCTTTAGTGGGTGCTAACTTTGTGTAAGCCGCTAAAAGCACTTTCAGCATTGCACAGTGTTGCGTTTGGTTTAAAACTACGGTTACAGAACGGGTACTATTTGTCCATTTTTGCATTCGCTGAGTTGATATAAGTAACGGCGGCATCGACGGCAGGCTTAGCCAGTGGATTGGCCGCTCCCCAATACCCGGCTAAGTGGCCCAAACCGGGTAAGTCGACGACCTGAGTCGATACGCTGGCTGCTTTCAGTTTTTCGGCCAGTACAAGACCATGTTGTTTGATCTCATCTTTTTCACAGACGATGATTAAACTTGGCGGATAGTCCTTGAAATTTTCGCCCAGGATTGGGGACACCAGGGGATTAACAGGATCAGCACCATGTAAGTACCAGTTAGTTACTAATGCATAGTAGTCAGCCCCAGCCGCTGTTGGTCTCATGTCAATGCCTGGATTAACAAAAACCAAGGCAAGTGGACGGCCAGGATGGCCTTCCACTTGTCGCATTACTTGCAGAGAACCAATAAATAACCCGCCCGCGCTGTCGCCAATCAGACTAATTTTTTTGTTATCCCCTTGAATACGTTCGGCGTTTTGATCGATCCAGTTCCAGACCGCATAACAATCGTTGATGGAAGCTGGAAACGGGTGCTCGGGCGCTACGCGGTAATCCACTGAAACAACGACTGAGCCGGTTCGATTGCACATAACTCGGGCTATGTTGCTCTCTAACGCACTCATAATAAAGGCACCACCATGAACATTGTACAGGATAGGCAGATTACGCTTGTTATTCGGGTAGTAAATCTGAATAGAGATTGAGTCCGAACCCGACCAGATTTTTCGAACCTCGGTTTTGAATACGCTTTCTAGTGGCATTTTCGCCTGTTCCCCTCCCCGGTTTATAGACGATCTTACCTGCTCAACAGTTGGCGGGCCATTCTGAGCGAACGTAATGAGCGAGCTAAAGAGGAACGTAATAAAAAGAGCCTGACGGATGGTTAGTTGCATGGTAGATGGACGTTATTGCTGTTTATTTTAGTCTTATAAGGCTATTTATCAGTAAGATACATTTTAACGCAACACTCTAAAAACAATGTTTGTAAAGGTAGCGGTTTGGTTCTGCCGGTCCTGGTTTGTAACAACTTCACGCAGGTTCAACCGGGTATAAACGTGTAACTCAGAATCAATCAGCTCGACATCAATTGGCTGGCCATTCGATAGGGTAGCCCCTTTATAGATCAGCACTGCACTGACTGGATCGGCCGATGGATCTTTCTTCGATTTATAAACTTTCAGGTTGCAGTTCGAAGGTAACGTAATGCCTTTCTCTAAATCTCTACGAACAACCGTCAGCAGACTTTGCAATTGTTGCAGTGTTTCCTGAGGTCGGAAGTGGTAGTAGACTTTGTCTTCTGCCGCCCCCTGTTTCGCTTCAACGTAGCCCAGCATAGGGCCGAGTGCCTTAACCAGCGATAACGATTTATCAGATGGAATAATGATCGGGTCAACCAGTAACAGATTCCGAGGTGCCATTCGGTTTGCGAAATAACCTGAAGCGACCAACTCCAGTAGCAAGGCACCACTAGTCGAAGAACTTAACAGACTAATATGCTGGTAGCCTGCTTTGGTGAGCGCATCGTATTCGGCCATAATAGCGCTCTGCCAGTCCTGCCAGGTCGATTTTTTGAACTCCTCGTAGCTACGTCCATGCCCGTTCAGCAGCACCTGCGACAGGTAAAAATCAGCACGGCCATTTGCCCAGGCACGAAATTCATCCCATTCGAACGTAGTTGCCGAATAACCATGACAAGCGATTATAACCGGCTTTTTTGCCTGTTCAGCCGTGGGAACAGGCACGGCTTTGGAAACCAGATAAAGTTCCGGCTTATAGATCGACGGATCAAACAGGGTGCCCCCATCTACCATCTCGTTTGTAATCGTGGGTTCTCTCGAGCAGGATAGGCCAATGATGGCGAACACGAAAAGGCTAAAAGCTGTTTTCATATTAGTTTGTCGATTTCTTCTTTGTCGTTTTCATCAGCACGTCCCAGGTGAGGCTCGTCTGCACAAAAACCGGATACAGCGTTCCGGGACCTACTATGCCATTGCCGGTCAACAGATTGTAGCCAATGGATGCAGTAACCTTAAGTGGAAAACGGGGACAGTAGCAAAGGCCAAATTCGGGTGAAGCCAGCAGCGACGTATGGGGTAGTTCTTTAAAAAGTTCACTCTCATAATCCGCTGTGAAATAGCCCACATTAGCTTTAACAAGGGGTTGAACCAGCCACTTCGGTTGAAAGAGGTACGTAGCAGACGTCAGGAAATTATCCTGCTTGATGGCGTTGGCGTTCAGGGCTGTTCCCAGGCGGGACGTTACGTAGCTGACGCCTAAAAGCAGACGTTTTGAGGCCAGTTTTTGATTCGAATATTGAGCCGTAATACCATTTTCGGCGTAGAGATTGATCGATTTTTGAAGCCGGATGCCCACATCCAGTACCGCATCCTTAGAAGGCCGGTCCTGACCTAAAGAAGCTAGAGTACTAAAGCCAACGAACAGGAACATAAGCCGGTACGTTTTCATAAATTGGTTTTGTGTGGGTTGAATCGGATTAACCGGGGGTGT
This sequence comes from Spirosoma endophyticum, assembly GCF_900112365.1. Lineage (GTDB taxonomy): Bacteria > Bacteroidota > Bacteroidia > Cytophagales > Spirosomataceae > Spirosoma > Spirosoma endophyticum. Next base: position 662,392 of record NZ_FOLQ01000001.1, on the reverse strand, counting down.
TTCATGACTTTATTTATGGAAATCGACGCACTGGGAATGTGACCCGAGTTAGGTTGCGTATCATGGTTAAAGTCGATATTTATCCGTAATCAGAAAACAAGTATTGAGGGAACGGTTTAGTACTATTACGGCTTGGTAACCCAAGCATTAAATTGGCTCTACGACGGTCATGTTTTTAGCGTTGGTATATATATACGCTTACTCGTTGCTAGATTTGACAACGCAAAAGCGTTTTAACCGTAATTTTTGATCAGCTAAATCAATCGATTCGGTTTGTTTCATGAGCGACCGAATAATTTAATTTTTAGAATCGACAAAAAATGGATTTACAGGTAAGTGGAAAAACCGCCTTGGTCACTGGTTCGACGGCTGGCATTGGACTGGCAATTGCTAAAACACTGGCGCAGGAAGGCGTCGAAGTCATACTAAATGGCCGAAGCAAGGAACGGGTCGAAGCGCTGGCACGCCAGCTAACGGATGAATTACCCGGCACGCAATTTCGGGGCATTGCGGCTGACTTCAGCAAGGTTGACGACATAAACGTATTATTAGCAGAACTGCCTGAAATAGACATATTGATCAACAACGTTGGTATTTTCGAGCCTAAGGAGTTTACGGAGATACCCGATGAAGACTGGTTCAAGTTTTTCGAGGTGAATGTCATGAGTGGGGTTCGCCTGTCTCGCCAATACTTCCCGAAAATGCTGGCGAAGGGGTGGGGGCGGATTATTTTCGTATCCAGTGAATCGGCCTTGCAGATTCCAACGGAGATGATCCACTATGGCATGACAAAAACCGCTCAACTGGCTATTTCACGCGGTCTGGCCGAACTGACTACCGGAACGGACGTTACCGTTAACACCGTTCTCCCAGGTCCAACATTTTCGGAAGGGGTTGGTGATTTTATCAACAGCATGGCTACCCGGAACGGCGTATCGGTGGAGGAAATGGAAACGGATTTTTTCAAGAACGCTCGCCCGACGTCCATTATTAAACGCTTTGCGACTACCCAGGAAATTGCCAATCTAGTTGCTTACCTCTCGAGTCCGCTGGCATCCGCCACCAACGGTGCCGCGATCCGGGTGGATGGTGGTGTTACCAAGACCATCGTCTAGGCTCCTGATACCAAACTCACCTAACTGGATACCATCTGGAGATTCTGTGTAAAAGTTCGTTTGGGGTAGCTGATGAACCGGCATCTCAGGTGGGACTTTCAAATTGAATCAGCCGATTCCTGAGTAGAAGAGACGTACTATCGCGATCTGGGGCCTGTCAACTCGCATCACTACATCAGGGTTCAATGTAGTACTGTTTAAACAGTAAAAGCTCCGAATGGAGCTTTTACTGTACTGGTTGTCAAGTAACTAAGCGTAATTTATCACGAGCTTATTCCAGTATTAACTCGGCAAAAGCCTCCTTACTAAACCCTTTTAATTCAAGGGTTCGGCCTGTTTTTATTTTGGTGACCCAATTGGGATCAGACAAAAGCGGCCTGCCTACGGCTACCAGGTCAAAATCACCCCGGTCCATCCGGCGGCTCAGTTCATCCAGCGAGGCCGGTTGAGAGCTTTCGCCCGCAAAGGCCCCGAAGAATTCCCCCGTAAGGCCAACCGAACCTACCGTGATGGTGGTTTTGCCGGTCAGCTTTTTGGCCCAGCCGGCAAAGTTAAGGTCAGATTCATCGAATTCGGGTTCCCAGAAACGGCGTTGTGAGCAATGAAGCACATCGACGCCTGCATCTACCAACGGCTGAAGCCAGGCCTCCATTTCCTGGGGTGTTTTGGCCAGCTTGTGGGTATACTCAGCGGGTTTAAACTGCGACAGTCTGATGATTACGGCAAAATCATCGCCTACCTGTTTCCGAACCTCCTTAATTACATCCGTAGCAAAACGTGTGCGCTCCGCCAGAGTTTTGCCGCCATAGACGTCAGTCCGCAAATTGGTAGCCTCCCAAAAGAACTGGTCGATCAGATAGCCATGCGCCCCGTGAAGTTCGACACAGTCAAACCCTGCTCTTTTAGCATCGGCTGCGGCTTTACCGAACGCCAGGATTGTGTCGTCAATATCTTTTTGGGTCATGACAGAGCCATTGGTGAAGCCGGGTCGGTTGAGTCCCGACGGTCCTTCAAAGGGTACGGGCGGCACCCAGCCGGAACGGTGATTGTCCATAATACCCATGTGCCAGATTTGCGGCCCCATTTGCCCACCCTGGGCGTGTACCTCATCAATGACGTATTGCCAGCCCGCTAGCGCTTCCTGACCGTAGAAATGGGGTACGTTGGCATCGTTGGAAGCCGAAGGACGGTCGATGACAGTGCCTTCCGATAGAATCAGCCCAACTTCCCCTTCGGCTCGTTTCTGATAATAAGCGGCTACCTTTTCGGTAGGTATGCCATTGGGTGAAAACGATCGCGTCATTGGGGCCATGACAATACGGTTTCTTAAATTCAGTGTTTTCAACTGAAAGGGCCTGAACAAACTTTGGGTATTCATCTTTTTAAGGTTGTATTAGAACGTTGAATAAATAAGTTTACTTAACCATCAAAGGCCATTTCGTTACGTTTGAAATACGTCCATTCTCCGGTGGTTGGCCTTAACAAAGCCGTTCCGTTGCAGGATTATGTGGTATTCAGCCATCGTTGATTGGGTGAGACGGCCTTTAAGCATACCAACTTTTCTTGTGCTCAAAGCCAGGATAGGTTCGTTAGCAATCTTCGCATTTTCGATTAATAAACATTTACTGCGGAGGGTTGATCACAAATAAACTTAACGTTCTGAAAATGAAGAATTTAATGGTGCCACGCTGGTGGCTAATGATTGCCAGGGGCATACTATATACATTAATTGGGGCCACTAAGTTTGTTTTTTCGAACATATACTCGGTGCGGTCGGGCCAGCTACGCTACTGCTTCGCAAGCTTTTGGGGCTATGCCGTGTAGTTATTTGGGTTTGGCTCAACTCAATTCTTGATCAGTGCTATTCTGTTTTTGGGTTTTATTATTATCCAACTTTAGTCTTAGCACAAGCTTACTGATGGTATTAATTACAACTTGACACCTGGCTGGAGACTGAAGAAATTTCAGTAAAAGAGCAAAACGTATCATCTGTCAGACCGTTGGTCAATGTCAGACAAAATGTGGACTATCTTTTCAATTTATTGCTGCTGGCGAGGAACCATTCATAGGAACGGCTTCTTTTTAAGGAGCCACAAGTATTTCTTCGCTAGTGAAGTAGTATCGACCAACTGACACACCACTACTTCGCAAACTAATTCAGTAACAATGACCACAAAACGATACGTCTTTTTAATTCTGATTTTGGGTTCCTTATCAGCGCTGGGGCCTTTTTCAATTGATATGTACCTGCCTGGTTTTCTGGCTATTGCCAACGATCTGCATACGACCGTTGCCCGTGTCTCACTTTCTCTGTCGAGCTTTTTTATTGGTATTTCGGCCGGGCAGTTACTATACGGACCGCTACTTGACCGATTTGGGCGAAAGAAGCCGCTTTATCTGGGGCTGATTCTCTACGTAGTAGCCTCCGCCGGTTGCCTTTTCATTCACTCGGTTGATGCGCTGATCGCCCTTCGATTTGTTCAGGCGATTGGTAGTTGTGCCGCTGCCGTTGCTGCGGTGGCCATGGTTCGGGATTTGTTTCCCATTGAGGACAATGCCAAGGTATTCTCCCTGCTCCTGCTGGTGCTTGGGGCTTCCCCCATGATTGCTCCCACCCTGGGCGGCTATGTAATTGCGGGCTATGGATGGCAGGCGGTATTTTTAATTTTGATGGTGTTGGGCACGCTTATCCTGCTGGCTACCTTTTTCTGGCTACCTGAAAGCTATAAACCTGATCCGTCGTATTCGTTAAAGCCAAAACCAATCCTTACCCGGTTCTGGTCGGTGCTTCGGGAACCCCAGTTTTTCACCTATGCGCTGGCCGGTGCGGTTACGTTCTCGGGTTTGTTTGCTTACGTAGCTGGATCTGCACAGGTGTTTATGGGTATCTACCAAGTCAGTAGCCAGGGATATGGATGGATATTCGCCTTTTTGTCGGTCGGCTTTATTGGCTCCAGCCAACTCAATAGTGTCGCTTTGCGTTACTATCGAAGTGAACAGATTGTTCCTGTGGCCTTATTGAGTCAGTCGATTATTGGCCTCTTGTTCTTACTCAGTGCGGGACTGGGCTTGCTGGGACTTTACAGCACGATTGCGTTTTTATTTGCCTTTTTGTGTTGTCTGGGTTTCACCAATCCGAATACGTCAGCGTTGTCATTGGCTCCGTTTGCGCACAATGCCGGAAGTGCTTCGGCGCTGATGGGGGCTCTTCAAATGGGCGTTGGCGCGCTTGCTTCGGTAGCTGTTAGCCTATTTGATTCTCAATCGGCAATACCCATGATCAGTATAATGGCTGCGGCCGCAACAGGAGCCCTGATGATTTTGCTCATTGGTCGTCGGATGATTGTTCGACCTGTAGTAGAGAGTAGTCAAACAGAACCGGTTTTGCATTGATGGCCATTCCGTCTATACAGAACCAGTATTACGTTAACAACCAGAACTGTCCCTTTTTCTGGGGCTGTTGCAGGACAACCTATCTAAGTACCGTTCCGTGAGCTAGCTCCAGACTACAATAAAGGTTATGTCCAAAAAGATACGTCTTCCTGAATCACTGGTTCGATAGGGGAGCCCCAAAGATTTGACAATAATAGTATCGTTTCGTGCGCTTACTAGGGCCGGCAACGCCTACACCGATGTCGCTTATATCATTCGCCAGCATATTTTGACGGTGTCCTTTCGACTTCATCCACTGTTCATAAACCACAAACTGACCATCTAAATCCGTATTGAGGGCAATATTCTCCCGAACGGTTCGATACACGTATCCTACCCGCTGCGCTTTATCAACCAGACTAAGACCACCGATCGTATGTGACATTTCATCCCGGGCGGCCATCAACTCAGCGTATTGCTGGGCTGCTGTCATCAATTTCGGGTCCTTATGCAGTAAAGCCCTGCTTTTAGCTGCCCGTACAGCGTTCGTAGCCTCAAATATGTTATCAATTTCACGCTTTACCTGTAACGTTTGGTTGATTGGCCGAGTTAGAGACCCTCCCCTGGAGGGGGCGGCAAAATCAAGCCCTAAAGTGAGCGTGGGTAATAAGCAAGCTATAAATCCAATACGTCTTAAATTCATTGTTTTATACAGATATATAACCAGGCTTACTGACGAGTTACTCGTTATTTAAACGCTGCCGGTTAACCCTTATTGGCTGTTGGTGGCCCGGTGAGCCTCCCGTACTTGGGCTCCAGGTGAGCAAAACAGGTTTTAGTAGAGCAGGCTACTCAAGACCATTCCACAAAATTGCCCCGATGGAGGTATTTACGTAGTGGATTAAAATCAGGCGTTCAATGGAAAGACATTGCCGCGTCGGCGGTTCAACTGGCCTCCAAGTGAACTTTGCAACCGCTGGCGCAAGCGGGATTTACGGATCAGCTGGCCGGGTTGCTGGTGCGAATGGTGATTCCATGAATTACGAAGCGGGCAAAACCTTTTTACAGAAGCGATCGGACCGAGTTCACTTAAAACGGTTGCCGGGTTACAGTACATTGGCGATCTGACCCGAACTTAAGCCTACTAAGCTGATGTGGAGCCAGTTATAACAATGGCTGAAAAATTAAGTATTTCTTTCGCGCGCCCTTACGTAATTCTTTGCTAATTGAATGTGAAAGATACCAATCGGATCGTAGTGATTCTGATTAGTATCTGGCCAAAAGTGTAAAGGTTAGAGCCTGCTTTTTGTCGATACGGACAAAGGGTTTATGGTAGCCCTATCCGATTGAATTCTAAACGTATTAGTAACGATTGATCTAAAGGTTTGCCCCCTTTTCGTTAAATTTTAAATGATCTGTTGTTAATCCGGAGAGACTTTTCGATTGAATTGAATAGGTTGATTAGTCGGGTTTGATCTTCTGGAGATGCCTCATCTATGAATCTGGCAGCAACTTCAAATACATATTGTTCCAACAAGGTAGTGATATTGATTTTTGATTGAGTCATTTTTTATCGACAAGCTAAACAAATAAGGTTTAACACGACCCTAAACGACTGTTCAATCCTTTTGTTAAAAATAGTAGCGGGGGCGAGGTTTTTTAATTAAAAAATTAGAAGTTGGACTGATCTTTAGAAACATAGCGTCGATGATGGCAGGAGAAATGCTCGTCAAGTTTGATATTTTGTGGATCTATAATCAATTTTTTTAGGGAAATTCAGGCTATCCCACAGGAGTTTATTCCAAGAGCCCGCCGAATCTTTTTGTTCCATTGCTGAATGGTCCGGGTTTGCTTTTGGAGGTTTTTTATTTTTAATACTGTATCATGTTCTTCCTCTACACTACTTATGTCAATTAGAAGATCATTCAGTACATCGACTAACGTCAGACGTAGTTGCGTAAGATCTGTCATCGCCTGCTGATTACCGATTTTACCAAGGGGGTTAATTACATCTTCATTCGTCAGACAATGAGCCTCAAGTATGCTGATCAATTTATCATTCCATTGATTGAAATTCTTGATGGCATTAGCCCAATCGCTCACTATACGTTGAGGGTCAGTTTCAATATTTTCATCCTGCGAGTTAACTATTTTAGATCTAGTCATAGCCCAGTTATTTACCACGAAACATCTATTTATGCTTAAAAATTTTGAGGCAGTCTACTTATTAATTAATAAATTATTTTGTTTTGTCGAAAGGTTAGTGAGCTCGAAACTACAATAAAATTTAAAAGAACAAGACGTATTTGTTTATATAGAATGAGTCAAAAGTATAGCTGTAAAATAATAGTGTCTGGCCGCAAACGTATGTAAATGCTTATGTAAATATTGATTATAAAAGTGTAGTCTTATATTTTATTTAATAGTTATTTAAAATGGGCTCTAAGGATTTAAAAGCTATCGCTAACAGGTTATTGACTTTATGAATCACTGATTAACGAATGAATGATCAGTCAGTAATTGCTGGAACCAGCGTCCAGATGCTTTCACGATACGTTGCTGGGTACGGAAATCGACATACACTAAACCAAATCGGGGTCTGTAGCCTTCGGCCCATTCGAAATTATCCAGAAATGTCCAGGCGAAATATCCGTCTACCGGGAAACCTTCCTGCTTAGCCCGCAAGACATTTTGCAGGTAATTCTGATGATACTTAACTCGTGCCTTATCATTAACCTCACCATTTTGAACGGTATCATAGAAAGCAGCCCCACTTTCGGTGATATACATTTTTTTGATGCCTTCGTATTGGCCGAATTGCTTGATAACCCGATACATGCTTTCGGGATAGACTTCCCAACCCATTTCGGTAATCGTAGGAACACTCCGCCGGAGTGGCGAAACATCTTTTGCCCAGAGATATGGCATAAAATAAGACTGTTCGACAACCGCCCGAAAATAATGCTGTAAGCCAATGAAATCGAAGTCGAACGCTAACTGCTCCATGTCGCCGGGCTTGGCTACTTTTTTGGCAATTCCGGCCAGAAAGGGCAGTTCTTTGGTCGGATATCCCAACCCAAGGGCAGGTTCGATGAAAAGCCGATTCATGAGCGCATCAACGCGGCCGGCTGCGGCCTGGTCGCCGGGTGTAAATGGATCAACAGGTGAGCAGGAGAACGTAGTGCCTACGTGAGCGTTCGCTACGTTGCGTCGAACGACACGACCACCTTCTGCCTGCGCCAGCGTGGTATGATGAATGACAGGAAGCAGGTTTCGGAAACTCCGTCGGCCGGGTGCGTGCTGGCCGGTAAAATAACCCAGGATGGAAAAAGCCAGCGGTTCGTTCAGGATAATCCAGTGCTTAACTTTATGACCAAAGGCTTTGGTGCAAACGTCGGCAAAATCAGCGAACCAATCGACAATTTTTCGGTTCGGCCAGCCGCCTTTGGTTTCGAGCGCCTGTGGTAAATCCCAGTGATAGAGGGTGATCCAGGGGGTAATGCCCAGCGCAAGGCAATGATCAATGAGTCGATCGTAAAAGGCCAGTCCGGCTTCATTGATACGTCCCCCATGCAGCGGACCGACGCCATTGGGCAAAATGCGCGACCACGACAGCGAGAACCGAAACGCGGTTAACCCTAACTCTTTATGAATAAGGAGATCGGATTCATACCGATCATAGAATTCGCAGGCAATGTCGGCTGTTTCGCCGGTTTTAATTTTACCTTTCTGCCGACTGAACGTATCCCATACACAGGGTGTACGCCCGTCACGGTCAACGGCTCCTTCAATCTGGTAGGCAGCGGTGGCGGTTCCCCAGATAAAATCGGGACCGAAATCATGGCGATTGAACGTCGGAAGGCTGATTGGTGAGAGAGATGGGTTCGTCACTACGTTGCGTGGCTGGCTGGCGCGCAAAAGTAAGGCATAGCTGAAAAGGAAATTCCCCAACCCGATAATTTAACATACCGGATTGGGGAACGTACAGGACTCGGACGGACCTAGCCACGACGACCGTAAGGAGCGGGTTGGTTTCTGTTGTAAGGCACGCTTTGCTGAGTCGCGAATAAGCGGTCACGTTGCGCCGAAGTCAGTACGGCCAGCATGTCCTGACGTTTACGGAGTTGAATCTGACGCAGGCCATCGGGTGTCATACGAGACGTCGACATAATGCGATCGTAGTTATCTTCGATTTTGTGTAGTTGTTTTTCCTGACGGCGCGACAGACCAACAATGGCATCTATACGGTCAATTTTTATCTCATCCTGATATTGGTCACGGTCGTTACGTTGACCGCCATATTGATTTGTACGATTGTCAAAAGGTCTTGAATAGACTCCCTGAGCGAAGGTTACACCAGTTGCTAAGGTGAAGAGAGTCAGGGCGGCAGCGATTGTCTTTTTCATGGTCAGTTGTTGTTTTTTTAAGGTTAACTGATCGTTAGAGGCAAACGGGTCGTCTGCGTTTAACAAGGCTCTATAGCCTTGTGGCTGAATGCCATTTTTTGCTGGTTAAACGTGCGTAAAATGCTACCGAATGGCGTTTTTTTCTGCTCTCCAGAAAATCGTAAACCCATAAACTTACCGAGTACTAAAGAGCAAAGGATACGTAGTGGTTATCTTTGCCGCCAATAATAGGTTTGTAATTCCCTCGTGTAGCGTCTAATTTCGCGAGTTAGGCTACCCGTTCATTAGGCGGGTCCTGGAACACTGTCTATCTTGCCTGATCAAGAAATTGAAAACGTCTAATCAAGTCGAGTGTCAGCAACCTTGCCTGTAGTTAGATCCACATTTACCAATAATCGTAGACTCATTCGAGTATTTTATGACAAGTGTTTTTAATTTTTTGTCGAATAAAAAACAACAAGTACTATTTATTTCATTGCTATGGGCGCTTCTGGCAATATTGATAAATCCAGTTGGTGAATTTCCCTTCAACGATGACTGGGCGTATGCCCAATCCGTAAAAGTGTTGGTTGAAAAAGGCACTTTTTTCTTTTCAAGCTGGACCGCTGTCAATCTAATTGCTCAAATAGGGTGGGGCGCTTTATTCTGTTTACCCTTTGGTTTTTCCTTTACAGCCCTTCGTATATCTACACTGGTGGCCGGTCTATTTGGGTTGTGGGGTACGTATCAATTGCTTGATAAAGCAACCGACAGTCGAAAAACCGCTTTTATTGGTACGCTTCTCACACTGGTGAATCCATTGTATTTAAATTTATCGGCTACGTTTATGACCGATATTCCGTTTTACGCGCTGACTGTCTGGTCGTTGTCTTATCTGGTAACGGGCTTAAAACAGGATTCTACCCGTCAATTGATTATTGGTCTTCTGCTGGCCGTTGTTGCGTTATTAATCCGGCAGTTTGGGATTATACTTTTTGTAGGATTCAGCGTGGCCTATGTTGCCCGGAAGAACTTCGCGGTAAAGAGTCTGGTGGTGGCCTTTGCAAGTGCGCTTACCGGTGTACTGGTTCAGGCAATTTATCAAAAATGGCTGGAGCATGTACTTGAAGGTACGGGGCACGTATACAATGCACAGGCGAACAATTTTTTACATCTGAGCTATTATAAACTGCAGCTTATTGCTGGCTTCATCCACAATACATTCATTGCACTGATGTATTTGGGTTTGTTCATGTTTCCTTATTTTTTGCTTCTCCTGACAAAAAGTAGTCAATCCGCTTTCCGAAAAAATATTGGCCTCTGGCTTTTACTGACAGGGATCGTTATTGGTCTATGGCAATACTTTTTCGACGGTATGAACATGCCGATCTGGTGGAATACGATAAGTGCATTTGGCCTGGGACCCGTTTTGTTACGCGATATTTATTTCCGTTTATATGGATTTCCGCTCCCCAGTCTTCTGTATTTTATAACCGTCTGCAGTACAATCTGTAGTTTACTGGGTAGCGTTGGTCTACTTTTTTATATGGTCAGAGCAGTTAAGTATTTAGCTCGCTGGCCGCTAAGTGTACCTCAGCGTACGATCGGAATTCTTATGGTTTCGGTTGGTGGAATTTACTTTTTTCCCTTGGGTTTGCAGGGCTTATTTGATCGCTATCTATTGCTATTGCCTGTGTTAATCATCGTACTGGTTCATATTGTTCAGCAAAATTTTGGTGAAAACCAGACGGATCGTCCACGGCGTTTGCCGCTTTATTTATCAATAGGTCTATTTGTCGCTTATGCCCTATTCAGTGTTACCGGTACCCATGATTACCTGGCCTGGAACCGCGTTCGCTGGCAAGCCCTGGGTAATCTGATGAAGGACGGAGTATTAACGACTCAGATCGACGGCGGATTTGAGTTCAATGGATGGTATTTATATGAGAGTAGATTCAAGCCTACCCCCGGCAAAAGCTGGTGGTGGGTTCATGATGATACGTATGTTGTGGGGGCGAGCGTGCTGCCCGGTTATTCTCTTTTTCAGCAACATAAAGTCGACAGCTGGCTTCCCTGGGGCATGACGCATGTTATTATTGGCAAAAAGAACGAGAAAGCACCCCTGAAATCGACCAGTTAGTACGTATCAGTTTTTCGAATAGTCTCGAAAAATACCCGGGCTTTTTAGACTTCCCTGCGCCAATATGCTGGCTACAATAAGCTGAAGGGCATGGTAGATCATAATGGGCAGAAGCACGACACCGGCAATGCTGCCTGCAAATAACATACTTGCCATTACCGTTCCCTGAATAAGCGACTTTTTAGAACCACAGAATAAGGCAGTTATCAAATCGTCTCTGCTAAAATTAAGCCACTTACCAAATAAGGTGATCAGGCCAAAAATGAGGAAAAATAAACCTAGTAGAAGACCCGCTAACCATAGTAAATCTCCTGCCGAATATTTCGCAAACAAATTGCGTGAAAAAGATTCACAAAAAGCTGTGTAAACGATGAGGAGAATGATAAGCTGATCGAAATAGCGCAACCATGATTTGTTTCGCTCGGCCAGCCAGCCCAGCTTACGATTGAGGAGAAGGCCAATTACAACAGGTACAATAACCTGTATCGTCAATTTGCCAATGACGCCCGCCAGATCATACTGTCCACTGGTATTGGCCAGTAAAAAACTCATCCATAAGGGCGTAACAAAAACGCCAATCAGGCTGGAAATACTCGCGTTGAAAATGGCCGCTGGAATATTGCCGCCCGCAATCGAAACCATCACAACGGATGACGAAACTGTAGATGGCAATGCCGCTACGTAAAATATACCTAACCAGAGCAACATAGTGTCGGGTGTTATAAGCAACGCTCTGGCAGCCAGCACCACAGCTGGGAAAATAATAAACGTGGTCAGTTGAATGACTAAATGAAGCCGGTAATTACGTAGACCAGCCTGAAGCTGAGTAAAATTCAGTTTCAGGCCGTAGAAAAAGAAGATCAATGAAACGCCTACGTTCGCCAGAGACGACAGTGATAATGGGCCTTCCTGAATTCCGGGGCCGGGCCAGAGTTTGGCCAGACCGATCATACTTACTAAAGCAATTATAAACCAATCCAGCCCAACACGAGCCAGTAAAGAACTTAACGTATTTTTTGCCATATTGAATAGTAACCGGCATTGAGCGACTTTCGTTTAGCTTATTGGCAACTATTCGGCATGCATCGGTATGGCTACACCAGGAAGAAAGAGTTCAATATAGACCAGTTAGATACCATTTATAAGTAGTAGGAAATTGTCAAATAAACAGGTTACTAACCGAAATGGAAGTTAGTTTTTTGTTGCAATAATCTGATCGTTCGAAATGAAATATGCTGTACTTGTATCGAGTAATTATACGCAATTAATTACGTGTCGTCTAGCTGCTCTTACAAGCTACTTGAATCACCAGAAGCGGATAAATAAGGAAAACTCACATTGTTATACAAACTTACTACGTAGTACATTGAACCTGTTTAGAAGTTTTCTTTGCCCAAAGGAAATAATATATATCTAATTTATTGTTAGCAAAGAAGAATAGGTAAATTGATTCCTAATTTGACATATTTTAACTTATCGATGATAAATTGTTTTTTTGGTATTCAGACTTACTATATTTGCACGTTGCATATTTTAAGAACAATAAATAAATTAACGAATGAAAGCTAAGCAAATTCGGTTCTTTTCGCCTAATGAGAACAGCGAATCTAAGAAGGAAAAAAAGGAAAAAGTAGCTAAGGTTATTCCCGCTACTGGCTATATTTCGTCAACGGGAAAGCTGGTATTCCCCGATAAAACGATCGCTCAATTAGGTTTAGATCCGCAAAGCAATCAGTTTAAAATAGGTACTCAGGAAGGGAAACGGAAAATTAAATCCCTTTACCTGATTCCTGGTACTGAGGGCGAAGAGGAGACATTCGAACTGGAAAAAGCGGCTAAAAGCTATAGTGTTGCATTGCCCTATATTCTACAAAAGGGAGGCATTGACTACGCAAATACAAAACATACGTTTATGGTTAAATCCTTCGAATATAGCGACGGTGTAACAGGCTATGAACTGAAACTAGCTAACGAAAGTCCAAAAGCTGAATATACAGGTAAGCCTCGGGGTCGCAAACCTAAAACAGTAGCCTAAGAAAGCTATTCAATTGGTGTACAGAGATTTTTCTTATGTCGCACCTATTGTGACAAATAAAAAGCGGACGAGTTGTCCGCTTTTTATTTGCAATGCTGTAGAGTAGCCCTAGCCAACTGAATTTAACAGTCGTTAGTCTGTTTGTAACCTGGCCTTTACCTTTGCCGCTCTTTTCATCTCAAAATTATAGTTGAAGACAACAATAGGCTACCGCTCCGGTTACCTGATTATGACCCGTGATCAACTCGAAGAACTTATTGCTCAGAAAGAAAATATACGATTAGAGTTCAAACGGCATCTTTCGTCGTCGCATCGTATTGCCAGGACATTGGCTGCTTTTGCTAATACGTTGGGGGGAATCATACTCATCGGTGTCAATGATGATGGAAAAATCGTGGGCGTACCATCGGAGTTTCGTGAGGTGAGTAAGATTGAAGATGCGACCGACCGATTAGTTGAACCAGCTCTCACGATTAGCTATGAAACACTAACCCCCGACGGTCGAATGGTGTTGGTAGTCAGCGTTTTAGAAAGCAATGAGAAGCCGCACTACGTATTGAATGAAGCCGGAAAACGAACAATCTACGTCCGGGCAAAAGATAAATCAGTACCCACAAATAAATTGATTATTGCGCCGGAAATAGCCAATACTGAACTTATAAAATCGCCAATGGCGCGTACGTTAATTCAGTACCTGCGAAAAAATGACGATGTGACGGCTGACAAATTCGCCAGGCTAATCAATATTTCTGATTACCGGGCTGGCAAGCTCCTGCGTCAACTCGCCGAACAGGGCCTATTACTCCTGATTGACAAATCGCGTCCTGTGCGCTATGCACTGAAACTGACCGAATAGGTGAGTTATATAGTTCGGTGAAAAGCATCTATCAGTCTATTTAGAACGTGGTTTATACATCACCCTGACAAAAAACTGCGAACTTTGCCCGCATGATGACTTCGGAACAACTCATTACAAAAGAAACAATTACGGCTTTCTTTATGGACCTGCAAGATCGCATCTGTCAGGCATTAGAAAAGGCAGATGGTCAGGGGGAAGAACAGGCTGTACAATTTCGGGAGGATGCTTGGGAGCGACCTGGTGGGGGCGGAGGACGCTCACGTACCCTCACCAACGGAACCATTATCGAAAAGGGGGGGGTTGGGTTTTCGGCTGTTCAGGGGGAAGCCACGGAGTCCACGCTACGTTCGCTCAATCTGATGGATCAAAAAGGAGACGCTACGCCCCATTTTTATGCTACGGGTGTCTCGATTGTGCTGCATCCGCGAAACCCGATGGTGCCGATTATTCACATGAACGTTCGGTACTTTGAGATGAGCACCGGTCAAAGCTGGTTTGGTGGTGGTATTGATTTAACGCCCCACTACGTTGTAGACGAAGATGCCCGCTGGTTTCATCAATATCTTAAAACAGTATGTGATCGGCACGATCCAGCCTACTACCCTAAATTCAAAGCCTGGGCTGATGATTATTTTTACATTCCGCACCGCCAGGAAACCCGGGGTATCGGGGGCATTTTCTTCGATTACCTGAAGCCAACTGATGCCGTGCCCAAAGCGGATCTATTCGCTTTTGTGCAGGATGTAGGCAACGCCTTCGCGCCTATCTACACATACTTCATGCAGAAAAATCGTAAGCTGCCGTTTGGCGAACGCGAAAAAAACTGGCAGTTTCTACGCCGGGGGCGTTACGTCGAGTTCAATTTAGTTTGGGATCGGGGTACTAAATTTGGCCTCGAAACCAACGGCCGGACTGAATCTATTTTGATGAGTATGCCTCCCCAGGCTAACTGGGTATACGATTTCCAGCCCGAACCCGGTAGCCAGGAAGAGCAAACTGTAGGCTTGCTCAAAAAAGGCGTAGCGTGGACGTAATTGATCCACGCTACGCCTTTTTCTTCTCTCTTTGCAACGTAGTCTCCCACCGTGACGTACAGACTGGTTGTAAGCTATATTATGGGATTATATAAAGGCCCGGCCGCTTGAGTCGGGCCTTTTTACTACTGCTCAGCTTCGAAGATAACCATCGCCTTGTCAATTGTATCGTCGTCTACCCCATCAACGGTTAGTTCATTATCGTTCTCCACGTTGCTGATCACGATGACCGTATCCATATTTAAACTGGGGTCTGCCAGGAACAGCGCAGCCCGAAACCGCTCTTCGATTTTTCTGTTCAGAGCATCGTTGACATTATGGGTTAGCTCGTTAGCCAGTTCAATTTCCTTTTTGTTGTTATTCATGTGTCTGCATTAAGTTGGGACGGCAAAGGTAGGAAATACGACTGATCTGCTGAAGAGATTCGCTGGAGATTACTAAAAAGCAAGCATTTTTCTGGAATGTTTAGACGTTATTGTACGAGCCTGATAATGATACTATTCCATCATTTTTGATACTTATTTAGTGCACAAATTCAACTTTCTGCCACTATTTCTTTCTATATAAAAGATTAAACTTTGATTAATACCAAAGATTTTTTATAACATTGTATGTAATTCAACGTTTCTCTGCGAACAAAGGGCTCTGTAATGTAATGAAACTGATAGTAAAAAATATCGCGAATCTCTGGTTCAGTGCTGACACACCTATCCGCCAGTATAAAATCAAGTTGCACCCTGAAGTGTGGGCTGCCTGCCAAAAAGTTAACCGATACTTCAAAGCACCTTCGGGTGCGGTTCGAGTTGAGCAGTATCGAAAGTCGGATAAAGTTGCCTTTGCCAATGCCGTGCTTGACGTACTGGAAAAAACCGATACGCCTGCCAAGGAAGATGTGAGGGTGTATGACTTTGCTTAAACAACACTAGACCTTTCGCTCATCGAAATTCTCATCACCGTAACTCCGGTGATGAGAATTTCGGTGCCATACCACTTCAGTTGTTGTCATAAAATGTACTATAGCTTCCTGTGGACAACATAGACTAAATGTCTTCCTGTAGTAGTTGTATATGTTTTATTTGCCTTTCTTTTTATAGGCTTCCAGTACCATTAGGCATAACAAAAGGAATAAGCATATTGGTGTCATCACAAACGAATCGAGATAACCAAACAGACATAAAGGTAGCATAGCCAGAGTAGCTAGCAGCGTTATCAGTACAGGTTTACTCATTAGTAGTAGTTCGTATGGCGATTGAGTTTAAAAGTACGGTAAGCTTGGATCATCAACCAGGCTTATCGTACAAACGGTTATACATACTCCTAAACTGGTGTATAAGATGCCCGATTAGGTCTCCGAAACTAAAAAAATCTCCTAAAAGGTAACAATGATTGTGCTGATGTGATAGACTGAGTTATAGTTTGCCATCCTGTTGGCAGAGCTTCACTTATTGGTTCTTATAAACTCACTGTATTCAATATACGCACTATCAGGTAATTATACAGCTATGGCTCAACGTAGTATTACCTGTTTATAATTATGCTTTCAATAGATCTCTGCTAGATAAAAAGGGTTGTGCTAAGTATTGACCTACGTTAAACCTGCTGCCACTAAAAGCAGGTAGGTTGATTCCGATTAGTTTTTGGTAAGAAGTAAACCGTTGGAAGGTGAAGCACGAGGGCGTTGCTCCTGGTTTTAATTGATCGACTTAAAATTACTTATAGAGTAGGTGATCAGCTAGCTGTCAATTTATAACTATGATCGAGCTGATATTCAGGAGGGTACCGACTTTTTTTACACGGCTCAGATTATACCTCATTAATCGCGGTTGTAGAGCCATCAATGAAGTAAGCCAACGATAACCAGGGCACAGATTTTTGTCTATTGATAGGGAAGCAGATTCAAGCCAACGGGCAGGAATAAAAAAAGCCTATGCCAGGAACGGCGGTCTCCAGGCCCTGGCCTGTCCCATCCGAATGCCCTGAGCGATTGCTTATATAGTAGAGCACAATGGCGCCCCATATACCAATGAGAATCCGGTTGATATAATTGATAAGGGTGAAGATTTTCATTGCTGACCTACAGCCGTTAACTCGTTTGCCAACAAAAGTAGTTAAGCAATGATCTGGCCTGTTCGTGTCAGCTGTTGTTGGCAACGTGTTCAATATCCATCCTCGCTATTTTTCCTTCGTTCAGCGTATATATGTGCTTGACCTGCTCATCTGCCAGGATTTTTCCTGTCAACTCTTTAATAACCTGATGGACTACAACTTCGATTCTGCCATCAGGCCTTAGTTGAAATGAAATTGGAAGAACACGGGGATCGAGTTGCTGCCATTGTCGCGTCCAATACGTCCGTACAGCATTATGCCCGTGTTCGTAACCACCCTCCCAGCCGTTAGGCCAATCAACGTCGGCATGCATTAGCGCCAGCACAGAATCAATATCTCTGGCGTTGAAAGCCTGATAGGCTCGGTTAAGTAGGTCCTGGTAATCCATGGTATAGATCAGTCTCGATTTTTAATTGTCAAAAATAAGGCAGATCTACAGGCAGCTGGCGTCGGCGAAAGTTGAGATTATGTAGGTTTTGCTTGATAAAGCGATAGCCCGATTGGCACCATAGCGTCCTTGAATTGTCGTTTTCAGTTGCCGGAGTGAACTTAAGTGGGTATCTAGGGGAAGAATCACCGGGAAGTGTGGGTACATGCCAATCACAGGCATGAATCAGGAGCAGGACGTACCTGATTAGAAATGAAAAGTGGTGAAATCAAAAACTGATTGGCAAAGATCATTTCTCAAAAAGCCCCGTGCCATAGGTTTCCTGCATGTGTCGATCAATGACTTCCAGCGCTAAGCGCCTTGCTTGCTCAGAGGATAAGCCATAACGTAGTGAAAGGGCTTTGCCGACAGAAGTGAACAGAAGGTCTATAGCACGCATAGTCTTGTTGTCATACATCTTGATTATACTGGTTACCATCTCGTCATACGTAATGAAAGCAAAGTGGTCCTGATGAATGGGCGCTGGTTGCTGGCGCATGGCTTGTTTCGCGAGTTTATCGTCATGCCAGAGTTTAGCTAGGCTGATAAATTCGCTCCGAAAGCTGGGAGTATCATATATTTCCACAAGTAACGCCTGATGCCTGGTAAGTATGTCCTGTACTAGTTCCTGGCTCGATAGATCGCTGAACCACCACTTGGCGGGGTTTCCTCTTTCCTGGGAAAACTGTCGTTGATAGGCTGTTTTGAACAGATGCAATAGGAACGTATAATGATTTTCCAGCTCTTCGTCTGACAGTACTGGATCAAGCTTTAACCGAAATCCCATCTTCTTCAGGACAAAGCAGGGCGTATAGGTTGCTCCTAAAGAACTACCAGCCAGCGCCTGCTCAACATCGGAGTCAACAGGCGCTGTTCGCCTTACCAGAAACGAGAAATCAAGTAGCTGTTCCCTTTTCTTATCCTCATCCAGATGACTAAAAGCCTCAAGCAGTGCTACGTCCGAGTGGACTCCCTGCCCGAATCGATAAAACGCTATTTCCTCTTCTAAGCTCATTCGGGTGTTGTTTACAAGGGCTACGTAACAGGAGTACATGTAAAAAAGCTACTCGCTAAAACAGGTACATACCCGCATTTTTGCCAACTGGCAACGGGGCCTCATACCTTGAAAACAGGAGTTGGTTATAGCGTATCTTCATAACCATAGCCCGTTTCCATCGAATCCAAGCCTTCAAATTCAGCGATTACGTGTTGACGAGATGATACTACGTTTTTTATAAAGGGAAAGCAAGTCGATTTTCTCCTCAGATAGCAACAACGTGAATGAAATTTTGCTACCGGATAAAAAACAGGGTAATTTCCTGGCTGGCGACCGTAGGTTAGTCTGGCCGGATGCTAACTAGAGATTTTGGCTTTTTTTTAAGTAATTGGCATGATTTTGTACCAAAATCGTGCGCAAGCATTCACCACTAAAATTTAATTGACCATGAAAAATTATTTGACGGGTATCCTGACAGGCGTCGTTGCAGGGCTGGTGATCGGTTACCTGACAGCTCCTGATTCAGGGAAGAAAAATCGCAAAAAGATGGTGAAGGCCTTTGACAAGAAAACAAAGGAATTGACCAAAAACATGAGTAAGCAATGGGATAAGACGCTAGCTATAGCAGAAAACGCCATTGCTGGCGTGCGTTCATAAACCCACACGATAAACAGCCTACGTTAAGCGTACTCAACCTGACAAGACGAAGCCTTGATTTTTTACGATCAAGGCTTCGTTTTTCATACTGATACCGTTCTGAGCTGTCGGTTGCAAGGCTGGTCTAGCTTAAATAACCATACCTGGCCGATTTTCATTCTTCGGGCTCCTGACTGCCCTTTTCGGCAGTTTCCACAAACTCCTCAGTTGATACAATGTGCACGTATGGATCGTCGAGGTCCTCATCAGGTTCTGGATCGGGATCGGTGGTTGGGCTGTCTACTAACATGGGGCTGTCTACCATACTGGTGATTTGGCGAAGATACTGAACGAGCTACATTACGTAAGTCAAAATGAGTCTTTTTATTGTCAGGCCATTCGCTCAGGGACGTGCCACCGCTACGTTGGACCGTGGTTTCTACTAACGCTCAGTGAACCTTTGCATGGTTCTGAGCGAACGTTCTGTACATGAATACTTCCCATTGGTACTTGCACAACTGGTCATAAAAACGCCCTTATATTGTCATGATTCCCCCTCGTCCCCGGCCCTCGTCGGGGTTAACTTTGTGCAACCAGTAAACGAATAGCAAACAACATGAGAACGATCCGAATCATTGAACACATCTCACTGGACGGCGTGATTCAGCATGAAAACGATGAAAACTTCGCGTATGGCGATTGGACGACACCCTATCGAAGTCCGGCTGGCTTGGAAGCCGTTATGGAGGCACAGGGCAGCGTCTTCGATCTGCTGCTTGGCCGCCATACCTACGATTTATGGGCCGCCTACTGGCCCAAGGCCGGGAATAGTCCAATCGCGAACAGGCTGAATGCTGCGACGAAATACGTAGCGACCCACCGGCCGGACAGCCTCGAATGGGGTCCGGTCGGGAACTTGGGCGCGGACAACATAGAAAGTATTCGCGGCCTCAAGTCAACGGACGGCCCTGACCTGATCGTTTGGGGAAGTTCAACCCTGACGTCGGTGTTGCTCGACCAGGGCTTGGCCGACGAGGTTGTGCTGCTTGTCTACCCGGTCTTGCTGGGCCGGGGCAAACGCTTTTTTTCGGACAGTGTCGACCCGTGCGAACTCGCTTTCGTCAGCACGAAGGTTACATCCACGGGCGTGCTCATAAACACGTTCCGGTATGTTGGACCGCTGCGAGCTTAAGTCTGTTATCGGAAACACGAATTAGGCGTGTCTCCTGGTCGAAACCTACAGAGGTAATTTTAGTCACTATTTCAATTGCACAACAGAGCCTGGCCACGGAGCCAGGCTTTTTATTTCCATCGGTATTTGATACTATTCGATCGGATTGATTGTTCTATGTTTGTCATAATTACTTTCAATCACTACAAGCTCGTGATATGAATAAGACCTTAACACTCAATCAACCTGAGAGTAGCATACTAAAGTGCATGGCTGAGGATAAAGAGACGGTAGAAGCGTATTTCAAGAATGGCGATAAGTCCGAAAAACCCGAAGGAATACGATTTGTCAAGCCAATTTCCGTACGACCTCGGAGAAAATGAGGACGGTATATGGGTTTGATAAAACGGCCAAAATCGAAGTTAATCAAACTTACATTATTCGTACTGGACAATCAAACTACTTAGCCACTCATCGAAGCGATTTCTTAAAACCCAGAAATAGTGAGATAATACGACCGTTTTTTGGTACCATTTGGAAATTAGCAATGCCTGGCGGCCTAGCCAGGCATTGCTAATTTCCATAACTATAATACAAAAGACTGTGCTTACTTATATGCAGGCTTATGACTGTTTAAGAACCAAAAGTTAAAATCCATTGAATAGCCTTTGCCGTCATTTGGGAAGTGAAACCCGTTAGTAAAGATTCTGGGAAAGCGAAAGCCTATATCACTTACGGCTTCTGTTTCGGTAATCTCTACAATAGTTGCATCAACAATCCCCCAACTGCCTTGTGCATACAGTTGATCGCCTACTATCAATGTTTTACTTATGATGGACATGATTAATGACTTTTATGGTGATTAATCAGGCAAATCTGTTGCTCGGCTATGCATTAATAACCCTGGTTTTACTACTTCACGCCAATGATCCTCATATAAAGGTAAGTAATCAATCTCGGGAGGCTTAGGTTTGCCATAAAAATATAAATTTATCTCTTCAAAGCCTTCAATTGTCTGATTAGTGATCAAGCCAATAGGTGTTTCTGCCGTTTCAAATATTGGCCGAATCAAGCTTACGAATTCCTCAAAGTGAGCATCTCCTTCTTCTCTTTTTACTGCTCCTGAAGCTGTGATAATTGATGAATGTAATCTAATTTTTGGTATAGGGTAAAATTCTGAGTTTTCTGAGCGTACATTATCAATCAATCGAAACATTACCCAGATGGCAAAGCCCCAGTTAAACATAAGTCCGACTTCTGTAGAGGCATATTTTTCCCGAATTTCTTGGTACGCATCAGGAGAAAATCGCATGCTTTGAAATAAAAATCCTACCCCCTGAACTGATGCCCAGGAATCAGCATCCCATTCCAGGACTTTACTTGTAAGTGGTATTAAGTCAACGTCTGTATCGGAATCAAATTCCATAATAAAAGATTGACTAGTTAGCGAATTAGAGTAATGAACGTGTCCATTTCGTAAATGGCACAACTCGTGTTCTACTAAAAAAAATAGTGCAAATTCAGTAAGTACTGCCGCGTGCTCTTCTCGGATTGGATCAATAGGCAAAACGACTGATGACAGATCAAAGGTGTCATAATGACTTTCTATTTCTACGTAACTGGTCGGTAGTTTGGGGAGTCGATCGGGGGATTCTTCCAGATAGGCAGAGCCAATTTCTGGTAGTATCTCTTCATGGGCCATCATCCGATTAAACGTATCGAGTAATATAAGTACTGTGCCATAATTTACCCCAATAAACTCGTTGCCAAATTCATCAAATCCAGCTAAGGCATTGAACGTTAAGCTATCGATTAGGTCAAAATGAACATAAGGCATTTTTCCCTTGGCAGCGGTTTGCCTACTGTGTTGATGTAAATTAATGCGGTCTTGTAGGTTATTCTTAAATGCATCAAAAAATAGTTGCTTCTCCACATCGAGCTCTTCTGTATCGAAGCGACCAATTTCTCGCTTTATTTTTTTTAACGTTTCCTTCCGAATGAATTTATCGAAAGCGACTTCGTAATCTTGAGTTGTCATGGTTTATGGGTAGATAGAATTGTCAATTTTTGCTCTAATTAATACAAATTTTGTATCAGCGGGTATTGCTTGCATTCAATAAAACGAAAAAGCCCAGTCAATCTGACTGGGCTTAGTTAGTGAGAATCCTTTTCTTTCTTTCGCTGCTGCAGCACCTGGCTGGCCTCCAGCTCCGCTGCCACCCGGCGCTCATCGGGCCGGCCGTAGACCTCGAGTCCTTTATCCGACTTTCGGCCCAGGACGACTTTTACCGAGTCAGTACTGAGCAGGAGCGTATTGAAACACCAATCGGTGAAGGTTTTGCGGCCGGCTTTGCTGGAGAGGTCGGCGGGCAGATCCAGCGCGGCCGCTACGAACTTGAGCCACTCGTTGAACTGGGTCAGGGACCGGATCGGCAGCTTTTCCCAGCCGCCGTACTTGGCCACGATATCCTTCACTTCATCGAAGAGCGGAACCCGGGTGGCCACTTCGGTTTTGATGCGGTCCTTGATCAGCCAGAGCTCGCCGTCGACACCCTTCCGGAGCGCGGTGTTGTGCTTCTTCACAAAGTCCTCCAGATCGCCGTAGTGAAAGCCGCACCGGCAGAGAATGATAAACACGTCGGCCGTCTCCTGTAGGTTCGAATTGGAAAAGCTGTGGGCCCGTAACCGTTCGAACTGCTCATTGGTTAGAAACACCGGATCGCCATATTCGGCATTTTTGATGCGCAGGCCTTCCAGGGGATTGTCATCGGCAATTTTGTGGAGTTTGGCCCAGATGAGAACATCTTTGATCGTCTGCACGTGCTTGACCACGTAGCTGTCAGCATGGCCGATCTTGCCACCATCGAGCGGCACCTGCTTCATCCAGCGCCGGTATTTCTTCACCCAGGATAGATCGAAATCCTATACCAGTAGATCCAGCGCTTTTTCCTCAATCAGAAACGTAGTGAGTTTCTTTCGCACATTGTCGTACACCTCCAGGCTGGCTTCTTTCAGGTTTCGCTCCTCATCACCCGCGCTATCTTTTAGATACATGGCGAAGGCCGAGAGCAGGGTAATGTTGACGGTCTGGCCCAGGTAGGCCCGCTTGATCTTGGCGGGGGTGATCTTTTCTTTCTTTCGGAAAAAATCATTGAAGATGGCCCGGAGCTGGTTGCGCATGATATCGAGCTGCTCGTTTTTGAAAAAGGCCTCCGGATCATGATCCGAGATGCGCTCCCCATCCCAGTGGTCGGTGTAGATAGTCAGGCCCGTGCTGCCGATTTCGGCCCGTTCGCCATCCATGGTGATCCGGCAGTAGAGTTGCGCTTTGCCGGCCTGTTTGCTTTTGTGTTTCCAAAAGCTGATTTCCATTCTGTAAAGATTCATTTCGCGTTGCGATTAGTGCAACGCGGCCAGGTGAGAGTTTGGGGGAACTTAAATAGTTGGCAAATGCCAAAAGTTTAGGCAAATAGTCCTATGTATATTAAGCGGTAGGAAATGGCGATTCATGTGAAAAAAGAATTATGTAAAGGGGTGCCACCTGGGAGAAAGGGGTGCCACCAACTTTGCCTTTCGAATAAAAAATGGGGGGTAAAACGGGAAAAAAGGGCAAAAAAAAAGC
This sequence comes from Spirosoma endophyticum, assembly GCF_900112365.1. Taxonomy (GTDB): domain Bacteria; phylum Bacteroidota; class Bacteroidia; order Cytophagales; family Spirosomataceae; genus Spirosoma; species Spirosoma endophyticum. The sequence goes on along the minus strand of NZ_FOLQ01000001.1, from coordinate 638,493 downwards.
CCGATACGGGTTTTGTATCGGGCACCTGGACGTTAAAATGAGCTATTTGCAGAGAGAGAGGGATTCGAACCCCCGGACCTGTTACAGTCAGTGGTTTTCAAGACCACCGCAATCGACCACTCTGCCATCTCTCTTTCTGGGTGCAAATATACGAACGTTCGGAGATTTGTCAACCCATGACCGCCCTCTTTAACGCAAAAACCCTAATTTTGTCCTATTCAATGAGTAATGAGCGACGTGTAAACGTAGTGCCTGAGATTTGTCTCAGCTAGTCATTCCTTCTGCCACTCGCTCATTCACAATTAGATAACATGGACGCTACCGAATCGCTACCCTCGCTTGAAACCGCCCAAAAGCTGGGCCTGTTACCCGAAGAATTTGACCGAATCGCCGAAATTTTAGGCCGTCGCCCGAATTTTACTGAACTCAGTATCTTCTCGGTGATGTGGTCGGAACACTGTTCTTACAAAAATTCCATTGTCTGGCTCAAAACCCTGCCCCGCGACTCTGATCGGATGCTGGCTAAAGCCGGAGAAGAAAATGCGGGTCTGGTCGACATTGGGGATGGGTTAGCCTGCTCATTTAAAATCGAATCGCACAATCACCCGTCGGCGCTGGAACCTTACCAGGGCGCGGCAACGGGTGTGGGCGGTATCAACCGCGATATTTTTACGATGGGTGCCCGGCCCATTGCGCAATTGAATTCGCTACGTTTCGGGAACCTCGAACTGGCGAAAACCAAACGCTTGCTGCGGGGGGTCGTTAAAGGCATCGGCGATTATGGCAATGCGTTCGGCATTCCAACGGTAGGGGGTGAACTGTTTTTCGATGAGAGTTACAATACCAATCCACTCGTCAACGCGTTCTCGGCGGGTATTGTGGAGGTGGGTAAATCGGCGAAAGCAACCAGCTTCGGGGTGGGAAATCCGGTGTTCATTGTTGGATCGGCAACCGGGAAAGATGGTATCCACGGCGCTACGTTCGCATCGGAAGATATCTCGGCCGCTTCGACCGACAAGCTGCCTGCCGTACAGGTGGGTGATCCTTTCATGGAAAAACTCCTGCTCGAAGCGACGCTCGAAATTATTGAAACGGGTTATGTGATTGGTATTCAGGATATGGGTGCCGCCGGGATCATCTGCTCGACCTCCGAAATGAGCGCGAAGGGTGAACACGGTATGATTATCGACCTCGATAAAGTGCCCACGCGTCAGCCGAATATGGCGCCGTTCGAGATTCTGCTTTCCGAGTCGCAGGAGCGGATGCTGGTGGTCATTGAAAAAGGCAAAGAGCACATCATTCAGGGGATTTTCGACAAGTGGGATCTGAACTGCGCCCAGATTGGCGAGGTGACGGCTCCCGGCGAAAACGATCTGGGCCGGATTCACTTCTACCGCTACGGCGAACTCGTTGCCGACGTACCGGCCTATGATCTGGTACTGGGTGGTGGCGCTCCTCAATATAACCGTGAATACAAAGAGCCTGCCTATATTAAGGAGTATGCCAAATTCGATCCGTCGAACGTAGATGATCTCGAAGCGGATGAGATCAGGGACGTAGCGGAACACCTGCTGTCGCACCCGAACATCTGTTCCCGCAAGTGGGTCTATGAGCAATACGATTCGATGGTGGGCACGGCGAACCGGAGCACCAACGCGCCGTCGGACGCAGCCGTTGTGCGGGTGAAAGGGCCCGGCTTGCCCGCCACCGAAAAATCGATTGTGATCACGGTTGACTGCAACAGTCGTTATGTGAACGCGAACCCGCGGCAGGGTGCCATGATCGCCGTGGCCGAAGCCTGCCGCAACATCGTTTGCTCCGGTGGCGAACCGCTGGCTGTGACCAATAACCTAAACTTCGGAAATCCATATGTACCGGAAGTCTACTGGCAGTTTGTGGAAGCTGTGCAGGGCATGGGCGAAGCCTGTCGCCGGTTCAGTACACCCGTGACGGGGGGCAATGTGAGTTTCTACAACCAAAGCTCCGATGATGGTCCGGTGTTTCCAACGCCAACTATCGGGATGCTGGGATTGATGGAAAATCCGGCGCACCGTATGACGCTCAATTTCAAAAATGAAGGTGATTTGATCTTCCTGGTCGGTGGGTCCACGAATGATATTGCGTCGTCGGAGTATTTGTATTCCTACCGAAACGTAACGGCATCACCAGCCCCGCTCTTCGATTTTGAAGATGAATGGCGGGTTCAGGAAGGCATCAGAACCCTGATTCGGAACGGCTGGATTCAGTCGGCACACGATGTGTCGGATGGTGGCCTGTTCACTACGTTAGCTGAATCGGCGATGGCGGGAAATGTTGGCTTCCAGGTTGTAACGGATGATCGGCATCGGCTGGATGCTTTTCTGTTTGGCGAAAGTCAGAGCCGGGTTATCATTTCTGTTTCGCCCGATCAGCGCCAGCACGTAGAAGGCTATCTGGACGATACCGTCCTTCCGTTCAAGTATTTGGGCACCGTAACGACGGGCAACTTCATCATCGATGGAGCCACCATTCTAACCGTTGCCGAGGCAAAAGGTCTGTACGACAATGCGTTGGGAAATATAATGAAGTAAACGCTTAAACCGATACGTAATAAACCGGCCGATGACCCCGTCTAATGCAACTGCATTGGTGGATCATCGGCCGGGTTGTTTATAGGGCGTTACGTCTGTTTCTAATTGATCTTCATAATTCTGAATGTTCGCTGGCGATCCCCAACTTTGGCCGTGAGGATATATAGACCTGTCGGATAGGAAGACATTGGAATTGTTTGGTTTCCAAAATTATTGATGGGCGTATCTTTTTGAAATAACAGGTCTCCGCTCATAGTTCTCAACGTTAGCGACAGCGTACCGACTTCGTATGCCAGAACCCCAACTCTAAGTATATCAGTCGTAGGATTGGGAAAGGCAAAAGCTTCCAATATGGCTATGTCGTAGGATTGCCCCACCACGTCAACAATCATTGTAGCGTTGTCTGAGACAATTACTCCATCTCCACAAGTGGGCGTATTTACCTGCAACAGTTTGTATTGTTGGGACGTATCAACCCGGGGGCGAATGGTATGAATGAAATTGGGCGCCCCAAACCCATCTGAGATGCTAAAATAAGCACTGGACAAGGCATACCGAAAGGGCGGAATGCCCGTAAATTGTAACGTGACAGTAGCCGATTCACCTTTTTTTACTTGCTGTTTGGGGCTGATTATCTTACCCGTAACCGGAGGTGAAACGGCAATCGGTTGACTTGATGATGAACCCGTTACAACTGGATTACTTGAGGCAATGCGCAGTCGATACGTGCGACCCGACGGATGATCTGCTGGTAACGTAAATCGGAATTCAGGGGCGGCACCTACCGAATTTGTAGCGATGGTACGATAATTCTGCCCTGTCGAATCGGACAATTGTAAGGAAAACAGGTTTCCTGCATCAAACGTACCTATTGGCTTGAACGACACGTAGGATTCTTTGCCAGCGCATAAGGTGTTATAATTTCCTATGTAGTTAACTTCAATAGACGGGGTTGTCCGGGGTGTAACGATCACCGTAACTTCGCCAGATACTGTACCAACACCGCAGGAGTTCGATACAGCCGCTAATCGATACGTAGTGGTTTGCTTTGGCGTCATTTCAACTGTTGGTAAATCGAAATAGCCGGTTAATAAGGGACCGTTTTCAAATCGTAGGTCATTGCCACCACCGCCACTAACTAATTCGATGGGAATGTCAACCGATTGTCCAGGATAAATGGTGGTCGTAGAAGGAATTAATCGGGCGGTGGGCCGTTGTCGAATGCTCACATCCGTCATTTCATACGTTATTGCTGGATTTGATGAACGCATAATGAGGTCGCCAAATGCGCCAGCCCGAATGGTTGATGGCAACTGAAATGTTACTGGTCCCTGTGTCTGTTTTGTTCGGACGAAAATAGACGTAGAGTCGCGGGGAAATGGTCGAAATTCGAAGGTGAATTCGTTGTCCGGCGCAAACGCCCCTACTGTTTGGTAATTCAGTTGAGCGGGTTGATCTTTACATAGCGATCCAATCAGTGAAAACGATTTAATGGCGGGTTGGAAACTGACGTCAACCTGTCCAGTGGTGGGCATCAGTCCACAGGCGCTGACGGCCTGCGTGATGGTATAAACGCCTTCCTGGTTAAATGGTACACTATACGTTCCTTCATATTCAGAATACGATTGGATGATTGTTCCATTGCTGAGCCACACAGATACCGGTCGGCCGCCTGTTACAGTAACCGCCCCCTGGGCCATATCCGAACCTCTGGCGATCGTCAGCTTTCCATTGACCCCGCCAGTTAACTGAACTGTGCCCACCTTGTGTATGATGATACTATAATATTCGTTTTCAGTTGTCGATAGAACAGAATCACCCAACATCATGAACAATCGAACTCGATACTGGCCATTGAGGGCTGGCACCGAATCGACGCGAACCGTAACGGGTGTAGCAGGGTCGAGTACCGTAAGCTTTTGCAAAAACTTTCCGTCCTGTCCATATAAACGGGCTTCTAAACGGGCAGATGAGGGAAAAACACCGCGCAGAAGGTAAGGGAATCGAAAAATGCCCCCCTCGCAGTGAATATTATGCTGCGATCGATCATCAAATTCACCGGCTGTCAGAATCTCAGGCTTAACGATAGGCAAGGCTTTAACCTGAAATGGTTCCTGAGGCAACTCAACAGGAACAGCACAGCCACCCGTTGCGGAGACAATACTATACGCAGCTGGAGCCGTAGAAGTTAACGTTACCGGAGCCGAATAAAACGCTGCATCACCTTCAACACCATTCGACAACCGGTAATGAAATGGTGGGCGACTACCTGAAAAACGAATACTTGTCCGAATGGGCTGGCCCGTAAACTCCGCATTTGTAGAGGACCAAGCGGCAAGTAGTTTATCGGAAATATACACACGTACCGGTACACTTACCTGCCCCGTTTCTGTCGATTTGACACGTAGCCAATAGACTCCTCCTGTAGCGGGAAGTTTAACTTTGACAGCCCCAGATCTTACCGGGCCTGTGAGATAGGTCCCTGCCCAACTACTTTCATTCTTTGAAAATTCAATTTGATAAATCGGAGTATTGGGTAGGTTAGTCGCTCGGATAGTAACCTGTGCGGAATCGCCAGGGCAGTAGTCTGGAATGGCCGAAAAATTGTAAACTAGCGATACCTGAAGACCGAGCGACGATAAGGATGGTTGGCTAACTGTCAGGTCAACACTACCCGTAGCCACTCCCACACCGCATTCATTTCGGACCGACATGATGCGGAAGGTGTTGGTTGTTTTCTCCGCAAATACTTGAACTAACAGATTTTCTGTAATATCAAGGCTTTTTCGGATCGCCTGTCCATCCGACAGGCTGACGTCCAACGCATTCGATCGTGTACCGCTTTCCATTTTCAGGTAATAAACACCGGGCCGGTCGTAGGCAGATAGGCTGGGATTGTACGAATCAGTTGTAGACAAGCGGGCGATAGGGGGTGTTTTCACGATCAGCAGAAAGTCAGATGATCGACCAGAGAGACCATCCCAAATCGGGGTAAGTACGTAGGAACCCGCCTTGATTGTGGAAGGAATCTGTACCTGAAATCGCTTCGCGTCCAGAATTGTAGCGACAACTCGCTCACTACCAATCTGTAAGGTCAAGGGAGAACCAGATGGAGGAGTAAAATTAGCCCGGTAATAACCTGTTATCGATGTGCCGGTACAGACCTCATAACTGGAAAGCGAATCAATGACAAGGCCTGGTGCCACATTGACTGTGTATCTGAGCGGCCCTTCGGTCGTAGCGGCCCCACAATAGGCCGATCCAACTGAACGTATCGTATATACGGTGTTTTGGGTCGGTGATACGTTACGCGTGTATTCATCTACTGAATACCCTCCCGTCTCACCAACAAATCCATCATCAAACGTAATGCGCTGATAAAGAGCATCGTATGTGGTGCTCAGTTTTGCCGATGCACCAAAGGCAATCGTTTGGACTGGGTTACGGATTGTGAATCGGTTTGTGCGAGTCACCTGAACGGAGCTGCTCCCCGGAATATCGACTCGTAATCGGGGTGAATCTGACCGCAGGGAAATGTGGTAATAACCAATCTGAATGTCGGTTGGCGCGATAATGTCGAACACCCCGGCTGACGTTGTGGACAATACGCGTGCCCGGTACGGAGAACCTGCTGTGCCTGTGAGGGGTGTCAGGATCGCATATAACGTAGTGCTGGCTGGCAATGGGGTAGTCGAAATTACTTTTATTGGAAACGGTTTGCCTGCGCATACATACGATGTGCCAAATTCAGGAATGAACATCGATATCGGATTAACAATGGCGGAAAATGAGTTGGCCGTTACCGTACCTACGCCACATTCGTTACGTACGCGGCTAATCCGATACACAAATGAACGATCGACAGTCCGGGGAATCTCTTTTCGATATTCATCAATTGGATGCGTACTACTGTCGTTAAGGGTTATCTGGTAAGGGCCACCTCCCGTTACGGCGACCTGGAATGCCAGGTTACTCAACCGATTGAGTTGAAGGCTATCCATACTGATGCCTCCGGGATACAAAGGATTGTTATAAAGATCGCTGGTCTTCGCGCTCACTAATCGCGCTGAGGGCAAACCATTGATCGTTATTGATAGGTCGTTTGAGATCAGGACTGGCTCTATGGATGATACGTGTAGATAGATTGTTTTTTCGGTTGGAAGATTATCCGGTAAAACGGTTTGAATCGTACTCGTTCCTGTAAGTTGGCTACTCAGCGTTTGCCACTGAACCTTATCTGAACTAATCTGCACTGAAAATCCTCGTGATGAGTTGATGTCAGAACGGATGTTTAGTTGAAGCTGAACTGCCTGACCACGACAGGCTCGCTGAGGACCTAGGATGGTGAAAACCTGGGCTATACTGCTGGTATTGATAAGTAAGAGGATAATCAGGCGGAGAGCTATTTTCATAGATTGAAACGTATTAAAAGCGAAAGTTAGGGGTAAAAGTCAATCTGATAGAGACACTTATAAGTAATTTTAGTGCTAGTGTTTATTTGATACGTAGTAGTTTTAAATTTAAGCTTGATATAAGCTTAAGCGCGTACCTTCGACGTAATGCAATACTTGTCCCCTATTCCGAATTCTTCTTGTCCGTCCTGAGTTAATCAGAAAAGTCCCATCTTTTTTGACAACGAACATGGAATTAGGTATCAGTAGCTTTGGCGAGATAAGCCCGGATGGCGTAGCTGGTAGAGCGGTTAATGCCCATCAACGGATGCAGCAATTGCTGGAAGAAATAAAATTGGCCGATGAAGTAGGGCTGGATGTGTTTGCCCTGGGCGAACACCACCGACCTGATTTTGTGGTGTCGGCACCCGAGGTGATTTTAGCCGCAGCCGCGACCATTACCAAAAACATAAAATTGTCCAGTTCTGTAACGGTGCTGAGTTCGGCCGATCCGGTACGAGTCTTTCAGAACTTTGCTTCCCTGGATCTCATTTCGAATGGCCGGGCCGAGATCATGGCGGGCCGGGGTTCGTTTATCGAATCGTTTCCGCTGTTCGGCTACGACCTGTCCGACTACGACGATCTGTTCACCGAAAAGCTGGATTTACTGGTAAAAATCAATCAACAGGAGTTTATCAGTTGGAAAGGAAAACACCGGGCGAGCATTAATAACCTGGGCGTCTATCCGCGTCCGTATCAGGCATCGCTCCCCATTTGGCTGGCCGTTGGCGGGACACCGGCGTCGGCGGTTCGGGCGGGAAAAATGAACCTGCCGATGACACTGGCTATGCTGGGTGGTTCGCCCGATCGGTTTGTGCCGTTTGTAAATCTGTTTCGACAATCGGCCAAAGAGGCCGGGCATGATGTAGACCAGTTGCCGCTGGCGATCAATTCCCATTTTTACGCAGCCGATGCGTCGCAACAGGCGTCCGATGAGTTATTTCCAACGTATCAGGACATGATGAACCGGATCGGGCGGGAGCGGGGCTGGGCACCGCTGGGACGCGATCAGTTTGAGTCGATGCGAAATTATGGCCCGCTGGCGGTGGGTAGTCCCCAGCAGATCATCGACAAGATTCTGCATTTCCATGAGTTGTTCAAAAATACCCGTTATCTGGCTCAGCTGATTGGTGGTCAGCAGTTTCCGCACAAGCAGACGCTGCACGCCATCGAGTTATTTGGCACTAAAGTGGCCCCGGTAATTCGGAAAGAATTAATGCTTGTCGCTAAGTAAAAAGAAGCAATAATGGCACGAAATGTGTTGTAAGATTCATCAGACTTCCATATGAACCGTTGGTTCTGGTTCAAGTTAATTGATTGTTGGGCTTACTAAAAAAAGAAAAAAGCATATGAATATTGAAACCGCAATTCTGGCTGGAGGTTGTTTTTGGGGGGTAGAAGAACTTGTCCGCACGTATCCGGGTGTAACGTCGACGCGGGTTGGTTATACGGGTGGCGATGTCCGCAATGCTACGTATCGTAATCACGGTAGCCATGCGGAGGGCATTAAAATCACGTTTGACGCCGACCAGTTATCATACCGTAAGTTGCTGGAATTTTTCTTCCAGATTCATAATCCGACAACACGCAACCGGCAGGGCAATGATATTGGCACTTCCTACCGTTCCGCAATTTTTTATCTGGATGACAATCAGAAAACGACCGCCGAAGAATTAATCTCGGAAATGGACGCTTCTGGTGTCTGGCCGGGAAAGATCGTAACCGAAGTGGTGCCCGCGTCTGATTTCTGGGATGCTGAGGAAGAACACCAGGATTATTTGCAAAAGCATCCCTATGGCTATACCTGCCACTACATCAGGCCGGATTGGCAACTTGCTGAACACGCCAATCAGTAGGCGATTGCCTGAGTTTCTCCGTCACCGAGACTAATGCCCACAGCCCAAACTTACTTAACCGTTTGTTTGGGCTTATGCTTTCTAGTCCACTCAGCAACCACCGCTAATTAATCCCAACCAGGTCAATCGTGAAAACCAGAATGGAATTAGCCGGAATTTCATTTTGCTCCTGCGAGCCATAGGCCAGACTAGGTGGGAGGTATAGCGTAATACTACCACCGGGTGCCACCAGTGGAATACCTTCCTGCCAGCCAACAATGAGTTGGTTCAGACCAAAGCTTATCCCCGAAGCACTATCAAATGTTTTTCCATTGGTCAGTTTGCCTGCATAATTGACCGTTACGTTGTCGCACACCGTTGGCTTGGCTCCCTTACCGGGCGACTGAATAACGTAGTAAAATCCCCGTTTGTCGGCTTTGGCGGGAATGTGGTTTGCCTCAATATATTGTTTTAACGTAGTGACCTCGCTTTCAGGAGCGGCCGTGGTGATGGTGGTCTGGGTGCAGGGGGCGTCTTGCTTGCAACCGCCAGCAAGCAAGGCACAGACCAGGAACGCAAATGGATATTTTTTCATCATCAGTAGCTTACTCAGCGAAGCTACTTCTTTTTATTGAAAACGACCTTTCTACGTTACCGATCGTTTTCAGTACAGAATAGTCATGACTTTAGAATCAGACTTTCCGGGAAACCATAACTGCCACTCCTTTACGCACTTATCATGAAACACCTAATCGCCCGAAACTTGCTGGCAAGTTTTAGCCTTTTTGCCGTCGTTGGCGATAGCCAGGCCAGCACCCTGCCCATTTTGGATAAATCACCTGGTAGGGCTCAGCCGACGAAAAGCAAAGATGACACGGGTTGGCGGCAACTGTTTAACGGGAAAGATCTTGGCGGCTGGAAGCATGTGGGCAAGGGAAGTATGTCGATCGAGAAGGGCATGATTCGGGGCCACGGCGGCTTGGGGCTGCTGTACTGGACGAAGGAGAAGTTCAGCGATTGTACTATTCGGGTAGTGTACCGGATGCAGAAAGAAAACAGCAATTCAGGGGTCTTTATCCGGATACCCATTAAGCCGTTTGAGGAATGGATGCCGGTTCATTATGGCTACGAAGTGCAGATTGACAACCACCCAGAAACATCCAAAGAGGACGATTACCACATTACGGGGACGCTGTATTCACTGACCAAACCGCTGGCAAAGCCCGGCAAACCCGGTCCGCAATGGAACACAATGGACATTACGCTGGATGGCCCACGTACCATCGTTTACGTCAATGGGATAAAGGTGACGGATTACAAAGAGGGCGATCCAGTAGCAGCCCGCAAATTTGATTTCGAGCCTTATCACGGTCTGCGGCCCAATTCTGGCTATATTGGGCTACAGAATCACGGGGACCACGATGTGGTTTATTTCAAGGAAGTTGCGGTAAAGCCGCTTTCAAAGAAATAGAGATTAAACATAGAGTGGTACGCCATTGCGGCACAGAGAACACAGAGTTTTTTATTGTAGGTTTTAAATTATTTGAAACTCCGTGTTCTCTGTGGCTCTGTGTTTAAATTTTGTTTTATAAAAGTTCTTAAATGCCCAAGTCCCTGCAACCATTCATCCCAAAATGTATTCGATTTAGTTAGTCGTACTTATTTTTGAGAACATCCCTAATCACTTCGCTATGCAACTGAGTATCCAGCACTTATCAAAAACGTATCCCAACGGCGTCAAAGCCCTAGACGATGTATCACTTACCATCCCGATGGGCATGTATGGGCTGTTAGGCCAGAATGGCGCGGGCAAATCGACGCTCATGCGGACGCTCGCCACGTTACAGGACGCCGATCGGGGGAGTGTGATGCTGGACGATCTCGACGTACTGAATCAGAAAGATGCCGTTCGGCGGGTGCTGGGTTACCTGCCGCAGGAGTTCGGGGTTTATCCCAAGGTATCGGCAACCGATCTGCTCGACCACTTCGCCATCCTGAAAGGCATCACAAATGGCCGCGAGCGTAAGGAGTTAGTCGAAGCGTTGTTGCATCGGGTAAATCTCCACGATGTTCGTAAAAAAGCGGTCAGCAGCTATTCCGGTGGCATGAAACAGCGATTTGGTATTGCACAGGCCCTGATCGGCAACCCCAAACTCATTATTGTGGATGAGCCGACGGCGGGTCTCGATCCCGGTGAACGTAACCGATTTTATAACCTGCTGTCGGAAATTGGCGAGAATGTCATTGTAATTCTATCCACACAAATTGTTCAGGACGTAATGGAGCTATGCAACAACATGGCGATTATCCACAAAGGGCAGGTGCTGTACAGCGGTTCTCCGCAGGCGTCGGTGACGAAACTCGAAGGGAAAATCTGGGAGAAATCCATTACTAAAAGTGAGCTGGCAACGTACCAGCAACGCTACAACGTAATTTCCAACAAGCTCGTGGCGGGCAAGCCGCTCGTCCACATCCTGAGCGAACTCGATCCGGGCGAAGGGTTCCAGCCTGCCCATGCTGATTTAGAGGACGTCTTCTTTTCGACGATTGAGGCCGGAACCGTGGTGAATGAGTAACTGATACGCTATCCTAAAATCACTCATTCTTAGCCCCAAACCGACCATGTTCCGACACATATTTACGTTTGAAATTCGCTATTGGTTGCGACAACCGATGGTGTACGTTTTCCTGCTGGTTAATATACTGATGTTCACCTGGGCATCCGCATCCGACGACCTCACCATTGGCGGTACGTTCGGTAATATTTACAAGAATGCACCCTATGTTATTCAGAATCAGTACGCTATCTGGTGTGTATTTGCTCTATTGATGACAACGGCCTTTGTGCAGAGTGCAGCCATTCGCGACTTTACGTACAAGACGAACCAGATTGTTTTTGCCTCGCCGATCCGTAAGTTCGATTACCTGGCCGGGCGATTTTTGGGCTCGTTTCTGGTTGCTCTTATTCCATTTCTGGGCATTTCGATTGGCATCATCTTTGGCTCCTGGTTCGGACTCATAACGGGTGCCACCGATGCCGACCGCTACGGCCCAATCGACTGGCTGGCTCACCTGAACAGCTTTCTGATTTTTGCCATTCCGAATACGTTTCTTTCGGGTGCTTTCATTTTTATGCTGGCTGCCCTGACGCGCTCGTCCATCACGGCGTTTCTTGGGGCAATTGTGCTGCTGGTCGCGCAACTTATTGCCGCGACCTTCCTGAGCGACGTTGAAAACGAACACCTCGCCGTCTACTTCGACGCTCTGGGTGTCGGACCCTTTCAACTGATTACCAAATACTGGACCGTCAGTGAGAAAAATACCCGCTCGGTCAGTCTGGCCGATGGGCTGGAACTGCTTAATAGGGCCATCTGGGTGGGCGTTGGTTTGTTGCTATTGGTCGTTACTTATGTTCGGTTTTCGTTTGAAGAGAAGGTCAAGAAACTACGTAAACGGCGTGATACGTCCGTCGATGATGCCGCCGGAAAAGCAGTATTTGTGCCATTACAAACACTACCTCGCGTACATATACACCACGGCTTGTCGGCGCAGTGGACCCAGATGTTCCGGGTTTTTCGAACCGATTTCTGGGGTACGATAAAGGGGACAGCTTTTATTGTGATTCTCTTCGCGGGACTGCTCAATATGGGTTTTTCGCTGCAATACGCCGGGAAGTTTTATGGACTGAGCTCATATCCCGTTACGTATCAAGTCATTCAGCTCATTCATAGCACGATTTCGCTGTTCTTGTTTGCCATTATTATTTTCTACTCGGGCGCCCTGATCTGGAAAGAACGTGATGCCGATCTGGATCAAATTTACGATGCAATGCCGCATCGAAACTGGAGCGTGTTCGTCGGAAAATTCATCGCCATGATGGGTATCGTGGCCATCATTCAGATTGTGTGTATCATCGCGGGTCTGACGACGCAGGCGCTGATGGGCTTTACTGACGTTGGAATAGGTCAGTACGTGATGGAGTTTCTGGTGATCGACCTGCTACGTTATGCCCCAATTGTTATCCTGTCGATGCTGGTCCATACGCTGGTCAACAACAAGTACATAGCGTTTTTTGCGGTCGTCGCCCTCCTGATTTCAAATGCCTATATCTGGACACCCCTGGATGTACAGAGTAATCTGGTGCAATTCAACGCGTCGCCCAATTACCAATACTCCGATATGAATGGCTATGGTCCGTACGTGGCCTCAATAACGTGGTTTCGCGTGTACTGGTCATTGTGGGGAATAACGCTGGGACTGGTGGCGGTTTTGTTCTGGGTACGGGGAAAAGATACGGCCTGGAGCAATCGACTTCGGTCGGCGGGGCAGGCCCTGAACGGGCAGCGACTGGCGATAGTGGGTCTGGCCATGGCACTGGTATTGGTGGGCGGTTTCATTTTCTACAATACGAAGGTTCTCAATCGCTACGAAACTACCAAAGTCAGGGAAAAGCAGCAGGTAGCCTATGAACAGAAATACAAGCGTTATGAACACCGGGAACAACCACGCGTCGCCAATGTAAAGTATACCATTGAGGTCTATCCCGAAGAGCGAAATCTGGTGGTGAATGGCGATTATGTATTGGTGAATAAGGCCACGAAACCAATTGATTCCGTGCACATTGTGCTACCCAACCGGCTGGACTTTATACTTAAATTAGATCGCGCTACGTTGGCGATGAACGATTCGTTGCTGCAATACCGAATCTATAAACTGAGCCCTGCCCTGGCTCCCGGCGATTCGCTGCACCTGCACTTCATAACCAAAAAACAAACGCACGGCTTCGAAAATGAGGTGCAGTATACGAAACAGGCAAATCAGAATGGCTCCTTTTTTGACAATTCCGACATCGCCCCGCAAATTGGTTATCAGGAGCAGGGGGAATTGGGGGACAAGAACGATCGCAAAAAATATGGCCTGCCCGAAAAACAACGGATGCCGAAACTAGAACGTAACTGCACTGGCGACTGCATGGACCACTATGTCAGTAACAATTCCGACTGGGTGATGGTAGAAACGATCATCAGTACGTCGCCCGACCAGATTGCGGTTGCACCGGGTTCGTTGCTGAAAGAGTGGCGGCAGGATGGTCCCAATAAACAACCCCGACGGTATTTTCACTACAAACTTGATCATCAGTCGCTTAATTTCTATTCGTTCATTTCCGCGAAATATGAAGTCGCCCGTGAGAAGTGGAATGGCATTGATGTAGAGGTGTATTACGACAAAAAGCACCTCTACAACGTCCGCGACATGCTTGAGTCGGTCAAGGGATCACTGGCGTATTATACCGAACACTTCGGGCCCTATTACCACAAACAGGCCCGGATTATTGAGTTTCCGCGTTACGCCAGTTTCGCACAGGCGTTTCCGGGCACGATGCCCTATTCGGAAAGTATTGGGTTCATTTCCCGAATCGACACCGAGGAAGATATAGACATGGTCAAGTACGTTGTGGCGCACGAAATGGGCCATCAATGGTGGGCACACCAGGTAGTCGGCGCGTATATGCAGGGGGCTACTATGCTGTCGGAAACGCAGGCGCAGTATTCAGCGCTGATGGTGATGGAAAAGGCGTATGACAAGAGCCGCATGAAACGGTTTTTAAAATTTGAAATGGACCGCTACCTGTCCTCGCGCGGATCAGAATCGCTGAAGGAAGTGCCCCTCGAGCAGGTAGAGAATCAAGGATACATTCATTATCGGAAAGGCAGCGTAGTGATGTATTATCTAAAGGAATTGATTGGCGAAGAGGCTGTCAACAAGGCACTGCAAACAATGATCAGTCAGTACGCCTACAAGCAACCGCCTTATCCGGTTTCTTACAATATGGTAGACTTATTCCGCCAGCAAACACCCGATTCGCTGCAATCGGTCATCACCGATCAGTTTGAACGGATAACGATCTTCAACAACCGTGCTACGTCGGCGTCAGCTAAAAAACGATCTGACGGTCAATATGACGTAACGGTGGAGGTGCAGGCAGAAAAGTTTTATGCAGACTCGCTCGGTCGGGAAACGCCAACGAAGCTAAATGACCTGATCGACGTCGGCGTGTATGGTAAACCCGCAGAAGGGAAAAAACAGGGCACGCTTCTGGTTGTCCGGCGCGAGCGGATGCGGCAGAAGAACGGCAAATATACATTTTTGGTAAAGCAGGAACCCTTTGAAGCCGGTATTGACCCTATCAATTTCCTCGTTGATCGGGTGCCGGATGATAACCTCAAGCGGATAAGTAATTTGTAATTTCTGGCACGGTGGGGTCACCCGACGGTTCAAACCCGCGCCAGACATGTAGTTTTTCGGAACAAAATGAGTCGCTACCCGATTGTTTAAGGGTAAACGAACGAGTAGTATGACAAAGGATTTGGCCGCCCTCACGCGCGAGATTAATACGATTGCCACCGATGCAGGGGCGTTTTTACTTCAGGAACGTAGCCGGTTTCAGCGCGACGCTATTGAATACAAGGGCCTTAATAACCTGGTGTCCTACGTAGATAAAGAAACGGAGAAGCAACTGGTGGAGAAATTGAGCAAGCTGCTTCCCGAAGCCGGGTTTATCACCGAAGAAGGCACAACGGGGCAGGAAGCCGATCAAAATGCCCTGAACTGGATCATTGATCCGCTCGATGGTACAACAAATTTCATCCATAGCCTGCCCGTTTTTTCGGTTAGTATCGGCCTGGCGGAGGGCAAAACGCCAATTGCTGGTGTGATTTACGACCCCAACCGCGACGAATGTTTTTCGGCCTGGCAGGGTGGGGGAGCCTATTGCAACGGGACGGCCATTCACGTATCGCCCGCGACGCAACTCGGTGAAAGCCTGATTTCTACGGGCTTTCCGTATTACAGCTTTGATAAAATGCCATCTTATCTGCACATTCTGGAATCGTTGATGAAGGAGACACACGGATTGCGTCGGATGGGATCGGCCGCGATTGATCTTTCCTACGTAGCATGTGGTCGATTCGAAGCTTTTTATGAATACAACCTTAACTCCTGGGACATGGCCGCGGGTGTGTTGCTCGTTCGTGAGGCCGGTGGTATCGTAACCGACTTCAAGGGGGGCGATGAATTTCTTTTTCGGGGCGACGTCGTTGCCGCCTGCGGTATCCACCCCGAACTGATAAACGTAATTCAGGCATATTGGAAATAGTTTTAATACGGAGTTAAAAGGAGATACACCGAGAATTAATAACATCTCGGTGTATCTCCTTTTTTTCCATGCATCCATTTCGACGGCCCGGTCCGTGTTAAAAAAACATCTCCCGCTTGTCCAGTTTCTAAAGACCTAAACTAACAATCGCGCTACGTGGCGGTTGACCTATTATTCATTTGTTACGAATTGCCTTACGAAAAGGCACATGACTTTCGGGTATTTACACCTGAAAGGTCATGTTATATGTGAATAAAACCGTTTACGTCTTCATGTTTGTTAAAGCCAATGTTAATGCAGTACTGATAAGCTTTCTCTTTTTTATGGCTCTGGTGCCGGCAAAGGCGCAGGATACCACCAGAACGACGGACAAGTCGGTTGCCCAAACTATTCCGGATACCTTATTATTCAAAATACAAAAAGCACAGTCGGTTATCACCCAAATCAAGGCGGATGATAAAAAAAGGTATGGCCTTACCCGCATACGGGCCGGACTGGCGGAAGTAAAAACCAACGTAGCACCCGTTTCCGCGGATTTGCGCGCACACGGAAAAACGGTTGAACCGAAGAACTTATCTAATTATAACCTGATTCTGAATGATGCCCTAAAAAAGCTGGCCGACTGGCGAACGATACTTTCCAGGACAAACAACGATTTACAAGGCAATCTGGATCAGGTACTTGCCCTGAGCACCGACTCACTACTGACCGTCGCGGGGAATGATACGACCGAAAAGAAGCTTTATTCGGATCAATTAGTTGGGCTGAAATTTCAACTGCAGGATGCGGGTACCCGCACCAGTACCCGGCTGGATACCGTTAGCCGATTGCTGGCCGATGTATCCGGTACGTATTTAACCGTTAGCAGCCTACAGACGACGCTTAATGAGCGGCTACAGAAGTCAACGGAAAATGCCCTGCAGAAAGAGTCGCCTTATTTATGGGAAGCCCCCATGGCGGTTTCGGCCGATAATCTGGGTTTACTCCTCAAATCGAGTTATCAGGGGCAGGACAAAATTCTCAAGTACTTTTTTGCCTCCACCTGGGACAATCGGTTTCTGTTAGTCATGCTGGCTGTGCTCTATTTTGTCTGGGTATTTACCAACTACAAAAAAGCACGGGACCCTGATTTACAGCAAAAAATTGCCCCGTTCCGGCTCGAAAACCTACGGCCTGTACCGATCGTGGCTACGCTGATTGTGTTGCTCAACCTGACACCGCTGTTTGAGCCTCAGTCGCCTTCTATATACATCGAGATTACCCAGTCCTTGCTATTTCTGGTCCTCACCTTTCATCTGTGGCCGAAGTTCTCCACGCAGGACAGGCGCATGTGGGTACTCACGGGAACGATGTACGTACTACTCATTTTAACCAACGCGATTGTTGGTGATTCTGCCCTTATGCGCCTGGGACTGATTGCCTTGAATGCTGGATTTTTGTACATCGGCATTGTCTTTACCGACCGACTACCACGGCAGCACATCAGCACGCGTATTGTTCGGTCAGTACGTATGTTTTACCTGCTGCTACTGGGTCTGGCGATTGTTCTGAATATTTTCGGGCGAATAAGCTTAGCCAAAACCGTGAGTATTACGGCCGTTATCGGATTGATCCAGCTGACAGGCTTAAGCCTATTTATGGTGGTCGTGCTGGAGGCTTTGGAGCTACAGATAAAAATAAGCGCTGGCTCAACCGGGTTCTTTTCCCGATTGAATGTCAGTCATATACGTTCCTCCTTTAAAAAGGGGCTGAGTGTTGTCGCCATTGGCTTATGGCTGCTGGTGTTTTTTATAAATGTGGGAATCGTCGACGTAGTCTTTAACGTAGTGTTTCATATCCTCACCAAACCTCGTTCGTTCGGTAGCCTTGCCTTTACGCTGGGCAACGTATTGTCGTTTTCGGTGATCATTTACCTGTCGAGCCTGCTGCAAAAAAACATCGGGCTGTTCTTTGGCGAGAGCCAGCTTCCAACGGCGAGCGGATCGACAGAACATGTAAGCTCAATCCTGGCGTTGGTACGATTGGTTATTGTTATCGCCGGGGTTCTGCTGGCGGTTGCCGCTTCGGGTATTTCCATCGATAAGTTTACGGTGGTACTGGGCGCGCTGAGCGTCGGCATTGGCTTAGGTATGCAGAACATTGTCAGCAATTTTGTATCGGGAATCATCCTGATTTTTGAACGACCGTTCCAGATTGGCGACTACGTTGAACTGGCCGATAAAAAAGGCCGGATACGCGATATTGGCATCCGGGCCAGCCGAATGATAACCTCCCAGGGATCGGAAGTTATTATTCCGAATGGTGATTTACTGTCGAATCGATTAGTGAACTGGACATCGAGTGATACGTACCTGAAAACAGAATTGACGCTGAAAGTGAGTGCTGAAACCGACTTAAACACGATTCAGAATATCATAACCCATGAAGTGGATCAACTGGACGGAGCCCTGAAAAACAGGCCACCAGAAATTGTCGTCACGGCTATTGGCGCGGATGCTGTCGAACTGAAAGTGGTGGTATGGATAAGCAGTATTTATACCGAAGTCAGTCTCAAAAGTCAACTGCTACAGCGTTTATTAACAGCATTCAAAGCGGCATCCATTAAACTGGTATAGCGTGTAATTCGTGATTTTAACCGCCCTTACAAAAACATCGGCTGCATAAACAGGCCAGTCTCTCAAAGCCATGCCACGGTTCTTATTAACCGGGTAAGTAGCCGTGGCTTGACTTTGAGAGAATAGCCTGATGAAACAAAAAAGTTAGGTTTTGGGGCGCATACCGCCTGAGAAATTATAGGCTCATTAGCTTCGAAGGGCTGATTTATCCATTACCTGAAGCACCTCTTTCGTTGAAACTTTCCTGCCCGTCCGGGCTGCTTCGAAAATGGCGCTTAGTAATTGTACATCCCGCATACCCAGTTCACCAGGCACAGTTGTCGGCTGGTTTTTTAAAATACACTCAGCAAAGGCATCCATTTGGCGGGCCTGCTGGGGTACGTTCTCGATCTCCATGTTGCCCTGGCTTGTCTTTCCTTCCAGCCCTGAATACCCGAAAGACGGAGCCAGCTCGAACCAGCCTTTGGCCGCTTCGGCACGTAGTTTATTTAGCTGTTTGTTGAAACTGGCTGTACAGTTGGCCACGGTGCCATCCGCGAAATGCAATTGAAAGTCAGCGCCTTCCTCCACCTTACTAAATTTCTCCGGGTCGGTTATCGGGTGGAACTTCGCCGTAACGGCAACGGGTACCTGGCCCTTGGTGTAGATAGCCCCCTGCAGACAGTAAACACCCACGTCGCGGACCGGACCACCGCTACCAATGCCCCGCCCGAGCCGCCAGGGCGAGCTTTCGTCCTGAACCTGACCATTTTCGGCAATAATGTGATTGATTTTACCGAATACCTCTTTCTGCCCCAGGCGCATCATTTCCTGGTTATGGGGCTCAAAATGAAGCCGATAGCCAATGGACAGTTGCCGATTGGCCTTTTTGCAGGCATCAATCATTTGCTGGCACTCCTCCGGAGTCATCGCCATTGGCTTTTCGCAGATGACGTGCTTGCCCGCTTTGGCCGCCCGAATGGTGTATTCAGCATGCAGGGCATTGGGTAAGACGACATAAACGATGTCAATGTCCGGGTTGTCGGCGATCTGGTCGAACGTTTTGTAATCGTAAATGTTCTTATCGGCAAGATCGTATTTCTTCTTCCAGGTTTCGGCTTTGTCCGGCGTGCCGGTAACGATACCTGCCAGACGGCAGTTGGTTGTTTTTTCCAGCGCTGGCGCCAGTTGCCCCTCACTGTATTTGCCCAGGCCCACCAGGGCAATACCGAGTTTGCGTTCCGATCCCGTTTTGGTGGTGGCGGAGCTGGCTTCGTCGGCGGTTGATTCACTACGTTTACTGGTGCAGCTCTGCAAACCCAGCGTTGTTATACCGGGCATCAGTAAGGAGGCAGCACCCAGGTGCTGAATGAAGTGACGACGTGAAAAAGACGATTGTTTCATAACGAAGAATGAGTTGAGCCGTAAACTGATCGAACTGGTCTAAATCTTTAATGTATTTTTAACCTTAGTCTGCTTCAAATGTTGGCTGGTCGAATGTAAGAATCTTAACCTGCTAACGGATACGTTACGTTCGTAGAACCGGACTAGGTCCTAAAAAGAAATCGGACGATCTTAAAAACCAACGGCGTAGGATATTTGTAGTAAGGAGCCAATTCAGTCCTTTTTTAACCTGTAGGCCGGATAACAACTATGCAAGATCTCGATTCTCTCCGCTATCCCATTGGTGATTTTGTTTATGGGCAGTCATACTCGCCTGAGGATACGAACCAGCACATTGCCGTCATTGACCAACTGCCCGTAAAGCTGACTGAATTGGTTGGCAAGTGGGGCGATGATCGTCTGGATACACCTTATCGCCCGGAAGGCTGGACCATCCGGCAATTGGTACATCACGTAGCCGATAGCCACATGAATGCCTATGTTCGGACGAAGCTGGCGCTGACCGAAAATAACCCTACGATCTCGCCCTACGAAGAAGGGGAGTGGGCGAAACTTCAGGATTACGACCTGGATGTAGCGATCTCGTTAGTGCTGCTACGGAGCCTGCACGCGCGCTGGGTACAGGTACTTAAATCGCTTACCGAGCCTGATTTACAACGTACTTATTTTCACCCCGGCAGTCGGCGTATCTTTCCACTCACGGAGGTGATTGCGATGTATGCCTGGCATAGTGAACACCATTATCAGCACGCCTTTCGACTCGCCGAACGGAACGGTTGGGTGTAAAAAAATGTATGATATATGACATAGGACGTATGGCTCTTGCCGAAAAACATACATCCTGTGTCATATATCATACATCCAACGTATCATGCAGGAACTCATCATCTTACTGATTTTTGCCGCTGCGCTGGTATACCTGGGTAGTCGGGCATACCGAAGTTTTTTTGCGAAAAAGAAGGCTGGATGTGGCAAAGGATGCGGTTGCGAAACGGACGTTAAATCACGGGCGTTAGTCACCGAAAAGTGAATATAGTTTTAGCTCGCTAACATTTTGTTGATCCGGTGTGTTTGTTGTAGCAGTGAATGCTCGACAAATCATCGGATTTTTTGTTGTAGTGGTAGCCCTGGCCGCTTCCATAAGTTGCCAGCGTGTTCGGCCAAACGCTCCCGCCAACGAGGAGTTCGAACCGGCGGTTGTCGATCCGGTTTCCTACATGGCCGGAAAACTTACCTTCAATATCCGGGATCTGGAGAAGAAAGTGAACAAAGGGCTGTCGACCACGCTGGTGACGGAAGAAACCTTTGAGGGTAAATCGGGGGAGGCCTGGCATTTGCGCGTCGAGCGAACCGGCCCCGTACGTATCACCTATGCAAACCGGCAGGTTTATTTTTCCGCTCCCCTACAGGTCTGGTACACAAATCCGATTGGCTTGCGAAAAAGCAAAAATCGCAAAAGCCGTCCCCTCTGTGCGCTTGCCGTGAATTTCGTTAGTCCGGTTGGCGTTGGCCCCCGCTGGCGATTAGAAACCAAAGCCCGCTTCGAAAAATACGAGTGGATTCAGAAGCCAACCGTTCAATTACTGGGTATAAAAATCAAGGTTACGAACATTGCGGAAAAACTCCTCGACAAACGTAAGGCCGATATTGAAGCCGCTATTGATAAAGCCGTTCACGACGGGCTTCGGCTCGACCGGGAAGTCAGCAAAGTCTGGCGGGATATGCAAAATCCGCTACGCATTGCCAAAGTGCCCGCCAACATCTGGTTGATGCCTCAGCCGTTTAGTATTGCCGTGGCTCCGGTGTATGGCAATGCGAAACAGATTACCGTACCTATTCAGATCGCGTTTCGGGTGAAGACACGCCTTGGCGACAAACCGATGGTTGATACGCTGCAATTATTACCTCGGCTGCTACGTCGGAAAGTGCTGCCAGATTCGTCCCGCCTGGAGGTACTTGCCTTCATTCCGTATACCGATGTTAACCAGGTGCTGGCCCGCACATTTGCGAATCAGAAATTTGATCTCGCCAGGGGCAATGTTCAGGTGAAAAGCGCGTCGGTTTATGGAAGTGGGAAAAAACTGATTCTAAAGGCCGACGTAGGAGGAACCGTATCGGGAACGTTGTATTTTCATGGAAGTCCGCGGTACGATACGTTGACCAATACACTACGTATGCTGAATGTAGATTTCGATGTGGACACCAAAGAGCGTCTGTTTTCTACCGCCGACTGGCTCCTGCACGATCACCTCCGCGACACGATTCAATCCGTGATGGTGATTCCGCTACGTCAACAGCTTTCTACGCTACCCGAAAAAATAGAAACGGCTTTTGCCCGCGCCAAAGTCGGTCAGAAAACGGCGCTCAACATCGATACCTTTCGATTAATCCCCCAGCGCATTGTAGTTCGCCCCGATGGCGTGCAGGTCTTAATCAAAGTGAAATCGAAAGTAGCCGTGAAGGTGAAGCGGTTGTAAAATTAGTCGTCTGTCAATAGTCTTTACAAGTCCTATACTACTCTCGACTGATTACTAACGACTGTTGACTAATTTTCTGGTTTCCAGCGCCACAAATACCGGCTGGCTTCGGTTCGATAGGGCCGCCAGGCGTTCGCAATTTCGTGCAAAACTTTGTATAAGGGCTTGCCCATTAGCCCTTCGGTTTTCTCCGAATAGGCACGTAGCATTCGCTGCCGAATCACCAGATCATCAATCGGAAAAACGTCGGGTCGGCTGAGCACGAACATGAGCATCATCTCAACCGTCCAGCGGCCAATGCCTTTTATCGGGATCAAATACTGCACAATTTCTTCATCGCTCATTGGGTCAAGGTGGGCACGATCGATTGGATTAGCCAGCGAAAACTCGGCGACACTTTGCAGGTATTTAATCTTCTGAAACGAGAGGCCCGCGCTGCGTAACTCGTCGGTCGTTTTGAGCAGCAGTGCGTCGGCATGGGGATAATTATCGGGAAATAGCCTCCGGAAGCGGATAAAAATGGCGTTAGCCGCTTTTACGGAAATTTGCTGGGATACAATACTTTCGAGCAGGGCCAGATACACATCGTCGGCATAATCATTGAAAATTTTGGGCGAAGGCGTTTCGGCAATAAGGCGTGCCATGATCGGGTCCTGAGCGATATGGGCAAGCGCTGGATCATTCATACTACGTATCGGTACGGTTGCTTATGAACTGGTAACAAAAAAATCCCACACCTGATTGCAACGGGCGTGGGATGTTGGGTAATTTAAAAAATTTAGAACGGCAGGCTCATACAAAAAGCAAGGTTCTCAATCGCTATCGACGCGATGCTAATACGTCCTGTATGCTCGTCCAGGTTACGTCCGGATAGCGGTCGTTGTCGAGCGGATCGTTCTGCACGCTGAACATACTCTGCATATACTGCCCTCGTTGCCAATCTGGATAGACTTCCTGTTCGCCTTCGGGATGGGCAGCACGCTCACGACGGTTATAAGCGGCCAGTTCGTCGCGACTACCCATACGGATCAATGTAAAAGGTTCCTTCACTACGTCCTCGGCAACGGTTTTCAACTCGTTGGGGCTGATCTGAAAACTGGCAATCCGCAGAACTCTTGGTGTAGTCGGGTCCATGGCGGCAGCCGCTGTAAAGGCTGCGGTGTCGTTCATGGTCGTGAAGTCTACCCGCCAGTCGGGACTTTCCCAGTAGCCGACGCTCTTGTTTTTGATATTGAGCATCGGAATATTGTAGGTCAGCAGTTCCGCGAAGGCTCCATTGAGAATGGACGTGCCCCGGATAGCCGTCTTCGTATTCAGGTGGTCGTTAAACGCACGGCGTAAGTCGAAGTTGCGGTTATCGCCCGGAGTCAATTTCGTAAAGTCGCTCGAAAAATCGGATGGAATGAACCTCGGTACACCGGCTGCCAGCGCTGCGTCGAGGAGGGTAGACTGGGCGTCGATAATTACGTCGTGTAAACCCTGTAACGCAGAGATAACGCAGGAAGCACCCACACAGGCTTCGGTGAGGCCAGCAATATTAGTCAAGTCAACCCGGATGACCGTTACTCCGCGCTGCTCAAGCGTCGCCACTTTAGCTGCATCGGTGCTGGGGCGAACCAGCGCGCGAACTTCGGCACCTCGTTCAAGCAATGCCTTACTAATTCGAACGCCGAGATCGCCCGTGCCACCCGCTATTACAATAATTGGGTTCATTTCGTATATTCTTTACACAGACAAAGGCCCTGTTGACGCGAATTGTTTGATCGTAGTATGTAGACCCGAGGGGATAAAAGAGAAAACAGTCAGGATGGGGCCTGGTTGTTCCAATCAGATGGACTACCATAAATCGTAAGCCGCTACGTTAGCCCAGGTAAAGAGAACCAACGTAGCGGCTCAGAAAAGACAGGTGACGATCTAGCGTCCGCCCAGCGGGAACAGATAACCTACCGATAGCATCGCATTCTGGGGTTTAAGTTTTGTGCCATCGTCGTTGCTCGAAAATAAGTAGGAGTAACGGGCTTCCAGTTGAACGGCGCCCGGTCCAGCTTGTAGAGCAACGCCAGCGCCACCCGAAACCCCGAACGAAAAACGGCCTGAACCCGTTATGTCGATCTTCTGTGATCCTGACTGACCCGCTTCCTGCACCGAAATCGTTCCGCCCATCGTGTAACTACCTACCGGGCCGGCATTGATGAAAAACCGAAGATTAGGTTGACCAAAGGACACTTTGAACAATACAGGCACCTCGATAAGGTTGTATTTCAATTGCAGATAATCGGGGCCAGCGGTCATTTTAACGCCATATTGGGTATACAGGATTTCGGGTTGTACCGAAAAGTTTGGGCCGCCGAAGTTGAACATCACGCCCCCGTGGAAGCCAATGACACGGGCAGCTTTAACACCTTCGCCAAAATTTGCCGGATCAAAGCCGCCAATTGTCGACGAGTTAGCACCTAATCGAAACCCAAACCGGAAACGGCTGTTATCAACAGTTGCGGGAGCCGAATACTGAGCCGGACCACTGACTGGTGCCGCCTGTGTCTGGGGAGCCGCATACACGGCCGCTGGTTGTTGCTGCGGCTGAGCAGCGGGCGTTGCATTCGCTGTTTGTGGAGCGGTGTATTGGGCTGCCGGAGCGGGCTTTTTCGCCGGAGCTGCAGTAGTTCGGCTAACGGCCGGACGCGTAGTGGTGGTTGAGTTGCGAACGGCTGGTTTAGTCTGGGCCAGCAGGCTTTGAGAGACAATGGATAGTGTCAATAAAGAGAAGAGGACTTTCATGATTCAAGTAGTTATTTGTTGTTTACTGAATCAAAATTGCGGGATTCCCCCGTCGTGTCCAGTGTTATATAGTTTGAACTGGCATTTCAATTGATTGAAGTGATAAAAGATTGTCTTGGGATGGAATGAGATTCATCATTTTTTATTCTCGCCGGGTTAAAACCCAGCGCAATTCATCCGTCCTATGTTTTTGCGATGGGTTTTAACCCAGCGAATCCTGTAGAAACACGTATATTTCTGGTACCATTGACCTGATTCCGAAACCCCAACCATGAAAAGCCGCTCGATTCAACATTCGCTACGTATTGCGCTATATTTTCTACTGACTACTGCGTTCTGTCAGGCGCAAAGTATCAATCCTGTAAAAGCCATTTTTCCGACGGACACGCGCTTTATTGCGAACGTAGCATACGCGGGTGATACATTGAAAAAGCACTTGCTGGATATCTATCTGCCCGCTAAAACCGGCACCAATCCGCCGTTAGTCGTCTGGGTGCATGGAGGGGCCTGGATGCAGAATGACAAGTATGCTGATATGAGCTACATGAAAAATACTGTCCGGTCGATTCTGGAAAAAGGGTATGCCTTTGCCTCAATCGACTACCGGCACAGCACCACGGCTCCGTTCCCGGCCCAGATTCAGGACTGCAATCAGGCACTGGAGTTTCTGTATCAGAACGCAGCTAAATACGGCTTTGACCGAAATCGGATTGCGCTCATGGGCTTTTCGGCGGGTGGGCATCTGGCGTCGTTGCAGGCCCTTTCCAACAACAACGATATGCCTGATTTCTACGCCAATCGGAAGAAACCGTCGTTTCATATCAAAACTGTCGTTGATTTCTACGGCCCGGCTGATCTGCTGGCGATGGTACGTCGGGATGCACCGCTGTCGGATACGGCAGTCGCCAGTCCCGAAAAGAATCTGCTGGGGGCATCCCCGTTACTACGTCCCGATCTGGCAAAACGAGCCAGTCCTGCTACGTACATCGATAAAAATGATCCGCCCTTTCTCATCATTCAGGGCGAGAAAGACGAGTCGGTTCCTGCTGCTCAATCGGTTATGTTAAGTTCCTGGCTGACGCTGGCACAGGTAAAAAACAGGCTCATCATCGTACCGGGCGCTCCGCATTACGGCGTTATGTTCGATAGCGATTTTAACCAGAAGGCCATTTTCGACTGGCTGGATACGTATCTGAAATAAAGGAATCGGCGATTCTGAAAACGATTCGTCTGCTGGTGAGTTTCTTTAATGAAGAAAGTAAACTCACGGTATGGAATACGTACGATTCGGAAATACGGGGATGGTTGTCTCCAAAATCTGCCTGGGCTGCATGACCTACGGACAGCCAACGGACCGCTGGCCCTGGGCGCTGAACGAGGAGCAAAGCCGCCCATTTATTCAGAAAGCCCTTGAATTGGGCATTAACTTTTTCGATACGGCCGATGTCTACACGGCGGGAGCCAGTGAGGAAGTGGTCGGGCGGGCGCTACGTGATTTTGCATCCCGCGACGAGGTGGTTCTAGCCACGAAAGTCTTTAATCCGATGGGCCCCGGCCCCAACGACAAAGGCCTTTCCCGCAAGCACATCATGAGCGCCATCGACGCGAGTCTGAAGCGGTTAGGAACGGACTATGTAGACCTTTATCAGATTCACCGCTGGGATTACGATACGCCGATTGAGGAAACGATGGAAGCACTGCACGACGTAGTGAAAGCCGGGAAAGCCCGTTACATTGGTGCATCGTCCATGTTTTCCTGGCAGTTTGCGCAGGCGCAATACATCGCTGATCTGAACGGCTGGACGCGTTTCGTATCCATGCAACCGCAATATAATCTGGTCTATCGCGAAGAAGAACGCGAAATGCTGCCCTTTTGCCAGGATCAGAAAATTGCCGTCATTCCCTGGTCGCCACTGGCGCGGGGACTGCTGACGGGCAAACGTAGCAGAGAACGTAACGAAACAGAACGGGCGAAAACTGATGCCTTTGGCAAGTCGTTATATACGCGCGACGATGATTTCGCCATTGCCGACCGGGTGACGCAACTGGCCGAAACCCGTGGAATTCCTGCTACGCAGGTTGCTCTTGCCTGGTTATTTTCCAAACCTATTGTCACCGCGCCCATCATTGGAGCCAGCAAGCCGGGTCATCTGGAGGATGCCGTTAGGGCACTTTCCGTTACGTTGTCGGATGATGAAATCAGGCAATTGGAGGAGTTATATCAGCCGCATCCGGTGCTGGGCTTTTCGTAGTTACATTTACGTAGCGTGGTGCTTCAGCCCGCTACGGTAAGCGAATGCCAAACATCTTCCGTGTTTTAAAGCGCTCCGTGCCTCTTTGGCTAACATTTTCCTTCAACACTTCTTTTATCAGGATACTACGTCAACGCTAACTTAACTCACTTCATGAAAGACGATGAAATCAACGATGGTTCAGTAGAAAACCCGGGGTCGTCCCGGCGGGGTTTTCTCAAGCAATCATCGGCACTGGCCGCATTGGCCATGACACCCCCGGCCGCTCTAACAGCGGTTGAAAAAGGGCTGGACGAAAAACTGGCAGTTGCCTTCGAACAGATTCCGCTGAAGGTGGAAATAAACGGGGCAATGCAGCAACTGAAAATCGAGCCACGCGTTACGTTGCTGGATTTGCTGCGGGAACAACTGAATCTGACGGGCACGAAAAAAGGATGCGATTACGGCCAGTGCGGTGCCTGTACCGTCCACGTCGATGGGCAGCGGGTCAACGCTTGCCTGACGCTGGCGATGACGACCGACGGTTGTAAAGTAACAACCATCGAAGGGCTGGCCGAGGGCGGCCCGGAGGGTAAGTTACATCCGATGCAGGAAGCATTTATCAAACACGACGGCTTTCAGTGCGGGTATTGCACACCCGGTCAGATCATGTCGGCGGTGGCCTGTATTCGGGAAGGACATGCCAAAAACCCGGATGAGATTCGGGAGTACATGAGCGGTAACATCTGCCGCTGTGGTGCGTATTCGAACATTGTGGACGCAATTATGGACGTAAAACAGGGAGGGGCCAAAGTATGAACCAGTTTCAATACATGCGGGTCACGAACCCCAAAGCAGCTGTTGCAGCCGTCTCGAAAGATAACACAACGATGTTTCTGGCCGGTGGTACCAACCTGATCGACTTGATGAAGCGCGGGGTTGAGGCTCCCGAAAAACTCGTTGATATTACCCGGATTCCACTCAATACCATCGAGAAAACAGCCACCGGACTACGTATCGGTGCATTAGCTAAAAACACGGCGGTGGCCGAGCATGAGCTGGTTGTGAAAAATTTTCCGCTACTCTCAATGGCGCTCAATGCCGGGGCATCCCCCCAGCTACGAAACATGGCGACCATAGGGGGCAACATGATGCAGCGCACCCGATGTTCGTATTTTTACGACACCGCCCTGCCCTGTAACAAACGAGAGCCCGGCAGTGGCTGTGGCGCCATCGGTGGCTACAACCGGATGCACGCCATTTTTGGCACCTCAACAAAATGCATTGCCGTTCACCCCAGCGATATGTGCATTGCACTAGTGGCGCTGGATGCAACCGTGAATGTATCGGGTCCAAAAGGAGATCGCCGGATTCCGTTCGCTGATTTTCACCGACTGCCCGGTGATACGCCCCAGAAAGACAACATGCTGCAACCCGGCGAACTGATCATGTCGGTTGATTTGCCAATGAACGGATTTGCGGGGAACTCGCATTACCTCAAAGTTCGCGATCGGGCGTCGTATGCGTTCGCACTGGTGTCGGTCGGTGTGGGATTGAAAATGAGCGGTAATACGATTCAGGACGTACGGCTGGCCATGGGTGGCGTCGCGCATAAACCTTGGCGGCTGACTGAAGCCGAGAAGTTTCTGAAGGGGAAGCCAGCTACCGAAGCGACATTTAAGCAAGCCGCCGAACTGGCCATGAAAGGTGCCAAAGGCCACGGCGAAAACGATTTCAAGCTGACCATGGCGCCCAACTCAATTGTTGAAGCCCTGAAAACAGCGGCTAAAACCGCGTAATCCCGACCATGACGAAAGACACAAAAAATCCGCCCATCGACCGGGTTGACGGGCGCATGAAAGTGACCGGCGGGGCCAAATACTTCGCGGAGTTTGAGATGCCCAATACCACGTACTGCGTGATTGTTGGCAGCGAAATCGCTAAAGGAGCCATTGCCAGTCTTGATACCAAAAAAGCGGCTGGTGCACCCGGTGTGCTGGGTGTCTTTACGCACCAGAACATGCCACCGATTCCGGGCTGGGATGCGCCCGTGCAGGGCAATGGCAACGGACCTCCGCCGGGACCACCCTCAGGCGGTGAGAAATACCGGATTCTGCACACGAACAAGATTCTGTTTTACGGACAGCCGATGGCGATGGTTGTGGCCGATACGTTCGAACGGGCCACCTACGCGGCTTCGCTCGTGAAAGCAACCTATACTAAACAGCCCCACCAGACGGATCTGACCAAAAATCTGGAGAAAGGGGTTACGCCGAAAGGTCCTCGCTTTGAAGACTACTTGCGGGGAAATGCAGATGCCTACAAATCGGCGCCAGTGACGCTGGAAGTCAAGTACACGATCCCCATTGAAGTGCATCAGCCGATGGAACTGCACGGGGTTTTGGCGGGCTGGACCGGCGATGACAAGGTGATGGTCTATGCTAAAACGCAGGGTGTTAAAGGGACGCAGAAGTCGGTAGCAGAAGCCTTTAAGATTGATCCCAACAACGTTCACGTCCATACCGAATTTATGGGTGGCGGCTTCGGGATGGGGCTACGTACCTGGCCGCAGGAGATCGCGGTGGTGGCCATCGCCAAAAAAGTAGGACGTCCGGTGAAGCTGGTAATTACACGCAACCAGATGTTCTCGCTGGTAGGGCATCGACCGACAACGGTGCAAACCATCAACATGGGGGCCGATACCAATGGAAAACTGGTTGGGCTCTCCCATGCTGCTACGGGTGAAACCGCTACGTATGAGGACTTTACAGAAGGCACGGTGAGCATGACCAAGTTCATGTATGCCTGCCCGAACGTGAGCACGAAATACAAAATCGTGCCACTCGACCGGGGTGTACCGATCTGGATGCGTGGACCGGGCGAAGCCACAGGGGCTTTTGCACTGGAGTCGGCGATGGACGAAATGGCAACCAAGCTTAAACTCGACCCCATCGAATTTCGACTACGGAATTATACTGAAACCGACCCCGAACATAACCGGCCATACTCGGATAAGAACCTGAAAGAAGCTTATCAGAAAGGAGCCGAGGCCATTGGCTGGAGTAGTCGAAAGGCAGAGCCGGGCAGTAATCGAGATAGTGACTGGCTGGTTGGCTACGGAATGAGTTCCGGTACGTTCAATGCGAGCAAGGGCGGGGCCACCGCACGGGCCGTACTGAACGCCGATGGTACGTTGCTGCTGCAATGCTCGGTAACCGATATTGGACCGGGTACAGGTACGGCCATGACCATGATTGCGCACAACGTACTGGGCGTTCCGGTCGAGAAGATCAAGGTGGAGTACGGCGATTCGGCATTGCCCAACTCGCCCCAGCAGGGTGGTTCAACCATCACGTCGACAGTTGGTTCAGCGGTTCATCAGGTCTGTACATCTGTTAAAAAGTCGCTGATAGATATGGCGACGCAATCGGGTACACCGCTGGCCGGGATTAAAGCCGACGATCTGACAGTTGCTGATGGATTCGTGTCTGCCGATGGTGATAGCAGCAAAAAAGTGGCGATTGCCGATCTGCTGAAAAAGGCGAACCTGACGACGCTCGACAAAACCGAAGAGTCGAAAGCGAATGGCAAGCCGGATGAACAGAAATATTCCATGTATTCGTTTTCGGTGCACTTCGTGCAGGTGCGCGTCAATCCGTCAACGGGTGTCGTGCGGGTGTCGAAAGCGGTCAGCGTGGCCGATTCAGGACGTATCATTAGCCCTAAAACGGCGGCTAGTCAAATGATTGGTGGGGTAGCGGGTGGTATCGGGATGGCCCTGACCGAAGAAGCCGTCATCGACCATCGCTTTGGCCGGATCGTCAATAACAACCTGGCCGATTACCACGTAGCGGTCAGCGCCGACGTACCGCATACCGAAACGATTGTCATCGACAAGCCCGATCCGTACATCAATCCGATGGGGGCTAAAGGCATGGGCGAAATTGCCCTGATCGGGTTTGCGGCTGCGGTCGCCAACGCGGTGTTTAACGCTACCGGCCAGCGCATCCGCGACTTGCCCATCACGCCCGATAAATTGCTGAGAACGGCGTAAAGAAAAAGTTACTCCGAATCATCCGCTACGTTTGTCTTTACGAAGGCAGACGTAGCGGATTTTTGGTACATTGTGCTTGATACAACCTTACCTTGTTGAAAGCCTTCCTATGCAAACACGAAAGCAGTTTTTGAAAAGCGTATGTACCCTGGCGGCTGGAGCTGCCTGGCTACCCGTAGATAGTCTGGCGGGTTTTGCCATGCCTGCTCCGAAGAAGTCGATCTATTTCGATTTTCACTGCCATCCGGGATGGTCAATGACAGAACGCAACTTCGTGAATAACCCGGAAACCAGGCTGACCCAAACGGTTAACGACATGAAGCAGGGCCAGTTGACGGGTGGCTTTCTCGCGTTGGTTGCCGATGCCCCGCTTATAAAACCAGGTCCCAAAGGAATAATTATTACCCGAAAATACGCGCCGGGCGAGGAATGGGTTGAGTATAAACGCCAGCTCCAACGGCTCAAAGAAGTTTTCAGTGCCCAATCCATTCCGTTTTCAACGGATCTCAGCGGTCTGAACGCCGAACAGAGTAGTCCCTTTGGTTATCTCGCGGTGGAAGGGGGCGATTTTCTGGATGATCAGCTTCAACGGCTGGACGAGGCCTATCAGGATGGCGTTCGATCCGTTCAACTGGTCCACTACGCCCCCAACAATATCGGCGATCTTCAGACGGCCGAACCTACATTTAATGGGCTATCGTCGTTTGGGAAGGACGTAGTAAAAAAGATGAATGAACTGGGCATGGCGATTGACGTAGCACACGCTTCCTTTGAAACGGCCAAAGCGGTAGCCAGCCTTACGAAGGCCCCTATTTTGTTGTCGCACAGTGTTCTGCAAATGGAAGCCGATCGGCCAATTGCCGTCCGGGCGATTTCAAAAGAGCATGCAAAAGTAGTGGCTGAAACGGGTGGAGTAATTGGCGCCTGGCCCTCCGGATTTAACAAAAGTTTCGACGAATATGTCGATAACATAAAGCGGCTGGTGGACGTAGCGGGCATCGATCATGTGGGTATTGGCACGGATATGAGCGCCAACTTCCAGCCGGTTATGACTAGCTACACGCAGTTTCCTCAAGTAGCGGAAGCCCTTAAAGTAAAAGGACTTTCCAGTGACGAAGTCGACAAGATAATGGGCGGAAACGCTAAAACGGTGTTAGCCAAGATAGCGAAGTCGCGGGCAAAGTGATCACAATAGTTAATTACGTATCTCCGTAATACCAGGAGCAGGACGAATGGTTGGCGCTCAGGACTCGCCAAAATCTGTTAGTGAGTGCCAGCCGTATGTATGAAAAAGTGAAAATGACCAATGATGAACCAGCGAATTGAACAGATTAAAAAAGGAATTGAGCCGTTACGGGAGGAGATCATAAACCACAAGGTTTATGCCGCGATTCAGAGTGTTGAGGATATACGGGTGTTTATGCAGTACCATGTGTTTGCCGTCTGGGATTTTATGTCATTACTCAAGGCGCTGCAAACGAATCTGACCTGCACATCGGTCCCCTGGTTTCCGAAAGGATCGGCCGAGACGCGCTATTTGATCAATGAAATTGTGGCTGGAGAAGAGTCGGATGTGGATAGGGAGGGTGTCCGGAAAAGCCACTTTGAGCTATATCTGGATGCGATGCAGCAATGTGGAGCTGATACGTTACCCATTGAAACCTTTATTGCCGAATTAAAAGAAACCGGCGATTTTGACCGGGCATTTACGCGGTCGGGAACGCCGAAGGCCGCCGAAGACTTCGTTCGTTTCACGTTTGACGTGATTGCGAGCAACCGCGAGCACCTGCAATCGGCGGTGTTTACATTCGGACGGGAAGATTTGATTCCCGGCATGTTCATGTCCATCATCGACGACCTGCATACCAAATTTCCGGATAACCTGTCAATCTTCAAGTACTACCTCGAACGCCACATTGAAGTAGATGGTGATCACCATAGCAACCTCGCGCTGCAAATGACGGCGAACCTGTGTGGCGACAACGAACAGTACTGGCAGGAAGCCGAACAGGCAATTCGCCAGGCGTTGCAAAAACGCATTGACCTCTGGGATGGTGTATATAACGAGCTAACGGAGAAGCGATTAAATCAGGCACCAGAAGAAGTGGTTACTATAGTTTAGGGTGCCGATATACGGTTGAGAACCGCATAATCAATTGAGCAGACTGAATCATCCGCTACGTTTATCTTTACGAAGGTAGACGTAGCGTTTTTTTGTGGTGGACAAATGAGATGGAAAAAATAAAGATTGCTATAACGGAAGATCACCGTCTTTTAAGGGAGTCTATCAAAATGCTACTTGAGAAAAATGGTGATTTCGACGTTTTGATAGAGGCATTAGATGGACAGGATTTGTTGGATAAATTAGAGAAGTCAACTTCCATTGATCTCATTCTGATAGATATAAATATGCCGGGAATGGATGGCATTGAAGCGACAGGAATTGTAAAACAGCGCTGGAGTTCAATAAAAATAGTTGCTCTTAGTTTAATCGACAGTCAAGATGTGATCGATAAATTTTATGGTCAGGGTGGTGATTTATATCTAATCCATGGCTTGCCAAAAGAAAAATTAACATCAGAATTATTACGAATCATGAATAGATAATTTAGTGTCGTTTCTTCACCGTTAGAGCAACAAACCGCCGGGACATTCTTTGCTCGAATGTCGTAAATAATACCTCGCTGGTTAGATAATACAAAATCGCATAACTACCAAGATACGTAATGTATCCGTATCTCCACAAGTAGCAATATTAAAAGCTACACTTTAGCTAAATGATTGTCCTCTTCCTAAAGCGTTGCTATTTAACCCCTACTCTCAAAGTCCATGTCTGGTATTGATAGAAAAACCTTCCTGAAAGAAATGTCACTACTGGCGGGCGCTACGCTCGTGTCGGGAGGATGCTGGGCGAGTGAATCGGTGCGGGAAAAATCAGCCATCAAGCTGGGGTTTGTTACGTATCTGTGGGGGAAAGACTGGGATTTACCAACGCTGCTCAAAAACTGTGCGGATGCCCGCATCCTGGGTGTTGAGTTGCGCGTCGAGCACGCACACAACGTAATGCCCGAACTGAATGCGGTCCAACGGCAGGACGTCAAAAAGAGATTTGCCGACAGTCCGGTTAAACTCGTTGGGTTAGGCACCAACCAGCAGTTCGATTACGTGGATCAGGCGAAACTGAAAGCTTCCATGGAACGGGCTAAAGAATTCATCCGCTTGAGCGCCGACGTCGGTGGAACGGGCGTGAAAGTGAAACCCAATGCCCTGCACAAAGAGGTGCCAGTTGAAAAGACAATTACTCAAATAGGGGAGTCCCTGAACGAGCTGGCCCGCTACGGCGCAGAGTTTGGGCAGCAAATCCGGCTGGAAGTTCATGGCGAGGAAACGCAGGAATTGCCCATGACCAAACGGATTATGGACGTAGCCAACCATCCGAACGCCACCATCTGCTGGAACTGCAACCCACAGGATTTGAACGGCAAGGGCTTCGAATCCAACTTCAATCTGGTCAAAGATCGGTTCGGTGCTACGTGCCATGTCCGCGAACTGGACCGAACCGATTATCCCTACCAGTCGCTGCTGAACAATCTGGTCAAAATGAATTACAACGGTTGGGTACTCCTCGAATGCCATACCAATCCGGCCGATAAACTGACGTCGATGAAGGAACAGCGGGCGGTGTTCGACCGGATGATTGTCAAAGCATAGTCTTGAACAATTGATCGACAAACTCGCCAAGAAATTAGGTTAACTACGTAGCGTCCTTTACGCATTTACTTTAGCGTTCCTGGCGATTAAATAATAGATTTAGAATGACTATTGAACCGCACCAACTAAACGACAGTCGAATTGCCGAATTAATTTCGGACGATCTTATCATTAAAACGGCTGAAGATGGTCTGGATCTATTAGGAAATTTGTATTATCAGGACTTCGATAGTATTATCCTTCATGAGAAAAATATTATACCTGATTTTTTTAATTTAAAGACCGGAATGGCAGGCGAAATCCTACAGAAATTCTCAAATTATCGAATGCGTTTGGGCATCGTTGGTGATTTTTCTCACTACACTGGCAAAAGCATCAACGACTTCATGTTTGAAAGTAATAAAGCTGGACAAATCAATTTTGTTAAGTCATCAGCAGATGCTCTGACTAAACTTTCAAATCTGTGATTGCCAAACTTGCCATTTTCACCCGGTGAGTTGAATCAATATAGACTTATTGAGAAGTTCGAAAAGCAAAAAATAGTGTACCAAATGACCATACAATTTAGCCCGCAGGAGATCGAGGTTATTCAGCGCTATTTTAACAAAGTTAGGTCTGGATTTCTCCAGACACAGTTGCCTCAGGAGTGCCCTGAATGGACAACTGTTTTTCTATTACTCAGAAAGTTACTTGCTTTCGGTATTTATGCTGGCCTGCAAACAGACTCGGGAATACCTTATAAAGAGTTGCAGACAAAAACCCAAAAGCCTGAAACCATGCTGGCGAATGTACACACATACGCTGGCACATTTGAGCAGCTACTAGCGGCCTACACGGCGCATCACTAACGAGAATTGGTAGACACCGTTTCCGCTTCATTTTGGCTACAACATCCGTGGGTTTGGCTACAGTCTGCGCGTTGCAAGCAGTGACCTTTGTGGTCGTAAGTTAGATAACAGCGATTATGATTCACTCGAAAGGATATGCAGCGCAAAGTGCTGAAACGGATTTAGCCCCCTGGGATTTTGAACGACGGGATGTTGGCCTGCACGACGTATTGATCGACATTGCCTACTGTGGGGTTTGTCATACCGATGTTCATCTGACACGTAACGAGTGGTTCCCCGGTCTGTTTCCGATGGTGCCCGGTCATGAAATTGTCGGTATTGTTTCGCAAGTCGGCAACCACGTAACCAAATTCAAAACCGGCGACCGGGCTGCGGTGGGTGTCATGGTCGATTCGTGCCGGGCGTGCGAGGACTGCAAAAATGGACAGGAGCAGTTTTGCGCCGTTAGTCCGGTGGTGACCTACAACAATCTGGACCACTACAATATGCCTGCCTATGGTGGCTATGCCAACAACATCGTGCTGAATGAAGATTTTGCCCATCATGTCTCCGAAAAGCTAGACTTTGCTGCGGTGGCACCCCTGCTGTGTGCGGGCATCACAACGTATTCGCCACTACGTAGGTGGAAGGTGGGTGAGGGGCATAAACTGGCTGTCGTTGGGCTGGGTGGATTAGGCCATATGGCCGTAAAATTCGGCGTAGCCTTTGGGGCGGAGGTAACGGTGTTGAGCACATCGCCCGGCAAGGAAGAAGCGGCCAAAAAGCTGGGTGCACATCATTTTGTCGTCACGAAAGATGAGGAGCAAATGAAGTCGACACTACGTTCGTTCCACTTTATTGTTGATACGGTAGCTGCCAATCATGATCTTAATCCGTATCTCGCACTTTTAAAAACCAATGGCGTTTATATCAACGTCGGTATGCCTGCCGAACCCTGGCAGCTTTCGTCGTTTACGCTGGCCACAGGAAATAAAGTCGTATCCGGTTCGGGAGCGGGTGGCTTGCCCGAAACCCAGGAAATGCTGGATTTTTGCGCTGAGCACAACATTGTTTCCGACATTGAATTGATTAACATCAAAGACATTCATACTGCATTCGACCGCATGTTGAAAGGGGATGTGTTGTACCGTTTTGTGATTGATATGGCAACCTTATAGCCATAGAACGCAGATTATCATGATGCTTTAAGATCTTATTTTAATCAAACTGATCATAAAAATCTGCGTTCTATTAAAGGACTTATGAAAAAAGAGCCAAAGCCACCCTACATCTTCAATTCCATCGCTGAACTGCACAAAGCGCTGGGGTTGCCCAAGCCGTTGCATCCGCTGGTGAGCCTGAGCAATTTTCAGGACATGAAAGCAGATATGACTGAGTTAGGGAAGGGGTTGATGACGAATCTGTACAAGATTTCGTATATAAAGCAGTTTACGGGTCAGGTGCCATACGGCCAGACTTATTATGATTTTGATGAAGGTGGACTCTGTTTTGTTTCGCCGAATCAGTTGATTTCCCGTGTCGATGGTCAACGGTATGATGAAGGTTTTTCGCTGATGATTCATCCTGATTTTCTTCGTCCGTATCCGCTGGGGAAAACCATCAAGAACTATGGGTTCTTTTTATACTCATCCAATGAAGCCCTGCATCTTTCGGAAAAGGAAAGAGAGACCATTATGGGCGTGTTCAGAAGCATTGGCGAAGAGCTGGCGTTACCCATTGATCAGTATAGCCAGGATGTAATTGTCTCGCAGATCGAATTACTGCTCAATTACAGCAACCGGTTTTATAACCGCCAGTTCATTACCCGCAAAGCCGCCAATCACGACATACTTACCCGGCTGGAAACCTTGCTGTCTGCTTATTTTGATAGCCGGAAACCGTTGACAGACGGCCTGCCAACGGTTCAGTACCTATCTGAGCAATTGAACGTATCGCCCCACTATTTAAGTGATATGCTACGTTCCTTAACGGGTCAGAATACCCAGCAACATATTCACAATAAACTGATTGACAAGGCAAAAGAGTTGTTAAGTACAAATGCCCTGACAACCGCCGAAGTCGCTTATCAACTCGGCTTTGAGCACCCGCAGTCGTTCAATAAAATCTTCAAACGCAAGACGAACGTATCACCGATCGCATTCCGGCAATCGTTTAACTGACGCATTCCCGCCACACGAATAGTTTCTCAGACATCATTCCTCTGCTTCAATCATGTGTTGACGATATGATTTAGGGGTGATACCTTCCAGCAGTTTGAAAAGACGCGAAAAATAATGGGGATTGTTGAAGCCAACCTGGTCACTTACTTCCGACACGCTCAGGGCCGGATTTGCCAGCAACCGACGGGCCAGGCTGATCCGCTCCCGAATAATAAACTCGACCGGCGACAGGCCAAATACGTCCTTAAAAGAGCGAAAGAAGTTGGACTTGCTCATGCAGGCCTTCTGGCACAATACGTCGATACTGATCTTTTTGGTCAGGTGTTCGCGGATATAATTGACGACCGACTCGAACCGATTATTGGCTGGTAAACCATCTTCGATCATGGCCATATTCTGCGTTTGAATAACCCGGATCAGCAACGATTTCAGGGTGAGATCCGCCAGCGCATCTTTAGCCAGGTCATCTTCCATACTGATGTTGATCAGTCGGTTCATTACGTTCGTCAGCTCCCGGTTATTGTAAAAATGGTACTGACTAAAATTCAGTTTCCAGTCGGGGCTATTGCCTGGGCGGGGGTAGTGCTCGTTAAGGAAATCCAGTGTCTGCTCAACGACAGCCCAGTCCAGCGCGATGGTGGCACACTGAACCGGATGTTTGGCATCGGCTTCCGGAAAATCGACTTTCATCGATACCCCTTCGGGAAGGATTACCGTTTCGCCGGGTAAAAAATTGAACCCTGGATTTTCCGATAAATACATCACCTTCCGTCCGCGCATCATGCTGGTAATGACCAATCCGTTGTAGGACAGCACCACATCGGAGCAGGGTTTATAGGTCTCGAAAATATTTAACTCACACTGGTTTAAGGTGAATACCCGGCGGTTCTCGACCAGTGAAGTCAGCTTACTGGCATCCGACAGGTTGATGAGATCTAAAGCATATTTACTGGCCATGGGCGTGTAGGAGATTTCTTCTGTAAACTACGAATTTGGGCAATTTGTACGGCAATCCACACAATAGAACTGGACAATAGTAACACTCATTGGGATTATAGTGTAACTGGACTGGAAAACCGAATGCATAGCTTTGTTATACATTTAAAATTCAAGTTTGTTCACCAATTCATTTTAGCACATTCACCAGTTAAAATTATGGGTATTACCTTAGAACAGGCCGAAGCGGCCGTCAAAGCCGCTAAAGCCAAAGCCGTTGAAATCAATACGTTAATGAATATCGCGGTCGTTGATGCTGGGGCCAACCTGGTCGCGTTTGCCCGTATGGACGGAGCCTGGCTCGGCTCGGTTGATATTGCGCAAAAGAAAGCGCGTACAGCCCGCTATTTTGATATGCCAACCGGAGAGGTCGGCAAACTTTCGCAGCCCGGCGGTTCGCTCTACAATATTGAACACTCGAATGGCGGGCTGATTACATTTCCGGGCGGTATCCCCATCAAAAACGGCGAAGGGGTCATTATTGGGGCTATTGGGGTGTCGGGAAGCACCGTCGAAAACGATAACACCGTTGCCCAGGCCGGTGTAGATGCCCTCAGCCAGTAATCGGTAAGGGCATCCGAAAATCAGCTTTTACCCTACTACTAAACCTTTTAAACCCTTACTACTATGTGTCATAATCATGGTGTTGCCTACATCAGCCCTGGTGTAGTGGAGGTTCAGTCAATTGACTACCCGAAACTGGCGCTGGGCGACCGTAAATGCGAACACGGGGTTATTTTGCAAATCGTATCGACCAACATATGCGGTAGTGATCAGCACATGGTACGGGGTCGGACAACGGCCCCGGCAGGTCTGGTGCTGGGGCACGAAATCACAGGACTAGTCATTGAAGCGGGTCGTGATGTCGAATTTATTAAAGAAGGTGATCTGGTATCGGTGCCCTTCAACATTGCCTGTGGGCGCTGCCGGAACTGCAAAGCGGGCCAAACGGGCATTTGCCTGAATGTTAACCCCGGTAGGGCGGGCGGTGCGTATGGGTATGTCGATATGGGTGGATGGATTGGCGGGCAGGCTGAATACGTTATGGTGCCCTACGCTGACTTTAATCTGCTCAAATTTCCGGACAAAGATCAGGCTATGGCTAAAATCCGGGATCTGACACTGCTTTCCGACATTTTCCCAACGGGTTATCACGGTGCCGTGACAGCAGGCGTAGGGCCGGGATCGATCGTGTATGTGGCTGGTGCCGGTCCCGTGGGATTGGCCTGCGCGGCATCCTGTCATTTGCTGGGTGCGGCCGTCGTGATGGTTGGCGATATGATTCCCGAGCGACTGGAGCAGGCCAAAAGCTTTGGTTGTGAACCCATCGATTTACGTAGTGAAACCCCACTGGCCGATCAGATTGCCCAACTCGTTGGTGTACCTGAAGTTGATTCGGTCATCGATTGTGTGGGCTTTGAAGCCAAGGGTCACGGAGCCGGAGCGGATGCCGAGCAGCCAGCCACCGTTCTGAATGCGGCCATGACCATCACCCGTGCGGGTGGTGCCATTGGTATTCCGGGCCTGTATGTTACCGGCGATCCAGGGGCAAAAGACAAGGCTGCTCAGGAAGGTAGCCTGAGTATTCGCATCGGGCTGGGCTGGGCGAAATCGCACTCATTTTTTACGGGACAGACACCCGTAATGAAATACCATCGGCAGTTGATGAATACTATTCTGTACGATAAAATCCAGATTGCCAAAGCCGTAAACGTGGAGGTGATCAGTCTGGACAAAGCACCGAAAGGCTATCAGGATTTTGATAAAGGTGCCGCTAAAAAATTCGTAATCGATCCCCACGGGCTGATCCCGAACTGAGTTTGCAGGTGCTGAAACACGAAGTCTCCAAACCAGACTATTTTATGTTGTAGGATTTTCGCCTGGAGTCGGGCCAGAGTTCAAAACAGTGGCCCGGCTCCAAGCGAAAATCCTATATTGATTTCTATGCTTTTGTTGCATGGCTTCCCTTCTCAGACTTAACTTGTCAGTTTCCCTGATAGCAAAACGTTATCAGAGCACCGAGCCACTTGTTTGTTGAACGGAAACTTTAGGTCGCTTATCGCTTTTCTTTCCACGATACCACCAGACGATAAAACCCGTT
Organism: Spirosoma endophyticum; assembly: GCF_900112365.1. GTDB lineage: Bacteria > Bacteroidota > Bacteroidia > Cytophagales > Spirosomataceae > Spirosoma > Spirosoma endophyticum. Next base: position 597,128 of record NZ_FOLQ01000001.1, on the reverse strand, counting down.
ACGGGCAAACTGGCGCCAATTAAACTGACAAAAAAAGCCAGAATTTTCGTGGGTAGACCCAGAATCTGTCCCACGTGAATATCAAAGTTCAAGCGGTAAATCTGTTCGCCTGTTGTAAGTTCTTCGTAGCGTCGCGATTCGTCCGACGGTAATTCGTTGAGCGTGTTCCGGTCAAAAAATCGGGTAACCGTTTTGTAAATGGTACCGTCCTCCGGGTTTATAGTCACTTCAAAAGGGTCTCTGGCTTCCTCCGGAAAGGACAGGCTCAGCCGACCTAAATCGCCCGGAAGCTCCCGACGAATCTTTTGCCAGATAATATCTTCCGGTTTTGAGTAAGCAGCAGCGGTTATGGTCGTGTCGGATAAGGGGTGTTCGTGCGATCGGGTGTGATGATGCGTGTCCTGGGCGTTGCCCGTTAATAACCAGTGGTATCCCTTGTCGAACCAGGAAAAGCTGTAGACAATCCCTGAAATCGTTAAGGCCATGCACACCAGCAGCGAATAGAAGCCTAATACGTTATGCAAGTCCAGGTTGACCCGCTTCCAGTTTGCGTTCCATTTGATGGCAAAGCTTTTCTCGCGGGTCGACTTCGTCCATTTTTTGGGATACCACCAGATGAGTCCGGTAATCATCAGAATGACGAAAATGATACAGGCGCTGCCGACCAGTGGGCTGCCGATTTTTGGCGGCAGAAAGAAGAACCTATGGCCACTGCGGGCAAAAATGAAAAACGTTTCAGCTGTCGATGGGCCTGTTTTACGGTGGATGATTTCACCCGTGTACGGATTCAGGTAAAGCGCATAGAATTTATCTTCGGTTGGTTTATAGTTAACGAATGCCGATTTATTCGGTCCACCATACGTAATACCGGTTAGCGTAACTGACTTTCCTTCGGCTTTTTGCGCAAATGCCTGGGCTTTCTTCAGTAATACCGATGGCGACAGGAAGGGCTGATTCTGAGGCTCAATCCGCTGATAGGTTTCGGTAAAATACCAGACTTCGTAGCGAAACACCCACAAACAGGCGCACAAGCAGACAACAAAAACGACGATACCCGACGCCAGCCCCAACCATAAATGGAGCCATGCGTTGATTCGCCTGAAAAGTGAACGTTTTGACTTACTCATGAAAAGTGGAGCTATAACCTAGGTGAGTGATTCGATTGTACCCACGGGCTGAAGCCAAACGCGGCCCGGCTCGTGGATACGATTATCAGTAACTAAGAGCCGGTTAAAATTTGAATGTCAGCGATCCCGTGAATTGCTTTAAGGGCTGGGGAAGCCCATAATTTGAGAAATAAGCCTGGTTGGTCAGGTTATTTCCTTTGAACGTAATGCGCCACTTCGGCTGATCGTAGAAGACCGATGCGTTAAGGAGCGTATAGCTGGGAATGGTAATGATGTTGGCCGGATCGAAATAGCAATCCGATACGTAGTTGCCACCGATACCCAATCCCAGGTTCTTCAGCGCCTGACCAGAAAATTTGTAGCTGAGCCAAAGGTTAACAAAGTCAGTAGGCATCTGCGCGACATAATTGCCAACGTAGTCGGCCGCTTTGGTCACTTTATTTTCATTCTTCGAATAACCAGCCACGATGTTAAGGCCCGTAACTGGATTGGCGATCAACTCGATTTCGTAACCTTTACTTTTCTGAGAGCCATCCTGTAGCGTGAAATTATTTTCCAGCCGGGTCGCATTGTTAATGGCAATGTCATAGTAGCTGATACTGCCATTTAGTTTCCGGTTAAAGGCTTCCGCTTTCAGGCCCACTTCCCACTGATTTGCATTTAAAGGCTTGAAAACCGACGTAGCGCCATCGGGTTGAACAACGGGTGCTACGTTCTGAAACCCATTCATATAATTCCCGAAAAACGACAACTGATCGGGCACGAGTTGGTAGACAAAGCCAAACTTGGGCGACAGTGCCGTCTGCTCATAGTTGTTGGTAGCCGCTACGCCGTCGGTAATGCTGGGGTTATTCACAAAGCGGTCGACCCGCAAACTCAGCATCACGATCAGCCGTTTCGACAGGTTGAGTACGTCAGACGCATAGGCGCTGTACGTGCTTAATTTGGTTTCCGAATTTGTGTTGACTTTTGTGGCAATCAGCGCGTCTATTTTTTCCAGCACCATGCCCGGAATCGCTCGCTTTGTATTGACGATGTCATACGTACCGACATTGGTGAACCGTAGCTGGCTCGTGGATGAGAAGATGTCTATCCCCGCCAGCAACCGGTTTTGCATACCGCCAATCTGGAAATTTCCCACAAAATTTTGCTGGGCGTTGATGGACGTGAAAATGCGCGGTCCGTAATTGAAGACATTACGATTGAACGTTGTATCACTCGTCCAGTTTGGATAAATCTGATTGCTGTGCTCAATGCGATTATTACCAACGGCCAGATTCGTTTGGGACGTCCATTGGGAATTGATCACGTATTTTGCCCCCGCCATGTAGTTCAGCGACGTAAGATCGGCGTCTATATTTTCTCCGCCGAGCGATGTTCGGATATCAACGGGAATGTCCTTGAAATTACGGTAGGAGGTTCGGTTCAGGGTTTGATAAAACGCTACCGTCGACCGATTGGTTGAATTAAGCTCGGCATCGAAACTAAACGACAGCCGATCATCGACTTTGTAGGATAGGCTAGGGGTAACCGTAAACCGCCGGTTATGACCGAAATTCTGGAAAGAACCTTCCGAATGAGCGGCTGCATTCACCCGGAACAAAACCGTTTTATCCGCGTTCAGTGGCGTGTTGATGTCCGCCGTGAATCGCGTCAGTTCGTAACTCCCGGCCGTATAGGAAACTTCTCCTTTAAACGTGTCGAACGGTTTTTTCGTCACCTGGTTAATCAAACCCCCAAAACTGATCAGGCTGGAGCCAAACAACGTACCAGACGGACCTTTAATGACCTCAACCCGTTCCAGATTGATCACATCCGACTGGTAAATCTGAACGGCCATCCCGTTTCGAATGGTTGTGGTCGCGTTGAATCCCCGAATGGTTGCGCCCGTTCCCCCGGCCGGGTTATTGTTGGGGGCCACGCCCGGAACATTCCGCAGCGCGTCCTTGAAATCGGTGACCACCTGCTCACTGATCAACTCCTTATTTACGGCTGTATAAACCTGAGGATTTTCCAGGTTTTTGATGGGCAGGCGAGCCACGAAATCCGATTCTTTGTTGGCAAATTTGTTCCCATTTCCTCTCACCAATACTTCCTGCAATATGTTGGAATCTTCGTTGAGACTGATCGCTGGGATGGACGTCATTTCATTGGCGACAACGTCCACATTCAGCTCAACCGGCGCATAACCAACCAGTTGAACCACTACGGTGTGAGCACCTTCTGATACGTTCTTGATCAAATAGCTACCATCCTCATTGGTGATGGTTCCCTTGCTCAGTCCTTTAATAGATACGTTGACGAAGCCAGCGGGCTTGCCGTCGGCAGTTTGAACTAAGCCTCTTACATTTCCCCGACCAGCTTCAAAAAGTCGAGTGTCGGCGTAGGTGAAATTGAGTGATAGAAATAGCGCAATGAATAGACACACACTACGTGAGCCCGTACGCCCATAGTACGTAAATTGTTTCATACTTTTGTTTACTCTGTTAATCGTTTTGGAGAATGATTTGACGGATACCCGGTGTAACGTTTGGCGACTGTGCACCGGGTTTTGTATTTGAACTGGGTAAAAAAAGAAGTATGGTCAAACCACGATATCAACAGGCCACCTGTCTAGTGCTTGCCATCATTCAATCATTACTCAGTATATTTATATTTATTTAGATTAAATATAAATAGCGACGCAAACTTAATGTAGATTGAAAGTATACGCAACTAGTATGGAAAATAAACGGCGTGCGTCCGGGTGATGGATGAAAACGTTTGTTTCCTCTGGACTACCCCAAACGCCAGGATGAGGACGACTTTCTTTTAAGCGCGACAGCGTTTTGCGGTGCAGTTATTGGCGTATTTTTGACAACTAAATCAAACGTCCATGTCTTACTGCCGCGCCATTGACTTCATGCCCGAAGAGCGAAAAGCCTTACACAAAGCTTATCATGACCATCTGTATGGCTTTCCCATCCATGATGACAATGAACTGTTCTGTCGGCTGGTGCTGGAAATTAACCAGGCCGGTTTGAGCTGGGAAACCATTTTGAAAAAAGAAGCTACGTTCCGAAAAGCCTACGATAATTTTGACCTGAAAATCGTGGCTGCTTACACCGATGCTGACCGCGAGCGGTTGTTAGCTGATCCGGGTATCATTCGCAACCGGCTGAAAGTGAACGCAGCTATTGACAATGCGAAGACTATTCTTCAGTTACAGGCAGAACATGGCTCATTTGAAAAATGGCTGGAGCTGCACCATCCCAAAACGAAGGAAGAATGGGTGAAGCTCTTTAAAAAGACATTCCGCTTTACGGGTGGCGAAATCGTCAACGAGTTTTTGATGAGCATCGGATACCTGCCCGGCGCTCACTCTGCCGACTGCGCTATCTATACGAACGTAGTGGCCGCCAGGCCGCTTTGGATGAGTCAGGTATGATAATAAACGTTCAAATAGTCCAGGGAACGAGAATTTGTGTAGCCAAGACTAGCGTAAAATAAAATGCCCGCAAAAGTAGAATGTAAAGCATCCTACTTTCTTTACGTATGACAAAATTCGGTTTCTGTATTCTCCCGCTCTTGTTCGCTGGTAGCGTTTCGGCCCAACAGGTTATTCCATTGTATTCCGGAGCAATCCCCAATGCTACGTCCTATACGATGAAGGAGTTAACTACAGAAAAAGAAGGTAAAATCGTTTGGTACCGAAAGGTATCAAAACCGACCATGACGATTTTTCTGCCATCGAACGAGAAGGCCAGTGGCGCTGGAGTTGTTATTTTTCCAGGTGGTGGTTATTCCGGGGAAAGTTATGACGCAGAAGGCGTTAAAATTGCGGAAACCTTTACAAAGCATGGCGTCGCTGCCTTTGTGGTGAAATACCGGTTACCCAGCGACTCCATCATGGTCGATAAAACGATAGGACCGCTTCAGGATGCCCAGCGAGCCATAAAAACCGTACGGGAACGCGCCAGCGAATGGGGACTCAAGTCCGACAAAATTGGTATTATGGGCTTCTCGGCGGGTGGACACTTGGCTGCTACTGCCGGAACGAAGTTTAACGAGCCGTTTATCGAAAATACGAACAAAACCAGCTTACGACCAGATTTTATGATTCTGATCTATCCGGTTATTTCGATGAATGAGACACTAGGTCACAAAGGATCAAGAGCAAATTTATTAGGGACAAACCCCGCTGCCGAGAAAATTGAGCAATTCTCGAATGAACTGCACGTAACGAAACAGATTCCACCTACCTACCTTACCCATGCGGGTGATGACAAAGTCGTTGATGTAGACAACAGCCTTGCTTTTTACGAAGCGCTACGTCATCAAAGCGTCCCGGCCGAAATGCATTTATATCCTAAAGGAGATCACGGATTTGTCCTGAAAATACCCACCGAAGAGTGGATGCAGCCCCTGTTTGTCTGGATGAAGAAGAATGAGTGGGTAGCTAAATAGTCGCTGGTCAGTAGTTATTCTTAAAGCAATAGACTCCAATGTAAAGCAATCTATTGTTTTATAATGGAGTCTATTGCTTTAAGAAATATTTACGGCTCCTGTTCAGAAGCAACTTTATCGACTACGCAGCTTGGCGAAGGGTACATCAATCCGGAAAAATACCTGCTACGTAAGGGCTTGATGACATTGATTGTAGTCCCAAAAGCCATCGACACGGCCCATGTATCGTCAAAACATGATCGTATAAACTCCCTGTTAGAACTCTTCTCCTATCAAATTGGGGACTATTGCTTTCACTTTTGGGGCAAATTAATTAGAAAAGTAATACTATTTCTTCTAATTGTTTAGCTTGAAGTCCAGATTGGTCTGTCAGGCTTTTCTGTGTACAATAAAACCACTTTCAAAATTTACACGTATGAAAAATATCTATTTACAACTGGCACACCGCCTTTGGCTTGCCCTATTCGGTATAGGGTTACTAACTAGTCAACCAGCCTGGGCCCAGCCAATTCCGGATGTCCAATGGACGAAGACCGGAACCGCTTTAGCCGTAACCACAGACGGCAATATTATATCGACCGTATTTATCAATCAGGGCAACAATCCCGGTTTCCCCAGCGTCGTAGGCGATGGCATCATTAAAAACTCGCTACAGGGAAATCAAATTTGGAGCACTGGTCTATTAAAGGGTGGATTTTACCTTGGCGGAAAAATTCCTGGCTATGATTACGAAGCGATTGCCGGTACTCATTTTGCTGCAGCAACCACTGACGGGGGGGTAGCTGTTGCAGGAAAAATATCGTTAAGAGGAAATAGTGTTGCCACCAAAATCAACGCAAACGGGGGGGCAAGAGTATGGCAGGATAGCGACCTCTTCGGAAATTCCTCTACGAATGAGGATTTGATCGGTACACCGGATGGTGGGTTTTTGCTGATTCTGTCAGATCCCCAATATGGAACGGGGAGTAGTGGCATTATAACGTATCAGCTCATTATCCGAAAGTATGACGCATCGGGTACGTTTGTCTGGTCTAAACAGATTGCCTATCCCACGCCAAACCCCGCCAATCCTGACATCAGTTTGACCAAAGGGGAAGCGGTGACAAATACGCCCGATGGGGGCTACCTGGTCACGGGCTATTTTAACACATCGGGTAAAGTCAATGATTTGAGCAACAGTAGTTTGACTGAAAATACAGGTTGGGTGGCCAAGCTCGATGGACAGGGGAATGTGGTCTGGCAGAAATTGCTGGATGGTCTCCCGATAACCCCAAACGTGGCCAGTTCAATCAGTAAAATGTACACTGTTACGGACCTGATGCTGTCAATTGATGGAACCGGTTATGCCCTGGTCGGGGCTGGGCTGGTGCCGGGTGCGAGCCCAATAACCGCCATGCTGGAATTGGACTGGAATGGTAACTATAAACGGGCCAAGTCGCTGGGCACGGCGCCTACACCAGCCTACATTACCCGGTATTCTGGCAACTACTACGCAGTTGGCAATACGTCGTTATCCAATGGGGCCGACCCTCAAATTTTAAAAGTCAGTGCTGCCAATGTAAGTTTGAACGACCCGAATTTATTCAGCATTGTGGCACAGCGGGTCTTCGACAGCTCGTCGGATAATTACTTACAGGACATCAATCGCGCGGGAGATGGTAGCCTGGTGTTTTTGAAATCCACGTCAACTTACGGTGAGGTGGTTAAACTGAATGTAGAGCCGGCAGCGCCTGGCCTGACGCTCACCGCGCCGACCTACAACTGCCAGACGGGATTCATTACGTTCAATACCAGTGGGGGTGATGGGTCAACCATTACCTACATTGCACCGGGCGTCAGCCGGGCTTCGGCTACCGATAATTTCGGTACTGTCGAAGCAGGCCTACGTAGTGACCCCAAGTTCATTGCCATTACGGCTACCCAAAACGGGGTCAGCGTAACGTATAATTTTGATCTCAAAGCGGCCTGTAGCAGTACTACGCCACCAACGCCACAGCCCCCCGTGAGCCAGCCCATTCCCGACCAGTTCCTGACTGTCGGTCAATCATTTCCAGGTTCGGGTTTTGCGGTAGGGAGCTACTTCTCGGACCCCAATCTGGGCGTGATTCCCAACTACGTGCCGGGCTGGTCGTTCACAATTACTGGCCTGCCCGATGGATTGTCTGTCTTCTCCCGATCCCAGGATCTGTTATATACACCAGCGGTGCTTATTGTAGGTGCGCCCACCACGGCGGGGGTCTATATGGTAACGGTAAGAGCCAGCACGGAGGCTTTTCGCGGTAACCCAATTGTCACAACATTCAAGATTACCGTCTCGCCAACCAGCCCCCCTGTGGGCACTTCGTTTGCGTTAATTGCCCCTGACTACAATTGTTCGACGGGGGCCATTACCTTCAAAACCACCGGCGGAGATGGCAGTCCCATCGAGTACCAGGCCGCGGGTATTACTGGCTGGACGACCAACCCCAATCAGTTTGTCGACAAGGACAGCCGCACGGCCAATGATGTTAAACCCTTCACTCTAATGGCCCGCCAGCATGGTAACGTAGTGATCTATGTCTGGGACCTGAAAGCGAGTTGCAATAACAGTACACCCACTCCCAAACCGCCCGTGGTTCGTCCTATTCCCGATCAGACCTACACCGTCGGTCAGTCGGTTTACTTCGTGCTGGGCGGTTATTTCTCTGATCCAACAAGCGGGGTGCCGGACTACCGCCCTTACTGGTCGTTCGGAGTCAATGGCTTGCCGCCGGGTGTGTCGCTGTTTTTGGAGACGGTAGAATTGATGTTTACCCCGGCTGCCATCCTTGTTGGGACGGCCACGACGGCTGGAGTGTACACGGTCACGGCTACCGCTCATACCGTTGGCGGCACGGTCAGCACAAGTTTCAAGATCACCGTCTTGCCAACGACTCCTCCGGTTGGGGGTGCGTTCGCGTTAGTTGCGCCTGACTATAACTGTACCTCGGGGGCCATTATGTTCAAAACCACGGGCGGAGATGGTAGTCCAATCGAATTCCAGGCGGCTGGCATTACGGGCTGGACAACCAACCCCAATCAGTTTGTTGACAAAGACAGCCGCACAGCCAATGATGTTAAACCCTTTACCCTGATGGCTCGCCAGAATGGACAGGTGGTAACTTATGTCTGGGATTTGAAAGCAGCCTGTGGCCGGGCACGAGTGGGTCTGGAGGAACCCAATGCCGGTTTACAGGTGCGGGTCATGGGCAACCCGGTGGTGGGCCAAACGGCCGAGGTTGAGATCTCTGGCGTATTGGGTGAACGGGTCCAACTGAATCTGGTCGATGGTCAGGGCCGCGCTTTATATCAGCATACGATTGGTCAGGCGGGCGTTCGGGAGCAGGTGAGTGTACCGCTGGGACAACGTAGTGGTTTATTCTTATTGAAGGTGCAAACCGGCAAAGAACATAAGACAGTGAAGTTGCTAAAAGAATAATTTCGTCCACACCAACTATAGCATGGGGCGGGGTGCGCGGGGCAGGGATAAATCACTTGTGGATTTCTCTCTGCCCCGCGCACCCCGCCCCATGCTATTCAGAACGTAGTGATTTCACCGGATTTACTAAAGCGGCTTTAATACTCTGAAAGCCTACCGTAAAGAGGGCAATGGTGATGGCCATCAACCCGGCCAGCGCAAACACCCACCAGTCGAGGTCGATTTTATAGGCGAAATCCTTCAACCATTGGTTCATGGCCCACCAGGCAATTGGAGAGGCAATGACCAGGGCGATGAACACTAACTTGAGAAAGTCTTTCGAGAGCAACCCTACGATGCTGGCCACTGAGGCACCCAGTACCTTTCGTACCCCGATTTCTTTGGTACGTTGCTCCGCCGTGAAGGTCGCCAGTCCAAACAATCCCATGCACGAAATCAGGATGGCAATGGCTGTCGCGGTGTTGACAAGCTGGGCCGTTTTCTGCTCTTTTTCGTAGAGTTTGGCGATGGACTCATCCAGAAATGTATAATCGAACTTATTGTCTGGATACACTTCTTTCCATTGCTGCTCGATACTCGACAGCGTAGTTTTTAGGTCGCTCAACTGTCCGCCTTTGGTGGCTAGTTTAACTCCAATATTTTTGGCTTGCCGGGGCATGTACCCAAGGAAGACGGCACCTATCTTTTCGTGAAACGATTGTTCATGAAAATCTGCGACGACACCAACAATCGGGTACGGTTTCCCTTGAAAATCAATGAACTGGTTGACCGCATCGGCTGGCCTCTTAAACCCCAGCGCTTTCGCATACGTAGCATTGATCACCATTTCGCGAAGTGAGTCGCTCTTCATGTAATTTCGACCGGCCAGAAAACGGAGCTGATAGAGCGGAATAAAGTTCTCGTCGCCAATCTTGGCCGATACGTCCATTTCCACCTCTTTCTTGCCTTTGTATTTCAATTTAGTAACCATGTGACTTTGCCCCATCACAGGAAACCATTGCATCGCAACCCGCTCAACACCCGCTAGTTGTTTAATTTTCTGGGCTAGCACCAGGCTTTTGTCGTCGCGCAGAGTATTTACCTCAATAATGGCATCGGTCGAGAAACCAAGATCTTTGTTTCGCATGAAATTGAGTTGTCGTCCAACCATCAGTGTGCCAATAATGAACACCAGCGACACGGCGAACTGGAAAATAATCAACCCCTTGCGCAAGTAGCCTTTTTGTCCGCCGGTTAAGGCACTCTGGCCTTTCAGCGTAAGCGCTGGTACGTAGGAAGACAACACCCAGGACGGATAAAACCCGGCTAATAAGGACGTAGTGAGTACGACAATACCCAGGAAAAGAAGTGTTTGAGCGCTCAATAAATCGAACGTCAATCCATTGGGAGTCAGGGTTTGGAAAACGGAAAGTATTGGCTTGATAAGCGCCAGCGCAATCAAAACCGAAACGAGTGTCAACAGAGCCGTTTCGCTTAAAAACTGGATAATTAACCCTTTTCGACTGCTGCCCATCACTTTTCGAATACCCACTTCCTTAGCCCGTTGTACCGACTGGGCCGTTGCCAGATTAATGAAATTGATGGCAGCAATCAGGAGAATGAACCCCGCTACGGCCATTAATCCATAAAGCGTCGGTAAGTGGGCTTTGCGCGAATAATTGTCCTGATAATCGTCATTGAAGTGAAGATCGGATAAGGGTTGCAAGCCAGGCTCGAATTTTACTTCCTTCTGAATGTGGTTCCGGGAAAATTGCTGGAAGGGCACAGCTAACTGATCCGGCGTTACGCCTTTTGGTAGTTTAACCAATGCCTGTGATGCCGACCAGATATCATTCCATTGATCCAGATTGATTTCTCGCTTGAGCTGACTGGCCCGGATGGTGGCGAATGAGATGAAATCAGTGAACGTGAAATCGGTTGGTTGTGACCAGTCTTTCACGATGCCCGCTACGCTGACCCGCACCGAATCCACGTAAATAACCTCTTTGCCCAGTATCTGTTCCAGCGGCAAATCCCCAAAATATTTATGCGCTTTCTGTTCCGATAAAACCACTTTAAAGGGATCATTCAGCGCGGTTTTAGGATTTCCGGCCAGCCATTCGTACTTTAAAATATCGAAGTATTGCGGCTCTGCAACGATAATATCGGCGTTTCCGCCGGTTCGTCTGCGGCTTTCAAATCGCTTCGGTTTCTGGCTGCCGTTCGGGATCAGTACATCCGATTCTACGCTGTGAAAAGCGGCAATGGTTTCAATGCCCGACACCTCCTGCCGGAGGGCTAAGGGAACGGCATTGGGTGGGAAACCTACCGGGTGTTTTTCGCCGGTTGGGCCGAATTGGGCTTCTCCTACCAGCCGGTAAATTCGTTCGCTGTCGGGGTGGAACGTGTCATAACTCAGTTCGTAATTCGTGATCACATAGATGACCAGGCAGGCCGTAACCCCCAGGGTCAAACCAAATAAGTTAATGAGCGTACTGACTCGATGTTTGGTCAGGTTGCGAACGGCCGTTTTAAGATAGTTGCGTAGCATAACAGGGCTTAAAAAAAATGTGGTCCGGTATTCCGGTGATGAATATTCACTGGATTGACGTTTGATGGCAAACGGCCTTAAAAAACCCAATACGTTTAGGATATATTTCTGATTCGCTTTTGCCACGCCCAGTTGCCTAACATCCCGGACGTAGCGTTCATACAAATCGCCCTGTACCTCTTCCAGTAGGTGAGGGGCGCAGAATAATTCAAGCAATAGATCGGCGAAACGGGGAGGGTTTTTCATAGGTTTCTGGTAAAGAGCAAGGTGCCTGGAGCATGGTTAGCCGGAGAAATTCCATGCTCCAGGCACCTTACACCCCGCTATTCGCTACGTAGTGATTTCACCGGATTCATCAGGGCGGCTTTAATACTCTGGAAACTTACCGTCAGCAAGGCGATACCGACGGCCAGTAATCCGGCCAGGGCAAACATCCACCACGCGATAGGAATTTTGTAGGCAAATCCCTGTAACCAGAGATTCATAACGTACCAGGCAATGGGCGACGCAATGACGATGGCAATGACGACCAGTTTGAGAAAATTACCCGCTAACAGGCCAACGACGCTGGTAACCGAAGCCCCCAACACCTTACGGACGCCGATCTCTTTAGTACGTTGTTCCGCCGTGAACGAGGCTAGCCCAAATAACCCTAAGCAGGCGATGAAAATGGCCAGGATCGCAAAATAAGTTGACAATGTTCCCACGACCTGTTCACTTCTATACAGCTTCTGAAACTCCTGATCGGCAAACGTGTAATTGAAAGGGAATTTGGGATTAAGCTGTTTGCAGATCGTCTCCAGACTGGCCAATGCCTGTTTGGTTTGGCCGGGTTGAGTGCGAACCAGCAGGTATCCATAGTCGTCTTTTTCGCCAAATCGAATAATCAGTGGCTGAATGGGATCGTGCATAGAGGAAAAATGAAAATCCTGTACAAGACCGATAATCTTGCCTTTTTTGCCCCAGAAAGTCAGCGGTTGATCGATTGGATTTTTGTAGCCAATTCGCTTGGCAGCCTGCTCATTGATGATGTAGCCGACGGAATCGGTTGTGAAATTTGGGGAGAAGTCCCGACCTTGTAGAAGCTTGACTTTGAGACTTTTCGCCAGGTCGTAACCGGCTGATACGTTTACGAAATTGATTTTCACCGTTGGGTCTTTCCCCGTCCAGTTGGCATCGCTGGTTCCATTGTAAATCCCACCCGGTTGTTCGCTCATCCGGGAAATGGCGGCAATGCCGGGCAACTGCGTGAGCTCTTGCTTCAGCGTTGTGAATTTTGGGGGCAATTCACCTTCCAGCGGAATATAAATCAGATTTCCACGGTCGAAACCCAGGTTCTTGGTCTGGATATAATTCACCTGCCGATAGACAACGACGGTACCCAGAATGAGCAGCATTGAAATAACGAACTGCACGACGACCAAACTTTGCCGGAAGAACGTAGCACCCGGCTGAAATTTCAGACTTCCTTTCAGTATTTTGACGGGTTGCAGCGATGACAGAAACAAAGCCGGATAACTGCCCGCCAGGATACCTGTGACGGCGACAATGCCCAGAAGTGTTAGTCCAAAGGATGGTTCAGTAAACGGCAGGGCAATTTTCTTGTCGGTCAGTTGGTTGAAACCCGGTAATAGGATCGCAATCAATACCAAAGCCACCACGACGGCGATCAGTGTCAGCATCATAGCTTCGCCAATGAATTGCCCGATTAGCCGCGACCGCTCGGCTCCAACGACTTTCCGAATGCCCACTTCCTTCGCTCGTTTGGCCGATCGGGCGGTAGACAGATTCATAAAATTGATGCAGGCAATCAGCAGCAGAAACACCGCTACGACGCTGAAAAGTCGAACATATTCGATTCGTCCGCCGGATATTTCGCCATTGGTCATTTCAGAATTGAGGTAAATCTCTTCAAAGGGCTGAAGGAACAGCTCGATGTCAAAACTGGCCAGGTTTTTCAGGTCGATGCCTTTGTTGTAATTGTGCAGGAAAGGTTTGAGCTTCGCTTCAAAAGCTGCTACGTCGGTGTCGGGTCGTAACTGTACAAAAGCTCTTGGGCCCTGGTTACTCCAGTCGTTTGCCCAACCGTTATTACGTCGTTCAAAATCATCCCAGGGCAGCAGAAAATCATATTTATCAGAGGAGTTTTCGAGTAAATCTTCAAAAACAGCCATGACCTGATAGTCGTCCTTGTTTTCAATACGTATCGATTTGCCGACAGCCGCTTCCGGACTTCCGAAATAATTGACGGCTAACTTTCGGGAGATCGCTAAGCTGGTTGGCGACTTCAGCGCTGTTTCGGGCGAACCCGCCAGCAGGGGCACACTGAACATCTTGAACCAGTCGGCACCCGCCCAGTTACCATTTTCCTTGCTGATTTTATTGTTAGCGTCGAAGGTGAGACTACCTGGCCAGCTAAAACCAGCCGCATGAACGATTTCTGGAAACTTTTTGGGTATCTCCAGCGAGATTGGCCAGGGTGTGCCGGGTGACGCAGTGCGCTTGCCATCGCTAAACTGACGCTCCATGAGCCGGTATAAATGCGGCCCATTTGCATGGTAATGATCGATACGTAGTTCGTCCCGAACCCACAGAAAAATCAGCAGGCTACAGGTAAGGCCCAAGGCTAACCCCAGAATGTTAATAGCCGAAAAAGACTTGTTACGCCATAAGTTGCGCAAGGCAATTTTAAAATAATTACGTAGCATAGCCGGATGTAGGAATAGTGGTTGAGGGTATTCAGTAGGTTGACGCTTGATGGCAAATGGCCGAAAAAAACTCAGTACGTTAAAAATATAGTTTCGCTTCGCTTTGGCCACACCCAACTGGCGCACATCCCGCACGTAGCGCTCATACAAGTCGCCCTGCACCTCCTCCAGCAGGTGAGGAGCACAGAAGAATTCGAGCAGCCGGTCGGCGAAATGGGGCGGGGTGTGTGGCATAGGGCATGGGGGGCAGGGTTAGGAGCGTGGAACAGGGTTAGGAGCGTGGAACAGTGACTTTTTCAGACTAGCCAAGCTCCTTGCTATTCAGAACGTAGCGATTTAACCGGATTTGTCAGTGCCGCCTTCACACTCTGGAAACTGACCGTTAGCAAAGCAATCCCAACGGCCAGTAAACCCGATAGCGCGAAAATCCACCATGATAGTTCGGTTTTGTAGGCGAAGTCCTGTAACCATTTGTCCATTATCCACCAGGCAATAGGAGATGCAATCACAATGGCAAGTAGTACCAGTTTTAGAAAATCAGTCGAGAGCAGCGTAATAATACTGGAAACACTGGCCCCCAAGACTTTACGGACGCCTATTTCTTTTGTGCGTTGTTCAGCTGTGAAGGCTGCCAACCCAAACAATCCCAGGCAAGAAATTAGAATGGCTAAGACAGCAAAACAGGTAGCTAACTCACGAATAATCGTTTCGCTTTTGTACTGCTGCCGAAAGGCATCATCCGCGAATTCGTACGAAAAAGGATAGGCAGGGTTAATTTCTTTGTGAGCCTTTTGTAAGATCAATAAGGCTTGTTGTGTCTTGCCTGCCTGAATCCGAGCGACAATATTGCCCCTGGGCTGTGGTTCAAAATAAACAATGAGCGGCTCAATCGTTCTGTGCAGCGATTGCATATGAAAATTCTTCATTAGACCGATCACCGTCCCTTTCTTACCCCATAAGTCAATTGGCTGGCCAATTGGATTCTTCAAGTGCATTCGTTCTGCAGCCACTTCATTGAGGAGAAAGCCAGCTGTATCTGTACGAAACGCTGGAGAGAACGAGCGACCTTCTTTTAGTTTGATATTCAGTGTTTTAGCAAAGTCATAGGAGGCTCCCATGAGCCAGATTGAGAATTTGTCGGTAGGTTTCTTGGTCGTCCAGATCAAATCACTAGTCGCATTGCCCACATCGGTCGGAATCGTATTGATCGTTGTTATGTGCTCAATCGTATTGGATTGAAGCACCGTCTGTTTAAAGGATTCGTATTTTTTCCCTAACTCTCCTTCCAGTTTAATGTATAGTACATTTTCTCGACTCAAACCAATATTCTTGGTTTGAATGTAGTTCATCTGCTGATAGACGACTAACGCACCAATTATCAGCGCAAGCGATAATGTAAATTGAAAGACGACCAATCCTTTGCGGAATGTTGCTATACCGGGCTTCGTTGAGAATGACCCTTTAAGCACATTAACGGGGTTGAATGAGGAGAGAAATAAAGCTGGATAGATACCTGACAGCAAAGTAGTTATCGTAACCAGTATCGTTAGCTTGCCCACAAAGGCAGGAGTGTCGAGGGGAATTTCGATAGTCTTTCCCGTGATTGAGTTGAAGGTAGGAAGTAGTAAAAAAGATAAGAGAATGGATAGAGAAGCGGCTATTAGTGTCATCAATAAAGATTCGCCCATAAACTGGCCAACCAGATAGGCTTTTGCTGCTCCAACAACTTTTCTAATGCCAATCTCTTTGGCTCGTTTGACGGAACGGGCGGTGGCTAAATTGACGAAGTTGATACAGGCTATCAGCAGCACGAATAGAGCGACTACCGAGAACAATCGCACATACTCAATACGCCCTCCAACCGGAATGCCATTCTCGAAACGCGAGTACAGATACTGATCTCGGTAAGGCTGCAAGGATAACGTTTTATCCGTAACCGTTTTGTCATGCTGCGTTAGGAAGCGACGAATTTTGGCGTTGACTTTTTCTAAGGAAGCATCTGATCGAAGCATCACAACCGTAGAAGGGCCAAAGTCGCTCCATCCGTCTACAATCCAAGGGTTATTTTTGGCGAATGATTCAAATGAGCGGACATAATCGAATTTGATTGAGGAGTTAGCGGGAACGGTAGCAAATACCCCGCTGACTACGTAATCGTCTTTTTCATTCAATCGAATCAGCTTACCGATTGGGTCCGCAAAACCGAAATATTTGTTTGCCAATCGTTGAGAAATGACCAGGCTATTAGGGGCTGCGAAGATAGTACGGGGATTACCCTTCAGGAGCGGAAACGAAAACATCTCGAAGAAGTCAGCACCAACTATGCGGCCCTTCTCGTTAGTTGCTTTCGTGCCTACACGCATTCGGTCTTTGTTCTCCCAGGTTATGGTTGCAGCATGGCTGATCTCAGGGATTTCTTTCTTGAGTATCCCCGACAATACACCCGGAGAATTCTCAAAACTGTTCGATATTTCCCCCGTCTTCTCTATCGAGTTAACTATGACCCGGTAAAGGCGGTCTCCATTCGCGTGAAATTTATCATACTTGCGTTCATCCTGTACCCATAAATAAATGATCAGGCTACATACCATACCAAGAGAAAGCCCCACTATGTTGATGAATGAAAAGGCTTTGTTGTTAGCGAGGTTCCGCCAAGCGATTTTGATGTAATTACGTAGCATGTCGACACTGAATAAAGGAATTGGCGGATATTCGCTGGAGCGCCGTTTTAGGGCAAAGGGTCGTAAAAAACTCAGTACGTTATAGGTGTAGGTTCGCTTTGCTTTTGCTATGCCCATCCGGGTCACATCCCGAACGTAGCGTTCGTGCAAATCACCCTGCACCTCCTCCAGTAAGTGAGGGGCGCAGAAGAATTCGAGCAGCCGGTCGGCCAGGCGGGGTGGTCCAGCGTTGCGAGAATTTTTCATATACTAATCGCTGGTAAGGCATTCGGTGAAATCGAACTCCACAATTGATCGCGCATGGCCCGTATGTCGTGAAGCGCACGACTGCCCAGTGCCGTCACGGTGAATAGCCGCTTGCGACGTCCGCCACGCTCGGCGGTGGCTTCTCCCATGGCCGATTTGAGCATGCCTTTTTCCTCCAACCGGTGCAAGGCCGCATGAACCGCACTAATGCTCACCGAACGACCCGTTTGCCGGTCCAGCTCGTCGGTGATAGCGACACCGTAAGCACTTTCGTGCAGGACGGCAACGGTTAATAGTACGATTTCCTCAAACTCGCCTAAATACGTTCGTTTCATGGCTAAGAATTACATTAACTTTTGTAGAACAAATGCTTTGCCAATTTGTAAAGGTGGCTCTCTGGCTCAAATAAGGCCATTCGAGTCCATATGGATTGTCCGAAATCGTACATCCGCTGTCCGAAGCCGAACAATACAAACGTAAATAGAGTCATACAATGCGCGCAGGTCTTTAACTTGCAGCCGCATTCTGATCACTGTTCACCGCTAACTGATACCTAACAACATGGCCTTACAAACGCTGGTTAAAATCTCTAACGTAACTAACCTCAGCGACGCCCGCTATTGTGCCGGTATGGGCGTTGATATGCTTGGCTTCTCCATGGATGCTGATTCGGCAGACTATGTTGAGCCCAAAAAGTTTGATGAAATACGGGCTTGGGTAGCAGGCGTTCAGATTGTCGGTGAAACGGCCAGTACCGATCCTGAACTGATCGAACAGCTTCTCGATACGTATCACCCCGACCTGTTGCAGGTAGACGAAGCCGCTTTGTTGCCCTACCTTGGTACGTTTGGTAAACCGCTTATACTACGTACTGATTTAGCGCAGGTAACGCTCGACCAACTCGATACGTTGCTGCAGACTGGTTCTACCGGAGCCGATTATGTGCTGCTCGAAAGCAATGGACCAATTCACCTGGATGATGAGTTGAAAACGGCCCTCCAGCGATTGTCGGCCCGTTATCCAATCTTACTAGGAACGGGTGTTTCGGTGGCTAACGTCCATGAGTTACTGGCCCAACTACCCGTTCGTGGGATCGCGCTGAGTGGTGGGAATGAGGAACGGCCCGGCAATAAAGAATTCGGCGAGCTAATGGATATTCTGGAAGCGATTGAAGAAGATTAAAAAGTCGTCAGTCAATAGTCGTCAGTCATCTGGGGTAAGTGAAAATTTGAGGCTTATCGTTAGCTACTAACGACTATTGACTGACGACTAGCGACTAATTTTCCGGTACTGTGCATTACCTACTATCATTGAAAACATACATCCATCCATAAGCGCGTCCATTCTTCCTATTCTCTTTCCGCCAGACACTGATACCTAGTACGTTTACATCGGTTTTAAACAAATCAAAGCCATGAACAAGCGATTAGAACGTATTGCTGACCAGGCCCAATTAGGGGGCGTATGTGCTGGTTTAGCCGATTATTTTGGAATTGACCGCGCGTTGGTTCGCGTACTTTTTGTCATTGGAATTTTCCTGCCGCATTTTCCGGCTGTCATCATTTACATTATCTTGTGGATCGCCTTGCCAGTACGTCATTTTAGTGGCTCGACGCTTCAGTCAACCGTTTACGCAAACCCTGTTTTCTCCATGAATCCCTACAACCCCAATAAACCCGCATCACCCGACCGCAGCCTGGTCGGTGGCGCTGTGCTGATTATCCTTGGCGTGCTGTTTCTGATTGACCGTTACTTCGACATCGACTTCGGCGATCTGTGGCCGTTCATGTTGATCGCCATTGGCCTGTGGCTGATTTTTAGAGATCGGATCAAAACGCCATTTGACCAGAATCAGAACGATATCAATAACGACCCTAACAACGGCACTTTGTAAGCGATGTATGGTGTAGGATATAGGACATAGTGCTTTCGCTGAGGTCCAGCATTCGATGAACTTATATATCCCTACACCCTACATCATATATAAACTAAGATCATGCAACGAAGAAATGGATTGTTCTGGGGGATTTTTCTGCTTACGCTGGGCGTATTATTCCTGGCCCGGCGAGCTGGATGGCTGGATGTCGACTGGCACTCGCTGGTGAATTTGTGGCCCGTCTTGTTGATTCTGGCCGGTGTTAACCTGATTCTGGAACGGCGTGGAAATCCGGCTGCGTTTATTACGACGGTGATGCTGGCCGTCGCTGTACCGGCTACGTTGTTTGGCTTCTTCAACCATAATCGTGACCGGGATCGCGACGGATTTCATATGCGCTGGAACCATGACGACGACGATGATGACGACGACCATTCGTCGGACAATGGGGATGATGACAGCGACAACGACAATGAAGATGATTACCGCGCTGAACGTGAAAACCGGGATTCAGAAACGGTCAAATCGCACACCAATACGTTCACGGAAACGATGGATGCCAATACCAGCGAAGCCGTGTTGAAACTGGCTGGTGGAGCCGGTCGGTTTATCATCAGTGACCCGACCAGTGAATTGATCAAAGCGGATACGAAGCAAACGGTTGGTAACTATTCCATGTCGGTAGATCGCGATCCATCGACGCATATTCCGACGATCGAGCTGAAACCCAAGGAGGAAAACCATCATATTGACTTGAAAGATGGTGATTACGAAAACCGCGTTGATGTGCATCTGAATGCGAAACCCGTCTGGACAATGGACGTGGCGCTGGGCGCGGGACAGGGCGATCTGGATTTGAGCGCCTACGCTGTCAAGACACTGAAACTGGCCGCTGGAGCCGCCGAACTCGATTTGAAATTAGGGTCCAAAGCCGACCAGTCAGACGTAAAGTTAGATGTTGGCGCGGCTTCCGTTACGGTGCGCGTGCCGAAAGAAGTAGGTTGTCGCGTTACCAAAGATGGAGCGCTGAATATCGAGCAGTTAGACGACTTTACGGATATGGGTGGTGGTGAGTTTCTCAGCCCCGGCTACGATGCCGCCAAAAAGAAAATGACTATCCGCTTCGACGGTGGTATTTCGCACTTGAAAGTGGTGCGCTACTAATCCGACCGCGCGGGCGGCCCCGCCGGGATTTATGTGATTTTTCTGACCGACTATGATTTTTTTGTATAGCTTTCTTCAAAAGCATTTTTCATAGTCAGTCAGAAAAATCACATAAATCCCGGTTTAGAGGGATTTTCTTACAATAAGCTGAAACGGATTTTCGATGTGCTCCGCGCTCGCGTTAAGCACCAATTGAGCCGCTGTTCGACCCATCTGGGCAAAATCGGTGGACATCACGGTAATACCTTCCAGCAGAAATTCCTTCAGGGGCGTCTCATTATACGACAGAATACCAACCTCCTGACCAACCACATACGGTGTTGTTTTGATCCGCTTGATCAACTCCACCAGATCTTCTTCCATCAGATTGATGTAGGCATGTTGCGCCTGGATCACCTCCTGCTGAATATTATGAATCACGCGGGCGATGAAATTATGTTCGTAGCAGAATTTATAGAATCCATTCAGTATCGCCTTTGGGTGATACGTATAGGACGGGAAAAGCATATTCAACGTTGTGTATTTCTGTAGGAGCGGAAGTGCTTCGGTTAATGCCTGATAGAGATCTTTCTCAAAATTCTGAAAAACGGCCGCGTAGTTGCCGGTTACGCCCTCCAGCAGCTTATCCAGCATAACTAATTTGTGCTTTGGCAAGCTGTTGATAAGCTCGTCCGCTTTTTCCCCCCCCTCATAAAAATGACCAATAATGACGTAGTGCGTGTGGTTGCGGGCCTGGCGCTGAATTAAATCCCGAAACAGTCGGAAGTCATTATTGTAGATAAAAAAATCAATGGCAACACCGGGGCCAAGCCCCTCAACAAAAGAATCATAAATGATTTTCTTGTGTGCACTTAACTTGTTGAACAGCAGGAATATTTTAAGGTTATTGCCTGTCTGCGTATAGTTGATGTAAAAGCCTTTTCCTTTAACCGCCCCGATAATTTCTTTCTCTTTTAAGAGTTCATAGGCGCGTTCAATCGTCCCCTTCGATACGTCGAATTCAGCACATAATTCATGGATAGACGGTAGTTTGTCGCCCGGAAGAATGTCCCGATTTTCAATCCCCTCTACAATAGAATTATAAATCTGCTGATACTTCGGCGTGTTGGAATAGTCATTGATTTTAATGTGGTAAAGCATAATGTAGTACAAGATTCAGAATTGATCACAAAGCAAATCAGTATCAAAACACCAACTTACCCAAGGGTACTTCACTCAGTGCATCTTTTCTGATTTAGATAGCACGAGTCCCCATAAAGCGTGATTCAGTTATTAAAATTTCTAATAAAATTAGTCGAATAATGCCAAAAATAGGAAGGTGTAGGAAAGTTATCAGTCAGTAGATAGTAATATTGGGATACTAGATTGTCTTTTTTGGAGGGACGTTCACCATTTTTTCCTTAACTTGACGTAACGGTATATAACAAACACACTGGATCGACTAGCGCGCTTGTTTATAAATGCTTTCAGGAATCACTCTTGATCGTTTACTGACTTATTTCTTTACCTACACAGTGATAGTAACAGCAGAATCATTTTGGCTTTGGCAGTTTCTAGGACGCTTACATCCGCTGATTGTTCACTTTCCGGTTGGCTTACTTTGCATTGCTTTATTCCTGGAAGTCATTAGCTGGTTTCGCAAATCGACGGAACTAAGAGCGGGTATAAACGCTATGCTCTGGATTGGTGCCATTAGTTCAGTCGTGGCGGCTGTGTTTGGGTTGATGCTGGTCAATCAGGAGGACTATGAAGGCAAGGGCGTTGCTATCCACCAATGGTCTGGACTGGCTACCATGTTACTGGCCATTCTGACAATCATTGCGCTACGTTCGGGTCAGGTCATGCTCTATCGAAGTTTGCTGGTTTTAACAGTCGTTGGTGTGAGTGTAGCGGGTCATTTTGGTGCTTTGCTGACCCACGGCGAAGATTATTTAACTAGTGTGCTACCGGTTGGCGGTAAACCTAACGCGCCCGGTCTGAGCGGTTCCAATTTTGCCTTTGCCAGTATGGGTAGTAATGGGCAGCTCACGACCAAACAAATTCAGGATTTGACTGTAGAAGTTAGATCCATTCTGGCGCACAACTGCTACAGTTGCCACAGTGCCACCAAAACCAAAGGCGACCTGCGGCTCGACCAAAAGGCGCTGGTCATGAAAGGTGGTAAGCATGGTTTTATTCTAAAAGCCGGTCATCCGGAAGCCAGCGAAATAATACGTCGGATTAGGCTGCCAGCCGACGATAAAGAAGCTATGCCGACCAAAGGGAATCGGCTCACAGAAAAAGAAATAGGGCTGCTTTCCTTCTGGATAAAAGCGGGGGCTCCGTGGCCAGGCGGTGCTGAAAAAAGCATTTATCGGGTGGCCGCCCTGGAGCCCCGTTTACCAGTACTTCCAGCCGCTACGGTTGACATTACGAACCCAATTGACCGGCTGGTCAATGTCTATTTTCACAAGAATAAAATTGAGTGGAAGAGCGTGGTAGACGATCGAACCTACATGCGCCGGGTATATCTCGATATCATTGGTTTGCTGCCCACACCCACGCAGATGCAGGCATTTGAGACTAGTGATAAACCTGACAAACGGGAGGCTTTGGTCAAAGAATTACTTAGCCGAAATAGCGATTATGCCCAGCATTGGCTCACCTTCTGGAACGATGCGTTACGTAATGATTATTCTGGGACGGGCTACATCACCGGCGGACGCTACGACATTACGAAATGGCTATACGGATCACTGCGAAAGAATAAACCCTATAACTGGTTTGTCCGAGAACTCATTAGCCCGAACAAAGAATCGGCTGGGTTTATTAAAGGCATAAAATGGCGCGGCACGATCAATTCGAGCCAGCGGACAGAAATGCAGGCGGCTCAGAACGTAGCGCAGGTGCTGCTGGGGCTGAATCTCAAATGTGCTTCCTGCCATGATAGTTTTGTCAGCGACTGGAAACTGGCTGATGCGTACGCGTTTGCGAACGTATTTGCGGATAGTACACTGGAAATAAACCGCTGCGACAAGCCTACCGGAAAGATGGCCGGACGTAGCGTTTTGTACAAAGAACTGGGTACGATCAGTGTGGATGCGCCCACCGAAAAACGCCTTCGTGAACTGGCCGACTTTCTGGTACAACCCAAAGATGGCCGACTTTACCGGACGCTTGTCAACCGGATCTGGGCGCAACTGATGGGTCGCGGCATTGTCGAACCTGTCGATGTGATGGACAACGAACCCTGGAGTCAGGATTTACTGGATTGGCTGGCCTATGATTTTGTGCAAAACGGGTATGATATCAAAAAGCTGATTTACACGATCACTACGTCTAAAACGTATCAATTGCCATCGGTGGGTATTAAGGATGCGGACTTGGTGAAAGCGTCCACTTACGTGTTTGAAGGCATGGTACGTCGGCGGCTCACGGCCGAGCAGTTTGCCGACGCGGTTAGTCTGGCGTTCAATCCCATCTATCAGGATACGTCGGTGGTGAAGATGCTACCGAAGACGATCCAGAAAGAGATTGTCTTCCCACGCGCATCGCTGGTTAAAAACGACCCATTCCTGACCGCCCTGGGTCGCCCGAATCGCGAAACGGTCAGCACCAGCCGAACATCACAAGCCAATCTGTTGCAGGCACTCGAACTGACGAATGGCACTACGTTCAATGAAGCGCTGAAACGGGGCGCGGAGCGCTGGAAGGCAAAATACCCCTCGTCGGATTTGTTGGTGAAAGAGCTTTATCGAAAATCCTTAGGTCGCGATCCGATGCCAAAAGAAATGGCTGTGGCGCAGAAGATTGTAGGGGCTCAACCGAGTGTGGAAGGTATAGAAGATCTGGTTTGGGCGATTGCCCTTCATCCGGAGTTTCAGTTGATTTATTAGCCTGATGTAATGCGGGCGGTCCGCTGTTTCGGTGGAAACCAGCAATTGTATAGTAGCATCGAGGGTTTCCGCTGAAACAGCGGACCGCCCACATTACGAAAAAACGACGTAACGCTATGATAAATAGATGGAATCGAAGGGAGTTTCTACAGAAAACCAGTGCTGCTACGTTGGCGGCTTTAGGGGCTGGGGCACCCATGGCAAGTTTGCTGCAGGGCTGTTCAAGCGCTGACAAAGGCAAGCCAAAACTGGTTGGCCAGCGCGGAACGGCCGATACGGTTATTCTTCTCTGGATGGCGGGTGGCATGGCCCATACCGAAACATTTGACCCCAAACGATACACACCCTTTGAAACGGGGATGGAAGGCAATCGCGTACTCAGTACCTTTAAATCAATGCCGACGGCCCTGGATGGGATTCATTTTTCGGAGGGACTTCAATCCATTGGCAACGTGATGGATAGGGGCACGCTGATCCGCTCCTACGTAGCGGCTGATATGGGCCATATCCTGCACTCGCGCCATCAGTACCACTGGCATACGTGTTACGAACCGCCCCAGACCGTGGCCGCTCCGCACATCGGCTCCTGGATTGCCAGGGAATTAGGGCCAAAAAATCAGGTCATTCCGGCCTTCATCGACATTGGGCAGCGGTTTACGGTAGGGGAGGCCGAAGAGTTAAAAGCCTTCCACACATCGGGTTTTCTGGGCAATGAGTTTGGCCCTTTTTTTATTCCTGATCCTAGCCAGGGATTGGAGAGCGTTCGCCCACCGATTGGTATGGATGCCCGCCGATTTGAGCGCAGGAATCAGCTTTACAATGAGTTGATCAGCAACAGTCCGGTAGGCGAGTTTGGTAGCGATTATCAGAAAGAATCGCTACGTCGGTCGATGGAACAGGCGTATCGGTTATTGAATTCGCCCGAAGCAAAAGCGTTTGACCTGAGCACCGAGCCTGCCCATATCTACGAACGCTATAACACCGGGCGCTTTGGGTTAGGTTGCCTACTGGCCCGCCGACTTACCGAACAGGGCGCGCGGTTTATCAGCGTAACGACTGAATACGAGCCGTTTAAAGGCTGGGATACGCACGAAAATGGACACACACGTCTGGAAGATATGAAATGCCAGATTGATGGCCCGATTGCGCAACTGATTCTGGATTTGGAGAAAACCGGGCATCTGGACCGTACCCTGATCATTCTGGCGAGCGAATTCAGTCGAGACATGATGGTAGAGGGTCGTCCGGATGCGAAAGTGCTGGAACAGGTGAACCAACCCGATATTCTGTCTGACCTGAAGTTCTACGGCATGCACCGTCACTTCACGGATGGCTGCTCGGTTCTGATGTTTGGCGGAGGTATTAAAAAAGGATTCGTGTACGGCAAAACGGCCGATGAACGCCCTTGTAAGACCATTGAAAATCCGGTACGTATTGAGGGAATTCACCAGACGATCTACCACGCGCTGGGTATTGCGCCCGATACACAGTATGAAGTTGAAAAACGGCCCTTTTATACAACACCCGATGGGAAAGGAAAACCCGTAATGGAGTTGTTGGCATAAAACAGCATTTTCTGTCATTCCGACGAAGGAGGAATGACAAAAGCACTAAATTACAGACAGGTTCGCGTTTTTGAAAAGCATTTCGATGAGACAGCCATTCAATACGTTCAGCAAACTCCGATACCTGATCGCTATGATCGTTGGTTTTGTGTGGGTTGTTCAAGCCTGTACGAACCATGCATCTAATACGGCGGACGAAGAGAGTCTGCCGGATGTGGTGAGCTATAATTTTGATATCCGGCCCATTCTGTCAGATAAATGCTCCGCTTGCCACGGTCCGGATGCCAACAAACGAGAAGCGGGGTTGCGGCTCGATGTGCCCGAAAGTGCGTTTAAAGCCCTGAAAGAACATCCCGGAGCACATGCACTAGTCGCCGGGAAACCCGAATTGTCTCAGGTGTTTTTGCGCATTTCATCGCAGGATACATCGACGCTGATGCCGCCCGTTAATTCAGGTCTGAAACTATCCACGCGCGAAATTAAGCTGATTGAAAAGTGGATCAAGCAGGGCGCTACGTATGAAAAGCACTGGGCGTTTGTTGCGCCCAAGAAACCCGCTCTACCTGAGATTAGCCAAAAAGACTGGCCGAAAAATGAGATCGATTATTTCATTTTACAGAAGCAGGAACAGAAGGGAGTAGCTCCGAATGACGAAGCCGACAAAGAACGGTTATTGAAGCGGCTCAGTCTGGACCTGACCGGGTTGCCGCCCAGCTTAGCCATGATGGATCAATTTCTAGCTGACAAAAGCGCCAACGCCTACGAAACGGCTGTTGATAAACTTTTGAAGAATCCGGCTTATGGCGAAAAAATGGCGCTTCACTGGTTGGATCTGGCTCGCTATGCCGATTCGCATGGCTATCAGGACGATGGCTACCGCACACAGTGGCCCTGGCGTGATTGGGTGATTCATGCGTTCAACAAAAACATGCATTACAACGATTTCGTGACCTGGCAACTGGCGGGCGATTTTCTGTCGAGTCCCAAAGGCTGGGGCGGTCCCGGAACGCCTGACAAAGAGCAGCTACTGGCAACGGGCTTCAACCGAAACCATAAAATAACGGAAGAAGGGGGCGTCATTCCCGAAGAATACCGGACGATGTACGTAACAGATCGGACAGATTTATTTGGGAAAGGCTTGCTGGGCGTTACGATGGAATGCGCGCACTGCCACGATCATAAATACGACCCGTTCTCGCAGAAAGAGTATTACAAGCTTTTCGCTTTTTTCAATAACGTAAAAGAAATCGGAATCGAGTCCGTGATTGGCGGACCTGATACGTATGCCAAAAAGCCATTGATGGAAATTTGCGATGAGGACGTAAAGGATCTTTTGTCATTCGTCAATAAGCTGGATACCAATAAATTAATTGTCTCGGTCATGACTGACCTGGACACCGCCCGGAAAACTTTTATCCTAAAACGAGGGGTTTATGACGCTCCCGGTGACGAAGTGCAACCCGGCACACCGAATGCGATTCTGCCGTTCAATGAAAGCTACCCTAAAAACCGGCTAGGGCTGGCCAAGTGGATGTTCGACAAGCAAAATCCGCTGACGGCACGGGTCTATGTTAATCAATTATGGCAGGAATTCTTCGGGAAAGGTATCGTCAAAACCCCCGGCGACTTTGGTATGCAGGGCGAGTTGCCATCCCACCCCGAATTGCTGGACTGGCTGGCGGTCGATTTTATGGAGCACGGCTGGGACATCAAGCGGCTGGTGAAGCAGATGGTCACATCCGCTACGTATCGGCAGTCGGCGGTGATCAGTCAAGAGAAACTGCGAACGGACCCGGATAATAAATACCTGGCTCGTGGTCCGCGCTATCGTATTGAGGCTGAATTTGTTAGAGATCTGATTTTGTCAAGCAGTGGACTCCTGAACCGAACCATTGGCGGGCCTAGCGTAAAACCTTATCAGCCACCGGGTTTGTGGGAAGGCGCTACGTCGGGTCGAGGTTTGTTGTCCATGTACGTGCAGGATCACGGTGACAAACTATATCGACGGGGCATGTATACGCTCATTAAACGTACCGTGCCGCCCCCGTCGATGGCTATTTTCGATGCCAGTAACCGCGATCTCTGTGAAGTACGACGCTTGAAAACCAATACGCCCTTGCAGGCACTGGTGATGCTGAACGACCCAACCGTGCTGGAAGCATCGCGTGTGCTGGCGGCCAATCTGCTACGTGAAAACAGCGGTGTAACCGACAAAATTAACAAAGCGTTTCGGCTGATTGTAAGTCGAAAACCAAGTGAAAAGGAAACAGCTGTTCTGACTACGTATTATGAGAACGAGTTGAAGAAACTCGATAAGGCGCATGCTGAAAAAGCCCTGGCCGTCGGTGAATATCCCATTCCCAAAGAAGTGGATAAGGTGAAACTGGCAGCCATGATGCGGATTGTTTCAACTATTTATAACCTGGAAGAAACAATTACGAAGACATGACGGATCGTAAACCCCTAAATCCCCTGAAGGGGACTTTGTTCATTCTGGACCCAAGTCCCCTTCAGGGGATTTAGGGGTAAAAACTTGATCATTTATGGAAAAGGAAATAGTAGAACACGGACTGAATTTTAACCGGCGTCGCTTCCTGTCCCGACTGAGCCTGGGGCTGGGGAGTGCCGCTTTAGGATCGTTGTTGATACCCGATCTTTTCCGGGGAAGCGGTGCCGAGGAAGACGGTTTTATACCCGGTATTCCGCACTTTGCCCCTAAAGCCAAGCGGGTCATTTATCTATTCCAGAACGGTGCACCTTCGCAGCAGGAATTGTTTGACTATAAGCCCAAACTGCGGGAAATGATGGGGCAGGAGATACCCCCTTCGGTGCGTGGTACCCAGCGTTTAACCGGCATGACGGCCAATCAGAAGGAGTTTCCGCTGGTGGGTTCGTTCGTGGATTTCAAGCAGTACGGTCAGTCAGGGGCCTGGGTGAGTGATCTATTCCCCTACACGGCTAAAATTGTGGATGATCTGTGTATAGTGAAATCCATGTTTACCGAAGCCATCAACCACGATCCCGCTCTTACGTTTTTGCAAACGGGTTCGCAACAGGGAAACCGACCAAGTATGGGTTCCTGGCTGAGTTATGGGCTTGGGAATGAAAACAAAAACCTGCCCAACTTCACGGTGCTGCTTTCGCGCGGCATTGGCAACGGTCAGGGCGTGTATTCTAAGTTATGGTCCAACGGATTTCTGGATTCCATTCACCAGGGCGTTCAGTTCAGCAAGGGCGAAGACCCCGTGCTTTACCTGCGGGACCCTGAAGGCATGAATCGGGAGGAGCGTCGGGCAATGCTCGATAATCTGGCTCAACTGAATGACCTTTCGTATCAGGAGTTTGGTGATCCCGAAATAACGGCCAAAGTTAAGCAGTACGAAATGGCCTACCGGATGCAGACCGCCGTTCCCGAAGTCATGGACCTGTCGAAAGAGCCGGACGACATTATTAAACTCTACGGGCCGGATTGTCTGGTGCCCGGTACGTTTGCTGCTAACTGTCTGCTGGCTCGTAAATTATCGGAAAACGGTGTGCGGTTTGTTCAGTTATATCATCAGGGTTGGGATCAGCATGGGAACCTGCCGTTTGAAATTGCGAAGCAGGCCAAAGACGTCGATCAGGCATCGGCGGCACTCGTCACCGATCTCAAACAACGGGGCTTGCTGGACGATACGTTGGTGATCTGGGGTGGTGAATTCGGACGTACCAGCTACACACAAGGCAAGCTGACCAAAGACAATTATGGTAGAGATCACCACCCTCGCTGCTTTACGATCTGGATGGCAGGCGGTGGCATCAAGCCCGGTATCGTGTATGGCGAAACGGATGAAATGGGCTACAACATCGCCCGGAATCCGGTTCACGTTCATGATTTTCAGGCTACCGTTCTGAACCAGTTAGGGCTCAATCATGAGAAGCTGATTTTCAAGCATCTGGGTCGTCGGTATCGCTTAACGGACGTATCGGGGAAAGTGGTTCACGATATAATTGCTTAAATATATTTACCCCTAAATCCCCTGAAGGGGACTTTGTTTGCAAGCGAGTTAAGTCCCCTTCAGGGGATTTAGGGGTAAGTGCAATCTATTTCCTCTCTTCCAGATGCAAAAAAAGTTAATCGGAATAGCAGAGCAGGGGTTATTTGCTTCGGCGGTATTCATTTCGTTTTTGCTCGTGTTCGAAAGCAAAATCGCTATACCTGTCTGGTTGCAACCCATCGGGCGAATGCATCCATTGATTCTTCATTTTCCGATTGTTATTCTGCTGCTGGCGGTAGTAATGGAAGTTTTTCGCTTCAACAAGGCGAACTCGATGGCCCAATCGGAAGGCCGCACCCCCGAAAGTCCAGCCGTAACCGCCAGCCTACCAGAGTTTTATAGGACTTTTTTGACGAACCTGCTACTCGTTGGTGCTCTTTTGGCTGCCATTACGGTTATTATGGGCTTGTTTTTGTCTAAAGAAGATGGCTACACTGGCTCTGTGGTACAGTGGCATAAGTGGACGGGAATCGGTGTTTTTTACGTAGCAACACTTATTTACTGGAGCCGAAAAAAGTCCTGGTATTCACCAGCAATTGCCCAATTGGGAGCAGCTTTTATGGGGTTGATGCTGATCGTTGCGGGGCACTACGGTTCAGCTATTACGCATGGTTCCGATTTTATTCTTGGACCAATAGCAAAAAACAAAACAACTGAACCCGTCGATCTACAGCAGGCACTCGTTTTCAATGACGTGATCAGGCCCATTTTTGAGCAGAAATGCACCAGTTGCCATAATCCCGACAAACTAAAAGGAGAATTAGCGCTGACAGATGTCGAGTCGATCAGACAGGGTGGTAAAACGGGTAAACTATTCATTGCGGGCCAGCCAGAAATCAGTTTATTGGTAAAACGTATACACCTACCGGTAGAAGACAAAAAACACATGCCTCCGTTGGGAAAAGCTCAGCTTACGGAGGATGAAGCCAAACTTTTATCATTGTGGGTGAAAGGTCGAGCTGAATTCAACAGGAAAGTAATTGAGCTGCCCGTTACCGATTCGCTACGTATCATGGCAGTCGCTATGTTCAAACCGGCAGAACAGGTTGAGCCGGAATACGCGTTTGATGCAGCTGACGAAGAGACGGTTAAAAAACTGAATACGGATTACCGAACCATTGCCCCACTAGCCAAAGAGTCGCCTGCCCTGGCAGTTAACCTGTATAATAAAGCGATGTATTCACCAGAGCAATTGAAGGAGCTGAGCCCAATTAAAGGCCAGATCGTATCCCTGAACCTGAACAAGTTACCCGTAAAAGATGCGGATTTGAGGTACGTTGGCCAGTTGGAAAATCTGCAAAAGCTAGACATTAACTTTACTGACATCACCGGCAAAGGGTTAAGCGAACTAACACCTCTCAAACAACTGCAAAGCCTGGCGCTTTCGGGTACAAAGACAACCTATGCAGATTTACGGAGCCAGATTGGCGGCTTCAAAAACCTGAAAACGCTGGCCCTTTGGGAGACGGAACTAACTGATAATGAGATTCAGCAGTTGAAGAAAGCGAATCCGAATATCCAGTTCCTTGCGGGATTCGACGGCGATAAGAGCGAGCCTATCCGGCTCAATATACCACAGGTAAAAAATAGTTCTACCATTTTTAATCAGTCAATTATACCGCAAATAAAGCACCCGATAAAAGGCGTTGAGATACGGTATACAACTGATGGAACTGAGCCCGACAGCCTTAAATCACCGGTATTTGGTGATAAAATTGTACTGACCGAAAACACCAGAATTAAAGCTAAAGCCTACAAATCGGGTTGGTTGAGCAGCCCTGTTGCTACGTTCAGTTTTTACAAGAGTACCCACAAACCCGACAGTGTCAATCTGTTGATGCCGCTCAATCAGGTTCATCAGGCGGATGGTGCTAATACGTTTTTTGATCACAAATTGGGCACATTTAGCCCCAACAGTCCGGCCTGGGCCAACAATTGGGCGGGTGTCCGAAAAAACGATATGGTGCTGGTTTCGGAGTTTAAAAAGCCAGTCAGTGTTACGTCGGTTGCGGTGCGAACGATGATCGAGCCGGAAACGGGTATCTTTCCGCCGGAAGCTATTGAAATCTGGGGAGGCAATAGCCGGGATCAGATGAAGTTGATTGGTACGACCAAACCCAGTTTGCCCACGAAAAAAAGCGATCCTACCCTGACCGAGATCGAATGTAAGTTCAAGCCTCAGACAGTCTCCTTTCTAAAAATTGTGGCAAAACCAGTAGTAAGGCTTCCCGAATGGCACAGCAATAAAGGGAACCGGGCACTCCTGCTGGTTGACGAGGTGTTCATAAATTAAGCTTCAAATTTTTATAGTTTAATTACATATTGCCATCTTCCTCAGATTGCTGAATAGAGGTAAGGCTGGATTTTATTAGTGGTTGGTATACAGGTACTTATGAGATTGAAGGATTAAAATTTTCAAGAAATTTAATTGAATACTAATAGTGCTGGGTAGGTGTAGGAAAGTTACGGGCCTGTAACTGGTAATATTTGAGTAATGAATTGACTTTTTCTTAAGTCGAGACATACAAAAAGTCCTAATCCTTATTCTGAAATCCATGAAAAGACTCTATCAGGTCGCAGCGCTCAGTATGATAGCAGGCTCTTTTAGCAGCTTTGCTCAGCAGCCCAATCCAATTTTACCCGTAAGGAGCTTATCTGCCAGGGGGCAGTTGATAGCTCTGAATGCGCCAAAACCGGAGCCACTTAAGGCAAACGCCAGTTTGGCAGACGTAACGATATCTGGCAAAGTAGTCGATGAGAAAGGTTCCGGGTTACCGGGCGTAAGTGTGATCGTAAAGGGCTCTACGCAGGGCACGAATACCGATGGTACGGGAAGTTTTAAAATTATAGCACCCAATACCAGTTCAACACTGGTATTTAGCTTCGTTGGCTATGCGAAGCAGGAGGTTGTCATTGGGAATCGAACGTCGCTTAATGTTACACTCGTCCCTGACGATCAAACGCTGAACGAGGTGGTAGTAGTAGGCTATGGTAGCCAGTTGAAAAAAGAAATTACGGGGGCCGTTCAAACGGTAAGTGCGGCCGAAATCAAAGATCTACCTGTTTCGCAGATCGGCCAGAAATTGCAGGGCCGCTTAGCGGGTGTTCAGATAAATCAAACGACGGGTAAGCCGGGTCAGGGAATATCCATCCGGATTCGCGGACAGGTATCGGTTACGGCGGGTAGTGATCCCCTGTACGTTGTCGATGGCTTCCCCATTACGGGAAATATTGCCCAGCTGAACCCCGATGAAATTGAGGATTTGACCGTGCTGAAAGATGCGGCTTCTACGTCGCTCTATGGTTCGCGGGCGGCTAACGGCGTTGTACTGATTACAACCAAAAAAGGCAAACCTGGCCAGACAAACGTGAGCTTCAATACGTATGCGGGTGTGCAGCAGGTGCCGATGAAAGGTCGGGTTAAAATGCTGAATGCCGTTCAGTTTGCGCAGTTCAAGAAAGAGTTTTACGAAGATCAGTTGCAGCCCGTACCGGATATATTTCAAAATCCTGCGCAGTACGAAGGTAAAAACAACGACTGGTACGACGCCTTACTTCGGGTAGCGCCTATTCAGAGCTATAATTTGAGTGTGTCAAATAATACAGAACGGTCGAATACGTCCTTAGTCGCGGGTGTATTTAGTCAGGATGGCGTTGTGCTGAATAACAAGTACAAGCGGTATTCCCTGCGGATGAACTCGAACTATAATTTATCGAAGAGCGTAGCGGTTGGCTTTAACGCAGCGCCATCCTACGTGTTCGATAATACACCCCGAACAGATGGCGACCGGGGAACGGGGATTCTGTTCAACGCGCTGCACACCTGGCCGATCATGCCCATTTATGATGCGAATGGCCAACTGACTAAATACAACACATTGCCAAGCAGCACGGGTAACATCTTCAATTATCCAAACTGGGTACGTGCCGCGAATGAACTGATCAATGAAACCAAGAACACGAATTTGCTGGCAAACGCGTACGTTCAATACCGGCCGATCGATGGGTTGACATTGAAATCGACCATCAACATTGAATACCAGAGCTCCAAGTTCTTTTACTTCAATCCGTCGACCGCTACGAGTTCCATAAACGTTCCCATACCCACAACGGCCTCGTCGACGCGGCAGAGCCTGGAAAATGTATCCTGGCTGAACGAAAACCTGGCGACGTACGCAAAAAGTTTTAACGATCACAATTTTGAACTTCTGGCTGGATTTACCAACCAGAAGTACAGGCAGGAATTTACCCGGATTTCGGCGAATACCTACGCCGATGACCGGCTTCCAACCATTCAGGGTGCGCTTAATATCGATCGCGCGGGCAATCCACCCAATACACGTAACGATATTCAGCAGTGGACCCTGAGGTCTTACCTTTCCCGGTTAACGTATAATTATAAAGGAAAATACCTGTTTACCGCAGCTATACGTAGCGATGGTTCTTCACGTTTTGGGGCTAATAATCAGTATGGTACGTTCCCATCGGCGTCGGTTGGCTGGGTTTTGTCGGATGAAAACTTCCTCAAGCCTATTCAGCAGGTTTCGTTTGCCAAAATCCGGGCGAGCTACGGGGTGATCGGTAACAACAATATCGGTAACTACACCTCATACGCCCTGGTCAATAATACGACGAATGCGGTATTTGGCAGCAACGTAGCTACGGGAGCGGTTGTGACCTCCTTAGCTAATCCTAACTTAGGCTGGGAAACGACCAAGCAATTTGACATGGGCCTTGATCTGGGTTTGTTTAACGATCGTATCCAGTTCATCTATGATTTTTATACAAAGCGTACTACCAACCTGCTCTATAATGTGCAGATTCCGCAGGAGTCCGGGTTTACGTTCTTCTCCGATAACATCGGCGAAATTAAATTCTGGGGCCATGAATTCTCGCTGACGAGCAAAAACACCGTGGGTAAGCTGAAATGGACAACCAATGCCAACATCTCCTTTAACCGGAACCAGGTGGTTGCGCTGGCACCGGGTATTGACCGGGTATATGGTGGTACGGGCTTTCACATTACGCAGGTCGGTAAGCCGTTTGGCCAGTTCTACGGTCTGGTGAAGGAAGGGTATTATCAGAGCGCTGAAGAACTCAAATCATCACCTGTCATTCCAGGACGTTCGGCCATTGGTACGATCAAGTTCAAGGACATAAACGGTGATGGCGTCATTACGAACGGCGGTGATCAGGACGACCGGACTATTCTTGGTAGCCCATTTCCGAAATTTACCTATGGGATTACAAACGACCTGAAATACGGCAATTTCGACTTATCAATCACTGGTTCGGGTTCCTACGGCAACCAGCTATGGGTTCGCCACTTGTATAGCACCGCTAACCTGGATGGTGTTTTCAACATGGTTGAGGGCGTAAAAGACCGCTTCCGGGTTCAGAATGCTATTGTAGACGTTAATGGTGTTAAGACTGGTGTAGCCACCAACGTGATTTCGAAAGGTGCCGGTGTATTCGGGGCAACGAACAATGGGGGAAACTTTACGGGTATCGAGCGCGACTGGCATAGTTCGCAATTCCTGGCCGATGCGTCGTTTTTTACCATTAAAAATATAACCGTCGGCTATAGTTTCGGTCCGTTGAACAAGTTCTTCAAATCGGCCCGGCTCTATGCGTCTATACAGCAGGTATACGTATTTACTAAATACTGGGGTGGACCAAACCCGGAGACCAGTGGTAATGGAGCTGGTGATGGCCCCGGAGACAATTTGAGCCAGGGGGTTGACTTTTCCAACTACCCGGTTCCACGTACGTATACGGCGGGCATCAACCTGAATTTCTAAGCCAGCACGCTAACCAAACTCATTTTCAACATTCTTATTTCCTATATAGAATGAAAACAAGACTTATAGCCACCTGGTTGCTAGGCATTGCGCTGACCGGTTGCCAGAAAGATTTTTTGACCGTAATACCCGAAACGGCGTTGAGTTCGGCTACCTTCTTCAAAACCGAAGCTGACTTTCAGCAGGCCGTCAATGGCGCCTACGTTCCGTTTCGGCAAATGTATAACGAACGCGCCTGGGTGCTGGAGGAAATGCACTCCGACAATACGTATTATGCTCGTAATACGTTGTATGGAGCAGTTGACCCAACGGAGAACGTAGCTGATTTTGCCGTTCCTACAGCAAACGGCGTCACGGCAAATGACAACGTACTCGTGCAGTTTCGACTGAATTATGTGATCATTTCCCGGGCCAATCAAATTCTGGCGCTTGCCGACGGTGCCGGCATAACGTACACGAACGAGGCTACCAAAAATAATATAAAGGGGCAGGCTCAATTTCTCAGAGCGTTTGCCTACTTTGATCTGGTACGTCTGTTCGGAAAAGTACCTCTGCATTTAACGCCAGTTACGGGTCGCGAAGATGCCGCATTACCGTTGTCGACAACGGACGAAATCTATGCACAGATTGAGAAAGATGCGTTGGCTGCCAGTACAAACTTACAGAGCAAAGCCGCACAAGCCGCAACGGACATTGGTCGTGCTACGTCGGGGGCCGCTAAAACACTGCTGGCGAACCTGTACATCACGCAGAAAAAATGGCCTCAGGCTGAAACGGTGCTGAAGTCGATTGATGGTTACTCACTGATGCCGGACTATAACAACGCCTTTTCGTTCACCAGTGACAACAAGAACAATCAGGAGTCGATATTCGAGATTCAGTATATGGAAGGGGCAGCAGGCTACAATGGTAACCAGATTTACCGTTTTCTGCCGTCTCCTATAACCGCTGATGAAATTAAACCAATCGTGGGTACGTCGAATCCGCAGCCTACCTCTCAGGAGAGCAATAACATTCCGACGCCGGATCTTATTGCTGCTTATGAAGCGGGCGATAAACGGAAAGATATTTCGATTGGCACCGTTACGTTGAGTACCAGTCTCCGGGCTGAGAAGAAGTATCCGTATATCAAAAAATACGCCCGGCCGCATTCGCTAAACAACAATACGGGTCAAAACTGGCCAGTGTATCGTTACGCTGAGGTGCTTCTATTTATGGCTGAAGCCTTAAATGAACAAGGCAAAACCGGCGAGGCTGCTACCTACATTAATCAGGTGCGTGCTCGTGCGGGACTGGCCGCTACAACGGCATCTTCACAAGCAACCATGCGCGAAGCGATCTTTAAAGAACGACGTGTTGAACTGGCCTTCGAAAATAAACGCTGGTTCGATCTGACCCGAACGGGACGCGTGAAGGAGATCATTGGAGCCTACGGCGCTAAGGTGAAAGCCGACCCAGCCGCTTACTATTTCCCGGCTGGAGCCGTTCCGCCACCGAACGCATTCACCGTACTGGATGACTACTACGGTCTGCCTTCCGTTGAGTCTGCGTTGACACCTTATTTCTGATTAAATTAAAACCTATAACACAGAGATGCGCTGAGTTTTCTTTGTACATCTCTGTGTTATAATTATTACCTCATCCTTCGTTAGGAGAAAAATACGTAGATCAACTTCGTTAATGGCCTAATCGCTCCGTTTCATCAGTAGAAAATGCTACGTACCCGTCTCTTATTAAGTGAATACAACCAGAAACTGAAAACCGGCTAGCGTCAATCTGACACCTATCGGTAACAATCATCAAACCTTATCTATGAAATACTATGCTTTCTAAATTCAACAAGGCTAAACTCGGATTGGCCGTCTCAGGACTTGTTCTGCTTGGAGCATCCTGGATCAGCCTGAACTATCCGGAAAATAACCGACAGGGCGCTGAAAACCCTAAGGTCGATAAACTAAAACTCCAGCCCGGTTTTAAGGCGGAACATCTGTACAGCATTTCAGAAAATCATGAAGGGTCCTGGGTATCCATGACCTTCGACGATAAGGGACGTATCATTGCTTCCGATCAGTATGGGGGCCTCTATCGGTTGAAAATCCCGGCTATCGGTGCTGGCTCGACTCAGCCTACGGTTGAAAAACTGGTGATCAGCAAGGATACCAGTGCCAAAATGGGCTATGCGCATGGCTTGTTGTATGCATTCAATAGTCTGTACGTAATGGTCAATAACCGGCCCAGCAAGCAGTTTCCCAAGACCAGCGGCTTGTATCGGTTACAGGATACCGATGGTGATGATCAGTTCGATAAAGTAACGATGATCCGGGAACTGAAAGGCGAAGGAGAGCACGGGCCGCACAGTATCGTGCTGTCGCCTGATAAACAATCGCTTTACGTATGCTCGGGTAATCACACCGACGTACCACCGATGGATGCCTATCGGTTGCCATCGAACTGGAAAGAAGATAACCTTTTTCCGCTGATTAAAGACCCACGCGGCCATGCAAACGACCGCTACGCGCCGGGGGGCTGGATTGCTAAAATTGATCCCGAAGGAAAGCGCTGGGAGTTGATGGGAGCAGGCTTTCGAAACGAATTTGATATTGCGTTCAACGAAGCAGGCGATCTGTTTACCTACGATTCGGATATGGAGTGGGACTTTGGTCTTCCCTGGTACCGTCCAACCCGCATTTGCCACGTTCCCAGTGGAGCTGAATTTGGCTGGCGTACGGGCAATAGCAAATGGCTACCCGGTAATCCGGATAACCTGCCGCCCGTCGTGAACATTGGCCAGGGGTCGCCTACGAACGTAATGTCTGGCATGACCGCTAAATTTCCGCAAAAATATCGTCAGTCTATCTTCGCTTTCGACTGGAGTTTTGGGATCATTTATTCCATCCATATGAAGCCCAAAGGTGCTACGTATGAAGGAGAACGCGAAGAGTTTATTTCGGGTACACCACTGCCATTGACCGACGGAGTTATTGGTCCGGATGGAGCGATGTATTTCATGACGGGCGGGCGTCGCCTGGAATCGGACATGTATCGGGTTTATTACACCGGTAACGAAGCGACTACCGCGCCAGCGCCCGCACTCACGGCCGAGCACAAGCTCAGAACCAGCCTGGAAAAATTTCATGAAGGAGCCAATCCTGCCGCTATTGCCGCTGCCTGGCCGAACCTGAATCACCCGGACCGTTTTGTTCGCTATGCAGCCCGGATTGCCGTTGAACATCAGCCGGTGGCGCAATGGCAGGAGAAAGCACTGGCCGAAACCGATCCACAACGGGCAACGCAGGCCATCGTGGCCCTGGCCCGGCAGGGGAGTGCTGATCTGAAAAGTAAAGCCATTGCTACGTTGCTGAAAATTAACTACGACAAATTACCTGAGTCGCAGCAGTTCGATTTGTTACGTGCCTTCGAGCTTATTTTCCTGCGCATGGGTGCGCCTGAAGCGGCTGACAAAGCAAAAATTGTTGCCTATCTGAATCCGCATTATCCGGCAAAAAGTGCGCTGTTGAACCGGGGCCTGAGCAAGGATCTGATTTATCTGGAAGCGCCCGATGTGGTCAATAAAACGCTGGCGCTGATGGATCTGAAAGAAGAGCCCGGCATGAAAAATCTGGGCCTGGAAAACACTACGGCTTCTAGTGACCTTATTCTGCGTAACCCACAGTATGGTATGGATATTGCCAAAATGCTGGCGAAAGTGCCACCACTTCAGCAGACGTATTATGCCGTGATGCTGAGCCGGGCTGATGAGGGATGGACACCCGAACTTCGAACAAAATACTTTAGCTGGTTTGGCAATGCATTCAAA
The DNA here is from genome assembly GCF_900112365.1 of Spirosoma endophyticum. Lineage (GTDB taxonomy): Bacteria > Bacteroidota > Bacteroidia > Cytophagales > Spirosomataceae > Spirosoma > Spirosoma endophyticum. The sequence continues at coordinate 557,798 of NZ_FOLQ01000001.1, read as the reverse complement.
TATGAAGGCGGACGTAGCTACGTTGGCTTTATCGACAGAGCCCGTAAGCTGGCGCTTGTTCACGTTCCTAAAGATCAGTTTGAGAAATTCAACAAACTGTCGGGCGCTGATTTGCTGACAAGTAACGGAAACGACATCGCCCAAACGGGTTATACACCTAAAGGTCCTGGCCGACGCTGGACGCTGGACAATGCCGTGGCGGCAGTCGATAGCGGTAAGTCATCGCTCGCTTTCGAGACCGGCAAGAAAATATATGGCGCAATTTTATGCGGCAATTGCCATGCCATGCAGGGATCGGGCGGGGATATCGGACCCGATTTGACCCAGCTCGGAACTCGTTTCTCCAACAAGGATATTCTGGATGCTATCATCAATCCGAGCAGAGTCGTATCTGATCAATATGCGTCAACGGTCTTCGTTTTGAAAAATGGGCAGTCAGTGGTAGGCCGGTTAGTAAACGAGGATAAAGTGAATTACTCGATTTCTCAGAATCCCTTTGCGGCTAATGAAATCCGGAAAATCCCGAAGAAAGACGTTACCGCAAAGCGTTATTCACCCGAGTCAATCATGTATCCCGGCCTGATTAATAGTCTGAATCCTGAAGAACTTAGAGACTTGATGGCTTATCTGAAATCAGGAGGCAACGAGAATAACGAAGTGTACAAAGGGGGCGGAAAATAGGTTTTGGATAAGTTCTTTGTCAGCATGACAAAAAAGCGATCAGTTCAAGACTGCTAATGACCATAAAACAGAATCAAGATGCTGATAAACATAAATAGTAAATTCCTCTCAGCGGGGCTTATGCTGGCGGTCGTATTGGCAGGTGGTATTGAGACATCCTGCTCGGGGCAAGCCAAAAAGGGGAAAGATGGTTATGTGCAGATATTCGACGGTAAAACGCTCAAAGGCTGGGATGGTGATCCTACCTACTGGCGCGTGGAAGATGGCTATCTGACGGGCGAAATCACCCCCGATAAATTATTGAAGACCAACTCGTTCATTATCTGGAAAGGAGGGGAGCCCGCCGACTTTGAGTTTAAAGGAGAGTTCAAGATTACGCAGGCCGGCAATTCGGGTATCAATTACCGGAGCGATCAACTAACCGATGTACCGTTTGCGCTGCGGGGTTATCAGGCCGACATCGACGGTCGGATTATGTATACCGGCCAGAACTACGAAGAGCGCAAACGGACCACGTTGGCGTACCGTGGTCAGAAAACGACAATTGCTCCATATACCGGGGAGAATACGCCGGAAGCCATACGGGCGAAGGTTAGCAAAAATGCCTGGACGGGTATGAACGTAGTGGGCTCATTAGGTAGCTCCGATTCGTTGAAAACATTGATTAAAAGCGAAGACTGGAACACCTTTCATTTAGTCATTAAAGGCAATCACTTACAGCATTACATCAACGATGTATTGATGAGCGACGTGACGGACGATGACACCGTTAACGGAAAATCGAAAGGACTTCTGGGTGTGCAGGTTCACGTTGGCCCACCTATGAAAGTGCAATACCGGAATCTGATGCTGAAGCAGTTATAGTCTCGGTTCACGGTATTCGGTATACGGTGGGCTGACACGAAAATGGCATTGACGCGTAAGCCCACCGTATACTGAAAACTGTAAACCATAAACCTAAAATACAACCAGTCTTGACTCAACAACCCTGGAAAGATAAAATAGGAAATCCAGCGCAAGTAGGAGGGATAGAAACCTCCGTGCTGGACAATGGCACTGGTCGGGGAGCCCGTGTTGCCTGGATCAATACCGGGACGGGACTACGTTATAAAGTGGTCATTGATCGGGCGATGGATATTTTTGACGCTTTTTACAATCAGCATAGTCTGGCCTGGTTGAATCATACGGGTATAACTCCACCCGAACCTTTTTCTGATAAAGGGGCTGACTGGCTTAGAACCTTTGGCGGTGGCTTGCTGACGACTTGCGGACTGTCGCACGTGGGTGGTCCCGAAACGGATGCCTTTGGCGATCGGGGTGCACATGGGAAAATCAGCAACAGTCCGGCTGAGATAGAATCCATCATTCAGCCCGATCCAGTAATGGGTAAACTGGACATGAGCATCACGGGACGTATCAAGGAAACGAAAATATTTGGTCCCAGTCTGGAATTGAAACGGACCATTTCCAGTACACTCGGACAACCCACGATACGTATTCACGACGAAGTGATCAATCGTGGCAATACGTCGGTGCCCCATATGCTACTTTATCATTTCAATTTCGGGTGGCCCTTGGTCGATGAAGGAACCGATATTGTCTGGAAAGGAGCCTGGGAAGCTCGTGAAGGCGGAATCAATGACAGAATTTTTCGGGAGGGCAATGATTTTAAGAAATGCCCGGCACCGTTAGAAGATCATAATGGCACGGGCGAAGCCGTTGCCTCGATTGACGTTACGCCCGATAATTCTGGCCTCTGCACGGTTGGATTGCATAATTCCAGGATAGGTATCGCGCTGGCTATGCGGTTTCATAAAGAACAATTGCCCTGGTTCATTAACTGGCAGCACTGGGGAAAAGGCGAATATGTAACGGGGCTCGAACCGGCCACAAATCCTCTCATTGGGCAGGCTAAAGCCCGCGAAACAAATCAACTTCTATTTCTGGCACCGGGCGAAACCCGAACCTATGATCTGGAACTTGAGATTTTAACCGAAGACGTAGCCATCAAGAATTTTTTGAATACACAAGTTTAGTCGAGTAACAATCAACTCCTTATGGAAACAACCTCAACACTAACTCTGGCCGAGAAGGCACTGGAACAAGGGAAGGGAATCGTACGGCTTACTCCAACCTGGGTACCCCGGTCATTCTGCGTCCCTGGCCGACGTATCAAACTCCATCCCGATGATTATTACGTATTGGGTGGCGAACGGGGTGGCATTGACGAACGCTGGTTCTCATCGACCACACCCGCCAAAAATGGTCCCCTGACTGGTGAAAATGAAGGCTTGAGTCATATCGTTTTTACGGATGAAGACGGAAAAGAACACCAGTTTTTGCTGAAAGACGCTGTTGAGGAGTTGAAAGGCGAACTCATTGGTGACCGCTTGTGGGATGAATACCAGGCATGGCCGATGTACTCCAAGTTTTTTGATAACATGGGGCCATTGCCGCATCACCTGCACCATAACGACGAACAGGCAGCGCTGATTGGTCAGTTGGGTAAACCTGAAGCGTATTATTTTCCTCCTCAGGTCAATAATCATGGTGGCGATTTTCCCTATACGTTTATCGGTATCGCGCCCGGTACTACCAAAGAACAGATTAAAGAGTGCCTTCAGAACTTCACAAAAGGCGATAATAAGATCACGAATTACTCGTCGGCGTATCGGTTAGAGCCGGGCACTGGCTGGGACGTACCACCCGGATTGCTTCACGCACCGGGCAGCCTTTGTACCTACGAACCCCAGAAAGCGTCCGACGTTTTTGCCATGTATCAGTCGCTGGTGAACGAAGCGATCATTCCGGAAGAATTGCTCTGGAACGGTACGCCCAAAGAACGTATCGGTGACTATGATCAATTGATGGAAGCCATCGACTGGGATCTCAACACGGACCCACAAATGATGGCGAATCGGTTCATGCGCCCGAAACCCGTTCGGGACGTAGCGGAAATGGAAGCAGCAGGCTACAGTGAAGTCTGGGTTTGCTATTTAAACGAAGCGTTCAGCGCCAAGGAGTTAACTGTCTTGCCAGGTCAGACCGTAACCATTAAAGACAGTGCCGCTTATGGCCTGATTATGATGCAGGGACACGGTAAAATGGGCGACTGGTCCATTGAGACACCAACTATGATTCGATACGGTCAATTGACTAACGACGAGTTTTTTGTGAGCGAAAAAGCCGCCAGGGAAGGCGTTGTCATCACGAATGAGTCAACGACAGACCCAATCGTGATGCTAAAGCATTTCGGTCCCATGAATCCAGATCTAGTATTGTAAAACGGTTGTGACACAAATCGGACCGCCGAAGCTTCACGGAGAATCTTAATGAAAAACTCTGTGTACCTCCGTCATTTCTCCGTGCATCTCTGTGTTACAATTTTTAAACCAAAACCTTAAACCATACAACTTCATGAACGAGAATAATTATCCGAAACTCCACAACGCCATGTGGCCGGGTGTGGTCGGCAAAGGTGGTGATTCCGAGCCTGTTATCCCATTCGACACCATGCTGGATTTAACCGCAGCTGCCGAGGTTGATGGCGTAAAATTTGATGGCGTCGACCTTGCCCTTTTCGAACACATTGATGTCAACCTGTCGGACGATGAGATCAAAAAGCTGGCGGATAAAGTTGGCGGCTATAATTTGAAAATCGGCTCGCTGGTGGCACCCATTTGGGGCGGCTCGGCTATGGGCTCTAAGGAAGAACGGGCAACGTTTGTCGAAATGGTACGCAAAGCGTGCCACATTGGCCAGAAGCTGACGGAGTTGGGTATTCGGCCGAGTGGCGTTGTCCGGATTGATTCGTCCACTTCGCCGACAGTTTGGGATGCTGATCCAACCGCAAATTCCAAACTGATTGCTCAGACCTTCCGTGAAGCCTGCGACGTAGCGGCTGACTACGGCGAAAAACTAGCCGCCGAAGGTGAAATCTGCTGGGGTGGCATGCACAGTTGGAAAACCATGCTCGAAACATTGGAATTAGTCGATCGCCCGAATATGGGCTTCCAGGCCGATATGGCTCACACATTGCTCTATACGATGGGCTACAACCGTGAGCAGGATCGTATTCTGCCACCCGACTTCGACTGGAGTGATCGCAAAGCGCTGAGCGAAGCATTACGTACTTTAACGAATGCACTACGTCCCTGGACAATCGATTTCCACGTTGCACAGAATGACGGAACGGTATTCGGTTCGGGTTCACACGATAAAACCGGACGCCACTGCCAGGCGCTGGACCCGAACGGCAAACTCGACGTAGTACACGATGCTGGCTACTGGCTGCGCGATGAAAATGGTCAACTCACCAAAGCCTTCAAACACATTTGCTGGGATGGCTGCATGTTCCCAAACAGCGTCATGAATACCCAGCAAACCTGGAACGACATTCTGGCTACCATGATCAAAGTCCGTCAGCAACATGGCTGGTATGAGTAGTAGACGACAGTCGTCAGTCATTAGTCGTTAGTGGCTGACGCGAAAACTTATGCGTCAGCCACTAACGACTAATGACTGACGACTAACTATAACACACATGGCAACAAAAAAAGAAATACGAATTGGCTTGATCGGGACCGGATTTATGGGCCGGACGCATTCCAACGGTTATAATCGGGTACCCAATTTTTTCCCTGATCTGGAATACACCCCTGTCCTGAAAGCGGTTTGTTCACGGAACGCCGAAAAAGTAAAGGCATTTGCCGATCAGTGGGGCTATGAATCTATCGAAACCGATTGGAAAGTCCTCATTGCGCGGGATGATATTGACGCCGTAGATATTTGCACCCCCAACGATACCCACGCTGAAATTGCGATTGCAGCCGCTGCTGCCGGGAAAATGATTCTCTGCGAGAAACCGCTTTCCCGGACATTGGCCGAAGGGCAGCAGATGGTGGATGCGGTTGAAAAAGCGGGTGTAAACACAACGGTTTGGTATAACTACCGACGTATTCCGGCCGTTACGTTAGCCAAACAAATTGTCGATTCGGGTAAGCTTGGGAAAATCTTTCACTATCGGGCGAACTTCCTGCAAGACTGGACCATCAGCGCCGACGTACCGCAGGGCGGCACCGGCACCTGGCGTATGGACGTCGAAGCGGCTGGCTCGGGTGTAACGGGCGATTTACTCGCGCACTGTATCGACACCGCCATGTGGATCAACGGAGCCATTGTCGACGTATCGGCCGTTACAGAAACGTTTGTTAAAGAACGGATGCATCAGCTAACGGGTAAAGTTGAACCGGTCGGGATTGATGATGCCTGTATTTTTCACTGCCACTTCGAAAATGGCTCATTGGGACTTTTTGAATCAACGCGTTACGCTCGTGGCCACAAAGCGCTCTACACCTTTGAGATCAATGGCGAAAATGCGTCCATCCGGTGGGACTTGCACGACCTGAACCGACTTGAGTATTTCGACTATGCCGATGAGTCGATCGTGCGGGGCTGGCGGTCTATTCACGTAACGGATGGCGATCAACCGTATATGGATAAGTGGTGGGTTCCAGGCCTAGGCATTGGCTATGAGCACAGTTTCATTCATCAGGTTGCCGACTTTTTCAAAAGCCTGGAGATGGGTGAAAAGCCCTGTGCGCCAACGTTTAAAGATGCCTTAGAAACCCAAAAAGTCTGTGAAGCCGTACTTGATTCGGCTGCTTCAAGGAGCTGGAAAGACACGGGCGTGGCTGGTAAAATTAATTGAATGTGTGGTAACGGCCTACAGGCCGCTCCACAAATACAAAAGCGCCGGACCTCAGTTGAGGTCCGGCGCTTTTGTTGAAGGCTTTATAGCTAGTTACCCTGGTTGTTTAATCGCTTGAGCAGCATATTATTAAACATCTGCTCGGTCTTATATAATTCAGCTAACTGTGCCGGACTAATAACTTTTAGAAACCGGCTCATATATTCCTCGTCCAGATCGGCAATTTTTTGCTTGGTCGCATTTACCTCCCGCAAACCGTCTAATAACTGATTGTTATTGAGGTTACTACGTGATGGTTCATTGTTCAGTTGTCGAACCCGTCGATTCAACTCCTGTTTTTTAGCATTGTACTCATTATAAACGGCCCAAAACTGGGGTGCTTGATCAGGGGTCAGGTTCAGCCGGTTGGTAATCAGGCCAATCTTGGCCGATTCGATTTTCTGGCGTCCGTTGAGTTCATTCTGTGCGTTGGCTACCTGTGTCATCAAAAACAGGCTAACCAGCCAACCAATCCATACGTATCTCATTGTGGTAAAGTTAACCATTCTAAAAAATCAAGAGCCGACATTCAGATTATCCAGGGTATTTTGGTCTTCAATGTGTTGCTGAATATCAGTTGGCCGCACGTTTAAGAATTGAATTGCCGTGGTATCAGTACCCAACGAGGAATGAAGTTGCTGACTGTCGGCCAGCTCGTCGGCGCTTACTCCCTGTTCGTCCAGATAAGCTGTAATTACCTCATTACTTACACCGGCCAATGCTTCGCTCCCTAATGTTTCCTGGCGTTGCGGTAACGTTTGCCACACGAGCACTGCAATCAGGCTTGCACCCGCCAGCGAAGCTGCTGTCCGTTGCCAGGACCAGCTAATGCTGAAAGCTGGTTTCGCTTTTCGTGCTACGCGAGCCTGAACCCGCGATGGCAACGTATCGAAGTAGCCATCTGGTGCTGCGAATGGCAATTGCCGCAGAGGATGTTCAGGTGGCAGTTCATCAATCCGGAATTGATTCTTATCGTTCATTGCGTTTGATGTGTATCTACTACACGATTCAGGCGTTGTACTTTGAGGTTTGACAGTTAGCTACGTTCGGGGTTTAATCGACTGTATCAGTTTTTGTTAGATAATCCTCAATTTTTTTGACTGCTAAATGATACGATGCTTTCAGCGCCCCCACGGATGTACCGGTAATGTCCGCAATTTCTTCGTATTTCATATCATCGAAGTATTTCATGTTGAACACTAACCGCTGTTTATCGGGCAATTTCAACAGGGCCTTCTGCAATTTCAACTGGATTTCTTCACCACTTGGTTCGTTGCCGGACGTAACATACTCGGAGTTACTTTCCAGCTTTTCCATCAGCTCACCTTCTACATCACCAATCGGTAGAAAAAATCGGCGACGTTTCTTATTCAGGAAGTTAAGGCATTCGTTAGTCGCAATGCGGTATATCCACGTATATAACTGACTATCACCCCGAAACTGTTCCAGGCTGTTCCAGACTTTTATGAATGTTTCCTGCACCAGATCATCGGCATCGTCGTGGTCAATGACCATTTTGCGGATATGCCAATAAATCTTCTGCTGGTACTGGCGCACCATCAGATTAAAGGCATAGTTCCGGCTCGACGGGTCGCGGTATTTAGCGAGGAGTTCTGCGTCAGTCATTCGTTAAGTATTAGTCGGTAGTCGTCAGTGGATAGTGGTTTACTGGCCATTACCCACTGGCGACCATTGACTATTTTCTTGCCATTACTTTCTTCACCTGCTCAATAATTTTATCGGCAGTGAGACCGTATTTCGTCATCAGTTGGTCAGGTGTACCGCTTTCTCCGAACGTATCATGCACACCTACGTATTCGAGCGGAGCTGGATAATGCTGCGCCAGCACTTGCGCTACGCTATCGCCCAAACCACCGTTTAGCATGTGCTCTTCGGCCGAAACAGCACAACCTGTTTTCTTGACGGAGGCCAGAATAGCCTCTTCATCTAACGGTTTAATGGTGTGAATGTTGATAATGTCGGCTTCAATTCCTTCTTCCGCCAGAATTTCACCCGCTTTGATAGCTTCCCAAACGAGGTGACCCGTACAGAAAATTGATACGTCCGATCCTTCATTCACAACCCACGCTTTACCGATCTCGAATTTCTGATCCGCAGGGGTGAAAACCGGAATCACGGGCCGACCGAAACGTAGATAGACCGGACCAACGTGGTCGGCAATGGCGAGCGTAGCGGCTTTGGTCTGATTATAATCGCAGGGATTAATAACGGTCATGTTGGGCAGCATTTTCATCATACCCAGATCTTCCAGAATCTGGTGCGTGGCACCATCTTCGCCGAGGGTTACGCCCGCGTGGGAAGCGCAGATTTTAACGTTCTTATTAGAATACGCCACCGATTGCCGGATCTGGTCATAAACCCGACCCGTAGCAAAGTTGGCAAACGTAGTGGCAAAGGGAATATGTCCGCCAATGGTTAGGCCCGCCGATACGCCAATCATGTTTGCTTCGGCGATACCGCACTGAACGAACCGCTCCGGATTGTCTTTAATAAACGCTTCCAGTTTGAGCGAGCCAGCCAGATCGGCGGTGAGGGCTACGACGTTCGGGTGCGACTTGCCCAATTCGGCCATTCCCGCACCAAAACCTGAACGGGTATCTTTCTTCTCGGTGTACTCGTATTTTTTCATGATCTGTGTAAATGGTCTGTATTAATTCGCCGAAGCGAGGGTTTGCAATTTGGTTAAAAAATAGTGTGCACTAGGGCAATTTGGATGTTGGGCAGCCTTTTCGATGGTGAAGCCGTATTTGAGCATTCGCCGGGCTAACATTGGCTTTGTACCGATGCCTCGTCCTGTCTTACTTAGAAACAATTGCTGAATCTCCCCGAAAGGATCATCCACCAATTCGGGATAGTCAATTTTTGTTTCCGCATTTGTTAAAGTAGATAATGTTAATTCATCTGCTAGAAACCAGGACTCTATCTTTTTTACAGCTACGATAACAACTTGGTCAATAAATTCTCCGATGCGTTGCTTCGTAACACGTACCGATTGATCGTTATCTAAGTCTGTTAGAATGACAATTACATCCGCCTGATAACTAAGCAATTCTATTCGGAGCGGACTAATACGATCGGGTAATAAGTTTCCTGCTCCATCGGCATCAATTACAGCACCGACAGGTTCTATGCCATGCTGTTGCAGCCATTCCTGAAATGAAGCTGACTCCAACAGGATCTGCTCAGTTTTGCCTTCACCAATGAATCCAATTTTCACCACGCTAGACCGCCCCCTAGCACGTTCATAAGTAGGGCCTCGTCCATTCGTAAGCCATGAAAATCACGGCCCTGATATTGAGTTACCTGCGTTTTGCCTTGTTTTTTCTCAACCACCACCATTTCTTCAGGCCTAAGCCGGGAAATCATTGATTGAGAATGTGTATTCAGCCAGATATGATGACCACGTTCTTCACACATAACCCGAAAGAAATCAACCAATTCACGGGCAACCTGAGGATGAAGGCCGTTTTCAGGCTCTTCAATACACAAGAATTGTGGTTTATCGTCGCTCTGGTAAACGGCGGTCAACATTGCTAAAATGTTATATGTACCGTCGGAGATCAAATCTTTAGTGAAGTATTTAGGCGCAAACTCTTCAAACCAATGAAGTTCGTCCCGATCGTCAATCTCAACAGCTTTAAACTCAGGTACAAAAAGCTCTAGCCATTCGAAGATTTCATTCTTCAACGTATCATCTAATAAAATACGTTTTAGTACCTTTTCGAGATTGTTGGCTGAAAGGGATAGGCGTTGATCATCATTAAAAGCCAACTTGACTAATTCATGATTCCTTATGAAGAGTCTAGTAAAGCCGTTAGTGAATTGTAGATAGTTAATGTTTCTTATAGAGTGATCAATCATTGGATCAATGTGGATTGGTCCAGAAACACTCGCAGATGTTATGCCATTTTCATATCTACTTTCAAATGTTTCAGCGTCTATTAAAAAAGAAAATGGAGCATTTTTGTCTTGTATACGAATTAAGGAATTTGGACCACCAAACAGGCTAATTGCGTTAGGTGTTTGCTGACTTAAATTCACAAACTCCAAAGCCTCGAAAATATTCGATTTGCCCGACCCGTTAGGGCCGACAAAGACCGTGAACGGATTGGGCTCAATCAGCTCAATCCGTTCAATGGACTTGAAATTTTCGATGACTAGGCGTTTGATTTTCATTTTTCACGTAGTGACGCAATTATTACGTCTCTACAGAATTAATAATCCGTCATGCCAACCGTCAATGGCAATTCATTGAGGGCTTGCGTTAACTGCTCGGCGTTTGGTGCGGTGCCGTGCCATTTATAGTTGCCTACCATGTAATCGACGCCAAAGCCCATTTCGGTGTGCATCAGAATCATCGTCGGTACGTCAGGATCTTCCTGCGATTTCTTCAGTGTCCGAACTACATCGGCCATGTCGTTACCTTCCATTTCGTCGACGTACCAACCGAAAGCCCGGTATTTGGCCGCGAGGTCACGGTTGCTGTTTACGTTGTCGGTGGTGCCGTCAATCTGCGCGTGGTTGAGGTCGATTATGGCCGTCAGGTTACCAAGTTTCTTGTTTGGCGCAAACTGTGCAGCTTCCCAAACCTGGCCTTCCTGCTGCTCACCATCGCCCATCAGTACGTACACGTGATTTTTGTCGCCATTGAGTTTTTTGGAATAAGCGGCACCGTTCGCTACCGATAAACCCTGTCCCAGCGATCCAGAGGCTATGCGGATACCTGGTAGATGTTCGGCGGTGGTTGGGTGACCCTGCAAGCGACTATCCAGTTTACGGAACGTAGCCAGCTCGGCAACCGGGAAGTAACCGGCACGCGCCAGCACCGAATAAAAGACGGGGGAAATATGCCCGTTCGATAAGAAGAAGATGTCCTCATCGCGACCGTCCATATCGAAAATGGGCGTTCCATCGGCGTTTTTCTTCCGATTCATCACCTCAAAATAGAGAGCGACAAAAAAATCGGTGCAGCCTAAAGATCCGCCTGGGTGACCAGAGTTAACGGCCGCAACCATGCGGAGAATGTCGCGCCGAACGGCGGTGGCAGTGTGTTCGAGTTGTTCGAGTTCCATGTGGTAGGTGGTGCGGGTGGAAGCCCGCTTTTTAATCAGGAATAGCGGGTTTCCACCCGCATTACTTTAGTGTAAAATCTGTTCTGCGTGATTCTTGGTGTCTACCTTGCCAATAATATCGCTGATAATTCCATTTTCATCAATCAGAAACGTAGTCCGGACGGTTCCCATGAAGTTGCGACCGTACATGGATTTCTCTTTCCATACGTCATAGGCTTCTACTACTTGCTTATCGGTGTCGGCCACAAGTGTAAAAGGTAAATCATATTTACTTGTAAATTTCTTGTGAGCCTGCTGATCATCGACGCTTACCCCCAGAACTTCGTAACCAGCCGCTTTTAAGCTGGCATAGTTGTCGCGTAAACTACACGCTTGAGCCGTACAACCTGGCGTATCATCTTTAGGATAAAAATACAGAACGACCTTCTTCCCCCGATAATCGGAAAGTTTGATGGGCTGGCCATTCTGGTCAGTGCTGGTAAAATCAGGAGCTGGGTCGCCAATAGTCAGGCTCATTTAATTTGGGTTTATGATTTTCGGTTTTAAGTTTACGGAAGGCTAACGCAAAACCGAAAACCTATACAGTGTTATCGTCTCTTTCGCTGCTTTTTCGGAGCCGCTTTCCGTCGAACAACTGGTTCGGCAATGAGCGTACTGTCAGAACCAATATTTCCCGCTCGGTCTTTCACCTGCACCAGCACTTCGGCACCAATTTCAAATGGCTCATCCGGGTTTAGTTTATCAGACCAAAGCAACGCCCGTTTATAATCGTACTGCATCAATACCCATTCGCCGTTAACCAATGCCCGAAACTCGGCAATACCTGATAAGTCGTCCCGAATTTTGGCTGAAATACCCTTTGGTGTTGCGGCCAGAATATCCACTTTGGGTGGATTCGCGTCAGTTAGCAATTGAAACCGTCCCAGTGTCTTAGTCTTGAATTCAATTCGTCCTTTGTTCCAGGTTCCCCCCAGGAAACTTTCCCGACCACTGCTCACGGCGTAGGCCTTAGTGCGCAGTGTATCAATGGCAATCGGATAGTTCGGTACGTATTGAACCGTCAGATAATCATTGATTGGGATAATTGACTGATTAATTTCAAGACCACCACCCGGTAACCCTCTCATGGCCAGATGTAACGTATCAAATAAGGTTTTCGGGCCAAATTCAAGCCGGGCAACTTTATCGATAACGACTTCACTACGTCCCGGTACGATGCGTTTTCTGAAATTGGTTCGCACAACGCCCCGGCCGAACTGAACGGAGTCGGGCAATGACTGACGCAAATCTATAAGATAAATGGCTTGGTTGTTACGTATATAGCTAACGGCTTGTTCAGTTACCGTACGTCCGGTGATAAGCTTAGCCACTGGCGGGTTGCTACCAAGATTTCTAACCGCAATTTTCAATACGTTCTCATCAGTGGTGACAGTTGCCGTAGGTTCTGGCGCGTAGCTGGCTGGCTGCACCGTTAGTGAGTCTATCTGGAGTGGATTCGCCGGAGCTACTTCCGGAAGGATCGTGAACGTTAGCTGGGCCGACTGATCAAAAGCGTCATATAGTATGAGCGTAACTTCGTGGGGCTTGCTATCCAGCAGAGGCAGACGTCCCCGGTACGCAGCATTACTTTGTAACTTATAGATATTGAGAATGTTGCCATCCGCAATGTAGCCTCTGTGATACCGTTGTCCACTCATCTGCTCCATTTCATAATTCTCATGGATATTCATGAACCGCGTCTGCTCATTCGGAAAACTATTCATATTATAAGCAAACACCTCCTGCCCATCCAGCCGGATTTCCAGACAACTTATGCCGTTCCGATAGGGGGACCCGCTGGTTTTGTCATAACCCAGTACCTCCATGCCAACCAGACCCGAGGCCGTAATAGGCTGCGTGATCGTATAGGTGCCATCAGCTTTGCGGACGGGTGTGTACGTAACCCGTTGGTATTCCCCATTAATCCGGGAACTCGCGGTCATCGTTTTCAACGCAACGCGCTCAAAATAGGGGGGGACTTCATCCCTGATCTCGGGAAAATCGTATAAGAGGGGGTTGAAAAGATTATCTTTTGAATCGCGAATCTCAAAGTGAAGGTGCGGGCCACCCGATCCGCCGGTATTGCCAGATGCCGCGATTATATCCCCTTTTTTGACCGGAAACTGGCCCGGCGTCGGACGGAGATCAATCTCAAACGTTTTCTTCTGGTATTGCTGCGCCCGCAGATACGTACCAAGTGTATCATTCAGGTTTCTGAGGTGGCCATAAACGGTCGTTAAGCCATTTGGATGCTTTATAAAAACAACATTTCCATACCCCCCCGTGAAGACTGCAATGCGTGATACGTAGCCATCTGCAGCCGCATGTACATCCAGTCCCTCGCGTCCGCCCGTACGTATATCGATGCCTGCATGAAAGTGATTGGGCCGCAGGTCGCCCAAACCGCCCGCCAGTGAATTCGCTGAACCTGGCTGAATGGGAAACATAAAATACCGCTCCGGTCCGACAAGCGCCTGATTTGTGCCCGACTCAAGGGTTGTGTTTGTTGGTGCGGTAGGGGTGCTCTGCCCTTGCACCACACCACAACGTAGCACTACGGCGATCAGACTCGGAATTAGCAAGCGTCTCAAACAATGTGGCATCGAAAAGAGCAAAAAATGAAATTACTTTACGTCGAATGTCAGCATGGGCTTGTCTTCAATATACGCCGTTAGCTGATCCCCGATTTGTACTGGTCCCACGCCTTTAGGTGTGCCCGTAAACAGAATATCACCCTGTTGCAAAAGAAAATACCGGGATACAAACGAAATCAGGTAGTCGATTTTGAATAACATCAGACTCGTATTTCCCAATTGTTTCGTTTCTCCGTTAATATCCAGGTGGAAATTAAGATTCTGTAAATCAGCGAAATCCGTTTTGGGAACGAAGGATGAGATAGGAGCGGAGCCGTTAAACCCTTTTGCCAGTTCCCAGGGCAACCCTTTCGCTTTTAATTTACTTTGTAGATCGCGCGCTGTAAAGTCAATCCCAACTCCGATTTCATCGTAGTATTTGTGCGCAAACTTCTCGTCAATATTCTTTCCAACCCGGTTTATTTTGACCAGAATCTCCACTTCGTAGTGAACATCGTTAGAGAAATCAGGATAGAAAAACGGCTCGTTTTTCAGCGGAATCGCCGTTTCTGGCTTTAGGAAAATGACCGGATCTTCGGGCTGTTCGTTGTTGAGTTCTTTGATGTGTTCAACGTAATTCCGGCCAACGCAAATAATTTTCATATGGAGTAAAGCAGTGGTACGGTATTCTGATGGAACACCCATACGTATTTTATAAACAACGGCAGGTTTCTGCCCGCGTTACATTAAACCTAAACAAATGTTACAAATCTAAGGACTAAAGAAGGGCTGACCGCACTCGTTCAGAAAAATTTGAACAAATCCGGTACCTTGTGGGTCATATAATGTCATAACACCTAGATAACTCACATACACAAATGAGAAAAGTACTAATTATAACATTGCTGGTAGTATTTGCTATCGGTTGCCAGAAAGTTCCTATCACGGGAAGAGCCCAGTTGAAACTGGTGCCGGACAATGATATGCTGTCGATGAGCTTTACTCAGTATAAAGCGTTTTTGGATACAAGCAAGGTCGTTAGTACCAGTAATACTGATGCTGAAATGGTGAATCGGGTTGGGGGGCGTATTCGTCAGGCAGTTGAGAATTATATGAACAGCAATGGCTTTAGCAAACGACTGGAAGGCTTTAAATGGGAATATCACCTGGTACAAAGCAATCAGGTAAATGCCTGGTGTATGCCCGGCGGCAAAATTGTCGTGTACTCAGGTATTTTACCCTATACGCAGAACGAAGCCGGGTTAGCGACCGTGTTAGGGCATGAAGTTTCGCACGCTATCGCTGAGCATGGCAACGAACGTATGAGCGAAGGCTTAGTTGCCAATGGATTACTCCAGGCTGGTCAGGTCGCTACGGGAATTGGTACGTCGAATAAGAGCCCACAAATGCAGGCTATATTTCAACAGGCATTCGGTGTGGTTGGCCCATTAGCCTACCAGTATGGGGTAGGATTGCCACACAGTCGGAAGCAGGAATCGGAAGCCGATCACCTCGGTCTGATTTTTATGGCAATGGCGGGTTATGATCCTAACGAATCCATATCTTTCTGGCAACGGATGGCTAAGGCGGGTGGTGGAAAAGCACCCGCCGAATTTATGTCTGACCACCCATCTGATGCACGTCGGATTGCCGATTTGCAGAAATTACTACCCGACGCCCAGAAATATTACGCTAGCGCCCGTCGATAGAAGAATTCGTTCATAAATAAAAAAGCCGGAGCACAAGCTCCGGCTTTTTTATTTATGAACGAACGTCAGATTACTTCAATGACAATATTACCTGACGTACTTTTTCGGCGGCTTCTTTCAACTCAACAGCTGATTGCACTTTAAGGCCTGAATCGTCGATAATTTTCGCCCCTTCGGCCGCGTTGGTGCCTTGTAAGCGAACAATAATCGGGACAGGGATATCGCCAATGGCTTTATAGGCTTCCACAACACCCGTTGCAACGCGGTCGCAACGTACGATACCACCGAAGATGTTAATCAGAATGGCTTTTACGTTCGGGTCTTTTAGAATAATGCGGAAACCGGCTTCTACCGTTTTAGCGTTCGCTCCACCCCCAACATCCAGAAAGTTAGCCGGTTCGCCACCCGATAGTTTGATGATGTCCATCGTAGCCATGGCCAGTCCAGCTCCATTTACCATACAGCCTACGTTACCATCGAGCTTAACGTAGTTTAGATCATTGGCAGAGGCTTCCACTTCGAGCGGATCTTCTTCGGCCAGATCGCGCATGGCTTTCAGATCGAGGTGTCGGTAGAGGGCATTATCGTCCAGATTAACCTTGGCATCAACGGCTAATATTTTATTATCAGATGTTTTCAAAACCGGGTTAATTTCGAACATGGAGGCATCCGTATCCACATACGCTTTGTACAGCGCGGTTACGAATTTCACCATATCTTTGAAGGCTTCGCCTTCCAGTCCCAGCCCAAAAGCTACCTTGCGGGCTTGAAACGGTTGTAAACCTACGGCTGGATCAATCCATTCCTTCACAATCTTTTCGGGGGTGTGTTCCGCAACTTCCTCAATGTCCATACCGCCTTCGGTGCTGGCCATAATGACGTTGCAGGCTTTAGTACGATCAAGCAGGATACTGATGTACATTTCTTTAGGCTCTGACACACCTGGATAATATACATCTTCGGCGATGAGTACTTTGTTAACCCGCTTACCTTCCGGGCCTGTCTGGTGGGTAACCAGTATGTTGCCAATGAGGTTTTTTGTGATGTCGCGCACGGCATCGACTGATTTGGCCAAAGCGACTCCTCGCTGCTCCGAGCCGACAATCTGGCCCTTACCGCGCCCACCAGCATGGATTTGGGACTTAACTACTACCCACTTCTGGCCTGATTGGGCAATGAGGAGTTTGGCGGCTTCAACGGCCTTCTCGGGTGATTCTGCTACAATGCCCTCCTGAATGCGGACACCGTACTTTTTGAGAATTTCTTTACCCTGATACTCGTGTATATTCATGACAACTGCAACAAGGAGAATGGGAAATCGTATTTTTGTGCGGCAAGTTAACAGGAAATGATGAATGATGAATGAAGAATGATTAACGTAATGGCTGAAATCACCTACTCGTCTTCTTTTCACATTCATCATTCATCATTTTTCATTCATCATTTTTCATGCAACCGCTTCTCCAAACTACTGATATTCGCCGGAACTACGGCAATTTACCCGTTCTTAAAGGAATTGATCTACGGATCGAACCCGGTGAGGTTGTGTCGATTGTCGGCGCGTCGGGAGCTGGTAAAACGACTTTACTTCAAATTCTGGGTACGCTCGATCGACCTGATTCCGGCGAGTTGCACATAGCCGGACAAAATGTATTTACATTGAATGACCGCCAGTTAGCCCAGTTTCGTAATGAGCGAATCGGCTTTGTCTTTCAATTTAATAACTTACTGCCCGAATTTACGGCGCTTGAAAATGTTTGCCTGCCTGGCTTTATTTCGGGAAAGGATGAGCAGGCCGTTCGGCAACGGGCTGAATCATTATTGAACACACTTAGTTTAGGACACCGCCTTAATAATCTACCTTCACAAATGTCGGGTGGAGAGCAACAGCGGACGGCCGTAGCACGGGCCTTGATTAACGAACCTGCGATCGTCTTCGCCGATGAACCCAGTGGCAACCTTGACTCACGTAATGCCGAAGATTTACATCAGTTGTTCTTCCGACTTCGCGATGAACTTGGTCAGACATTCATTATTGTGACGCATAATGAAACGCTGGCGGCTCTGGCTGACCGTACCGTTACTATCCGGGATGGTATTCTGGTTAATTAAGAATAAGCTTGTTGCTAGTAAGAATTATGCTTCTTCAATAAGTAAATTTACCTAAATTTTGAACAAAAATGAATTGTCTTTTATAAGATAAACTGTTGATTGTCAGATATTTGATTTTTTATGTAAAAAATTATTTCATCGAAAAGAATCAAACTTCCTCTTTTTTGTTTTATAATTGTGTCGAAAAGAAAAGTTTTTCATAACGTTGAGTAAATCAGAAAGCCAAGAGAGTGTCTCGCTTGGCTTTTTTCTTTGCCTGAAATTTCCTCTTCTACATAAAACGTTTTTCTGATCTACGTTCCAATACTTTTAACACGATCCTGTCCCATCTGGTAGCTGAATCTTTACCTAGTTCTTATTCCCATATATAGCTTTCAACAAAAATGCCCCCGATCGAAAGATCGGGGGCATTTTGCAAAATCAGGGAAATCTTTTAAATCAAGAAAATCCCGACGGGCGCCGAAGCGGTCAAGATTACATCATGCCGCCCATGCCGCCACCGCCGTGACCGTGTCCACCGCCACCAGCTGGAGCTTCTTCTGGCTCGTCAGCGATTACACACTCGGTCGTTAGCAACAGACCAGCGATCGACGCTGCGTTTTCCAGTGCCAAACGCGTTACTTTTTTCGGGTCAATGATACCAGCTGCAAACAGATCTTCGAACGTATCGTTCTTAGCGTTGTAGCCGAAACCACCGTCGCCATCTTTCACTTTGTTCACGATAACCGAACCTTCGCCACCGGCGTTAGCTACGATCGTACGAAGTGGAGATTCAAGGGCCACACGGATGATGTTGATACCCGTTTTTTCGTCTTCGTTGATGGCCTGGATAGCGTCCAGGGATGAGATCGCACGAATCAGCGCAATACCACCACCGGTTACGATACCTTCTTCAACGGCAGCACGAGTTGCGTGCAGGGCATCGTCAACGCGGTCTTTCTTTTCTTTCATTTCTACTTCGGTAGCCGCACCAATGTAGAGGATAGCCACACCACCCGACAGTTTAGCCAGACGCTCCTGCAATTTCTCGCGGTCGTAGTCGGATGTCGTGTTTTCGATTTGGGCTTTGATTTGGTTTACGCGACCTGTGATATTTTCTTTCTCGCCAACACCATTGACAATAGTTGTATTGTCTTTGTCGATCAGAATTTTTTCGGCCTGACCCAGGTATTCGATCGATGCATTTTCGAGTTTGAAACCGCGTTCTTCGCTGATAACCTGGCCACCCGTCAGAATAGCGATGTCTTCCAGCATAGCTTTCCGGCGATCACCGAAACCAGGCGCTTTTACAGCAGCTACTTTCAGGGCACCCCGAATTTTGTTCACGACCAACGTAGCAAGTGCTTCACCGTCAACATCTTCAGCGATGATCAGCAAGGGACGACCCGTTTGGGCTACCTGCTCCAGAACTGGCAACAGTTCTTTCATCGACGATACTTTCTTCTCCGAAATCAGGATAAATGGACGCTCTAATTCGGCTTCCATTTTTTCCGTGTTCGTTACGAAGTAAGGAGATAGATAACCACGGTCGAACTGCATACCTTCTACGGTTTTAACTTCCGTTTCCGTTCCGCGCGCTTCTTCAACCGTAATAACGCCTTCCTTGCCAACTTTTTTCATGGCTTCGGCGATCATTTTGCCGATTTCCTCGTCGTGGTTAGCCGAGATCGTAGCCACCTGTTGGATTTTACCGAAGTCATCACCAACTGTTTGCGCTTGCGTAGCCAGGTTAGCAACAACGGCCAGCACGGCTTTCTCGATACCACGTTTCAAATCCATTGGATTTGCACCAGCCGCTACGTTTTTAGCGCCAATCGAGTAGATCGCCTGGGCAAGGACAGTAGCTGTAGTTGTACCGTCTCCCGCTGAATCAGCCGTTTTAGACGCTACTTCTTTCACTAACTGAGCGCCCATGTTTTCCATGGCGTCTTTCAGTTCAATTTCTTTAGCCACAGTCACACCATCTTTCGTAATGGTAGGTGAGCCGAATTTTTTGTCAAGAATTACGTTCCGACCTTTAGGTCCGAGTGTCACTTTAACCGCGTCGGCCAGGGTATCAATACCCTTCTTAATACGCTCACGGGCTTCGGTATCAAAGATTATTTTCTTTGCCATGATTGGTATAATGATGAATTATAAATGATGAATTATGAATGATAATGAAAGATGATGGTTCTGGTTTGACCCAATTCATCGTTTATCATTAATCATTCATCATTGGATTACAGGATTGCGAAAATGTCCGATTCACGCATGATGAGGTACTCTTTGCCATCAACGGTTATTTCTGTACCAGCATATTTGCCATACAGAACCGTGTCGCCTACCTGAACCGTTAGGGGTTCATCTTTCTTGCCCGCACCAACGGCTACGACCGTTCCACGCTGGGGTTTTTCCTTTGCTGTATCGGGAATGATGATCCCGAACGAGGTTTTTTCTTCAGCCGGGGCGGCTTCTACCAGCACCCGGTCGGCCAGCGGTTTCACGTTCACTTTAACGCTTTCCGTTTCTGCTACCATGATAATGAGATGATTAAGGTTATTAACTGTTTGTGCAATAGTTTACACGACTCCTCACTTGCGCCAATTTCTATGCCAACACGGTCTGACTGTCAAATTTTCAGGCTTTGGGCTGACATACTGCCATTGGCCACTTTAACTAAATTTCATTCGGTGAACGTAGTAATTGTGGCGTACAGAATTTGGTTCTTTGCCAAAAAGCACTTAGATTAACCTAGTGATACACGGATAAAGTGACTGCCGACGGTTTATGAAAAAATTACAACCTGACTGGTTTACGCAAAACTGGCTTGATGCCGAATATCAGAAGTATGTCGTGATGGCATACTTGCAAGCTGTACAGACGAATTTTACGGAACAAAAACTCTGGCCTGACCTGCCCGAACTACGCAATCACTACGATGCTGGTATTCGTTTTTCGAGGGGCAAAGGTACGTTAAATGCAGCTTTCCCCAAGCGAATAAGTAGAGTTACCGGCCCACCACCCCGAATTGAGTATAAATCCGAGGTGACGGACTCGGCGTTTATGGTGGAGATGGATGCGATTATGGAATTCGCGCTGCCCCGGTTTCAGTCGATGCTGACAGAAGGACAGCAACGTTGGGAAGATATTGCCCGATCGTTGACGCTTACGCCGGTGGGCGTGTTACCACTACGTCCCGAGGAAGGCTATCTGCTGATCCATGCCACGAACCAGTCCGAAACGCAGATTTACTACTTCTCGTTGAGTCTGTATTCGGAACAGGAACCCGGTGGACGAGTTGTGAAACTGAACTTTGTGGAAGCTGTGCGGAAGAGTCTGGTCAATACGTTTGAGAATATCAAACTTGACCTGATCCGGCGGTATAGTCATCTTCCTAACCCGGCAACGTTTATGCTGGAGAGTCAGCGAACCTATCCCGTTCAGGAAACCCTGTTGCCCATTGCCCGACAATTACTGGCGCAGGCAGCCGCGTAAACGGGCATCAAAAAAAGCCATTCCGTTTCAGAAATGGCTTTTTTGATGCTTAAAATCGATACGTTACTTTTTAGGCGTCAGCGCCGAACTTGATGTGCCGGGCGTAGCAGCCGCACCCGGAGTCGCCTGACTAGGTGCTGGAGCTGGTGTTGGAGCAGCCGCACCGGGAAGCGTTTGGGTTTGTGCCCGATCTACGTTTGCGCTGTTGATCCCACCCGCCTGATTGCGATCAATCATGATGTAAGATGCCAGCGAAAGGACCATCACACCGATGCCAAGGCCCCAGGTAATTTGTTCCAGCAGGTCGGTTGTTTTCTTAACGCCCATCAATTGATTCGACCCCAGACCGCCGAATTCACCAGCCAGTCCTCCACCTTTTGAGTTCTGAATAAGTACGATAAGAATAAGCAGAACGGTGAGAATGCAAATGATGACAATGATTGTCGTTACCATGAAGTCTGTTATCACCGGGACGCCGGTGCGTTTTATCTGTAAAGAGTTGTTAGTAATCAGGAAAGGTTTTTAGGATTCAGTTGAGTCACCTTTCGCCCTCGTTAATTCGCTGATTTTTGCCGCAAAGTACGCCTTTTTTTCGGGATTTTTCACCATTAGTTTTCGATAGATTTCGCAGGCTTTATCAATTTTGCCCTGCTTCTCCAGGATTTTAGCAAAACTTTCGGTTACCAATCCACCACCAGCGGCCGATATCGTTCGTTTTGTTAAATCTTCCTGCTCAAGTTGTTCATCTGGCTTGGTACGCACGGGTGAGATGCGCGGCTCTTTCTTGATAAAGCTGTCGATCAGATCAAATTGCCGCTGGCGTTCAATGTCGGCAGCAGAAAGGACAGGTGGCGCTGGTGTTGTTTCGCTAATCTGAGAGAGATCATTCTGTAGATTTATTTCGGTGAGTGTCAGGTCTTCGGGCGTGGGCGTAGTGACGACGGGTTCCAGCTCATCTTGGTTGGGTATATGCAGTAATGAAAATTTAGGAAACCCGTTGCTGAACCCTATTTTTGATTTAAAGAACGCGTAACTCTCCTGCTGGTAATCATCGGGTATGTGGACGTGCTTGGATGACAGTTCGTTCAGCTTCGTCAACAGGTTTTCCGACCACTGAAATTCATTGTCAATCAGCTTACGTAGCGCATTCCGGCTCAGCGCGTGGGCGGCTGC
Source organism: Spirosoma endophyticum (assembly GCF_900112365.1). Classification (GTDB taxonomy): domain Bacteria; phylum Bacteroidota; class Bacteroidia; order Cytophagales; family Spirosomataceae; genus Spirosoma; species Spirosoma endophyticum. The sequence continues at coordinate 535,192 of NZ_FOLQ01000001.1, read as the reverse complement.
CCGACGAACATACGGAACGGTCTGGCTACGTTGATGCACTGAAGCCGCTTTTGCCATCAGGCTGTGCAGTGACTGACAATACGGGTACGTTGACAGACTTTCCTGCAACTGCACGAAGTCAGTAGGCGTAAGATCGTCGGGATGAGTGACCCAATACGAAAAAGTTTCTTTGTCAAGTGCCAGCATGGGTCGAAAGTAATGATGAATAATGAATGATGAGTGATAAATGGAGAGAAGTTTTTTGTATGAATCATTAATCATTAATGATTAATCATTCCAATTTTACCAGTCGGCGGCCGTTTTGTTGAATATATCAAGGACAATCTGATCCAGAATAATCGGTACTAAACGACTTTCATTTTGGCTGAGTGTCTGATTCTGGGGAAAATCCTTGTAAAATGAGAAGGGTTGCTCGAAATTCTTAGTCTCGTCTTTATTATTGTAGAATCTGGCCAGCACCGTGATTTGTAGCCGGTTAACACCTGCCTGATCAGTGGCCGTTGGCGCTACCGCCACCAAATCATAGCCTGTAATATTGCCTTCCAGTACCATGTCACCATTAGCGGGAACCACTTTCAGGTTCGTATATCGCTGGTAATATTCCTTTAGTTTTTCATTGAACGTCAGCGGTAAGTTAGCTGGGCCACCGGCCGTTGCCAATACGAAGTTATTAACGGTAACCGTCTTGATATCAGGGGATAGGGTTGTACCTGTGAAGGAATAAACCCCGCAGGATTGAATGATGAATGATGAATTAAGAATGATGAATGTTATGACAATGTGTCTCCAATTCTTATTCACCATTCTTAATTCATCATTCTTAAATAACTTACTCTTCATCAATCTCATACTGTTTGATTTTGCGATATAACGTGCGTTCGGAGATGCCGAGTGCCTGAGCTGCATACTTTCGTTTGTTGTTGTTCCGCCGAAGTGCTTTCAGGATCATTTCTTTTTCCTGACGTTCGAGTGAAAGCGAGTCGTCTTCCTCCGTTTCGTGGGTTACGTCTTCCACCGTTACATCATTGATATCTCCGTCTACATCATCAAAAATCTGCACCGGTGGATGACTGCCATACGTTTCTACGGGTGGAGCGGCTGGCCCGTTGGGTCGGTCGCGGGGCACTACGTTTGGCTGCGATGGCGAGCTGTTAACAGCTGGCAAAAAGCGTGTTACGTTAGGGTCCGTCGCTGGTCGAGGGTCACCATCCGACGAAATAGAATCGAACAGGTCTTTGTGTGTATGCAAAATCTGCCGACCATCCTGTTCATTGCCAAGCACATCGCGGACAAGTTTTTTGAGATCATTGACATCCCGGCGCATATCGAACAGCACTTTGTAGAGTAAATCCCGCTCCGAAAAGTTTTCGCCATTACTGCCATTTGCTTGCGGAAACAGGGCTAATGTGCGGTTGGGTTGCTGCGATTGAGGTAGGTATCTGCTTAAGGTCTCGGCATCAATAGGCTTGTTCTGTTCCGATTCGAGTATAGAAATCTGCTCCGCCATATTTTTCAACTGCCGGATATTACCTGGAAATGGAAAACTCATTAGCAGTTGCTTCGCATCGTCGGTGAGTTGCAGCGGTTTAATCCGATACCGTTCGGCGAAATCGGTCGTGAACTTGCGAAATAGCAATTCGATGTCGGTGCCACGCTCGCGGAGGGGGGGCACAAAAATGGGAACCGTGTTGAGCCGGTAGTACAAATCTTCCCGAAACTTACCTTTCTCGACAGCTTCCAGTAGGTTAACATTCGTGGCGGCTACAACACGGACATCGGTTTTCTGGGTCTTGGACGACCCAACGCGAATGAACTCACCGTTTTCAAGAACACGTAGCAGACGAGCCTGTGTACCGAGGGGCATCTCGCCAATTTCGTCCAGGAAAATAGTACCGCCGTTTGTCGTTTCAAAATACCCTTTTCGCGAATCGACGGCGCCTGTAAATGAGCCTTTTTCATGGCCAAATAGCTCAGAATCAATCGTACCTTCGGGAATTGCCCCGCAGTTGATCGCAATAAACTGACCGTGTTTCCGGGCACTCAGGCTGTGAATAATCTTGGAAAATGATTCTTTCCCACTGCCACTTTCACCCGTAATGAGCACGGTCAGGTCGGTAGCCGCTACCTGCATCGCTACGTTGATGGCGTAGTTGAGTGCCGGTGCGTTACCAATTATACCGAAGCGCTGTTTAACGCTTTGAATTTCCTGTTGATTCATAAATGGTTACTGAATTCGGTATTCGGTTTGTGGTTTACGGTGCGCTGCCACAAAACAACAATCGTAAACCATAAACCGAATACCATAAACGCTAAACTACGTCCCCGCGCAACGTTGCCGATGTACATTCGGTTACTAATACGTTGACATACTGGCCTTTCTGGAGATCGCCTTTCGGGAAGACAACCATCTTATTCTGGTCATTCCGGCCGCACAGGAAATCGTCGGAACGTTTGGACGGACCTTCAATAAGTACCCGCTGCACTTGCCCGATATGGCGCTGGTTACGTTTGGCGGAATGCTCCAGTTGTCGGGCGATGATTTCACTCAATCGCCGTTTCTTAACGTCTTCCGGAATATCGTCGGGGTATTTTTTTGCTGCCAGCGTACCGGGGCGTTCTGAATAGGCGAACATGTAGGCATAGTCATACTGTACGAAATCCATAAGTGTCAACGACTCCTGATGTTCGGCTTCGGTCTCGCTGCAAAAGCCTGAAATCATGTCGGTTGAGATACCGCAGTCGTCACCCAGAATCCGGCGGATGCTGTTGATTTTCTCGATATACCAGGGCCGGTCATACGTCCGGTTCATTAACTTCAGGACCCGGCTGTTGCCGCTTTGGGCGGGCAGGTGGATGTAGTTGCAGATGTTGTCATAACGAGCCATCGTGTACAATACGTCGTCCGTAATATCCTTGGGATGGGAGGTCGAAAACCGCACCCGCAGCTCAGGATGGATACGCGCCACCATTTCGAGAAGGCCTGCGAAACTTAATGATGAATGATGAGTGATGGATGATGAAACAGTCTGACTGCCAATCAATTTACCCGCATCGGCGGACCGATTCATCATTCCTAATTCATCATTCCATTTGTAACTATCCACATTCTGACCAAGCAGTGTCACTTCTCGATAACCCCGATCGAAGAGATCCTGTGCTTCACGAACGATGGAGTAGGGATCTCTGCTACGTTCCCGGCCCCGCGTAAAGGGTACAACACAAAAACTGCACATGTTGTCGCAACCGCGCATGATCGATACGAAAGCCGTTACACCGTTGGAATTTAGTCGAATAGGGGAGATGTCGGCGTAAGTTTCTTCGCGCGACAGAAATACGTTGACCGCTTTTTGTCCTGACTCGGCTTCTTCAACCAGTTTGGGAATATCCCGGTAGGCATCGGGACCCGCCACGATGTCGACCACTTTTTCTTCCTCCAGTAACTTGGTTTTCAGACGCTCGGCCATACACCCCAGCATACCGACCAGCAGTTCGGGTTTTTGCCGTTTTAGACCGGTAAGGTGTTTTAACCGATGACGGACTTTTTGTTCGGCATTGTCGCGGATGGCGCAGGTGTTCAGGAAAATGACATCCGCGTCCTCAGCCGTTGAGGTGGTTGCATAACCAGCGTTACGCATGACGGCTGCCACAATCTCACTATCGGCGAAGTTCATCTGGCAGCCGTAACTTTCTATGTATAATCGTTTTTTGCCAATGGCCAATTCATCTTCCAGCGTACGCGGCAGGTCAATGTGCTCCTTATCAGCAGCTTGCAGTATGGTCAGTTCGGGGATGAGCGTCATAATAAGTCGATGGTCGTCGGTCAATAGTCGTCAGTAGCTATCGATCATTGACTGATGGCTATCGACTCTTTTTTGCAAAATTACGAAGAAAGCCCCGATTGTGCTGTCATTTTGGCAGGATCTGTGCGTTAATTTCTCTTAAGAGAGTTTTGAGGGGCTTATGAAAAACAACTTGCGCCACTATTCGTCTCAAATGAATCTACGGTAAGTTGCTAGACTTAACTTTTGCTTACTAGGCGAATATGGCTTTCAATTGAGGAGATGAGTAGGCCAGCGTAAACAACCCCAATACGTTTTAGAAAGGGTAGCCAATCCCGAAATTGATTACCAGTGGATTAGGGCCACTTGACAACCTGTTGAACGAGAATTTGGGTAAAATGAAACGTTGATCGTCAATGCCATCTGGTTTATTATTGTCCGGGATGCGCCGTGCGGGGTCCCAAACTTTAATGCCTCCATCGAAACGGATAACGAAAAATGAGAAATCAAATCGTAAGCCAACACCGGTGCCGACGGCGATCTGCGGAAAGAACGTATCGAACTTAAAGACCGTACCAGGACGATTGATGTTATTGGTTAGTGTCCAGACGTTGCCCGCATCGATGAAAATAGCCCCATTTACATCGGCCCCGAGGTGAAACAGGCGGCCACGTAGTTCCGCAGAGCCTTCGATAATCATGTCACCCGGTTTCTCAATTGCGTAGTTTAATTGTTTTTGGCCAGGATATTTAGGATTGTAGACAGGCTGGTCATCAAGCTTTTGTGGCCATTCGGAACCGGGACCTAACCGCCGGGGTAACCAGGCCCGAATGCTGTTGCTTCCACCAGCGAAAAATAATTTTTCATAGGGGGCGGTTCTGTTGGAGCCGTATCCATAAACTAACCCTGTGTTGAACCGAAACGCCAGCGTAGTGCGGGAACGGAGCGGAATGTAATGCCGGTAATCGACGTTGACACGAAGAAACTTATAGAACTGTAAACCAGTGGTGTCAGTCGTATTGAAAAGATTACGTAGCTGCGCATCGGTAAAAAAATTCAGAGTCGTACCACCCGACTCAACAACCGCACGGAGGAAATTAGCGCGACGATTTTGGCCTGGCGTATTCGTGTTGTACGTATAAGCGAAACTAAAGCTTGAACTAAGTGACCGCCGAAAACTCAAATAGACGGTGCTTCCCTGATTTCTTAATGAATCCAACTGTGCCTGAAATGCATTACTAATTACCTCATTAGTACCTGGATTTGCATTAATCAGATTAATATCCGCAATCAGGAAGCTGAATTGTTTGGCGGCTGTTGTTTGCCAGTTATAAGCCATACTTGCTCGCAAAAGCGAGCGTTTGAAATCGGGCCGATACGTATTGTTATAACTTAAACTTATCTGTGTGCGGGGGGCGTATCGGTTGAACTTAAATCGGATAGGTCCCGGAAATAAAATCTGTGGAAAAATAAGCGAACTGCTGATCCCCAGTTCCTGCGATGTATAAACCGCCCGATTGCTATTGGGGTCTGGTACAAATCCGGTTTGGGCCTCTAAACCGTAGCGGACGGAGGTTTCCAGCGTTTCCAGGCCGCCGAACAGATTACGCACCCGGAAAATCAAACTGCCGAATCCACCGGGAAACCCTTTTCCCTGGTACAACAGACCCGTAGCGCCCCCTTCCGCTGTCGCTTCGTATTTGTCTAAAGGAGTTGCCGTAATAAGCGTTCGCAATAGACGGTTCGTGGTATCAACGAAATTGAGGTTAACGAACTTGAATTGGTTCAAGACGAATAATTGCCGTTGCGTATCGCGATAATCGGTCTGGCTATATAAATAATTTGGCCTGACCTGAATTTTGGCATCCAGTAGCCGGACAGAAATATCGCGCCCACCCAGCAGATACGTAATACCATTGCGTTTGACCGTATCCAGACTAACCCCAGCCACAATAGGTTGAGTCGCATCGGGGCTAATACGTACGTCTACCTCGCCAAAATGGTAAATTGGGTGAGCGGACTTGCCCGGAGGATTCACAATCTGCAAGGCCACATCGACATTGCGCCGGGTGGAGTCGCCCGGTTCGAGCCCATCGCGGAACCGGCGGTCATTTCCCCGCCGAACCGTATCGACGTCGGTCGCCCGGATGTATTGACGGGAAAAGGCATAATATCCCTGATCACGTAGCAACGACTCAATCCGAATCCGCTCGCCCGACATATTATCGAAATCAAATCGTTCACCCACCTTAAGCCGAGACTTATCAAACGATTTACGGACGATGGAATCAACGCGCGGATCGGCGATGTTATAAACAATATTCCGCAGGAAAAACCCTTCATTCTCCGCCACCAGGTAATTGACCCGGATCTGCCGTCGACGTAACGTATCGAGCTTATACGTGGCTTTTGCATTAAAGAACCCCTTGTCCGACAGATATTTCTGCATTTTGGCGGCATTGGCCTTTGCATCGGCTTCGGCAAAATAGGAGGGCGGCTCGCCAAGGCTACGCATGATCCAGTTGCCTTCTTCTGCCTTTACACGAAGGCGCTTTAACTGCCGTCCATATTGTCGGTTTAACTTCTTAAGGGCGTCTGGCTGATTCGCTAGTTGCTGGCTTTGCTGCTCAAATTCGTTAGTTTTGGCCTGAAACTCACGCACGGCGGCTTCGTGATTATACTTGCGCAATCCCAATTGGTAAAACCAGAGCGGAGGGGTGATGGGCAGGGCCAGAATCCGGCGATTGGGTTTTTGGGGAATAAGGCTCTCCAGCGACTCCGTAGAGATCTTCTTGTTGCCCCGCACCGTTTGGGACGTCAGTAAATAGACGTTGTTGCCTAATTGCTTGGAACTCAGACAGCCGGATAGGGAGGTAACTATCAGGAAAAGGCTTATTCTCGATATATGATGTATGGTGTAAGATGTATAGCTCTGGAGCCGATCATACATCATATATTTGACATCATACATCTTTTTCATGCTTTCCAAAAATCAACTTAAATATATTCAGTCGCTGCATCAGAAAAAATTCAGACAGCAACACGGCACATTTTTGGTCGAAGGCGCCAAGAGCGTGCAAGAGGTGCTACAATCCGATTTTCAGACCGAACTAGTCATTGCAACCGAAGCGTTCTACAAAGAAAACGTTCACTTAACAGAACGCCAACGAACACCGGTCGAAATCGTATCGATTGCTGAACTGGAGCGGGCCGGGACGCTCGAAAGTAACAACGCTGCCCTGGCCGTTGTTAAAACGAAAGAGAACCGTCCACTATTGGCCGCCCCTAACGAGATTGCGCTGATTTTAGACGATATCCGTGACCCCGGTAACCTGGGTACCATCCTGCGCATTGCCGACTGGTATGGCGTACGAAAAATTCTCTGTTCCGAAACCACCGCCGACGTCTACAATCCCAAAGTTATTTCGGCCAGCAAAGGCTCGTTCACGCGGGTGAACTGGTGGTATGGCAACGTAGCAGACGTCTTGAAGCAATCCAACGATGAGCCGGTCGGTAAATTAGCCGTGTATGGCGCTTTTTTAGATGGCGAAGACGTGCATACACTGGCGTTCAGCAAATCGGGTTATCTGGTCATGGGCAATGAGTCGAATGGAATCCGGCCAGATACAGCGCAGTATGTTACCCAGCGTGTCACGATCCCTCGGTACGGGGACGCCGAATCGCTGAATGTGGGTATCGCAACGGCCATATTGCTGGATAACATTCGACGGGTCACTCAATAAAGTTTAGTAGCCTGGACGGCCACGTTTGGGTAAACAACACCTGGCTTCACCCCGGACGTAGCCGTCCAGGCTACTATTTCATACTTACCAATGTATCGGTTACTGGGTTTATGTTTCATGGTAGTGTCCATTGCGGCCTTTCTGCCAAAGGATTTCCCGTCCGATAGTAAGGCCGTGTACCGTCAATTCCTGGCTGATAAAACACGCTTTCATCAGCAGGTGCAGCAATTGGCTGCTTACGTACTGGCGGATGCACCCGCCGATTCGCTCAGAGCCGCTTTTGTGCGAAGCCGCCAGGATTACAAACGTATCGAATGGTTGCTGGAATACTACCAGCCGTTTCTGGCCAGTCACGTGAATGGGCCGCCGGTAGTGGAGGTGGAGGAATATGAGCCGGGTCAGACGCCTATTCTGCCTACGGGACTGCAAGTTGTAGAGCCCTATCTGTTCCCCACATATGCCCCCAAACAAAAGGCGGAGTTAACCCGCGAACTGACTGTTTTGATGGCGTACTCATCCCGGTTGGAGCAGGGTATACCGGCCGATCTCATAAATGATACGGACGTCGTAGAAGCCATTCGCCAGCAACTGTTCAGGATAGTAGCTCTGGGCATCACGGGCTATGATGCGCCCGCTGCCCGTACCGGCTTACCCGAAGCGGTCGTATCGCTCAGGAAGCTTCATGATACGTTCCGGCCCTACGCAATGCGGTTAACGCAACCGCTTGGTAATCAACTAGAGCAGCGATGGGCAGAAACCATTCAGGCCATTGAGCAGGCTCCCGGCTTTGATAACTTCGACCGAGTTGCATTTGTAAGAGATAAGCTGTATCCACTCTGCCGATCGTTAAAACAGGCGCGTCTGGAACTGGGTATTCGCACCATCAGCAACGCCCGCTTCCTCTCGCCGAACGTAGCAACGCTGTCCGATTCAGGCGCGTTTCGCCCCGATTATTTGATCAACTTTGGTGATTTTGTTAGTACGCCCCAAAAAGTTGCGTTGGGGAAAGTACTGTTTTTTGATCCGCTGTTGTCGGGAAACAACGCGCGTAGTTGCGCGTCCTGCCACCAGCCCGAGCGGGCGTTCACCGATGGGCGACCGAAAAGCCGGGCGTTTGGTAGTCGTAAATCAGTGATACGTAATGCGCCAACCCTGTTAAATGCGGGCTTGCAAAATGTTCAGTTCTACGACTCACGCGTGTTTTTTCTCGAAGATCAGGCGCACGACGTGCTGAATAATATTCACGAAATGCGTACGTCACCCGATTCGGCAGTCAAAAAGCTGGCCTCCAGCAGCGAGTACAAAAAAATGTTCAGCGAAGCCTTTTCTTCGGGACTTACCGCCCCCAATCTGCGCAATGCACTGGCGAGCTATATCCGCAGCCTCACCAGCCTGAACGCTCGTCCTGACCAATATTTGCGTGGAGAACCGGCAGCACTATCGGAGGATGAACGGAATGGGTTTAACCTGTTTCTAGGCAAAGCCCGTTGTGCCACCTGCCATTTCTTTCCGGTTTATAACGGCTTTGTGCCGCCCATTTACGATAAGAAAATGGATAGTGAAATTATCGGCGTGCCCCGGCGACCAAAAAAACGACGCGCTCGAATTGATAAGGATGAGGGGAAATTTAATACGTATCAAAAAAATATTCACCGGTTTGCCTTCAAAACACCCACCGTTCGTAACGCTGGCCTGACGGGTCCGTATATGCACAATGGTGCGTACAAAACGCTGGATCAGGTGGTTGATTTCTACAATCGGGGTGGTGGTATTGGAATCGGCATTGCCGTAGAAGGGCAAACGTTGGCTGAAGATCCGCTGAATCTGACCCTGAAAGAGCAAAAAGCACTGGTTGCCTTCATGAAGTCCCTAACCGACACAACGGGCCTCACACAACGTCCCAGCCAGTTGCCCGCTATTGAAGGAAACCCAGAACTGAACGCCAGGAGACTGGGCGGGAGGTATTGATCGAGAAATTTACCCCACCACCGGCCCCTCCCCTGAAAAACAGGGGAGGGGTGAGACCTCGTAGTGTTAGTAGCTCCTTCTCTTATTAGTAGCCCCTCCCCTTAGTTCAAGGGGAGGGGTTGGGGTGGGGTAAACTCAACTCAAAATGCCACCGCATACCGAACCGACACCGCTCGTCCCGGAAGGTTATACCCCCTTTTTTCGTAATAATTTTCGTCTGTTAAATTAGTGACCTGCAGGGTCATGGTATGTCGTTTGGCCAGGTTGAACGACGTAGCAAAGTCCAGCACCATGTAGCTTGGATATTCGATTTCGGGGCTGGCGACATCCGTAAAATCAGTGTCTTTTCTGGTACCAACGTAGCGGCCGGATAAGCGCATTCGTAACCAGCTCAGGTTATCGTATTCCAGTCCATAATTGACGTTGGTCTTCGCTACGTTGGCAATGTCACGCTCACTACGCGAGGCATCCGTTCCGACAATAATTTCGGTTGCTCTGAACATCGACGTCGCGTTGGCAAACACCCGCAATGAGTAGCGGTAGTTCTTCAACGCACCAAAATCATAAGCTACTTCTGTCTCCAGACCACTGATGTCGGAGTCGGCGGCATTGACGTAGCTCGTCCGCGACACGATGACATCTTTATTGGGTAACACCTCATTAACAGTCGAGACCACGCGGGCAATGCGGTTTTTGATGTGCGTTGAGAAGTACGTTACGTTCGCCGAAAGTCCCGTTTGGGGTTTGCTGAAACTCAGCCCCAAATCCCACCCCAGGCTGCTTTCGTTCGTTAAATCTGGATTCCCCGCAATGACCGAAATTTTTCCCGCCGTCGTTCGGGTTTCGGAATAACCCGCCACGCTGAAGGCATCTGGTGTCACGAACGCCCGACCAACCGTCCCTTTGACGCGTACTGACTGGAGGAGTTGATAGCTTAACCCAATGCTTGGACTCACAAACGGATTCGTTTTTTTGCCGCCCTGATACGTAGTAAGCAGGGGCGTATTTTTTACGTCAAACGTAATGTTATCGTAGCGAATACCCGGTTGAATAGTCAGCCGGTTGACCGTCAGGAGCAATTGAGCGTAGAAGGCCGACGAGATCAACGCGTAGTTAGGTTGGGTAGGGGCCCGTTCGGTTGTGTCGTTGATCCACCGGCGGCTTTGAGTAGACGCGTTCAAATAGTCGTACCCCACAATCAGCGAATGACGCCCGAGCTGCCAGACGTCTTTGAGTTGAATACCCTGCCAGGCGTTTGTTGTCTGAGTCGAACGGTAGGGGACAGTGGGTTTTCCTGATACGTTGGTGGTGATATTGTTAGTCGCTTCTTCGGCCCTAAAAACGGTTAGACCGGGCCGGTGCTTACCGAGTTCGCCCGTTACTAAAGCTTCTCCTGTATTCCGGTCAACGTCTTTGCTGCTCGCTTCGGTGGAGCCATACGTAATATCGCCCGGCGATTCTACATCGCGTGCCTGGAAGCGTTCGCCCCGCACATCAACGCGCCATTTGTTGCTCAACTGATAGCCCAAACGTAGCGCGCCGGAGTAGTAGTGCATCTGCGTGAAAGGTCGCGTTTGCCCATCGCTTTTGGTCTCATCAACCCTTTCGGCGGGTTTCGCGCTGTAGTTTCGTTGGGACGTAGTGAAGCCAAAGGCATTCCGCAACAGGTTATCTTTCCCAATTTTGTAGTCAGCGGCACGCTCGAAATAGGCGAAGGAAAGATCATAATCCAGTCCTTTGGTAAGGTTTCCTCCCACATTCAGACCCGATTGCACGGTCTTGAAACTACCGTATTCCAGAAAAGCAAGTCCCCGCGTTTCGCCCCTCGACCGGCGGGTTATTATGTTAATAACGCCACCCATCGCCTGCGAACCGTACAAAGATGATGCGGGACCTTTCAGGACTTCTATCCGGTCGACGCCGTTGAGGTTGATGAGTGATAAATTGGTTGCCCCCGCTGGACGGCCATTAATCAGGAGTAACGTACGCTGATTCAGGCCCGAAAACTGTGGTCGAAATCCCCGAATGCCGATGCCCGACGAAAGACTTGGATACTGAATGACGTTTACCGAGGCCGTTTTTTTGACAATATCCGTCAGGTCATAAGCGGGTGTCAGCGCAATATCCTGCTGGGAGATAATGTCCAATTTCTGCGGGATAACTTCTTTGCGCGTTTCGTAGCGAGTTGCTGTCACGACCACCGGATCGAGGGCGCGTTCCCGCGTGGAGTCGGGTGTAATACGCTGTCCGCTTGCTGTTACACAGGTAGAAAATAGGCTAAATGAAGTCAGGACTGGAAGCCAGAGACGGCGTACAGACATTTGGTAAATAGACTGTTGCATGAAAACTGAGGTACTGATTAAGACTGAAAAACTTCGAAGAGGGTATATACGCCAATGGCAATTGAAAAGGCACCCACTACGTAGTTGATGGCGCGCAGGGCCGATTGCCATTTTACGACGACTTTATTCAAGGAGAAAGCCAGCAGACAGCCATAGATGGTCATGGCGACAATAATACCCAGACTTTGTAGCACAATAATCCAGACGGCGGTCGAGGCATCGCGGGCGGCAAGTGTCAGCGCGATCGTGCAGGCCCCACCCGTACCTGCCAGGCCATGCACCATGCCTACCCAAAAAGACCGGCTCAACGTAGTGGATTGAACCGCGTGAGTATGCGGCTTGGACAGCTTGAAATTTCGCCGGATGGCGACAACGCCCAGCCAGATCATGAGTGGACCAACGGCCAGTTCCACTTTGGCGGCAATGTTGAGCGACAGCGTTGATTTGAGCAGTAAAATAAGGCAGGCGAATAGCACCAGCGTAAACGAATGTCCCAACGCCCAATGCGACGACCGCCAGATAACCCGCCATAAATGAAGCCCTGCCGATACGCGATTATTTTTATCTTTTTCGGACGCCAGCACCGACACGGCCGCCATATGATCGGGCTCGAAGGAGTGTTGAACGCCAAGCAGTAGGGAATCCAGTAAAAGAGGGTTAATCATGAAGGTTTCTCGATCTGGGTGTTGCCCGTAGTGAAAAAAGGCCGGGGAGCAGACGAGAAACGACAAATGGAGATAGGGGCTACAAAACGCAGCCTGCCACAGTTCTCCTTTTGCTTTTCTTCCCGAAAGCAAACCGGTTATCATGTCGACAGGCAGGTCTTCTGGCTCGTTCAGTTTTGACGCCTTCCCATCACGCTTGTCGCGTAACAGTGGCATTACGTGTCAAAACCTTTTTGTTAACATACAGCAGCGGGAACTGCTCCGATTAGAACCGCTTACGTGGCTCGACGGATTCCCTTTTAAGTGCTTCGGATAAGGAAGCACACCAATTGACGGGGCAAAAGTAGTCTTTTTAGGCAAAGAGCGCTGAGAAAATCAGTAATTAGGCTTCCTCTGCAATCGAATACGTAGTAGCGGCTTTCAGCACGGAGCCTAACACGCCGGGAAATTTTTCTTCCAGTTCGTGCAGGCGAAGTGACGTCAGGCTTTGGGTGCCTTCGGTACGGATATGAATAATGCCGGCCTCGCGCAACACCCGCAGGTGATGCGACATGGTCGATTTGGCAACGGGTGACGGAATGGCCCCACACGGCGATTCGCTCGTCAGCTTGGCTAAACACTGCACAAAATTGAGTCGCACCGGATCACTCAGCGCGTGTAGTACGCCGGTTAAGGTAATCTGATCCGTTGTGGGGTGCTGGTACGTCTTCATAATCTTATTCCTTCTACTACTTGCCAATCCTGTCTACTAAACCGAAAAAGGAGTAGCTACAGTAATTGCTACCACAACAATCGGGCGAGTTAAAATAATTCAATTGATTTTAATCTTGATGAACCATCCCGCAAGTCGACTTGTTCGATAACCATAAAACAATTAAAGTTCGATAGTTGTAGAACAATAAAATAATACAACCATAAACACAATGAAAACGATCAAAAATCGAACAAAATCAGTTATCGCCGGTGGCATTGCACTGGCCTTCGCGCTTTTCTTCATTACACCAAAACTGTTTTCCAAAAAAGCCGACCCATCGGCAGAGAAAGCCGCAACGGCACCACCATCCGATAATAAAGACGCAACGGATGTTGTCGCTTCGGATGCTTTCGTGGTTAAACGCGAAACGATTACTGACGAGCTTCAGACAACAGGAACCATCGCGGCCAATCAGGAGGTCGATCTGGTGAGTGAAGTAGCCCGCAAACTCGTTCGGGTATATGCCCGGGAAGGCAGCTACGTTAGTCAGGGAACGTTGCTGTATAAACTGGATGACGCCGATTTGCTGGCTAAAAAACACCGTATAGCCCTTCAGGCAAAACTGGCGCAGCTGGACGAAAAACGCTTCCGCGAACTCCTGGCGACCGAAGCGGTCAATCAGCAGGAATATGACAAGGTACTGACAAACCTCAACGTACTGCAAGCCGAAATAGCAATGATCGATGTGGACCTGGCGAAGACCGAAATTCGGGCACCGTTTGCCGGAAAATTGGGCCTGAAACGGGTGGACGTGGGTGCCTACGTAACGCCGTCGACTGTGCTGAGTTCGTTTGATGACGTTAGTCGGGTGGAAGTCAATTTCACGATTCCCGAAAAATACGCGTCCGACGTTCGGCCGGGTCAGGCGATTCAGTTTATGACTGAAAACAGCAATCAGTCGTTCGTTGGCAAGGTAACAGCAACTGAGCCCAAGATGGAATCCAACACGCGGAGTCTGCTGGTAAAAGCCATTAGCGAAAACAAAGGCGGCAAACTCGTGCCGGGTTCATCGGCTAAAATCGCCTTTGCGCTGCACGTAGCGCAAGACGGCATCCTGATTCCGACGGAAGCACTAATTCCCACGGCCAAAGGCTACTCGCTATTCCGGCTCAACCACGGTAAGGCCGAACGTCGTGACGTGAAAACCGGAAGCCGCACCAAAGGAACGGTTCAAATTCTGGACGGTCTCTCCATCGGTGATACGTTGCTGACCACCAATCTACTACGTCTCGATACGGGCGTTCCTGTTACGGTTTCTACGGTCGAATAGTTGACGTCTCTTTTATCGATTTAAAAAATTACACACATGAGTTTAGCGGGAATTAGTATTCAGCGGCCAGTGCTGGCCGGGGTGCTCTCGGTATTGATTATATTATTTGGTTTCGTTGGGCTTACGTATCTGGGCATCCGGGAATATCCCGTCACCGATTCGCCAATCGTCACCGTCACCACGACGCATCCGGGGGCCAGCCCCGACGTGATCGCCTACCAGATCACCAAACCGCTGGAAGAGTCGATTGGAGAAGCCAACGGCATTCGTACCATCTCGTCGGTTTCGCGGGAAGCGGCCAGCGTGATCACGGTTGAGTTCAACCTCGACGCCGATTTAGAAGCGGCCGCCAACGACGTTCGCGATAAAGTTACCAAAGCCCGTCGGTTGTTACCCGGCGATGTCGATCCGCCCATCGTGGAGAAAGCGAACAGTGGCGACATCGTGATTTTCATGGCGGTGGAGAGCAAAACACGTAGCATTCTGGAAGTCAGTAATATCGCGTCTACGGTCATTAAAGAGCGGATGCAGACCATTCCGGGCGTAAAACGGGTGGGTATTGCGGGCGAGAAAAAATACGCGATGCGTCTGCGTATCGACCCGGCCAAACTGGCGGCTTATCAACTAACACCGTCGGATATTGAGCAGGCGCTGCGAAAAGAAAACGTGGATTTACCGTCGGGTCGGATTGAAGGCGACCGGAACGAACTGACCGTTCGGACGCTGGGCCGATTGACGAAGGAGGATGATTTTAATAACATGATTCTCAAGCAGGAGGGGAGCAGTATTATTCGGTTCAAGGATATTGGCTACGCGGAGTTAGGGGCTGAAAATGAACGTACGGCGATTCTGAACAGCCTGAAAGGAAACTCGCCAACGATCGGGGTTTTTGTCGAACCACAGCGGGGTGCCAATGCCGTCGCAATTGCGGATGAATTTTACCGTCGACTCAAAGAATTGCGCAAGGAAATTCCCGCCGATTATCAATTGACGATTGGGAAAGACTTTACGGAACCGATCCGGGATTCGATTTCCGAAGTGGAAGAAACGCTGTTTGTGGCCTTCGGGCTGGTCATCCTGATTTTATTTCTCTTCCTGCGCGACTGGCGCTCGACCATCATTCCGGTGGTGGCGATTCCGGTGTCCATTGTGTCGGCCTTTTTCATCATGTACGTGGCTGGCTATTCCATTAACATCCTGACGTTGTTGGCGTTAGTGCTGGCGATTGGGCTGGTGGTTGATGATGCCATTGTGGTGCTGGAGAATATCTACGCCAAAGTGGAAGAAGGGATGTCGCCGTTGCAGGCTGCGTTCAAGGGGTCGTCGGAGATTTACTTCGCGGTTATTTCAACGACCATTACGTTAGCCGCCGTTTTCCTGCCGATTCTATTTCTGCCGGGCGTGACTGGAAAGCTATTTCAGGAATTCGCCGTGGTGGTGGCCGGTTCGGTGCTCGTCTCAGCGTTTGTCGCGCTGACGCTTTCACCGATGATGAGCGCCTACCTGTTGAAACGGCACACGACCCCAAACTGGCTGTACCGGACAACCGAACCGTATTTTGTAGGGCTGAATCGGGGCTACGAAAAATCCCTGGGTTGGTTTATGAATTATCGTTGGGTCGCTTTCCCAACGCTGGCCGTCACGTTCGGATTGATCTACTTCATTGGCAAGCAGTTACCCTCGGAGCTGGCTCCGTTAGAAGACCGTTCGCAGATTAGTTTAGCGGTGGTTGCACCGGAAGGTTCGTCGTACGAGTACACCGAGAAGTACATGAAGGAGATCGCCAAATTCTCGGTCGATTCCACAAAGGGTTTATTTCAGACGTATTCGATTCTGGCATTGACGTTTGGCCCTCCCGCGCCGGTCAACGTTGCCATTCAAAATACCTTCCTCAAAAAAGCCGATGAACGAACGACCACGCAGGCCGATGTCTTCGCGACCTATTCCAAAAACGCTCAGAATTTCAGGGGTGTGATGGTATTTCCGGTTCAGCCGCCAACCATCGGCAGTCGATTTGGTCAGTCGCAACCCGTTCAATACGTATTGCAGGCGCCAAATCTGGCGGCCATAACGGCGGTGCTTCCTCAATTTATGGCCGAAGCAAGTAAAAGCCCGATTCTCCGATTTGCGGATTCGGATTTGAAAGTGAACAAACCTGAACTGGTCCTTACCATTAACCGCACTAAGTCGGCTGAGCTGGGGATTTCGGTGGCTGAAATCGCTCGCGGATTGCAACTGGCGTTGAGTGGTCAGCGATACGGGTATTTTATCTACAACGACCGTCAATACGAAGTAATTGGTCAGTTGCAGAAGCAGGACCGCGATACGCCTTACGACCTGAAAGCCATGTATGTACGCACCCGAACCGGGGAAGTCGTCTCGCTGGATAATCTGGTCTCGTTCAAAGAGAGCATTAGTCCGGCGGCCATCTACCGCTACGATCAGTCGATTTCGGCGACGGTTTCAGCCGGGTTAGCGCCGGGAAAAACTATTGGCGATGGTGTCGCGGAAATGAATCGGATTGCTCAGAAAGTCTTGCCACCGACCATCAAAACGTCCCTGGCGGGCGAATCGCGCGACTTTGCCGAAAGTTCATCGAGTCTGTTGTTTGCGTTCGTCTTCGCCCTGATCCTGATTTACCTGGTGCTGGCGGCTCAGTTCGAAAGCCTGATCGATCCGTTTATCATCCTGCTCACCGTGCCGATGGCCATGACGGGGGCCTTACTCAGTCTGTGGCTTTTTGGTCAGACACTGAATATTTTCAGCCAGATCGGGATTATCACGCTGATTGGTCTGATCACCAAAAACGGTATCCTGATCGTGGAATTCGCCAACCAGAGCAAAGAACAGGGATTGAGTCCGTTTGAAGCCGCCAAAGCGGCCGCTGCGTCCCGGTTCCGCCCGATTCTGATGACGAGTTTGGCCATGATCTTCGGTACCATTCCGATTGCACTCACGGAAAACAGCCGCAATTCACTCGGCACCGTCATTGTTGGCGGCCTCTTGTTCGCTGGCTTCCTGACACTCTACATCATACCAGCGGTGTATTCCTACTTCTCCAAAGTTCACAAACACGCTGAGGTTGCGGAGTTAGAACTGGCCGAGTAATAACTATCATTTAACAGATTTCATGAAACGTCTTATTTATATGCTCCTCGCTACCCTGTTGATTTGGGGTAGCGCCGGGCGAACGCAGGCCCAGGTGCGCCAGTTAACGATGGAAAATGCCGTTAAGCTGGCCCTGGATAAAAACCGTGATTTGCAGGTTGCTACGTTGGAAACGACCAAATCGGCCCAGAAAGTAGTGGAAGCCCGTAGCTATTCACTGCCGAACGTAGCGGGCTCTGCCCAGTACCTGTACTATTTCAATAAACAGGTTTCGTTTTTGCCGGGGAGTTTCGTGGGTCTTCCCGAAAACCAACTGGCGACGTTCCGCGTGGGTGGATCGAATGCGTTATTGGGTGGCATTGCGGCCACGCAACCCCTTTTTCAGGCTGGCGTTCGGTCGGGTATAAAGGCGGCACAAATTGATGAACTGGCAACGGGTGAAGCCCTGGCCGACGTTCGGGCCAGCATTGTAACGGATGTGAAAAAAGCGTATCTGGACGTACTGATCACGCAGGAACAGCTTCGACTGCAACAACAGAGTATCGCCCGAAATGAGCAGGCGCTGAAAGATGCACGGTCGCTGCTGGCGCAGGGACGGGCCTCCCGCGTCGATACGTTACGCGCCTTCGTTACGGTCGAAAATCTGCGCCCGACGTTGATCCAACTGACGAATCGGATTGGTATCACCAAAACCGTTTTGAAGCGGACAATGGGGCTGGATGAGCAGGAAACCATCGATTTGCAGGATTCACTACGCTACGACGTATCACTTTTTGCCTTGCCGGGTAATGATGCCTATTTCGAGGCCGTTCAGGCCCGACCCGAAGTGCGTCGACTGGAACTGATCGAAAAACTGAATCGGGAACAGGTAGCGATACAAGTAGCCGAGCGCCAACCCAAATTGTCAGCCATTGGGCTGGCTCAGTCGCAATCGCAGGCCAATAATTTTCGGGTCGACGAGTACAGATGGCCAGTTAGTACGTATCTGGGATTGCAATTGAGCGTCCCCATCTTTACCGGCTACCGAACGAATTCCCGCATCCAGCAGGCACAGATTACGCGGCAGCAAACGGAAACGCAGGTGGCGAATTTAAAAGAGATTGTTCGGGCGCAGGTGAAAATTGGGCTGGCGAACGTAGAGGAAGCGCGTTTACGGATCGAAACCCAACGGCAAACCATATCGGTAGCGGAACTAAGTTATCGCATTACCCGCGACCGCTGGAAACAGGGAATCGCTTCTCGGCTGGATATGTCAGACGCCGAACTTTCGCTCACGCAGGCCAAGTCAAATTACCTGCAAGCCGTGTACGATTACCTCACCGCGACGGTCAATCTGGACAAAGTGCTGGGGAGAATCAAGTGACAACGTTCTTTTTCAGGCAGGATGAACTGGATTAAACAGGATGTTTATCTGAATCCAGTTCATCCTGCCTGAAATTAAAAATCTTATGAAAACCACAGTTAAAGAACTCCGCCTTATCCTCACCGTCGATAATCTGGATGAGCTAATCCGTTTCTACCGCGATACAATCGGTTTGGAGACGTCGAAAGAATGGCACGAAGACGCCGGTAATGGCATTATTCTGGACGCTGGTCGGGCATCGCTTGAATTGATTGACAGTAAACATGCCGAGCGCATTGATCAAATCGAAGTAGGGAAGCGCGTGGCGGGTCCGGTCCGGCTGGCGTTGCGGGTTGTTGAGCCGATCGCAGCCGCAACGGAAACGTGGATCGATGGTGGCGCTACGTCGGTGGCACCGCCCACAACCGCGCCCTGGAGTGAGGTTTCGCGGGTTCAGGCACCCGATGGCATGCAAATTACGTTGTTTGCTACGTCGACGCTGGTTGATTAATGCGTTCTATCGCGTGGCAGTCCATTGATTCAGTTCGCCACGCGATAAAACGTAAACTCTATTTTGCTGTTGTTCTGCGCTTCCCGTTCTTCTTGAAAGCAATCACGACAAACCACGTAATGACGGCGAGGGGAATTGTGAGGGTGATCCAGGAAAGTAAATCCAGAAAATCGTCGCCCACCAATGCGGAGATCAGCCCGAAAAGACTCACGACGGCCAATAGGGTTGGGATGGCCCAGACATGCCAGAAACTGTTCTTAATTTTCTTGTTCATTCTCTACGCTAAGGCTTACGATTTCGGACTCTTCCAGTTGCTGACGATTTACTTTTTGCCGACTGATTTCCATCCGGGTAATTTGTGCTTTGGTCGCTTTATTTCGGGCAAACCACAAATACAGGCCGCTACCTAGAACCACAATCGTAATCAGATCGAAAATTGCCCAGATGATTTTGAGTGGCAATCCGCCGTAATCCCCAAAATGCAGCGGTTCCGAAATGAACAGTGCATTAACGTACCAGGGCATATCCCGCATGTCGGTCAGCTTGCCGGTTTTCGCATCCACCAAAGCGGGTTTAATCAACTTCTCGGTCAGGGGCGTGTTGCCTTTCATAAAAATAGCGTAGTGGTGCTGGCTGGAAAATAACGTACCCGGATAGGCGATCAGCGAGGGTGTCATGTCGGGGGCTGCTTTTCGGGCGATGGCCACTGCCTGATCGAGCGAACTGAGTTTGCCGCTGAGGGGAGCGGCATTTTTATACGGAGCCACCATTTCGGCCAGCTGACCTTGCTGCCACAACCCCAGCACCACTTCCGACAACGTATTGATGACGCCCGTAAAGCCAACTACTACGGCCCAGGCCACGGTCACAACGCCAAGTAGGTTATGTAAGTCGAGCCATTTCAGGCGAGTCGATTTCTCGGTGCGTACCAGTCCAAAATCAAAGCGTTTCATGATCGGGCTGTACAGCATCAGGCCGGAAACGATAGCTACGATAAACAACAACCCCATCAGGCCCAGAAAGAGCTTGCCGCCAATGCCCATGAACATGTCCACGTGCAGTTGCAGCATCACATACATGAACCCTTCGTCGTATTTAGGTTCGTCAAGTACTTTCGCCGTGCGGTCATCGAGGATGACGTTCTTGAAGTTGTCTGGCGGGGCGGTTAAGGAATCGGTCAGGCCAAAAGTCGTCGTATTGGGCTCATGTTCATCCCAGAATACGTAGCGCGTGACCTTATTCGGGAAGGCGGTTTTTACGGTTTTGGCCAATCGATCGAGCCCCACATTTGGTGTTCCCGCGGGCATGGCGGGAGCCAGCTTTGCCGCGCCATCCAGGTGTTCAATCTCTTCGGAAAAGATCAACGGCAAGCCCGTCAGGCACAGCATGAGCAGAAAAGCCGTGCAAATCAGGCTAGTCCATTTATGAATCTGAAACCACGTCTTAACTCCCTTTGTCGTACTCATGGCGCTGTTGGTTTTGTTTCGCTTGTATAATGTCAAAACCCCTAAACCGCATCGGCGGACCGCCCCTGAAGGGGACTTTGCTTGCGAATAGATAAAGTCCCCTTCAGGGGTGGTCCGCCGATGCGGTTTAGGGGTTTTGACAGGCACTTACTTAAAATTTATAACTGATGCTACCGACAATACTTCTCAGTTTTTGCGGATTCATCGTCGTGTACCCAATCCAGTAATGTTGATTGGTGAGATTATCCACCTTGGCCGAAATACGGAATTTTCTCTGCTCATAAAAAGCGGTCGCGTTCAGAACGGTGTAGGCGGGCAGGATAAAGACGCCCTGGCTGACACTGTTCAGGATTTTGTTGTCGCTGGCGTAGTTGCCGCCGAAACCGAAGCCTAAACCTTTGATCAGGTAATCAGGCAACCGGTAGCTGAGCCACAGGTTAGCCAGATAAGGTGACGAAGCGGTAGTCGGCCGACGACCCTCTACATCGGCATCGGCGTTCACCAGTTTGGAATCATTGTAGCTGAATCCGGCAATGACATTGAATCCGTTAAACGGGTTGGCAATGACGTCAAATTCAACCCCTTTACTCAACTGCGTTCCGTCCTGCGTCTGGGCAAATCGGGCGGCTGCCAGCGGGTTGGGATCGGTGCGGAGAATGTCTTTTACTTTGATGTTGTAATAGCTGATCGTAGTCGTCAATTTACCACTGAACGCATCGAGTTTGACACCCGCTTCAAACTGGTTCGCCTGTTCCAGCTTAGCAACCTTTCGGGCAATACTGTCCGGTGCCGTTACGTCGTAAGCGTTATATACGCCCTTGTTATTGAAGCTGTTCTGGTAATTGGCAAACAGCGAAACGCGATCTTTAATCGGCTGAAAGACAAGCCCGAACTTGGGCGACAGGGCGGTCTGGTTGTATGACATAACATTGTCGCTGCCCACCGATCCGCCTTTGTTGTCGAATTGGTCGACCCGTAAGGCGGCCAGTACGCTTAAGCGATCCGTCAGGTTCAGCACATCCGATACAAACGCGCTATACGTATTGGATTTGTTGATAAGGGGATACGTAAACTGGGGTGGGCCGCTGGCGTAAAGCGAGTCCATCCGGGGGCCATTGAACCGGCTGTAATCATAACCCGGCACATTGAGAGGCACGACGTCGAGCTGGCTACCAAAAAAGTGCTGATCCGAATTGATACGTAGGTAATCCAGCCCTAAAACAATACGGTTACGCATCGCGCCGATTTTGAAATCGCCATTGAAATTCTGCTGGATTTCAAAAACCCGATTGGTGCTGTGGTTCGTCGATTGATCGGCTCGGGCCAGGTAATTCGCTTTTCCGGCATCAGCTGCATTGCCGGTGATAGCCGCATCGGGCATCAGATAGAAATAAGGACCAAAGCCGTTCGAGAAACTGCTGCTATGGGTAAAATTGGTTGTCGATGTGAAGGCTGACGACATCTTGTAGGTCACTTTGCCAAACAAATTGACGCTTCTTGAGGTCTGCTCAAGTCCGCTTCCCATGTACGAATTTCGATAATCGACGTTCAACTGGTCAGCTCGTGAAGCACCCAGTGCGGCTGCGGGATAATAAAAGAAGAGAATTTGCTTGCCTACGTTACGACCCTGAAACAATTCGGCGTCGACCAGGACAGATAAGCGGTCGTTGACTTTATACGAGAGGCTTGGCGCAACGGCGAAGGTTCTGGAAAAGCCCTGCGTCTGGAACGTACCTTCGTAATTGAACGCTGTATTCAGACGGAAAAGCAACTGCTTCGCTTTGTCGAGCGGGGTGTTGATATCGGCACTCACCCGGTTAAATCCGTAGCTGCCGCCCGCGTAGGAAATTTCTCCGCCAAAGGTCTCGTATGGTTTTTTGGTAACCCGGTTAATCAAGCCACCGTATGACGTCAACGTGCTCCCAAACAACGTAGCCGATGGGCCTTTGATGACTTCCAGCTTTTCCAGATTGGCCGCATCGATGGTGCTCGTTACGTTACCGGCAAGGCCATTTCTGAGCTGGCTCTGCACAATGAACCCACGCGTATTGTAAAAGCTGCCACCGTCGCCAGCGCGGCCCGTTGCGTCCCACATTTTCTGAAGACCGGGGGCGTTTCGCATGGCGTCATCCACTGAAAAGACCAGCTGTTCGGCCAGTAATTCTTTACCGATGGTGTTGTAAACCTGCGGATTTTCCAGGTTTTTCAACGGCATTTTACCGACATCGTCGCTGCTTTTAGCCGAAAAGCGGTTCAGTTTACCCGCCCGGATAATGACTTCCGTCAACTGCGCCGTGTTCTCCGATAAGGTAAAATCAACCGTTGACGTCTCCCTTCCGGAAACCGTAACGGTTTTCTCCTCAGAGCGCAGGCCAATGGCCGAAACCAGTACTGTATACGAACCATCTTTTACCCTGGTAATTGCATATTCGCCTTTGCTATTGGTAATGGCACCCTGGCCTTTTCCTTTCAGAACGACTGTAACATACTCCGCCGGATTGCCATCAGACGTCAATACTTTCCCCCGAACCGTAGCCATTTGCTGGGCGTTCGTGAGCAAAGGAAGGGCAACGAAAGTGGCAATGATCAACAGGAATTGTAAATTCTTAAACATTTTCACTCTTATTTAGACTAATTATAAAAATGCAAATGACTATATAAACAAGAAACCGCGCAAGTAGTTTGCGTGATTTTCAGGTAAAGTGATACGGAAAGTTTGTATTGTCTTGTTTCTCCTAACAGGAAAGTTGACGACCCAATTGTTTAAATAGCTATGAAACTTCCTATTTCCGTTAGGCAATTCCTTGAAAGCGTTGGCTGATATGATGACTAACTTTATGAGGGTTGTTTACGCCTTACTACGTTTTGCTGAGTGGATAGCGCCAAAAGTGGTATCTTCGCCCCGTAGTTATATTTGTTTCTCCAACAGAGAAGGGTTTGCTTCGCTGCAATTAATAGGGAATCGTGTGTGAGTCACGAGCTGTCGCGCAACTGTAAGTAACGCTGAAATTTCTGCCGGGGCGAGTCATCGCCGGGTACGTCCACTGGTCCGATTTGCCGGGCTGGGAAGGTTGGCAGAGATGTTACAAGCCAGGAGACCTGCCTTTTTTTGTTGACAATGCTTTCGCGTTTTGAGGCATGGTCAAGTTGGGCGGTTTAGTCTTCAGGGATCATCTTAGCCTGTTGGTACGCTTGTCCTGTCCGTCCTCTCACTCGTTGGTGCTGGAAACAACCCAGATTCAGCCTAAACCAGCTTATTGAGGTGACAAGCGATCAACCCATTTTCAAATCCCACTTCCTGATTGCGGCTCCGTCCAGCGGTTCCGGTAAGACCACGCTTACGCTGGGATTGCTACGTGCTCTGAAAAGCCGGGGCCTGCGCGTACAGCCGTTTAAATGCGGGCCGGATTATATTGATACGTTACATCATACCACAGCGGCAGGCACCCCGAGCATCAATCTCGATGCGTTCATGGCGGCCGAACAACACGTAGCGGAAGTTTACGCGCAGTACGCTGGTTCTGCCGATGTGGCGGTGACGGAAGGGGTGATGGGTTTGTTCGATGGATCGGATCGCATGCAGGGAAGCAGTGCTGCCATTGCTGAGTTACTGAATAGTCCGGTTGTGCTGGTTATCAACGCCAAAGCGATGGCCTATTCAGTCGCACCGTTGCTGTACGGATTCAAGAATTTTTACAAAGGCATCAACCTGGTCGGCGCAATTTTCAACTTCGTCAGTACCGAATCGCATTATCGCTTTTTAGCCGAAGCCTGCGCCGATGTGGGCGTCGAAGCGTTAGGCTATTTCCCGTCCAATCCCGCATTTGCCATTCCGTCGCGGCATCTGGGCCTACATATTTCGGACGAGACACACTACGAAACCATTATCCAGACCATTGCCGAAGCCATTCCCAAAACCATTGATATTGATCGGCTTCTGGAGGTAACCCACACGGAGCCGACTCCAATTCGATACGTACCTCGTTCGTTGCCCAGCGCTGCGCCTATCAGGATTTCCATTGCTCGTGATGAAGCATTTACGTTTATGTACCACCAAAATATAGACGTGCTGACTCGGTTTGGCGAGGTTACTTTTTTCAGTCCGTTACACGATGCGGTTCTTCCCCATACGGATTTTCTGTACCTACCCGGCGGCTACCCCGAACTTTATGCCGAAGCCCTGAGCCAGAATGTTTCCATGCAGGAGAGCATTCGAGCGTATTGTCAGTCGGACGGGTTGGCCTATGCCGAATGCGGTGGGTTGATGTACCTGGGCCAGTCGATTACAGATGCCGGTGGATATGAATGTCCAATGGTTGGTATGCTGGATACCACTACGTCGATGCTCGCGCCCAGAATGACACTTGGCTATCGGATTATTCAGTGGGATGAACTAACGGTGAAAGGCCATGAATTTCACTATTCAATCTTAGAGGAACGTAGCGCGCAACCGTCCGTCGCGTCGGTGACGAACGCGAAAGGAATACCAGTGGAGACGAAGTTATACCGAGTGCAAAACACCTTTGCCTCCTACCTGCATGTGTACTGGGGCGATAAACCGGAATTTATCCGACAGTTGCTCTCGGCCAGATCCGTTGATAAACGTTACGTTACGATTTAAAAGTATGACTGAAATCAAACGCCAGCGGGTGATGCGGCCCGATGGAAAAGCCATCAATCTTGTTCAGCGACGGGGGCATTTGTCGTATTGCTACAACGCCTGTTGCTGCGGCCGCACCGATCGGGGCTTTGCCGCCGTACCCGTCGATTTGTACAAAACCGAGTGGCTTCGGCGCAAAATCCGGAACGTAGTACACATGACCAAAGGTGGTTGCCTCGGTCCGTGCACGCTGGCCAATGTCGTTACGTTGCTGTTCGACGGCAACTCTGTCTGGTTCCATTCGATCAACAGCGACTGGCAGGTAATCGCGATTTTCGACTACATCGAAAGCATGATTGCTGCCGATGGATTTCTGGTTCCCCCCGCCGAATTGTCGGAATACGTCTTTCAATTCTATACCTGGAAAGGTTCGGAAATAGCCACGCAACTTGGTCAGACGGCCACGCCATCGGGCGGCATCGTTTTTCTGACCCACGCCGACACTGATCTGCTAACGTTGAGTCTTGTTCTGCAATCCCTGCCAGACGACTTTCCGAAAACATCGGGCATTAGTTTATTGGCGATCAAAAGTGAAGCGCAGATGGCGCAGCTGCTGGACCGGGAAATTGGCGCAGCCCAGATCATCGTGCTACGTATTCACGGTCGGCCGAGCAGCGTGCCGGGTTTTCACGAACTGGTCCGTCGGGCGAACGAGAAGGGCCAGCACCTGATCGTGATCAGCGGTACGGGCGATCTGAACCCCGAGTTTGCGGCTGCTTCGACGGTATCGCCTGCTATTCTGCACGATACGCTGGCCTACGTTCAGGCGGGTGGTTACCAGAACCTTAGCTCACTACTGTACTTCCTGTCCGATCATTTGTTAATGACGGGCTTCGGGTCGGATGCGCCTATTCAGTTACCTGAGCACGGTATCTACCACCCTGATCTACCCGAAAACGCAGACTTGTCGGATTGGGTGCAACGGCATAATTCCGACTGGCCAACCGTTGGCATTACGTTCTATCGCTCGCACTGGATTAGCGGTAATACGGCCTTTATTGACGCGCTAGTTCGATCGCTGGAGGATAAAGATGTCAACGCACTGCCAGTTTTTACATCCTCGCTCAAAACCGTCGATCCCGAAACAAACGAACCGTTCGCCTTTCAGTTCTTCAAGCCCGAACGGGGCGGCATTGTCATTGATAATCTGATCAATACCATCTCGTTTGCCATGACAGACGTCAAGCCAACGGGCGAAGATACCGGTTCGTCAGCCGCATTGACGCGGTTGAATGTGCCTATCTTTCAGGCCATTACCAGCGGCATGGGACGCGGCCCCTGGGAATCATCGAGTCGGGGACTGAATTCACTGGACACGGCTATGAACGTAGCGATTCCCGAATTTGACGGACGGATTATCACCGTACCGATTTCATTCAAGGAGAAAGGCCGGGAGACAAAGGGCTACGAACCCGTAGACGACCGGATTGAGCGCGTAACCGGACTGGCGGTACGTTTCGCCCGCTTGCGACGCTTGCCGAATAGTCAGAAACGTATCGCGTTCATTTTTACGAATTCCAATGCAAAAGCCTCGCAGATTGGCAACGCGGTAGGGCTGGACGCACCGGCGTCGCTGATGAACATGCTGCACGCCATGCAGGCTGAAGGGTATCAGATCGAAAATCTGCCGGTGAGCGGTACCGCCCTTATTCACGAACTCATCGACCGCTGTTCCTACGACCAAACGTACCTGACACCTGAACAACTGGCGAATGCCGCCGGACACGTATCGACGGCTCAATATGCCCGCTGGTTTGCGGATTTGCCCGATGCTTTGCAGGCCAGAATTCAGAAGCAGTGGGGGCCACCTCCCGGCGAAACTTATGTGCACAATGGCAATATTGCGCTGGCAGGACTGGACCTGGGGAATGCGTTCGTTGCCTTGCAGCCGCCCCGTGGCTACGGCATGGACCCCGACGCTATTTACCATCAACCCGATTTGCCACCGACCCATCACTATTACGCGCTATATCGCTGGCTGCGAGACGACTGGAAAGCCGACGCGATTGTCCATGTTGGTAAGCATGGGACGCTCGAATGGTTACCGGGGAAAGGAATCGGTTTGTCATCGACTTGTTTTCCGGACGCATTTCTGGGCGATTTACCCTTATTTTATCCGTTTATCATCAACGATCCGGGCGAAGGCGCACAGGCGAAACGGCGGGCGCATGCAGTCGTGATCGATCACCTGACGCCACCTATGACATCGGCCGACAGCTACGGCGAACTGGCGCAACTGACGCAGTTGGTAGACGAATACTATCAGGTCGAAACACTTGATCCGGCCAAGCTACCCCTGTTGCAACGACAGATATGGACGCTCATTAAGCAAACCAATCTGGATAAAGATCTGTCGGTCATGCTGCAACGTGATCATGGCGACCATAAACACGATTGGGACGACGACATGACGCCCGACGGTGTGCCCGTGAGCCTGACTGAAATGGACGGCAAAGACATTGCCCACCTGATCGAAGACATCGACGGTTACCTCTGCGAATTGGGTGCCGCCCAGATACGTAACGGTTTGCACACGCTCGGCGAGATGCCTACCGATGATGCGCTGGTCGATATGTTACAATCGCTGACTCGCCTGCCGAACATATCAGTGCCTGGATTGCAGACGGAAATGGCCACCTTTTTTAGCTTTGATTTGCCAACGCTGCAAACGCAGAAAGGCCAGCGGATAAGCCAGATACCACAGCAATTTATCGATTTGGCCGGTCGACCGGTCGTGACTGGGGCTGACGCGCTGGAAGTTATTGATGAGTTAAGCAATCATCTGTTTCGGGTGCTGCAACAGCATCGTTTTCAGGCACAACGTATCGATCAGGTCTTGTTTGAGACGTTTAACGTAGTACCGATAGGGGAAGGGCTGGCAGGAATTCGACAGGTGTTGGCATTTGTTTGTGAGCAACTCCTGCCCAATCTGGCCCGCACTGATGAGGAAATTACGAATCTTCTGCACGGGCTTTCGGGTGGGTATATACCTGCCGGGCCAAGTGGTGCACCCACGCGCGGCATGGCGCACATTCTGCCAACGGGGCGTAACTTCTATGCGGTCGATCCGCGTGCGTTGCCGTCGCAGGCCGCCTGGGAAGTGGGGCAACAACTCGCCCGCGAAGTGCTCGCCCGGCATGTGAAAGAAACCGGTACATATCCCGAAAGCGTTGGCATCAGCATTTGGGGAACCAGCGCCATGCGCACCAATGGCGATGACGTAGCGGAAATTCTGGCTTTGCTGGGCGTTCGTCCGGTGTGGCAGGTCGAAAGTCGCCGGGTGATCGACGTGGAGGTGATTTCGCTGGAGGAGTTAGGTCGCCCCCGGATCGACGTAACAACGCGCATCAGTGGCTTTTTTCGGGATGCTTTCCCGCATCTGATTGATTTGCTGGATGACGCTGTCCAGCGCGTGCTGGCCCTTGACGAGCCACTGGAGCAGAATTTCGTCCGCAAGCATTACCTGAATGATCTCGCTGAGTTACGAGCACAGGACATGCCCATTGAAGAAGCCGAAGAGCGAGCGAGTTACCGGATTTTCGGCGCGGCTCCCGGTAGTTATGGGGCTGGAATTCTGCCTCTTATCAACGAAAAAAACTGGCATGCCGATGCCGATTTTGCCCAGGCCTACGTCAACTGGGGCGGTTACGCGTACTCAAGAACGGCGCAGGGTGTGGATGCCCGGTCGGAATTCAAACAGCGGCTTTCGGGCGTGGAAGTGGCCTTACACAATCAGGATAATCGGGAGCATGACATTTTCGACAGTGACGATTACCTGCAATTCCACGGCGGAATGATCGCCACGATACGTAGCCTGACCGGGCAGCAACCGAAGCATTATTTTGGCGATTCGCAAAATCCCGCCCAACCCGTTGTGCGGGATTTGAAAGAAGAAGCGTTGCGTGTGTTCCGGT
The DNA here is from genome assembly GCF_900112365.1 of Spirosoma endophyticum. GTDB lineage: Bacteria > Bacteroidota > Bacteroidia > Cytophagales > Spirosomataceae > Spirosoma > Spirosoma endophyticum. Next base: position 505,670 of record NZ_FOLQ01000001.1, on the reverse strand, counting down.
CGCGGGTTGTCAATCCGAAATGGCTGGAAAGCATCAAAAAACATGGCTACAAAGGTGGTCTGGAACTTACGGCTACGGTCGATTATTTGTTTGGTTATGATGCTACAGCCCAGGTTGTTGACGATTGGATGTACCAGAAAGTAAGCGAAACGTATGCGCTCGACCCGGCCATGCAGCAGTTCTTTGCCGACAGTAATCCGTGGGCACTGAACGCCATTGCCGAACGACTTCTCGAAGCTGCCCAACGGGGCATGTGGGCCGAGCCATCGCCCGAAACACTACGTGCCTTGCAGGCCGTTTATTTACAAAGTGAAGAATTACTGGAAGTGCGAAGCGAATGAGGTTAAGCCGGACGTAGTAAAGTCAGTTGGCAGGAATAAAAAATGCGTCGAAGAATCTACGGAAAGATCAACGTAAATCTATTACGTTGAGCAGCTACTTTATTTGTACGTAATACCAACTGTAGGGAAATCATTCACTTTAAACGACGCACAGATGAAATTTACCAAACTAGTTCCGAACCTATTCTACACGGACATTCAAGTAGGATTGACCCTTTTTGTGGACTGCCTTGACTAAAAATTGGGTACGAAGAATTGGCATCACAACAACCTTTTTGTGTCGTAGAAAAAGATGGGTTGGCTATTCACTTAATTCAAAATAAGGAATACGCTGAAAAAGACAGACCAGAACTCAGACTTGTTACAACGGATATTGAGGAAGTTTATACGAAAATAAAATCGTCACATCCAGAATTAGTACACCCTAACGCAAAGGTGGTATCGATGAGGCCGTGGGGAGCAAGAGAGTTTGCCTTGAAAGATGAGTCCGATGTTTGTGTAATTATTCAGCAGTGGTAATGACAGTAACTAAAATTGACTGCTATGAAAAAAGTAACGGGCCTGGGCGGCATATTTTTCAAATGCAATGACCCGCAGGGCATGAACGATTGGTATGCCAAAAACCTGGGATTGACGACCGGCGAATACGGGACGACATTTGAGTGGCGGCAGGCCGATGATCCGTCGAAAAAAGGATCTACCGCCTGGTGTGCGTTTCCCAACGACACGACCTATTTCAATCCGTCGACTAAGCCGTTTATGATCAACTACCGGGTGGAAAATATAGCTGCGTTGGTTGATGAATTGAAGCGGGACAATGTGACCATTGTGGATGACATAACAGCGTATGATTATGGCAAATTCGTGCATATTCTCGACCCGGAAGGCAACATTATTGAGCTTTGGGAGCCCAATGATGATTTTGAGTGACAGTGAATCCACAGAATCTATTCAGAAAAGACGCTCATGACGTACCCGTTCTCAGCCCTTGTTGCTCAACAAAAACTCAAACAGGCGCTCCTGCTTTGCGCGGTGAATCCCGGCATTGGCGGTGTGCTGATTCGGGGGGAAAAGGGGACGGCGAAAAGTACGGCGGCTCGTGGTCTTGCCGACATTATGCCGCCTATTCCGCGGGTGGCAGGGTCGCGCTTCAACTGTCCGCCCGAAGAGCCGCTGGATCTGTGCGAAGCCTGTCAACAACTCGATTGGCAGGTGGAAGACGTAGCCGTTCCCTTTGTCAATCTGCCGCTGGGTGCTACAGAAGACCGAGTTGTAGGGAGTCTGGATCTGGAGGGGGTGTTAGTGGAGCGGAAAAAGAAACTGCAACCCGGTTTGCTGGCGACCGCCCATCGGGGTATTCTGTACATCGACGAGGTTAATCTATTGCCCGACCATCTGGTTGATGTGCTGCTGGACGTAGCGGCTATGGGTGTCAATACGATTCAGCGGGAAGGACTATCCATGAGTCACCCCGCACGCTTCACACTCATCGGAACCATGAATCCCGAAGAAGGAAACCTGCGCCCGCAATTTCTTGACCGGTTCGGGCTGATGGTGGATGTTGACGCTCCGCGCGACGTAGCCGAACGTACTGAAGTTGTCCGCCGACGTATTGCTTTCGATTCTGACCCAACTGCATTTGCTGCGAAATGGGCTGACCAACAACAGGCATTACACAATCAGATTCAAAAAGCTCGAAAATTACTGCCTTCCGTTACGTTAGCCGATGGCTTATTAACGCTGATTAGCCAGCTTTGTACCGAACTGAACGTAACCAGTTTGCGAGCCGATATTGTTATGTATAAAACGGCCCTGACGCTGGCGGCCCTGGCAGGACGTACCGACGTAACCGCGGATGACATTCGCCAGGCCGCCGAATTAGCCCTCGTGCATCGACAGCGTAAAAAGCCGTTTGAGGAAAGCCGATTACCTGACAATAAATTGGATGAACTGATGCAGCAAGCTCCTCCGCCGAATCAGTCACAAACTGAAAATGAATCGAATCAGCCTTCCGAAACCACACAGAATTCGGTAGGTGATTCACCTGCGGAAAGTGATGGTGAACCCGCCGAGTCGCCCCAACAAGAGCAGGTTTTTGGGGTAATGCCTTTGTCTGTTGTTGCACCAATTTCGATTGAATCCAATACGTTCCGGCAACAAGTACCCGTAGGACGCCGGAGTCCGGTGATGAATCCCCAACGAGGCACTACGATTCGCGCCGTACCGGATAAATCCCCGACGAACGTAGCTATTTCGGCAACCGTGCAACACGCCCTGCTTCGGGATGCCGACGATTGGGGAATTATTCGGGATGACCTGCATCAGAACCTGCGTATCGGCAAAACGGGTAATCTTATCCTGTTCGTCGTGGATGCGTCGGGGTCGATGGCCGCGAGCCGACGCATGGAAGCCGTAAAAGGCAGTGTTCTCAGCCTATTGACAAATGCTTATCAGCGTCGGGATAGCGTGGGAGTGATTGCTTTTCGCGGTGTCGAAGCCCAACTCTTGCTGGAACCTACCCATAGTATTGAACTGGCCGAACAGGCGATGCGAAACCTACCGACGGGTGGTCGTACGCCCTTGCCCCACGCGTTGCAGCTGGCTTCTCAGGTAGTTAGTCATCTGAAACATCAGGATTTACAGCCTTTGCTGATCATTCTCAGCGATGGGAAAGCGAATGTAGCCCTTCCCGGCGGGGGCGACGCGTGGCAACAGACATTGGGCATCGCCGATCAGCTCCGCGAACGGCAAATTCCAGCGTTGGTGCTCGATACTGACAATGATTATCTGCGATTGGGTCGGGCGGCTGACCTGGCGAAAGCGCTGGGTGCCGATTGCCTGTCGCTCGATGAGCTATCGGCCGAGACCATTACGCAGACTGTTTCAGGAAGGATTCGAGTTTAAACCGACCATTGATTGAGGATGTAGGCATCATTCCAGAAGTACCATTCCAACCGGCTGGATTGGTAGAAAGCATCCGCCATTTTGTTCCGATCTTTGGGACTGACTTCACCGGCCAGTCGGTTGGTCAGTTCCAGCATCTGCGTAACAACTTCGTCGAACGCATCGCCCGCATACGTATCAATCCAGGCCTGGTACGGATTCTGGGAAACAGTTTGTTGATAAATTGCCTTGCCCACCTCCCGATAAATCCAGAAACAGGGCAATACGGCAGCCGCCCCCACGGCCAAAGACTGCACCGACGTAGTGGCCAGCATAAAGTTGGTGTAGGCAAAGCAGGCCGGCATTTTAACCGTTTCGGGCTGAATGTCATACAGCGAGAAATACGTTTCGTGCAACACCCGTTCCACCCGAATGGCGTTTTCTGCAAACTGCGTCAGGAGCAGCATATCGTCGGGTGTATCGGCTTTAACGGCCAATTGGGCCAGCGCCCGGCTGAAATCAATCAGGTAGAGAGCATCCTGTTGAATGTAGTACTGAAACGTAGCGGACGGCAAGGTTCCAGTGGCTAATTCACGGACAAAACCGTGCGTTAAAATGGATTCGTATATGGGCGTAATCTGCTGCCAGAGTTGATCGGTAAAACGCATGAATTGAAAGAGTTAATAGGTGGATCACCCCACCCCCGGCCCCTCCCCTTGAACTAAGGGGGAGGGGAGAAAATTCGACAATTTTTCAGCCCCTCTCCTGGTTTTCAGGAGAGGGGCTGGGGTGAGGTAAATTATGATTACGACCAATAGTTAAAGAAATGATGAACAGGCCCATGTCCGTGCCCGAGTGAATAATCAGCCCCGGCTTGCAACGCGTTGGTCAAATAAATCTTTGCCGAACCAACAGCCTCACGCATGGGAAGCCCTTTTGCCAGTCCAGCCGCGATGGCCGATGAAAGGGTGCAGCCTGTTCCGTGAGAATTCTGCGTATCGATACGCTGCGTTGGAAACCAGTACGTTTCTTTCGACGATTCGTAAAGCAAATCTGAACTTGCCTGAGATGCCAGATGCCCACCTTTCACCAGAATAGCACTGGGAAATAATTCTGATAAATCGTGGGCGGCTCGCTCCATATCTGCCAGCGTTTCGACGGAATACCCTAATAAAACACTGGCTTCGGGAAGGTTTGGGGTGATAAGTGCAGCAAGAGGAAGCAGTTCGGTTTTGAGTGCATCGATGGCTTCATCCTGCAACAGCTTGTCTCCGCTTTTGGCCACCATCACCGGATCAATCACTACGTTGGTTACGCTAAATTCGACCAGCGTTTTAGCTACGGCGGCAATCACTTCGGGCGAGTGCAGCATACCGATTTTAACCGCATCGGTGCCAATGTCGCTCAGAACTGCTTTCAATTGTTCCGCGATAAATGCGGGCGGTACCGGATGAATGGCCGTGACTTTTTGGGTGTTCTGGGCCGTTAAGGCCGTCAGGACCGACATGCCGTAGCAGCCCAAGGCGGCAAACGTTTTCAGGTCGGCCTGAATACCCGCGCCACCGCCACTATCAGAACCGGCAATGGTCAGGACTCTGGTGTATGTTTTCATAGCGGTTGAGAAAGTAAATGGATCAATTCGCGGCTAGCTTCGTAAGGCGATGGCTGGCCGCAAATGGCGGAAACAACGGCAACGCCCGTTACGCCCGACTGCATGACCGCCTGAATGTTCGATGCCTTGATCCCACCAATCGCGAACGCCGGGAGCCGGGTTTGTGCACAGATACGTTGCAAGCCATCGATGCCTAAAATACTGGCTGTATCCTGTTTGGTGCCCGTTGGGAAGATCGTTGCGATGCCCAGGTAATCAACATGCCAATGTCGAGTGGCCTGAAGTTCAGCTTCATTATTAATGGATAAGCCAATGAGTTTGTCGGGCCCGATTAGCGAACGTACCATTGTAAACGGCATATCATCCTGACCAATGTGCACACCATCAGCATCAATGGCAAGCGCCACATCGATCCGGTCGTTGATGATTAGTTTGGCTCCGTAGTGTTGCGTAATCTGTTTCAGCTCAAGACCTAACTCGATAAACGCCCGGGTTGACAACTGCTTTTCGCGCAATTGAATCCATCGGACACCCGCCCGACAGGCTTCGGCGACCACGAACGGCAACGAATGACCCGCCTGTTGGCTGATGGCACTGTCCGTAACCAGATACAGTTGATTCACAGGTACGTTAGTTTGAGCGTATCGGCAATGGTCTGATACGTAAGCTGATATAGAAGGTCGAGGAAATTCAGTTGCAGGCTACCGGGGCCGGGCGATTGGTTGGCCGCTAGTTCGCCCGCGATACCCATCACCGCCATGCTGTGCACACTGGCTGCAAATGGATCGGGGTTTATGGCGGCAAAGGCGGCTGTTAGTGCTGTTGCTGTACATCCCATACCCGTTACTTTCGTCATCATAGGATGCCCGTTCGCGATGACCGCCACTCGTTCACCGTGAACGACATAATCTTCGGCTCCACTAATGACCACTACACTACCCAGGCCCGTACTCAACTGGCGCGCACCATCCAGAGCCGCCGATGAGCCATGCGTACTATCGACCCCTTTGGTATATGCATTAAGACCCGCCAGCGCCATAATCTCGGAGGCATTCCCCCGGATGATCGTGGGCGCGGCAATTGCCAGCAGTTCCCGGCTTACCTGATTTCGATACGTAGTAGCACCGACGCCTACTGGATCAAATACAATCGGTTTGCCGAGTTCATGCGCCTTCTTCATGGCTAGTTTCATGCCCGCCACAAAGTTTGCGTCTAGGGTTCCGATGTTGATAACCAGTGCATTGGCGATAAAAACGAATTCCTCTACTTCGTCTACAGCGTGGACCATAGCGGGCGAAGCACCCAGCGCCAGCAACGCGTTGGCGGTGTTGTTCATGACCACAAAATTGGTAATGCTCTGAACAAGTGGAGCCACGGAGCGAATTTGCTCCACATCATTCCAGATAGATTGGGCTGATAAAGACATAGTGCTGTTTAGATGAATGAAAAACAGCAACTTCAAGGGCGAAAAGACAGCGGCCTGACGAAAATGGGAGGAGAGCTAACTTTTCCCTACGGCCGTACAAACGGCATCAGGTTGTGAGGGTATTATCTCAGTCAGTTCAGTACCCGAACCGACACCCCTAAAGTTGTTTCCCAAAGGTAGGCGATTTGGGAATACATTAAAGGCTTACCTTCGTAGTTTCTTACGCTAATGAGTCTATCGGTGCCGTAACGGTCTGGTACGTAATATGCCCACACTTCGTCCTATAATGTTTGTCGGTACGGCCTCCGACGTTGGTAAAAGTGTCATTACGGCTGGTTTTTGCCGTATTTTCAAACAGGATGGCTACCAGCCAGCCCCGTTCAAGGCGCAAAATATGTCGCTGAACAGCTACGCAACACCCGACGGGTTGGAGATTGGCCGGGCGCAGGCCGTGCAGGCCGAAGCGGCTGGTATTCCCTGCCATACCGATATGAATCCGGTGTTGCTCAAACCGACAACGGACAAATCGTCGCAGGTGATTCTGAACGGCAAACCCATTGGTACACAGTCGGCTTACGAGTATTTTATGGCCAATGACCGGAATGAATTGTTCACTTCTGTGAAACAGGCGTTCGACCGGTTGGCGAGTCGCTATTCGCCCGTCGTGATGGAGGGAGCGGGGAGCATTTCGGAGCTAAATCTGAAGCACCGCGACATTACGAACCTGCGCATGGCCGCCCACGCGGGAGCTGCTACGTACCTGATTGGCGACATCGACCGGGGTGGACTGTTCGGGAGTGTATACGGCACTATTGCATTGCTAACACCCGAAGAGCGGGCGTGCATCAAAGGCATTATCGTCAATAAGTTTCGGGGAGATGCCCGACTGTTTGAGGACGGTAAACGAATGCTGGAAGAATTAACGGGCCTGCCCGTGGTGGGAATTTTGCCCTACTTTCGGGATATTTTCATTGAGCAGGAAGACTCCGTATCACTGGAAGCCAAGTTCCGGTCGGCGGTGGTGGGGAAGGTGAACGTAGCAGTGATTTTATTGAAACGCCTGTCCAACTTCACCGACTTCGACCAGTTGGAACGTGATCCCCGCGTCAATCTTTTTTATACCAATCAGCCCGACGAAATTGAAAAGGCCGATATTGTAATTCTACCGGGGAGCAAAAATACCATTGAAGACTTACTGGCGATTAAAAACAGCGGGGTTGCTCAGGCGATTTATACCGTATATAAAAAAGGTAAAACGGTTATCGGCATCTGCGGAGGTTATCAGATGCTGGGCGAAACCATCGAAGACCCCGATCACCTGGAAGGTACCATCGAAGCCATGCCCGGTTTAGGCTTGCTGCCCGTTCAGACGATACTTCAACCGATAAAGACAACGGAGCAACGACAGTTTACATACCGCGAGACGTTGGCGTCCTGCATGGGCTACGAAATTCATATGGGAGAAACCACTACGTCTGGCGAATCCCGACCCGTTACCCATTTGTCTGACGGCCGGCCGGAGGGTTATTTCCTGAACCGAAAATGCTGGGGTACGTATCTGCACGGCATTCTGGACAATGCCGTTGTGATCGACGATCTACTGGCTGATTATACCACAGAATCCGGTGGGCAAGCTATTGATTTTCAGAATTTTAAGGCGCAACAATACGACCGGCTAGCCGATGTAATTCGGGCGCACGTAGACATGGACCAGATTTACGCTAGTTTGCGGTGCTGAAACGGATACCCGACTCAAATCGTTATCTTTGGAAATCGTACTAGAACACGGTAATCACTATGTACACGGCAGTAAACGGTATCTACGAAGACGGAAACCTTATTTTGACCGAGAATCCACCAATCACCGGAAAGTCAAAAGTGGTCGTTTTGTTTCTGGGAGAGCAAGACGAGACTCCTCGTCTTGAGCCATCTAAAGGGGTTAAATTGGGTAGTTTGGCGGGACAGTATACTATTCCTGATAACTTTAATGATCCTCTTGACGATCTTAGAGAATACATGTAATGAGTTATTTAATTGATACACAAGTTTTTATTTGGGCTATCATAAGTCCAGGTAAGATAGAAGATAATGCCCGCACAATTCTTGAAAATAATACTATCTGGGTTAGTCAGATAAGCCTTTTTGAAATTGCGATTAAACAAAAGATTGGTAAACTTCCTGAGCTCACCTTATCAATTGAAGCCTTGGTTAATCAGTTGTATAAGGATGGATTTCAACTACTCCCAATCAGAAATACCCACATTGCCGCTTACAATTCTATACCCTTGATTACTGATCATCGCGATCCCTTTGATCGCTTAATTTTGGCCGCAGCCTTTGCTGAAAAAATGCCGATCATTTCGGCAGATGCACGTTTTAGTGACTATATCCCTCAAATTCAATTGATCGAAGCTTAGACGTCGAGCCATATGCTACAGGGACATGGCGACGATGGCTATCGCTACGCAAATGAAATAAAAGCCGATTTCAGCACGAACGTCTGGTATGGTGGCGAGCCAATTGGGTTGAAAGAATACCTCTTCAATCAGTGGGGACGTATCAATCGCTACCCGGAAGTGCTGGCCGAATCCCTGGCTAAACAGACTGCTGAACATCACCAGGTTTTGAGTGAACAGGTATTGGTTAATAGTGGCACAACCGAAAGTATTTACCTGATTGCGCAGGCATTTTCCGGCAGGAAAACTACCATTGTGGTACCAGCTTTTGCGGAGTACGAAGACGCCTGCCAGATGCACGGCCATCAGCTTTCGTTTCTTGACTGGGATACACTGGCGACGCTGCCCCAACTTGCGAGCGATCTGGTTTTTATCTGTAATCCAAACAACCCAACGGGAGCTGTTTTTAAGCGATTGGACAAGTGGATTACGCAGAATCCGCAAACACTTTTTGTGGTTGACGAAGCCTTTATTGATTTCACCAACAGCCTGACAACAGCCATCCCGTTGCTGAATCGCCACGCCAATCTGCTGGTTATGCGCTCATTGACGAAGACCTACGCCATTCCGGGTTTGCGGCTGGGCTACGTAGTGAGTTCGCCACCTATCATCGACCAGTTGAAAGCTGTCAAGCAACCGTGGACCGTTAATACGTTGGCGCTGGAAGCCGGGCGATTCATCTTCGATCATTTTGACCACATCCAGTTGCCTTTACCCAACTTACTGGCCGACAAAGAAACCTTCGTCCGAAACCTGCACCAGAACGATTCCATTCGCGTTTATGACAGCCAAACCCATTTCTTTATCGCCGAAACGTTGGTGAGAACAGCGGCTGATTTGAAACGTTTTTTAGTGGAGAAGCATGGCCTTCTAATTCGGGATGCAAGTAATTTTCGAGGGCTAAACAAACGTCATTTCCGGGTGGCAACGCTCACGCCCGATAAAAACGATCTGCTGATTAATGCCCTGACCGAATGGAAAAAACAATGTTAGTTGTGTTGCCATTGGTCATTGGCTACGTACTGGATTTGCTGATTGGCGACCCCGAAAACTGGCCCCATCCCGTTCGGGTTTTCGGTACGCTGATCGCCAACGGCGAGCGTTTGTTGAATCAAGGAACAGTTCGTTTTTTAAAGGGCGCGTTACTAACGGTTGGGCTTTGCATTGGTATCTATCTCTTCTTTGCTACGTTGAATCGGCTGATCCTTTCCATTCATCCCTGGCTGTATATTGCCATGAATGGCGTATGGATTTGGTATGGATTGGCTAACAAAGGTCTGATAACGGAAGGGCAAAAGGTATTTTCGGTCTTGCAGGCTGACGGACTCGACGCCGGGCGGGCGCAACTTTCCCGCATTGTGGGGCGTGATACGTCCCGATTAAGTGCGCAGCAAATTCGCATTGCTGTCCTGGAAACGATGTCCGAAAATCTCAGCGACGGCGTTATTGCCCCCCTGTTTTTTTACGCATTGGCGGGTGTTCCGGGTATGATGGCCTACAAATTAATCAATACGATGGACTCGATGGTAGGCTATCGAAGCGACCGATACGAACAGTTTGGTAAGTTTGCTGCCCGGCTGGATGACGTAGTGAATTTTATCCCCGCCCGACTGACGGCGCTATTAATGGTGCTCGTGACGGGTAGCGCTCGTGGATTTCAATTTATACTTCGCTATGGAAGTCGGCATAAAAGCCCGAACGCAGGGTATCCCGAAGCGGCTTTGGCGGGCATTCTCAACTGTCGGTTTGGTGGACCCAATGTCTACCACGGCATTCTGGTAGAAAAGCCATTCATCGGCGAGTGGGAGCGACGAATTGAGCCGCAGGAAATCAATCGGGCCAGCACCATCAACCAGTTAAGCTGTTTCTGTATGGTGCTTGGGATTTGTGGCCTCTATCTTTTACTACGTGCCTGATGCTTAAGTTTATTATTTCTGGCGGGCCGGGTGCTGGTAAGAGTACGTTGCTGGAAGCGTTGCGAGACAAGGCGTTTTGTTGTGTAGGCGAAGTATCGCGGCAGTTGATTCAGCAGGAAGTAGCTGCTGGTAGTCATTGTCTTCCGTGGCTGGATCTTTCCTGTTTTGCCCGAAGGACACTGGATCGTATGATTCTTGATTTTAAGAAGGCATCAGATAACGAGAAGGTTACGTTTTTTGACCGGGCTATTCCAGATATTATTGCCTATTTGGAAACTGGAGGGCTGCCCGTTGATGAAATCTATTATAAGGCCGTTAAGCGGTATGCCTATCATCCACGGGTGTTCATGGCTCCGCCCTGGGAGGCTATTTATGTTAATGATAACGAACGCTGGCAGACTTTTACCGAAGCCACTACGTTACATCAGGCATTGGTGGCAACGTATCGATCACTCGGGTTTGAGATCATCGAACTTCCCCTTGTGTCGGTTAACAAACGGGTTGAGTTTGTAGAGAAGGCGATTGCACCGTGGGTTGAACGTAGCAACCAGGAAGATTTAACGTTTCTTAAGTAATGGCTTGTCTATCATTGTCTTACTTTTGAGTTTCGCCATATCAGACGTAAGGAAATGAATAAAATAAATCGGAGAAGATGGCTATGGACCGGGCTGATGCTATTTATTTTTTGTTACGCAGGAAGTTACTTGTTCTTATACTCCGCTAGGCCAGAGCAGGCAAATCGCTATCGATCCAGTTCGCTTCCTTCAGATTACAAATTTAGTTTTGGGCAACCGTTTGAGGAACTGACCATTAAAACGCCACAGGCAGGATTGTTGAATGCACTTCTTTTCAAAGCTTCCCAGTCGAAAGGCGTGGTCTGTTTTTGGAAAGGTAATGGTGGCACGCTGGAAAATTGGGGGAAAATGGCAACTGCGTTTCTCAGACTTCATTACGATGTGCTCATCACAGATTACCGGCAACATGGTAAAAGTAGAGGAGCCATTACGTTAGCAAACTTTTACAGTGATGCACAAGCTGTTTATGACTCGCTGAAACAGCGTTATCCGGAAGACAAGATCGTTATCATTGGTTATTCGCTGGGTGGACGGGTGGCGGCTCATTTGGCGGCCAATAACAGGCCGAAGTTGACCTTATTGATCGACCCTGCTTCGCAGGGGGGCGACTTCAGCGACCGAGTTGCCGATGTTGTCTATTTCCCATTCCCCTCCGTCACGGATTTTCTGTTTCCAACAGAAAAGGACGTGCAACAGACCCGGCGGCCGGTTGTCGTGGTGAGCACCGAAAATAAGCATAGTCTGGCCTATCAATTGAACCATTCGCTGACCAAAAAAGACCAATTTGTAGTCATCCCCGGTGCCAGTCACCAAACCATTTTGACGCATCGGCTAACAGAGCGACTTATTGCTCAACTGCTGAAATCCTAACCAAGCGCAGCGGCCAATATTATCTCCACTTTTTTAAGCCCGCAAATCGGAGTAATTTTGACGGCTATAAAGGTAGTAATACAGACCAGGGTTGGTCTGTTTGCTCGAAAAGGGAATGCCGGTGTAAGTCCGGAACAGTCTCCGCTGCTGTAACTCCGTAGAAATGACCGACATACATGCGCCACTGTTTCTTTGGAAATGGGAAGGTCGTCGGTTATGGGGAAGTCAGAAGACCTGCCTTTATAAACATACACAAACAGCTTTCGGAGGAAAAGCTCGTATACTAATGACGATACAAACAATCCCCTTTCCACGGGCGGAGCAGAAAAGCCGTATCTGGCCGATGTTACGTTCCTCTCTTTTCTTTTTAGCTGTTCACTGGCTTTTTTTTGGCTGTAGTGCATCGGCTACACTAACAGAACAGGCCGAGTCTCCCCAAACCCAGAAAGAATACGTGGGCGAGAAAGCTGTCATTCATTACGCCAAAGGCTTTTCAATCAAGTACTTCACGAATTATAAAGTTGTTACGATTGTCAGTCCCTTTGAAAAAACAGCCGACACAGTTCGCTACGCCCTCGTTCAGCGCGGTACCGCCCATCCGAAAGGATTTTCCAGCCATCAGATCATCGAAATTCCAATACGTAACCTAGTAGCCATGTCGTCTATGCACGTAGGCTTGGTCGGCTTTCTGGATGCTGAGGACGTACTGGTTGGGTTAGGCGACCTGAAATACGTTTCGTCGCCGAAGGTGATCGAGCGTATTAAGGCGGGTAAAATTGCCGAGCTAGGCAAAGGACAGTCCATTAACGAGGAAAAGCTAATCACGATGCATCCCGATTTGCTGATGGCAATGGGGAGCCCCGTTGCCCGGATGGATCGATATGCAACGGTGAACGAAGCGGGCGTGCCTGTCCTGATCAACTCGGAATGGGTCGAGACGACACCGTTGGGCCGGGCCGAGTGGGTTAAATTAATGGCAGCTTTGCTCAACAAAGAGAAAGAAGTCAATCAGAAATTCGCCCAGGTCGAGAAGGAATACAACCGACTAACGGCGCTGACACGTACTATTTCGCCAAAACCCAGCCTGATTAGCGGCATTAATTCCAAAGATGCCTGGTTCGTACCCGACGGTGACAGCTACATGACGAAATTTTTTCAGGATGCAGGCGGTACGTATCACTGGAGCAAAACCAAAGCCACCGGGAGTTTGCCGCTGAACTTTGAAGCTGTTTATCCCATCGCCTTAAATGCTGATTTCTGGCTCAATGTGGGGATTGGTAACTTGGAATCCAAACAGGATATTCTGGCAAAAGATGCTCGCTACGCTGATTTCAAGGCTTTTAAAGCCGGACGGATCTACAGCTATGGTAAACAGATAAACGAGCGCGGCTCCAATGCGTTCTGGGAGTCCGGCGCGGTGAATCCGCAACTCGTTTTGGCCGATCTGATAAAAATCCTGCATCCTGATCTGCTGCCAAAGCACGAACTGGTCTATTACAAGCAAATCAAGTGATGGGCGTGTCGATTTCTTCCCCAACCGATGCGCAGAAACCCCGGTCGTTCTGGCCCCAGCGTAATCGGATCGTCATTATGGTACTTTTTGGTTTTGTCATCCTATTTTTTCTGTTGGATATCACGCTAGGTTCGGTACGTATTCCACTGAAAGAAGTAGCCAGGATCGTTTTCGAAGGTGAGTCCGAGAATCGGGCGTGGCTGTACATCGTCCAGAAAATACGACTGCCCAAAGCCATAACGGCTATTTTGGTCGGTTGTGGCCTGTCGGTGAGTGGGTTACAGATGCAAACGTTGTTCCGAAATCCGCTGTCGGGGCCGGCCGAGCTGGGCATAACAGCTGGAGCGGGCCTGGGCGTGGCCGTTGTGATGCTGGGCGGGGGTGGCAGTGCGAGTTTGTACGCCATCCGGGAGTTGGGCGTTTCGGGCAGTTGGCTACTGGTACTCATGGCCTCGCTGGGTGCTGCGCTGGTTTTGCTGCTGGTGCTGCTCATTGCCGGACGATTGCGGGATAACGTAGTGCTCCTGATTGTGGGCGTCATGGTGGGCACCATTACCGTTTCGCTGATCAGCATCTGGCAGTATTTCAGTCAACCCGAACAACTTCAGGAATATTTACTCTGGACGTTTGGGTCGTTGGGGGGAGTCGTGCAGTCTCATCTTTACGTTCTTTCGGGGGTCGTCATCGTCGGCTTGTTGCTGGCGTTTGTATCTTCCAAAGCGCTTAATGCCCTGCTGTTGGGCGAAAATTACGCCCGTAGCATGGGCCTGACAGTAGGCCGATCGAGGCTGATTATCCTGCTTAGTACCAGCTTGTTAACCGGAAGCATTACGGCGTTTTGCGGACCGATTGGCTTTGTGGGTATTGCCGTTCCGCACATCACCCGATCCCTGCTTGGTACGTCCGACCACCGGATTCTGATTCCCACTACGTGTCTGGTCGGCACAATACTGCTACTGGTTTGTGACAGCATTGCACAATTGCCGGGCACCGGCGCTGTCTTGCCGATCAATATTGTTACGTCGCTGCTGGGGGCTCCGGTCGTTATCTGGATCATCGTTAGTCGAAACAACCTTCGGTCCTCATTCTCATGAACGAAACGCTGCCGTTGCTCTCCGCCCGTGCGCTGACGATCGGGTATTCGTCCAGTAATCAGCCGGTTACTCCTATTTCACATTCGCTGGACCTGGACCTGTGGCCGGGAAAACTGGTGTGTTTGCTTGGACCCAATGGGGCGGGAAAATCAACGCTGATGCGAACCCTGGCCGGGCTTCAGCCGACACTGGCCGGCGTGATTACGATTGCCGGAAAACCGATGCAGACGTTAGCGCCGGTCGAATTGGCACAGCAGTTAAGCCTGGTCCTGACCGAACGGGTTGAAGCGGGTAACCTAACTGTTTCAGAACTGGTTGCGTTGGGTCGTACACCCTATACGGGCTGGTTGGGAGCCTTAACTCAACAGGATAAAGAGCAGGTGAACTGGGCAATGGACGTGACGGAAACGGTGAATTTCCGACAACGACGGTTGCATCAGTTGAGCGACGGTGAACGGCAGAAAGTGATGCTGGCCCGGGCGCTGGCTCAGGATACACCCCTGATTTTGCTGGACGAACCAACTGCCCATCTGGACTTGCCTAATCGGGTGGAAATGATGCGGTTACTACACCAACTGGCCCGACAAACAGGCAAAGCCATTCTCCTGTCAACTCACGAACTTGACCTGGCCCTGCAAGCCGCCGATCAGTTGTGGCTCATTCGGCAGACTGGCGAGATGAACATGGGCGTTCCCGAAGATCTGGTTCTGAACGGCACGTTTGAAGCTGCTTTTGCCAAAAACGGGTTCCACTTTGACCGGACAACGGGCACATTTGCCATACACAACGAAGCTAGTGGGCCTTCAGTTTCCCTTGATGGCACGGGAAGTCTGGCGTTCTGGACAGGCCGGGCGTTGCAGCGTGAAGGCTTTGTGATCGGCGCATCGGATAACGCCATTTGCCTAATTGAAACGCTGGATGTAGCGGGAAAACCACACTGGGTCGTTACCCGAGATAAGATACGTACTGACTATACCACCTTGGCCGACGTACTGACTTCATTGCAGGAGTTGAAACACGTTTCGGCTGATTTATAGCTTATTACCTTACAATCATTGATCTGATGAAAATATACACGAAGAAAGGAGACAAAGGAACCACGGGCTTGTTTGGCGGGAGCCGGGTCGATAAAGACGACGTACGCGTGGAATGCATTGGTACGCTGGACGAAGCCAACTCGACGATTGGATTGCTACGGGTCAAGCTGGGGAATGACCATGAATGGCAGGCGAATCTGCACAAAGTTCAGAAAGACATGATGGACATGATGTCGCACCTGGCCCGGCCGTCTGACGCCAAAAAGGAAAACAAGAATCCGATGCCCGAAGATGGTGCCGAATTCTGCGAAACCTGGATTGACGACCTCGAAGCCGCCATGTCGTCGCCATCGGATTATTTTCTGTTGCCGGGCGGGAATGAAATTTCGGCCTTGTGCCATGTCGTGCGGACGCAGATGCGCCGGGGCGAACGGCGATTGACGTCACTACGTAAAACGGATGCGGTTTACGAAGCCATTCCAGCCTACATAAACCGGTTGTCGGACCTGTTCTTTACACTGGCCCGCGCCGAAATGGATAAAGCCGGAGTCGCAGAAGAAAAATGGCAACTGTTTCTATACAAGCGATTTAAGCAGGAAAGCGTCGGATGATTATTTATATTTCGGGGGGCGCACGTAGCGGCAAAAGTCGGTTCGCGCAGGAGCGGGCGCTGCAACTAAGCGCGGAGCCCGTCTACGTAGCAACGGCCAAAATCTGGGACGACGATTTCGCGGAACGGGTGCAACAACACAGAAATGAACGAGGCCCGGAATGGACGACCTACGAAGCGGAGTGCGATTTATACCAGCTTCCGTTAGAAAATAGAGTCGTCGTCATTGACTGCGTGACGCTCTGGCTGACGAATTTGTTTATGGCGTTCGATAGTACAATTGATTTATCCCTGGCCGCTTTCAAAGCAGAAATCGACGCGCTTCGGGCATTGTCGGGCACGTTTATTATCATTTCCAACGAGATTGGGATGGGTCTTCATGCCGAGACGGCCATTGGGCGGAAATTCACCGACCTGCAGGGGTGGGCCAATCAATACGTAGCAACCCAGGCCGACGAAGCCATATTTATGGTTTCCGGATTGCCTGTATACCTGAAAAATAACGCATGAACGTACCCATACAACCCATCCTCCGGCAGCAAATTCAGGACAAGATCAATAACAAAACAAAACCATTGGGCGCTTTGGGTAAACTGGAAGAATTGGCGCTGCAAGTTGCCCTCATTCAGCAAACGGCATCACCTCAACTGGTTAATCCTCATTTGGTTGTGTTTGCTGCCAGCCATGGAATTGCCCGCGAAGGTGTCAGTGCGTATCCATCCGAAGTGACGTATCAAATGGTGCTAAACTTCCTGCATGGCGGGGCCGCCATCAATGTGTTCACCCGGCAGCACGGCATCGATCTTTGGCTGGTTGACGCGGGCGTCGATCATGATTTTGAGCCTACAGATACGTTGATCAATGCGAAAATCAACTACGGCACCCAAAGCTTTTTAAGCCAGCCAGCCATGACGGCCGACGAATGCCAGCGATGTATCGAAAAAGGTCGGGAGCTGGTGCGGCAAATTCAGCAAACGGGTTGTAATGTTGTTGGCTTCGGCGAAATGGGCATTGGCAATACGTCGTCGGCTTCGGTTCTGATGAGCAAACTGCTGAATATTCCTATCGACGAATGCGTCGGCAGAGGGACGGGGCTGACTGACGAACAATATGATTATAAAGTATCACTACTTGGTCAGGCATTAGCGTATCACCATAACGTGGGTAGCAGCGATGTTACGCAAATCTTGCAAACGTTTGGGGGCTTTGACATTGCGATGATGTGCGGGGCCTTTCTGGAAGCCGCCGAGCAGCAAATGGTGGTGATGGTTGATGGATTTATTGCATCCGTTGCTTTTCTGTGTGCGCTCAGGTTAAATCCAGCGATAAAAGAAAACGCTGTTTTCTGCCATCAATCCGGCGAAAAAGGCCACGCCCGGCTATTGGCCGAATTAGGTGCTGAACCACTTTTGCAGTTGGCTATGCGACTGGGCGAGGGAACGGGTTGCGCAGTGGCGTATCCATTGTTACAAAGTGCGGTGGCGTTTCTTAACGAAATGGCTTCGTTCGAGAGTGCCAGCGTGAGCCGCAACGACTGACATGAAACACGAACTCCGGTTATTTTTCACGGCTCTCCAGTTTTATACGCGGCTGCCCGTTCCGCAATGGGTCGGCTATTCGGAAACAGCGCTGAATCAGGCGACGCGCTATTTCCCTCTGATTGGTTGGTTGGTCGGATTACTGGCCGGAGCAATGTGGCTGATTGGTACGTATCTGGTTGATGCGCCAACTGGATTGCTACTTTCCATGATTGCATCTGTTTTACTTACCGGCTCTTTCCACGAGGACGGTTTTGCCGATGTATGCGACGGTTTCGGGGGTGGCTGGACGAAAGAAAAAATCCTGGAAATCATGAAGGACAGCCGCATCGGTACCTACGGTATGGTGGGACTTTTGTTGCTGTTAGGTCTGAAATTCTGCCTGTTAATGAACGTTGCTCCGTACCTGTTGAATCAGCCACTGGTGCTCTTTTTGTTCCTGATAAGCGGCCATTCTTTAAGCCGGTTTATGGCCGCTACGTTCATTTTTACACATACCTACGCCCGCGATTCGGCGGATAGTAAAGCCAAGCCGGTTGCACAGGCGGGTAACATCACTACGTTGCTGATTGCGGGTTTTATTGCGATTATCCCACTTTTGGGTTTGGCATTCGTCCTTAAAACACCCATCCTTTCGGTCGTTGTCTTGCCAATGTATGGCCTGAAAGTCTATTTGGGCTGGTATTTTACGAAGTGGATTGGCGGCTATACCGGCGACTGTATGGGGGCTACACAACAAGTCTGTGAAGTCGGTTTTTACCTTTTCGTCGCCATTCTGTGGAAGTCTATCTGATCCGGCACACAACCCCAGCCATCACACCGGGATTGATTTATGGCCACCTGGACGTTGATTTGACCGATAGCTTTCTGGACGAATTGGAAACCGTAAAACAAAAACTCCCGCTCACTTTCGAGGCTGTTTATTCGAGTCCGTCACTACGTTGCACACGATTAGCTGAGCGACTCGCTTCTGTTTTTATCATTGATGACCGCCTGCGTGAATTAGACTTCGGTAATTGGGAAGGCAAAACCTGGGATACTATCGACCAGAGGGACTCACAAGCCTGGATGGATGATTTTGTGAATGTATCCACACCCGGTGGCGAAAGCATGGCGCAGATGCACGAACGGGTGATTCATTTCTGGCAGGATTTGCTAAAAACAAGCCATCAGCGCGTAGCGGTTGTCACACACGGAGGTGTCATTCGGCTTTTACTGGCGGAAGAAAAACAAATGCCGCTCGCGTCGGCGTTTGAGATTAAGGTAGCCTATGGGGACGTAGTGGTAATAAGGAATTGACCTCAATAAGGTCTTGGAGACCTCATTGAGGTCATCGTTTTAGGCCTCAACCCATGTTAATTTTTCTTCGATGGGTTTGCGGATGGCGGGTTTTTCTTTCGCAGTATGGTAGCCCATATAGAACAGACCGACGCATTTTTGATGTTCACCTAATCCCAAAAAATCACTCAAGGCGGGTAAGTTTCCCGGTGTGCTCCAATAGGCCCCAACGTCTAAAGCCGTAGCGGTCAGCCACATATTTTCAACCGCACAAGCTACTGCCGCCAGTTCTTCCCATTCCGGTATTTTTTCGGGGTGTAGTTCCATATTGATGGCCAGCACGCAGGAGGATTTCAGTACTTTGCTACGTAGTCCTTCAAATTTAGTCGTTGTGAAACTCTCCGCGGGGGTTTGCGAACGATACGTTTCGCCTAAAAAATCGGCGAGTTTTGCCAGGCCTGCACCCCGGAAAATAGTAAACCGCCAGGGTTGCGTCAGGCGATGGGTAGGAGCGAAGTTGGCATTCTCAAGTATCGCTTCAATAACCTCGCGGGGAATTTCTTTTTCGATATAATCGGGTGGAAAAATGCTTCGGCGGCTGCGAATAAGCTGATTTATAACCTCTACTGATTGGTTCATGCGTGTTTTTATTAGGTCAATTTTGCTTTTGTCCCACTACTGTAAACCCTTTCTAAAGATAGTGACCGATACCGTTGGCACTACTGTTGCAAGATCACCATTTTTGCCAGAATATGGGTATAGTTTTCGAGCTTAACTGTATTCCTAAAGGCTCTTCTTTTCAACTTCGGTAAAATCAAAAAAAGCTACTAGTAAAACCAGTAGCTTTTAAAAAATCCCATAAACAAATCTACTTCACACACTTTTATTGAATCTCATCGACATCGTAAACAGAAATAATTGTTTACGATGTCGATGTACCGTTTGTACAATCGGTTTGTTTAAATCCGATTGTAGTCGGTTAATTTTTGATAAAACGTTGACGATACACCGTTCCCACCTCTGTTTTTACTTCGATCACATACATTCCCGTTGGTAAGCGCTGCACATCTACCAAGGGCGTACTACCTACCTGATGCAGCACCTGCTCACCGGTCAGGGTATACAGGTTCATTTCCGTAATAACCTGGTTAGGGAGTGTTAGACGAAGCTTGTCTGATGTTGGATTTGGATAAGCGACCAGGGAATTCTCGACTGCACCCCGGCGAACACCGATAATGGGTGAGTAGCTAATGCTACCATCCAGATCAACTTGCTTCAGGCGGTAGTAGGTCAGTTCTGCCAGTGGTTGTGCATCGACAAACGTGTAAGTCTGAAGGGCGTTGGTCGTGCCTTTTCCGGTAATCCGGCCAATCGATTCAAACGACTTGGCGGTCGAGCTGCTTTGCAAGTCGAAGTGGTCATTATTTTTCTCCCAGGAAGTAACCCAACTTAGCTCATTGCCCGAACCTTCAACCCACTTGCCCTGGAAACTGACCAGATGAACCGGCATAGCAGGGGGTATAAAATTCAACGTAGCGGTACCGATATTGGTTGATTCCTTGCCAGCATTGTCAATGGCCTTGTATGGAATAATGACCGGATTCGCATCGACTGTCGGGTCTACCGCAATCGCTACCGTCGGATTGCCACTACCGTCGGTCGGAATCACTACGCCAGTTGGAGTAGCCCCCGAAAACTCGGGCGAAGAAGCCGTATACACCGTGCCATTAATAGTCAAACTCGTGGTATTACTGGGGAACGCCGAGATGCGAATGCTGGTCACCATGCCCGGCGTTACATCGCTGGAGAGCGTAGTATTCGTGAACGTATTGGCGGGCGCGACTACTGGACTCATCCCCCCGGCGTTGCTTACCGTATTGGCCCCTTTACCAGCGGTTGGCAGTTGTTCGATACCAAAATCGGCATTGGTCAGCGTCGTGTTCACGACGCCCAAAGGCAGTATCCCATTCACAGTGCCATCATTGCCGGTACCCGTGCCCAGGTGCTCTCCTGTGCTTACCCAGCCAGTTGGCAAGGCAACTGTCGGAACCGTTGTTGATCCTACGGTCGCGGTATTGGTCGTGACGTAGACGCTGTAGTTATCGCTGGCCGTGGCCGTAAAGCTATACGTACCATCGGCGGCAACGGGTACTATGGCGGCTACCTGACCCGTTGTGTTATCATATAATATGGCATTGAGGCCACCCGCATTGGTTCCCGTACCAGACACCGTATTATCGGTCAGGCCATTCGCATCATTATAAACCATACCACTAATGTTCAGACTGATAGCCAGGCTGTAATCTTCGACTTCCCCATTGTCGGCCGCGCCGGTCGGTAAGGCAACATCGGAAGCTAACGTAGCCAGGCGCAGGCGGGCATACGTGAGACCTGCCGAAAGCCCGCTGAGTCCTGTCCAATGTAGGGTTACACTCGTCGCGTTGCTGGCCACAATAGCCTGAGCCCGTTCGCCCGCGTCAAATGTACCGTTACGGTTGAAGTCGATCCAGCCCGATAGGGTGGCCTCTGTCCCGATCGTATTATTTACCGTTACGGTCAGGTCGTAACTAGTCGTGTTGACATTAATGGCTGGAAAGGAAGCCACCCCATCTTCGTCATCGCTGCCATTCTGATCATCGCCCAGTGCCGTAGAGCCTGGAATACCATCGGGTTCCTGATCAACGGTAGCGCCAATGGTGAGGGAGGGTGTAATGATATGACCTACGCCAAGATTCGCATTGGTTGTGCCATAACTGGCGGGCGCATCACCGTGGTCGCAGGTCAGGCCAAACGAAATATCATCAATTACCAGGTCATTGCCATCGCCCCCAATATTATTATTGCGTAGAACAATGTAAATGTCGGGCGTGGTGGGCGTAAAGGGCAAGTGAAAGTTGAACCAGGTATTGTCCGTCGTGATATCTCCCGTAGCGGTTGAGGCTAACAGGGAGTTATCTGCCGAATTATACACCTCCATATTGATATTAGGGTTAAGTCCGCCACTCACACTACCGGCCCAAAGGCTGAGGTCATAGCTGGCCCCGATGACCATGCCGGTGAACTGTCGGATATAAAAAATATCTTTGGCGTACGATGCATTGACCAGGAGCAGTCGTCCGGTACCATCTCCACTGGTATGGTCAAACATGGACCCGTAGCTGGCATCCTGCGATCGGCTGATGATCGAATATTCGCCGTCCTGAACCTGTCGAACGGACGTAGCGCGGTGATAGGAGGTAAGACCCGTAAGCGGTGCGCCAACGGTACCCACTGCCCCCGTGCCGAATGTCTCGGTAAAGGTATTCCCACAGTTTGAGGCCACTGTCGTGATCTGAAAGAGCGTATTTTCCATGACGACGTGGACAACTTCGTCCGCTGACACTTTGATACTGGCCGTACCGTCGGTCACATTGGATGTCGAGTTGTTAGAAGGATCGTAGATCGTTATATTCGTCACATCCCAACCCGATGGAATGGATTCGGCCAATGAATAAGTGCCCGGTGCCACCGGAATCATCAAGGAGTTGTCATTATGGCTCGTGCGTACTCGTTCGTCATCGATCCAAAAAGCCGAGGCTGCACTACTTGGTCCCGTGCCCGTGTAGGTACGGGTAAGAATGGTATTCGGTTTGCCACTAAGGGAAAAACCGCCCCACATCTGCCCGGCGGGTCCCCCAGTCAGCGCGTTCATCCCTCTGGATTCGGGTTCCAGTACCCACGTGCTGCCGGTGTACCGATAAGCAGTAAAAAAGCCGGCAAAAGTAGATTCCTGAAGGAGTATACTCCCGTCATCCGATACGGCCAGGTCGCCCGTGCTTGCTAAACCACCGGTAGCGTAGGGAGTAAATGCACCGGAAGGCGTCAGTTTGGAAACCTGATTTGCATTCAGGCTCGTCGATTTTTCCCGGAGGTAAACATTCCCTGCTACATCTACATCAACGTACGTTGCCTGAACGCCTGTGGGTAAAGCTACCGGTACAAAAGCGCCTGAATTGACCTGATACAACAATCCATTTGCATCCGAGACGATCGTATTTGGACCATTGCTGGCAACATCAGTCACGTCTACCCCGCCTGGTTTGCCAATTAATGTAGAACTCGTACCATCAAAATAATAAACTGAATTAGCTTGTATATAATAGCATGTACCAGCTAGTCCACCATCTACCCGTTGTACGTTGCCCGCTACTTTTTGGGTCCAGGTGGGGCTACCGGCCGGGCGAAAATACAGACCATTACTACCGGCAGCTGCCCACAATCCCCCCGCCCGATCGGCCCCCAGATCAATAGGAGCTACATTAGCTGGCTGATCATTTAATGTAAAGGCGGGTACGGTGGTGGGTCCACCGGATAGTGTGAACGGGAAATCAAGGCTGGACTCTTCATTCAGCGTTTTCTTGTGTACGTAAATGTAACCGGTTTGTGCGAACGAGGTGTTTCCTAGTGCCAGGGCTAGTAAAATAACATAAAATCTGCTGATATTCAGATGTTTATGATTAATTTTTTTTGTTGTAAACAATAAATGCATACACTTGGATGATAGACTAGTGAGAGGGTTGAACTGTGTTGTCCTGCTTCTGGCAAAGCGGGAGTTGATACCAGTTGACAAAACTGGCTTTCGAGTAAGCTTGATTGGCATACGTAGTAAGTTGAAAATTTCTATACAGAGAATATGTGGAACATATATCAATGACACATTTGAGTAAAAACAGGTGAAGTCGAGGTATTGGCGTCTTATCACTTTATGAGGGAGTCGATAAGAGGCAAAGACTCGTTTCGGTAGCTGGCCAGCCTAGATGTTTTTAATCTTTTCTAGGACTAAAGAATATTAGTTAAGTAACAGATAATTTTAAATTAATTTATTTACAGAGAAGTTAATTTAAAGCTATAGTATAAAAACATATATACTTATATTCTTCTTAGAGTAGATATAAACTAATACTTTTTTATGTAAGACTTTAACTGCCTATTAGTTAGAGACCTAACATAAATATCTATTTAGTTAAAATAAATCGTACTTACTCACTGTATAGTATTAAATATTACTTTCATGATAGTTGTATATAGGCATGCTATATACAACTATCATAAACTAGTATGTCCTTGATTGCTTTGACTGAAACTTGGGGGAAATTGAATTTTTAGGCGAAGAAGATCTACTCAATATACAGAAAGATGGAACGAACCAGATTGTAAACGACAATTCGTTTACCCGTAAATAACTGAAAGATCAGGCACTAGAAGAGCTTGGCCACCCTCGATTCCGGAAGCGGGCATCGTACCGAAAATCTCCACGAATTTTGTAATAAAGTGAATTTCAATCTCACTACAGACAGTATTAGGCGGGCAATTGCCCGCCTAATACTGTCTGTAGCTTTTTAAGAATCAAAAGCACCCAAGCGTGAAAGGAGTGCCTGTATCGAATGGGGGTAATGTTGTTTCTGTTTTATACCATCAAAAACAATGTCATCGTTTTGGGGCCGTGGGCGCCCATGACTAGTGACTGCTCGATGTCGGCGCTTTTGGAGGGTCCCGCCATAAACAAACCGAAACCGTACTCAGCATCACCGATACGTTCATAGGCGTCATGCATGGTTGGAACGATGTTGCTGGCATTCAGCACAACAGCCAGATGTTGACAGATGAAAGGAGCCGCACGGTGTCCCAACAGCGATTCGGTGAGCCAGACGGCTCCATTTTCGGCGACGCCAAAATGGGCACCGATAATAGCCAGATCGGCATCGGCCAGCAGGTGCGGAGAGAGCCCGGACCAGCCAACCTCTGCCACCGCCGAGAGTTCGGGTAACGTAGTGACGATGCGATGCGCAGGCGAAATGGACACCTGCCGATACGTTTGCTCAATGTGCTGAATAATATCGAGCCAGTCTGTTACACGCACGACCTGCCCGCCAACGCCGGTCAGCGTTTCGCTGAATCGCTCGATAAGGCGGTCGTTGAACGTGTCACTTGTCGGGATTTGGGGCAGGGGAGATGGCTCCCGATCATTTCGTTTTGTTTTGCCGATGGCAGCCAATATGTTGTCGCGACTGCTCATGGGTTCTTTCGGTTTTGAGCGTACCATTCCTGAAACGATTGCTCGGGAGGAGTCGGCATCTCGCGGTGTTTATACCACGGATTCAACTTGTTACTCACTAAGCCTGGAAACCATTGCATAAATTTCCGACCGATACTGCCGCCGAATTTATAAATCCAGTGATTAGACAGTACAGTACTCATTACCTGCATACTCGCCGATTTTGCGGCACTTGCCTCACCTTCCTGCGTGATGACCTGCCGCCATTTATACAACTGCTGGTGAATGTCGATTTTTACCGGACAAACATTACTGCATGACCCGCAAAGCGTGGAGGCAAAGGGGAGGTCAGCATGTTTTTTCATGTCGAGGTTTGGCGCCAGAATCGCGCCAATGGGCCCGCTGATGGCGCTGTGGTAACTATGCCCACCGCTACGTCGGTAAACCGGGCAGGTGTTCATGCAGGCACCACACCGAATGCATTTAAGTGAGTTGCGGAAATCCTCCCGACCAAGATGTACCGACCGACCATTGTCCACCAGAATCAGGTGCATCGTCTGGCCCGCGCGTGGTCGCTTGAAATGGCTCGAATAGGCTGTAATGGGTTGACCCGTTGCCGAGCGGGTCAGTAAGCGTAGAAAAACGCCAAGATGTTTGCGCTGGGGAATAATTTTTTCAATACCCATGCTGGCAATGTGTACATCGGCCAGGTGAGCGCCCATATCAGCGTTTCCTTCGTTGGTGCAGACGACAAATTCACCCGTTTCGGCGATGGCGAAGTTCACGCCCGTTAACGCCACCCGACGGGTCAGAAAACGCTCGCGCAGGTCGGTACGGGCCAGTCCCGCCAGCATTTGCGGGTCAGATAAGCCCGCAGGTGTACCCATATGCTGATGGAATATTTCACCGATTTCTTCTTTCTTCTTGTGAATACAGGGCAACACAATGTGGCTGGGTGGTTCACCGGCCAGTTGAACGATACGTTCCCCCAGATCGGTATCCACGACGTCGATGCCGTGATGGCCCAGGTATTCGTTCAGGTGACATTCTTCGGTGAGCATGGATTTGCTCTTCACCATCTGACTTACCTGATTGTCAATCAGAATCTTATGAACGATCTGGTTATGCTCGGCCGCATCGGCGGCCCAGTGCACAATGATTCCGTTGCTCAGTGCATTAGCTTCAAACTGAACCAGGTACTCGTCTAAATTATCCAGTACGTTGAGCTTAATCCGTGAAGCGGCTTCGCGCAACGCTTCCCATTCGGGTAAGGTATGAGCCGCTTTATCCCGTTTCTGGCGAATCCACCATAGCGTCTGATCATGCCAGTCTACGCGTTCTTCGTCGCGGTTGAAGCGTTCGGCCAACTCGGGATGATCGAGGGTTTTGGTGTTCATGATACGTTACTGTTGAGTATTTCGGCAATGTGAACCACCTTCGTTTCACTTTTTTGCCGTCGTAGCAGCCCTTCGAGGTGCATTAGACACGACATATCGGCACTGGTAATGTACTCGGCCCCATTCCGTAGATGATCGGCTACGCGGTCTTTTCCCATTTTGGACGAGACTGCTTCTTCCACTACACAAAACGTACCACCAAAACCACAACATTCGTCGGGGCGGTCCAGATTGATTAACTCCAGATCATCGACCAGATTTAGTAAATGAACCGGCTTGGAAAACGGCGGGGCCACCAGTTCGGTCATCTGCGAGATGTGCAGTCCCCGCTGGCCGTGGCAACTCTGGTGCAAGCCAACCCGATGTGGAAAGCGGGCGTTTAACTGCTTTATTTTCAGTACGTCGGTCAGGAATTCAGTCAATTCGTAAATGCGGCTTCGTAAAATGGTTGCTTCGGCTTCGTGACGGTCGTTGGTATGCAGGTGCTCTTTCAGGTGCAACACGCAACTACCCGACGGTGACACTACATAATCGACACCACCAAACTGCTTCACGAATTTTTCATTCACTGTGTGGGTCAAATGCTCGAAACCGGAGTTGGCCATGGGTTGGCCACAGCACGTTTGGCCCGCCGGAAAAACGACCGACACGCCTAGTTTTTCCAGCAATTCGAGAGTGGCAATAGCCGCTCCTGGGTAAAACTGATCGACGTAACAGGGAATGAATAGACCCACTTTCATAACGTTGTCCGTTCTAACGCGGCATAATGTTTCAGCTCAATACAATCGCCTGGTACGGGGCGCGTATTCCAATGGTGATGAATGGCTAAAGCCGCTCCCAGCGCGGTAGCCTGTGCAACCGAAGCCGCGAATACCTCTATCTCGGGGAAAGCAGCGGCCAGCAGATGCATGTAAATGGTATTTTTTCCGAATCCACCGTCCACAAAAATTCGTTTCACCGCAGTTCGATGGGTCGACGAGTTGGCCAGTACCAGATTCGTTGAGATCAATTGCTGGGCCATAATGTCCAGAATCAGCTGATGATAGGCTTCTTCATACGTACTGAAATCGGCAAGATTCCGGTAAGCAAACAATGATTCCTGCAAGGGTGGTGCTTTTACACCGTGAAAATCGCCACCCATTCGCTGCGAACGCAGGTGATGGATGATGTCTGGCTCATACGCAACGGTGAAGTAATAATTGACGTCTACCTGAAAATGCTCCGCCAGTCGTTTCACCTGTTGCTCATGTTCGTATCCGGCAAACAAGCGGGATGCCTTGACAGGACGCCCTTTGTAATGCATAAAGCGCAGACAATCGTACTGTAATTCTTCGACGGTCAATGGGCTGTCGTTGAACGGGTTCAAGCTGATACACCAGGTTCCGGTTGAAATCAGGACAAAGGGTTCCTGAAACGAGGCCAGATAAGGAATTAAAGCCGCTGAGCTATCGTGTAAACCTACCCCCACTTTCATCGGGTGGTTTAACCATGTAGCATTCATCACATTGTCTGACGTAGATAATGGCCCCAGAATGTTATCGATTCCTTCCGCTGTTACCCAATGATGGTACTGGTTCTGGTCAAAGTCCCATAGCATGGTGTGGCAACCGATACTGGTTACGTCGGACAGGACCTGGCGCGTAACGATAAAGCTCACGTACTGTGGAAGATGCAAGGCATACCAGATTCGCCGAAACAGCTTGGGCTTATCGTATTTAATGCGGTACAACATCAAACCGGAGTTCAGACTGTCCAGCGCGGGCGACGCTGTTTGTAGCGACAGGGTGGCTTCGTCGCCGTAGCTATCGTAAAACTTCTTCCTGATGTCAGTCGGGAAGGGTTTCAGGTAGTTATACAGATAC
Source organism: Spirosoma endophyticum (assembly GCF_900112365.1). Taxonomy (GTDB): domain Bacteria; phylum Bacteroidota; class Bacteroidia; order Cytophagales; family Spirosomataceae; genus Spirosoma; species Spirosoma endophyticum. Next base: position 477,228 of record NZ_FOLQ01000001.1, on the reverse strand, counting down.
CCAATTGGGCGGCTTTCCCGGTCCAGATAGACAAGGCTGGCTCCGTAGGTAGAAAAGTTTAGTGCCCGTATATCAAAATCCGGGAGTGCCATAACTATTTCGAGGGAGGCCGTGATCCAGCGGGTGAGTTTTTTTAGATTCTCGCACGGATACCCATCGTCATCGACACCTTCGGCAAATTGCTCCGTTTTCTGCCAGACAATTTCATACCGTTCGTTGAAAAGAAACAGCTTTTTGTTGGTCTTCCCAATGTCAAAAATGGCGATAACTGGGGTTGGGGCCGCGTTCGGGTTGGACATACGGTTGATGTATGGTAGGAGAGAGAAAGGTTGATATATGACGTATGATATAGGATGTATGTCTTTCTACCATATAGCCTATATCATACGTCATATATCATTTACAGTCCGGTTGCTACGGCTTTGGCACCGCGTTCGCCAATTAACTGTTGGCGCATGTTCAACGAGCGGTAAAGCGCTAATGGTTGCAAAGCGCCACCAACCCGCAGCCGGGCTTCGGCGACTAATGGGCGGACGTCGGTGCGGAACGCATCCTGTAAAATTTCCTGCGCCTGTGCTACGTCGTTTGCTTCCCGAGCTTCTTCCAGTGCGACACGATCGACCAACAAGGCCTGTGCATACGCCAGCTGAATCGCTTCCACCGATTGGAGCAAATCTTCCAGCGGATCTTTTACGTTGTGGCTGGCATCAATCATCCAGCCTAAACTGCTGGCGTGATTCATCCCACGCGCATCCATTCCTTCAATCAATTCGTTGAAGATCAGGAATAACTGGTAGGGTTTAATGCTACCTGCGGTCAAGTCGTCATCGCCGTATTTGGAGTCATTGAAATGGAAACCGCCGAGTTTACCTTCGTTTAGCAGGATGGCAACAATCTGTTCGATGTTGGCATTGGGCAGATGGTGACCCAGATCGACCAGGGTATAGGCTTTTGGTCCGAGTTTGCTGGCGTAGAGGAATGAACTGCCCCAATCGCCAACGGTCATGGAATAGAAATTAGGTTCGAACGCTTTATACTCCACAAACATTTTCCAATCGCTGGGTAGGGCTGCATAGATTTCACCCAGGCTGTCGAGCGTGCGCTGAAACGCCTTGCGGAAATTTAACTGGCCGGGAAAGCTGGAGCCATCTGAAAGCCACACCGTCAATGCTTTCGAGCCGAGTGCTTCGCCGTGACGAATGACCTCAATATTATGATCGATAGCCTGTTGGCGCACGGCCGCGTCTGTATGTTGTAGCGACCCGAATTTATAACTCAGCGATTGATCGGATTGATCCTGGAACGTATTGGAGTTAACCGCATCGAACGCCAGACCATATTGGCCCGCCAATTCCTGAATCGCTTTCGGATCGGTTGGGATGTCCCAGGGAATGTGCAGTGAAATAGCCCCGCTGGAGCGATTCAAGGCATGAAGCAACCCTACATCAGCAATTTTTTCTTCCAGATTTCGAGGTTCTCCCCCGCCTGCGAATCGACCAAAGCGAGTGCCGCCCGTGCCGAGCGCCCAACTGGGAATCGCAATCTGGAAATCGATTAATTTCTGAATGGTTGCTTCGGCTTTTTCAACCTCGTCGGCCCAGTACGACAGCTTGTTTTTGTGAGCGTTTAACCGGGATTGATTATGATTGTCAATGGAATTGGTGTCGAGTTGCATAAGAGTAGGAGCTTTAAGGCGTGAAGAATGAAAACGGGATGGCCCCGTCTTCATTCTTCACTCAATTACTTATCGAACAAAGGCCATCGCTACACCACCGTCTACGTTCAGTACGTTGCCGGTTGACTTATTGAGAAGGCCACCGACGAAAGCGAAGCAGGCATTGGCAATGTCATCCGGTAAGATGACCTCATTCAGTAATGTCCGTTTTGCGTAGTAAGCTGGAAGTTCGGCTACGGTAATGCCATAGGCTTTCGCCCGACCTTCGGCCCAACCACCGGCCCAGATGTTCGAATCGGAGATAACGGCATCGGGATTAACCGTATTAACCCGGATATGATCTGCGCCAAGTTCAGCTGCATTCAAACGGCTCAGGTGAAGTTGAGCGGCTTTGGCTGACCCGTAGCCTGCATTGTTCGGACCGGCTACCAAAGCGTTTTTAGAAACGATGTTGATTACGTCACCCCCCAGATCCTGCTTGCGCATCACCTCAACGGCCGCTTTTGTCACCATAAACTGGCCTTTCACCAGAATGTCATACAACCGGTCCCATTCTTCAATCGTGTGCTCGGCAATGGGTTTCGAGATGCTGATTCCCGCATTATTGATGACGATATCGACCCCACCAAACGCTAAACTAGCTGCTTTGAAGGCTTCTTCGATGCTTGCCCAGTCGGTTACGTTTAACGTAGTGGTTGATACGGTATCTTTCCCGAACGTGCTAACAAATTCGGCTTTGGCGCTGTCCAGGCGTTCCTGATTAATGTCGTTCAGCACTACGCAGGCGCCTTCCTGAGCAAATTTCTTGGCAATCGCTTTGCCAATGCCGCCTGCGCTGCCCGTGATCAGGGCAATTTTACCCGACAGGGACTTTGGTTTTGGCATCCGCTGAAGTTTGGCTTCTTCCAGGAGCCAGTATTCAATATTAAACGCTTCCTGACGTGGGAGGGAGGTGTATTCCGAAATGGCTTCGGCCCCCTTCATTACGTTGATAGCGTTGATGTAAAATTCAGCCGCTACCCGCGCCGTTTGTTTATCCTTGGCAAAAGTGAACATCCCAACACCGGGATACAGAATCACCACCGGATTGGCATCGCGGATGGCTGGACTGTTGGGGTGTTTACAGGTTTCGTAATAAGCCGTGTACATGGCCCGGTAGTCGGCAAACGCGGGATTTAGTTTGTCTTTTAATGCGGCTAAATTGGTCAGGTCCTCGTTGGGAGCCAGTTCCAGTACTAACGGGCTGATTTTAGTACGCAGGAAGTGATCCGGGCAGGAGGTCCCCATTGGGGCCAGCCGCTCCAGATCGTTGGAGTTAATGTATTCCAGCACCCGCGCATCGTCGGTGAAGTGACCAATCATCCGGTTCTGACCCGATGCCAGACCACGTAGCACCGGCGCCAGCGCTGCTGCCTGCGACAAGCGGTCGGCCTGGGGTAGGCTTTCCAGTTTCTGGCCGCCAAAAGTCGGGCCTTTTTTGCCGTAGTTTTCTTCGAGATATTCAGCGCAGCGCTCAATCACTTCCAGCGTATTGACGTAACTCTCATAGGCCGTGTCACCCCAGGTAAACAGCCCGTGCGAGCCGAGCATAATACCCCGAATACCCGGATTCTCATTCAGGCATTGTTCCAGTTGCAGGCCCAGATCGAAGCCTGGTTTCTGCCACTCGACCCAACCAATCTGACCGTCGAATAACTCCTGGGTGATCCGCTTACCATCTTTGGCAGCCGCAATCGCGATGGCTGCGTCAGGATGAAGGTGATCAATATGTTTGAATGGCAGAAAGCCATGCAGTGGCGTGTCAATTGACGGCGCTTTAGACGCTAAATCATAGATACAGTGGTTGAATAATTCCACCATTTCGTCTTCGAACTCCAGCCCCCGATACCGGTTTTTGAGCGCTCGCAACCGATCGACATACAATGCGGCCAGACCACTCCGCTTAAGTGTACCAATATCGCCCCCAGACCCTTTTACCCACATCACTTCGGTAAGTTGACCCGTGAGCGGATCTTCGGCCATTGCCTTGCAGGACGTATTGCCACCACCATAATTGGTTAGGCGCAGATCGGCTCCGAGCAAATTTGACCGGTAGATTAATAAGCCTACTTCATCGCCTTCCAGTTCGGCGGCCTTGGCATCGTCCCAGAGGTAGCTAACGTGCCGAAATGATTCAGCTTTGGGGGTATTAGATGTGCTAAGCATATGGTTAAGTTATGTTGGAGTCTTGTTTAAATGCCATTATTTTTAAATTTCTTAACAAAAATAAGCAGATCAACACTATATACTTTCATCTACTTACCCTGTCCAGCTAACAACGATAATGAATAGCTCTGGATGTCAGTACATTGACGAAAAATAAGCGTGAAATTTTGTGCCCAGTTGAGTTTAAAGTGGTTCGTGAATGGGGTAAAAACAAAAACGCTATGGTCGATGGTGGCCACAGCGTTTTTTTAATGAAGTGAAAAGATAGAAGCGAATGCGCGTTGACTAATTCAGATGGGTTCTGTTGTTGATCAGTTGGCGACGTACCATACTCCATCGCCGACGGGAAACGGGCAGTGTTTCACCTGTTGTCAAATGGACAAGCCCACCCGTTTCGGTACGTTCGAGACGCTCAACGAATGAGCGGTTAACAACGCAGTTCCGGTGGAGTCGGATAAATAGCTCCGTTGGTAGTTTGGGTGAATAATATTTCAGGGTACGGGGCATTAACATGCGTCGGCCGTCTACCCAGTTTAGCCAGCTGTAATTAGCTACGGCCTGTAGGTAAACCAAATCGTCAACAGGAAAAACCTGCCGACCCGTTTCACGTAAATAGAGATTAAGAGGGGGCCATTCTGCCGGAGCAGTACGGACTGAAAACGAGAGAAAGGTCATAAGCTTTGATTGTGGAGGTTACTTCAATAATTCATTATTGAATGATGACACAATACTAAAGCCAATGTCTGCCTAAGGCTTGCTCGTACGTAACAAGGGCTATAAAATTTGTAACATGAGGTGTGAATAAGTTGTCTAAACGAACATATGTTGCCTAAAGCACATGAATAATGGCTTTTGACGTTTTTGTGAAGAGTATACAGGGAAGATTTAGGCCTGAAAAATAGGGAGGGAATCGTGCGGCCTAAACCATCTCGTGGCGGTTCTTTTCAACGTATTCGGAAGGGGTCAGGTGGTACTGGTCCTTGAATACTTTTGAGAAGTAGGCCGGCGTATCGAACCCAACCCGGTCAGCTACTTCGGAGATGGATGCGCCGGTCAGAAGCAACTCTGCCGCCCGATTTAGGCGCACTACACGAATGAGTTCGTTGGGAGTTAAGCCGGTCATGGCTTTCACTTTTCGATTCAGGTGCATGCGACTCATGCCAATGTCCGTTGCCAACGGTTCGACCCCGAATGTCGTATCGTCCAGTCGACTTTCCAGTACGTTATAGACCCGATTCATGAACTCGTCGGCGGGTGCCTGACTAGCCATCGGCAGATGACCTTCTCCCAGCAGCTGAGTTCGGTAATACTGACGCATGCGATGTTGATGCGCCAGCCGATTCCGAATACGCCCACGCAGTTCATTCACCTGAAAAGGCTTCGCTAAATAATCGTCGGCTCCGGCAGTTAATCCCTCAAGCCGACTTTCGACAGCGACTTTGGCCGTTAGTAGCAGGATGGGTATGTGGCTCGTGATGGGATTATTTTTGAGTTGGCGACAAAGTTCGTACCCATCCATTTCGGGCATCAGCACGTCGCTAATAATCATATCCGGTCCATCGGCAATGGCGGCTGCCAGTCCTAATCGCCCGTTGTTGACCCGCTGGATAGTCCATTCCGTATTCAGGGTAGAGATTACGTAGTCAGCAATCTCGTCATCATCTTCTACCAGCAGTAATCGAGCCGTATTTTCAGCATCGGTTGGTTGGTTCGTGAGGGTATAGCTGCCGTTCGACGTGGAGTCAAACACAGGCGTCGTGGCGGTCGGTGCAGGGGGGGCGTTGACCTGACGGCAGGGCAATTCGACAACGAACGTAGTACCCTCCAAAGGGCTACTTGTCACGGAAATTGTGCCCTGCATGATCTCAACAAGCTCTTTTACCAGGGCTAATCCAATACCTGACCCGTTCATGGCGCTGTCGGAAGTTGGGTCGACCTGATAAAACCGGTCAAATACATTGGCGAGTTTATTCGCTGGAATGCTGGCTCCGGTGTTGTGAACGGTAAGACAAATCAGATCCGTGTTGGATACAATGGCTGATAGAGCCTCAACGGGATGAACCTGCGTAGTAACCGTTACCGAACCATGGTCATTCGTGAATTTAAGGGCATTCGACAGCAGATTGGTCAGTATTTTCTCGACTTTATCGGCATCGAACCAATAATGATGGTGTCTGATGTGGTGAGTAAGTTGTAACAAAATGTGCTTACGCTCAGCTTCTTCAGCGAACACAAGTACTGTTCGGTCGATAAATTCCGGTAAATTACCCGGTGTCGGCGTAACGGTTAAATTTCCGGCATCAAGCTTGGCCAGATCGAGTAACTCGTTAATCAGTCGCAGTAGCCGATTCGCATTTCGATAAATTATCGTCAGCCGGTGGTGAACCGGTGAGTTAAGTGTTTCCGTCAATACCTGCTCTAGTGGGCTGATAATGAGTGTTAACGGTGTGCGGAGTTCATGAGTAATATTAGCAAAGAAGCGCGTTTTTACTTCGTCCAGATGTTTAAGCTGGACCGCTTCCTGCTCCCGCAATTCCATCTCACTCTGTTGACGTAACCGGCGGATGCGTATTCTGACATAGGAGACAAGGGCGCCGAGTAAAAGCAGCGCATACCCCAGATACGCCCACCAGGTTGCCCATAAAGGAGGCTCAATAACGATGGTTAACGAGTGGACATGGGAACTCCAGATGCCTGATGTATTCGATGCGTTTACCAGGAATGTGTACGTTTTCGGCGGCAGGTTTGTATACGTAGCGGTAGCCTGATTCCCGCTGGAAATCCAGTTATCTTCTAGTCCAATGAGCCTATATCGATACTGATTTTTGCGGCTTTGGTTAAACTGAAGTGCTGAAAAGTCAATAGAAAGAAAGTTCTGCTGATGATCCAGAACAATCTCTTTCGTTTCGTCAATATCCCGCTGAATGGGTGAGTCCGGTGTGGTTGTGCTTATTAGTTGATTGTTGATACGTAGTGCCGTTAGCGCTACGACGGGTTTAAAGTGATCTTCACGAACTAGTTGCGGATCGAAACTAGTGTAACCGCTAATACCACCGAAAATCAATCGTCCGTCGGGAAGTGCTACGTCCTGAAACAGGTTAAACTCATCACTTGGCAACCCATCGTCGGCGGTGTAGCTTCTGGCTTCGAACGTTCGGGTATCGAACCGGCAGAGACCTCGGTTAGTACTGAGCCAGAGGTGGCCATTTTTATCCGGATGGATCGCATAGATCACATTATTGGGCAAACCCTGGGCCATGGTAAACTGGCGAATTCGACCGGTCAACTTATCAAGCAGGCAAAGTCCTCGACCAAATGTGCCAATCCACAGATAATTATAATGAACAGGGTCCTGTGTCAGGCATAAAAGCGAATTACCCGGCAGCGATTGAGGATTTTTCTCGCCAACCTGCCAGCGAATCAGTCGTTTTGTTGATAAGTCGGCCCGAAGTAGTCCGTGATTTTCGGTAGCTAAATATACACGTCCACCATCGACCATCATGGCCCGAATAACGTACGGATGACGGTCTGGCAGGGGCAGCGGAAAGGCGGTAAACGTTCGCTTATCGGCATTGTAGCGAACGACGGCCTGATTATGAGGGGCCAGCAGCCCCCAGATATCTCCCTGTGTTCCGGCCGAAATGGCTGTCAAACGGAAATTGGCGGGTGATGGTAACCAGCGGGCTTCAATACCCGTTGGCTGAACGGGAGCAAATAGCTTTTGGCTGGCAATGTATTGATAGGGAGGGGTTTTCGTGCTGCTGATCCATAACGTTTTAGTATTGTCAAATTGATACCGGATATCACTGGCGGCTTGCTGTCTGATTAGCTCTGGAATGGCAGCTGGTGGCACGCCAAACTGTTGCGTTAGCCAGTCAGTCTGAAATTTATGGACGTAGGGCCAGGTTTGAAACGAACGTTTGTTGAGGTCATACTTAATTACGCCATCGCCATCGAGGCCAAGCCAAAGAACATTGGTTCGGTCAACCAGCAGCGACAGGGGCGAAAAGTGAGCTAATTTGGGCGAGCGATACGTTCCCGCCGATGGATTATTCGAGTCGGTGAGCAACGGAACCAAGCCCTCCTTATCCGTATAGCGGCCCTGGTTAATGTAATCGATCCCTTTTGCGTCCCCTGTAAATAAAGGCAAGCTGGTTGGGTCGGCGGGTAGCGGGATCACTTTGCGGACACGCCCGCCTGTTGGATTTAGGATTGCCACCTGGCCCGGAAACCCAAGCATCAACTCACCGTTGGCCCGCTCATGCAGCCCATACACATCGTTACCGGGCAATCCCTGCGCCGTCCGAAAGCCGGTGAATTTACCCGTCGCTATATCATACCGAAATAAACCATCCTGGGCGGACAACCAAAGGTGGTTGTGGCGATCGAATAACATCGAATGGAGTGTCCGTTGAACCGTATCGCCCTGCATTCCCCAGAATTTGTGTGAAATGGAGCCGTTTGCATTGAGCCGAAAAAAACCATTTGTTTTCGTTGCCACCCAGACATTGCCCGACTTGTCAGGCCAGATACCAATGAGCTGGTCGCGACCAAGTGCCTGCCGATAGGGATGAGAATTGGAAATTCGATTGGATTTTTCGGTAACCGGGTCAAAACAATCGATACCATTCGTTTCTGTGCGAATCCACAAGCGGCCTTTGCGGTCTTCCTTTATCTCATATAAGCTGCTGAAGGACAGAGAGTACTGTTGCTGAGGATCGTTCGTGTAAATGCGAAACCGAACGCCATCGTAGCGACATAGACCATCGCGCGTGGATAGCCAGATAAAGCCGCGCCGATCCTGAATTATTGAGTTGACAAATCCCTGTGGTAAGCCGCTACGTACGGTAAGGTACTCCGGTTCGGGAAAACTAGCCCTGGCTGGAATGACTCGACCGAGTAAACCAATGACCCAAAAACAAGCTACCCACCAACTGAACCTGTGCATACACTGACGGAAAAATTGCCCTATCCGGTTCATTGGAAACCTGGAAAGGAAAGACAAATTCGTCTTCTTCACCATAATTATCAATGTTACGGCAGTTTTTTTAGTAAAAGGTAAGGCTTTTGTTTCACAATTTGATCAACAACTTGTTTACCTTTTATGCATCTTCGTCTTGTTACTCAGGTTCGCCAGTCACTGCCCATTGTCTGGGCCGGGTTTAATCTTGCTCTATTTGAACGACTTAATCCCCCGTTTCCACCCGTTAAGGTAATTCGTTTCGATGGTTGCCTCCGAGGTGATGTCGTTCATTTACGGCTGAATTTTTTTCTGTTTCAGCAGGACTGGGTAAGTCACATTGTTGATCAGCAACAGACCGACACTGAGATATTCTTTGTTGATAAAGGCATTCAGCTCCCTTTTTTCCTGAGCTTCTGGCAGCATCACCATGGACTGCTACGTGTGCTCGATGAAAAAAACGGCAATCAAACTAGCATTGTCGATGACATTACGTTTAAAACGCCATTCCTGCTGACAGATTATATTCTTTACCCGCTGCTTTGGCTTCAGTTTGCTTATCGCCGTCCGATTTACCGGCGAGTCTTTGGCCAACAGTGATACGGTCATCAGCAAATCTATGAAGCAATAAATGATACTGTCTTACTGGAAATTGACGAATATAAAGTATCTATTTCCTCATAAAATGCCGTACTATACTTGGCCGGGAGGGCTCATTCTATATAAACCGGCTTTCTGAACTGCTCAGATTCCTATATATTTGTTCACTACCGTATTTTTAATCTTAGTGCATGAAACTTCCAAATCTGACGACCCGTATTTTTCTGGGCATGTTGCTCGGCATTGCAATCGGTTATTTTTTTCCGGCCACTACCTCGGGTTTTTCGGGAACGGACCTCAATATTCTGTCCAAAATTTTTCTGAGGCTCATCAAAATGATTATTGGGCCACTCGTTTTCGCTACGTTGGTTGTAGGCATTGCCAAACTCGGTGACTTTGGTACGGTTGGACGTATTGGCCTCAAAACATTAGCTTATTTCTATTTCGCTACGATTCTATCATTAATTGTTGGGCTGCTGGTCGTTAATATCATGCGGCCGGGTGAAGTAATGAATATCACCCAATTGCCTGCCAAAGGCACTGATGTTGGGGTTGAGGTTCAGAAAATGTCGTTCGAGAATTTCATTACCCATATTGTCCCAACGAGTTTCATCGAAGCGTTGGCTACTAATGAAATCCTCCAGATCGTGGTGTTCAGTATCTTTTTCGGGATTGCCGTTGGCGCTGTTGGGGAACAGGGGAAGATCATGATAAAGGCCCTGGATGCACTTTCGCATATTATGTTCAAGATCACCAGCTACGTAATGTCCTTTGCTCCTTTTGGCGTATTGGGGGCCATTGCCGCTATTGTAGCCCAGCAGGGATTAGGAATTTTAGGTGGTTACGTCTACCTGATTCTTTGCTTTTTTGGTGGATTATTGTTCTTTATTTTCGTCGTACTGGCCGCAATTTGTTTAGTCGTCGGGATTCCCTACATCGCCTTATTGAAAGAAATTCGCTCGGCGGTTATCCTGTCGTTTAGTACGGCCAGCTCAGAAGCCTCATTTCCGCAAACTATTGAAGCACTACGTCGATTCGGCTGCTCCGAGCGTATTATTTCGTTCGTGCTGCCACTGGGTTATTCGTTTAACCTAGACGGTTCAATGCTGTACATGACATTTGCGACGGCATTTATTGCCCAGGCCTATCATGTGCCGCTCAGCATCGAACAACAAATCACCATGATGCTAACGCTGATGATTACCTCCAAAGGGATTGCCGGTGTCCCAAGGGCCTCACTGGTGGTGATTGCCGGTACAATGTCGTTGTTCAATCTGCCGATTGAAGGACTGGCGCTTTTGCTGGGTATCGATCAAGTGCTGGACATGGGGCGTTCGGCTACGAGTGTGGCAGGTAATGCCGTTGCAACCTGTGTTATTTCCAAGTGGGAGGGGGAATTCAGAACGCAGCCTATTGAGACTGACGAAGTTGCCGTTTAATAAATCCTTACCGGTTTGTAAGAGATTGCATTGGTGTTCCCTGTCGATTTCGTAAGTTGGGCAGGTGATATTGATTCGTTTCACTCTAAACCCAAAAGATTGTGCAACCCTCTTACGTTCCCGTGACTGCTTATATAAAGGCAACTCCGTTACAGCGTTTTATCGCTGCATTTATTGACGGTGTAATTGGTAATCTAGCTGTCTGGTTGTTAATGATTGTATCCTACAACCTGATTACCGTAGGTTATATAATTACCATTGGCTATCTGCTTACAAAAGATGCCTTACCCGAAATGGGAGGTTATTTAGGCGGCCAAAGCATAGGTAAAAAACTGATGGGCATTAAGGTCATTAAGGAAGATACCGGCGGAAGCCTGGTTGGTGATTATGGTACAGCTATTACCCGTCAGGTATCCTTATTAATTCCTTTCTTCAATATTATCGATGCTTTGATGGTGTTTAGCGCCGATAGCAAACGATTCGGTGATAAATGGGCGAAAACCATTGTTATAAAGGCATAATCATCCTCATTTTTTTATTGATTTGGGCCACGATCTAAACAGGTTGTGGCCTTTTTTTGTGACGGCCTGGCGAGATTAAGTAATACGTTGATTGTCAGATCTGTGTGTGATTTGATGCTCACTATCACTCATAAATACGTGACAAGGAAGTTTATCAGCTTCTTAACCTTCTCTGTATAAGGAGGATAAATGAATTTCATGGTGCCAAAATCGCGCTGCATGACGCCCCGCTGATTGGAAAATTCCTGGAAACTGAAGAAGCCGTTCGATTTTCCCAAGCCGCTGTTATTGACTCCGCCAAAGGGTAGTTCTACATTGCCGAATTGAACTAACGTATCGTTAATGACCGTGTCGCCCGCTGACGTGCGATCCAGGATGTACTGCGTGTTTTTGCGATTTCGGCTGTGGATGTACAGCGCCAGCGGTTTCTCGCGCTGGTTCACGATGTGTAAGGCATCGTCGAGGTTAGTATAGGTCAGGACGGGCAGCACCGGGCCGAAAATCTCGTCCTGCATCACCCGCATATCGTCGGTAGTTCCTTCCAGAACGGTCGGTTCAATAAAATTCTGATCGGCGTTCATCCTGCCACCGTATGTAATCGTTGCGCCCTTGTTGACCGCATCGTCTACCAGATTTTTAATCCGTTGAAAATGGGGCTGGTTCACAATGCGGGCGTAACTATCCGACGCTTCGACGGGCTTCCCGTCCGGGCGGTACATGCCGGTTAACGTATCATGCAGCGCTTGCATGAACGGTTGCTTAATAGATTGATGGACAAGTAGATAATCTGGGGCAATGCAGGTCTGCCCATTGTTCAGGCATTTGCCCCAGGCTAACTGCCCGGCTGCTTGTTTAATATCGGCTGTCTCATCGACAATCGCCGGTGACTTGCCGCCTAATTCGAGCGTAACCGACGCTAAATGGTTGGCGGCAGCGGCCATCACGATGCGTCCAACGGCTGGGCTACCCGTGAAGAAAATATGGTTAAACGGCAGTTCGAGTAGCGCTTTCGATACGTCGGCATCGCCTTCAAAAACAGCTACTTCCTCCGGTGGAAACAGCGCTGTAATCATTTTATTGATCAAGCCAGCCGTGTGGGGCGTCAGCTCGGAAGGTTTAAGGATCGCTACGTTCCCGGCGGCAATGGCAGAAACCAACGGCCTGATCGTTAACACAAATGGGTAATTCCAGGGAGCAATGATGAGCACATTGCCTTTTGGCTCGTGGCGAAAGTAACTTCTAGTACCAATGAGAGCCATGGGCGTTGGCAAGGATTGGGGCTTCATCCACTGCTTTAAATGCCCGATGGTGTGCTTGATTTCAGCATGTAGCGCCATTAATTCGCCTAGCAAAACTTCCGCCGACGGCTTCCGAAAATCATCGTACATGACCTGCTGAATGTCAGATTGATGGATTTTTATCCATGTCTGAATGCGCCTGATACGTTCGATACGCTGGTCGGCACTGGTTAGCGCCATCTTGGAAGCATGTCGACGTTGGGCATCGAACGTAGTTCGCATTGGCGTATGCAGGTCAGCTTTGGGCGGTAGAGTAGTCATGCGAGCTAAAGTCAAAATAATACGTTAAAAGTACAAAAAAGGTGAGGTACTGTTGGGTATTGGCATTTAAAACGTGAATCGTCTATCTTAGCTGAAACTTTAGCAAATTTTATAACGGATGACGCTCGTTAGTGATAACATCCGCTACCTGCGCAAACTTAACGGTCTGACACAGGAGCAATTTTCTCGTAAAATAAGCATAAAACGTTCGTTACTAGGGGCCTATGAGGAAGGCCGTGCAAACCCGAACCAGGAAAATATACAGGCGATTGCTAAAGCGTTCAATACAACGGTTGAACTGCTGACGCGGCAGGACCTCCGAAAACTTCGCGAAACGCCCAATCTTAGCATTCCACTCGGCCAGTCGGGCAAGCCAGCGGATACGTATCGAAGCGCCGAAACTGGATCGGCCATTCGGTCTGATGGGAAACTGGTGTCGGATGATGACCCTTTTCAGCATCCCGATTTTCCCGATATTTTTGCTTCACCTACACCGCCGGCACCCGAACCTCAACCGTTGTCGTCGGTTCTGAACAAATATTACCAGACGAAAGAGGAACCCCGACGGAGTTCAGATCATCCGATTCCGCCCCAAATCACGTCCCCGGTACGTCCTGTTCAGGAACGAACAGCCGCTGAGCGCCAGCAGTCGAATGGATTTCAGTCCGTTGATAATCTGTTTAATCCCCAACCTGACTTGCGCGCTGGTCAGTCTCGCCCTGTACCGACGCGGCAGCCTGAATCGCTGTCGTTCAATAATGTATACGAGGGTTCGGCATCGTCGGCTCGCCCGAGTCAATCAACACAGTCGGTTGCGCCTGCGATTCCGGTTGTGATGCAGCGGCAATTTATGGAGTACGGGCAACGGCACCAGCAGGCCGATTTCCTGCATCGGCTTCCGGCTATGCATCTGCCGACGTTACCCGAAGGTCATTATCGGGCTTTTGAAGCGGGCGACGATTTTACATTTCCGAGGGCCCTGCTGGTTGGAACGTTCGTTCGGAACTGGTTCGACATTGCCGATGGCAAAATGTACGTACTACTCATTCAGCCCCAGCGGGCCGACAACATGACTTCGGGTGTTTATTGCCGTCGGGTATATAATCAGGTAAAAGTAAAAGGTAGCCTGCTGCTGACAGCCGACCGAGCCGATATTCCCAATCGGGAGATCGCGTTAAAAGATGTGCTCGAAGTATGGGAAATCTGCGCGTTTGTGAGCCAGCAAATGCCACAACCAGCCCCGAACACAGATCGACTTCGGCAATTAGTCGATGAGCTAAAATTCGAAGTGGAGCGCCTATAACCAGGGAGACCGTCTTCAGGGATGTAGCAACCAGACACCGTCTACTAAATTTTGATGTTTATAGGAAACTCTGTTCATTTCAGGTAGTTACAAAACAAGATAGCAGGCTTATCGTCGATGTTCAATAAGGACGATAACGTTCCCGGAAGCAAAACAGGTTTTAGGGCCTGGTTATGTTAAGGGTTTTCCTTTCTCTTTTGATAGGGGCTTTGGCATTAGGGAATAGTTTTCCTGAAACCAAAGTCCCTTACCGTTTTTATCCCGCTGACCAACCTGTACTTTTGCGGCCATTATGCGTTATTTTCTTCAACTGGCCTATCGGGGAACGAACTATCACGGCTGGCAGCGGCAACCCAATGGCCTGAGCATACAGGAAGTTCTCGAAACAGCACTAACGACGGTATTACGCCAGCCTATTGCGCTTACAGGCAGCGGCCGAACCGATGCGGGCGTTCATGCGGGCGAGCAATTTGCTCATTTTGAGACAGACGCTACGTTATCTGACCACCTGATTCGGTCATTGAATAGCTTGATCCCATCGGACATTGCCGTCTATGATTGCTTTCCGGTTAGGGCCGATGATCATGCCCGTTACACCGCTACGTTTCGTTACTATCAGTACCAGATCAGCCGCCGGAAAGACCCGTTTCGGGATGGGTTAGTCTATGTGTTTTCGCTACCATTGCGTGTAGATTTGATGAACGAAGCGGCTGAACGATTACTCCATTATATTGATTTTGAAAGCTTTAGTAAAGTGAAAACTGACGTTAAGACATTTAACTGCCGAATTGATAAAGCCTACTGGGAACAGAAAAATAACGGTGATTTAGTGTTTCACATCCGCGCCGACCGCTTTTTGAGAGGCATGGTGCGTGCCATTGTCGGCACGTTACTGGCCGTGGGACAGGAGCGGCTCAGTGTTGCTGAATTTGAGGGAATTATTCAGGCTAAAGACCGGAAACGGGCGGGTCATGCTGCTCCCGCCGATGGGTTGTCGTTGGTCGAAGTTGGCTATCCGGCCGAGGTATTTGCCCAACGAACGAGTGAAAAATAGTTTATGCCAACGTTCCACTCATTCACTCGTTCACTATTTCTTTAGTATCTTTCTTCTTTCTAAAAAGATTTCACTTGAAAATAGGAACAATCATATTAGCCGCTGGCGACTCGTCGCGAATGGGCGGTGAACCGAAGCAACTGCTTACCTATAAAGGGCAGTCGCTATTACGTCGAATAACCGAAAGTGCGCTGGCGTTGCAATGCGGCCCGGTAGTGGTGGTGCTGGGTGCCTATCGTGCCCAAATTGTGCCCGAGTTAACGGGATTGCCTGTTACGCTGGTTGATAATCCAAGCTGGCCGACGGGGCAGGCATCATCGCTGAAAACGGGATTAGCCGCTTTATACCTGACGCATAAAGACATTGACGCTGTGCTGGTGCTTCATACCGATCAGCCAATGGTGTCGTTAGGCTTGCTCCTGCACATGCTCGAAGTACGGAACGAGGAAGCTAAAGGCATTGTGGCTTGCCGCTACGATACGCAGCTGAGTGTACCGGCCCTGTTCGATCGCGACTACATTGCCGAACTCCTTAAGCTGGAAGGGGATAAGGGCGTAAAATGGGTCATTGTTAAACACCGGGCTGATTGCTCGGAAGTCCCTTTTGAAGCCGGAGGCATCGACCTCGATTCAAAGCGAGATGTTGAGTTGTTTCAGCAGGTACTGATGCAGACGCAATAGACGTTGCGTGTAGAGACGCAAATAGGCGTCTCCTGACCGGGTGATTTTACTGACATACATATTGCTGACGCACAGGAGACGTTTATTTGCGTCTTTACACATAAATCATGCAAAAACTAAACGCTGCCCACGATCTGAAAACTCGTCTTAAGACCGTTCTGGAAACAGTAGAACGGGAATTTACTCCCCTGACTGACGAACAACTACGGTGGAAACCCGCACCCGATCGCTGGAGTATTGTGGAGTGTTTACAGCATCTGAATCTGGCCGAACGGTTCTACATTCGGAATATTCAGCATAAAGTTGATAAGCTTGGGCTGGTGCAAACCAACCCCACAGACCAGCCTGTCATGAGTGACTGGGTTGGGAGGGTCATGCTGTTTGCCGTTGACCCAACCGTGAAAATTAAATTGCCAGCGCCGGGAATGATACGTCCCCGGCCAGCCGCTGATCTGGTTCCTGCCGACGTGCTGGGGCAATTTGTTGAGCTACAAACGTTACTGCTTTCGCTCCTGAACAAAGCCGTTTACCTCGATTGGAATCAGGAGAAAGTGATGTCGTTGTTTGGTAACTGGCTCAGGATTCGGTTGGGAGATGCCCTCAAAATGCTGATCGCGCATACGGAACGACATATGAACCAAGCCATGCATGTAAAAGCGGAAATGGCTACTTTTACGCAGTAGAGATCTATAACTAACCATTGATGAAACACTATTTTACTGAAGACCCCTGGAATATTGTTGAAGAAGGATTTCACCGTGACTACAACGAAATTACCGAAAGTGTGATGTCACTCGGTAATGGCAGGCTTGGTGGGCGCGGTTCATTTGAAGAGAAATTTACGGGTAAAACCTTGCAGGGTAACTACGTAGCGGGCGTTTATTATCCCGACAAAACCCGCGTTGGCTGGTGGAAAAATGGCTACCCCGAATACTTTGCCAAAGTGCTGAATGCGGCCAACTGGATTGGTATCGATATTGATATTGAGTACGAAACACTCGACCTGAATCAGTGCGAGGTGCGCGATTTCCGACGGGTGCTGAACATGCAGGAAGGTTATCTCGAACGTTCGTTTGTTGCGCAGCTCAAGAGTGGGAAAGAAGTACAGGTAAATGCAAAACGGTTTTGCTCCATTGTCGACGACGAAGCCGGGGCCATTCGCTACGCCGTTAAACCGCTGAATTTCGACGCCAAGATTACCGTTACACCCTACATCAATGGCGATATCCGCAACCGCGATGCCAATTACGACGAAACGTTCTGGGACGAAGTGCGGAAAGAAACGGCTTACGGTGAAGCCTATATTGAGTTGCGCACTCGTAAAACAGGCTTCCACGTAGCGACCGGCATGTGTGTTGAAATCGAACAGGATGGCGTAAAGGTTGATTACCAGTCGCAGCCAATTAAATACGAAAAATACGTAGCGAACCGGATTACGCTCGACTGTCGACAGGGACAGGAAACAGTCATGTATAAGTACGCCGTAAACTTGTCGTCGCTCAATTACGACAGCGACACGATCATCAAAGACGCGCACCAGTACATCCAGCGCATTACGCGGAAAGGCTTCGAAAAAATGCTGTTCGAGCAGAAGCAGGCCTGGGCCGATAAATGGAAAACCAACGATATTGTAATTGACGGCGACATCGTGGCGCAGCAGGGTATCCGATTCAATATTTTCCAGCTTAACCAGACGTATACTGGTGAAGATGAGCGCCTAAACATTGGTCCGAAAGGATTTACGGGTGAGAAATACGGTGGTTCGACCTACTGGGACACCGAAGCGTACTGCCTGCCATTCTACCTCTCGACGGCCGATCAGAAAGTGGCTAAAAACCTGCTGGTCTATCGCTATAAGCAACTGGGCAAAGCCATCGAAAATGCCCAAAAACTTGGCTTTCGGGCGGGCGCTGCGCTGTATCCAATGGTGACGATGACGGGCGAGGAGTGCCACAATGAGTGGGAAATCACCTTTGAGGAAATTCACCGGAATGGAGCCATTGCCTACGCCATTTACGACTACGTTCGCTACACCGCCGACGAGCAGTATCTGGTCGACTACGGCCTGGAAGTTCTCATTGCCATCAGTCGGTTCTGGAGCCAGCGTGTCAACTGGTCGAAAGCGAAGGAGCAGTACGTTATGCTGGGCGTAACGGGCCCGAACGAATACGAAAATAACATCAATAATAACTGGTACACGAATTACATTGCCGCCTGGACGTTGCGGTACACGACCGAAGCCGTGGCTAAAGTGAAAGCGCTGGACCCCACTAAATACGCCGAGCTGATTGATCGGATTCATTTCCGGGAAGAAAAAGAACTGGCTACGGCCCGGCACATTATCGACAAAATGTACCTGCCACAGGATGAGACGCTGGGCGTTTTTCTACAGCAGGAAGGGTTTTTAGATAAAGACCTCATGCCGGTGTCGGACATTCCGAAAGGGCAGCGGCCTATTAATCAACACTGGTCGTGGGACAGGATACTGCGTTCGTGTTTTATCAAACAGGCCGACGTGTTGCAGGGGCTCTATTTCTTTGAAGATGAGTTCGATACCGAAACGCTACGTCGCAATTTCGACTTCTACGAACCAATGACGGTGCATGAGTCGTCGCTCTCGCCCTGCGTTCACTCGATTCAGGCGTCGAAGCTGGGAATGAAGGAAAAAGCCTACGAAATGTATCTGCGCACAGCCCGGCTTGACCTGGACGATTACAACAATGACACCGAAGACGGCTGCCACATCACGTCAATGGCCGGTACGTGGCTGGCCGTAGTGAAAGGCTTCGGTGGACTCCGCATTGAGAATAAAGGCGGCACCGACCAGCAGTTATCGCTAAATCCCTACTGCCCCGATAACTGGCAGTCGCTGGCGTTTAAGATACGATTCCGGGGCGCGTTAATTCAGGTGACAACCACCCAACAGGACGTAACGGTACAGAATTTCTCGACTTCTCCAATTATCATCAAACTGCTTGGTAAAGACGTAACGGTTAAAGCTGAGAGCCATAAGACGGTGGGTGTGACGGAGAAGGTGTGAGAATAAAATCAAAGTAGACTAGACACCGGGTCAAAACCCGGCGCAATGTATATCTTTACTTGCGCCGGGTTTTGACCCGATGTTGTATAAGGCATGGGGAAAATAATAAGCCAACCCAAGAATGTACTTGGGTTCTTAGCACTATGTGTGAGTATGGTCGCCTGCCAAACTACCGAATCACCCAAACAGATTACCCCCGCCTTTTATCACTGGAAAGTAGCCTACAACCCAACTCATTCGGAATTGGAGCAGCTTAAAGAGCTGAAAATTAGTAAGGTATACCTTCATTTTTTCGATGTAGACTGGGACGCAAAAACCCGTCAGCCAGTACCGAAAGCCTTTGTTCAATGTCGGCAGCAGCCTATAGGTAACGTAGTGCCGGTGGTCTTCATCACAAACCGGACGCTGAGCAACGTAGCGCCTTCAGCACTGCCTGAACTGGCTACAAATGTTACCCAGGCCATCACCCGCATCAGTCAGAAAAATGAGATCCGGTTCCAGGAAGTGCAGGTTGACTGCGACTGGTCGACCAGCACGCGCGATCGCTATTTTAAGTTGCTTACACTGCTGAATCAGCAACTTTATTGCCCACTTTCGGCAACGATCCGGCTGCATCAGATCAAGTACACCGATCAAACGGGTATTCCGCCCGTAGCGCGGGGTATGTTGATGCTCTACAACGTAGCGGACTGGAAACGGGCTGACACGCGCAATTCCATTTACGATGCCGACGTTGCCAACCAGTATCTGTCGTTTGTGCCAACCTATCCATTGCCGCTCGATGTTGTGCTGCCGCTTTTCCGCTGGACGGTAGTGTATCGGAATAATCGTTTCCTGACGTTTTTAAACAACGTTGACCGGACGTCATTAGCGAGTCGTGAATTTCTGGACGTTCAGTCCGATAGCATGCGGTTTCTGGCCACACGTGATACGTCGGCTTTCGGGTTTTCAGTTCGGCGGGGCGACCTGTTTCGGGCTGAAGCTGTTTCGGCCGAGATGCTGCTGACCGAAAAAAAGCGACTGCTAGGCCAGATTCGCAACCAAAAAATTACTTTTGCTTTATACCACCTCGATTCCACTATACTTTCTGCGTATCCCCGTGAAACCCTTAAAGCCCTTCTCTTCCCTCAGGCGCTTCCGTAAGCCTGTTTTACTCGTTGCTGTCGCTCTCGGATTTGCCTGTGGTCCATCGTTCGACCCGAATGAGTTTATGAGCTTCTTTATGCCCGAATCGACCAATGCCCAGCCTGAAGATCGACGCTATTTTTTTACACCCCAGTTTTATAATGACGCCGAAAGTGCAGAGCAGTACACGACCAGTACCATTGTGGACGAAAACACACAAGCCTGGGCAGGTTACGTGGGTGGCAATCTACCGCAAACGCTCATTAGTAAGGCACTCTATGCTGAAAATACGGAAGCGGTCAGTACGTTAAAAGCGGCATTGAACCGGACCAATCCGCAGGCGGTAACTTACCTGGATTTCGCCTGGGCAGCCGACAACGGACAGGGGAATCCGTGGGAGGCTGGTGCTAACCAACCCGACAGTGCGAATCTTCCTCACTTGTTTAATGACGCCCAAAAAGGGTACAAAAGCGTAAATGATGCTTTTTTGAAGGAACGCTATGGCTTTCAGATGGTAAAGCTGGCCTGCGAAATGGTAGATTATAAACAGGCGCAACTCGTCTATGATAAACTCTGCAAGCCTTTGCCGAAACATACGTTCATTAGCGATTGGGCGTTGTGCCGACGGGCGGGTGCTACGTTAGCACTGGGCGATACGGCCCAGGCGATCTATGAATTTGCGCAGGTATTTGATCGGTGTCCATCGCGCCGGAAAGCGGCTGAAACGAGTTTGCGCCGATACAATATCAAATTTCAGGAGGGCGCTATGCAATATGCAAAAACCGATCGGGAACGAGCGGCTGTGTATGCGCTCTGTGCGATTCAGCCGGGCCAGGATGGACTGGATTTACTCAAAGCGCTGGCCCACTTAGCGCCTAAAAATCCACTCGTTGAGTTGGTGATGGCGCGGGAAATAAATCGGAATGAATATTACTTCTTTACATCGGCGCAGGAATACGTGAATTATGGCTTGCTGAATCGACCAGATTCAACAGTGTTTGAGGGCCGAAAAACAGAAGCAGTATCGTATTTCGATAAACTACGTTCGTTTGCTGTCGAATCAGCTGAAAACAAAGAACTTGGTAATGGCGCGTTCTGGTACACGGCGGCTGCCTACCTGGATTATATTGGCAAAGACTATAAGGCGGCCCAAACTCACCTGGATCAGGCAGCATTTTTACCGACAACGAACAAAAATCTGAAGTCGCAGATTGCCGTGCAACGCATGTTATTACTGGCAGCACAGACCGAAAAAATTACGCCCGAAGTTGAAAATCAATTGATTGGTTATCTGGAAGAGTTTGATAGTACGCTAAATTTCCGACTTAACAACGCCTTTGTGGCCGTCTGCAAACAGTTTGCCGATTTGTATCAGCAAAAGCCAGCGAAGAAAAGTGGCTGGTTATCGAGTTGTACCCGGTCAACGGATGAACCTTTCGATGGCCCAAGTCAGGCGAAAGCGTATCTGCTGACCATGCTTACGACACAGGCGAACCCTGCTACGTATTTCGCCAGCACGGTCGATCCACATACCATCGAGGATTCGATTACGCCAACGGTTGTTCAACAGGCCATTGCCTTTGCCAGCCAGCCTAACCCGTCTGATTTCGACAAACGGTTGTTGACATTATCCGGCTTAACTGGCGACTACCTGAATCTCTTGCTGGGGCGTCGGCTTATGATGAATCACCACTACGCCGAAGCTGCGGATGCCTTCGCGAACGTAAAGCCTGAAACATGGAAGACTGAAAATTTTACGATGTACTTTCAGAAAAATCCATTCGCGGTAAAAATGCCCCAGTTAGGCGCTCCCGTAAATTTCCCGGCTGAATCGGCAAAGAACCTTTACACGCCGGTTCAGTTTGCCCGGCGGATGGCCGATCTGAAGCAACAGGCAAAAGCCGCTACGGGCGACAAGGCTGCCGAGTTATATTATCAGCTGGGCTGTGGTGCCTGGAATCTGAGCTGGTATGGCAATGCCTGGCTTCTGGTAAAGTCCTACTGGAGCGCGGGTGAGCCACCCGTTTACGATGTGCCGACCAATCCCGTAGCCAAACAAAAACGCTTCGATGCGCTTATGCATACGGATTATTACACGACTGCGTATGCCAGAAATTATTTTGAGCAGTCCGCAAAACTCGCCAAAACATCTGTTATGGCTGACCGATCGGCTTACATGGCGGCCCGTTGCGAATCCAATGGGTTTTCGGTGCAGCGATCCATTGAGCAAATTCGGAATGGCTACGTATATGAGGAAGATTCGACGTTTGTGAGGAATATGCGGGTGTTGCGTAAAACTAAATACGCTAACCTATATGACGATTTTTTCAAAAATCATACCCACACGATGTTCAATAAAGAGATGATTCGCGAGTGTGCGATGTACAAGGATTTCCTGTCGTTTGGTGAACAGACCGGCGAATGAGCGATGAACCAATAGGGCCTAAACCGAATACCGGAAGCGGTTTCGACTGGATCGCTCCCGTATATGATGCCCTTGCGTTTGTCGTGTTTGGGAGAAAGCTGCAACAGGCACAGCTTACGTTCCTGAATCGGATTCCCCACGACGCCACCATTCTACTGGTGGGTGGCGGAACCGGCTGGCTACTTGAGCAGGTGTTGATAAAATGCAAGCCCCGACGTGTGCTTTATCTCGAATTGTCCGCCCGGATGGTAGCGAAAGCCAGCCATCGAATGGTGAAAAACGGCGTAGTAGGTTCCGTTGAATTTCGAGTCGGAGATGTGCGTGACTTGCCCACCGATGAACCATTCGACATCCTCATAACGCCCTTTTTGCTGGATCTTTTCCCTGAATCAACCTTACAAACCGACGTTATTCCCCGACTGCTACGTATCCTGAAGCCGACCAGCTTATGGCTTGTCACTGATTTTGTCGCAACTCATGTTTGGTGGCAAAAAGCCTTACTGTGGAGCATGATCCGCTTTTTTCAACTAACGGCCGGAATTGAAGCAAAGCAACTACCCGACTGGCAACGGTTCCTTGCCGATGCCGGGTTGATACGTCAGGAAAGCCAGCCGCAGGTAGGAGGGATGGTTCGGGCGGAGATTTGGGGAAGGTAAGAAATCGCTGCCAATCAGGTAGTTGTCAGCAACGTGAGTGTCGAAAGTTAGCCATTTTCGGGGATTTTCGGCGTAAACGCTATCTTTGTGGCATCAGTAACTGATTATGACAGAGCAAAAAGTTTCCCCAGCTACAACATTACAGGATATCATCTCCCACGCCAAAGAATATGGCTTTGTATTTCCGTCCTCCGAAATCTACGACGGGTTGCAGGCTGTTTACGACTACGGTCAAAATGGCGTTGAACTCAAAAATAACCTCAAAACGCTGTGGTGGAAGGCCATGACTCAACTCCACGACAACGTAGTGGGGATTGATGCGTCGATTTTTATGCACCCGCTGACCTGGAAAGCGTCGGGTCACGTGGACTCGTTCAACGATCCGATGATCGACAACCGCGATTCGAAAAAACGCTACCGTGCCGACCAACTCATAGAGCTTAAGGCTGAGACGTATGAAAATGCGGGCGACGTAGCGCGTGGGCAAGCCCTGCGTGACGAGCTTGGCCGTTTGCAAAGTGCGGAGGATATGGAAGGTCTTCGGAACCTCATCATCGCCGAGGGCATCAAAGACCCCGTATCTGGTAACGACAACTGGACCGAGGTGCGTCAGTTTAACCTCATGTTCTCCACGCAGGTGGGGTCGCTGGCCGAAGATGCCAGTCTGATTTACCTGCGTCCCGAAACGGCACAGGGAATTTTTGTGAACTTCCTGAACGTGCAAAAAACCGGCCGGATGAAGATTCCGTTTGGAATCGCTCAGATCGGGAAAGCCTTCCGAAATGAGATTGTGGCGCGGCAGTTTACGTTCCGGATGCGGGAGTTTGAACAGATGGAGATGCAGTTTTTCGTACGGCCCGGCACCGAAATGGAGTGGTATCAAACCTGGCGCGATGCACGGATGAAGTTTTACCAGGCGGTTGGATTGCCCGCCGAGAGCCTCAAATTCCATAATCACGAAAAGCTGGCGCACTACGCGAATGCGGCCGTGGATATCGAGTATAAGTTTCCGTTTGGTTTCCGCGAAATGGAAGGGATTCACTCCCGCACCGATTTCGACTTGAAAGCGCACCAGGAGCTGAGCCGTAAGAAAATGCAGTACTTCGACAACGACATTGACGAAGCGACGGGCAAACCCTACGGTAATTACATTCCCTATGTAGTGGAAACGTCCGTTGGTGCCGATCGGTTATTTCTGGCGGTGTTCTGCAACGCGTTTACGAAGGAAACGGTGGGCGAGGGTGATCAGCAGAAAGAGCGGACGTATTTAAAACTGCACCCAGCTTTAGCGCCCATTAAAGCCGCTGTGTTCCCACTTGTGCGCAAAGACGGACTGCCTGAAAAAGCAGAGGAAATCGTTAAGAGCCTACGCTCGGAATTTCGGGTGGTGTATGAAGAGCGCGATGCCATCGGCAAACGCTACACCCGGCAGGATTTGATCGGTACGCCGTTCTGTATTGCCGTGGATTACCAAACGCTTGAAGATGACACCGTGACGGTCCGTTACCGCGACACAACCGAACAAATTCGTATCCCGATCAGCGAACTGAAGGCGCATATCGGCCAGGAAGTTTCGATGGAACGAGTGCTGGAGAAGATGTAAAAGCTTCGAAATAAATAAAAAAATGCCCTGGAAACCATTTCCAGGGCATTTGTCATTCTGAGGAACGAGGAATAAAAAAATCCCTCTTAACGAACAAGTAACGTTCTTAGGGCGGCTACATTTGCGGTTGAATCGAAGACCGCTTTTACTGGAATTGTAAAACCCACTAACTGCTGACTGGAAATGGTTTCACCTATACGAAACAAGCCCTGTAAGGCATAAGCTTCAGTATCTGCGTCGAGCGTGTAAAGATCAATGGTTTGGCGGGTTGGGTCGATGAGCCAGTATTCAGCTACATTGTGAGCCGCGTAATCTTCAAACTTTACTTCCCGATCATTCTTCTGGGTGCTTTTCGACAGCACTTCAACAACCAGATCAGGAGCTGGGTAGTATAATTGATCAGGTTGTATGGTCGCGGCTTTCTCTACTCCGAAAAAGCAGATGTCTGGCTCGTAACTGTTGCGTGTTAACTCAACTAAGGCTTTTTCCGCACGTACTTTACCTAGATTTCGTTCTGTAACAAAAACGTTTAGTAAGGTTGATAGGAACAGAACTGCCGAGTTGTGTTTATCTAATGCTAGCGAGTGGACGACGATTTCGCCGTTAATAAACTCAGCTTTTACATCGTCATCCATCCACTCATAAAAAGCCTGCCGCCGATTTTTCTCGTCATTCAGAATGGCTTGCACCTGCTGAATGATTTGCGGAGCTTTCGGTGATTCAAGCAGTTGAGCAGCTAGTTCAGTCATGCTATTGTCGGGTATTTACCCAAATATACAAAATTAGCAAGCCATTTTATGCTTCGCCTATCAGCATCAGGGCACCGACTGTTACGTTCGACGTTTCGTCAATCAGGATGGCCCCACCCGATGCCCGGTTTGTTGCATACGGGTCGAAACTGATTGGCTGGGCGGTACGTAGCATGACCTTGGCTAAATCATTTAGTTTCAGGCTATCAACATGCTCTATCTCTTCGTAGGTGTTAACATTTAGCTGGTAGACAATTTCCCGCACTGAGCAGCGTGTCCGGGATGTACCCACCTGCAAAATATACTTGCTGCCTGCTTTTAACTCTTTGGTGTCCATCCAGCAAAGCATCGCTTCAACGGTTTGGCTAACAATCGGCTGGCTATCAGAACGCACGATGAGGTCACCCCGGCTGATGTCTACATCTGTCGCTAAATGCAGGACAACCGACATTGGTGTAACAGCCTCGTCAAAATGGGTTTCTGCAATTTCAATGGCGTCAATTGTCGACGTTTCGCCCGATGGGAATACCGTTATGGAATCACCTTTGCGGAACTGACCGCTGGTGATTTTTCCGGCATAGCCCCGGTAGTCGTGCAACTCGGCCGTCTGCGGCCGAATAACGTATTGAACGGGAAAGCGGCCTTGCACCAGGTTGAGATCGTCGTCAATTTCGACCGTTTCCAGATGTTCCAGTAATGTAGGGCCTTCGTACCAGGGCATCGCCACCGACTTGTCAACGACGTTGTCGCCGTCGAGGGCACTCATTGGAATATACGTTACGTTCCTGACATTTAGTTTTTGGGCTAACTCCGCGTAGTGAATGCAGATGTTCGAAAACACGTCCTGCGAGTAACCCACTAAATCCATTTTGTTAACCGCTACCACAATGTGCGGGATGCCCAGCAAAGATGCAATCAGCGAATGCCGCCGGGTCTGCTCGGCCACACCGTGTCGTGCATCGACCAGCACAATAGCCAACTGACAGTTCGAGGCTCCCGTTACCATGTTGCGGGTGTACTGAATGTGCCCCGGCGCATCGACAATGATAAATTTGCGGGCTGGCGTTTGAAAATAGCGATACGCTACGTCAATGGTGATACCCTGCTCACGTTCGGAGCGAAGTCCATCGGTCAGCAGAGCGAGGTCGATCTCACCGTCGTCCCGGCTTTTACTTGCCCGTTCGATGGCTTCCAACTGGTCAGCCAGGATGGATTTGGAATCGTAAAGAAGCCGCCCAATGAGCGTACTTTTGCCGTCATCAACCGAACCGGCCGTTATAAATCGTAATAAATCCATTTCTTGAATGATGAATTATAAATGATGAATTATGAATGAATTGGAGTGAAATAATTCATCATTCATAATTCATCATTTTTCAAAAATACCCGCCTTTTTTGCGGTCTTCCATCGCGGCTTCCGACAATTGGTCGTCCATCCGGGTTTCGCCCCGCTCAGAGATGCGCGTGGCCTGTATTTCGTCGATAACGTCGTCGAGTGATTCGGCAACTGATTCAGACGCTGCTGTGCAGGAAATGTCGCCAACGGTGCGGAATCGTACCCGACGGGTGACAACCTGGTCGTCGGCTTCGGGTTTGATAACACCCCCAGCGGTCGCCATCAGTTTGCCGTCGCGGATGATCAATTCCCGGTCGTGCGCAAAATAGATGCTCGGTAGTTCTATTTTTTCACGGCGGATGTAATTCCAGACGTCAAGTTCGGTCC
Source organism: Spirosoma endophyticum (assembly GCF_900112365.1). GTDB lineage: Bacteria > Bacteroidota > Bacteroidia > Cytophagales > Spirosomataceae > Spirosoma > Spirosoma endophyticum. The sequence goes on along the minus strand of NZ_FOLQ01000001.1, from coordinate 449,911 downwards.
AGTTCGAAATAGGGAATACACGGACGTTTTCGCCTTTGTGAATCCGGCCGTTATACAGGTTCCAGAGTTCAGGACGCTGGCGTTTGGGGTCCCACGAACCGAACTCATCACGTACTGAGAAAACACGTTCTTTCGCCCGTGCTTTCTCTTCGTCCCGACGGGCTCCACCGATGCAGGCATCGAACTCAAATTCTTCGATGGTGTCTAGTAACGTGAACGTTTGCAGACCGTTACGTGTCGCGTTACGTCCCGTTGGTTCTTTCAATTTCTTCTCCCGGATCGTATCCTCCACGTAGCGAACGATGAGTTTTTCACCAATTCGCTCCGCCAGGTTATCCCGGTAATCAAGGGCTTCCTGAAAGTTATGGCCTGTGTCGATGTGTACTAGCGGAAACGGAAATTTCCCTGGCCGGAACGCTTTCAGCGCCAGGTGCACTAACGTAATAGAATCTTTACCGCCCGAGAACAGCAAAGCAGGTCGCTCAAACTGGCCCGCAACCTCCCGCATGATGTGGATGGCTTCGGATTCAAGCTGATCTAGATAATCGAGTTTCATTGTAATGAGTGAACCGGAACGCCGGGGCGGAGCGAATGAGCGAACGAGTGAGTAGCTGCCAGCGCTTATTCACTCGTTCATTCATTCGCTCATTATGGTTTAAATGTCTCTTCATGGCTGTGCAGCCCGCACTCTTTCTTGGAGTTATCTTCCCACCACCAACGGCCTGCGCGAAAATCCTCGCCAGGCTGGATGGCGCGTGTGCAGGGCTGGCAGCCAATACTCACAAATCCCCGGTCGTGCAGCGGGTTATAGGGTACGTTATTGTCTTTTACATACTGCTTCACGTCCTCGAAGGTCCAGTCCATGAGTGGGTGGAATTTAAAGAGGCTGTGTGCGTCGTCCCATTCGAGCTGGGGCATGCTCTGGCGATTGGCCGACTGTTCGGCGCGAATGCCCGTTATCCAGACTTTCTGTCCTTTTAACGCCCGGTTCAGCGGCTCAAGTTTACGAATACCACAGCATTCTTTCCGATTCTCAATGGAGTCATACATGCTGTATGGGCCTTTCTCCGTCATTAAGGCTTCTTCGGCCGCACGGTCCGGAAAAAAGGCTTCAATCTTCGTCGCATACCGGTCATTGGTTTTTTTCCAGACCGAGTAGGTTTCCGAAAACATACGCCCCGTATCAAGCGTGAAAATTTTGATCGGGATGTCATTGGCAAGAATCAGGTCGGTAATAACCTGATCTTCGTATCCGAGGCTGGTCGAGAAAACGACTTCGCCGGGAAACAGATCGGCCAGCGTGCGCAGTGCATCAACGTTGCTTAGGCCGTGTAGTCGCTCGCTTAAGCTTTCGAGCGTGTAAGTAGGTTCAGCGATCATAATTTCGGCTTCAATGATACCGCCTTGCCCGTTTTCGCCGATTGCCGGGCGGCATCTAAAATTTCCATGACGATCATGTTATTGTCTAATGACGTTAATTCGTCGGGTTTAGTTTCGCCGTGCAGGAGTCTGGCCAGATACGTGAATGAGTCGCTAGCGGGCGCATCGGCCTGGGTCGCTTCGGCCAGATGTTCCGCCTTTTCATCCTTGAGCCGAATACGCATTTTAGTGCCGTCTACGGTGAAAACGTATCCCGTTTGTCCGTACACTTCCATGTCTTTTCGGGCAAATGGCCAGTTCCACGACGCCTGAATAATCGTCTGGGTTTTCGGGTAGGTCAGAATAATCGTTCCTTCGTCGTCTACCTTCGGATAGATGTCGGGCTTGATCTGCTGCGTGACGGCCAGCACCGACAGGGGACGCTGGTTGTGCATCAACCAGGTGGAGAGATTCGCGCCGTAGCAACCAAAATCAAACAACGCGCCCGCACCATTTGTCACGGGATCGGTTAGCCACTCAAAGAACTCCTGGTTTACATTGATCTCTTTTGGGCCCTGATGACCGTCATGGACAACGATTTTACGCAGGTCGCCAATAACTTTATCCGTATTGGCCAGCGCGTAAGCTTTATGATTGCTACCGTACCAGGTTGTCTCATAGTTGGTTAGCAACTGAGTCTTGTGCTTTTTTGACAAGGCTTCCATTTGCTGGGCATCGGCAAAACTCGTGGCCAGTGGCTTTTCAACCATCACATGAATGCCTCGCGGGGCACAGGCTTCCACTGTTTTCTTATGATCAACAATACGTCCAAAATCCGTGACAGCCTCAGGTTTGGTTTTGTCGAGCATTTCGGCGATGGTCGGGTAAACCAGTTTCATGTCGAAGCCAAACCGTTTGGCCAATCGCTCGGCCAGATCACGGTTTGGTTCGGCGATACCTACAATCTCAATATCTGCCTGATTTTGTTGTTTGTATACCTTGTTTAAAATGCCATTCACGTGCGAATGCACCAGCCCGACCACACCTACGCGCAACGGCTTTTTCGCGGATTGGCCAAACGTAAGTTGAGCCGATAACAGTAAGGCAACAAACAGGATGATACGTAGCATAGTGAGTCAGTTTAAAGTAGTCAGGCGCGAACTACGCTACGCTACTTTCTCTTTAACTACGTCAGCCGACTTTTCTACTGCCTGCGTGAAATCGTCAATTAAATCCTCAATGGCTTCCAGACCTACCGAAATACGAATCAGGCCCGGCGTAATACCCAGAGCCGCTTTTTCTTCGGGTTTCAATTTCGCGTGGGTCGTTGTGTTTGGATTGGTAACGATGGTACGTGAATCACCCAGATTTGAGGAAAGTGTCGGAATCTGGAGCGCATCGAAAAACGCGCTTACCCGCTCAAAACCGCCTTCCAGTTCAATGGTTACGATGGCACCGCCCGCACTCATCTGCCGCTTGGCCAGATCATATTGCGGGTGGGAGGGAAGGAATGGATACAATACCCGCTCTACATCCGTATGGGCGTCCAACGCTTCGGCTAACTGGAGGGCGTTGCGGCAATGACGTTCCATCCGCAGGTCCAGCGTCTCCAGACTTTTCGACAAAACCCAGGCATTGAACGGCGATAACGACGGTCCCGTGTGCCGCGCAAAGAACCGGATCGGCTGAATCAGATCGGCCCGGCCGACAACAATGCCGCCCAGCACACGTCCCTGGCCATCCATGTATTTCGTTGCTGAATGCACCGATAAGTCGGCCCCGAAATCGATGGGTGTTTGTAAAATCGGTGTAGCGAAGCAGTTGTCTACATTTAGGATAAACCCGTACTTCTGTTTTAGTCGCCCCAGCATCTCCAAATCAACCAGTTCCAGACCCGGATTTGATGGCGTTTCCAGATAGACCATGCGCGTATTGGGCTGCATGGCGGCTTCCCATTCGGCTTCTGTAGCACTGGCATCCACATACGTATGCGTGATGCCCCATTTGCTCAGAATCTGGGTAATAATCTGGTGTGCCGATCCGAATAAAGCCCGGCAGGCTACCAGATGATCGCCGGATTTCAGCAAACCTGCCATGCTCGCAAACACAGCCGCCATGCCCGTTCCCGTTGCAATACCGTCTTCTGCGTTTTCCAGCATGCAGACTTTAGCGACGAATTCCGATACATTGGGGTTCGAAAAACGGGAGTAAATATTACCCTCTTCTGTTTCCTCAAAGAGTGCTTTTCCCTGTTCGGCACTTTCGAAAGCAAAACTTGAGGTTAAATATAACGGGACTGAATGCTCGCGATTCTGCGATTTGTCCGCCTGAATACGGATGGCTTTGGTTTGTTTCTGCATTGGAGTCGTTAGTCGACAGTCGTTAGTCAATAGGTTGAAGCCCGCAAGTAGTCAGGATCATTTATGAACGACTACTACAGACTGATAACTAACGACTATCGACTTCTTTAAAAGAACTTGATAATCTTGCGCAAACTTACGAGGATCACGACAATTCCGACGAGGATCATCATGGTTTTGACCGGTAGTTTTTGCGCTAACCGAGCCGCAATAGGTGCCGCAATCATCCCGCCAAGGATCAGACCCAGAATGACCATGCCGTAGTTGTCTAATCCGGCATAAAGGGCAAATACAACCGAACTGGCAAACGATACGAAAAATTCAGCCAGATTAACCGAACCAATCGTGTAGCGTGGGTGGCGTCCGGCCGCAATCAGGGTTGAATTCACAATAGGGCCCCAGCCCCCTCCGCCAATCGCATCGACGAAACCACCGAACCAGGCTAGCAGACCAATCTGACGAACAGGCTTTTTCTTGGTTTGCTTCGCTAAGGCTTTTTTTAGAATCAAAATACCAAGAATAGCAGTGTAAACGGATATAGCCGGGCCAAGGTAATTCGCGACAACTTCCATATCCGCGAGCTTCGTGATCAGAAAGGCGCCAAGAGCCGCTCCAATAACTCCAGGAATCAGGACAATCTTAAAGAGTCGACTGTTCACGTTGCCGAATTTCAGGTGCATATAGCCGGACACACCACTCGTGAAAATTTCGGAACTATGGACGCTGGCCGTTGCAAATAGGGGACTGATGCCCACGCTCGTCAGGAACGTAGTGGCCGTTACACCATAGGCCATGCCTAACGCACCGTCAATCATCTGGGCCACAAATCCGGCCATTATAAAGTAAAAAATATCGGGCGTTACATCAATTGTGCTGGCAATGAGCGTCAATCGATCCAGTGTAAAATAACTGAATAGAAGATGCCCCACAAGCATCAGGGCAAGCGCTGAAAAGACATAAATGGCGATTTCGGTACGGGTACGCCGTCGGAGCAAGGGTTGAGAAGCCCCCGTCTCGACGATTGCCGTTGGGAAGGCTGCTCGAAGCACATCGGCTTGTTTCGATGCATCATGACCCTGAATGCTAATGGTCAATCCGTTCAGGTCTATCGCTGACTGAATAGGATTGAGCGTAGCAGCAGCCGGTTCGGTGGGGGAGACTATTGGTTCCTGCACAAGGTATAATGTCTATCGACTTAATGGATTAATTCACTTATGAAAAACGGCACAAGGCCGTGCCGCTTCTTAAATCCGTGTATTGAGTACAAAGGTAAGACCAGTTGTGGGAAAAATGCAAATAAGTAAGAAAAAGGTGGGCCTACTACTCGACCAATGCTTTATTGCCCGAAATGTTTTTGATGGGAGTCATCCCGTGAACAACGTATTGCCCACGTTTAAATGAGGTTCAGGAGCCTAACCACCTTCTTCAGCGTAATTAGACATAATTGTCGGAACAACACTTGGGTGCAACCTATGGGGTTAGCTGACCAAGCTTATTTTCTGCTTTCAAACACAAGACTACCCTTTATGTTTGTATGAAGCTTTACATAAGTTTTACTAGGTAAAAACCACAGCAATGTACATAGAAAGTTACAAAATAAGATTAGGTGAGACGAGAGATATATGAAATATTAGGTCACTAAAATCTAGTAATTGCAAAACAAACCATTACTTTGCAGGCAATTTACTTAAAGCTTACTAACTTAAACTAAAGATGAAATGAACAGAAAATTACTTTTAAGTCTATGGCTTTTTCTGGGACTTTTTGGCGTGGCATTCGCTCAGGATCAAGAGATCACCGGGCAAGTGACCGACTCCCAGGGAACCAATATTCCCGGCGCCAGTGTCGTCCTGAAAGGTCGTTCTATTGGTACCAATACGGATGCTTCTGGCAATTTCAAACTGAATGCTCCTCCGACCGGAACGCTGGTGATCAGTTTTATCGGATTTGCCACACAGGAAGTTGCGATTGGGAATCGGTCGGTTGTTAACGTAACGTTAGCTGATGGAAATCAGCAGCTTGACGAAGTAATCGTGACAGGACTGGCAACGAGCGTGAAGCGCTCCAATTCGGCTAACGCGGTTGGATCGCTCTCCGCCAAACAACTTACCGGGATCACAACCCCCGTAACGACGGATGGCGCCATGCAGGGTAAACTGGCCGGTGCTAACATTCAGTCGAATGGCTCGGTACCGGGTGGCGGCTTCAACGTTCAGTTGCGTGGCGTATCAACTCTGGGGTCGTCGGCTTCTCAACCGCTATATATTGTCGATGGGGTTTACATCGACAATGGTCAATATTCGGTGGGTCGTTCCGATGCTAACAAAGCAGGGGCCGGTTCATCGACAGCCTCGCAGGATAATAACGCCAACCGCCTGGCTGACCTTAATCCCGATGATATTGAAAGCATGGAAGTATTGAAAGGCTCGTCGGCGGCAGCAATTTATGGGACAAGGGCCAATGCCGGGGTGGTGATAATCACCACTAAACGGGGTAAAGGGGGACGTACCAACGTATCATTTGGGCAGGATCTGGGTATTTCCAATGCCTATAGTTATTTCGGCGGAGCCGACTGGACTGAGCAGAAATTAACCGATTTCTTCTCCGCTGCCGACATCCCAAAGTTGCAGGCGGCTAAGCAAAATGGCACGTACACCGATTGGGAAAAGGTCATTTATGGCGAAACGGGGTCGATCAAAAACACACACCTTAGCATAACAGGTGGTAATGAGAAAACCAAGTTTTACGTGAATGGTAGCGCTGCCAACGAGACAGGTATCATCAAAAATACCGCGTTTGCACGCTACTCGATACGCGCCAATATTGACCACAAGCTCAACAACTGGATTGACTTTGGTATTTCGACTAACTACGTTAATTCCAACAACGATCGCGGCTGGACAGGTAATGACAACTCAAGTATTAACTATGGCTAATCTATACCGTATACCAGGCCGTATAACAACCTCTATCCCGATGCGAATGGTGTTTATCCGGATAATGACGCGAGTGTAGGCGAAAATCCGCTGTCCATCCGCGACCGGGCGATCAACAATCAGAAAATTAACCGTTTCATTCAGGGATTCAATGTTAATTTCCGGTTGATTAACAAAGAAAATACATCGTTGTCGCTTAAGGTTAACGGAGGATTGGATTATCAGAGTGGTTTTGCCTTTATCTACCTGCCAACCGACTTGCAGTCGCAGCGGGCCGAAGCAAACCCAGGCTTCGCGCAGGATACACGTACTGAAGTTTATAATTCCAACATTCAGGTTGCTGCGGTATTTACGCAACTGGCCATGGGTGGTAAGTTGAATCTGACCACCTCGGCCGGTGCCGTTCGGTTGCACCGTGATTTTCGGTATAATTACACCCGAGGCCGGAATTTGCCGGTTGGTGTTCAAAACCCCTCTCGGGGCGGTGTTCAGCAGTTAGGTACGGAATACCAGTTAAATACTGATGTGGGTATTTTTGCCCAGCAGGAAGCGAATTACGACGACAAAATCATTGGAACCGTTGGAATTCGTTTCGATAAATCGACGCTGAATGGTGATAATTTCAATAAATTCTATGCGTTTCCCAAAGCGTCACTCGCGCTTAACCTGACCCGCTTTGGCGACTGGGCTACCAAGAGTGGCATCATCAGTCAATTGAAACCGCGTATTGCCTATGGCGCAACGGCTGGTTTGCCGAACTGGGGAACACCTTACTCGCAACTGGATATTACGGGGATTGGTGGCTTAAGTGGTCTACAGCCGCTCACTACGTTGGGAAATCCACAGATTAAACCCGAACGGGCAACCGAGCTTGAGTATGGTCTTGACCTGGGTTTATTCAATAACCGCGTTACGGCTGAATTCACCCTCTATAACAAAAAGGTTGTTGACCTGATTCAGCCACTGAATTTTGCGCCAACAACGGGTCTTGTCTCTACAAATATCAACGCGGCTGACCTGGTGAACAAGGGGCTGGAACTGACTATTGGTGCCGAAGTTATCCGTAGCCGGAATGTGACGTGGTTTGTACAACCGATTTTCTGGTACAACCGCTCCGAAATCACGCGGTTAACAATTCCTGAACGACTGACGGGGGGCTTCGGTGCAACGTTTGGCCAATGGCGTGTGAAAGAAGGCTACTCGCCTACCCAGATTGTGGGTCAGCCACGCATATTGCCAACGACCGATCCTAACTACGCTTCGTCGTGGACGGTGTATGGCGATCAGCAGCCTAAATATGAACTGTCCCTTAATCAGCGCATTACGTTCTTTAAAAACTTCGAGTTCTCGGCACTGCTGCACTACCGGAATCGGTTCACGGTCGTGTCGCTGCAACGCGTGTTGTTTGATGAGGGGGGCAATACGTCGGACTGGAACGGCACAACAGAAACCGGTAATGATGGCAAGCAACCCAATGGTATCTACCGGCAGAATGTCAATGGGTTAGATGAGAGTGGTAAGCCAAAACCGGGTTATAATCCATCGGTGGCCAGCTTCCTGAAACTGCGTGAAGTATCGCTCTACTATCGCGTGCCAAAAGCCGTACTGAATTCTGCTTTCCGCAACGTAGTACAGGGCATTCGGGTTGGCGTATCGGGTACGAACCTGCTACGTTGGACGGATTACAAAGCGGGTTACGATCCTGAGAACTCAAACTTCGGTTCGCTGGCGTTGGGTAGCGGGGTTGACATTGGTAGTGCGCCACTGGCGCGACGTATGATGTTCCATGTCGCCATCGACTTGTAGTCTAATCTTATCTGACCAAACTCATTTGTTTTGATCTATGAAATTCATTCGATATTCAATCCTTACGGCAGCGGTTCTCCTGAGCCTGAATGCCTGTAATCCCTTTAGAACCGACTTGCAGACTGACCCAAACTACGCGTCGGTAGAGTCGGTTCAGACGAATGCCACCAAAGGCCAGTTGGACAATTTAGCCATTGGCCAGTTTTCGCTGGCACGCAACGCTCTGGCTACTTATAATCAAGTGGTTGGGACAATCGGCAAAGAACTGTTTAACTTCAATTCGACGGAATCGCGCTGGATGACTGAGTTAAATGGACTACGGCCCATTGACAACTCGGCGTTTTACAATACGGCCACAACGGGCTTCGGGTTACCTGTCCGTCAGGCCAATATTATCATAGCCTCAGTAGCCGCAACCAACACCGTTACCGACGTGCAGAAGAGCGGTTATCTGGGTATGGCCAATACGTTCAAGGGGCTGGCGTATTTATACATGCTGAATGCCCAGGGAACTAACGGCGTTCGGTTGAGCATCGAAAATCCGTATAAACCCAGCAAGGCCGCTACGTATGCCGAATCGTTAACGGGTATCGCCAAGATTCTGGACGATGGCGCTGCCCAACTCGACAAGGCTGGAACAAGTTTTGCTTTTGCTACGCCATCGGGTTTTGCCGGATTCAATACACCCACTACGTTTAAGCAATTCAACCGGGCCATCGCGTTGCGCGTCGCCATATATCAGGCTGACTGGGCTAAAGCCGCTACGTTGCTCCCTCAAACATTTTACAACGCCACGGGCGATCTGACGGCCGGACCGAAGCATACCTTCAGTGCTACGCCACCAGACTTTGCGAACCCGCTGATTAACACGGCTACCGTGCGGATCGTGGCTGTGCAAAAGTTATTTGACGACATTGAGGCTGGTGATAAGCGATTGGCCAAAGTTCGTGTTCTGGCAACGCCCGCTACGTTCAGTTCGGGGGTTACCTATACGACAAAATACATCCAAAACCTGTACAACACCGCTAACGATCCAGTCCCCATCATCCGAAATGAAGAGCTGGTGTTGATCGCGGCCGAAATCGCGGCTCAACAGGGCAACACGGCCGAGGCAACCCGGAATATCAATATTGTTCGGGCGAATGCGGGACTGGCGGTTTATGCGGGTGCCACGACCAAAGACGCACTCATCAACGCGATCCTGAAAGAGCGGTTGTATTCACTCTGGTACGAAGGTCATCGCTGGGTAGATATGCGTCGGTATAACAAACTCGGCGAGATTTATCTGCCTGTCACCGGTATGAAAGTGCTGGAGCGTCTGGAGAAACCCGTTGCGGAAGTCAACTGGGATTTACAGAATCCGTAGTAAGAAAAAGGAATCGTGAACAAAGGCGGTCGTCGGTATAATTCCGACGACCGCCTTTGCTTTATGGAATTGCTTAAGTTAGTGCCGCATACCAGATCCAGAATATATAAACAGGCTGAAATAAAAGCCTTGACCAGACGTACCAGGGCTTGGCCGGTAAACCGCCCGGCGGTGGTAAGTTGTTGACCGCTACGTTGATATTCGCCGGAAATAGGCCAATTAGCATTACAATTAATCCCCAGGCCGCCCAGAATCGAGTTTCGGAGGACAGTAACCCAAGCCCCAAAATGATTTCTGCAATGCCTGAAAGCAGGATGATCATTCGTGCGTTTGGCAGAAAGTTCGCAATCATATAGGTGAGTTGCTCCGGTTTGCGAAGATGCACGAATCCAATCATGACAAACATAATCGTAGTGGCTAACAGGGCATCGTGTTGTATAGTAAGCAGATACGGCGAGTGTGTGAGCCAGCCTGCTCCGTAGAGAAATGCTGCGATAGATACTAAACCTAGAAAGAAAGCCATGACCTTGATACCTGTTGATGTATGGGTCAAAGTTCCGGCGGAGCTACTGGCTTTCCGCTAACATTTGTTAGGAAATCAAATTTCTCTCTTAAACCTCCCGGCGAATACGGCTCAGGCTTTCGGGTTCAATGCCAAGGTAAGATGCTAAGTGCCGAATTGAAATTGTTTGTACAAGAATGGGATGCTGCTCCAGCAATTGAACGTAGCGCTGTTTGGCGTTGCTGGTCAGAAATTGTACTTCACGACGGGTTTTTCGCAGAAAAGCCTGTTCAGCGATTAATCGGCCAATCCGCTCTGCTTTGTGCGATTGGTCATACAAACTCAGCAGGTTGGTACGGCTGAAACGAAACGCCTGAACATCGGTCAGGGCTTGTACCGTAAATGCCGTAGGCTGTCCTGTCAGAAACGACGAATAGGCCGAAACGAAATCGTTACTAAAAACAAAGTCGAGCGAAATATCTTTCCCGTCATTATTCAGAAAGAGCCGAACCATGCCCTCCGCAACGTAGTAAATGTACTGTTCAACCTGACCCGCCTGAATCAGAAAATCGTTTTTCTGGTACGTAACGGGTTCAACGATCGCCGTAAAACGATTCCAGTCCTCATCGGTTTGTGGGGTGAACGTATCGAATCGCTGACGTAGTCGGTCGAGGTTATTCATTGTTGTATAAACGCAAAAGCGAGCGTCAGAGTTAACTCCGACACCCGCTTTAAAAAAATCTACGCTAATTTACTCGCCTGCCATTGGATCAGGCGTGCCATCTGTATCGCCCGTCACGGTGCCGTGCATGGGGAACGTATTGCCCCGGATGTAAAGCAGACCCGCAACATGGGGAGCCGCCATCGACGTACCACTCAGGGTCGCATAGGTACCGCCTTTGTACGTCGATTTGATGCGCACGCCATACGCGCAGACGTCTACGCTGCTGCCGAAGTTGGAAAACGACGCAAACTGGTTTTTGCTGTCCATTGCCGAAACCGTAAACACGTTGGCGTGGTTGACACGTGCTGGTGAATAGTTGTTGCTGTTTTTGCCGTCGTTACCCGCAGCAATAGCAAACAAAATTCCGGCGTTGGCGGCTTGCGTGATCGCCTGATCGAGCGTTGTTGATGTACTCTCGCCACCCAGACTCAAATTGACAACATCGCCCGCTTTGCCGTTTTGTGCTACGTAGTTGACCGCCTGGATAATCCCCGACAGGCGCCCTTCGCCATCTTCGTCCAGCACCCGCAGCGCCACCAGCGTAGCCCCCGACGCAATGCCCGTTACACCAATGTTATTGTTTTTTGCGCCAATAATGCCGGCTACGTGTGTTCCGTGCCCATTCTGATCATCGGCCGAGGTTTGGCCAGACACGAATGACTTACTGCGCTGAATATCCACATTCAGGTCAGGATGGTCGAGGTCGATGCCTGTATCAATAATCCAGGCCGTTTTATCCGTTTGCAGATCACCCCGGCCGTAGCCCGTTTGTTGAACGTTCCAGGTTAGGGTTGAGGTCGTGGCTACATCAACACAGCTGCACATGGCCATGATCCGGTCGGGTTCGATCAGCGTGACGGCTGGGTCGTGGCGTAGTTCTTCAGACTCGCTGGCCGTCAACTGAGCCAGAAAACTTGTCTGTGTGCCCGATGCCAACACTGTCGTTTGTGCATTTGCTACCTTGTGCCGAGATAAAAGCTGTTGCATAGAAAATTCTGTTGCAGCCACGCGTGCACCGGGAGCAACCGGCAGCGTTTCGGTGGGCTGATACGTAACAATGTAGGAACCCGCAATTGCCACCCCATTCGTAGAAGAGGCTTTAACCAGGCAGTCGGTTGATAGACTGTTGGCTTCAATACTGCTGTCGGTTTGGCAACCAAACAGGCTAAAGCTAATTAGGGCGACGTTGGTGAGCGTCGCAAACGATAAAAAACGTCGCATGAATAGGTACGAAATCAACAGGTTCAAAAAAGTAGTAAATCGTACACGATTACATCATACGCCGTTGCGGGATTTGATTGTATTGAGCTATACGCCAAAAACGAAATTGTCGTTGCGTCGCTTGTCTTCCGGGGTTACTTTTCTTTCCGAACAGGAATAAATACCACTCGCCCCGCAGCCGGAAACCGGGTTTCGGCAATCGGCAATCCATAGTGCTGATAGAAGTCAGCTACCTGTTTATTGGTTAACAAATCGGGATATAGGTTGATTCCCGCGAAGTTATTTTGCCGTAAAAATGTATGCAGAAATTGCCAGTCCTGTTCGGTGAACGCTCGGCCGGGTGTTAACAAGCGGGGCCAGCCATCGCGTAGGAACGGTTGAATCTGGCCGGGGTGGAGTCTCCCAAAATATTGTCCAACAGCACTTTTGTCGTAAAAACGCCGGAACGTAAAAACGGCATTTTGTTTGGCGTAGTAAGGGCACAAGCCTTCCTCGAAACCTACGCCATTGGCCCCAATGGTGCAAAATGGAAAATCGAGCACCGCGCTACCGGGTTGTTGCCGCACGATGGCACAATACCGTAACAGATTATCCGATGCTACGTTAAGCGGATAAAATAATCGGTTGTGATAGCCAGTGTACCACTCCATACCCATCAAACCAAGTAACAGCACGCCAAGTAGCTTTCCTGATAATTGACGTGGCCACGTGATCGGCAACGCCAGTAAACAAAAAAGCACCGGATACACCAGACTCGCCCGTCCGCCGTGCCGATTAAAGCTAAACCAGGGGAACAGTTTAAGCGTTGGAAACGCGACCGGATGATAGAGCAGACACAACACCAGCATCAACACAATGGGTAACCAGACCGCAACCCGACGCCGAGTTTGCCAGAGTCCGAGCCCTCCCAGAATTATAAGGTACAGGCCGGGACTGCCTTGTCCGTAGCTTTCGAACGTATCGTGTAGCCACTTCTGGTAGGGAATGGCATAGCTGTGCAGACCGGGTAAATGAGGTAGAAATAACCGGGCCGGATGCGACCAGGCACGCAGCTCCGGTATGGCTTCAAAATTGAATGACCAGGCCGTAAAGGCGATTTGCAACGTAAGTGGCAGGTATAAATATAGACTGACGACCAGCAGGAAAAGGAAAAATAAAATTCCCGGTTTTTGCTGATTCCATTCTTCCTGCAAAAAAACTTTTCCTGATAGAAAATAATCCGTTTTCCGAAAACGGTTAAACAGTACAACTACTAAAAAGGGTATTGTCAGCGTTGTGAAGGTAAGGGCAAACCCCGCCACATAGCCCAGTTCCTGGCTTAAAATCTGTACGTGCAACCAGATCCATACCAGGATAAAAACCAGCGAAACCGGTTTTTTCTCTACGACGTCATACAGCAGACGATACGTAGCAACGATGCACAATGTCGTCCAATGGCCCACGCAGACGTTCATGTGAACGGGGAATTTCCAGAGCGCGTAGAAATTAAAGATGGAGACGATCAGCCCGACTACCAGTGATTTAGGTACACCAAACCGGAAACGTAGCAGTATAAACGTACCGACGGACGTAACAACCAGCGAATACACGTAATAGAACTGGAGATAGGGACCGGGACCGTCGAAGAATTTATAACAGAGCCTGTACCAATAATCGCGCTCGAACCCCCAGTCCAAAAATACCTGATTGGTACCGTATGGGTAAAATGTTTGGGTATTGACGAGTTTGAGGTGAGGAAATGGGTTGAACGACAGGTTCTTCGTGAAAAAATAACCCACATACTCAAACTGATCCGTATCGTTGCCATCAGACATGGGATGACTGAAATTGCCCACCACTAAGCTGCCAAGAATCATCGTCAGCAGTCCCAATAAGAGCGGCCAGAACCAGTTCGAGTGGGTAGCCAGCCGTATTGGATTATTTTTTGAGAATGGATTCGTGAGCGATTGGGCTTGGCGCATGAGGGAAGTTTACGGCTTCATCGTCGGTGAGGATAGGCAAAAGTCTTAGTAAACGGCTATTTTTGCAAGAAAATTAAGCAACGCGGCTGGAAAGCCGCATTTTGACTAGTATGCGGCTTCCCGGCCGCGTTACCCCTATGGCTGACTACAACCACCGCGAAACTGAGCAGAAGTGGCAAAAATTCTGGGATGAACATAATACGTTTAAACCAGAAGAATATACTAACAACCGTGCGACGGACCGTCCCAAATACTACGTACTCGATATGTTCCCGTATCCTTCGGGGGCTGGCTTGCACGTCGGTCATCCGCTGGGCTACATTGCTTCCGATATCGTGTCGCGCTACAAGCGTTTGAAAGGCTTTAACGTACTGCATCCGATGGGTTTCGATTCGTTCGGACTTCCGGCCGAACAGTATGCCATCCAGACGGGGCAGCACCCGGCTGTCACGACCGAGCAGAATCTGACCCGCTATATCGAGCAATTGAAAAATATTGGTTTCAGTTACGACTGGACGCGTGAGGTTCGTACGTCCGATCCGTCGTATTACAAGTGGACGCAGTGGATTTTTATGGAGTTGTTTCGCTCGTGGTACAACAAAGACACCGACCGGGCGGAACCCATTGAAACGTTGCTGAACAAGTTTGCCACAAACGGCACGACCGATGTCAACGCGGTTTGTGATGAAAATACGCCAACGTTCACCGCTGCCGAGTGGAACGCTAAGTCGAAGGTGGAATCCTACGAAATTACGCTTAAATACCGGCTTACGTATCTGGCGAATGCCGTCGTGAACTGGTGCCCGGCTTTGGGAACAGTGCTGGCCAACGACGAAGTAAAAGACGGTGTCTCAGAGCGGGGCGGTTACCCGGTCGAGCAGAAGTTGATGCGGCAGTGGATGATGCGGATTACGGCCTATGCCGATCGGCTATTGACGGGTCTGGACACCATCGACTGGACCGAATCGCTCAAAGAACAGCAGCGGAACTGGATCGGGAAATCGGTAGGCGCCAGTGTGAAGTTTCCACTGGCGACGAACACGAAGCGGTTCATCGAAGTCTTTACCACACGCGTCGATACGATCTATGGTGTTACGTTTATGGTGCTGGCACCCGAACATGAATTGGCGGTTGAACTGACGACGTCCGACCAGCGTGAGGCTGTTGACGCCTACGTCAACGCGGCCAAGCTACGTTCTGAACGGGACCGGATGGCCGATACGAAAGTGGTTTCGGGCGTGTTTACGGGCAGCTACTGCATCAATCCACTCAACGACGAGAAGGTGCCAATTTTCCTGGCCGACTACGTACTGGCGGGATACGGCACGGGCGCCGTGATGGCCGTGCCGTCGGGTGATCAGCGCGACTGGAATTTCGCCAGACATTTCAATTTGCCGATCGTTCCGATTCTGGATGCTCAGAAAGACATTGACCAGCAGGCGGATAACACCAAAGAAGGACATTACATCAACTCCGGTATTGTCAATGGCATGACCTACAAAGAGGCTACGGATACGCTGGTTGCGTGGCTGGAAGAACACGGTCTGGGTAGTGGTAAAATCAATTTCCGGATGCGCGATGCTGTGTTCAGTCGTCAACGCTACTGGGGTGAACCGGTACCGGTATATTTCAAAGACGGCGGTTCGACGGGTCGATTGCCTTACCTGATCGACGAAAGCGATTTGCCGCTGGAGTTGCCCGCCGTTGACAAATACCTGCCAACCGAA
Organism: Spirosoma endophyticum; assembly: GCF_900112365.1. Taxonomy (GTDB): domain Bacteria; phylum Bacteroidota; class Bacteroidia; order Cytophagales; family Spirosomataceae; genus Spirosoma; species Spirosoma endophyticum. The sequence goes on along the minus strand of NZ_FOLQ01000001.1, from coordinate 433,949 downwards.
ACCGGCGAACCACCGCTGGGCCGCGCTGAAGGCTGGAAATACAAAGGGGAGTATGAGTATGAGTTAAGCACGATGCCCGGTTGGGCGGGGTCATCCTGGTACTGGTACCGCTACATGGACCCGAACAATGACCAGGAATTTGCCAGCAAATCGGCTATTGACTATTGGCAGAATGTCGATCTGTACATTGGCGGCACCGAACACGCGACCGGTCATTTGCTGTACAGCCGTTTCTGGAACAAGTTCATGAAAGATCGTGGCTACGTACCGCAAGAGGAGCCGTTCAAAAAGCTCATCAATCAGGGCATGATTCAGGGCATGAGTGCTTATGCAAAAATTGTGTGGGAGACACAAACGGATGAGAATGAAGGGAATTCATATGGGTATATAATCAATCCTTTAGTAGATGTAAAACAAGATGCAGCTGACGAGGTGCTCAGTGTGAACTTTGTCCCAATTGACGTCAATTTCATATCTTATATTGATGGAGACCCATACATATCGGCAGAAAGTTTTAGAGAACTAAAATTGAAATACCCTAATTTCAATGATGTATTAATTGCCAGGTCTGATGAAGTTAGAGGTAGACTTGTGAGTTACTTTACACCTGATGAATTATTTGAAAAAGATAGGGTAAAATTAATTTCACAAGTTGAAAAGATGTCGAAGTCGAAGTTTAACGTCGTGAATCCTGATGACATTGTCACGAAGTACGGGGCCGACGTACTACGTCTGTACGAAATGTTTCTGGGGCCGCTGGAACAGGCGAAACCTTGGAATACCAATGGCATCGACGGCGTGTATCGCTTCATCCGTAAGTTCTGGCGGTTGTTCTACAAAGACAATGCCACCGGAGAAAGTCAGTGGATTGTAACGGACGAACAACCGACACCCGCTGAACTGAAAATCCTGCATAAAACCATTCAGAAAGCCGAAAGCGACATTGACGCATATTCGTTCAATACGTCGGTGAGTTCGTTCATGATCTGCGTCAACGAGCTGGCTACGTTGAATTGCCACAAGCGGGCCATTTTGCAGGATCTGGTGTTGTTGCTGTCACCTTATGCGCCCCACATTACAGAAGAGCTTTGGGCCGCTTTGGGGAATGAGCCGGGTACGATTTCGAAAGCGTCGTTCCCTGTTTTCAACCCGACTTATCTGGTGGAAGATGCGTTTGAGTACCCGATTCAGATTAACGGCAAAGTCCGTACGACGATCAGCTTCGCCATCGACCGCGCCCCAACTGAAATCGAACGGGAAGTGCTGGCCGACGAAATTGTCCAGAAATGGCTCGAAGGTAAAGCCCCCAAGAAAGTGGTGGTGGTCCCGAAGCGGATTGTAAACGTAGTGATTTAGGTTAGGTATCAGGCATAAATAAAGCGATAAAGGCGTGTCACGGATTTGAACCGTAGCACGCCTTGATCGCTTTATTTAGTTTCAACTAGCGAAATTCAACCCTGGGCAAACAACGTATTGACACTGATTGTAAAATCGGGCAAAACGGGGGCTGCTGAGCAAATATCATCTTCGAGGCAGATGGTTACGTGCTTGCGGGACGTGTAAACATACACGACTTCCTGTTCAGGAATGATATTCCAGACAACCTGTACATCTGCTTTAAAATACTCAACAATTTTCTCCTCGATTCGGTAAGCCATATCCGTTTCCGACAATACGTCAATCACAAAAGCCGGAATAACGTCCTCGCCCTTCCGCCCTGCTTCTACTTGCTCGTTCGTAAAATAAGCAATGTCGGGACGACACATTTGAAAAGCCGTAAGCATAACGTCTGGTTCAGCCATGAACGTACCATTTTGATAATAGCCTTTATCATAAAAAAGCTTGCTTAGGACGTTATAAATGAAATATTGTTTTTTCTTCATGCCCGAAAACCGTATAATTTCTCTATCCTTCCATTCATATTTGAACCAGTCTGTGGGTTCCCAGTCGATGAATGCTTCTAGTGTTTGAGGAAGAGCAGGGCCAGATGCTTGTACCATGGCGTTTGTTATTTGAGCGAATATACGACCGGAAAGATGTCAACTTCCCGAAAGTTTAGAACCCTCGGGAAGTTTGTTAACTGCTAAATCAGACAACCGCTGGTTCAGACTGCTGGGCCGCCAGCGCATCGCGAACTTGCGCCGTGAGCGAGAGCGAATGCTTGCGGGCCTCATGATCGTAAATGGGCGCGGTAATGATTAATTCGTCGGCCTGGGTTTGCGAGATAAAACTAGCCAGTCCGCGCTGAACGGTTTCGGGCGAACCCACGGCCGAGCAACGTAGCATCTGGTCAATACCAACCAGTTCATACTCCGACCAGTTTGCCGTTATGTCATCAATTGGCGGCTGCATCTGTCGGGCCCGGCCACTCCGAATATACAAAAACTGTTGCTGCAAGGAGGTAAACAGACGCGTGGCTTCCGCATCCGTATCGGCCGCGACCACATTCACGGCGACCATGGCATAAGGTGCTTTCAGGTGTTCCGACGGTTGAAATTGCGTTCGGTACACTTGCAGGGCACGTAACAGATCTTTGGGCGCAAAATGCGATGCAAACGCATAAGGTAGCCCAAGCATAGCCGCCAGTTGCGCCCCAAATAAGCTCGATCCCAGAATCCAGATGGGTATGTCCAGGCCATTCCCCGGTATAGCGCGAATGAATTGATTCGTATCGTCGGGCTGGAAATAATGCTGTAATTCAACGACATCCTGCGGGAACGTATCCGGACCGTTGGCATCCCGACGCAGCGCCCGATACGTTGCCTGGTCGGAGCCGGGGGCACGACCCAATCCCAGGTCGATCCGGCCCGGATAGAGCGATTCCAGCGTACCAAACTGCTCGGCAATTACCAGCGGAGAATGGTTGGGCAACATAATACCACCCGAACCTACCCGAATGGTTTTTGTGCCACCCGCTACGTAGCCAATCACCACCGACGTAGCGGCACTGGCAATACCCGGCATGTTGTGATGTTCGGCCAGCCAGTAGCGGTTAAACCCCAACTGTTCAGCATGCTGGGCGAGATTTAATGTATTGTGTAACGCCTGACTAGCGGTATTGCCCGCTACAATGGGCGATAAATCGAGAATTGAAAAGGGAATCATACGATGTTGCTATAAATAGTTGCCTTATTTTTACAGGATTTTCCTATCTAAATCGGGCGATAAATACTACGCTTCTTTATCAACAACGCGGTTTATGAGAACGGTTCCAGAAAGTAACTTCCGTTCCGGAAAGCGAACAGCATTTGTCAACGACGTATCATGACTATAAAACAGTTTATTGTACTTGGCCTGGGATTCGGGCTGGCCACTTGTTCACCCAAAACAACCCCTACCGGATCAGTCGGGACGGCTTACGATTACTTCCGGTATAAGCCAAATCAGCTGACCAAAATATCGGTTCACCGGGGCGGGGGCGACCTGAAAGGTTATCCCGAAAACTGCATCGAGTCGTTTGAGTTTATGGCCAAAACCATTGGTCGGCCCATACAGCCGGTCATTATTGAGTGCGACATAGATCTGACAAAAGACAGCGTAATGGTCATGATGCACGACGCTACGCTTGATAGAACGACGACCGGCACCGGCAAACTGATCGACAAAACCTACGCTGAATTAGATCCGTACCGACTGGAAGATAACCAGGGTAGTGTTACGCCCTACAAGATTCCGACGCTGGAAAAAGTGCTGCGCTGGGGCAAGAACAAAGCCACGTTCACGCTTGATGTGAAACGTAACGTATCGTTCGCGAAAGTCGTAGACATGATTCATAAAACCGGTGCCGACAACTACGTAGCGGTGATTACCTACAACGCACAGGATGCGGCTAAACTTAATAAACTCGACCCGAATTTGATGATTTCGGTCACGATTCGGAACAATGCCGAATACGACCGACTGCACGAATTAGGCGTTCCCGATAACCGGATGGTAGCATTCGTGGGTGTCAAAGAACCCGATGCGGCCTTATATAAATTTCTGCACGAAAAGGGCATTGCCTGCATCCTCGGTACACTGGGCAACCTGGACAAACAGGCTGCGGCCAAAGGCGATCAGATCTACAAAACTTTTGCCGATAATGGCGCCGACATCATGTCCACCGACCGGCCGCTTGAAATAGCGAAGGCGCTGTATTGATATGCCCGGCATTCAGCGCAACAGACTTATATACAATGCCTTGGCCATTGTTGTTTTGCTGCTCGGCTTGGCGTCAAGGCGTTTTTTTGGAGAAATCCCCTTTGTTCGAACTTACGTCGGAGATGTGCTTTGGGCACTAATGGTGTTCTTTGGATTTGCGCTCATTTTTAACCACTGGCCGACACGTACCGTAGTCCTGGCCGCGCTGTTGTTTTCGTTCGGGATCGAAGTGAGTCAGTTGTATCACGCGCCCTGGATCGACAGCATTCGGGCAACTCGTCTGGGCGGTTTGGTCCTCGGATTTAGCTTTGTCTGGAGCGATTTGTTATGCTACAGCTTAGGTATTGCGGTTGGCTTTCTGGTAGAAACGGTATTGATTCCCACTCGTTTCTGGCGTGCAGACCGGACGTAGTAAAGACCGGAGACATTGACCTGAAAGGGTAGGTTCTTGAACCGGGCTACTTACCTTATTCTAGTCGGATTTATAAGCCGAATGGCCCCTATCTATCATATTCTGACTTGGCTTTCATGAACCAAAATTACCGGTGGCGGATCATTGCGCTGCTTTTTCTGGCGACAACGATTAATTACGTAGACCGACAGGCGCTGTCCTTCGTGATGACGGACGGAGCCTTTAAACGAACCATACTAGGGTTATCGCCCGCGGCCCTGCTGACAGACGAACACCTGAAACAATTTCGCATTCAGATGGGGCTGGTCGATTCGGCCTTTAAAGCGACCTACGCCATTGGTTTCCTGTTGATTGGCTGGCTGATTGATCGGGTGGGCACCAAGAAAGGATTTACGATTGGCATTGCCGTCTGGAGTGTGGCCAGTATTGCTTCGGGGTTTATATCGACCGTTGGGCAATTTGCGCTTGTGCGGGCGGTGTTGGGGCTCGGCGAAGCGGCCAATTTCCCCTCGGCTATGAAAGCGATTGCGGAATGGTTTCCCAAGCGGGAACGCTCCACAGCCACGGGAATTCTGAATGCCGGTTCAAATATGGGCGTGATCACCACGGCATTGCTGGTGCCCTTTCTGATGCAGCAATTTGGCTGGCGGGGTGCGTTTCTGATATCGGCGGTGCTGGGTGTGCTGATGCTTGGCATCTGGTGGGTCAGTTATTCGAAGCCTGATGAAACGGCGGCAGTTTCTGAAACCGAATTTCGATACATCAGCGAGGGCCGGGACGTAGCGGATAAATCGCAGGAGACGAGTCGGCTTTCCTGGGCGCAACTGATTGGGCACAAGCAGACCTGGGCGTTTAGTTTCGGGAAAATCTTCGCCGATCCGGTCTGGTTTTTTTACCTCACCTGGCTACCGGACTTTCTGCTGACGAACAACCAGCTCGACCGGAAACTCGATCTGAAAAACTTTGGCATTCCCTTCCTGATTATCTACGTGGTCTCCGATCTGGGCAGTATCTTCTTCGGCTGGATGGCAACCCGGCTTATGAAAAACGGCTGGACCGAAAACAAGGCCCGGAAATTGACCATGCTGATCTGCGCGCTCGCCGTGACGCCCATTTACCTGATTCCATCCGTGCATAGTTTTACGGGTGTAGTCGCGCTGCTTGCGCTGGCAACGGCCGCGCATCAGGGATGGTCGACCAACGTGTACGCGATGGCTACTACGTTGTTTCCCAGCGGTTCGGTGGCAACGGCGACGGGAATTGGTGGGTTTCTGGGTGGCATGACGAGCATGGTCGTGGCTGGGGCTACGGGCTACGTCGTCGCGACGTTTGGCTATAGACCCATGTTTATCTTTGCCAGTTGTTCGTACCTGATCGGTCTGATCGTTATTCATCTGGTTTTGCCCGCCCTTCGACCCATTGAGGTAAAAAACGAACAATTTTCCCCTGTGGCCTAATAGAAGACGATAATGAGTGAAGTGCCAACGTTTATGAAAGCTGGTGTATTAACGGCACCACGGTCCATTGGGATTCAGCAACGTCCGATACCCGAACCCGGTCCCGGCGAAGTACGTATCAAAATGAAAGCGGTGGGCATCTGCGGATCTGATGTGTCTATTTTTCAGGGCCACCGCCCCGACCTCAAGTTTCCGCTGATCATTGGCCACGAAGGGCTGGGTTACATCGACAAACCAGGCGAGGGCGTGAGCCAGCACCAACCCGGCGATCGCGTCGTGATTGAACCGAATTTCCCCTGTGGACACTGCGAATTCTGCTGGCAGGGCCGTAGCAATATCTGCCTGAACAAGCGCATTATCGGCGTACTGGAAACCGGCTGCTTTGCTGAATATGCCGTAGTGCCTGCGAATTTTGCCTGGAAACTACCCGGCAGCATCAGCGATGATGACGCCGTCGTTATCGAACCGACCGCTGTAGCGTTGCATACGCTCTATTCGTCGCCCGCCCGTCCCGGCGATGCGGTAGCTGTGGTTGGACTGGGTGCCATTGGGCTTTTGGTGACCCATCTGGCCCAAAAAATGGGCTACACGGTGCTGGCCTACGACCGCGTTCAGGAGAAGGTAAATCTGGCGTCGGCTTTTGGCGCCATCCCGATTTCTGCCGATGCCACTACGTCCCAGATCGCTGCGTTGTGGAAAGACACCCGGGTGCATACCGTTTTCGAATGCGCAGGAGCCGCTCAGGCATTCACAATGGCGGTGGAGGCTGCACCGCGTGGGGCCAACGTAGTGGTGGCGGGCCTGTCCGACAAACCTAGTGCGATTACCGAGTTTGGCATGACAAGGCAGGGTATCAATATCATTACGTCCATCATTTACCAGCACCCCATCGATTTTCGCCGGACCATCGACCTGATTGACAGTGGATTCCTGCAACCGGGACGTATCGTTTCGGCAAGAGAACCGTTCAGCAATCTCGCTTCAGCCATCGAGATCGCCTGTAGCGGTGAGCACGCCAAAATTGTGCTGGACGTTTGATGCGTAGACCAGGACTGCCCGTACTTTCAAAAGTACAGGCAGTCCTGGTACGGTTACAACACTACTTAATACCCCGCTGTAAACCGCTTTTGAATAAACTGCGGCTGTTCGATTTCGTTCAGGATCGCCACGGCCAGGTCAGCTACCGAGATGGTAGACTCGCCTTTTTCGTTGAAGACGGGTTGTTCGGTGCCAATCCGGAACGTACCGGTTCGTTCCCCGGGAACCAGCATGATTGCCGGGCTTAGGAACGTCCAGTCCAGGGTCGTGTTCTGACGGAGAAGATTGAGGTAGTCACGCGCCGACGTAGCGCCCGCTTTCCACTCGGCCGGGAACTGGGGCGTATCTACTAGTTGAACACCGGGGGCTGCTTCCAGACTGCCCGCGCCACCAACGACCAGCAACCGCTTAACACCAGCCTGTTGCGTCCCTTTTTCAATGGCTTTTGAACCTTCCAGGAAATCATCATACAGATTCGGGTTTGTCCAGCCGGCGTTATAAGCGCTCAAAACAGCATCATGACCCGCTACGAGTTGCGCTACTGTGTCGGCATCTTGAGCGTCGCCTTCCATCACGACGAGGTTTGGATCGGTATTCGTTATTTTTTCGGGATGGCGAACGATGGCCGTAACGGTATGGCCGCGTTGTAATGCTTCTTCGAGGAGGGGTGCTCCAACAAACCCTGAGGCTCCAATAATGGCCAGTTTCATACGTGTACTTAGTTAATTGAAAATAATTTATTGTAATAAAATTTGTTACAGTTTTGGGCAAAAAAATTAGTCGAACCGTTGGCTGAAATCGTCCAGCGTACTGTCGCCCAACTTCTGAATGAGCGCGTTTTCAGCTTCTTCATACAGATTATCGAGTTGCTGATTGATCTGCTTGCCAACGGGGCAATCGGGGTTTGGTGTATTACGAGCCGTTCCCAGAAAAGCACCCTGCCGCGTCGCCAGAAACACATCCGATACCCGAATTTGTTGGGCCGGTTTCGCGAGTAAACTTCCCCCATTCTTACCTTCACGACTGATAACCAGTCCGTTGTTTCGGAGGTTGCTAATTTCTTTACGTACCAGTACCGGGTTGATATTAATACTACCCGCAATAAAGTCAGACGTAAGCCATTCCCCGTTGGCTTTGGCCAGCAGCGTTAAAATGTGCATCGATATAGCAAATCGTCCGTTCATTACTGTAATATTTATAGTTACAGATTAATAACAAAAAAGATTCCTGGGTACCCAAAAAAGTAAAGATTTCAGGACGGGTACCTATAAAATGGTAGCCCGACAGTAATGTTATCTGCGTTTGAGAGTTGCGCCAGCTATTTTCTAAATGCATAAGCGCTTAAAAGACAGAAGACGCTCAAATATGTAAACTGTGAGCGTCTTCTGTTGTCATTAAACTATGTTTTACTCCGCAACCACGATCAGGGGAGCCACCTCTTCAGGATCGTTATCGGCCGACGCTTTCTTTTGTTTGAGTGCTTTTTTGGCTGCCTTTTTCAGTGTTACGTCGTATAAATCCGTCCGGCGGTCCTTCAGAACTTGCACCGAACCGTGTTCGTGCAATTCTTTCAATAAACTCAAATCGACGTCGGCGATCAGAACCATTTCGGTGTTGGTCGTGGCTTCGGCTTTTACCGCGTTGGTTGGAAACTGGAAGTCAGAAGGTGTGAACACCGCCGATTGAGCGTAGTTGATGTCCATATTCTGCACCCTCGGCAAGTTGCCGACACAGCCCGAAATGGCAACGTAGCATTCATTCTCGATGGCCCGCGCCTGCGCACAGTGCCGCACCCGTGAATACCCATTTTGCGTATCGGTCAGGAAGGGGACGAACAGAATCTGCATGCCCTGTTGCGCCAGAATCCGCCCCAGTTCGGGAAATTCGACATCGTAGCAAATTAACATCCCGATTTTACCGCAATCCGTATCGAATGCCCGAATCTCGTTGCCGCCAACCATACCGTAATGCTTCACTTCATTCGGTGTGATGTGAATCTTCCGGTATTCTTCGTAGGAGCCATCGCGTCGGCAGAGATACGCCACGTTATAAAGCTTTCCATCGTCGTCGACGAGCGGCATGCTGCCTCCCACAATATTTACGTTGTAGGAAATGGCTAACTCGCACAGTTTTTCACGCACGGGCACCGTGAAATCAGCCAGTTTTCGAATGGCGACTGGCTCGGGCAGATCATTGAAATCGGCCATCAGGGGCGTATTGAAAAACTCGGGCAGGACCATGAAATCAGCCCGGTAGTCACTGACGGCGTTAACGAAAAATTCGACCTGTTCCAAAAACGCATTCAGGTTTTTGAATAGCCGCATCTGCCACTGAATGACGCCCAGCCGGATAATAGAGTCCGTATGGGATTTTTTGTCTTTCTCATCCACGTAGTAGATGTTGATCCATTCCAGCAACGTAGCGTATTCTTTCGACTCCGAATCGCCGGGCAAATACCCACGTAGCACCTTACGGACGTGAAAGTCGTTGGAGAGCTGGAACGTCAGGGTAGGATCATAAATCTCCTTCTGCTTAACCTTGGCGATGTATTCGCGGGGTGTCAGCTCGTCGGAATATTTGTTGTAATTGGGAATGCGTCCTCCGGCCAGAATTCCCTTGAGGTTTAACTGCTCACACACCTCTTTCCGGGCATCGTAAAGCCGCCGACCAAGGCGCAAATCCCGGAAATCGGGATGCACAAACACCTCGATGCCGTAGAGGTAATCGCCTTCATCGTTGTGGGTTTTGAAGGTGTAGCCCCCCGTAATCTGGTAGTAGGTATGATTATCGCCAAACTGATCGTATTTGACCCGGATCGCCAGCGCACAGGCCACGACCCGTCCATCCACTTCGACACAGAACTGACCTTCCGGGAAGATATTGAGCAACTTGGTGATTTTACTCTTTTCCCAGTAATCGCCCCCAATACCGCTATAAACTTCAATCATGGCCTCTTTCAGGTCATGATAATCTGATTTCTGTAATGTTCTAGTTTGTATATGCATAAGTTGTCAGAACCAGGATTTTTATGATTTTATTGACTGACTATGATTGTTGTTTTCGCTGTGATATTGCTTTCGAAGAAAGCTTACTAATAAAATCATAGTTAGTCAATAAAATCATAAAAATCCCGGTTCAGAATTTTTTCCATTTCTACAACCATCTCGTCGGTGAAGTCGTGGTGCGTGACGAAGCGCACTAAGTGTTTGCCGAACGAAATGCCACGAATGCCCTTTGTCGCTAATTTTTCAACATAATCGGCGGCCAATATGGTTTCGGGAAGTCTGAAAATGACAATGTTTGTATCAATAGGAAGAATTTCTTCCACTTCAGGCAGATGTTCGAGCATGGCCCCGATTTTACGAGCGCGGGAATGATCCTGTTTCAGACGATCGACCTGGTGGTCAAGCGCATAAATCCCGGCGGCCGCCAGAAAACCGGCCTGACGCCAGCCGCCACCCATCAGTTTGCGAAAACGCCGGGCCTGCCGAATAAAATCGGCTTTGCCGAGCAGGAGAGACCCCACCGGGCAACCCAGCCCTTTCGATAGGCAGATGCTAATGGAGTCAAAGAGTTGCCCGTAGGCGCCTGTCGGTTCACCCGTTTCGACCAGTGCATTGAATAAACGGGCACCATCCAGGTGAAGAATCAACCCGTTTTCATCACACACTTTTTTGATAGCCGCAATTTCGGGCACGGTGTAATAGCAGCCTCCTCCTTTATTGACAGTGTTTTCGAGCACAACCAATCTCGACAAAGGCTTGTGTGAATCGGTAGGGCTATAAATGTAATCGCGGATGAGACTGGGCGTAAGCTTGCCCCGTTCGCCATGCGCCAGACTCACCGACGCCAGCGCGTTGACCGAAATGCCCCCGCCCTCGTACTGATAAACGTGCGACAGGTAATCGCAGATGACATCATCGCCGGGGCGCGTGTGGGTGCGAATAGCGAGTTGGTTGGTCATGGTGCCCGAGGCACAAAAGAGGGCCGCTTCCATCCCGAATAGCGAAGCGGCTTTGGCTTCCAGGGCATTAACTGTGGGGTCATCCCCCAATACGTCGTCGCCAAGTGGGGCGGAGAACATAGCCTCGCGCATGGCGGGCGTGGGTTGGGTAACCGTGTCGCTGCGAAGATCAATAAGCATAAGTAATTCGGCTGATTCGTCGTCGAAAACGAACCGTTGGTTATATGTTTGTTCAGGTTGTAGAAAAATGGCAAGTTAGCGACATTCAGGAGCATCTTAACGTAACAGGCCCAAGTTCCTGATTCGTCAGAATAGGTAAATAAGGGTGTAGCTTTATAAACGCTGTGTAAATAGTCAAAAACAATGGTAACCTTGTATGTATTATATAGGCATGTAATTTTGAGCAACCTTTTCGGTCAAGTCCGTCTCAAATGGGTAATCTGAAACATAGCTCAGTGGCAACCTTCACTATTCCGTACACTCATGACTAAAACGCTCTGGATTTTTCTCCTCCTGCTCTGGATGGTCGGCTCTACCTGGTGGCATGTCTGCAAAATAAAGCAGCTGTGTGCCGATGATTTTCGACCGACGGAAATACGATCCACCGATGCGCCTTTATTTACGACGCCACCCGGCGCCGATGTGTTCACCATTGCCGATGGCAACAAATTCCGGCTTGAACTACCGGGCAATTTCAGCTTTGCCACATCGGATGCCAACGCCAACATGAATACCCTGGGTGGTTCGCTGGAAACATTGATCTCGTATTTGAAAGATAGCCCGGAGCGTACGATTCAGGTAATTGGGTACTATGCGCCAGCTGAAACGAATAAAAGCTCATTCGACAATCTGGGACTTGCCCGCGCTGAAGGAATAAAGCAATATATGGGGCAACAGGGCATTCCGGCTGCGTCGATAACCACAAAAGGTGTGGAAAGGAATCTTCCGTTCACCACAAAAGGCGACTCGCTGAAGGGGGGCATTGACTTTGCTTTCGGCGGGGCTGAACCGAATGAGAGTTCCTCATCTACTTCCGGATTGGTAGTGATGGACGAGCCAACGTCGGAGAAAGAACTGGCCGAAGGGCAGAAATATACGTCGGTATTCGAGCCAATTGATTTGTATTTTCCACTTGGTGAAGCTAATTACATCAAGACATCGGATACGAAAAAATTCTTTGACGAAGCCGCTAAATTCCTGGCTGCCAACAAAAATAAAAAGCTCATCCTGACGGGGCATACCGATAATTCGGGTCCTGAAGATGCGAACATGAGACTCTCAAAAAATCGCGCGAACGAGGTGAAGTCAAAACTGCGCAAGTCAGGCATTGAGTCAGACCAAATTGAGGTTATTGCCAGGGGTGAATCTGAACCCAAAGCTGATAATAAAACCCTCTCGGGACGTAAGGCCAACCGGCGCGTAACGGTGGTAGTCAAATAAAATACCGTAACCCATAAACCAGTAGTATCCATGTTTGAACTCAACCCTCTTAACTTACCCGGTGCTCAAATGCAGCATATTATTATGCTGGTCGTGGCTGGTGTGTTGGGCTTTATAATTGGTTACGTTTCGCGCAAGCAAACGATTCGTCAGCTCGAAAGCACGTTACTGAATACCGAACGAGCCGTAGTCGATTGCTACCGGGCTACGGCGGCCGTCGTCAACAAAGAAGACGAAGAAACGATTGTTCTGAACCGAATTCGTGCCCGCGCCAGCGACGTTAATTATTCGCGAATTGGAACGGCGACGTTTGCCGAAGCCGACGACCTGAAACAGATCGTTGGGATCGGGCCATTTCTGGAGCGGAAACTGCACGCAATTGATATCTATACTTTCCGGCAGATTGCCAATTTTACCGAAGACGATATTGAACAGGTAAACGACATCATCGAGTTTTTTCCCGGCCGTATTCAACGCGACAACTGGGTTCGCCAGGCGACCGAGTTAGCTAAAAAGAAATAAGTTTTTCAAGTTTCAGGGTCGAGGTTGAGCCTGAAACTGAAACTAATATCCTTTAACTATATCCTATTATGTTTGGATTAGATCCATTAAGTCGTCCGGTTGCCATTGCCGAAATTCTGCTGCTGCTGGCCTTTGTTGCCTTTATTGGCTGGTTGTTGGGCCGATTGATGCTTGCTGGCCGTATCAGTACGTTGCGGGTAGCCATTGACGACAAAAAAGCCGAACTCGATAAATGCCGTAGTGAAAAAGTGAGCGGTATGGCTGCTGTAAAAACTACCGAACCAGCCACTTTCAAGCCTGTCTACCCGTACGAAGCCGAGGACGTTGAGCCACCGCATCTGTTTGTTTCTGCCGACCCCTTGTTGCCCGCTTATTCGCACGAGGATACGCCAGCCCCAATCGTCAATGATGAACTTGCCGCTGAAATAATGGATGCATCCGCAACGGAAACTCCTGCGCCAGTTACGTATCGTCAGGAAGAATCTGAGCCAGAATCAAGTATAGAAGCTCCTCAGCTGTTCGTTTCTGCTGATCCATTACTGCCCATCTATTCGCATGATGATACGCCTGAATTGCTGGTTGATGATACGCTAGCGGCTGAAATTAATGAAGCGTCAGCCACAGTAGTCGCTGAAAAACCGATGCCTACTCTTCCTGATGAAGCTTTTGAGCCCGTTGAAGTGACGGAACCCTTACCTGTTGAAACACCCCAGTTGTTTGTTTCGGCTGATCCCTTGTTGCCTATCTATTCGTATGATGATACCCCTTCGCCTTTGGTCAACGATGATCTTGCCGGCGAAATTAATGATGCGTCACCACCTGTAATCGGCGAAAAGCTGTCACTGGTTGGGTCTGCGTTTGAGTTTCCTACAGAAGAAGAGTCAAACGTGATGGAGTCGCCACCCGCTGTTGAGGATCGTGAAACCATCGTGTTGAACCGAATTAAGTCCCGGATTTCAGAAGTCAACTTCGACCGGATTGGTCGGGCCACGGCTGCTCAGGCCGATGATTTGAAAGATATTATTGGTGTAGGGCCGTTTCTGGAGCGTAAACTCCATGCCTTGGGCATTTACACATTCCGGCAGGTCGCCAATTTCTCAAAAGAAGACATTAACACGATCAACGAACTAATCGAATTCTTCCCCGGACGTATTGAGGGCGATAACTGGGTTGGTCAGTCAAAAACGTTCTATGAGCGCAAGTACGGCGCAAAGAGCTGATGTTATCATTCTGACACAGGAGAAATGACTAAATCAGCTCCGAGATATCGATCACAAGAAATCCCCGTCAGCGATCTGACGGGGATTTCTTATTATGTAGAAAATGACTTTCTAACGTATCGAACTGAAATCATCCGCTAGTACGTCTCTCCAGCGGTCTGATTCCGCAAATTGCTTGATGGTTTGATTTCGTTCCATAAGAAAACGCGTCATGTAAGCTTTCAAGAACAGCTTATTAACCCATACGCCCAGTAGTCCCAAGGGAGACGTAAATTGAAAGATATCACGCATCAGCGTTAACTTATCGTTATCAACCTGAGGCTCAAAATAGTGTTCATGACGCATTGATTTGAATGCACCTTTGAGCATTTCATCGCAGAAATAGTAAGGCGCACTAGCCTCGGTAATTTTTGACGTTAAGGTTTGCCAGATGCCGAAATGTTTCGCTTTCCACGTAACGGTTTCACCCAGCTTCATAACGCCCTGCTTCACGCCACCAACAATGTGCTCGCCTGTTCGGCTCGTTGAAATCTTGTGCAGATCAACGCTCAGGGCCAACGTATAACACACCGCTACCGGAGCCTCAATGTAAGTTTCGAGTTCAATGACTGACATTGACTATTATTTTGACACCACTACGGCAGCTTCCTGTGGCTGGTATTTGTACCAGTATTCAATCAAATCAGCCACAAGACCTGTCCAGCCTGTTTGGTGGTTTGCGCCGAGCCCCATGCCGTTGTCGCCGTTGAAATATTCATAGAACAGATACAACCCCTGAAAATGGGGATCATCCTGCATTTTTCGATCCTGACCATAAGCTGCAACTTGCCCATTCGCATCACGTTTGAAGATGTTGATGAGTCGTTGAGCTACCAGTACCGTAGCGTCTTTTACGCTCATGATCTGCCCGGAATTGGTTGGGTATTCGACCTCAAAATCATCACCATAATACTGATAGAACTTCAGTAAGGAGTCAATGAGCAGGAAATTAACGGGGAACCAGATCGGTCCGCGCCAGTTTGAGTTACCGCCAAACATGCTCATCTCAGACTCGGCCGCTACGTAGCGCACCTGGAAAATTTCGCTGTTCAGCTCAAACTGATAGGGCATTTTTTCGTGATACTTCGACAAAGCCCGAATGCCGTAATCAGACAAAAACTCCGTTTCGTCGAACATGCGTTTCAGGATCATCTTCATCCGGTGACCACGTAGCAAACTCAGCAGGTGGGTTTCGCCCTTGCCCGGCTCGTGCCAGCGCGATACCAGAGAGGCTAAATCGGGCCGGTTCGTGAGTACCCACTCAACCCGGCGTTTGAAATCAGGCAATTTCGACAGCAAGGCTTCGTCCAGAATTTCGACGGCGAAGAGGGGAATCAACCCCACCATCGACCGGATTTTCAGCAAGCGAGCATTGTTGTCAGGCATGTGGAGCACATCGTAATAGAACTGGTCAACCTCATCCCACAGGCTGATATTCTGGCGCCCAAGGTTATTCATGGCCGACGCGATGTGCAGGAAGTGCTCGAAAAATTTACTGGCCATGTCCTGATAACTAGGCCGGGTAAGCGAAATCTCACAGGCAATACGTAGCATATTGAGCGTATACATGGCCATCCAGCCTGTGCCATCGGCTTGCTCAATTCGTCCGCCCATCGGCAGCGGTTGCGAGCGGTCGAACACCCCAATATTATCCAGGCCGAGGAAGCCTCCCCCGAAAATGTTGTTGCCCGATACGTCTTTGCGGTTTACCCACCACGTAAAGTTGAGCAGCAGTTTATGGAATACCCGCTCCAGAAAGTTCACATCGCCAACGCCATTCGCTTCTTTGTCAATCTCATACACCTTCCAGGTGGCCCAGGCATGAACAGGCGGGTTCACGTCGCCAAAATTCCATTCATACGCCGGAATCTGACCATTGGGATGCATATAGTATTCCCGTAGAATAACCGCTAGTTGGCGCTTGGCAAAATGCGGATCGAGCCGGGCGAGGGTCAGCGTGTGGAAGGCCAGATCCCAGGCGGCAAACCAGGGGTATTCCCATTTGTCGGGCATCGACAGGATGTTGGCCGTGTACATATGCCGCCAGTTTTCATTGCGGGCATACACGCGTCCCTGAAACGGAACCGGCATTTTTGGGTCACCCTTAAGCCACTCATTAACGTTGTAGTAATAGAATTGCTTATTCCACAGCATGCCTGCGTAGGCCTGCCGCTGAATGGCCATCAATTCGGGATCGGTTACATTTTTCTGAAGATCAGCATAAAAGGCATCGGCTTCACTCAGGCGCTTGTTCCAGATTTCGTCGAAGTCAGCAAAAGGCTGAGCCATCGTCGTCTGGTCGCTGAACCGCAACCGAATACTGACGCTCTCACCCGCCGGTACTTTCCGGGTATACTGCGCCGAGGCCTTCGTGCCAATCTGGTTGGGATTGACGAAGGTCTTTTTGCCACCCGACATGATGAAATTATTAATGCCGTCTTTCGGGTATTTCGCTACGTTAGGGCGGCCATAGAGCCGTTCCGTATTTGTATCGTTGTCGCAGAACAGCAGAGCATCGGCGTTCTCACAGTAGAGCTTATATTTGCCTAACTGCTTGTGATTCACCTCGATCTGGTTATTGGCAATGCCATTCAGCATGGGTCGGGCATTGTACTGCTCGTAGCCCCATGACCAGGTATTGCGGAACCAGATCGTTGGCAACATCGTCAGCGGAGCCGTCTTGTTCGACCGGTTATGCGCCGTAATCGTCACCAGCCAGTCATTCAGACCAGCTTTGGCGTATTCGATAAAAATGTCGAAATACTCGTCTTTTTCGAAAATACCGGTGTCCGTCAGCTCAAATTCCGGCGACTGACGGTCCCGGCGCATCGTTTCTATAACCAGTCGGTTATACGGAAATTCCTGCTGCGGGTATTTATACAGCATTTTCATGTAGGAATGCGTTGGTGTGCTGTCCAGGTAATAATACAGCTCCTTAACGTCCTCGCCATGATTGCCTTCCGGCCCAGTAAGGCCAAAAAGTCGTTCCTTTAAGATATTGTCTTTATGATTCCAAAATGCCAGCGCAAAGCAGATGTGACCTTTATTGTCTGAAATGCCGCCGATGCCTTCTTCACCCCAGCGGTAAGCGCGGGAGCGGGCCATGTCGTGCGTAACGAAATTCCAGGCATCGCCATATGGGCTATAATCCTCGCGGACAGTACCCCATGCGCGTTCAGAAAGATAAGGACCCCATTTTTTCCAGCCTTTGTTATCGGCTCGTTCGTAAATGCGTTCGCGTTCAACTGTTGGCATATAGTTCAGGAATTTCTATTCTAAAGTACGGTGGTACTACTTCTCATTGTGTAAAATAGACACCAAAGATAGTATGCGTGCTGAGTATTTCAGAAAAACTTGCCTGTATTTACTCCCATCAGACGGCAATGGTTTTGCTATTGAAAATAAGCAACAACTTAGTTTGATGTACAAGAATATGTAACAAAATTTATTATTAGGTAACCTTTAAGCTTTTATTCTGATAATTAATAGACTTTAGAAACACTATGTTGTCACATTCAAATTGATGAAATGCGCGCTCTAGTCGACTAGTTGATGCTTTTTCGTCTTTTTTATCTATTCCAGATACTATCTATTTCAGACGATTATGCATGAAATACGAACACCTGACTGTCAGTTATTGAACATTGATTCATTCTCAACTACTTCTAAACCATTTGTTTGCGGAATCGTTTGGAGAAATTTTTGGAAGATGGCTATACGTAATGAGTGAGGAGCCAGGATCATGAACGAGTACCCATTGGCCTTTGCCAAGAAGGTTTTTCTACTTGATTATAAACCGATAAGGTCTCGGAGACCTTATCGGTTCAATGAAAGTTCCGTTACTTCTTTACCGCGGCCAATACACGCTTAATCAATTCATTCGGGCTACCGTTGTGCCAGCGCCAGACGATGACGATATCGTGCTCTGGGTCCACCCAGATCGTGTTTGACCCCGCTCCAATTGCGGCATAACTGCTAGTGGGTGCATCGGGCCACGCTTTTTTGCCGGTTGAACTCGTGCCCGTATTCAGCCACCAGAGGTACCCATAATCCGGACCATACTGACTGGGTGTCGTGGCTTGTTTTACCCAGCTCGACGATACAATCTGACGATCGCCCCATCGGCCCTGACGAAGAAACAGATAACCGAATCGGGCTTCATCGCGTGCGCTGATACGCAGTCCCCCGCCCCAGCGGGTACCCCCACTGACGGACGGCATCTTTTTGCCGTCAACATCGGCAACGGCGTTTGGATACGTAACGTATTGCCACGTATCGGATGCGCCGATAGGGTTCATGATTTCGTCGCGCACGACGTCGGGGATGGGTTTCTTCCAAAGGCGTAGCAGCGAAAGCGCCATTCGGTTGATACGTACGTCGTTATATTCATAATACGTACCGGGTTTCTGTAAGGTACGGGGCTTTCGTTCGCCTTTGCCAAAGGCTTCTTTTCCCACAAAATCGCTGTTTTTTCCCCACAGTTCACCTTCCCATTCGCTGGCTTGCTGAAGATGATTTTCCCACGTAATGGATTGATTCTGTGGTGAGTCGTAGCCGCCATCGTGTATGAGCTTGGCTACTGGATCGTGAACGTCGGGAATCATGCCGCGCTCTACGGTAATGCCCGTTACGGTCGATAACACGCTTTTGGCGACACTATAGGTTGGGTCTGGGCGTTGGGTATCCCCCCATTCAGCCACGATGTAGCCGTGACGTAGCACAACACCGTTAGTAGCCGCCCGGCTGGTTGGCATAGGGCCAAGAAGTTTACCGAAAATCTCTTCCTGGGTCGAAAAATCAGGCGCCATCTGGGTGGTTTCCTGCGTTTTGGCAAAGGCTACGGCCTGGTCGAGCAAAGCCGCATCCATGTCTGCTTTTTCGGGAGTCAGGTGCGCCCAGTTATCACCTTTTGGGGGAAAATAGGTTGTTGATTTTGCTGTTGGCCGCTGGCAATTTAGTAACGTAACCAGCACCAGACTGTAAAAAATGGATTTTCGTAGTGGAAAATGTGGCATAAATTGATGAAGGAGGTTTGTTTTTGGGACTTACAGAATCAGACCCCGAAGGTAGGCGATTCACAGAAAGATAACGCGTCAAATCGACTTACTTTTTTAACCAAACATTAACAAAGAATTTATCCCTTATTAAGGTCTATTGGTGACGTTTGTCGTGTCAATGGGGCCGCAAATACGATGAAAAGGCGTCCAATAATTTTCACCGCGTGGGGCCTGATCGTTGACCGTTAGGTACGCGTTTGTATCAGCTATATACCCTGGAAAGGCGTAAGTTATCAACCATGAAAGCGTTCATTCACTTCATTCCAGCCAAAACCTTGTTGCTTGCCACAGGACTGTTGGTAATAGGATGGCAACCCATAGTTGCCCAAAATCAACAAACAGGCGTTGACCAACAACCAGCGTCCAGCGATGACCAAACGATTGTGTCGGCCATTGCTCCCTACCGCGATGATGTTCGCCGTTCTATTTTATTAGCCAGCCAACAACCACAGGTATTGACCAGCTTAGCCCAACAACGGGCATCCAGCCAACAGGCGTTCACTACGGTAATTCAATCCTATGGGCAGGAAAAGCAAAGCTGGTTTTATGACCTGTCCCGTTACCCGGATGTCATGCATGAGCTGGCCACGTTACCCGCGGGTTCTAACGAGTCAGCAGTGAAAAATCTGACCAAAAACATGCCCGCCGATTTGCAGGAATCTGCCTGGAAACTGTATCGACACCACCACGATGATCTGGTGCAGGTCGACAACCTGAATCAGCAGGCACAGCAGTCATTTGACAATCTCATTGGTCCGCTGGACGTACCAACGCAGAATGCCTTTCGACAGTTGATCGACATGCCCGATGTGCTGACCCAACTGACCGATCAGATCGATAAGACGACACAATTGGGACAGGCTTATGCGGCCAACCCCGACCAGGTGACCAAAGATTTGACAGCGCTTCATGACAGCCTGACGGTTCAGAATCAGCAGGAACTGGCTGATTACCAGAATGAACTGAATAACGATCCGCAGGCGAAACAGGAGTTACAACAGGCTGGACAAGCCTATGCGCAGGCCAACGGCTACAATACGGGTATCAATCCAAATCCGGCCTGGGTGAATAGCGGGTACTACTATCAGAATCCGTACCCCTACTTTTTTGGGTACCCTTACTGGTATACATCGGCCATGTGGTATCCATCCGCCTGGTGGTACGGCACGGGGTTCTATTATGGCTTGGGTGGTAATATGGTTCTGTTTGGCTTGCCGGGGCTGGGATTCTCGAACTGGTTTTTTGGACCGGGCCGTGGCGTATATCCTCACCTGTATAATCGGTTCAATAATTACTATTCCCGTACCATCGGCGAACGTCGCATCCTGACGCCGGGGAACGCAGGCTTTATAACATCGGCCCGTCGGGCGTTTGGTCCCGTAAGCGGTGCCAGCCGAGGCAACTGGCTGACCAACGCCCGTCAATATAGCCGGCCCAATAGCTGGTCAAGTTCGAACATGAATACGATCCGTAGTGCACCATCGGCTCGTTATCAGAACTTTAACGCGGGTGGCTACCATACGCAATCCTGGGGTGGTGGCCGCTCGTTTGGTGGCGGCAGCTTCCATAGTGGCGGCTTCCACGGCGGCAGACGATAAGTAAAGTCAGTAGTCAGTAGTGAATAGTCAAAAGGGGTTGGCACAAGAACAAAACGCTTGTGCCAACCCCTTTTGACTATTCACTTTACCCCTTACGACTCTCTTTCTACCGTTCCAGCTTAAACCCTTCGTCCAGACGAACGCGCGTTGGTCGGTTCGCTACGTCCCAGCCGGTGAGGTAAATCCATTTCGCGATACGTGTCACTTTGTCGGTATTGATGCGATCTGGTTCATCTTTGGGCGTATGATAATCTGGGTGGAGCAGGGTCGTGAAAGCAATCGCCGGTACGTTCGCCCGGGCGTAGGGGAGGTGGTCAGAACGGAAATACCAGCCTTCGGGATGGCTCGGTTTATCCCACAACGTATCGAGTTTAAAATGGGCCTCCGACTGGTTGACCGCCAGAGCCGCATTGACCAGATCGGTTGAATTGCGGTGCGGAGGCTGTTGCCCCAGAATGGCCGCGCTATCGGGCGCATTACGGCCAATCATCTCGGCGTTCAAGACGGCTACAATAGATTCTTTTGGTACGGTTGGATGCTCGACAAAATAGCGGGAACCCAGCAATCCCCGTTCCTCGGCGCCGTGAAAAACAATCAGGGCAGATCGCTTGCCGGGCTTCTGGGCAAAGGCCCGACCGATGGCCATCGTGGCCACGCAGCCACTGGCATTATCATCGGCTCCGTTCCAGATGGAGTCACCCGCTACGGCCCGACGAACACCGTCATGATCCTGGTGCGTACTGAAAAGAACGTACTCGTCTTTGAGTTTCGGATCTGTACCGGGCACCTTCGCCACGATATTTACGGATGGATAGTTGAAACTCTCGACATTCACTACGTTGGTAAACTGCTGACCGGGCTGCTTGATCCACTCCAGTGCACTGGCCGGCAGCCAAACCGTGGGTGCCTGCGAAAAGACACGCGTATTGGCGCCACCCGGCAGATCGTAACGACCCCGTTCCAGACCCGTCGTCCAGCGCTCGAAGTAGGATTGGGCCTGCGTATCAGACACCCACACCACGGCCAAAGCACCCTTTTTTACCAGCTCCGCAGCCCGGCTGTTCATCGTGCCGAACAGAAAACGACGATAGCTTATTTCGGCCGGGCCTGTTCCCGAAAACGCTATGGCCACGGCTTTTCCTTTAATATCAACTTTTGCCAGGTCTTCGGGCGTGCCTTTGCCCACAAAGACAAGTGGCGCATCGACCGACGCAATAGCTGGTGCTAAGAGAAACGCGTCCTGACCGTGGACCATTTGGTGCGTACCAATGTTTAAGCGGCTGGTTTCGGTAATACGTGTCCGCTGAATGTGAAAAAACTGGAAGAACGTACCGTCGTCGCCAGCGGGTTGAAGACCCATCGCCCGGAGTTGGTCCGCAATCCAGACGGACGCTTTCAACTCATCAAGCGAGCCACCTTCGCGACCCCGGAAATGATCACCGGCCAACGCAAACAGATCGCGTTTTATGTCACTTTCTTTGATGGCCGACAGGGCGTTTGCGCCTGCTTTCGACTGGGCATAACTTACGGCCGAGTTGACGAGCATCGACATGGCGATCGCCAGCGTCAGCAATGGCCGAATTTTCTGCTTATTGAGGTAATTCATGGTTGTATAAAAAACTGATGATTGGGGTTTTTACAAATATACGGAAAGACCGGGCCGCCAATGACACAATAGGCCGCTACTCGCTACAGAAGCTGGTCGAATGTTTTTTATCGTAGTTTATTTTTGATTCAAGCCAGAATCTGTTGCGGACGCATGGAAGACGGACCGTGTTGCGTCTCTACAACGATGATAAAACGCTATATTGGGAAAACAAACCGCCTTCCATGAAATCGACCTTTATTCTCCTTGCCCTTGTTGTCAGTAGTTTTACCAATCAGCCACTATCCGCACAATCCAGAAAAAAGACTTCACCTTCTGACCCCGTTGCTCGCTACGATGCCTATGTTCGGCAGGCCGTTCAGGACTGGCGAGTGCCCGGCCTTACCGTCACCGTTGTTAAAGAGGGCAACGTATTATTCAAGAAAGGATATGGTATTCGTGAACTTGCCGGGGTCGCGACCGACCAAACTGAACCTGTCGACACGAAAACGCTGTTTGCCATGGCTTCAACAACCAAAGCCATGACGGCGGCCTGTATTGGGATGCTAGTGGATGAAGGTAAACTCAAGTGGGACGACCCTGTCGCGAATTACCTGCCCGACTTTATGTTTTACGACCCGGCCGTCACGCGGGAAATTCGGGTGCGGGATTTGCTCATTCATAATACGGGGATTGGCAATGCCGATGTACTCTGGGCCGCTATGGAAATACCCTCCGACGAAATCCTCCACCGGATGCGGCTCATTAAACCAACTTATTCGCTACGTTCGAGCTTTATCTACCAGAATATCATGTATCTGGCGGCTGGTAAAGTCATCGAAAAAGTGAGCGGAATGCCCTGGGACGTATTTGTACGTACCCGTATTTTTGAACCCCTCGGCATGAGCCGAACCAAAGCGCTGTTCAGGGAAGTCACGGATGCCAACCGGGCCAAACCGCATTTCGAAAGCAATGATACCGTTCGGGCAGTCAATAGCCTGAAAGAAGAAAGTCTGGTCGATGCCGTTGGTCCGGCCGGATCAATCTGGACTTGTCCGGATGATGTATCGGCCTGGATGATCTGTATGCTCGACAGCAGCCGGTATGGCGGCAAAACCTTACTCAAACCCGCTACGTGGGCGGAATTGTTCAAGCCGCAGACGCTCGTCACGGACAGCGAATTTTATCCTACCCAGCAACTTACCAAACCTGTCTGGAAAACCTACGGGCTGGGCTGGTTTCAGCAGGATTATCGAGGGCACCGGATTAATTTCCACACGGGTAGCCTCACCGGGATGGTGGCGATTCACGGACAACTGCCCGACCAGAAACTGGCCGTCTACGTGCAGGGCAACCTCGACCACGCCGAACTTCGTCATGCCTTGATGTATCGTGCTTTCGATGAGTTTTCCCTAGGTGTTGACCGCGACTGGAGCGCTGAGTTTCGTAAACTCTACGGTGGCCTTAAGCAAAATGCGAAATTGGCCGAACGAAAAGTCGACAGTACGCGGGTGCTGAACGCGAAACCATCCTTGCCCCTGGCTGCTTATGTGGGTTCGTACACCGACCCACTGTACGGGAAGACGGATGTTTCATTGCGGGATGGAAGGCTCTACGTATCCATCAACAACGTACTGACCGGCTATCTGAACCACTGGAATTTCGATACGTTCCGACTCGTGTACGATCAGTGGTGGAATGGGAAAGATTTCTTCAATTTTGAGCTTGATACGAAAGGAAAAGTAGCCCGAGTGCGTGGCGCAGGTATCGAATTAACCAAAGTGCAGGAAGGCGCACTGAAAGGCACGATGGAGCACTGATGGCTAATTACTGACAACTTATATCAATTTTTGTCGGACTCACAAAAAGGTCCAATCTTCACAGAATATACAACCGAACAGAATGACGTTTCCTTCCAGAGTAACCCTGTTTTTAGCCTGCATCATCACCCTTTCCGCCAACGCGCAATCACCACAACAACGCGTTCGGCAATATCGACAAACTCGTGAAACGGCACTGATGGACGAGTATCGTCAGTTTCTGACCATTCCTAACGTATCATCCGACTCGGCAACGATCCGCCAAAATGCGGCCTTCATCATGCAAATGATGAAGCAGCGGGGTATCCCGGCTTCTTTACTGGATGGCGTAAAACCGGGTACTAATCCGGCGGTATTTGGGGAGGTAAAGGTGCCTGGAGCCACCAAAACGCTCATTTTTTACGCGCACTACGATGGGCAACCCGTTAACCCAAAGCAGTGGGCTAAAGGATTACAACCTTTCGAACCGGTGTTTATCACGGCTCCCGTTGAGCAGGGGGGCACTATCGTTACTACGTATAAATCGGGAGATGCGATCAATCCGACCTGGCGTCTATCCGGGCGGGGAAGTGCCGACGACAAAGCCGGGGTCATGGCGATTCTGAATGCCTACGACGCGTTGGTGAAAAGCAACATCAAACCAACGGTCAATCTGAAATTCTTCTTTGAAGGCGAGGAAGAACTTGGTTCAACCCATCTGGGCGATATTCTACAAAAACACCAGGACAAACTGACGAGTGATCTCTGGCTGATTGTCGATGGTCCACGTCATGTATCGGGCAAAAAAGTGGTCCAGTTCGGTGTACGGGGCGATGTCAACATGAACCTGACGGTTTATGGCCCAAAACGTCCGCTCCACAGCGGCAACTACGGAAACTGGGCACCTAATCCCGCGCAGAAACTGGTGAACCTGCTGGCGAGTATGAAAAATGACGAAGGACGTGTCATGATCAAAGGTTTTTACGACGACGTAACGCCACTTACGGCCCGCGAGAAACAGGCGATGGCCACCGTCCCTAATATGGAAGCAGCCCTGAAAAAAGAACTGGGTATCGCCAAACCTGATGGGGGCGGGGCCTCGTTCATGGACCTGATGATGATTCCGACCCTGAATATCAACGGAATTCAAAGCGCGAATGTCGGACCGATGGCGGGCAACGTTATCCCCACCAAAGCCGAAGCCGTGCTGGATTTGCGGCTGGTTCGGGGCAACGACATCACTCGTCAGATTGAGCG
Source organism: Spirosoma endophyticum (assembly GCF_900112365.1). Lineage (GTDB taxonomy): Bacteria > Bacteroidota > Bacteroidia > Cytophagales > Spirosomataceae > Spirosoma > Spirosoma endophyticum. The sequence continues at coordinate 408,421 of NZ_FOLQ01000001.1, read as the reverse complement.
CGTAACCGAACACATTCGCGGTCAGGGCTACCACGTACTCGACCATGACCCGACCGATGCCGACCGTCAGCAGTATCCTAAACTGATCAAAATCACGACGGGAGCGGGTTACAATGCCCAGCGGACACCAATGGATTTGCCCATCGCGCAAGAGGTCATTGCGGCAGTACAAACGACATCGACGGACCCCATTGTGTTAACGCCCACGGCGGGAGGTAGTTTACCGCTGTATCTGTTCGAAAAACACCTGAAAGCCAACGTAGTGTCGGTGCCGATTGTCAATTATGACAACAATCAGCATGCCGAAAACGAGAATGTATTGGTGCAATACCTCTGGGACGGCATCGAGACATTGGCCGCCATTATGCAATTGAAATGAGTTTTCACCCGCGCCAGCCTCTGGTTCTAAAATATTAATTATGAGACTTTCACTTCTCATTATAATCTGTCTCACTGGGGCGATCCTCACCCAGGCACAGCCATCGGGAACAACCAATCGCTTCGACGTATTGATCCGTAACGGATTGATCTACGACGGATCGGGTAAGCCACCCACGGCGGGTGATGTCGGCATCCGGGGAGATCGGGTTGTTGCGGTCGGAAAACTGACGAATGCTCAGGCCACCACTATCATTGATGCGCAGGGCAAGGCCGTAGCACCGGGATTTATCAACGTGTTATCCCACACCGGCATCGAACTGTTGAGGGATGGGCATTCCATGAGCGATCTCAAACAGGGCATTACCACCGAAGTGTTTGGCGAGGATTCGTGGGGACCAGTCGACACGGATGAAATGCGCCAGCAGGTCAATCAAGCCCTGAAACCGTATAAATTGACCTGCGACTGGAAAACACTGGCTGATTTTTTGAAGAAATTACAGCAAAAGGGCATCACCCCGAACGTAGCGTCTTATCTCGGAGCCGGTCAGGTTCGTCAGAGTGTCTTGGGCGAAGAGAACGTGAAACCAACGCCAGCTCAGTTGGATAAGATGCGGGCCATTGTTCGAAAGGCTATGGAAGAGGGCGCGTTAGGCATCACAACCGCCCTGATTTATCCGCCAAATACCTTTGCCGATACGGACGAATTAGTTGCCCTTTGTAAGGAAGCGGGTCGCTACGGTGGCCGGTACATTGCCCATATACGTAGCGAAGGCGACCGACTCGATCAGGGAGTTGCTGAGTTGATTCAGATTGGGAAAGCCGCAAAGGTGCCGGTTGAGTTGTACCATTTCAAAGCGTCGGGGCAACGGAACTGGCCGCGCATGGAAACGGCCATAGCGCTCATCAACGACGCCCGAAAGCAGGGACAGGACGTAACGGCCAATATGTATACGTACACCGCTGGCGCTACGGGGCTTACGTCCTGTTTGCCACCATACCTGTTCAATGGAGGCTTTATGGCGGGCTGGAAACGGCTTCAGGACCCCGCTACCCGTCAGAAATTAGCCGCTGAAGTTCGACAGAGCGGTAATGACTGGGAGAATATGTTTCAGCTGGCGGGCTCAACCGACAACATAATCCTGACAGCTTTTGAGGTGGATTCGCTCAAAAAATACAACAGCAAAACGCTCGGGCAGATAGCCGCCATCTGGCATAGAGACCCCATCGAAACGGTCATGGATTTGATCGTGGCGGACAAAAGCCGCGTTGAAACAACGTATTTCCTGATGTCGGAGGAAAATGTAAAAAAGGGAATCAGTCAGCCGTGGGTGTCATTCGGGTCGGATGCGGCTTCGATTACCGACGACCGGAAAGATATTGGTGTGGTGCATCCCCGAACGTTTGGGAATTTTTCCCGCTTGCTGGGTAAATACGTCCGGGATGAACACGTAATGTCGCTTGAAGAAGGTATTCGCCGATTGACCAGCTTACCCGCCACGAATCATAAACTTCCCAAACGGGGGCTGCTCAGCGCAGGTTATTTTGCCGACGTAGTAATATTCGATCCGGCCACTATCGCCGATAAAGCGACGTTTTCTGATCCATTTCAATACTCGATCGGGGTGCAGCACGTACTGGTCAATGGGAAACTGGTCCTGAAAGACGGTGAACATACGGGCACTTTCCCCGGCCGTGCAATCTGGGGACCGGGGAAGAAAACTACGGATCAGTAGCGGGTAGGGGATTCATTCATCCGGTAAAATCGAACGTCCAACCAACTCGTTCTGACATTCAGTCCTTTTTTGTTTCAGCCATCAATCGGTTCGTGCATTTTTACCTAAACGCATGACCGATTTTGACATGAACAAGAATCTATCTGCAGTGATGAATGCCTGCCCGGCGAGATTGGTCTGCCTGATCACGGCCTGTCTGTTTATAGTCGGCGCTTCTTGGGGGCAAGCCGTTCCCCGCCGACCACTTCCCATCATTGATGTGCACGTGCACGCCATGAAGGTGAACCCTAGCTTTGCCGTAGAGATGTGTCCCTGGTTTCTACGGGACATGCCGGGGGGCGATCCGAATCAGCAGATGCGCGCGTTTCTCAATGCTGAATGTGCTACGCCCTTACAACCGGCCAAATCGGATCAGGAGATGCAGGCCGCCGTAGTGGATGCCATGCAACGGCTCAACATGACCATTGTGGCCTACGGCGATCCCCAGATTTTACGAAACTGGAAAAAAGCAGCACCCGGTCGGGTAATTGCCGGTATTGGCGTCAGTTCCCCCAACGACATGAGTGTGAAAGCCTTTACCGACTCCCTGTCTTCAGGTTTTTATGAGGTAATGGGCGAGGTAGCCCCGCAATATCAGGGCCTGTCGCCGAGCGATATGTCACTTGATGGCTATTTTGCCGCAGCCGAAAAATTGAATATTCCGGTGGGCATTCATATGGGAACGGGTGGAAACGGCATGGCTAATATTGGTCAGTCGAAGTACCGGGCCTCGCTGGGGAGCCCTTTTTTACTGGAAGATATGCTGGCTCGACATCCCAAACTGAAACTATGGGTCATGCATGCGGGTTATCCAATGATCGATCAGATGATTGCGTTGATGGGCGCGAATGCGTATGTATATGTGGATCTGGCGGGTTTCATCTGGAGTTACCCTCAGGCAGAAATACACGCGTATCTCAAACGACTGGTGCAGGCTGGGTTTGGCAAACGGATCATGTACGGCACCGATCTGTTGATCTGGCCCAAGTTGTTTGAAACCTCGATCAGCATCATCGAAAATGCGGACTATTTGTCGTTCGATCAGAAACGAGACATTATGTTCAATAATGCGGTTCGCTTTTTCCGGCTGGATGCCAGTAAGTTTAAGTAAGGCGTTGAACTAAATCAACAAATCTGGCATTTACTAGTGCTTAAACGATTAAAGTGAACTATTGTGGAGGGAAGTAGAGTGGAGATGGAAATGTGTGATCAGGAAGAAATAAGTCGACTGGCCAATTTGCTGAAAGCCGTTGGTCATCCACTACGTGTTCAAATCGTATCGATCATAGCCCATGAGCAGTTGGCCAGTATCACTACGATCCAGAGTTATTTGCCTGATATTGATCAATTTGTGCTCTATAGTAATCTGAGGTTCCTCCATGAGAGGACGATTCTGAAAAAGCTCCGAAAAGGCCGGGAGACGTACTATTCACTAACCGACACATCGATCAATGATGGATTAAATCTGTTCTTCCACAGTAAGTTGGTCAAAACAAGCGCTGAAGCCGACTATTAGGGAATTGGCGACCAATCGTCTGTTTGGTGCTGGTTTGTCATTGACCACTTTGTTTAGGTCGGTTTCCCCATTTCCCTTTTATATTCGATGCCTACCGGTTTTTCCGTGAAAAAGTCATCAATCCTGTAGCTTTGTTGTCGATGGATTCACCCGCTGGCTATTCCCTGACACTCACCCAAAAAGTACGGCTTGCACTCAGTGTCTTTGCCATTTACTGGCCTATCAAACTCTACATTTTCTTCGATCATTTGACCTGGGAAGGTGTCCAGCGATTTTGGTGGGTGTGGTTGCTGGAAATTACAATGACCGTACTCTTTTTTACGGCCTGGCTAAGCCTGTCCGAACGGCTCGAACGTTGGTTTTGGGGTTGGTCAGAGAGTGATTTTCTGGTGAATATCAAACTGCCGGCCAAACTCGCTACGTTACTGGTGGCAGGGGCGTTGGCCATTGTGCTAAACCTGGCTTTTTACAACCTGTGGGTAACTGTCATTGGCTACATGAATCGGGCCGATGATCCCCTGCATCAGGTCCCGTCGATGAAAGCCGGTCTGGCAACGCCCGTTGACGAACGGATAACGGCCCTGACGAAGCGGGCCACGCAACAACGGGAACGATTCAATGATGGATTAACGGTGATGGCCATGCTCTCGGCTTTTTATCTGGCCGCTAACCTGCGCGGGTACAAGCAGTTGGAAGAACTTCGGGTGAAGGCTGAACAGCTAAAACGGGAGGCTACTCAGGCTCAGTTTGCAGCCCTTAAGAATCAGGTAAATCCTCATTTTCTCTTTAACAGCCTGAGTATTCTTTCATCGCTGGTGGAAGTCGATACCAGGCTGTCGGTGCAGTTTATCAATCGACTGGCTAAAGCCTACCGCTACATTCTGGAGCAGCGGGATGTGGAACAGGTCAGCCTGAAAACAGAACTCGATTTCCTGGAGGCCTATGTATTTTTGCTCAACATTCGGTTTGACGGAAAATTGAAGATAATTACCAGCGTCCCGTCACACGAAGCCACGCGCTACCGGATTGCGCCATTGACTCTGCAACTGCTGGTTGAAAATGCGGTCAAACACAACCAGATGTCCATTGAAGATCCGCTGATTATCTCGATCTATAAAGACGCCAATACGTTATTGATTGCCAATCCGATTCAGCTACGTCCCCAACCGGAATCGTCCACCGGCATGGGTTTACAAAACATCATCAACCGGTACCGGCTGCTGACCGACCGATCGGTCGGGGTGGGGGAAGAGGGTGGCTCGTTTATCATAAAAATCCCCCTGCTACCATGAATGTACTCATCATTGAAGACGAGTCGCTGACGGCCCAGCGACTGGAAAAGCTTCTACTACAGTACGATCCGTCCATTCAGGTATTGGCCCAAATTCCCTCGGTGGCTAAATCCATCCGCTGGTTTTCCGAACACGCACTGGGCCCGCAGCCGGATTTGATTTTCATGGATATTCAATTAGAAGACGATATTGGATTTCGGATTATTGAACAGACCCAACTGACCATTCCGATTGTCTTTACCACGGCTTACGATGAATATACGCTTCAGGCGTTCAAGGTGAACAGCATCGATTATTTGCTCAAACCTATTGATGAACAGGAACTGGCCGCAGCCATTGATAAGTTTAAAGTCCTCCGGCAGGCGGCTGGCTACCGAGCGCAATTACCCGATCTGTCTGACGTAGTGACTACGTTGATCCAATCGAAATCGGCTGCGTATAAAGAACGGTTTATGGTAACCTTAGGGTCAAAGATCCGCAGTGTGGAGACAAGCCAGATTGCCTATTTCTTTTTTGAGGACAAAGCCACATACCTGACTACCCGGGAGGGGCAAAACCTGCTTGTTGAGTATAGTTTAGATAAACTGGGAAGTTTGGTGGACCCCAACCAGTTTTTTCGGGTGAATCGCTCCTTTCTGGTGTCGTTAAAGTCCACGCAGACCATTCATACCTTTTCGGGTGGTAAACTAAAGCTGGATTTAGCCCCCAAACCCCGTCAGGAGGTCTTTGTCAGTGCCGACCGGATTCCTGGTTTCAAAGAATGGTTGGGTAAATAAGGCCAGCCATACCTGCCGGATTTCAATAAAAATAATTTTTTCAGTGCAATGAAACAATTTGCAAAAATTAAATGTATATACATCAAATACGAAAACATTTAATTTTAAACTCTTACAACTATGGCAACCGAAACCGCCACCACTACTTCCTGGGTTATTGATCCTACTCACTCAGAAATACAATTTAAAGTAAAACACCTGGTTATCTCGACGGTAACAGGTTCGTTCACGCAATACGAAGGTCAGGTAGAATCCGTTGGGGAAGATTTCACCGACGCAAAAATTTCCTTCTCGGCTGACATCAGCAGTATTACAACGGGTAACGAACAACGGGATGGTCACCTGAAATCGGCTGATTTCTTTGACGCCGAAAGCTTCCCTAAACTAACGTTTACGTCGACAAACCTGACCAAAACGGGTGATGATACGTATAACCTCACAGGCGATCTGACGATTCGCGGCACCACGAAACCAATAACGCTGAAGGTTGAACATGGCGGTATTATGCAGGATTTCTACGGTCAAACCAAAGCCGGTTTTGAAGCCGTTGGAACGATCAAACGGAAAGAATTCGGATTAACCTGGGATGGTGTTACCGAAGCCGGTGGCGTCGTTGTCAGTGATGACGTTAAACTGGTTTTAAATATTCAATTGACGAAGCAAGCTTAATATTGTTCAGGATTTTGCGGGAAGCCGTGCCACCGTTCTAAACGGTGGCACGGCTTCCCGCAAAATCCTGAAAGGATACGTATTGAATTCCGGCACTGACCAAATAAACCTGGTTGTCGCCGGAATTTTTGTTTTGGTCATTCTTTTCGTCAGATTCAGTCATTAGCTCAACTGGCAATTTATCTTACGCCCGGTCCTGTAGTGATTACCGTTGCGTTTATTGGCTATCTGGTGGTGGGGTTCCCGAACGCCTGCGTAGCGGCTCTGACCGAACTGCCTGCACCCTACTTCAAACGCTGGGGCAAACATCCGAGCGTTAAGGCATTTGTAGATGGCGTGACCGTAGCCGCAGTAGGCGCTATAGCTGGTGCGGTGGTGGAATTAGCGCGTCGGCAGTTGATCAATATACCGGCGGTACTGATTGCGATAACGACGGTTGAATTGCTTTATCGGCTTAAGAAATTACCCGAGCTAAGCTTTATTGGCATAGTCGCCGTGATTGGGTTACTGCTGCGCTACGTTGGGTAACGGATTCAGGCGAACTAACCACAAACAAAAATGCTCTCCCGCAAAGCAGGAGAGCATTTTTTTGTCAACCTATGATGAAAACAGTAAAGCGTCTACAGTACTATTACGAATTCAATTCCTAAAATAAGTATAAGCAAAACAAAGAACTTTCCTATAGTTACCCATTCCCTCACTAAAAGTTGTTTCCGACAAGTGGCCAGAACAAATTTTGATGAGCTATTCTTTCCGCTACGTATCACTCTGGTATTTGAATAGTTTTACCTGTACACAACTGGTTAATGGTCTACAAGTCCTTGTCCGATTAATAACCAGCGTTCTGCACATAATTTTCATTAACGGCCATTTGCTGGATCGGAATGGGGAATAAAAGATACTTCGGATCGCTCGTGTAATTCTTTTCGTAGAAAGGTTGCAGGAATTTTCCAAACCGTATTAAATCCTGCCGTCTCCAGTTTTCGATGTACAATTCCCGACCCCGCTCATCCAGCAGAATATCCAGATTGACCGACGTTAAAGCGCTGGCTCCTCTTGACGTATGCGTACGGATGGCATTGACCAATGAGAGTGCACTATTACCATACGTGCCTGTATTCGTTGCCGTACCACCCCGTAAAATAGCCTCCGCTTTCATCAGCAACACATCGGATAGTCGAAAATACACGTAGTCATTGTCAACCAGCCGACTGCCATCGTTGGCATAGTCAATCGGATACTTGATGGGCCGGATGCCAGGCAGTTCCAGATTGCTACCGGTCTCAATAATTTTCACATCCTTCGAAAAAATTAAGTTATTACCGGGCCTGTCTTTCAAGGGGGCATCCGTCGTTAAATTATATTGTTGACCGATCAGAAAACCCGTATTGATGCGGTTACCCGGATTTGCCAGCCCCCCCGGACTCTTATAGGCCGTTCCCAGTCGCTTATCGGTCGCTTCATATTTATCGTAGAAGGTCGGCAACATCGCCCAGCCATTGTTGCCGTTGGGATTCTGGTTTGGGTGCAGGAACGTAACCCACCGGTTCCGCAGGTTCGCGTTGGGTGATACGCCCCCCACATTCTCCTGGGTCCAGATATTTTCCTTCCCAATGGTGGTGTTATTGGGCGCGAAATTGTCGTAATAATTGGCCGTAAACTGGTATTTATTGCTGTTAATAATCTCATCGGCCAGGCTGATGACTTTGTTCATGTCCTCTGCCGCAAAGGTTGGCGTCGCCCGATTGGCATACGCCCCTTTGTTGAGGTACAGTTTCATCAGGAAAACCCGGGCAGCATCTTTATTCGCTAGCCCGGCGGGGCCATCTGGCAAAGCCGCCTGAATGGTGGTCACTTCGCTGATAATGTAATTCAGGGCATCCAGTCCTTTTCGAACTTTAGCCGCCTGGATCACACTTTCCCCAGGCTCGCGATAGGGCACCTGATCGTATAAATCCAGCAGCCAGAACATGCAAAAGGCGCGAATAAATCGGGCTTCAGCAGCCTGTTGGGGTGTCGGATTGAACCGCAGCATATCGGTGGCGGCAAAAACCCCGCCACTCATATTGTTGAAGGTATTGATGATGCGAATGTGATTGCCATCCCACCGATGCTGGTGCAATTGCCGCCATGTACCGTTATCATCCCAGTCCGGGCCGCGGGTAGGCCCCATCATGGCATCGGTGGTCATTTCGCAGAGCGCGTTCAACTGCGAATTGTTCTGAAAGGGCTCACGTACTGAATTGTACACACCCGTTAGCAACGCGGCTGTATTGGCTGACGTTGTCGTACCGATCTGGTTAGCCGTAAGGTCGCCCTGGAACTTCTCTTCCAGATCCGTGCAACTTCCAAGACCTAAAACCAGACCGAACGTACTAATAATGAATACGTTATTTTTTAATGACATTATCGTAAGAGTTTATAAAGAGAAGTTGATGCCAAACGTTATGGTACGCGCTGGTGGATAAGCCGCATAATCGATACCGACCGACGGAACACTGTTGATAGCCTTGTTCACGTTGACTTCAGGGTCAAAGCCGGTGTATTTGGTGAGGACAAACAGATTTTGGCCGGTCACGTAAACATTCGCTCCACGAATAACTTTCGCGATGTTGCCAATTGAGTACGAGACAGTTGCGTTCGTCATTTTCAGGTAATCGCCTTTCTCAATGTAGCGCGAAGAGGGCGTTACCGGGTTGGCAATCGACTCCTTAACTGGTTCTCTGAACAGCGACAAAGCGATATTCCGCCCCCCGTTGATCAATCCGACACTAATGACGGCATTGTTGGTATTGTTGTAAATATCCTGACCAAAGGCACCGTTCATATTCGCGATCAGCGAGAATTTTTTGTACCGGAGCGTCGTGCTGAGACCTAACAGGGTTTTGGGATTGGGGTTTCCAACGTAGAAGAACGTATTCCCGGCATCTTCATACGTAGCCAGGCCTGTGGATTCACTCATCCCCAGATACCTACGGGTGAAAAACGCATTGATCGGTAAGCCATTCTGAATAACTTCCACCGACACGCCACTTAGTCCCGGACCGTTCAAGGCCCCCGTCAAAATGGGAGCTGTCAACCCGGAAACACTATTGGTAATAAAGGTAGCATTGGCTGCCAAGTCCCAACTGAAGTTCGGTTTTTTGACAATATTAGCATCTACGGCAACTTCCAGCCCTTTGTTTTCGATACGTCCATCCAGATTGATCCACCGAATAACCGATCCCGGAGGAGCGGGCTGAATGGGTGGGCTGGGGAACAGCAGGTCGGTCGTGGTTTTATTGAAGTAATCGACGGTTGCCGTAACCCGACTACCTAGCATCGTTAAGTCAAAGCCGAAGTTATACTGCTTGTCGGATTGCCATTTTAAATCCGGGTTGGGGTTATTCGTCTGGCCCAGACCGCCATTATCGGTGAACGAATAGCGGGCCTGAGAAGAGCCCGATGGGAATTCCTGATTACCCGTCTTGCCCCAACCACCGCGTATTTTTAGCGAATTGATGGCGTCTACATGGAAAAACTTTTCGTTACTGATATTCCAGGCCGCCGAAAAAGACGGGAAATAACCATACTTATTATTGGCGCCAAATTTGGTGGAACCGTCGGAACGTAACGTAGCCGTTACCAGGTACCGATCTTTATAATTGCCGATTGCCCGGCCAAAGTAGGACTGTAATTCGGCGGTTGGATCAACAAACGAAGAAACGGTGCGGCCCGTTGTGTTCGAATACTGGATATAATCGGTGTAATCCAGCCCATAATTGCCAAACCCGGAAGCCGGTCCTAATGCACTCATGGCGGACCCTTTATTGGCAAAGCTCATGTACTCAAAGCCGACTAACGCATTCAGATTGAGGTCCGGTAAAATGTCCTTGTTGAAGTTCAGCGTGTGGGTAAATTGCTGGGTGCTCAGCTCGTTGTTCCCTATACTCGCCCAGCCCTTCCCCTGCGTAGCGGAAATGTTAATATCCTGGTTAATAGAGGACCGACGCCCGCCCGCGCTGTAATTGACGCTATACAGCATCCGGTACTCCAGCCAATCTGTAAATTTATAATACGGGGAAATGCTGGCAAGAATGGTGGTGACTTTCGACTGGTCGTTGTATAATTCAGACATGGCCAGCGGATTAATAACCGCGCCCGCTTTTATGTTCAGACTGCCGTTGGCTTTGCGCAGGGAATCCGTGGGGTTCCATTGCAACGCGTGCCCGATCAAACTACCATTCGACCCGGCATCGTTGCTAATGGCAGCGATATTTTCGATGTACTGGCTGGAATTAACTGTCATGTCTAATCCCAGTCGTTTGCTTTCCAGAAACTTTAGATTGCCTGAGAAATTAGCCGTATATTTTTTGAATCCAGTCTTATTGACGATGCCTTCCTGATTTAAATAACCAGCTGAAATTCGGTATTTGCCGCTTTCATTCCCTCCGCTAACGGCAATGGTATAATTCTGCTGTAGTCCATTTCGCAAAATGGCATCAAACGCATCCACGTTGCCACCCTTGTCATTCAGGGCGCTCACCCCGTAGTATTTTATCGCTTCCCGGTACTGGTCGGCATTCAATACATTTATTTTCCGGAAGATGGACGATACCCCCGTGTTCAGGCCAACATCAATTTTTGCCTGTCCGGCCTGTCCTCGTTTGGTATTAATAATGACAACCCCGTAGGCAGCCCGCGAACCGTAAATGGCCGTGGCCGATGCATCTTTCAATACGTCGATACTCGCGATGTCGGCCGGGTTCAAAAAATTCAGCGGGTTACCACCGGGCGTATTTCCTATTCCGTTCGCATTCAAACCCGGTCGGGCCGAGCGGTTGTCCAGCGGAATACCATCCACTACGTATAACGGCTGGCCGCTACCGGTGATGGCCGAGTTACCCCGGATCTTGACGGTGGCGGCTCCCCCCGGCTGGCCACTGTTGTTTATAATTTGTACCCCCGAAACCTTACCCTGAATTAACTGATCGGGTGAGGTGAAGTTGCCTTTATTAAAATCTTTAGCCGTTACGGACGTCACCGCGCCGGTAAGATCTTTTTTACGGGCCGTTCCATACCCGACAACGACGACTTCATCCAGTGACTTTGTCTCGGGTTTAAGCGTAATGTTCACGGCCGTTTGATTGTTCACCGGTACGTCCTGCGCTACGTAACCCACAAAGCTGAAGGTCAGTGTGGCGGTTCCGTCGGGGACTGACAATCGGTAGGCGCCGTCTTTATCGGTCACTGTACCTTTTTGCGTGCCTTTTACAACCACGGATACCCCTGGCAAACCAGACCCAGATTCATCGATAACCGTACCTGAAATCGTCCGGTCGGCGCGTTGCTCGCTGGTCGCCGGTGTGGTGAGTGCGGTCCGTGTCGGCAAAGGTGGTGTCGAACCATAACTGGACGTAAGCGGGAAAAGCGCTAACTGGAGGCAACCCAGCCACATAATACGTCGCCCGTTTCTTACTAAAGATTGTTGCATACAAAATAAGGGTTTAAGGAATAAGGGAAAAGAAATTCCAGGTAACCGACAACTTCCATAGTAGACAAGCTGTTAGCCTGCTCATCTGGCCTGTCATTCAAAAAGTCATGAACATCGCAAGTATGATGATTCATCACTTTTTAAAGATTTAATTGTCAGTTCCCCTTATTTAGTAAGAGCCGGGAAAATTGGGTTTAACCTCTTTTTAATGAAAATATTTTTTGAAAGCAGTTGTGAGCAGAAATTGATGCGTTGATTGGTTTATATCGTTTTAATGAAAGAAGCGCTATGAATAGCCAATCCAGATAGTACGTGAGCTTTCTAATGTATTCCCGAAAAAGTGAGGGGGATATGGAAAGAACGGGTAACAGGCGTTGTCAGGAATTTTAACCGGACAATACCCTGCCTGATTGAGTATAATTTAGTTCAAACAACCCTTATAGACGGGTTGCTTGCCCAACGTTATTTACCAATAATGCTAGTCATGACTCATGCTTAAGCATCGATACGTTACCTACCTGTTAAGTGCCAGCCTAGTGAGCTTCCTGTGCTTTAAGGCTAACTTCAGAAATACACTAGGCGGAGAAGGACCTTCACCCGCACGAACACCCGCCGAGGAGGTCGCTACGTTCCAGCTCGAACCAGGGTTGAAAGTTCAGCTAGTAGCGTCTGAGCCCATGGTTGAAGATCCGGTGGTTTTCACGTTCGATGAAAATGGCCGGCTCTGGGTCGTCGAAATGCGAGGATTCATGCCGGATGTTGATGGGAATGGCGAAGACAAACGCGTGGGTCGTATATCGGTGCTGGAAGATACCGATGGCGACGGGCAGATGGACGTTAGTAAAATTTACCTCGACAGTCTGGTCATGCCCAGGGCAATTGCACTAGTGAAAGGGGGCGCGTTGATCGCCGAAAATGGTGCATTATGGCTCACCCAAGACACGAATGGCGATTTGAAGGCCGATACCAAAACAGTAGTTGATGCGCACTATGCTGGTGAAGGCCTCCCCGAACACGCGCCAAATGGTCTCCTGCGGGGGATGGACAACTGGTTTTACAATGCAAAAGCGCGTCTTCGGTACCGGTTAATGAATGGGAAATGGGAACGGGACAGTACTGAGTTTCGTGGCCAATGGGGGATTAGCCACGATGATAGAGGACGCTTGTACTACAATTATAACTGGTCGCAGCTTCACGCCGATCTGGTCCCCGCCAACTACCTGTCCCGCAACAAAAACCACAAGCCAACAACCGGCATCGATTATGGCGTTACGCTTGATCGACGGGTATATCCAATACGTCCCAATCCGGCGGTTAATCGGGGGTATATTCCCGGTACGCTGGATAAAGAGGGGCATTTACGGGAATTCACGGCCGCCTGTTCGCCCCTTTTCTACCGGGGAACGGCACTACCTAAAGATTATTACGGGAATGTTTTCGTTTGCGAACCCGCCGGAAATCTGGTCAAGCGCAATGTTGTCGAAGATAACGGATTGCTCATCGCAGCGCATGATCCGCATCCCGGCACCGAATTCCTGGCTTCGACCGACGAGCGATTCAGGCCGGTTCATATCGCCACCGGCCCCGATGGCGCACTTTATATCGCCGATATGTATCGGGGACTCATTCAGCATAAAGCCTACGTAACGCCTTATTTGAAAGAGCAAACGCTGACCCGTGACCTGGATAAACCCATCAATCGGGGACGTATCTGGCGCATTGTGCCGGAAAACTGGAAAGCTGAGAAAGCGAAAAAACTGTCGGACGCGTCGCCCGATGAGCTGGTTGCGGAATTGTCGAGCCCAGATGGCTGGCATCGCGACATGGCACAGCGGTTGTTGATCGAGCGAAATGACAAAAAAATCGGTGCGACTTTAACGAATCTAGCGTTGAAAGGCACTTCCGAACTAGGCAGATTTCATACCTTGTGGACACTGGATGGCCTGAAGCTGAGCAACTCCACTACGTTGTTAGGACTGGTTTCAGACCCGAATGAACTTGTTGGTACGACGGCTATCCGACTGCTTGAGCCATTTGCCAAAGCGGACAAAACCGTTCGGACGAAATTGGGCGAGAAATTGGTAAAGCAGTGGGAAAAAGCCCCAATCGAACAAGTGCTTCAGATGACGTTTACTGCTGGCGTACTTGATCAGCCCGTGGCTCAGCAACTGCTGGCAAACATTGTCGGAAAGTATGGTGAATCCGCGTTGATTCGGGATGCGGCCATGAGTAGTCTACAGAATCAGGAATTTGCGTTTTTACAGCGGCTGATGAAATCGCCCCAATGGCAAACGAGTGAACCACCGAAAGAAATTTTCGTGGAGATGCTGACGACGTCGATTGTGAAGAAGCGAAACCCCGCTGAATTGACCGCGCTGCTGGCGGCAGTGGACGCCCATAAAGAACCCCTGGGTTGGCAGGAAAAAGCGGTGCTGACCAGCATGTCGATTGCCGGAAGCAGTAGCAAAGTGAAGCCTATAAAACTCGCATCGGCTCCCAGCCTGTTAACCCAGTCCAGTCATAAAGTTGATCCAAACCGTCTGGCTACGCTGGACGCCATGTTTGAATGGCCGGGCCATATTGCCGCAAAAAGCAACGTAGTGAAAAAAAGTTTGCTGAACGACGACGAACAAAAACTGTTTGCTTCGGGACGGCAGCTTTATCTGAATACGTGTTCGGGTTGTCACGGAACCGACGGGGCTGGTCTGGCCCGATTTGGTCCACCCCTCATCGGTTCAGAATGGGTCGTGGGCGACGAAAAACGGTTAGCCCTTATCCTGCTGCACGGCATGGAAGGACCAATCGAAATCAACAAACGAATCTACGACGCCCCGGACATTCTCCCGGTCATGCCCTCGCATTCGACGATGGACGACGCGTCGATCACGTCCATTCTGATGTATATCCGCAATGAATGGGGAAACAATGGCGGTCCAATTGGTAAGAGAACGGTTGGCATGACCCGCGTCACAGCGCAGGGCCGGGTTGTACCCTGGACGGCCAAAGAATTGAATAAATATATGGCGGACAATCAGGCCGCCAGCGCGAAATGAGGTAGTAACCTGGACGGCCACGTCCGGGAATAAATGCTTTTACCCTACCCGGACGTGGCCGTCCAGGCTACCTAACCCCGAATGGATAGACGAGATTTTTTGCAGAAAACTACGGCTGGAGCACTGGCGCTGTCGTTCCCAACTGTGCCCGATTTTCTGGCGGACAAGCGAATGGGCATTGTTGTTCATTCGTACTGGAGTCGGTGGAATTCGAAAGTAGACAGCAAAAAATATCCGGCTTTCACCAATGCCATTGAACTGCTCGATCATTGCCATCAACTCGGTGCGGGTGGTGTGCAGGTCATCGTCAATGGCTGGTCAACCGACTTTGCCAAAAAGGTGCGCGATGAGCGGGAGAAACTGGGCCTGTATCTGGAAGGGTCGATTGGCTTACCCAAGAAGGCAGAAGATATGCCCAAGTTTGAACAGGATGTAGCCAACGCCAGGGAAGCTGGAGCGCAGGTGCTACGTACGGTTTGTTCAACCGGTCGGCGCTATGAAACGTATCATTCTCCCGAAGCCTTCGAGGACTTGAAGAAAAGTGCACTGACGTCTTTGCAACTGGCCGAGCCGGTTCTGCGCAGGCATAAAGTCAAACTGGGCATAGAAAATCATAAAGACTGGCTGGCCCCTGATCTGGTAAATCTGCTGAAACAGGTCAACAGTGAATGGATTGGCGTAACCCTCGATTTTGGCAATAGCATGGCGTTACTGGAAGATCCGATGCAGGTTGTGCAAACGCTGGCCCCCTATGTATTCAGTACACACGTGAAAGACATGGCAGTGGAGGAATACCCAAATGGATTCCTGCTGTCGGAAGTTCCCATGGGAAAAGGCATGCTGGACCTGCCAAAGATGGTTGAGCTCTGCCGAAAACATAATCCAGTCGGTACGTTCAGCCTGGAAATGATCACGCGGGACCCGCTGGAAATCCCCTGTTTAACGAATGCGTACTGGGAAACCTTCCGCGCTATGCCAGCTCCTGAACTGGCCCGAATGCTACGTACGGTGAGGGAGCATACCTATTCGGGTGGACTTCCCCGAGTTTCCCAACTGACGCCCGAAGCCAAACTTGCCCTTGAAGAAGAGAACATTGTCGCCTGTCTGAACTACAGCAAGGAGAAATTGGGAATGAAATAGACAAACAAACTATCGAGTAAACGAATGAGTAAAGAAATACTTCCTGGAATTAAGCAATTTGATTTAACGGGTAAAGCGGCCATTATTACCGGCGGCTCCAAAGGACTGGGTTTTGCGATGGCCGCCGGGCTGGCATCGGCGGGGGCTAACGTGATGCTGGTCAATCGAAATGCCGATGAAGGCGCACAGGCTGCGCAGGAACTGGCTGATGATTATGGCGTTAAAGCGATTTCATTTAGTGCCGACATCACGAACCAGGCGCAAACGGAAACGATGGTCCAGGCCGCCATCGACGCGTTTGGCCGAATTGATATTCTGATCAACAGTGCGGGCATCAACATTCGGGGGGCTATCGATGAGCTGACTGCCGACGATTTCAAAAAGGTAATGGATGTGAATGTCACCGGGACCTGGCTTGCTTCCAGAGCCGTGACGCCATTCATGAAGCAGGCTGGTCGGGGAAGTATTATCAATCTGGCCAGTACGCTCGGTCTGGTCGGTTTGGCCAACCGGACACCCTACACGGCCAGCAAAGGCGCCGTTGTGCAGATGACCCGCGCCCTGGCGCTGGAACTGGCACCTTTCAATATTAATGTCAACGCCATTTGTCCGGGTCCATTTTTAACCGAAATGAACCTACCCATTGCTGATACTGAGGAAGGTAAAAAATTTGTGGTCGGGGCTACCGCTCTGGGTCGCTGGGGCTTGCTGCGCGAAATTCAGGGTGCCGCCATTTTCCTCGCCAGCGATGCCGCTTCGTTTATGATCGGTTCCATGCTCACCGTCGACGGTGGCTGGACCGCCAGATAAACCACAACCCGAAACCCTAATCCGAAAATGGAGCAATCAAGTAGCAGTAAGCCGACCCGCGCCCGATACGGGATGCTAGCCCTTGTCTTTGTGAATGTGGTTATCAATTACTTAGATCGCAGTAATATCTCGGTTGCCGGGGCTGCCCTGAGTAAAGATCTGAACCTGTCGACGGTCGAATTAGGGTATATTTTTTCGGCCTTTGGGTGGACGTATGCGGCTTTGCAAATTCCGGGGGGCTTGATCGCTGACCGGTTTGGACCCCGCGTTTTATACGCATTCTGTTTAATTACCTGGTCGCTGGTGACAGTCTGCCAGGGATTTATAAAAGGCTTTGCAGCGCTTTTTTCTCTCCGTTTAGCCACGGGTGCATTTGAAGCCCCTTCTTATCCCATTAACAACCGAATTGTGACGAGCTGGTTTCCCGAAAACGAACGGACCTCATCCATAGCGCTATATGTATCAGGTCAGTTTATCGGTCTGGCCTTTCTAACGCCAATTTTGTTTAGGGTTCAAGAGTATGCCGGGTGGCAGGGTTTGTTTATCGGAACAGGAATAATTGGTTTGCTATGGGGTGTTGTCTGGTATGTTTTTTATCGTGACCCGCTTGACCATCGTGGTGTAAATCAGGCCGAACTAACCTATATCGAAGAAGGGGGCGGCCTGTTCAGAGGTAAAAAACCGGGTGCTGCCCAGGTAAACATCTGGAAATGGGAGAACCTGAAACAGGTCATTTCTCATAGAACTTTATGGGGTGTTTATATTGGCCAGTTTGCCGTCAATGCGATGCTGTGGTTTTTCCTGACCTGGTTTCCTAAATACCTGGTTGATTACCGGCATTTAGGTTTTATCAAGTCCGGCTATCTGGCCTCGGTGCCGTTTCTGGCTGCCTGTGTCGGGTTGCTCTTATCCGGATTTCTCTCAGATCGGTTAGTCAGACAGGGGAGATCGGTCGGTATGGCCCGTAAGACGCCCATTATTGTCGGTATGCTGTTGTCGATGAGCATCATCGGTGCCAATTATACCAACAACACAGCCCTGATAATTTTCTTTATGGCGCTGGCCTTTTTTGGTAATGGTATGGCACTTATTTCCTGGGTTTTTGTGTCGCTTTTATCGCCAAAGCACCTGATTGGCCTAACCGGCGGCATCTTCAATTTCATGGGCAATCTAGCCTCAATCGTGGTGCCAATTGTGATAGGTTACTTAGTTCAGGGAGGTAATTTTAAACCGGCGCTGGTTTTCGTTGGCACACTAGGCCTGGTTGGAGCCTGTTCCTATATCTTTCTTGTTGGTAAAATAGAACGGGTCGGGATCAATACCGGAAAGGAAGTATTGATTTCAGAATAAGAATGCTACGTAGTGACAACCTGGACTAGCCAACTACTTACAACACGCCATGAATGCATCTGCTAGTTTCCCCGGCCGATATACAGACCAGGTTGCGATCGTGACCGGAGGAGCTGAAGGGCTGGGAAAAGCC
The DNA here is from genome assembly GCF_900112365.1 of Spirosoma endophyticum. Taxonomy (GTDB): domain Bacteria; phylum Bacteroidota; class Bacteroidia; order Cytophagales; family Spirosomataceae; genus Spirosoma; species Spirosoma endophyticum. The sequence goes on along the minus strand of NZ_FOLQ01000001.1, from coordinate 390,056 downwards.
ATTGCCCGCCGATTAGGTGCCGAGGGTGCTTCGTTAGCGCTGTTCGACCGGAACACCGATTTGCTGAACAGTACAGTCGATGAATTGATGGCGCTGAACAGCAATGTTCGGCCTTATTCTGTGGATATTTCCCAGGAAGAGCAGGTCAAGAAGGCTATTGAACAGGTAGTTGCAGATTTTGGAAAGATCGACGTAGTGGTTCATTCGGCGGGGATTGTGGGCCCAACCAGTACGAACATCACAGCTTATGCTACCGCCGATTTTGAGCAGGTTTGCGCGGTCAACCTGCTGGGTAGCTTTTTGATGACCAAATATGCCGTCACCCACATGGCCCCACAGCGATACGGGCGAATTCTGTTGATTGCCTCCATTGCCGGGAAAGAAGGAAACCCCGGTATGGTTGGCTATTCGGTCAGTAAAGCCGGAGTGATTGGGCTCGTAAAAGCTATCGCCAAAGAGTACGCCACTGCTGGCATTACAATTAATGGGCTGGCTCCGGCCGTCATCAGAACGGCGATGAACGCCAATACCGCTACTGAACAGTTAGCGTACATGACCGCTAAAATCCCGATGGGACGGCTGGGCGAAGCCGAAGAAGTGGCGGCAATGGCCAGTTTTATCGTGTCGCCCGAAAACAGCTTTTCTACTGGATTTATCTATGATATCTCTGGTGGTCGGGCAACGTATTGATTTGACATCTATCCTTGAATTACCCAACAGTTCCGTACTTTTGTGCCATGGAATTAGCGTGCATAGAAGTAGAAGTGCCTGAAATGGAAATTCTTAAAAGCGACCGACTTACCCACCTTAAATATGATATTCGGGGGCCGGTTTACGAAAAATCACTGGAACTGGAGAGTCAGGGGTACAAAATCATCAGCCTTAATATCGGTAACCCCGCTACGTTTGGTTTCGACGCTCCCGACGAAATTGTCCACGATATTATTCTGAACATCCGCAATGCGCAGGGTTATTCGGACTCGCGGGGTTTGTTTGCCGCTCGAAAAGCTGTTATGCACCACACCCAGAATATCGGTTTGCCGGGCATTGCCATCAACGATATTTACATTGGGAACGGGGTTAGCGAATTGATCATGCTCTCAATGCAGGCGCTCCTTAACGAAGGCGACGAAGTGCTGATTCCTTCGCCCGACTATCCCCTTTGGACGGCTTCTGTTGCGTTTTGTGGCGGAAAACCTGTTCACTACGTGTGTGACGAAGCCTCCGACTGGAATCCCGACCTCGCGGATCTGGAACGTAAAATCACACCCCGGACGCGAGCCGTCGTGGTGATTAATCCGAATAATCCGACCGGGGCTGTGTATGATAAAGCGGTGCTGGAAGGCATTGCCCGCATCGCCGAACGGCACAAACTCATTGTCTTCTCCGACGAGATTTACGATCGAATTCTGTACAATGGCGCGGTACATTATCCCATTTCAAAAATGGTGAATGATACGCTTTGCATCACGATGGGCGGCCTGTCGAAAAACTATCGGGCGGCTGGTTTCCGGGGTGGCTGGATGATCCTGAGCGGAGCACGACAGCGAGCTAAATCCTACATTGAGGGACTGACATTGCTGGCTAGTATGCGCCTTTGCGCAAACGTACCTACGCAGTACGCTATCCAGACGGCGCTCGGTGGTTATCAGAGTATCAATGACTTAGTGATGCCAACGGGTCGTCTGTACAAGCAGATGATGCTGGCCTATGACCGTATGACGGCTATTCCAGGCATTACCTGTGTGAAGCCGAAAGGAGCGTTGTACATCTTTCCAAAGATTGACCTAAGTCAGTTTCGGTTTACCGATGATGATGACTTCGTCTATAATCTGCTGACCGAGCAAAAAGTGCTGGTGGTGGCAGGAAATGGCTTTAATTATATCGATAATGACCACTTTCGGGTTGTCTGTCTACCCACGATCGATGAGTTGAACGTAGCGATGGACCGCATCGAAAACTTCTTAGAAAGCCACCGGAAGTGAAATGGCCTGATTGTATAATAAAGTGGTAATGCATGTTATAATTCAGTCAAATGTAGCCTGAAACGAGTGCTTGATTGCTTAAAATAGTACCCGGCTCTCCAAAGCCTACCTCCAGATATAATGGACTCTCCAATTTTTCTGGAGGCAACCTGTAAAGGTATTGTTAAATATATTTGCTGACTGTCAGGATTTTATCCTGGTTTTCTGCTTATGTAAGATCGCTGTGAAGGTTGGCATTTTATTGGCAAAGTAGTTCCTGGTGGTTGATCTAATAACATCCATTTCGAACACTTCCCTTTATGAAACGTAACATTCAACATGAACTTCTGACGATTCAACTAGTTGACACAAGCCAATGGCCTTACCCAATTCATAACCATAATCACTTCGAACTAATCCTGATTCGGAAAGGCAGTGGGCAGCATATAGTCAATGGCAATCGATTCGCCTACCAGGCTGGCGACGTTTTCTTTCTGGGACCTTTAGACAGTCATTATTTTGTGGTTGACAAAATGACAAGCTTTTGCTGTCTCTCCTTTACGGAACTTTACATGGCTGGGTTGACAACGCTGGGAACAGACTACTGGTTACACATTAGAGAGCGAGGGCTCAGGGGTAGCCAGCAACTCGCAGGTAGTATCGTTATGAATCAGATCGAGCAACAAAACCTGAATGCACTTGTCGAGATAATTTTAACTGAACAAAACAACTATCGGCAACTTGTTTCTAATCAAATCGTTGATGCGCTGATGAAAACAATTCTGAGTCTGGTTGATCGTCAGCTCAGTCAGCATCAGGGGTTAAGTGCGTCGAACGTTAATTCTTCCCCGCTGATGCAGCGTATTGGTACGTATATATGCCATCATATTACCAGGCCGGATCAACTGCGGATGGAAAAAATGGCTGATGTGTTCAATTATTCACAAAGCCATCTGGCCGCCCTATTTAAACAACAGGCTGGCGAATCCATCAATCAGTACATTATTCGCTACAAGCTTCAGCTAGTTGAAACAAGGCTGCGACTAAGTAGCATGTCCATCTCGCAGATAGCCGACGAATTTGGCTTTACTGACATTTGTCATTTGAACAAGCTTTTCAAACGGTATTATCAAACCACACCCACTGCGTATCGACGATGCTTTCTTACACCTACTCGGCTAAGAACTAGCTATTTACAGCCTTCAATAAGTTAGCCAAAAGGAGTTGCCCGTTCATTAATGGTTTTTTCAAAAGCCATTTTATGACTCTTTTTCGAATAGTGATTTTGTTGCCATAAATTAGTGAATTAGCCCATGTGTAGCCACAAGCGAAAGTGCTATATTCGTGTGTTATGTGCTACAGACTACTAGTTATCTTATTGATCAGCAGTACAGTCTGCACTCTTGGACAGAGCCTTGATACGGGTAGCGGTAAGAAAATCGAACGTATAGCAGATTGTGAACGCCTGGTTAAACATTACAGGTACCTAAAGCCAGATTCAGCTACCTACTTTGCTCAGAAAGGTATCGGTTTCGCCCGCGACCAGAAAGATAGTATCGGCGTAGCTTCAATGCTTGTTCAATTGGGCATGATCGACGATAATCAGGGTAAGTTTGATGAGTCGGATAAGAAATACGCCCAGGCTCTGGCTATCTACAAAACAGCAGGTAACAAAAAGGGAGCAGCTACCGTCACGATACGTATTGGTGTTGTTGAGCTACGAAACGGAAATTATGACAAAGCGGTCGGCCACTTTTTGCAGTCGCTGAAATTAGCCGAAGCAAGCCGGGATACATTTGGTATGATGGAAGCCAATTACAGTATATCCTGGGCTCACCTTGATCAGCATCATTATGACTTGGCTTTGAGGTACTTAGCTATTGCTGACCGTTATAACGAACGGCTTCCTTTCTCAAACATTTCGCTTAATATTTATAACAATTTTGGTGTTGTTTACCGGGAAAAGAAAGCGTTCGACAAAGCTAAACAGTATTTGCAAAAAGGAATAAGCCTAAGTAATGCGCCTGAATATCAAGGCCTAAACATCACATTGATTAATAACCTTGCCAGCGTTTATGCTAAACAAGGCGATAAAAAGAAAGCCATTACTCTTCAGGAAGAAGCACTCATCAGATCGCGGGAAATCCACAATTACTTGCGGGAGCTACAGACGTTATCTGGGTTAGCCAAGACATATGGGGATGACAATCCGGAAAAAGCCATTTTTTATTTTAAACAGGCTGTTTTACTCGCTCGACAGAAGAAAGCGTATAAGCAGGAGATGCGGTTTCTGAAAGAAATTACGAGTATTTATAAATCGCAGGGTAATTATCAGGAAGCACTGTTGATGAAAGAGCGCGAGCATAGCCTGGCAGATAGCTTCTTTTATAAGGATATGTCGCAGCATATTGAAGTGCTTAAATCGGACTATGAATTAAGTAAATCGAAGGCAAGGATAAAAGAACTTAGCTATCTCAATACTAAAAATCAGCTAGAGCTGGAAAAAACGACTATTCTCCGAAATGTTACGCTCGCAGGCTTCATCCTGCTGTTTGTAATCCTGGGATTGTTGTATAATCAGAACCGGATAAAGCAGCAAAAAGCGAGAGAGATTGGCGAGAAAAATAAGTCGCTGGAATTGTTGGTCGAGGAAAAAGAGTGGCTTCTCAAAGAGATTCACCACCGGGTCAAAAACAACCTCCAGATCATCAGTAGTCTGTTGCACTCACAGGGTGTTTACCTGAAAGATCAGGCTGCCCAGTCGGCTATTCGGGAGAGCCAGAATCGGGTTCATGCCATGGCGTTGATTCACCAAAAGCTTTACCAGTCAGACCGGTTATCGACCGTTCCAATGGCTGAGTATATTGACGAGATCGTTCGCTATCTGATTAATTCATTCGACGCTGAGGAAACCGTTTGTGCACAGTTGAACGTAGCACCGATTGATCTGGATGTCATTCAGGCTGTACTTATTGGTCTGATTATCAATGAAGCGGTTACCAATTCGCTGAAATATGCCTTTCCTCAACAGACGGGGACAATCAGTATTCAGCTCACTACTGGGGAAAAGCACGAGTATCTGCTTGCAATTGGCGATAATGGCGTTGGCCTGCCCGCTGATTTCAACCCCGGCAAAAGCCGGACAATGGGCATGAGCCTGATACGGGGGCTGAGCAAGCAGCTAGGCGGTGAATTGAAGATTACCAGCCAGCATGGTTTGAAAATCCGCTTATTATTTTTTGAAGAGAAAATTACGAAAAAGCACCAGAAAGTCGCTTAGTAGGAGGGAAGTCCCTCTTACAACTCATGGGCTACTTCTGGCTGACCAACCTTTTCTTCCGTAAATGTTAGACTGATCTGCACCCCATTCATCTGGTTAATCTGTAGCTTTCCCCCAAGTTGTTTACTAAGTCCCCGAATCAGGCTCATGCCCAGCGTGCGACTTCGGTTTGGGTTCAGATCAGGGGGGAAACCAACGCCATCATCACTAATGGTGAGTCGATACGTCTGTTTATCCACTACGGTGAGTTCAATACTGATTGTTCCCGGCTGTTGAGGGAAGGCGTATTTCAGTGAATTGGTAACGACTTCGTTAAGGATAAGACCCAGTGGTACCGCCAAAATAACATCCAGTTGTATGGGCGCAAGGGCCATCTGCTTGCGAACGGAATCCTGGCGGGCAAAGGTAACGAGCAGATAATCAACAATTTCATTAATATAATCGGCCATTGGAATGGTCGATAGCCGGTCCGACTGGTACAGTTTCTGATGGATCAACGCCATTACGTGTACCCGGTTCTGGCTCTGCTGAATGGCTGAAAGAGCGGCTTTATCTTTCAGATAAACGCCCTGAGAGTGCAGCAGGCTGGTGATGATCTGGAGGTTGTTTTTGACCCGATGATGGATTTCTTTAAGCATCCACTCTTTCTCTTCCAACAACCCTTGCTTCTCATCCAGCAAATTATCTTTATCATGAATCAGTAGTTCTTTCTCATCCAGAATATGCTGAAGGGATTCATTTTTTTGATTGATTTCCAGCTGCTTGGCTTCCAGGAGTTGGTTACTACGTTGCTTTAATCGGTACTGATTAAAACTCACCCCTAATAAACCCAGAAGCAGAATGGTTCCCGCAAGTATACCATTACGCGTTGTCTTTTCTTTTTCCAATTCATTCTGCTGCCGCTGAATCTGCTGTACTTTTTTAGCGGTTGCGTATTTAACCTCCAGTTCAGCAAACTGCCGACTTTTAACTTCATTGAAAATTGAATCATTCAAGGCTTTATGTTGCCGAAAATGACGGATGGCCGACAGATAATTTCCCGCCGTAGAGTCTACTTTAAAGAGCATAAAGTGAACATCCTTTACGGTTGATATGGCGTTTTTTTGTGGAGAAAAAGCAAGGGCTTTTCGCAAATAAAATCCCGCCTTTTTTAAATCGTTGCGTTTCAAATAAAATTCACCGACTTCTTTTGGCGCTTTTTGTGCCATTTCAAAGTCATTACCTGATAGACTATACCAGGCAATTGCTTCCAGATAGTACTTCTCCGCCTGCGAATAATTAGGCAAGTCATTATAACAATACGCGAATATTTGGGCAATGCATCCTTTTTGAATGTTCGTAACGGGTGGAATTTCTTTAACAAGGTTTTTGATCAAACGGAGAGCTTCCTGTGTTTTGTGCCGCCCGATCATATCCTGCACAACGAAACTGGCTGCATAATACAGTGAATAATTAGGTAGTTTTTCTTGCTGCCATTGCTGAAGCGTCTTTTTGAACCAGTAAATGCTTTGATCCTGTTTGCCCAGTTCCATGTATAATTCGGCGACAGTTCCATAAAAGTTGGCAGCAGACAATGTATCCTGGGTCTTGTTCATACTTTCCAGACACAGCAATGCATAGAAAAGGCCTTTATCGAAATTTCCTTTTAACCGACTAACACCGGCTAACCAGCTATAGGTGTAATGAAGCTTAGCGTATTTGATCGCTTTATACCGTTTCAACACATCCAGGAACTCATTTTCCGCCAAATCCAGCTCGCCCATATCTGCATGTAGACCAGCGATCTGCTCATATATCTGAATTTCTTTTTCCGAATCCCTGAGTTCTTTATATATGGAAGCTGCCTGGCGATAACTAGCAAAAGCTTTGGGATAATTTCGGGTGATGTACCGTTGCGCGGTGGCAAACCTGTACGTAGCATCGGCTTCAGTCGCTTTATCCTCTGTTCGCTGGCAATCCGTAATTAATTTAGAAAAACTAGATTCTCCAAGCCGAACGTCTCCCCGCTCCATATAGGCAATAACCAGAATACTTTCTGCCTGATGTTTTTCTTTCAGCATATGCAACGTAGTGCTTAGCTCTTCTGCCTGACGTAAATAAAGTAGCGCACTGTCCAGATCAATTTTAACCTCTCCTGCTTTATACACGTGAAATTTCCCCAATTCAATCAGAGCAGTAAGCCGGGCCGTGTCTGGCTCACTTTTCTGCAATCTGATTACTAACTGATTGACCATTTTTCGGGTAATATTCTGGGCATCAGCAGGAGAAATTGCCAACAATTGATACGCAATACCAAATAGACTGAACCAGGCAATTGGTGATGAATGCCAGTCCGCCAATTTAGCCACTCGTTTAAAATGGAGTACCCAATCAGGCATTGATTGTGTTCGGTCCAAATAGTACTGTATTCTGTGCATACGTAGTCGTTTTGGCAATCGATAAAAAAGTTACGCACTGATCAAGGCTTGCCTGCTTTTTCTTCACTAAATCTCAGGCTAATCTGTACGCCATTGACCTGGCTGATTTCTAAAGTCCCCCCAAGTTGTTTACTGAGTCCCCGAATCAAACTCATGCCAAGGGTCCGGCTCTGGTTCGGATTTAAGTTGATGGGTAAACCAATACCATCGTCGCTGATTAAAAGCCAGTAACTTTTGCAATCCAGTCGATTAAATTCAATGCGTAGGGTGCCGCCGGCCGGTACGCGCTTCAAGCTGTCAGCCTGAGCTGAAGTTGGCTGTGCCTGGACCGAGAGGGTGGGCAGCATACATAGTACCAGGAAAATATACTGCTTCATTGTATTCGGGAAGCTACTTGCTGTTTTCACTGGCACCTTTCTTTATATAAATAGGACAGTACGACAAAAATGAATCCTGTTTGACCGGCACAGTTACTACGTTCCAATATTGGCAGTTACCTGTCATTAGCCACACATAGACTCTAAAAAAAATGGCGTTGTACAACTTGCTTACCAGGTATTCTGGAGGTATTCAGTTTTTTACATAGGCAGTGGAAGAACCTCAATCACGTTAAAACTCACTTTCAATATCAGAAGGACCAATTTTCGATTCTGTTATCCACTTCACTATTTATGGCATACGAATTGACAATACGTTGTAGCAATCGGTTGACGCTCACTATCTAACAGACGCTATGAAATTTATCGTTGCCTTCATCCGGATGATTCTTGGCCCACCCCTCGTTTCCCTCACCCAGGCCCTCCACGTTCGACTACTCAATGCCTGGTTGGCGAAACCTAACACTACCTTCTTACATCCTCAATGCCGGTGGATCCTGGCGGATGGCCATCCTAATCAGGGAACCTATGTGGGACATGATTTCTGTGATTGGTATAGCAGTCAGTTAGCCGATACGTACTGGAAATGGAACGAAGTCATTCATGAAATTATAGGCTCTTCAATTGGAGGAATTGTTGTTGGTGAGTATCTGTTTCAGTACGAATTGAATGGGCCCTGGTATACAGCTCCTTTTACTCGTTTCTACCAGATTCGGCGAGGGCAGATCACGGATGTTCGGTATTTTATGGGGAAGGTAACTAGGTGTGAAACCACTCACCAGCCAATCGAACTTTCGGCACTTCTCCATTTCTGCTCGCCCAACTGATTTTTGACTTTTTGTTAACGTTCCTATGATAAATCTCCGTCAGTTGAAATGCCAATTGATTTAACGCTGGTCAGATGAGGAATTTGGTGGCTGAACGGAAAGTGTTTTTCGGATACCCAGTTTATCCATCCGATATTCGAGTGTCGTTGGTTTTAAGTTCAATAATTCAGCCGCCCCACCACTTCCCCGAATACGGCCGTTTGTTTGTTTAAGGATGGCCAGAATGTATTCCCGTTCAGTTTCCTGCTGAATGTGCTTTACATCCTGTAAATCTTTTGGCGTTGCGTTTGCCGGTTGACCATACTCTTTGAAACTACCAGCTGATTGACTCATAGGGCCTGCCATATTCATGGAGAACAAACTGTTGATCAATGGACGGCCCAGGGATAAGGGTGATTGACCATCGTTGATGATGACAGCCTGTTCGATCACATTTTCTAATTCCCGAATATTGCCAGGCCAACTGTAATTGATAAGTTCATTCAATACCGGTTCACTAATTCCTCGAAATGGTTTACCCAGTTTACGGGCTGACCGTTGCGCGAAAAATTGGGCCAGAAGTGGTATATCACCCGGTCGTTCCCGTAAGGATGGTAACGTGATGGGAAACGTAGCTAATCGGAAATACAGGTCCATTCGAAAGCGCCCTTCAGCTACTTCTTTTTCCAGGTATCTGTTGGTGGCAGCCATAACACGAACATCCGTTTTGATGGGGGTTCTACCACCAACTCGTTCGATCTCCTTTTCCTGGAGAACGCGCAGAAGTTTGGCTTGTAATTCGAGGGGCATCTCCCCAATTTCATCCAGAAAAATAGTGCCTCCCTGCGCCAGTTCAAACTTGCCAATCCGCTTCTCGAAGGCCCCCGTAAACGCTCCTTTTTCGTGGCCAAAAAGCTCAGATTCAATCAGCGTCGCCGGTAGTGTTGCACAGTTGATTTTTACCAGAATTTTGTCTTTTCGTGCTGACAGGTTATGAAGCGCCCGGGCAATGAGTTCTTTTCCAGTACCACTTTCGCCTAATATGAGTACCGTCGTATCGGTATTGGCAACCTGGGTAACCTGATCAAAAACCCGTAAAAGGCGTTGGCTCCGGCCAATGATTTCTTCAAAATTAGCCAGTGTTTTTACCTCTTCCTGGAGGTAGTTGTTCTCCCGTTTCAGTTGTTCACTGAGTCGGGCAACTTCCTCGAAGGCCAGAACCCGCTCCAGCATCAGTACAATAGGTTGCTCTAGTCGCTCCAGTAAGTTAAGGTGTCGGGAAAGATATGCATCAGGCTTTCGGCTCAGAAAAGAAATAGTAAACGTATCGAATGGTCCTACGCTAAGTGGCATCACTAACGCTGATTCCATTCGAAACGTCTTGGCTAGCATCTGTCCAAAGCGATTCTGTTGGCAGAAAACACTAAATGTATCTTCATTGTAGCGCACAGGACCGGAAGGCGATTGTCCAATCTGTAACTGGAGAAGTTGATCGATGGCCGTGTTGGTCATCTGCTGTATATCAGTCAGGCTAATGGTTTGGTATTCCTCAAATCCAACCCGGTAGTAATTGAAATTATGGATTGTGCCTTTCTTTTGATATTGAATCGATAAGAAATCGAACGGCACATGTGATTGAAGCACCATGGCTACATTCAGCAGCTTATGTTCCCAACCTACCTGAGCCGACAGTGCATCCGTCAAGGCAATCTGAAGCGCCTTTTCTTCCCGGAGTTTCATTTCAACACTATGCGCATGACGGTACCGGCTGATTTCCAACGTAGTAAGGATATCTTTTTCCCGAAACGGTTTGACTATATAGCCAATTGGCTGCGTGGCTTTCACCGCTTCCAGCACACTTTTATTGTCATTGGCAGATATATAAATAAAGGGGATGCTTCGGTCTTCCAGTTGTTTCGCCAGATCAATACCGGTTTCTTTCCCCTTCAGGTAAATATCCAGTAATACGATATCGGGCTTTTGCTGATCCATAAGCGCTAAGGCTTCGGCAACAGAGTCGGCGACACCAATGACCGGATAGCCTGCCTCAACCAGAATGAGTTCCAGGTCATTCGCGATAATGTATTCATCCTCAACAATTAAAATGTTGCAGGACGAGGTTGAAGAAAGAGGAGGGTTGACTGGTGACAGCATAGTCCGAAATGGTTTAAAGGATATCATGCACAGACCTATCATGCACAGACCGCGTTCTCATCTGCCTGCAAGAACTATTCCCATTCATGTCCGGGTAAGCTCAAACGGAATGAAAACCTTTGTGAAGCTAGTTACTTTGTTGGTAGAGAGACTCAGAACAAGGATAAATAAATTAGTACTAAACCACACGTCAGTCCGAACTCTTACCTTAATTCGATCTTCCCCTACGGGAAATACAATAAACTCCATTTTTTCCGTAGAACTCCAAATTAATAAAAAATACTGGTTGAGGGGTCAACACCAACTTACGTTTACTACTGGTTGACAATGAGGAATTTGATTCATTTCAGGGAGCCAGATTCCTCGTTCACGCATGCCTCAAAGGCTGGCACTTGCCTTGATAGAGAGTAGGATCAGGTAGCTTACTTTTCTATTAGTATGGCCATTCCCAAGCAAATAATTGAAGTAGTTTACGGTGTTTTTGCGGATAATAATTTAAGCCGAATACTACCCGTACTGGATGAGAAAATCGTTCTCTACATTTCTGAATATGGACCTGCCGGTAGTGAATACCACGGAAGAAGTGGTTTTCTAAACATGATGTCAGGACTATATACAATCTGTGAGAATCTCAGTGTGAATTCGCTGGTTTATTTCACTGCCGATAACGATCATCCGCAAGACGCCATCGTTACAACTGGTTTTTTTGAAGGTAAACTGCTCATAGACAATGAAGTGGCTATTTTGCCTTTTATACACTACTGGCAGCTAAAGGATGACAGAGTCGTTGAATTAAGGGCATTTAACTGGGATTCTACCAAACTGCTCCACCGTTTGCATCGGGCAAATAAAGACACTAAACTTCCATCAAACGGTCATCATAATCCTGGTAACGGTACGCCATAAATCAGGCTGTCAATCAGCAATGGACCATAGCAGACAAGGGTAGTAGTGGTGTGAACGTAGCGTCTATTTAAAACAAGAATGCATCCCTTAGAAACGGTTCTGCTGCTGCTAATTTTTGTCATTGGGCTGGCGCTGATAGCCCGACGGCTCAACCTGGTTTTCCCGATTGTACTGACAGTGGGCGGCCTGGTTATTGGCTTTATTCCTGGTTTGCCAAATGTTGGCTTAGATTCGTCAGTTGTTCTATTGGTTTTTCTGCCTCCTATTCTTTACAGCGCAGCCTGGTATACCAATTGGAGCGATTTTCGCCGAAATCTAGAACCAATCGTTGTCCTTGCCTTAGGGCTGGTGTTGGCTACCAGTATTTGTATAGCCTACGTAGCTCAATCGTTTATCCCCGGCTTTACGCTGGCAACAGGCTTACTGCTGGGGGCCATCGTCTCACCCTCCGACGCCGTAGCGGCTACGGCGATCATGAAAACCCTGGCTGTTCCCCGAAAAATTGTCGCAATTCTGGAAGGCGAAAGCCTGGTCAATGATGCAACGGCTTTAGTGATCTTTCAATTGGCACTCGCTACCATGAGTACCGGAAACTTTTCACTAACCGAATCGCTATTGGATTTCATCCGGTTAGCCGGGGGTGGAATAGGTGTAGGACTCGTTATCGGGTATTTATCTTTCTTATTGCACAAACACGGCAATCTGGAACCTGCCCTGGAAACCGTGTTGACGTTTGTGACCGCTTACTCGGCTTACATAGCAGCCGAACACCTTCATTTAAGTGGGGTGCTCAGTGTAGTTACAGCAGGATTGTTACTGGGACGCAAGCAGTCGAGCGTACATAGCCCAATCACCCGGATGCAGGCCGTAGCTGTCTGGGATTTTGTGGTTGTACTGTTGAATGGGCTGATTTTTATTTTAATTGGGTTGCAACTGCCTCATGTTGTGGACGCTATCAAAGGTCAGTCGCTGGGGCAACTCGTCTGGTTCGGATTACTCATCAGTTTGACAACTGTCGTTATTCGCTTCCTGGGTATCTTTTTGGCGGATACGGTTTCTACCCAGGCGCGAAAAGCCTTGCACCTGCTTCCTGTATTTCCTTCGTACAAACACACGACCTTGTTAGCGTATATCAGCATGCGGGGAATTGTATCGCTGGCGGCAGCCCTATCAATTCCGGAACGACTGCCTAATGGCCTTCCCTGTCCAGGTCGAAATCTAATTTTGTTTATTACGTTTTGCGTGATCCTGTTCACGCTGGTCGGGCAGGGGAGTATACTACCTATCGTTATTCGAGCTTTACAATTTGGCCAGCAGTCCACTGATTATCTTTCCCGGCAGGAAATTCGGCGAAGACTATCCCGGAAAGCCTTAGCTGTGATTCATCAGGTTGTTGATCAGGAAGGGCTTACCGGAGACACTGTTAAGGAAATCATTGATCGGCATCAGCAACGCGTTAATGAGCTTGAACGGAAAGATCCTGAAAAGGCCGAGTGTCAACATCAACTCAGTCGCAAACTGACCCTATCCTCCATTCAAGTCCAACGAGCTGAGTTACTAAATTTACGAGATGCCCAATTGATTGATGTTGACCTGTTTCATGAGTTGGAAAATGAACTGGATCGGGAAGAGATTCAAGCGAAAACCAGTGACGTATAAACCATGCAGTTACTACGTAAATAAACTCAAGGTTTGGCTTTTAGCGGTGCATACGCAATGCAATCAATCTCTATTTGAGCCCCCTGATGCCAGGCCAGAAGCTCCAAACGCACTACGGGCCGGATAATGGCCCGCAGGGAAATAAGATTGATATACTGTATTAAAGTCTGAATATCTTGACATGTCCGAAATCACCGGCCCTCCTGGTTTTTGAAAAGGAGTAAACGGCGGGTTATTTATTGAGGAGACTAGGTAGAACAGCCATAGAAGAATCCCTTCTTTTTACTGGAATACCATCTGTTTTTACCGCTTTCCTCACTCGCATACTCCGTACGTTTGTTGCAGCAAACCGATAGATCATCTAGCCAGAACTACTTATGTGGAGAATTAACCGCATTGCACTGGGCGCACTACTCAGTATCGTCATTACATTTTATCAAATCGAAGAGGTAGCGGCTCAATCTTCAGCTACCGGGGTAAAAAATGTAGTCCTTATTCATGGAGCATTTGCCGACGGATCAAGCTGGGCAAAAGTCATTCCATTGCTTGAAGCCAGAGGCCTACACGTAGTGGCAGTCCAAAATCCGCTTAGTTCACTGGAAGATGACGTAGCGGCTGCCAAACGAGCCATTGCCTTACAGAATGGACCTGTTCTGCTAATTGGCCATTCGTGGGGTGGCGTGGTCATTTCCCAGGCAGGCACCGACCCCAAAGTAGCAGGGCTGGTCTACGTAGCTGCTTTTGCGCCCGATGATAACGAATCCCTGGTCGATGCATCGAAAGCCTTCCCGCCCACGCCCGGATTGGCGGAAGCTAAACCAGATGCGGCTGGTTTTCTGGCCTTAACAGCTAAAGGTATTCATGAGGATTTCTGTCCGGACTTACCCCTGGCAGAACGTAAAATCGTATTGGCGACGCAAGGCCCCTGGGCTGCTAGTTGTACTACGGCAAAGATCAGCAAAGCCGCCTGGAAAGTGAAGCCGTCCTGGTATATCGTCGCCAGTGAGGATCGGATGATCAACCCGGATCTGGAACGCAAATTTGCCAGGACGATGAAGGCTACGACGCTGGAAGTCAAAGCCAGTCACGTTCCCATGTTGTCGCAGCCTAAGCAGGTTGCCGATTTCATTAGCGAGGCTGCCCGTAAAGTAAGCCCGCAGTAGCTGTTTTTTAACGTATCGATAAAATCAATATTTACAATCACAATTAAAGCCCAAAAACATGAGCAAGATCACAGTAAAAGACGGTACTGAAATTTATTACAAAGATTGGGGAACAGGTCAGCCCTTGGTTTTTCATCACGGCTGGCCGCTTTCAGGCGATGACTGGGATGCACAATTAATGTTTTTCGTAGCGCGGGGATTTCGAGTCATCGCCCATGATCGCCGGGGGCATGGGCGTTCGTCCCAAACGTCCGAGGGTCACAACATGGACACCTATGTAGCCGATGTGGCGGAGCTTACGGCATTTCTTGATTTAAAAAATGCGATACACATTGGTCACTCAACCGGGGGGGGCGAAGTAATCCACTACGTGGCTAAACACGGCCAGGGCCGGGTAGCCAAAGCCGTGCTGATTAGTGCGGTTACGCCACTCATGGTCCAAACTGAAAATAACCCAGATGGTATCCCTATAGCTGTATTCGATGAAATACGCGAAGGTACGGCTACCCATCGCCCCCAGTATTTCCAGGATTTTACCTTGCCTTTTTACGGGTACAATCGGGAAGGTGCAAACGTGTCGCAAGGCATTCGGGATAATTGGTGGCGCCAGGCTATGATGGGGAGCATCAAAGCCCATTACGATGGTATCAAAGCTTTTTCAGAAACCGATTTTACGGAAGATCTGAAGAGTGTGGATTTGCCGGTTTTGGTTCTGCATGGTGAAGACGACCAGATCGTTCCTTTCCCCATTTCCGGAGCAAAGGCCGTTAAATTGTTAAAACACGGGAAACTGATTTCGTACCCCGGATTTCCGCATGGCATGCCCGCTACCGAAGCCGCCACCATTAACGCAGACCTGTTGGCGTTTATTAACTCGTAATTAATACCCTTCCATTCACTAACAATCAAAAAAGCTGCCAATGGAAATTGGCAGCTTTTTTGCTGAATTAACATCTGAAGAGTGGGCTTTTAGTTTGTAAATTGGGAATCACGGATATGATTAAGGCTACGCTGCAAATGATTCGTCAGGATAACTACGTATCGCTTACGTAAAACGTCTTGTCTTGACGGTTAATAGCAGGATTGACCAGCAAATTATTTTACCGATGAATTGTAGACAGGACCGCCCAGGTAGTCAACTCGTCCTCAAAGTAGACTGATTCTGTTTTTCTAGCGCCGACTGTTCGTTTTTAAGCAGGTACTTGATTTGGTTTGGGTACTAAGTTCAATCAAATGTAAGATGCCTCCTTTCTTCCTCACTTAGGTTCGGTTCATGACGAATTTTTGCTACTTCTTTTGTCTCGAAGTGGTAATTCCATATTTTGTCATTAATTTGGTAATCCTGCCAATTAGTCTATATGGTAGACAATTAGCCTGAAATTACGCTTGATTCCTGGCTGTTATACCCAGCTAGGCAGCTAATTCGGTAGCTTCCATCGCGCGGCTATCCAGACTATTAAAATACGCTTTGCTTAATTATAGTTTACTATGAAAGAAAGATTACCCCTTAGTGCGCACATTGGGGTTGCTCTGAACGCCTTTTATAAGCAGTTCGTGCTACAACGCCCGAAAACGTTTTTAATGATATTTGGGCTATATCTTTTGACGATGCAAGCTGGGTATGGGCAAAGCAGGACCTATAATTTTGTTGCCAGCATCACGAAATATCGGCTGGCCTTAGCAACCGCTAAAACCAACGCTGAGCGCGCACAAATCTATTTTCATCTAGCTGATAACTATTCCGTTACAAACGAAGACTCCGCAGTCTATTTTGCCAGTCAGGGCGTAGTTGTGGCCCAAAAGTTGCCGGATAAACACCTGCTCATCAATTTGTACGGAGAGTTAGGACGGTCCTACGAGAGTAGTGGAAAAATAAGTGAGGGATTAGCCATTCTTAAAAAGGCTGAGCAAATGAGCCAGCAGTTTTATAAAGACTCTACCACGGCTCTTATCCAGTTAATGCTGGCAAATTTCTATACAAAACAGGGCGATGATAAAAAGGCCCTGCCTAAGGCGTTGGCCGCGCTCCGGTATCAGGAGAAGTATAGTCCGGACAAAAAACTTTTCCAATGTAAGATCTATAACTCCTTAGGGATTATCAATACGAATCTTAAACAGTATCAGCAGGCGATCTATTATTTCGATAAGCTCCGTGAGACGGGGGCAACCATTCTTGGCGGCTTTTATGTATACCTGGCTGCAATCAATGTCTCCGATATTTACCTTCGGCTCAATGCTTTTGAAAAAGCCGAAATCGCGGCTAAACAAGCGCTGGCTAAAGCCAGTGAATTGAAAAGTAATCGGGGAATAGGCTTCGGGTTGGGTCAGCTAGCCGAGATCATGTACAAAACCAACCACTACCAGGAAGCGATTGAGTACGGCAAACAGGCGCTCCAGATACGGCAACAGCTCTCCGATAAACGACTGATTGGGCTGTCCTTGACGACACTGGCTGAGATATACCTGGCTCTCCATCAATATGATCTGGCATTACCCTATGCCAACCAGGGCGTTGATGTCCTGCGTGCCACCAATGATCGAATCAATACCAGGCATGCCCTGGAAATTCAGGCTCAAATTCTGGAAAAAACAAATGATTACCGGGCGGCATTAACGGCCTATAAAACAGCAAAGGCGTTGAATGATAGTCTGATGAATGTGGATAATGCCCGGGAAGTGAGTCGGATTCAGGGAACGTTTAATCTGGAACGCAAGCAGAACCAGATTGAGTTGCTCAACAAAAACTTAGCGATTCAAAACCTTCAGGGAGCACAACGGCAGAAACAACTGCTGCTATTAAACCAGGTTAATGCTGCCAGTGAACTCCAGAATCAACTCCTTGTCAAGAAACAACAGCTTAATCAATCGCGGCTTACCCTTCAGGCCGTTACAGCCAAACGCCAACAAGCATTAATAAACCAGCAGCAAAGCCAACTCGCCTTTGCCAGGCAACAACGTTTGCTGTACTTGGTTATTCTCGTGTTGCTCGTCGGACTCATCGCCCTCATTAGTTACTTTTTCCGCCGGGAGAAAAAAGCCAAACGGCTGCTACATGCTCAGAAAGAAGAACTTCAACAAACGGCTCAGGCGCTGGCAGAAATCAACGCCGTTAAAGACAAACTGTTCTCCCTGATCGGACACGATTTGCGAAGCCCGATCGCCAGTGTAAAAACGAACATTCGGCAAATTCGTAAAGTTGACGATCAGCCTCAGCTCCTGTTACCGCTAATGGGCCGTCTGGAGAAACAGGTAGATAATGTATTGACCCTCCTGACTAATTTATTAGACTGGTCGATGATTCAATTGAAAGGGTTTCAACTGCAACTTCAACCCATTCACCTGCACGAGATAACAGAGGAAACGATTAGTCAGGTGAGTGAGCTTATCCAACAAAAGCAATTAGTTGTAATTGATCAAGTCGACAAAGCATTGTTGATCAGGGCGGATAAGCATCAGTTCAGGGCGGTGGTGCGCAACGTAGTAGGAAACGCCATCAAGTTCACCCCACCTGGAGGGTACATTCGCATCCAGTCCGTGCGGCAGGGGGAAACCATTGAGTTACAGATCAGCGACACGGGTATTGGCATGTCGGCCGAACAGATTGACACGCTTTTCCAGTCGCCCCAGGTGCGCGCGGGAACGACGGGCGAAACCGGCGTCGGGCTGGGACTACGAATCTGCCGGGACATGCTGGATCAACAGGGCGGTAGTCTCCACGTCGAGAGCCATCCTAAAGGGGGCACTCGGGTCCGTATTCGATTAGCTGCGTTTTCAGAGAAACCTCAACCCGTGCTAAGTTAAAACCCCTTAAATGGGGCTGTACGCCACTGCTGGCAATGGACAGGCCTTGGGGAACATAAAAAAGTTTAGTTTCTTTATCACCTCTGTCTACCTGACTTATACAATGATCAGCCTGGCGATTGCCTCATTGACGATTTCAACTGAAAAATCTGCCGATGGAAAAAACAGTATATTTCGGTGGTAAAGACCAATTGTTTTATTTATTCGAAGCTCAACGGAAATCGTTTGCAGATCAAAAGAACAACGGACTTTATAAACGAACGGGATTTGTTTTACCTTCTCCAGTTCAGTGTCTAAAAATTTCATTTAATATACAGGGCAATTCTACCAGGTGAGCCATAATAAAACTGACCAGGCTGTAAAGTAACTGATTTGTTTTTTTACCAAAGTCTACCAATTAAATTCTGCGCTCCAGTAAACTAGCAATCAACTGTTTCCGAATATTATTCAAAAAAAAGGCAGACTATTTTCAGGTCTGCCTTTTTGACTATCCACACAATTGACGAGGTTGGTATCAAGGGCCTCATACTTCAAGTAAAGATAATAATAGACCCTCTACCATCATCAGCCAATAAATGAACATGCGATTAAATGATACGAATAATACGTACTACTGTTATTAATGATACATTTGATTAGCGCTGGCTTAGTAAATGGAGACGTTTATACCTCCCGTTTTGTCGCATTTCCCCTCAATCTGCATGCTCTCGCTTATGCTCAATTCCTGGATTGCTTTGACCTTCCGGTTACGGATGACCATTTTGTTTGTGTTATTGTCAGGAACGATAACCTGCGCGCAGTTACCTGCCATCCACCGGATCAAGGTTCAACTCAATCGGGTTCAATCTGATTCAACCCGAGCTTTGCTCTACTTGGCACTGGGCGAAGCTTATGGGCAAATCCAACTTGATTCATCACTGCATTACATCCGGAAAAGCATTGACTTAGCGAAAAAACAGCCTAATGAACGGCGCTTGCTAGCCAGAGGTCTATTGAAACTGGGATATTCTTATAGAAATCGTGGTGATTATGCGAAGGCTTTAGCAAGCTTTCAGAAAGCAGAGCGAATTCAACGAGTTTTTCCATTTGATAGTACCTTCCTGGAAATTCAGGTACAGGCTGCAATCGCACACCGCAGCCAGGGAAACTATTCCAAAGCTCTTCAATTGGCTCTGGCTGTTCTTCAACAGGTAGAAAAACAGCCCACGCGTTCTTACCGGCAGATAGGGATGCTGTATACCGAACTTGGTATCATTTATGACTACCTGCAACAATATACTTTAGCGATGGCCTACCATCAAAAAAGACTGGCGTTTTCAAAGAAAGGTACCCACAAGCGAGACTTGACGTTAGCTTATATAAATATGGGCGCTTACTGCATAAATATCAATAGGCTGGAAGATGCCCATAAATATTACCTTGAAGCACTTTCTATCAGTAAAAAATTTTATTTTAGCGGAGACCAGGCGGTTATACTCCAGAGTCTGGGTGACATTGCTTATAAAAGGAATTTATATTCGGAAGCTATCGCCTATGGTTATAAGGGCTTGCAACTGCAAAAACAAAGAGGAGCTGAAGAATACGTTGGTTTAGCGTGTTTAGCACTAGCCAGAAGCTATGGAGCACTGCATAAATACAAGCGGGCGTCAGCCTATGTAAATCAGGCTGGATTGATTTTCGAATCCATTCGATCTGCGCATTATTTACAGCAGGTAATGGAAGTTAAAAGCCAATTAGCCGCGCAAACTGGACATTATAAAGAGGCATTACAGGCCGTTTTGAAAGCACAGAGCTTCAAAGATAGTCTGACTGGTTTGGACAAACAGAATGCTATTGCCCAGGTACAAGTACGATATGACCTGGAGCGAAAGCAGGACCAGATTGCTATCCTAAACAAGGATTTGACAATTCAAAAACAGGTTCAACGCTCGATGCAACTTCAGTTAAAGTTAATCCAGCAGGAGCGATTACTTTATCTGACCACTGCGTTATTGCTCGCTTTATTATTAGGAATAAGCTATATCGGCGTTCGAAAACAGAAAAAAGCCAAACAGATATTGATTCGGCAAAAGGAAGAAATAAGTCAGCAGTCCCAGCAGTTAGCTGAACTCAATGCAACCAAAGACAAGTTATTTTCGCTTATCAGCCATGATCTACGCAGCCCCATGGCTCATCTCAAACAGAATTTTTATCAGCTCAGGGCTGACAGTACAGCCTCCCCAGCCCTGGTCAAGCCGCTACGTCAGTTGGAAGATCAGGTTGATCGGATACTAGATTTGTTGACTAATCTGCTCGACTGGTCGCACAGCCAGTTAAAAGGCTTTCGATCCTATCCTCAGTCTATTGAGCTGACCCAGGTCACGACTGAATTAGTTAGTCAATTAGCTGATCAGCTGCGCCAAAAGAATATTGTTCTGATCAATCAGATTCCTCTGAACATGGTTGTTGTTGCAGACAAACATCAGCTCCATTCGATTCTGCGCAACCTGTTGAGTAATGCCGTCAAGTTTACTCCCCCCGAGGGCTATGTTCGTTTACAGGCAACCTTACTCGCGGATCAGGTGGAACTAATAATACAGGATACAGGCATCGGTATGAATTCAGAGGAACTGGCCCATGTACTAACCAATCCTCAAGTACGCCTGGGTACGCAGGGTGAGTTGGGCTCAGGACTGGGTCTTCAGCTAAGTCAGGAGTTACTGGCTCGTCAGAGTGGCTCACTGACGGTGAGTAGCCAGCCGGACAAAGGAACTACTTTTCGAGTCAGATTGCCAGCCGACGTATCGCTCCAGAACGTGGCAAATGTCTATAGGTCAGCAGATTATACAGTAGTTTAGCCAGTGGTTGTACGGCTTAAGAACCGAACGTTTTATCAATATGCGTGAAATAAACGCCTTTCAAGATAAGAAAATTTATCTGTTACTCAGGATACAAAGTCTATTCAGCAGGTCAACGGTACGTGTAGGAAACGAGTTAAGTATATAAAAAAATCAGCCTGGTGCATGTACTAATAAAACAGGGCGACCCGTGCCGAGCCACCCTGTTTCGAGTAATCATGAACTAGTAACTACAGGTTCTCTCAGGAAAGTGAACCGACCGAAGCTAAGCTACATTGCTTTGCTGATTTACTGCTTCATAAACCGTTGCCGGTATAAAGCTCCTGAAACTGTTTTCACTTCAATTACATAGAGTCCCGTTGGCAGACTCTGCACGTCGACTAAAGATGTGTTACCCAGTTGATGCAATACCAGTTGGCCAGCCAGCGAGTACAGAGTCGTCTCACTCACTATCTGATTGGTCAGCGTAAGCTTAAGTTTATCCGATGTTGGATTAGGGTAAACCACCAGCATTTGGCCAGGGTCATCTCGGCGAATACCAATGATCTGAGAGTAGTTAAAGGCACCACCCAGATCTACCTGCTTCAACCGATAGTAGGTGAGTTCGGATTGAGGGTGCGTATCAACAAAGGTGTATGTCTGCAGAGCTTCGATGGTCCCTTTGCCCGCAACCCGGCCAATTGTTTCAAACGATTTTGCATTTGTGCTGCTCTGCACGTCGAAGTGATCATTATTTTTCTCCCAGGAGGTGGTCCAGTTTAGCGTGTTGCCTGTATTTTCAATCCATTTACCCTGAAAACTCACCAAATTAACCGGCATGGGCGATGTGAAATTCAGAACAGCGGTACCTGTATTCGTTGACTCCTTCCCCGCATTGTCGATTGCTTTGAACGGAATACTTACGGGATTCGTGTCAATGGTGGGATTGACTAAAATCGGTACAGTTGGATTCCCATTGCCATCGGTCGCCACAATCACTCCCGCAGGCGAACCACCACTGAACTCGGCCGATGTAGCTGAATAGACAGTTCCGTTTATCGTCAAACTGGTTGTGTTGCTTGGGAACGCAGTAATTCGAATACTGGTCACTGTTCCTGGTACTACGTCACGGCTAAGCGTGGTGTTCGTGAACGTATTGGCAGGAACCGTTACGGGTGTTGCTCCTCCAGCATTCACCACTGTATTTACTCCGCCACCTGTAGTAGGCAATTGCTCAATGCCAAAATTAACATCGCTAACGCTAGACGTACCAACCGCGACGACCTGTACTCCGTTGGGTGTACCATCGCTCCCAACTCCCGTACCGATCGTTTCGCCTGTGTTTACATAGCCTGTCGGCACACCCGGGGTTGAGCTCCCCGCCGGATTCGTTGTCAGGACTACTGTATAGGATGTGTTGGAGGTTGCACCTGTAAAGCTATAGGTACCAGTTACTGTTACCGGTACGGTTGCCATAATAGTGCCGTTTTGCACCAAACTTACATAGACCGGCAAAGCTGGACCATTAACACCTGAACCATTAACTGTATTGTCTACCAGTCCGTTGGAATCATTTAGGACATTGCCGGAGATTGTGCGGGAAAAAGCGGTAAAGGGAACCCGAACGACAGCCGGAACAGAGGTCACACCCGCATTATCGTTCACGGCATAGGTGAAGGTCGGATCTGGCGAGGCCCCACTCGTGCCGGTGGTGGCTCCTGTAGCGGTGGGGTTCAGGCTCAGTTTGGTGGGGTCGAAATTGGTGATCACCTGTGTGCTACTCACCGCTGTGCTGTTGTAATAAAGCGTCCCATTGGTGGCCGGGGTTAGCGTCACGGTGCGACCCGTTAGATTCGCTGGATACGTACCATCTTCCAGATCGGAGCCACTAAAGACTGTCGAACTAATCGGTGTAGGCGTTGAGCCACCTGGATTAGGTCGGGGCGTATCTACCGCTGCCACTACGACGGGTTTCTTGTCGATACCGAAATTGGCATTATTGACCGAGGCCCCGGCGATTGTGAGATTGGTGAGAATACCATTAATAATGCCATCGCTACCAGTTCCTGTGCCAAGATGCTCACCCGTGTTGGTGTAGCTGGCCGGGAGTGAAGCGGTCGTACTGCCTGATGAATTCGTGCTCAGAACTACCGAATAAATGCCATTGCCAACGTCTGAAAAGCTATAGGTGCCCGTTGCCGTTACGGGTACAGTGGCCAGAGCTGTCCCGTTACTACTAACCAAAGTTGCATAGAGTTGAGCGCCATCCAGACTGGTACCATTAACCGGTGTCAACGCCCCTGTACCACTGGTATTGACCAGGCCGTCGGTCAGGCCATTGCCATCATTCAATACGTTCCCTGATAGGGTATAGGCCGTAAAAGGAACCCGAACAACAGCGGGTACCGATACGACACCCGCATTGTCGCTCACGGCATAGGTGAAGGTCGGATCTGGCGAGGCCCCACTCGTGCCGGTGGTGGCTCCTGTAGCCGTGGGGTCCAGACTCAGTTTGGTGGGATCGAAATTAGTGATCACCTGTGTGCTACTCACCGCTGTGCTGTTGTAATAAAGTGTCCCATTGGTAGCCGGGGTTAGCGTCACGGTGCGACCCGTTAGATTCGTTGGATAACTACCATCTTCCGGATCAGTACCGCTAAAGACCGTTGAACTGATCGGAACCGTAGCCGTACCCACAGGATTAGGCCGGGGCGTGTCGACTGCTGCAACCACAACAGGAATTCTATTAATTCCGAAGTTTATGTTGCTAATATTACTGGTGGCAACCGTAACGGCAAGCCGGCCATCAGGTGTACCATCGCTCCCCGCGCCAGTACCGATGTTACCGCCCGTATGTACCACACCACCCGTCAGCGTGGTGCTCGGCGGTGCGGAACCGATAGCCGACACGCTATTGCTTACAACAACTGTGTAAGAACTATTTACACTCACACCGGTAAAGGAATACGTTCCATTGGTCAACGGAGTAGTGGCCAGGACTTGTCCATTGCTCACTAAATTGGCATATAACGTATTGCCCGACAGCGTACTAACGGGCGTCCCATTCACCGTATTATCGGTCAATCCATTGGCGTCATTTAAAACAGAACCCGATAAGGTGACAATAGGAATAGCAGCATTGGGGCACCGGGCTCCATCATTGTCATTGGTGATAGGGCCATTATTAAGGAAAGTTGCCGTAGCATTGCCCGTCGATACGTTAGGTATTTTGTATAGTCGCCCAGTCGTGTTTAATGACGCGTATATCGTACCCGCATTATCAACGAAAACCGCCCCGAAGCCTTTACCGGTGTCGGTAATTCCTGTATATCCCAAATCAGTCACAAGACCAGTGCTGGGGTTAATTCGATTTAAATGGTTATCAACCGCATCAATACCATATAATTGTCCATCAACAGGATTAAAGGCATAGTCAATAATTAACCGATTTGCATCAACAGGACTTAATGTTATATCCGAAAGCAGCTTTAAATAATTTGCTGAAGCTGGATTCAAATCAATTCGCTTTAAAGTCGCTCCAGCACCCGGATTCGAGAACGCCCCCCGATACAAATAAAGCACCCCATTGGCGTCAATATCACCGGCATTGAAAGGAACATCGTTCGGCAACCCTGTAATGGAATAGGTTGTAACGGTGAAATCGCTGGCGATACGTACAAGTTGATTGGTTCCTCTTCTGTAACCCCATATATAATTATCTTTTACATTGTAGCCAATAGCATTAACCGAGGTGTTGCCGGAGGTAAGTAAAGGCCCACCTGCCAGAGTACTGACGCCTGTTAGAACATTTACCTGGAAAACCCGGGTATCGCTATCAAGCGATGTTCCGTTGGCATCCGTATTGCCAGCAAACAGGTAAGAACTGGCGCTGGCACAACTAAACGTTGGTGGTTGACCATGCAAGGGATGAGTAACCAATAAGGCCAGAAGACACCAGAAAATAGTCAGATTAAGTAAGGTAAATATTTTTTTCATTCAGCGTTGTATTTTTGGAAATAATTTAAATTATGTGAACATTGAAAAGCGGCAATTCAAGGGGAAATAATATTCATAATCCATTAAAATTCAAACATATTTCTTCTTCAAAAGGACATAATTATTGGACTCAAAAAAAGATTTTTAGGACTGAAAAAATAAATTATATCCTTCGGATAAGCAGCTCTGTTTTTGAAAAATTGTCCGTTTTTTTGATGTATAATCACTAAAAAAAGACAATTATTTTATCCAAGAAACTAGATACGATGATTGGAGTCTGACTTTAATAAGTATAACGAAGCGTTATATCAATCAAGCTTTGTTAGCGTAAACCAGTATAGGAGCCGTAAAAAAAGTAGCGGTATCCATTAACCGATTTAACTGGTATGAACGAAATGATGAGTTGCTAAATAAAAAGTTACTTAATTTGGACTATTGCAAATGTATGTTCTTTGCTATAAAGACTCAGCCTGTGTAGAAGCCATTTAATAACAACAGCAACTTAATATGCATGAACGGGCCGTTTTACTTATATTAAAAAGCAATTATTTTTATGACAAAAGCATTTAAAAATTAGCCTGAGTTATTTAATGTTCTGTTCTCTTGATTTTATGAGAGATTAGATTATAAAAAGAATTGATCAGTATTTTTGTGTGAGCAACTTTTTTATGTATGGGATTTTGTTTCTATGACCGCCTACAAACAAAGTGTTTAGTAAGGCTGGGATGAATTCCTATTTTGTCTGCATAGGTAACACAGCCCAATAATTAGTCGCCCCCTTTGCGACGGGGTTAGCACTAATGGTTTAAAAAAACGTCATAATTTCGTCCGCTATAAAGCTGATTCTGACCTATTATATACATAGGACGATGGCCGCCATTAGACTAAGATGGACACACTCAATGCCTACAGGTGATTGACCTCACAAAGCCCAGGTGTTAAGTAGTATATTCAACAAACAGAAAGTGAACTCGTCGACATACAAAATCAAACGCTGTTCATCGGGCGTCTTTTTAATTTCAGGAAGAGTTCTTGCTTTGACTGATTACAGGGCCCATAGCCTGTTATCGTGC
Organism: Spirosoma endophyticum; assembly: GCF_900112365.1. Taxonomy (GTDB): domain Bacteria; phylum Bacteroidota; class Bacteroidia; order Cytophagales; family Spirosomataceae; genus Spirosoma; species Spirosoma endophyticum. The sequence goes on along the minus strand of NZ_FOLQ01000001.1, from coordinate 363,644 downwards.
ACTGTGTGGGGTAATTTGATAGCCTCAGCCGACTGACTCATCCAGGATTAAGGTAAGTCAAACGCCAGAGCAATGACTAGTTGTGTTCCCAGCCCACCTGATTGAGTACGGCATCGGTTATTGTAGCGATGCTTATGCTAGTTGTCGTTCACTGACCAATGAAATAAGAAAACAAACCCGCCAAGCGGGCTTGCCAATCGACAAGCTAATGGAATTTGTTGCCAGCCGACTTTCACAGAATTTCTGGAACGATCAAAATTTAAGGAAATACTAATCAATTTCTTCTGTTCGGTCAAAAAGCCTTAATAAACCCTCTAATCTTGGCCGAAATGATATACCGATCGGAATTTTCAGTTGACCGAGCCATAAATAATTGCGGTCAAAACTGGTGATTTTAGTAATGTTGATCACATATGATTTATGTACGCGCAAAAACAGTTTTGAAGGTAATAAATCAGTCAACGTCACTAATCGTTCATTTACCGTACGAACCTGTCCATCACTAATTACTTTCGAGTATATTCCATAAGCTTCTACGTAATCAATCGACTTAAATTCGAATCGTTGAATCTTACGACCCATCTTCAGGAAAATAAAATCGATCTCGGCCATACTTCCCGAGCTTATTTGAATGGATAAAGCCCGGTTAATTGAAATCAGCAACCGCTCGTAGGAAAAGGGCTTAAGAAGGTAATCAACCGTTTTCCCGATTTCGTAACTATCAATAGCATATTCTGGATAAGCACTGGTAATAATAACCGGGGGCAGTTCAGAGTAATGCTTGAGTAGTTGCAACCCAGACTGCCCGTTCAGCTTAACATCCAGAAAAAGCAAATCGACTCTCTGCGTAGCTAAAAGACCTAGTGCTTCTTCAATACTTGAACTAACTGATAGGGAATCAAAAAAAGGCAATAACGTGAGTTGTTGTTTGAGGTAATTCGCATCGGCCTCTGAATCGTCCAAGATAAGACAACTTTTACTTTTCATTTTTAAAATCTGTTTTGCCTGGATAAGGAACACTGATTTGATTATCGACGTAGCTTTTATCAAGCATTCTGTTCAGAGAATGGGTAGAAGAAGCCGCAATTGATTCACTAAAAGTTACCGAGAAATAGCATATAGCAAGCGAATTTCCGAAAATTATCGTATTCCAGACTTTAATATTCCTCCAAAAAAATGAATCATTTCTCTATTTAATAGGCCGGAAAGAGTTGTTCATGACATAAAATAGCTAGTTAGCCTTATTATTAATACGTATTGATATGTGTGTAAATTAATAATTGTACACCTTGTCCAGCCAGAGGTAAGAATTGAATAATCAGTCTACAATAGTTTTGAACGTTTTTATACATAAGCTAACACTGCCGATTGCACTTAATTAAAGCACACCCGAAATTGATTTAATGGTATAATACCCAGTGTATCAATGTTCAACTACTGAAATAATTTTTAATAAATAATTCACTGACGTTTGAATGTACTAATGATAAAATTAGGTTCATTCATGTAGTCAAAAATGAGAGTTGGTATATTATAAATTATCGTTGATGTATAATCAAGTAATACCCAAGGCGAGGTGTACGCCTAGAAACCTAACTTTGTGCTGCTTAATTCATGTAATAAGACTGCATGTTTTGCAGGCTTTTAGGCTTCCGGACTAATGTTCACCCCTCTATTTGATTCATTATGAAATACATTCCCGTTAAACTCATTAAGTGCATTTATCCATGTGTCAATAAATATTGTCGAGCCAATTGGGATCGTCATTAGCCTCATTAAGTGGACCCAGTAAAAGGTAACAGATTGCATCATGCTCCGCAGAAAATTCTGATTTAAACGCTTGGTGACAGTGGTTCGTACCAGATCGACCACACATATAAAGATTGTCCCGTCCTTAAGCAGACTCAATGGTATTCAACTTCGTAGCCCTGTTCATATAGCTCAGGGTCCGGTGCAAGCTGAACCGAGCTTAACGAACTGGCCATTTTAATCTGATGAGCTGAGCCTTGTCAGGCTGGTATTCAAATGATTAAGCGGTTAGGGATTGACGTTTAGACCGCTCCGATTTTTGCGTTTTTGTGCACTTGCAAGCAATTATTAATTAACCATCTCTCTTTCAGTCAATAAATCACATGACACTATCTCTATTGTCTGGCCCTTCTATGGCGTATCCTCAACTGTTTCGCTACCGGAATCTACTATTTTTGACCGTGCTCTTACTGTTCATTTTAAGCGGTACGCTGCTGAGAGCACAGGTTTCGGCCCCTTATTGCTCAGATTTTTTAACTAAGTGGAGCAATCCCAACTGGAACTTTCAAGGGCCAGTATCTACATTTAACCTTCCTTTAGGAGTTGCCACCGATGGACAGGGTAACGTGTATGTCGGTGACTTCGCAAGCATCAGAAAGTTTGATGCTACTGGAACACTATTGGCCACCTATGGAAGCCTTGGATCGGGTAATGGCCAGTTTCAGTATGTCTATGGGCTGACCATAGATAGCCAGGGCAACCTCTATGTTGCCGATGCAGGAAATAATCGTATCCAGAAACTTTCGGCCAGTGGGCAGTTTGTGGCTTCCTATGGAAGTGCCGGATCGGGTAATGGTCAATTTAATCAACCGCACGACGTAGTGGTGGATGCTCAGGGCAGTATGTACATTACTGATTATGGGAACGATCGTATCGTCAAGCTAAATGCCAATGGGCAATGGGTAGCTAGCTGGGGAAGCCAGGGACAGGGCGTCAATCAATTTTTTCGTCCCTGGGGTATAGATCTGGATAGTCAGGGTAATATGTACATCACGGATAGTGGTACAGGGAATACGGGCGGTAATGGTGGTAATAACCGTCTCGTCAAACTCGACGCCAAGGGGCAATGGATTACGACTTGGGGTAGTCAGGGAACACTTGAGCATCAGCTAAATGAACCAAGAGGTGTCGCTGTGGATGCACGGGGTAATATCTATATCTCTGATCGAATTTGGGTTCGTAAACTCGATCCGAATTTGCAACTGGTTGGCATTTGGGGCGGTGCCGGATCGGCTAATGGTCAGTTTGATGAGACGATGGGCGTAGCCCTCTATGGGTTGAACAACATCTATGTTGTTGATCGAAATAATATCCGCGTCCAAAAGTTTGGTTGTCCCGATTGTACAACTCCACTGATTACGGCCCAACCAGCCAATACGACGGTAACGACCGGCCAGAATACCAGTTTTGCTGTAGCGGCTAGCGGGGCTAATCTAACGTATCAATGGCAAGTCAATACGGGCAGCGGTTTCACTAATCTCGCTAACAATGCTACCTACTCGGGTGTAAGTTCAGCAACGTTAAGTATTTCCAGCGCCACTACTGCCCTGACTGGCTTTCAGTACCAGGTAATCGTCAGCAGTGGCTACTGTGCCACCACATCAATAGCCACGATACTCACCGTGACCTGTGCTCCCCCAGCCATTACGGTTCAGCCGACGAATTCCACCGTCAACGATGGGCAGAATACCAGCTTTGCGGTGACGGCTACAGGCAACAACCCAACCTACCAATGGCAGGTAAACACAGGCAGTGGTTTCACGAACCTGACCAACGATGCGACTTATTCGGGCGTCAACTTACCTACGCTTAGCGTGCTTTCGGCCAGCAGTAGCCTGAGCGGCTACCAGTATCGGGTGATCATTAGCAGTAGTACGTGTCTTACTACGTCGACCACCGTTACGTTAACGGTCAGCCAGCCGGTTGCGCTCCCTTGTACCGACTTTTTGACCTCTCTTGGCAGTAGTACAGAGCTTAATATTCCGACTGGAGTAGCGGTGGATGGGCAAGGAAACGTCTATGTCGCCAGCATGGAAAACTCCCGCCTGGTCAAGTATAATGCGGCTGGTCAATTGCAGGCTACGTGGACGGGTGGTCAGGGGAATGGTCAGGTGTCTGCTCCCTATGGAGTAGCCGTCGATGGCCAGGGAAACGTCTATATTGCAGATACCTACAACCACCGTATTCAAAAGCTTTCGGCCAGTGGTCAGTTTCTGACTGCCTGGGGTAGTCAGGGGTCAGGGAATGACCAGTTTGATCGGCCTCAAGGGGTGGCCGTCGATGGACAGGGGAATATCTATGTCACGGATGAAGGAAACAGTCGCGTGGTCAAGCTTAGTGCCAGCGGGCAATGGATAGGCAGCCGGGGAGGGCTTAGTTACCCTCGGGGTCTGGCTGTGGCCCAGGGAAAGGTTTACATCGCGGAATCGGGTAATAGTCATATTGTTATCCTAAACGATAACCTACAGGATGTAGGCACCTGGGGCAGCCAGGGGTCGGGTGTCAATCAATTTAGTTTTCCGACTGGCATTGCCATTGATGGACAGGGCAACGCCTATGTGGCCGATAATGGAAACAACCGTATCGTCAAGCTTGATGGCAATGGGCAATGGCTGGGAACGTTGGGTAGCCAGGGGGCGGGCAATGATCAATTCCAAAGTCCTGCAGGTATAACGGTTGATGCGCAGAACAACATCTACGTTGCTGATTCATTCAATAGTCGCATCCAGAAGTTCGGCTGTGCCGCTGGGCCGGTTGCCAACGGGCCCAGCTGCGATACCTACGTCACCAAAAAAATGGCCGATGGGTTAAGCAGTGATTTCGTGTCGAATGTATACGCTCTAACAGGGCCAGGCAGTACGACCGTCTATGCCGCTACCAGTGAAGGTTTAAACATCTCGACGGATGGCGGGCAAACGTTCACCAACGCCCCATTTTTTAGCATAAGTGATATGTTTTCCCTGACAGGTGCCAGCGGAACAACCCTGTATGTGGCCAGTTTCAACGGGTTGATGATTTCTACCGACAATGGCCAGACGTTTACGACCCGGACCACAACCGATGGATTAGGCAATAACTACGTGCTGAAAGTGTATGCGGTAGGTACCAATGTGTATGCCGCTACGTATGGCGGGGTAAGCATCTCGACGGATGGCGGGCAAACATTCACTACCAAAACAACAACTAATGGATTGGTGAGCAATGAGGTAGTCAGTGTCTATGCCGTCGGGAATACGGTTTATGCCATTACAAATAATCCTGGTAATCAGGCGGGAACCACGCTGCATGTTTCTAACGACGGGGGCCAGACGTTTACTACACGAGGCCCGTCTGATGGGTTTGGTACGAGCAGCATGCTGAATAGCGCTGGCGCAAACAGTCTTTATGCAGTAGGTAACACAGTTTATGTTGGAACTGGTTTTGGCCTGTATATCTCTACGAATGGTGGACAGACGTTTACGGCTCGAACCACCGCCAATGGCCTGGGTGGCGACGGCGTGTCTGATGTGCAGGTGATTGGCAATACGGTCTATGTCGCGACCGACAATGGCTTAAGCATTTCTACAAACGGAGGCCAAACGTTCATCAATAAAACAACGGCCAATGGGCTGGGCGCTGATCGGTTATCGGCTGTTTATGTAACCGGAAATTCTATCTATATGGCTACCCAGGGCGGAGGGATATCATTCTGCCCACCCGTCTCGACGGTAGCCAGCCTCACGCTCACCCCGGCGGCTACGCCAGGTTCTGGCTGTGTGGATAGTCCGATAACGCTTTCGGTCGCTGTAGCAGGCGGTACGGCTCCGTATAGTTATACCTGGGCTGCACCGGCAGGCGTAAACCTGTCAGCTACCAGCTCCAGCGCCATCTCAGCCACAGCCACTACGTCGGGTGTACAGACCTTCACGGTTACAGTGGCTGATGGTTCGCTCACAAGTACGGCTACCATTGATGTTACAATCAATACACCACCGGTTGCCAGCCTAACCAGCAGCGGCACTCTCTCCCAGACCAATACCAGTGTGATGCTAACCGCTACACCTGGTGCCGCCAGTTACTTATTTAGTGCTGGTGCCAGTCAGGTCAGCAATGGCAATACCGCAACGGTGACCACACCCGGCTTGTATTCTGTCACCCTGACGGCTGCCAATGGCTGCTCAGCAACGGCCACGACATCTGTTACCGCAGAAAGTCTCCCAGATTTGACCCCAATCATGTATGCAGGTCCTGCCGTATTATATGGAACGGGCTCCATTAGCGTGGTAGTCAGTGTAATAGAAGTGAACAAAGTTGCCAGTCAGGGGCCTATCACTGTTTACATTGCTAAAGATCCTGCCGTGAGCCTGAGCCTTGATATGAGCCTGAACATAGTAGGCGGGCGCCTGGTGCAGAACCAGGATTGGGTGTTTAATAATTCAGATCCATCCGTTTACATACTGACGACTCAGCGATCAATTGGAGCCGGTAGCAAGTTGTCCTTTGGATTAACGGGGTTGTTATCACCGGGAAATACCAGAGGGTCTTTGGGAATAAGTGCCCTTGTCGTGGGAGGCAGCGGTGGTGAGGCTCGAATCACCAATAATTCGGATGCAGATAAGATCGATTATTTTAAAAAGTAATCTTTTCACTTCTGGCTGAGACTGAGTCATCCAGTTGGAGCCCGTCGCCAAATGATCAGCATTCTAAAACAACCTGGTAGGCGATCATTCAACATTAAATGGATTAATAAACTACCCTGCTGCAAGAAACAAAATAGCTAGTTTTTGAGGCTTGGTGCCCGCCAGTGACGCAGATCATCCCTGGCGGGCTCATAGTTTGGACATTATGATTCGATTTGCCAAAAAGTGGCGCACCTGTTACAGCCGACTTCAATGGTTGTCCATACACATGAGCATGGTTCCGAAGGCAAGGACCCATTTCAGGCAGTTCCTTTATCCTCTTTTGCTTCAGCAGACTGGTTTTGTTGGTGCCCGGTTTCTCAGCGAAACGGATTGCCGTCAGGCGCTTATCGTAACTGTATGGACCAGTGAAGCTCACCGCCAGCGAGCCGACCTTAACAGCGACCTTCAAGCCGCCTTTCAACAGTTGAGTGATTGCTTTGCGTGCCAATCTCAGGTGATCTATTGCGAGATGGTTGGCCAAATTTGATAGCTTAAGTGTCTTGCTATAAGGATAATACGTAGCATTTGGGCGGTAATCAACTGGCTTCCCGAATTCACGTCGATTCGATGAGAGGAGCTGTCCGTAAAGCAGCCTTACTTATTCCTGTTCGCTAGTTTACCAGGGGCAAGTTGCCGGTTCAGGAACGTATTCTTCACTGAAAAATTTTCCGGTTGGCCCATCCTGGCCAATCAGCGCATACGTAACGATACGTTGGCCTGCCTCGTCGACTGTACTTGTGCCTTGATGGTTGGTGAAATCGGTTTGGGTGTAGCCAGGGCAAACCGCATTGACTTTAAACGGGGTATCACGAAGCTCATAAGCCAGATTGATCGTGTACATATTCAGGGCCGCTTTGGACGATTGATAGGCGACAAACCGGGTGGGATAACTGCCATTGTCCAGGTCGGCAGCCAGGGTGAGCGAAGCCATGCTGGTGCTCACATTCACAATCCGGGGTGCCGGTGATTCTTTCAGTAAATCGATAAACGCTTGCGTTACGCTGATCACACCGAATACGTTGGTTTCGTAAACGGCCTTAAATTGATCGATCGTTGTAACAAGGGCTGATTGCTGAAATCCTCCCGAAACACCTGCATTGTTAATAAGTACGTCCAGAACAGCCGTTTTTTCGCCTACTACGGCACGGGCAGCCTTAACCGATTCGGGATTGGTAACATCCAGTTGTAGGGCTTCGACGTTGTCCAGTCCTAATGCGTTGAGCTTTTCAGCTGCCAATAAACCACGTTCCAGACTACGACTCCCTATATACACGAATAATCCGTTTTGGGCAAGTTGTCTTGCTACGTCAAAACCAATGCCTTTGTTGCCGCCTGTTACTAATGCTACTTTCATTTTATACCTGTTTTAAAACGAAGCAAAACTAGTCAGCGCACACCCAGCCGGAATGGACAAATCATCTTACTTGCTGGACAAATCGCGAAGGTCCTCTACAAAAGCACTGACGCTCTTGCCGGTATTCTTTTTAAAAAGCCGGGAAAAATAATTGGGGTCAGTAAAGCCCAGTTCATAAGCCAGTTCCTTGACCGAGACAGTGGAGTAATGCAGTTTCCGTTGCGCTTCCAGCATCAGCCGGTTCGTCATCCATGCCTTGGGAGAGAGTCCCGAAAATTCCTTGACAATTCCATAAAGACTGCTCGTGGTCATGGCTAAACTTTCGGCGATGGTCTGCACATCCTGCTGTTCGGTCAGGTGCGTTTCAACAACCAGTTTAAATTCTACATATTTCGACAGCTTAGCGTCCGACAGGGTATCCTGATTGCCAAGGACAAAGTAGGCGCTGTTAAACTCCGTTAGCAAGGTGTTTAAATGCGCTAAAATGATTTCAGTCGGTTTTTGCTTTCCATCAGCATGAGGCAACTGAAATAAAATAGAAAAAACGGCCTTTACCCGCTGTTTGGCCGCGGGGTCAAACGTGATCGTGTTTGAGTTTAAGGGATTAAGTAGAAAAGGATAAGCTTTTGGAAGTAGCGTTAGCGTGTGTTCATCGAATCCGACTTTATAATTTTGGGTGTTTTTGGCTTTTGGTGGATTGGTGAAAATTTGATTAGGTAGCCCAAACGCCAATTGACCATCGGAAACGGGAATCGTTCGTAAGTCTATTTTATATGTTTCTGAACCCTGTTCGATAAATACAAAACAATAATACGTTAGCTTATGGGGTTGAAGCAGCTTCTGCAAGACATCGTCCGGTAAGGCGATGGCACAATTTTCATTGACCGTGATCGACAACTTATCGTGGTGGGTTACTCTGCCCAAAAATTCCTTCGTTTCCTGCATTTCTCAAGAGGTTACACGTAACGGTTCATTCCGATTCGCCCCTGATCTTCAGCCGATGCTTTAAGCCAAATTCGATTAAGGCATTGATGAGCGGTTGAATCTCAATCGCATGCTGGGTCAAGGCATAGGAAACCGTCACGGGTTTGGTGTTATTGACCGTTCGGGTTATCAACCGGTTTTCTTCCAGATCCTGCAATTCTTTCGACAGTACTTTGGGTGTTATGCCGACGGATGTACCCTGCAAATCTTTGAAGCGCATGGTGCCGTAGTTGTATAGATTTAGCAGGATACAGAATTTCCATTTACCGCTGATCAATTCAATGGCATCTTTTAAGGCCAATATTCTTTCCCGGGAGAGTTGAGGATCTTTTTCACATGTTTCGTTCGTCATAAAATAGTCACTATCTTAAAGGTAATCGATAGTAAATGTATAGCTAATAGACGATAGGTTTGCCCTGAAATAAAAAAATAAGCAAAATGACCAGGACAATTTTCATTACCGGAACCTCGGCAGGCATCGGTAAGGCAACGGCTAAACTGTTTGCTTCCAAAGGCTGGAAGGTGATTGCGACCATGCGCAAACCCGAAAATGAAACGGAACTAAATCAATTGGCTAACATAACTCTATTGCCTTTGGATGTAACCAGCGTTGATCAGATCAACGAAGCAACCCAGAAAGCGCTGGCCCTGGGTGATGTGGATGTCGTCTTTAACAACGCGGGCTATGCTGTGCTTGGGGCGCTGGAAGCCACGACCGACGAAGAACTGGTTCGTCAAATGGAAACTAATTTCTTTGGTACGGTGCGTGTGACTAAGGCGTTTATTCCACATTTCAGGGCTAAACGATCGGGGTTGTTTATAACCACAAGCTCTTCAGCGGGTCTAATGGCATTTCCTATCAGTTCGATGTATGATGCCAGCAAATGGGCCCTGGAAGGTTGGGCCGAGAGCTTATCGTTCGAATTAGGTCAGTTTGGTATCGGCATTAAGAACATCGAGCCGGGATTGGTTTCGACGGATATGGCCGAACGGTCGGTATTTCCTTCACATCCAGCCTATAAAGCGTTGGCAGAGAAGTTTTTTGCTGTCTTGAGTAGCCCTGAAACTACAATGTCAACGCCCGAACAAATTGCGGAGGTGGTGTACGAAGCAGCCACGGATGGTAAAGATACGTTGCGGTACGTTTGTGGGGAAGACGCTAAAGCTATGTATGCGCAACGCCTTGCCGCAGGCGATGAGGCCTTCAGAAAAAGCATTAAGCAACTGATGTTGGGCAATTAAGCAATTATTAGTTAGCCTCACCCCCTCAGGACTTTCTCCTGGAGCCGTGCCACGGTTACCATGAGCCTAAAAAGTAACCGTAGCACGGCTCCAGGAGAAAGTCCTATAACTATACCTAAGAGTCAAACGTTGATCTATTACATTTTACTTGAATACTACGTTACGTAGTGTCCGGATGATGTAGCAGGTTAATGTTTGATTCTTAGGCTTATACTGATAAGTGAGGACTAGTAATCAGTCCCGCGGTTCACAAACAGACAAATGTCACATTGGCTAAACTGGATAAGACAGATGGGCGAAGCGGTGTCTGTTTACATAAGAGCGTTTATTTACTATGTACGTAATACGTCTCCGGCCAAAGAAGGGGCTGGTGAGGATACAGTAACCATCCGGTATAATTTAACAAGGAGGTTTAACCGTGTCAGGTGACGTTGAGATCGACACTGCTCAATGGAAGGACGCTCTAAACGCCAGCGGTGACTGGTTCGTTTTTGTTTTGAACAGTTTGCTAAACGATTGCAGATGTTCAAATCCCAGTTCGTACGCAATTTCACTGATGGTTAACTCGGTGGTTGACAGCTTTTCTTTCGCTTTTTCGATCAGCTTTTCGTGAATGTGCTGCTGGGTATTTTGTCCGGTCAGTACTTTTAACGAACTGCTTAAGTACTTGGGGGACACATTCAGGGATTGTGCGATATGCCCGACCGTTGGCAGTCCTTGTGTTATTAAATCACCACGGCCAAAATAATCACTTAACAGGTGATCCAGACGTTCCAGCAACTGATGACTGGATTTCTCCCGGGTAATAAACTGCCGATGGTAAAATCGGTCGGCATAGTTAAACAGGGTTTCAAGGTGCGAAATGATGATGCTCTTGCTGAACTTATCGATATTCGAATGGCACTCCTGCTGAACATTTTTGATGATATCAACCAGTAAAGTCTCTTCTTTTTCGGATAGGAACAAGGCTTCATTGACCGAGTAATCCCAAAAGTCATAGTGTTTGATTGTTGTGGCCAAGGACGTACTCCAGAGAAAATCAGGATGGATGAGCAGCATCCACCCTGATTGTTTAAGTTGTACCGCGCTCTTGTCAACAGAGAGGCCTAGCACCTGGTTAGGCGATATAAAGGACAGAATACCCTCATCGTAGTCATACGTTTGCTGCCCGTATTTCAATTTCACTTCATTGGCATTGGTCACCCTTTTGAGGCCAATGCAATAGAAGTCGCAAAGCCAGGCGGCCGGTTCGTTCAGGGTTAAACTACTAACTGACTCCACTTCAAACACGCTGATTAAAGGGTGCTGTGGTTTGGGCATCTGCCTGAACTGCAGAAATTCACTGATGGTTTTAAAACGCTTCACCAGGTTCGTTTTCCTTTCTTATTTCAAGTACAATTTTACCGCGCACGTGTTGGGTTTCGCTTTGGCGATGGGCGTCTGCGATTTGTTGCAATGGGTATATTTTGCTCACCACCGCTTTCACTTTCCCCTCGTCAATGAGTTGGGTGGTGCCGCTCAGTGATGACGTATACGTAGTTACACTACCACCGCCAACCATGATTCCGGTGGCGTTCTTTTTTGCCAGTGCGTTCAGGAAGTCATCACTGAAGGCTTGATCCAGATGCGTACAGACAAAGAGGCCACCTTCCTTTAGTACATCAACCGACTTTAACCGGATGTTGTTATCCCGAACGGGCGTAGCGTTGAAGACAAGATCAATATCGCGCAGTACTTTTTCGAATGGTTGATTTTGGTAGTCGATCACTTCATCGGCACCCAACTCCTTCAGAAAATCAACATTATAAGCCGATGCTGTTCCGATCACATAGGCACCTTTTGCTTTGGTAAACTGCACCGCCAGATTGCCCACGCCACCGGCTGCCCCATGAATCAGCACACGCTGCCCCGGTTGTACGTTACCCAAATCCACGATACCATTCCAGGCAATAAGCGCACAGGAGGGGAGGGCCCCGGCCTCATTAAAGGTGATGTGGTGCGGCATCAACGAAAACTGGCTTGCCTTCGCTGCAATATATTCCGCATAACTGCCATCGCCTGGGAAATTCGGAACCCCATATACTTTGTCACCTTTTTTAAAATCAGTCACCTCCTTTCCGGCTTCCTCTACAATACCTGCTGCATCCAGACCCAGGCCCAGAGGTAACGTCAGAAACGATCGCAAAACCTCATTTCCGCCCTGGCGGATAACATAATCGGCAGGATTAACGCTGCTGGCATATACCTTCACTAAAATCTCGTCGGCTGCCGGAACGGGGCGTTCAATTTCCTCCAGTTTCATTACCTCTGGTCCGCCAAATTCATGAATTCTGATTGCTTGCATAATTCTGTTTTTGTTTATGCAAAGGTCTGCACTACGTTCAGAACAGATTTAGCCAAAATGCCTTTTAGCTTAGCCAAAATTTACGGTAATAAATAACCCCTAAACCACATTTCGTTGCGGTTTAGGGGTTTACAAAGCTAAAAATAACGCCTAAAAATTACTGCTCAACGTAATGCCATAGGTTCTGGGGTTCCCTAAATGAGCGGCTCCGAAATTATAAGCGTAATCAATGTAGGTTTTGTTGTTCAGATTACGTCCCCAAAAAAACAACTCAGCGTGTCGGGATGAGAGGCCGATTCGGGTGTTTATTACGCCGAAACCGTTCTGAGATATAAGGTTTGTCAGATCGAAATACTGTTTCCCGACGTAGTACAATTCCCCCCGGGCAATTAACCGGAATTGACGGGCTCCGCCTAAAGGATAACCGTATTGTAGGGCCATCATGGAGGTTACGTCTGGTGTAAATATCTGTCGGTTGCCCGCTAAATTCACCGCTTCGCCATTCGATGCCAGATTGAGCGACCCGTATTTAGCATCCGTATAGCCTGCCTGATACGCTATTTCCAACCCTTTAGCGGGTGTTGCCTGCACCTCAATCTCCACCCCTTTACTGTCTAATTTTCCCGCATTTCGGGTAATGGTTATCGCATCGGGCAGGATTAGCGTAGGGACCTGGGCATCTTGGACCTGCGTGTAAAAAGCCGCGAGATTCAACCGGATTCGATTGTTCCAGAACGTATTTTTCAGCCCAATTTCAAAATTGTTGCTGTACTCGGGTTTGTAGGCATACAGGGGTGGCTGCGACGGATCGGACGAAAGCTGGGTGATGCCACCCGCCCGAAATCCCCGGCTATACGTAGCATAGACCTGATGATTTTCGGTGACTTGATAGGACAGGCTGGTTTTAGGCGAAAAGGCTTTAAAATTAGCTGTCGACGACGTATCGGGCCGGGTCACCATGGCTGCGTCACCATCCGGTTGAAACTCTCCCAGAACGGATTGCTTTTTGTGTTCATAATCATACCGGAGACCAAGGGTTGCTTTCAGTTTAGGGTTGAGGGCATAGGTCCCCTGTCCGTAAAGGGCCACGCCAAAACTCGTGCCCTTATTGGTATTGATACTGGTAAAAAATGGGAACGGCGCACCCAGCTGGTCCGAGTTCTTCCCAAAATGAGTGCCTAGTTTCGTTGGGTTATCCTGGTAGAAAGCATACGTACCGGCAATCCAGCTAAAGGCCGATGTTGAGCTGGCGGGTGAGGTAAACCGAAATTCCTGCGTACCTACCTGTACGTTATTCCATTTTTTACCGTAATCGTTGACAATCGTCACACCATCAATCGGCGAAAAATCACCGTCGATCGGGTGGTCGTAATAGCGATAATTGGATTGATAAGCCGTTTGGGAGGTAAACGTGAACGCTTTCCCCGAATGATTCACCGATAAGGACGTATTGAAAATATTATCGATCAACTGACCGACGGCATTCTGGTTGACCGTAAATGGATCGGTAAACGCATCTTGAGTGCTTGAGGCTAATGGGAAAGAACCCCGATTTCGGTTGGAATTGTGCTTTACATTCAGCGTCAACGACCAGTTTGGACTGGCCAGATACTTTAAATAATAATTCCCCATAAAATAATGCGACCGGTCAAATTTGGACTGATCAAATACATTCGTGTAAAAACCTTCCTGCTGACCATACAATGCCGATACACCCAGGAACAATCGATTTTTTACCAGGGGCGTTCGCAGGCCGGCACTATACCGCTGCTGGCCGAAGCTGCCATAATTGAGTTCGACAAAGCCCCGCGTCTTATTGTCTGGTTGTTTAGTGATAATATTAATAACCCCGCCCATGGCATTGCGTCCGTAAAGCGTTCCCTGTGGACCACGTAGTATTTCGATCCGTTCAATATCGAGGAGTTGGGCGATATAAGTATCCAGGCTAAACTGATTAACGCCATCAATATACGTAGCGACCGTAGGGTCGTAAGAGGTAGTGGTAATGCCCCGAATGGACGTTACGTTGCGGCCATCGCCGGGACTGGCCGAATACAAATTAGGAATCAACGCTGTAAGGTCTTTACTCGTCCATAATCGATAGTCCTGAACCTGTTTAGCCGACAGTGTCGAAATACTGAACGGGAGCTTTTGCGGGTCTTCTTCGACTTTTTGAGCCGAAACCGTTACTTCGTCCAATCGATTAGTGGCTGTAGTAAGTTGGATTGTAAGTTCCTGATTTTCAGTGGTAAACGTAACGGATTTATGGGCCGTGGCAAAGCCTAATGCGCTTACATTCAGTGTATATCGACCTGGTGGGACATTTGAGATCGTAAATTTCCCCTGCTCATTGGTAGAGGCTCCCAGGTTTGTGTTCAATAAATAAACGGAGGCACCCGCTATGCCAAGCGACTGCTGATCGGTGATCGTACCCGAAAAATGACCAGGCGTCTGACTTTTCACGGTTGGCATAAACGTAGTGAGTCCGATGCACAAAGACCAGATAAATTTCGTCATAGACTTAAGAGAGAGTAATAGAGCGAGTTGGTTCAGTTAATGAGGAACATGGATTTCTTCGGCAGCCATAAACTGCCTGAATCGCTCTTGCAATCCCCGGTAATACGTCAGGTAGGAGATTCCCACGGCAGTAAGGGTAGCGCCCCCCCCTTTTTCACCCCCGGTTTGGGTGCTAACCAGCGGTTGTTCGGCAAGTCGATTGAGCGAACTAACTAAATCCCAGGCTCGCTTATACGACATATTCATGGCTTTTGCTGCCTGATTGATGGAGCCGGTACGTTGAATATGGTCCAGTAAATCCATACGGCCAATGCCTATAAAGCGCTCGCTTTCAATGGTTTCCAGCCAGATACGGCCATTGATACGTAAGTTGATCATACGTAATGAATAGTAATGTTTTAGACAGATCAGTGCCTTGAATGACAAATAGAAAAAAGCCAATCCGTCCAGGCTACTTACCCAAACGGATTTTTATTTTCCTGAAATTCTCGGCGAAGATACGGCTGAAGGGGTCTTTCTTTCGCCAGATTGCAGGATTACTCCACAGAAACATAGCTTAGAAAGAGAGAATAAGGGTCTTTAGCTACTGATGACTACCAATTGGTAGGCTGTATAAACTGGAGCTTTATCCAGTTTATACTTTAACGCCTGCGTGGAGAAACGTTATACCCGGATAGATTGTGTTTATAGTTGCTCCAGGAGATTAAGCTTATCTATAGATAGTTTTTGATCACGTCGTGCCTTGGCAATGCCTTGTTGATACTTATGGATCAAGGTCGTGTAGTGGTTAAGTAGGCGGGCACTCCCTATCTTATTGGCTTGAACAAGAAGAGCTTCCAGTCGTATAATAGTTGAGTCGAGATGCGCAATCATACCCGTATGAATCTGAATCTTCTTGCGGAGTAAGCCAATAAGCTCCTGCGTATGCTGGCTTATAACAGGCTTTGCTGGCTTCTTCAAAAGCTTTTTCCATTGTTTTTCCAACGCCTGCATAGGGGCTGAAAATGACGTTCCATCAAATACGTCCAGTGGAATCTCGGTTGCACCATTTTCGTCAACAATATGTGCACTCAGAATGGCGTCGCCCTGCGCACTAACGATGTTTATTAAATCTAAACCGAGTTCTAATGTGCCCGGCTGAAAAGAAAATATTTTTATTTTCTTTTTTTCGTGTAAGGCGGTGAAGAATAATACCATAGCCGAAGTCTGATTATGATGTAACCGAAACTTTTAATTTAACCATCTTTTTGTTTTTGGTTGTTTCGCCATGCTATACTAAATTAGATTGAATTAACCCTTTTTAAATAAGTTTATTATTCACTAAATGTATGATGAATTTAATGGTATCATTAAGTTTTTATTGATTTATTATCATATGGATACACGCTTGTGTAGGGGTGTGATACGCTGATTAGACAATAAAAAATAGTACCAAGTCACAGAGGCAACTGGTTTAAATGAATACACCTCTTAGTATGCCTGAGACAATCAATTTGATACCTTATTGTTGATCTAATGCCAAAAATTGATACGCCGAATTTTCTTCAAAGAAACGTGTAAATAAGGCGCATGTTTTCACGAAGACTTATGCGCGTGGCTACTCATTGTTGCCACCAATTTCATTCTAATTAAAAAAATATAACCTTTGATCAATATAATAGTATACCTGACATCTTTGGTGTTAGTGCACTAAGGCTATTACATCTTTGGAACGGTTTACGTCAACTGATTATAGAAATCTGGCTCATCAGGAGCTATGGCAACGCTTCAAAGCCGGAGACGAACGGGCTTTGGGTGAACTGGCACGCGTACATTATCCAGGCCTCTATAATTACGGTCTACGGTTAACGACCGACGCTGAGTTGGTCTGGGATACCATTCAGGATCTGTTTCTGGAGATTTGGGATCACCGGGCGACAATTGGCAATGCCGTTTTCGTTAAAACATACCTGTTAAAAGCACTACGTTATAAATTATTGAAAGTACGGGGGCATCAATCACCGATTCATATCGATGAATTCGAATCGGTTAGCCTGCCTTTTTCGGATTCGATTGAAGAGGAAATAATTAATAATGAGCTACATACGGAACAGGAGCGCTTGCTGCATCAATTAATGGCTGGCCTGACCAAACGTCAACAGGAAGTGCTGTATCTGCGGTTTTACCAGAATCTGGAGAATCACGAAATCGCGCAGATACTGGGCATGGAACGGCAGAGTGTAGCCAATTTGCTTTACCGGACGTTTAAAGAACTTCGAAGCCAATGGTC
Source organism: Spirosoma endophyticum (assembly GCF_900112365.1). Taxonomy (GTDB): domain Bacteria; phylum Bacteroidota; class Bacteroidia; order Cytophagales; family Spirosomataceae; genus Spirosoma; species Spirosoma endophyticum. The sequence goes on along the minus strand of NZ_FOLQ01000001.1, from coordinate 346,464 downwards.
GCCGGATTTGCTCATGTCGCTGCTGCTAGTGGCTCTCTCCAACGTGTCATCCTGCTAAATTGCATTCTAGGCGAAAATATTTTTACAATTTCCTGAGTATTGTACGGCGGGAAAGAGCACTATAGAAACAGAAGCTACCTGTACTATTTGCTCCGACATGGATTACAAGACGTATAAGACCGACGATTTTCTGTTCGACGAATCATTTCGCCAGTGGACAGCCGGCACGTCACCCGAGGCAACCGCTTTTTGGGAGCAGTGGCTAACGCAAAATCCGGATCGGGTTCATGTCGTTCGCCAGGCGCAGGAGCTGGTGCGGGCACTGAACGACCACTACCAGGATGACGCTACCGACGCGCGACTAACGAGCGAGCTGCGTCGATTAGTCAGGAATGCGGCAGAACGCCGGGAGGCTGAAGCAGCCGACACGCCCAGTATACCATTGGGTCAACGCATTTCGCCGTGGCGATGGGCTTCCGTTGCGGCTGTGATCATCCTGCTTGGTTTTGGTCTCTGGCGTTATGGGAATGTCAATCGACGGGTGGCCGCTGAATCGTATACTCATCTAACGAAGACGGCCCAGGTTTCGCTTCAGGAAACGGTCAATACCAGCGATCATGTTGTCAATATCTTACTATCCGATGGGAGCGCCGTAACCCTGCGACCCAAAAGCCGATTGAGCTACCCGGCTCAGTTCAAGGCCACTACCCGGGTCGTATACCTGGATGGGGAAGCCTTCTTCGACGTAGTGAAAAATCCGGCGAAGCCTTTCCTGATCTATGCCAACCAAACCGTCACGAAAGTATTGGGGACCACTTTTCTGGTGCGTGCTTTTGAAAGCGAAAAGAATGTAATCGTAACCGTACGTACTGGACGGGTCTCGGTGTATACCCAACAGGATTTTGAAAAAGCCCAACAGTCGGGTTTGCGCCGGATTCAGGGCGTCATTTTGACCCCGAATCAGCAAATGATCTACAATCTGGGGGATCATCAACTGATGAAGGCACTGGTCGAGAAACCAGCAGCCATCATGCCCGAAACGGTCAGCCGGGAGCAGGTATTTGAGGACGCTCCTGTTGGCAAAGTCTTCGCGACCATCGAACAAACGTATGGCGTAAAACTTCTTTACAATGACGATGATTTGTCGGCTTGCCTGGTGAACCTCACATTTACCAACGAAAGTCTGCTTGAGCGGCTGGATGTCGTTTGTCAAACCATTGGTGCGTCCTACGAAGTGCTGGATGGCCAGATTGTCATCAACAGTAAAGGTTGTAAGTAATTGCTGTAAATAGTCTGAAATCTTTACCCTATTACGTATTGCCTATGAAGCATTAGTCCATTTTTTACAAAAAAAGCCAGTGATGATTCCGGCATCACTGACTCCAAGTACACCCTTCTTGCGACCCTCATCATGGATGAGGTTGGGGGTTCTTTGCCCATTCCTAATCGTAAATAGCCAAAAAACAAGCAAAAGTATGAAAGAACTTCGACAACCGCTTAGTCTGTTGTGTAGCCTTATGAAATTTACTGTCTATCAGTTACTACTAGCGGCTATTATCGCCGGTCTGGCTACGGCCCGCCCGGTTGAAGCACAGCAAGTTATGGATCAGCGCGTTACCCTGCGGGCCGATAATTTGACCATAAAATCGCTGCTTAACCAACTGGGAAAACAAGCCGACGTCCGGTTTGCCTACCGGTCGGCGCTTGTGCAGTTGAAAAACCATGTATCGTTAAACGCCACGAACCAGCGGCTGGGTGAGATTCTGGACAACCTGCTGCAACCGCTTAATGTAGCGTACTACGTGAAAGGTCGGCAGATCATCCTGAATCAGGAGGCCACTCCGAAGGGGATTGACGTGCTTCCGCCCACCAATGAGGAGGCCGTCAACGACCGCGCCGTATCAGGAAGTGTGTCTGATGAAGCAGGCGCCAGGCTGCCTGGCGTGAGTATTATTGTAAAAGGAACGACGCGTGGCACCACCACCGATGCCAACGGCCAATACAAAATGACCTTGCTCACCGGCGATGCCACCTTGGTATTCAGCTTTGTCGGTTACATGAGTCAGGAAGTTACGGTGGGTGACCGTAGTGAACTGGACGTACGATTAGCGACCGATACCAAAAACCTCAATGAAGTGATCGTGGTAGGTTATGGTACGCAAAAACGGTCGGATCTGACGGGGTCAATTTCGTCCGTAAAGGCGGAAGAAGTAAAGAGCTTGCCGGTACGTAGTATTAACGAAGCCTTGCAGGGGCGGGCTGCCGGGGTTCAGGTAACCCGCAATGATGGTTCGCCGGGGGCCAGTTCGGATATTGTGATCCGGGGCGTCGGCTCCATTGGGGGTATGTCTCCGCTGTACATTGTTGACGGCATCCGGATGTCGTCGGGCAACAACTTCAACCTGCAGGATGTAGAATCCATCGAGATTTTGAAAGATGCCAGTGCTGCCGCTATTTATGGCGCTCAGGCCGCCGGTGGGGTTGTCCTGGTGACAACGAAACGCGGTACTACGATGGACAAGATGAGCATTAATTTCAATGCGTATTACGGCGTTCGGAAACCCCTTAATCAATACAAACTTCTGAATACCGACGACTATTATACCGCGAAAACGGCTTTCGGGGTGGCAACCAACAGTTGGGGTGATCCCGCAAAATTGCCCGATAACGATTGGGTAAAAGATTTGTATGGAAATGGTATAGAACAGAGTTATTCGCTCTCATTATCAGGGACTTCGGCAAAAAGCAATTACTACCTGTCGGCCAACTATCAGAAAGAAGGCGGTACGTTCATCGATAACTATTTTGAACGCTACGGGCTTCGATCCAATGCTGATTTCAAACTGAACAAAAAGATCCGGGTAGGGGAAACCCTTTATGCCTGGATGACCGGCACCAATCCGGTGGTCTCTACTACGTTGCCCTTTCGGTCAGCGCCGGTCGTGCCTATCTACGACCCGACAAATATCTATGGTGGCTGGGCCAAAACAGGCAACTACTTTGGTGGACCCAACCTGGTTGCCCAGGAATATCAGAATCACCAGTTGAATCAGACCTATGCGCTGGAAGGCAACGTATACGCCGATTGGGAAATCATTCCCGGTCTGAATTTCCGGACTACGTTCGGTGCTTCGATCTACAATGTCAAGAACTACAAATTTAACGAAGCCTATGATTACGGCATCGTTGCCAACCGGGTGGCAGCCCTGAGCCGGGATATTAATAACCAGCGTAACCTGACGGCCAACTTCGTGTTAACGTATGCCAAAACCATTGGGCAGCACGAATTTAAAGCCCTGGCTGGTTACGAATCCTATAAATCAGACCTGAGTTCGTTGAGTGCCTCGGCGCAGGGTTTTCCTTACGTTACCTATAACTTAGGTTTAGCCACCAACCCCAGCAGCTACGTAGCGAGCGGGGGGGAACTGCCGCAAACGCGAATTCTTTCCCAGTTCGGGCGGATCAACTATACCTACGCGAGCAAGTATCTGCTGACGGCGACCATCCGCCGGGACGGCTCGGATCGCTTTGGCCCGACGAACAAATTTGGGGTTTTTCCCTCGGCTTCCATTGGCTGGAAACTGAACGAGGAGGCCTTCGTTCGGGATAATGTTACTTTCCTGTCAAACCTCAAACTAAGGGCCAGTTACGGGAAACTGGGTAGTACCAGTAACATTCCTCAGTACACGTATCTGCCTTCCTACGGCGGAACGAACGGGACAAACAGCCAGGGATTAGCCGACGGCAGTCGTGCCAAAGGCTACGCGCTGACGGCTCAGTTAGCCAATCAGAACATCAAATGGGAGTCGGTTCTTCAAACGGATATCGGGCTGGATATCGGGCTGTTGAAAAATGCATTGAATATCACGGTCGACTGGTATAGCCGCCAGACCCAGGGCATGATTTATCAGGTTCCGGTGGCGTTGTCGGCGGGTTTTGGGGCTTCAGCGGTGTATACCAACATTGGTCAAATGAGCAACAAAGGACTTGAACTGGCGGTAGATTATCGGGGTAAAACGGGCGCCTTCACCTACGGCATTACGGCAAACGCGTCCTTCAACCGCAACCTGGTGAAACAGTTGGATGGGGTGAACAACAACCCGATCACCGATGGCGCGGCCGGACAGGACCTCGACGGAAACGCAGCCCGTACCGAAGTCGGCCACCCGTTGAGTCAGTTTTATGGCTATCAGGTGGAGGATATTTTTCAGTCGAATGCCGACGTCACTACGTTAAACGAGCAGGCACAGAAAGCCGCCGGATCAACCAGCGTTTATTACCAGAATGCCGGTACCGCAGCGGGTGATCTGAAATTCAGAGATGTGAATGGAGACGGACGTATTACCATTGCTGACAAAACATTTATTGGCAACCCCTGGCCCAAAATGACCTATGGGTTTACGTTAAATCTGGGTTGGAAAGGACTGGACTTAACGGCGCTGTTTCAGGGTGTTCAGGGAGTAGATGTGTACAACGGCAACAAATACTTCACCCAGTTCATGTATGGAGATTACACCACCACGAGGGATATATTTAATTCTTCCTTCTTTAACGGAAATGGCTTGACGGATCAGCCTCGAGTGGGTTCGACAAGTGCAGCGGGTGTGTTTTCGCGGGACCCGAATGCCAACTACGGCCGTGTTTCCGACTACTTCGTGGAAGATGGTTCATTCCTGAAACTGAGGAATTTGCAGATCGGCTATACCATTCCCAATTCGCTCATGAAGTCCCTGAAAATCTCGGATTTGAAAATCTACGTGCAGGGACAGAACCTACTCACCTTTACCAAATACAAAGGGCTTGATCCGGAGGTGCTGGGACGAAACGGGACGACGGCCCGGGGAATTGACACTATCTATTCCTATCCACGCACAATGCTACTTTCAGCGGGCATCAACCTGAGTTTCTAACCTCCAACGCTATTCCGATCATGAACATATTCTTAAAATTATCGCTATTTGCTTTGTTGGTGAGCTTTGCCTCCTGTAAAGATAGTTTCGTTGATGTCGATAACCCGACGGCTATTTCGACGAGTAGCTATCCCGCTACCGTATCCGATCTCGAACAGCTCCTCACAGGTGTTTACGGAACGCAGCATGCTACGGGCATATTTGGGCGGGCGATTGGCCCCTACAGTACGTATCTGTGGGATCATACGACCGATTTGAGCTGGCAGGGGTCGCCGAACTGGATTCAGATGGGCCAGAATAACGCTCTGCCCAGCGACGCTTTTTTACTCCAGATCTGGCCCGATTTATGGCGAGGTGTGCAACGGTGCAATACGTTACTGGCTGGCGTTGAACGGGTTAGTAAAACAGCCTCGGCTACAGACCTCGTCTCTGTAAACCTGATTAAAGGACAGGCCCTTTACCTACGCGCCTGGTATTATTACTACCTGACTACGTTCTGGGGCGAGACATTTATTGTAGATGGTGCGGGTGGCGATAAAATGGGTGTGCCCATTGTCACAGCCGTGGCCGACAACCTGGCTGCAACCCAGGTGCCCCGCGCGACGGTAAAACAAAACTGGGATTTTATCATTGCTGATCTGAAAGCCGCCGAAACCCTGCTGGGTACCCAAACCTGGACAGCGGCTACCGATAAGCATAAAGTGACGGGCTGGGGTGTGAAAGGCTTCCTGGGCAAAGTCTACGTGTTTACCCAGGATTGGGCGAATGCCAAAACGTACCTGAGCAACGTGATTGCCAGCAGCGGAAAATCGCTGGTTTCGTTCGACGTGTACAAAAACATGTTCAACGGTCAGAACGAGTTCAATTCAGAGTCGGTTGTCGAGCTCAATCTGAACGTCGATTTAACGTACGGTGGCGTCGATTTGTCGATGGGGTCTATGATCGGGACCTTGATTGCCCCATCCTACGTCGGCCCCACGGGCACACCCATCGCGTCGGCCTGGTCGAACGTGTTTCCGCACGCTAAGAACATTGCCCGGTTTGGCTTCAATCAGGGCCATTATTTTCCGCAGGGCACAACATCCGCCAACATTGCCAATGTTGACCAGTCATACATTGCTAAATCCGTGGCGGCCCGGGCAAACAAAACCGTTGACCCCCGGCTGTGGGTGGCCTGTCTACAGCCTTATGTCGACTCAATGGTGGTGGCTGGCGCGAAAAAGCCCATATCGCATTATCTGGACGTAACGGAGATCGATATGGAGGCCTGGAGTTTCCGGAAATATATCAATCTGGCGGGCACGGAACTGGAAGTAAACCGGTCCAACGGGGCTAACATACTCTGGCTGCGAATGGCCGATATTTACCTGCTTTACGCCGAAACCCTGACGCATACCGGCGATAACGCAATGGCACTGGAGTACATCAACAAAGTGCACCGGCGCGCCTATAGCCTTCCCGCTGATACGCCCTCGGCCGTTGATTACAAAAGTTTGACCGACGTGACCAAAGCACCGGATGATGGGCTGAAAAATAACCCGCTCCGCTACGAACGATGGGCAGAATTTTTTGGTGAATTCAACTGGTGGTTCGATGTTTGCCGATGGAAAATCGGCCCTCAGGAAGCCGCTTATTACCAGAAGATCCGGGGCGGTACCATTCAGTTTGATCCAGCAACGGACTATGCCCAGCCCATTCCGATCAACGAGATTACGGCTAACGCCAGCATGAAGCAGAATCCGGGGTATTGATTTGATCTTGTCAACTTCCCGAAAGTCCAACCTTTCGGGAAGTTCTCTTTATCCTAAAAGTAGCTAAGGAATATGTGATACTTTGGTTATTGCCTATGAAGCAGACAGCACCAGATTCTCCGGAAATTACCAACCGCATTCCCCCGAATAGAAAGCGGTTGTGGCTATTTAAGGGAATAGCGGTGCTGTTGCCGTTCCTCGTGCTGGTGCTGGTGGAAGGTTTGCTCAGGCTGTTCGGATACGGCCACGACCTGAGTCTGTTCGTGGAAGACCCTCAGCACAAGGGGTATTGGGTGATGAATCAGCACGCATCGGAGCGGTATTTTACGGAAACCGAAAATGCGACGATCGGTAATTTTGAGCCGTTTTTGAAGCAAAAAGCGGCAGGTACCCTCCGGATTTTTGTGCTCGGTGAGTCAACCACAATTGGCTATCCGTATATGCACAATGGTTCGTTTCATCGATGGTTGCAATACCGGTTGTTGCATGAATTTCCTGACAAAGATACTGAGATCATAAACCTGGCCCTGACAGCCGTTAATACGTATACGGTCTATGGATTTGCTAAAGAATTGGTTGATTATCAGGCCGATGCTGTGTTGATCTACACGGGACACAATGAGTATTATGGTGCCCTGGGCGTAGGGTCCACCAGTTCGTTCGCGCACAATCCGTCGTTGATGCGGCTGGTGATCAGGCTCCGCGAATTCCGCCTGATCCAGTTGATCAATGCTGCTGTATCCGGCATTCGGAAAACCCTCTCCGGCGACAACAATGATTTGCGTGAGAACCTGATGAAACGGATGGCCGCTGACCAGCAGATAGCCTATGAATCGGACGTGTACCAGGCCGGAATTGACCAGTTCAAAACCAACCTGAACGATATTTGCCAGGTACTGAGCCAAAAAAAGATTCCTGTACTGATCAGTAATCTGGTTAGTAACGAAAAGGACCTGAAGCCATTTATCAGTGCTCCGGGGAATGGCGCAACATCGGCTCAGGCCAGGTACGAGTTGGCCAATCGGGCGTATGCAGCGGGTAATTTTGCCGAAGCAAAAAAAGCCTATACACAGGCTAAAGAACTGGATATGTTGCGGTTTCGGGCACCGGAAGCCGTGAATCAACTCATTCAGGACGTAGCGACCAAATACCCTGGCGTTACGTTAGTGGATACGAAACACACGTTTGATGAACATTCGCCACACGGCATTTTAGGTCAGGAAACGCTCCTGGAACACGTCCATCCAAATTTGTACGGCTATGCTTTGCTGTCTGATGCGTTTTATAACGCCTTGAAAAAAAGGCAACTCCTTCCGGCTGGCCGTGAACACGAACTTTCGTTCGCTGAATTACAGCAGCACATGCCGATTACCGCCGTAGACTCGCTGAAAGGGGCTTACGAAGTGATGATCCTGAAGGAAGGCTGGCCGTTCAACGTACCCATGCCAACCGAGGAGAAGAGAACCAAGACCGTAGAAGAAGAATTAGCGGGTGCCCTGGTTGTCAAGCAGATAACGTGGCCAGATGCCATGAATCAGTTAAGAGATCATTACCTGAAACAAAACGACACGCTCAACGCCCTGAAGGTGACCGAAGCGTTTCTGCTGGAATTTCCGAATGATCCGGCTTTTTATACTCAGGCGGCTAAATTATGCCTGAGCCGGAATGACAATGAGGCCGCCGTTACGTACCTGAAGAAAGCATTCCGGCTGGCGAATTCGTTCGAAACGGCTCAGCCGTTGTTCATTACGTTACTCAAGCTGGATCGGCCGGAAGAAGCCATGCCGTATCTGCACTACGCGGCTGCCCACAACCAAACTCAGTTCAGTTTGAACGAGTTGCAAGCGTTTGTCCAGCAGTTGATTGCGGTGAAAGGTCAGTTTGAAAAAGATAGCACAAACGTCAAGCTGAGCAATCAACTGGCGGCTGGTTACCTCAAATTCGCCAATACGACCGCAGCGAATAAATACATCGAAAAATCGTTGCAAATCGACCGGAAAAATCCCGTTGCCTTAGGCCTGAAAGAGCAAATTCGGGCAATTAAGAAGTAATGCGGACCGTTCGCGTTACGTCACGCATTACATTCGTCTTCCAACTCAGTAGGCAAATCCAGCAGTTGACGAGATGCAATAGACACTTCGGTGTATAATCGATTTCCGAATCAACCAGGTCACCACAACTTTGTCGTGTCAATATTAACTATGACAACAGCACAAGCACATACGGCTGGATCGACAAGCGACTGTTTGCTCAGGAAATTAATTTTCAAATAGGGGGAAATCGTAGCGCAGTAGTCATAGCCGTAATGAAGTTCAGTAAACAACATCATGAAGGCTACAATTTTACTTACGCCACAACCGTATCCTCACCAGATCAGCCGATTAAGGATAATCTTAATCCAATCGCTTAGTCTCGTCCTTTCAACCATTCTGTTCGTCACTACGTCCGTTTTTGGGCAAACGTCGGCTACGTCAACCCTTATTTCGGGAAAAATTACCGACCAGAGTTCGGGGCAGGCGGTTCCGTTTGCTTCCGTTGCTGTGAACGGAAAGCCCACCGGTACGCAGGCGGATGTCGATGGTCATTACGAATTACAGCTTCGTCAACCCGCTGATTCACTGCTGGTATCGGCGCTTGGGTATCAGACGGCGAAGGTTGCGGTGACGTCATCAACCGTTGATGTAGCGTTAACGCCAGCTGCGGCCATGCTGAATGAAGTTGTGGTTCACGCGGGTGAAAATCCGGCGTTTCGTATCCTTCGAGAAATACACGCACATCGAAAACAGAATGATTTCCGGCAGTTGAGCGGCTACGAATACGAAGCCTATAGTCAGCTTGCCATCAACATCAACCAGCTATCCGACCGTTTTCGGCAACGGAAGCCCGTGCAGGCCATTTTAAAAGCACTGGAGCAGAAACAAGGCAAAAAAGCCGCTGTATTGCCCGTTTTTATGTCCGAAACGGTTTCACGTATCTATGCCCGACGCAACCCGCAGCATACCAAAGAGCACATTTTAAAGACGAACATCAGCAGTGTCGGTATTACCGATGATAGTTTCGTGGCGCTGTTCACCGGAGCGGGTTTTAATACGTTAAATTTCTATCAGAATCAGGTGAGCCTGTTCAAGAAAGAGTTTATCTCGCCATTGGCCGAGGGCGGACGGATGGCGTATACGTACTTCCTGGCCGATACGTCCCAGGTTGGTGATCACACGTGTTACGGCATTGACTTCGATCCGAAGAACGAGCGCGATCTGGTGTTTCGGGGGCGGATGTGGATTGACAAAGACAGTTACGCGCTGGTACGTATGGACGCCCACGTTGGCGCTGCGGCCAATATCAATTTTATTAACAAGATCGACATTGACCAGACGTACGAACGCGCTGGCGAATCCGGCAGTGCCTGGCTGCCCGAAACAACGCATCTGACGGTTGGGGTAGGTGAGGTCGTCAAAAATACGTTTGGCGCTACGGTCGATTACACGACGTCGGTGCGGGAGCCGCTGGTGAACCAGCCTAAATCGGTTGACTTTTTCAATGTGGACATTGATCTGGCGGAAGATCGGGATCAATCGCCCGCTGATTACTGGCAGAACCAGCGTCAGCAATCACTTCAGGCACAAAACTACGAGCAGACGCGCGCTTTGCTGGATACAGTTCGAAACCTGCCGGTTGTGAAGAGTTACACCAAACTTGCCCAGTTTGTCCTGAATGGTGGGTATCTGCCCGTTATGCGGGGTGTTGATGCCGGTTCCGCCTTCTCCATGTGGGCATATAATCCCATCGAAGGCCACCGGTTGCGCATGGGCTTACAGACGAACAACGCCTTTAGCCGCACCTGGCAGCTGTCGGCCTATGGTGCCTATGGTACGCGCGATCGGGTGTGGAAAACCGGCTGGGAGGTCAACTTCATTCCTACGCGTCGGCCGTTAACGCTGATCTCGTTAAGGCATAGCTACGATCTGGAACAATTGGGAAATCGTACGGAAGATCTGGCCGACAACTCCTTTTTTCGACTAAACAGCCGGTTTGGCCGTTTTCCGCAGGCTTATTATCAACGCGAAACATCGTTGACCGCCCAACGTGACCTAGGGCCGGATTTTACGCAAACGGTAGGGATTCGCAAGCGTTCGATGGACCTGTTGTTTCCGTTCGCGATCAATGAACGTAATGAGCCGCAGCATCCAACCGTTGCGGGTACGACGCTACGGAGCATGGAATACTTTCTGGAAACGCGCTATGCGCCGGGTCGGTTGCCCGCTCGCCGGGTTACGGGTCGCCGGATTCGACGTCGACCTACCGAAACCGCGCCGATTGTTACGTTGCGTTACACCTATGGCACCGCTTCATTTCAAGGCACTACGTTTAGCGGCTACCACAAGGTACAGATGCAGTTGGATCACGCGCTACGTTGGGGCTTGCTGGGCCGTACGCAGTACACGGTGAAAGCGGGTTACATCCCATCGGCCATTCCGTATCCGCTGCTTCAGGTGCATCTGGGAAACCAGACGCCGTTTTACAACCGAAATGCGTTCAACCTGATGAACTACGCTGAATTTGTAAGCGATCGCTACGTATCCCTTTCCGTTGAGCACAAGTTTGAAGGCTTATTTACTAACCGAATCCCCCTGATCCGGCGGTTGGGCTGGCGCAATTTCGTGACCGGTAACGTATTGTTCGGGCATTTGAGCGATGGCAACCGCAACTTAATTGCCACGCACGATACCAACGGAAAGCCGCTGCCAAGGGTCCATTCGTTACAGCAAACGCCTTATGTCGAGATCGGGTACGGTATCGAGAATGTCCTGAAAACAGTACGTATTGAGGCTATGCACCGGCTAACGTACCGGCAGAATCCGAATGTAACGCCCTTTGCGATTAAAATGTCGTTTCAATTGAGCCTGTAAGCGATTTGGCTTACATATGATTAGACGTTAATTTCGTTAACAGCACGAACAATCAGTACTATGAACACAGTCCGATATTTTGCCCTGCTGATTACTTTATTGCTGACGGATCATTTGCCCGCCCAGGCGGTGCGGAAGTCCTTTCCAGAGCCCGCGCCGTCGCCCAATCAACTCTTTTACCTGCAGCGCAGCAAAGACATCAATACCGTTGTCTACGAAGCGAACCTATCGGCTGGGAAGAAACTGAACCCCGATAAACCCGTGCAGGTGTACTGGATTCGCTATGCCGAGCAGGGGCAGCGGGAAGATTTAACCAGTGTTCAATGGCAGATGGCCTACGGCTACACGCACAGACCGCTGGCATCCGACGCTTATGAAATCAGTTTAAATTCATTTAAGCAACGGCCCATGCAGATTATCACCCTTCGGGGCAAACCAATGGCAATGATGACCATCAATGGCCAGCGGGCATATCTGCAAAAAGTGTTCGTGCAACTGGACCCCAAGTCGCGGCTTATGCCACGTGTTCAATACATTGAAATGTTTGGGACTGACACCGACAAGGGTAAGCCGGTTTACGAACGTATCATTCCGTAGAAATCATGTACTCGTTTTTAGAGCTTGGCCCCCGACGGGGCTTTTCTATTTCTGGTAGTTGATTTGATTTTCTGCAAATGGACATATCGTGAATGTTCTCTCGTTAATTTGTACAGAATTATCCCGCTAATTTTTCGATACGCTATTGAGGATTTTACTGACTATTGTTTCAATTCTGATTGGCTGTACCTACCTGCAAGCCCAACAGAATCAGTTGGTTGCTGATCACACGGATATACAAAAGGCTTTTGCGTTGGCAAAGCAGGACTTTGCCAGCTTTGAAAAAGCGCATGGTCATTTCAGTACGACAAAAAATGGTCGCATGCATTACCTGACCTGGGGAAAACCTTCTGACGTTCCGCTTGTCTGGTCACATGGCAGCTTAACCAACGCACTTGAGTTGTTGACGCTAGCGGATAGCCTGGTTAATGCTGGTTACTACGTACTGGCGATTGATTATTATGGCCACGGCCAGACCCCAATTCCGGCGCATGAGGTTTCGCTCTATCATGTAGCCGATGACATCAAATGGATTCTGGATGAGCTGAACATTAAAAAAGCCGTGATTGGCGGCTGGTCGAGAGGGGGGATGATAAGTACCGCTTTTTACGACGCGTATCCAGACCGGGTTTTAGGATTAATCCTGGAAGATGGCGGATCGGTATCTACCAATACGTTCTATCACAAAATGGAGTCGGCTCAACTTACCCGGCGCATTGATGAACTCTTCAAAGACCGATACCCGGACACGACGTATGCGAGTGAGTTTGCCGCTTACCGTGCTATTTATGACACAACGCAACAAGGAAGTCAATTCGACCTGTTAGCCTGGATTCGATCAGTCAACGGTGGAAGGTGGGCAATCAGTCCGGGCGTGCTGGACCTGTTCAATATGAAAACGCCGGACCAATTCCGGGCCAATATTCTTCATCCGACGCAAGTGCCACTTTTCGCAGAATCCATGTCGGTACTGGAGCCGAAAATCATCTTTCGAAACCTGTCGGTGCCAGTCTTAATCCTGGACCCCACCAGCCCGAATGATTTGTTTCCTTTCGAAACGGAGAACGCAGCGCTTCAAAAACAACATCCGCACCTGATCGATCACAAGATCTACCCAAACTGTGGTCATAATATCCATTATGAGCGGCCGAATCAATTCTTAACCGATATAGCTAATTTTCTGGCAACGGTAAAAACGCATAATAGAGTAAGGTAGGGAAACTGAAATACCCGTAGTGCCGACAGTCCCGGTCGGCACTACAGAAAAGCTACAGCCAGCGGCTGATGAAGTGGCTAAACGCATCTTTGTACTGATCGCTGACCGAAATTGTGGCTGAGCCAATTTGTACGGAGTTGCGGGTGATGGCACTAATCCGATCCAGGGCGACGATGAATGACCGATGCACCCGCATGAAGCGTTTGGGCGGGAGTTTTTCTTCGAGCGTTTTCAGGCTGGTCAAGGATAGCAAAGCCCTGTCGGGGTCGCTTTGGCGGTACACTTTCACATAGTCCTTTAAGCCTTCGATGTACAGAATGTCGCTGTAGGCGATACGTACCAACTGGTATTCCACTTTCAAAAACAGGTAATCTTCGGCTACGTCGGAGGGTGGGATGGTCAGCGGAGTTGCCACGGCAGGAGCGGGTTCAACACGTTGCACCAACTCGAAATACTGACGGGCCTTGCTGGCTGCCCGCAAAAACTCCTCGTAGTTGAAAGGCTTCAATAAATAATCCAGCGCATCGACGCGAAAGCCTTCAATGGCAAATTGATCGAACGCTGTTGTGAAAATTATACGCGTGGTCAGTGCTCCCCGATTGCTACGTTCCAGCACCCGCGCTAGCTCCAGCCCCGTCAGGTCGGGCATTTGAATGTCCAGGAAAATAACATCGACCGGCGCTGACAGCAACCCCTGCAACGCTTCGACCGCACTGCTATAGCGGCCAACGAGGGTCAGGAAAGGCGTTTTTTCGATAAACGCACAGACAAGTCCCAGCGCCAAGGGTTCGTCGTCTACCGCGATGCAGGTCAGCGTTGTCATGCCAGATTGAGGGTTAAATGCACATGGTATTCGTCAGCGGGCGTATGCTCGTTGATATCCAGTGAGTACTGCCCCGGATACAGCAGATCGAGCCGTCGGCGGGTGTTGGTCAGTCCGATGCCATTGCCCACTTCGAGTGAGGGGGCTTTTTCGGGAAACAACGTATTGCTGACATCGAGCAAAAGGGTATGCTGCTGTTGCTGGACGGAAATGGTAATCGAGCTTGGATGCACCGAACTGACGCCGTGTTTAAAGGCATTTTCCACGAATGGTAGCAGCAGCATAGGCGCAATGGGCTGATCGTGCAGCGGCTCCGGTTTGTTGAGCGTAACGGTGACTTTATCGGTGAGCCGGAGTTGCATGAGCTGGATATAATCGCTCACGAACGACAGTTCTTTGCTCAGCAACGTAGTGCCCGACTGGGTGTCGTACAGGACGTAGCGCATCATCCGGGAAAGTCGGTGCAGGGCTTCGCGAGCGGTCTCAACGTCGAGTAAAGTGAGCGCGTAGATGTTGTTGAGGGTATTGAAAAAGAAGTGGGGATTAATCTGTGCTTTCAAAAATGAAAGCTCTGAGGTCGTTTTAGCCTGTTCCAGCGCCGTGCGAAAGTTCGCATCGTCCTGCCATTTTTGAAGTAAAGCGATACTGGTACTGATCCCCAGAACCAGCAGAATCGTAAACAGACTTGGTTGAATCCAGCCGTAAAGTTTAGGCTGCCCTTTTCCGTCGGGATGAAAAGCCCGATGCATCTGCCTGGCTAAATCAAACCCTAGTTCAACGCTCCCCAAAACAAGTAGTACAAAACAGATGATGCCCACTAGTGATAGTACGTACCGGCCTGTCTGCTCATGGAGTAGCAACCGGGGAACCAGCCACTGAGAGTTCAGATAAAAAACACCGACCATGAGGCTCAAAAAGATGAGCTGACGTACCCAGAATAAGCGGGGAAACTGGATCTCGGACGTAAGCGACTGATTGAAAAAAAGTAAGTAGCTCATCAGAAACCAGCCCAGTACGTGAATCAGCACGGGAACGTAGCGACGGGATAAAAGAGTGGCAGCCATAATCGTCGGGAAAGCTGCAAGTTTAGGGTAAAAAGTAACGCGCGGTTTAATTAATCGGCACATACACAGAGTTTCCCGATGGTCTGGGCCTTTTAGCCGACGAATGGCTCCATTGCGTACTGGCTGAACTTTGGTACTATTCGGCAACTCATTCGTCGGCTGAAACAGCCCATCTGCCGACGTTTTCTACCCCCCGGTCTATTGCATTTTTTGGATTAATTAAAGAAATGTTGCTTTGTTCACTAATTTCTCAATCTGAATACCGATGAACAAGCATTTTCTACATCTACTACTAACGCTGGGACTTTGGAGCGGTCTGGCCCAAATCCAGACAAGTAACGCTCAATTTGGCCCTCCGGGTGGCGGTCCGGGTGGCCCTCCCGGAATGAACAATCAGGATGGTCAGCGGAAAAAAACGGAGTTTACCGGTGTTGCCGATGATACGCCGAAAGGGAATGGGAAAATAACGGGTCTGCTCGTTGATTCGACATCGGGAAAGCCGGTTGAATTTGCGACCATCGCCCTGATGAACGTGAAAACCAATAAGCCCATCGACGGTACTACGTCGGATGCCAAAGGGAACTTCACGCTGAGCAAACTGGCACCGGGCGATTACCGGCTTCAGTACTCGTTTATTGGCTACAAAAACCTGGACTCAAAGCCGTTCACCATCGAAAAAGGTACAGTGCTGAACATGGGGTCGGTAAAACTTCCCGCCGATGTACGCACGCTGGGGGAAGTGAACGTAGTAGGCCAGGTTGCGCTGATCGAAGAAAAAGTGGACCGGCTCGTTTTCAACGCCGATAAAGACATGACCTCCAAAGGGGGCGACGCGTCGGATGTACTGAAACGCGTGCCGATGCTGTCGGTTGATCTGGACGGAAATGTGAGCCTGCGCGGCAGTCAAAATATTCGGGTGTTGATCAACAACAAACCCTCGACCATTGTTGCGAGTAGTGTTGCCGACGCCCTCAAACAAATTCCCGCCGATATGATCAAAACGGTGGAGGTGATCACCAGTCCGTCGGCCAAGTACGATGCCGAAGGAGCTGCCGGAATTATCAACATCGTTACGAAAAAAATTACACTGCATGGTTTAACCCTGAATGTCGATGCCGGGGCGGGTCTTCGTGCCTCTAACCTGGGGCTGAACGGTTCATTCCGGCAGGGCAAATTGGGGATTAGTCTGGGCGGTTTCGGACGGGCCATGTATAACCGGGCTTCCTCGACGCTGGACCAGACGACGCTGGTGGGTGCCCAATCGCTACGTACCAGTCAACAGGCAACGGCCTTCGATAAGCCAATTTTTGGTCAGTACACGCTCGGATTCGATTATGATCTGGCCAAGAATCAGTCGTTAACGGCCAACATCCGGTACGGCACCCGCAATTTTATTCAGCAACAGACGCAGTTGACCAGTACGTTCGCTATGGACTCGTTGCTGAGCATGACCAACCGCGATGTGAACCGGAAAGACCTGTCGAACTCGGTGGACATGAATCTGGATTACGTCCGCACGTTTAAGCCGCAACAGGAGTGGAGCATTTCCACGCAGTACAGCCGCACCGGTCTGGTCAACAATTTCTATGCGGATATTCTGGGTCAAGCGGGGGAATTAACCGCTCGTCAGCGCAACCTGAACAACAACACGAATCAGGAAATGACGATCCAGACTGATTATCAGACACCGATCAGGAAAAACCAACTGCTGGAATTTGGCGGAAAAGCCATCATGCGGAAGGTTGATAGCCGCTATGAATATCAAATTGGCGGCAGCACGGGCGACCTGATCTACGATCCAACCAACCCGGCGGGAGCGCTGATCTACAACCAGAACATCGGGGCGGGCTACATTTCATACACCTACGTAACGCCCAGCAAGTACACGTTCAAGGTGGGAACGCGCTACGAACACACCGGCATATCGGCCAAAGCCTCCACAACAAACGAAACGAACGAATACGTAAACCTGAACATCCCCAGCTACAGTAATCTGGTGCCGAGCGTTAACGTATCGAAAAGTTTGAAAGGCGGCACCACCCTCAAGGCGGCCTACAACCGACGGATTCAACGGCCGGGTCTGCAACAACTGAACCCGAACGTAAACAAGGCGAACCCGCAGAATATCAGCGTTGGTAATCCGAATCTAAGCCCCGAACTCACCGACAACATGGAGCTGAGTGTTAGTTCGACGATCAAGAAAACGTACCTGAATGCCGCCGTTTTTGGCCGGATAACCAACAACGCCATTTCGCAGATTCGGATACCATCGGATACAATGGCGGGAAGCATAATCACTACGTTTCAAAACATTGGGGTGCAACGTACCGTAGGCGCCAACGTCTTCTTCAATACCAGCATCACGGCGAAATGGAGCATCAATGGTGGCCTGGACGGGTACTATATGTACATGCAGGGAACCACCGCCGGGGCCGACGGCAAGTCGGTGACCATCAACAACTCGGGCATCAGCATTGGCGGTCGACTAATGAGTCAGTTACAGCTCGACAAAGGCTGGAGTGCGCAGGTGTTCAGCTTCTTTCGGGGACCAAATCCGCAATTGCAGGGCACAATGGGTAGTTTCTACATGTACTCGGTGGGCGTCAGAAAAGACGTTGCCAACAAGCGGGGCAGCATCGGGCTGGCCGCTGAGAACTTCGTTGGAAATGGGGTGACCATGCGGACTACGCTGAATTCGCCACTACTGTCGCAGGTGAACGTTAATCACCTGTACAACTCGAACCTGAAAGTGACATTTACCTACCGCATTGGCAAGATGACATTTGAAGAAAATCGTCGCAAAGGCCGCTCGGTAAGCAATGATGATGTGAAAGATGGTGGGGGTGATGGCGGTGGTCAGCAGCCACAGGCGGCACCAGCGGGTGGCGGACGACCTAAGTAGGAGAATAAATGATGGATGGTTAAGAATGGATAATGATAATGGGGAATGGCTGGCAATCACCTTACTATCACTATCCATTTTGTATTAATTATGATTGTATTTGATTATAAGATTCTTACTTTAGTAATCGACAATCATTGTCAGGTCAAACCATTTTCACTCATTTAACTTCCAAACCCATGAAAGCATTCGTTTTATCTGTTGCCGCACTACTCACTCTCTCAACGTCCTACGCCCAAACGTGGGCGCTCGACAAAGCCCACGCTAAAGTGGGCTTCACCGTTACGCACATGATGCTGTCGGAAGTAGATGGACTTTTCAAAACATTCGACGCTAAAGTCACGGCGGCCAAACCCGATCTGTCAGACGCGGTATTTGAATTTTCGGGGGATGTTAACAGCATTGATACCGGCAACGAAAAACGTGACGGCGATCTGAAAGGGGAGAAGTATTTTGATGCTGCCAAGTTCCCGACGCTGAGCTTCAAGAGCAAGTCGTTCCAGAAAGCCGGTGATAAAAAATACAAAGTAACCGGCAACCTGACCATACACGGCGTTACCAAACCCATCACGCTGGATGTGGTAATGAATGGCCCAATAACCAATGAAGGTCCGCGTGGAAAGTCAGAGAAGGTGGGCTTCAATATGAAAGGTACGCTGAAACGCTCGGACTTTGGGATTGGTGCAGGAACGCCCGGAGCGATCATTAGTGATGAAATAGAGGTGAAAGCCAATGGTGAATTTACCAAACAGGCCGACGCGACAGCTGAAAAGAAATAACGTAGCAAAACCCCATTAAAACCCCGGCTTGACAGAACACAAGCCGGGGTTTTTTTGTAGGCTGACTGACCAGAAAATGCGCCTTAACCCTGTTGGACGTAGCCTATTCTCCAGCAATCGATCATAAATCTTAGTGGGCTATCTTTTTAGCCACTAGTCAGTATAATCTACCAAACTTCATACTACTAGGGAAATAACATAAATATATTAGGTAGAAATACTTGCTTTTGGCCCTTCTTGGTTAATCTGAAAAAAAGCGTCCTCATCCCTTTTAGTCGGCTAAAGCCAATTAATGAACTATCGAGTCTGTTCGCATGAATCAAGGTTGAATCAACCCTTATGGCCCCGTTTCTTTCGGGTAACACTAGCTATATTGATCCTGATTCAGGGGTTGATGATCGCTAACGCTCAGGTGCCAACAGCCGACGTATCACTGACTCAGGTACCGGATGATGGTTATCTGCTAAAAGATGGATGGCGATTTCAGGCCGGAGATGTTCCAAACGGGGCTAGTGTGCAACTGGATGATCGCTATTGGAGCCACATCGACCCAACCAAAGACATTCGGGAGTTACCACAACTCCAGCAGGCAGGGATCAGCTGGCTTCGGCTGCACATTCATACTGGACCCGACTTGCCGCCCCTGATGATCAAAATGTTTCAATCCGTTGCGTCAGAGATCTATCTGGATGGGCGGTTATTGTATACGTTTGGTACCATCAGTACCAACCCCGACCGTGTGCAGGCCTACAATCCAAGTTCAGCCTATAGTTTACCCTTGAAAGCCTCCTCTAAACACGTGCTGGCTCTACGGATTGGCTGTCAGTCCGGGTTGATCTATACGGCAAAATACTTGCACTGGGATGCGGGCGCTGTTCAGTTTTGGCTGTTCCCAACAACGGCCTTACCCGCGCTCAAACCCGTTGCTGTACAGGCCACCTATCTGGCTACCTTCAAACTGGGTATCTCGTTTATTCTCTTTATCCTGCATTTGAGTCTTTATCTTGCTCACCGCACCAAACGTACCAATCTCTATGCTGCGGGTATGTATCTGATGCTGACCCTTGCCTTGTTGGCCATGGCGGCAAACGATTTTACGCACATGCTGAGCCTGCGGATTTTGGTGTATTACGGTTCGTACCTGGCTGTCTGGATGCCCGGTATGGCGATTCTTACGTTTTACACGATGTTCAATTTTCGCAAAGGGTGGCTGTGTTGGCTGGCCATCGGCAGTATTGGACTCGTTTTTATTCCGCTACCAGCTGATTTTCTGTGGCTGTTCTGGCCAATAAATTACTACCTGCCTCTGGAACTGATACGACTTTCACTGGTGGCTACCCGACGCGAATTACCCGGTGCCCGAATTGTAACCAGCGGTGCATTTGCTAATCTGGGGCTTATGATGCTATCCTCAGTCCTGTTTGCACTGCATATTTCTGATTATGGGCATGAATGGCTTTTTCACCTGTTTTATCTGGCTGCGTTTCTGTGTTTCCCACTCACGCTGTCACTTCTGCTAGCCCTGGAACACGGTTGGATCAATCAGCAACTCATGGCTCGGCTACAGGAGGTTGAAAATCTCTCAGCCCGAAATCTGGCCCATCAGCAGGAACGGCAACAGCTATTGTCCCGGCAGAACGAACAACTGGAACTTCAGGTAGCTGAACGTACCTATGAACTCCATCAACAGGCCGACCAGCTTCGCGAACTTGATCTGGTTAAATCACGCTTCGTTACCAATATTACCCACGAGTTTCGAACACCCCTGGCGCTCATTATTTCACCGATAGAGAAACTGCTGCAGGAAAGTCGGTTTGACCGGCCGATATTAACAATGGTTCAACGCAATGCCGATCAGTTACTACGGCTCATTAACCAATTGCTGGATTTGTCGAAGCTGGAAGCCAATCAGATGAGTGTCTCGCTGAATCAGGGGAACGTATCGGACTTCATAAGCCAGCTGGTGGCGCTGTTTCAACGGACGGCCAGCCACAAGGGTATAACGCTAACGATTCGTGCTGACAATCTACCGGAACAGGACCATTTATTCGATGCCGATAAGTGGGAAAAGATCCTCATGAATCTACTCTCAAATGCGTTAAAATTCAGCGACATGGGAGATCAGGTAACCCTAACCGTATCGCCAGTTTGGGCAGGCAAGGAAATGGTAGGCGTGCAACTTCAACTGACTGATACCGGGATTGGCATTGCACCAGCTACATTACCTCATATTTTCGACCGGTTCTATCAAGCCGACACATCAGAAACCCGCGTCTATCAAGGCACCGGAATTGGATTGGCGCTTGTGAAAGAATTGACCGACGTAGTGGGAGGAACCATTACGGTGGAGAGCCAACTGGCTGTGGGCACTACGTTCCAGCTGATACTGCCGGTTCGTTCGCTGTCGGCTAACGTCAGTACCCGCGTCCTGATTCCTCCCGGACGTATAACAACAGTCAGCCAGACCGGGGCTCCTTCCATTACGCATTCAGTGATACCACTGCCGTTAGCTGAAAAGCTGAATCCCCGAATTTTGATTGTGGAAGACAATGACGAGCTACAGGAGTTTCTGACGGGTGAGTTAAGTCCTTCTTACCACGTCATGAAGGCCGCCGATGGGCAGGCAGGTTGGGAATGCACCCTGGCTGAACTGCCCGATATAGTCATCACGGACGTAATGATGCCCCGCATGAATGGCTATGAATTAACCCGTCGCATTAAAAACCATCCCGATACAGATCATATCGCGGTGGTGATGCTAACGGCCAAAGCCGCTCTGCCCAGCCGGATCGAAGGCCTCCGGCAAGGAGCTGATGATTACCTGGCCAAGCCTTTCAGCATCGACGAGTTGCAGTTGCGGCTCAGCAATCTGATTACCCGCCAGCAGCGATTAGGTAACCATTACCGGCATCAATTTGCCTTGCCCGGTGGGGTCGGCGCTCCGATGGATTCGCCCGGCGTGGATTCGCCCGGTAGCCCCCCGGCTTCTATCCCCGCCTTAAGCACCGATCCCTTTCTGGTTCGGATTTATGGGTTGCTGGATCAGCATCTGGATGATTCCTCGATTAGTGTGGACTGGCTGGCCGATCAACTGGCCATGAACCGCAAGACGCTTTACCGAAAAGTGCAGAGCGTAATTCAATTAGCACCGGCTGATCTGATCCGCCAGTATCGGCTTCGCAAAGCGGCTGAGTTGTTAAAGGCGGGTCATAACGTAGCAGAGACGGCTGACCTGGTGGGGTTCAATACGCCCTCTCATTTCACTCTTGTTTTCAGAGAGACGTATCATCAAACGCCCACCGAATTTATCAACAATCGCATGAAAAACGCCTGATTGTTGCTTTCTTCTTCTTTCTATGGGCAAAATGCCCCGAATCTGACGACATCTGCCCCGAATCCGACAGGCCATCAGAGGACAGTGAGAGACCTTTGAAGTGGCAAAACTTGCTGACTCCATCTCCCAATTCCTCAATGAATAGACAACTCACGTTCCTTTCAGCGGTCACGCGTACTTGCCTGCTCCTGTTATCGTTCACCTGCTCTCAACTGGCCTTCGGTCAAACACCCGCCCCTGCGTCGGTCGGCTTTCAGTCCCTGCTGACGGCCTATTACGAGGATTATTTGAAGCTGAATCCAACGAGGGCGTCGTACCTAGGCGATTACCGCTACAACGATCAACTCGAAAACACGTTCAGTCAACCCTACCGCGATCAAATGAAGCGTTTATACACGCGGTATCTGGATGGACTGAAAGCTTATGACGAGAAGCAACTCGGTGAGCGGGATCAGCTCAACTACCAGATTCGGCGCTACGACCTTACAACTAATCTGGCAGCCATGGAATTTACAGGCTATCTGACACCAATGAGCCAGATGTTTGGTTTCCATATACTTTTTTCGCTGTTAGGATCAGGCTCCAGTGCTCACCCGTTTAAGTCGGCGAAAGACTACGATGATTTTCTAAAGCGAATTAATGGCTTTGTCGCTCAGACCGATACCGCCATTGCCAACATGCGGACCGGTATGGCGCAGAATTATGTGCAGCCGAAGGTGGTCATCGGGAAGGTATTACCCCAGATAAAAGCGATGCTCGTTGACGATGTCACGAAAAGTCTCTTTTATAAGCCGGTACAAAACATGCCCGCCACCTTCTCGGCCGAGGATAAACAACGCCTGACGACGGCATATACCACCGCTATTACGCAGCAGATTATGCCCGCTTACAGTCGGCTCTATACGTTCCTCCAGAACGAGTATCTGCCCCGGTGCCGCGAAACGGTTGGCATCGAAGCCGATTCTAACGGCAAGGCCCAGTACGCGTACTTAGTTAAATCGTCGACAACCACAGACATGACGCCCGACGAGGTGCATGCCCTGGGGTTGAGCGAGGTAAAACGGATTCGGCAGGCGATAGAAGGCATTAGGCAGCAGGTGGGTTTTGCCGGCGACCTGAAAGCATTCTATGCCTACATCGATACGGACCCTAAATTCTTTCCGTATAAAACGGACGAAGACGTATTAAATGAGTTTCAAACGATCTACCAGACCATGAAGCCCCAGTTATCGAGTCTGTTCAACATGGTTCCGAAAACAGCCTTCGAGATTCGCCCGATCGAGAAGTACCGGGCTGCTTCGTCACCCGCTCATTATTGGCCTGGCACACCCGACGGGTCGCGCCCCGGCGTTTTTTATTTCCCCGTGCTCGATGCGGCCAAATTCAGTTACTGGGGTATGGAAGACCTGTTTCTGCACGAGGCCATTCCGGGGCACCACTACCAAATTTCACTCCAAATCGAAAATTCAGCCCTCCCTGCCTTTCAGAAAATTGGTAATTACGGCGCTTACACGGAAGGCTGGGGTTTATATGCCGAGAGTCTGGGCAAAGCGCTTGGTCTTTACACCGATCCGTTCCAGGCGTTGGGCCGCTACCAGGGCGAAATTCACCGGGCCATCCGGCTGGTGGTCGATACGGGGATTCACCAGAAAGGCTGGACGCGTGAGCAAGCCATTCAGTACAGCTTAGCCAACGAGCCCATCGGAGAGGCTGAGGCTATTCAGGAGGTAGAGCGCTACATTGCCTGGCCGGGACAGGCGGTTTCCTATAAGATTGGTGAGTTGAAAATCATGGCCATTCGCCAGAAGGCGGAGAAAGCCCTGGGCAATCGGTTCGACATCCGGGCCTTCCACGATCAGGTGCTGAAAGACGGGCCGATGCCACTGGCGATTTTTGAGGCTAAGATGGATAGCTGGATTAAGAGTCAGCAGGCAATCGCCAGGAAGAACTAACAAACTAACAAAACGTCCCAAATCAATCCCCATTTTCCAATGAACAAACAACTTACATTTCTTTCGGCAGTGATGCTGATGGCTGGCCTGATGGCCGCTACTCCTCCAGGCAAATCCGGCAAGAGGCTACTCCAGCCGAACGCCCCAAAAATACCCTTCATTGACCGGCAGAACATGAACCTCGCCGTGAAACCCGGCGATGATTTTTATCAGTATGCCAACGGTGAATGGTTAAAGAAAAACCCGGTACCGGCGTCAAAAACCCGGTGGGGCAGTTTCAATATCCTGAACGAGAAAAGCCTCGATGCTATGAAATCGTTGCTCGAAGATGCCGCCAAAAACACCAAAAAAGGACGGTTGTACCAGATGGTGGGTGATTTCTACGCCAGCGGAATGGATAGTACGGGGATTGAGCAAAAAGGCTTCGACCCGATCAAGGCAGACCTTGCCCGTGTGGAGCAGGTAAAAAGCAGAGCCGACCTGATGAACGAAATTGCTTATCAGCGTGCCCAGGGAAGCACAATGTTTTTTTCTCTTTTTGTGGCGCAGGATAGAAGAAACGTAAACAAGAACGTACTTCAGTTTGTGCAGGGTGGCACTACGTTGCCCGATCGTGATTATTACCTCAAAAACGATGCACGCAGCCAGAAAATCCGGGAAGCCTATCGTGATAACCTATCCAAAATGTTTGCCCTGATTGGCGAAGAACCCAGTCGGGCCGCTACCAGCGTCGACGCGATTTTGACCCTGGAAACAGCCCTGGCCAACGCACAAATGACCCGCGTAGAGTCCCGCGACCCAATCAAAACGTACAATAAACTGACTGTGGCTGATTTTACGAAGCAAACTCCCGGTATCAACTGGGCAAATTGGATGCCTAAACTGGGCATTCGCGGACAAGATACCGTGCTGGTTCAAAGTCCGTCGTTCTACCATTCCATGGATAGTTTGCTAACGGCTACTCCGGTTGAAGATCTCAAAACGTATATGCGCTGGAACCTGCTCAAAAACGCGGCTCCGTATTTGAGTAACGCGTTTGTGAACCAAAACTTTGCGTTCAACAAGGTGCTGTCGGGTCAGAAAGAACTAACACCTCGCTGGCAGCGCAGTAGTAATCTGATCAACGGATCGCTGGGCGAATTGTTAGGGCAACTCTATGTCCAGCAGTATTTTAAGCCAGAAGCTAAGCAACGGATTCTGGTGCTGATTGATAATCTAGAAGCATCGTTCAACGAGCATATTAACGCCGTCGACTGGATGAGTGTCGACACAAAAAAACGCGCCCTGACCAAGCTTACTTCATTTAAGCGTAAGATTGGTTACCCCGACAAGTGGAAAAACTACGAGGGCGTGACCATCCGGCGCGACGATTTCTACGGTAACGTGGTAGCTACTAATAAGTGGTGGTACACCGACAATGTTAGCCGACTGGGCAAACCCGTGGATAAAACGGAATGGTTAATGACACCTCAAACGGTAAATGCTTATTATATGCCCGTGAACAACGAAATCGCGTTCCCGGCGGCTATCCTACAGTTTCCCTTCTTTGATGCTGAGGCCGATGATGCTGTTAATTACGCGGCAATTGGCGCCGTGATTGGCCATGAAATGACGCATGGCTTCGATGATCAGGGGCGCCAATACGATGCCGACGGCACCCTGCGTGACTGGTGGACCAAAGATGATGCGACCAATTTCAAGCAACGCGCCGATAAAGTAAAAGAGCAGTACTTTGGCTTCAAGGTGCTTGATTCGCTCAAAGTGAACGGTCAGTTGACGCTGGGTGAAAACCTAGCTGACCTCGGCGGGCTGGCCATTGCCTACGATGCGTTCAAAAAAACCAGTCAGGGTCAGGGCAACGCCGATATTGACGGATTTACACCCGACCAGCGGTTCTTCCTGTCGTGGGCACAGGTTTGGCGGGCTAACACACTGCCCGAATCGCAGGCTCAGAACATACTGACCGATCCGCACGCACCTGAACAATACCGCTGCAATGGACCATTAACCAATATTGATGCCTGGTACAAAGCGTTCAATGTGCAACCGGGTGAGAAAATGTACAAAACCCCTGACCAGCGGTTCAAGGTCTGGTAAGTAAAATTCATAAAATGCCCCAAATCTGACAGGGCAACGATCCGTAGAAGTCAATCTTTGTCCTACCCAAACGGGCAGTCTATCCACACCATTTTATAAACCTTCCGGGGTACAATCAGTAATCAAAACCTCTCTTTTACCCCTTTAACCATGAAAACACCCTTCCTTTTAAGTTTACTAGTTTGGTCTTTACTGCTGGCTTCATTCGGCGGTTTACTGGCCTGTTCATCGGTTTTGCAGGCCACCCGCATCAACAGACCACTCGCTGAATTACCCATCGACATGGTGGCTGATGCACCACCAGACTCTCGTAACGAAAAAATATTGTTTATGAACAACGTCCAGCTACTGTATACTGAAGCAGTTCCTCTTTCACCCATCTCAATAGCACCAGGCTACCAATGGGTTTTTGTCGTAACACAGCGATCTCAAAACAGTCCAAACACCGGATATTGGCAAATTAAGCCTATTAATTAGCGTTGAAGGCTTCTGATACGCAATCCGTTACGTGTCTTCAAACCATTGCTTCAGATTCTTTCATAGACACCTTTCTAACACGATTTTACAAGCGAATGGCTCGAAAAACGAACGCAGGTAATTTCCATAGACAGCCATTGATTCTGCCTCCTGAAGATGTAGCCTCTCCGGGCAAACAGCCTAACTTTATCGTTCGGATTTATTCGCTATTGGATCAGCATTTGCCAGACCCCTCCATCAGTGTCAATTGGCTAGCGAATCAACTGGCCATAAACCGAAAAACGTTATACCGAAAGGTGCAATGCCTTAGCCAACTAACCCCTACCGATTTAATACGTCAGTACCGTCTCCATAAAGCCGTCGAACTATTGCGTATAGGGTATTCCGTAACCAAAACGGCTGGCTCAATTGGATTCAAAACATCGTCTCATTTCGCAGCTGTCTTCAAAGAAGTTTACCGGCAAACACCAACCGATTTCATCGCCAGCCAGAAGAAAAACACCTGATTCCTACTATACCGTCTTCCTATGGACGCAATGTCCCGAATTTGACGATATCTGCCCCCAATCAGATAGTGTCTGCCTGGAAAAGAGCCGAGATTTGAGTCATCAAAAGTGGCTATGTGTATTTTACCCGCCTTTCAATTGTTTCGTATAATTATCCTCTCATCCCCAGATCAAAATGTTTATCAATCGATTACTCAGGCAGACCCGTTTCGTACTGACCCTTGTCGCTACTACGTCCGTTGCGCAGCAACAGCCCCAAGTTGTCCAGAATCCATTTTTGTTACCTTACCTGACGCCCCACCAAACGGTGCCGTACGACAAAATAACTAATGCCGATTACCTGCCCGCTATTCAGGAAGCACTGGCTCAGGGTCGAAAAGAGGTCGACGCTATTGTTGCGAATCCCGACAAGCCCACATTCGAGAATACGGTCGTTGCCCTCGAACGCTCCGGTAGTTTGCTGAGACGAGTTACCCGTGTCATGTTCAGCCTGAATAGCTCCGAAACTACACCTGAACTTCAGAAAATTGTAAAGCAGGCATCGCCAGTGATGAGTGACTATACCAATGATATTACGCTGAATGCAACACTCTACGCTCGGGTTAAATCGGTTTATGAGCAGCGTGCCCGGCTGAAACTGGATCCGGAAAGTAGTATGTTGCTAGAAAAGAGCTACAAACTGTTTGCCCGTAATGGGGCGAATCTGGACGTAGCAGGTAAAGAGCGTCTTCGGGCTATCGACAAGGAAATAGCGCAGTTGTCGCTTCAGTTTGGCGAGAATGTGTTGAACGAAACCAACGAGTATAAGATGACCATAACCGACGAGAAAGACCTGGCCGGTTTACCTGATTACGTCCGCGAAGCAGCAAAATCCACCGCTAAAAAGAATGGGCAAGAGGGCTATGTATTCACTTTGCAGTCACCCAGTTACGTGCCGTTCATGCAAAATGCCGACAGCCGGGCACTCCGTCAGAAGCTATATATAGCCAATAACGGACGAGGTTACCACGGCGACAAAAACGATAACTCGGCAATCATCGGCAAGATGGTCAATCTGCGCTACGAACGGGCCAACCTGCTGGGCTACAAAACCCACGCTGATTTTGTGCTGGAAGAACGAATGGCTGGTTCGCGCGAAAAAGTGCAGAGCTTTCTGGATGAGTTGGTTACGTATGCCCGCCCGGCCGCCGAACGCCAACTACTCGAACTAACGACCTATGCCAAAGCCCACGGATTTACGGACGATAAACTACAAAGCTGGGACTATAGCTACTATTCGGAGAAACTGAAAAAAGAAAAATATGCCCTCGACAATGAATTATTGAAGCCTTATTTCAAGCTTGATAATGTCCTGAATGGTGCCTTCACGGTAGCTACTAAACTCTACGGCATTACATTTAAAGAACGTACCGATATTCCGGTCTATAATCCGGAAGTGAAAACCTTCGACGTATTTGACAAGGACGGTAAATTTCTAGCGGTATTTTACGGTGATTACTTCCCGCGTCCGGGCAAACGTAGTGGTGCCTGGATGACCTATGTCCAAGGACAGAAAATTGAGAAAGGGCAGGACACCCGGCCGCAGGTCATTAACGTCTGTAACTTTACCCGTGCTACGGATACCAAACCATCATTGCTGACATTCGACGAAGTTACTACGTTGTTTCATGAGTTTGGCCACGGGTTGCATGGTATGTTAGCCAATGGTACGTATGAGAGTTTGTCGGGCACGAACGTCCCCTGGGATTTTGTGGAGTTACCCTCGCAGGTAATGGAAAACTGGTGCTATGACCCCGAAGCACTCAAATTATTTGCCAAACACTACCAGACAGGTGAGGTGATTCCGAGTGACCTGATTGAAAAAATTCGCGCCAGTCAGAACTTTATGGCGGGTATGAGTGACCTCCGGCAACTTCGTATGGGGCTGATTGACATGTATTATCACGGCCGGAAGCCAGCCGGTGAGACCATTGGAGCGGTCGAAAATCGGGTTGATTCAGTTACCAACCTGTTTCCCCATGTTGACGGGATTGCCAGCAGTACTGCTTTCGCGCATATTTTCGCCGGTGGCTATTCGGCTGGCTATTACAGCTACAAATGGAGCGAAGTGCTGGATGCCGATGCCTTTGAGTTTTTCAAAGAAAAAGGGGGGCTGGAAAACAAGGCGGCCGCCGATAGTTTCCGCAAGAATATTCTGGAGAAAGGTGGCAGCGAAAAGCCAATGGAACTCTACAAGAAATTCCGGGGCCGCGAACCATCGCCCAAAGCCATGCTGCGACGAAGTGGTCTGATCCTGTAAAGAGGGCAATCGAAATTATCTATCCACACCATACATAACTTCCCTTTAACAAATATGACCACTTCCAAAACATCCTGGGCATCACGAGGATTATTGCTCGTTTTATTAATCGGTGCGGTATGGCTCATAAATAATCTTTCTTTAACTACCCATCCATTCAAACATGACCATTACCAAAAGATCCTGGAAATTCTGGGTATCACGGACATTATTGCTCATTTTACTGATTGGTTCAGTATGGCTCACTAACCTGATCTGGTTTACCCCTTTTAGTATCCGGCAATTCTATGATCGCGAATTTATAAAACTGGCCTTGAGTAGTCCGGAGACCGTTACGTATCTGGGCATTCCGATCCTGTATGATCTGACCAAAGACGAGTGGGATGATGTATCAGACGCCCACCAGTGGAGCGACTTCCAAAGACTTAAGAAAAGCTACGCAACGCTTCAGGATTACGACTTCGGGAGCCAGTCCGATGCGAACAAACTGAATACAAAAATACTCGCCTGGTACCTGAAAAGCGGACTGGATAGAGAAGCGTTCTTCTATCATGATTATCCCCTTAATCAGATGAGTGGAGTCCAGAGCGCTATGCCAACCTTACTTGTTTCCAATCATAAGCTAAAGAGTAAAGGCGACATTACGGCCTATATAGCCCGCTTATCTGGATTCGAAACCAAGTTTAACCAGGTACTGGAAGGCCTCAAAATCAGGGAGCAAAAAGGCATCAGGCCGCCGAAGTTCGTGATCAAACGGGTGCTGGATGAAATGAAAGGCTTTATCAGCGGAGGGGTTACCAAGAATACACTCTACACCAATTTCACCGAAAAAATAGCCAAAATTGACGGCTTGTCTACCGAAGAGAAAGCGTCCTATTCGAAACAGGTGGCCGATAAAATCCAGACGTCGGTATTCGGAGCCTATCAAAAACTGATTGCGTTTAATGAAGGGCTGTATGCCAAAGCGACAACCGATGACGGGGTCTGGAAACTACCCAACGGCGATGCCTATTACCGGTATCAACTGCGAACCAACACAACGACAGACCTACGTCCGGAGGAGGTTCATCAGATTGGTTTGCGGGAAGTAAATCGGATCAAAAAAGAGATGTGGGCCATCCTGACAAGCGAAGGTTATACCGATACGACAAAATCGATCGGGCCTATCATGCAGGGATTGAGCAAAGAAGAACGCTTTCTTTTTCCCGAAACGCCCGAAGGAAAAAATAGGGTTCTGGCCGAATATGCACGCATTATCAACGTAGCGAGTAACGAACTGGACGCAGCTTTTGACATCCGCCCAAAGGCAACAATCTCCGTTGAGCGAACTCCTGCGTTTAAAGAAGCTGGTGAGGCAAGAGGGCGATATAACCTTCCCGCCATGGATGGGTCTAAGGGAGGTGTTTTTGTCGCCAACCTCAGGAAGGTTTCTGAACATCCGAAATATGGTATGAAGACGCTGGCTTATCACGAGGGCATTCCTGGCCATCATTTTCAGTTGGGTATTCAGACGGAGTTAAAAGGGCTGCCCATTTTTCGGACCATTATTCCATTTACGGCCTACACCGAAGGCTGGGCTTTGTATAGCGAACAGCTTGCCTACGAACTGGGCTTTTATAAAAATGACCCATTCGGTAATCTGGGCCGCTTACAGGCCGAAATGTTTCGGGCGGTTCGACTGGTGGTCGATACGGGCATTCACTACAAACGATGGACGCGCGAACAAGCTATCGACTACATGATCGCCAACACGGGCATATCTGATGGTGAGGTGACTACAGAAGTAGAACGGTACATCGTTTGGCCGGGCCAAGCCTGTGCCTACAAGATTGGGATGATGAAGATTTTAGCGTTGCGCGAAAAAGCAAAACAGGAACTCGGCCCCAAATTCGATTTGAAGCAATTTCACCGGGTCGTCTTAGCGAATGGAGCAGTACCAATGTCTATTCTGGAAGAAAACATTAACACCTATATCCAGCAGAAAAAGTGAGTAAGCCTGGCACGTAGCGGAAAGGGAAATTTATGAAATAACAAAAATGAAATACCTTGATAACTAGGATACTATGCCTATATTCGGCCTGGATATCAACGTGTTCTTAAAACAAACCTTTACCTACATGAAAAAGACGTACTCCGTACTGGCGGTTGCCTTTGCCGGACTTGTTTTGCTGGCTACGACGACTCGTTCGCCCAAAAATGAGTATGGATTTGTAACCGGAACACCCGGTATCAAATCAATCAATGCCATGACGTTTGGCCCGGCTGGGGTTCTGTTCATTGGTGATGGAAAAAGTGCAACGGTTTTTGCCGTCGACACCAAAGATGCCGGACTGGTCGAAAAGCCAAATCCGGTGGAAATTAAAAACATCGATCAGAAAATTGCGGCTCTTTTAGGCACCGAAGTGAGTAACATCACCATTCAGGACATGGCCGTTAATCCAGTTTCGAAGAATGTGTATTGTGCCGTGCAGCATAGCGATGGTACGCCGGTTTTACTTAAGATTGAAGGCGATAAAATTACCAATGTATCGCTGAAAGAAATCCCGTTTTCGACCATCGCGTTATCGAACGCGCCTGCCGAAGACGCCAAAGGCCAGCGCGGTGAATCACTACGTATTGCGTCTATTTCGGATATGGGTTTTGCCGATGGAAAAGTGATGGTCAGCGGCTTATCAAATCAGGAATTCGGCTCTACATTCCGCAGCATTCCGTTTCCGTTTACGAACGTTCAGGATCAGGCATCACTTGAAATTTACCACGCGGCCCACGGCAAATACGAAACAATGGCGCCCATCAAGACCTTTACGACAACCGACATAAAAGGTAAGAAATACCTGGTGGCCAGCTATACCTGTACCCCGCTGGTTCTGTTCCCGCTTGATGAGTTGAAGGCCGGAAGCCACGTAAAAGGACGTACCGTTGCCGAAATGGGTAGTGGAAATCAGCCGATTGACATGGTTACGATGAAAAAAGGCGATGAATCATATTTGATGATGGCCAATTCGAGCCGTCCGGTCTTCAAGGTGAAGTACAAAAACATAGAGGCCTATCAGGGTTCGCTGACAACGCCCGTGGTCGAAAACTATGCCACCGCCGGGGTAGATTTTGTATCGCTGCCCGTGACAAACGTGATCCAGCTCGACAAACTGGACGACTCTCGCATGGTGTTATTGCAACGTCGATCAAACGGAAATCTTGATCTGTGGACTTCCAATGATCGTATGTTATAAACATTTCGAAAAAGGCCTGATCAGGTTATACGTTACGTATAGCCTGATTTTTTTTGTTTCCGGGCTGCTGCTATCCTGCCAGTCTGCGGAAGATACTGGCATTACCATCCGATGGGATAACAAGCGGGCTGTTGGTATCGCTATTCCCAAATCGTTCACGCCAGCCATCCCGACTGATTCGCTGGAGCAACTGTTGTCGGTACGGCTGGCCGATCAGAACGTGGCTATTTTAGGCAATTACAAACGGATTGATGACAATATTGTCTTTGAGCCGCTCATTCCATTTACGCGGGGCCTGCGCTACGTTCTGTGGCTGAAAAATAAACGCCTGAGCGAAATTACCATTCCTGGCCTGGCCACGGGCGACAAGCCGGCGTTGCTGGCGATCTACCCGTCCGGCGATTCCCTGCCGGACAACTTGTTGAAAATCTACCTGCATTTTTCGCGACCCATGCGCGAAGGGCAATCGCAGAAATACGTAGCGCTGGTAAAGAACAGGACCGATACGTTGCCCGGTGTGTTTCTCGATCTTCAACCCGAGCTTTGGAACGCAGACCGGACCGTTCTAACCCTTTGGCTCGATCCCGGACGTATCAAGCGCGATCTGCAACCCAACAAACGATTGGGGGTACCTTTACAAGCCGGTAGTCGTTATCAGCTCATTGTTTTGGCGGACTGGCCCGATCAGCAGGGAGCTACATTAGCAAAGACGACAACGAAACCGTTTTCTACGGTTCAACGGGATAGCCTGTCGCCCATGCCCGCACGATGGCAGATACACCAGCCGCAAGCGGGCAGTGTACAACCGCTGGACGTAGCGTTCGGCGAAGCACTCGATTACAGTTTACTGACCGAAACTCTGCACGTCATGAACGAAGCTGGGGAAACCGTTTCAGGAAAATGGCACCTGGCCGATAGAGAAAAACGAGCCTTGTTTATACCCGGCGAAGCCTGGAAAGCTGGTCTGTACAGGTTGCGTATTGAGAGTCGGCTGGAAGATCTGGCGGGAAATAACCTCAGCCGCCCGTTCGACCGAAACCTAACCCGCAAGGACCGCCCGGTAACGGCTCAACCATTTACTGAAGTCCCTTTCAGCATGCGCTAGTAATAAAAGTTTGGCTACAGTAGTGACTTCTTAGAGATGTAGACAACCCCTCGGCCATTCTTGCTATTACAGAAGGCAAAGTCCTTTCCCCGACCATACACGGCATCTGTGCCCGCAAGGTAAAGTCGTTCCTTACTGTCCAGGTATAGACTGCTCAACTGATGAAGTTGGGGAAGATCAATCCGGCGACCATCCGACGTAAGAATACCGGGCGTTTCAAAAGCACCGGTAGTAGCCGTGGGACTGTCCAGAAAGACGCGGTTGATTGTGTAGGAAACGCCGTTGGAAGCCGTAACCGGATTAAAAGGGAAACCCTTATAGCCTAACGAGGGCGCGTATTCAAACACTATATTATGGCCTCGATACACTTGCCAGTTCCGGCCGTCATCAATGCTATAATTGCTCGGATTCAGTAAGGCTTTGTTGTCCAGCATGCCGCTCATGGTGAACAATGTATCTTTATACTGAACGATACCGAACATGCCCAGAGACTGCTGGAGAACCTGCTGCCAATTCTGACCCTGATCGGTGGAACGGAAAATCGCGTATCCGACCGAAATCAAAAGAGTTTTGTCCCGATCACCCAGACGCCTTCAATGGAATGGTCAACGGGCGATTTAAGTGTATACCATGCTGGATATTCGGGGGCTACGGAATCGGATTCGGTCTTTTTACAGGACAAAACCAGCACAAGAAGTGTGCAGCAGATTAACGTTTTCATGACTGTTGAGTGCTTGGTTTACGGATACCAAAAGTCAGTTACACTTGTTTTTTACCCCTCAGTTCGTAATTAGAAGTTAGTGTTAGTTTCAGCCACCGAACCTGAATACGGTGAATTGAAAACCGATTGCGCCCGGCTTGTTTGTTTATAACAAGCCGGGCGCTTTTCTGCATAATATTCAAGAAAACGAAGGTGGTGCTATTATTCACTTCGCAAACTCTTCACCGGATTCATTAACGCGGCTTTGATGCTTTGGAAACAGATCGTTAAGAGCGCGATTCCGTTTATTGAACCGTTCCGTTCATAGTAGTCTTATACCAGTCATTCGACTTCGCCATTCGACCATTTGTGTACTCGCACAGAAGTGTAAAGCGGTTTGATCAATTGTTAAGCCTAACTGTGCCGCCCATTGCATACCACGTCGAGGAATTTGCAGACAGCTTCCTAAGTAATCAGCTTCATGTTCGTGCTGACTATTTTTACTAATCTTACCTGTTGCTGGATCATACCGTCCGTATGGATGTTTGAGCAATATATGGGCTAGCTCATGCATGAGGTCAGACTCTAGCCTAGCTAAACTGTGATCTGGACGATAGATAATCATTGGTGGATTTGCGCCGAAAAGCATCGCAGACCAATTCTGGGCGCCCATCAATTCATTGAGCGCATCCACATCAATTCCTATTTGTTCGGTCGATTGAAGATGGGCCCCCAAAATATTCGCTAAATCGATGGCGGGTAGTGGATCAAAGGCCAATTTCTTTAGTAAGTAACGCTGCTCGGTGGCAATAGACTCGCATCGTTGCCGGAAAGCAAAGCTCAAACTGTTGGTGGACATCAGTTAGACTCTGGCGTATTAGGATTGCCCGTTAAACTTTGATAGGCCGCTTTTATTACGGTAGCCAAGGTTTTAGCTGTTGCAGCGTCTAAATTCTTATTAGAACGTAGCAATAAAGCAACTTCTTCTAAAGGGTTTATTTCTTTACCTGTAGTGTCCTCTTCTTTTCGCAATAACTCATCTGGTGCTACCTGTAACCAGTCACAGATTAATAAAAAAGTAGTAAGGTCGGGTGCCTTACCATTTTCGACCCGTGACAGTGTCGACGGACTTACTTCCCCTATTTCATCGGCGATATCGCGTAAACCTCTCCCTGCCCGTTTTGCACGGAGTAGTGTCGCCAACCTATCAGCATCTAATTGATATGCCATAAGATTTTACTGTTTCACACAAAAAAAACTCATTTCACTCTTGACACAAAGAAAATAATGTGTTTTATTTGTAATACCAATGATTCAATGAAGAAACAAATACTGTCCTATGCCGCAAACTATCTTATTCGATAAGCTTCTACTGGGCTTGTATGAGTTAACCAACAAGCAACGGCAATCACCTTACCCTTACCCAGTTTTATTTCAACAGGTCTGCCAACATCTTGCTTTACAACTATCAACTAGCGCTCCTCGAACACTTCAAGGTTGGCTCAATTTGTTTCATCAACCTATACAGTCATGGTGGCCTGCTAGCTACGCATTACCAAAAGAATTTGCATCCACAGATTCTTTGCTAATACATAATCGACCGTCGGATGAAGCAGTCGCTTACTACTATTCTGTATTAAGCGAAATAGACGCTACTGCTTCACCTATGTACACAACGGTAGCTGTAGAAAATCGCCTATTTAGATCGCTCTATCTTAATTTAAAGGATGCCTATCGAGACGAATCGAATGCCGAACAGCGAGAGCAGATTCAGCAGGAATATGTCCAACTACGCCGTTTTTTGATCGAATCACCAATTACCACGACCAATGCTATTCGTAGGAAATTCTGGTCTGGCAAGTACGTGACGTTCCCCAATGTTTGCGATTTCTATGAGCCATGTAATGACGGGCAAACTCAATGGTCTTGTCATCATTGTGGGCCGTTGCACTGGGAAGGAAATGCCTTGGTGGGTATTAGGCAAAGTATCTGTAATTATCACCCGGTCGAAGCTGAACACATTTGGCAAGAGTCTAGTGAACGGGAGCCTATACTTCGCATACGAACAGGAATCCATGTTCGCACTTGCTTTCCAGGCTTACCTGAGCTTTTTCTTTTCAACCAATTAGGTAAGCGCCAACAAGAGCAGCCTAGTCTGCTGAAGGCAGTTGAACTCTGGCCAGGAGTTGATCAATACGACATACGAATCGAATTTGCGAATGGAATGGCTTGGGCAATTGATGTAAAAGATTACCAGAACCCACAGCGATTACTACCAGAACTTAAGACAATTGACGATCGCAATGGCTTAGACTATCGTTCTGCATTTTATGTAATCCCTAACCGATGGATTGAAAATAATCCACATTACCTGCCTTTGTTGAAAAGCAACACGGATTTGCCAGCCAGCCATAATATTGTCAGCAGTAGCCAACTGCTTGATCGCGTTGATCTTCACTTAAAATCTATTCGTAAACCACGCCGAAAGCCATGAACTTTTTACCATTGTTTGATCCGCCCGCATGCCTCACTGCCCGGATTGACGAACTTGTAAACGACGAGGTTTTGTCCAAAACGGAGGCTTACTCATTATTACGGACTGAATTAACCTTTGCATTGGCCGAGCGACTAGGTTTTGCGGATGAACCTGTAATAATATTCTGGGCGCTCCTTGGAGCGTCGCCTTTATTTGAACACCGACTACAACAGCTCGCCGACGAGGATCGTACCGCTTTAGATAATGTTCGTCAGATTGTTCCCTTTTCAGCTAAATCGGCATGGTTAAATGAATTACGGAGGTATCAGGAATTACCTGACGAATGGCGAGGCTATGAATTCGAAGTTGACCCGCCTGGCCCTACACTTCTTACTCACGCCCGACGTCCAGAGAGCTATCAACACCAAATCCATTTGACCATCTACGAGCAATGTATGGTCTCTCGGCTTGATTATCACCGCCAAACTCCTCCTAATCTGGCTGTGGCTAACCTTTCTTACTATTTCAAAACCCATGTTCAAGCGACCTCGTCCGAAGGAGTCCTTAGGCATCAAATTGTCGAAGCCAATGTAATCTTTCCCGCAGACTTGTTGGATCAACAACCGCCACTACCAACAAGCTGGTTGACTATCCCTGATGAACGAGATTCATTTCGAGTGTCCATTACATCTTTACGAGCCGTAGCACAACGAATTGATCAACGTGAACGATCATTAGCAATACGTTACGGATATTCACCACCTTCTACTTCCTGGTCTGAACGTCTGGATCGATTGACGTTGTAAATAGTTGGGGAAACAACTCTTGAGGAAGCTGAATGGTTGACCCTAGATGGCTTTACGCATATAGCGGGCATGGTTGCTTCGGGTAAATCAACACTAGCTATGCTTTTGGCTGCTTATATGGTTGAGCAAGCATCAAATCAGCGGCTAACATTAGTGGTAGGCGATGTTCAGTCAGCTCTTCGACTAGCGAATCAATTGAATTACTGGTTCCTGGATATACCTGAAACGGACACACCAATAGCAGTGCCGTTACTGGGACGTAGCAACCGCCAAGCTCATTGTAAAGGATTTTACTCATCAGAAGAGTATCAACGTCACAAGGCTCGCCATCAACCACATTGGGCTGAGCGTTGGATTAGCCCGCTTTGCCCATTACAAAGTTGCCTACCTGACAATGTGATCGCTGAACGTTTCAATGGCGGTGTCTTCGTTCCTGGCACAGAACCTTGTCGGCAGTTACACAAAATGGTTAAGCCGAAACCTAAAAAAAGTGGGTCAAATAATAAGCCAGAAGAAGTACCTGAGAAAAAAGCAAGTGCCTGCCCATTTATAGCAACCTGCCCGCAATATCAACTTTATCGCGATATGCCAACGGCCGCTATCTGGATTACTACGCCTGGTGCAATGGGTATCAGCCCGCTACCAGTTCACTGGGATAACCGACGCCTTAGACTAGGCGAGTTGATTCATGAACAATCCGATGTGGTGATCTTTGATGAAGCCGACACCATCATTAAATGGTTTGACGATCAGTACGCTCAAGAAGTGAAGCTTACGGGTGGTGGAAAGGGCCTACTCGATAAAATCACAGTGCCAACAGAGGAATATGCTATCCAATACCGTACCATGGCCCGTGCGTCACGCACACAGCGTTGGAGTGGAGCCGAACGTTCAGGACAACAGCTAGTTACATCAGTATTAACCTTGCTCGACTCGGTCAATGACAAAGCCAATGATGATATTTTAACAAAATGGATTGCTAAGCGACAATTTACGCCACAAACACTTTTCTACCGTTTAGCAAGGCGTATAGCCGGATTAAGAGAAGTGGACGGACCAGACGTTCCGCAGGCTATCCGGCAGGAACACGAACAACGTACATTGGAAGTCATGAGCGTTTTCAGCGTACTTCTGGAAGCGGAAGAATTAACGCGCGTATCAGGTAACCAGGCTGCGGCTGCTTTGTCAATCATTTTACTTCGCATTGATGCGACTGGTAATAACGCTTTGAACCCAGTCATGATGCAAGATTGCCGCTTGTGGATTCTTGAGCATTTTCCGCAAACTTCAACTCAATTGGACAAGTTGCGTGAACAGATACGTAGTGAATCTCAAGAAAATTCATCGAATGT
Organism: Spirosoma endophyticum; assembly: GCF_900112365.1. Taxonomy (GTDB): domain Bacteria; phylum Bacteroidota; class Bacteroidia; order Cytophagales; family Spirosomataceae; genus Spirosoma; species Spirosoma endophyticum. The sequence goes on along the minus strand of NZ_FOLQ01000001.1, from coordinate 307,181 downwards.
GTTTACGGAGAAGGACGTTGATACGATTGACAGTCTAGCTTATCGACTTCAGTTTGTTCTGACTGTTACGTTGCTTGACAACCGTGCCAGAATTATTTTTTATGAGTGGGACAGTCGTCCCGACAATGCTGCCCTTCAAGGCACATCACCCAATTATCGCACTAACACATCTATGCAGACAATCCTTCCTGTGCCGTTAACCGGACGACAGTTTGGAACATACTATGCACGTGGCGAGGGAAATCAGAGCTTAAGTTTGTTTGCCTATACCAATATTGGCCGGTGTTACGTCCTGAACTTTCATAATCTACTCACGTCTTTGACGGGACGACGCGGTTCTAACGTACTGGCTTTATCAGGTACGTCTTACCTACCCGATTCAACAGCTTTTCATGTTGGTCGTCCTCATTACGTACTTCTCCCTCATCAAGAAGACAGTGATGCTATTGCCGAGAGCCTTTTCGCATTTCTGCCACAGTATGACTCAAATAATAAACCGATTCGCATTTCTGGGACTGGGCAGTCAAAAGTACTGAGTCGACTAGAACAAATGATTGGACAACTGGCTGGTGCGAATGGTCGAGGTCATCTTGGCCAGACACTTGAAAGCCTAAAACAGGCAGGAAAGCTACCTGATAATCAGAAAAATTACACTTGGGATGACCGAGACCGCTTACTTTTATTCGTCAACTCCTATGAACAGGCTAAATGGGTCGCCGATAAATTACGACTTCAATGGCCCGACCAACAGAGTATGATCAAATATCTCGTAGCAGACAACGACGAGCAGACCTCGGAGAATCAAGTTTCGCTAACAAAGGCGGACAAAGTTTTCACCGTTCTGCGAGCCGATATCGAACAATTTGCTCGAACGGGTGGACGGGTACTAGTGGCTCCGCTGAGTGCCATTGGGCGTGGATTCAATATCCTGAATGCGAACGGCAAAGCAGCTTTTGGCGCCGTTTATTTTCTGACACGCCCCTATCCACATCCGCATGACACGCAGGCCATCGCTCAGGAAGTTAACCGACGTACCCTTGATTGGCAACAGAAGACTGATTTTGCGGCCTGGCAAACTGACGGATTGGCCGGGCGCGCCGAAGCCGCACGCCGATTGGCGACACGATACTGGCAATTGGTTGAAAGCCGGCAATACTACAGTATGCTGTTTGATAATGAAGAACTGCTATGTTACCCTCGCAAAGATTTAGCAGCCACTACACTAGGTTATATTATCCAAGCCGTTGGCCGGTTACTACGGGGAGGGGTTCCGTTTCGGGCGTACTTCGTTGATGCGGCCTGGGGGCCTGTCAATGCTAAGACGCCAGGTGTGGCAGATACACCCAAAACCAGCTTACTAACGGCCATGATTCAACTACTGGCAGAATATGTAGCCGGAGATGCTAAAAACGCAGAAGAGATGATTTGCCAACCGCTATACGGTCCGTTGGCTACTGCAATAGTAGATAATATTGTTAATTTTCAATGGGCACCCGATAAACCAACCCCCACACCATGATTAATCCTGACATTACCTTAGCTCGGTATACCGTATCCCCCGAAGTGATTCGAGACTTGCACGTTGAAACACTTTTATTCGCTCCTAGCTATCAACTGGCAATTGCTGCGTTTAGGAAGGCAATTAGCACATCCCAGCGAAAGCAAGCTCCTCCGTTACGTCGTTTAAACAATGCTTTATTAGCCTGTGCACCTACCTTAACGCATGGTTTTGAATGGTTTAATGCGGATAATCATCGGGCTCTTGTAGTCGGTACGAATGGTGTATTGCACCGGCCAGAACTAGATGATCTACACCCGCTTATTAATATCTGGGGACAACACTGGGTTGACACCTTGCCGCAACGGGTGAAGAAAAAAGCTGATGATAGTAAACGATTCCTTGACTCACTAAGAGAGCTACCAAATCAGGATACTTGGCGAACAATTAAGCCAGAGTTGATGATATTGAATCCTGGTCATGAAAATGGTTTGGTTTATCAAGCAGTCCCCGCTTTACTGGCTTCGTTACTTCATGAGAAAACCATTAACATTGGCGACGGACAAGAAATCAAGTGGCGTCGAGTTCAGGGTAATAGTGGTGATCGCACTGGTCTGTTTGTGGTTAGTCAGCCTTTTCAAGCTACATATGTTGATGAAAATAAAAAGACTGGTAAAAGCACTCCCCGTGAAGGCTATTTTGCGTATCGACTTGATTTTATTGTGCAGACACAAGCGGGACGTACTTATGCAGACGGTAATTTGAAACCTTGGGTTTTCTTAAAATTAAGTTGCCAACGATATGCACATGAACGACTGGATAATGGAAATTTTAACCGAAATACATCCATATTAGTTGGAATCGGCACCGGACGTATAACAACTTATCCCTTCGACGGAACACTTGTACGTTTACCGGTAACCCACCATCGTGATACAGGCCATCTTTGTTGGGATGAGTATTTGCCTGAGTTATTGGAGGGAGTAGGTGGTCGTAAACTAGCAGGACCAGAACTCGTTTATAATAATCCTGACCGATTTGGAGTTAAAGGCAACACTACGGACCGTTTTGGTGATGAATATCTCCTTGTACATGCTGAGGGCTATAAGTATCATAATCGACAGCATGGTATTAAGACTGGTTTTCATCTTGATGAGCGGCATGCGATTATACAAGCAGTTATTAAACAGTTAGATGGGTTGCTACAACCAGATGATCAATTGCCTGCCGATATGTCTGCACCTATTGGGTTCTCCGCATCAGCGGCTATGTTGCCGTTTAAGAAGTATAGGAAAGAACTTGAAATTCGGCGGGATAGAAAGTCGCCAGCTAGGAAGGCTGGTGATGGGCCTTTACAGACGTTGCAAGAACGATTATCAGTAAACCTACCTCATTCCCCAATTTCAATATTGGTTGTCTGTCAGGAAAACAGTACCCGTTCTTTATTGCATCAACAACTAAAACGGATGCTACTTATTGATGAGGGTGATACGTACCCTGCATGGCTAAATGTGGTTGACATATATATCACGAACAGCCAACTACTTGCTCTTTATAACAAAGACACTACTGACCCACTCTATAAAGACACAGCTCTTTATTTTCTAAAACAGCAACACGAGAAAAAGGCATTATGGGTCGAATTCCTCAAACCCTATGTACCAACAAACGGAGCAATAAATCTTGCACTTATTGAGATTAATTATCAAATCGGAAAAGGCATTGATCCACGTCAGCAGCCGAAGGGCGCTATTCGCGATGCTTATGCTCAACTAAATATAGCGTCGCAGTGTATCAAAAAAGTGAAGGAATTTAAGAATAATAAGGCAGAAACTGGTGATTTAGTACGTGCTCAATTGAGTCTTTTTGATCTTGTACTGCGTCAGACCGGTACTCTTCTGGGAGCGCCATCCGATATTTATAAGCAAGCTGGCTTACCTGATGAAGCAGCTAATAAACTTGATTTAATCGCATTGTACCGGCGCCAAACCAATGCTAAATCAGACATACCCAAAACGCATCTTGCTATAGCCGTTCGACTTCGGGCGACGGGAGAAGTGGACGTATGTCTACCAAGCCAACCTAATCAATGGATACCTTATGTCGAAGCTGGCCCAACCATTGGGCGGATGCTGGCAGAGAAACGGGCAGAGTGGCATAATGCGCCCGACAAGAATGCCTTGAATCTTACTAACAGTCAATTAGCTGAATTTGCTGCTCAGGTAGTAACTGCTCAACATGAACGTCCAACTGTCGTAATGATAGAAGCTGATGTTTGGCGAAATGGCAGCGGCTCAGATTCTCGTTATCATATTTGGCCGCAGCTTAAAAATGAGGAATTAACATCAAAACGTGATGTTTTGGACTTCTCTCATATATCCAATACGAGCATTAAGGGTAAATATTCGCGGCACGACAGCAAGCTAACTAATTTGCTGGGTGTCATCCGGCTACGCATGGGTAACGAAACCCCGCAATATGTACCAATAGTTGATGATGATTCTCCCGCTCGAAACTTCACTGAGCTAAGTGGATTTCTGGATCAAACTAATTCTGATTTGTGGCATTATTTTTCTGTGGGTAAACTACCAACACCACAAAAGGCACAGAACACTGAAGTTAGTGCAGGATTGTACAAGTTAGAAACTCGTCATGATGATAAAGGTCGAGCTGTTGCCGGGGCAGATATGGCTATTAAACATCCACAGGTGGTTGAATTGGTGCCTTTCTTTGTTCGGCATGATTTTCAGACCAACGAATTATTTTTAGCCTTATGCCGATCTGTGCACTACCTACGCTCGTCTCCCAACTGGGCAATGGGGAACACAGTGCTACCATTTCCATTACATCTGGCGCAATGCTTGTTAGACGACCAGCTATGTATATTGGGTATCATTGATTGAACCAACGAAAGCAGGCAATTCAATTTACATATTCACCAGCGCTGCTTTACTACGTTATACTCTGGAAGCTATTTCGATGCTAATACGTTCTAACAAGCGATTACACTCTACTAAGATAAACATACCAACAGGGTAGAAAAATAATTGTAGTTTTGGCTATGGATGGGCAACATACCTTACAATCAATTTTTGTTAGTGGCTTCCGGACAATCAAGAGCGTAGATCTGCCAATTCAAAATCTTAATATCCTGATTGGACAGAACGGCGCGGGTAAGTCAAATTTTATTGAACTGTTTCGATTTCTTCATGAAATAATCGACCAGCGTTTACAAGTTTATACAGCTGTGAAAGGCGGTGCTGACAAACTCCTGCATTACGGAAGTCGGGAGACACACGTGATTAGCATTGAATTATTTGTTGGTGATAACATGTACCGTATAGAACTGCTTCCAGCAGAAGGAGATCGGCTCATTATTGAAAACGAGGAGATAGTAGCGTCTGTGCAGAACCCTGCTATTGGCTATGAGGGAGATACAATTGCTACTGGATCTACAGAATCGCAGCTATCAAAAAATGATTTATGGTTTAGCCGATTGATCCGGGAAGTATTGGCTGACTGGCGTGTCTATCACTTTCATGATACAAGTACTGAAGCTCCCGTTAAGAAATTGAGCGATATAACTGACACCTCTTTTTTACGCGCTGACGCTGGTAATCTGGCCGCTTTTCTGTGGTACATGCAGCAAAAGTCGCCAAAGCATTACGAGCGTATTATTAGTACAATACAATTGATGTTGCCTTTTTTCAAGGATTTCGTATTCCGTCCCAATCCTTATAATGAGCAAAAGATTCTCTTAGAATGGCAGGATAATCAATCAGATATGCGCTTCAATGCGGGTGATTTGTCCGATGGGTCGCTGCGCTTTATTTGCCTGGCAACATTACTTTTACAGCCTAAGCTCCCCAACTTGATTCTTCTAGATGAACCCGAGCTGGGGCTGCATCCCACAGCACTGGCTTTATTGGCCGGTTTGCTAAAAAAAGCTGCGTCGCGCGCACAGGTTATCGTGTCAACCCAGAGCGTTAATCTGGTCAATGCGTTCACACCCGATGATATTATTGTTGTTGATCGTGAAGATGGTCATTCCACATTTCGACGGTTAAAGTCCGAAGTACTCGCTACCTGGCTCACCGAGTATAGCTTGGGCGATTTGTGGGAGAAAAATGTAATCGGTGGTACTCCATGATTCGACTAAATGTTACGGCCGAAGGGCATGCTGAAGAGCAATTCGTTAACCAGATTCTGCGTCCACATCTACTTCCATTAGGCATCTATGCCGATGTGCGCCGACTACGTACCAGTAAAGGACATCGAGGAGGTTATACCAGTTTTGGAAAGGCAGAGTTCGACATAAGACAGTGGCTTAGCGAAGATCCTACTGCCTGGCACACGACATTAATTGATCTGTATGGCTTGGATAACCAGTTCCCGGCTTTCGATGAAACTCGATTACTACGTCCATACGACCGTGTTGCCCAACTCGAACAGGCACTTGAAGAACGTATTAACCACTATCGATTCATTCCGTATTTACAACTTCATGAGTTTGAAGCGTTACTTTTTGCTGATCCAGCGCACACCGAGAGCTGGCTTCAACTCGATCATCCTGAATTGCCTACAGGTAGCTTAGCTGCGATAAGACAGACATACCAGACACCTGAAGAGATTAATGATAGTCCACATACGGCCCCGTCGAAGCGTATTTTATCACTTTGTTCAGGATACAACAAAATCGCAGATGGAATCTTAATATTGAAAGATGTAACGCTGGCTGTGCTCCGAAACGAATGTCCACACTTTGATGAATGGATAACGAGGCTGGAAGACTTAGCGAAACTATAAGTATTAGTGTTCACTCCTTATTCACTTCGCAAACTCTTCACCGGATTCATTAACGCGGCTTTGATGCTTTGGAAACTGATCGTTAAGAGCGCAATACCGATGGCCAGTAGGCCCGCCAAGGCAAAAACCCACCAATCCATATTGATTCTGTAAGCATAGCCCTGTAACCATTGGCTCATGGCGTACCAGGCAATGGGCGACGAAATAACGATGGCGACCAGCACCAGTTTAAGGAAGTCCTGAGAAAGTAAAGCAACAACGCTGGTGACGGAATCCCCCAGTACTTTGCGCATCCCGATTTCCTTGGTACGTTGCTCCTCCATAAAAGCCGCCAGCCCGAATAGCCCCAGACAAGAAATGAAGATGGCCAGAAATGCGAAGTAATTGGCCAGCGCCCCGACGAGGGTTTCGCTGCGGTACATTTGCTGAAAAGCTTCGTCGGCGAATCGGTATCTGAACGGAAATTTTGGATTTAATTGCCGAGCCAGCGTTTCCTGACTCGCCAGGGCCTGTTTCGTCTGGCCCGGCTGAATGCGGACAATACTAATTGGCCTGTCGCCTAATTTGGCAATGAACGGTTCAATAGCTGTGTGCATCGAACGTTGGTGATAGTTAGCAATAACGCCTTACCAATTGATTCTTAGTAGCCAATGAGCCAGGTAGTGGTTTCATGGATGAGTAAATTTTAAAAACCTCCTTAAAGCGCTTTCGGAGTCCATGAGATTTCGATCAGATCACCAATTTTTAGTTGGCCCCAGGCCGGATTCGTTGAGCGCAATTCCGTCGTTTCCGTTTCGATAACCCACTGGTGATGCGTTTCTTCAAAGTCAATACGTCGAATACGCTCCCTTGGGAACGTAGCAGAACTACCGACTTCGGTCCTATAATCAGCTTGAATCTGACCCTGCACCAGCCGGATAACGCGATCGGCCAACGCCTGAACGTCGATGTCGTGGTGGCTGACCAATAAGGTCGTTGTGCCCCAGGTGCGGTGCAAATCCAGGAGTACCTGACGTAGCGTTTGAGCCGCTGCCGGGTCCAGCGCGGCAAATGGTTCGTCCAACAATAAGAGTTGCGGACGCCGAACTAAGGCACGCGCCAGGGCCACCCGCTGCCGCTGACCTCCCGAAAGAACCGTTGGTTTTTTGTTGATAAACGAATTAAGGCCCGTTGCATCAATAAGTTCGTCGGCGAGTTGACGTTGCCCCGAAGGCGCGGCATATTGAATATTTTCGCGAACGCTCATGTTCGGGAATAAAGCCGTATCCTGGAATACGTATCCGATCGAACGTTGTTGAGGTGACAGATTAATTCGTTGGCTGGTATCGAACCAACTGGTTCCGTTACTGTCAATACGTCCTGTAGGGGGCGTTTCCAATCCCGCCAGTACACGTAGTAAAGTCGTCTTGCCTGAACCCGATGGACCAACCACGGCGGTTAGGCTACCGGGCGCCAACGCTACCTGTAGCTGGAGCGCACCGGTTCCTTCAGCAAACAAACGAGGCATGGTAATGTCTATGTGAATCATACCGTCACCCGTTTGTTGATGCCATAAACCAGCAATAATATAGCGAACGAAAGTCCCAGAAGCAGCGCTGCGTAGGTGTGGGCTGTTTCAAAATGCAGGAGTTCGACTTCATCATAAATAGCGATGGAGGCAACTCGCGTCTGGCCCGGCAGATTACCGCCAATCATCATAACCAGGCCGAACTCGCCAATCGTATGGGCAAACGACAAGACGATTCCCGTTAGTAGGGCTGGTTTGCAATTTGGCAGTAGTACGCGCCACAGCGTTCGTGTAGGCGATTGACCTAGCGTGTAGGAAGCTTCTCGCCAGGAAGCGGGCAAATTTTCCAGTCCTGCCTGAATGGGATGTATCATGAACGGCAGACTATACAGCAGTGATGCCACTACCAAGCCCTCGAACGAAAAGACCAGTTGCACATTCACCGTACGTAACAACCAGCCCCCTAAACCACCCGTCGGGCTGAAAGCCAGAAGCAGGTAAAACCCAACGACCGAAGGCGGCAATACCAGCGGGAGGCTAATAATGGCCTCGACTACGGGCTTGAGCCGGAATCGACTGAGCGCCAGCCAACCAGCCAGTGGCAAGCCAATGATTAATAGGAGCAGGGTAGTAATGCTGGCTAAGCGCAGGGTTAACCAAATGGGTTCCCAGTCGATGGGCATGGGCTGAAAAGTATAAATCAGGACTTGGTGGTACGATAGCCAAACTGCTGCAAAATACGGCGAGCCGCCGGACTACCCAAAAACGCGGTAAACTGTTCGGCCGCTTTCAACTGGCTGGTACGTTTGAGAATCACGACACCCTGCGCAATTGGCGAATAGCCTTTGGCGGGTAAATCGATCCAGTGGCCTTTTCCTTTCAGACTGGGATCAATCACGACCGACTTGGCGGTAAAACCAACCTCCGCTGAGCCCGTTAATACGTACTGATTCACCTGCGCAATGCTTTCGCCGTACACGATTTTCGGCTGGACTTTCTCCAGTAACTTCGTGTATTTCAATAACGAAACAGCCGCTTCGCCATACGGAGCAGTGGCCGGATTGGCAATAGCGACATGGCGAATGTTCCCGTTAAGTAAGCCTTTTAAATCAGTTGACAAAGGAAACTCGCCCAGCGTCCACAAAACCAGCGACCCATAGGCGTACACAACCGGTGCGGCCGTCGTCAGTCCCTGCTCATGCAACGTTGTGGGGTAGGCCATATCAGCCGACAAAAAAACATCGTAGGGCGCTCCCTGCTGAATTTGCGTAGTGAGCTTGCCGGACGAGTTGACAATGGATTCGACAGTGATGCCGGTTTTTTTCTGGAAAGCGTTCCTGAGTTCTTCCATCACGAATTGAGCGTTGGCCGCTACAGCAATACGTAGTGCTTGCGCTTTTAAACCGATGGGTAAAAACAGGCCTAAAAGAAGGAGGAGTTTTTTCATAAAGAAGCACTTAACGGAGACCGACCCTGTCACTATCCGCTTTTTGCTGACAGATCGACCATGTAGCGGTTTTTATACTAACAGCAGAACACGGCCTAGTCGCTATATTTTGACAAATATAGCGACTAGGCTGTATAGTTTGCGCATATGAGTCGGGGAGTTTAGGCCGTATCAGTAGTTGACAGGGTTGATTTACTTTTTAACCCGTAATCCCTTCTCGTTCAGTACGTCTTCTTTTCACCTAACTATATGGACCTTTTTCAGATTAAAAAAGCCCCAACGGTTTACGACGCTGTCATCGTCGGGTCGGGGGCGGGGGGCGGTATGGCTGCCTACATGCTGACCAAAGCTGGCGCTAAAGTACTATTGCTGGAAGCCGGTGGCTATTTCGATCCCGCCGACCCCAAATACATTACACAGCTCAAATGGCCGTACGAATCCCCCCGTCGCGGTGCCAGTACAACCCGGCCGGGTGGTGATTTTGATGCGGCATGGGGTGGCTGGGACATTGAAGGCGAACCCTATTCGTCGAAACCGGGCGCTGAGTTTCACTGGTTTCGATCCAGAATGCTGGGCGGACGTACTAACCACTGGGGCCGGATTTCGATGCGCTTTGGCCCCGACGATTTCAGGCGTGGTTCTATCTCAGGAGTTGGCGATGACTGGCCGATTGGCTATGACGATCTCAAGCCATTTTATGATCGGGTTGATAAATTGATTGGTGTATTCGGTTCGGTTGAAAACTTCCCAAACGAACCGGATGGCATTTTTTTACCCCCGCCAAAGCCTCGATTGCACGAATTGATGCTCAAAAAAGCGGCCAAAGGAATAGGTGTTCCTGTCATTCCGTCGCGGCTGTCTATTCTGACCCAGCCGATCAACAAGGAGCGCGGACAATGTTTTTACTGCCATCAATGCAATCGGGGTTGTCAGGCGTACGCAGACTTCTCCTCCTCTTCGGTATTGTGCATCCCGGCGCTTAAAACCGGCAACCTGACGCTACAAAACAACGCGATGGTGCGCGAAGTGCTGACCGACCAGAAAACGGGGCTGGCTACCGGCGTTTCCTACGTCGATACCATTACCATGCAGGAAGTGTCGGTACAAGCCAAAACGGTCATTCTCGGCGCCAGCACCTGCGAATCCGCTCGACTGCTATTAAACTCCAAATCAGCGCGTTTTCCGAATGGACTGGCAAACTCCAGCGGTGTCGTGGGTAAGTATTTGAATGATTCAACGGGGGCGTCGCGGTCGGGGTTTGTGCCTGCACTGATGGACCGCAAACGCTACAACGAAGATGGTGTGGGCGGCATGCACGTATTTACCCCCTGGTGGCTCGATAACAAAAAACTGGATTTTCCACGCGGCTATCATATCGAATACGGTGGCGGTATGGGGATGCCGGGCTACGGTTTCGGAGGAGGCATCGAAGCCCTGAACGGTAAAATACCCGGTCGGGATGGCAAGATGAAACCCGCTGGCGGCTACGGCGCAGGCCTGAAAGACGACGTTCGCCGATTCTACGGGGCATATATCGGGATGTCGGGTAGGGGAGAGCCGGTACCATTAGAAAGCAACTACTGCGAAATTGACCCGAATTCGGTTGATAAATACGGGATTCCGACACTACGCTTCCACTATAAGTGGGCTGACGCCGAAATTAAACAGGCCAAGCACATGCAGGATACGTTTGAGGAGATCATTCATGCGATGGGTGGCATTCCGATGGGCAATAAACCCGGGCCCGAACAGAACTATGGGTTAGCCCCTCCAGGACGTATCATTCACGAAGTGGGTGCGGTTCGTATGGGCAACGACCCAAATAAATCGGCCCTGAACAAATTTCAGCAGGCCCACGACGTAAAAAACCTATTTGTGGTCGATGCCGCGCCCTTCGTTTCGCAGGGAGACAAAAACGTTACATGGACCATCCTTGCATCCTCTATGCGCACATCTGAGTACATCATTGACCAGGTCAAAGCAAAAAGTATATAAAGTTTATGGGTTTCCCTTTACAACAGTCCGTCGTTAAAGTAACCATGCGCCAGCCTACCGTAAACCGAAGACCATAAACCGTAAACCTAAAACTTATGAAACGAAGAGATACCCTTAAAGCCCTATCGTTCAGTTCATTCGGATTAGCCGTTGGGCCAGTTGAGGAAGCCGTTCCAGAACCAAAGCCCAAAGTCGTCCCGCCCAAACTCTTGGCCGGACGCCAGAAATTTGAGGCTGAGCGCGACACCAAATTGCATGGCGAGAAATTCTTTACACCCGCTGAGTTGCAAACGGTCACGATCCTGAGCGATATCATTATTCCGGCTGATGCCAAATCGGGCAGTGCGTCGCAGGCGGGCGTACCGGCCTTCATTGACTTTATGATGGTCGATCAACCAGCCAATCAGACCCCTATGCGCGGAGGACTTCGCTGGCTCAATACCAAGTGTGTCAATCGTTACGGTGCCCCCTTTGCAAAATGTACGAAAGCACAGCAGATCGACATGGTTGAGCAGATCGCTTATCCCGGGAAAGCTACTCCCGATATGACGCAGGGCGTAGCGTTTTTTACCCGGATGCGCAATTTCGTTTTAGGTGGATTTTACACCAGCAAAATGGGAATTGACGATCTGGGCTACGTGGGTAATGTCCCGAACAACTGGGAAGGTGTACCCGCCGATGTGTTGAAACAGTATAACTTAAGTTACGACGAGGAGAAAAAATAGCGCTCAATTTCTAACCGGATAAGAAGACAAATAGCCTAAAAGGCGCCGATTAACAATAATTTAATCGGCGCCTTTTAGGCTATTTGTATCTTGATGAACCTCCCGTTAATTCGGCCAAACACAGTGTATTTGTAAGGTAAAGAGAATAGGCTGGTGATGAAAGGGAGGTAAAGAAACATTTTCAGGGAATAATTCGTTATTCGATTCCCCCTAAGGAAAATCCCGGTTGGCATGGCTGGCAACTCATTTTTGATTAGGATGGACGTTTTATTCGAATAAGTGAGTACGTTAGCACCCACAGCCTTTTTAATTACATACATGGACGAAACAAAAGAAAATGTTCATCGCTCTGAAACGCAGAGCACCGAACGGATTGCCCACGATTTACCAAAGCGTGATGAATTACTGCTGACACCCGACGAACAACGTATTAAAGAAGCTTTTCAGGATCATGACTGGAATGAAATAAAAACGGCCGATTCGTGGGTCATTTTTAAGGTCATGGCTGAGTTTGTTGAAGGCTTTGATAAATTAGCTAAAATAGGTCCCTGTGTCTCGATTTTTGGATCGGCCCGCACCAAGCCCGACAATCCATACTATAAAATGACCGAAGAGATTGCCGCCAAATTAGTACGGCATGGCTACGGCGTCATTACGGGTGGTGGCCCGGGTATTATGGAAGCCGGGAACAAGGGGGCTTTTGAACAGGGTGGTAAATCGGTGGGATTAAATATTCAATTACCATTCGAACAGCATAGCAATATTTACATTGACCCCGACAAGAATATCAACTTCGACTTCTTTTTCGTCCGAAAAGTGATGTTCGTTAAATATGCCCAGGGTTTTGTGGTGATGCCCGGCGGTATGGGAACGCTCGATGAACTATTCGAAGCGATGACCCTGATTCAGACGCGCAAAATTGCCCGATTTCCCATTGTGCTCGTCGGCAGATCCTACTGGAGCGGCCTGATTGACTGGATTACAAACGTAATGTTGGGCCAGGAACATAATATCAATGCCGAAGATATGAAACTCATCAGTATTGTTGATACGCCAACGGAAGCGGTCAAAGTCATCGATGAGTTTTATAACAAGTACCTCTTGAAACCGAATTTTTAAACGTAACGCCACTAAAAATCCGCTGATTAGAAATAAGCTGTTTTCTAATCAGCGGATTTTTAGTGGCGTGTATTACCTAACAGAATCAAAACGTAACGGGAACCTCAACGAGGGCTTTATCCCAGGCAATCATCATAACTGAATCCTTTACATTATAGTTAGCTTTTTTGAACTGAATGCTAAGATTTTCAACGGATTCTTCTGCTTTTTTGACAGGCACTGTTACGCGTAAAACATCCAGTTTCTCATTGTAGCTATACGCGCCCCATTGATCTAAATCGGTGTTGAAAATGAGTGTCCATTCGTTTTCATTCGGAATGGCATAAAAAGAATATACGCCTGCTTTGATCTTCTTCCCCTGGACGGTGGCATCGGTAAAAAATTTAACTTCCGTGGCTTCGTTAGCCCCTACCCGCCACACTTTACCATAGGGAATCAGCTTCCCGAATGTCTCTCGATCTTTCTTGGCCGGACGGCTATACGTTACCCGGGCAAAGACCTTATCGCCAACTTTAGCGGGGGCGAACTTTCGGTCGTGAGCAAAATCATCAGGATAATAAGCCATGTCCATTGGACTCTTGTCAATATCCCTTAATTTTTGAGCATTAGTAGCCAGTGTGAAGCAAACAAGTAATGTAGTGAGTAGTGCAGAAATTTTCATAGCAAGATTTTATGTCGAATTTGAATCCGGCACAAGGTACTTACAAATTATGACTGATCGATGGCGAATAGCCTATTCAGAGGCCAGCCGCGTCATTTCGTTGTCTGCAAAATTAAAACGGCGTTTCCTGACTGGGGTCTGCATTGCCGAAGTTCGACATATTGTTAGCCTTGCTCTTGAAAACGCTACCCGCCGATGGGGGCGCATCAAAATTGCTTAGACCATTCACATCGGGAGCAAAACCCTGTGTCGCTACGGGTTCGAAATAGGAATCCAAATCGCAGAATTTCGTGAACTTATTGATAAATCGAAGCTGAATGGTATCGAGCGAGCCACTCCGGTTTTTAGCAATGATCACCTCACCAATACCAGCCGTTGAGTTGCCATTTTCGTCGGCTGTAATGTTATAATACTCCGGCCGGTACAGAAAACATACCATGTCAGCATCCTGCTCAATAGATCCCGATTCACGAAGGTCGGAAAGTTGCGGTTTCTTGTCGCCACCCCGTGTTTCAACGGCCCGGCTCAACTGCGAAAGCGCAATAACCGGTACGTTCAATTCCTTGGCCAGATTCTTCAGGGCACGCGAAATAGACGCAATTTCCTGTTCACGGTTGCCCGCTTTACCCCCCGATGTATCACCGGACATCAACTGGAGATAGTCAATAACGACCATCTGAATGTCATGCTGGGCTTTCAGACGGCGGCATTTAGCCCGCAATTCCAGGATGGAAAGGGCGGGGGTGTCATCAATGAAAATTGGTGCTTCGGTCAGCCGTTGAATTTTGTGGTGCAACTGCGTCCATTCGTGCGGAGCCAGTGTACCTTTCCTGATTTTCTCGGAATCAATTTCGGCTTCCGCCGAGATAAGCCGGTTGACCAGCTGCACCGACGACATTTCGAGCGAGAAAATCGCCACCGGTTTCCCATGGTCGACGGCCGCGTTACGTAGCGCACTCACGACAAACGCCGTTTTCCCCATTGCTGGCCTGGCCGCCAGAATAATTAATTCGGTAGGCTGCCATCCCGACGTAACACGGTCGAGGTTAGTGAATCCGGATGGTACACCTGTTAAGCCCTCCTGATTTTTCTTAGTTTCGAGTTCGTTGAGGGCCATCCTGACGATGGTACTCATGTCGGCGTAGTTCTTCTTGATATTCGATTCCGAAATCTTGAAGAGCGACTGTTCCGTCCGGTCCAGGAGTTCGAAAACGTCGGTGGTATCCTCGTAGGCGTCGCGCAGAATCGTGGACGACATCGCGATCAACGCCCGCTTGAGTGCCTGCTCCGACACAATCCGGGAGTGATACTCGATGTTGGCCGCCGAGTTGACACGAAACGTAAGTTCCGCCACAAAACCACCTCCACCTACCAGTTCGATCTCACCCGTTTTGCGGAGCTGGTTCGTTACCGTCAGGAGATCAATGGGGTCGGAGTTGCCGAATAACGTCAGAATGGCGTTGTAAATCCGCTGATGTGCTTCTTTATAAAACGTCTCTGGCTTCAGGATATCGACAACGGAAGAAAGGGCGTCTTTTTCGATCATTAACGCACCCAGCACGGCTTCTTCGAGGTCAAGCGCCTGAGGAGGCAATTTACCAAGGCCGGTATCGAGCCAATGATTTCCGGCTTGCTGACGACCTCCGGCAAAGCCAGACGGTTTACGAAGGTGTTGGTTGGGGCGTGCGTTATTCTCCATGTCTTAGTGCAAGTTTACGCATTCTCCCCGGCATAAGGCAAATTCGGGCTGGTCGACGTATAGCCATGTTACCGACCCCATCGTCCGTAACATTCTGGTAATGTTGACGCTATCACGCCGAAAAAAAAATCGATTTTTTAAGCAACGGTAGAGGGAGCAGATTGCGTACATGGTATAGAGCCTTACCAGATCACTGTAGGTCAGCAAGATAAGTATATATCACTAAAAAATACCTGTTTTTGGTCAAATATTACCAAGCGATAAGAATATGGGAAAAACGAATAAATTTTCAGTGAATGACGTTGTAGAAGCAAAGAAATCGCTTACTTTTCGGAATCACACTTTAACTTTATTTAGCGTTTGGTCGAAAAAGTCATTACCCTAGACAATGTATCGCTCATCGATTTTCTGGGCGTAGAGAACCACAACATCAAGGAAGTGGCAGCTGCGTTTCCCATGAGCAAAATCATCTCGCGTGGCAACGAGATACGTATTAAAGGTACAACGCCTGAAATTAGCCGTATCAGCGATATTCTGGACTCGCTGCTGGAACATTACCAGAAATATGGTAAGGTCACCCACGAAAATGTTCAGAATTACATTAGTCACAGCGGTCAGCCGGTGAATGGCAACGGAGCAACGCCACCCGTACTACCCGACGATGATGAAGTACTGGTTTATGGTACGCGGGGCGTGGTGGTGCGGGCCAAAACCGATAATCAGAAACGATTGGTCGAAGCGGCCGAAAAATATGATCTGGTATTTGCTGTTGGCCCGGCTGGAACGGGCAAAACCTATACCGCCGTTGCTATTGCCGTTCGGGCCCTGAAAAACAAAGAAGTCAAAAAAATCATTATTACGCGTCCGGCCGTTGAAGCGGGTGAAAATCTGGGGTTTTTGCCGGGTGATCTGAAGGAAAAAATTGATCCGTATCTGCGTCCTATTTACGATGCACTCGATGATATGATTCCGGCAGAAAAACTTAAGTTCTACCAGGAGAATCGAATCATTGAGATTGCTCCGTTGGCCTATATGCGTGGTCGGACACTGAACAATGCGTTTATTCTGCTCGACGAGGCACAAAACACGACGTCGATGCAAATGAAAATGTTCCTGACGCGGATGGGCCCAACGTCAAAGGCAATTATTACGGGTGATAAATCGCAGATTGACCTGCCAAATAAACAAAAATCTGGCCTGGTTGAGTCTGTTGAGATTTTGAAAAACATCAAGGGTATCGCGTTTGTTGAACTCGATGGCCGCGATGTGGTTCGTCATCGGCTTGTTCGTGAAATTATTACCGCATATGATAAAGCAGGTCAATAACCTGATGCAGCGTAAACGAACCGACTGGCGTTGGCTGGTCGGTTCGTTTGTTTTTTTAGTAAGTTCAACGGCCTGGGCACAAACCTCGGGGATAGTAGAACAGGCGCTTGATCGCTGCGGAGTCGGTGAGCACGAACGTATCCTGCAACAGCGCAACCCTAACCGGCTCAGGCAACTGAACGAATTGAATCAACGCGTTCAGCAGCTACAGACCGAAACCTCATCGCTGCGGCAAGCGGCCGACGGCACTACGTACCGAATTCCGGTGGTTGTACATGTCGTGCATAGTAACGCTACGAATACGGTTGGTGGAGCGGGAAATGTCAATATTTCTGACGCCCAGATCATCTCGCAAATTCAGGTGCTGAATGAAGATTATCGACGTAAACCGGGCACCAATGGGTACAATACCAGTGCCATTGGGGCGGATGCCAATATTGAGTTTTATCTGGCGACAACCGATCCGGATGGTCAGCCCAGTACGGGGATTACCCGCCATTATTATCCACAGAAAACATCGTTTGACGTTTTCAACGACGACGTACTGCTATCTCAAATTGCCTATTGGCCCAGTGATCGGTATTTGAACATCTGGGTGACCCGAGTGAGCACCTACCTTGGCTACACGCAGTTTCCAACCATGGCCGATACGTTGAAAGGCTTACCACTGGCTGCGGATTCAAATGAGTTTACTGATGGTTCTATTATTGACTATCGGTATTTTGGGAAACAAACAGGCACCGTAACGAGTGCTACGTATGCGCTGGGGCGAACAGCTACGCATGAAATCGGGCATTGGTTAGGCCTTTTCCACCCAAATGGTGATGTAGACTGTGGCGATGACCACGTAACGGATACACCTCCTACCGATGACCTCAATCAGACGACCCGGTGCAATGATCTATTCTCAAATTGTTCAGGTCAGCGTACCCGTGAGCTGATTGAAAATTACCTGATGTATTCGCCCGATGCCTGCATGAATATGTTCACGGTTGGCCAGGTAGCCCGCATGCGGGCGGTGTTGCAGGTGAGTCCCCGCCGGGCAAAAATGATCAAATTAGCCTCGGCGGCCCTGGGTGAAACCGAAACCCTTACGATCAACGTCTACCCAAATCCGACGACCTATGCCGCATCCATCGACGTACAGTTAAAAGGCTCTCAATCGTTTAGCGTCGATTTGTTTGATGCGACCGGGCGTCAGTTACGTAGCTCTTCGTTCACTAATTCCCCAAGTACCAGCGTTCCCGTATCGGTTACTGGTTTGACCGCGGGCATTTACATTGTTCGCGTGAAAACTGCTGGCGAAGTAGTCAGTAAACGTTTGCTGGTACAATAAATTAGTTGTATGTTCGGTTAAATTCGCCAGGGCTGGTCAATAATCCGATCAGTTAAAACTCCACCGACTATTGGTGGGGTTGGCTTTAAAACATACTGTATGATTAGTGTTTTACCTATTTCCAATCCTATCGATCTCGAATCTGCTTTTGCCATTCGCCGGGAGGTGTTTGTAGACGAACAACATGTTTCTGCCGAAGAAGAATATGATGAATTTGAGGATATAAGCACGCATTTTCTGGCACGGGCCGATGGAACACCATGTGGCACTGCACGCTGGAGACGCACATCTAACGGTGTTAAGTTAGAGCGCTTCGCGGTTTTAAAAACCTTTCGGGGAATGGGCGTTGGCAAGGCCTTAGTTAAAGCTGTACTTGATGATGTATTTAGCCAGCAGCCAGAACCCATTGAACGTATCTACCTGCACGCTCAGGTGAGCGCTATACCTCTGTATGCTAGTTTTGGCTTCGTATCCATCGGCCCCATGTTTGAAGAGGCTGGTATCCAGCATTACAAAATGGTATTGCCTGGGTCGGCCTACGCTAAAGGATGAAGGGCCATCCATTTGTTCGCTACGCGGCTGGTTTAGTCGCCGGTATATTCCTTTACGTTCAATTCCCAGACTTAGTAAGTGTGCCGCTGACGGCATTGTTCATCGGTATTTGCCTCATTAGTTGGGGATTCATACGTAGTGTTGGTCAACCGGTTAAACCGATTCAACTAACGTCCGGAATTGGTGGGTTATTGATTTTGCTGGCATTCGGCTGGGCAATAACGTATCAACACACGGCTCGTAATCGACCCAACCATATTGGTCGTCCAGGAGATATGTTACAGGCCTACGAGGGTGTCGTATCGGCTCAACCGGAAGAACGCGCCAAAACGTATCGTGTCGAGTTAGAAATTCGCCGGGGAAAACGGAAGAATCACCAAAAAGAAGAGCATTGGCAAGCGCTCACTGGTCGGGTGATTGTGTATTTGGATAAGGCGGGCGTGCCAATGCCCCGGTATGGCGAAGTCTGGCTTGTATCTGGTCCACCCCGTCCCATTGACCCACCGCTGAACCCCGGTGAGTTTAACTACAAACGGTACCTTGGCTACCGAAATATCGAACATCAACAGTATTTGCGACCATTTCAGCGTCAGATTCTGGCTGTCGATCCACCCAATCGAATTACTAACCTGGCTGCGGTTGTTAATCGCTGGGCGGATAGCGTTTTTACGTATCAGGTTGGTAGCCGTGCTGAATATGGCCTGGTGAATGCCATGATTCTGGGCGTTCGTGATGACTTAGATACGGAGTTATATCGAGCGTACTCGGCCGCTGGTGCCGTGCATATCCTGTCGGTATCTGGCTTGCACGTCGGTATTTTGTTCACGGTTTTAACCTTACTGCTCAGCTTTCTCATCAGGCGGCCTCATGGTAAGCTCCTGATGGCGGGTATACAGTTGCTGATTTTATGGTTCTACGCGCTTGTAACGGGTTTTTCACCGCCGGTGCTACGTTCTGCGGCTATGTTTACGATGCTGATAATAGCCAATGCATCGGGACGGCAGCAGCAATTGGCTAATACGTTGGGCGCATCGGCTTTTTTCATATTGTGCTTCGATCCGTACGCCCTTTTTTCGGCAGGTTTTCAATTGTCGTATCTGGCGGTAGCCGGCATTGGAGCGTGGCAGTCGTCACTTTACCAGTCTGTTACATTTCGTAATAAATGGGTAAATCGACTGTGGGAACTGACGGCCGTAGCACTGGTAGCTCAACTTATAACGTTTCCGCTTGGGGTATTCTATTTCCACCAGTTTCCAACGTATTTCCTGCTGGCCAATCCGATTGTTATTGTAATGTCGGAGTTGTTATTGCCCTTGGCAATGGCCGCGCTGGCATTTAGTTGGGTTCCATATATCAACGATTTACTCGGGTGGCTGCTGCAAAAAACGGCCTGGCTGCTGAACTATGCTGTAACCCAAACGAGTCAGTTGCCCGGTGCTGCCTGGGATGGCCTGTGGCTTTCGTCGACGGCAATGGTGTTGATCTATGTCGTCATTCTGTGTGGCGTTGCGCTGTTGTTAACTCGCTATCGGGTATACCTCTGGGCTACCTGCCTGGCTGCACTGACGCTGGCAGGACTGACACTATGGGATGATTATGCACAGGCGCACCAACGTCGACTTGCCGTACATTTTCTTCCTCACCGAACGGCTGTCAGTTTAACGGATGGGCATCGAAGTACACTCCTGACCGACCTTGACAGTACAGATACGCGTTCGTACGATTTCTACCTCAAAAATACATTTGGGCAATGGGGCGTCTCAACCCTGACTCGGGAGAGTGCTGGATCGACCGATTCGTTAAAAAGTATCCCGGCTTATCACCAAACGCGCGACTATGCCCTATGGGTTTGGCAGGGCAAAACCTTATTGTTGGTTAACAAACTGACCGGACGTAGTCACTGGAAACTTCCTGCCGTAGTAGACTACCTCATCATTCGCAGAAACGCCCTCAACTCATGGAATCAGCTGGATGGACGCGTAGTGGCCCGACACATCATCTTTGACGATTCGAACAAGACACCCCTGACCGACAAGCTATTAATTGAGGCTAAACAACTCGGTATTGCCTGCTATTCCGTTCGGCAGATGGGCGCCTATGTGGCTGAACTGGAGTGATTTTGGTTAGCTTTATGCACTAAAATACTACGTCAATAACACTCAGACGGACTCATTGAACAGCGCGAAAGAGAAAATGCAGGAGTATGTTGCCAATGGCGTGTTGCTGGGTTGGCTTATCAATCCTAAACAGGAAGACGTATTGATTTACCGTGCCGACGGAACCATCAGCAAACATACCAATTTCGATCAGCTGATTTCAGGCGAGGACATACTCCCCAGATTTGAATTTAATCTTCGATTATTGATGCGTTAAAAATAGCACATTTCCCAAAAATTAGCGCGTATACAAAGCACCCTTGGCAATGGTTGATTCGTATTCGTAGTTGATGGTTTCCAGAAACTTACCGGTTACCCAGCCAATATCCGCATTTCGGACGAACACAAATCGTTTGGGGCCAGCCGCCGTTGAATACGCCTTCATGATTGCTTCCAGCCACAAAGCGCCTGCAATTAGCTGTTTCTCGTTTAGTTGTGCCTGTATCGTCGCTATATCCTGTTGTGCCTGATTACGTATGGATGGGTCTGCTATAGCGTTCAGATTAACTTTGGTAAGTTCTTTGTAATCGGTTAAGGCCAGCCGTTTGAAACGCTCAATGTCGTCCAGCGTGATGGGAACAGCCGTAACGCCAGCCTGTTCTGGATGCAGATAGGCGATAAGTGCCCAGGCAATATCTCCACCCACACCTACCGTTTTGCGTTGTTGCAAACCTCGACTACCAGCGTTCAATTGAGGGGCAATTTGCGTATCCGAAAGGGTTTTTATAACCCGTTGCGCTTCTTTTCTGTAGGCATCCATGCCTAGTGAGCCCTTACTATCAATTTGATTGACGAGTGAGATAGTACCGAATGGAATATTTATCGGGTGAAATGTTTTGTCGTGCATGTTTACACCCTGGTCGAAATAGCCGCCTACAGTGCTGTTGCTGCCAAGGTCTAACGCCGACGTAGTTGGCCAAACTTTTCGGGGTATAGCCCCTACAGTGAACAATTCGGCTTCACGAGGAGCGGTCAGGCTGGTATCGATTTTAAGGTTGCTGTTGGGCAACACACGGGATAGCTGATCGTACAGTTTTTTTCGGCGTTCCGGGGTTCGTGCCAGTTCTTCCCGAACCTCGTTACTCAATACAATGAAAACGCGCTCGTTAGGAATGTTATAGCGTTGAATGGAATCCAGGCAAATTCGCAGAGCATCCTGACCGCCCCGATACGATCCCGAAGCATCAGCAAACAACGTAACGGCAGGATTGGCAATATCGACGGTGGACTTGATGTCTTTCTCGTAGAAATCGGTTTCGTACTTCGTTTTAAGGATAGCCAGTTTGATGGTTGATGAACCAATCTGGATACCCGCGTATAAATTTTTGCTGGAAAGATTTCGGACGATTTCATTGACGCCCCAGGCACTGGCTACGTATTTTAGCTTCAGGTATTGGGTACGAGCCCGTTCGAGATACTGAAGCGCCGTCGTGCTATCTTTCAAATCTTTATACGAAAGACCCAGCAGTTCATTGGTAATCGCTTCCCAATAGAGATTAGTCGATTTGACGGCGGGTAAGGCCCGCTTGAGCAAGTTTATCGACTCATCCGACTTATCTACCTCCCGAAGTGTATTGGCAAGTTTGATGTAACGAATCGCCTGAGACAGGCTTTGTGCGTCCTGAGCGACGCCAGTAGTTATTCCAACAGTAAGAAAGAAGAGGGCTAGACATAAGCGTTTCATAAGCAAGGCGTATTGGTTGGTAAGTGCTGTTGTTTTCGTGTTGCTGGCAACTAATGCCAGATGTACGTAGTAAATCGAAAATTAGACTTACTCACCCCATGAAAATTAGCGTACGTCCAAACAATACGTTGCTTTGGCCCGGAAAAGACTACAGAGTTGATCTAATTTGACCCGACCTT
This sequence comes from Spirosoma endophyticum, assembly GCF_900112365.1. Classification (GTDB taxonomy): domain Bacteria; phylum Bacteroidota; class Bacteroidia; order Cytophagales; family Spirosomataceae; genus Spirosoma; species Spirosoma endophyticum. Next base: position 284,491 of record NZ_FOLQ01000001.1, on the reverse strand, counting down.
ATTACTGCTTAATGAATCTTTCTTCGGCATATTTAGCGAGTCTTTTTTCGGCGCTGGTGGCCGGAAACCACCGACTGCCTTTTGCATCTCATCTTTCTTCGATTGATACGTTCTCCATTGTTCGGGTGTCAGAATGGTTTTGAGCCTGTCCTCCTTTTCTTCGTTGAGCATCAGCATCATATCCTGAATCTGCTTACGCGTATCGGGTCCTGGTTTTCCGCTGGGTCCGACGATGTCTTTGATGGCGTCCTGCTGCTGACTGGCGTACTCATTATTGAGGTTTTTAACGGCTTTCGCCTGATCTTTATCCAGATCCAGGTTTTCTTTCAGCCATTTAGTTTCCTTATTGGCTATATCGCCCGCAATGTTCGGGATCGAAGGACGGGATGGAGTGGTGTTCGGAATACCACCTCCCATTCTATTGCCTCCCATTCCCCCCATGCGACCGCCGTATCCGCCCCCATAGCCCCCGCCATATCCGCCATACTGACCGAAACTCTGAACGCTTATGGAAAGACCTGCAATCAGGCTTAGGTAATACAACCACACATTTGTTTTTTTCATGATGGCTTCAACCAATTAGTTTAGAGCTTGTTTCGTGCAACTGAGTATAAATAGCAGGACAAAAATAAGGGAAGTTATTGGGCTTTCAGATGCGTAGAAGCCTTAAACTTTTTCCCTAAACCTACCGTTCTCTTTGTGTATGGAAATGCTAGAAAAAATCCGCAAGGCGTACACCGAGTACGTATTAGAAAACGGGAAACAACCCACCTCAGTCTTTCAGTTTGCCAAAAAACTGAAAATCGCCGAAGCTGACTTTTATACTCAGTACACATCCTTCGACGCAATTGAAGCCGATATCTGGCTCACGTTTTTTACCGATGCCAAAACCACGGTAGACGCCGACGAAACATACCAGGGATATTCCGTACGGGAGAAATTACTGGCGTTTTATTATACCTGGATTGAATTGCTCAAATCTCAACGCAGCTTTGTCGTCTACAGCTATGGACGCATGGGGCATGGGGCGCGGGGCATGGGGCGCATGAAACCACAAACGCCTGTTTTAACTTTATTCAAGGAAGCGTTTTTCGATTACGCCCGTGACTTGCTGGCCGAAGGCCGGGAAAGCAAGGAAGTTGAACCACGTCCGTTTGTGACGGACCGCTACCCGAATGCGCTTTGGTCACAGACACTTTACCTGCTTGATTTCTGGGTACGTGACGTAAGTAAGAACTTCGAAAAAACCGACTCAGCCATTGAAAAATCAGTCAATACCGCGTTTGATCTCATTGGCCGATCGCCTTTAGATACGTTGTTCGACTTCGCCAAATTTATGTATCAAAATAAATAGCAGAGAGCACGGGGTGCGGAGCAGGGGAGTTGTTCCCACGCTCCCTGCTCCCTGCCCCATGCTTCTTCCTATGAAAATCCAGACATCCGTTCCAACGAGTAAAGTTGCGCGTGCCAGCCAGTTCATGAAGGCTGGGGTTAAGGTTGGTGGTAATTACATTAAGCATTACAGTAAAAAACTGATGGACCCCAGCTTGTCGAAAGACGAACTGCACAAAGACAATGCGGCTGATATTTATGATGCGTTGAGCGAACTCAAAGGCTCGGCCCTGAAAATGGCGCAGATGCTGAGTATGGACCGGGGTCTTTTGCCCGTCGCTTACTCCGATAAGTTTACGATGGCGCAGTATTCAGCTCCACCGTTATCGGGGCCGCTGGTGGTTAAAACGTTTAAAACATACTTCGGTAAATCGCCATCGCAACTGTTCGATAAGTTTGACATCGATGCCGTTAATGCTGCCAGCATTGGGCAGGTGCACGTAGCCTGGAAAGATGGTAAAAAACTGGCCGTCAAGGTGCAGTATCCTGGTGTGGCCGATGCCGTTACGTCGGATTTGAGGATTGCTAAACCATTGGCCGTACGGCTGCTCAACCTTAACGAACGGGATATTGACCGGTACATGGGCGAAGTGGAATCGAAGTTGCTGGAAGAGACCGACTACGATCTCGAACTCAAGCGGTCGATTGAAATATCGGAAGCCTGCGCCCATATTCCGGGGTTGGTATTCCCAAAATATTACTCTGAACTGTCATCCAAACGCATCCTGACAATGGATTGGCTCGACGGGCTACATCTGAAGGAATTCATGCGAATGAATCCGTCGCAGGCCGTTCGCGATCAGATCGGACAGGCGTTGTGGGATTTCTATGACTTCCAGATTCATACGCTACGTCAGGTACACGCCGATCCTCATCCAGGTAATTTCCTGATGCGGGCCAACGGCACAATGGGTGTGATTGATTTCGGTTGTGTGAAAGTCATTCCTGATTTTTATTACGATAATTACTTTCGGCTCGTCAACCCCGATACGCTCGAAGATGCTGAGTTGACGGAAGAAATTTTCAATAATCTGGAATTCCTGACACCTGATGATTCGCTAAAAGATCGACAGTTTTTCTCCGATCTTTTCAAGGAAATGACCTTGATGCTGGCTGAACCGTTTGCCGTTGACGAATTCGATTTTGGCGACGATCGGTACTTCAAAAAGGTCTATGCGTTTGCCGAAGGACTAGCCAACGTACAGGAATTGAAGAACTCGAAGGTAGCGCGGGGCTCGCAGGATGGTTTGTACGTCAATCGTACGTACTACGGTCTCTATGCCATGTTGAATGAGCTGAAAGCTAAGATTGTAACGACCAAGCCCGAATGGTTGAGGTCGAAAAAACTGGTTGCTTAAGCAAACCTGATACGTATAAGAAAAGGCCCAGATCAGTCTGTCCAACTGTGTCTGGGCCTTTTCTTATACGTAGTACTTCATCTATATTCCAGCTTCACATTCTATTAACTCCGATAGCCGCTTTGCTGCTTCACCATCCAGCCGGGATATTGCAGGGGCAGCGGACTTACTTCGTCGATTTTCTTCAGATCGTCCTCGGACAACGAAAAGGCCGTGGATTTGATATTGTCGTTCAACTGCTCTACAGACTTGGCGCCTATGATCGTGCTGGTGACACCGGGTTGCTGCCGTACCCAGGCCAGGGCTACCTGTGCCACGGAAGCCTCATACGACTTGCCAATTTCCGTCATGACATCTACCAGGTCGTAGGCTTTTTCTTTGTTGATGGGCGGAAAATCGAAGCTATCTCTGCGTGAACCCGCACTGGATTGTTCCCGGGTGAATTTGCCGGTCAGGAAGCCGCCCGCCAATGGGCTCCAGGGAAATATGGCCAGATTGTGGTCGGCTGCCATCGGCACCAGTTCGTGCTCAATATCCCGACTAACCGCCGAATAATAATATTGCAAGCCGATGAACTTATGCCAGCCGCTGTAGTGCGCAATCGCCTGAGCTTTCGCCACCATCCAGGCGGGCCAGTTACAGATAGCGACGTAACGCACTTTGCCCGTGTCGACGATGTCGTTCAGGGTATGAACAATTTCTTCCAGCGACGTTTTAGGGTCAACCCCGTGCACATACAAAATATCGATATAGTCCAGTTGCAGGCGTTTCAAACTCGCATCGACCGAGTTAAAAACGTGATAGCGGGATAGGCCCAGGCTGTTGGGGTAGTCGTCCATGCGGCCCAGTACTTTGGTAGCAATCACGACCTGATCCCTCGGTATGTTCAGGTCTTTCAGGGATTGCCCCAATAACTGTTCAGACTGGCCACGGGAATACACATTTGCCGTGTCGAAAAAATTGATACCGGCCTCTGTAGCCGCTTTTATGAGCTCATTTACCTCCTGCTGTTGCAGCTTTCCTATTTGCTCCCATATACCGGCGTTTTGACCACCGAAAGTCATCGCACCAAAACACAGCTCCGACACCATCAGGCCTGTGTTTCCAACATACTTATACGTCATGATTCGTTTTATTTTAGCGTGTAACAGTCAGCAGTTCTGACAAAAAATCCGGTTGCAAAGTTCTGCTGCCGCCAATTCACCTCACTTAAGAAAGCGGTTGGGGTGGTGGTGTTCCGGCGGGTCTTGAGTTCTCCTTGGGTAAGGGGACAAACTCCAGATTGTCGTTGGGAGGCAATGCGATACGGCCTGCCAGCCAGTCCGCTTTGGCCTGCTCGATACGTTCCCGTCGGGACGAAACGAAGTTCCACCAGATATATCGCTCACCCAGCGCTTCCCCGCCAAGCAGCATGAGTGTCGTGGTTTCGATAGCTGTCATGACAGGGTCAATACCGGGCGTGAAGACGAGCAACTGACCGGCTCCATAGCGATTTCCATTTACTTCCACTGTTCCTTTCGCTACATAGGTGCCCCGTTCCGGATAACCCAGGGGCAGGCCGAATCGGGTGCCCGGTTGTAAGACGACATGGGCATAAAACAACGGAGAATGTGTTTTAACATCATTACGTAATCCAAAGGCATTACCGGCAATGAGTCGCATCCAAATGCCCTTGTCCGTAAAAATGGGAAGTTTATCAGGCTGGTAGTTGTCGAACGAGGGCGCATCTTCTTCGTCGGCTTCGGGCAGAGCTACCCAGGTCTGAATCATTTCCAGTGTGCCGCCTGCCAACATGGCTGGATCTTCAAACCGTTCAGAATGGGCAATACCGCTACCAGCCGTCATCCAGTTTACTTCACCGGGTCGGATAATCTGCTGTACGCCCAGGGTATCCCGGTGCGTGACTTGTCCATCGAATAAATAACTCACGGTCGAAAGACCAATGTGCGGATGGGGCAGTACGTCCATACTCGAAATCTGATTGGGCACGAGCGACACCGGACCACCATGATCCATAAAAATAAACGGCCCGAGCATTCGTCGGAGCCGGTAGGGCAGAATACGCCGGACATTAAATCCATTGCCTAATGAAGCGGGTCGGGCATCAATGACTATATCTAGCATGAAGGGATGTGTTTTATTGAAATTTTTTCGACAGGATTGTTTGTCAGTAATGTAATCCTGTCGAAAAATTAGCTTTCTGCCGATGCATAAATTCGCTCCACGATTGCCTGTAAAGTTGCTCCCTGTTTAGCGGTGCAAACGGTCGACGGTTTTCCCTGGCAGGCATCTAGGAAAGCTTTTGTATTTTTTAACTGCATATCAACTTCTTCCAGATAAGGAAACTGAATATCAGCCAGTTCGCCCGCTATTTCGGTGTACATCGTGAACGGAAATAGCTTGACGCCCCCTTTACTCCCGAAGATTTCCAGGTTACGATCTTTGTCAGTTTGTGTGTTCAGCGCAAACGACGCCGATAGCATAATAGACACTTTGCTGGGAAACGAAAGGTAGGCCATCGCAGCGTCCTCCACTTCAAAAGTTTTCGGATTCCAGTTACCCATCAAGCCTTTACCGCCGGTTTTTCCGATAAAATCATACGTATTACCCAGCACCTGATCGGGTGTGGGGTAGCCAAGTGCACACAAGGCAAGGTCGAGTACGTGAACGCCCAGATCCATGAGCGCACCACCGCCCTGCATGTCCTTATTGGTAAAATTCCCCCAACCCGGAATCCCCCGCCGACGCAGGAAATGAGCTTTTATATGATAGATATTGCCCAGCAGTCCATCTGCTTTGCAGCGCATCAGTAATTCCCATTCAGCCGACTGCCGCAACTGGAAATTATACGCTAAAATCAACCCTTTCTGAGCCGCCAGATCAGCCATTTCATGGGCATCCTGAGCGGTCAAAGCGGGCGGTTTTTCGCAGAATACATGGCAGTTATGTTCCAGTGCTTCAATTGTTTGCGGATAATGCAGGTGATTGGGCGTGCAGATCACCACCAGATCGAGCGCACATTGCTGATACATCTCACCCGTGTAAGAAAAAGCGTTGGGAATGCCATGTTTATCGGCCAGCGCCTGGGCTTTTGTCAGGTCGCGGCTACACACGGCAACAACCTCGACCTGATCACCTAGTTCTTTGAGCGCGGGAATGTGGTTGTTATCGGCAATGTTCCCTCCGCCGATGATGGCTGCTTTGAGTATAGACATACCGTAAAGAAAGCGAAAAGTTAGTAACCTTTCATGCAGGCGAGATCTTATTTGGGGTGCATGGGTTTACTGGCAAAACATTCGGTCAATTGGCGCACCAACGCTTATCTTTACCAAATGTTACGTACTGCTGATTCGCCTGCTAAACCCCGCTTCGACGATATTTTTATGGAACTGGCTGTTAATCTGGCCAGACGGTCGCACTGCATTAAGGCGCAGGTCGGTGCTGTACTTACCCGAGACACCCGGATTATTTCCATTGGTTACAACGGTCCACCCGCCGGAACGCATAACTGCGATGTGGAATTTCCGGGTGTGGGCTGTCCGCGCGACTCAAAAGGTTCGTGTTCACTGGCTCTCCACGCCGAGCAAAACGCCATTCTCTACGCAGCAAAAAACGGCTCTGAAATAGAAGGATCAACCATCTACGTAACACTATCGCCCTGCATTGCCTGCGCCCGAATTATTTACAGTATGAAAATCGCCAGAGTGATTTTTCTACATTCCTATGCTGAATATAAGGGTATTGGCTCCGACGAAGGCGTTGATTTTCTGCGTCGATTTGGCGTGTCAGTAGAACGATACGTAGCGGGAGAGGGTGTTACCTTACTGGCTGAACCGCCCATTCCAGCCAAAAAGCCATGAACATTCTGGCGCATGGTTATCTCTCCGGTCGAAATACAGACTTACTCATCGGTAACTTTATCGGCGATTTCATTAAAGGCGATCCCGCTAATCCGCGTCATAATCTGACGCCCGGCGAAGTAGCGGGCGTTCGGCTTCACCGCGCCATCGATACGTTTACGGATGCTCACCCCGATGTAGCGGCCGTGCGTGATCTGTTGCATCCGCGCTGTCATAAATACGCAGGCCCAGCCGTGGACATATTTTTTGATCACTTTCTGGCTGTCAACTTTCAGGAGATTACGGGCGAACCGCTAATTGAATTCGTTTCGTACTTCTATCAGACGTTGCAGGCTAACGTTTCCCGATTGCCAATTGGTGCCACCCGAATGGTTGACTACATGATCCGGCAGGATTGGCTTACGAATTACCAGTTTATGGATGGGATTGACCGTTCCCTGAAGGGCGTTTCCCGCCGAACCGTGTATCCATCAGGTTTAGATACGGCTATTGAGGATTTGGAACTGTATTACGATGAGATCAGTAAACACTTTTCGTATTTTTGGCCAGCTTTAGTCGAACATTGTCATCAGACACGTATTGATTTGTTAACGCTGCTATAACTTTTTTCTCCTGTGCCCCAAGCGCCTACCCCAAATGAGTCTCTGCTTCCCGAGCAGGAAGAAAAACTACGTGAATTAACTACCCAGAGCTGGAATCTTGAACTGGTTATCTCGGGGGCTGCTTTATTTGCTGTCCTGCAATTGCCCGATTTACTCGATGCTGCATTTGATTACTTCCGCTATAATCTGTTGACCCAAACAGCGGGTATGCAAGGGCTATTTCCTTCGATGGCCTATAGCATGATGAAGGCAATCTGCTACGTCCTGTTCATCGCCTTCCTGACGAATTTCGTTATGCGTGGTTTTTGGGTTGGCCTGGTTGGTTTATTAGCTGTTTATCCGACGGGCATTCACTACGACCGGATACCGTTTTCCACCAAATATGCCCAGGACCGGATGGCGGCAAAATTAGGGTCACTGGATGCCTATATTATGCGGCTGGATCGACGATGCAATACGGTTTTCGCGGTAGCCTTTCTATTTGTTCTCATCTTAATTATCGTTGCCTTTTCCTACCTGTTGACCGTACTGGTTTACTCGTTTCTGCGACCGCTTATTCCTGCCCAATACTGGCAGGGTGTTAAACTAGTCGCTTATGTGCTGATGGTCATCTACCTACTGGCCAGTATTGTGCTGAGTTTGCCCAGTGTCAAAGCGCATCCGAGGGGTGTCAGCCTGCACTATCGATTTACCGAACTGAGTAAGCTATTTTTTTTGGGGCTCTACAGACCCTTTGCCTTTATTCTCAATACGTTCTACAGCCATCTGTCGTATCGGAAAATCCTCAGAACGATAGCCCTGATGACGGGCGTTTTCATGGTGTTGATTGTCGTCGAATTTTTCGCTGATTTTGCTCGCATAGATCGACGGGCAGGAAGCGTAAACCGACGCCATCTCTATTCGGCCAGGGTAGATAGCCTGTATATTAATTCAAGTGCTTATGATAATCAACGGGCTGATGGCCAATACATTGAGGTGGCATCCATTCAGGAGGATGTGATTCGTGATCCGTACATTCGGTTATTTATAGCGTATCCCAAAGCCCTGGATACACTTCTGACCAGGCTGGCCCCAGAGCCTGTGTGGAATGATTCACTGCCCATAGCCGAAAAACGCCGGCTGATTGCGATGTGGAGAAGTCGGCAGATCAACCGCTTGATATACATTCGAATAAATGATTCGTTGTATCGTAAACCGGACCTGTTGTTCACGATGCGCGATGCTCCTCAGCAACGCGGTTGGCAAACGATTTTATTACCGACTAATCTTAGAACGGGCAAGAACATGCTTCGGATTGGTATCCAGTCCGACGCTACTGCCAGGGGAGAGGAAATCGTTACTATTCCTTTCTGGTACATACCCGAGAAATAAAAAGATAAGCGTATCCGACTTAAGGATTAAAATTGCTTCTTGCCTATAAATAAGCAGCATCGCTCCGTGATGTAGAAAAAAAATCAAGTTATGAACCAGAAAAAAACAATCTCCTCATTCGTTATTGCAGTTATAGTATTCTGCGCCGTTTTCGCCCAGATAAGCTGGAAAAAAGCCGAACCCTGGAGTCCCGAGCAACTGCTCGAACCGGCCGATTTGGCTGCTACGATTTCCAGCGCAGACACGAAAAAGCCGCTCATCATCAGCATCGGGCCAGCCGCTACAATTAAGACATCGGTGGGCGTCGGGCCAGTTAATGAGGCTGAAAACATAGCGAAACTGGAAAAACTGCTGAGCAAAGAGCCGAAAGACCGGGCGATTGTGATTTACTGTGGATGCTGCCCGTTCAGTAAATGCCCCAATGTGCGCCCCGCATTCACCAAGCTCAACGAAATGGGCTTCACCAATCACAAACTGCTGAATATCCCCAAAAATCTGAAAACCGATTGGCTCGATAAAGGCTACCCGGCTATTGACTGACGTATGGAACGCAGACGGTTGGCCGCGGCCAACCGTCTGCGTTCTATTTTATTACTCGTTAAGTACCGGATTCTCTATGTTGGATTCTTCGGATCGTTTACGCCAGAACCAGTAAAAAGGCAGGCCCGTAGCAATCAGACCCAAACCAGTTATGGCCTCGCGCGGTTGATTGATGAGCGTCATACAGACCAGTAACGCACAGCATGCACAGAAAAAAGCAGGTACAATTGGATAGCCAAAAGTCCGATAAGGACGTAGCAAATCGGGTTGTTTATAACGTAGCAGAATAACGCCAAGGGCCGTAGCTCCGTAGAAAATAAAGGATGCAAAGACCAGCATGTCCGTGAGCTGGTCGAAACTTCCCGACCACACTAAAACGACTGACCAAACGCTTTGCAGCAAAATAGCGACCGATGGCGTTTTGTACCGTGGATGAATAATGGCGGCCGCTTTGAAGAACAGCCCGTCGCGAGCCATCGCGTAGAATACCCGGGCAGGCATCAGGATAGATGCATTGGTTGAATTGGAGGTCGTTACCAGAATCAATACCGAAATAAACGTAGCGCCAACCCAGCCAGCCGCCTGTCGGACTACTTCGACACCCGCAATTTTACCCGGCACGCTGGCCAGATCAGCCAGGGTACTGATCGGGAGGACATATACATAGACGACATTCAGCAACACATAAATGCCCACAACGATACTGGTTCCGACCCCAAGCGCAATGGGCAGATTACGCTGTGGATTTTTGACTTCCTCGCCAATATAGCCAATCTGATTCCAGCCTTCATACCCCCAAAACGCGCCAAGGGAAGCGGCAACCAGCGAACCCACTAGCGTGTGGGACGTAGCACCAGGTCTCGGAATTGCCTGAGTCAAATTCGTAAAGCTACCCGTTTCAGCCCGAAAACCGATAACGGCAATGACGGCTACGGCCGCGAATGTCAGGTAGATAAGCGCCCGGCTGAATCCCTCAGCAAACGTAACACCCCGATAATTGAGCAGACTTAACACCGTGATTAATAGCGTAGCCACGCATTTCACGGCAAACTCTACGGAATCATCTTGTAAACTTGTCAAAGAGATTAGCGATTGACCGAAAATGTGCGCGAGGGCGGCAATCGTAGCCGTTCGCATGACGGTGAAGGCGCCCCAGCCATACAGAAACGCAAACAATCGTCCGTAGACTTTTTTAAAATAGACGTACTCCCCGCCCGATTGGGGAAACATACCCGCCATCTCGGCATAGGTAAGTGCTCCGGCGAGACTAATCAGTCCGGCTACGATCCAGCAGGCTAGCACCAACAATGGGGAACCTAATTCAGCCGCCATTGGCGCTACTTTTTTGAAAACACCCGATCCCACAATACCGCTAACGACTAATAAAATAGCGGGACGTAATTCAATTGTGCGGGCGAGTTTATCCATATACTTTATTTGGCTGTTAAGGTTGAGTAGAAATCTATTCTTTCGTACGGCTGCAATAATACAAAATAATTACTTGCTATGGTGCCGGTCGCTAAGGTAACTAAGTAACGCGGGCATGAGGGCAGTCATACCTTTGTAAGCAAGCATAGCCGGGGGCGTTGTACTGAAAACCTGCGCCATACGTCTAGTGCGTTCAGGGTCGGCGGCTTCTTGCGCGAGCAGATTCTGATACGTATGAATACCGAACAAAATTGCTCCTGATTGGGGGAGACGGGTGATTGTCTGGCGTTCGATTCGGACGAAAAGCTCCTGCCCGATCGTCTCGGGAGTTAAATAGGGGAGACGATCAGCGAGACGTTGCTTAAGCGCGGGTGTGTGTCGGCTCGTCATGTCTAACTGATCACTCACTTTCACGCTCCAGTTCGTCCGCCAGAAAGATCGACCAGAGGGCAGGCGTTCCATGAATTTCCGGGCAGCCTGCATCATCGGCTCCACAATCGGAACAATCGGTGCGTGGATTTGCCAGAAGGGCAATCCTATTTTTTCATCCAGTGACCAGTCATTAGCGAAACAAAGCTGACCGGCCACCAACGTAGCGTCATCGCCTGAGAGGAGTACCAAATCTTCCTGCACCTGTCGGCCTACCCAATCGAGCGGGGCCTGCGGAAGTGAAGCCCCATCACCGAACGTAAATGTTATTTCTTCATGAAGCAGGTGATTGTGCCAGTGCCAGTTATCGCCTTCTACACGGAGCGAAAATTGCGCTGGCTGGAAACGGGAAAGATTGTGTAAAACAAGATTCACTACGTCCCATTGCGCAGATTCGTAGCTTGGTAAGGCCTGAAAATAGTAAGAAGGAAGCTCGGTCAGGAGCTGTCGTTTCAGGTCAATCTCAGGCAAATAGTGCTCATCAACTTCCACAAGTCGGTCGCTTTCTGACAGTGGAGCTGTGCCCATTTTGTCATTAAACTGCTGGCCGAAAGGGAAGTAGGGAAGCATTTTCGATGTATGATGTATGGAATGGCAGGAGCCGACGCTGGTTGTCAGGGCTTTATCATAGACGAACCAATCCCAGACCCGCGCCATCGGTGGGGCGCATGAAACCATCTTCGATAATGAAACCGCCCGCAACAATATCTTCGGCCAGGTCGAGACTACCATCGAGATCAATGTAGCGTGTGTTGGCACTGGCGAAGGCCGCATGCAACCCGGCGGCTATGCTCACCCGACTTTCGTCATTGCAACCCCAAAATAGTGAAATACCGGCAGGTTTGGCAATATTAGCGATCTCAAGAGCGGCCTTGATGCCTCCGCATTTCATCAGTTTGATGTTGTAAATACCAAACGGCTGCGGCTGTTGAGCAAGTTTCAAAGCGGCTTTCGGACCTTTCAGCGATTCATCGGCGGCCAGCAACTGCCGAATGTCCGCTGATAAACCCAGCAATTCCTGCTCCTGACCAACGGGCAATGGTTGCTCGATCAGTTCAACGTGGGCAGAGATTGTTTCTGCGTAAAAACGGTTCAAATCAGAAAGCGAATAGCCTTGATTGGCATCGACACGTATCGTCAGCTTATTTTGGTAGCTTTCCCGAAGTTTCAGAATGCGCTCGATGTCTTCCGCTACGTCCAGCCCCGTTTTAACTTTTAGTACGTGAAATCCCTGCTTAATATAGGCATCTGCTTCGATCAGTGTATCGGCTACGTTCATGATGCCGATAGTAATGGATGTTGGCAGCGATCGAATTTTCTGCCCGTAAAATTGCACAATTGGTACGCCCAAATATTGCCCGAAGGCATCATGCAGGGCAATGTCGAGTGCCGCCAACGTACCGGGCGCGTTGGGAAACTGTTGATTAGCCTCGTTAATAAGTTGCTGGAACAGTCGAATATCTTTCCCGACTAAGCCATCAACCCATTCACCTGTAAGGTTTTGCAACGTCTGCGCCGGGGATTCCCCCACCACTTCGAGGGAGGGGTTAGCCGCGCCAAGACCCACCATGCCATTGTCGAGTTCGATCGCCAGAAAGACATTCTCGACCGACGACGTTGTCTGGTAGGCAATGGTGTAGGGTTTCGTCAGAGCCAGATCCTGAATGAACGCCCGAATGGATTTAATGCGCATGAGTTTTGGAAAGTAGTGCCTGAAGAACCGGCAGAATTGGGTCTACACCCTCTTGTAACGGCAATAATACCGGAATGCCTAGTTGTTCGGCGTATTGTTTTTGATACGTAAAGGCTTCTTCGGTGCTGCAATCTTCGGTGTTGATTGCCAGCGCAATAACCTCCGAGTTATAGACTCGAATCAAGGCAATTTCTGATTCAACGGATGGAATCTTCCCCCAGGCGGGGTCGTGGTCGTAATACGTCCGTTTGGGTGCGTGAACCAGGACGACGTGACGCGCATTCCCCGACACCAAAAACTCCGATCCGCAGGGGCCGCTGGGATTTCGCAGGGCTGCCTGTCCTTCAATCAGCAACACATCCGCTCCTGTTTCGCGCCAGCACGACACCAGCGCATGTTCCAGCTCACCCGAGACGAAATCATTTAGCGTTGAGTCAAACACAAAACCATATTGAACGCCCTGTAGCCAACCCGTTTGTCCGGTATAAATCATTTGTGCATTCAGGCCATTACGTCCGCAGGCTTCCCGGATTAAGCGGGCGGTGGTTCGTTTGCCAAGGGCGCAATCGGTGCCCATCACCGCAATAATGGGGGCCGTTATTTGCTTTACCTCGCCCGTCCAGAAATGCAGTTCGGTTCTGGCTTTGGGTCGACGCACATCGATGAGCTTTCCGCCGAATTGCTCAGATAAAGCGACCAGTTCCGGTTTGTCATTCAGGAATTCGTGCAGTCCATTGACGATCGAAAGCCCGTGTTCGAGACATCGTTTAATGTCGGTCAGCATCGTTGGCGGCAACACGCCCCCGTTTGTGGCGATGGCGACAATGGCATAATCAACGTCATTAAGCCGGGTCAACGCTTCCTCGACGGAGGCAAAAACCGGAATGTCCCGAACGTGCCCATCCAATATATAGCCAGCGTCTTGTCCATCTGTCGGTACGTCAATGGCTCCGACAACCGTATAGCGCTCCGTACCGCGAATCAGACCGTGTGCAGTTTTGGCATTCGGCGTACTTAACAAGCCATCAGTAAGCAGAATAGCTCGATTATTCATTTGTTAATTGTTCTAAAAATTTCGATAAATCTATAGATTCGTTCTTATAATTGCTTAATTGATTGAATAAAATAGCGTTATAAATTAAATAGTGGAATAATATTCTATATACCTATTAATTTGCCATTTTGAAAAGAATATTATTCCAAGTTGATTATGCTCGATGACGTTGACCTTCGTTTACTCGCCCTGTTGCAACAGAATGCCAAACTCACGATTAAGGAGTTGGCTGAGCAGCTCAGCATGACCACCACGCCCATTTTTGAGCGTATCAAACGAATGGAGCGCGACGGGGTCATCGAGCGTTACGTAGCGCTGATCAATGCTGAGAAAGTAGGACGGCCGTTGGTGGTGTTTTGCAACGTATCGATGCCGGATTATACGCCCGAAAACATTGCTGAATTTGAAGAAACCATACGCCAGATGCCCGATGTACTGGACGCGTATCATCTGGCCGGAACCATTGATTATCAATTGAAAGTAGTGGCGTGTGATATTAAACAATACGCTCAGTTTCTGCAACAACTGGCTAAACTTCCGATGATACGTGTTCACAGCAGCGCCATTGCGCTCTATGCCGTTAAGCAGTCAACCGTTGTGCCAACAACTCTCAAATCATGAAGTCAAACCTACTTCGCTACGTTCTTCTTGCCTTCGTAATCGGGCAGCTTACGGCTCAGGCACAATCTGTTACGTCCCTGCTGGCCACTCGCCTGAAAACGCTGGATTCTACCTTGACCGTACTTCACGACCGCGCTATGTTTAATGGCGTCGTGTTAGTGGCCGAGCAAGGTAACGTGACCTATGCGAAGGCATTAGGTACCGCCAACATCGCCACCAACGAACCGCTAAACACCAGTTCCGCATTTAATCTGGCGTCGGTGTCGAAGCAGTTTATGGCTATGATGATCATGCAGTTGCAGGAGCGCGGCAAGCTGCGGTACGATGAGCCCGTGCACACGTATCTGCCCGATTTTCCGTACGAAAAAATCACTGTTCGGCATTTGCTGAATCACACATCGGGTTTGCCCGAATACTTCGATCTGGCGCAGAAATACCTTGGCCCACTCGATACGCTCACCAATGAGGGGATGCTTCAGTTGCTGCATCAATACAAACCGGCGCTTGTTTTCCAGCCCGGCGACCGCTGGGAATATTGCAACACGGGTTACGTACTGCTTGGGTCGATCATCACGAAAGTAGGCGGGATGCCCATCGAAACGTTTTTTGACCAGCATATTGTCCGGCCGCTCAAGCTGAAAAATACCTACATCTATTACCACAAAAGCCGGACAACGCCCCGAAATCGGGTATTTGGTTTTCAGCGGCAGAATGGCAAAAACGTACCAAATGACCTGATTCGAATAGATGGGGTCATTGGTGATGGGAACGTTTATGCATCCGCCGAAGACCTGCTGGTCTGGGATCAGGCGCTGTATACGGAGAAACTGATTAAGGCCAGTACGTTACGCGAAGCCTTCACGCCCGTAAAACTCAACTCGGGTGCTACGTATCCCTACGGGTTTGGCTGGATGATTGAGGAAGGTGGTAACGTGATTAAACACACAGGTGGCTGGGTTGGCTTTCGCACGCTAATTATCCGGTACATCGACAAAAAACAAACGGTGATTGTGCTGACCAGCGGAACAAGTGCAGCAGGTCGGGTGACGGAGGAAATTCTGGCGGGTAAGGCTCCTGTGTTGGCTCAAACAAAGCTGATCACGAACATTCGGCTCATCGACGGCACGGGTTTGGCGGCTAAAAAAGCGGCTGTCCGACTCCAGAACGATAGAATCTGGGAAGTAGGGGAGCTAACAGCCTTCCCGAATGAGCCAGTCACTAACGGCAGCGGGATGGTGCTGGCACCAGGATTCATCGATAGCCATAGCCATCATGATTGGGGCCTCAAACCAGATGCGCTTCCGGTAATCAGTCAGGGCGTTACGACGATTGTGGTGGGGCAGGATGGGGGAGGCACGCCAATGGATTCGTTGCAAGCCCGATTGAAACGGCAACCCGTGGCGGTGAACGTAGCGAGTTACACCGGCCATGCCATGGTACGACAGAAAGTTATGGGTGCTAATGGACTCTACCGGACCGCCAAACCTGACGAAGTTGCCCGCATGAAAACCATGCTACGCACTGAGTTACATAACGGTTCGCTGGGACTTTCGACGGGGCTGGAATATGAATCGGCCTTTTTCTCGAACCGCGACGAAGTCATACAACTGGCGCAAGTCGCGGCCGATTCGAATGGCCGGTATATCAGTCATATACGTAGCGAAGACATGATGATCGACGATGCTATCGACGAGATTATCCAGATTGGCCGAATCACGAAAATGCCCGTTCAGATTTCGCACATCAAAATCGCGCTTCGTGATCAATGGGGACAATCGAGTCGTATTCTGGCGCAACTGGAACAGGCTCGCTCCGAGGGGATTAACATCACCGCCGATTGTTACCCGTATGACTACTGGATGTCGACACTACGGGTGCTTTTCCCGAAGCGCGATTATACGAATGCGGCCAGCGCAGAGTTTGCAGTCAACCAACTCTTCGACCCTATGCAATCGGTGTTGGTACGATTTGCGGCCAATCCGTCGTATGCCGGTAAAACCATTGACGACATTGCCCAGTTGCGCCACGAAAAATCAGCTCAAACACTCATGGGCCTGGTCGCCGAAGCGTCGGCCTTCTCCCGGAAAAACCCGGATGCAGACGGAATTGAAGGCATTATGGGTAAGTCGATGGATGAACCGGATGTAAAGAATTTTCTGATCTGGCCGCATACCGTCATCTGCTCCGATGGTGCGTATACGGGTCATCCGCGGGGTTACGGCGCGTTTACGCGTGTGCTGGGCCGCTACGTTCGTGACCAGAAACTGATGCCACTCGAAACGGCCATCTACAAGATGACGGGCCTTTCGGCCGAACATCTTGGCTTGAAAAACCGGGGTATCATTGCGCCCGGTTACTACGCTGATCTGGTATTACTCAACCCCGACACGGTGCAGGACAACGCCCGAATTGGCGATAGCAGCGCGCTGTCAACGGGTATTGAAGCCGTTTGGGTCGCTGGAAAGCTTGTGTACAAAGAGCAGAAAGCGACGGGTGAGCAGCCGGGTGTATTGATTCGGCGAGAATGATTTTAATACGTTCTGTTCTTCGTTCACGCTTGGCTTTCCGACCGGACTGGCGTACCAGGGTAGACTAATTCTAGGAACGCCGACCCGTGTCTAAAAATATAAACAAGGCCAGAGGCATTTAGAAAATAGCCCACCCTGGTAGGCCAGCCCGGTCGGAAAACCGAGTATAAACAGAATGAATACGGCAAAGGTCAGCAGGCTTGCAAGCCAAAAAGTAGCCGAATCGAGCGGAGTTGTATCCAAAATGAAGTGGTTGGATTAATCAGGCATTTTTGCATAAAAATGGTGACTATACTACGTATTCACGACGCGAAAGTATGGAAATTGGTGTGTTGAAAGGCCATTTTTTTGCGGTTCACATGATTTCAATCCTGACTATCTTAGCAACTTATTCATTCCTACTATGGCCCAGACTAACGCAACGATACTGATTCCGGATATCAGCGGATTTACAGCGTTCATGACAACGACGGAACTCGACCATAGCTCACACGCCATCAATTTACTCATAGATGAGATATTGACTGCCGTGGGTGATGAGTATGACGTATCAGAAATTGAAGGAGATGCTGTTTTGCTGATAAAAAAAGGACCAGCGCCTGCCAAAAAAGAAATACTGAACATCTGCCTTAAAATATTTAACGCCTTTCATTTTAGACGGATGTGGATTCAGCGCTATACTGTTTGTCCCTGCAAAGCCTGCCAATCTATCAGTAATCTAACCTTGAAGTTTGTCGTGCATCATGGACCGCTGGCGGAAATAAAAGTGGGCCATTTTACAAAACAATCGGGACTGGAAATGATTGTTGCCCATCGGTTGCTGAAAAACGACATTGAAAATCATGAGTATTTACTGATAACAGAAAAACTTCTGCAACAGGAGGCTGATGCATCGGAAACGGAGGACATGGAATGGACAATTTCATCGTCAGAATATGATTCGATTGGTAAAGTGGATTATCGATTCACCATGCTGAACGGACTACGGAAACTAGTTCCTGAACCACCGGCCCCATCGGTTTTTTACCGTACGGATACTACGCCTTATCATGAAGTTAAAATAGCGGCAAGCGTTCGTGATGTTTACATGACGTTTGTCATGAATATGGCCAACCGCGCTGAGTGGGTTCCCGGTTTGCAAAAAGTAGAACAGGACATTCCTGAAGTGTTTATTGGCAGCGTTCATCGTTTCACTTTCGACGACTACGAGGCCATCATATCACCACGACGAATGACCATAACCGAGGATGGCTTTATTTATGCTGAAAGTTGCCAGATTACAGCGATGAATCTCTCACTAATTTATGAATATGTATTTAAAGAAATTAATGAAAAGACCAGCTGTTTTCGCTATCGTTTTATGAATGCCAGCGAATCTACGTTAACGAATGATGTAAATGCTACGTTACTTGAGCGACTGGGACAAATGGCTGAAGGATTTAGGAAATATTGTGAGGGAATAGTTGAATTTGATCTTTAAAATTTATACGATTTTTTAATGTAAAACAGATCTATTGTTTAGCGCGAAATAATCGCCAGGTTGATAATAATTAGTATAGTTATTTATTTTACAAACTATAGCTAATATATGTAAATACACTTCTTTGAATTATAGTAAAAATTCACTATTATTAAAATTCAATATATGGATCAGTTTTTTTACATTAAATCATTTTCTGTCATACTGATGGAGCCCACCCGCCCGGCTCCATCAGTATGACAGAAAGGCCTTTTTAAAATAACATATGCTATGTACATTTTTGGGCTAAGTTGAAAATATTGCAAAACATCTGCCTCGAAAAGCTCATTTCCCAACCACACTTAATTCCAGATGTGAGGGCGATGTAGCAGATCGGAAAATGGTATGCGTGGCTTTTTGATAATCGGTTTCTTTGGCCTCAAAAATATTCGGTATAAACGTCTGGGGATTGCGGTCGATAATGGGAAACCAGGTGCTTTGGATTTGCACCATCATCTTGTGGCCTTTCTGGAAAACGTGATTGATCGTGTGTAGATCAATCGAATACGTTTCCGTCTTATTCGGCTGAATGGCTTCCGGTTTTTCGAAACTGTTCCGGAATCGACCCCGAAAAACGTCATTCGCAATCATAAACTGGTAGCCGCCCATGGCTGGGTCCTTCGGGTAATGAGCCGGATAGACATCAATCAACTTCACGACCCAGTCGGCGTCGCTGCCGGTGGTGGCGGCAAACAATTTGGCCAATACCTCGCCCGTCACCGTTACGTCCTCTTGTAGTACGTCGGTTTCCCAGGAAAGTACATCCGGGCGGTTATGCACAAACCGCTGATCCTCAGTCAACCAGGTGCGCCAGCGGGAACCGGGTCCGTAAGTAGCTTCAATAGGGCGCGTACGATAGGGAACGGGTTGGGCCGGGTCCGATACGTAGGCATCGGCGCCAGATGCGACGTTGGGTGCGTCGAAGGACAGTTTTCCGTTCGCCTGAAAATAAAGATTACGTTTGGTCGCTTCTTTCGGAGGCCAGGTTTCGTAGCGTTTCCAGGTGTTTGAGCCTGTCTGGAACGTAACGGCTTCGGCAAAATTTCCCGCGCCCTTCCCCTTCAAATAATAGGCAAACCACGGCGCCTGAATCTCTTTTCGAAACGTAACGGATGTTGCCGTATCGAACTTGATATTTCCTAAGGATCGGCCATCACTCCGGCCCCAGCCACCGTGGTTCCAGGGGCCAGCTACCAGAAAGTTTTTATGCGATTTATCCTGCTTTTCCCAAAGCTGATACGCTTTCAGTGGGCCGTAAAAATCTTCCTGATCCCACCAGCCCGCTACGTTCATAATGGGAATTTTCGGGCTGTCGATGCGGGAGATCAGCGATTGCTTCTGCCAGAATTTATCATAATTGGGGTGTTTAGCAAAGTC
Organism: Spirosoma endophyticum; assembly: GCF_900112365.1. Taxonomy (GTDB): domain Bacteria; phylum Bacteroidota; class Bacteroidia; order Cytophagales; family Spirosomataceae; genus Spirosoma; species Spirosoma endophyticum. Next base: position 264,719 of record NZ_FOLQ01000001.1, on the reverse strand, counting down.
GTTCCAGGTAGGCAACTTCTCCTTGAAGTACAGCTTGTTAACGTTCGACAACGGCCCTAGTTTCAGGTACCAATCATACGTATCATAACTGGGAAACGGAAATAGCGAATCCGTTTTGGTCGCTTCTTCCATGAACGCATATTCAAACCCATAGCTCAGCCTAAACGCGCCATTGTGGTGAAAATCATCGCCCAGAAACATATCCGATGGCGTCGCCTGTTCCGAAACGGCTACCAAGGCCGGGTGCGGATCAATGGCCGCAATCGCCGTTGTCCAGCCCGCGTACGAGATTCCATACATGCCTACTTTTTTATTGTTGTTGGTAATATTCGCCAGCAGCCAATCGATGGTATCATACGTATCGGTGCTTTCGTCAATGGCTTTCGGGTCTTCTTTGTTGCGGCTGAACCGTTGCATCTCAAACGTGCCTTCTGATTTATACCGCCCCCTAATATCCTGATAGACAAAGATGTAACCGTCGTCGGCCATGTCTTTTACGTACGGTATACGATCCGGACTATCGGTCTCACTGACGCCGTACGGGGTACGGGTCAGCAAAAAAGGTAGTGGCTCTTTACTGGCTTTAGGTGTGTAGATTACTGTATTCAAGCTAACCCCGTCGCGCATACGTATCAATACTTCCCTGCGTTCGTAGGAGCCGGGTGTTTGGGCGATCGATGGCAACGCCAAAAGCAGAAATAGTCCAGGTAGCCAGCGGGAAATGATTTTCATGGAGTGAAGCGTCTGTGAGTGAGGGAATAAAGATAGAAAATAGAGCCACTTTTCGACAGGATTTAGAGGATAAACAGGATTTATTTATCATCTCTGATCGTGTTTTATCCTGTAAATCCTGTCGAAAAACACTTCATGGCTTACTTTTGTAGTCCGAATACCGTAAACCAATACCCGATTTTGATTCCTGCCGTCGACGCCCTGTTGAAAGACATCCGTAATAAGCGGATTGCCCCCGTTTATCTGATTCACGGCGACGAGCCGTTTTACCTAGATCGTATTGCCGACGAACTCGAAAAAGTGGCTGTACCGGTTGCTGAGCGGGGATTTAATCAATTTGTCCTGTTTGGCAAAGACACCGATGCCGGAGCTGTTTTGAACTACGCCCGACGCTATCCCTTCATGGCTGAACGTCAGTTGGTACTTGTCAAAGAAGCTCAGCAGATGAACGGCATCAATGACAAATCGACTCAGACCCTGTTTGAGGATTATGCGCTGAACCCGTTGACTAGTACTATTCTGATGCTCTGCTACGTCAAAGAAGAGGGAAAACCAGCGCTCGATGAGCGAAAAGCCTGGGTAAAAGCCTTTGGCGCAAAAGGCAAGCTGCTGGGTGTCAAGAAGCTGTACGACAATAAAATTCCGGATTGGGTAGGGGAATACTGCCGCGAACAGGGCGCAAAGGTCAGTCCCAAAGCCTGCCAGCTTCTGGCCGACCACATCGGCAATGACCTCAAACGACTGGCGAGCGAGATCGACAAAATTCTGATCAATCTCCACGTTGGCGAAGAGATTTCGGCGGCTACAGTTGAGCGGTTAGTTGGGATCAGTAAAGAATACAACGTATTTGAACTACAAAAAGCCCTCGCCCAGCGAGACGTCGTGAAGGCCAATCAAATCATTGACTATTTCGGGCGAAACCCAAAGGATAATCCACTAGTGGTGATTCTGGCGCAGTTATTTGGCTATTTTAGTAAGGTGCTGCTTGTTCAGGCATCCAAGGATCAGACTGACAAAGGGCTAGCTCCTTTGTTGGGCGTCAATCCGTTTTTTGTGAAAGATTACCTCTCGGCCGCCCGCACGTTTCCGCTGCCCAAGGTAGCTGCTATTATTCAGGCCATCCGTCGGGCCGACGCACGGAGTAAAGGAATCGACTCACCTACCATGACCGAAAGTGATATCCTTCGTGAGCTGGTTTTTGACATACTGCATTGACGATTTTATCTGTAACAGACTAATATACAACTCATTCTACGCCCTGTCAGTAGTTAATCAAGAATATAATAAACAATTTGGCACTAGATAGGGTACAACTAGAACCTACTAACAGGAAGGTAGCGTAATTGTCTATTATCATTAACACGGATGAATACTGATAAAGCCTGGATAGCACTTCTGGATGAGGATGAAGATGATTTTCTTTTCTGGCAACATGGCTTTCGAAGCTGGGCGGGGGCCGTGGAGCTAAAATGGTTTAAGTCCGCCGAATCCTTTCTATCGGAGACCGCAACAGGTCCCAAGCCTATTGCAGTGGTACTGGATGGAGTTGTACCTTCGGGTGAAGAAGAAGCGTGGTTAAGCACGTTTTTGGCTAATGACTGCTGCCAGAATACGCCCATTTATATGCTCACCGGGCAGTTTAATGAAGACGACCAGCAAATATACCTGGCACTTGGCGCGACAGGTTATCTGATTAAACCAACTAGCGGAGAGGAGCTGCAACGTATCGTTGTTAAGGTAAGTGGTTCCCAATCTACGGCTTCCGTGGGCCTTGAGTAGCAATCACTCAATGTCATTATTTGGTCGCTTAGGCAGAATTAAGAATATTTGTGGTCGTTTTTAAATCAACACCATGAAGTATCCTCTTTTTCTGTTCGTCGGTTTTATCCTCTTCTCGTTCAAGCTTAAAGCGCAACCTTTACCCCCTGGAGCGACTGGTATAGAATTGACCACTACGTTATCCGACTCTACATTATTTGAATCGGTTCAAGCCTACCTGGAGAACGAAGGATTTTCGATCGAAAAAGCCGATGAAGAGACAGCTACTGTTGTTACCGAATACAAAAATGTTTATGGAGAAACGGAGATACGAATAATGGCACGTATTGAAAATAGCGTGGTTATGTTTACGGCTCAAGGTACCTTCGAAGCAAAGGGACAGCAGTTCGTAGATGAACCCCTGGCTAATGAGGGGCCTGAGGATGAATCCATAAAAGGCGGTTTTATTTCCTTCAATGGAATCATTAACCGATACGCGCAAACGCTTGAGCAGGCTACATTAGAATATACGCTACCCTAAAACTGTCGATTTGTAACGAGGTGGGGCTCCGTTTTAATCCAACTTACTATGTCATACTAAGACGTATGAAAACAGAGGTATTGCTACTGTATGTATTATTCGTAGCCTTTTCCTGCGGTGAACCCAGCAACGAACAAGTTCAGGAACGGATTGATCAGTCGATTTTAAGTTACTTTAACGATTTTGATGATTGGTTTACTTTAAAAAATAAGCCAAGGTATGAAATCAAAACCACTGATTTTAAACGAATTAATGCCACTGGATTGCCCTCGCCCGAATTAAAAGGCAACTTAGCTGAAAACGCGGCTCTTTATTATACAACGACAATTGTAACGAAAACCGTTGATAGCTTAGTTATCCAGGATACCGTTCACTGCATTCTGGATAAAAGTTTTAACGTAATTACTTCAACGGGTTTGGCAGCCAATAAACCGTATCCCTGATCGTACTGAAGTCTATAATAGGGAGGCCTTGTACGATTTCAATCCTATCGACGATAGCCAACGAGGTTCTTATATTTTCAAATGTCGGGCGTATCTGACCGCTCAAATCACCTGTTGCCATCAGATCGCCTTTTTAATACAAAAGGCGCTCCCCACAGATGTAAACCTGTTTTCCAGGCAAGTCTGGCTCTATTTATAAAGATAACCCGATCGTGAAATTTCGTTTGATTGCGCCTGGCTGGTGGCGTTGAGAAGAAGAACACTGAACTGAGCAGGAGATGTAGGAAGACTTAAGAAAACAAGGGATAGTTTTACGTTTAGACGATGGCCAACAGTAGGAGAAAGTATCGATTTACATTAAATCCGGCCCTCCCTGAAAAGAAATAACGCTTAACCAATTGACCAGCAATTAGTTAAGCGTTATTCTGGTAGCGGGGAGCAGGATCGAACTGCCGACCTTAGGGTTATGAATCCTACGCTCTAACCATCTGAGCTACCCCGCCGTATTGATGCCACAAAAGTAAGGAAAAATTGACTTAAGACAAAAAACATCGTTGACTTTCGCAAAAAAAATCGTTTACCTTTGCTAATATCGCCATTTATAAAGTAGCTCGAATTATGGAGAAAATAAAATTTATTACTGAATACGAACTCCGGGCATCTCCAAAAATGCTTTTTCCGTATATCAGCACGGCGTCGGGTCTATCGCAATGGTTTGCCAGTAAGGTAAATACAATGCCTGAACAACGGTTCGATTTTCAGTGGGACAATGAAAGCCATATTGCCCGACAAGTATCCATGCGACAGAATAAAGGCGTTCGTTTTGAATTCTTAGATACGGCTGAGCCAGGTACCGACAATAACTACGTTGATTTCCGGGTTGATCAGAGTGAACTGACACAATCGACGTTTTTGCGGGTTACAGACTATTCCTCCACAACGGATCAGGAAGAACTCAAAGATCTGTGGGATGGCTTAATGGATAAACTAAAGGAAATCGTAGGAAGTTAAAGTTTGTTAATGGGTAATGGAAAATGAACCGCAGGGCGGCCCCGAATGTATAATGTGATTGACGTCTTATTGTAATAGACATTATCCATTTTTCATGCTGCATTATCCATTTTAATGAAGAAGATAGATAAGTTAGTGCTCGGCTCGTTTTGGGGGCCGTTTTTTTTAACCCTGGGGGTCGTCATCTTTATATTTCTGATGCGACTGCTGATGTTCTATATTGACGAGTTTGTCTCGAAAGACCTCGATCTGGCTACCTTCGGCCGACTACTCTTCTACTTTGCGCTCTTAACTATTCCGACTGCCTTGCCACTGGCGGTGTTGCTCTCCTCGCTGATGACATTTGGGAATCTCGGTGAGTTCTTTGAGCTGACCGCCCTGAAAAGTGCCGGCATTTCGCTTACCCGAGCCATGCAGCCACTGCTTGTTGTGGCAGTTGGCATTAGCGCTTTCTCATTCTGGTTTAATAATTCAGTCGCGCCCTGGGCTAACCTGAAAGGGTATAGCTTACTCTATGATATCAAAACAGCCAAAGCTACGCTAAACCTGAAAGAAGGTATTTTTTATAATGATTTGCCGGGGTATAGTATTAAGGTTGATCATAAAGTTAAAGCTGCGAAAGGTAGTACAACCGGCGATTTATTGAAGGGGCTGATCATTTACAAACAACCAACGAATGGTCTTGAGTCGGGCAATCGCGAGATTATCCTGGCCGATTCGGGGCGCATGTATACGGATAAGGACCGTACATACCTCGTTTTTCAGCTATTCAACGGCAACGACTATCAGGAATATTCAGACAACACCATTAGCTATACCAGCAGTGGGGGGGCGGCTCAGGGTGCCCAGTTTATGCGAAATGGTTTTAAAGATTATCGGCTCGTCATCAGTCTTGAATCGTTTGGTATTAAACGTACCGACGAGAATCAGTTCGAGTACCACGAGTACATGAAGAACCTTAAGGAGCTCTCTACCCTGACAGATTCTTTACGTAAAGATTATAACCGGATAAGCCTAAGCGTAGCCGGTACATCGCGTCAATACTATAATTACCAGTTTAAAGCGGATGCCGTGCTCCGGCAAAAAACAGTGAAAGATGGAAAATGGGTGGACTCGCTCTTGAAAAAACGCGCCGTGCCCCGTCCCGATTTAATGCAGATGGCGTTGAGTCAGGCGCAAAATATTTTGTCATACTCAACGTCGAACGTAACGTATCTAACTGAAAAAGAAAAGAATGTCTGGAAATATCAGTTAGAAAGTCATCACAAATTCACACAGGCCATCTCGGTCTTTGTTATGTTCCTGATTGGCGCATCCATGGGAGCAATTATTAAAAAAGGGGGATTTGGACTACCCGTGCTCGTTTCTATTGCGTTTTTCATTGCCTTATACGTACTAACCCTAGTCGGCGATAAGTATGCGAAAGAAGGCTTGCTGTGGGTGCCGCTTGGTGCCTGGATGGCTAATCTGGTCCTGTTTCCCGTTGGTCTGTTTTTGATGCAGCGCGCCCGGCATGATTCGCGCTTATTTGATAAGGATGTATATACGATTGCCTGGGAACGATGGAAACGTAGATGGGCTGCCCGTAAAAGTCGTCGGTCAATAGTTGTCAGTTAACAGAGGTTTATAGTCCTCAGTAGAAAAACTAAAGCCTATTGACTGATGACTATCGACTATTTTTACTACCTTTGCACCCGAATTCATTTTTTTTACTTAAATAAGCTGTCTGAAGATGTATCTAACGACCGAAAAAAAACAGGAGATATTCTCCACCTCGGGTCATGCCAAAAGCGCAACGGACACGGGATCGGCCGAATCCCAGATCGCGCTGTTCACCTACCGGATCAGTCATTTAACTGAGCACCTGAAAGTCCACAAGCACGATTACGGCACCCAACTGGGTCTTTTAAAATTAGTTGGTAAACGTCGGCGTCTGCTGAATTACCTCCTGAAAAAAGACATCATGCGGTACCGGGCCATTCTGGCCGCGCTGGGACTACGAAAGTAATTGGGTCAGCCCATAAAAAAAGGGAATCTGCTACACAGTAGATTCCCTGATTTTTGTTGTTTCAACAGGAATGCAGTGCCAATAATTGAATGAAGCGTAAAAAGTAAGTCAGGCTACCCGGTATGCCGGGCCGCCGGAGCGGTTTAAAGCTGTAAGAGGACGTATCAAAATCTGTTTTATGTTTGAAATAACCACGCAATCCGTTGCGCTGCCCGACGGGCGGGAAATTACCATCGAAACCGGAAAACTGGCCCGTCAGGCCGACGGAGCGGTGGTTGTACGGTTGGGCGACACAATGCTGTTAGCCACCGTCGTATCGAGTAAAGACGCGAAAGAAGGCGTTGATTTTCTCCCCTTATCCGTTGATTATCAAGAAAAATTTGCCTCCGCCGGGCGTATTCCTGGAAGCTTTCAACGGCGTGAAGGCCGATTAGGTGACCATGAAATTCTCATTAGCCGTTTGGTTGACCGCGCGCTGCGGCCCATATTCCCCGATAATTATCACGCTGATACGCAGGTAATGATTACGCTGATTTCGGCTGATCCCGAAGTTCAGCCGGATGCACTGGCAGCTTTGGCGGCATCGTCAGCCTTGGCTGTGTCGGATATTCCGTTCAACGGTCCTATCTCTGAAGTACGTGTCGCGAAAATTGATGGGCAATACAAGATTAACCCAAAAACGACCGAGCTGGCACGGGCAACCATTGACCTGATTGTTGCCGCTACTGAAAAGGATATTTGTATGGTAGAAGGCGAAATGAACGAATGTTCTGAAGCCGAAGTCGTAGAAGCGTTGAAAATCGCTCACGAAGCTATCAAAGTACAGTGCCAGGCACAAAAAGAGTTGACCAGTAAAGTCGGTAAGACAGAAAAACGTCAATACAACCACGAAACGCACGACGAAGAACTTCGGGCAGCTGTTCGGGTGGCTACGTATGATAAAATTTATGCAGCGGTAAGCCAGCAAAATCCGAGCAAAAAAGGACGTTCCGCAGCGGCTAAAGCCATTCGCGATGAATACATAGCTTCCTTTCCTGAAGGGTCCGACGTAAATGTTGGCTTAATTAAAACCTATTTCCACGATCTGGAATGGGAGGCATCGCGTCGGTTGGTACTCGATGAACGGGTTCGTCTGGATGGCCGGAAACTGGATCAAATTCGCCAAATTTCAGCCGAAGCGGGGTATCTGCCGGGTCCACACGGATCTGCCTTATTTACGCGTGGCGAAACCCAGTCACTGACGACGGTAACGCTGGGTACCAAAACGGACGAGCAAATTGTCGATCAGACAATGTATCAGGGCTACAGTAAGTTCCTGCTGCATTATAATTTTCCCGGTTTTTCAACGGGTGAAGTGAAACCCAATCGGGGCGCTGGCCGTCGCGAAATCGGTCACGGAAACCTGGCCCACCGTTCCTTAAAAAAGGTGTTGCCGGCTGGTGACGAAAACCCGTACACGATCCGGATTGTGTCCGATATTTTAGAATCAAACGGCTCATCGTCAATGGCAACCGTTTGTGCTGGTACCATCGCGTTGATGGATGCCGGGATCAAAATCAAGGCACCCGTAGCGGGTATTGCCATGGGACTGATTTCCGATGGAGACAAATATGCGGTGCTGTCGGATATTCTAGGCGATGAAGATCACCTGGGTGATATGGACTTCAAGGTAACCGGTACCGAAAAAGGTATTGTTGCCTGCCAGATGGACTTAAAAGTTGACGGGTTATCGTACGAAGTACTTGCTCAGGCGCTGGAACAGGCCCGTGTTGGTCGGTTGCACATTCTTGGCGAAATGATGAAGGGTATTTCTGAAGTTCGTTCCGATCTGAAACCACACGCTCCCCGTGCCATGGTTATCAAGATCGATACCAACCAGATTGGCTCCGTTATTGGACCCGGCGGTAAAGTCGTTCAGGACATCCAGAAGGACTCCGGCGCCGTCGTTAATATTGATGAACACGACAATGCGGGTTGGGTCAGCATTTTTGCGACCAGCAAAGAGAGTATGGACAAAGCCGTATCGCGCGTGAAAGGCATCGTTGCCGTTCCCGAAGTGGGCGAGACGTATATTGGTAAAGTGAAGACGATTCAGCCCTTCGGCGCGTTCGTCGAGTTTATGCCTGGCAAGGACGGACTTTTGCACATTTCCGAGATTAAGTGGGAGCGTCTGGAAACCATGGATGGCGTCTTACAGGTAGGAGAGGAAGTGACCGTAAAGTTGATTGACGTGGATAAAAAGACCGGAAAGTACCGTTTATCGCGTAAAGTTTTGCTGCCGAAGCCAGAGAACAAAAATGCGTAAGTAATTGTTACTTTTTTGTGTAATGCAGCGTCAAAGGTTCGCGTTATGCATGACTCCACCGGGGACAACGTATCATGAGACAGCTAAAAATTTCAAAACAGATTACCAACCGCGAGAGCCAGTCGTTAGACAAGTACTTGCAGGAGATTGGTAAAGTAGACCTGCTTACGCCCGATGAGGAAGTAACGCTGGCCCAGAAAATTCGGGAAGGTGACCAACTGTCGCTGGAGCGGTTAACGAAAGCAAACCTACGCTTTGTGGTGTCGGTTGCCAAACAATATCAGAATCAGGGACTTTCGTTAGGCGATTTGATCAACGAAGGGAATTTGGGCTTAATTAAAGCGGCTCAACGGTTCGACGAAACGCGCGGATTTAAATTTATTTCCTATGCTGTTTGGTGGATTCGCCAGTCGATTCTACAGGCGTTGGCTGAACAATCACGGATTGTTCGCCTGCCGTTAAATCGGGTAGGTTCGCTTAATAAGATATCGAAGACTTTTTCAGACCTCGAGCAGAAATTTGAGCGTGAGCCGTCGCCAGAAGAGTTGGCGGCCGTGTTGGAAATTTCGGCCGCTGAGGTTGTTGACACCCTGAAGATCTCAGGTCGTCATGTATCGATGGACGCGCCGTTTGTGCAGGGTGAAGAAAACAGTCTGCTCGACGTGCTCGAAAATGATGGTGAAGACAAGCCTGATTCAGGCCTGATAAACGATTCGCTACGGAAGGAAGTGCAACGTGCGCTTTCGACCTTAACGCAGCGGGAAGCTGATGTAATTACCCTCTATTTCGGGCTCAATGGCGAACACGCCATGACGCTCGAAGAGATTGGGGAGAAGTTCAACCTGACCCGTGAACGCGTTCGGCAGATAAAAGAAAAAGCCATTCGTCGGCTGCGCCACACCTCACGGTCGAAGGCGTTGAAGACGTATCTGGGGTAAGATTCCTATTTGTAATGTATGTGCAAGACGGCTCCTGCGAAAGTTGGGGCCGTTTTTGTTTTTTATAAAAGAACAAACGTTGGGGTAACTCAACGTTTTTCGATAGAATATGGTAACGTTCCCGGCAACGATTGCGTAAAAAAAGGTATAGACCTTCTTGAATAAGTACTGATTTAGCCGTCACTTTAGGGTACTATTAGCCAGTTGATACGTCATGGGTAACTGATTGTATCATAAGTCGCCTTCTGTCACCTTCTCGAAAAACAATGAAAATAACTGCTGGAATAACCCTGTGCGTTACGTCGATTGCCTTACGGGTGGCGTCTGCCTGGCCTGATGCCCCAGGCTTTAATTCGGCTGGATTAGTTAGTAGTAGCGATCTGCCAAAAGTACAAATGCCTGCTTTTCGGAAAGATACCCTGACGATCAGTACGTTCGGTGCTGTAGCGGATGGGTTGACGATGAATACGTCAGCGATCAATAAAGCGGTTGAGCAATGCAACCGCGCTGGTGGGGGTGTCGTACTGATTCCGTCCGGCCTATGGCTGACTGGTCCGATTGCGCTCAAGAATAACGTGAATCTACACCTGGCAACTGGAGCCCTGGTACAATTCACCAACAAGCGAACGGAGTACCCATTGGTGCATACCACCTGGGAAGGCGAAGAAGCCGTTCGGAATCAAGCACCTATTTCCGGCACAGATCTCGAAAATATAGCCATCACAGGGAATGGTATTCTGGATGGTGCGGGCGATGCGTGGCGAATGGTCAAAAAAAGTAAACTAACCGCTGATCAGTGGAAAAAACTGGTGGCTTCGGGGGGCGTAGTAAACGATAAACAGGATGCCTGGTATCCGTCTGAGCAGTCACTTAAAGGCGCAATGACTACGATTAAAGCGGGCCAGACACCGGCTTATTACGAAGAAATTAAAGATTTTTTGCGGCCCAATATGTTGAGTTTTACGCGCTGCAAACGAATTCTCCTGGAAGGTATTACGTTCCAGAACTCACCTGCGTGGTGTTTACATCCACTGCTATGCGAAAACATCACGTTGCGTAATGTTACAGCTAAAAATCCCTGGTATGCCCAAAATGGGGATGGACTTGACTTAGAATCGTGTAAGAATGGATTGGTTGAAGGGTGTACGTTCGATGTGGGCGACGATGGTATCTGTATCAAATCAGGGCGCGATGAGCAAGGCCGCAAGCGCGGTGTTCCGACGGAGAACATAGTGGTGCGTAACTGCCGTGTTTATCATGCACACGGTGGGTTTGTAATTGGCAGTGAAATGTCGGGTGGTGTACGAAACCTTTACGTATCGAACTGCGTGTTTATGGGAACCGATGTGGGGCTGCGTTTCAAAACGACCCGTGGGAGAGGTGGCGTAGTGGAGAATATTTTCGTGGACGGCGTAGACATGACCGATATTGCAGGCGAGGCCATTCTGTTCGACATGTATTATGCCGCCAAAGATCCCGTTCCGCAACAGGGCGAGAGCAATGAACTGCCGGTCATTCCAGCGCAACCGTTATCGGAATCGACTCCTCAATTCAAATCGTTTCAGATTCGGAACGTACGTTGCAAAGGGGCTGAAACGGCCATACTGATACGTGGGTTACCCGAGATGGCGGTTAAGGATATCTTGATCGAAAATGCTGTTTTACAGAGTCGAAAAGGATTTGTATGTATCGAAGCGGACAATATCCGGCTGAAAAACGTGGCGTTAATTAGTCCGGCTAAAACGCTGATGCACATCCAGAATAGCCATAATCTGACACTTGATAATATTCGCTATACTGACAGTACCGACCTGCTCATGCACATTGCCGGCGACCGCTCCAAAGACATTAAGCTGTTGAATACCAACATGTCGCATGCGAAGAAAACGGTAGAAACAACCACAGAGGTTACCGCTAACGTACTGACAATGAAGTGATATGTAGTAAATATATCCGCTAACGCTTACAAACTACTTTGTTCTCGCAGGGGATGGGGAGCGGGTGTACGTTCTGACGAAGCCCGAACAATCATCCGGGTTGGAATAGTTATCCGACCTGGTTGTGTGCCCGTTTGCTTGCCCTCAATTTGATTGATCAATTGTTCCGCAGCCATCTGGCCAATTTCCAGCGCAGGCTGTTCCACGGTACTCATGGGAGGGGCCAGCAGATCCGCGACCGGGGTATTCGTAAAGCCAATAAGCGAAACCGTTTCAGGAATCGAAATAGCTCGCTTTTTCAAGGCAGCCAAACAGCCGATGGCCAGCCGATCACTGGCGGTAAAAAACGCGTCGGGCGACTGGTCGAGTAAGGCATCAACGAACGGCTCTACATCATTCTGGCCAAATTCTGTGTACTGAATCAGCTTTTCATCGTACGGAATACCATACTTTTCGAGCGCTGCCCGATAGCCCGCTAGGCGTTCCTGCGTGATAGAAATATAAGGGGGTATGGTCAGGTGAGCGATCCGTCTGCGGCCCGTTTGAATGAGGTGTTCAGTCGCGGCAAAAGCGCCCCCAAAATTGTCAGCGGTTACAAAGGTGGTATCCAGGTCTTTCGAAACCCGGTCGAATAAAACAATCGGCAATTTTCTGTCCTGTAGTTCCCGCAAATGCGTTACATCCGACGTACTGCTGGACAGCGAAATAAGCAGGCCATCGACTTTGCGGGCTACGGCTTGCTGCACCGTCGCTATTTCCCGCTCATACGACTCGTGACTTTGAAAAATAATAACGTAATACCCACGGCTATAGGCAATGGCTTCGATCCCATTGATGGCCTGTGAAAAGTAATTGTTGGCAATCTGGGGGACAATCACGCCGATGACCCGACTCCGGTTTTCCTTTAAACTAAGCGCAATCGAGTTAGGGCGATAATTGAATCGCTCGGCATATTCGGTTACCAGACGTTTGGTTTCGGGATTTATTTCATAACTATCCCGCAAAGCCCGCGAAACAGTCGAGGTCGAGAGATTTAAGGCACGGGCAATATCTTTTATGGTAATGGTATCCAAGGTATCAAATGTTGGTAAAGTACAAAAAGTCTACTCCATCACTACGTATCGGTTATAAGGGTTTAGCGACGGCTACCTGCTCGTTTTATGCGTCAATAGACCATAAATTTAAAACTGGCAACGTTCCCGATAACGTTTGCGTGAATAAATATCTTTATTAATTTCTATATAAAAAACATCCTACTTAATCTTATCTGATCATTAGCTGAATTGACCTAGTTGCCAATCAATGCGGTATCTATAAAAAAGACAAATTTAACGTAGATCTATAACGTTCCGACGTAGCAGAATCCAAGAAAATCAGCCGGTCGTAGCCGTAACGCTCACATACTTTATGAACCCTTTATCGTTTCAGACGCTGCCTTTGATCCAGCCAAGTATCCCTATAAATCTGCCATCCGCCCAGCTACAGGACTTACCCGAAAAGGTATTGCAGTTCGGAACGGGGGTTCTGCTGCGTGGCTTACCCGATTACCTGATCGATAAAGCAAACCGACAAGGTATCTTCAATGGGCGGATTGTTGTCGTTAAATCCACCGATGGGGGCGATTTAACGGCGTTTGCCCGGCAGGATAATCTGTACACACTCTGTATCCGTGGGGTGGAGAATCGCCAGCTTATCGAGGAAAACGTAATTTGTTCAGCGATTAGCCGCGTGTTATCTGCCAGGCAGGAGTGGGATGAGGTGCTACGGGTAGCCGCCAGCCCGGATTTACAGCTTGTCATTTCCAACACGACCGAAGTAGGTATCCAACTCATACCGGAGGATATTCGGCTGACGCCCCCTGAATCATTCCCTGGCAAGTTGCTCGCGGTGTTATACGCTCGGTATCAGGCATTCAGTGGCGATCCGGCCAAAGGGTTGGTCATTGTACCTACTGAACTTATTCCGGAAAACGGTACGAAACTGGCGGTCATTTTACTGGACCTGGCGCACCGGAATGACCTGGAACCTGCGTTTATCGATTGGCTCGAAAAAGCGAATACCTGCTGCAATTCATTGGTTGATCGCATCGTACCGGGTCGTCCCGATACCGTTACGTATCAGGCGCTGACCGAACAGCTTGGTTATGAGGATGAATTGCTTACCGTTTCGGAAGTCTATACGTTATGGGCCATAGAAGGAAATAAGCACGTACAACAGGTGCTGTCATTTCATCAGGCTGATGAGCGCGTCATTATCCGGCCAAACATTGACCAGTTTCGCGAACTAAAATTGCGCCTACTCAATGGTACGCATACCCTGAGTTGCGGCCTGGCGTTTTTGAGTGGATTTGATACGGTCCGGGAGGCCATGGACGATGAGGTATTGTCGGCGTTTGTAAGCAGTGTCATGTTGGGTGAACTCATTCCGGGTATCCCGTATGCGGTGGATGATAAAATAGCGCAACGATTTGGTTTTCAGGTGCTGGATCGCTTTCGGAACCCGTACATCGAGCATCGCTGGCTGGCTATCACGATGCAATATTCGGCTAAAATGCAAATGCGGAATATCCCGACCCTGCTTCACTATTATGAAAAATTAGACTCTGTAACTCCGCGTTATGTATCCATCGGTTTTGCGGCCTATCTGTTGTTTATGCGGGCTGTACGGCAGGAAAATGGAACCTGGCTAGGCGTGCGCGACGGGGAAGCCTATCCGATTCACGATACACAGGCAGCTTACTTCGCGGATTTATGGGCACGTCTGACTCCCAGAGAACTAGCTACTACTGTGCTCCAGAATACGGCACTTTGGGGGCACGATTTAACCCAGTTGCCGGGCTTTGCTGATTCGGTGGGTACCTATCTCGCCGACATGATCGAAAACGGCGTATTAACCACCATTTCGGCTCAATTTGGTCATATCGACATCATAACCAAATGAAAAACAACGTACTAAAGATACATCCGAACGACAACGTACTGGTCGCGCTGACCGACCTTGAACCGGGTGACCGGGTGCAAAATGGGGGTGCTTCCCTGATCGTTACGGAAGCCATTCCGGCCAAGCATAAGCTGGCTGTTCAGGCATTCTCCCCCGGCGATTCGATCACGATGTATGGCGTCCTGGTCGGGAAAGCCAAACATACCATTCCGATGGGCGGGCGACTGACGACGTTTAACGTACAACATGCGACGAACAGCTATGACCTGAACACACCTTCGTATCAGTGGACTCCGCCAGCCGTTGACCAGTGGCAGAGTCAGACGTTTATGGGCTATTATCGCTCCGATGGACGCGTGGGGACGGCCAATTACTGGCTAGTTATTCCGCTCGTCTTCTGCGAAAATCGCAACATACAGGTGCTGGAAGAAGCGTTGGTAAACGACCTCGGTTACGGTCGACGGCATACGTACCAGCGACAGACGCAGGAGCTGATGGCGTTGGTCCAGGCGGGGCATACCGTTGAAGAGGTTCTACAGGCCGACCTGCAAACGGCAGAACAGTCATTAGGGGGGCAACTGCCGCTCTTTCCAAATGTCGATGGGGTGAAATTTCTAGCGCACGATGGCGGTTGTGGTGGCACCCGTCAGGATGCGCAGGCCTTGTGCGGATTGCTGGCGGGTTATATTACCCACCCGAACGTAGCAGGGGCGACGGTGCTGAGCCTGGGCTGCCAGAACGCGCAGGTGGGGATGTTGCAGGAGGAGATTCAGAAACGGAATCCACAGTTCGATAAACCCCTGTTTGTGCTTGAACAACAAAGCATTGGCACCGAAGAATCACTGATTGGCCAGGCGCTCCGGCAAACGTTTGCGGGATTGATGCAGGCAAATGCCTGTGTTCGGAAACCCGCGCCACTCAGTAAATTGACAATTGGGCTGGAATGTGGTGGTTCGGATGGGTTTTCGGGGATTTCGGCCAATCCTGTCGTTGGACACGCATCCGATCTGGTTGTTGCCCTGGGTGGGACAGTCATTCTGGCTGAATTTCCCGAACTCTGCGGGGTTGAGCAGGAACTCTGCGACCGCGCCGTCAATGCTGAAACGGCTAACCGGTTTAAGGAGTTGATGAACACTTACGCGCTGCGGGCCAAAGAAGCCGGATCTGGATTCGATATGAATCCATCGCCGGGCAACATTCGGGATGGGCTAATCACCGATGCCATGAAATCGGCAGGTGCTTCCAAAAAAGGCGGTTCGTCGCCGGTGGTGGCCGTTCTCGATTACCCCGAACTGGTAACTAAACCAGGTTTGAATCTGCTGTGTACGCCCGGCAATGATGTCGAATCTACGACGGCTGAGGTGGCTTCTGGTGCAACGATCGTTTTATTCACAACGGGCCTTGGCACGCCAACGGGCAACCCAATTGCGCCCGTACTCAAAATTTCCAGCAATACGGCCTTAGCCAATCGAATGCCTGATATTATTGATGTCAACACGGGTACGGTTATCGATGGTGACGAAACGATCGAACAGGCTGGCGAACGATTGCTGGAACAGATTATCCGCGTCGCCAGTGGTGAACTGGACGTAGCGGCCGTTCGCCACGGACAAGATGATTTCATCCCCTGGAAACGGGGTGTTTCTTTATAATGTGTGAAAGAGCGGTCCGCCGTCGCGGTGAAGGTGCGAAAGAGCGAATAGCTGATTCCACCTTTCATTCTTTCACTCATTCACCCTTTCGCTCTTTAATTCCATGAAAAAGCCCTTTCTGAACGACGATTTTTTGTTGCAAACCCCCACGGCCCAGCAACTCTACCATGAGTTCGCCAAGCCGATGCCTATTATCGACTATCACTGCCACCTGCCGCCCGATCAGATGGCTGAGAATAAGCAATTCGAGAACCTGACACAAATCTGGTTGTATGGTGACCATTATAAGTGGCGGGCCATGCGCTCGAATGGGATAGACGAAAGCTTTTGTACGGGTAATCAGACGGATTTTGCCAAATTTCAGAAATGGGCCGAAACCGTGCCGTATACCGTCCGAAACCCGCTTTATCACTGGACACACCTGGAATTAAAGCGGTATTTCGGGATAACAGAAACGCTGAACGGTCAAAATGCCCGCCGAATCTATGATGCCTGTACCGAACAATTGCAGTCGCCAGAGTATTCGGTGCGGAATCTACTACGTCGTATGAACGTGGAAACCGTTTGCACGACTGACGATCCGGTGGATTCGCTGGAACATCACCAGACGCTGGCCAATACGGGCTTTGACATTGGTGTGTTGCCTACGTTCCGGCCCGACAAAGCGATGGCGGTGGAAGACGCGGCTACGTTCAATCAATACGTTGCGCGGCTGGAAGCTGCCAGCCAACTATCGGTTACTACGTTGGCTGATTTTCTGGATGCCCTTCGCCAGCGACATGATTATTTTGCCGCTATGGGATGCAAACTCTCGGATCACGGCCTGGAACAGATTTACGCAGCGGACTACACCGAAGCCGAAATCCAGGCGATTTTTGATAAAATTCGATCGGGCGCGTCGCTGAACGGAGAGGAGGTACTACAGTTTAAATCGGCGATGCTGGTCTATTTAGCCGAGATGGACTGGGAAAAAGGCTGGACACAGCAGTTTCACTTAGGAGCCCTACGGAATAACAATTCCCGCATGTTGCGGCAACTTGGTCCCGACACAGGCTGGGACAGCATCGGCGATTTTTCGCAGGCACGTGCGCTGGCCAAATTCCTTGACCGGCTGGACAGTCAGGACAAACTGGCCAAGACCATTTTGTATAACCTGAACCCCGCCGACAACGATCTCATGGCCACCATGATCGGTAATTTTAACGACGGATCGGTGGCCGGTAAAGTACAATTTGGCTCAGGCTGGTGGTTTTTGGATCAAAAAGAGGGTATGGAACGCCAGTTAAATGCTCTTTCCAATATGGGTCTGTTGAGCCGGTTTGTCGGGATGCTTACGGATTCGCGTAGTTTTCTGTCGTATCCACGTCATGAATATTTCCGCCGGATTCTGTGCAACCTGTTCGGCAATGACATTGAAAACGGCGAACTACCCGACGACATCGACTGGATGGGCCAGATTGTACAGAATATTTGTTATGGCAATGCTAAAACGTATTTTGGTTTCAGCAGTAAGCCGATGGCGTTACGTATTTGATGGAATTGTTGATGGTATAATACATGGCAAAAGTCTGTTGCTTCGGTGAATTATTATTGCGGTTTTCGCCGGTGGCCAACGGTGAATGGATTCGGCAGGCAGCCATGCCGGTTTTTGTGGGCGGTGCCGAACTGAACGTAGCGACGGCACTGGCAAACTGGCATGTACCCGTGAAATACAGTACGGTTCTGCCCGAAAATTCATTAGCCGACGACATTGTTACCTACATTGGTAATAAGGGAATTGATCCATCGGGCATTGTTCGGTTCGGGCAGCGGGTTGGGAGTTATTACCTGTCGCAGGGAACGGATCTCAAAAACGCAAGTGTTATTTATGACCGGGCTCATTCGTCATTTTCTGAACTGGCGGTTGGTAAAGTTGACTGGGATGTAATTTTACAGGATACCAGTTGGCTGCACGTCAGCGCGATTAGTCCGGCCCTGAGTGCCTCCGTGGCCGGAGCTTGTCAGGAGTTAATGGCCGCAGCTTCGGCAAAGGGCATTACCGTGTCGATCGACCTGAATCACCGGGCGCGGCTCTGGCAATACGGCATGGCACCCACCGACATTATGCCTGGGTTGATCGAGTACTGCGACGTAGTGATGGGAAATATCTGGTCGGCGAATGCGTTGCTGGGTATTCCGGTCGATGAACACATTCATGCCAAAGGACAACCGGCTGATTATGTGGAACATGCCCGGGCTACGTCGGCGGCTATTCAGGAGCGGTTTCCGCGCTGTAAAGTAGTGGCCAATACATTCCGGTTTGATCAGCCACCAGCAGGCTTGCGTTACTTCACTACGTTGTATGTCGAGGGGCAGCCCTATGTTTCGTCCGAATGGCTAACCGATTCGGTCGTTGACCGGGTGGGTAGTGGCGATTGTTTTATGGCGGGTCTGATTTATGGACTTTATCATCAGCATGCCCCTCAGGACGTAGTAGATTTTGCCGCTGCCGCTGCTTTCGGTAAGTTGCAGGAACTTGGCGATGCAACGGACCAGACGGTGGCCGATATTGCCAAACGCCTGGACACTATAAACTCAATAACCTAACACTATGTCCGTTTTTTCAACAGATAAGATTTTTGACCTGGTTGTTCATAACCCAATCGTTCCCGTCTTCTACCACGCCGATGCCGACCACGCGCAGGCGATTGTGAAGGCCTGTTATGAGGGTGGCCTGCGGGTATTTGAATTTACCAATCGGGGCGACAAGGCGCTATCGGTTTTTACTACGTTAATAAGCTATGTGCGGGAAAATTGCCCTGACATGGCGCTGGGCATCGGTACGATTTTGACACCGGAGGATGCCGTCCGCTTTATTGATGCGGGCGCTGATTTCGTTGTGCAGCCCGTCATCACGGCGGCTGTAGGCGATGTTTGCCGGGAGCGGGGTGTCCCCTGGATGCCAGCGGGTTCAACCCTGAATGAAATCTATCAGGCCACGTTGCTGGGCGCTAACCTGGTGAAAGTGTTTCCGGGAAACGTAGTTGGACCGGATTTTATTAAAGCTATTAAAGGCCCAATGCCCTGGCTGAAACTCATGGTGACCGGGGGCGTTGAGCCAACCAGCGAGAGCCTGAATGCCTGGTTTAAAGCCGGTGTCACGGCGGTAGGTATCGGTTCTCAACTGTTTGCTGGTAATAGCGGGGACCCGGCGGCCTTACGCGATAGGATCGCATCACTGGTTCAGATTGTTACACCTTTTGTTCCACAACCCGCATGAACAAACCCCTGGGAAGTTACCGCTGGACCATTGTAGCGCTGTTGTTCTTTGCCACGACCATTAACTACCTCGATCGCCAGGTTGTTGGGTTGCTGAAACCGACGCTGGAAAAGGAATTTAATTGGTCGGAGCTGGATTTTAGTCGTATTGTGCAGGTTTTCTCGGCGGCCTATGCCATTGGACTGCTGATTTTCGGGCGCGTTATTGACCGGATCGGTACCAAGATGGGATATACCATCTCTATTATTTTCTGGAGCCTGGCAGCAATGGGGCATGCCCTGGCAACCAGTACGTTTGGCTTTATTATAGCCCGGATCGGGTTGGGATTAGGGGAGGCCGGAAACTTCCCCGCAGCCATCAAAACCGTAGCTGAATGGTTCCCTAAAAAAGAACGGGCGTTGGCAACGGGTATTTTTAACTCAGGCGCCAATATTGGCGCCGTGGTAGCCCCCATACTGGTGCCCTGGATTCTGGGGGTTTATGGCTGGGAAATGGCCTTCATCATAACCGGAGCCGTTGGCTTTATCTGGCTGATATTCTGGCATTTTACGTATCAGATACCCGCCAGGCAGGCTAAACTCTCGAAGGAAGAGTTCGACTACATACACAGCGACAATGAAACCACACCGGACGAAGTAGCCGATCATGGCAAACCGGTATCCTGGGCTAAATTGCTGAGCGTTCGACAGACCTGGGCGTTTGTCTTCGGTAAGATGCTCACCGATCCGATCTGGTGGTTTTTCCTGTTCTGGCTGCAGGATTATTTTGCGACTACATTCCACCTCGATACCAAAAAGCCCAACCTGTATCTGGCGGTACTCTACACCCTGGTCAGCATCGGTAGTATTGGAGGAGGTTACCTGTCATCGGCACTGATCAGCCGGGGATGGACAGTCTGGCGGGCGCGCAAAACCTCAATGTTCATTTTTGCTTTGTTGGTCCTGCCGGTTATTGCCGTTCGCTTCGGACCAGGGATCTGGGGGGCCGTTGCGCTGATCGGCCTGGCTGGTGCGGCTCACCAGGCGTGGAGTGCCAATATTTTCACGACTGCTTCTGATATGTTTCCCAAGCGGGCTGTTAGCTCAATCGTGGGAATTGGTAGTATGGCGGGTTCGGTAGGAGGTATTATATTCCCAGAGATCGTCGGTCGTATTCTGGACAGCTATAAACAGGCGGGTGATGCGCAGGGGGGCTATAGTATTATCTTTCTCATGTGCGGATCGGCCTACATGCTGGCCTGGGTGGTCATGCACTTGCTGACGCCGACCATGCAACCGGTCAGGCTCGAAACGCCTGAATCTGAACCAGTAATTTAGATTTATGGGATTCAGTGGGCTGGCGCGTCAATACCGCTCGCATCAGCCCACCGAACACTGAATACCGTAAACCAAAACAACCTATCATAAAACAATAAATCCTGTCTATAAACCTATAAACTCTGTAAACTATCTATTCAAATAAATTTCTCCTTATATGCTTATGGACGTCCAACACGTAGTCATCACCGCTTCGCATCCACTAGCCCTACCCGTCGGGGTAACGCTGGACCGGTACATCATGCACCGGCAAACGGCATTCCCGTACGCCACTGGCGAACTATCGCAATTACTGCGCGACATTGCACTCGCTGGAAAAATTATTCATCGGGAGGTGAACCGGGCTGGTTTAATTGACCTAACAGGTGGCATGGGCGTTCAGAATGTACAGGGAGAAAGCCAGCAAAAACTGGATATGATTGCGAATATTCGCTTCAAACGGGCGCTGACAAATGGGGGCGAAGCCTGCGCTATTATTTCAGAAGAAGAGGAGGATATAATTTATACCGGTAATAATAACGGCAAATACGTAGTGGCAATGGACCCGCTGGATGGGTCATCCAATATTGACGTGAACGTATCAATCGGTACAATTTTTTCCATTTATCGACGCATTACGCCCATTGGTAGCGAACCAACCATGGCTGATTTTCTACAGGGCGGGCGTCGTCAGGTGGCAGCCGGGTATATTCTCTACGGCTCATCGACCATTATGGTCTACACGACGGGCCATAGCGCCAATGGGTTTACGTATGATGCATCCCTGGGCGAGTATATCCTATCACATCCTGATATTCACAGTCCCGCTAATGGCCAGATTTACTCCTGCAATGATGGGAACATTGATGGGTACGAAGACGGCGTTCGGGATTATCTAACATCTTGCCGCCGTAATCAATACACGGCACGGTACATCGGATCG
Source organism: Spirosoma endophyticum (assembly GCF_900112365.1). Lineage (GTDB taxonomy): Bacteria > Bacteroidota > Bacteroidia > Cytophagales > Spirosomataceae > Spirosoma > Spirosoma endophyticum. The sequence continues at coordinate 242,957 of NZ_FOLQ01000001.1, read as the reverse complement.
CTGGTCGCTGATTTTCACCGGAATCTGTTGAAAGGAGGAATTTATCTGTACCCACCTACGAAGAAGAATAAAGAAGGCAAACTTCGATTGCTGTACGAAGCCTTTCCGCTCGCATTTCTGGCCGAGATGGCGGGCTGTTTAGCTACGTCGGGGCATCAGGCCGTTCTGGATATCAAGCCAACCAGCCTACACCAGCGAACCCCTTTATACATTGGCTCCCCAGTAATGGTAGATAACCTGGTTAGTTTGCTCAAATAGCTTTACTACTATTATAAAGTTTTAGTAGAGGTGATGTATGAAATCAAGAAATAAGTCAATAGTTATCACCCAATAATAAGGTGACAATTATTGACTTATTTCTGTTTTAGTTGTATAACTACGAATTATGTTACGTGATTATTTTATAAATTAGCAAACGCATAGAAGACTTAAGACGCTAAAAAGTGCAATTTTCTACTTCAGATTTACTTTTCTTCCGGTAGTTGCTGCTCGATAAATACCTTCCAATACCTTCATATCTTTTCGTCCTTCTTCGCCAGAGATGTGAGTGGGTAACGGCTTGTTGGCCAACAAATAGTTGGCAATGTCATCGACCATTGCAGCCTGCTGATTGATGGTCGGAAAATTGAGTACGCCTTGCGTGGTTTTTCCTTTGAAGGGTCCATAACTGAGGGCTGGACTAAGTTCAAAGTAGCCTTCGTCAGCCGAAGCGAAGAACCGATCAATATTGCAATCTGACATGCTTGATGAGGTACATATAGCTCCGCTGGGAAAGTTTAATTGCCAAGTGATGTTCTCCTCCACTTCTTTGAATAGATCAGGCATGGTGACTGGACCAAACTGAGCCGTAACGGATATAGGCTCCTCGCCTAATACATAGCGGCTACTTTGCACACAGTAAACGCCGAGGTTCATGAGGGGTCCTCCCCCCGCTATCGCTTTTTTCAAATGCCAATCATCAGGGCTTATGCCCGCCAACCGATAGCCAAGTGAAGCATCAATTAGTCGTACTTGGCCAAACACTTTTTCTTGACCAAGTCTTTTGATTTCTAGATGATAAGGTTCGTAATGTAACCGATAGCCAACGGCTAATTGCACCCCCGCACTTTTACAGGCATCAATCATTTCCTGGCAGTCCTTCTCTGTAAAGGCCATTGGTTTTTCAACAATCACGTGTTTGCCTGCTTGAGCCGCCCGGATGGTATATTCTTTATGCAGACCGTTGGGTAAGGTGATATAGACCAAATCAATATCAGGGTTGTTTCTAATCTGGTCAAAATTCTGATAAGAGTAAATATTCTTATCTGGAATAGCATAGTCCTTCTTCCATTGACTTGCTTTATCGGGCGTGCCTGTTACCACACCCGCCAAATGACAATAATGCGATGTGCTTAGTCCTTGTTTAAGGACGTTAGCATAGCGGCCTAGCCCACAAAGAGCAACGTTTAATTTTTTTCCAGCCTGGTTCGGAGAGACCATCTCAAGCTGTGAAGCAAAAGAGGGTAATGTAGCCGCTACGCCAAGCCCTAATCCAATCCTTTCGACAAAACCACGCCTAGTAACTTTATTCATTATTAATTCGCTATTGTATAAGTGGCATTATGTAGAAAAAAGTTACTTATTAAACACTTAAACAGGGACAATATACCCAACACGTCCAACGTAAAGCCTACCACATTGGACAGTCATGAAACCGATTATTGTAGATTTCGACTCGTCTGATGTATTAGACTTATTTAGTTATAGACCGAAAGACTTTGGCTTTCCACTTAACCTTAACATCGGAACCACAGAGGGTAAGGGAGCCGATAATTTTCAGCTTATGGTGGCGACCCCGAAGTATCTTAAAAAGATGCATCCTGGTCAATCAGCGGTTTTACTACGTCATGTTCTTCTTGTCTTTCACTATGACTTTACCGAGATTTTAGACGTACTAACCCGGTATATTCAGCCTGTTGAAAAGGATTCGTGAGAGACGATAGCCGCCAGGATAGGTCGGATCGCCTTATGGGAGTTTGACGATTATCAACCCTATCAATTGCCTACAGGTTAATCGTTATTTATTATTCCGAATGGTAAGTGGTAATAAGAAAATCAGGACTTTAATTCCATAATTGATTCGCAGCTGTCAGGATAATTGGTTGCTTATTGGTAACGACAATCGTTTGTTCATGCTGCACGGCAAAACTGTCTCTGGCGACTAATGTCCAACCATCCCCCTTCTCCTGGGCATAGGTGGCTTTGGTGGATATAAACGTCTCGATGGCCACCACCGAGTTCGTTCGGAAACGCGTTTTGTTAGACCGATCGTAGTAGCAAAGGATCTCATGCGGTTCTTCGTGTAAGCTCCGGCCTATTCCGTGCCCAGCCAGATTCTTTATGACTCGATAGCCGCTTCGTCTGGCTTCCGTTTCAATTAAGCGACCAATCTCAGCGATTTGTACGCCCCCACGGATATGGCTAATGGCTTTGGCCAGGATTCGCTTTGAGGCTTCTACCAGGCCACTATGCTGATGAATATCCTGCCCCAGCACGAAAGACCCACCATTGTCTGACCAGTAGCCATTCAGTTCCGCCGATACATCAATGTTGATTAAATCCCCTTCCTGAAGAAACCGTCTCGCCGAAGGAATGCCGTGACAGACTTCCTCATTTAAACTGATACAGGTCCAACCCGGAAAGTTATAGGTGAGCTTGGGGGCCGAACGGGCACCGTGCTCTTCCAGCAGTTGTCGCCCATATTGATCCAACTCCAGCGTCGACATCCCTGGCCGGGCATATTGTTGCATGCGCTTAAGGGTTGAGCCAACAATCTGGCTAATCTGCTGCATACCTGTCAAGTCCTCCTCAGATTTCAATGACATAACTTCGTAGTTTTGTTGTAAAAGTAAGTTAAACGTTGGGGTAACCCACAAAAAAGACAGCCCCGAAGAGCTGTCTTTTTTATTTAATGTCGAAACGATTAGTTTGTGAATATCCAGGCGGTTGAGCCGATCATTTTACTGATAGCCGGTACGTTGGCCTGTGCTTCTGCCCGGTCGGATGAGCCTACCGCGGCCACTTTATACCGTAGTCCTTTCCGACCCTGTACCATGATAAAGGCATCTTTATAGCCCGCTTTATGTAAGTACTTGATAAGGGGAATAGCATTCTTTTGGCTGGCGAATACACCGGCAATCACCGTATAATAGGCGCCCACATGAGTCTTGGCAACTGTACTTGCCGGAAGCATTTTAACGGCCTCTACCGACGTAGCGACAATCGCTTCTGCCTTCGGTTCAATAGGAGCGGGTGTCGGTGCGAGGGCTACTGGTTCAACAGCCGGGGAAGCTACGGGCTTCGTTTTTGCAACAGGCGCGGGGGCTGGCGTAGGCGTAACTTTATGTACTGCAACCAGTTTGGGTGTTTCTTTTACAACCGCTGGCTTCGATGCAAAAGAGGTAGGTAAGCGAAACAGGTTTGCCGGGTCTAAACTACTCTGTAGGGGTTGTCCCGGTTTGATAACGGAGAAATAACTAGCTACTCCTAACGAACTAATTAACAGCGCGATGGCTGCTACACGCCAGTAAGAACGGCCCGCTTGTAAAGGCGTTAACGTAGTATCTTCATCATGAACCAACACAGGACCAAGGGCCGTAACAGGCACCGCTTCGATCGCTGGTTCGAGTTGGGGCAGGCGGTTGACCAGCTGAACGGATAACGCACTCATTCCATAGGCTTCACCGAAAAAGTTGTGCCGCAGACTGGGGTCAAATTGTAGCCGACCTTCGTCATTCCGGCTGAACGTACCAATACCATCAAGCTCAAACCGACCAACAAGTTCTACATCTTGCAGTAAGCCATTGACAAACAGATGAATATGACGCTGGGCCCCTTCGCGAGTGACCGGCTCATGCAACATAATGTAGTTGGCCAGAATACCGTCGTCAAAACGAAGGGCTTCATTAAACGCCACGCGCTTGCGGGGCGGTAAGTATAAGCCACTGGCTTCAGTAAAGGCTGCTGGTTGATAGTGAGTCAGGAAAGCCCCGAACTCCGGTACGACCACACAGTCGTACTGATAGAGCAGCTTTTTTAGATAATCATTTACGGAAGCCATAAGCGCGTGCCGGTGGAGAGATTAGAACGAATAACTGATTCCTCCGAGAAAGTTAAGGCCTTGCGACTGATAATACAAATACCGCTGGTAATTCTGACCGAAGATATTATTTAATGACACAAAGGCGGAAACCTGCTTCCCCAGGAAATAGTCAATTTTCACGTTGGCGTCGTAGATGGGTTTTAGGGTATACGTTACGTTCGACGCGAAGTTTTTGTTTTTGATGCCCTGATAAAAGTACAAATCTGCGGTGATGAACAATTTTTTGTTCAAGATGTACGAATTGCTCCAAGTTGAAGTGAAGTCGGGCCGTCCCCAGGGGGCTTCCAGCCGGTCGAGACCATAACTGAAATAGTCAATTTTTAGCGTCGAACGAAACTTGTCTTTCTGGGCATAGGCCAACTGACCGGAGATGGTCAGTACGTTCGAAATCCCACCGTCGTACAGAACCGAGAACTTCGTCGTATCTGTCATGCTGTTGTTGAATACCGAGAAGTTCCGGTAGCGGGCGTAGGAAACTTTGCCTTCGTAGGAGAACCCACCGCCTACATTTCCCTTCGAACCCGCGTAAATATCAAACGACTTGACCGTGTTCGCTAGAACGACTTGCGGACCAAGCCACTTGTTTTCAGCGAGTAAGGACCGGAGGGTGTTCCGGTTGATATCCCCGTCAACCCCCGCGAAAACGTGAATATTAGCTAGTGGGGCGACGTCGATATCCACGACCGGGAACGCTCGGGTGTCATTTATACCCTGCCGCTGATCGGTTTGGTTGACCGCATTAATACCCGCTGTTATGGTGAAGAGAGACGAAGTATATTTAAAAGTTGGCTTCACCCGGAACAGGTTCCGATTATCGACAATTGACCCATCCGTGCGTTGCGTTACGTAGGCATCGGCCGCCACGAGCGCAAAAACATTGTCAGTGATGCCAAGCGAAGCATTGAAATTCGTGCCCCAGTCGGTTTCCGAGGCATTATAAAGGTCCTTCAGAGACGTAATCCCCGTTTTGAGTGAATAGTCAATGGCGTTATCCGAATTGGTATTCTCAATCCCAACTTTAAAATTAACCGTACTCAAGCGTTGCTTGATCAAGTCAGGATTGAAGGTAGGCTGGCTGGCGTATTCGCGGCTGTAGCCGTAAAAATTATACGCATTTCGGTCGTAGCCCAGGTCCGCCTGAAGTTTAAAGGCTTCGGCCAGGTATTTACCCGTTACCCGAACCCGCGTATCACTCTGACCCGAATTTTTGCCATCTACCGGTCCAATGCCCGATGATAGATGCCGAAGGGAGCCCTCCAGGGCCAGATTGGGCATGGTATTAACGCCCACGAATCCTTCCCCCAGAAACGAACTGTAATTGCCGGCACCCAGCTTTACGTAATTACTGTAAGCGGGCGAATCGTCGGGCTGGGTCGTAGCGGGCGACAGCACATTGGGCGTGATTTTCGGGTCGCCAACGGTGAGTTTACGGTCTTCAAATTCGTAGGTTAGTTTCCGCTGCTCGGCCGACGGTTTGAGCGACTGGATTTTATTGAACAGCCGGTTCGCGGGCGGCACCACGATTTTGCGGCTTTTTTCAACCGTAATTTCCTGATTGTCTACTTCGCCTTCTTTAACGGGCCGTGTTGGCTTCGGCTCCTGCTGCGCGAACAGCGAGGCCGATACCGAAAGGAGGGTGAGGGTAAGTAAGGGGCGTACTATCATAGTGGATGTACGATGAAGGAATGATGACCGGGTCGCCGGAGCGATGATGAATGATGAATGATACCAGGCAGGGCCAGTTCACGCATTATTCATCATTCATCATTCATCATTCATCATTAATTTTTAGCTTCCAGCGTGGCCAGTTTTTGTTTGGCTTCGGCTTTGATGGTTTCGTCGGATGTGTTTTCGATGATTGAATTCAGGACGGCTTTGGCCTGGGCCGTCTCGTCCTGCGCTACGTTGTTGTCGGCTACCAGGATAAACGCTTTGCCCTTCCAGTACTCAAACTCGGCAAATTGTTCATTGAATTTCAGCAACGTAGTAACCGACTCTTTGTACTTTTTCTGCCGGAAGAGAATGTCTCCCAGGTAATACTGTGCTTCTGCTCCATTGATGTCCTTAGCCAGGGCAATCGTTTTTTCGAACTCTGTCTGCGCGGTTTTGTAATCACCTTTACCAAACGCGATCTTACCCAGCATCAACTGGGCCCGGTTCTGGGCACCCGGCACGACACTACCGCCCGCTACGAGGTCGCGGGCAATCACCGCGGCTGAATCGGGTTTGGGATAGACGAAATACGTATCCATCATCCCCAACTGAGCCGCTACCTGCTCGGCTTTACTGCTCGACTTGCTTAGGATAATCTGGTAGTTACGGATGGCACGGGGATAGTTTTTCTGCTTCGATTCCAGATCAGCCGCCCGTGTAGCCGCCCGGACCAGATAATCTGATTTATTGTCGGTAACAATCATATTGTAGTAGCGAAGTGCGTTGGCAACGTCGCTGGTCTGACGATACGATTCCGCTACGTAGTAACGGGCTTCATTGGTATTCGGGCTGGCCGGATACTCCTGCATGAACGCCTGCAATGATTGGATGGCCTGCGGATATTTGCCACTGGAATAAATATCCTTCGCGTTCTCGAACTGTACCCGCTCCACATCGGTGCTGGCCGGGTTGCTCTTCTTGTACTGGCCGAGCACCTTCGAAAACTCTTCCGGTCGACCCGCATCATTCAACGTATTCTGGATGCCCAGCAAGGCACTCTGTGCCTGTTCAGAATTGCCGTAATTATCCAGAATGCGTTTGTAGTCTGCTACGGCGGGGTCGTACTGCTGGATATTGCCATACGCAATGGCCCGTTTGAGCAGCGCGGCCGGAATGATCGGGCTGTTGGGTTTATCCTGAATAAGCTTGGTGAATCCCTGGATTGCGGCCTGATACGAACCCTTTTCAAAATCAACGTTGGCCGTCTGGAAGAGGGCTTCTTCCACAAAACGGGACGTAGGGTACTGCTTCTGCACCTGATCGAACTGCGCCTTCGCTTCGGCATCACGCCCTACGTAGCTCAGAATAACCGCTTTCTGGTAGGCGGCATAATCTTTGTCGGGGGCGTTCTGCGCAATCGCCAGATCATAGGAGCGCATGGCGTTTTCGTACTGCTTCGTGGCGAAATAGGAATCCGCTAACCGAATCGTTGCATCCTGCACCTGGGCTCTGTCTTCGGCCGTCGCGCCTTTGCTCACGAAATCGCGGAAGTACGGCAGCGCGCGGGAGTAATCCTTTTTATTGAAGTATGCATAGCCAAGCGCATACAAACTCTTTGTGCTATAATTTCCAGTACTGGATTTTGAGATACTGGCGTAGAGCGGAATGGCCGTATCATACTGTTTTCCCGCTGAATAAGCTTCGGCTTTCCAGAACTGGGCAGCCTGTTGCAGATCGGTATCAACGGGAAATTTCAAGGACTTGTCGAGGTTGGCGACGGCCTGCGGATAACGTTCGGCATTGAAATCGCTCACGCCCTGGTTGTAGGTCAGTCGCTGATACGTAGCATTTATTTTTGGTGTCCTCTTTTTTAACCCTTCGATGTACGCAATGGCCGCCGGGTAATTGTTCGAGGCAAAATAGGCCTCGCCGACTAGTTCATTGGCTTCATTCTCAAATTTGCTGTTCGGGTATTGTTTCAGAAATCCCGTCAGTTCCTTCACGGCATCGGCTCCGTTGTTCTGATCCAACTGTAGTTTGGCGTGATTAAATCGGGCTTCTTCCTGAATCTCGGGATTGAACGACAACCGCCCCGCCTGATCGAATGCATTTAAAGCGTAACTTGGATTCTGCGTCTGTAAGTAGCTAACCCCCAGTGTATAAGCTGCATACTGAGCTGTCGTATCCTTACCACCTGCCAATGTCTTCAATTGGGTAATCGCATCATTATAAGCCCCCGTTCTGAAAAGCGACTGACCGTAACGGAATTTAACGGAACCCGGCGTTTTTGCACCAGCCGCCGTGATGTATTGCTTGTAATACGGAATCGCTTTGGCGAATTGATTCTGCTGGTAGTAGACTTCAGCGGTATACAGAGCCACTTCACTCAGGGTCGAACCCTGATTTCGCTTCAGCAGCGGTTCGGTATAAGCTAACAAATCGTCAAAGCGACGCTGGCGGTAATAGGCCTGGGCAATCCAGTTGGGCACCTGATTCTGATACGTCGGATTGTTTTCAATACGTCGGAAATCGGCAACGGCTTCATTGAAGTTCCGGTTGCGGAAATTGATAACGCCCGCGTAGTAGGAGGCTGCCGGCGCATCGGTCGAGTTGGGATCAACTTTTACTTCGTTCAATAAAGGAAGCGCCTTCTTTAAATCCTGGGTATTATAGTAGGAGAGCGCCAGTTGGTATTTAAACGTTGTCTGTTGTGCACTGCTGCCTCCCTGGGCAACCGCTTTTTCCAGGAAATCGATTGCCTTGGTATAATCCTGCCGATTATAATAGTACGTACCTAAGTCGCCGTACAGCTGGCTCGCTTTCGGGTGCTGGCTATGATTCTTGACGAAGCGATCGACGAGCAACTCCGCGCCGGGCTCATCGACATACAAACTGGTGAGGGCAACGTAGTACTCGGCTTCTACCGCGTTCTGGTCGCCTGTATTGAGCAGTGTCTGCGAACCATCGCCCCGCCTTGGTTCGAGGTATTGACGAAATTCGTAGCGGGCAGCGGCATAATTGGCTTTCTCGAACAGTTCGAGCCCGTTTCGAAAATGGTAATCGGGCTCAGCATAACTCTGGGTACGCTGGGCAAAAACCGACAGCGTAGTAAGTAGCCCAAGGGTCAGGGAGAGAAATAGCCGACTACCTAAGAAATAGACTGGCTGGCGTTGACCCAACTGGGTGGTTGAATAGGGCATAAACGAAATCAACGGTTGTGAATGCTTGGAATGCGTCGTAGTTTCGCCGACGAATTGGCGAATTACACGTCAAATCTGGACAAAAAACGAAGGTATTCCTGTTTCCGTATGAAAAAAAACGCCCGGCTCCTGTATTTACTTACTGTCTGGACATTTTTTATTCCATTTTTTTCAATTGCCAGTTCCCGATTGGCCGATGATGAAACCCCGGCGGCCGCGTCGCCCAGCGTTACGTACGTCCTGTCGATGCCCGAACCACAGACGCACTACTTTGAGGTAGAGATGCAGCTAAAGAATATGGCAACGGCCACGAACGCGAAAAAAAATGGGTACATAGATATCAAAATGCCTGTCTGGACGCCGGGTTCCTACCTGATTCGGGAGTATGCCAGGAACGTCCAGGGATTTACGGCAACGACGGGCGGGAAACCGCTGAAGAGTGAGAAGATCAGCAAAAATACCTGGCGCATAACGACGCCCGCATCAACGGACGATAACCTGACGATTCGCTACCGGGTGTATGCCAACGAACTTACTGTACGTACCAGTTTTGTCGATGCCGATCATGGCTACGTGACGCCCGCGAGTATGTTTATGTATCATGACGCGCTGAGAAATATACCTCTGCGCGTTGTCGTCCAGCCTTATAAAACCTGGAAAAACGTGGCTACGGCGCTGGAACCCGTTGCCGGACAGACGTTTACCTATGAAGCGACCGATTTTGACCTGCTGGTGGATTCGCCCATTGAGATTGGCAATCATCATACGTTCACGTTTACGGCCTCGAACGTACCGCACTCGGTGGCCATGTTTGGTGAAGTGGATTACGATGAAAAGCGATTAGCCGCTGATTATAAGCGCGTTTGCGAAGCCGCTGCGACGGTTATTGGCGAACACCCCTGCAAACACTATACTTTTATTGTACATCACATTCCGTCGGGCGGTGGCGGCCTGGAGCACCTGAACTCCACGACGCTGGAAACGTCCCGGAATGCCTACGCTACCGAAGCGAACTATAAAGGATTTCTGACACTGGTGGCCCACGAATATTTTCACCTCTGGAATGTAAAACGGATTCGACCTGTAGCGCTGGGACCGTTTAATTATGAGGCCGAAAATTACACCCATATGCTCTGGTTGTCGGAAGGAGGCACCTCGTTTTACGAAGACTACATTCTGCGTCGGGCCGGGTTCCATACGCCGGAGACCTACCTCAATATTGTGGGGATCGACATCACGAACATTGAGAACCAACCCGGCAGTCGTGTCCAGTCAGCGGCTGAATCGAGCTGGGATGCGTGGATAAAAGAATACCGGCCCAACGAAAATTCAGCCAACACCACCATTTCCTATTACAGCAAAGGCAGCGTCCTCGGAACGTTGCTGAATCTGGCCATTCTGGCGGGAAGCAACGGCGAACGTAGTCTGGACGATCTGATGCGGTTCCTGTATGCTGAATACTACAAAAAACAGAAGCGTGGGTTTGCGGATGAGGAGTTCCGGCAGGCGGCCGAGCAAATCGCGGGTCGCTCGCTCGACGATTTTTTCACCATCGGCGTCAATTCAGCGGAGCCAATTAATTACAACACGTATTTCGAACCGGTGGGTCTGCGGCTCGTCAACGTAGCGGGTAAGACGCAAGATGGTTTTCTGGGGGCGGCTACGACGGTGTCAAACGGGAAAGCGACCATCGCGAGTGTCCGGCGTGGATCGGGCGCCTATACCGGTGGTCTGAACGTGGGCGATGAAATAATCTCCGTCGATAGCGTTCGGGTTGGCGACGATCTGCTGCGGCTCATCGGCGGCCGACGGGCTGGGGAAACGATCAAGGTGCTCGTTAACCGGGGTGGTTTCCTGCGGGAAATTCCCGTCACGCTGACCCAAAACCCATTGGCCAGCTACCGGCTGGAACCGCTGCCGAACGTATCGCCCGCCCAGAAGGCACTGTATAACAAATGGTTGTTCATCAAATAGACGCTACTAGGTTGGCAATGTAACCAGTGGCTTGTCGATAAGTGCATTCATCATACACGTACGTATCTAATGTCAGTTGTTGGCCCGGAAGCTTACCCAGCGCTTTGGCAACTTCCCGAAAACTACTGTTATTTTCGGGAAGTTCAGGGGACGCCTATTTACGCGCCAATTGCAGTTCAGCGTTCTTTTGGGCGACGTTATTCCTGATTTTGGGCACGGTTTTCAGGTAATCATAGATAGCGCCTACCTCCCGGTCCGATAACGACAGCTTAGGCTCCATCGGGTAGTTTAAAATACTGCCATCAGGCCGAACCCCCATTCTGACGGCCCGGATAAACTGTTCTTTCGTGTAAGTTTTGGCAATGCCCGTCTCCTGGTCGAAGGTCAGGTTAGCGGTGATCACTTTTTTGCCACCATCGCCAACCATCTCAATGCCACCCCCATAATAACCTTTGGAGGTACTTGGATGTACTTTGTCCTGATCAATCAAATCACCCGAGTGGCAGGAGTAACAATCACCGATCGCATCGGCCGTGTATTTACCAAGGGCTATTGTATCGTTGCTGTCGGGAGACGCCACAAGCGTTTGTGGGTAGGGTAGTGGTTTCATCAGCGTATGTGTCAGTACTTTCGAAATCAGGCTTAGTTCCGAGGCTTGCGGCTCCTGCTTTGATGCCTGCACCGGGAATCGGTCCGACCGCAGCCAGGCCACGACCGAACGGATATCTTCATCCGCCATATTCGGGTACTGGGGCATGACAGGGGCGTATGATCCATCGCGCCGAACGCCCGTGCGGAGAAAATAGATCAGTTCACCATCGGTCCAGTTTCCGATCCCTTTCTCTGTATCCTGGGTAATGTTTTTGGAATAAAGCTTGCCAAACAGGTCCGGCACTTCAGCCAGGTACTTGCCCGTTACCCGATTATCTTTATCGGCGTGGCAACTCATGCATTGAATCTGAGCGATCGCTTCGCCCCTGGCTATTCGACTGGCGGTGACATCAACCTTCAGGTTTGAAATAGTTGGGGGATCGTAGGTTGGTACGCCCGAAATGGCTACGTAAATACAGAAACCGGCCAGCAGTGCGAGGATGCTTCCCAGCACAATGCCGATAATTTTAACTATTTTTTTCATGGTCTCTCACGAATTGAAAAGAGGAAATTTGTTGATTACGGGTGGGGCAAAATTGTGGACGTAGCCAAAACTTTCCAGGTAGACTTTCTCTGAAACGGAAAAAGCACCTGTTGAAATGATACATTAGGCGCTTTGATTGGAGAATCGAGGCTTCTCCAAAATCAATCTTACTTTATTTCGCCCCCGTCCGTAATTTTGCGGCATGCAAAAACCCACAGTACCTAAAGGCACCCGTGACTTCGGGCCGGAGCAAATGCGCAAACGGCTCTTTATTTTCGATACCATTCGGCAAACCTTCCAACGATTTGGTTTTCAGCCCCTGGAAACGCCGTCCATGGAGAATCTCACTACGTTGACGGGTAAATACGGTGATGAAGGCGACCAGCTTCTCTTTAAAATCCTGAATTCCGGCGATTTTGCCGGTGGTCTGACCGAGGCTGACTTACAGGCCGGTTCTAAAAAAATTACCCCTAAAATTGCCGAAAAAGGCCTTCGTTACGATCTGACGGTACCGTTCGCCCGTTACGTGGTGATGAACCGGAACGCGTTGACAATGCCGTTCAAACGGTACCAGATGCAGCCCGTCTGGCGTGCCGACCGACCGCAGAAGGGACGGTACCGGGAATTTTATCAGTGCGATGCTGACGTAGTAGGAACGGATTCACTGCTTTGCGAAGCCGAAATTGTGCTGATGATTCACGAGGTATTCCGGAATTTAGGTGTTCTCGATTTTACCCTTAAAATCAATAACCGCAAAACTCTGGCGGGCATTGCCGAGGTCATTGGTGAGCCGGGGCAGGAAGGGCTGCTGAGCGTGGCGATTGATAAACTCGACAAAATCGGCATGGAAAAAGTGCTGGATGAACTTCGTGAGCGTGGTTTTTCAGAGGAGTCGATTCGCAAACTTGACCCCTTATTTAGCTTTGGTGAGCTTGATAGGCTGCAGCTATTAAATCAACTAAAAACGTGGCTCACTACGTCCGAAACCGCCCAACAGGGCATTGCTGAACTGGAAGAGACGCTTCAATTTGTAGATCAGTACGGTCTAACTGATTCTCGTATTGAAATCGATCCGACCCTGGCGCGCGGGCTTTCCTATTACACCGGCGCCATTTTTGAAGTAAAAGCCAACGGCGTTTCTATAGGCAGCGTTAGTGGGGGTGGTCGATACGACAACCTGACGGGGACGTTTGGTATGCCAGGCCTGTCGGGGGTGGGTATCTCATTTGGCGTGGATCGAATTTATGACGTCATGGAAGAACTGAACCTGTTTCCAGCCGGTGCCGGGCAGGGCACCCGCCTGCTGCTTGTTCCCTTTGACTCAGCCGCCCGTGCGGTAGCGTTGCCGCTGTTGAGCCAACTGCGTGCATCGGGTATTACCGCAGAAGTATACCCTGATCTAGCGAAAGTGAAGAAAATGCTCGACTACGCTAACGCGAAGGCGATTCCATATGTCGTGTTAATTGGTTCGGAGGAAGTACAGACGGGTTTGCTATCCCTGAAAAACATGGTGACCGGTGAGCAAACCAAGACAACCGCCAGTGAATTGATACAGTTACTGAGAAGTACGTCATTTTAATGCAGATTTAATACCCTGTAGCGGTTAGAATACGGTTTATTTACGGTACCGGTTCACGTAAATAGATGGGTGTCTATCTCCCGTATGTCGTCTTATTCCATTAATAAAGTATCCCCACAAGGTCTGCTGATCGCCATTGGTATCGTTTTTGGTGATATAGGTACGTCCCCTTTATACACGCTGGCCGCCGTTATGCGCGGCAAGGAGCTATCCGAAACGCTGGTGCTGGGCACGCTGTCGTGCGTGATCTGGACACTGACCCTCCAGACAACGATCAAATACGTAATTATTACCCTCCGCGCTGACAACAACGGCGAGGGGGGGATTTTTTCGCTCTATGCCCTGGTGCGTAAGTTTTCAGGACGCTGGCTCATGTACCCGGCTATTATCGGTGGGGCGTTCCTGCTGGCCGACGGACTGATCACACCACCCATTTCGGTAGCGTCGGCTATTGAAGGTCTATTGATTTTCGATCCGAAACTCAATACGGTGCCGATTGTCATCGGGATTCTGATTGCCCTGTTTGTGAGCCAGCAGTTTGGCACGCAGCAATTAGGCCGGTTGTTTGGACCGGTTATGCTGGTTTGGTTTACCTTTATCGGCGCTATTGGCTTCTATGCTTTATGGGCACATCCCTCGGTCCTGAAAGCCATCAACCCACTATACGGTGCTCGCTTATTAATGCAATATCCCGGTGGTTTCTGGCTGTTGGGGGGTATTTTCCTCTGTACAACCGGAGCAGAGGCACTTTACTCCGACATGGGCCATTGTGGCCGGGGTAACATTCGGGTGAGCTGGGCCTACGTAAAACTTACCCTGCTGCTTTCCTATGCCGGACAAACGGCCTGGCTCATGCAGCACCTGGGCACCCGGTTAAGCGAAACCAGTCCATTTTACAGCATTGTGCCGGCTCCTATCGTCGTATTCAGTATTATTCTGGCGACCATGGCGACCATCATTGCCTCACAGGCCTTAATCAGTGGCGCCTTTACGCTCGTTGGGGAGGCCATGCGGCTAACTTTCTGGCCTCGTCAACGCGTGGCGTATCCGTCAGATGAACGGGGTCAGCTATACGTACCCTTCGTGAACTGGGGGCTGATGGTGGGGTGTATTTTGATCGTATTGCACTTCCGCGAGTCGAAAAACATGGAAGCGGCTTTTGGCCTGGCCGTTACCTTGACGATGCTCATGTCCACGATTCTCATCAACGCCTACTTGCGGCATAAAAAGGCAAATGCGGTTTTCACTGTCCTGATTACTGGGGTTTTTCTGATCGTTGAAATCACGTTTTTAGCGGCTAACCTGGTTAAGTTTGAAGAGGGCGGCTGGATATCGGTTACGCTTGGGGTGCTGTTGATGGCGCTGATGTTGTTCTGGCATCAGGGTGAGTCAATCCTGAAAACGTTTATTCAGTATGATTCGCTGCCGGGTAACCTGAACGTCCTGAAAGCCCTCAGCAATGACCCGTCAATCCCCAAATTCGCTACGCATCTGGTGTATATGACCACCGCAGAGGATGCTAAGGAAATTGAGTCGGAAATTCTTTATTCCATCCTGAACCGTGCGCCCAAACGGGCTGATATCTACTGGTTTATCCATGTTGTTGTCGAGGATGATCCGTATGGGATGCGCTATAAAGTAGATACATTAGCACAGGAGGATGTCTACTTTATTACGTTCTTTTTAGGCTTTCGCGTGGAGCCACGGATCAACCTGTTATTCCGGATGGTTGTGTCGGAGCTGGAAAAAAATAAGGAAGTAACGGTGGAAAGCCGGTATCAATCGCTCAATGTACACCGCGTGCCCGGCGATTTTCGATTCGTACTTTTTAAGCGATTCTTGTCCTACGACAATGACCTGTCGATTGGTCAGCAGATTATCATGAATGGCTATCTGGCCCTTAAATATATTTCTCTGACCCCCCAGGCGACTTACGGGCTGGATACCAGTAATATTGTCGTTGAGGAAGTTCCCCTGGTATTGGCCACCCCTAAACTGTTGCCTTTAGAGCGCATCATCCCCAAACAGACAAATCATAGTCACGCTGGAAAATTCTAATTAAAGTGTCACCGGTTTCAAGCCGACGCAAGTAATCGAATCTTCACTGCGCCGGGTTGACACCCGGTATTACCTTAATTAGATGTATTAGCCAGTTGAATGGCTGTTGTGATGTCGGTTTGTGCCAGGGCGGCCACGTTACCAATCACGATGATGGCCGGATTGCCAATCGTACCCGACGCTACTTGTTCTTCTATAGTCGATACGCGCCCGACGATCATTTGCTGGTCGGCTAACGTACCATTCTGGATAATCGCCACGGGGGTTTCGCCTTTGCCGCAGTTTGCAAAAACAGCGGTGATCTCGGCCAACTTATGCATACCCATCAGTATAACAACCGTGGCCGATGACTGGGCTGCCAGCTGAAGGTCAGTAGAGAGTTGTCCGGCTTTCGTGGTTCCCGTTACGACCCAGAAACTTTCCGAAATGCCCCGAGTCGTCAGCGGAATGCCGACGGAAGCGGGCACCGCGTAACTACTCGAAATACCCGGAATGACCTGGGTTTCGATCCCATGCTGACGGGCAAACTCAATTTCCTCATACCCCCGCCCGAACACGAACGAGTCTCCGCCCTTGAGCCGTACAACGTGTCCGTATTGTTGGGCATAGTGCACGATCAACGGATTGATGTCTTCCTGCATACACGAATACGCGCCCCGGCGCTTGCCTACATACACCTTAAGCGCATCAGGGTGGCAATGGTCGAGCAAATCGGGATGGACCAGTGCGTCATACATAACCACATCGGCCTGCTGTAACGCCCGAATTCCTTTTACCGTTATCAGGTCCGGATCGCCCGGACCCGCGCCTACAAGAGTGAGTTTCATAGTTTCAATGATGAATTATGAATGATGAATTATTAGGCGGTTCTAATGCATTTATCATTTATCATTCATAATTGAATGCTAGCTGTCCTGCGCCTGGGTTAAAGCCTGTAGTTCGGGAAGGCCTTCCAGTTCAATCTGGGCTTCCCGGTAGGTCTGAACCGCTTGTAAGAAGGCTTCTGCCTGTGCAATAAACCGGTGGGCAAATTCTTCCGACGGCTCTTCCTTATTGATACTGAATACCAACGCTTTAAACTCGCCTTCCGCCTGGTGAAAATCGGTTTCGCCAGCGAAGGTTTTATCAAAATCGCTCACAATACCGTGTTGTGTGTTGGTTGGAATGTCGCGGCTCATCAACGCGGCCCGTGCGCCCGTTATGTATACATTGTACGTATGATACAACGCATCGGCCCAGCGGCTTTCGGTAATCGCTTCCCGTGCCCACCCTAATTTCTCGGCGGCTTCGGTTAACGTAGTGGCCACCAGGTCAATCAGCACGCTGGCGCATTCGCCAATACCGACTTCCGTAACGTACTGTTCGGTATGGTCCCAGTCAATGTAATCGCTGTCGACCAGCGTTTTCAGATCGGCCAGCGGCTTCAGGAGCTGATAAAAATAGTTTTTACCCTGGCGAGCGTAGTAGTCACTGTAGTATTCGCCGTCCAGGCTGTTCGCTTCAGCGTCACGTAGTAAAACCCGTAGGGAGTCGGGGCCGCGTTTGGCCGGAATCTTAATGACCTTATCGGCAATCAGCCCTTCGCCTTTTCCGTTGAAACCCCCACCCAGCAATACCTGCAGGGCCGGTAATACGTAGGCACCATTTTTGAGTGAGGAACCATGATAACCGATGTTGGCAACCGAATGCTGCCCGCAGCCGTTCATGCAACCCGAAATCTTGATTTTGATGTCGTCGTTGTAAACCAGGTCCGGAAATTCGTCGTGCATCATCCGTTCCAGGGCCCGGGTGATGCCGTAACTGCTTGAAATAGCGAGGTTACACGTATCGGTGCCGGGGCAGGTCGTAATATCGGCGGTGGTGTCGAAGCCAGGATCAGCCAGACCCAGTGCGTCAAGCGCGTCGAATACAGCCGTAAGATCCTCCGGCCGGATATAGCGTAGCAAATAACCCTGGTTTACCGTTACCCGAATGTCATCGGCCGCATATTGCTTCACAAGCTGAGCAAGTGCCCGGGCGGTATCCGAATGCATGTCGCCCAGCAAAACCCGTAGCTGCACGGCATACCAGCCCGTCTGCTTTTGCTCGAACACATTGGTCTTGAACCAGGCGTTCAGTTTTGGGTTTTCGGTCTGGAGAACGCAGTTACTGACCTCCGGACGGTTTGAATATTGTTTCGAATCCAAAGACGGTAAACTGTCAATGGTAAACGTTTTGTTTTTCAACGCCCGTGTTTCTTCGTCTACCCGACGTAGCAGTTCGTCCAGCCCAATGTCATTCAGCAGGTACTTCATCCGGGCTTTGTGGCGTTTCTGACGTTCGCCGTAGCGATCGAATACCCGAATAACGCCTTCTATAAATGGAATAACGCGGTCTTCTTCCAGAAATTCAAAGGCCGTCTGCGCCGAAAAAGGTTGCGCGCCCAAACCCCCACCGAGCATTACCTTGAAACCCTGTTTGCCATCCTGAATACGGGCCACTAACCCTACATCGTGCATATACCCATAGGCCGAATCCTTTTCACTCGATGAAACGGAAATCTTGAATTTCCGACCCATGTCCTGGCAAATTGGATTGCGCAGGAAATAATCAAAAATGGAATAGGCGTAGGGAGTAATATCGAATGGCTCTTCGGGATCGACACCTGCCCGAGCCGAACCTGTTACGTTCCGAACGGTGTTGCCACAGGCTTCCTTGAGTGTAATGCCGGCGTCTTCGAGGTCGGCCCAGAGTTGGGGCGAGTCAGCCAGTTTGACAAAGTGTAGTTGAATATCCTGCCGGGTAGTCGCGTGGAGATTGCCTGTCGCATAGGTATCCGATAGATCGGCAATGCGAACGAGCTGGTCGGCCGTAATCCGTCCGTGGGGCAGTTTGATGCGAATCATCTGCACACCAGGTTGCCGCTGGCCATACACCCCCCGCGTGAGCCGGAATTTCCGAAACGCTTCATCGGCTATATCTCCGGAGCGGAACGAACTGATTTTCTGTTCAAGGTCCAGAATGTCACGGCGGGCGGCTTTGCTTACGTTGTCGGTTAGTAGGATAGACATAATGGTATGTAGTCTATAGGATTTATCAACTTATTTCTTAAAACGAAACGCCGGGTTACTCCGGCGTCTTATACATGTACAAATATAAAACCTATTGGCATTGATTAAGTTCGACGGGTGCCCAACTTCTGGTTATGGACGATAAGGAGCGGTTATACAAAGTTAGGGCCTAATAGGCATAGGCATAGGCAAAATTTATTCCCTATACATGAGCCGGATACCTTTACTCTCCGGTGAGCATAAGTTTGAACGGGTGCTAAAAAACCCGTCCCTGTAATTAGCCACTAGATAAAAAACCCGTTTTATCCTATGGTATTATGCATATTTCTGTTGCTTCTGGCTCCGTGCTAATCCTCTCATTTTACTGGTTATCAGCCGGATGAGGGACCGAGACAGGCATTGAATGAAGCAATGCCTGATGCGCTTGTCAAACAGCAGCCTGGTTTAGTTAGTTATACCCATGATCGACTGGTAAAGAGCACCTGGAATACATTCAGCCAATAACGCTGTGCTGACCAATGATTGGTATTGTTTTATTATCCGATACGATAGATATAGTCTGTTATAGGCTTATTGATAGGGTTTAGTACTATTTTTAGTTTCAGGTGCGCTTACCTAGAATCAATTGTTGTATTTTTGAAAATGGGTAGAATACAAAAGATTGCTGTATATTGACGATTTTTGCAAGTCATCGATCCAGATTACTTGTCGGGCCTTTTCATTCTAAATTCATTTTTAACTTTTAAAACTATGAAAGTACGTTTTTCTCACTTTGTTACATTCGGAACCGGGCTGGTAGCCCTGTTGCTCATGCTTGTTATTTCCTGTAAAGGTCCCGAAGGACCTGCCGGACCAACGGGTGCGACTGGAGCAACAGGTGCGACTGGAGCAGCAGGTGCAACGGGCCCTGCCGGAGCCAGTGGTGTAGCGGGTGCCACCGGGCCAATGGGTAATGCCAATGTTGTTTACACGGATTGGAAGGCCGTTGATATAAGCGGTACTGTTTTCAAATACCCGAACCTTAGCCGGGTTCAACTGGTGCCGGCAAGTACGTCAAATACCTTGCTTACAAAAGACGCGATCGATAGGGGCGTCATTTATGTCTACTATAAGTTTGGACAACTTACGTTCGATCAGACGTCCGGTTATACGCTGGTAGAACGTATCAAGCAGGACACCGTAACAGCCGCCGTCAAAATTCCCGGTCGTACGACCAACAATATCAACGATTACACCAGGTACCAGATTGTTACGGATGTTCTGGGCCAAAATTACTTTTCGCCGAAGATCTTTATATTTTCAGGTATTCTGAACACCTCTTCGGGCACATATGATCCAATTCCGGAACTGTTGTTTCAGCCAGATCAGGTATATCGGACCATGCTGGCTACCTATCCGCAATATCGTATCGTCGTAGTGTACGGTAGTGTAAAAGGTCGTGTGGGGGCGGTTGATTTCAATGATTATGCCGCCGTTAAACAGGCCTTTAACCTGCCTGACTAATAAAATAGATGCCAAAAAAGATCGGTCGATGAGAGGAAGGCTCTTCTCATCGACCGATCTTTTTTGTTCCTTACTGAACGTAGTAGTAGGTATCAATCAGAATACATCGTGTCTGTTGCCCGCTTCCTGCCAATCGGTATCCATTTCTCCAAATCGTTTTGTGACCCGATCAAGAAACGGCTCGTCGAGCATCTGGTGCACAGCGGTGGGGTCAACCATATCCATTTCGTTGATCTTGTACGTTTGTTCATAGGGGCCTGCTTCGATTTTGACGATATATTTACCGTTCCAGGCGTAGAGTCCAATACGGAAGTGAGGGTGTGGTATATCCTGAACGAAACGCATGGTAACAATGATTAATGAGGAATGATTACTAGTTTTGACAATGGGGTATAGACTGACAAAGGTAGACAACTCTTTCTGCCACTCGTTCATTTGGGTATTCATCATTTATCATTCATCACTAATCAACCTTTCCTGCTCCAATACTACCGATGAAGCGGCTCAGTTTTTTCTGAAAGGTAATGTACAATTGCAGAAACGCGAGTATCGGGAAGCCATCCGGTATTATTCGGAAGCGCTGGCGAAAAAGCCTGACTTTGCGGATGCGTACAGTAATCGGGGGTTAGCAAAATTTCGAAACGACGATCGGGAAGGTGCCCTCGCCGATTATACCCGGGCTATCGACGCCGACCCTGATTTTGGCACGGCTTATTTTAACCGGGCAGAGGTTCGCCTGGAAACCGGTGACGTTTCGGGTAGTCTGGCCGATTTACAACGTATCGAAAAACAGTATACAGATTCTACCTTTTATCAAACCCGGCTGGGCGATACGTATGTACGGCTCAACAAACCGGCAGAGGCTCAGGCAGCCTACGACCGGGCCGTTCAGCTCCAGCCAGATAACGTAGAAGCCCTCACGAATCGGGGTGCCTTATTTTTCAGTCAAAAAGCTTATGAACAGGCTGATCAGGACATTCGGCGGGCGTTGCAACTAAATCCTAATCAGGATGCCGCGCTGAACAACCAGAGTTTATTACTGGCTCATGCCGGAAACTACGCTGAGGCTCTCACTTATGTAGAGCGGGCATTAGCCGTACGGTCGAATCAACCCTATTACCTGAACAATAAGGCGTTTCTACTCCTGAAACTGGATCGCCCAACCGAAGCGGTGCCCCTGGTGCAGGAATCCCTTCGGCTCGACGGTCAGAATGCCTGGGCGCATCAAACCCTGGGGCTCTATTTCCTGAGCGTTAAAGAACCGGACAAGGCACTCCCCGAATTCAGACGGGCGGAAAAGCTGGACGCAGCCGTCGACGAGTTGTATTATGCCATTGGCCTGGCCGAATGGGCAACCGGGAATAAAATGGCGGCCTGCGCGGCCTGGCAACGGGGCGAATCAGTCGGTGATCTGTCGGCCAAACGCGAGCGTGTGCTCCGTTGTCGGTAAATTTTTAATAAACGTAGCGAATAACACCGGATATCATTGAGCAGAGGAGGGGGTTATTTACTTTTGTCTCTTCACTGGTCAGACGCCCCTGCGCATCATACGTTTTCTCTACCAGCGAAATTTGTTCGGTCGAGTTAGGCAGGTATTCGCTGATTTGACGGCGATTGTCGGCAAACCGATGCTCAAAACGCCGGAACACTACGTCGTTGGCCCCATACCAGGTTTCACGAATGAGCGTGTTGTTTCGGTATTCGTTAACAACCCGACGATTCAGAGTATGCTGGGCATCGAACCATTTCTGCTCCGTTTTTTTACCGTCCTGAAATGTGTAGTCAACTGTACCTGTTAACACGCGCTGCTCCGGGCTGTGTTGGTTGAAATACATCTGTTCCTGGCTCAATACCCCGTTGGTATACACAAAGGTGGACTCGTTGTAGGGGACCCAGGTGGTTGTATTCCCGTATTTCCCATAAGTAACTTTGCTACTAAGCTGACCGTTCGGGCTATACAGGTAGTCGGTATACCCGAACCGTTCCATCTTGCCGGAAACCGCGCGACCAAATTGTTCCATACGGGCTACTTGCCCGGTGGAATTATACGTATAAACTTCTTCGCTGGATGGGTTTTCACAATTAATCGAACCGCAAATCAGCTTTTTGGTCATGGATGCTTCGTCTGTATACGTACTCAGTTGCGGGTCGATGCCGAAGGTCGATGCGTCATTGGGTTGGCAGGCCATCCCGCCTAAGGATACAAAAAGGAGAAGTAGATAGGTTTTCATCGTCAATAAGGGCGTAGTGTACCGTAGAGACCTTATTTTGTACGCTCCCGTTGGAAGGCTTCCTCCAATTTTATACCTTTTTTATCAGGAAGCTAAGGCCAGCCTGATGTGAGCCAGGTGATGTTGTACATGCCAGGCCGACATGGCCAGCGCCTGGGCCTGATCAACCCAGAACTGACGCACCGGATTGTAATAGCGAATGGCCAGCGTTGTGCTATCCAGTGATTTTGCCAGGCAAACGTATCGACGGTTGACTCCGTCAAACAAGAGAAGCGAATCCTCAATGGGGGCCGTGGTTGCATCAGCCGTAGTAGCCCAGGCATTCATATCAATCATCGTCGCTGTTTCATAGTCAGGTTCCGTGAGCGCTTTCTTCATGCGGAAATAGTGAAGTAGCTGTATGTCGGCAACATGATGCACCAGCTGCTGGATGGTCCAGCTACCTTCCCGATACGTTCTGGCTAAGTCATCGGGGGAGAGGTGTTCGACTAATTGCCGGTAATGAGATGGACTGGTTTCAAGCACCTCAATAGCGTATCGACGTTCGTCGGGGGTGTAAGTTGGCTGAAGAACCAGGGGGCCGATGGGAAACTTACGATCCTGCATAAGCGTACGATTGACTAATGGCTACAGTAAATGAGTCGTACTGGTTGGGAATATGGTTATTGACTATCTTCTGGAACATTTACGAAACCAGGCTTTTTTCCGAATGCTTGGTTTTCTTCGTAAGTTGGTTCAATTTGTTACGCATGGGTAATTCTATCAATTTATAGGTCAGCGTAGAAATCAATAGGACAATCGTAATATAGGCAAAACTGTACATCCATAAAACAGGCATACTCGCATTGAGGGTAATGGATGGAAAGCGCTTTATGTAGATCAACAGGAAATACATAATCGGCAGATGCATTAAATATAATGAATAAGAAATATCACCCAGAAATAAGAACGGTCTCAGATTCAGAAAGGCATTAGCCGCTCCCGTGTTATACGCACTCATCAACACAATAGCGGCAAAAAGAAGTACCGTGATCGTATCCGGTATATTGATGCTTAACGTAATGAAAACCAGCGCTACCATACCTGTCCATAAAAGACTGCTTTTCAAGGTGGCGAAAAGCCATTTTATTTTATACAGGTCATAGATAAGCATACCGAAAAGGAAACCGAAAAAACACCGGATAAATCCATAGTCGTACGTAACATCAATCGAGTTTACTTTGGTCAAGTCAGGATAAGGTGAGTTTACCGTAGACAACGGGTGTAAGTAGTAACTAATGAACAGATAACCAGCCATAATGAAAGATAAGATACCCCATCGTTTCCAGGGCGTTGTTCTTTGGAAGAGCAGTAGCAGCAGGGGAAAGAGCACATACATCCACCATTCTGTACTTATCGACCAGGAAGGAGCATTCCAGCTAAGAAATGGATGCACGCCCAACCCATGGATTAATAAAAGATTGGTGGGAATTGCGTTCAGGTTATAGAGCTGATGGTCGAATGTAGTTAACGTATTGCTTGCTTTATACCAGAAGTAGAAAGCAAGCATGCATAAAAACGAGAACAGGTGTAACGGGTAAATGCGGGCAAAGCGCGCCCACATAAAGCGTTTAAATAGGTGCAGGTTGCTATTCGCCGAAAACGAATGTCCATAGACATGCACCATGATAAATCCACTGAGCAGGAAGAAAAAATCAACCCACAGATACCCCTTTCGTATAAAAAAATGGCTACCTGCCGGGGCTAGTTTAAAGCAAATGGCATCAATGTGCAGAAAAATAACCAGCAGGGCCGCTATTCCCCGAAGCGAGGTAAGCGAGGAGAGATAAGTAGTTGGTTTCAAAAATAAAGCTTCACAGCGGCTGTTTACTCCTAACTTGGTTACAGCCGATCGTGTTATAGAATGATAAGGTTGAAAATTACTAACAAAAAAGTTTGGTAGTCATATTACAACAGGAATACTTCATATAAACTGAGTAACTGGGACGACCAGCCATTTTCTAATCGTATATCATCTTGAAAATGCTCACCCATTAACTATAACTACAGGTGTAGTTTAAAGACTAGTCGATTATTTTATAGTCGTCTTGTAAGCCAGAAATTGTTCCTGGTTAATAAACTTATCCGTTGAAATCTCCAGGAGTTTAGCATGTTGACCCGGTTGAAAAAAATCAGGTAGGAGGGAACCTAGTGTTTCGAGCGAATCGCACACCTGATACGTTAGGTGTGCATCTTCCGCCGTATTACGGGCGGTGTACCCGTGCGGTGTTTCGAAATAGGTTTCCAGTTCCGGCTGACGGCTGGGGCCGTCAATGATTCGGAAGATATGTCCCCCATCATTATTGAGTAAGACAATCCGCAGGTTGGGGGGTACCGGTGCCGACCAGAGTGCATTACGGTCGTAGAAAAAGGCGACATCTCCAATCAGGACGGTCACGATCTGATCCGTTGCCAGGGCGGCACCCGCTGCCGTACTCAAACAGCCGTCAATCCCGCTAACCCCCCGATTGGCCGAGACGCTGATTTGTTGCCTTTCATGAATCCCGCAGAGGTTAGCATAGCGTACGGGCATACTATTGGCCAGGTGGAGTATAGAGTTGTTGGGAAGTTGTTCCAGCACAACCTGAACGGCCGACCAGTCGGTGAGCGGGGTATCGGGTTGATTGAGCGTTTTGTCAATGTGTTGGGCAGCCTGTCGGTCAAGAGCGAGCCATTGATTCAGGTATTCGTGACTATCATCGTCATCGTCGCCCTGGAGAAACCGCTGGTAATCGACATCGGCAAATAGTTTTTCCAGGAACAGCAGCGGGTCGGAGGGTATCAGTGTAGTCAGGCTCTGGAACGAATCCGTGATCCGGTCAACCATGGGCTGTATGTGCCAGTGCTGATGAGCCGGGTATTTCCGGAAGAAGGTTTTTAGATTTCGCGTTAGAAACGAGTTGCCGATGGTTACGAGCAGATCGGGACGTAGCATGTTGCCTGTTTCATCATCTAACGGTGTTAGGAACGTATCAGTATGGGTAATAAACAACTCATTAACAGGGATATTACCGGTAATTTCGCCAACAACTGGAATACCTAGCTCTTCGCTTATTTTTCGGAGTATACGTAGCAGATTCGGGTCTCTTGGAAGTTGTCCCACGGCGATTAATATCCGTTCGCTACGTTCCCATACTGTAAGAAGCTGATGCCAGGTGTCGGGAGCCAGGGTTGGTATTCCTGTAAGCGTATCAATAGTGCGTACACGCTCGAACTGGAACGTTTCCCCGGCTGTTGGGTAAAAGGGTTCCCGTAGCGGGATGTTCACGTGCACCGGCCCTGCGGGATAAGACCGAGTTAAGGTAATCGCTTCGTTGATCGACCGCTCGATGAACCAGCTGGAGTCGGGGTGGGCATAATCGGCAGGCAGATCATAACTACGTTTTACCTGCGACCCGAATATCCCCGGTTGATCGATGGTTTGTCCATCCTGCTGGTAGAGCCATTCGTGAGGCCGGTCAGCGGTGAGGAGCAGGAGGGGTACCTGCTGGAAAAACGCTTCGGCTACCGAAGGAGCCAGATTATAGACTGCACTCCCTGATGTACAAATAACGGCCACCGGTTTCCGACTTTGTTGCGCTATTCCGAGGGCGATAAATCCGGCTGATCGTTCATCTGCCACCACCCGGATGCGTAGATGAGGATGTCGGGCAACGGCTAGTGTGAGTGGCGCCGATCGGGAACCGGGCGAAACCAAAACATCAATAATTCCTTTCTGGTAGAGTAATTCGGCGATGTTGACGATTGGTTGAAGAATAGGCATACTAAAATCTGGACATTCGGGCTGCAAATTGCAAACATAATTAGTAAAGATTACTAAAGCAGCCGGTTAGCGTGGGTATCTATCCGGTATTTTCTGTTACTTTGCTTACTCAGAAATTAATCTGCTCAGTGGTCAATATAACGAAGCGGACATTGCCAGCGTTATAAGACCATAACCGATCAAAAAGACTAAACCATACGTACTGTATGACCCGTATAACATTCGAGAATGAGGACGACATTCGGGTGAAATCCTTAGCCGGTGCGCTTATTATCAACGTACTTTTAATCGCGTTGTTATTACTTGTTCACCTTTCGCAAACCGTTCCTAACCCGCCCCCAATCCAATTCGTGGAAGTGAATTTCGGTACGACAAACCGGGGGAGTG
Organism: Spirosoma endophyticum; assembly: GCF_900112365.1. Classification (GTDB taxonomy): domain Bacteria; phylum Bacteroidota; class Bacteroidia; order Cytophagales; family Spirosomataceae; genus Spirosoma; species Spirosoma endophyticum. The sequence goes on along the minus strand of NZ_FOLQ01000001.1, from coordinate 216,244 downwards.
GTCGAATCCAGACGCATAACAAGGCGTCGGATTCACCTGATCCGGAGGAAAAGAGACCCGCTGAGAAAACCCCGAATCCCAAGGTCAACACAACCCCACGGATTGAGAAAACCCACGTAACGCCCAGTCCGAAAGTTGAGGATGCGAAACCGGCTAAGACCGTTACGGAGAAACCGGTGATTGCCAGTAAAACCGAAAGTCCCGTTACCGTACCCGATCGGCCTGAACCTAAACGCGTTGAATCGCCCAAGGCAACGGCTCCGGTCGAGAAGGTGGCGCCCCTGGCTCCGCCCAAAAAAGTGGAAACGGTGAATAATGATGCACTTTTTAAAAAATCGTCGGGCGGGGGGGGCTCGAACGGCACCATAGGGAAAGCCTCCGGCACCGGGGGCAACAATAACGGCGACGATGCCAGTGGGGTAGGTGACAAGGGAAATCCCAACGGCAAAATTAATGCAAAGGAGTTTTACGGTACACCGGGCGGTGCCCCAACAGGAGTCGCCTTTGACGTATCGGGCTGGTCGATGGCCAGTAAGCCAAATGTCAATGATGACTCGGATGAAACGGGTAAAATTGTCTTTAAGATCACGGTAGATGGTGATGGCGAAATTACGTCCGTTCGGCAGTTGCAAAGTACAGTAAGTCCTTCTGTCGGGGAAGCGTACCGGAGAGCGGTTCAAAAACTCCGGCTTCGTCCCAAAGGAGGAGCTACTCCCCCTACATCGAGCGGCACCATTACGTTTATTATTAAGTCTAAAGATTAATGCAATACCCGGAAGCAATCGACTATCTATACAGTCGGCTCCCCGTTTTTCATCGGATTGGTTCCAAAGCGATTAAGCCGGGATTAGGGAATACGCTCGCCTTGTGTGAAGCGCTTGGCAACCCTCACCAGAAGTTCCGCAGTATTCACGTAGCGGGAACGAACGGGAAAGGGAGCACCTCACACATGCTGGCCGCCATTTATCAACTGGCGGGCTACCGGGTGGGTCTGTATACCTCCCCCCACCTGAAAGCGTTTACCGAGCGTATCCGGCTCAATGGCCAGCCGATTGGGGAGGACGTTGTTGCTGCGTTTGTAACAAAGCATCGGGCATTAATTGAAACCATTGAGCCATCCTTTTTCGAGGTAACCGTGGCTATGGCATTTGACTTCTTTGCGCAACAGGCCGTTGAGGTGGCTATTATCGAAGTGGGGTTAGGGGGGCGACTCGATTCGACGAATGTTATAACCCCTATGGCTTCGGTCATTACGAATATCAGCTACGATCATACGGACATTCTGGGTGATACGTTACCCCAGATTGCGGGTGAAAAAGCAGGTATCATCAAAGCAGGCACACCAGTGATAATAGGAGAGACCCAGCCTGAAACGGTTGACGTTTTCCGGGACGTAGCGGTATCGCTTCAAGCCCCCATTACATTCGCCGATCAACAGTATGCGGTTGAGGACAATGGTGTTGTCAATGGATTTCGACAAGCGACTGTGTCACATGGTGGGGTTTCTCCCCGGACAATTGAACTGGATCTGCTGGGTAGCTACCAACTCCGTAATCTGGCCACGTTGCTAACAACCGTCGAGGTGTTACAATTGCAATTGCCGGTATCAGCCGGTGACGTAGAAAAGGCATTAGCCGCTGTTACGTCGTTGACCGGTTTGAAGGGCCGTTTCCAGACGATTCAAAACTCTCCGCGTGTTATCGCCGACACAGCGCATAATCAGGCGGGTTTAGTCGCGTTGTTCGAAACGGTCCAAACACTACCGTATGAGGTCCTGCGCATTATCATTGGTATGGTAGCCGATAAGGAACGTGCTAACGTGCTGGCGACCCTGCCACCAACGGCGGTGTATTACTTTTGTCAGGCTAACACACCCCGTTCGCTGGCGGCTACTGATTTGCAGGTTGAAGCCGCTGAGGTGGGTCTGCTGGGTGACATATTTGCCGACGTTAACACGGCCCTTGCTGTAGCGCTACAGCAAGCCTCTCCCAACGATTTAATTCTTATAACGGGCAGTAACTACACCATTGCCGAACTAATCGATTTATAATACCTTGACGCGTCGTAAAAACCAGTTCTTTCTGCAAAATGCCGAAAGTAATAATGTTATTGAAATAGGTAAACCACTTTATAAAACCATCCGTGGTCGCTGGCGCGATGATTATTTCAGGAACGAAAATCCCATTGTCCTGGAACTGGCGTGCGGTAAAGGCGAGTATACTGTCGGCCTGGCACAGGCTTTTCCTGAGACTAATTTTATTGGCGTAGACATTAAGGGTGATCGCATTGCCCGAGGCTCACAGGCCGCCCAGACATTGGGGCTGACCAACGTAGCGTTTCTACGTACAGACATAAATTTCCTGGCTGAATTTTTTCTGGAGGGGGAGGTAAATGAAATATGGATTACATTTCCTGATCCACAGCCCCGCCCTAAGCAGGAGAAACATCGATTGACTCATCCACGTTTTCTTGAGCTTTATAAAAAGCTACTCGTGTCGGATGGGATGTTGCATTTAAAAACAGATAATCCTGAGCTATTCGCGTATAGTTTGGGCACCGTTAGTCAATTGGGATTTGTAAATTTACAATATACAACTAACTTATATGAGTCTTCATTGAATAATTTACATTTAGGAATTAAAACTAGATACGAACAATTGTTCTTTGCTAGAGGATTTACAATCAACTATTTACAATGTAAAACGGGTGCAGTTTAACAAACTACACCCGGTTACTATATAAATGTAAACCTACAATTGTACACAACTGTAAATTTACATATCTGTTCTTATTGAGTTGTTCACTTAACTAAATAGCTTTACAATTAAATCAGCTACGCGGCTAGAGTACCCGTACTCATTATCATACCAGCCAACAACTTTTACGAGCGTACCGTTGGCAGATGTCAATTTAGAATCGAAAATGCAGGAGTGAGAGTTGCCCACGATATCGATAGATACAATCTCATCGGTGCAATACTCCAGATACCCTTTGAGCGACGTTTCAGAGGCTTCCTTGAGGGCATTGTTGATTTCTTCAACCGTAGCTTCTTTTTTCAGAATGACTGTCAAGTCAGTTAATGAGCCATCCGGCGTTGGCACACGTAATGCATAGCCGTCCAGTTTTCCTTTTAACTGGGGTAATACTAATCCTACAGCTTTCGCAGCGCCCGTTGATGTTGGTACAATTGATAAAGCAGCAGCCCGAGCCCGACGTAGATCGGAGTGAGGAGCGTCCTGTAGATTTTGATCGGCGGTGTAGGCGTGGATTGTCGTCATGTAGCCCTTTTCAATACCGAATACATCGTCCAGAACTTTTGCCATTGGCGCCAGGCAGTTGGTGGTGCAGGAAGCATTCGATACGATCGTTTCGTTCCCGGTTAGTGTATCGTCGTTGACACCAAGAACAACTGTAGGAATGTTGCCTTTTGCTGGAGCTGAAATCACTACTTTTTTAGCACCGGCCTCCAGATGCTGGCCAGCACCTGCTTCATCAACAAAACGTCCCGTTGATTCTAATACTACATCAATATTTAATTCTTTCCAGGGTAGTTTTTTAGGATCACGTTCGGCATATGCATTGATACGTGTTCCATTTACGGTTAGGCTCTCGTTATCTGAAGCGACTTCGCCATTAAATTTCCCATGTACAGAATCATATTTCAGTAAATGAGCCAATGTTGCGTTGTCTGTAAGGTCGTTTATAGCTACGATCTCAATGTTTTCTTTTTCTAGTAACTTTCTGAATGATAATCGTCCAATGCGGCCGAATCCATTAATAGCAACACGTATTTTTTCCATGAACAGAGAAAATTGGTTTGTTTTCGTGACAAATATACGGATTAAATAAGGTACGTAATAAACCGAATAAGTAATAGTATTTAGCAAAATAGGAGAGGTGCTTTAGTAAAACGGTAAAATTTTGCGTAAATATTAGTAAAACATAGCCGAATTACTAAAAATACTAGCAATGTTAGTAATTTATACTAATATTGCTAGTATTTTCTATTTAGTATGCTAATTTGTTGTTATTTTACTAAATAGTGTTCTCATTGTTTTACTAATTAGGTAGGGGACTACTTACTACTATCCACTAATTAAGATATACTTTTATGTCTCTTTATCTAATTACGCTTTCATACCGATTCAAACTTATTAAGCGCAACTAATACTAAATTCTGAAGTCGATTCAATGGATCCTATAAGTAAGTTTGTCTACTTAGTCAGATAATGATTAATTCAAACATACCATGCCGTATTCTAAGAGACCGTAGCCATCATACGTATAATTAATCGTCAAATCGTTACTAGAGAACTATAAGTACGTCTTTGAGTGTGGAGAATGCTTGAACTGTAACCAGATCCAGATGAAGAGGTACTTTTAAATAGTATTACAATCGGATGCAGAAGTGTTCGTCGCCAATATATAAGCTGTACACTGCAAAGTGTACAGCTTATTAAGATTATGGCACGCCACCACCAGCGTAAAAAGAAATTATTAATGCTACGTTACTAGTACGCTCAAAACGCTCCCTGTAGAAGCTACTACTTTATAAAAGAATATTGAAATTAGCTTGTGCTCTTGTGACTCATCAATAGTCATCATAAGTGACCGTCACCAGCTCTGTTAGTAAAGTATGGATCTATTTTCAGAACCACCTAGATGCTTTCTGCACCGAATCCTTATTTCCATAAACTTTACCATTCGTTCAGTGTTAATCATGCCTGTTCGATGTATTGTTCACAAGTTCTGAAACCCGGTAGATCATAGGGCATTCGGCTAGATAAAAAGGGGCATTAAAAAAATATTTAAACCATATATTTCAACTATACACGTCTAATGATTACCTTTGAATCAGCTTAATAGAGTGAACCAATAGAATGTTTTATATACCAAAGAAAATTTTGCTGATATATATAATATACTGATTACCAGAAATTTATATTGATATATATAAACAATTACTTTATCTTAATGACCACCGAAATAGAGAACATCTGGGCTAATAGAGAACTGTTAGCGAATCCCGAATCAATTCAACTTATTCGAAACGTAATTGATCAATTAGATAGGGGAGTACTCCGGGTTGCAACTCCTCCAGCCGACGAATCCAGCAAGTGGACGGTTAATGAGTGGGTAAAAAAAGCTATCTTACTCTACTTTGTTAGCCAGCAAATGAAGGCCGAAGAAGTGGGTATTTTTACCTTCAATGACAAGATTCCCTTAAAAACAAATTTTGCCGAAGCGAAGGTTCGCGCTGTTCCGCCAGCAGTAGCCCGCTACGGTTCCTACCAGGCACCCGGCGTAATCCTTATGCCATCGTATGTAAACATTGGTGCGTATGTAGATGAGCGTACCATGGTTGATACTTGGGCAACGGTTGGCAGTTGCGCTCAAATCGGAAAAGACGTTCACCTAAGTGGCGGTGTAGGCATTGGCGGTGTACTAGAACCACCCCAGGCAGCTCCGGTTATTATTGAAGATGGTGCTTTTATTGGATCGCGCTGCATTGTAGTCGAAGGAGCTCATATTGGTAAAAGGGCTGTACTGGGAGCAGGGGTAACTATTACAGGCTCGTCCAAGATCATTGACGTAACTGGTGCTAAACCTATCGAGTATAAAGGATTTGTACCGGCTAATTCTGTGGTAATTCCTGGAAGTTATGCTAAACAATTTCCTGCTGGTGAATTTCACGTACCCTGTGCTATTATTATTGGCCAACGAAAATTGTCTACAGATCTAAAAACCTCGTTGAACGATGCGTTACGTGAAAATAACGTATCAGTGTAATATAGACTATAGGTTAACTTTCTAAACTTTACATAAATACATACATAGTTAAATTTTACAAAGGCGCACAAAAACATGGTGCGCCTTTTATATTTGTAAATTATATTACTTGTAAACTACATAAATAATTTACGTTTATATTTGTCATTCAACAGCTAAATATTACCACCATGGGCATTAATGATAAAATTAAGCAGATTCTAATTGATAAAAATTTGACGCCGTCTTACTTCGCTGATGAGATTGGTGTGCAACGATCTAGCATATCACACATTCTTTCTGGTCGTAATCGCCCTAGCTTCGATATTATTCAAAAAATAATTCGACGATTTCCTGAGTTGGGCTATGAGTGGATTATGGAAGAAGAAAATCAATTCACCACGTCTCCATCAGGGTACCCAACTCGTAGTGGCTTATCGGCCATGCGATCGACACCTGATCAATTTGGCGCTGGACCAGCACCGGTTTCCTACGCGCCACAACCTATTACTATTCGGAGTCAGCGCAATGAGATTCCACCAGCGGGTGTCTCAGCATCGGCATTCGTAGAACCTTCTGCACCAGTAATAGAACAGCCTGTATTGACTAATGAAAAAAAAGTAGAACGAATTTTAATTTTTTACACGGATGGATCATTCCGGGAATATACTCCAACAAACTAGTCGACCCTAAATGTCAATAATTATTCGAATTTAAACGGAGGCAATAGAGTCTACTATACACTAGTGATATTAGCCACTTAGGCATTTAGCTTTATTTTATGCGTATCTGATAGCGTGTTGACAACAACCCTAATAATAAGCATAATAATCCTGAACGTATTGCTCTGCAAAACTAATTGTAGCATATCTAAATGACATGTCTTAATGTAAGTTCGTTTGAAATCCGGCTTGCCTATCACACTTATTTTCTTACTTCACATTTAACCTTAGTTTACTAACTCGTGGCTTTTAAATTAATACGTTCGCTATCATTAGGTTATAAAACTTACTCCGCTACTGTTTTTAAAAAGCCCCTTTTAAGCTCACAGAGGCCATTTTATTAATAAAATACGTAACTCACTGTAAAGCAATGCTTTAGTGTTCCACGTGGATTCTACGTTAGTTATCCATAAAGTAACGTACCACTTTTGTTGTATAATTTATATTATGTTAAGTAAATTGGTTAATAAATAGGGCCAATACTTATAGTACCGGCCCTATTCCTCTTACTTACTTTCGATACATACGATCTTCTTCTCTTCGTACTGCTTCAAAATATTTTCTGTATTCGTTAAATTATCCGTCAGCTCAGGTTCGTCTTTAACCGTTTTGGCTTTCTGGAAGTAAGGTAACGCCTGCTTGAATTTTCCACACACTTTACCATCCGCTTCTTTACCGACTTTACTGTATTCAGCCATATCCATTTTATCAACAGCCTTCTTAAGTTCAACCGCTTCATTGAATGCAAAAATACCCATCGCATAATTGGCATCGTAATTGTTTGCATCCACTGCCAATGCCTTCTCCAGGTATTGCTTCTCCAGCGCTTTCGTTTCTGCTTTTTTCTGTTTCAGCTCTGCCAATCGTTTTTCCGAATCAGCTGCGGCACCCGCATTAGCTGCTGCGGCTTTTGCATCTGCTTCCAGCTTGGTCATTTCCGTTTTCTGCTCAGCTAATTTTTTCTGAACATCAGTTAGCTGGCGTTTCAGATCGGCATTCTTTGGCTGTTTTTTGATCAACCCACCCAGCCGGGTAATTTCGCTGTTGTAGGCATCGATAATGCTTTTGCTGTCTGTCAGTTGCTTGGCCGTGTTACCGCCCTTTTTCGTATCCCCTTCGAGTTTACGAATTTCTTCGTCTCCTTTGCTCGCAATGTTGTTATAGACAATCGACAGGTTTACTAGATTCTGCACATTGTTAGGATCTTTCTCTACCATCGCTTTCATACCCGTAATGGCCTCATCCATCCGGTTCGATGTCAGCATCAGATTGATTTTCTCATTAGCCAGATCTTTATTGCCCGGCGCTAAGGCGATACCCTTATCCAGTGCAGCTATAGCTTTATCAACTTCGTTATCACCCCGATAGAGCATCGCCAGCGAACCGTAGATAGCGGCATCTTTCCCACCCCCGGCTATGTACTTTTCTAACTGTGTCTTCGCTGTCGCATTGTCTTTAATTTGCTGCGCAGCGATGGCCGTGTAAAGGGGCGCTAACGTATCTTTAGGGTTAATTTCACCCGCAACCGTCATTGACTTCATAGCATCGGCGTAGTTTTTAGCCTGGAACTTGGCTACCCCCTGCTGCATGAAAGCACCATACATCGCCTGACCTTTCAATGCTTCTTCCGCTTCTTTGGCTAATTTACCAGGACCACCTTTTTTGTCCTTATCCAGCTCTATGACTTTTTTGAAGGCATCGTAAGCCGTTGTTGCAGCCGCCGAATCAATTCGAATATACTGGCCAGCAATGTTCTGATACGTCTTAGCCCGATCCATCCAGGTACTGGCCTTGGCAGAAGCTTTAGGATCTGCAATATCTTTATCGCTTTTTTCCTTTTCCTTCTTAAAGCTATCCATGGCTGCTTGATCTAACGCCGACGCGCCAGCGCCCGCAGCCGCTTGCTGTGCGTATGCACCTACCGATAGGCAACACGCTACGAGGATTACAAAAACTTGTTTCATGTTTTAAATGGGGTTGTGTTTTCTTTTCAGAAACGAAATTACGGAATCTGTCTGTATAAGCATGACTTGACCTAAATTGTTTGAGCCGCCCAGCTCGACGATTAAATCAACTGGACGGCTCAATGTACTGGACACTAGAGGCTGTTAATCAACGACTAGTCAACAATAGGTTCCGGTTCAGACGGCGTTACCTCCACGCCTTCTTCTTGTTTTATTTTTGTTACGGATGATATTTCATCCCCGTCGCGCAGACTAATCAAGCGTACGCCCTGGGTATTCCGGCCAATGACACTAATGCTGGCAACGGGTGTCCGGATCGCAATCCCCGATTTATTGATAATCATCAGATCATCATTATCTGCTACGTCCAGCACGGCCACCAGGCGACCGACCTTCTCCGTTATTTTCAACGTACCGACCCCTTTAGCACCCCGGTTTGTGATACGGTACCCGTCAATATCAGAACGTTTCCCGTATCCATTCTGGGAAACGACCAGCAATTGGGCATCGGTAGACGAGATGCAAACCATCCCCACTACGTGATCTGTCGTATCGTCATCATCGAGCGAGATACCCCGTACCCCAGCCGCGGTACGTCCCATCGGACGAACACGACTTTCGTGGAACCGGACAGCTTTACCCGCACTGGAGGCAATAACAATGTCGTTATCGCCATTGGTCATGCAAACGCCCAGGAGTTGATCATCCTCATCAATGGTAATGGCAATGATCCCATTCTGCCGCGGACGTGAATAGGCTTCCAGCATGGTTTTCTTGATCGTCCCCTTGCGTGTGCACATCACAATGTAGTTATTGTTGATGTAATCCTCGTTCTTGAGATCCGTTACGTTAATGACCGCCCGCACTTTATCATCGGATTCGATATTGATGAAATTCGCCAATGGCCGACCTTTCGATGTTCGTGTACCTTCGGGTAATTCATAAACGGGTAACCAGTACAGACGCCCTTTCTGCGTAAACGCCAGCAGGGTGTTGTGCATGGTGGCCGTGAACAGATGCTCTGTAAAGTCTTCTTCCTTGGTACCGGCCGCCTTCGCCCCTACTCCACCCCGGCTCTGCGACCGGTATTCGGTCGTTGGTGTCCGTTTGATATAGCCTTCATGCGAAATGGTAATCACCATGTCCTCATCGGCAATAAGCGACAGGTCACTGATGTTGCCATCCCCAAGCGGGTTAATCTCCGTACGGCGTTCATCCCCATAGCGGGCACGGATGTCAGCGAGTTCATCTTTTATAACCTGCCGCTTGCGTTCTTCACTGGCCAGAATTTCTTTGTAGTCGGCAATCTCACGCATCAGCTCGTCATACTCTGCCTGAAGTTTATCCCGCTCCAGACCAGTCAGACGCTGCAAACGCATTTCAAGAATCGCTTTGGCCTGTAGCTCGCTCAACGAGAACTGCTCCATCAACCCATTTTTGGCGATGTCAGCATCGCGCGACGAACGGATCAACGTAATGACCGCATCAATATGGTCGAGCGCAATCAGGAGACCTTCCAGAATATGCGCCCGCTTTTCAGCTTCCCGAAGTTCGTACTGTGTCCGGCGCGTTACTACTTCGAAGCGGTGTTCGACGTAATACTTCATCATATCTTTCAGATTCAACAACAACGGCCGCCCTTTCACAAGTGCTACGTTATTGATGCTGAAAGATGATTGCAGGGCTGTATGCTTATACAGGTTATTCAGTACGACGTTCGGAATGGCATCCCGGCGAAGATCATAAACCACCCGAAGGCCATCCCGGTCCGATTCATCCCGGAACGCCACAATGCCCTCGATCTTCTTATCATTGATGAGTTCGGCCGTTTTTTCCAGCATTTCTGCTTTATTGACCATATACGGTACGTCCGTTACGATGATCTGGGTTTTGCCCCGATTTTCTTCAATCGTCGCATGCGCCCGCATCACCACCCGTCCCCGACCGGTCTTAAAGGCCGACTTAACGCCCTCCATCCCGTAGATCGTAGCCCCCGTTGGGAAATCAGGCGCTTTGACGTACTGCATCAACTCCTCAACCGTAATATCGTTGTTGTCAAGATAAGCCGTGATGCCATCTACAACTTCGGTCAGGTTATGAGGTGCCATATTGGTAGCCATACCCACCGCAATACCCGACGATCCATTGAGCAACAGGTTCGGCAATTTGGCCGGCATAACCGTTGGCTCTTCGAGCGAATCATCGAAGTTGGGTTGAAAGTCTACCGTTTCCTTATAAATATCGGTGAGCAGTTCTTCCGCTATTCGCTTCAACCGGGCTTCGGTATACCGCATAGCGGCCGGAGAATCACCATCAATAGAGCCGAAGTTTCCCTGACCATCGACCAGTGGATACCGTAGCGACCAGTCCTGGGCCATACGAACCATGGTCGAGTAGACAGAGGCATCACCGTGTGGGTGATATTTACCCAACACCTCCCCAACGATACGGGCTGACTTCTTATGTGGTTTGTTGTAATTAACGCCCAGTTCAGCCATTCCGAACAACACCCGGCGGTGCACCGGCTTCAGGCCATCACGAACATCGGGCAACGCGCGGGAAATGATAACCGACATTGAGTAATCAATGTAGGCACCACGCATTTCGTCCTCAATGTTAATGGGAATGATGTTACTGGGGGATTCGAGGTCGGGGTTTTGTTCCGCCATGTGTTCAAGGAGTTTCTCAGAAAATTACTATTATGGCTCACACAATACGTGTAAACCACGCTATACACAAATATACAAAAATTTCAGGAGAAAACAGAATAATCCCGTAAATACGCCTTATAATGGCCTAAAAAAGGCACAAGAATAGCCGGTCTATGTAGCCCGTGAGCCGCTCATCGGACCGTTTTATCATCTAAATGAAATACAATTCTATTTCAACTAAAACGTATCAAATCAAGTACGGTAGATTTTTACGTTACTGGTCGATCGACTAAGGGAAATTCCCCTAGGATTTAATCCGTGGATCGAATATGAAGGGCTCCACACCGACTAATTTGATATGGGGAAATTCAGGGTGAGCTGGATTCAGGAGGTAATTACACTCATTGGCAATGATGGCCGATGGTACGCGCATAACGGCCGACTGGCCTTTCCGAAGCCACTCCCCTCCTATCTGCTGACAGGCATCGTATTGGCTAAAGTCATACCAGTCAGGTGGTAATCGGTCAGGGTCAATAATCTCGACGGACAGAGTATCGGGAATATCAATACTCATCACCCGAAAATTATCCAGCAGGCCCTCCCCACTGCGGTGCACCACGTTTTCGAGGCAGGCAAGCGCCCGCGTAGCTGCCGTGTAAATAACAAACTGACCCCGACCATTCCAGCGGGCCGCCCCACCAGATGCCACCAGCCGATCGGCGTATATCGCCTTTGTAATTCGATAGACAAGCATTCGTCAGGCCAGGTCGCCGTATTCAATGCGGATGACTTCGTCCATAACCAGGTCAATCCCACCCGACGTATGCAACAGATCGAATGGAATCTGATTCCCTAACCCATACGCTGGCTTGTCCATCCACCGCCGGAAGGCACTACCCGTACCGAAAACGGATTCACCCGTTTGAAACAGCGCCATGATTTTAAGTATCTTCTCGCTATCCTGCGGATTAAGCTTTTTTTGCTCACGTTCGTAACGTTGGAACGTCTTGAGCGACGTATCGAAAACCTCCGCCAGTTGTTCACGTTTATAGCCCGTCAGGTCAGCAATCTCGAAGAAATGAGTCGCCGGAACACCTTTGAGTGCCAGGAAAACAAGGGCTGTGCGATCTGGAGTAACCATACAATAAAGGTAGGAATTTTGTCTGAATAACTCAGAAATTTGTCCAATAGTTCGTCTTGCTTCTGTTCAGGTCACCTACGAAAGGCCCTGGCTAAACGACCTGACATGTCAGGTCGTTTAGCCAGTTTGCTTACACCAAACAAATAGTAATCTTCGGCCGTAATGGACCCTTCAAATTTTTTGACGCATGTAAATACATACACTCCGTCACGAGTGCGCAGGGTGTCTTTCTCCCCCACATACGGATTATGACCCGACTCGGGTAGCGAATGATAAGACATGATTAACAGGGATGGCGTGTGCAATTGGCTGAAACCTATATGTCTTGCATACGTAACGGAATCAGCCTGCCTGTTCAACGTATCGTTCCAATTGCTTTTACTAAAAAGAACATGAGAACCATATTCCTGAATATCCAGGTAGTAAATTGGTTTCTGCAAATACCACCTCACCGCCGTCAAATAATCCTGAAACACACCTGACACAACGACATTTTCAGGATAATTTTTCTGAATGTAGGCCGCTACGTTTTTTGCCATTGAAAAGGGATATCGTATATCTCTGTATAGGGCATTGACACCAGCCATCACCTGGATAATAAGAACCAGGATACCAAAATATCCAATCGTTACGTTCCCCGTCTGATCGCCCGGCCGCTTATCGGCCTGAATCCAGTAGGCAGCCAGTAGAACAATCATATAATGCCCAAAATGCCGTAAATTTCCCCGGGGTTTTACGTAGGTAAAAACAAAAATAAACAGGATCGACGCACATAAAATAACCAGGGCGACTCGGTCTTTGGGCATCGAGAAAACCGCCATTATGAGCAGAATAAGCCCTAGTATTAGTTTAACCGTCATATCAAACGGAAAATAGGACTGATTCCAGAAGTGATAAATAGAAAAATCGGTTAGGGGCAAAAAGCCATGCGCTATACCAGCCAGCGCAAAGAGCGCTGTTTCTCCCTTAAATTCATTTGTCCACTCATTCAGAAACCCCGAATCGGCTGGTGGCATCGCGCGCGAGGTAAAAAATATACCTGTTAGAATAAAAAACGCGGCAATAAGGTGCTTGCCTGTCAACGGCCACAGAGATTTGGCCTGGTATTCTTCTACCAGTAAGCCGAGTGACAGGCCTAACCCGACCAGAAAAGCAAAAATATTGGTTTGAAACAACACCAATAGCAGGCCACTAACTAGCAGGAAATTCTTATGCAGGTTTTTCCATACTACGCAAATCAAACAGATCAGCAAAATGCCTATTTGATAGTTACGACTAATGGCTACGTATTCGTAAATAAAATAATAACTGAATAAAATAAGTATTTTTTCAAACAGAGTAAACGGACTACGAAAAACAAGGAGATAGGCAGTCGCCACGGCTAAACAGCCATGAAGTACCTGTATGGCCACGGGATTGGTCCATAGTTTGGCAACCGGCCAGACCAAAATAAACCAGAGCATAGGATGCCCTTCATAGCGGGCATTATGTACTAAATCAGGCAATGTAGCCGCACTGGACACCAATCCCCAGGCTTGCAGTTCATCCCGCCACATCTCATGCTGCCAGAGCACGTAACCCGCGATAATACAGTATACAATAAAAATAGCCCAATTGGCTTTCTGGTTAGAGGCAGACGACATGAACAGTGGTGTTTCTGGTATAGAGGCTATCTGCAATATCTACGAAATCACCTCAAAATCAAGCCTTTATACGCCACCGGTCTAAAATCATCAATTAGTCTAATTAATAAACTGTATAGTCCAGTGAGTTTGCCCCCTGACAAGGTATTCGAAACCTAACTCGTTGTTAATGGTTGTATAGGTAATTCACCAATCAATCACGTTATGAAAAAGATAAGTTTGATGCTGTTACTAGCCGCTAGTACGTTGAGTTTCCAGGCTTGCAGCGACAAAAAGAAAGAGAGCACGGATAGCGTTGAAAACGCAGAGAATGCCAATGACGCCAAAGAAGATGCCGGGACCGGTCAGCCAGAAGACACCAATGAGTTTGCGGTGAAGGCCGCCAATGGTGGAATGCTGGAGGTAGAACTGGGTCGGTTAGCGCAGGAAAAAGCCCAGAGTAAAGATGTGAAGGACTTCGGGGCCATGATGGTAAAAGATCATTCGAAAGCCAATGATGAGTTTAAAGCCATAGCTACCCTCAAAAACATTACGTTACCCTCTACGCTGGGCGAAGATGAACAGGAGCACGTGAATGAACTGGCTAAATTGTCAGGGAAAGAATTTGACAAGAAGTATGTCAGCATGATGGTTGACGACCATAAAGAAGACATCGACCTGTTCAAGAAAGCAAGCGAAGACGAAAAGAACGATGCAAGTATCAAGGAATTTGCCGCAAAAACACTGCCAACGCTGCAAAAACACCTGGATGCGATAACAGCAATCGACAAGAAAATCAATTAAGAACCGAATAGCAAAATCCCCGAATGAGTCATTCGGGGATTTGACTAGTATATCTTATGAAAACGATCCTGGTAGCAACCGGTCTTTTGTTAACAATAGGCTTTGCACAAAAAAGTTGGGCGCAGTCGACCACAGGTGGACGTAGTGGCGGCTCAACAGCTTCGACCGGTACAGGTTACCTGACTCCAGGAAAACGCCCGGCCACAAGCAATGCCGCCAGCATGACCATTGCTGACGAAGGTGCTTCACGGGCTTATATGTATGTGCCCCCCACAAACACGACTAATCGCGCTACCTCACCAGATGGTTCGGCTCCTGCCTCCAGGAAACAAGCCGCTCTTAAAGCAAAAGAGGGTTCGGCGGGCAAATCGTCAGAGAAGCGGAATCCGCACCAGCCCTAAGTAAGCAACGCTTATTTGTAAATCTCATCATCAACGATCTGCATAAGCTGTTGATTCAGGCCTTTGATCGATTTAGCCGTTTTCTCGACAAACAAGCCATAGTATTCTTCCAGTGGCGCTTTTTGGCGAATCAGCGACTCTTTAATTTCTAAAAAAGCCCGCGGATTCAGGTACTCGATATGCAGCCAATCCTCCTTTTTTAATAGGGTAAACAAGTCTTTGATCGTTAGGTCTCCATTGGGTTTGGAGGCCGGAACAATCGCTTTGGTATTGACAATACGGTACAAAAGATCACGGGTATTAATCGTGAGTTTCAATCCTTTCACCTGTCTATCTACCAGACAATTAATGAAGTCGTTTCTTCGGGTGGTTTCCTTTTCAACAGTATCAGCTATGGTCAGCAGGTCATCAAACGACAGTAAACGTATGCGCTGCGATAAAGTCATATAGTAGGTGAGTTATTACGGCCTGTTTCCTATTTTTGAGTTACAATAATACTAAACTAAAAGAAGGTATTCATGACGTACTCGCATTCAAGAAGAAACAGGAAGAACGCATTTGGCATTATAAAATAAAACGGACACTATCTTATATCTACCCAACTAATCGACTCACATACAGACAGTTAACAACACACCACATCAGATTATACTCTTTCATATAAAATACACTATGTACATCAGACAAGCCAATTTATACCCTCGATCGTCTAGTTGGTACGATTGTTAAAATATAATTATCCTTTTATAGTCTATGCATAAAATCGGGTTATCAAAATAAACAAATACAGTAGTAGTCAATTTAAACCGATCAAAGTTTCGTTCCTACCTGGAATCAGTTACTGACTTACCAATAACTCCCTGCAACAAGCGTCTGGCTCACTACGTTTAGGGACTTTTTTTTAGATATCAGCCACTATCATTTACTTTTTCCTGTAAAAACGCTATTTTTGCGTTTTAATCGCTCCCACCTCAACGGGTTTGGCGAATTGATTTGAACTGATATATAAAAAGATACAATCATGGGAGTAACGGAATTAAAGCGTAAAGCGCGTCGGAATCGGGCCATTGCTAACAACAAGACCAATGCCATCAAGCAATTGTTGCGTAAGCCAACGATCAAAAATGTGGATATAGAAGCCATCAAGGCATCATTCGCCGAGAAGAAAGCAGCCTAATCAGGCGACTAATAAGTACTAGGCTTTTTCATAGCGGTACTTACGTATTCAGCCAATTATAGCGTATCAAGCCTCGCCCTTAGTCGGCGAGGTTTTTCGTTTTTGGCGAAATCGACTCCATTCACGATCCCGCTTTTTAAGTTCACGACGCACAAACCGGCGGTAGTCTAACTGAGCCCGATACCGGACTGCCTGACCGAACAGCAACAATCCTCCGTTAATCAGAATAAGGCTGTAGGCACCCCACAAAAACCACTGCCGAAATGGAGCGCCGGCATATTTAGCATCCGCAGCGGCACTAAACACACACAAGCCCACACTAAACAGGAGCAGACCCACGGGAGCGGCTATCAGTCCCTTTGTGCGCGTACTCATCTGTTTAACTAATCGTTGACCGGGTGGTTTAGCAAGCTTTGCCATAGTGCGCTGTATCGAATGTATGTTTCTGAATTGTAAACGACGAACAAGCCGAATTTACTATTATATTCGATACAATGGCAGGAATTAGTGGCAATTGACGTAGTGATCGGATACGTTCATGACGGATACTCCAGGCTGGCGCCCGTTTCACGAAAGCCTTTCGGTTCCCTCAACTTCTTCCAACCTTCGCTTAAAAAGCCCACTCCATATCCCGTCAGTTGCACGAACGTGGCGACTACGCTCAAAAAACCAACGTTCAGGTTTTTCTCCTTGCGCGTAGCATCCATGAAAATAAGTAGAGTAATCAGTACCAACGCACCGATTGCCAGCCCGAAGAGTACTCGACTAATCAGTGCCCAAACAGGTATTGACACTAAAAACAAGGTAAATAGCGACGGTATCGCATGAACAAGTTTTAACTCAGCGGGATAGTAACGCGAGATGTTGATGCGGGAGCGCCCAAAAAAACGCAACTGGCGAAAAAACTGGCCGAAGTTTGTCCGGCGTTTGTGGTAAATGAACGCCTGCGGAATGAGTCCCGTCGTAAAACCGTTTTCGATGATCCGGATGGCAAACTCGATATCCTCACCCATCCGACTCATTTTATACCCACCTATGGTCTCCCAAACGTTTCGGGACAGCCCCATATTGAAACTACGGGGATGATACGTACCACCCAGGTTTTTCTTGCTCCCTCGAATGCCACCCGTCGTAAAGGGCGACGTCATCGAATAACTGATGGCTTTCTGTACGGCCGTGAAATCAGGATGAGCCGCGTCGGGACCACCGTAGGCATCCAGCCAATCGTTGGTAAGACGTTCGTTGACAACGGAAAAGTAGTGCTCGGGGATCAGCGCGTCGGAATCGAAAATAACAAAATAGTCGCCCGAGGCCCGTTCGAAGCCATAGTTGCGGGTGAATCCCTGCCCGGAATTTTCTTTAAAGAAGTAGCGAATGGTGAGCTGGTTTGCAAACTCCGCCACAACTGTATCCGCCTTGTCCTGGGAACCATCTTCAATCACCAATACCTCGAAATTCCGGTACGTCTGCCTGGTCAGACTAGACAGTAGCTCACGAAGTTCATCGGGACGATTAAAGACAGGGATGATAATGGAGTAGCGCATCTTTTGAATGATGAATGATGAATGATGAATGATGAATAACTGCCTTTCGACAAAATCATTTATCATTCATCATTCATCATTCACCTTAATTATTCATCATTACCTGCAGGCTTTCTTCATTCGCTCGAATTACCTGATCAATCAACGCATCCGTTAAAGCAACTGACATAAAAAGACTCTCGAACTGCGACGGCGCCAGATACACCCCCCGATCCAGCATGGCATGAAAATACCGGCCAAATGCGGGCAGATCACAGGTCTTGGCGTCGGTGAAGTTCGATATAGACCGCTCAGACATGAACAGGGTGAACATCGACCCGATATGATTGATGGTATAGTTCAGCCCGGCCTTCAGCAAACCAGCCCGAAAACCAACGGTCAGTTTCTCTCCAATTTCTTCCAGGCGGGTGTAGACGTCCGGATGATCATTCAGATGATGCAGCATGGCCAACCCCGCCGACATGGCAATTGGATTTCCCGAAAGCGTACCAGCCTGATAGACAGGGCCAGCGGGCGATACCATGTTCATAATATCAGCCCGGCCGCCATAGGCGCCAACGGGCATACCCCCGCCAATAATTTTACCCATCGTGGTCAGGTCGGGTGTAATACCGAACCGTTCCTGAGCCCCCCCTTTCGCCAGTCGGAAACCGGTCATCACCTCGTCGAAAATCAGGACGACGCCATGTCTATCGCAGAGGTCGCGGATGCCCTCTAGAAATCCCGGTTCAGGCAGTACGCAACCCATATTACCCACAACGGGTTCCAGAATGATGGCGGCCACCTGGTTGTGGTTGTTATCCAACAACGCTTCAACAGCTGCCAGATCATTAAAGGGCGCGGTAAGGGTATCAGCAGCAGTGGCTTTGGTCACGCCCGGGCTGTCAGGAATCCCCATCGTCATGGCCCCACTCCCGGCCGCAATCAGGAATGAGTCACCGTGGCCGTGGTAACACCCCTCAAACTTGATCATCTTGTCACGGCCCGTAAATCCCCGTGCCACCCGAATAGCGGCCATCGTAGCCTCCGTACCGGAATTGACCATACGCACCTTCTCCACGGAAGGAACCATCGTGGTGATCAATTCAGCCATTTCAACTTCCTTTCGCGTGGGTGCGCCAAACGAAAACGAATGCTGAATGGCATCGCGAACGGCTTTTTCAACGGGTTCAAACGCATGGCCCAGAATCATTGGGCCCCACGAGTTGATCAGTTCAATATACTGGCGTCCATCCTCATCATAGAGGTAAGGCCCTTTAGCTGATTTAATAAAGATGGGTGATCCACCCACCGCCCGAAACGCCCGAACCGGTGAGTTAACCCCACCTGGAATCAGCGTTTTGGCTTTTTCAAACAGTTGCTCGCTCGTTGTCATATGCTGAAAGAGCGAAAGAGCAAAAGAATGAAAGAGCGAAAAACTGTATAAGTCAATTCACTCGTTCACTCTTTTGCTTGTTCACTCATTAATTTTCACAAACCGCCCGTCTTCATACTTCACAATGGGAACGATCTGGTTTTCATTAGTTTGTGTATAATCAAATCCCGACAGTAAATAGTCGTCCGTATCAGAACGCAGATTGGCCCGGTTACGTAATTGGGTACCATTTTTAGCCAGCTGTCGGCCAAAAAAAAGCATCATATCGTAGCCTTCACTGGAAAAAACAGAGGGAATGGTGTTACGCTTCGCTACGTACTCTTCCTCAAACGCAATGACCGGCTCCCGGGATGAATCAATAAAGTCGGGATAAAGCAAATACAACTCCCGACGTGTGAACGTTGAGAGTGGACTTCGATAAAAGTCAAAAGCCGAAGCCGTGGCAATCAGGGGACCACTCACTTTCCGGCGACTTAAGGCATCGAGCAGACGCCCCCCATCCTCGTCATTGCTACTGGCAAAGAAAATATGCCCCAGACTAACGGTTGCCGTCATGTTCGCCGGACGCGCAGTCGTGACTGGTCCGGCGGGCTGCATGGCATTGGCCATCATCTGGGCGTTACCACTTAGTTTCCGAAAGTCAATAACCTGAAAATTCTGCCGCTTCAGTTCATTCTGATACGCGACGGCCATTAGTGAATCCTTGCGGGACGTACCAAAATAAATGGCGGCCCGGCGCCCCATGTTGAGGTTAATGGCTTGTTCCGCTACTTTTAGCGCCTGTTGATTCACGGACGGTTGCGCCAGAAACGACATCGGCTGGTTGGCAATCAACTCACTGCTTGTTGCCGTAGGATTCAGCAGCAGAATATTTTTCTGATTGGCATAGGCCGCTGCAATCCGGTTGGGTTCGACGTAGAGCGGCCCAATAATCATATCTGTCTGGGCAAACGTCGGACTATTCACCAATTCCAGCGTCTTATTCGCATCGTTGTCAAGGTCATAGGCAAACAGGTTCACCGTAATCCCTTCTTCCTGCAACTGCGCTTTCGCCATTTTGATGCCGTCGTACAGATCGTATACGTATTGATTGGAGCGCCCCCGTTTCTCAGCATCGAACTCATCCAGCCGAAACGGGAACATCACCGCTACGTTATAATACCCTTTCGGGCGCGCATTACGACTCGGCTGCATCACTGCCGATGCCGGCCGGTTAGCCGAAGAAGCCGTCGTACTGCTGGTAGACGTAGCGACCACGCCCGGTACCCCAAACCGATTCGTGAGCCGATCGGATAGCTCCAGATCATCCTTATCACTGGCCGTCCGCTGAATCAGGTCGATCAACGTCAGCCCAACAATTCGATCATTCGGAAAATCCCTGTTCAACTGCTTCAAGCGGTTCAGGTCTGTAAGGCGCGGTATGAAATTCTGTTCGAGTTTCGTTACGTCCGGCCGCAGCGTCTGGTCACTTATTTGCTGAATGGCGGTCAGTGCATCTTCGTACTGCGTCAGTTCCATGCTCACAGCCGCGAACAGATAATGGGCATCGTCCAGCTTGCGCCAGTTCGGGAAACGCGTCATTAACTGCTTCAGCATGAGCCGGGACTGACTGTAATTCTTCTGCCGAAACGCGGCCAGCGCGTAGTGATAATGGGCATAAGGAGCTAACGGACTCTCCTGCTGCGTGAAACTATTCAATTCAGATTTGGCTCGCTCATAGTCGCCGGCCTGTATCAGCTGCACGGCGGCCTTATACCGTTTCTGAGCATCGGCAGGTACCTGCGCATCGGCAACAGGCCCATCCAAAAGTCTCCAAAAAGTGATTATTATGGTTAGCCAATAAAGCTTACTAGTCATAAATACTAAGCGTTCATACACAAAAGCAACGCGAGGGCGTTGCTTTTGTTCTAGACAATGGTTTGATGAAGATATGACGTGTGCGTTTCTGCCTCGTAACATGGTTCATGCCACATTGATCTTATTTTTTCTGCCTGGCTCTTTTTGAAGCTTCGTCAGCCTGTTTGCGGGCTTCTTCCGCAGCGGCAAGCTGCTTCTGTAGTAGTGCCTGGAATCCACCGGGTTTCTTGCCCAGACCAGCGGCATTTTTCCGGCGGTTTTCGTCCAGCACCGCTTTGATTTTATCCTCGTCGACAAACCGGCGGATAAGCTGCTGTTGTAAGATCGTCACTACGTTCGAAACAAAGTAATAGAACGTCAAACCGGCTGGATATGAATTCAGCACGAACATGAACATGAGCGGGAAGACGTAGCTCAACGCTTTCATGTTAACCGGACCCGGCTGTGTTGGGGTTGTCTGGTTGTTGTAGTACGCGTAGGCGATGGACGAAGCCGTCATCAGCACCGTAAACAAACTTAGGTGACTGCCAATAAACGGAATGGCCGGGAACGTCAGGAACGCATCGTAGGTCGAAAGGTCATTGGCCCACAGGAATGATTTCTGCCGCAACTCAATCAGGTTCGGGAAGAGCATGAACAGGGAGAACAGGATCGGCATGGTAGCCAGTACCGGTACACAACCGCTCAACGGACTAACGCCCACTTCCTGATACAACTTCATTTGCTCGGCCTGCTGCTTGGCCATGTCATCGCCAACACGTTCCTTCATTTCGTTCAGCTCCGGCTGCAGCACCCGCATCTTCGCCATACTGACGTACGACTTGTAGGTTAACGGGGTGATGATCAGCTTCACGAAGACGACCAGCGCAATAATCAGCAGGCCATAATTCGAGATAAACTTCTCCAGGAAGTTAAATACCGGCACAAAGAAGTACTTGTTAATTGGCTTCAGGACCGAATACCCCAGGTAAACGTTCTGATCGAATTCGGGGGCTACGCTGCCCAGCAATTGAAAATCGTTCGGGCCGTAGTAAAACTTGTAATTCCCTTTGCCCGCTTTCACGTCAGCCATCGGCAGAAAAACGTCAGCCAGGGCGGTTTTCACCACGCTACTGTCAGCGGGATCAGCCAATGCCTTGAAGCTAGCTTTTTGTAAGGGGGCATTTTTAGCCACAAACGCCGACAGGAAATATTTGTGCTTGATGGCAAACCACTGGACGGGTTCTTCCAGGGTAGCTTCTTCGCTGGCTTCACTCTCCTTCAGTTTATCGAAATTATCATCCGCCGTCAGGTAGTCGATCGTAGCAGCCCGGCGATTATTGGCCAGGTCATTCTCGTACTGCCGCATCTTGTCCTCCCAGAAGAACCGAATATTGCCATCCGCTACGGCATTGCCCAGACCATTCAGTTTTAGGTCATAATCCAGTACGTAGCCTTCGGCCGGTACCGTATACACCTGTTCGACCGACTGACCCGGTGCAATCTCGGCCCGGAACGTTACTGTCTGTGGCTGGCCGTTTACGGTACTATTCTGAGCAGTTGTCTGGTAATAGAGTTTATGCAGATCGACCTTTCCCCGATTCGTTGGCAATTCGAGGAGCGTTTTGCTGCTTTGCTCATCAATCAGCATCAGCGGTTTCTGATCGAAGGTTTTGTAGTTTTTTAACACAACCTCTTTCACGCGTCCCCCCAACGTACTGAAGGTCACTTTAATCTCTTTATTCTCAACCACAATGTCGCGGGCTTCACCAGTAGCCACCCTGGCAAAATCACCAAATTGTGCCTGCGCAGCGGCTGAATCGAGTGGTTGCTCTGCTTTACTGATGGCAGCGGCCGCACCAGATGCCGTCGTCGGTTTGGTAGTCTGTGTTTTTTGGGCCGGTTCCTTTTCGGGCGCGGGTTTCGGTACCAGAAGCTGATAGCCGACCAGCATCGCCAGAATCAGGACAATGCCAATAATTTGATTACGATCCATTTAGTTTTAAGAAGTCAGTCGACAGTCTTCAGTCCATAGCAGCCAGCAGGCTCACGACTATCGACTGAAGACTGTCGACTTTTTTTTGCAAAATTACGGCAATCTGGCCGCTTAATCAACCACATCAGCAGTTTCTACACGGGCCACCGTGGATTCGGCGGTAGAAATGTCGGATGTAGCGAGTGCTGAGCTTGATTCAGAAGTATTTCGTTTCTGCTGACTATAGGTGAGAGCAGCCCGCACAAAGTGCACGAAAAGCGGATGCGGGTTCATAACGGTGCTTTTTAGCTCTGGGTGAAACTGGACACCCACGAACCAGGGGTGATCTTTCAGTTCAACAATCTCGACCAGGCCTGTATCGGGATTGATACCAGTCGGACGAAACCCGGCTTTTTCAAACGCATCCAGGTAATTATTATTGAACTCGTACCGATGGCGATGGCGTTCACTGATCTGGGCTTTGCCGTAAATCTGGTGGGCCATTGAGTCCCGCTTGAGTTTACAGGCATAAGCGCCCAACCGCATCGTCCCCCCCTTGTCGGTAACGTTCTTCTGTTCCTCCATCATGCTGATGACGGGGTTAGGCGTATGAGGCTCCATCTCGGTCGAATGCGCATCCTCAATTCCCATTACGTTACGGGCGTACTCGATCACGGCCATCTGCATACCCAGACAGATACCCAGGAACGGAATACCGTGCTCGCGAACGTAGCGAACGGCATTAATCTTCCCTTCGATACCCCGTTCGCCGAATCCGGGTGCCACGAGCACCCCGTCCAGTTGCGCCAGTACGTCGGCACAGTGGTGTTCGTCGATCAGCGTTTCGGACTGAATCCATTCTAGTTGCACTTTGCATTCGTTCGTAGCTCCCGCGTGGATAAACGATTCGGCAATGGATTTATAGGCGTCGTGTAATTCGACGTATTTACCCACCAGCCCGATTCTGACGGTGTCCCCCGGATTCTTGAGCCGACCCAGAAACGCCTTCCAGGAATCGAGGTCGGCATCTTTGTCATTGTACAGGTCCAGCATGTACAACGCCCGCTGATCGAGCCGCTCTTTCTGCATCAGCAACGGTACGTCGTAGATTGTCTCGGCATCGATGGCTTCAATAACCGAACTCACCTGCACGTTACAAAATTGCGCGATTTTTCGGCGGATGTCCTGCGGAAGCGGGTGTTCGGTACGGCAGGCGATGATGTCGGGCTGAACCCCGTTTTCGAGCAACATCCGAACGGAGTGCTGGGTTGGCTTGGTTTTCAACTCACCCGCCGAACGGAGGTACGGCACCAGTGTCAGGTGAATGACGAGCGTATCTTTTTCCCCCAATTCAAACTTCAACTGGCGGACCGCTTCCACAAAGGGTAACGACTCAATGTCACCCACGCAGCCACCAATTTCGGTGATGACGATATCGTATTCACCCGTTTCGCCCAGCAGCCGGATGTTTCGCTTGATTTCATCGGTGATGTGCGGTACAACCTGCACCGTTTTACCCAGGAAATCGCCCCGCCGTTCGCGGGTAATAACGTTGTTGTAGATACGTCCGGTGGTGATGTTGTTGGCCTGCGACGTTGGTCGGTTCAAAAACCGCTCGTAGTGACCCAGATCAAGATCCGTTTCGGCTCCGTCGTTGGTCACATAGCACTCGCCGTGTTCGTAAGGATTAAGGGTGCCGGGGTCGATATTGATATACGGATCGAATTTCTGAATCGTTACCGTAAGCCCCCGTGATTGAAGCAATTTTGCCAGCGAAGAAGCGATAATGCCCTTGCCCAGTGATGAAGTTACCCCGCCCGTAACAAAAATATACTTTGCGGATTTTGGTCCCGTAGCCGCCATGATTGAAACCTGTTTAGGTCGTTACGGGATGTAAAGGTACAGGAAAAAAGGCGGATTGGTCGAATGAAAAACGCAAAAAGTTAACGGCCTTCAGTTAAACAGTTGGCAGTCAACGATCTGTTTACAAATATTCATTTTGTGACCTAATTATCAGAAAGTCCAAAATTACTATTAACCAAAAACGCTGACTGTCTACCTAAGTCGGTGGCTATTGGTGAGGCAGGTTGCCGCTTCGAGGAAGTAAGTAATCGGCTTACGCCTGGAATGAATTAATCATTGTTTATGGCGCCTTGACGTTGTTTCCACTCGTTATTTCCTGATTTCACAAGTCCTTATGAAATAAAAAGCGGTCCCACTCAGTGAGTAGGGCCGCTTTTTTAATGATACACTTGACGTTCGATTACTTTTTATAATCTTCCGGCCAATCCTTCTTTATCTCACGTTCTTCGTAGGCAAGTCCGTATTGCTTCAATACGTCCTCCGGAACGCCGTCCCATTGGTTAGGCGTATTACCCACATAGCCAATATCCTTAATGCCCATCTGGCTTGTAAAAAAGCCAGAGGCTGTCATATTGCGCATAAAGCTGAAAAAAGATGCTCCCTGCGTCATATCGGGTTTAGCCTGCGATGGATAGGCAATCTGCTCCACCATATCGATCTGCTGTGCTTTGGTGCAGAGGGCAAATTTCTTTCCGTAGCGTTTAACACACGTATTGTCGAGCCAGCGAATCCCCCCCCGCATGGGTGTCTGGTTCCTGGGCTGGTCTTTCATCATAAATTCGATGAAAGCCGGTACACCCGCCTGCGAGGCACTCCCGGATTTTTCATCGGCCGGAATGATGATGTCACACAGTATGGTTACGGTCTGCAGCTCGTGCGCGGTAAAGAACTTTTCGGCGTTCAGTTTGGCATCGCGCTCTGCTTCAAACTTCTGCCGACCACCCGGTACTTTTAACGGCTTAACATCCGGTGGGGCGGGCACGGCGGCTTCGACAGGATTGACAGCCAGACCGAAACCAGTAAGAGAAATGGCTTTTAAGGAATCTCTGCGTTTCATTTCGGTTAAATATTTTTCTGTTTGACCTGATCAATTAAGTATTCGCTCGTCCGCATGGAGGCCGCCAGAATCGTCCACGTTACGTTCTTGTCGCCCTGCGAAACAAAGGGAGCCGCATCCACAACAAACAGGTTTTTCACGTCGTGTGCCTGCTGCCATTTATTTAGCGCCGATTTGTTCGGGTCGTTGCCCATACGAACCGTGCCAACTTCGTGGATGATTTTTCCGGGCGCTTCCAGGCCGTAATTGTTCTCAGGACCAGGCTTATTACCCAGTGGCGTGCCACCCATCGAGGTAATGATCTGCTCGAAGGTATCCTGCATGTGCTTGGCCTGCTTGATTTCATAGTCCGACCATTTGTAATGAAACCGTAAGGTCGGAATCCCGTATTTATCGACGGAGTTCGGGTCAATTTCGCAGTAGTTGCTTTCGAGGGGGACGGGTTCGCCCCGGCCAGCCATGCCCACATAAGCACCGTAGAATCGACGATAGTCGTCTTTTAAACTCGCGCCATAGCCGCCACCGGGTTTCATTTTACCATCGCGGCCGGGGAACCGACCGTTCATGTTCTCGATGCCACCACCAAAGCCGTAGCCGGGCATACCCATGCCACCACCGTATTCAATGTGGTACCCACGCGGAAAATCTAACTTCTTGTTGTCGAGCCACCAGGGCGTAAATACGTGCATACCGCCCACGCCATCTTCATTGTAGCGTTTGCGATCCATCAACGCAGGAACGAAACCGGAGCGGCTGGCACCCGTTGAGTCGTTCAGGTATTTACCGACCACCCCACTACTGTTAGCCAGTCCCTGCGGAAAGCGGGATGATTTAGAGTTGAGCAGAAGCCGGGCCGACTCACACGTACTGGCGCTCAGGATAACAGACTTTGCCCGCACAGTCACCTCTTCCAGGGTCCGGGTATCTACGTAGCTAACACCTGTAGCCAGACCCGTTTGCGGATCGGTTAAGACTTCACGGGCCATAGCGCCGTTGATAAGCGTTACGTTCCCGGTTTTAACCGCCGGAATACACAGCACCGACGAGGATGAAAAGTCAGCATAAGCCTGGCAGGCGCGTCCGCACTGGCTGCAGTAGAAACACGAACCACGCTCGTTGTTGATGGGCTTGGTCAGGATACTTAACCGCGATGGGATAACAGGAATGCCAATACTCTGCGCGCCTTTCCGCAGCATCAGTTCATGCAGACGGGGTTTGGGTGGCGGCAGAAAGTAACCGTTTGGTTCATTTGGGAAATTCTCAATCGAACCAAAAACGCCGATCATTTTATCGACCCGGTCGTAGAAGGGTTTAAAATCCTCATACGTAATTGGCCAGTCATCGCCCACGCCGGTGAGGGATTTACGGCGGAAATCGTCGGGACCGAACCGCATGGAGATACGCCCCCAGTGGTTAGTACGTCCACCCAGCATCCGGGAACGAAACCAGTGGAACTCAGTACCCGGTTTGGCCGAATACGGTTCACCTTCAATTTCCCAGCCACCCCAGGCGGCATCAAAATCACCAAAAGCCCGTGTGGTACTTGCCCCCCGCCGGGGCGACTCCCACGGCCATTTCAGTTGTGTAATGTACTTCGGATCGGCTGGGTCAAAGTAGCCGCCCGCTTCCAGCAGCACGACTTTCGCCCCGGCTTTTGCCAGCGTGTAAGCCGCCATACCTCCCCCGGCCCCCGAGCCGATAATGGCGACGTCGTACTGGACTGGAGCTTTTTGAATCTGAAATGGGTCCATGTAGAAATTAAAAATTTATTGGTTCTAGTCAAAAAACAAGCTAACAATACTTAGTCAAAGCCAACGAGACACGCAATTGTCTTTTAAATAATTTAATAAGTAGCATTTCGTTTTTCCTTACCTGTTGTCCAGATAAATTAATCAAATAAATACCAGTCGACACCAAAGGCAAAGCCCCGTCGCATTTGCAAATAGTCGGGTGCCACAAAATAACCCGGCGAAAAGATGCCCTGATTGGCGTGGGTCAGTTTCACAAACAAGCGGGTTCGGTTGATACGTAGATTTGCGTAGAGATCAGCCAGCACAGCCCCTTCGACAGCCTGCCGGTTCTGAAGATAAAACTGCTGATTGAGTGGCATATACGCATCGGCATAATAGGACGACTTATAATGTAAATCAATCCCGGCCTGTATATACAGGACTTTGGCGTAGAGGAATTCATACTGCAGGCGTGTATTGACAAACAAAGGCGGTGTCCGCAAAATATCCGTCCGCGACTGAACCGTGTAGTAGGCCTGCCCGGAGAGCAAAAATTTACCAAATTGCAGGTGATACCCCAGCCCGGCTCTGAGCACGCTGAACGAACCAGCGGCCTGGCGGGCCACAGCGGCCGTATCGAAATAGGTGTAGTTACTGAGCAGGTAATAATCCAGCCCCGGTTCGATACGTAGCTGTTTATACCGAAGGTTCAGTTTCCCGTAGGCGTGGTTATAACCGCGTAAGTTGAAGTCATTGCGCCAGATATAAATCATGCTTTGATAGCGCTCCTGTAACAATGTTGGGTTCACTAGTTCCGATGAGTACCCAGCGGTCAGGAACTTACTTTCCAGCTGACCCTGTAGCCGGTAGCCCCCTGCAACCTGATATTCAAGTTCGGCGGTGATCCGGGACAGGCTGTCGGGAAAATAATAGCCTACCCACCCACCCAGGAACGTTTCTGTACGAGGAATTTCATACTGGTTATAGGTCGTACGAGAAGTGTTATAGAGTGTGGTCTGCTTATAGTTCCGGACGCGCAGGTAGGCCCGGTAGTTAAATGATGCGCCTTTATATTGTGCAATGCCTTTTAATCCAAATTGATTTTCCAACAACCGAAAGCGCGTATGCTGCTCAATGCGGGACGTATCGCCCAGAATGGACGGGTAAAAACGCAGGGGAGAATCGCTGCCCAGCGGGGTAATCGACTGATTTAGCCGTAAGGTATCGTCCTGGTAAAAATTCTTCTGGGTCTGGTAATCGAATCGGTGGTAAACCTGAAACCCTTTGTCGAGCACGTATTGATGGTAGGCATGGAGGTCGTTTCGAATTTCCCAGCCGTGCGGGCCGTGTAATGACGTACTGCCGCTCCGCAAGCGGGAATCACCGGTGTAGTTGTAGATGATGATGGACCCGTCTGTGCTCTGCCCCGGCAACACGCCCCCCTGCTCATCAAGGCTGTGATTCATGTTTTTAAAGTGCGCCAGCAGGGTATACTTGTCGTTTTTCGAGCGGTAGTTCGTGTGTAGCAACAGTCCCCAGTTCTGGGCCAGCAATTTATACGTATCATTGGTGCCGCTGGTACCAAACTGTTTCTGCGACGTAAACCGCTGTACATTAAAGCCAACGTTCAGGCGGGGATTGATATTCTGGGCCATATCGAAGCGCAGAATATTCTGATTGTTGCCACCCAGGGCAATGTACATATCCGTGAATGGCGATTTCGTATCGAAGTACTTCACGTCCATCGTCTGGTAAGCGTAGGGCGAAAACACGTAATAACCAGACTGAGCCCCTAACTGCTGCGGCTCCTGCACAAACACGGGGCGCATAGGCGTTCCAAGGTCCCCTAAATCCTGGTATAGATTCTGATACCGCTGTACGTAGGTATACCGGTGCACATCGTCCATGGTGGTATCCATGGTGTAGAGTTTCCGGCGGTTATTGAAAATATCGCCCTCCAGCACGTAGCGCGTTGACTTCGGACCATAAATTACCTTCGTCGAGTCGTCGATGATCCCCTGTCCCCGGTTACCCGTCGTTGAGGTCGGCATGGCCTGCCGCCCCCCGAAACTATTGGGATTCTGGGTAGGTGAGCCCGGAAATTGTTGCGCCCGGCCAACAAGCGCTAGACCCAGTATAAAAAGTAAGGCAAGAAAACTCCGATTCATCAGCTCAAAAGTACACCAAAACGGCGGATGGCCGAAATCCGGCGTCATCAGTTAACGATTTTTAAGGGTATGTTCGTCTAGAAAGGCCATAAATTGGGCTTCATGCCCTGGTAAAAATTGCATGGCCACCGGCAGGTAATACAACGGGAGTTTCTCCCGTTCAGTGGGCGTTAGCAGGGCATCCAGTTTTACCCAGTCTTTCTCGGTTGTCAGGATCGCCGTGTCAGCCGGTAACGTGGCCAGCAGCTCATCAAGATTCGCTCGAGTGTATGTATAGTGGTCCGCAAACCGGTAATGATGATGGAGGTGAAATGCTTGCCGAACGTAGTGCTCCAGCGGATCGGCATTGGCCAGCCCCGACACGAGGATAACGCTGGTCAGGCTGGAGTTGACCCGATGATCAGCGAACGAAACGGGCGAACTGTAGTGCAGGCCGGCAAAGAAAATGGGCGTTTCTGGGCGGGCATATGGCCGGATGCGGGACGCGATACGTGCCTGCTCCGTGGCCCACAGATTCGGGGGACATTTGGTCACCACAATCCCATCGGCCCGTCGAGCCCCCTTCCGTCGTTCCCGCAATCGACCGGCCGGAAAGGGGTAGTCGTCGTAAAACGGCCGGTTGTAATCCATCAGGAGAATAGTCAGGTGCGGCTGCACGGCCCGATGCTGAAATGCGTCATCGAGCAGAATCTGTTGGGTGTCAGGATGCCGTTGAAGTAAGGCTTCAATAGCCTCGACCCGGCGTTCCCCCACGCATACGCGAACCAGGGAACTAAACTTACGGTAGAGCTGGAGCGGTTCGTCGCCAATGGTCGCGGCCGTATCCGAATTGGTTGCAATGCGAAATCCCGTCGTGCGCCGACCGTATCCCCGGCTGAGTGTGGCGGTTTCTTTGCCCTTGTCTGAACCCGTCAACTGGTACCATTTAATCAAAAATTCGACCATTGGCGTTTTTCCTGTACCGCCCACTGTTAAATTACCGATACCCACAGTATAGACGGAGGGACGTATCGCTTTTAATAACTGATTGTTAAATAGCCAATTACGAAAATCGGTTACTAGTCCATATAGTCCACTGAGTGGCAAGAGCAGCCATTGGCTAAACAAATGCTTCATTAATAATTTCGTAATATTGCCCGCTTGAGCAGTCAAAAGTAGTACTTTTAGGACTGGGAATACCCGTCCTCACCGCCCGGTACAATGAGTTTAAAAGTCGACTACCTAACATACACGTTGCATTTTCGCTTCGAAGCGGGTACGTCGCGCGGCACCCTTACGGAAAAAATGTCCTATATTCTTCGGGTCTTCGATGACGACGATCCGGCGGTTGTTGGGTATGGTGAGTGCGGGCCACTTAAAGGATTAAGTTATGATGACCGGCCTGATTTTGAGGATACCCTGCAACAGTATTGCCAGGAATTCAATGAGTTAGATCTTCAGCTGTTCAGCTGGAACGTTCCCATCGTGCTTAATCAACTCATCAGCCCCCGATTTCCGAGTATTTTGTTCGGTTTTGAAACGGCCATGCTCGACTTTCTGGGGGGTGGGCAACGTATCATTAAAGCATCGGACTTCACGGCGGGGAATCGGGCCTTACCCATCAACGGCCTGATCTGGATGGGCAGTCCGGCATTCATGCGGCAGCAGATTGACGAAAAACTACAATCGGGGTACACGACCTTAAAGCTTAAAATCGGGGCCCTTGATTTTGATCAGGAATGCGACCTGCTGGCCATGATACGGGACCGGTTTACCGCCGACCAGATTACCTTGCGGGTCGACGCCAACGGTGCGTTCCAGCCCGGCGAAGCCATGGCAAAACTTGACCGACTGGCCACCTACGATCTCCACTCGATCGAGCAACCGATTCGAGCTGGACAAATCGACCTACTGGCCGACCTCTGCCAGCACTCGCCGGTGCCCATTGCGCTCGACGAGGAATTGATTGGCCACATGGAATACGTGAACAAATTCAAACTGCTGAAAAAAATTCAACCTCAGTTCATTATCCTCAAACCAACGCTATTGGGTGGTTTACACCACTGCGATGAATGGATCGAGGTAGCCGGACGACTCAATATTGGCTGGTGGATTACATCGGCCCTGGAATCGAATATTGGCCTGAACGCCGTGGCTCAATACACGGCTCAGTTCAAGCATTTGTTGCCACAGGGACTGGGAACGGGTCAATTATACCATAATAACGTCGATAGTCCGTTATACATTAACCACGGGTGTTTACACTATGATCCGGCCCGGCCCTGGAACTTCGACTCCCTTGCGGTTGATAAATCCGGAGCGGCATCCCACTAATTACCTACCTATCCGTTGAATCTTCCTACTGATCATATCCGCCTGCTGTTTGGTCTGAAACTACGCCAGCTTAGAATCGACAGAGGCCTGTCGGTCAGTGAGTTGGCACAAAAGGCCAGCTTATCGGTTTCGTACGTAACCGAAATTGAAAAGGGGCGTAAGTACCCAAAAGCAGATAAGATTTCGGCCCTAGCCAATGCCATGCAGGTGGACTACGATACGCTCGTATCCCTGAAACTGAGCAAGAAACTGGAGCCCATTTCGGATTTACTGCGGTCGAAATTCCTGACCGAGATTCCACTCGAACTCTTCGGCATCGATCCATCTGATCTGCTTGAATTGCTGGCCGAAGCGCCCGCTAAAGTCAGTGCCATGATCCGGACGTTCATGGACATTGCCCTGAGCTATAACATGAGCGTGGAGCGGCTGTACCTGACCATGTTACGTTCGTATCAGGAAATGCACGACAATTATTTCCCGGATATTGAAGCCGATGCCGACCGATTTCTGACTGAATTTTCGCCACTAACCGGCTTATCATCGAACCCCATCGTTAGCGAAACGTTACTGGCAAACTTGCTTAAAACACGCTATGACGTACGAATTGAGCAGTTTGATCCACTCGCCAATCCAGAATTGGAGTCCCTTCGATCGGTCTATCGTCCCGCGCATCGAACCCTGCACCTCAACGCCGGACTGTCCGAAGAGCAGCGGGCGTTTATTCTGGCACGGGAAGTAGGGTTCCAGTTCATGAACCTGAAAAATCGACCGTATACGTATTCGTGGGTCGAAGCGGAGTCGTTCGAGCAGATGCTCAATAATTACAAAGCATCGTATTTTGCCGGAGCGATTCTCATTCGCCGGGATACCCTGGTGGCGAAACTGACCGAACTGTTCGCTCAGGAAAGCTGGAGCAACGACGCGTTCCTGCAGCTCATTACCGACTTCGGTGCCACGCCCGAACGGTTCTTTTACCGATTGAGCAACGTACTGCCGAGCCATTTCGGCATCGACCAGTTGTTTTTTTACCGCTTCAACCATACGGCCGGGCAAACGACGTTTCAACTGACCAAAGAGATGCATTTGTCGCGGCAACAGGGTCCGCGCGGTATCGTGGACGAGCATTTTTGTCGGCGGTGGATTGCCTGGACGATCCTGCAGGAGCTTCAATTCCTGCAACAAAACAAGGGGTTCGACCGTACCCTTTGCCGGGCGCAACTGTCAGAATATGCCGATTCTGGTCATCAGTACCTGATTATTTCGGTAGCCCATCCGTTTCAGCCGCAGGTTCAGCAAAACATGAGCGTTTCCATGTGTTTTGCCGTAAACGACGCCCTGAAAAGCAAGATGAAGTTTCTTAATTCAGCGAAGGATATTACCGCCCTCCACGAAATCCCCTTTCGCATCGTGAATCAAACCTGCGAACGATGCGGCATTTTCGACTGCCGTGAGCGCGTAGCGGCCCCTACCGTCTTGCAGAAAAAGCGTCAGTTTGCCGCGGTGAAGAAGGCGATGGAAGCCTTGAAATAAGCCAGACGTTCTCATGAAATCCATACTACGCTATTCACTCCTCGCCGGCATCGCTGCGTTAGCTGTGCTTATGATCATTTTCTATCAGGAATACATGGGCGAAGACACGGACCCTGCCACGGAGAATCAGGCAAATCCAGTTATCTATTCGCGGCTGAACGCCATCGTTACGGATACGGCAAGCCGTAAGGCGCGACCCAATTCAGCGGTCACTTCACTCAAAATAACCTACACGGATATTGATACCAAAGAAGTGGCTAGTTTTCAGATGAATTATCATTCTCAGCCAGCCATTGCCATTGGCGACACGGTGACCAAGGATAAAGGGGAAAAGCTCCTGCTCCTCTATAAAAAGGGGGGGACGATTGTAACGGTACCGATTGAATAAACCAGATGAGCTACCGGTTGGATGGCTAGCTCAGTAAACATAAACCGGGGCCAAAACCGTTTATTGCAATAAACGGTTTTGGCCCCGGTTCAGTCAGGCGTCCTTTACTTCATTTTGGGAATGCCGATTTGCAGGCCGACATTGACCGTAAAGAACTTCGAGGTCTGGTCAAAATTCACGTTACCGATCGTACCAACATTCGTGCTGCCATTCTTATTGCCAAACATGATATTGTAGGCACCTTCGGCAAAAATCCCCAGATTGCCGAAGGCCAGCATAAGACCCACCTTGGGCGCGACACCCGCATTGGTCGAATTGATTTTGCTGCTTTCCTGCCCGTTGAATTTGACTCTCGTTCCAACGGAATAAGCCCCTACTTCGGCGCCAATGTAGGGCCGTAAAGCACCTTCCGTAAAATAATAATCAACCATTGCCGTAATGGGAATGATAGCGGCTGAATATTCCAGTGTTTGCCCTGCGGCTGAAATACTTCGGCTTTCGCCAAAGGCTTTCACGCCAATCCCCACATCCAGCTTTGACCCAAGAAAAATCTTGGCATTTAAACCACCTCCATAAATCGTTTTCGAATTTTGAACATCCGAGAAGGCTGCGGACCCATTGATCCCAACCGAAAACTGAGCAAATGAAGGGGTCAACCCCAGCAGACAAAATGCTAAAACGGCAATAAAGCCACCGTAAATCCTTTTCATTGTGAATTTTGATTAAATAAGTGAACAGTTTGTAGGCAATAACCGCCAAATGATACAATAGTTTAAGTGAATAGAGCGTGTATTCTCCTACTCCCATCCGCCACCCAGTGCCCTGTATAAGCCAACCAGCGACAGAAACTGGGATCGTTTCGTTTCGATCAGGGCCAGTTCGGCGTCCAGCACACTACGTTGGGCGGTGATCACCTCCAGATACGTAGCATAGCCATTCACAAACAACTCATTCGACGTAGTAGCCGCCTGCCGCAGCACGGCCACTTCCTGCCGTTGCAGTTCCGCTACGTTCCGGTAGTTGTCCAATCCCTTCAGGCTGCTCACCACTTCGCTAACGCCGGTCAGAATCGTTTTTTGATAGGCAAAATAAGCTTCCCGACTCCGGGCAACGGAAATCGTATAATTTCCTTTCAATAACCGGCGATTAAAAATAGGGGCCGCCAGCCCGCCAATGGCACCAGCCGCAATGGACGCCGGGTCCAACAGCGAGGACACGCGAAAAGCATTGAAGCCTACGTAAGGCGTTAGCGTCAGCGAGGGCAGAAACTCGGCCTGGGCCACGGCAATATCAACGTTGGCGGCCTCCAGTTCGCGTTCTGCCTGCCGAATGTCGGGCCGACGACGTACTAATTGAGACGGCAGACCAGCCAGTATCTGAGCTGGAATTTTCTGATCTTCGATAGATTGCCCCCGGACGATCGGCTGCGGATACCGACCCAGTAACGTATTTAACTGATTCTCGGCGTCAACAATCTCCTGCCGAACCCCGCCCTCCCGACTGCGGGTGTTTAACAATTGCGCTGTAAACTGCTGAACGGCCAGCTCCGTGACGCGACCGGCGGCTTTCTGTACGTTCACCAATTCGACAGCCCGTTGCTGTAGCGCTTCATTCTCCCGAATGATCTCCAGCTCGGCATCGAGCGCCAAGAGCGTATAATACAGCCGGGCCACTTCACCGGTGAGGGCCGTTACAACCAGGTTTCGGCCTTCCTGCGACGCCAGCAAACGCGTGTAGGCAGCCTGCCGACGGTTGCGGAGTTTGCCCCAGATGTCCAGTTCCCACGAACTGCGCAGTCCGAGAAAGAAATCGGGTGTGGGGTTGGGAATGCGACTCTGACCGACTATGTTTTCGGATAGATTCGTATCGAAATTCCCCACGCCGTTCAGGGTATATTTTCCGTATCGGTCGACTCCGGCTGCAGCGACGGCGTTCACGCTCGGCAGCAATGCACCCCGGCTGATCTGGAAACTGGCCTGCGCCATCTCGATACGCTGGAGCGCCATCCTAAGATCAGGGTTTTGGGTCAACGCTGTATCGATTAGCTGCACCAGATTTTTATCGGCAAAGAGAGTTTGCCGGGGTAAACGCCCGATTGTGGTGGAGTCATCGCTGCCCGCAAACGATACGGGTAGTGAAACGTCCGGCATTTTCGGTAGCGTGTGCATAACCCGGCAACCACTCAGGCTGACCAGAAAAAGAAGCAAACCGAGACGATAACCTATTTTAGGCTTGTTCAAGTAAGGCACCATTTGTTTTTGTTGATGGGATAGTCGGCAACGATTCGTCGTCGGTGGGTGGGGTTTTCGATGCGAAGCGCTGCGCCAGTTTAGCAAACAGAATATAAAGGCCCGGCACTAGCACCAGCCCAAATATGGTACCAATGAGCATGCCGCCCGCAGCCGCCGTACCAATGGATCGGTTACCTACTGCTCCGGCCCCAGAGGCAATACAGAGCGGAATCAGGCCGGCGATAAAAGCCAGGGACGTCATCAGAATAGGTCGTAACCGCGTGACAGCTCCCTCAATAGCCGCCTTCACAATGGGAAGTCCCTCCTGCTGACGCTGGTTAGCAAATTCCACGATCAGGATGGCATTCTTTCCCAGCAAACCGATGAGCATAACCAGCGAAACCTGTGCGTAAATGTTATTTTGCAGCCCCGCCAGTTGCAGGCACAAAAACGAGCCAAAAATCCCCGCCGGTAACGACAGCAGTACCGACAAAGGCAAAAACAGGCTTTCGTATTGCGCCACCAGCAGTAGGTACACGAAGATCAGACAGAGCAGGAAGATATAAATGGCCTGGTCGCCTGACAAAACTTCCTCCCGCGACATGCCCGACCATTCAAACGAGTAGCCACGCGGCAGTACGTTCGCGGCCACTTCCTGAACGGCATTCAGAGCATCGCCACTGCTGTAGCCCGGTGCCGGGTCACCGTTGATGAGAGCCGACATGTACATGTTATAGCGGGTAATCTGCTCCGGCCCATACACCCGCTTGAGGCTGATAAAGTTGGAGAACGGCACCATTTCACCAGCTTCATTCTTAACCCGCAGCGCCAGTACGTCCTCTGGCTTGGCCCGGTATTCGGGCAGGGCCTGCACCATGACTTTATACATCTGCCCGAAACGGATGAAATTGGAGGCATAATAGCTCCCCATCAGCGTTTGCAGCGTGCCCATCGCATTGTCAATCGAAACGCCTTTCTGAGCCGCCTTGTCCTGATCGACCTGCAACAGATACTGCGGAAAACTTGGGTCGAAACTCGTAAACGCGTTTCCGATTTCAGGCCGTTTTTTTAAGGCCGCAATGAACTCATCGGCCACTTTTTTGGTCTTTTGCAGATCGCCTGTGCCCGTACGGTCGAGCATCCGTAGTTCAAAACCGCTGGAATTCCCGAAGCCGGGAACGGTGGGTGGCGGAAAGAACTGGATGCTGGCATCCTGAATGGTCCGGGTTTTCTCTTCCAGCGCAGCAATAATTTCTTCCATCGTTTGCGTCCGCTGATCCCAGGTTTTCAGGTTGACCATCCCCATCCCGTAAGAAGCCCCCACGCCATCGGTCATCAGACTATAACCCGCCAGCGTCGATACGTTCTCGACGGCGTCCATTTTCGACGCGACCTGTTGAATTTTGTCCAGTACATCTTCGGTCCGTTTGACAGTTGCCCCAACTGGAGTCGTTACGTTCACGTAAATCATACCCTGATCTTCGGTTGGAATGAATCCACTGGGCAGGAAGGAACTGATGCCCCAGGTACCGGCCACGAATACCAGAAACATCGCCACCGTTACCAAACCCCGGCTGGCCACCCGTTTGAGCAAGCCCTGGTAGCGACCCGTTAATTTGTCGAAGCCTCGATTGAAACTGGCAAAAAAACGTCCCAAAAGGTCCTTTGGCGCATGGCCGTGGGTGTTACAGAGTAAGAGCGCGCATAAAGCCGGGGTTAACGTAACGGCATTGACACCGGAAATAACAATGGCGACCGCCAACGTTAGCGAGAACTGGCGATAGAAAATCCCGACCGGACCCGACATAAACGCGACCGGCACAAACACCGCCGACATGACCAGCGTTATCGCCACCAGCGCTCCGCTGATTTCTTTCATGGCGGCAAACGTAGCGGCTCGTGGCGACAGATGGCCAGCCCCGCTTTCGGCCATTTTGGCGTGTACGGCTTCCACGACCACGATGGCATTATCGACTACGATACCAATGGCCAGCACCAGCGCAAACAGCGTGAGCAGGTTAATCGAAAACCCGATCAGGCTCATGAACGCAAACGCACCGACCAGCGCAACCGGCACCGCCAGCGCGCAAATCAGGGTGGAGCGCCAGTCTTGCAAGAACAGAAACACGACCAGAAACACCAGCACGAATGCCTCAATCAGCGTGCGAATAACTTCGTGAATCGAAGCGTCCAGAAAGCGCGATACGTCATAGGCGAAGTTGTAGGTCATGCCGGGCGGGAAGTTTGTTTTCTTTAACTCCGCCATGCGGGCTTTCACGTTGTTGATTACGTCCCGGGCGTTGGAACCAGGACGTTGTTTGAGCATGATCGACGCCGACGGTCGTCCGTCGGTTTTGGACAGCACGTCGTAATCCAGCGACCCGAATTCAACCTCGGCCACATCTTTCAGGCGCAAAATCGAGCCGTCTGGTTCGGCCCGCAGCACAAGATTTTCGTATTGTTTGGGCTCGAAGAACTTTCCGCTATACCGCAATACGTATTGGAGCATATTCGGCTTCCGGTCGGCACTTTCGCCCGCTTTTCCGGGGGCAGCCTCCACATTTTGTTTCCGGATGGCCGCAATCACTTCGTCGGGCGATACGTCGTAGGCCGTCATCCGGTCGGGTTTGAGCCAGACGCGCATCGAGTATTCCCGCGAGCCCATGATGTCGACGAAGCCTACGCCATCGATCCGCTTGAGTTCGGCCAGTACGTTGATGTCGGCGAAGTTGTAAATGAACTTCTCGTCGACCGACGGGTCTTCGCTGAAAATATTGAGGTAGAGCAGCATGCTGTTCACCTCTTTCTCCGTCGACACACCCGCCTTGATGACTTCTTCGGGCAGCTCATCAAGCACCGTAGTAACCCGGTTCTGAACGCCCATTGCCGCCAGATCGGGATCGGTCCCCACGTTGAAAAACACCTGAATAATCGTACTGCCATCATTGCCTGACACCGAGTTCATGTATACCATGCCCGGCACTCCGTTGATGGCCCGTTCCAGCGGCATGGCAACCGCTTTAGTGGCCACTTCGGCGTTAGCGCCTGTGTATTTGGCCGTTACGGTAACGGAGGGCGGAACAATGTCGGGAAATTGCGTGACCGGCAAGCCCGTCAGCGCCAACACCCCCAGCAGCGTGATAACTACCGAAATCACCGCCGATAGCAGCGGTCTTTTTATAAATAAATCAAACATAGAAAAACCGTTTACAGTGGTCGGTTGGGTTTACGGTTTCTGGTATACGGTGGGCTGCCGCATAAATAGCGCGCGGCAGCCCACCGTATACCAAAACCGTAAACCAAAAACCTGTTATTGTTTAGCAACCGTGTTGGAAGACGATACCGTATCGGCAGTGAATGCTTTGGGAATGATCAGCATGCCATCGCGGATGTTCTGAATGCCTTCGTAAACGACCCGCTCACCTGCTTTTAGACCCGACAGGACAATGTAGTTGCTGTCTACCCGTCCCTGCGGCACGAAACTTCGGGTTTTCACTTTATTGGCCGCATCGACCACATACACATAGTTCTTGTCCTGCACCTCAAAGACCGCTTTCTGAGGCACCAGCAGGGCATCATTGACCGGGTTGGTCAGGCGAATTTTACCGGAAGAGCCGTGCCGGAGCAATTTGTTGGGGTTCGGGAAACGCGCCCGGAAAGCAATCGTTCCCGCGCCTTCTTCAAAAACGCTTTCCATCGTTTCGATACGTCCTTTGTAGGCGTAGGGCGTCTCATCGGCGAGCAGCATTTCCACTTCCTGGCCATTTCGACCGTCGCGTTTGGGATTCTTTTTGAGGTAATTCAGGTATTCTTTCTCCGATACGTCGAAGTAAGCATACACATCCCGCACGTCGGAAACGGTGGTCAGCAGGGCACCTTCCTCGATTAAGCTCCCCATCTTGAACGGAATCCGGTTGATCGTACCATCGAAAGGGGCTTTGATACCCGCATGCGACAGCCGTAGCGCGGCTGTCGCGCGAATCGATTTCATTTCGTCAATCGCGGCCCGTGCGGCTTCCAGCTTGGCTTTCGCCAGGTCCAGTTCCGACGGCGAGACGATCTTTTTGTCGACCAGCAACTGCACCCGCCCCATTTCAACTTCATCGGTTTTGGCTTTGGCGACGGCGCTTTTGAGGTTGGCACTCGCCCGGTCAAATTCGGCCTGGTATTCGGCTTCATTCAATTTGAACAGTAACTGCCCTTTGTGAACCGTCTGCCCTTCGTCGACGTAAATTTTTTCCAGAAAGCCGGATACACGGGCCCGGATCTCGACGTTTTGGGTGGCTTCTAACCGGCTCACGTAATCCCGTTTCAGCGTTGTTGCCTGTCGGGTCAGTTGAACCACGGGCAGTGTCAGTGTCTCCGGCGGCTCACTTTCCGCGTCTTTGTCCTTGGTGGCGCAACCAACCAGCAGTAAACAGACCAGCAGGGGCATCCGACTTACTTTGTTTT
Source organism: Spirosoma endophyticum (assembly GCF_900112365.1). Lineage (GTDB taxonomy): Bacteria > Bacteroidota > Bacteroidia > Cytophagales > Spirosomataceae > Spirosoma > Spirosoma endophyticum. The sequence continues at coordinate 175,531 of NZ_FOLQ01000001.1, read as the reverse complement.
TCATGAATAGTGTGATAAATCAGCAACAGCCACTTGAAAAACCACATGGATTTTCAACTAACCAGATCACTGGAAATTGACAAAAAAAGAACGTAGCAAAAAAGGTAGGGAAACGATATGAATCGTTTAAGCAGCTCATCTAAAACTCAACACGTCGATGCGTCCGAGCGTTGGCTTAGGCTCTATACTGAGGGGGTGGGGCAATAATCTCCGACACGGCTATAGGCATGTGTGCGGGTCGAAATACTAAGGTACCTCTCGTCAGATAATGAATTGACGGCAACAGGGGAGTAAACCGGAACAGTTGCGTGAACGCGTAGTCCTGTTCCTGTTCGGCAGCTTCAGTCTCGTCGTCCGGGTCATCATGCTCCGGGATCGCATCCGCCATACCCAGGCATTTTTCCAGCACAAACTCACTGATACTCTCTATCTCATTGATCGACAAATCCTTGTGGTACGTAGTGGCCCGACCTGATAGCGTAGTCCTATCAGGCGTATCTATGCTAATATTGAGGACGTGAAGCGCCATCAGAAAGCATAGGATTCGGTACACCAGAAAATTTCGTCGACGTATGTTCATACCGGCTAGAAAAACAAATTTACACCGGTTCATTAAAAACACATTAAAAAAAGAAAGATAAAACGCCAGGCTTCTTATTAAACTTCTTAAAATATAACTATATCAGGAATTGGTTCAACTGAGGAGTTTATCTAATCAGTCATTAGCCTTACTTTTAGCCAAAGCGCCCGTTTAATTAAGCCAGGGGCACGGTAGCTCATCTTCATGTATGACTTTTCTGCGAATCACGGCTGAACATCCACATCTGGCCACTATCCAGACCTGGTATGAAACATCATTTCCAGCGAACGAACGACGCCGTTTTGATGCGCTACGTCAGCTTCTCCCCTACTCCGATATGCATCTGTGCGCGTTGATCGATGAGGATCGGCTCGTTGGATTTATCATCTACTGGCAATGGCCGTCTGTGGTGTTTGTTGAGCATTTTGCCATTGATCCAACCCTGCGTGGCAACCAGTTAGGCCAGCGGGCGCTCGACGAGCTACTACGTATCGACAGCCTTTATTTCATTTTGGAAGTCGAACTGCCCCAGGACGACATCGGTCGCCGACGGATTCAATTTTACGAACGACAGGGTTTTTCGCTCAATCCATTTCCGTATGCGCAACCGCCCTACGAAGTGGGTAACCCGCCCATACCCATGCACTTACTATCTATCCCAATTATGCCCAGCCAGGACGAATTTGATACGATAAGCGTCTTGATTAAAGAGCGGATCTACGAACGGTTTTATCATTAATTACAGATTGGAACAGCTATCTTGTCAAGCTAAACACAAGCTATCTTATCGTTTATGGCAACCATTTTTCTAACGGGCGCATCAGGTGGCTTAGGCCATGTCGTCACACAAACCCTGCTAAATCAGGGGCACCGGGTTATCGCTACGGTTCATTCCGCCACGAATACCCGCCAGCGATCGGCCGACTCCCCTGGTGAACTGGTTTCGTATCCCGTTGACCTAACCGATGCGGTGGCGGTTGATACATTGGTGAAACAGGTAATTACAAACCACGGCCCTATCGACGCGGCTGTGCTGCTGGCGGGCGGGTTTACGCTGGGTTCGTTGCTGGAGACGGATGCCGCGCAGATCGATACTATGCTAACGATGAACTTCAAAACAGCCTACAACGCTGTGCAACCGATTTTTGCCCACATGACCCAGCAACCGACCGGTGGCCGGTTTGTACTGATTGGTGCCCGGCCGGCGCTGGACGTGCAGTCGGGGCAGCATCTGGTTGCCTATGCCCTGTCGAAGTCACTGCTGTTCCAGTTGTCGGACATCATCAATGCCACCGGTAAGCCGAACAGTATTGTTTCGACTGTTATCTTGCCCAGCACCATTGATACGTCCACAAATCGGCAGGCTATGCCGGACGCTGATTTTACAACCTGGGTCGATCCGCAGGATTTAGCCGACATGATCACCTTCGTTCTCTTCGACAAAGGCCGCATCTTACGCGAACCTGTCCTGAAAGTCTATAATCGGGCCTGAGTTTGGCAGCCAGTCGGGTGGGATTTCCAGACGGTCCTGCTTCCTTTCCACAAGTGAGATTTTGGGACATTCATAAATTAAGACAGGCGATTTGGTAACTGTAGATGCGTTTAACGTGTTGACTTTATAAGACGATGACAATCCCTTCAGTCCCTGTGCAGGATTGATTCTGACATCTTACACTACTTAAAACAAACCATCTAATCACAATCAGTATGAAACGTATTGCCTTGTACGGGTTCGGCCGAATTGGACGGCAGTTCCTTCGGATTGGTCTTAGTAACAACTTGTTTGTTCCCGTTTCTATTTCAGACATTAAAGATGAGGCTACCCTGGCGGCTTTATTTGAAGTCGATACCAATTACGGTCGCTGGACAGAGCCGGTTTCGGGCGGAGAGGGCCACATTACGGTCGGTGATCGAAAAATTCCGTACATCAATTCAGCCAAAGAGATCCCGGATTGGGCAGCACTAGGCGTCGATCTGGTCGTTGACTGCACAGGCCGGGCCACCACCCGCGCCGGGGCACAGGCTCACCTCGACCGGGGTGCCAAGTACGTATTGGTCAGCGCCCCCAGCAAATCGCTGGCCGATTGCGACGCGGTCTTATTGAAAGGCATCAACCTGGATTCATTCGATCCGGAAACCCATAAGATAATCAGCATGGCCAGTTGCACGACCAATGGGCTGGCGTCGGTGGTGAAAGTCATCAAAGAAAACTTTGGCATCACGTCCGGGCTCTTCTCGACGGTTCACTCCTACACCAACACACAGTCCCTGACCGATCAGCCGATGAAAGACCGGCGCGATTCGTGGGCAGCTGCCGAAAACATTATTCCTTCGTCGTCGGGAGCCGCGCGGGCGTTGCAGTTTATCTGGCCCGATCTCAAGATCACCGGTAAAGCGTATCGGGTACCAACCCGCACGGGCAGCATCGCCGAATTAAACCTGCTTACCGAAAAACCCTGCACCGTGCAGGAGGTCAACGACGCGTTCCGCAAGGCGGCTGCAGAAGGTCCCCTGAAAGGGGTGATGGACGTATTGGAAGGCGAATGGGCCTCGTCGCGCATTGTTGGTGACCCGCATTCATCCATTATTGATCTACCGCTGACCATGAAAGAAGGCGATCTATTGTCGGTAGCCGCCTGGTATGACAACGAATGGGGCTTTTCGAACCGGCTGGCTGAAGTAGCCGCGTATCTGGCCGAACGGATTTAGGTAAATCCCCAGAAGTACATAGCACTGAAAGCAAAACGAGTGAGCAGGAGTTTGTAACAAACTTCTGCTCACTCGTTTTGCTTTCACTCTATCAGTATGTTGCAAAGACAGTACTTCTACCAAACCCAGGCGTTAAGTCGTTCCTTCTTTGTAAAGGACCATACCGGCATGATAAAGAATGCCATCCCGAAAGTCGCCATCAGCCGTAAATCCGGTATCGTCTACATACTCAATGTGGTCTCCCTCCAGCGTATAACGACCCTGATACGCGCTTTTTCTGGAACCTCTGGCTTCATCGTACCGACCATTCGGCAGAAGTTCATGACGGATATATCCGTCTTTAGTGACCCAAAGGCCAATGTATGTTTTAGTTTCCATGAACCTATAATTTCGCATAAAGCGCAAGGCAGTATACTCATAGTCAATACCTTACGATTTTTCGCCTAATTTTTAGACATCAACGGTAAAACCAGTTGACACCGTTACGTCCTTCCAGTTTTCCAGGTCGTTCTGAACGGCCTTTATTTTCACATAGGCCATATCGTAGGCATCCTGGCCCAGAAATAAATGCATCGGCGGGTTTTCTACCGATGCCAGTTGGATCAGAGCGGCCACGGCTTTTTCGGGATCGCCCGGCTGATTCCCGGCAATCTCCATCTGGTGAGCCGCCTGCGACTGCCGGACGGCTTCGTAAGCGTCAATCTGGCGAGTCGGAACGCCCAACGAACTGGAGGAAAGAAAGTCCGTTCGGAAGTAGCCCGGCTCAACCACCGTTACGTTGATGCCGAACGCGCTGGCTTCCGCAGCCAGCGACTCCGAGAAACCCGCAACGGCAAACTTGGTGGCACAGTAAATGCCAAATCCTGGAAATGTACCCGTGAAACCCCCTATGGATGAGATATTAATGATGTGCCCGGCCTGTTGTGCGCGTAGATGCGGCATAACATTCCGGATGACGTTCAACGAACCGAACACATTCACATCGAAATTTTCGCGCGCTTCCTGATCGGTCAGTTCTTCGATACTACCCAATAAACCATAGCCCGCGTTATTGACCACGACGTCGATACGACCAAAGTGTTCAATCGTAGCGTTGATAGCCTCTGCCACACTGGTTTCGGTTTTCAAATCGACGGCCAAAGGCAGAAAGCGGGCATCCGTAGAACCAACCGCCTGGCGCAGGTCGTCGCGGTTTCTTGACGTAGCGGCTACGGAAAAACCGTTGTCCAGCAGTTGTTTAACCAAGGATAGGCCAAGACCTTTGGAGGCTCCGGTAACGAACCAAATTTGTTGCGTATTCATAAGTGTGTTTTGTTTTTTAATTGGCAAAATCCGTTGATTTAGTCAGTGCTTCCTGACGTGTAAAGGCGTTGTTAAGCAGGTCAAGCTTGTTCATCGCCCGCTGGTAGGCATCGCTGCCCAGAAGTAAATAAAGGGGGGGATTGGGCTGACTGGCAACCTGAATCATGGCCGCTGCGGCTTTCTCGGGATCACCGGCCTGGGCCCCATCCATTGTCAGGTACTTAGCGTGTGACGCCCGAACTCCTTTGTAAGCGTCAAGGGGATGCTCAGCCAGCATGAGGGAGTCGGGCGTAAGGAAACTGGTGCGAAAGGCACCCGGTGCGACAACCGTTACGTTGATACCGAACGAATTAACGTCCTGAGCCAGCACTTCGGACAAGCCGACGACGGCAAATTTTGTGGCGGCATAAACTGCCCAACCCGTGTTGCCCGCGATACCGGCAATGGACGAAATGTTGATGATGTGCCCGGACCGCTGGGCGCGCAGGTACGGCATTACCTTCCGAATCACGTTCAACATGCCAAATACGTTGACATCAAAACTGGCTCTGGTTTCCTGATCCGACAGTTCCTCAATGCTACCACCGATGCCGTAGCCTGCGTTATTAACGACTATATCAATACGATTGAAGGTATCATGGGCTTTCTGAATAGCCAGCGCAACACTTGCCTCGCTGGACAGATCAGCGTGTACCGGTAAGAAGGTGGCGCTGGGTGGACCAACAGCCCTGATTAATTCGTCCTCATGTCGGGACGTAGCGGCTACGGAGTGGCCAGCCGCCAGCAATTGGTTGACTAGGCTAAGGCCCAAGCCCTTAGACGCCCCGGTAACAAACCAGACTTTTTCATTGACCATAATTCTGCTCGTTTAACGAGAGCAAAATTAGTGGGCGTCGGCGCGGTGGTACTTGCGCCATTCAAACGGATACTTGCAAAATTCAAACAGTGCGATACGCGGAGGGTGTCAATTGGGTTTGCTTTTTGAAAAAGTTATTGAAATGGGCCGGTTCTTCGAAGCCGAGGCTGTAGCTGATTTCGGCAATATTCCAGTCGGTATGCTTCAGTAAGGCTTTGGCTTCACTCGCCAGGCGTTCCGCAATATGGTCGGTCGTGGTTCGGCCGGTTGTTTCCCGGATGGACCGGTTCAGGTGATTGACATGTACCGAAAGCTGCTGCGCAAAGTCGTTGGCGGACCGCAGCTTAAACCGCTGTGCAGGCGATTCGATGGGAAACTGACGTTCCAGCAATTCCGTAAAAACGGCCGTGATCCTAGATTTGGCATCGGCGTGCTGGTACAGTGTTTCCGAGGGTTGCATTTTGAGCGCGTAGTGAATCAACTCCGTTACGTAGTTCCTAAGCAGGTCATACTTATACTGGTAATCCCCGTTCAATTCATCAATCATTTTCACAAACAACTGACTAACGTGTTCATCCTGAGATGGCTCAAGCAGATAAGAAGGTTTACCACCCGCACTAACCATAGGTAATTCATGCACGCTACCCCGAATTTTCTGGGTAAAAAAAGCCTCTTTGAAAATACAGAAAAAGCCAGTCTTATCGTCCGATAGTGACTCCCAGGCATAGGGCACTTGGGGGTTAAAAAACATGAGTGTCGACCCCTCGATCTCGATGCTCTTATCCGCGTAGTGGTATACGTTTCGACCCCGGATCAGGCTGATCTTGTAAAAATCCCGACGGCTATACTGTACGGGTACGGCCGTTGGCCCAATACAATCTTCTAATCGAAATACATTAAAATGCCCAATATCCTGTTGCAGGTTATCGGGTAACCAATTGAATTTCTTTTGATAGAAATCTTCCAGTGTTTCAATTTGTGCCATACGGCAAAATTATATAATTCAAACCAAGATGCCTACTATATAGCTTCAACAAGGCTCAGGAGTTTTCCGAAAAACGGGCACCGCCCTCATCAGGAATACCGTAGTTAAAATTCTTTGTCACCAAACTCATTCGTCGGCAATTTGGCCGGTTTGCTACGCTGGCGTAGGGAATAACTGATATTGATCAGGAGGATGTCGCGTTCCTGGATGTAATTGGTCGTTGTATAAAAATCCTGACCACGGGTCGTAATACGTTGCTCGTTCGTCGGTAGCCTGCCCAGTCCGATGTTCTGCCATTGCAACATGACCGCCAGCCGGTTTTGTACGAAACTTTTCTTGACGGAGAGATTCGGCACAAAGAATCGCGAGTCTTCTCCCTGAGCCGTAATGCGTTGAGACAGGTAGTTCAGGTTGGCTTGCAGTACCCAGGTGGGTGAAGGCTGAACGGTCGTGTTGGCATTGAACGAATAAGCCCATGCCTGGTTGTTGAATACCACTGCATTCTGAAACAATTGTCCGGCAATTATGGATCGATACACCGTACCACCGACATACAGCTTCCAACGTTTGGTAATGGTTAGATCCATCGTTACTTCGAGGCCCAGCCGCTGTGCCCGACCCGCGTTGGTATAGATACGGTTCAGAATGGTGTCAGCAAAAACGCTGTTCACCCGATTCACGATATGTTGTATGTTTTGATGGTAAACCGTTGCCTGTACTGTATTTCGGCCCATGATCCGTGTCATACTCAATTCACTCAGGTCTACAAACTCGGGAAGCAACGCCGGGTCGCCCTGTTCGAGGGTTTCCGAGTGTTCGCGTTCGGGCAGTGGGTTGAGGGCTAGATTGCTTGTGCGCTGTACCCGGCGGCTGTAGCCGAATCGAAATTGCCAGGCGTCTTTGGGCCGATATACGACATTCAGCGACGGAAACAGGTTGTTCAGGGTAAGGGGGTACGCCTGCCCTTGTGGTCGGATTTCTACCTGCCGTTCAGCCGATTCGACGCGCAGACCAGCCGTGTATTCCAAGCTTTTCGATTTGTGGCCGTACTGGCTGTACAGGCTGTGAATCTGGTTGTTAATACGGGCCTGACCCGTAAAGGCGCTGACTTCCAGGAGCGGTAGCCCTCGCCCGTTTTGTTCTAAAAACCGATAATTACCATCATCCTGCTGGTTACGGTATTGATAGCCCGCTTCGAACCGCCCGCCCGCCAATGGCCAGGTCGCATCGATATTGGCCCGGACATTGCCGATCGGGCGATCGGTGGTGGTGCGTGTATATTGCAGCGTGTCGCGCGTGTCCGTCCGAAGCAGGTTAAGATTACGGGTGAAACCATCCAGGTAATCATATTCATAAAGTACACTCGCGCTCAAGTTAGCTTTGTTGGCAAAGGTATGGGTGTAGTCGAGGTTAGCCGTGAAAAATTGACCCCGCTTACGAACCAGGTTGGCATTGTAGTAAGCTATCTGACTGATACCGAATCCCGTTTGCTGATCCTTCCTGCGGTTATTATAAAATAAATCAGCGGTGCGGTCTTCGGTGCGATACCCATAAAATAGGCCTCCCGACCATACATCCGTTTTAGTGGGCGTAAAGCTGACGGCCAGCCGGTTGGTAAATGTATACCGGTCAAAACTTCGCTCGCCCAGGCTTGGAAACTGTGTAAACCGGTTGCCCAGCGTCGTGTTCGCATCGCCCTCGCGCCGACCGGCCAGGTCACTACGTAGATAGGCCGAACTCAAGGTCCAGTCCCAGCGGGCCGACCGGTAACTGAGCGTCACGTCAGTGCCATACCGAACCGGTTTTTGGGTATTTCCGAAATCATTCAGACTGGGCAGGCCTTTCTGGACATTCACCAACACCGATAAACCCAGGTCGGCCCCCGACTTGGTGGTGATGGCGATGATACCCGCCTTGCCATCGGGGCATAGCGGGCCGAGGGCGTCGTGATCACGTCAATGGACTCAATCGTGTTGGCGGGCAGTTGGTTGAGCAATGTCCCCAGATTGGCCTGTACGTGTTTTCCGTTTAACAGAACCAAAAAACCGTTGGCTCCCCGCTGGGTAACTTCGCCCTCGGCGTTCATACTGATACCCGGCAGGTTACGTAGCAAATCTGTTGCTGTGCCACCCACCGCCGACCCAAAATGCGCAGCCCGATATGTTTGCCGGTCGGCTTTTACCGTTAAGTCGGCCCGCTGCCCGGTGACAACAACCTCGTTCAGTTGATTCTTCGCGAGCTCAAGCAGCACCTACCCGCATTGAAAACGTCCCCACACTTGAGCGTTACGGGCACGACCTGGGGTTTATAGCCCAGGAAAAACGTTTTAAGCTGATACTGACCCGGCGCAACATGGGTAATATGAAAAACACCTGCCGAGTCGGCAAGGGCGCCTGTTACGGCTACCGAATCTGCTTTACGATACAGGGCCACACTAACGAAAGGAACGGGTTTTGACGTAGTTCCGTCAACAATAACCCCCGTTAGCGCCACTTGCCCCAGCGCCAGATGTCCACCACTCGAAAATAAGAGCAGGAAGAGGAAACGTAGTTTCATATTGATAAGCTAGTCGATTGTTATAATGCCGAGCAGCTATTATTTGTTTATTCCCTAGTTTACCAATAGGTTGCCATTCCTGATTTGGTCCGTCAACGCATCTCCTTCTCGTCCGTTGTGATGATACGTTGGTGTAGCGCACGGCTGCCTGAATCGCCCCGCGATTAATCAGCCACTTGGGTGGTCTATAACATTTTACGTTAACAAATCCTTGATATACTGTAAGCGGTATGCTCTTCAACCGAGAGATTGACAACTTACCGGACTCATGCCCAAGCACATACAAGGAACCCTATTTTATACCCTCCCGGAAGCAGCCATAGCGTTGCACATCTCGGTTGGCAAGTTAAAAAGCTACTTAGACCAAAGCAGACTGACCAGCGAACGGATTGGCCGAACCGTGTTGATTCGGGAAGAAATTCTGAGCGCTTATCTGGCTAAACGAACGTAGTTCAGGCCATTTGGCAGGTTCTAGTATCCAGCGGCCTGCCCATCTTTACGCATTTCGCTCGCGCCCCGATAAATTCGGTTCACGGCATCCCACTGAATGGCCTGATACCCACCAAAAAAATCCGTCCCGGTCAGGTGATGCCCGCGCTTTTCAAGCTCCGTCCGTACATCGGCCGAAATTCCGCTTTCGAGCGCCAGCCGTCCGCCATCGGTCATGAGTCCGCCAATGGGCTCCCCACTGCCGGAATGGCTAAACCGAGCCGCATCGCCCGCTTCCTGAACGTTCATGCCAAAGTCAATAATGTTGCACAATATCTGTACATGACCCTGGGGTTGCATAGCACCACCCATGACGCCAAAACTCAGAAACGGCTCACCATTTTTGGTAACGAAGCCCGGAATGATGGTCGAAAATGGGCGCTTGGCTGGCCCGTAAACGTTAGCGTGGTCAGGTTGCAGGTTAAAGCTTGTCCCTCGATTATGAAACACAAACCCCAGTCCGTCGGGCACCATGCCACTGCCAAACTCCAGCATATTGCTTTGAATCAATGACACCATGTTACCCTGATCATCGGCAACGGTCAGGTAGACCGTATCGCCGTTGCGCAGGGTTGGCATGCCAGCGTCAATTCGTTCGGCGGCTTTCTTCGGATCAATCAGCTTGCGTCGCTGAGCGGCATATTCTCTGGATATCAGCCAGTTGAGGGGTATTTTACTAAAGTCGGGATCGGCATAATAACGCGCTCGGTCTTCAAAGGCTAACTTCTTGGCTTCCACCAGCACATGGAGATAATCGGCGCTATTATGGCCCATTGCTTTCAAATCAAACCCTTCCAGTACGTTCAGCATTTGCAGAACGGCAACGCCCTGTCCGTTTGGGGGCAATTCGTACACGTCATACCCGCGGTAGTTGACCGACACCGGCTCGACCCACTGGCTTTGGTGAGCCGCCAAATCAGCTTTGCGGAGATACAAACCCGCCCGTCGGGCGTAGCGGTCAATGGCATCGGCGATTGGGCCATTATAAAAAGCATCCCGCCCACCGCTGGCAATTTTTTCATACGTAGTGGCCAGATCCGGATTACGAAATACCTGTCCTTCAGTGGGTGCTTTTCCATCAATAAGAAACGTCTTACGAAAATTAGTAAACTCGTTGATAACTGCTTCCTGCGCGGCAAGTCGTTGAGCCGCCACCTGCCAGGAGTAGGCAATCACCTGAGGAACGGGAACCCCTTCCCGCGCATACCGAATGCTGGGTGCCAGTAGCCTGGCGACGGGCAATTTGCCGAACCGTTTGTGCAGCTGAAACCAGCCATCCACGGTGCCCGGCACCGAAACAGACAGCGGCCCGTAAAGTGGAATCTGCGTACGGCTTCCTAAGACATCTTTCATTGCCTGATACGTCAACCCGTTGGGCGATCGTCCACTGGCATTCAGGCCGTAAAGTTTTCGCTCCTTTGCCGACCAGACAATGGCAAACAAATCGCCCCCAATCCCGCCATTATTTGGTTCAACCACGCCCAATGCCGCATTGGCCGCGATGGCGGCATCGACGGCTGTGCCACCCTGCTTCAATACGTCCAGACCAATCTGGGTAGCCAGCGGATGGCTCGTAGCCACCATACCCTGCCGTCCAAGTACAGGACTTCGGGTGGCAAAATTGAATCCAGTTAGCCGGTCACCTTTACCTGTCTGCTGCCCATGCAATCGAGCAGTAGTCAGCATTATCACGATCAATACGTACCCGAAATATAAAATTTTCATCTGACGATAATTGGTAGGGAGCTTTGCCGAGCTCCGTAACCTGATTCGAAGTGGTGTCACGGATCGTTGCGTAGCTCTTTAGTTATTTAGTCTTACGTACAACATCCCCTTCATCATTTCTTTTACGGCATGATCATCAGCTCTGGCTGTAATCGCCACACCCGTCAATAAAGGATTATGAATGCCTGTCGACGTCAGGCAGACACCCTTCAGGTTGATCAAGGTAGACAGGCATTGTCAGGAAGTCATCAATTGTGGATGAAAAAACGACGTATGTAAAAGCGTTGATTTCAGTTTTTTTTACTGTGCGAGCCCGCAAACTCCTGACCTTGTATCCCTAAAACAGGTCGGCCGATTGTCAATTGACAATCGGCCGACCTGTTTTACTACTAAAAATAGGGTTGCTTACGCGCTCTGCTTCATCCGAATAATGTTCAGGGCAGCTCCCGCTTTGAACCACTCGATTTGCCCCTGGTTGTAGGTGTGGTTAACCAGAAACTCGTCTTCGCTACCATCTGCATGGTGCAGAACGATTTCGAGCGGACGACCCGGCGCAAATTCCGTCAGGCCTTCGATGTCGATGGTATCATCCTCCTGAATCTTGTCATAATCAGCGGGGTTAGCGAACGTCAAGGCCAGCATACCCTGCTTTTTCAGATTCGTTTCGTGAATCCGGGCAAATGAACGTACCAAAATGGCCCGAACACCCAGGAAACGGGGCTCCATCGCTGCGTGTTCGCGGGATGAGCCTTCGCCGTAGTTTTCGTCACCTACCACGATTGACCCGATGCCAGCGGCTTTGTAAGCGCGTTGTACAGCCGGCACTTCACCGTATTCGCCCGTCAGTTGATTTTTTACGCTGTTGGTCTTCTCATTGTAGAAGTTCACGGCGCCAATCAACATGTTGTTCGAAATGTTGTCGAGGTGACCACGGTATTTCAACCACGGACCCGCCATCGAAATATGGTCGGTTGTGCACTTGCCTTTCGCTTTGATCAGCAGTTTCAACCCTGTCAGATCGGTGCCTTCCCAGGGAGCAAACGGAGCAAGAAGCTGTAGCCGGTCGGAGGTTGGGCTAACGATAACCGAAACGCCCGAACCATCTTCAGCGGGCGCCTGATAGCCAGCGTCGTCGACAGCATAGCCTTTTACCGGTTGCTCGATACCCTGCGGCTCATCCAGTTTCACCTGCTCGCCGTTTTCATTGGTCAGCGTATCGGTCATGGGGTTAAACGTCAGGTCACCGGCAATCGCAAACGCGGTTACGATTTCGGGCGAGGCTACGAAGGCGTGGGTGCTGGCGTTACCATCGTTCCGTTTGGCGAAATTCCGGTTAAAGGACGTAATGATCGAGTTTTTCCGGGTTGGATCGTCCATATGACGAGCCCACTGCCCAATGCAGGGACCGCAGGCATTCGCCAGCACAACCCCACCGATTTGTTCGAACGTATCCAATAGACCATCCCGTTCGGCCGTAAACCGAACCAGTTCAGAACCCGGCGTCACGGTGAACTCCGCTTTGGTTTTCAGATGCTTGGCGGTTGCCTGAGCGGCAATAGACGCCGAGCGGGTCATGTCTTCGTAGCTTGAGTTAGTGCAGGAACCAATCAGACCAACCTCCAGCTTAGCGGGCCAGTTATTTTCTTTAACCGCTTTGGCAAAGTTAGATAACGGCCAGGCCAGATCGGGCGTGAATGGGCCGTTGATATGGGGCTCCAGTTCCGACAGATTGATTTCGATCAATTGATCATAGTAGGCCGCCGGATCAGCATATACTTCCTCGTCCGAACGAAGGTCTGCTTTCACGGCCTGGGCAGCATCGGCAATTTCGGCCCGACTCGTAGCCCGGAGGTAATCGCCCATCTTGTCATCGTAGGCGAAGATCGAGGTAGTGGCACCAATCTCAGCACCCATGTTACAGATGGTCCCTTTACCGGCGGCCGACAGCGTTTCGGCGCCTTCGCCGAAGTATTCGACAATACAACCGGTGCCCCCCTTAACGGTCAGGATACCCGCTACGCGAAGAATAACGTCTTTTGCCGACGACCAGCCACTCAGTTTGCCGGTCAGTTTAACCCCGATCAGTTTCGGCATTTTCAGTTCCCAGGCTAAGCCCGCCATCACATCGCAGGCATCAGCCCCACCGACACCGATGGCGATCATGCCCAGTCCGCCCGCCATTGGCGTATGCGAATCGGTACCGATCATCATGCCACCCGGAAATGCGTAGTTTTCCAGCACCACCTGGTGGATGATACCACCGCCTGGTTTCCAGAAACCAATACCATATTTATCAGAGACAGACGCCAGAAAGTCATAGACTTCTTTGTTCTTGTTTCTGGCAATATCTAAATCCTGCTCCGCTCCTACTTCGGCCTGAATCAGGTGGTCGCAGTGAACCGTTGATGGAACAGCTACCTTTGGCCGACCGGCCTGCATGAACTGCAACAGGGCCATTTGAGCCGTTGCATCCTGCATGGCTACACGGTCGGGTGCGAAATCCACATAGGCTTTACCGCGCTCAAACGATTGAGTCGGTTGGGCCGACAAACCAGGCCCAGCAAATAAGTGGCTGTATAAAATTTTCTCCGACAGGGTCAGCGGTTTGCCCACTGCCTGCCGGGCTGCTTCGACGCGTTCGCCGAGGTTAGCGTAAACGCGCTGAATCATGTCTACATCAAAAGCCATAGCAAGTAGGAATAAAAAAACAGGTTACTAAAAGAACATTCTATAATGACAACCAATGAATTCATAAAATGGATTCTGGTTAACGGGTCAAAATTAGAAGATTCTCGGTCGTTTTGGAAATAATCGTCTAAATGGGTGGCGGAACATTACCATATCGAGTAGTAAACGAGCCATTTTATCCGTTTAATGGCGATTTTTTTATGGCTTGAATAGATAATCAAGCTATCTTGGCAACTAAAATAGCGCTGAGCGGTTAAAAGCATTACTGATCATCTGCCTTATTCGTTGACGCACAGACACTAACTGATTATGAACAAAAAAAGCACTCTCCTATCCATTGCAGCCCTGCTAACAGTAGGGTTAGCCCTAACCTCCTGCCTTGACGACGAGAATCCGTACACCGTAGGGCTGGGCGTAACGCCACCAACTATGTTAACGGCTACCCTGAACGGCGCTGGAGAAAAACCCACGTCAACGACGGTGGCGGCAACAGGCACATTTACAGGCAGTTTGAATACGACAACCCGAGTATTGAGCTATACCGTAACGTATCAGGGATTTACGGAACCCCTGACAGGTGGTCACCTGCACAAAATTACCGCAGCGAATGGCACCGGACCCGTTGACATTCCCTTTCCATCATTAACGAGTCCAATCATTGCCACCACTGCGGCTCTTCGGCAGGGCCAGGTGGACAGTCTGGTGGCGGGTCTATACTATGCAAACCTACATACCGCTACGTATCCAGCGGGTGCCATCCGGGGCGATGTCAAAAAGCTGTAGTATAAAGAGATTTCCCATTACCTAAAAAAGCCGACTTGCTACGTAGCAAGTCGGCTTTTTGTAATTCGTAGCTACTACATTCAATTACCCCCAACCCCCTGAAGGGGACTTAGGTTGAGAATAGTCGAGCTAAGTCCCCTTCAGGGGGTTGGGGGTAATTGAAACACCAAATATTCCCGTCAGCTCATTCGTAGGTGAATGGATTACCTGAGGGAATGTAGCTGATGGGCAGATTGGGTAACTGAGGCTTCAGCCAGGGAACCAGCCACGCCATCCCGGCAGCTTCACTCATAATATGACCGAGTACAACCAGAGAAATCGTTTGTCCCTGCCGTCGTGCATCCCGAATATACTCGGGCGTTTCCCACTCGCTGGCTTCTCCGCATAAAACAACGTCGGGTTTGGCCTGCTCGATTGCCGCGATCTGATTTCGCCCGCCCGCGGCTCCCGGCAGCAACAAAACCCGCTGACAACTCTGTGCCCTGTCGCCAACGACCCGAACCATTTTGATGTCCAGTTTCTCTTTCACCTGCGTTATGAGCTGATGGAGGGGTGTAGCGGGCAGCGTCAGTACGCCCCGGCTCTGTGCATCAACGTACTTCTCCCAGCCTAAAGCCGACAGCATGCCTGTCCAGATGCCATCCGGCCGGTGGGAGTGCCAGTAATCATGAAACCGCCAGACAGCGATGCCGTGTTTGGTCAGCAGTTCCTGCTTGTGCCGAAAAACGGGGTCATTTTTCAACCAATCGGTTTCATCGGCGTGATTATAGAACGTCGGTTCGTGCGCAATGATGAAGTTAGCCCCGGCGGCAATGGTTTTTTCAATTACTTCAATGGTTGCAAACATCGTTGACACGATGCCGGTCACCTTTTGGGACGCGTTGCCTGATTTTAACGTATCGACCGTCTTGGGAAACGGCGCATTGGGAATTGTTTTAAGAATAATGTCCATTACCTGGCCAACTGTGAATGACGGTGGGGTTTCCCGAGCGTGTCGGGCCTGCGTCAGGATGGGCGTGTTTATGAACATTGACGTCCCTGCGGCTTTAGTCAGGGTGGCGACAAATTTTCGTCGGCTGGGTTTATGGCGCATGTTGGTCTACCTGTTTTAAGCGCCAATAATAACCAACTTTAGCCACAAAAAAGGCCAGACCGTATCATCGGTCTGGCCTTTTACTTGAGTTCACTACCTGTGTAGCTTAGCTCACCGTGATGGTTTGCGCCGGTTTATTCGTAGCTGGATTTTTGGGCAGTGTCACCTTCAGAATACCATCCGCATAACTCGCCGAGATGCTTTCCGTGATGACTTTATCGTTGAGTTTAAACGACCGCTCAAACGACCGGTTGCTGTGCTCCTGATACGTGTACTTGCCTGCGGTAGCTGGCTGATCGTCGGCTGGTTGATCGGTCCCCTGATACGAAATGGCCAGTACGTCGTCTTTTACGGATAACGTTACGTTCTCTTTGGCCAGACCGGCCGCAAATAAAGAGATGGTAAATTCGGTATCCGTTTCCTCAATATTTACCGGTGGCTTCTGATGAAATCCGCCAGCGTGGCGTCCAAAGAAACCACCGAATTTACCGCGGCCAAAGGGACCACCAAATCCTCCGCGACCCATTGGGCCACAACCACCTTTATTACCTGATTCGAATGCGTGTTTATTATACATGTTTGTGTTTTTTAGTCTTGTGTTTACTGATTTTGTGGGATTGTTTTTTATTGTTTTGACTTAAGCGATGGGGATAATACGGCCAACATTACCCCGGTTCACACCCGACCGAAAGGCTGGGTTGTCGATCGAGATCATGTCTGACGATTGCCAGTCACCGCGACCTAGCTGACCAAATCTTCGTCGTCCCATCAACCGCGGACCGACTACCCTGGCCAGCAGGAACAGGCCCGCGCCAACTAAAAGGATTTTAAGAATGAGTGTTAAAAGAAACAGGGCCAAACCGACCGCCAGCGCTACAGCCGCTACTCTCCAAATGATGTTCATGTTGTTTATAATTTAATGGGTTACAAAGTCCTGTTGATCCGGAAGCCGATTGAGACTGAAATAAGCGGTAGAAATTCTGACCTTTTTTCAGCGCCCTCGCTTCCTGCTTTGGGGCTTTAGTAGGGATGACGGTGATGTCTTTGCTTTTACTTTAAAAAATCACAAACTTTTTTTGGGGACATACCTGAACAAGTATACTTAGACTAAGTACTTCCTGCAATTACTAACCGTGCGCAAAAGGTTTAGCCTATTGATTATCAATAATTTGGTCTATCTTGGTAGCGAATTCATTCTACCTAGTGAAAATTTTTAACTTATGTAAAAATAAACAGCTGTGAAAGACGTCCAACTCGGTACAGACTGCGTTAATACTGCCGAATTCAACTGCCCGAACGGCGCTTTTTAGTGGCTATTTGCCAATCATTTCCTGTATTTTTTCATCCCTTACCAATTAACTACATCAAAAAAATGAGCAAAAAATCTACCCTCCTGTCAGTAGCCGTCCTGCTTGCCGTAAGCTTTACTCTTATGTACTGCAATGACCACCAGACCTTCCCGGCAAACGCAAAAATCCAGTTAGTAACAACCCTGAGCGGAGCGGGAGAAAAACCAATCTCCGTTGTGTCGCCGGGTATGGGTTCGTTTGTTGGCACAATCGACCGGGCGACCCGCGTGCTGAGTTACACCCTGACGTATTCGGGCATTACGCCCACCATGGGACACCTCCACCGCATCACCTCGGCCAATGGCACGGGACCCGTCGAGATACCGTTTACCAGTCTGGCTTCACCCATTATTGGCACCGCTACGCTGGCTACCGACTCTCGGGTGGATAGTCTGATCAATGGATTTTATTACGCCAATTTGCATACACCCATGTATCCAGCGGGTGAAATTCGGGGGAATGTCCGGGTGAACGGGCAAATCAAATTAACCGCTACGTTGAACGGTGCCGCCGAAAAACCCATGCCAACCCCGTCGGCAGCGACCGGTGCCTTTGTTGGCGTAGTTGATCCAACCACCCGCGTTTTGAGTTACACCGTTACGTATTCAGGCATCACGCCTATGATGGGACACCTTCACCGGGTCAATGCGGCCAATGGCACGGGACCCGTCGAGATTCCGTTTACTAGTCTGACCTCTCCCATCATTGGCACTACTACGTTAACCACGGCCACTAGGCTGGATAGCTTGTTCAATGGCTATTACTACGCCAACTTACACACCCCCACGTATCCCGCTGGCGAAATCCGGGGCGATATCAAGTAGTTTTTTAAACGCTTCAACACAAAAAATCCCTGCCAGGACTGGCAGGGATTTTTTGTGATACAATTTACTACGTTGCTTTCTTAAATTCGGAAGACGGATCAGCCAACAATGTTCAGAATTGTCAGGTACAGCACTTCGCTGCCCAGGGCCAGATCTTCGTACGAAGCATACTCCAGTGGGTTATGGCTGATGCCATCTTTACAGCGAACGAAGATCATCCCGTAATCGCAGGCGTCCGACATCACGAGCGCATCGTGAAAAGGACCGCTTACCAGTTCCGGTGCCTCTAAACCTAAATCAACGCAACTGGCGCGAATCGTGTCTTTGATCCAGTCGGCGCAGTAACTTGATTTGATGTCGGTATCGACGGTCAGTTCGTAGGTGAGTCCGTGTGTTTGGGCGATGGCTTCGATTTCGTCTTTCAATTGCCGTTCGCATGTATCCCGACGCGCCATCTCAATATCCCTGAATTCCATCGTCATGTTCACTACTTCAGGAATAATGTTCCGGGAGGATGGAAACACATTTAACGTACCGACCGTACCGACGGTTGGCGCGGGCGTAAACTGCGACGCGATTTCATTAACGGCCACAACGACTTTGGCCGCTCCCAGCAACGCGTCTTTACGCAGTGGCATCGGTACAGAACCCGCATGCCCAGCCATGCCTTTCAGATTCAGGCTCAACAAAAGCGGGCCGGCAATGCCACTGACAATGCCAATCGGCTTGTTTGTTCTATCTAAAATCGGCCCCTGCTCAATGTGCAGTTCAATGAAACACCGAATGCTGCCGGGGGCGTATTCATCATCCTTGAATCTGGTAATATCGCAGCCAAAGTCGAATAAAGCCTGTTCGCGCGTAATGCCGTCCTTATCTTGTCGCTGTAGTTCGCCTTCTTCCAGTTTCCCTAAAATCCCCCTCGATCCAAAGAGACCTTTGTTGAATCGCCAGCTTTCTTCATCGGCGAAGGCAATCACGTCAATACTACTGTCGGGCACGATGCCTTTTTCGGCAATGGTAATAACGGCTTCAATCGCGCACAAAACGCCCGCAATACCATCGAACCGACCCCCATAGGGCTGCGTATCCAAATGCGAGCCGGTCATCAAAATGGGCGCATCTTGATTTTTGCCCCGGAGCCGCCCGATTAGATTTCCAAAGCTGTCGATACGTACCGTCAAACCCGCGGCTTCCATCCAGCCTTTGGCGTGTTCAAACATTTTTTTCTCCAGGGGCGAATGGGCCGGGCGACACATGCCCGTTTCACCAATCTTGCCGATCTCACTAGAAACCTCAAAGAAATGCTGAAGACGTTCTGCGTTAATTTGCATTTTAAAAAGATTTAGTAGTTCAGGCGTTACTGTCACGACCCGCGATAGGTGGAATACCCAAATGGATTTACCAGGAGCGGGACGTGGTAATGCTCGCCGGTCGTTATCTGAAATGGTATCTCGATGTATGGGTAAAAGGTAACGACCGCAAGCTGCTCGAAATAGGCACCGGTTTCAAACCGAAGTTTGTAAATGCCCGTTGGCAAGATAGTTTCTTTAGGTAGCAAATCACCGATTCGCCCATCCGCATTCGTGAACCCGCGCGCGATTTCGGTCCATTCTCTGAGTTGCTGATATAAAACGATACTGACCCCTTCGGCTGGTTTGCCACGGGTTGTATCGAGAATATGCGTGGTGATGAGGCTCATTGCGTGAGTAGTTTTTCCAAACGTATTTTAGTAATCTTATTCTGCTCCTGCATGGCGATCAGGATTTCCGTTTCCGGACTGTTCGATAAGCGTGCGTTCAGGAGGTCCAGCATTTCGTCGGCTGATTTTCCGGTGGCGCAGACGATAAAAATATACCCGAATTTCTCCTCATACCGCCGATTCCCTTCCGATAAATCTTCTAACACCTGTAGTGAGGCTACCGAAACACCCGACTGTTCACCTGCTGCCCAGGCTTTTGTCGTAGCAAATTTATCCCGTAGTGAACTGATATCGCCAATTTTTGGATGGTGCGTGAATGCTTCCCGCCAATCGCTTTCGGAACAGGCAAACCAGATGATTTCCGCTTGTTCAAACAGGCTTTCTTTACTCTCGACGGGAAAGATTTTGGCCAGCTCATTCACCCAGGCCGTTGATCCGCAACACGTAGCAAGCGCTTCTTTTAGCTGGGGAAGCGGCAGCTGATTTAATTCCGGCAGTATCATCAGAATATATATTAAACACAGAGCCACAGAGAACACAGAGCAATAAATATTTGATTTTTTCTTTGTGTTCTCTGTGGCTCTGTGTTTAAATTTCTTTTTTTCAAACAGTTGTTGGAAAGCGGTTCACATTCTTGTAGTAAATATAAACCGCGGGTTCTTTGCCCATCGCCGTGAACCACTGCTGACAATAGGGCGCCATCCAGATCGAATCCCCTTTTTTGATCGGATACCAATCCTGATCGAGCCTATACACGCCCTGCCCCTGCAAATAAATCAGGCCGTGTTCCATGATGTGTGTTTCGACCAACGGCAGGTGCCCGCCCGGATCATAGGTAAAAATATTGACCGCCATATCGAATGACAAGTCATCGGGCAGTAACACCTGCAAACGTAAGGCCGGATCACCCATATACATAGGTCCCGCTACGTTGGCGGCATCCCCAAAAATCACCGGCGGTACGTCGTAGCCATCAAGCTTTTCGTAGACTTTATGGAATGTGAGCAGTTGAGTACCCGCTTCCGGTTTATCGAACGTATAGGATTTGCCAATGGGGATGTAAACGAACTGGCCGGTCGTCAACATGTCAGATTGCGTGCCAACGGTTGCCCGGCATCGCCCACTAATGACGTAGAAAAATAGTTGCGACGCTTTCGTTGTGCCAACGAGTTTGCCGTCCCAATTCATCGTAATGAGCGTCTGGCACAGGTTGGCACCCATTTGCTCATTGATAATGACATTGACCGTGCAGTTGTCCCAACCGGGCACCCGACTATTGATGTATCCGTCGGGACTAATGACGGCGTGGTTGCGTTTGACTACGGATCGGGTAAGGGCTGATATTTCCATGTAGTTTTATTATCGATTAGCCAACTTCCCGAAAGTTTCGAACCGCCGGGTAGCCCCGTTTCGGGATGTTTCAAGTTCAATTATATGATTCATAAACGTATCGGCAACGCGAAGGGTGGCGGCCATATCGCTCAGATCCACATCTTCCAACGGATTGTGGCTGATGCCTTTGAAGCAACGCACGAATAACATGGCAATGGGCGAAACCTGTGAAATTGGAACACCATCGTGTCCGGCACCACTCACCAACCGAATCACGTCATAATGGCTTTCGGTTATTGATTGCGCAAGTAGTTCATTCATGGCCGGATCACAAGCGACCGGCGCCGTTTCCTGAACCAGATTCCAGTGGAAACTGATACTCCGCTCAGCGCAGATATTGGCACATACTGTTTGTATGCTTTGGTAAGCTGCCTCCAGCGCTGCTACGTCATGACTCCGCACATCCAGACTACAAACAACTTCGCCGGGAATGACATTACTGGCGGCATTCACTACGTTCAGTTTGCCAACCGTAGCGACCAGATTATGTGTATTGATAAAGCCAAACCGCTCGACTTCCAGAATAAATTCGGCGGCCGCGCACAACGCATCCTGACGCATATCCATTGGCACCGTTCCGGCATGACCGGCCATTCCAGTGAATGTAATTTCGACTCGCTTCTGTCCGGCAATGGCGGTTACCAGGGCCATCGGCACATTCCGTTCATACAATACGGGCCCCTGTTCAATATGAATTTCGAAATACCCTAACCAATCGTCGGATTTAACCGCGTCGTTGACCAACTGAGAAAGTACGCCACCCATTGACTGAATGAGATCGCCTAATGACGTACCGGATTCGTCTTTCCTATCAAGCAGAGATGTATCAAACGAACCCGCGACGACTTTGCTGCCAAGGTACGTCGTGTGAAAACGAACGCCTTCTTCATCACTGAACGCAATCAGTTCCAACGTAAAGGGCAGTGTTTCTCCTGATCGAATCAGGTTTTCGATTAGATCAAGGCCCATCAATACGCCCATTGGTCCGTCGAACTTCCCGGCATTGACGACCGTGTCCATGTGCGAGGCAATGACAAATGTCTTCGCCCCAGCTATCGGACTCACGAACCGGCCTCTTACGTTACCAATGGCATCCACCCGCGTTTGCAGACCAATACCCTGCATCCATGTCTGAATCAGGCGACTCCCCTGCTGAAAGGCAGTCGTGCCAAACGTGCGGTTAACGCACGTCGGATCGTCACTGATGGCCGCGAGTTCGTTGATTTTAGTCAGTACGTTTTTTGCTCGTTTCTGATAGTCTGTCATTTTGTTGATAGATCACTTTCCCGGCCTTTAACATCACCATCTCGCCATCCTCAAAAACCTTCACCCCACCCAGATACGTTTGCTCAACGATGCCGTATAGTTCTTCGCCCAGATACGGGGTTATTTTGTGTTTATGCAGCACATCTTCGGCTGAAACGACAAACGAATCGTCTGGACTCCAGACAACTAGATCAGCATCGTAGCCCACGACGATACGTCCTTTCCGGTGCGACAGGCCCGCTAACTGAGCCGGTTTTTCGGACAACCATCGGGCCATATCGGTTACGTCAAAACCTCGCTGCCGGGCGGCCGTCCATAAAACGGGCAACGCCAGTTGCAACGACGCGATGCCTCCCCAGGCGGTCATGAAATTGCCCGTTGGCATTTGCTTTAGATCGGGCGGGGCGGGCGAATGATCGGTGGCGACAAAATCAATGATGCCACTACGTAATGCTTCCCACAACTGATCGTTGTTTTCTTTTTCCCGAATGGGTGGCGCACATTTGAATTGCGTCTGCCCATCCTGAATCATTTCGGCGTTGAAAAACAGGTAATGTTGACCCGTTTCGACCGTCAGCGGCAACCCTTTTTGCTTCGCCCTGGCAATCGGTTCAATCGAATTGGCTGATGACAAATGGACAATGTGCGTCCGGCAATTGTGCTCTTCGCACAGCCGGATCATCATGGCAATGGCGGTATCCTCCCATTCTTTTGGCCGGGATGACAGGTAATTTTGATACGACCGATTATCGCCGATGGCTAATTTTTCGTCTGTCGATAGTTCGCAATGCACCAGTAGAGGAAGGCCATGCCGGGCAATGATGGGCATTGCTTTGCGCAAATCAGCTTCCGTCACGTTCGGGAAATCGTCGATGCCGGAATGCGTCAAAAATGCTTTGAAACCCAGTACGCCTTTGTCAATCAGCCGCTCAATTTCGTCGGTATTGCCCGGCACGAGTCCACCCCAGAACCCGACATTCGTATGCAATTGTCCGCTGGTGGCGGCAATCTTCTGGTCGAACGCCTGCGCCGTTGTCGTTACGGGCGAGGAGTTCAGCGGCATATCCACGAGCGTTGTTAAACCGCCGACAATGGCGGCACGGGTTACCGTATCGAATCCTTCCCAATCGGTTCGGCCGGGTTCGTTAATATGGACGTGCGGATCGATCACACCCGGCATCAGTACGCTATCCTGAATATCCAGTACGTCCCCGCTGAAATTCTCCGGCAACTCCGCCCGAATATCCACAATCAGGCCATCTTTCACCAAAACGACCGCCTTTTGAATGCCCGAAGAGGTAAGCACTTTATTTCCTTTAATCGCCAGATCGACCATACGGCTAAATAGAAAATTAATGGCTATACTAGTGGTCAATACTACCCAAAACAGCCGAAACAACCATGAAGCTTACCCTGAAAAAAAATGCATACGGCAAGAACGCGGTCAACCTATCAAAAATCATTCGGCACGCTAACTATCATGAATTCAGACAGATCTCGGTCAACGTATCGTTGGAAGGTGACTTTGAAACCGCCCACACGCTCGGTGATAATTCTAAAATTTTGCCAACCGATACGCAGAAAAACACGGTATACGCACTGGCTAAAGAACACTTTGTCGACTCCATCGAGAATTTTGGCCTGTGCTTAGCCAATCATTTTGTCCAGAATAATCCGCCGGTATCGCAGGCTACCATTGAGATAACGGAGCATCCCTGGACGCGGATGACCTTCGATAATGAGCCGCATCATCATGCGTACGTGGGGGGTGGTTCCGAAAAACGTACAACCACGATCGTTCAGACTGCCGATGGCATTACCGTTACGTCGGGTCTCAAAGATCTGCTGATTCTGAAAACAACGGATTCTGGTTTTGAAGGCTACATCAAAGACCAATTCACGACGTTAAAAGAAACGGCGGATCGCATCCTGGCGACCCAATGCGAAGCCAACTGGATATATACCAGCCATGACCTTGACTTCACTGCCCTTTTCGAGAAAATCCGCGAAACACTGTTAAAAACCTTTGCCCATCATAAAAGCCTGTCGGTGCAGCAAACCTTACTGGCGATGGGGTCGGCGGTGCTGGAAGAAAATGACGTAGTAAATGAGATTAGCCTGATCATGCCCAACAAACATCACATTCCGTTCAATCTGGAACAGTTCGGCCTGGACAACAAAAACGAGATTTTCATCGCCACCGACGAACCGTTTGGGTATATCACAGGCACGGTGACGAGGGAATAAGTGGCAACGTGTTCTTACACACGTAGTGTCGGGTTTACATGTTCGCTACTACGTGCAAAAAGGAAATTTGATTGTATATGCTCACCCGTTAAATAGCTTATGTCGTTTAATTTCTTTGCCTTGTCTGAGTCTCACAGAATGATAAAATGAAGGCACGTCATTAGTCCATTTTTTCAATGTCAAAATGATCGCAATAATTTCAAGCCTTGTCATTATGCCAACCCAAAAGAAAAGCTCAAATAAAATACCAGATTGACACTTGATTATAATCTCAACTAGTGTTGCGAATAGCAAGAGCGTCCATATTTTCGCGCCAATGGAATGTGTCGCAACTTCCTTCTTAAATTTTATAAAACTGACCACATACGTCAGCCCTTCAAACCCTAACAGTATTATCAGTTTCCATGAATTTAATTTAAAAAATTCTGGGCACTGCAAGTAGGTAGCCGTTGCAACAGATATAAAAAATAGTTGATCAATAGACGAGTCTAAACGCCTTAGATTCTGCGTTGATACGTTGATTGATCGTGCAATAATACCATCAAAAATATCGGTCAATAAACCAATGGTTAAAAGCGCAATGGCAATGAATTTATACTTCTCAACATGCATCAGACTTAGTAGAATAATTATCAACCCGATCAAAAGTCTGGAGTAAATTAAAATAATTGGGATTCGATGCATACGGGTAAAGGTTTGTGGCAAAAGAAGCTTTTAATTAAGAATCCCAATCTCACAATTTCCGATACATAATATACGCGTTTGTCAAGCCATGTTGCCTATGATTAAAGGCTTCGGGGATTTCGCCGATTATTGTAAATCCTAGCGTTTGCCACAACCGCACGGCGCGTTCGTTGCTTTTGATAACGATGTTGAACTGCATGGCTTTATAGCCCAGTCGTTTCGCTTCTTCCAGCGAAAATACACACATAGTTTTCCCAATCCCCTGCCTGGCTGCGCTCGCCAGGGTCATGTAGCTTGCATTGGCGATGTGCGAACCCAGATCAGGCTGGTTGTCTTTCAGAACAAACGTTCCTGCTACGTTGCCGTTCAGGGTCGCCACATAGGTGTGCTTATCGGGACCACACCAGTAATCCAGCATTTTCTCTCTTGACGATTCCGGGTCAAAAACGTACGTATCACCCCTCGAAATCACCTGCTGGATAATCATCCAGATCTGGTCATGGTCAGTGGCTGCGGCTTTTCTAATGTCAATCATTTGGCTATAGTACGGTTTTTATACATGTCATTTAAGCTATCTCACGCCCATTTCGTATAGGTCTATTTACTTAGCAGGTAATAATAACGTAACAATCGAGATGTCTGGCTTTTAGCCGCTTATACACTCATTTACAGTAAGTATCCAACTCTTGGACTAAGGACATTTAACTATTTTTTATTGTATTTTTCTGGGTATTTTTAATTTTAATTTAATACTTGCGGGTTCTTTCCAGATTTTATCAAAAACAATTTTTCATTCTCTACTAACTTCTACAATTATGAGACTTTTTTACCTGTCTCCTCCATTCTCCCGAAGATGGAGCGTATTGTATTGCTTTTTACTGGCAATCAACTCACTAACTGCCACTGGTGAAAACCTGTCAACGACTTCTCCACAAACACGCTATGTTAGCACCAATAAGCCCGTAGCAGACATTACCATTAGCGGACGCGTGACGGATGCTGCAACCAACGAAGCCCTTGCCGGATGCAGCGTCCTGTTAAAAGGAACCCAGAAAGGCACAACCACCGACGCAAAAGGCGAATACAAAATCACTATTCCCGATGGTGGTCAGGCCGTGCTGGTATATGGGTTCATTGGCTTTGTTTCGGAAGAAGTTCAAGTTGGCGGACGTAGTACCATCAACGTAGCCCTGAAGGCGTCGGCGTCCGAATTATCGCAGGTGGTCGTCATCGGTTACGGCAGCACGACCAAACGCGATATGACCGGCTCGGTAAAGTCGATTAAAAGTGCGGATTTCAACCGGGGAATCATCAACTCGCCGGAGCAACTGATTCAGGGCAAAGTGGCTGGCGTTAACGTAACGTCGGCCAGTGGCGAACCGGGGAGTTCGCAGAGCATCACGATTCGGGGGCCGGGTGGTGTTCGTACCGGCAGTACGCCCCTGTTTGTACTGGACGGCATTCCGCTCGATAACTCCAGTACGGGTGGCACAACCAATCCCCTGACCTTCCTGAATCCGCAGGATATCGAATCGGTCGACGTATTGAAAGATGCCTCGGCAACGGCTATTTACGGAGCGCGGGGTGCCAACGGTGTCGTATTGATTACCACCAAAAAAGGGAAAGCGGGAAGCGCTACGTTCAATTTATCGTCCAGCCTGGGGATTTCGAAGATGGCCCGACCGCTGAAGGTATTTTCGGCGGACGAATTCCGAACACAGGTAACCGCCCTGGGCGGGATACTGGATGATAAAGGTGCAGCGACCAACTGGCAGAAGGAGATCAGCCAAACCGCTTATACCCAGAATCATAACCTGTCGTTCAGCGGTGGCGCCGAGAAATTGACATACTACGGTTCGTTTGGTGTACAAGATCAGCAGGGTATTCTAAAAAACAGTTCGCTCAAACGCTACACGGGCCGTATCAACGTATCACAGCGGTTTCTGGAAGACCGGCTCACGGTAGACGTGAACCTTACCGCTTCGCAAACGAACAACCAGCGGCCACCGAGTGGTAGTTCGGTGGGTAGTGGCGCGGGCGTTACGGTTATTGGAAGTGCCATTTCGGCCAACCCAACCTACGCGGCTTATGACGCCAATGGCAATCCATTCCAATATCAGGGAGGCACGAATCCGCTCATTACGCTGAATCTGGAAAAAGACGTAACGACCATCAATCGGGTGGTGGGGAGCATCTCGCCTTCGTTCAAAATCCTGCCGAATCTGGTCTACAAACTCAACCTGGGTGTCGATAATTCCAGTTCGGTCCGTGATTTACAAACGCTGGCCAACGCGGTGCCGCAACAGGATGGGCGGCTGGAAAGCATCTATCGAACGAATCGCAACACACTGATCGAAAACTACTTCACCTATACGTTGGCAAAATCCAGCCATAACCTAACCGCGTTAGTGGGCCATTCCTACCAGAAATTTTTTGTTCAGGAGCGCGACTGGAGCATCAACAAATTTCCGATCACGCCCGTTGAGCCCATTTACAATCCGGGCCTGGGCCAGGATCTGACGCTGGCCAATAACCGGCCAACCGGCTCTGCGCTGCAAAACGAACTTCAATCGTTCTTCGGTCGCCTGAATTACCAGTTCAACGATAAATACCTGTTGACCGCTACGGTGCGGGCCGACGGCTCATCGAAGTTTGGGGCGAACAATAAATACGGCGTGTTCCCATCCATCTCGGCGGGCTGGCGCCTATCTGACGAAGCTTTTCTGAAGTCGGGACCGTTTAGTGACCTGAAACTGCGGGCGGGTTGGGGTCAAACTGGAAACCAGGAAATTCCAGCCAAAATTACACAGGCCCTCTATACGGCGCAGGTATCGGGCACAACGAGTTATCCGCTCGACAATACAACCAGCTACCCGGCGGGTATTTCGTACACCCGCCTGGCCAATCCCGACATTCAGTGGGAAGTATCCTCGCAGGCGGATGTAGGGCTGGATTTTGCCTTGTTCAAGGGCGCCCTGTCGGGGTCGGTCGATTATTTTAACAAGGTATCTAAGAAGATTCTGCTGGAAGTAATTCCGGCCGATCCTATTCAACCGGCTAGTACGTACTGGACCAACGTACCGAACATGAGCATTTCCAATCAGGGAGTTGAAATCGACCTGAACTACCGGTACCTCAGCCAGAGCGGTTTCCGTTTTGACATCGGTGGTAACCTGACTTTCATCAAAAACATTGTCCGCAACTCGCCGTACTCGGTCATTACGTCGGGTTCAGCGCAGGGTTCGGGGTTGACGTCGGCTACGGTTAACGGATACATCAACGAGCAACCCATCGGTACGTTTTTTCTGAAAGATTTTACCGGTTTTGATGACAAGGGCATTAGCACCTACCGCGACACGGACGGCGATGGGATTGTGACGGACAAAGACCGGATTGCAGCAGGCAGTGCCCTGCCAACCAAGCAATTTAACATTAACACGAGTCTGGCCTACAAAGGCTTTGACCTGGCAATTAATTTCAATGGCGTGTCGGGCAATAAGGTGTACGACAACACGGCCAATTCAAATTTCTACAAACTTCGCCTATCAAAAGGGCTGAATACGACGGCTGAAGCCATAAAATACCCGAATGAGTCCATTAACAACTCGGCACCGGTATCGACACGCTTCCTGAAAGATGGGGCTTTTTTCCGGCTCAACAACCTGGCGCTGGGCTACAGCCTGAGCCCAAAGCTGATCGGTATGAATCGCTGGATCAATGCCATTCGGTTCTCGGTGACGGGACAGAATCTGTTCGTCATCACCAACTATGACGGCTACGATCCGGAAGTCAACACCGACCGGACGGTCAACGGCATTTCGTCGTACGGCATTGATTACCTCAGTTATCCCAAAGCCCGATCGGTCGTTTTTGGCCTCAACCTCACTTTTTAACACCGAACGCCATGAAAAAAATAATTCTCTCGCTACTCGCGCTGGTCAGCCTGGCCAGCACCTATAGCTGCACTAATCTTACTGAAAACGTACTCGACGAAGCGTCGGTATCTGGTCTGTCCGACAAGCAGTTGGCCGATGGTAACATCGCGCCCGTTTATGCGCAGTTGCCTAATATTTTCCTGCACACCAATTATTTCAATCTTCAGGAAATCTCGACCGACGAGGCTATTCTGCCGTACCGGGGCGGCACCGACTGGGGCGACAATGGCATTTATCTGGCGATGCACCAGCATACGACCACCAGTACCGACCCGAACCTACTAAGCACCTGGAATTATCTGGTACAGAGCCTGTCGCGTTCTGTTTCGGCCATCAATACGTTGCCAACACTCAAAGATCCGAGCGCCAAGGTTTATCTGGCCGAAGCCAGAGGAATGCGGGCGTACTATTCCATGGTGATGCTCGATCTGTTTGGTGTTGTCTTTGTAAAAGATGACCCTCAAGCCAACTCGGCTGTTCTGCGTGGAGATCCTGCCTACAACTACATACTGAGCGAGTTGCTGGCGGTAGAACCCGATTTACTGCCCACCGTTGGGCCCGGCCGGTTGAGCAAGGGCGCGGCCTGGGGACTCCTGGCCCGCCTGTATCTGAATGCGGCCGTTTATCGCGATCGCTACGCGAGCCAGTTTACGTTCCCGGCGGCCGACATGGACAAAGTTGTCGAATACTGCGACAAGATCATTAACTCGGGACAGTACCAGTTGTCGCGGGATTACTTCTCGCTTTTCAATCAGACGAACCACGACAACAAGGAGTTGATTTTTGCCGTCGATCAGCGGGCCGAGCTGAACGGCAATAACCGCCTGGCGTATTTCTCGCTTTCCGGCGATCAGTTCCCAATTCCGGCGTTTCCGGCGGCCAATGGTACGGATGGTCCAGGCATTACGCCCGATTACTACCGCACCTGGGTAAATGCCTACGGGGCAAAAGACCCGTCGGTCGATCCGCGCTTTTATAAACAAAACCTGTCGATCTACTCCAATCCCGGCGATTCGTGCGTAGCCGAAGCGGATTTCAACGTCAACCGGGGGATTTTGCGAGGGCAGCAGTATGGATTGATTCGGGTGAACGGTGCCTTTCTAAAATGCCCTGATGGTAAGTATAAGGTCGGCAGGCTCTTCAATGTAACGCGCAACCGGCCAACACTTCCCGTAAACTTTACGGAGCAGATTAACTACACCGTAGCAGGCAGTGACTACAATACGGGGTATCGGGTGGAGAAATACGAGTTCAGCAAAAAGTCGACCAGCGGTCGTAACCTGGGCGACGCCGACATCGTCATCGTTCGACTCGCCGACATCTACCTGATGCGGGCCGAAGCTAAGCTCCGCAAGAGCAACGATGCCGCCGGTGCCCTCGCCGATGTAAACACGGTACGTGCCTCGCGCACCCTCACAACTCCGCCCCCCGCGCTGACTATCATGAGCCTGGATTTACTGTTTCAGGAGCGTGGGTTCGAGTTCTATTGGGAAATGCTTCGCCGTACCGACATGATCCGGTTCGGTAAATACGAGGGCACCTGGACAGAAAAAACCAACACCGATAAGCAGAAGCGGATTTTCCCAATCCCCCAGACGGCTGTCGATGGCGCGTCTAACCTGCCCGGCTACCTGGTTCAAAATCCTGGCTATTAGGCCATAATCGTTACATAACCGTTTATAAAAAAGCCGTAAGCTGTACTCAGTTTACGGCTTTTTTATAAACGGTTCACCGGAATACTCTCCGATTTTTTCAGGCTATCAACTTTCGAGACGAGGGAGGATAAGGTAGCCTTCCAGCTCATTGCCCAAGGCTTCATAGCGGTTGGCAATATAAAAACAGCCGACGATGGCTGACGTAATCGCGTCGAGTTCATCATGGGAAACCCCAATCTGATCGAATGAACCGCTCAGGCCAAACGCCTGTAATCCTTTCACCAGCAGTGGAATACTTTTTCCTTTCCGGGGAATCCCTAGCACATCCTGAGCACCGCCTGGATAGCTTTCGATTACGGCGAATCCCCTGCGTCTAAATTCGTTGGCCAGTTGAATGCCCCGTTCAGTAAGTTTCTGCATACTTCGAATCAGGCAGGGGTATGATCGGATGCCCTTTTTTAACATGGCCCGCTCGCATTCACGCAGGATACCGAATTCCTGGCGACCTGGGTCCGTATCGTACACACTAATCCGACCAGCCGGTAGGGATAGCGGGGCATCGATAGAAATGACCGCTGGATTTTGCCGAACCGTTGCCTCTATTATGTCAAGATCGGTAAAAATGGTCCGGGTGGCAACGTGGCCATTGGTCAACGTAGCCCATCCGCACTTCTTTTTTTCAGAACCCGTGAGGTCGATCCCGACAACCGTCGTATCGCTTATCCCGACTAAGTCAGCATACATTACATCAGGTCTCGGAATACCCTCGTTTTTATCCATTGTTAATTAGTCGCCTGCCGTTTGTCTTTTATTGGGGATTACCCCTATCGAAATCGCAACAAAATTAACCTGGGCTTCGGATAACAGTTGCGCTGAATAACCTCGCGATACGCTAAGTTCAGGCTGATCCATAAAACTCCCCGTCTCGTAAATCGTTAGGTTGGAGATCAGTTTTCTTCAGGAACTAATACTATGAAAAAGCCAGCTATCGAGACAGTTGATCTTTTTACTCACCTGGTAGACCCAAATTCATCCACCAGACGTTCATCCTTTTTTCTGGCAAATCAAGACAGTTACCGGGCCGCCAACCTTGAATTCCCGTTCCGAAATTCCTTTTATGGAATCGGTATCACCTATTCGGGTTATAGCGGGCATGTGCAGATTGGCAGTGCTACGTATCCCGTGCAGAAAGGGAGTTTAATTACGATTGGGCCGGGCACCGTATCGAAATGGGCTACTGACTATACATCAGAGCACGATACCGTCTTCTTTACCGAGGAGCTATTTCACAGGACGATCAAGCTGACTGATTTAACCAGGCTTTCCTTTTTTAAGCCGGCCGGTCGGCATGTGATCATGCTGGAACAGGAGACGCAGGACCGCATGAAGCTCCTCTTTGATGCCGTTAAATCTTTCCAGACCGATGACGCCATCATACCGGGTCTTGTTTATGCCATCCTCCAGTTTGCTATCCAGTGCCACAATCAGCCACGCCCCACGGCTCAGCCCGTAAATGCGACCCGCTACGAAGCCATAACCCAGGAATTTACTACCCTGCTGACCCAGCATTTTCGTAACCATCGAACCGTTCATTTTTATGCAGATAACTTGCATATCACACCCAAATACCTGAGTGAAGTGCTTCAGCAAACAACCGGCAAAACCGCCAAAGAACATATTACCGAATTTTTGGTGATAGAAGCGAAAAGCCTGCTTAAACAGACGGATATGACGGTTCAGGAAATCGCTTCCTGGCTGGGTTACACCGATGCATCCTATTTTACCCGGCTCTTTAAGCAACAGGTGTCCGTATCTCCCTTAGCTTACAAGCAGGCTTAGGCTACATTCAGCCTATTTGTCCGAAAAAACTACCTTTTTATCCGTGATTTCGCTATAGGCTCTCCTGCTTTTGCCGCTTATTTTTAACATCAAAAAACGCCTTAAACCCAATGGTACACCCTTTTACAATCAGCGTCGATCCGGCGATACTCAAAAACCTACAGGACCGATTAGCGAGCACCCGCTGGCCCGATCAGGTTGACAATGAGCAGTGGCAAGCGGGTACGAATGAAGCTTATTTGCAACAGCTCTGTACGTATTGGCAACACGATTTTGACTGGAAAAAGCAACAGGATTATTTAAATACGTTTTCGCATTTCAAAGCGACGATCGATAACTACGGGCTTCATTTTATTCATCAAAAGGGGGAAGGAAACCAGTCAATCCCGTTGCTCATGACCCACGGCTGGCCTGATTCCTTTGTTCGTTTCCTGAAAATCATTCCATTACTAACAAAGGCAGATGAAAACGGGCTTTCTTTCGATGTCATTGTTCCGTCGATTCCGGGGCATGGTTTCTCCGATATCCCAACTGAAACCGGCATGAATAATAAACAGATTGCCAGTCTCTTCGCCAAACTGATGACTGATGAACTAGGCTATACCAAATTTATGGCCCACGGTGGGGATGCGGGCAGCGAGATTACGGAACAGATCGCTTTGTATCACGCCGATTCGTTGCTGGGTATTCACCTGACGGATATTCCTTACCACCACATTATCGTTACGGATGAGACTAAACTGGGACGTAATGAAAAGAAGTATAAGGAAGACGTAACCCAGTGGCAGCAGACGGAAGGAGCTTATAATGCCGTTCAAAGCACGAAACCCCAAACGCTGGCCTATGGGCTAAATGATTCACCCGCTGGTTTGGCCGCCTGGATTATTGAAAAATTCTACGCCTGGAGCGATTGTGATGGCGATCTGGAAAGCTGCTTCACCAAAGATGAATTAGTAACCAACATAACAATCTATTGGGTAACCCAGACGATTAATTCGTCCTTTCGGCGGTATCGGGAGACAATGACCGATATGATGCAGGAAATGTTTAACCCCTTACAAAAACTGAATCCATTCGATAAAACCGGAACAAAACCAAATGTACCAACGGCCGTTGCGCAATTCCAAACGGATCTTTTGCCTCCGCAAGACTTTGCGAATCAGTTTTTTTCCATTCACCAGTGGAATAAAATGCCAAAGGGGGGCCACTTTGCCGCTATGGAACAGCCTGACCTGTTAGCTGATGATATCCGCGCATTCGTGCGGACCTTAAAGGTAGCGACGCCGTAATTGTAGGATTCAAAACAGGAGCAGGCATTCAGTCTTTAAGACAACAATCGTTTACGAATAAGCGCAAATCCACCTGATTAAACTTGCAAAATTTCCAGGCATCCATTCACATACCGCCTGTGGCCAGACTTTGTCGGTCGAAAAGACTCAATAAAAACCCATTCATTTTGTAAAAGACAATGTCTTTATTTTCGTCCGCGCACCCTAATTTAGCCCGCGTTTTTCACCTGAATAATCTCCGCAGCGATGCTGACCGCAATTTCTTCGGGTGTCTGGCTGTTGATGGCCAACCCAATGGGTGCGTGTAATTGACGGAGTGTCTCGTCAGGTATGCCTTCGGCGCGGTATTCGGCGAATAACTTGTCTATTTTAGTCCTGCTGCCCAACACGCCGAGATAGGCAAACTTTTTATTTAGTAACGGCCTGATCGCCAGATCGTCCGTTCGATAACCAAATGTCATAACCACGACGTAGTGACTGGTGCCCGGCGGAATCAAATCAGCCAGTTCGTTGTAGCTGGTAACCACGATTTTCTCGTGTGCTACGTTGTTCAGACTCATTGTGTAGAGGTCTGGCCGGTCGTCGAACACGCGGATATAGAAATCCATTCGGCTCATCTGTTCGGAGAGCGCCAACGCGCAATGCCCTCCGCCGATAATAAATAACTGGTTTTTGTACCCGATTTTCTCCTGATAGACCCATGCCTGCTCCGACTGCATCCTGAATTGAAAATCGACTTCGGGCCGTTGATCGGCAATGAAATTGATTCCGGCAGGCGACAGTTCGAGTGTGCCGTTTTTGTGCTGTTCCAGACAACGGATTATCGCCTGAATCGCCGACGTATCGCTCGGTTGAATCCGGTAGATCAGGATCGTTTGGTCGCCCGAGCAGATCATACCGCTCTGGTTATGGGCCGCACTTTTGTCGTGGTACTGGGTTCGGATGGACAGTTCGGCGGCACTTCGCTGGAGCTTTTCTTTCGCCATCTCGACAAATTTGTGCTCCATGATGCCACCGCCAATGGAACCCTCCATATCACCGGATGCATTGATAGCCATCAGAAAACCCTGTCTGCCCGGACTGCTGCCATGACTTTCCAGGACGTAGAGCAACATAACCGGCAGGTTCTGCCGAAGACTGTCAGCCAGTAACTTCCAGGCCTTTAACGGTTTGATCATTGGCAAGTATCAGGGCAGGATTGACGTCGTATAAAGCCAGCAAGACTTTTTCGGGCGTCATGGGGGCATCAAAAGGGATAGTAGTCGTCGGGTTAAAGGCGAGAATGGCATTACGTAACGCGAAATAAGCGCCAATGCCGTACATCAGCGGGGGTTCACCCACGGCTTTTGAACGAAAAATAGCCAGGTTATCCTGCTGGGTTTCCAGAAAATTAATCGCGATTTCTTTGGGAACTGAGTAAATATCCGGCACTTTGTAGGTCGATAACGCATTGGACCTCAGACGGCCCGATTTATCAAAAACAACTTCTTCCATCGTCATCCAGCCAATGCCCTGCACGATGCCGCCTTCAATCTGCCCCCGGTCAATCATCGGGTTCATGCTGGCCCCAAAATCGTGCACCACTTTAACGGCTTCCATCTCATACGTGCCCCGCAGGCAATCAACCGTCACGTCGACAAGGGCGGTGCCGTAGACGTGATACGCGAACGGATGCCCTTTTTCTTTGGTGGCATCGTAATGAATATCCGGCGTCGAATAGTGCGCGTGTTCCGACAGACTTACCCGTTTGGCGTAGGCTTCCATCACGAGTCGCTGCCAGTACCAGTCCGTCTTTTTGTCCCCCAAATAAATGTACTCATCCTGCAGGCTGATTTCGTCAACGCGAACCTGCAAGACATCAGCGGCAACCGCTTTCAATCGATTAACAATATCAGTGCAGGCAATCTGGACGGCCCGCCCGTTCAGGTCGGCGGTGGCGCTGGCGGCCGAGGGCGACGTATTGGCAATTCGATACGTACTGGTTGACTGGAGTTTTACCCGTTCTGGCTGAATCGAAAACGTCTGAGCCGCTACCTGTAACATCTTGGTGTTCACCCCCTGCCCCATCTCGACCGCCCCCGTGCTAACGCCTACGCTGCCATCGGTGTAGACGTGCACCAGTGCCCTAGCCTGGTTCATCCGGGTATTCGTAAACGAGATGCCGAAACAGACCGGCATGAGCGCTATGCCTTTTTTATAAAGAACATTCGCGGCATTGAACGATGCTACGTTATGGCGGATGGTCTCAATATCATATAGCTCTTCTGCTTTGGTCCAGCAGGCGTGGGCTTCGCTTTCAGCCTTTTGTCCGTAGGGAAATTCGTCACCGGTTTTGTTCAGGTTTTTCGCCTGAATGACAGCCGCATCGACCCCGAGCGATTCGGCCGCTTTGGCAATGGCGGCTTCGATCACAAACATGCCCTGTGGCCCGCCAAATCCCCGAAAGGCCGTATTGGGCGGCAAATTCGTTCGGCAGCAGAAGGCCGTTGCCGTGACGTTCGGAATGAAATAGCTGTTGGTGCAGTGAAACAAGGTTCGTTCCATTACGGCCGGCGATAGATCGGCAGCGGCACCGGCATTCTGATAAAACGTTACCTCGTATGCAATGATTTTCAGATCGTTATCCAGCCCGATTTTGAAGTCGGAGGAATACGGGTGACGCTTGCCGGTCATGGCCATGTCTTCCAGGCGGTGCAGCGAATATTTGACGGGCTTTTTCAGGATATGCGTGGCCAGCGCACACAAAGCCGCCCACATATTAGCCTGATCCTCTTTGCCACCAAATCCACCGCCCAGCCGTGTTACGTCCACGTCGATCTGGTGCATCGGCAAGCCTGACGATTTAGTAACGGCACGCTGTACCGCCGTTGGGCCCTGGGTGGACGAATACAGCTTGATACCGTTGTTTTCCTGCGGAATGGCGTAGGCCCCCTGCGTCTCGATGTATAAATGTTCTTGCCCATTCGTGTCGGCAACACCCTCAAAAATATAAGTGCACTGCTCCCAGGCCGCAGCGGTTTCACCGAGCCGGAACGTTCTTGGCCGTACGATCAACTCGCCTTTTGCCTGCGCGTCGCGCGGGTCTGTAATGACGGGTAAAGGCTCAATAGTGACCGTTATTTTTTTAACAGCCGCCCGGGCTTCGTTGTCAGTTTCCGCCAGCACAAACGCAATCGGCATACCGCAATAATGGACGTGGTGTTCAGCCAGCAGGGGTTCGTCGGGCACAATACCGCCGATCTGGTTTTCGCCTGTTACGTCCTTGTACGTCAGAATCCGCACGACACCGGGCATGGTTTCGGCTTCCGTGAGGTCCAGGCTTCTGATGATACCGTGTGCAACCGGCGAACCGAATGCCACCCCGAACAACGTACCACGAATCAGCGGAATATCGTCCAGATAAATCGACTCGCCCCGTACGTGCGTGCTGGAATCTATGTTCTTCATTGGCTTCCTACCGCTTTTATTACGATCCCCTGTTTATCAAAATTACAGGAATCAACGTAAATTCCTAATCGAGTTACGTATGGGATAGCCGAAACGCAATACGTAGCAAGTATATGGAAACGCTAAACGTTTAGACCATTCAGACTATATCTCTCCATCAACCCCCTTTCTGTCAATTTTCTATATTTTTTTAAATCCAATCCGGCTGTAGGGAGTTACTTATTGAATAGACGTTGCTGATGTGCTATTGGCATGTCCTTAGTAGCTAGTATTTCTTCAAACCTCCAATCTATCTGGTCATGACAGACAAGAAACTCGAACTTGACCTCGATCAACTCAGTATTAATACCATCCGGCTCCTGGCCGTTGATGCCGTTCAAAAAGCCAACTCAGGTCACCCTGGTCTGCCCCTGGGCGCAGCACCGATGGCTTACGTGCTCTGGTCGCGTTTTTTACGCTTTAATCCCAAAGACCCGCACTGGCCCGACCGGGATCGGTTTGTTTTGTCGGCCGGCCACGGGTCAGCGTTGTTGTATAGCCTGTTGCATCTCTATGGTTATGATCTTTCGCTCGATGACCTGAAACAGTTCCGACAGTTGCATTCCAAAACGCCCGGTCACCCAGAATCGAACCTGACCGCGGGTGTAGAAGTGACCACCGGACCGCTTGGTCAGGGTTTTGCCAATGGCGTGGGCATGGGAATGGCCGAAGCGCATCTGGCCGCTACGTATAACAAGGAAGGGCATACTCCCGTCGATCATTACACCTACGTCCTCGTCAGTGATGGCGATCTGATGGAAGGGATCGCGTCGGAAGCGGCTTCGCTGGCCGGGCATTTAAAACTGGGCAAGCTCATTTATCTCTACGACGATAACCTGATCTCGCTCGACGGCCCGACCGATCTGGCGTTCACCGAAGACCGGATGGAACGCTTCGATGCCTATGGCTGGCACACCCAGCACGTAGCGGATGGCAACGATTTAGATGCCATCGAAGGCGCGATCCGGGCGGCTCAACTTGAAACCGAACGACCTTCCATTATTTCGGTTCGGACGATTATCGGCTATGGCAGCCCGCAGGAGGGCACGAGCAAAGTACACGGGAGTGCGCTGGGTGAAGAGAACGTACGGAAAACCAAAGCGTTCTTAGGCTTCGATCCCGATAAATCGTTTGTCGTACCCGACGAAGTGCGCGATTTTCTGCATGAGCCGGGTAAGCGGGGGGCCAAGCTCCAGGCCGAATGGCAAACGAAATTTGACGAATACAAACGTCAGTTCCCAGATGAAGCCGAGCAGTTTCTGCTGTCATTTGGCGGAAAACTGCCTGAAAATTGGGATGCCGATCTGCCGAAGTTTACCCCCGCGGATAAAGATATGGCAACCCGGCAGGCATCGGGCAAAGCCCTCGAAGCCCTGAAAAAATCCGTCCCCTTTTTGTTTGGCGGATCGGCGGATCTGGCGTCATCGAACGAGATGCCGACCAAAGGTGATGTGAGTTTCCAGCCGGGTCATTACGAAAATTCGAACATCTGGTTCGGTGTCCGTGAACACGCGATGGGCGCAGCGATCAATGGCATGGCCCAGCATGGTGGGGTGCATCCCTACGGCGGTACGTTCCTAAATTTCTCGGACTACATGCGGGGTGCCATTCGGTTGACCGCTCTGGCTGAATCAAAAGGAACCTTCGTGTTCACGCACGACAGCATCGGTCTGGGCGAAGATGGCCCCACTCATCAGCCCGTTGAGCAGGTCGTTTCACTACGTACCATCCCGAATATTATCGTGATCCGGCCGGGCGATGCCAATGAGACGGTAGAATCCTGGCGCGTAGCGATGACGCAGCCCAAAACCCCGGTCGTCCTGATTCTGGGCCGCCAGAAACTGCCCGTTTTCGATCAGGAAAAATACGGCTCAGCGCGGGGCGTCGAAAAAGGGGCTTACATCCTCAGCGAAGCCGACGGCACGCCCGAGCTCATTCTGATCGGAACCGGTTCGGAGGTATCGCTGGTATTGAAAGCACAGGAAGAACTGAAAAAACAGGGCATTCAGGCGCGGGTCGTTAGTATGCCGTCGTGGGAGTTATTCGAACAGCAGGATCAGGCCTACCATCACGAGGTGTTACCGCCGTCAGTTCGGAAGCGGCTGGCCGTTGAAGCGGGGTCACCCATTGGCTGGCATAAGTACGTAACGGATGAGGGATCTACAATAAGTATGAACCGGTTCGGACTATCGGGTCCCGGCGAAGAGGTGATGGCGTATTTTGGCTTTACAGTCGATAACGTGGTGAAACAGGCAAAAGCCGTCCTGAAAGGTGAAGCACCGGGCATCGAGAAAAAGGAAGTGCTGTCCTAAAAGCAGTTGTGGCAATAAAACACGACTTAAAATCCAAGAATATAAATTACTTAGTCATGGAAAATAACGTAAAAAAGATTCACGATTTTGACCAGAGCATCTGGCTGGACTTTATTGACCGGAAAATTATGGACACGGGTGAGTTGCAAAAACTCATTGACGAAGACGGTGTTCGCGGGCTTACCTCCAATCCGGCTATTTTCGAGAAGGCCATCAGCAGCGGTTCCGACTACGACGAGGATATCAAAAAGCTCGCGCAGGAAGGAAAAAGCAACGAAGACATATTCTATGGTGTAGCTATTGCTGATATCCAGCGGGCCGCTGATCTGTTTAAGCCAGTTTATGGAGAAGAGATTCAGGGCGCCGATGGGTACGTAAGTTTGGAGGTATCTCCACATCTGGCTCTGAATACGGATGGTACGCTCCAGCAGGCCCGCACTTTGTGGAAAGCGGTGGATCGAAACAACGTCATGATCAAGATTCCCGGTACGGCGCCGTGCCTTCCCGCTATTCAGCAGAGTATCAGCGATGGCATTAACATCAACGTTACGTTGCTGTTTGGCCTGGAACGCTACGAAGCCGTTGTCAACGCTTATATTTCGGGTCTGGAAGAACGGGCGAAAGCCGGACAGCCTATTGAGCAGATTGCGTCCGTGGCCAGTTTTTTCCTGAGCCGAATCGACGTACTGCTTGACCCGATGCTGGACGAAAAAGGATTGGGCGATCTGAAAGGCGAAGTAGCGATTGCGCTGGCCAAGAAAGCTTACGAAATCTATAAGCGCGAATTCAGCAGCGACCGATTCAAGCAACTGGAAGCCAAAGGTGCAAAGCCCCAGCGACTTCTGTGGGCCAGCACGAGCAGCAAAAATCCAGCGTTTTCGGATGTCAAGTACGTAGAAGCGCTGATTGGACCAAAAACGGTGGACACGATCCCGATGGAAACGCTCGAAGCCTTCCGCGATCATGGCAACGCGGCATCCCGCTTAGAAGACGATTTGGATAAAGCCACGGAGACGTTGGAACGCGTAGAGCAGGCAGGTATTTCGCTCAAGGCTATCAGCCAGCAACTTGAAGATGAGGGCATTGAAAAATTTAATAAGCCGTACGACAAACTGCTGGATGCCATCAACACGCAGAAAGAAAAGTCCCTGGCGGCTGCCTGATAGCGTTTATGGGTGTATTGCCGATCGGTACGGTCGGCACTTAATAAAAAAGCCGTTACTACAGACAATCGCTGTGTAACGGCTTTTTTCACGTAATGTCAGTCTTAACTATTTCGCCGTCGCAGGGATCAACCGTTCTACCTTCATTGCCGGGAATAGCTTTATAAAATGCGCTTTGATCAACTGACTGAGCAGTAACCGCTTGTAGGCTTCGGTTCCGCGGGCGTCGCTGATGGGCGCGATTTCGGTTTGAGCGATGACGATGGCGTCGAGAATCAGTTCTTCGGTCAACAGTTTCCCGGTTAGAAATTCAGCCGTTTTTGTTAACTGTTTCGGAGTAGCTGCGACACCTCCGGCGGATAATTTAACGTTGATCAGTACGTCGTTTTCGGCCGTAATGCGAATGGCGGAGTTGACGCTGGCAATGTCGAGGTGCGTTCGTTTGCTGACCTTTTCGTAGTTGAACCTTGTGTTTGAATCGGGCAGATCAAAGCGAATTTGCTCCAGATTTTCTTCGGGTTGTTTATCGAGTGTTTTGTAGCTTTTGTACAGATCACGTAGCGGTAGCTCCCGCGACGTGGTGCCATCGCTGAATGTCAACGTAGCATCCAGCGCCAGAAAGAAGATCGTAAAATCGCCGATGGGTGACGCATTGATGAAGTTGCCGCCGATGGTCGCCATATTACGGATGGGCGTCGACGAGATCAGTTTGGTGTAGGCCTTAAAATCAGGGAAGTATTCCTGTATCACGGGCGACTCGATCAGATCGGTCACCGTCGCTGACGGGCCAATCAGGCATTGATTTCCTGCCTGTTGAATGCCTTTCAATCCGGGTTGATCAAATAGAAAACGGATGGATGCCTCCTTGATTTCGTCGTGTTTCTGGACGTACAAATCCGTTCCGCCACCCACCCGCTGAGCGGCTGCATTTTCGTTTGTCAGTTCACCATTCAGGTTTAACGACAGTGTTTGCAACCGCTCCTTCATGTTGAAAAAGTACGAAGGCAGCATGGCCTTCTTCACCGCAAATTTTGCCGGATCTTCGTCCTGACGTTGCACCAGCAAATCAGCCACCCGAGCAGCCGCCCGCTCAATGGATTTATAGCCTGTACATCGGCAGATGTTTCCATCAATAGCGGCAATGGCATTCTCTGAAGTCGGTTCTTTTTTACTCAGGCAAAATGCCGCCATCGATACCACAAAACCCGGTGTGCAAAACCCGCATTGTGTCGCCGATTCGTCGGACATGGCCTGCTGAATTGGATTCAACTCGGCCATATTAAGTCCTTCAATCGTCACGATATGTTTGCCGTGTGCATTACCCAGCGGCATCAGGCAGGACGTAGCGGTTCGGTAACGCAATTCGCCGTTGTTCAACTCACCCACAATGACGGTGCAAGCCCCGCAATCGCCCTCGCGACAGCCAATTTTTGTGCCCGTCAGGTATTGATTATAGCGAATAAAATCGAGCACTGGCGTACCGTTTGGCATCGCCGTACTGACTTCTTTATTATTTAAGATGAATTTTATCAAGGCTAAATACGCGAAAAACTGATTTGAACACAGAGGCACAGAGAACACAGTGTATTAGATCCAATATTTTGTTCTCTGTGCCTCTGTGTTCAATAATATATTTTCTTAAAACGCTGATACTAGCGTTTTCTCTGAGTTAAAGCAATTCGGCGGGTCCTTCTTTCAACTTCTTTTGATCGCTACTTGGTATGAGCAGATTGAGCAGCAATGCCACCAATCCACCAGCCGAGACGCCTGACTCCAGGAACGTTTGAACCACGCTCGGCAGTGTTTCTAGCCACTCCTCCTGCGAGGGAACGCCAATGCCGACACCTAACGAAATCGCGGCAATCAGCGCATCCCGTTGCGACAAGCCACCCGCCAC
Organism: Spirosoma endophyticum; assembly: GCF_900112365.1. GTDB lineage: Bacteria > Bacteroidota > Bacteroidia > Cytophagales > Spirosomataceae > Spirosoma > Spirosoma endophyticum. The sequence goes on along the minus strand of NZ_FOLQ01000001.1, from coordinate 132,728 downwards.
CATCAACCGCAAGCCCGACACGGCTACCAGCCCGAAAAGCATGATCGCCAGGGCGCCCAATACGCTGGGCGGCATCACGGTGATCCAGCGACCAACCGGCGGAAAAAGCCCCAGACAAAGCAGGACGATCGCCATGATCCAGCCGATACGTCGGGCGGCAACACCCGTCATCTGGATAACGCCGTTGTTCTGCGCGTAGGTTGCACTCGGAAAACCACCGACCAGGGTCGAGCCAATGCAGGTCAGTCCGTCGGCTAAAATACCCCCGCGAATACGAACCCAATGATCGGGACCATCGGTCGGTAAGCCAGACAGTTGGGACGTAGCGGTAATGTCGCCCATCGCTTCCAGCACGCAGACGAGGTAGATAAACGCAAATGGAAACAACAGCTCCCATTTGAAAGCCAGACCGTGCGGAAACAGTTGGGGCAACGTAATCCAGGAACCATTACTTTGGACTGGACTTTGAAGCCAACCCATCATCCCACAAATTGTATAACCCGTAATTACGCCAACCAGTACAGCCGCCATCCTCGCCCAGGCTTTGCCAATTGACTGGGCAACAACCATTACCGAAATAACGATTAGCGCAATCAGTCCCCCGCTCCAGGCAGGAGCCCCTTCAGCGGGTAATCGGGCAATACTTCTCATGCCTGTCGGAATCAGCGAAAGCCCAATCAATAAGACAACGATCCCCGAAACCAATGGTGTGAAAACGCGTTTCAGTTTGGGTAAAAAAGGCGCTAAAACAAGTTGCACGGGTGTTGCAGCCAATGACATTCCCACCATAAGCGATAGCCCGCCTGTTGTTCCGGCCTGAATCAGCGGGGCCAGAAAGGCAAAACTGGTGCCGGTAATGCTGAGCAACCCGGACCCAACAACCCCAAAACGCATTGTTTGCAGGAACGTACCCAGGGCCGATGCCACCAGCGCCATGCTGACGAGGTAGGCTGTGTCCTGCTCACTAAAGTGCAGAATACCCGACAAAATCAGCGCGGGCGTGATCGTCCCTACTACCATAGCCCCAACCTGCTGTAGACTAACCAGGAGCGCCGGCACCAAAGGAACCTTGTCTTCCAGGCCGTAAACGAGACGGGTAGATTGGGCGTTAACAGGTTCGCTCATAAGAGAATGATGAAGTATGAATTATGAATGATTTCTGGTTGTATCATTATTCATCATTTATCATTTTGTTAATGGTCGTTCAGGGGTAGTCCGCGCCGTTGAAACTCTTTCCAGTTTACGTAGTCGTCGCCTTTGCGTTGCTCCACCATCGTGATGCAGCTATCGACAGGACATACCAATTTACATAAATTACAGCCTACGCACTCATCTTCTTTGATCGAATACGTATTGAATGGGTTGCCAAACGACAGATTGATGGACTGGTGCGACGTGTCTTCGCAGGCGATGTAGCACAAACCACAATGAATGCACTTGTCCTGGTCGATGTTCGCAACGATGTGGTAATTGATGTCGAGATCTTCCCAATGCGTGATGGTCGGCACCGATTTGCCAATGAAATCATCAAGGGTTTTGAAGCCTTTTTCGTCCATCCAGTTGTTCATGCCGTCAATCATATCGTCAACAATGCGAAAACCATGTTTCATCGCGGCCGTACACACCTGCACGTTTGAAGCACCCAGCAACATGAACTCCACCGCATCTTTCCACGTACTGACACCGCCAATTCCTGAAATGGGCATGCGGGCCGTCAGTGGGTCCTGGGCAATAGTTGTCAGCATTTTAAGGGCGATTGGCTTAACCGCCGGACCACAATAACCACCGTAAACGGACTTGCCTGCTACGTATGGATTTGGCACAAACGTATCCAGATCGACGCCCGTGATCGACTGAATCGTGTTGATGAGCGACAGCGCATGCGTGCCCCCCTCAACCGCAGCCCGACCCGTTGGCACCACCGAATGGACGTTGGGCGTTAGCTTGGTAATGACCGGAAGCGTGGCTTTCTCCATCACCCACTCGACCACCATTTTGGCAATCTCTGGGTCCTGCCCAACGGCTGCACCCATGCCTCGTTCGGTCATGCCGTGCGGACAGCCGAAGTTGAGTTCGAGCCCGTGGGCACCCGTATCTTCGACCTGCGCGATTAGCTCATGCCATTTCTCGCGGGTGTTGTCGGCCATGAGCGACACGATCATAGCCCGGTCGGGAAACAGGCGGACACACTCGGCGATTTCGCGGAGATTGATGTCCAGCGGTCGGTCGGAAATGAGTTCGATATTATTGAATCCCATCATCTTGGTTCCGCCGTAATCAATCGACGAATACCGCGACGATACGTTCTTGACCTGGCTCCCCAAAGTTTTCCAGACAACCCCGCCCCAACCAGCTTCGAAAGCCCGCAGTACGTTGTATTGTTTATCCGTCGGCGGGGCACTCGCCAGCCAGAACGGGTTAGGCGATTTGATGCCGAGGAAATTTGCGCTTAAGTCAGCCACGTTATAAAGAGTGAAGGAGCGAAAGAGTGAAAGAGTGAAAGTTGCTTATGCCAGCGTTTATCGAACCAGCGAACCGCTCTTTCACTCATTCGCTCTTTCGCTCTTTATAAAACCTAGTATCGCCTTAGCACCATCTTTTCCCGCCTGTACGGCATCGACTACTTCTTTGCCACCGTTGACGCAATCACCACCCGCGAAAACGCCCGGAATGTTAGTGGCACAGCTTCCGTCGATGGCAATCTTACCGTTCCAGTTAGTAATCGCATGGCTGCTCACCAGTCCTTCGTAGGGAACCTGACCAGCCGCTTTGATAACCATATCGACGTTCAACGTAATGGTTTCGCCCGTCTCAACCGGCGACCGACGCCCGCAGGTATCAGGCACGCCCAATTCCATTACGTTGCAGATCAGTTGGGTAACCTGACCGTTTTCGCCAATGATTTCTTTAGGCGACGCCAGCCAGATAATAGTACAACCGTCAAGTTTTGCCAGATTTAGTTCGACTTCGGTACTGGGCATTTCGGCTTGTGTTCGACGGTAAACGATGGTTACCTCTTTGGCTCCCAATCGCTTAGCCTGCGTAGCCGCATCAATGGCGGTCATTCCCAAACCAATAACAGCTACTTTATCGCCGACGGGTATGGACGGATAGCCTTTCTCCCGAATGTCGTAGATGAACCGTATCGCGTCTTCAACGCCTAAGAGATGTTCGCCGGGAATATCCAACTGCCGTGCCACGCCAACGCCGATGCCGATATACACCGCGTCATAGTTCGCCTGTAATTCGGCAAGCGATACGTTCCTGCCTAATTCCTGTTCGTATTTGATGTCAATTCCACCCAGCGACGTAATGAAATTGACTTCATCTTCACAGAATTCGGGCGTCACTTTATAAGCCGCAATACCATAGGTCATCAGGCCACCCCCTTTGCTTTCTTTCTCGTAGATCGTTACGTCAACACCTTCCCGACTCAGGACATGCGCGCAACTCAAACCCGCCGGACCCGCACCAATCACAGCGACTTTTCGACTGGTTGACGGTTTGCGCTGGAACAAGGGCCACTTATGTTCAATCGCTTTTTCGGTCGAATAGCGTTGCAATTTGGCAATCGGGATGGGCAGTTCTTCCAGGAAATTATAGACGCAGGAACCTTCGCACAATTTCTCGACCGGGCAAACTTTCGAGCAGCCCGCCCCCATAATATTGGCATCAAAAATCGTATAGGCTGATCCTTTGATGTTATCGGTGGTAATCTGCTTAATGAATTTAGGTATGTTGATGCTCGTCGGGCAGCTTTTAATGCAGGGCGCATCATAACAAAAGAGACAGCGATTCGCTTCCACCAAAGCTGCTTCGCGCGAGTCGAACGGCGGATGGATATCGCTGAAATTTTGCTCGTACTGCTCAGCCGTTAATCGATTGTTGATGATTGCCACGTTTGTTAATTATGAATGATAAATGATGAATTGCGAATGACGGAAAATCATTTATAATTCATCATTCTTTTAAAGTTCTACCAACTTATCATACGTTTCCGGTCGCCGGTCCCGAAAGAACTGCCAGACGCTACGTACTTCGTCAATGACGTCGAGGTCAAATTCGGAGATGAGCAATTCGTCTTTATCTTCGGAAGCCGTCGCGAAAATCTGGCCGCGCGGATCAACGAAATACGACGAGCCGTAGAAGCGACCGAGATTCCAGGGCTTTTCTTCGCCAACCCGGTTAATGCACCCCATAAAATACCCGTTGGCGGCTGCATGAGCGGGTTGTTCGAGCTTCCAGAGATACTGCGACAAACCGGCCACCGTCGCTGATGGATTGTACACAATTTCGGCACCGTTCAGGCCAAGGCAACGCGCCCCATCGGGGAAGTGACGGTCGTAGCAAATGTATACGCCAACTTTTGCGTACATCGTCTGGAAAACGGGATATCCCAGATTGCCGGGTTTAAAGAAAAATTTCTCCCAGAAGCCGGACGTATGTGGAATGTGATTCTTGCGGTACTTGCCCAGATAGGTACCGTCGGCGTCGATCACAGCCGCCGTGTTGTAGAGTACACCAGCCTGCTCTTTTTCATAAACAGGAACGATGATCACCATTTTGTATTTTTTGGCATACTCGGCCATCCGGTCGGTGGTTGGTCCGGGCACCGACTCCGCCGAAGCGTACCACGCGCTGTTCTGGCCCGGACAGAAGTAAGGCGTATTGAAAATCTCCTGCAAACACAGAATCTGCACGCCTTTTTCGCCAGCCTCTTCGATGAGCGGAATGTGTTTCTGCACCATCGCTTCCTTAATTTCCTCAATCGTGCCTTCCCCTTCGGTCTTCGGCAGACTCATTTGTATCAATCCGGATCTAATAATTCGTGGCATGCTTACTTGTGGTTTAGTTATTTAGCAGAGGGCATTGGGTTAGGGGAATTGGGTAAATACGCGGCAGTATTGGCAACATTAACCCTGTGTCCTAACCTCCTATTCCCCACGCGTTTATATCTTTCCGCTCACTTTACTACGTTTAATAAACTGGCCGTATCCTCTATCAATCAGGCATTTATTATCGTCAATGGCCATCTGGCCACGCAGCAGAACGGTCTTTACTTTCCCGGTTAATTCCCAGCCTTCGTAACCCGAATAATCAACATTCATGTGGTGCGTTTTGGCTGAAAGGGTATGCGTTTCGTTGGGGTCAAAAATGACAATATCGGCGTCACTACCAATGGCAATTGTTCCTTTGCGCGGAAACATGCCGAAAATTTTGGCGGGGTTTGTACAGGCCACTTCCACGTATTTGTTCAGTGTAATTTTGCCTTTGTCAACACCTTCGCTATAGAGCAATTCCATCCGATTTTCGATGGCCGGATGCCCGTTCGGAATCTTCGAGAAATCGTCTTTGCCCATTAATTTCTGCTCCCACATAAACGGGCAATGATCGGTGGCCACAACTTGTATAAGCCCCTGATTAATACCCGCCCATAGCGATTCCTGATCTTTTTTCTCCCGCAAGGGCGGACTCATTACCCACTTGGCACCTTCGAAGTTTTGCTCGTAGAGAGATGCGTCAAGAACCAGGTATTGAATACAGGTTTCGACAAACACTTTCTGATTGCGCCGGGTTGCGTTCCGAACGGCATTCAGGGCACCTTCGCAGGTCATGTGGACGATGTAACCGGGAACACCGGTGTAGTCGGCCATGTCGGCAAAACGGCCGCTGGCTTCGGCTTCAGTCACTTCGGGTTGCGAGAGGTAATGATACAGTGGGGCAGTTTTGCCTTCCGATTTATGTTTGGCAACGAGGTAATCAATGACATCGCCGTTGGTGGCATGAACCGTAACCATACCGCCCTGCTTTTTCACTTCCTGCATCAGGCCAATCATCTGGCTATCGTCGATCATCAACGCACCTTTGTAAGCCATGAACGTTTTGAACGACGTAATACCCTCGTTCTCAACCATCTCTCGAATTTCAGCCTTTGTATTTTCGTTAAAATCCGTGATGGCCATATGGAAGCTGTAATCACCAACGGTGGTTCCTTTGGCGCGGGAGTTCCAGTCAGCGAGCGCTTCCTTTAGTGAATGTCCCTGTTTTTGTAGGACGAAATCAATAACCGTTGTGGTGCCACCATGCAAAGCTGCGCGGGTACCCGTTTCGTGCGTATCACTCGAAAACGTACCCATAAACGGCATCGCCAGGTGAACGTGTGGGTCGATACCACCGGGAAATACCAACTTACCCGACGCGTCGATGGTCATATCAGCTTTTATAGGCAGATCTTTCCCGATGGCCGAAATCGTTTCGCCCTCAATAAAAATATCGGCAATGTAATCGTCAGCAGCCGTAATAATTCGACCGTTTTTAATAAGTACAGACATGTTAACTCCCAGTGTTCTTTACCAAGAAATCGTTTAAACCTACTACCATATCATTTCCAGAGTTCGCTATGCATTTAGCGATAAATCCTCTGTGCTCTTTGCGCTATATCTTGCATCTTTTGCGTTTATATTTCCTCTCATCAATCCCAAATACACAAGCCCACTCACAAAAAAACCAACGAACCAGGCATAGTTATAAAGCTGTGAAATCCAGCCGGGAACGCTGTCTGCCGGAATGACTTTAATGGTAATTAGAAAACCCGGAATATTGGGCAAAATGCCCGCTAGCAACGCAATGATGGCGGCTGAATTAAACCCGTTTTTAAATTGATAAATGCCGGTTTCGCTGTACAAATCGGTGAGCACTAATTTCTGTTTCCGAAGGAAGAAATAGTCGGCAATCATGATACCACCAACGGGTCCGAGCAAGCTGGAATAACCGACCAGCCAGGTAAAAATGAAACCCGTCGGATCGGCGATTAGCTTCCAGGGGAAAATCAAAATACCAATGACACCGGTGATATACCCCCCTGTCCGAAAGTCAATTTTTGAGGGAGCCAGATTGGCGAAATCGTTGGCGGGACTAACAATGTTGGCCGCAATATTGGTCGCCAACGTTGAGATCGCCACCGCAATCATGGCGACGCTTACGAGAACTTTACTGTCAAATTTTCCGGCCAGAACGAGCGGGTCCCAGATGGTGGTGCCGTAAATGATGGTCGTCGCCGACGTAACGACAACACCGATGAATGAGAACAACGTCATGGCGGGTGGCAGCCCAATTATTTGCCCGCGTACCTGCGCCTGCTGACTGGTGGCATAGCGCGTAAAATCAGGGATATTTAGCGATAACGTAGCCCAAAACCCAACCATACCGGTTAAGGCCGGAAAGAAAAATGCGAAGAATTCCGCCGAAGTTGCAAATTTAGCCGGTTGCTCCAGAATGGGCCCAAGACCGTTTCCGGCTGAAATGGCCCACCAAAGCAGTGCTAACGCGGCAACAGGTAGAAAGAACGCCTTGAATACCAGCAGTTTCTTGATGCTTTCGACGCCGAGATAAACGACGTACATGTTCAGCAACCAGAACAGGAAAAAGCAGATGGCCGGACCCGTTTGCAACCCAAACGAAGCGGGAAAAACGGTCGGCAGCGTCTCCAGCGACGGAACCCATAACCGAAGCATCTGGTAGATGGAAAATCCGCCAATCCAGGTTTGAATACCGAACCAGCCACATGCCACGATGGCACGTAGTAAAGCTGGAATATTCGCGCCACTGGTGCCGAAACTGGACCGTACCAGCACCGGAAATGGAATGCCGTATTTGGCCCCGGCACGTCCATTTAAGACCATCGGAATCAGTACGATGCTGTTACCGAGAAAGATGGTAAAAATGGCCTGCCACCAGTTCATACCGCCCTGTATGAGCGAACTGGCCATCATATACGTAGGAATACACAGACTCATGCTGATCCAGAGTGCCGCATAATTCCACGTATTCCATGTCCGTTTCGATGCGGGAATGGGCGCTAGATCCTCGCTGTACAGGGCGGACGATTCGTCTACAATTGCTTCAGTAAATTCCTGCATAAGTTTTCGGTTTACGGTATCCGGTTTTTGTTGGGCTGACGCATGAGCCGTTTCGCGACAGCCACCAAAAACCGAATACCGTAAACTACAAATTATTCAACTCATTTTCAACGTATCAAATACCATTTTCTTGAACTTCGCTTCGTCAGCCTCGACGCAGATGGTTGCATTGGGCGGTTTGCCCCAGACACCGAGTTCGTCGATAGCCAGTGCGCCGAGCGTTAACTCGCCCCGCGTTTCGACATCTACGTAGCGCGATACGGTCTGCGTCACCAGGGTCGGGTCAATAACGGCGGCAATGGTAATGGCGTCGGGGTGATTGGACCCGTTCATCTTCTGGTGCTCTTTGCAATACTTCCGACGGACTTTATTAATCTTCATAAAAAAGTCGCTGTATTTCGTGCCCAGCTTTTCCACGTTCGCGTAATCGTCATCGGTAAAAACCGAGCTTTTTACACTCACATCAAAACCAACCGTTGTAAGTGGAATCCCTGATTGGAAAACGATACGAGCCGCTTCGGGATCAACCCAGGCGTTGTACGTAGCACTCGGATTGATATTGCCATAAAACTTGTAGAAGCCGCCCATGAAATAAAGCGCCTTGATCTTTTTGGCGATGGATGGTTCTTTCAGTAATGCCAATGCTACGTTGGTCAATGGCCCAATGGCCACAATCGTCAGCTCGTTTGGGTACTTTTCAACCAGTCGAATAATGGCATCAACGGCGTGTTCTTTCTCCGGCTTTTGTTGCGGGTCAGGAAAGAATGAATCGCTCATGCCATCGCTGCCGTGCACGTATTTCGCGTTTCCGTGAACCTCCCGAACCATGGGACGCGCAGAGCCTTGAAAAACAGGAATCTGGCCGTTCTTTCCGGCAATTTGCAGCGTGTATAATGCATTTTTCGTTTGCTGGTCAAATCCAACATTGCCGCACGTAATAGTAATGGCTTCGACTTTCAACCTGGGCGACGTAACAGCCATCAGCACCGCTACGGCATCGTCTGTTGCGGTGTCGCTGTCCAGAATAATTCGCTTAACGGGGTCTGCTTTTCCAATTGACGCAAACGTTGTAGTGGGTAGTAAAGCCGAGGCCGTTCCGACCGAAAGTGTCTTAATAAATTGGCGTCTGGCTGTGCGCATTTTAGAATGATAATGTTGAAATTCTCTATTGTCAGTAAACCCCCAACCCCCTAAAGGGGGCTTAGGTTGCGAATAAGTTAAGCCCCCTTTAGGGGGTTGGGGGTTCGATAAATCACTCCACTACGTATTCGTCGGCAATTTTCAGCGCTTCGCTAATGATCGCTAAACCTTCATCGATTTGGGCCTTCGTGACACACAGCGGTGGTGCCACGAACACGTAACTCCAGCGGACGAAGGTGTACATACCTAACTCTTTTATTTTGGCAGCTACTTTGCTCATCACAGCCATTTCTTCCGGCCTGGCGTTGAAAGGCGCCATCGGTTCTTTGGTTTTCCGGTTTTTAACCAACTCGAAACAGCCAAGTAGACCCGTATTTCTAAAATCGCCGATGCTCGGATGCTTCTGCATCAAAATTGCAGCTTGTTCATCCATGTATCTGCCCATTTCGACGGTGTTCTCGATCAGATTTTCGTCCTCATATACTTTCAGGGTTTCCAGCGCAGCCGCACAACCCACCGGATGGGCGGCATACGTCATGCCCGTTGCTAACACCGTATCGTCATAGCGGGAAGCGATTTTATCCGTAACCATCAGGCAACCAAACGGAATGTAGCCACTCGTAATGCCTTTGGCCATCGTGACCATATCGGGTACAATGCCGTGGTTTTCAAAGCCAAACCACTTACCGGTACGCCCGAAACCGCTCATGACTTCGTCCATGATGATCAGGATGCCATGCTTGTCGCAGATTTCCCGAACGGCAGCTAAATAGCCAACCGGGTATTGCAGACAACCCGACGTGCCCGACTCGCCTTCCAGCATAATGGCGGCAATATTGCCCGGTCCTTCGTAAGCAATGACCCGCTCCAGATGTTCCACAGAATCCGTAAGCATGCTGGCTTCGTCGTGGTTCCAGCGATATTTGTAGGGAATATCGATGTGCACGAAATTGGGAGCCTGCTGCGAATCGTCGGTGAGTTTGCGGGGGTCACCACCCACCGATAACGTACCATACGTAGCGCCGTGGTAGGATTGGTAGCGACTCAGGATTTTGTGTCGTCCCGTATACAAACGCGCCAGTTTAATTGCCGCTTCATTGGACGTAGCACCGCATAAGGTGAAGAATGCTTTGTTCAGATCGCCGGGGCAGATTTCGGCCAGCTTCTTGCCCAGCTCACCCCGAACTTTTGTTACGCAGTAGGGCGTCACGTAGCTCACTTCCTGCATCTGCCGAACAACAGCTTCGGTAATCCGCTGATTACCATGCCCGATGTTCACGTTCATTAGACCCGACGAAAAGTCGATGTAGCGTTTGTCGTCGTAGTCGTACAGGTAAACACCTTTGGCGTATTTTACCGCAATCGGCGAAATGCCTTTCTGTTTGCTCCAGGCAAACACGGTGTAATCGAAGCTATCCTGAAGGACTTCCTGCGTTTCGGAAAGTGTTGCGGTGTCAAGCATGTCAGTTTATCGTTTTCGGTTTAAAACTTTATCAAAGTTGAAATTAACTCATCCAGTTTATGCCCGCTTCGGGGTTCCACTTAGTCGTGCTTTTCTTGAGTTTTGTCCAGAATTCGATGGAGCTTTTGCCGGTGATGTCCCCTACCCCGAAGCGGCTATCGTTCCAGCCACCAAACGAGAATGGTTCGCGCGGAACCGGTACACCCACGTTGACGCCGACCATGCCAGCGCTGGCTTTGTCGATCACGTAACGCGCCATCCCGCCATTTTGGGTAAATACGGAAGCCGCATTTCCGTAGGGATTGGCGTTCTCGATGGCCAGCGCTTCATCGACGGTATTCGTCCGCATGATGCTGATGACCGGCCCGAAAATTTCTTCCTGCGCAATCGCCATATCCGGCGTAACATAGTCGATCACTGTTGGACCAACATACGTACCGTTTTCTTTACCAGCTACCGTTGGATTGCGGCCATCGACGAGCACTTTTGCGCCCTGCCTTTCGGCATCGGTAATGTACTGTTCAATACGTTCCTTGGACGCCCGGTTGATCACAGCGCCCAGACTGCCGCCGGGAATCATCTTTTGCGCTTCCTCGCAAAGTTTCTCAATGATGTGATCGACGGGACCAACCGCTACCATCGCCGAAGCCGCCATACACCGCTGACCCGCGCATCCCGCCATCGACGCTGTAATGTTTTGAGCCGTCATGCCCGGAATGGCATCGGGCAAAACGATCAGGTGATTTTTGGCCCCACCCAACGCCAGGCAGCGTTTGTAGTTGCTGGTGGCCCGTTTATAAACAGCTTTGGCAATTTTCGTTGACCCAACAAACGAAACCGCTTCGATGCCGGGATGGTCGCAAATAGCTTCCACTACGTCCTTATCACCGTGCACAACGTTGAAAACGCCCGCTGGCAAACCCGCTTCCTGCAACAACTCCGCTAATCGGCCCACACTTAACGGCACTTTCTCCGATGGCTTGAGAATCATGCAGTTGCCCAGCGCAATAGCGTTTGGTATGGTCCAGTTGGGCACCATACTCGGAAAGTTAAACGGCACGATGCTGGCCACAACCCCCAGCGGTACATGTTCGGTGCGACACTCAACCCCCCGACTCACTTCCAGAATTTCGCCGGTAACGATCTGGGGAAGCGAACAGGCAAATTCAGCCAGTTCAGCGCCTTTTTCGATTTCGGCAACGGCTTCTGCGTAGGTTTTCCCATTCTCTTCCTGAACCAGCAGAGCCAGTTCATCTATATTTTTCTCCAACAGGGCTTTATAGCGAAAAAAGACCTGTACTCTTTCTTTGATCGTTGTCCGGCTCCAGCCCGAAAAGGCCGCTTTGGCAGCCTTGACCGCAGCATCCAGATCACTGGCAGTCGATAGCGGAACCGTTGACAGAAATGTACCATCTACTGGCGAAATCACCTCCAGCGTTTGATCGGTTGTTGCGTCGACAAACTGGCCGTTTATGTAATTCTGAATGGGGGTATACTTCATGGTTTTGTTGTATATCTGCATTTTTTGCAGAAATAAGATGTGCAAACTAAAAATTATTTAGATAGTAGTCAAATTTTAGCAATAATTTTACAAGACAAAAGTACGCCAATGGAAAAGACGCAAAGCACGCTGGATGAGTTAGACTTCGCGATACTGTCATGTCTACAGAAAGACGGACGGATGTCATTCACAGAAATTGCCGAACACTTGAATGTGTCAGTTGGCACCGCCCGCACCCGCCTGAACCGATTAATTGAAGACGGAGTAATTAGTATCATCGGGCGGGTTGACCCCGATAAAGTTGGCTTTAAGGCTTACGCGCACGTGGCGGTATACATACGGCCTGCTACGTTGAAAGAGCAGGTTGCTCAAACCATTTCGAAAATGCCGGAAGTTAGTTTCCTAGCCAGTACGTCGGGCGATTATGACTTGGAAGTTGACGTTATGTGCCCGACAAACAACGACCTGGTGGAGTTCATCAACGAGATTTCAACGATTGAAGGGATTTATCAGACAAAAACGACGCTCTATTTTAAGGTCTATAAATACGCCCAACCCGATTTGAATTTGCTGAAGTAATTTACTCAACCCTACTTTCTATCATCCCTCCTGCGTCGGGATGACAAACAATCTTATAGTAATTTATTTCTTAAAGGCTGCGAAATTCTATATTTCGCAGCCTTCTTTTTTATTCATCCTATTCCTTAACCATTAGATGTTAAGTAACAATCAGCCGTTGATTGCTTGACTATTGAAAAACGTAGCGCCTACGTATCAGGCTGGCTACACGAAACGCAATTCTCAGGAATATATGTCTCTAAAACTTGTCTATATCAGTTTGTTTGTAGCGTTGGCTGGTGGATTACGCCTGCCCGTAGCAGCCCAAAACATCCGTCCCAAAATGCTATTTGGCGACACTACGTACCGTAAACCGGGCTATTCAAAAGATCCGCACGTTATTCGGTTCAAGGGTCGCTACCTGCTCTATTATTCGGTGCCGATGGGCAAAGATTCTACCGGCGCCGACATTTGGGGCATTGGCATTGCCAAAAGTCCGGATTTAACGAACTGGCAGAAAATTGGCGAAATGAAACCGGTTGCCGACTATGAGAAAAAAGGGTTATGTGCGCCCAGTGCCCTCGTCCGCGATGGAAACGTGCATATCTTTTACCAGACATACGGCAACGGGCGTAAAGATGCTATCTGTCACGCGGTTTCTGCCGATGGTCTTCATTTTACCCGCAATGCCACCAACCCAATCTTTCGCCCTGCCCTATCTGACTGGTCCTGCGGGCGGGCTATTGATGCGGAAGTCTACAAGTTTAAGAACCAGTATTTTCTGTATTTCGCGACTCGCGATACGTCCTATAAAATTCAGCAGTTGGGCGTAGCCATAGCGCCCGCAACGACCAACTTCAACCGGGAGGACTGGAAACAGGTCGCCACCGATGGTCCAATTTTGAAACCAGAACTCCCCTGGGAAGGCGAGTGCATCGAAGCACCGTCCATCATTCAGCGGGGTAATGAGCTGGTCATGTTCTACGCCGGGGCTTATAATAACTGGCCGCAACAGGTTGGCGTAGCTAGTAGTACAGATGGTCTGCACTGGAAACGGATGCAACCGGAGCCGTTTCTAAAAAATGGGGCGCCGGGCAGTTGGAACGCCAGCGAATCAGGGCATCCGCATATTTTTCTGGACACTACAGGAAAAACGTACTTATTCTTTCAGGGCAATAACGACAAAGGAAAAACCTGGTTTTTGTCGAATATCCCCATCACCTGGAACGGTAAAAAACCAGTCCTGAACCCTTAATCAGGTATTTAAACAGAATGATTATCCACAGAGAATACAGAGCTTTAAAGACCTGGTTTTAAGTATTTTAAGTTTCTGTATTCTCTGTGCCGCATCGGCGGACCGCTCTATGGACAATAATAACTCTCTCAGAAGCTCAATGATGACGAAAATCTCCTTTCTTAATATAATAGCGTTTCTGCTTTTATTCCCCTTCTTCGTTTGGGCGCAGGTCGATCGGGTTGGATCAGCCAGATTTCCGGACCATCCGCGAATTCTCTTACTGAAAGGCGAAGAGGCTTCGATCAACAAAACCGTAAGCGCTGACAAAACCTGGGGGCAACTGAACCAGGCCATCCTGACGGAATGCGACGCGATGCTTGCCCTGGCTCCCTTAGAACGTATTAAAATTGGCAGGCGGCTGCTTTCAACATCCAGAGAGGGATTGCGCCGGATATTTTATCTGGCCTTCGCCTACCGCATGACCCACCAGGAAAAGTATTTAAAACGCGCAGAGCAGGAATTGTTGGCCGTATCAGCCTTCAGCGACTGGAATCCGACTCACTTTCTGGACGTTGCCGAAATGACGATGGCCGTTTCCATTGGGTATGACTGGCTGTATAATGACCTGTCGGCCCAATCCAGATCGGCGATAAGAGAAGCCATCCTGAAAAAAGGCATTGAACCGTCACTGGATACTAAATTCAACAGTTGGCTCACCGTTACCAACAACTGGAATCAGGTCTGCAATGCGGGAATAGCCTATGGCGCGATGGCTATTTATGAAGATCAGCCGGAGCTTGCCAAACGTATCATTAACCGGTCGATCGAGTCGATTGTGCTGCCTATGGGCGATTATAGCCCCAATGGTGCCTACCCCGAAGGGTACAGTTATTGGGGCTACGGAACGAGCTTTAACGTAATGTTCATCAGTGCACTCGATAAATTGTTCGGTACGGACTTTGGCCTGTCGCAAAAACCGGGTTTTTTAAATTCAGCGGGCTATATGGAAAACATGACTGGCCCAACCGGTGACGCGTTCAATTACTCAGATTCGGGTCTTACCGGGGAATTGCAGCCAGCCATGTTCTGGTTTGCCAACAAGCTAAAAGACCCGTCGTTGCTCTGGGAGGAACGTCGTTACTTAACAAACCCGGCCGAAACAAAACGGCAGGTCAAGGACCGGCTGCTGCCCGCTACGTTGTTGTGGAGCAATGGCATTAGTATGAACGCCATTCGTGCGCCTAAATCCACTATGTGGGTTGGATCGGGAACCACACCCGTTGCCATGATGCGGACATCCTGGACTGATCCGGCAGCGATTTATGTCGGATTTAAAGGCGGCAGTCCCGGCACGAATCATGCCCACATGGACGCCGGTTCGTTTGTGATGGACGCGGACGGTGTGCGCTGGGCCATGGATTTTGGGATGCAGAGTTATGAAACGCTTGAATCGAAAGGTGTCGATCTGTGGAATAAAACCCAAAACTCACAGCGCTGGCAGGTATTTCGCTACAACAACTACGTCCATAACACGCTAACCATCAACGATAGTCTCCAGCGCGTCGCGGGAAAATCGGAGATTACCAGCTCATCGAATACGCCTTTGTTCATGAATGCCACTACTGATCTTACGGCTGTTTATAAAGGATCTGTGGCGAAAGCCAAGCGCGGCATTGCCATCATGAATAAGGACTACGTTGTTGTTCGGGACGAGCTGGAAACCCTGCCGACAGCCACAACCGTTCGCTGGACGATGCTGACATCCGCTACAGTTACCGTGAATGGGAATAAGGCCGAGTTGACGAAGGATGGCAAAAAACTAACGTTACTTGTACAGGAACCGGCCACGATCGTGTTGAAAACCTGGTCAACCGACCCGCCCCACGAGTATGATGCGCCCAATCCGGGCACAATGCGGGTCGGTTTCGACGTAACAGTTCCCGCTAATGCGAAAACAGCGCTCACGGTATTGCTTATTCCTGAAAAAGCCGCCAAGAAAATAGCCACCAACGTACAGCCATTGGACCAATGGCCACACTGAATGTATAAGCTAAAAATCAACCGCAAAGATCGCTATATTAAAAAGATTATATTAGCATGATTTCAGGATTAAGACCAGCAACGCATCGAATCAATCGGCAGCGATCCGAATTGTCAGGGCATTTTCGATGCTGTTATCAGTTTTGGTTTCGTTCGAGCATTCCAGTTGCCTACCCGCTTTCGGTACGGCCTGTTCAATAGTTTTTCCCGATGCCGCAAAGTCATTCACGTGAATGCGCAGCTGAGCATTCCGCATAAACTGCCGGTTGATAACAACTCGTGGCAGATTCTGTCTTGGTTGTAAAGACGGCAAAGGCTCCGTTTCTTCAGCCGATTGCGGAGAGGCAGGCAATTTCATGATGGCCATTTCAGCGGTAGGGCCCAGATTTACCTCCTTCAGTCTGGCTTTGGTCTCAGCCTGCCAGGCTGTAGTGGTCAGTAATAAGACGAATAGTAAAAAATTATTCATACCGGTTAGATGCTTGCTGATACCAATCTCCATAAGCTGATTTTAGCGATGGAATATCCCTTAAAATAGGTCATACTAGCTCATTTATATGGGTTTTATGGTATTTAACCGAACTGAGAGCTACTACGTGTTGTTACCTATAAACAAGTGCTCCGAGAAGCTAACAATCCTCCACTTTAACATCGTTTCACAAAACTTGTCTTGCACAAGTCAGTGCTTTTGCGTCTATATTTGGCTCGATTCGTGGTATAAGGCAGCGGAGACCGTTTCAACTTAATAATCGATTATGTCGAAAAACTTAGTCATAGTGGAATCGCCGGCGAAGGCGAAAACCATTGAAGGCTACCTGGGCAAGGACTTCACCGTGAAATCCAGCTTCGGTCACGTACGCGATTTGCCCAAAGACGGGCTTGCCGTAGACGTACTGAACGGCTTCAAGCCATCGTACGAAGTTTCGCCAGACAAGAAAAAGTTAGTTAGTGAATTGAAATCGCTTGCCAAGGCAGCCGACGAAGTTTGGCTGGCAACGGATGATGACCGCGAAGGCGAAGCCATTTCGTGGCACCTTAAGGAAGCACTCGGTCTGCGCGACAATACCAAACGGATTGTTTTTCGTGAAATCACGAAGACGGCCATCCAGAATGCCATTAAAGCACCCCGCACGATTGACGTCGACCTGGTGAACGCTCAGCAGGCCCGGCGTGTACTCGACCGGCTGGTGGGTTATGAACTGTCGCCGGTACTGTGGCGAAAGATTAAAGGCGGCAGCACGGGTTTATCGGCGGGTCGTGTACAATCGGTTGCGCTGCGGCTGGTGGTGGAACGGGAACGCGAAATTGACAAACACTCGGCAAAATCGTCGTTCAAGGTGACAGCGCAGTTCATCGTTGACGGCAACAAAGTGCTGAATGCCGAACTGCCCAAGAACTTTGCTACATCGGTAGATGCGCGCGCCTTTCTGGAGGCTTGTATTGGTGCTACGTTCACGATTAAGAGTTTAGAAACGCGTCCGGCAAAAAAGACGCCCGCGCCACCGTTTACGACGTCGACGCTGCAACAGGAAGCCTCGCGCAAGCTGGGGTATTCGGTTGACCGTACCATGCGCATCGCGCAGAATCTGTACGAAGCCGGTAAAATTTCGTACATGCGGACTGACTCGACGAACCTGTCGCAGGAAGCGATTGATAAAGCTGTGGCCGAAATTGGCTCGGAGTTTGGCGAAAAATACATCCAGACCCGGCAGTTCAAAACTAAAAATGAATCGGCTCAGGAAGCGCACGAAGCCATTCGGCCGACAAACTTCAACGACCGGAGTGCGGGTGGCGACCGCGACCAGAAACGGCTGTATGAATTGATCTGGAAACGGGCGATAGCGTCTCAAATGTCAGACGCGCAACTCGAACGCACAACGGTGACGATCAGCATTAAATTTGCGAATGGCGTAACCACAACAGTTCAGACTAATATAGACGATAGCCCATTTGCAGAAACCCCTACTACCGGCAAGGCACAGCCATTTCCGAATGAGCTTGTTGCTCAGGGTGAGGTGATTAAGTTCGACGGATTTCTCCGCGTCTATCTCGAATCGAAAGATGATGAGGACGACGAAGATGCCAAAGGTATGCTGCCTCCGCTCACGATCGGGCAAGTGCTGAACCTGGGCCAGATGAAAGCCACCGAGAAATTCACGCGTCCGCAACCGCGTTATGCGGAAGCTTCGCTGGTGAAGAAGCTCGAAGAAATGGGCATTGGTCGTCCTTCGACGTACGCGCCAACGATTTCGACGATCATCAACCGGGGCTACGTTGTCAAGCAGGACAAACCCGGTCAGGAGCGTAAGTACGTCGAGTACACACTTCAGCAGAATCAGGTCAACGAAACCAGTGGTAAGGAAACGTTCGGCTCCGAAAAAGCCAAGTTATTCCCGACCAACACCGGAATCGTGGTGAATGATTTTCTGGTCGAATATTTCCCCGACATCGTCGATTATAAGTTCACCGCGACGGTTGAAAAGGAGTTCGATGAGATTGCCGACGGACGCATGAACTGGCAAACCATGCTGGGCAGTTTCTACGGTGATTTCCATAAGAACATTGAAGACATTCAGGGTTCCTCGATTGTATCGTTCAAAACCGGCGCCCGTGATCTGGGGCTTGACCCACGAACGGGCAAGAAGATTTCGGCCCGCCTGGGTAAATACGGTGCCTATGCGCAAATTGGCGAATCGACCGACGACGAAAAACCGCAGTACGCCAACCTTCGCGATGGTCAGTTGATTGAAACCATTACGTTACAGGATGCGCTCGACTTGTTTACCCTGCCGCGCGAAGTCGGCTTCTTTGAGGACAAACCCATGACCATCGGCATCGGTAAATTTGGGCCCTACGTGAAGCATGACGACAAGTATGTATCGCTAACGAAGGAAGACGACCCGTACACGATTGACGAGGAACGGACGATCCAACTCATCCAGCAGAAACGGGCCGAATCGGTCAGTGAAGCGCTGGGCGAGTTTGAAGGCAAACTAGTCTCGACGGGTAAAGGTCGCTTTGGTCCCTACGTTAAGTTTGACGATAAATATGTTTCGTTACCGCGTAATGAATCGCTGGCGGAATTAACCCTCGAACGGGCCATCGAACTGATTCAGGCCAAGCGGGTAACGGAAGCTAATAAATACATTAAGGAGTTCCCGGAAAATCCGGCCGTAAAAGTCGTAAATGGTCAATACGGTCCGTATCTGGCCGTTGGCAAGCGGAACGTCAAAATCCCCAAGGACATTGACCCTGCTACGTTAACGCTTGAAGATTGTCTGAAACTGGCGGGCGACGAACCAGCGGGTAAGGCTCCGGCAAAAAAAGGGGCAGCAGCAAAAGCACCCGCCAAAGCAAAAGCGACAACTGCAACCGCCAAAAAACCGGCAGCTACGGCAAAAAAAGCAACGGCAAAGAAGTAACGTAGTGATTTCCGAATTCAAATAAAAAGGTTGACTTGCCGTAAGTCAACCTTTTTTATTTTCGTAAACATAATTATTGGTTCATTATGATTGCCGGCATAGGCGATTTAACTAAATCCCCAATACGCCAACTAGTATCCCAAGCGCCCCTACCAGGCTCAAAATTATACCGATAAAGGCGACTGTGCCGGTGCCCGCGAACAGCATGATTAAGCCCGCAATCAACAGCACCGCGCCACCGATCAGTTTCCCCGTGTTAAGCATCGCTTTTTCGGGATGATTCGGGGCCAGTTGCTTGCTAATCTGTTTGTTCATTTTCTTGAGCACTAACCGCTCCATCAAATTCATTTTACGCGGAGCAGTCGTTGCCTTCGGGCTCATCGTTCCAGCGACCGAGGTCAACAGATTGGTCAACCTAACCATACGCTTGGTCACGTTTTTTTTGGTAATTAGTCTACTATCGGTGCTGGCATAGGCTTCAGGCTGAGCAATCGTGGTGGCCTTCACAGGTAGCTGGTTCAGTGTTGTAATCGCCTGAACGGGTGTTGCTACTGGCTGCGGGTTGGCCGTAGCGAAAGATTCCACAGGTCCACGCTGAAAATAAGCGACCGGACGGCTACAGGAAGAAAGTACCGCGATGCCGAGAAGCGCAGCCCATAGGTGTTGAGTGAACGTAGAGGTCATTAATCATTCTTGTTTTTAGAGTAGACATTATCGGGCTTTTTGACCGCATCTATCCAGACGGGTTAAGCTACAGGTCAAAAAACCCGTGTCACGAAGTAAAGCGGTTTTTCAACCGCAACCGCGCGTCTACACTATTTCTAATCTCTTCTTAATGACCCCACCCATCCAGACAGGTTCACTTTAGTGGTAATCCAGGCTTGTTAGTATTGCCCTACCGGTAGGTCTTTTATTTGGTGCCCTTTCGAAAAATCATCGCTATTTTGCCAGCTAAACCATCACATCGTCGCTCTACCAGCCGCATGAAATACCTGCTTTTCCTTTTATTTGTCACCAGCACTGCATTTGCTCAAACGGATAATCAATATAATCTAATCCCCTTCCCGGCCCGATTTGCCGGACAAAACGGACAATTCATCCTCTCGACCAGCACACGCGTTGTTGTAGCTCCGGGTACAGATGCCAGCGTTAAGGCAGTAGCCCAAACGTTTATCAGTCAGGTCAGAACGGCTAACGGATTAGCTCTGACGATGGTGCCAACCAGCCCGGTGTTAGCGAAAGGGGCGCATATTTTTCTGTCACTAAACAAAAAACTGGCGCTCGGTGATGAGGGCTACAAACTGACCGTAACGCCCACACGCGTTCTGGCCGAAGCATCTACGCCAAAAGGATTGTTTTATGCGGCCCAAACGATGCGACAGCTCTTACCAGTAGGCTCCCAAAACTCTTCGCTCACCATGCCAGCCTGCGCGATCACCGACAAACCACGCTTCGCTTACCGGGGCCTCCATCTCGACGTATCGCGGCATTTCATGCCAGTTTCGTTCGTCAAAAAGTACATTGACTTACTGTCAATGCATAAACAAAACACATTCCACTGGCACCTGACCGACGATCAGGGATGGCGAATTGAGATCAAGAAATATCCCAAACTAACGCAGATTGGCAGCAAACGGGCCGAAACCGTTGTAGGTCAGTACTTCCAGAATTACCCGCAACAGTTTGACGGCAAACCCGTTGGTGGGTTTTATACGCAGGAAGAAATCCGGGACGTAGTGCGGTATGCGCAAAGCCGGTTCGTAACGATTGTACCCGAAATCGAAATGCCTGGCCACGCCTTAGGCGCCCTGGCCGCTTACCCCGAATTGGGTTGTGAGCCAACCAAAGCCTATCAGGTAGCCACGAAATGGGGCGTTTTTGATGACGTCTTCTGTCCATCCGACAAAACGTTTGGCTTTTTGCAGGACGTATTGACCGAGGTTATAGCCCTGTTTCCCGGAAAATACATTCACATCGGGGGTGACGAATGCCCGAAAACGGCCTGGAAAAACAGCGCGTTTTGCCAGGAGTTGATGAAGAAAAATAACCTCAAAGACGAACATGAACTACAGAGCTATTTCATCCGGCGCATTGAGAAGTTCGTCACCAGCAAAGGCCGGGCCATCATCGGTTGGGACGAGATTCTGGAAGGTGGCCTCGCGCCTAACGCTACCGTGATGAGCTGGCGTGGTACCGAGGGCGGCATTGCGGCAGCCAGGCAGAAACACAACGTAGTGATGACGCCCACCGGCACCTGCTACATGGATTACTACCAGGGCAACCCCGCCACCGAACCATTGGCGATTGGTGGCTACTTGCCGCTCGATCAGGTATATGCCTACGAACCCATGCCTGCTGAACTGTCGCCCGCCGAGCAAAAATACATTCTGGGTGTTCAGGGAAACATCTGGACGGAATATACGCCCACGCCCGAAGCGGTTGAATATATGGTCTTTCCGCGAGCGATTGCCATTGCAGAACTGGGCTGGATGCAGGCCGGTCCGCATAACTTCGAGGATTTCGCGCAACGACTCAAAAACCACCTGCCCCGGCTCAGCGGAGTCAATTACGCCAAGAGACTGTTCGATATTTCAGCGACCACGCAAGCTAACGATCAGGGCCAAATTCAGGTAGTCCTTAAAAAGCTGGATTCCGACAGCCGGATCTTTTACACGTTGAACGGCAAGGAACCCAATACACAAAGCACGGAATACATTGGGCCAATCACGCTCACAAAAACCACGGCGCTTCGGGCCATCACCCAAACGGGCGGCCAATTGACCCAAACGTTTACGCTCCATAAAGGCAAGAATAAGCCGTATACGTATACCAGTGCACCCAGCCAGACCAGCGACCCCAAAACAGTCAAACTTACCGATGGCGTTCGGGGAGAGACACCGCGTGACCGGCGACAATGGGTAAGTTTTTCCGGCTCGGATATGGACGTAACGGTTGACCTCGGGGACGTAACGAGTGTCACGAAAGTGTCATTGAATTTCCTGAAAGTCATTTTAGAGAAAAACTTCCCGCCCACGTCCGTTGACATTGCGCTATCAAAAGATGGTAGCGACTACAAAGAAGCCATTGCCCAGCCCGTTAAGTATGAGCTAAATGGTCCCTGGGATATTCTGCCCGTCGTGGCCGACTTCAAAACAGCCCGCGCGCGCTACGTCCGGATTCGGGCGAAAAATGCGGGGGTCTGCCCCACCGGACACCCGAACGCTGGTGAAAAAACGTGGTTCGCCACGGATGAAATTGTAGTAGAGTAAATTTTAAAACACACAGTTACTGAGAAAAACAGAGTGCACAGAGACAAAAACTTTGTTACCTCTGTGCCAAAACTCTGTAACTCTGTGTTTAAATCTCTTTATCTTATTGTTATGGGAACTCGCAAAAAAATCGTCGTTTTATCGGGTGCAGGCATCAGTGCGGAGAGTGGCATTCCAACGTTCCGTGCCTCGGATGGACTTTGGGAGAATCATCGCATTGAGGATGTGGCCACGCCCGAAGCCTGGGAACGCAACCCGGCGCTGGTGCAGGATTTTTATAACCAGCGACGCAGGCAGGCGTTCACGGTTCAGCCCAACGCGGGGCATCTGGCCCTGGTGAAACTGGAGGAGAAATACGACGTAACGATCATCACGCAGAACGTCGATAATCTGCACGAACGGGCGGGTTCCTCAAAAGTGATTCACCTGCACGGCGAGCTGTTCAAATCACGTAGCACCAAGTACCCGACCCTGATTTACGACATTGAAGGCTGGGAATTGAAAGAAGGGGATCTCTGCGAGAGAGGCTTTCAGTTACGTCCACACATCGTCTGGTTTGGGGAGGCCGTGCCCATGATGGACGTAGCACTGGACATTACCAACGAGGCTGATTTACTGATCGTTGTGGGCACATCGCTGAACGTATACCCCGCGGCTGGCCTGGTCTACGCCGTCCAGGATGGCGTTCCGATCTACGTCGTGGACCCCAACATTCCCACCATGCACAAGCGCCCCAACGTCACGTTCATCGCCGAACCCGCAACTGTAGGGTTGACGGAGTTGGCCGATGAGTTGTTGGGAAAATCTCAGATAACATAGTTGACTTAAGCCAGTTTGTAAAGTAGTAGCCATAAAGGCAATGATCAATTTATAACGGCAACGAGTGTACTATGAGAAGATCATTTTTTGTGCTAATCGCTATTTTATTTATAGGTGGAACGGCTTACGCGCAAACGAAAGTGGCGAATTATTCCTACGGAAAACCCGGAACGGATACGTACGAGCAATTAAGTTTCTGGGTGAAAGATGGAAAAAAGAGTAGCATTGATTACAATTACGGCAGAGACCGGAAAGAAGTTAAGCTTCGCTACGCAGGTAGATATGAAGCAAGCTTTAAAGTCCAGTTTCCGAATAACACTACTCTAACCGTAAATCCCAAAGGCACTACGTTAATCGTGGTTAACACTAAATCCAATTACGCAAAAACGTTTGTCTGGGAATACGAAGGACCTGTCAACGGGATTGGTACGTTTTGTGACGTCTGTGCTCAGGATGAGAAAGAGGCTATGCGGCTTATTCGAACCTATTATTTCAGATAACAGTCTATTTTTTTATTAGGTTGGCTTAAAACACGCTACGTTAGCAGCGTGATCATCTCCGATACGTCCAGTACATAATCAACAGGCATGGTCAGCATGGCCTGCCGGGGCATAAAGCCAACCTGGGCGGATTCTGGCTGTTGAACGGCAATGTACCCGCCCGCTTTTTTGATGGCTTTGAGTCCATTCGTACCATCGGCGTTGGCGCCAGACAGCAATATCCCCAGCAACGAAGGGCCGTATACATCCGCAGCCGACTCGAAGGTTACGTCGATGGACGGGCGGCTGTAATTTATTTTCTCGGAATCATCCAGCGAAAATGTTCCGTCCTGTTCGAGTAGCAAATGATAGTCGGCAGGAGCCAGGTAGATGTTGCCCGGCACAATGGGATCTTTGTCATCTACTTCTACGAGCGAAATGCTGGTTTTGAGCGCAAACAGATTCGCCAGGTTGGAGTCGGCCGTATTTTTCCGGTGCAGGACGATGATCAGGGCATAAGGCAAGGGAGACCGCAGAGCCGGTAACAGGCTCAGCAACACGTCGATACTACCGGTAGAGCCGCCAATCAGTACAGCTTTGCAGCCCTTAATTACTTCATTTTCCGCCATATCTTTTCGGAATCAACCTGTTTGAATTTCGCCTGGATGGTGGAGAATTTCAGGGTTTCCTTGGCCCCTAGCGCCAGGTAGCTAAGTGGCCCCAAACTCTCATCAAACAGCGTCAACACGCGCTCCTGCAATGCCTTATCAAAGTAGATCAGTACGTTGCGGCAAAGGATCAGATCGAACTCATTGAATGAGCCATCCGACACGAGATTGTGCGTCGAAAAAACCATCTTTTCGGCCAGCTCCTCCCTGAATTTCACCCGGCTATACTGGGCTGTGTAGTAGCTGGAAAAATCAGCTGTCCCCCCCGAGTGTATGTAATTTTCGGAATACTGCTTCATCGGGGCCAGCGCGAAAATTCCTTTGCGGGCCGCTTCCAGCACTTCCGGGTTCAGGTCCGTGGCATACAGCAATGATTTGTGTAGCAGCCGGGCTTCCCGGAGTAAAATGGCCATCGAAAACACCTCTTCGCCCGTTGAACAGCCCGCATGCCATATCCGGATAAACGGCTTGGCGGATAAGGTTGGCAACACTTCGGTTCTGAGCGTTTTATAGAATTGAGGATCACGAAACATTTCCGTAACGTTCACTGTCAATTCCTCCACAAACCGCTTTATGTAATCCGTATCGGACTTGACCCGATACCGCAATTCAGCAAAACTCGGAAACTTGTCTAACGCCCACAGGCGGTTGATACGTCGTTTCAGCGAAGCTCTGGAGTAATGGGTAAAATCATACCCGTGAAGCTCATAGAGATCATTCAGCAATAAATCAATTTCGTCCTCTTCAATCATGATCAGCCGTTAAATAGTCGACAGCAATTGCAACAGTCGATCCACATCAACTGGCTTTGACAGGTACTCCGTTGCGCCGGCCCGGAGGCATTTTTCCCGATCGCCCACCATCGCCTGTGCTGTAACCGAAATGATCGGCGTGTCTTTTCGCTTTTCCAGATTTTTGATCCGTGGAATCGCTTCATAGCCATCCATTTCGGGCATCATCATATCGATCAGAATGGCATCGACTACGGCATCGGTTCTCAAGATGTCCAACGCTTCATTGGCGCTGAGGCACGACAGACAATCGAACGATTTGGCCTTCAGGGTAGCCGTCATCGCAAAGATATTCCGGGCATCATCGTCAATAATCAGGACTCGTTTTTTAGGCATGTTTGTATTTTTTAACACAGAGAAACAAAGGAATAACGGAGCACACTGAGTTTTTCTTTGTTAACTCTGTTATTTCTCTGTGTTTATAGATTAAGACCGGTCATATAACCACACACGTAGTAACGAAATAAGCTGGTCGATGTCAACCGGTTTGGTGATATAATCAGACGCGCCGGCCTGGATACACTTTTCCCGGTCGCCAGTCATGGCTTTGGCCGTTACGGCAATAACCGGCAAATTCTTCCACTGGTAATGCTCCCGGATTTTTCGGGCTGTTTCGTAGCCGTCCATCTGGGGCATCATCATATCCAGTAACACGACATCAATCGTCGGGTTTTCGTCTAATTTTTGCAGGGCCTCTTTGCCATCCAGCGCCGTGATGACGGTCATGTTATACTGCTCCAGCGCCTTCGATAATGAGAAAATATTCCGTACGTCATCGTCGGCGACCAGCACCGTTTTATTGTCCAGTACCTGGCTCAGACCACCCAGTTTTTTGGTTGTACTACTCCCCTTTTCCTGTTTATTTTCCTCCACCAGATGCAGGAAGAGCGACACTTCGTCGAGCATCCGCTGATACGAATGAGCCGTCTTGACAATGATCGAGTCGGCGTATTTTTTTATTTTCAACTCTTCGGGCATCGACAGGCTTTTACCCGTAAAGATGATGATGGGCAGGTTTTCCATACCCGGATTTTTCTTGGCTTCTTCCAGCGTTTCGTAGGCTTTATTGTCTGGGATACCCATATCCAGAATGACACAGTCCACTTCCTTGCGTTTCAGCGCATCGATACCTTCCGTTACGTTGCTCTTCAGTTCTGAATTGATGTTGAACGTTTCCAGGAAATAGGCTAAAGCCTTGGCATGCTTGGGATTATCCTCAATTATCAGCACTTTCTTGTGCTCTCGATTCAGGACGTATTCGATCTTTTTAAAGACGTCCTGCATCTGCTCGAAGGCCATTGGCTTGTCCACAAAATCAACGGCTCCTTTCAGCAGGCTCTCGTTCTTGAGCTGGTGGGACGACATGATATGCACCGGAATGGGGCGAGTACGCGGATCAGCTTTCAGGGCATCCATCACCTCCCAGCCGCTCATGACCGGCAACTGGATATCCAGCAGAATACCAAGTGGTTTGTAGATAGCCGCCAGTTCCAGCCCTTCGTCGCCCCGAACCGCAACGATGCCTTTGTAGCCTTTTTTACGGGCGTAATCCAGCAGCGATTTTGCAAAGTTCGTGTCGTCTTCAACGATCAGGATCGTCTTGTCCTGCGCTGTAATGGATGCACGGTCATCCGGAATGGCCTCCGGAATCGTCGAACTGAGGTATTGATTTGACGCTGTGGCTGGTTTTGGTGACACTTGCACCTGACTGGCCGGGGATGGCTCTACAGTACGTTGAGGCAGCGTTTTTTGTGCGGGTGTTGCTACGTGTGAACCAGAAACGGGTATGTGAACCATGAATTCGCTTCCCTCATTTACCTGGCTTGTCAGCGTAATTTCGCCCCCCAGCAGTTTGGCCAGCTCACGGCTGATCGACAAGCCCAGGCCGGTTCCGCCGTATTTCCGTTTGGTCGATCCATCGGCTTGCTGAAATGCTTCAAAAATAAGCGGCTGTTTCTCAGGCGGTATGCCAATACCCGTATCCTTAACCGCAAAGCAGAGGGTATTGGCTTTCTGTGCGTCGCCGGAATTCTTCCTGATGGTCAGCCTAACGCTGCCAGTCGACGTAAATTTAAGGGCGTTGGAGAGCAGATTCTTCAGAATTTGCCCCAGTCGCAACTTGTCCGTCTCAATAAGCGAGGGCACATCTGGCTCAACGTGGATCGAAAAGTCAAGGCCTTTTTCTTTGGCCAATAGCCCGAACAGTGACTGAAGTTCGTGGGTAATTTCGGAAACGGGTACGTCCTGATACTCCAGTGTCATCTGCCCGGCTTCTATTTTGGACAGATCAAGAATCTCATCAATCAGCCCTAGCAGGCCATTCCCGGAGGACTGAATCACGCGGGCGTATTCCACCTGGTCGGTATTCAGGTTTTCGTCTGTGTTCTCCGACAGTAATCGGCTCAATAACAAAATGGAATTGAGGGGCGTCCGAAGCTCGTGGGACATATTGGCCAGAAACTCCGATTTGTAGCGGGTTGTCAGCTCCAGCTCGTCGGCCTTTTTCTGAATTTCGTCGTTTTTTTCCTCCAGGAGCATTCCGCGTTCTTCCAGTTCGGTATTGGTCTGTTGCAGTTCTTCCTGCTGAACGCGCAGTTCCTCTTCGGATGCCTGAAGCTTTTGGGCCTGCATTTCCAGTTCCGCATTCAGGTTTTCCATTTCGTTATGCTGCGCCTGCAATTCCTCGGATTGTGCCTGCGTTTCCTCCAGGAAATTCTGCAACTTAATGTAGTCCAGTGCAGCGTTGACGCCAATGGCCATAGCTTCCTGATTGTGTTCCAGAAAGTCAATTTCCAGCGCATTAGGCGGCCGCATCAGCCCTACCTCTATCGCACCCACGCACATATCTCCGTAAACCAGTGGAACGATCACCAGTGAGGACGGACGGGTGTCACCCAGCGAGGAGGTTATGCGGCTATAATCGGGCGGTACGTCCTGAACAATCAGCGTTTTTTTGCGCTCAATTGCCTGTCCAACTAACCCTTCTCCCTGCCGGATGCTCGTTGGCACATGCTGGACGGCGTAGCCACCGGCCAGTTGAAAATTTGCGTCACTGTCAATCAGATACACCGTAGCCAGTGGCGCATTCAGGTAGTCGGCAACTGTGTTGACCAGTTGGATTCCCAACGTTTTCAACTCTTTTTCGCCCCGAATGGCATCACTTAACCTGACCGCTCCATGTTGCAGCCAGTTTCTATTGTTCAAATCAGTGAATGTCTGCTCAAGCGATTCCGTCATCTGGTTGAGCGCCTTTGAAACACGCCCCAGATCATCGTCTTTCGTATCGGGACTACGTACTGCATAATCCCCATCAGCGATTTTCTGAGTTACGTCTTCCATCAGCCCGATCCGTTCGGCCGTCTCAATATATTTTGCTTCATCCAGTTTCTGTTGAGCCAGCCGGTCGTCCAGATCACGCTTGATACGTACATACGTAAACGCAGTGATCATCATGGAGATAATGGCCGCAATGACCAGCAGGAACGGCGTGTAGGTAATATAAATTTGCTGTTGTTCAGTCCGGGATTGAAGCAATTTATTTTCTTCCGCCTTCATCCGGTTGGCAACCGCCCGGAGATCGTCCATAATTTTTTTACCCCGCACCATTTCACGGTGCTGCTCGATGGTATCCCGACTAAACGATCTATTTCGTCTGGTTATATCGATGATACGTTGCATCTGAGTGAATTTAGCTTCGTATAACGTTCTGGCCTGGGCAAGATTCTTTCCCTGAACCGGACTGTCTTCAATCAGGACCTGAAGCCGATCGTCGCTGTTTTTCACCTTTTCATAACTGCCATTGTAAGGTTGCAAAAAGAGCGGATCGAGTGTAACCAGATAACCACGCTGTCCCGTTTCGGCATCCTTCACATAGGAAATGATGTTTTCGGCTTCGAGCAAAACCTGATTGGTATGATTGACCAGCTGGGAGTTGGCAATCAATTTCTGAATACTGTAAAACGACGCCGTTAGACTAATAAGGAGCAAGAGCGTCGAGAAGGTAAAAACAAGTTGTAGTTGCCGGATAACCGAATTTGTCATCGAGGTTTGTGGCATGGTGTTACGTAGCGAGGGGTATGGTAGTTGTAATTAGTGTCTATTTGCTTTGTTCGATAGGTAAAATAAGGATAAACCGGGCCCCTTCATTCATCCGGCTTTGGGCAGAAATGAGACCATTATGTTTCTCAATATTTTTCTTCGTAATGGCCAGTCCGATACCGGTTCCTTCATAGCTGGCCCGGTTGTGAAGGCGTTGAAAAATGATAAAAATCCGATCCAGAAATTTCTCATCGAATCCGATTCCATTATCCTGTACAATGAGTCGACAGTACGTTCCATTGGGCGACGGGCTGGCATCAATTGCCTTATTATCAATCCGCTCAGCGCTGATGCGAATGCGGGGCGCTTCATCTTCTCTGGCAAATTTGAGGGCATTGCTAATCAGATTTTGAAAAATCTGCCGCATCCGGCTTGGGATCGTTTCGAGGATCGGAAGTTCGTCGATGGTGATTATGGCCTTTTTTTGGCTAATGGTATCGTCAAAGTCCAGCAGGATTTCATCCAGCAGGGTATTCAGGTTGGTTGATTGAAAATTTTCGGGTACTGAGAGCTTGGAATAGGCCAGCAGATCGTTGATCATAGTCGACATCCGGGCTGCCGACCGGATGGCCCGATCCAGGTAAGATACCGCATCCGGATTGTCCCGGAGGTACTTTACTTTAATGGTATCACTGAGCAGTTGAATCTTACGAAGCGGCTCTTTCAAATCGTGCGACACCACCCAGGTAAATTGCTGCAGTTCGTGATTCGTACGTTCTAACTCAACATTCTTAAGCAGGAGTTCATTGGTTCGTAACTCAACCTGTTGCTCCAGCAATTCGGCAGCCTCCTTTTGCGAATGAATATCCGTGAACGTGCCGATCCATCGAATCACTACGTCCTGTTGCTTGATGGGAACGATGCGCAGGAGATGATAACAGTACGTTCCGGTACTCAATTCTTTCAGGCGCACTTCCCGCGTGAACTCTTTCCCGTTGGCAAAGGCCGTTTTCCAATCTCCGCACCGCTCATCGTCCGGATGGTTTTCAGGGAAGTCCGTTGCACTGGCTGAATAGCGAAACCAGTGTTCATTCACGTATTCGAGTTTACCCGACGGCGCCATCGTAAAAGCCATCTGTGGCAGCGAGGCCAGGACTTTTTGCAACTCCTCCATACGCTCACTCAGGGCTTCCTGCGCCTGTTTGCGCACCTCAACCTCTTTGCGGAGCGAGTCCTGAGTAGCGCGTAATTCCTGCTGCTGCTCATACAGTTTCTGGAGCGTCTTAACTTTCAGGACCAGAATATCGGGGTCAACGGGTTTGGTCAGGTAGTCAACGCCCCCGGACGTATAGCCTTTGGTAATGAATTTTTTCTCGGTGTTTACCGCCGACAGGAAAATAATGGACGTATCTCTGGCGCCACTGAAACCGGCAATGGCATTGGCCACTTCAAAGCCATCCATGCCGGGCATCTGTACGTCGAGAATAATAACGGAATAGGCGTTTTTAAGTACTTTTTTCAGGGCTTCCTCACCCGATTCGGCCGAATCAACTGAAAAGCGATGCAGTTCGAGAATCTTTTTTAAGGGAAGAATATTTTCCCGTCTATCATCAACAATAAGAATCATGCAAGACAACCAGTTAAAACGTTGAGATAGGGCCGTTACCTGACTATATTCCCCGGAAAGACATTCCATTCGAAAAGTGACGGGCAACCATCATAACGTGAAAAGACATGCTTTCCTGAAAATATCGGGTGAAGATAAAGTAGGGAGGGGAATGCATCCAAATTAGCGTCTATTCAACGGTAATAAATCGACCGTACTCGCTTAATCGGCCAGATTGGTCACTTAATTTCTGGCAAAAGTCGATAATCTTTGACCCGAGAACTGAACAAAAATCAGGTTTTCGTATGATTTCGATCAGGAAATGGGGAAAGCCGTTCAACGTTCTTTGTGTCATCATTTAAATGCACAACGATCATGGCAACCCTCACACACGCAACAACGGATTATTCCAATACCTCCACTACTAACTGGCTAACCAACTATAAAAATTACGTCGATAAAGCCGAGTTCAACCGCATCGGCTGGGCGGCTACGGCGGTGGCCCTTCAGGGCTGTATCCTGTCGCCAGTGCTTCTTTTGGTAATGTTCAATACCGGCGGTGGCGATTGGCAGTTCCTGCTCAGTATGCTTTGCTTTCTGCTGGTAATCGTACCCATTTTATCGGCATTACCCGTAAAATTTATCTTCCCGGCTTTCGCAACCAGCTTGATTTTGCATGTGCTGGTCATACTGATCGATTTGCTGTAAAACTAAATTATTTAGCCCCAACCGGGTAAGTCATGGACTCAATTGGGCCTATGATTTACCCGGTTGGGTTTTACCTGGGTACGTATCAGCCAAAACCCCGCCAAAAACAGCTACTTATTTAGTTATTCCCGCCAGTTATCGACTCCCGCATTGACTCCGTCTTTGCGTAGTGTTGCTTTGTAGTAGTAAGCCTTAAAAACTTAACACAATTCAATGGCAAACGCAATAACTGTAGCCGACGAATGGTCGGTACGTGACCTCGAAGATGGGTCTTCATTAACAATCACCGTCGTAAACTGTACGGAACTGGGCAATCAATCCTTACCGGGTATTCAGGTCGTTTACATGGGAAACACGATCAACTATGAACCACTGATAACGGAACGATGGGCGTATCAGGCCACGAAAAAAGGCGTTGACGAGTACTTACTGGAAGACAATTCCTGGATGGTGCATCAGGATCAGTTCGTAAAAAATTACCTCGTGCTTGGCTCACCCCTCAAAGCCAAAGTGGAAGTTAAAACGCGTAGCTCGAAAGTGATCACGAAGGAATACGACCTTCCCTTCGAGGTGTAGAACGCCTTGTTTTACAACAGATTCAAACTCATCATTCCCGACAGAAACTGAAGGCATCCGTCTTTGATCCGGGAAAATTCGCTGATCAGCAACGTAGTATGTCGCTCAATGGTGGCTGACAGGCCAAAGTGTGCGTTGCCGCAAGCCAGTTCCTGTTTGGCGGGTGAGCAATCGACTCCGTTGCAGATCAGGTCTCGGTGCAGTCGGTCAAGTTTAGTTTGCAGCTGGTTCAGATCCTGATAATAATCGATGGCATCGTGGCGCAGGCTCCGGCAATTGTACTGATCCATTACGTCGAGCAACAGCGTCCTAAGCTGTTGAATTTCCTCCTCCTGCTGGCGAATAATTTGTTGCCAGTGCTGATGTTCCTGATGGCAGGAGATGGTCGTTACAGGTAGCGAAAATAAGTTGGTTGACGGTACGCGATTCATGCCGATGGGTGATTTTAGGGGGTTAACGATTTCGTTTCAGTTGGTTAGAACAGCAAAGGCACCAGGCAACTGTCGCTATTGAGCCATGACAACAGGCCGGTTAATAAGTCAAAGTTGAGCGTTTCTACATCGCCAATTATTGATGTATGTCACTCGGAAAACTGATTTTCGTCAGGTACGTTAGCCAGCGTGCATACAGCATAACATGTTTAGTGCGTACTCAGCCGCTTCCTTAAATCGGCAATGACGTTACGGGTTTCCTCAATGCGGGTTTTGAGTCCCTTTTGATAATACCAGGCCCGCGATTCGGGATTATCCTGCTTCGTTTCCAGCTCCTTCTCCAACTCCTGAAGGTATTTTTCGCTTTGATTCAGGTAACTGCCGGCCGTTTCTGGATTATGAAACCCGCCCCCGTCGATGGTTACGTACACAGGTGTCGTGTGAGCCGCCTGCTGCCCACCACCGTAGCAGCGGGCCGCGAGCCACATGCCCCGTTCGATAGATTTCAGGTTTAGCGTGATAACCAGATGGCTGGCCGATTGCCCCGGATCATTTCTGGTGATACGTCCCAGCACTCGGCCGTGCCCAATGATTTCGAGTGAATCGAGCGGCAATTGCCTTGAATGACCGTAAGCCTGTGCTGTAATGGTCAGCTTATCGCCTGTTTTCAGACTAAGCCGGTCGCCCGGCAAGGCGTTGTTCACCCGAAAATCAAGGATTGGTCCGCTCGTTACAAACGTATGCCCGGCCGCCACTGCCGCCAGCCAGGCCTGGTGACTAAAGGGTCCGTTCAGGTAGGTATAAAAACGCGCATTCCCGATTTGGGCGGATTGTTCCGGCGGACCGTGGTCATGATCGTGGCCGCACCAGGGGAAGTCGGAGCCAGCGGTTGCGGTTAAGGAAAACCCCAGATCGAGCATGTGGTAATAGTGTTTGGTACGTAGTGGCTTGTCCGACACGCAGTATTGAAGCAATTCCAGCACATCCACTTTAGCGCGCAGTCCATCCAGCATCAGGCCCCGATACCCGTGAAAGGACTCGGCCTGATGCGCATAGCCCGTAATACCACCCCGTTTATGCACCTCGTCAAATACCATATCATAGTAATAATAATCCCGTCCGTAACGCACGGATGACGTAGCACCAAAGCCCAGTGCATGACCAATCTCGGGGGTTCGCGGGTCTTCCTGGCCGGGTGTCAGCAGGTAGTTGCCCTGTCGATAAATACCTTTTTCACCGAAAGCGTACTGCGGATAATAGGTTTCCCAGAAATCGCCCATTTTCAGCAAAACTCCCACGTTAATATCCTCAGCCTGAATCCAGTTAAGCAGGGGTTGATTCTCGCGGAGCGACCGCCGAATATGAATATGTCCATCCGCCGAATACCAGCCACGAGTGGTCATGTTGATCCAGCGCGCCAGTCGATACGTTTGCCGGATTTCCTGATCTGGCTTAATCGCCACCGAATGCGTCTGACGCAGGTATTCGTTTCCTTTCGATACGACGAGTTGGTAGGTTCCCGGCGGCAATGTCATGGTAAACGAACCCGCCACATAGAACGAACTATCGGGCTGAAAGGCAAATCCATCGGCATGGTCCCACAACCCATACGAAACAGCTATGGCTTCGTCGGGAACAGCCGCCACCGGTTTGCCCAACTGCGTGATTCTCACCCGAACGGGCGTTAATTTACCCGTAGCTGCATCCCGAATGTCAACGTGCAGCCGTCCCGAACCTGGCGTGTTTCTATCGGTAACGCCAACAGCCCAGAGCAGGAACGTAGTGAATACGGTAATGAGCAATCGAATCATAGATCATGTATTAGTAGAAACCGGTCCGCCGGTCTCTACAAAAATGCAAATACCGCCTGTCAATTTATCGAATCAAATCTGACGGAGAAACCATTAACTTTACCCGGTAAAAAGTAGCTCATCTAAATCAATAAACCAGTTTAACCATGAAAAAAATAATCGTAAAAGGTCTCGTTTTAACAATGTTTGGCCTGTTGTTATCTACGGTAACCTGGGCGCAGGGCGACAAAGCCAGTCGGCCAAGTCCTCCGGCAACAGCTTCCGGAAAGGTGGGCGGAGCAACCATTACCATTACGTATAGCAGCCCATCCGTTAAAGGCCGGAATATCTGGGGCAGTTTGGTACCCTATGGAAAAGCCTGGCGGGCCGGGGCAAACGAAGCGACCATTTTCGAGACCGACAAAGATATTATGGTAGAAGGCAAAAAATTACCGGCGGGCAAGTACAGTCTCTTTGCGGTGCCAGGCGAAAAAGACTGGAAATTTATGTTCAACTCCGAGACCGGCCAGTGGGGCATAAAACGAGGGGGTGATGCGAATATGGACCCCGCAAAAGATGTACTGACGGTTGACGCAAAAGCGGGAAAAGCCGCCAGCATGACGGAGAAACTCAAGTACGACGTAACGGGTAAAGGGTTTGTGCTTACCTGGGAAAATGTGGAGGTTCCCGTCTCCATCAAATAAGGTGCTATTCTATAAAAAGAGCCCGCTGGAAGTTGACTTCCAGCGGGCTCTTTTTTTGATTAAGAAGCCGAAAATAGTCGTGTTTACCACCTTTTTTTCAACCAACACCTACCGTTAACTCTAATCGACATACCATTAAATTAAATTACTCGGTCAGTGTACTTATTATTTCATTAGAATTGCCTATCTCTTTAAAAACAGCATAACAGCAAGTATTTCATATACAACCAGTTATGACACCAAAAACGAAGACAATTAACTAATGGAACTCTACCAAATTACCGACGAAGGCACTTTATTTATCTCTCCCTCTATTGACGATTGGAACCCCATTTCCCAATTAACAATTGACGCTGTATTCAATCTGGATTGTACGCTGGATCAGAATATTCCAGAAGTCATGAATGATACGCTTTACATTTTCTTTCCCTTCGAAGATCAACACCTGCCTGACCTCAAAAAATTACACGATCTAGCCCGGCTGGGCGCCAATTTAATCAACAGCGGCCATCAGGTTTTGTCGCATTGTGGCATGGGCCATAATCGCTCGGCCTTACTGGCGGGACTCGTTCTAACGTATCTGGGCCTGAGTGGCAAAGAGGCCGTTCGTCTGCTACGTGCCAAGCGGCAGGGAGCTCTTTACAATAAAGAATTTGCCGCCTATCTGGAGTCGGTGCCGGCCAATGGAATTCCCCTCAATGTCCAACGCCCTGCCACGATGTTTCAATGATGCATTGAACGTTACAGAGCCGACTAAGACGGTCAGCTCTGTAACGTTCAATTTATTTCTGCCGCTCCGCCCAAGCATCCATTTTGCGTTCCAATACGTCCAGCGGCATACAACCATCTTTGAGAAACTCATCGTGGAAGGCTGCCAGACTAAATTTAGCTCCGAGTTCCTGTTCATATTTGGTCCGTAACGCCCGGATTTTCATCGCGCCAATTTTGTAGGAAAGCGCCTGGCCGGGAATCGCCATGTAGCGTTCAATTTCGGCCGTAGCGCCCTGCTCCGCAATGGGTTCGTTGTCCATCATGTACTTGATCGCCTGCTCGCGGGTCATGTGCTTCGTGTGCAAACCCACATCCACCACCAGACGAATAGCCCGGTGGATCTCGTCGCCCAGAGCCCCCATATATTGATACGGATCGGTATAAAGACCCAGTTCCTTACCCAGCGATTCGCAGTACAAAGCCCAGCCTTCGCCGTAGGCACCGTACCAGGCAAACCGCCGAAACCTGGGTAGACTGGTGTTCTCCTGTTGCAGCGATAATTGATAATGGTGACCCGGAATGGCTTCGTGCAGAAACAGCGACTCCATGCCCGAGGTGACGTTGAACTTGGTCGCATCGGGGATGGGGACGTAGAAAATGCCCGGACGACTCCCATCGGCCGATGCCTGGTTGTATTCGGCACTGGCCGACGCTTCACGGAATTTCTCGGTTTGCCGAATCTCGAATTTTGACTTGGGTGTATTGATAAACTCCTTTTTCAGATTCGGCTCGATCTTGGCCAGAATGGTATTAAACGCATCCAGTACGTCCTTGGGGCTTTTGTATGGATAGAATTTTTTATCGGTTTTGAGGTGCGTAAAAAACTCAGCCAAACTACCGGTAAAACCAACCTGCGTTTTCACTTTCTCCATCTCGCTCTGAATCCGGCTTACTTCCTTCAGGCCGATCTGATAGATTTCCTCCGGCGTGTCGTTGGTGGTCGTCTGAACTTTAACCAGATACTTGTATAATTCCGGTCCCTTCGGCAACACGTCAATCCCCGACGTGGTCCGGGCTTTGGGCAGGTATTCATTCTTCAAAAAAGTGCCTAACTTTTGATAGGTTGGCACGATTTGCTCCGAGATAGCTTTCTTATACGCAGCGGTTAGTCGGGTTTTGTCGGCCTCACTAAACGTCGCAGGCATTTTCTGAATTGGCCCGTAGAACAGGCTTTTTGTGGGATCGGTCACGACCAGATCGGTCATCTGCGGAATCATCTTCACCACCAGACTTTTGGGCAGTACGTTGTTGGCCGCCATGCCTTTACGGAACATAGCGATGGCCGTATCACCCCAAACAGCAAAGGCCGAAACACGCTTTAACCAATCGTCATAATCTTTTACCGTTTTGAACGGTTGCGCCCCTTCTCCACTGCCTAATTGCCCAAACGTCAGCGGCAGACCACCGAACTGGTGGAACGGAATATCTTCCTGATGAAACGGATATTGTTCCAGTTGCAGCTCCAGTTCGCGTTTCAGAATGTCGTAAGAAATCTTGTCTTCATCCGACAGTTTTTCGCGATCAAACGGCTTTAGTTTATTTAGCATAGCGGTATAAAAGCTCTTCGTCTGCGCCAGAAATGCCTGCGAAATGTCATTGGGTAACTGGTCGTTGTAGCGATTGTCGCCCTGGCTGGTAGCCTCCAGGGGAAATAGCTTTAATCGTTGTTCATAGTAGTCGTCCAGAACGGTCGCAAAGCCGGGATCGGCCGTAGAATTTTCGCTTTTGTTGGAGTTGCAACCAATGAGCGTCGCCATAATCAGGGGTAGTAAAATACGCTTTCTCATACGTAGTGTCAGGTGTTTGTTGGAGGTGAAAGGTAAGTTTTAATATTTCGGAAGTAAATGTTTTTGTCCACAGAGGCACAGAGAATTAAAAGTTAGTTACTCTGAAATTTAAATTCTGTTTTCTCTGTGCCGCTGTGGACAATAAACTTTCAATAAAGCTCAAATAACAGCACAACTTCGCCACCCAGCTCAATCTGATCGCCGTGCTGAAGCGGGTAGCCCATGCCGGGAATGTCGGCCCGTTCGATGGTGTCGTCGGGATGGAAAACTTTGGTTTTATTGCCACTGGATGGCAGTCCGCCCGGATCGACAAGGAGCGCGTACCGTTGCTGTGCTACATCGTAACGGATGGTTGCGTGGGAACGGCTCACGGCTCCGTTGCCCCTCCCCTTTTCAGCCGTAAACGCCGGGTCGTCGTCATTGAGGATCACAATATCATTGGTTCGTACCCGCCCCGACGTCGTCTGAACTGAATGCCCCCGCCCAATGCAGAACATGGTTTTCTGGGCTGGATCAAGCGTGTAATCGGTCTGTTCCGTCTGGCCAACCAATGCCGATATGCGGGCCCGTTTGGGCGGGCCCGTTGGTTTCGAATCATCCAGCACAAGTAAACCCAGGTTACCTTCGCGATACGTGCAATCCGGTAGCGCATCTGAATAAAAAGTATACTCAAATCGCCAGTTTTTGGGTAATTTGATATAATTATCAGCTAGTTGCCGACTTAATTCTTTCTGAAATTTGCCCGGCTGACTATCCCATAAAGCAACTCGGTACAGCTCTTCTTCCTCTCCGTTTTCAGGAACAATGCATAGCTTGAAACCCGAAGGCGTCGTTTCCGGCTCATTCTGGTAAGGCCGTAATTTATCGACAATAAACCGGAGTAACTGATCCCGTCGCTGTCCAGCCGGGGGTGGTCCCTGCGGTGCTGGTTTAGGCGTTTCTGCAACGGGTTCAGCCGGTGCCTCCGTCGCGTTGACGGCTGGAGCGGGTTGGGACGGTGTAAACCCGAATAGGTTTTTGACGTTATCGAGAATGCTCATGTTGTTCTATTTGTTTGACCTCGCCGAGTGAGAACCTTGTTAAAAACTCCCCAAATAACCGCGCTGTTTCAGGATTGGCGCAACAACACTGTTTGCCAGTTGTACGGCGTCGGCCGATGATTCGCCCAGCTCGATGCGTACACTAACCACCGTATGCGACCGACCGTCGGGCGTGGGAGCAAAAAACACATACCAGCCATCGTTCCGTCGAACACCCTGCACGATACGTTCGGGCGTTCCCGTTTTGCCTGCTACTTTGGCTATACTAATTTTACTACGTCCCGAGTTCGATTGATCAATCATAAACGATTCCAGTTGCTCAGCGTAGTCTGCCTGACGGGCAATTCGGCTTCCCGCAGGCACGGGTTGCTGGGTACCAGCCCGATTCAGGACGTAGCGCGACGGCTGCAGGATGCCTTTGTTGGCAATGGCACCAGCCATCCGCGCTAGTGCCACCGGGGTTGATGTTAACTGTCCCTGCCCCCACGCCAGTCCTGAAAATTCGCTCCGGTAGCGTCGGGGATATTGGTTGCTGTTGTACAAATTCCGACGAACGACAAACGACGAATCGCGCCAGTGCTGCTCAATCTGGTCACGCTCTTTTGCCGTGCGGGTATCCGAAAATGAGTAGCCACCCACAAAGTCAATGTTCATGCCCGTCGCTAAATACTGGTCAGCCAGTTCGTTATCCAGCTTATTATCGTTGGCGGTGCGAATAAAATACACATTACTCGACCGAACAATTGCCTTACGCATATCCACCGACTCGTTACAGGGTTCCGATTCACGCGTTCCCCGACGAATAATTTCCTCACACGAAATCCGGTAGCTAACATCCGACGCCGACGAGCCAAGTTTGTTGAAGGCGGCCATCGCCGTCAGGATTTTGGCCGTTGACCCAGGAGCCGTTGGGTAGGTCATGCCCAAATCGCGTTCAGTCACGAGATACGGCAATTTCTGTCGGTCCCGGTCAGCCAGCAGCATCGCATCGGGTGTTTGCAGATTTGGCAAGGGGTGCATAGCCGAGGCCAGTACGTCGCCCGAGCCAGCATCCAGCACAACCACCGAAATACGTTTATCGCGGTAGTCGGACGTAGCGAGCGCGTTCTGGATCGCTACCTGTAATTCAGCATTCACGCTTATGTGAAGATCACGGTTCCTGGCTTTGCGCTCTGCCACTTCCCGGCTATCGATTCCTGCCCGCAAAGCCGGTGCCAGTTCACTGTAATCGTAGACCGACAACGTACGTGTTTGCTGAACGGATGGACTAAAGCGGTCGGCCCGGTAGTCGGTCGTGACGAGGTCCAACTTTCGGGGGCGACTGTTGAAGCCTCGTAACTCACTAAGGTGCGTCGCTTCGGCGTAGTAGCCGTTGCTTTGCCCCCAGAAAAGCTGGGTATTCAGGTCGCCAAGCCAGAAAAAAAGCTGGTCGCCGAAGGGATAATACCGCTGGAGCCGTTTCTTCGTCAGCGCCTGAACCTTACCTGCACTTAGTCCGCTTTGCTGTAATTTACCGAGCTGTCGGGTAACCATACCGGGTTCGCTTGTGGCCAGCACCAGCCCATTCCGGTCGTAGATCGTGCCCGCGGCCAGTGCTCTCGTCAGTCGTTCAATACGGGGGTTGTAGCTATACACCGGATCGCCGTTGCGCGTAACCACCCGTGCGGGCCGCACAATGTACTCGCTTCCGCGCCAGCCAACGATGGGTAACAAGTGCCCGATGAGCACCACGACGCCTGCGAGAAACCCGGTGATGCCTGCCATCAGCACTACGTCGTAATGCCTCTCAAGGTATTCGCGCTGAGCCACTTGCCCCGGTCGGTGGGCCACACTAAATACGGCTCCCATCGCCGTCAGGTTAATGATAAGTGAGATTTTTCCGTAGCTCAGAAACGGTACACTGATGCCCGTAAGTGGTAGTAACCCAATGGAACCACCTGCGATAATCAGAAACTGAACACCCGTCGCTATGGCAATGCCAGCGGTCAGAAAAAAGCTGAATGGCTGACCCGCCCGCCGGGCGTGAAGAAAAATCCGATGCAGCAATACGCCGAACAGGAGAAAAACGCATACGACGCCCAGACCACCCAATTCTTCGCCTAAGCTGGGTAGAATCATGTCGGTATGGGCGGCCGGTATGGCGTTGGCAAAGGCCTTGCCCAGTCCCTGCCCCGACCAGCCACCGGAGGCCAGCGCCCAGAATCCGTGTGCCAGATGATCGCCCCCATACACATCATTGTTCCAGGGGTTGAGCCACATCGCTTTGCGGTCGGCCAAGCGGCTCCCCACGAACGGTAATAGATCACCAAAGGCAAACATGGCCATTACCAGTAACAGCAGTACGGGTGCTTCGGCCAGCAACGCCAGCCAGCCCAAGCCGGTTTCCGACCGGGCATCGCCTTTCCAATACATGTAACCAACGACGATGACCAGCGCCAGCAACGTAGCGATCCAGCCCGGCAGTAACCACAACGCTACACCATACCCAACGCCCGTTGCCAGTGTCAGAGGCAGGTTGCCCCGCGCAATGCTGTAGAACAATAAAAACGTAAAACAGACGACCAGTGCCGGCCCCATATCGCCCAGCAACAGATAAAGGAGCATCAACAAACCAGCCCCGGCCAGTGCGCCGAAACTCACGGTAAAACGCCAGCGCAAATCGGGCAATTGTCGGATTTGCTGTTCGTTGGCTGCAAAAAAACCGGCAAAGAAGAGTAACAGCAAGTATTTGGTGATTTCGCTGGGCTGAAACGTCAAACCCAGAATCGATAAGTTTACCCGCACCCCGCTCCCTTCCGGTCCCGAACCAGCTAACAAAGTCAGACCGGCCAGGCCAACGGCCAGCACCAGCCATGTCCAGCCCGATAACCGAACCGACGACCGATTCCGAAACGCAAACAGTCCGTCAAACCACCACGTAGTGTAGAAG
This sequence comes from Spirosoma endophyticum, assembly GCF_900112365.1. Lineage (GTDB taxonomy): Bacteria > Bacteroidota > Bacteroidia > Cytophagales > Spirosomataceae > Spirosoma > Spirosoma endophyticum. Next base: position 91,043 of record NZ_FOLQ01000001.1, on the reverse strand, counting down.
CGACCGATATTTAGTTGCGACAAAATGGTCATCCCCACCAGACCAAGGGCGATCCCCTGAACGGTTTGGGCGGCATAGAGCGTGTCCTGCAACGGGTCCTGAATGGCGAGTAACGTCAACACCGATAAGCCGGTGAGCAGCATCAGGATCGGCAACAGCAACGGATCGGGTTGAAAACGCCGAAGTGCCCAGATCCACTGCACAGCCCAGAAGGCCAGGAAAAAACTAAGTACAATTCTCCAGAACTGCCAGCCATACGTAGCAGGCGTCCGAACGGTAAGGGCATGATCTGTTTTGAGTTGTCCATACACCGTCGATCCGATTAGCCGGATGTAATGCGGGCGGGCGTCAAACGAAAACGACTGATCGCGGGCGAGCCGGGCCGTACCGCGTCGACTACCAAACTCAAATCCGGGTTTGAGGGGAACAACGCTATAGCCAGCACCAGACTTCAGGCCCGTAAACGAAAATTGGCCATCGGCCTCCGTACGGGCGTAAATAAATCGATCGGGAAGCGTATCGGGCTGGGCCGTCGCCGGATGCCGTTTGAGCTGCATCAGGACGCCCGCCATGGGTCGATCGTCCCGGACTACCCGGCCCGACATGGCCACCGGACCACTTCCCGTGTTCACGACGGACGGATACGGCTTGGGATTCGTCAACTCCCGATTGTACAGCACCGAATCGAAACCCATCTGTTGACGCGATAACTGCAAGCGGCTTCGAAAATCAGCTCCGCCAACTCGACTACGCCAGGCCACCGGAGCCAGCACCGAAAATTGCCGCTTGTTCAGGGCTCCTAGATTATCTAACGTACCATTCTGTGCGAGTTTGGCGGGCAGCGAGTCGGCCACGAGTGCTACGTCCCGTGGATCGGTGTAGTAATTACCCGTGGTGAGCAACCGTTGAATCGCACCCGGTTTTAGGCCTGTTTCTACCGTCAGCGCCTGACCATTTGCATACGCCTGTTTCGCCTGATTCAGGGCTGGCAATAAATTGATGTATAAGCGGGTGAACAGCAGTAATAGCATGACGGATGCGCCAGGCAAATACAAACGTCCGGAAGAAAATTTCATACAATGATAACTAGTAGGGCGGCAGGAAATTACAAAAAGAGACCAACTAGTCAACTAATCCACTGTTTCATAGCGAATTAACCAAGTAGCTGGCCCTTTAAAAAATTGTACCAAAATTTTTACAACTGAACGAAAAACCAAACGTACTACGTTCGCATCCCCCAGATTTCATAGAATTAACGCGTATCGCAATTCTTTATTCTTTAGTCTGTTAATAACGCCTTTTCGACGTTTATCTTGATTCTTAAAAATCCTTGATCTCTTTACGCGGCTTAAATTCTTCCTTCGGCATGGCCTGAACGTCGCCTGAACAGACGCGGCACAAATAAACCAGTTCTACCGACCAGCCTTTGTCCACGTTGCCTAAGGCCAGACTGATACGCGTTCTTGGTGTCATCCATAGCGTCTGTTTGATCTCCCCCACTTTGGCTGTTTTCCCCGGCCCGTATTTTTCGGTTAATAAGGCGTCAAATTCAGCAGCGGCCGCCACCACATCCGACTGAGTAATGGATGCGTTTACGTAATAATAGTAGGATGCCGAGAGTAGTGAATCGCCGTTAAACTCGTATTCGAGACCCACCATCCGACTACCAATCGGCACCTGAGCATAGATTAGCTTATCGCTTCGGGTGGACGTCGGCTTTTTTTCTTCAGCCTCTCTAACTTGTTTTTTGGAATAGCCCCAGCGTATCTGGCGCAGGTCGGGCGCTGACTGAGCGCGGCTATTTCCGACGGTAGCGACCAGAATCCCCAGTACCAAAATGAGTCGTTTACGACAGATCGGCATACGATTAAACTTGTTCACGTACTGAAATTTGATTCCCTGATCTACTGACTACGTAGCATCATTTCTTACTCTTGGATGGCGGAACCAGGGGCGAAAACCCCGAGTCGCTCTGCTCGTATTTAGGCACTTTGGGGGCACCATGTACCTTGGGAGCCTTTGTAGCCACTTTCTTGATGTTTTTTTTCTGCTTCTCTTCGCGGGCCATGGTCGTAAGTTTAGAGGTATAACGGCTAAGTACGCCAAATCGCTTTATTTAATAGTGAGGGTATCTCATTTTACCCATGTAAATTAGAGTTTCCTTTGTGTTTGTAGAGGATGTGCCTCGTGAAATCGATTCTAATGAAGTGATAAAAAAGCCATTGAATCGGGTTATTTATCTGGGTACAACTCATATGAATTCAAAACCATATATTTATCAATCAATCCAGTAGCTTTCACTAGTATATGTCCTTGCAAGGTCCTATTATTTCTATTGAGGATGACGAAGATGATCAGTATCTGATCGGCCAGGCCATTCAGCGGCTTGGGGTTGTCAATGAGGTGATTTTCTTTGCCAATGGTCAGGATGCCCTGCATTATTTTGAAAACACACAGCAACAGCCCTTTCTGATTTTGTGCGACATCAATATGCCACTTATGAATGGACTGGAACTCCGGCAGTATATCAACCAGAGCGAGTATTTACGGCGGAAGTCCATTCCATTTGTGTTTTTAACTACGGCTGCCAATTCCCAGCTTGTTCGCATGGCCTACGATGCTACCGTTCAGGGATTTTATAAAAAGTCCCCGTCCTATGATGGTCTTTTCCACCAGATCAAGCAAATCATCGAATACTGGAAGAGTTGTTTGCACCCCAACAGCCCACTGTAAGTTTAGCGACGTATTGACCGTAAATGCTATACCCGTCAGATCTGCACAAAATGAACGACGGTAAAGGCAGCAGGTATTCGGTAAATTCGTGATCCCAATACCTTTACCCTCTAGCGCAGGCAGTAAGTACCTGAGCAAAAATATTGTTCACAGAGCGGACCACTCTGTAGACAATAACTGTCATTTTTGCAGGATAACCAACATGATATTGGGATTTAGCAGGACTATCTACGGCGTTTTACTACGTGTATGTTTCTGCACTATAGCTATATTCTTTACGGCTTCGGTTTCGCTAAATGCCCAATCATACGGGTTGCGTTTTGCCGGACAGGAAGAAATACAGGACAATCGCACGTCGTTGAACTTAAGCCCGGAGCAACCACTGTGCCTAAACGGAACCGTTGAGCTAACGTTTGATTTATCCCTTGCCCCGAATTATACCACCTATTTCGGGTACATTTTCAGAATCATTCAGAACGAAAAGCAAAACCTTGATTTACTGTACGATCAAAAATCGAAAAGCTTTAAAATCATTATTGGTGAGCGATTCTCAAAATCCATCATACACATTGATTCGGCACAACTTTTCTACCATTGGAATACCTTCAAAATCCAGCTGGATCTGAAGCGTAAATCACTGCTGGTCTATACGAATAAGAAACTGGTCGTTCAGGAAAAAGTCTCATTTGATGAATCAGGTTGTTTTACGGTTCTTTTTGGCGGTAATGAATTCAGGGAGTTCAAGTCGAAAGATTTGCCGCCGATGAATGTGAAAGACATTGCAATCACTGAAGATGGGCAGCGTACGCATTACTGGCCGTTAAACGAAGCCAACGGAACTAGCGCAACCGATGAAATAGTCGGCAAAATGGCTTCGGTAAAAAATCCGGTCTGGATTAAATCGCTGCACACAGACTGGAAATTAGCCAAACAGTTCAGTGTAAATGGCAGTGCCAGCGTGGCCTTTGACCCCACCACTGAAACTGTCCATATTGTCGGTTCTGATATTCTTTATAGTTATTCCGTTCAGAACCGGCAGGACAAGGTAGTAGCTCACAAAAATCCGCCACCGAGCTTTTTGCCTGGGAATCAGTCCATTTACAACCCGTTCGTTAAAAAACTGTATACGTTCTACGCCGATCAAAAGGCGGTATCTACCTACGACCCCGGCGCCCGCAGTTGGAAAAATGAAGCCATTACGCCCAAGTACACCATTGCCACCGAGTACTGGCAGGCGAATAAATTCATTTCCGGGGTTGATTCTTCCCTGTACATTCTCGGCGGATACGGTCAACTGACATACAAAAACAGCATTCAACGATACCGTTTTGCCGCCCGAACGTGGGAAATTATCCCGACTAAAGACAGTACGTTTACCCCACGTTATTTGGCCGCATTAGGTACTACGTCCAAGGCTGACACGGCCTATGTCATTGGCGGCTACGGTAGTCTGACCGGCGAGCAAATGCTTAACCCAAAAAGCTCGTATGACCTGTTGCGCTACGTAGTGAAAGAAAATTCGTTCAAAAAACTTTATGAATTACCACTTCCGAAAACAGATTTTGCCTTTGGGAATTCGCTGATAATCGATTCAAAATCAAAGCTTTTTTATGGGCTGATCTTCCCCAATCAGCAGTTCAAATCGCAGCTTCAACTCATACGGGGGTCGTTGACCAGGCCGACCTATGAACCCGTTGGCAATTCCATTCCGTATCAATTTCACGATACGCATTCTTTTTCAGATCTGTATTTCTGCCCAGCCAGCCATCAACTGGTTACGGTCACGCTGTTTCGGAGTGAAAAGAACACAACCGATGTAAAACTCTACACAATCTCTTTTCCGCCTAATGAGCTGGAACCGCAGGAATCCGCGAAAAAACGATCTTTTACTACGTATTGGTTTTGGGCGCTGGGTGGTCTTATGGTGGGTATTGTAGCCTTTCTGTATGTCCGGAAGCGCTTACTACCAAAGACGTATCGACCTGAATCAGGCCCACTTCCAGACCAATCAGCCGCATTAAGTCTCCTGACAAAACCAGCCGAACCAACGCTACAGGCTGACGTCGCCAGCCAATCGGTGCACACGGCCAGCGTCTATTTTTTCGGCAATTTTCAGGTGTTCGATCAGGCCAGGAACGACATCACCAAAGCGTTCACCCCCTTGCTTAAGGAGTTGTTTTTATTGCTGGCTCTTAATAGTATTGGCAAACAACAGGGCGTTCCGTCCGAAAAACTCAATGAAATTCTGTGGCCCGACAAGGCCGGTCGTGATGCGAGCAATAATCGGTCGGTAAACATTGCCAAATTGCGGCATATACTTGATAAAGTTGGCGGCTGTTCGCTCTCAAAAGAGTCCGGATACTGGAGCATTACGTTCGATTTCAGGCAAGTCTACGTTGATTATGAGCGCTATATGGGCATCATTACCGATAAAGCAACGCTATCCAAACAGACGATCAGTGAACTGGGCGAAATCACCAAACGGGGTTCCTTTTTACTGAACACGGAGTACAACTGGCTGGATGAATTCAAATCAGACATTTCCAATAAGATCATCAATACGTTTCTCCAATACGCTGAAAACCTGAACATTAGCGATGATCCCGAATTTCTGATTCAACTCACCAATTACATTTTCTATTACGATCCCGTCAATGAGGAAGCGATCGTGATGAAATGCAAGGCGCTGGCCTTGATGGGCAAACATACGCTGGCCAAGAATGCCTTCGAAAAATTCGCCAGAGATTATAAAATCATCTATGGCGAAGATTACCGACAGTCGTTCTCGGCCATCATGGATTGATTTAATCGTTCAGTGTGAGTTGTGCCAACAAACTAATTACCAGACTAGAATACAGCACCCGGTCTAAATCCAGCTCATTTTAACTTTTTAAATAGCTCTGCCATCGTTTCCGGGGTAATAGTATCCATTTCAATCAGCTTTAATGATTTTACCATGTTCAAGGTAGATGTTTTGTAGTGCTGAAAATGAGGTGTTTTCAGATGCGCCTGGTAAGCAGCCTTGCTGGCGTATATTTCCACCAGCCTGATTTGGGTGGGTTTTTCCTTCTCATACATCGGAAAAATAGCAATGACCCCAGGCTCTAGTTTGACCGATGCGGCCGATTCTTCCTTTAGAATGGCTTTGTATTCGTCCAGATGATCGGGCGCGATGTTAATCTCCGCAATACGTACCATCATATCCGGTTCAATGACCGGGACAGCAGGCTTGCCTAGTAATGTGCGTAACGTGTTCGCCTGGGTTCGACTGATGAACGTTTCGATCAAGCCCGCAACCTGGACTAACTGACTTTCGGTAATGCCGGTATTCATTCCCATTTTTAGATGGGCCTGTAACTGGGATGTAACGCCCGACATGGCCGTTCAGGCAGATATGGTTACCAGTTCCCGTTGCTGGTAAGTCAGCACATCGCTGTCGAATACGTCGGCAAAAAGGTGTTCCTTTAAAAATGCATCTATCCGTGGAGCGAATTCACCAAAACCGGGCGCTGGTTTTGATTGGGGCGTTTTCGTTAATGTTTCCAATACTTTTCTACCCTGTTCGTATTTACCGGAACGGTCGTCAGCCAACCGGATTTTCTTGCCCTGCGGGTCCTGAATCCCTTTTGCTTTTCGTTCGTCCAGCACAGTCATAAACGTGTTTATACCGTTCAGACTCCTGGGAAAACCACAATAAGCATATAATTGCACCAGTATTTCTTTGATTTCATTGACCGTAAGACCGGCATCGAGCCCTGTGCTCAACTGCGCTTTCAGCCCGTCCAGATCTCCCGTGGCGGTTAACGCAGAAATGGCGACGATACGTTGCTGCTGGGCATTTAGTCCCTGATTTACGTCGGTTGCCTGCTGTGCATTCATGACCGTTGTGGGTAATAGAAGAACAAAAAGTAGTATTCCGGGCAGCAAGTTGGTTTTAAGCATTACGTCTATTTATTAACGTTTATTGGCTTGATTGTATTCCGCATCCGTGACGGGTTGAAGCCAGTTGACGATGCCTTTTTCGGTGTTTGGGATAATATACAGGTGGGTCATTTTACTGCCGGGACTGGCTCCGTGCCAGTGAACCACATTGGGCGGGCATTTCACTACGTCGCCTTTGCGAATCAGTTGCTTTGGTTCCCCTTTTATCTGGTGGTAACCAACCCCATCAGTGACAATGAGGATCTGCCCGGTCGGGTGAGAATGCCAAAAGGAGCGGGCTCCTGGCGTAAAGGCGACGCTACCAGAAACCGTCGTAAAGATCGAGTCATTGGGAACCAGGCTCGTCACCCAAACGGTCCCCGTAAACGTAGCAGCAGGGCCTCGCGTCGCTGCCTGCGGACCCGTCACGACCTGGGTAATCTGTCCCAGGGCCAAACGAGGAGACGCAACGAAGGCGACTATGATCAACAAGATATGGAGAGCCATGCAGGCTAGTTGCGGGCTGGCGGTCGGATGACCGGTAAAGTAGGTTATTTTGTTGTCGATTGACTGTTTCATGACCGTTTCGTCCGTCTTTCCGTTCCTTCAATTATAGTATTTTCACCACCTTCGCCGGAATTCCGGCAACGACTGTATTGGGCGGTACGTCCCGACTCACCACCGCACCCGCAGCCACCACCGCGTTTTCGCCAACCGTAACGCCCGGCAAAATGATGGCTCCTGCCCCAATCCAGGCATTCCGTTTGATCAGAATGGGTTGGAGAAGGACTGTTTTGCGGTCAGCGGGGTCAAGTGGGTGATTTTCCGACGTAAGCTTGACGCTGGGACCGATCTGCACATCATCTTCAATCGTAATACCACCAATATCCAGAAACGAACAGTTGTGGTTGATAAAGACGTTTTTGCCCAGACGAATGAACCGGCCAAAATTGGTATAAAATGGAGGGAAAATCGTGGTCGACTCGTCTATCCCGGTTCCGATAATGTCACTCAACCGGCTGCGGACTTTGTCAAGCTCGGTGGCCGTGGCGTTCATCTCAACGCATAGCCGGATGGTACGTGCCACGACCTTGCCAAACGTATTGTAGTCAGGATCATCTTTTCGGAGCGGTTCACCAGCCCGCATCCGCTGAAAAATTGGTTCCATGTTGGTTTTATTTTGCGTACTCATGGTCACTTACCTTCTCCAGCCAGGTTACCACCTCACCGTTTAGCTCTTCCTGAATGGCAATGTGGCTCATGGCTTTAGTAGGCGAAGCACCATGCCAATGTTTTTCGTTGGGTTCAAACCAGACTACGTCGCCGGGATGAATTTCTTCAATGGGGCCTCCTTCGCGCTGCACCCACCCCATCCCGGAGGTAACAATGAGCGTTTGACCCGCCGGATGGGTGTGCCAGGCAGTTCGGGCACCCGGCTCGAAGGTAACCAGTGCTCCGGCTGCTTTGGTTACTTCTTTTTTGGCGAACAAAGGGTCGATGCGCACGGCCCCTGTAAACCAGGCTTCCGGTCCTCTGACCGAAGGCTGCATTCCGTTTTTACTGATTTCCATGCTACGTCAGTTTTTGCATTACTTTATCCGGGGTAATCGGCAGGTCGCGGATGCGTTGACCAGTGGCGTTAAAAACCGCATTGGCAACGGCTCCAGCAAACCCGATCAGGGCAATTTCTCCCATGCCTTTGGCACCCATCGGGTTGATAATCGGGTCGGGCTTGTCGATCATAATCGTTTCAATAGCCGGTACGTCGGCGTGAACCGCTACGTGATAATCGGCCAGGTTGTTATTGACAAAACGACCAAATCGGTGATCAATGACGGCTTCTTCGGTTAGAGCCATGCCGATGCCACCCGCCACACCACCAATCATCTGACTGGCCGCCGTTTTGGGGCTGACGATCCGGCCCGAATCCGCCACGCTAACGGCTTTGGTTACACGTACTACGCCCGTTAGCGGGTTGACCCGTACCTGCACGAAATGCACCGAAAACGAATACATCGAATAATTCTGAAGTTGTGGCCCACCTTTCGACTCTTTCGTTCGGTCAATTACGGCCAGGTTGTTGGCCTGCATCAAGTCGCTGACAGCCACCTTTTTCTTCGGTTCGGTTAAGATAGATAATATCCCATCGGCCAGCGTCAACTCATCCGCCTGACGACCGACCAGGGGTCCGCCGTTTTTCGTGGCCAATTCGATCAGCGCCTGTTTGATGCTGGTGCAGGCATCGAACACCGCTGACCCTACCGCCGAGACAATGGCCGACCCACCCTGGGTAGGGGCTTTAGGTAGTGACGTATCGCCGTATTCAACCTTGATGCGATTTAGGGGTACATTCAGTACGTTGTGGGCAATCATCGTCAGCGCCGTTCCGGTGCCCGGTCCAATGTCGGTGACGGCACTCTGCACCGTCAGCGAGCCGTCGGCTTTTAGCAGGACGCGGGCGCTGGCTTCCCACCGGAAGGCATTGAAGGTACCGGTGCTCATACCGTAGCCAATGAGCCAGTCACCCTCGCGCGTACTACCCGGTTCGTTTTTTCGTTTACTCCAGCCAATAGCCTCGGCTCCGCGTTGATACGCTTCTTTCAGGTTTTTGCTTGAATACGGCCGATTATGTTCAGGATCGGTTTCAGTATAGTTGCGCAGGCGGAACTCAATGGGGTCGAGTTTCAGCTTGTGAGCCATTTCGTCCATCGCCGATTCCAGCGCAAACGCTCCTGTGGCTTCGCCAGGCCCACGCATCCAGATCGGAACGCTCCGGTCGAGCCGCACGATCCGGTAGCGAGTACTCACATTGGGGCAGGCGTACATGAACTTGGTCATGTTGACGGTCGCTTCGGTAAAGTCTTCGTAGCTGGCCGTTTCGGCGGTAGCCGCGTGAGCAATGCCGATCAGTTTGCCATCCTGGTCGGCACCCATATTGATCGTCTGCACCGTATACGGCCGATGGCCAACCAGGGTAAACATCTGACTCCGGTTCACCACCAGTTTCAGAGGGCGGCCAATTTTGCGGGCAATGGCTACCACGGCTGTTTCCTGAGGCCAGGTTCGGAGGCCCATACCAAAGCCGCCCCCCATGAATTCGGCGTGTACGTGGATGTTTTTTGGGGCAATCTTGAAAGCTTCGGCCATCGCCTGCTGCGTAGCGTTCACACCTTGTGTTTTGGCGTAGATCATCAACGTATTGGGGCCAGTCCAGTGGGCTAGAATACCATGCAGTTCCATCGGGTTATGCACCTCGATAGGTATGGTGTAATTAGCCTCCAGTGTAACGGGAGCGGCTTGATAAGCATCAGGTTTCCCTCGCAAATAATTACCACCATCGGCCCCCTTTGGCGCAATACCCTCTGCTACGTGTTTTTGCAGATCGGTACGGGCTGTTTGTTTAGAATAAGTCGCTTTGACGAGTGAGGCCGCGTAGGTAGCTCGTTCGTAGGTATCGGCTACCACGATAGCGATGGGCTGTCCGTCGAAGAGAATCTTTGAACTACTCAGTATACGGTAGGTTTCTTCGGTCTTGGGTTTGGGTGCTGGTCCATCCGCTTCACCGCCAACGGGGGCGTCCCAACCTGGAATGGGCGGCATGTTCTGGTGGGTAAACACACCCAGTACGCCCGGTGCGTTTTGCGCTTTTTTGGTATCCAGGCTGGCAATGGTCCCCTTGGCAATTTTGCTACCAACGATGACACAATAAGCCGTGTTAGGGATCTCAAAATCAGCGAAGTAATTGGCTCCGCCGGTCACTTTCAATCGTCCATCTACCCGATCGATGGGTGGATTTTTCGTATCTTTCGTCATGATCAGGCGGTTTTAGTGGCGGTTTTCAGGGCGTCGATAATCGAGTTAGGGGCCAACGTTAGCTTAAAATCATTCTCGCCGTAGCCTTTGGCACCCTGCATAGCCAGTGCAGCCGCCTGTTTGAAATTAGCTTCGGTAGCGGGCTTACCGCGCAGAAAATCTTCAGCTTTGGTCAACCGCCAGGGTTTGTGAGCCACCCCACCCATCGCCAGCCGAACATCACGTATCGTGTTGCCTTTCATATCAAGTGCGACACCCACCGACACCAGCGCGAAGGCATACGAAGCCCGATCGCGCACTTTGAGGTAGTGTGAATTGTCGGAGAATCGGTTCGTGGGCAAATCCACCGACATAATCAGCTCACCCGGTTGCAGCGTATTGTCTTGCTGGGGTTTATCGCCCGGCAACCGGTGAAACTCCCCGAATGGAATCTTGCGGTCACCCTTCGGACCCGATACGTTTACCGTGGCATCCAGCGCAACGAGTGCGATGCACATGTCACTGGGATGAACGGCAATGCACTTTTCGCTGGCCCCGAAAATAGCGTGCATCCGATTGAATCCGCCGATAGCTCCGCAACCCGTCGGCCCGTTGGCCTGTCCTTTGTCGGCTCGGAATCGTTCCGTCGAACCGGCCGCACCACCCGTCTGTACGGGGCTACGCTTGTTACAGGGCATCGAATTATCGTAGAAATAGGCGCAACGGGTGCGCTGCATCATATTCCCGCCCACCGTGGCCATGTTCCGAAGTTGCGCCGAGGCTCCCGCGTTCAGGGCCTGTGATAGTAGCGGAAAATACTTCTTTACTAACTCATTATCAGCGACAGCTGAGTTTTTGGCCGTCGCCCCAATTCGCAAACCGGTCACTGTTTTCTCAATCGTTGCCAGCGGCAGTTTGTTGATGTCGACCAGGCGTTCGGGAATGACGACCTCGCGCTTCATCAGGTCGATCAGGTTGGTGCCGCCTGCCAGAAAGTAGGTGCCTTTTTCTTTGGTCACGGCCGAGATGGCGGCCTTTGGGGTCGTAACCCGCGTAAACTGAAATGGATTCATACCTTGGCTCCTCCCTTTTTTACGTCCATGATCGCGTCGACAATGTTGGCATAGGCCCCGCAGCGGCAAATATTTCCGCTCATGTACTCGCGGACTTCTTCCGGCGTATTGGCGTGTCCTTCGCGGATGCAGGCCACCGCCGACATGATCTGTCCGGGTGTGCAATAACCGCACTGAAAACCATCTTGTTTGATAAAGGCTTCCTGCATGGGGTGCAACGTCCCCGTCGGTCCGCCGTCAGCCAGTCCTTCGATGGTCGTTACTGTACAACCTTCGGTCGTCATGGCCAGCGTCAGGCACGAGTTGACCCGCTGCCCGTCGACATGGACTGTGCAGGCGCCACACTGGCCGTGGTCGCAGCCTTTCTTGGTGCCGGTCAGGTGGAGCTGTTCGCGGAGCAGATCGAGGAGTGTGACCCGTGGTTCGATGCTCAGTTGCTGGGCTTTCCCATTGATGGTCAGCCATAACGGCATCTGCTCGACGGCCAGAGCCACCTTCTCGTGGAGACCGTTGTCAACCACTGTCATTGCCACCGTAGGGGTCAGTGCCCAAGCCGCCAGCGCGGATGACTTCTTTAAAAAAATCCGTCGGGGTGAATTATCGTTGTCGAATCCGTTCCCTTTACGTTCGTTGTCAGCCATTGAGCAGAATTTTTAATGTTGGTAAAAACCACTTTTGCTACGTACGCCGTCACGCCTTATTACGCCGTGTCAAAGAAGACAGTTTATGATGGTCATGCTATAAAGTAGCCATATCGATGACAAACCGGTAGCGCACATCCCCCTTCACCATACGATCATATGCGGGTTGAATATCCTTGATGTCGATCATCTCGATGTCTGAAACAATGTCATGCTCGGCGCAGAAATCCAGCATTTCCTGAGTTTCTGCAATACCGCCAATACTTGACCCGGCAATACTTTTCCGACCAATGATGAGGCTAAAGGCGTGCATGGCTGAAGGCGTTGGAGGAGCACCCACACAGATGTGTACGCCATCAACGTTCAACATCGTCATGTACTGCATGTAATCATGCTCCGCCGATACGGTATCAAGGATGAAATCAAATTGCCCGCTTGCGGCTTCGAGCTGAGCGGGATCAGTTGTTACCATGAAATGATGGGCACCCAGCTTTTGCGCATCAGCTTCTTTCCTGGGGGACGTGCTCAGCACGGTCACGTCAGCCCCTAAGGCTACTCCGAACTTAACGCCCATGTGCCCCAAGCCGCCCAGGCCTACAACAGCCAGCTTATGACCTGGCCCCACCTTCCAGTGGCGTAGCGGTGAATACGTCGTAATGCCGGCACAGAGCAGGGGAGCCGTGGCCGCCAGGTCTAAATTCTGAGGTATGTGTAGTACGAAATCTTCGTTGACGACGATGGTGTTGGAGTAGCCACCGTACGTAGGCGTTTTCTTATCCTGTTCCAACCCGTTATAGGTCTGGCTATTGCCGACCAGGCAGTACTGCTCCAGACCCTGCTGACAGGATTCGCACACGCGGCAGGAATCGACCATGCATCCGGTGCCCGCTAAATCGCCCACCTTGAATTTAGTGACGTGAGCGCCAACGGCAACGACTTTACCTACGATTTCGTGACCGGGAACCATCGGAAAAATGCTCCCGCCCCACTCATCTTTGATCTGGTGGAGGTCCGAATGACAAACGCCACAGTAAAGAATATCAAATTGCACATCGTGGGGCCCTACCTCACGGCGCTGGAAACTCCAGGGAGCCAGTGCTGACTCTTTGGTTTGGGCTGCATACCCTTTTGTTGCGATCATATCAATCGGCTGCCGAAGCGACTGTTTAGGTTTGTCTTCTAAATTTATATACAGACAAAGCTACAGCCGGAAAGAATAGGTCAGATAAAAGTATTCAAACCAATACTTATACATTTCAAACCATCACCAGACGGAAGTTTCGGGGATTGGTACCCGTAAACTTTTTGAAGAAGTTGTTGAAATAGGAAGGATAATCAAAGCCCAGGGCATAGGCAATGTCGGAAATGTTCCAGTCGGTATGTTGTAGCAGGGCTTTTGCTTCGCTCAGAACGCGTTCTGCAATATGAGCCGTGGTGGATTTACCGGTTACCTCATTAACAGCCCTGTTTAGATAGTTGACATGAACATTCAGGCTCCTGGCGTAATCCTGAGCCGTAGTCAGTTGTAACGGACGGGCGATGGTCTCAATCGGAAACTGCCGTTCCAGCAATTCAAGAAAAACAGCGGCCAGCCGGGAACCGGCGTTCTTATGCTGGTCAAAATGTTGCGAGGGCTCTAGCTTCAACGCTTCGTGAATAATTAGGTGTATGTAGTTGCGCATCAGGTCATCTTTGTACGAATAATTGGTCTGCTGCTCCTCGATCATTTTCTGGAAGATTGTATTTAAAAACTCCCGTTGCTGCGGACTTATAATAAATATCGGTGTGCCGCTGAGCTTGAATAAAGGAGAATTTTGCAGACTTTCTGACCGGTCGGACAGTTTGAGGAAGTCCTCAGAAAACAGGCAGGTGTAGCCTACGTAAGTAGTTGAAATCGTTTCCCATGAATAAGGAACGTGTGGATTGCCAAAAAACAGAACCGTATCGTTGTGCTCAAAGCTCCTGTCCGCATAATGGATGATGCTCTGGCCGGTTGTCAGGCAAATTTTGTAGAAATCTTTCCGGCTATAGATGCGGGTGGCGCTACTGTCACATTCTATCTCAAAAACATTGAAGCCTTTTAATTTTAGGTCATTGTTGAACTCCGAAACCGAACGTATTAGTTGATCTGCCATACTCAAAGTTAAGGAATTCAAATCAGCCGACCAATTCAAATCCTGAGTTAGTTGGTTGAAAAAGCTTACCGGGCAACCATCAGTACGCTCATCACAAATCGGTTACTCATGATTATTTGATGAAAACCAATCCGTCATTTATAAGAATACCTCAATTAATATCTATCAAACGTTTTCATACGCCAATAGCTCAACGTATGGATTTCCCTGAAGGCCAAGCAATAGACCGAAAGCCGGTTCGGTCTTGTAGCCTTTTCGTTTGAGGGCAATAATCTCCTGTCGGAACGCTTCATCGCGCTCTGACAGGAGTTTGTGTTCGATCAGCATATGCCGATAGCCCATTTGTTGCCGGGTTGGAATGTTCTCTCCAAAGATTTCAATGTCAAACCCCTCAAGGCTAAAATTAGCCACGACAACGTCCCTGCCCGATGTTGACGACTCCCTGATGCTGAATCCTTTTTCGGAGCTAAACCCATCACGTACCATGGCCGTAAACGTCTGCCTATCGGTCCAGTAGCAGATAATATCGAGGTCGCTTGTTTCAATATCGATGTTGATTGGTATGGTGCCCACCAGGATGGGCGAAAAGGCTTCCAGCTTAGCCAGCACCTGGTATTCTGTCAACACGCCATACGCTTCCCGTTGTCTTGTAGTACCTTCTTTTAGATACTCAATTGTGTTAAAATCCATAGTCGCGTGGAATCTGGTTGACTAGCCATATAAGGCAGTACGCCTGATCTGGACCTGAAAATAAGGCCGGGTCTATTCATCCCAAAGGTATTCAGCTGCGTCGCCGGGTCCTCATCACGGTACATGGTATTATTTAGGGACCTAGACGAAGAATCAGGTAAAACAACGATTCCTATCTCATAATTTCTCTTTTTTTTCCTAAAAATCCCTCCATTACTTACATGTTAAGCATTTGTTAAGGTTTTTTTAAGTATCTGCCATTTACTTAGCATTCGATTTATTTAGAAAAATAATGGTTTTCTGGCAGTCGCTGCGGATATCAACAGCGATTGCTTACAACCCTTTTTGCGTACCTTTACTACGTCATACGATGGGTGTTCTACGGAAGATGTATGCAACGATAAGTGGTCCGGAAGCCACCCCGGATGCGCTTGACCTGGACAGCCTGTTCAAGGAATTCTACGATCGTCTTGTCTACTTTTCTCAACAAATTGTTCGCGATCAGGCCCAGGCGCAGGACATTGCGCAGGATGCTTTTATTAAATACTGGCAGGAACGAGCATTTGTCCTGGCTAATAATGTAGCGGTGAAAAACTACCTGTACAGCACCGTTCGCAATGCCAGCCTGAATGTAATACGTCACGCGAAAGTGGTTGATGACTACCGACTGCAACAGGGAACCAGTGAACCTGAAGAAGCAACCATCATGGATGCCATCATCTCGTCGGAAGTGATTGCTGAAATTCATGCCGCTATTAACGCTCTACCCGAAAGTTATCGGGTCATTTCGGTCATGAGTTATCTCGAAGGGAAAAAGAATCAGGAGATAGCAGACGAGTTGTCGATGTCGATCAATACTGTCAAAAAACAGAAACATCGGGCACTGGAGCTACTAAAGTTACACCTGTCGCCCGAATTATTCGCTCTGCTTATCACCTGGAATGTCCTGCATATAGTATAGTGTCCCTGAAAATCAACGGGATTGAATTATAACTTTAGGCCTTCCCGGTTGTCGTCAAAAAATAATTCATTAAAATTTATATTCCCTTTATCCTATTTCAGATGTCAGGTGTCTCTATGGTGTAACGCAGCACCATGGAAGACTACAGCGGCTATTTCAGGCAAGGCGACCTGATTGCGAAGTACCTCAAGGGCGAATTGAGCCATCCGGAACGGGAAGAACTGGCCGATTGGATCGCCCAAAGCGAGCACAATAGAGCGCTTTTTGAGAAACTGACGGAGAAAGACACTCTTGGTCAGGAACTTGATCGCTTCGGCCCGGGCGATAAAGAAGCGGCCTGGGAACGGATAGCCGCCGAAACAGGGCATACCCAAACGGCGCGTACTACGTATATAGGCACCCGTTTAGGCCAGCTCGTTGCGGCAGCCCTTGTTATTGTCATTTCTGGCCTTCTCGTTTATCAGGTTGTCTATAAGGATACACCCACACAGCCAGTTGCCCAACAGCTAAATGATATTCTACCGGGCGGAAACAAGGCCGTTTTAACCCTGGCCGATGCGTCTCAGATAAACCTGGACGACGCCACCAATGGCGAAATTGCCAGGCAGTCGGATATGGTGATCACGAAAACCGCTGATGGTCAATTAGTCTATGACCTATCCAAAGCAACAGCGGCTTCATCGTCCCAACGAGTTCCAGTTGTTGCGTATAACACTATTACGACACCCCGCGGAGGGAAATTCCGCGTTATTCTCCCCGATGGTAGCAAGGTCTGGTTAAATGCCGCTTCATCGTTGAAATACCCCACTAAATTTTTGAGCCACGAACGGCAGGTCGAGCTAAATGGCGAAGCTTATTTTGAGATTACGCACGTTAAAACGAGTCCTAACGTAGCGCGGCCTTTCCGAGTCTGTTCCGAAGGACAGGTTGTCGAAGTGTTGGGAACTCACTTTAATATCAATAGTTATTCGGACGAGAAAAGCGTCAAAACCACCCTGTTGGAAGGCAAAGTAAAGGTCATAAAAACACTGGCTAACGTATCAAGCAATCGGCCCAACGGGAAGACTGCTTCGGCCTTGATTCTCAAACCGGGTGAGCAGGCGCAACTGGCTTCGGGGAACCGGCCAAACCTGAATTTAATCGCGCAGGCAGACCTGGAAGAAGCGGTGGCCTGGAAGAATGGCCAGTTTCATTTCAAGGACACCGACCTGCCCACGATCATGCGCCAGATTGCCCGCTGGTATGATGTCAAGGTGGGTTATCAGGGCAAAATACCGGACATGAAATTCAGAGGCAGGATTTCCAGAGATGTGCCCCTCTCCCAGATTTTCCAGATTCTACAATTGAGTGGTGTAAATTTTAAACTAGACGGACGAAAAATCACAGTAAAATCATGATCGACAGGGCCGTATCGGGCAAGGCTCGGCACAGCCGCAGGGTATCCCACTAAAAAAAAGCCGGAACGTGTTGCGAGCACATCCCGGCCTGACGCTTAGGATAACCTGCCAGTAACACAGGCAGACTAGTAAAAACTATTGAGCCACAAGCATTTACCAAATCCCAAACCCATACAAAAGTATGAACTATTCTACTTTTTACCTATGGCATTGCCTGGCAGCGCCCTGGGAAAATCTTATGAATTCCCGGCTGACCGAATGCAGTGCGGGCATGAAACGAAAATTGATCATGCGACTCAACATTACCAGTATGCTGATCCTTGTGTCCTGTTTGCATATGTATGCATCAGGCTACAGCCAGCGTATTTCCCTGAATGAACGGAACGCTCCGCTCGAAAAAGTGCTGGATAAAATCGAAAAACAAAGCGGTTATTCCTTCTTTCTGCAAACGGATCTGCTCACGAAAAGCAACAGGGTTTCTCTGCACCTGAAAAATGCTACGTTAGAAAATGCGCTGGACGAACTGTTTAGAAATCAACCCTTAAGCTATTCGATTGTCAGCAAAACCATCGTTATAAAACGGAAAGAAGAATCAGTACTGGAGAAACCGGCGAACGGGTCAGCGCCCCCAACGGCCGAGCTACGAACCGGGCTCCGTTTAGATTCCAGGGCGGAAGTTGCGAAAAAAATGTCGGACATGCTCACGGACAGAGTTCAGAGTTTCAGAAGTGCGCTAGCTCCGATAACGGGCCGGGTTACGGACGAAAAAGGCGAAGGTCTGCCCGGTGTGAGTATTGTGGTGAAAGGCTCTCAACGAGGCACAACCACCGATACGAGAGGGCAATATCAGCTCGATCTGGCGGAACGGAATGTCATTCTGGTCTTCAGTTTCGTCGGTTATGAGAGCCAGGAGGTGACCGTTGGCGCTCAATCCACCCTGAACGTAACGCTAACCGTGAGCGAGAAGGGACTTCAGGAAGTGGTCGTCGTTGGCTATGGGGAGCAGCGCAAAAGCGACGTAACAGGAGCCACCAGTACGGTAAGCGCCAAAGAGATTGCCAAGCGGCCACTCGTTCGGGTCGAACAGGCGTTGCAGGGCACTACGTCCGGCGTGGTGGTAGCCAGCAGCAGCGGGCAGCCCGGCCGTGGGTTGAGCGTTCGCATCCGAGGGGCTAACTCCATTACGGGTTCCAACGATCCGTTGTACGTGATCGATGGATTCATTGGTGGAAACATCGAGTCCATTAACCCCAATGACATTGAGTCGCTGGAAATTCTGAAAGATGCTTCGGCTACAGCCATTTACGGGTCCAGAGGCTCGAATGGGGTGGTACTGATCACGACCAAATCGGGGCAGGAAGGCAAAGCAAAAGTGAATTTCAGTACGTGGTTCAGCCGGGCCAGCATGCCCAAGAAACTATCGCTGTTGAACGCTTACGACTTTGCCCGGACAGTCAATACGCAGTTCGCATCGACGGGAAATGCGCCCGCTTTTTCGGACGATCGGCTGCAGGCCCTTAAAGCCAGTGGCGGCACCGACTGGCAGGATGAACTTCATCAGGAACCGTTGGTCCAGAATTATCAACTCGACGTATCGGGCGGATCGGCAAACGTAAAATATCTACTGTCAGCTAATTATCTCGACCAGCCCGGCCTGATTCTCAATCAGTACTACAAGCGGGCAACGTTACGGGCGAATATCGATGCCAAAATCAATGACCGGATTAATGTTAAATTCAATCTGTCGGCCGTGTTGCCCAATAGCCGGAACACGAATTATTCGGGCGATTTAACGGACCCCTTTACGCAGGCAACGGAATGGGACCCGACTTCCCCCGTTCGCAACCCGACAACGGGTGAGTTTATCCTTACGGCCCCCTACGCGTCGATTCAGTTTAATCCCGTCGCGCGGGCAACCAGCCAGCTCGATGACAGCCGGAATACGAACGTCGCCGGAACCGGCATTTTAACGTATCAGATCATTAAAGGCCTGACGTTTACGACAAACACTACTTATCAGATCGGGTCACCATTCAACCAGTCGTTATTTGGTCCGGGAACGGGGAATGGCGTTTTGTATGCGCAGGTAAACGCATCCCGGAACTGGAATTTCCAAAACAGTAACTTCCTGACATACAAAGCCGATTTTGGCGAGCACGCGCTGACCGTAACTGCCTTATATGAACAACAGCAGGGACAGGGCATGTCGGTTAATGCGCGGGCAAACAGTTTGTCAACCTACGCGCTGGGCTACTACAACCTAAGTCTGGGCACCTCGCAGCAGACATCGTCGGGTTACTCGGCTGATGGCCTGCAATCGTACATGGGCCGGGTCAACTACGCCTACAAGGATAAGTACCTGCTCACGGCCAGCGTCCGTACCGATGGTTCGTCGCACTTAACCCAGAAGTACAGTACGTTCCCCTCGCTTGCGCTCGGCTGGAACCTGGCCAAAGAGGCTTTTCTGGCGAATTCCAAGCTGTTTTCTGACTTGAAAATCCGCGCCAGCTACGGCCAGACCGGTAATCAGGCAGTGGGTGCCTACGCGACCATTGCCCAGGTCACGACGGGTGGCGGTCAACCGGCCTATTATTTTGATGGTACTACGCCCAGTGTGGCTACGCCCCTGGGATCGCCCGTATCGAGCAGCCTGAAATGGGAAACGACCACTCAATACGATGCCGGTCTTGATGCTTCCTTTTTAAATGGGCGTTTGCGATTTACGGCCGATGTGTATCAGAAAAACATCACAAACCTGCTCTATAGCTATCAGGCACCGTTCTATTTAGGTGGTGGCAACTACCTGCGTAACATCGGCAGTGTGGAGAACAAAGGGCTCGAATTTTCGCTGAGCGGGACACCCGTTGCAACGGGCAAACTGCGCTGGACCAGCAATTTCAATATATCCTTCAATCGCAATAAGGTCACTGATCTGGGTGGCCTGGACAACGTGATTGTGAACGGCGTCGGGTCAGCGTTTAACAGCGCATCGATCCTGCGGGTTGGTCGGCCCTTGGGCGAGTTTTTCGGCTACCAGTTCCTCGGCACCTGGAAAACGAGCGAAGCCGATCAGGCCGCCCAATTCGGCATGAAGCCGGGCGACGCCAAGTACCTGGATGTGAACGGGGACCATGCCTACACGACCGACGACCGAGTGTCTATTGGCAACGGTACGCCCAAGTATTCATTCGGCTTTATCAACGACGTGAGTTACGGCAATTTTACGCTGAGCTTCATGTTCCAGGGTACGCACGGCAACCAGATTTATTCGCAGACACTGGCGTATCTGTGGGGTGGCCTGGGTGATCAACGAAACGCCACGACCACCGAAGCCCTGAATATCTGGACGGCCAGCAATCAGACTGACAATCCGGCGTTCAGCAACACCAGCAAGAATTTTAACAATAGCAGCCGCTACGTATACGACGGCAGTTACACCAAACTGAAGAACCTGTCGCTGGCCTATCGCATCCCGGAAACTCTGTTAAGCAAGGCAAAAATTCGCAGCCTCGAAGTGTATGTGAGCGGACAGAATCTGTTCACCATCACCAAATATCCAGGCTACGATCCAGAGGTATCGAACGGTACCAACGCCATCACACAGGGGTTGGAAATGGGCGTTATTCCGAACCCCAAAACCTATACGGTGGGCTTCCGACTTGGCTTGTAAGCGCTATTTGTCAGTTTTTGACCCTAAATCTCAAGAGATATAATTATGAACACCAAATACTCATTACTTCTCGTATTCGTCGTGTTGATTTTGACGGGCGGCTGTCAAAGTCTCACCGAGGACCCCAAAGGCAGCCTGACGCCAGGCACCTATTTTAAAACGCAGGCCGATCTCGATGCATCAGTGGCGGCTATCTATATCCAGTTTGCCCGCGATGGCGCCTGGGGTTTCACCAACCGCAGTACATCTTATTTCGGATCTGACGACTTCACGACTGATCCGGGGCTAAATAAAGAAGACTTTCGCCTGTTCGACCGGCTCAGTGGCGGCAGTGGCAACCTGAGTCTGGTGGCGCAATGGCAGGGCCCGTGGCAGGGTATCTATCAGGCTAACAACGTGATTGCTAACTACGCTAAAGTGGCGTCAACGGACGTACTGAAGAATCAGGCTGCAGGTCAGGCGTATTTCCTGCGGGCATTAGGCTACTATTATTTAGTGCGAACTTTTGGCCCTGTGCCGATCATCCTGACGCAGATCGATGTGAATGACCGCCCGCCCAGAGATCCGGTCGACAAAGTATATGCCGCTATCATCAGCGATTTGCAGAAAGCGAAAGAGTTATTACCTGCGTCTTTTCCGGGTCAGCCGGGCAAGGCAAACCAGATGGCGGCCCGCTCGCTGCTGGCCGATGTGTATTTGACCATGACGGGCTGGCCCCTAAAGCAGGAAAGCAATTACAAACTGGCCGCCGATGAAGCGAACGCGGTGATTCAATCGAATCAGTTTAATCTGAATACCGCCTATGCCACCGTTTTTGCGACGAACAATAGTCCGGAATCTATTTTTGGCCTGCAGTACAACGTCAGCGGTGGGCTTCCGCTACGGAGTGCCGGGTCCTCATCGGTGCCGCTTGATGAAGTGGCGACGAACGGATCGAGCGGGTGGGACGATTATTACCCCGAAATCAATTTCTACAAAAACGCCCCACCCTGCTCCCGGACCGACGCTACGTTTTATACGACCATCAAGTTGCGACAGCCTGACGGCAAAACGTTCAAACTGGTTCCCTGGGATTCTCCCGAAACGCACGCCGGGCATCCATATTACAAGAAGTTCCGGGCGGGGCTGAATGGGGATGGTGTTTCTGAAACGGAAACCGTCATCAACGCCATCAATCCAAGCACGAACAAAGTATATGACATCATTCGCTATCCGCTGGTGCTGCTCGATTACGCGGAAGCTTCTGCGATGGCCGCTGGCGGACCAACGGCGGACAGCTACAAAGCCATCAATCTAGTGCGCAAACGCGCCGGGTTGCCCGATCTGACACCGGGCCTTTCGGCGACTGCGTTCCGGGACGCGGTGGTCTATGAACGCGCCTACGAATTTGCGGGGGAATTTGGCGTACGGTGGTTCGACATCGTGCGGCTTCAACTACTTCCGCAGGTTGTGGCGGCACGGGGTCCCTTAGAAAATCCAATTCCAGCGAACACAAATTTTGCTCAGAAATACCTGGCCCCTATTCCCATCAACGAGATGGCCAGAAATCCGGCCTGGGTGCAGAACGAAGGGTATTAATCATTTTTTTCAATACAAGTATATTTTTTTGAACACAGAGGCACAGAGAACACAGAGTTTTAAAAAGAAATAGAGTCTAATTGTCAATTTTATCAAAGCTTCTAAAACTCTGTGTTCTCTGTGCCTCTGTGTTCAAAAAAATATTAGCAAGTAAATTATCAATAAGGAATGTAGTCAATGATGAGCACCGTAAAAGAATATAAGCCAGCCGAGAAACAATCATCTAAAAGGATTATATTCTTTAAAGCATTCAGCATTTTACTCTCTCTTTTCCTTTTATGCCTTATTGAAATCTCTTTGCGGCTTTTTAATTATGGGCATGATTTACGCTTATTTATTGACTACCCCGGAGACAGGAATTTTCTTGTACTAAATCCGGATGCATCTAAAAAATATTTCACGAATCAGACAATAGCCACGACTGGAAATATCGAGCCATTTAAAAAGAAAAAAGACCTAAATACATTACGAATTTTTGTACTCGGCGAATCCACAACTATTGGGTATCCATATTTTCACAATGGCTCTTTTCATCGCTGGCTTCAGTATCGATTAACCCACACGTTTCCAGACCGAAATTTTGAAATCATTAACATTGCCCTGACCGCCGTCAATTCGTACACCGTCTATGGTTTTGCGAAAGATGTAGTGGATTATGAACCCGATGCGGTATTGATTTATTCCGGCCATAATGAATACTATGGAGCGTTGGGCGTTGGCTCTACCGAGAATCTGGGTGGCAATCCGCAACTCGTTAATACGCTGCTCTATTTACGCCAATTCCGGCTTGTACAGTTAATGACAAACGTCTATGAAACGATACAACCTACGATTAGCGGGAATAAAGGAAACTCGGGCGGAACACGGATGAAGTTGATGGTAGCCGACCAGAAAATTCCTTATGATTCAGAGCTTTACCAGCGTGGCGTCGAGCAATTTCGTCATAATATAAACGCAACGTTGTCACTGTTAGCGCAACATACTATTCCTGTTTTTATCAGCAATCTGGTCAGTAATGAAAAGGACTTGAAACCGTTTGTCAGTTTCCCCGTTGGACGTACCACATTTCCGGGTTTCAACCAGCAATATGCACTGGGCGTAGCAGCTTTTGAAAGGAAAGATTTCTCCGATGCATTTACGTATTTTAAAGCGGCCAACCAGATTTATAACGGGCATGCACTTTGCAATTATTATCTGGGACGAATAGCTTACTTACAGGGCGAGTTCAGTCAGGCAAAAACCTATTTTAAGAAAGCAAACGATCTGGATGGTTTGCGGTTCCGGGCGCCGACTAGTTTCAATGACATGCTCAGCCAATTATGCACCAATTATAAGAATGCACACCTGGTCGACACAAAGGCTACGTTTGAGCGTAAATCAGCGAATGGCATCATTGGCAATGAGCTAATTCTAGAACACGTTCACCCTAATTTATTGGGTTATGCTTTACTTGCTGATACGTTCTATGAAGCGCTGAAAAAAGAAAAGTTTATTTCTGTACCGAAAGAAAAAGAAATAAGTGTTGAGCAACTGCTTCAGGCTATGCCCATTACGAAAGTAGACTCACTGGCGGGACTCTATAAAGTAAGTAACCTTAAAAGAAACTGGCCGTTCAATGAAGTAATGGCTGCTCAGCCATTTACGGTTGAAACAACCGAAGAAAAAATAGCGTATGACCTGACAACTCAAAAAACAGGATGGCTCGAATCCCTCAGTAAATTATACGATTATTACCTGAATAAGCACGACTTTGAAAAAGCCCGGCGAACCGTAGAAGCACTTGTACTTGAATACCCAACGGACGCCCGATACGCTGAAAAAGCAGCCATGCTGAGCGGAGAATTAAAAGACGACAAGAACGCTATTTTTTATTTCAAAAAAGCCTTCGCACTAGTCCCTTCTTTCGATAAAGCCCGATACTTATTTGTGCTTTTTCTCAAACTTGATCAGCCAGAACAGGCCATCCCCTATCTGGATTATGCGATTCAAAACAATACGTCTCAGTTCAACCTGAGCCCTGTCAAAGCGTATGCCGAACAGGTCGTACAACTGAAAAAGAAGCTGGTTAACGATCCGAAAAATGTCGCCATTCTAACTCAAATCGCGAATGCTTACTACCGGATGGATAACAGAGCGGGGGCGGCCAACTACGGGCAAAAAGTTTTAACAGTCGATGCTAATAACAAAGAGGCTCTATCCCTGATGGAACGCCTGAAATAGATGATTTTATACCCATGAGCACACATAAAAAACCAGTTGACAGTAGTCGTAAATTCAACGTACTGAACCGTTTCTCCGCCCGACTGCGGGCGTTTTCTGATTCAACAACACGGAACGTAGCAGCCACTGGGCTACTGCTGGGAAGTTGCCTGATCTACGGCATGCAGGAACGAAACACGGCCGTCGATACGGGTCGGGACTGGCCCAATTATGGGGGTAACAAAGCTGGAAATCGCTATTCGCCCCTCACCCAGATCAACACCGGGAACGTCAAAAACTTACAGGTCGCCTGGATGTACGATGCCTCCGAAAAGCCTGACCCGAACAATCCGGGTCGGCGGAGGGATCGGGCAATTCAGTGCCAGCCGATTGTCGTCAATGGGGTTCTGTACGGCACCACGCCCGAGCTTAAATTATTTGCGATCAAAGCCGGAACGGGTGAGCAGCTCTGGAGGTTTGAACCCTCGAAAAACGACCGACTGAACTCCAACCGGGGCGTCGTCTATTGGGAGAATGGCAACGATAAGCGTATACTCTATACCGTTGGATCAAGTTTATATGCGGTGAATGCTGAAACCGGACAGGGCATTCCCAGTTTTGGTACCGACGGCAAAGCGGATTTGCACGAAGGCCTGCAAACCAATATGGACCACGATGTTAGCAAATTATCGGTCAATGCTACGTCGCCGGGTATCGTTTACCGGAACACACTGGTCATAGGGTCGGCGGTGTCCGAAGGGGGCGATGCTGCACCGGGACACGTGCGGGCTTTCGACGTAGTGACGGGAAAACTGAAATGGGTGTTCCATACGATTCCGCAACCGGGCGAATTTGGCTATAATACCTGGCCGCCAGATGCTTACAAGAAAATCGGGGCGACCAACAACTGGAGTGGCATGTCGCTCGATGAGAAGCGGGGCGTGGTCTATTTTGGTACGGGTTCACCAGCGTCCGACTTCTACGGGGGCGATCGCAAAGGGTCCAATCTATTTGCCAATTGCATTATGGCGCTGGACGCCGAAACGGGTAAAATGAAATGGTATTACCAGACCATCCATCACGACTTATGGGATCGGGACCATCCGTCTCCACCCAATCTAATCACCTTGAAACACAACGGAAAGCTGGTCGATGCGGTGGTGCAGGCTACGAAAGATGGGCTGGTGTATGTATTGGATCGGGATAAGGGCTCGTCGCTCTTTCCGGTCGAAGAACGCAAGGTTCCGGTCAATGGGTTGCCCGGCGAACATCCCTGGCCGACCCAGAAATATCCACTCAAGCCACTGCCACTTTCCCGTCAGGTCTACACCGAAGCCGACATCACCGATCGATCTCCGGAGGCCCATGCCTACGTGAAGGAGCGTTTCCAGAAGATACGTACCAACAATAAGTTTGCGCCACCAAGTACGAACGGTACGTTACTTTTCGGGTACAGCGGTGGAGCCGAATGGGGCGGCAATGCCATCGACCCCGATGGGATTCTGTATCAGAATGTCAATGAAGAACCCTGGGAGCTGATCATGGCGGAACGATCGGGCATGAATAATCAAAACAAGCCACTCACGGCCGGAAATGCACTTTATGTCGCCAACTGCTCGGCCTGTCATGGACTGGATCGAAAAGGAAGTGGCCCTGAACTGCCCTCGCTGGTTGATATTGGCAAAAAACGGTCGGTGGAGGAAATCAAGTCTATTTTGAAAACCGGAAGTGGCCGAATGCCATCGTTCCAGCAATTGTCGGAGAAGGAACGGGATGCGCTCATCAGCTTTTTGCTGAACACCGAAACCGGCCCGGCGAAGGTTACGGCCTCCCCTACCCAAACCAGCAAAAATGGCTTCCCTTATACGCCCGCTTACGTGAGCAAAGCCTGGCAACGCTTCACCGATCAGGATGGCTATCCGGGCATAAAACCACCCTGGGGTACGCTGAATGCCATCGACCTGAATACCGGAAATTACCTCTGGCGCGTGCCGCTGGGCGAGTACCCTGAACTGGCAAAAAAAGGCGTTCCGACAACCGGAACCGACAGCTACGGCGGACCATTGGCCACGGCGGGTGGGCTTGTGTTCATCGCGGGTACGAAAGACGAAAAAATTCGGGCGTTCGATCGAAAAACCGGCAAAGTCGTTTGGGAATACCAGCTTCCGGCAGGTGGTTTCGCGACGCCGATCAGCTACGAAGTGGATGGAAAACAGTACGTTGTCATCGCGGCTGGCGGTGGACGAGGCCAGAAGATCGGCGGTAACTACGTAGCATTTGCTTTAAAATAAACCATGATAAAATCGGCGATACACACCTGCTTTCTTCTCTGCGTACTGGCGGCCCTAACCGTTAGCATGAAACCCGTTCTGGAGATTCCTGAAGCTGACATAACGAACGGGTTGGTTCACGCTCATCTGTACCTGCCCGACGCGGAGAACGGCTATTACCGGGGCACTCGTTTTGACTGGTCGGGGGTGGTGGCCAGCCTGGACTATAAAGGACATACATACCACGGCAAATGGTTCGATACATATAACCCGACTACCCACGATGCCATCATGGGACCCGTTGAGGAGTTTGAACCGCTGGGTTTTTCTGATGCAAAGGCGGGTGATTCGTTCGTCAAGATTGGTGTAGGAAACCTCACCAAGCCCGATGAGAAGCCCTATAGCTCATATAAAACCTATGAAATTGCCAATCCCGGTACCTGGAAACTAAAAAAGACGAAGAATCAGGTCCAGTATAGCCATACGCTTTCCAATACCAACTACGGGTATGAGTACCAGAAAACGCTGGCGCTCACCAAAGGCAAACCCGAACTGGTGATCACGCATAGCCTTAAAAATACGGGCAGTCGTACTATCGAAACGATGGTGTATAACCACAACTTTTTCGTGATTGACCAGCAACCGGCGGGTCCGGATTACGCGGTTACATTGCCACTGAAAAACCTATCAGCCGAAGGCGGAAAAGGCGTTGGCGACCTGGTGACACTTCAGGGCAATCAACTGGTCTATCTCCGTGATATAGGAAAACGGGAACAGGCGTATTTCCCAAATCTGACGGCGGGTAAGCCTGTGGCGTATCAGCTAACCGTTGGAAACACAAAAACGGGAGCCACGGTAAACGTGACCGGCGACCGGGAAATCGCTAAACTGGTGTTCTGGTCTTCGTCAACAACGGTGTGCCCGGAGCCTTATATCAACCTGAACGTAGCGCCGGGTAAGACGTTTAGCTGGCAAATCGCCTATGAATACAGTATAAAGTAGCCGCTTAATTTACTTAACCTCAAATCAGTCAGTCGAAAAACCCGTATGAAAAACCCAGCACTACAGCTAGAATCCAGCCGCCGGAATGCCCTCAAGATGTTAGGCCTAGGCTCAACCGCCGGCCTATTCGGCCTGTTCGAGAGTCCACAAGCCCGGGCTGAAAACCATGTCACACCCGCCTACGCCAAAGGTGCAGCACCCGTTACTATCAAGAGTGTGCGCGCGATCACGACGGCGCCCGGTGGCTCGAATCTGGTCATTGTTAAAGTCGAAACCTCCGAACCCGGTTTGTATGGGCTGGGTTGCGCTACGTTTACGCAACGGGCTCTGGTCGTGGTGCCCGCCATCAATACGTATCTGAACGACTTTTGCGTCGGTAAGGATGTCGACAACATTGAAGATATGTGGCAATCGGCCTACGTTAGTTCGTACTGGCGCAATGGACCCGTTCTCAACAATGCCCTTTCTGGCCTGGATCAGGCGTTGTGGGACATTAAAGGCAAACGGGCCAACATGCCTGTTTATCAGCTTCTGGGCGGCAAAACCCGTATGGCGGTGGATACCTATACCCACGCCAGCGGCCCAACGCCCGAAGCCGTGGCCGACAAGGTGCAGCAGTTTATGGAGATGGGTTTCCGGCACATCCGCATTCAGCAGGGTGGTTACGGGGGCGTGGGCGCCATGGCCGAGATTAAACCCGACTTTAAAGCTGCCGGATTTGCGAAGGAAACCGATGATTTCTCCGATCAACGGACGTACCTGAAACGGGTACCCAAGATGTTTGACATCGTTCGGAAACGTTGCGGGGAAGATATTCAGCTTCTGCACGACATGCACGAACTGGTGGAGCCCATCGACGCTATTAACATGATCAAAGGTCTGGAGGAATACCGCCCCTACTTCATCGAAGATCCGTTCTCACCCGAAAATATGAGCTGGTTCAAGCTACTACGCCAGACGACCTCCGTGCCGATTGCGATGGGCGAATTGTTTAACAACATCAACGAATTCAAAGAGCCGATGGCCAACCAGTTGTTCGACTTTATCCGGATTCATATTTCGCAGATTGGCGGCATTACTCCAGCCATGAAGGTGGCTCGACTGGGCGAATGGTTCAACGTTCGCACGGCCTGGCACGGACCGGGCGATACGTCCCCGGTGGGTCATGCGGCCAATAACAGCATCGACATTGCCGTCTGGAACTTCGGCATTCAGGAGTCGCAGATGTTCAATGACAAAGTGAAGGAAGTATTTCCGGGTTGTCCGACCATTAAGAATGGCTATTATCAGGTGAGCGAATCGCCGGGTCTGGGCATCGACATCAACGAAAAGGAAGCCGCTAAATACCCGATCGGCACCAAATCCCGCTGGACGGTTCGCAAGAGTGACGGTACGTTGCTGAAGCCGTAATGGCCAGATTTTTTTGTTTATGAAGCCCGTTGAAACACTCACATTTCTGTCAATCCGACCGGTCCGCCGGTCGGATTGACAAACAGGCTCATTAAGGCTACACCATTTGAGGCATCCTGAAACGCATGAAAAAAGCTAATCCACTAATTTTCGGCCTGTTACTTTTTTACGCATTCAACAGCCAAAGCCAGCCTGTCAACTACGATGAAACAGGCTGTTTATATACGCGCTACAAAGGGCTGGTGATGGCGGGGTATCAGGGGTGGTTTGCCGCCCAGGGTGATGCATCAGAGCGGGGTTGGCACCATTACCAGAAACAGGGAAAATTCGAGCCGGGCTATGCCTCCATCGACTTCTGGCCGGATGTGAAAGACTACGTTACTACGTATAAAACGGCGTTCCGTTACGCGAATGGCGACAGTGCTTACGTGTATAGCCCTTATGATGAAACCAGCGTCGATCTGCATTTTAAATGGATGCGCGAGTATGGCATCGACGGCGTGTTCATGCAGCGGTTTCTGTCAGAAATAAAGTCGGAGAAAGGTAAACGGCATTTCAACAAAGTGCTGGCCAATGCATTGAAAGCATCGAAAAAATACAAGCGGGCACTGTGCATTATGTACGACCTCAGTGGGGCAACATCGGCCGATATGGAGGTGCTGATTAAGGATTGGAATGAGGTTCAGCAGCTTTTTGCTTTGTTCAACAACAAAGAAAATCCGACCTATCTACGGCACAACGGAAAACCATTACTGGCGATCTGGGGCGTTGGGTTTAACGACAAGCGCAAGTACACCGTTGCTGATATTCAGGGGTTGGTGGATAAGCTGAACAGTCCAGCTAAAAAATACTCGATTCTGCTGGGGGTGCCGTATTACTGGCGAACAATGACGAAGGACACCGAACCATCTGACGGGCTTCATCCGCTCATTAAAAGCGCCGACATCATCATGCCTTGGGCCGTAGGCCGTTATAATCCAACGACTTACGCGTCGGTTTCGGGCAGTACGCTGGTGAATGACATTGCCTGGTGTAAAACAAACAAAGTCGATTATGTACCGCTGGTTTTTCCGGGTTTTAGCTGGGGGAATTTGAAAAACAGCCCCAACGTCTATAACCAGATTCCACGGTTAAAAGGGGATTTCCTGTGGCAACAGGTGGCCGGGGCAAAGCAGGCTGGAGCCGAAAGTCTATACGTGGCTATGTTCGACGAGGTTGACGAAGGAACAGCTATTTTTAAAACCAGAAAAGAAGGTGAGTTACCCTTGAATTCAGATGGTAAATTTGTGGGTATTGAAGCCGATCTTGATTCTGATTATTACCTCTGGCTTACCGGTCAGGCGGCCAATTGGTTTCATGGAAAGAAAGGATACCTTGCTCAAAAACCGTCCAGACGCAACTAGCATGATGTTACATAGTTCAGTCCTTATTCTCTCTTTTCTATTTTCCATTCAGTGCCTGGCGCAGCCATCCAGCCGTCCGGCGGGCCCAACCACTACGTATCGAAATCCGGTGATTGCGGGCGACTTTGCTGATCCGTCGATTATCCGGGTTGGCGATACGTATTATGCGGTCGGTACGTCGTCGGAATGGGGACCGGCTTACCCGATGTATACGTCAAAAGATCTGGTCAATTGGGACTATGTTGGTCCCGTTTTTACTACCCCGCCAGCCTGGACAATGGGCAGCTATTGGGCGCCCGAGCTTTTTCACCGAAACGGTACGTATTACGTGTACTACACCGCCCGCCGAAAATCCGACAAGCGTTCGTACATCGGCGTTGCTTCTACCCGCGACCTCCGCAAAGGTTTCACCGATCATGGTCTGTTGCTCGAATGGACGAGCGAGGCCATCGACGCGTTTGTCCTTGAAGATGCAGGAAAACTGTACATTACCTGGAAAGCGTACGGCCTGGACAAGGGAAAAGACATCGAAATTCTCGGCGCCGAGCTTTCTGCGGATGGATTGAAAATGACGGGGAAAGCCTTCCCGATGCTCAAAGCTGAACGTAACAACTGGGAGTCTGGCGGAGCGGAAGGACAGGCTATTTTCAAGCGAGGACGCTATTATTACATGACCTATTCGGGCAATGCCTGCTGTGGTCCCCGCTGTAACTATCAGGTGGGTTTGGCACGCACCGAAAAGCTACAGGGGCCGTGGGAGAAATACGCTAAAAACCCGGTGCTGTTCAGTGACGACAGCTGGAAATGCCCCGGTCATGGAACCGTCGTGACAACACCCGGTAATCGCTATTTTTACCTGCACCATGCCTACAACGGCACAGATTTTACGTTCGCCGGACGACAGGGCGTTTTGAGTGAACTGGTTTGGGACGACAAAACCCAGTGGCCCGCTTTCCGGTATGGAACCACAACGCCCGCCCAGGCGGAATCGCCACTGGGCGCAACCCAGAAAAAGGACCAAAACCTGATGGTTGATTTCAGCAAATCGGTACCCGACAATTTCTGGGTGTGGGACGTGAGCCTGCCAAAACCAACGTTTAGTATCAAGGACGGGGCGTTGAAACTGGTCAATACATCGGGTAATTCAACGGGCAGCTTTTTGGGAACCGTCATAAAAAAAGGAACGTATACATTCCTTGCCGATGTCAGTCCGCAAAACGAGGCTCTTCAAAGCATATGTCTGTATGGCGACGCCAATAATGCATTAGGGTTTGGGGTCAAGAAAGGGGTGCTGGAACTTTGGCAGGTTAAGGAAGGAGTTCGCACGGTGGTGAAAACACAGACAATTCCCGACGACGTGTCGGCCATTACCTTGCAATTACGTAGTCGTTTCGGTGAGTTCTACGAGTTTGGCTGGTCTGAAAAGGGTGGAAAAACACAGCAGATTTCTAAAGAGCCGCTGGATGGTTCGTACCTGCCTCGCTGGGACCGGGCACCGCGCGTCGGCCTAAGTGTGTCGGGACAAGGCAGCAGCCTCATTCGATCAATCCAGATGAAATATGACTGACTTAATTTTATTGTCCACAAAGTGGTCCGCCATTGCGGCACAGAGGACACAAAGAATTTACCTATTTATTTCTCTGTGTTCTCTGTAGCTCTGTGGACAATAAAATTAAGTCAATCAACTTATGTTACTGCGTATATCTGCGCAACAATCCTCTTTAGTATTCATAAAAGCACGTTAGCATGGAAAAAACCCTGGCACAATCCCGTTGGTATCGCCTGATACCCGTAGCGTTCATCACCTACAGTCTGGCGTACCTTGACCGGGCAAATTTTGGCTTTGGGGCCGCCAGTGGCATGGCGACCGATCTGCACATTACGCCCTCCATGTCCTCGCTGCTGGGATCGCTTTTCTTCCTGGGGTATTTTTTCTTTCAGGTTCCCGGTGCCATTTACGCCGAAAACAAAAGCGCCAAGAAGCTGATCTTCTGGTCGTTGATTCTGTGGGGTGGACTCGCCATGGCAACCGGCATCATCAGCAATGTGAATCTACTGATTGTGATTCGCTTTGTGCTCGGTGTCGTTGAGAGCGCGGTTATGCCATCCATGCTGCTTTTCCTGAGTCGGTGGTTTACCAAAGCCGAACGCTCACGGGCCAATACGTTCCTGATTCTCGGCAATCCAGCCACGATCCTCTGGATGTCGGTACTGTCGGGCTATTTAATCAAAGCCGTGGGCTGGCGGTGGATGTTTATTCTGGAAGGACTTCCGGCTATTATCTGGGCCTTTTTCTGGTGGCGTCTGGTCGCGGATAAACCGAAAGACGCCAATTGGCTGACCGAATCCGAGAAACAGGATATAGAGGCAGAATTACAGAAAGAGCAGCAGGGCATTAAACCCGTCAAGAACTATGCGCAAGCCTTTAAATCCAGAATTGTTATCCTGCTGAGTCTGCAATATGCCCTGTGGAGCATCGGCGTCTACGGCTTCGTGATGTGGCTGCCGTCCATCCTGAATGCCGCTCCCGATATGAACATTGTCAAAACCGGCTGGCTGTCGTCGGTGCCGTACGTACTGGCGATTATCGGCATGTTAAGCGCGTCCTATTTTTCCGACAAAACCCTGAACCGGAAGCTGTTTGTCTGGCCGTTTTTGCTGCTGGGCGCGCTGGCGTTCTATGCCTCTTACCTGGTTGGTGCCGATCATTTCTGGCTATCGTTTGTGCTCCTGATCATTGCCGGTGGTGCCATGTATGCCCCCTACGGACCGTTTTTTGCTATTATCCCCGAAATTCTACCCAAGAACGTAGCGGGTGGTGCAATGGCCCTCATCAACAGTTTTGGCGCGTTAGGGTCGTTTATCGGCTCCTACATCGTGGGCTATTTGAACGGTACAACCGGCGGTTTTGGCGCATCGTATATCTTTATGGCAGGCTCTCTTTTTCTCTCCGCCATCATTACGCTGATCGCGGTAAAAACGCCTGAGCGCCAACCCCAACCCGAGAGACTGGTGGTTCAGTAAGAAATAAAAATAGCGAAGAAACGATACGTATCGTTTCTTCGCTACGCAACAGGTCATAACTCAAAAATCAAGGTTTTCGGTGATCCGTTTGCCTTCGTTGGTAAGCGTATCCATGTATAACCTGATTCGGTCTTTCGCTACGTCCAGGTCGAGGTTATTGAGGTTGATATTCAGCAAATCGATGAACCAGGGCGGTTTTATTTCGCTCAGCATATAAACATCCGCGATCTCACGGGCGATGGGCAACGTAGTGGTTTTCGACGAATCGAAGACATCCTTATTACCCGCCTTCAGGAGCTTCTCGTACTCCTCATCACGCAATCGTTCGTACAAGGCTTCCGTAAAAACATCCCCCGCTTTGGTACCGGTTTCTACATCGTTTTCTGTGAGAATCGCCCCTTTGTGCGCCCACTCCCAGAGAATGCTCAAGCGAATCTCGCCGGTCGCCATGTCCTCCATCAGGTACAGAATATCATCATTCCCGAAGAAATCGGCGGGTTTAAGTGCGGCTGCCTGCATCCCCTGGCCGAAGGCATTGCCGTACTGCAAGGCAACGCTCAGCAGATTACGCGCTCCCCGGATATCCGTGGGCGCCGGTTCGATCAGGATCAGGCCGTCGGCGTCCTGTTGCGTGTAAGTTAGTCGTGGAAATTCTCTCCCCAACTGGTTGGCCTCTCCTATTTCCTCCCAGACCGGCCGGACGATATGCACCATTTTCCAGTGAGCGACCCACTTGCCACTGGCTCCTTCGCGTTGTTCGCGTTCGGCACCAGCTATGGCTTTTTTCATGCTGGCCGAAACGCCTTCTTCTGAACCAACCGGTATGTTGGGCTCCATCCCACCCTGCCACAACGCAAAATTACCGTTGCGGTCCGGCGTATTGACAGCCCGACGCACCCGGTCTTCGTAATTGCGCATGTAGCCATAGGTCATGGTGATGGCTTCGATGTTGGGGTTGATGAAGGTTTTGTCCCACGCCATTGCATCCGATACGCTATTGATGTAATCCCAGCGACCGGTGTTGTAGCCCACAAAGTGTTTGCCCAAAGCCGCCCGAATTTCCATGAGTTGATGCGTCGCTTCGAGTTGCTCGACCAGCACGTACACTTTAACCGTTCCAGACTCCAGTCCGATCTGGGTTTCCAGCGCATCGAGCAACGCACTCCATACACCTGCCTCTTCGGCCGTCTGTATTTTAGGCAGATACAGGACAATTGACGACCCGGCCTGTTGGAGCGCTTTGTAATTATTCACTACGTATAGCGTGGCGTCCACAAGGGAAGCGGCCATCGCCACGCCATCGGTATCGCGAACGTGGCGGTCATCGAGATGCAGACCGCGCGCCCGAAAAATCTTGGTTGTAAAATCCAGTTGTTTCTCCCAGTCCGTGATAATATCCCGTCCCAAAAACGATGTCGACCACCAGTTGATTTCTTCCGAAACCCGCGCGGCTACGGTCAGGAATAGCGGGTCTTTGTGAATGGCCAGTTTCAAATTCCGCTGGTTATCGAGCGACATGGTTGCCACTTGCCCCAGCGCATCTTCGCCATCGAACATCCAGCCATCGGCCCCGGATAACAACGCATACGCTACGTTTCGGATGCTGTTTTCGACCGGCGTGTTGGGTTTTGCCGCGGGCCCGGTTCCCTGAATCCACTGGCGCTTCAGATCAGCGGGAATTACGGACCCTTCAAAGTTGCCTTCGCGCGCATCCTGCACGGTAATGGTTGTTCCGGGAATAGTACTGGCTGGATCAAGAAACGTGATCCGCGTTTGGTTTTGCTGACGGGCAGCCCGTCGCTGCATCCGGGCGGTCATAACCTCTTTAATACGTCTATTAAAGGGAGCCAGCGCCGAAAGCGTCGAAAGGACTTCTGGTGTATATACATCGCTATAGACCTCTTTCAGGTTATCGCGAATCGTAACATTGTTGTCGCTCATATTAAGGGTTAATTCGTACAGAGATAAAAGAAAAACATGGAGTAGTTAAAACTTAATTTTTAGCTACTTTTTTCACCTGACCCAGGCCAAATTGATCACCGGCGGCAACGGCTTTGCCACTGCTAAAATGGATTTCTACCATTTTTTCACTTTGAACCGCATTGAAATCCTGATCCTCCAGCGTGGTGATGATTTTCCGGGTCTTCACATCAATGATATCGCCCGTGGACGGATAGGCATACTTCCCGTCCACGCTAAAGGTAATCCAGCCGGGCATATCCCGGACCAGAATTGACGTTTTCTGAACGGGCGGCATCACGGTATTGTCAAAAATATGAACGCGATTATTAGCCCCGTCGCACAACCAGATTTCTTTTTCGTCGGGGGTCATACCAATCCCATGACTGGGACAGCCATGCCGCTTTACCTCGCCAATGTTGAATCCTTCGACAACAACCCGATGCAGGAATTTTCCTGTGACAAGATCACCGATTTCAAAGCCAAGCAGGCCATTCACATTGACATACACAAGTGTCTGCGCGCCATTGATGGTGAACGGGCGAATGTCGGCGGCAAATGGGCCAACCTGTTTGGCCACGGTATGCGTTCGGGTATCGGCAACGTTGAGCATGGTCGATTTGAGGCCAGCCAGATAAACGAACTTTCCATCGGGCCCGTAAATGGTGTTATGCGCCCCTGAGTTCGTGACAATTTTCTTGATTATATCGCCGGTTCTGGCATCCACAACGGTCCAGAATTCCTTTTCCAGCGACGGCATATAAATGATCGTACCATCGGGCGAAATCGAAATCCGGTCGACGCCCCCTTCGTATGGCTTCTCCCACACCAGCTTTTCGGTCGTCAGGTCGATGCATTGAAGGGCTTCTAACGTACTGATATAAATGCAGTTGGTGGCCAGACTCACATCAACGCCTTTCACATTAGACGGTTTCCCATTTTTACTCAGTCCGCCCGTTTTGATGAATTTCACAAACTTGTGATTGTTGTCAATGTCGAAAACCTGAATGCCATGCCCGCCATAACCCAAGTAGTTCCGAACGCCGGGTGTCACTACGTATAAATAGCGTTGCACTTTGGGCGCGGATTTGCTAAAATTTGTCACAAAAGTATCTTTCGAGGAAATCCAGGCGGTTGTTGATACGAGAAACACCCCGCCTATCAGGAAAAGAAGCCAGTTTATTTTCGCCTTCATATGCGTTACGTTTGAGGTTAACAGGGGATGGGTTTGTCTATTGGTAAGGACAAAACCGGTCAGGTTTACCCGGAGATTTCGGAGAATATTGCGTAAGTCTCTAGCGTTTGGATCGGCAGAAATGGGGTCTGAAAAATGAACCATTACCGGGGATTATATAAATTTCCCGGCGTATTGCTTTCTTTTTCGTTAGCTTTAGTCAATCAATTTTATTTTGTAAAAACAGAATTTATGAGCGATGAAGATTTTCGATCCTATGCCGGTTCCTACCGCAACCTGGTAGTGAGAAGCCTGGGCGAGAAGTACAGCCTGCAGGCACGCGGCTTTGAGACGTTAGTCATTGCCGAACGCGGGCAGTCGCTAAGCGATAAATCGATCACCAAAATGCGAACATCGGTCAAGGGCCTTTTGGTACGTGCTCTGACTAGTCTGACGATCACGCCTGAGTTTCGCTCGTCGGGCAAGCACCTCTCCGGCTGGCAAAAAGAAATCGAAGACGCAGGCCTGGCCACTGAACTAGGGGTGATTTGCCAACGAATCAGTGATTCTATTTTTGAGGCTAAAGTAGCCCTGGCTTAGCCTGTTCAAAAACTATTTTTGTCAGTTCGTTGACACCTAACCCCCTGAAGGGGGCTTAATCTGAGAGTGAGCAAAGCCCCCTTCAGGGAGCTGGGGGTATGGCAAGCCGAGTTTTTGTAATTTCCATAACGTACCGACGTCCATAGATGTCGGTACGTTTGTTTTAAACAACCAGGAAAGTCCCGGTTACCGGCCCACAACCGGAAACTGGGAAATCCGCAGGTTAGTGCACCCATACGGAATCAGTGTAATCTCTTCCTCCTCTTTGGCCGTTTCCAGCATATACGTCACACTGTACGGAATGGGTCCCGTCATTTCATTATATATCTGCCAGGAAGGAATGCGCTTCGCTTTGGTTTTGATGAGCAATGGAGCACTTTCTGGATTCCAGGGATAGAGCGAAACCGGACCTTTCTTTTCGACTCTGTAATTCTCGTCCAGCCTGTTTTCAGCTACCCGTAGCAAGCCGTAATTCCAGGGCGTTGTGGGGTGCATCTCCACATATGAATCACCATAGTCGATGGGATCTTTGTCATTTTTGATCTTCTTAGCCTCCTCCCCAATTTTCAGCGCGTAGGTGAGTGGCCCTCGTTCGACCGACATTGAGTTTTCGTACCAGGTGTTTCTGAAAATATGCATAGGCAGCTCTAATTCAACGACATCGCCTGATTTCCACGCCCGATTGATCTTAACAACCTGATTGCTGGAAGCCTCCTGCCAAACGTTACCGTTGATCTTAACCGACCCTTTTTTGCACCAGGCGGGTATGCGCAGATGGAACGGAAACGTCACTGCTTTTACCGCATCATTGGTACGTAACGTAAACCTGACCGTCTCTTCGAACGGGTAATTTGTCTCTTCTTTAAACGACACTTCTGTCCCGTTTGCTACGTAAGCTTTGACCTCACTTGGGGCATAAATCAGGGCCGAAAGCCCTTTGTCGGCAGTGGCATACCACAGGTTTTGCGTGAATTTTGGCCAGCCCTGGTGCATGTTCGACGTACAGCAGGGATAGCCCGTCAGCAAACCGTAGCACAGGTCGGTGCCGCCGTGGTTAACATCGAAATTACGGGTGTGCCGCGTCAGCATGACCTGATTGGCCTGCTGAAAATACTGGCGGCTCATGTAATCATCGGAAACCTGGGTCGGTAGGGCGTTAAACGCAATTTTTTCTAGCTGGTCCGCATAACCTACGTTCCCGGTAATTTCGAGCATGCTTTCCAGCGAGAACATCATTTCCACCGCCGAGCACAGCTCCGAACCCTGGGTTGGGTTATTCCCATGCAGCGCTTCGTCGCCCCCGTAAAGTCCGTGCGCCATGCCATTGAATTTTCGGATATCCCCAACCCCTTTTACGGTGGCATCCAGGTATTTTTTATCCGGATGATGCTGGTAATAAACGATCGGCTCTTTAATGCCCTGCGCCAGATTAACGCAATGGATGCTGCCTTCTTTAGCCAGCATATCGGTATTCAGGAATGCGTTGGTATAATCGAACGTCTGTTTGTGCAGCAGATCGCCCAAAGCCAGCAAAAATTTATCACCCGTAATGTTGTACAGCCAATACACAATCATCAGGTTGTCGCCAGCCCGATAGCGCGCCCAGAACGTCCAGTGATCGAGTGGTTTCCGCGGAAGTTCTTTCAGTTGATACCTGAAGTAATTCGTCATCAGGGTGATCACCCGCTTGTCGCCCGTTGCGGAATAATACTGCTTCAAAATTTTTAGCATGACCATCTTTGGCCACCAGTCACGGCTGTTGTCCCGCTGGATGCCGGGCTCCTGCGGATAGTCTTTCGAGGGGCCAAAGTATCCATCCGGCTGCTGGCTCTTAATGGCCCATTCAACCCAGGGCTTCGTCTTGGCGATCAGCTCTTTGTCGTCCAGAATATAAGCAAGCGGCAGCAATCCATCGATCCAGTACGGTCCCCGCTCCCACTGGTCGCCATCGCCCCCCAACCAGCCATTCCGTTCATTCATGACCAGCGGATACAGCTTATCAAGATTTCCGGTGGCCCCGTTCTTCTGACGCACCAGCATTTCCCGCAACCACCCATGTGGCTTGATGGCCCCTAGCGGCAATTCCAGATACGGATTCTGGCGTAACGGTGCCCGACTGTTTGTATAGTGTTGAACCGACGTCGTCTTTTTCACCTGTCCCATCGCCGTAAAGGCAAGCGGTAACAAGAGAACGGGTAAACTAATTTTCATATGCATGCGGTCGTGTGTACAAAAAGGTTTCTGCCAGGATTGACAGCCGGGCAGAAAAAACCATTATTCCGTAATTTTTACTTCTTTAATCCGGCTGGGCAACCAGACCTGCATCGGACTTTTTCCACGGTTCGCCCAGGCGTAGTACGGGATGGCCACAATCGTTCGGGGTTTCATTTGTACGGTCAGGCCGTCGGGAGCGGGTTCGGCAACGGATACGTTCGCTTTGATGGAAACCACTGGCTCGTCCAGAACCTGATACGACTGCGTCGCGAACGTAGCGTTGTCCGGCACCAGCATGTTCCAGGCTTTGCCTTCATTATCCGCTCCTTCCACGCAATACACCAGCGGCCCACGTTGCAAGGCAACCCGGTCCTGGTCAGCTTTCACTTCTTTGCGGGAAGCAACCTGACGAACGTCCATGGGCAATCTCACCTCCACAACGTCGCCTTTTTTCCATTTCCGATGAATGACGGCATAGCCTTTTTCTTCCTGATACGTAACGGGTTTCCCGTTTAGCAGCACCTCGATTTTCGCAGCGCTTCTGCTGTCAACGTAGCGGTACAAATTGCCGGGAGCCGGTACGTTCTGCGCCCAGCCGGGCATCCGGATATGCAATGCATACTCAACCGGTTTTGCGGGGTTAGTGGTAATTTTCACAGCGCCTTCCCACGGATAATTCGTTTCCATCTGTACCGGCACGGGCGTCTTGCCCATTGTGAAGGTCGTATTGCTGGCAACGAACAGATTTACCCAGATCCCTTCCTCCGACCGACCGTAAATATAATCGCCCA
Source organism: Spirosoma endophyticum (assembly GCF_900112365.1). Classification (GTDB taxonomy): domain Bacteria; phylum Bacteroidota; class Bacteroidia; order Cytophagales; family Spirosomataceae; genus Spirosoma; species Spirosoma endophyticum. The sequence goes on along the minus strand of NZ_FOLQ01000001.1, from coordinate 50,406 downwards.
GCGACGCCACCAGCCGGGCAATGTTCGACGGGCAGCAGGCCGTACCGAACCATTCACTACGTCCATAATTCCCGGCGGACGAAAGTGGGTTGCCGTAGAAAAAACGATCGCCACTCAGGCTCAGTCCGTCCAGCGCGCCGTTGTACAGGCTACGCTCCAGTACGTCGATGTATTTGCTTTCGCCCGTGAGCGTGTTCATCCGCTGGTTCCAGAATACCATACCCACCGACGCGCAGGTTTCGCAGTAAGCCGATTCGTTCGGCAGGTCATAGTCTTCGGTAAAGCCTTCATTATGCCCCGACGAACCGATGCCACCCGTCAGGTACATATTCCGAAAAACAACGTCCTCCCAAACGGTTCTCATGGCATTCATATACCCCTGATCGTTGGTGGCGGCTGCTACGTCGGCGGCTCCGGTGTATTGATACATGGCCCGAACCGCGTGACCGGTGATTTCTTTTTGATCCTTTACCGGAACATCATCCTGGCAATATTTCGGATTTTTCCACTCATCCCAAATCTTGCCTTTGCCGTAGCCATGCCCCCGCTGGGCCAGAAACCAGTCGGCGAGTTTCAGGTAGCGATCCTGATTGGTCAGGTGGTATAATCGCATCAACGCCAGTTCGATTTCCTGATGACCACTCACCCAGGGGCGATTTTTGACCCGAAACGTTGAATCAATATGGTCGGCAAAACGGATGGCGACATCCAGTAATTTTCGTTTGCCGGTGGTGTTGTAGTAGGCAACGGCAGCTTCGATCAGGTGCCCGGCGCAATAATCTTCATGCCGTTCCATATCGGTCCAGCGTTTGTCCAGACCCGTCAGCGTATAATACGTATTGAGGTACCCATCAGGCAATTGAGCCGCAGCAATCTTATCAATCCATTCATCTGTTTTCTGCTGAATAGCGGCATCAGGGTGATTCTTGAGCGAATACGCCATCGCTTCAATCGCCTTATACACGTCGCTATCATCATAATAGATGCCTTCGTGCTTTTCATTTTTGTGGCGGGCGACCTTTTCAAAATTGCGAATGCGGCCGGTTTTTTCCTCCGTCTGCACAATGCAGGCACGTAGCGTTGCCGTGGCGACCTTATCCATTTTAGGTTTCCAGAAGTGGTCCGTAATGGTTACCTGAGAAAACCCGACCGGCTCGAATCGCTGAACAAGTAGCTGAGCATGAGTTGATACGACAGTTGTACCAAGCAAGGCAAGGGTATAGGTCAATTTTCGTCGGGTAGTTTTCATCGTTCGTAAAAACAGGCAGTTGCTGTCTAAAGCATTGTTGCATCCGTTTTTACGCAGGCATCCGAAAGGAGCTGTTTATTTCGGTCTGAATACGAAACCACTACTACGGATAGAGCAGATACTTTTTGCGTAGGGTTTTGAAGTTAGACAGACCCGGTTCCCAGCTTTTTCGAATGTCGGCTTCGGACGTACCGGCGATGATCTGTTTTTTCAGGTTTTCGGTGCCCGCCAGTTTATCGATGCTGTTCATTTGCTTGCTCTGGCTCATATCGAAAAAGCGCTCCTTGTCTGGATACGCTTTGTACATTTCCATCAGCCAGCCCAGGTTAAGCTGCTTGCTTTTACGGAGTTTGCCCACATCGTACTTCCGCAGATCCAGACCGTAGCAGTCCATATTCTGATGAAGTGGCGTTTCGCTCATGCCCTTGAGACTGACCGGCCGAAACGAAAAATTGTACTTTCCTTTGAGCGCCGGAGCACCCAGCACCGTGAAGGGCATATACGTCCCCCGCCCCTGACTGATGATGGTACCTTCAAACAAACAGATGCTCGGATACAGCAGGATCGACTGCTGGGAATTTAAATTGGGTGAGGGCATTACCGGCAACTCGTACGGCCTATCGTGGGTATAGTTGGCCACTTTCACAATGTGGAGTTTGCATTGGGCTTTGTTGGGTAGCCAGCCTTCACCATTGATGAGTTGAGCAAACTCGGCCATAGTCATCCCGTGCGTAATGGGAATTTTATGCATCCCAATGCCCGAATGGAGGTGGTCTTCCAGAATGGGGCCATCCACTACGTATCCATTGGGGTTTGGCCGGTCCAGGATCATCAGTTCCCTGTTGTTTTCGGCGCAGGCCTCCATAACGTGGTCAAGCGTATTGATGTAGGTGTAGAAACGAGCGCCCACATCCTGAATGTCGTAGATCACCAGGTCGACATCGGCCAGGTGTTCGCGGGACGGTTTTTTGTTTTTGCCGTACAGGGAAATAATCGGAATGCCGGTTTTGGCATCGACTTCATTATCCACTTTGGCGCCGTTGCTGGCGTTCCCCCGGAAGCCGTGTTCAGGCCCGAAAATCTTCACGATCTGCACACCCCGACTCAGCAGACTATCCACACTGGGCCGGGCTCCAATGATGGATGTCTGATTGACAACCAGCGCAATACGCTTGCCTTTGAGGTAGGGCAGATACTGGTTTATCTGGTCAGCGCCCGTCAGGATGGGTGCCACTACGTTCGGCCGGGACACGTTGGGAGCTGCTCCCCAAAAAGTCGGCAGGAGTAGCCCGATGATCAGTAGAGCGAGTAGTGGGGACGTCTGGAGCGTTTTAAAGGATCGTGTCATGTATGTAGCGGAATGTATGATAGACCGGGCGAAAACCAGCGTTGCAAAATGCCTATCAACTGATTGTAAGCCCAATTTTACGAAACCTAACTTGAATCCTGGCCATTGGCTACCTCAGATTCTCATTTTAACCGGTATTGCCCTGGCGACGATCTGTTCCTTACCCATGAAAACATCGCTGGCCAATCCGACCAAAGCGCTACGTAGCGAATAAGGTTTTTGACAAACAATTGGCTTGAATCTGTACCTTTGAGGTTCAAAAAACATCTTACAACTCGTTACTTTCATCATTCCTTCATCATGAAGAGCAAAAAAATTCTGCTACTTGCGGCAGCCAGTCTATTTACACTTTGTTCACTCTCAACCGTTCAGGCTCAGCTTAAAGTCCCTGCCGCCAGTCCCGCCCAAACCACCAAACAAAGTTTCGCCTTAGGAGATATTACGCTTGAATACTCCAGACCGGCGATTAAAGGACGAACCATTTTCGGCGATCTGGTTCCTTATGATAAAGTATGGCGTACCGGTGCCAATGCAACCTCTAAAATCACGTTCTCTACGGATGTAAAACTGGAAGGCAAAGAGGTTAAAGCGGGAACTTACGGACTCTTCACCATTCCCGGCAAAACCAGTTGGGAAGTAATGCTCTCCAAAGACCTGAACCTGGGCGCTAATGTTGGAGACTACAAAAAAGAAAACGAAGTCGTACGGGTTCAGGTGAAACCCACTACGTTGCCGTATAAAGTTGAAACCTTCACCATCAACATTGCGGATATTCAGCCTAACTCGGCAGTACTGGAGATTATGTGGGACAAAACCCGCGTTCCCGTTGCCATCACCGCGGATATCGATCAAACGATTGTAAAGAATATCGAAGCGTCGTTGGCGTCTGATAAACCTGCTTATTTTGAGGCCGCCAGTTATTATTACGACACCAACAAGGATTTGAAGCAGGCGCTGGGCTGGGTAACGAAAGCCACCGAGCAAAATCCAAAAGCCTTCTGGGTAATGCTATTGAAAGCCCGGATTGAACTGAAACTGAAAGAAAAAGCCAGTGCGATTGCCAGCGCGGAGAAAACGGTTGCTCTGGCGACTGAAGCCAAAAATGGCGATTACGTAAAAATGGCCAACGACCTGATTGCTTCGGCAAAAAAGTAAATTCCACGTTATAGCATTCATAAAAAACGGCTGACCCTCTCAGGGTCAGCCGTTTTTATTTATAACTCGATAACGCTACGTCTAGCCAATAGAAATTGTATGGGTGAAGGGTGTAAGCCCCGTAAAATAAACGTGCATGCCGGTGGTTCGTAAGCTTCCAAAATGTGAACTGTACATCTCACCTTCCAGCCCCTGAAGTTTGGCGTGTTTAAAAATGCCCGGTCCAAATTTTATCGAATCTTTTCCGTGACTGTATTCTCCAGAACCACTTTCCAGCGCATACGTATCAGGCAATTCATCTAGTTTTTTTAACCCCGACAAACTCCCCCCTTCCCTAAAACAAAATTCAATAGTTACGTGTACGCCTGCTATACCTTTCACGCTGAACGTCAATTGGTTCGATCCGTTTTTCTCTTCAACTGTGATGGTTGTATCCAGAACACTTACATTGCTTTGGGGTCGGTGTTCAAAATCCATTTTGTTCCAGAACCGGCCATCTGTGCTTGGCGCCAATTGGTAATTTCCATCGGCTCTTTTGTATTTCGCCGGTAAGGGCTGATAGTAAGGCGCGGCAAATTTCTGGTGCAGTACATACTTGCCACCAGCCTGTGTAATACCCTGACTGTGGAAATAACCCGTACTGAAAAAATCGGTCGACAGGCGCATGTACTTCAAAATAGCCTCCCCTTTTCGGTACGCAAAAAAGTTGGGACTATTCGACCGGCCCGACGCGATGATGATTGGGAAGTCGTTCCCGCCAAAAATAGTGGTGGTTGTGGTATCGCGCCGGATACGTACCAGATTGGTTGTTTTGAAGAACTTTTCAAATGTAGCCGGTGGTGCTTTGGGCGAAGGAAGCGCTTTTTTAAACAGCGGTTCTTCCAGAAAGGTAACCAGTAAATCCGTGAGGACGCGGGCCTCAAAACCGGGAAGCGTTTCTATGTAGTTGGCAATAGCCGCAAACTCAGGGTTGTTGTCGTGGATGGCCAGAAAGTAGTAATCGTGATAAAAATTCAGAATACTGATGGGCGCATATTGATCCTGCCGTCGCGAATCGACCGTAACCAGTTCGCCGTTGGGTTCAGCGTGATAATACACCAACCAAAGGTTTTTTCGGGCCGATTCGAACAGGGATGGCATCGGCAAGAGTCGGCCCATTGTCACCAGCGCCCGGTCAATTACGGCCGAGTAGTTCATGCTACGTTCCAGAAAATTGCCGTCGTTATCGCAGAAAACACCTTCTGAAAGCCATTCCCGAATCCGTTTGACATAGCCTGGATTCGGATACAGCGCATTAATTTTTGCCAGTGCCGCCGAGACAACCCATCGGTGATTGGGCGTATGAACGCCACCCGTTCGGAGGCCTTCGCCTGCTTTCACGACAAACTGTTTGAGCAGCGTTTTTACTTCGTCCAGTGATGAGTTAGTATTGGTTTTCAAGATTGTTCCGGCTGCACAAAGGGGCTCCAGTATGAACGCGGTATCGGGTGGCGACGCCAGATTGCCAAAATCAAGGGTACCGTCGTCGTGTTGGGCTTTTACCAAAAATCGGATGATTTTTGTCATGAACGGCACCAGTTCGGCTTTCTGGAAATAGGTCGAAGTGGGTTCGCTAAACGCGGCCACCAGATTCGCCAGGTCATAACCCGATCGCCTTTTCACGTCCGTAATATCGGACGCCAGGGCTTTCACCAATTTTGACACCTCGTCGGCATTGGCCGCTACAATCTTTTTATAGAAATCGTCGTCTGTAGTTTTTCCCGCCCACGCGTTCGCCAGAAAGGGCGTCAACGTAGCCATTGTAGCGAGCCCGGCATATTGCAGAAATGCTTTTCTCGAAATGTTTTCCATACTTTATTGAGCACCAACTATAGCGAGCTTTCGTTTGATCGCGACTCATAAGCAAGCCCCGAATTAAGTCAGTTATTTTAATTTAAACACAGAGGCACAGAGAACACAAAGATTTAAAAAGTTTATTTCTTTTTGTTTAAATCTCTGTGTTCTCTGTGCCTCTGTGTTTAAAAAATCAATACCCCGGATTCTGCGTCAGCGCAGGGTTGACCGTGAAAGCCGTAGTTGGGATGGGGAAAATCCGGCGATTTACGTTGGCATCCGTTTTGAAACCCCATTTGCCTTCATACTTCCCAAATCGAATCATGTCATTGCGGTGCCAGGTTTCCCAGGCAAACTCGCGGCAACGTTCCGTGTATATGTCCTCTAACGTTACGCTGCCCAAAGCGGCCGACGTAGTACGGGCTGCCCGCAGTTGATTAACCAGCGAAAGCGCCGTCTGACCCTGCGTTGGCGCACCACCGCGAAGAATGGCTTCGGCTTTCATCAGGATAATATCCGAGTAGCGAAAAACCGGTACATCGTTGTTTTGATTCCGAGACGTAGAGGATGCATCGGGATAGAACTTAATGTTGCGATAACCCATATTCCAGGCAATTTCGTCGTTGCCCAAATCAAACGTAGCAACGTCCTGCCGAAGGATAATTTCTGGCGTCAGATTCACCTGATACGTATACGCAGTTGCTCCATCTGCACCCGTGTAGGTCTGGTCGTAGCCCTTCTTCGTTGTGGTCACGGTTACGGGTGTTACACCATCGTTCATAAATTGCAAACCCGTAAGCCACTGTCCGTTCCGGATATCGTTGGGGTCTTTGAAGTTCGCGTAGAATTCGGGTAATGTACTTCTGGGAGCGCTGGGCGTAAACGGCAAATTGAATTTTTTTGTCTCCGAGCGCGGTACGTCATAACGGGCGTGATACATAAAACCGTTTGTCCCCGGCATTGCACCAGCCGCCGGATCGTAGGGAATGGCAAAAATGTACTCCCTCGCTGTTGGCCCGTTATTCGGGTAAAACATCTGGAGATACGACGCTCTGGGTTCCAGCGAATACTGGCCGGAGTTGATAACGCTGTCGCAGGCCACGACGGCATCCGTATAGCGCTGGGTACCGGTGTAATATTCGGCATTCAGATACATCTTGGCCAGCAGCGAAAAGCCCATGAATTTGTTGGCACGGCCATAGGTAGCCTGTCCCGCAACCCGGCTCAGATTCGGCAGTGCTGCTTTTACTTCCTTTTCAATAAAGCTAAATACCTGAGCACGTGGCAAATTGGGATGGGGGGTGAAATCACCATACGTCGTGTCGATCGGTACGTTGCCATACAGGTCCATCATCATGAAATAGGCCATTGCCCGGACCATTTTCAACTCGGCCAGATTAGTCGGTTTGGCCGCCGAAGAAGCCGGTATTGTCTGGTTTAAGATTGACAGCGCCTGATTGGTGGTGCCAATAACGGTCGACAACCAGGTCCATACACTGTTCGTTGTGCCGTGATCTTTCGTCCAGTTATGGTAGTGCAGCATTAAGTAGCCCTGGTTATCATACCAGTTACCTCCGCGGGCGGGCAGAATGGCTTCGTCGGTAGATAATGACTGGATGAACCAGTAGTCCAGGGAGAAATTACCCCGAAAAGCAGCATACGGCGGGCCCGATGCCTGAATGAACTGTGATGAATTCTGGGGGAAAATATCGGGTGTCAACTCGGTGTTGACCGGCACGTTGACATCATGGCAGGCGGTCGTCAGGTAAACGATCAGTACCAGAAACGCGCCCGAAGAAAGTATTTTTTTCATTGTGTTTTTGGCTAGGCTGTTTAGAAGGATACGTTTACACCCACCAGAATGGTCCGGGTTTTCGGATAGAAATTATTGGCATCTACGCCGGGAGCAATGCCGCCCTGGTTGACTTCAGGATCGATGCCCTTATAGCCGGTAATGACAAACGCATTGTTCACCGAGGCATAGACACGTAGTGATCGGACGTACTGACCCATATTTTTAAAATTGTAGCCCAGCGTTGCGTTGTCCAAACGAACATAACTACCATCCTCAATGAAGCGGCTGGAGTATTTGTAGGAGTTTACATCCGTGGCCGTTTCCCCTGCCACTTCAACCAGAATATTCGTGAACTGGGCGGTGCTGGGCCGGAACAGATCGGCGCGGGTGGCGTTGAAAATTTTATTCCCGAGCACCCCTCTGAAAAATACGTTCAGGTCGAAGTTTTTGTAGCGCAACGTATTGGTCCAGCCGAGCAATAGTTTCGGTTGTGGGCTACCCGAATACTTATAATCAGCTCCGATGACTGGCGTTGTGGTGAGATCGCCTTTCTGATTCACGTACTGCGAAACGCCTTTTTCGTTCTTTCCGGCGTATTGCAGCGTAAAGAATTGACCCAGCGGCATCCCCGCTTTCAAGATTTGCAGCGTGCTACCCGTTTGGCCACCTCCCTCAGGCTGCGTCGTACGAACGGAGTCGCCACCCACAAAAAGCGGATTGGTTAAGCTGGTGATTTTATTGCTGTTGTGCGCCAGATTCAGCCCCGTTGACCAGCTAAAGTTCGTCGTCCGAACCGGCGTTGCGCTTAAACTCACCTCGATTCCTTTGTTGCTCATATTGCCCCCATTGGCGATAATACTACCTACGGGGACGAGAACGGGATTGACACGGTACGAATAAATCATGCCGGTTGTCTCCTTGTTGTACCATTCGACCGTACCGCTCAACTTGCCTTTCAGCACGGTAAAATCAAGTCCAATGTTGGTCGTCGCGGTTTTTTCCCACTGCAGATTTGGGTTCGCGGCCTGGGTTGGCCCATAGGCTGCCGTTTGCACGCCATTGTAGTAATACGTACCGAGGCTCCCCGAAATGAATTGCGCCGTGTAGGCATTGAAACCCGACGAGTTACCCGTTACGCCGTAGCTGGCCCGCAGTTTCAGATCGTCAAACAGGTTCTGATTTTTCATGAAATCCTCCTGATTCACGCGCCAGGCAACCCCAGCCGCCGGGAAATAACCCCATTGGTTGTTGGCCCCAAACACCGAACTACCGTCCCGCCGGATCGAACCCTGAACCAGATATTTGTCTTTGTAATTGTAATTCAGACGGGCGAAATCAGAGATCAACTTGGTTTCCTGATAGATACCATCTGCCCCAAAATTGACCCGATAAGACGATACGGCATAGGGATTACTTAGCGCAAAGTTGTTATAGCCGATGTTATCGACCGGGAAGTTGGTACTGGATGTCTGGAAGCCATCGCCCGAAACCGATCCCTGATACGAGTACCCCAGCACCGCGTTGATGCTGTGGTCGCCAAACTCCTTGTTCCAGGTCAAAAAGGTTTCCAGTACGTTCCGCGTGGTCTGATACGCGTTCCGTAGCGCCGACCCGTTCGTCCCGAAATTCAACAGGCTGTGGACGTTCGGTGGATCGGGGTTGTTGTAAAAATTGGCGCTGTTGTATTGCGTATAATAACTATCATAGGATTCGCCGTGCAGGGACGTATTGTTCTGGTACGACAGATTCAAATCATACTGCAACCCAAACGGGAGTTTCACCTGCGCCGTAAATGACCCAACCAGGTTATTGTATTTCGTATTGTCCTTGGCATGGTTAATCATGGCCACCGGATTGAAATAGCCGGTATTCTGGAAATTCTCGAAGTAGCTGCCGTCGGGATTCGTTACTGGCGAGACGGGCAAGTGGTTGATCATCTGCAACAGTACGTTGTTGCGCAGGGGCGTGTTGTTGGCGTCGCTGTTTGAGTTGGTCACGTTCAGGCCAAACTTCACCTTGTCGTTAAAGGCGTACTGCTCAACCGCCAGCCGGGCAATAACCCGCTTCAGTGAACTTCCCAGTAAAATACCCTGCTTGTCGAGATAGTTGATGCTGGCGCTATACGTACTGTGCTCCGTTCCGCCACTAATGGACAGGTTGTGGTTTTGCGAAATCGCCGAGTTTTTTTCAACGGCGCTCTGCCAGTTGGTATTGGCACCCTTGTCGTCGTTGGGCGAAAATGATTGACCGTTTTTCGTCAGGAAGTCCCGTAGCTGGGTGGCATCCATCATCTTTAACGTACTGGACACTTTCTCCACACCCACGTAGCCACTGTAGGAAATCTGCATCTGGCCTTTTTTGCCCCGTTTCGTCGTCACCATGATGACGCCGTTGGCAGCCCGGTTTCCGTAGATAGCGGTGGCAGCGGCATCTTTCAATACGTCGATCGACGCAATATCATCGGGTGCAATAATCGAAATATCCGCACCGGGCACCCCGTCAATAACGTAAAACGGCCCCTGCGAACTGTTGATCGTTGACGCGCCCCGTAGCACCACCGCCGATGGCGTATTGGGGTCGCCATTGGCCGAGATGTTCAGACCCGGCACTTTCCCCTGCAACAACTGCCCGACGTCGCTGATGGCGCCCCGATTCAGTTCTTCGGGTTTGATGGTGCTGATAGCGCTGGTCAGGTTTTTGCGCGATTGCGTACCATACCCCACCACCACCACTTCATTCAGTGATTTATTATCGGGTAGTAACTGAACGTCTAATGTTGTTCGGTTACCCAGGGCTATTTCCTGCGTGGCGTAGCCTACAAAGCTGAATACCAACGTAGTATTTGCCGTAGGAACGTTCAATTGGTAGCGACCGTCGGCATCCGTATTCGTCCCGCGAATAGCGCCCTTGATCACTACGTTAACACCGGGTAGTCCTTCTCCTTTTTCGCTGGTCACACGGCCCGCAATCCGGATATCGGCCACTACCGTTGTGGGTAATGTGGTTGACAAGGGTTGAATAGCCGAAACGTTTCCCTCTGTTGTTGGCATGAAAGCGGCTTCCGATTGCCCCGAATTCGATGACTGACGCGTTTCTTTGGTTGGGGTTTTAATGACGTAGTACGCCTGTTCGTTGATTTTTTTGACGATCAGGCCATACGGTTTCAGCAACATCTGCAACTGTTTTTCTAATTTCCCCGATTTGAGCCGGGCATCGACCGGGATCGTAATGCCCTGTACGGTCGTTTCTTCAAACAAAATACTGACCTGATACTGGCGGCTCAGGTCGGTGAGCACTTCTTTCAGTTTTTGACTCTCGGCCGGAAGTACCTGCGTCATACGTACTGCTTTACTTTGCTGGTGCGCCAGCACAACTGATTGGGCCAGTGCCAGTTGCTGGCCCAGTAGACCAACCAGAACCAACCCCATTTTAGGTAGATGTAAACACGACATTTTAAAGGGTTATTTAGACGTTCGTAACTCGATATGATTGCGGGTTTTCACAACAGTTAGATTCAGTAATTCAGTCAGGATCTGCAGCAGATCGTCGGCCTTTTCGGCTTTGAAATTGCCGGCAATCCGTCGTTGGGCGAGTTCGGTATCCGTAACCACTACCTGGACACCGAATCGCTCCCGGATTTGCTCAGCGACTTCAGTGAGCGTGGTATTGTCGAAATAAAACCAATGCTCTTTCCAGGCCAGATAGGGCCGGGCGGGGGCCTTCTGTGTCAGTTGGTAGCGCCCCGAATTGGCAACCGTCACTACGTTGCCGGGCTTCATGTAAAGCTGCTGCCCCAGAGGCAATTCGAGCTTCACTTTGCCTTTGTTCAGAAACACGCGTTTACCTCGTTCGCGGGCGTACACAACGAATTCAGTACCCAGCACTTCTATCTGAAAATTACCGTCCGTTCTGACAACGAAACGTTGATTATCAGCTTTGTGCGTTACATTGAACGCGCCCTCCCCTTTCAGAAACACGTCGCGGGTATCGTTGCCAAATCCAAAGCGTGGAACCCGAAGCATTGAGTTGGCATTCAGCGTTACCGACGTACCATCGGACAACTGGAACGTAGTGGTCTGGCCATAAGCGGTTTGGTAAGATTTATACAACAATTGTGAGCGAAAGAGCCAGCCACCCAGCAGGCTCATCAACAATACCGAAGCAGCCATGCTCCACCCCCACCATCGGATCGTACCGGTTGCCGGGCTGTGTTTCACGATCTTCGGTTGCGGGGCAGGCGGATGGGTATTCAGCAATACCTGTTCGAACGACGCCATGGCTTTGTCCGTATCGAGCGCGAATTGGGGCCGCTGCCCTTCCCATTCATCCAGGTACTGAAAATAGGTTTCCTGATTCGCTTCATCGGCCAGCCAGGCTTCAATGTATTTTCGTTGGATGGCCGTGGCTTTACCGTCAAAAAAGTCAAAGACGATGTTTTTTATAAGCGGTGAGTTCATAGCTATAGTATGGTTTGCCAGTTAGACAAGTTGCGTATACATTACCTCACATCCAGGTGGAGACCGAACCAATTGAACCCCAGAAAACCAGCGAAATAAACCAGTCCGTTTTCAATTCCTGACGGAGCTTGCCCAGTGCCCGGATGAGCAGTTTTTCAACGGCGCTGCTGCTGATCTGCAGGTCCTGCGCAATTTCGGCGTATTTCTTACCCTCAATACGACTCAGCAGAAATGCCCGCTGGCACTGGGGCGGCAGACTCTGAATAATCGACTCGATTTTCTGGTGTAGCTCGCTGTAATGCAACATCTGATCGGGCTGTAGCGATACCGGAATAGACTGTTCATCAGCTAGTTCAAGCGAATCGGACTGACGTAATTCCCAACGCAGGTAATTATAGGCCCGGTGGCGAACGGCTTTGTAGAGATAAGCCCTATACGACGTAGTTATCTGCTCAAATGTGCGGTCCTGCCAGAAAACCGTAAATACTTCGGCCACCAAATCTTCGGCGACTTCTTTCGAGTACACAAACCGCACCGCGTGATTGACCAGATTCGGATAATATCGCCGGAAAAGCAGCGCACAGCCTTTTCGGGCATCCTGCGCGAACAGTTGCCGAAGCATCAATTCATCGTCCGTCACGTTGGCCATGTGTTCGGATTGATGATTCACCAGCAGCAGTGGCATGCTGTCGGCTTTAGGTTGATCAGGATATAAAGGCACGGGCTGCATGCAAACGTCCGTTAAGCGGGTAGTACTTAATACAGACAAGTTTGGACTTTATTACCTCACATTGCGCATCAATTATTTTTTTTAACCAAGGCTTAACGGCGGCTATTTTGTTAGTCTGCTTCATTTGCCGGCACTATATTGAGCCTGACGGGCCATCTCAATATCGTTTGCCACGGCCGGCCGTAGCATTGCCCAATGAAAGCGAAGTTTGTTATTTTCCGCCCAGCTGCTGCCTTTTTGCTCCGTCAGATGGACCAGGGGCATATCGTTGTAGAGCGGGCGGGTGATGGCCACCACCGCATCCCAATAGCGCAAAGCGGCTTCCAGATGTTGAACCGCAGCCTGTTTATTGGCCTCTCCACCAGCTAACCGATACGTTTGCAGCGCAACGGCTGCCTTCAGTTTTTCGGCCAGGTGCAAGCCCAGATTGGCCCACACCTGCACATCGGCCACCTCATACTGTAGCGATCGGTTCGAGGATGTATTGATCGGTTTCACGAGCTGCAACGCTTTCCGGCAATCCCGCTCCAGCAGGCCCGCCAGGATGGGTGGCGTAATTTTAGTCGACTCAAACGACTGGCCCGCTAGCTGCGTCTTCACATAATCGGTAACCGATACATAAGCTGGGTCGAGGGTTGGCTGCGTAATTTGCTGCTCGACCGAAATGTAGGAAACGTTCTTTTTGGCATCGTGCGCCATCATTCCCTCGCTATAAAGAGAAAAATCCCAGGTAAAATCGAATGAAGCTGCCAACCGCAATGGCGTCGAGGATGCCAGGGCATAGGCTTCGAGCAACGGTGCAGCCCCTTTTCCATATCGGCGCGTAAATTCAGCGCTGAAAATAGCATCGGGCGTAGCTGGATTATATAGCAACCGACCCCACAGTTCATAAAATAGCCATTGTCGTTCAAAAGCATAGGTCCAGTCGACCGGGCTACCGGGTCTGGTGAAATAATCCTTGGCCGGAATATAGGTTTCCGAGCCAATGAAATACCCACCTACATATGCCTGACTGTTCGCAGCTACGTGCGCCCGAATAAAATCGGGGACACCCCAGCGCAGGCAAAAGAAATCTTCATTCCGGGCCGTCCAGGTGATTTTGTATTTCGTAGGCTCGGGCTTGAAATACGTATCATACAATTTACCGCCATGCACTTTTATCAGGTTGGGGGTCGAGTGGGCATGCGACCAGTTGTATTTCAGATCCGCCCAGATCGGGCCTTCCAGAAAATCCAGATCACCTTCTTCGTCGATGGCTCGCCGGGTTAGCTTTTCGGTGTCGATGCTCGTGATGCCCAACGAGCCGGTGGTGCTGGAAAAGGGAATGCGATGCACCAGTTTGGCCTTCCGGTTTGCCAGGCGCATGCCTTCGATGATCGTTTCTTTCATCCAGTCCTCACGTTGCTGCGGAGACATCCCGCCCATGCCTTCGCCCAGTGTCAGGCCAAAGCCGGTCAGGTCAGGGTATTCCTGCAACACCTGCGTGACACACTCCCGCGTATAGCGTTTGACGATTGCCGACGTATCGCCATTCACAAAAAAATTGTGTTCCAGGTTATCCATCGCTACGTTATGAGCTTTGGCAAATTCCGGACTGACAAAAATGTTGAAGGGAATCAGGTACGTATCAATCGCCCGTTCTTTGGCCATTCGGAAAATCGCCCGGTGCAGCGTTTGCCATTGTGCCAGTTCTTTATCCGTAAACGGGCTGGCCTCCGGAAAATTCTTCGGCCTGATCATGTAGGTGTAAGGATGCAGGTTCCAGAGACTGAGCGCATTGAAGCGATTCTTTACCATCATGTCCAGAAACCGTTCCCAGTAAGCAACATCCCGGCAGGTTTCTACATGCTGATCGAGCGAGTAGCTGTGTCGATACGTATCCCAGGGAAGGTCAAACTTAATGGCACGGAACGGTAAATGGGGTTTTTCAGTCTGTGCTTTAATAGCCGAAAGTGATACGCCATTCTGCATGTCTTCGGCTACCGACAGACACCCATAAATTAATCCACGTGCATCCCCGCCCGTAATGGTCAGTCGCTTGCCCTGTGGTGTTATTGCATACCCTTCGTTTCCCAGCTTCTCACGGGCAATCAACAGATCAATCGTGTACTCAGCCGCGCCTACCGATACGGTGTAGTTATTTATCACCAATACTTTTTTGAGTACTCCAACGGCGTATTGGGTCTGTGGTGCTTGATCAGGCTGATGAATGACAACCCGTTGGGAAAAGCCAGGCGAAATACATCCAAACAGGCCGTAAATCACAGGTATAAGTAGTCGCATCATAGTTAGTAAAAATCTCATCAATAACTAGTTAACTGCTTTTTTCCATAGAAAAACCAGCATAAACAAAGTATTTTCAAAGATTATTAAAGAAAGATTAAAAAAAAGACAGTAATTTAAACAGTCCAATAACTTATACCAATAACCATATACTTGGTTGTCTTTACCACCCTTATTTTACGGTTGTGCCCTGATGCGATAAGCCATTAAGCGTTACTATTTACTGTGTAACAGGCTCGCTCATCCATGCGTACTTCCTGAAATAGTGTTGCTGAGACACATTAACAATCCGTTAACCTTTCCAATCTATGTTCTATCAATGTCTACTTCATTCCCTGGCCCGGAAATTTCTACGGCCTGGCCTTTATCAGCTTTTGCTGATTGCCACACTCACCTCCGTCACCTGGGTACACGCTGCACCCGTTGACCAACCCGTTACGGGTACCATACTGGACGAGAAAGGAAGTCCGCTCGCCGGTGTAAATATTCAGATTAGAGGCACCAGTCGGGGGACCACGAGTGATGTTCGTGGCACGTATCGAATTGAGGTTCCAAACGGGAGCGCCGTGCTGGTATTCAGCTACATTGGCTATAAAAAACAGGAAGTAACGGTTAGTAACCAGGCGACTATCAACGTATCGCTGGAGGCCGATGCAGGTTCACTGGAAGAAGTCGTTGTGGTTGGGTACGGTACCCAGAAGCGGTCGTCACTAACCGGGGCCGTATCGTCGGTAACACCTAAAGAATTAACGGCGTTGCCCGTTCCGAACGTATCTGCCGCGTTGCAGGGGCGGGTGCCGGGCGTATCGGTGGTGAACAATGGCGGACCAGGCAGTTCGCCGATCGTCCAGATTCGGGGCGTGGGTTCGATCAACTACGCATCGGGGCCGCTCTACGTCATTGATGGCGTCCCAACCGGCGACCTGAATAGCTTCAACACCAACGACATTGAGTCGCTGGAAGTGCTGAAAGATGCCAGCTCGGCCGCCATCTACGGCTCACGAGCCGCCAATGGGGTCATCCTGATTACCACCAAAAAAGGAAGCCGGGATGGAAAAGTACGTATCACGCTGGACACATACACAGGTACGCAGAGCGCCTGGCATAAAGTAGATGTGCTCAACCGCGATCAATACGTTCAATACGCTACGGCATTGACCACCAACGCGGGCATTCCGTTACCTTCGCGGCTAAACAATCTGGCAACGCCTATTTATACCGGCGCCACCCAGACGTTCGCCCAAACCGAAACGAACTGGCAGAATGAGATTTTCAGGAACGCACCCATCACGCAGCACCAGATTTCGCTGACAGGCGGGGGTGCCGTATCGCGCTTTTTTGCCTCGGGCAGTTATTTCAAGCAGGACGGCATCATGAAGGGCACCAGCTTTGAGCGGGGTTCCCTGCGGCTGAATTCCGATCATCAGGTGACCAAGTTTTTGAGCCTTGGGCAAACATTGACCTTTGCCTTCAGCAATCAGCGGGGCGAACCAACGGGCGACCGGTCGCAGGTTATGCACGCCATTCGCATGATGCCCTACTGGCCAACCACCGATCCAACAAAAGTAGGTGGTTTCAGTGCACCAACGGCGCTCGATGGCTCCGATCCTGAAAACCCCCTCCGGGCGCTTTCCATCGATTTTATCCGAACTAAATTTTTAAAGGCGTTTGCTACGTTCTACGCCGATGTCAAGCTCACCAGTTTCCTGAAATATCGCTTTAACTATGGTGTCGATTTAGGCTATTCGCTGGGCACTACGTTTCTGCCAATTTATTCGGATGGGTATGGCCAGCGAACCTCCGCTACCGTTTCGGATGCCCGAAGTACCAATATCTCCCAGGTGTTTACCAACCAGCTTTCGTTCGATAAAAGCGTTGGCAAACATAACTTCAGCGCCGTGGTAGCCGCCGAAAATCAAAAAGTATTCAATTCCGGCATCAATGGATCGGGCAACCGGCCAAACAACGATCTCGATGTTATTCAGGGAGTTAGTAACCCTTCCATCACCAGCACCCGGAGCATTACGAATCTGATTTCTTACCTCGGGCGGGTAACGTACGATTATGAGGGGAAATACCTTTTGAGCGCGTCCATACGTCGGGATGGTTCATCGCTGTTTGCACCCGGCAACAAGTGGGGTAACTTCCCATCAGCGTCGGTGGGCTGGCGGATCAATCAGGAGAACTTCATGAAGTCACTCCATCAGTTGTCGGAGCTGAAGCTACGGGCCAGCTACGGTAAAACCGGCTTCAATGGCATCGGAAATTACGCCTGGCAATCGGTGGTGCAGGCCGATGCCACCGCCTATCCATTTGGTGGTACCAACTCGCTGGGCTCTTATTTCAATGCATTAGGCAACACGGAGTTGAAATGGGAAACCACCGACATGGTTAATGTGGGGGTTGATCTGGGCTTGTTCAACAATAAGTTCACGTTCTCAGCCGAGGTGTACAATCGATTCACCGATGGGCTGATTCTGGCCGTTCCCATTCCAAACTCCATCGGGTACACCACGGCACCCGTTGCGAATATTGGCAGCATGAAAAACTGGGGCTATGAGTTCCAGGCAGGCTACAACTATTCGAAAGGTGATTTCCGGGGCAATGTGTCGGCAAACATCGGCATCACCCGCAATCGGGTGTTAAGTCTGGCGACTCCCACAGCGTCAATTTATGCCGGTCTGAATGCTGACTTCGGCGGGTATGACATTACCAAGACCGAAGTTGGGCAGCCTATCCAGTCGTTTTATGGCTATCAGGTAGACGGCATTTTCAAGTCCGTTGATGAAGTATACAGCGCTCCCCGCCAAAATCGACCCGACACGCGGGACACGGATAATCCAGCCAAAAATACGTCGGCCGGTGATATCAAATTTAAGGATATCAATGGCGATGGTAAAATTGACGCCAATGACCGCACGTACTTAGGTAGCTACCTGCCGAAATTCAACTACGGGGCCAACTTCTCGGGTTCCTACAAAAACTTTGATTTCACGCTCTACCTACAAGGGGTTCAGGGAAACAAGATTTATAACGGAACCAAGGTTGTGACACAAGGTATGCTTCGCTTATTCAACGCAGGGACTGCTGTTCTAAATGCCTGGACGCCAACCAATACGAACACGGACGTACCGCGTGCCGTCAGTGGCGACCCCAACAACAACAGCCGCACGTCGGACCGGTTTATCGAAGATGGTTCTTACATGCGGATCAAGAACCTGACGATCGGTTATTCCATCCCAACGACCAAACTCACTGGCCTGACGAAAGGCTACGTAACGAAGGTGCGGGTGTATGTATCCAGCCAGAACCTGCTGACGCTCACGAAGTACACCGGCTATGATCCGGAAATTGGCTCACGGAATAACACGTTGCTCAGAAGTGGTATCGACTATGCAAACTATCCGCAGGCCCGGACCTTCCTGGCGGGTCTTCAAGTTACTTTCTAACTGGTTTTAACGAACCTCAAATCATGAACATTAGTATGAAAAAGTCCTATATTTTTACCGGGATTTTAGTTTTTAGTCTGGCAATCGGCTGTAGCGACAAAGACCTGAATCAGCTCAATCCCAACGCCGTAACAACGGACAGTTACTTTAAAACTGACGCCCAGATTCGTAGCGCCATCAATGGTGTGTACGCGGCCGTTCAGTCTACGAATCTGGTGGCTCGCGAGTGGTTTTTCACCAATGATTTGCGCTCCGACGACGTAGCAGCGGGCGGTGGTCAACTCGAAACACCCCGCAATCAGCTCCTGCTGGGCGTACACGATGCTAATAACTCCTTAGTGGGTTCCGTCTGGACCGGTGCGTATCGGGTCATTCACCGGGCCAACGTCGTGATTGATAACGCAGCCGCATCTACGGGTCTGACGGCAACCGTTGCCACGCAGGCGGTGGGAGAAGCCAAATTTCTTCGGGCCTGGTCTTACTTTGAACTGGTCAGCATGTGGGGCGGGGTGCCGCTCTATAAGAAGTATGTTACGTCGCTCGCCGGATCGGGAGCCCGCGCAACAGAAGCGGAGGTATACGCGTTCATCGTGGAGGACTTAAAGGCGGCTCAGGATGCTTTGCCCGCTACGTACGACGCGACCAATCAGGGGCGGGCGACCAAAGGAGCGGCCCAAATGCTGCTGGCGCGGGCCTATATGCAACAGGGCGACTACACCAACGCGAAAACCGAACTTCAGAAAATTATCAGTTCGGGTACCTACCAGCTCGTTGATGAATATAACGACAATTTCCTCGAAGAAACGGAGTTCAACAAAGAGTCGATCTGGGAGGTGAACTTCCTGACCTCGGGCGGTACGTTCAATTGGAATACCGATGCCGACGGCGCTTCGGCGGGTGAAGAAACCGTGCGAACGCAGGAGTATTCGGGCATCGGCTGGCGGAACATTATTCCATCGAACAGTCTGCTGGCCGAGTTCGAGAAAACGACCAAAGGCGATGCCAAAACCGACCCACGCTACGCTAAATCGGTTTATACGACGGGCGATAAATACAACAAAGACCAATCTGTCCTGACCGACGCGGTTCAGAATGGCTTTAGTTCAATGGTCGACGGCAAGGAGCAGAAAATCAGCTGGCGGAAATTCACCCTGATGTACAAAGCGGGCACGTCGACAACGGGCGGCATCAACCAGCGGATCATGCGGTACGCCGAAACGTTGCTGGCCATGGCCGAGTGTGAAAATGAAGCGGGAAACATTGCCAGTGCCGTCAATTACCTGAACATGGTTCGCAGTCGCCCGAGTGTAGCGATGCCTGCTTACCCGACAGCAAACTACCCCGTGTCAACCAAAGATCAGGTATTCAATGCTATTGTACACGAACGGCGTGTGGAACTGAACGGCGAGGAGATTCGCAACAAGGATATTCTTCGGTGGCGTAAAAATGGGAAGCTAAAAACCGAACCGCTGGCGTATTTCCAGAAAGGCAAACATGAGCTGTTGCCCATTCCTCAGCAGGAGATCGACAACAACCCTAACGTTGGGCTCAAAGGCCAGAACCCGGGGTATTGAGGAAAGCTAGCCTACAAAAAAGACACTGGGTTATCCCGGTGTCTTTTTTAGTTGTTACGTATATGCGCAAATTGATTGTTCAGTTACAGATTCAGGCCTTTCGCTTAGAGCCGTGCCACGGTTCCTAAATTAGTTCAATGAAACCGTGGCACGGCTCTAAGCGAAAGGCCTGAGATTAAACCGATACAGATAGGGAGCCTTATGCGGTGTTCCCGCCCGTCGTTCGGAAAGTCGCTCCAGGCTCCCCGACGCCATTGTTTTTTTGTAAAAATTGCGGGCGTCTAATGGATAGCCTAAAATGGTTTCATGAAGCCGTTGCAATTCTGGAATTGTGAACGCTTCGGGCAGTAAGTGGTTGATAGGCTGATCATTGAGCTGTTTCCGTAGTGACGCAAGTGCCACGTTAATGATGTAATTATGATCGAAAAGAAGTGCCGGTATCTGGTCCAGACTCCACCAGCGGCATTCTTCCGTCAGAAAGTCGGGGGTTGGAACAACTTTCGAGTGATCGACCAAGGCGTAATAGCCGAGGGAAATGGTTCGCTCAGACCAGTTTACGCCCTGAATCGGCAGGTTTATTTTCCGCCAGGTTTCTTCCTGATTGTACCGGACAGCTTCGCCAAAGACGTGAAACTGATGCAGGTAAAGCTCGTTCAGGCCTGTTCGCTCCTGCATGATGCGTTGCGCGGCCACATCAACTGATTCGGCCTTCCGAATAAATCCACCCGGCAAACTCCATTCCTCTGTCCCTTTCCAACGTAGCAGCAACACCTTCAACTGATTTTGGTGAAAACCAAAAATCACCCCATCAATCGACAGGTAATGGATGCATTGTTCAGAAACTTCCTGATAGTATCGGGCGGCCGCAGGATTATATTCAATCATAAAATTCTACAAAATGGCCTTATGCCTTTCTGACATAAAGATTCTTTGCGTAGTTTTGACGTAAAGATAAAAAAGTTCTCATACATACGATTCCAGGTTAGATGATGAGGCTTTGATCGATTCTACTTATTCTATGGTAAGGCGGATCATTTTAATCCTAACAACTTGACAATCAGAAGCTACAAAATCAGTTAGCCTCATTAAAGTTCACCAATTATGCGCTTACCCGGCCTTTTCCTGACGATCAACTTACTGATTCTACCCTTTCTTGCGGCTGGCGCTACCGTTGATTCACTGGACATTCCCAGTGCCGCGATGAAAAAGAAGCTACGGGCGGCTGTTATTCTACCCGCATCCTACCAGACCCCAGCAAAAAGTAAATCAACGTATCCGGTGTTGTATTTGCTCCACGGTGGGTATGGCCACTTTAATGACTGGCTCAACCAAACGCCCGACAAAACACTGCTGCAACGACTGGCCGACCAGTATAACCTGCTCATTGTGATGCCCGAAGGTGAGGTTTTCAGCTATTATCTAGATAGTCCCGTCCTTAAAGACAGCCAGTTTGAAACGTATTTAACTAAAGATGTCATTGATAAAATTGACAATACGTATCGAACCGTTCGCACCAACAAAGGCCGGGTGATTACGGGTCTTTCCATGGGTGGTTACGGAGCGCTGTATCTGGCAACGCGTCATCCCGATCTCTACTGTGCAGCTGGCAGCATGAGCGGAGCGCTGAATCTGGACATGGACAGCTGGAAACTGCCGCCCGATGCTGCCAAAAACATAAAGCTTGAATTCGCAAAGATTCTGGGGCCCATTGAGCAATCGCCGGATCACTACGCGTCTTTCTCGGTTATTAACTTGGCCGACAGGATGAAAACCAACGGGTTGACGCTCATCTTTGACTGTGGTGTTGACGATTTTCTGATTGAACCGAATCGGGAACTACACCGTCGGTTGGTCTTCAACCAGACACCCCACGACTATTCCGAACGACCCGGTGGCCATTCCTGGGACTACTGGGGCAATTCGCTGCCAAACCATGTGCTCTTCTTCAATAAAGTTCTGAAAGCCAACGGGTCCACTGCTCAATAACCACTAGTATGCACAAAATTTCCGTCAAATCTTTACTCGTATTTATGACGTTGATGCTTTCGCTGCCCGCGTTAGCAGCCAGAGTTGACACCCTGGACGTAGTGAGTGCCAGCATGAACCGAACGCTCCGCACGGCCATAGTACTACCGGAACGATACAAGAAAGCGAAACAACCTTTACCCGTGCTCTATCTGCTTCATGGCGGTACCGGCAGTTTCCGGGACTGGCTCACCAAAACAGCTGACAAAACACTACTGCAACGATTGGCAGATCAGTTTAATCTGATCATCGTAACACCCGACGGTGACCCGACCAGCTATTATTTCGATAGTCCACTGGTCAAAACCAGTCAGTTTGAAACGTTTATTTCGAAAGAGTTAATCGACAAAATCGATAATACATACCGTACGGTTCGCGACCGGAAAGGCCGAATTATTGCGGGTCTGTCGATGGGTGGGCACGGCGCGATGTTTATCTCAAGCCGTCATCCAGAGTTGTACGCGGCTGCCGGGAGTATGAGCGGGGTGATGAATATCAACACCGCCACCTGGAAAGTGCCCGCCGATTTTGCCAAATCCCGATCGGAGAATTTCGCCAAATTGCTCGGCCCACCGAAAGAAGGCGATGCCCCCTATCCGGGCTACACGATGGTCACGCTCGCCGACAAGCTAAAAGCCAATAACCTGCCCCTGATTTTCGATATTGGCGTGGATGACTTCCTGATCGAAACGAACCGCGACCTGCACCGTCAGTTGATGGCGAACCAGACGCCCCACGATTACACCGAACGGCCGGGTGGTCACACCTGGGACTATTGGGAAAATGCATTGCCTTATCAGCTACTGTTTTTCAGCAAAATCCTGAAAGCCAATGGTGTATTATCGCTTTAAGACCGTCAGAAACTAACGTTAAATCCCATGACATTCCGCCCATTCCTCCGATTCCTGTTCTGCTTAAGTTCTGGAGTAAGCCTGTTCTTTCCCGCTCAGGCTCGCCTGGTAAAACTGGTCATAACTCGAACTGAACCTTACGAGGCCGGGAAATCAATGGGCGCTGTCGGAAGTTACGAACGGGTATTTGGGCAGGCCTATGGCGAAGTCGATCCCAATCTGTCCCAGAATAAAATCATTCAGGATATTCAACTAGCGCCGAAAAATGCGCGGGGCATGGTCGAATACATATCGGATTTTGTGATGCTACGGCCCACCGACATGAGCAAGAGCAATGGTCTGTTGTTCCTGAGCTTGCCGAACCGGGGTGGTATGTCGCCAGCGGATACAGTACTGCTAAAGCGAGGCTACGTTTACCTGTGGAGTGCCTGGCAGGGGGACGTACTGCCGAGCGACGATTCGCCGGGCAGCAAGCGCCTTACCATGATGGTGCCGGTTGCCACAGAAAATGGCAACGAGATTACCGGCAAAGTCCGTGCTGACCTTGAGGTCGTTACGCCCACCAAAACCCTGAATCTGAGCAGTGGCGCCTTTAGCGGCATGACCCACAAGAGCTACGAAACCGTGAGTCTCGACAATACCGGACTCGTACTGACCAGACGGGTTCACGAAGCCGACGAGCGAATGCCTGTTCCGAACAGCGACTGGGCCTTTGCCGATTGCACGACCGTACCGTTTCCCGGCACACCCAGCACCACGAAGATTTCTTTAAAGGATGGCTTCGACCCAAATTACATCTACGAACTGGTTTATACAGCCAAAAATCCGCTGGTGCTTGGGCTGGGTTTTGCGTCCATCCGTGATATTACGTCGTTTCTGCGCCATGAAAGCACGGATGAAGCAGGCAGTCAGAGTCCGGTTTTGACTGGAAACCTGCGCACAGTTCCCATTCGGGCGACCGTTATGCAGGGCATTTCGCAATGCAGTAATTTTATCCGCTCATTTTTGCAGCTCGGCTTCAACCAGGACGAAAAAGGCCAGCCGGTTTTCGATGGTATCGACGCCCACATCGGTCCCCGACGTATCACGCTGAACATTCGCTTTGGTCGGCCGGGGGGTGGGGGCATGCAACACGAAGACCATCGCTTTCCGGGCACCGACGCGCCCTTCACCTGGGATACAACCACCGATCCAATTTCGGGTATTACGGGCGGCATGCTGGAAACCTGTGGGCAAACGAATACCTGTCCTAAAATTATGCAGACGCTGACGTCGACAGAATACCGGCAGTCAAGAGCGTCGCTGACAACCACCGATTCGTACGGCAAAAAAGACCTCATCATCCCGGATAATGTTCGCATTTATCTGTTTGCCGGCACTCAGCACTCCCCTTTCAGCGCGGTTGATCCCGTCACTGGTTTCACAACGGACCATAACCCGGTTCAGTATGGTCTTCGCGCGTTATTGATTGCCCTGGAACAATGGGTGATGGCAGGAAAACAACCACCTGCGAGCGCCTACCCTACAATTTCGGCCAAAACGCTGGTCGCGCCTGCACAAAAAAGTAGTGGTTGGCCCGCGATTCCGGGTGTACCCTATAACGGACGGGTCAATCAGGTATCGGTGCTGGATTTTGGTCCGGGCTATCAGCAGAAGTACTTGTCAGGCATTTTACAGGAACCACCGAATGTAGTAAAAGAGAACGCCTACACGGTGCTAATTCCTAAAGTAGATCAGGATGGCAACGAGATGGCGGGCATTCGGAACACGACAATTCGCGTGCCGCTGGGAACGTATACGGGCTGGAGTTTACGACGGGCGGGTTATGGCGAAGGCGATCTGGCGTCATTGAATGGCATGTTTATTCCCTTCAAAAAGACCAAAGCTGAACGTATCACAGCTGGTGATCCACGCCTGTCGCTGGAAGAACGCTACGGTACGCACGACGCCTACGTAGTGGCCGTTCAAAAAGCTGCCAACGACTTGGTGAAGGAAGGATTCATGCTTCCTGAAGATGCTCAAGCGGAGGTTGATCAGGCGGCCAAGAGTGACGTATTGAAAAAATAAACGTATCATGCTCTCTGTACTCGGTTTCGCCACGATTGGCATTTTCCTGCTGTTGATTATCACCAAACGATTGTCGGTGCTGACGGCGCTGGTGCTGGTGCCGGTCGTCATGGGTTTTTTGGCAGGATTTGGCCCGAAAGAACTGGGTGAGATGGTACTGACGGGCATAAAGCAGGTAGCCCCAACCGGGATTCTGCTGATGTTTGCCGTACTCTATTTTGGGACGATGCTCGACGTAGGTCTGTTCGATCCGATCATTGCCGCCATTATCCGCTACGTGAAAGGCGACCCGCTGAAAGTCATCGTCGGAACGGCTATTCTAACCATGATCGTTCACCTCGACGGCGATGGTACCGCTACGTTCATGATCGTACTATCGGCCTTCCTGCCGATTTACAAACAGCTACGTATCAACCGGTTGATGTTATCGGGCATTGTGGCTCTGAGCGTCGGGCCGATGCATTTGGTGCCCTGGTCGGGGACGTCGGCGCGGGCTATTTCGACCTTAAAAACCGATGCTCCGCACCTCTTCAATCCCAATATTCCGGCGATTCTGGCGGGGGTTGCCTGGGTATTGTTTGTCGCGTACTGGTTTGGTCTGAAAGAGCGAAAACGGCTGGGTGTCGTCGACCTCCGCTACGTTCATCAGGAAAACCTGACTGAAGAACAACGGCAGTTTCGCCGTCCGAAACTCTTCTGGGTAAATGCCGTGCTGACCATTGCCCTCATCACTACGTTGATGAAAGGCTGGGTACCGGCAGCGGCTCTGTTTATCGTAGCCAGTGTGGTCGCGCTGCTGATCAATTACCCCAAACTCAGCGATCAGCAGAAGGTGGTGAAGAGTCACGGCAACAACATTTTCATGGTGTCGAGTATGATCTTCGCAGCCGGTGTTTTTTCGGGTATCCTGACGGGTGCCCATATGATCGATGCAATGGCAACGTCGGTCGTTTCGCTCATTCCACAACAGCACGCCAACTGGCTACCAACGCTTACGGCCGTAACGAGTATGCCCGCGAGTCTGCTCTTTACACCCGATGCCTATTACTTTGGTGTCGTCCCGATTCTGAGCCAGACCGCAACCCAATTTGGCATCGACCCGCTGGAGATTGGACGGGCGGCCTTGCTGGGGCAAATGACGGTTGGTTTTCCGGTCAGTCCACTCACGGCATCGACCTTTCTGCTGGTTGGTCTGGCCGAAGTTGATCTGGGCGATCACCAGAAGTTTATCCTCAAATGGGCCTTCGGCACTACGTTAGTGATGACGCTGGCAGCCCTTTTAACCGGGTCGATTCACTTATGAAACAGACTTGCTTCGCCATTAAAAATGCTGAACGTGTTACCTCGTTCAGTTCTTCGCTCTTTCACTCCGGTCAGGCGCTCCGGTTCACTCTTTCGCTCTTTATTTTCTAATGAAAGAACGTATTAGAATTGGTTGTGGGGCGGGCTTTTCCGGCGATCGGCTCGAACCGGCGGTTATGCTCGTCCAGCAGGGCCAACTGGATTACCTCGTGCTGGAATGTCTGGCCGAACGTACCATTGCGCTGGCGCAAAAACGCAAACGCCAGGACCCAACCAAAGGCTACGACCCGCTACTGGAACGCCGAATCGAGAGTCTGTTGCCTCACTTGCTAGCTAATAACGTTCGTCTGATCACGAATATGGGAGCGGCAAACCCACTGGCAGCGGCCGAAAAAATCTGCGGCATTGCCCGACGCTTGAACCTACCGATAACCGTAGCTGCCGTGACGGGCGATGATGTATTTGATCAACTTTCGGGTGATGAAACGGCGCTGGAAACAGGCAAGCCCCTGACCGATTCGGGTCCGCTGATTTCGGCGAATGCGTATCTGGGGTCTGATGCGATCCTGCCTGCGCTGGCAACTTCGGCCAGTATTATCATTACAGGACGCGTGGCCGACCCGTCTTTGTTCGTTTCCCCGCTGGTGCATGAATTCGGCTGGTCGCTGGATGAGGCTGACCAGATCGGGCAAGGCACCGTTATTGGTCATTTGCTGGAATGCGCAGGCCAGCTTACCGGTGGTTATTTTGCCGATCCCGGCCGAAAAAACGTACCTGACATGGCACATCTGGGACATCCGTTTGCCGATGTTTCGCGGGATGGCGCAGCTGTGTTCGGCAAAGTAGCAGGCACCGGAGGACATCTGAGCGTTGCCACCGCGAAAGAACAGTTATTGTATGAAGTGATGGACCCGAGTCGCTACATCACGCCCGATGTGATTGCAGATTTTACACAAGTCCGTTTAACCGAAAGCGGCCCCAATCAGGTAAGTGCGTCGGGTGGACGCGGTCAAACCCGACCCGATACGCTGAAAGTAAGCATTGGCTATGAAGCTGGCTATATCGGCGAAGGCGAAATCTCCTATGCCGGATCGAATGCCCTGGGGCGGGCGCAACTTGCCGGATCAATCATTCAGGAACGGCTGCAGGAGCGGTTTACGGATCTACGGATCGATTACATTGGCAGTACGTCGGTCCATCGAACGAACTTTGGCAACTACCCCGACCCCTACGAAATTCGGTTGCGGGTTGCGGGAAAGGCCACCACAGCGCAACAGGCCGCGTTAGTTGGCGAGGAAGTGGAAGCACTCTATACTAACGGACCCGCCGGTGGTGGTGGAGCCCGAAAATACATACATGAGGTAGTGGGCATTGTCTCGACGCTCCTCCCCCGTTTAAAAGCAACGTCTCACGTCACCGTCCTACACGCATGAAACGTAAACTCTATGACCTGGCCCACAGCCGGGCGGGCGATAAAGGCAATACGCTGACCCTGTCGCTAATTCCTTACAGAGCCGAGGATTACGAATTACTCCGTACGCTGGTAACCGCTGACGTAGTCAAAAATCATATGCGGGATATTATCGCGGGCGACGTGATCCGGTATGAATTACCGAACCTGCCAGCCCTCCAGTTTGTGTGTCAGCAAGCCCTGACGGGGGGCGTCACTACGTCCTTAACGATGGACACACACGGCAAAAGCCTGAGTTACGCCTTGCTGGAGATGGAAATTGGCGATTGAATCCACTACGTTTTGTCCTGCTTCAAAAAATCAATAAGGAGCGAAAGATTAAGCGCGCTATAGCCCAGCAACAATACCGGTAGAAGATAAACAAAATAGACGGGCCACGTATAGCTAGTCAGGATGTAGCCATTCCAGTAGTCAGAAAAAGAGTAGGCTGGAAGCTTAGCTAACAGATAGCGTATAGACTGGGTAAAAGGAATAAATAGAAAATAGACAAGGCCCAATACGGGCAGAAAACTAAGTTCATATTTAGCTACAGAAAACCAATCGGCAGCAACGCTCCTGACCTTGAACCAACGATGGACGAGATTGATAACCAGCGTAATTATAATAGCACTAACTACCTCTGGAATAACCATAATTCGAACAAGTAAACTGATGTACTGCCAAAGGCCTCCAGCGGCTTCGATCCGTTGCGATTTAGCCGTATAACTCATACTCCAGGACAGTATTTCTGTAACCAGCACGACTATCAGGATCAGCACCACACTGTTAAGGGGTCTTTTTAGAAAGCTTCGTGAAAGGTGAATTTCGTTCATATCTGTACAGTATACCTAAAATTAATAAAATGCCTGCTACAAGGCTTCATAAGTGGTATAATGAAATAACATTAAGCTAGAATATCGCCCAGTTGCAGGATAAACGACAAGGCCACAGGTTTGAAAACCTGTGGCCTTACTGGAAATAAGTGAATCAGAATTTATGCAGGGTCAATACGTCTCATACTCGAAGCGCAACGTCTCCGTCGTTACAGGGTAGTTTGGGTTAGATGGCGTAATCGTCTTTATGCGCACCGTGGGCAGATTGGCCGCATTATACTGATACTGATACGTGATTGAGTTATCGGTGGACCCGGACGGTGGCGTTTCAGACAATACGTTGTTTTGACTTAACGAAAGTATATTATCTGATCCGCCAAACAGCGCATTAGTCATCAGTGCACCTGGTGATAATAAAATATTGCCAAAACCGCCCACCGCTGAGGGAATCACAAACGCACCGTAGAAGGGGTTTATTTTATCATCGTGCGTGTAGGTAGTCGGGCTAAATCCAGACAAAGGAGGATTCGATCCCGGTGGCATCCCCTGATATCTGATCCCAATAAAACCCCTCGTTTGCGTAAGGTTTTTCCCAGTAAACGTGAATAAATAGCCCCCCTCAACACTGAACCGTGGGTGTGAAAAAGAGACAGTGCTTCCCGCCAGTTGATTGGCATTGTCATAGGTGTAATACCATGACAAATAATTTGGTCCGAGTATACCGGACACCTGACTCAAGCTATTGTATGTGTAGCTATACCCCGTAGTTAGATTGAACTGACCACCCTGGGGACGGGGGTATGGAACTTGTTGTCGCCCCAGCCCTGTCAGTCGATTCTGAGCATCGTATGAGTAAGTATTGTAGATTACTTCAGCCACGCTGCTGTCGGGCGTCTGATAGGATATGATCGAACTGAGCCGGCCCTGCTGGTCGTAGCGAAAGGCACTCACTTTAGGCAGTAAATTGGGTAATTCCTCCGTCAGGGATTTAACACGCAAACGAGACGTCGTCGAGCCGGGCGTAATGTCGGGAAAGCGGTGATCAGAACAGGTTACCAGCCCGCCAGCCACGGCCAGCAGGGTTAGATAATGTAGTACACGAGTTGCCATAGAATGACCGTTTGCGTTTAAAGATGGGAGAAAATCAATCGGATAACGTTCGAACGATGAGGTAAATAGCCTTGCGTAAACATAACAAACCTTACCTGTATAGTCGTGTCAATGTCCCAAATCTGAAAGCATTAGTCCCCAATGTATAAGCGCATGCTTTTCGCAGATGGCCAGTTTTGCAGCCATTACATCCATTCCCAGGCGCTGTGATACCCGTCGTGCGCTTCGGCGTAGGAAACAAAGTCAGCGTAAAAAGCAAGGCTCGACAACGTAGCACTATCGCCCACAATGACCAGTTTTTTCCGGGCACGGGTCATCGCTACGTTCATCCGGCGAACATCTGACAAAAAACCAATCTCGCCGGCATCGTTACTGCGGGTCATGGAGATATACACGATATCGCGCTCCTGGCCCTGAAAACTATCGATCGTGTTGATCGAGATGTTGGCCCGGTACGGTTCCAGTTCAGGCGAATGCAGCAGTTGCTCGTTCAGTACGTTCAGTTGTTGTTTGTAAGGCGAAATAATGGCGATACCTGGGAAATTCTGTGGCGTGTAAAACTGGCTCAATTCGGCCACCAACTGGGTTAGGTGCTTAAACAGCAAAGCGGCTTCTTCTAGGTTCGTTGAACTGGTACCCTCCAGTTTTTCCTCAAATCCGCACCCGGCGGTGTCAATAAACGCGATTGACCTGTCGCCCGAGAACAGCGAATGAGTCGCCACCGACGCATGGGCTTTTACCCGATTATCGTAAAACACCTGCGACGAGTAGCCCATGATGTGTTCGTGCATCCGGTACTGCTCTTCAAGTAACGTAACGGCTTCGGGATGCAACGTCACGCACTTTTCCAGCAAGGTGGTACTCAGCCCTTTTCGCGCAGCTTCAGCCGATTTTATAGTTGGCGAAAGCTGGCAATGATCACCCGCCAGAACCAGTTTCTGCCCTTTCAGAATGGGTATCCAGCAGGCGGGTTCCAGGGCCTGTCCCGCTTCGTCGATGACAACCGTATGAAAATTGAGGTTGCGAATCATGTACTGGTTAGAACCCACTAACGTAGCGGTTATGACCTGCGCTTTCGCCACCAGATCGTCGATGATGTATTGTTCCGTATTCCCGACGTCTTTCATAATCCGGTGGGCTTCATCAAAGAGCGCTTTTCGCTGATCCCGCTCGGCTTTGCCAAAACTGCGCTTGTACTTATGCGCCATGTTCTTGAACTCATTCGCCTGCTTTTTCAGCTTTTTGGCTTCTTTCATCAGGCTATGTTCGGCCATTTTATGATCCAGCGTGAGCGCCATCAATCGCTCTGATACACGGGCGGGATTGCCTACCCGTAATACGTTCAGCCCCTCTTCATGCAATTTTTCACTTAACAGATCGACCGCCGTATTGCTGGGGGCAACGACCAGTATCTTTTGGTGATCCTGCTGAATCAAGGCTTTTATGGCCTGCACCAGCGTCGTGGTCTTACCCGTTCCGGGCGGGCCATGAACGATAGCCAGTTCATTGGCGGCCAGTATATTTTCTACGGCACGAAGCTGACTCTCATTTAATTTTGGAATCGACAGCCTGGGTACATCGGCATGAAAGGTGGGTGACTTCTGGCCGGTCAGGATATTAATTAACCGATTCTGGGGGTTCTCACTAAGGGTATTAGCCGTTTTGAGGGCTTCCTGCATCTCGTCATAACTCTTGTCGTCAAAGAGCATTTCAACACCCAGCTTGCCATCCCGCGACCAGTCGGGCAATTCGTCGGTAAGCAGCGTAATTTTAAGCCGATTGCCGCTTAGGTAGGAAATCGTGCCTTCGACCCGGTCGGTCTTAGGGTCGTGGTTACTAAAAAACAGGGCGGGCATGCCCGAACGCAGTTGATGCGAAATATCCTGATGCGTGGTACGTTCCACTTCGACCGTTACGTAATCTCCCCGACTCATTTCGGAGCCCCTGATGGCAATGGGGTACCAGGTCAGGCCATTGGCCCGGCGTTCGGCAATTGAAGTCGTTTCGGTAAGTTTGCGATACTGATTACGGTCTTCTTCTCGTTCAGCCTTTAATAAGTCAAGCAGGTTTTTAAAGTAATCCATACACAAAGGTAGCCGTTTCTTCAGGCCACTATGTACTGAAATACGTCCATCTACCGTTTTGACAGGGATGTAAGTAGCTGTCAGATTCATTTAGGGCATCTTTCAGACCTACAGCAATCAGGTAACGTATCCATATTTCCATTCTGATCATTCTCTACTTTGACTAGTCCTTTGCCCTCCTTACTACGTTCATTCGCCGGTTTTCTCCTGATAGTCATTGCTTTTCAGGACGTTACCGGCCATCCGGCCGTTACCACGTTCAAGGCTAAAGCAAAAAAAACAACCTGGCATGCTTCTGCCCGTTCAAGATCAGCCAGTAAACGTTCGACAGGGATTACGGCTAAAGCAACCCGCTCATCGGCTCATTCGGTTAAAATGACGAAGTCAGTTAAAACGACTGCGTCTGCCAAGAAAGTCGCAGCCAGGTCTAACGTAGTGGTCATGCCACTCCTGGGGAAACGGGATGCCCACGTAGCTGTCCTGGACAGGAAACTGAGCGGATGCGTCTACTATCTGGCTTCCGGTCATGGCGGCCCGGACCCCGGAGCCGTTGGTCATGCGGGTAAATCGTTACTTGCCGAAGATGAGTATGCCTATGATGTCACGATTCGGCTCGCCCGGGTATTGCTTCAACATGGTGCATCAGTGTATATGCTCGTGCAGGACCCGAACGATGGCATTCGGGATGGGGCCCTCCTACCCATCGACTACGATGAAGTTGCCTACCCGAACCAGGCGATCTCCCATCACCAGACAACCCGGCTCCGGCAAACGACCACGGCTGTAAACCAGCAATTTGCCCGTCACAAGGGCTATCAACGATTCGTAACCCTTCATGTCGACAGTCGAAGCAAAGGTCAGGCGGTTGATGTGTTTTTCTATCATCATCCGGGTAGTAAAGCCGGGCAAAAACTAGCCCAGCACATCCATCGCAAATTCCAGACGAATTACAAACGCTATCGGCCCGCCCGACCTTACTGTGGACGGGTAAGCAGCCGGAGCAGCCTGTATGTTGTCAAGAACAGCCACGCGCCAACTGTATTTATTGAGCTGGGCAATATCCAAAACCAATTGGATCAGCGTCGGTTTTTGCTGGCCGATAATCGGCAGGCTCTGGCCAACTGGCTCTATCAGGGACTGGCATCGGATTATCACACCCGCTAGACAATACGTTTTCTAGGCCCCATTTTCGAAGGTACCGTTCAAAAATAGTGTTAGCTTTTTTAGCTATTTGTATTTTACTTGCAATACAATACAACAACTATATTATATGAACATTCCGATCGAAAACGCAACTTTATTAGCCCCCGAAGTACTGCTTCGGCTTATGTTGTACACCGACAATACCCAGACATTAACCACTCAATTAGCCCCCGATGCCTGGGTCGATTTTGATACGGCTTTTGGACCTACGTTTCAGGCAGGGACTGAACACCGGGTGTCATTAATGAATGCCGACCGCAAGTCAGCGCCCTATCGGGTCGTCGTAGCCCAATCCCCACTTCTTGGGCAGAAACCCCATCCTGACAAAAAGGGTGTTATGGTGCCTATGGCAACCCTATACCTGCTCCCGGCAGCAAATTGATCGATTTTCCGCCGAAAGACAGTCTTTATAGCCTTGCAGGATCAGCTAAAAGGCATCCGGTCCTACGGGGCTATAGTTTAATAGACTACATTATTGTCCATCTTTTTTCATACCAGGATAGTACCACACTATGCATTGGTCCTCATTGATCAGGCAGTGGCTCACCATTAGCGCATCAACTACGATGGTCCTTCTTCTCTTGAGCATTGTCGACACCCCTGACCAAGTCCGGCACTTTCAAACGTATACGGAGCTAGAAGACGCTTTTGAACTAGTGAGTCAATTGAAGGCCACAAATCATCAAATACAACAGGCGTACATTATTGATAAAGGACAACGTATTGAACTTCCCCTGGAGGCTTTTGATGGCGGGCCCTTCGCAGCGCCTATCCAAAAACTGCAACGGGAATGGGAAGCTATTCTGTCAACGCCACTACCCTCGCCAGCGATGGATACGCACAACTTTTTGGTTAGCCTAACCCATCAACGAATAGTGCGTTACAGAGCCTATATCCAGTTTATCGAACATGCGATTACCAACCTGCAACTACTCGTCAACTTACTTGAAGCAAACTTCGTCGATGACGCACAAAAGGATAGATTACTCAATCTTTATAGGTAAATGATACGCATGTATCAACAATGCCTGGCGATGGCCCGTGTCCACCAACAGGCATCCGTCGATCGGTTAGACATGCTGACTTTTTTTTAGCCTGAAACGAAAAAGGCAGAACTCCCATAGAAAGTTCTGCCTTTAGTAAGACGCGGGTACGTAGCTTATTCAATCAGCCGAAACAGGCGATTCCAGCGAACTTTGTGCCAGATGTCAGCCGGAACCGGATCAATGGACATCCAGACGAATACCGCCTTGCCAACGATGTGGTCTTCGGGCACAAACCCCCAATAGCGGGAATCCTCCGAATTGTGACGGTTGTCGCCCATCATGAAGTAGTAATCCTGTTTAAACGTATACGTCGTTATCGGCTGGCCATCGACACTGATGCTGGTTAGTGTTACGTCCACGTTACGGTTAGCTTCGTAGCGTTTAATGACCGGCCCGTACACCGCAATCGTTTGTTTATTGATGGGTATAGTTACACCTTTTTTAGGGACAGCCAATGGCCCGAAATTATCCTGATTCCAGGCGTAGGCGGCTCCACCATAAATACCAGGTGCCAATTCGCCGGGCTTCGCTGGCATGGGTTCAATACCTTTGACCCAATCAAAGTCCTTGAATTTAGCGATGGTGGCAGGCGTCGCATTAACGCGATACCCAACCAGCGTCGATAGTTTGGTCGAATCGTTATATAGCTCAAGTGGCTGCCAGTTTATGAACGGTCCCTCCGGCGATTTGAAATCATTGACAATGTCGTATTTCCGAAAAAATCGCTCGTCGAGTACCTCGGTGGTTTTCACAAAATACGTAGTTTCGGATCGGGCAGGAATGGGAGCGGCTTTTCCGTTGACAACAACCTGCTCCTGGCGTATCTCTACTACGTCGCCCGGAATACCAATGCAACGCTTTATGAAATTGGTCTTCAGATCGGTTGGGTATTCAGGTTCGCCGGGCTTGGGTGGCGGATAATTAAAGACCACGACGTCCCCGTTTTTTACATGCGTCAACCCAGGCAGTCGATAGGATGGAAGCTGAATGGCAGTGCTGTAGGATGGAATCTCCGTGCCCCAAATTTTCTGATGTGTAAGTGGCACCTGCAAGGGCGTTTTCGGCGTACGAATTCCATAATGGAGCTTACTGACAAACAAGAAATCGCCTACCATCAGGCTATTCTCCATTGATGGCGTCGGAATGGCAAAGGCTTCAAAGGTCAAAAACCGGATCAACGTAGCCGCTATCACCGCAAACAGGAGCGAGTCGAGCCATTCCCGAAGGGGCGTTTTTTTGGGTTTGGACGGCTTACCATCAGCCGCCGGTTTCTTTCTGAACATAGAGTAATGAGATGAAAAGATGGAAATCGCTTACTATTGACGAAGAAATATAAGCGGCTGTACTTTGAAGGGAGGCCTATTTTACAGGGATGGTCCTATGACTTGCTGAGTAGAAGGCGTAAGCTCTTTTCTGCCCATAAATATGAGTTTATGGGCAGAAAAGGTGACGTACTAACACTAAATTGATTTTACTGGTGAGTACTTGTCGAATCGACCACGGCTGTCGAGTCGGTTGTAACGGTTGTATTGATGTTCGGAGTGGTGACCGGAGGTGTCGTCACCGCCGAATCAGTACTGGTTTCTTCGACTTGTTCAGGCACTGAAAGCGTTGCCGAATCGGGTGCCATTTGTTCGTCCCCCTCAGAAGAGTCTACCGTGGTCACGGTCGAATCGGGCAGGACGTTTGACCTGGTTTCTTTGGGCTTTTTCGTAAAAATCAGGGTGAGACTAATGATTAGTCCCAGCACAACGAGCCCCAGGAGTATAATCCACCCTCTCGACGTACTGGGTTCATCTTCATAAACTGGTTCATACGATTCTGCCGGTTGAGCCACCGGACTGGGGGCTGTTTGCGTCCGCGTGGATGGACCGATCGGGGTTGGCCGATTGCCGGAACGGTTAGCCTGCAACAGTTCTACATTAGCCTGATTGAGTAGCAGAGCTAACTCTGTTACGTCATTCAGCCGCTCAGCGGGCTCTTTCACTAACGTCCAGTTCAGGAGCAGATTCAGGCTTGGCGGCAGGAACTGGCCCGATGGCAGCGACAGAGCCGGTGGTGCCGTACGTAGCACCTGACTCATAAACAGTGCAATACCCGCACTGTCGGCCATGGAGAACGGCACTTTACCCGCCAGGCATTCGTAGAGCACGACGCCCAGCGAATAATAATCGGTAGCCACGCCCACACCTTTGGGATTATCGAACTGTTCGGGCGATGCGTATTCGTAGGTCATCAGCGACTGACCCGTCATCGTTTGCGTTTGCTCCCGCAGGCGGGCAACGCCAAAGTCAGTTAGCAAAAAATGCAGTTCACCACTGGCGAGCAGTCGGTACAGAATGTTCTCGGGTTTAATATCCCGGTGGACAATGCCCTTCGGGTGAATGGCGTTGAACGCTTCGGCCATCTGCAAACCCAGCCGGATCGTTGTGGCAACCGACAAGGTCCCCTGTTCGTCGATGAGCGTACGCAGGTTGCCGCCCTCCACCCACTCCATCACAATGAACGGCATCGGCATATCGAGTTGCACTTCGCGCACGCGCACTACGTTCGGGTGGCGGATGTCGGTCATAATTTGTGACTCAACCCGAAATCGACGGAGCGTTTCGGCATCCGTATTGACGGTAAAGTGTTTGATCGCCACCAGGTCGCCCGTGTCCAGATGACGCGCTTTCAGCACTCGGGCATTCGATCGACCTAATTCGCCTATTATTTCGTAACCCGGAAAATGTGTGTTGACGCTGACGGTTGGCATCGGCAAAATTAGTTTATCGGCTGTGTTGGGATAGATGTGGTTAACGAATCGGAATCCGACGGAATATCCGGCGATTCATACTTTACGATTTTGCACGAAACCTTGGTTCCCCGGTCGCTGTCTGGAGCGGTCTGCATCGGCGATGAATTCGGAGCCACATTGTTAAAGTACACCTTCTCTGACTTGTAAATCTTCCCATTGTCTTTGATGTAGTTTACCTGAACCAATACGTAGGTAAACGTCAGACGGGTCGGATTTTCCAACTGAAGCTGTACGTTTTTAATTCCACCGAATAGGCCGGTCTTGTAATAAGGCACTTTTACCGTGACGCTTCTAGCCGCCAGCAGGGCTTGCTGTCGCAATACTTCCCGGCGTTGTGCTTCCTCGGCTTCCCGTTGAATTCGTGCCGCAAGCGTGTCCGGCTGCGCATCGTCTGTTACCGAATCACCAGCCATTTGTTGGTCCCCACTGGATGAACCCGTGCCGGATTCAAAAGCTGGTTTCGTGGAGGAGCCAGGCTTTGTGGTGATGTAATACACGCCCCCCAGAATAAGCAATACGAAAACAGCAAAGGCAAAAATTGGCAGACCACCAATGCTTTTTCGGGAAGTCGTCTCCTGAGTTGATACTACGTTGGCTGGCGGCATACCGATTGGTGACTGTGTCCGGGTGGTTACCAGTGGCGCAGTGGCCGTAACCGCTTTTTGCTCAATCCGATTCGTTCGATTTGCCTGTAAATAACCAAGTTCAGCTTGTTTGAGCAACCAGGTCAGTTCGTCGGGATCACTCAAACGATCAGCGGCTTTTTTCGTTAAGAGCCGTTCCAGCAAGTCGGTGAATGGGCTAAGTGATTGACCGCTGGTCGAAACTGTCACTGCGGGCGGAGCTTCTGAAAGCACCTTATTCATGAACGTAACGATTCCCGAATGGTCGCCCATGGCAAAGGGCACCTTCCCGGTCAGGCATTCGTACAGCACGACACCCAGCGAATAATAATCCGTGGCTGGCCCTACGCCTTTCGGATCATTAAACTGCTCAGGCGACGCGTATTCGTAGGTCATCAACGATTGCCCCGTCAACGTGTTCGATTGTTCATGAAGCCGCGCAACCCCGAAATCAGTCAGCAGAAAATGCAGTTCTCCACTGGGCAATGGCCGATAAAGTATATTATCGGGTTTAATATCGCGGTGAACAATCCCCTGCGCATGAATCACCCGGAGCGCGCTGGCCATTTGTAATCCCAGCCGAATGGTCGTCGGTACGTCCAGATGACCTTGCTCTTTGATGAGGTCACATACACTGCCGCCCTCGATCAGTTCCATAACTACATAGGGCAGGTCAGCTTCCAGTTGTACGTCCCGAACCTTAACAATGTTGGGATGCGTAATGCTGGTCATAATCTGCGATTCCCGCTGAAACCGATGTAGCGTTTCGGCATCGGTGTTCAGGGCGAAGTGCTTGATTGCGACCAGATCGCCGGTGTCCAGATGGCGTGCCTTGAGGATGCGGGCGTTGCTACGTCCTAACTCACTCAGCACTTCGTAACCGGGGAACTGGGTGTTGAATCGAACGGTAGACATCAGGGACGTAGTGGTTTAGACGGAACAGGTTGTTTTTGAACCGCAATGGCAATGACCGTATTCAGGCACGTATCCTGCCGAATAACCGCCCGAACGGGAAGACCCACCTGGCTGAAATACACCTTGTTCAGTTGGAGACGGGCCTCACCCGTGGTTTCGATGCCGGTTTCAAATCCACGGATAACCAGATTCGTTAGGCTAACGGCTCCCCGGCGATCAACCCGGAGCGCCACCATAGCGTTCGAGGTATCACGGGGCATAATTACCGTCAGGCGATTACCGCCAAGTATGGCAAGTAACGAATCTGTCAGCGAGAGGGGTTGGTCGATACGTAGTGTATCATCGGATAGAACCAGCCGATGATCGGGACTTCGGTGAGCTGCCTGCACCAGCGTATCCAAATGGGAATTTATTTTTGCCGGTATCGACAAGTCAACGGTATCAGCCTGACCGGTCTCGGTGTGGAGACTATCGCTTGCCAGTCTGGGTTCACCGGATGGCCATGACTGATACCACACGACTCCAGCCACTACACCCACCAAAAGGACGATGAGGAAAATCCATGGGCCCGTTGAAGATCGTTTTTTGGGCGTTGGTACCGGAGGGACGCTGGCGGAAACATTCGGCGCGGACGTAGCAGTTGGCACTTGTTGGGTACGAGTGTCGGTCAACAGAGTCGTGCTTTCCAGGGCAGTTGGTTCGGTCAATTGACTCATGTTTTGGGCCAGCACAACAGTAATATTGTCTTTCCCTCCCTGATCATTGGCCACCCGGATCAACTCAGCGGTCTGGTCTTCCAGCGAAATGGGTCGTTTCAGAACAGCCTTGATCTGGGCTTTTGTAATCATATCCGTCAGGCCGTCACTGCACAACAGCAGTTGATCGCCGGGCAGAAAATCGGTTTCTCCCGATTCCAGAAAATCAGGATCATCGACCCGGTGTTCTGTCGAGCCAACTTCGCGCAGAATCTCGTTCCGGCGTGGATGACGCATGGCTTCTGCTTCGGTCAGTTCATTGGCATCTTCCCGAACACCCACCATCGAATGATCCTGCGTCAGCTTGGTAAGTTCTCCTGATCGAAAACGGTACAGGCGTGTATCGCCAACATGAACGTAGTATAATTTACGCTTGATACTATCGGCGAGAGCTGCCGTCAACACGCAACACATCTGCCCCAGACGCGGGTCCTGCTGGCGTTGGTCATTGATCTGATTGTTGGCAAATACCACTGCTTCCCGTAGCATCGACAGCGGATTGCCGTTTGGCGTTGCCATGTAGCGCTCGATCGACTCCTTAGCAATGGCCGCAGCTCTGTCGCCCCCGGCATACCCACCAACCCCGTCAATGACTACCAGCAACGCGCTGGTATCGGCCCAGATCGTCGTACAAATAAACGTATCCTGGTTGTCCTCCCGACGTTTGCCTACATCGGTTTGACCAGCAATCAGTAATGAATTCATTCGAAAGAGATAAAGTTGGGCTGCTACGATTAACAGCTAAGCAGGATTAGTGCCCGTGAACAATAACCTCATGCAATTGAGTATGGTTTATACTCAGCGGGGTAAATCCTGAAAATGCCTGATAACTAAAAAGACAACAAACAGGAACAATAAAAAGACAAGCAGAAAGTCGATCACGGTGCTACGTATTGCTTTGAAAGGTAAGCGTAACCATGCTGTTCAGTAAAATCTGAGACTTTCCCGGCAGATCAACCCACTGTGGACTAGCGGGTTCACTACGTGGAATCAGTTTTTCGTTCACGCGGGTTTCGTTTCGGCTGAATGACGCGATCTGAAAGGATTGCGTCGCGTCATCATACCGAATCCGGGCGTGGGGATTCGATACGTAGGCCGATTCGAGCAGCAGGTAATTCGGGAAGTGCTGATTGTCGGACTCTTTTCGGGCGACCACAATTTCCCGGTCACGCATCAGGTACGAGGACTCTTTGTTCTGTTCAGCCAGGTAGTAGCTAATTTGTGCCAGGCCCGCATCAAGGCTACGCGGTAACGTAGCAGGTGCCACTTTGGTAGCCCCCGCAGCCGGTACTCGGACGGGGGTGTTCTCGAAATTAAACTTAACGACGAAAGCGCCCGGCTCGCGGAAATCAATTTGCTGAAAGGTGCTGAGATCGACGTCAACTTTCTCATATCGGTTGGTTAACTTCACCCGACGCGTTACATTCACTTTCTCCGATGGGGCGTTGGCTGCTACGTTACCGGGCAGAATGCCGGTCAGCGCCCCAACCACTTTTACATCAGTGGGCGTTACCGGCTCACCAGCGAATTCCCGCCCCGCGCCAAATTTAAAAAACCAGCTCGACGCGACCGGCGACACACGCCCGTAGGCTTCCTTACGCGAATCGATAACTGCTTTAAACGCCTGTACGGCTTCGTTGACCACAACCGGAAACGCGTTCTGCCGATCTTCGTAGGTGTCTGGATGCAGAATAATCAGAAAATGGGCATTGAACAACATACTCGTCCCAACTGACTCCCTGCTGATCGAGTCCTCGAAACTGGCAACGAGTTCGTCCAACATACGCTTGTTGGTAACGGCAGGAACCGGGCTGGTTTCGGTCTGGCTGGCTGGTATAATCAGGTTACTCAATTTACCGAACCAACCACCGGGCTGATTTGCCATGTATTGACTGTTTAAGGAGGTTTTTCCTCCTTAAACGTCTTTTTACCTACTTTCTTTACTAAATAGTCCGCTATTTTATTATTTGGCAGTTCGGATCGCTCCTTCCATCAGCAGACTACTCAGGGATGAAACGTAATAGCCTTGCTACGTGTCGTGTCCTGAATCAGCGCTTCCAGCTTATCAAGTCGTGCCTGGTTTGTCTGCTCTTTTTCTTTTACCTCAGCCAGTTCTGCTTTTAATTGGTTGACTTCGGCGTTGAGATCTTTCACCGCCTGTACTAACGGCATGACGAATAGTGTGTAGCTTACTGTATAATATTTCCCCCCTTCTTCCTGGCGGACACCTTCAAAATTATAGCCTACTGCTTTAGCGGCCTCTTCAACATCCTGGGCCAGAAAACCACTGTGGAGCGCTTTATCTTCGCTGATGTTTGTTAAGGGATAGCCTACAAGCTGAGCTTCCTTAGTTTTATTTATATGATACGTAATTGGGGTAAGCCGGGTAATGAATCTCAACCCAGGCACGACAGCTTTACTATCTTCTTTAATGCGCTTGTCAGAAAGAGTAGAGATCGATTGCACATTGCAACGTAACGAGGTAATAGTATTGTCGCCGAGCACAATTGTATTGCTGGCACTCACAACAGCATTAGCGCCGATAGCTGTCGAATTAGTTAAGTTTGGACTAGCGGCACTAGGTCCTGCAAGGCGACAGAGCCTATAGCCGTATTCCCAAAGCCATCAATATTTTTGAACAAGGCCTTGTAACCCGAAGCTACATTAAACTCACCCGTGGTATTTGCCAGTAAAGCCACGGTACCTATCGCTGTATTGAACGAACCCGAAGAGTTGCTGTTCAACGCCTGAAAGCCTACCGCTGTATTGAAATTACTATTTGTGCTGCCAGCCAGGGCGAAGGTGCCCATGGCCGTATTTCCCTAACCCGTTGCCGCTGGATTTAACGCTAAATAGCCCAGACTAGCATTATAATCAGACTAGCTATGTCTGGTAGAGACTGGAGTTGATTTTACAGTTCCAACAGCCAATTATTCCCTGGCTCAGGCGAGTTGTTTTTCACCCGCTGTGTGACAAAATATATAATTTCCGTCACTACTTAACGTAGCACTAATAAAAAATATGCCATGGCATATTCCGACAAAACATGACTGTGCTTATGTGACTTAGTTAATGAAACCAGCTAAAGAATTTCTACAACGGTACCCGTTGCCTTCCCACTTTAAGCCCGATGATCTTGACTTACTGGCAGCCTTTATGGAGACGTATAGTACATACTGTTGTCTGAACGCCGTCCACGAAACATATCATAAATTGATTGGCCGGATTGATGCCAAATGGGATAAGCGACTGGAAAAACAGGCAAACCGTCTTCAGGAAATGATACGTCAGTACGAGAAATAAGCAGGCGTTCGACATTGGCCTCGACGTCGGATCGATCGATCATTAACGAGGGATTTCCTGCTTCATCAGCCAGTTTCGGACTTGATTCAGCATCAAAGCGGCCGATCGTCGCGACGTGTCAACATCACTCTGTAATTGCTTAATCTGGGAGGACACGGCACCCGGTAGATTGAGAAAAACACTGTACTCATTAATGTGCTGGGGACCAGTCGGTAACGATCGATTGGTAAAGAAATTGACTAATTCCTGATGTTCTGTACTCAATTGCATGCGGCAAAAATAAGGAATAGTTATTTTATGGTTATGATATAGTTGTACTATAAAGTACTTATATTGTCTGATGAAACAGGAATAAACAAGATAAGCTGGTAGCGTATCAGCAACGTAGCAGGTAAGGCGGTGGAGCACGTAAACCGTAAAATCATTCACATTGACATGGATGCTTTCTATGCATCGGTCGAGCAACGGGACAATCCTGACCTTAGAGGAAAGCCCGTGGCTGTGGGGGGTTCCCGTCAACGCGGAGTCGTAGCGGCCGCCAGCTATGAAGCCCGCCAGTATGGTGTACGCTCTGCCATGGCGTCCTCCATAGCCATTCGCAAATGTCCTGATCTCATTTTTGTTAAACCGCGTTTTGAAGTTTATAAAACCGTTTCCCAGCAGATACGGGCTATTTTCGCTCAGTATACCCCACTGATTGAGCCCCTCTCACTGGATGAGGCTTACCTGGACGTAACGGAGAACCTCACCAACAATCCTTCGGCTACGTTACTAGCCCAGGCTATTAAAGACCAGATTAAACAGGAAACCTACCTGACGGCATCAGCGGGAGTTTCCTACAACAAATTCCTGGCGAAACTGGCGTCTGACTATAACAAACCAGACGGTTTATATATCATTAAACCGCAGCACGGACTGGCTTTTGTCGAGTCCTTGAAAGTAGAGCAATTTCATGGAGTTGGTCGGGTAACGGCAGCCCGGATGAATGAGCTTGGCATCTTTACGGGTCTGGACCTTCGTCAGCAGACCGAAGCATTTTTAACGCAACAGTTCGGCAAAGTCGGAAAACATTACTATTCCATCGCCCGTGCTATTGATCTCCGGCCCGTAACGCCAAATCAGGTTCGAAAATCAGTTGGTTCAGAAACCACCTTTGAAGAGGATTTAACAGACTACCCTGTTTTGGCGGCATGCCTGGTTCCGCTCATCGACAATGTGTGGAGCTATTGTGAACGTACCGGCATTTTGGGCAGAACCGTCACCCTGAA
Source organism: Spirosoma endophyticum (assembly GCF_900112365.1). Lineage (GTDB taxonomy): Bacteria > Bacteroidota > Bacteroidia > Cytophagales > Spirosomataceae > Spirosoma > Spirosoma endophyticum. The sequence goes on along the minus strand of NZ_FOLQ01000001.1, from coordinate 6,901 downwards.
AGTTAAATACGCCGACTTTAGCCAGATTACGCGCAGCCGTAGTTCGCTGAGTTTCGTCAGTGACAAAACAACGTTAACACGCCTTGTGCTTGACCTGCTCCAGTCGATCCTGCCGCTCGCTCAGGGCATCCGATTATTGGGTGTTTCGCTCTCCAGCCTCCAGGAAAATACCCGGCCCGTCACCGGGCAATTAACGCTGGATTTGTAAATCAAGCCCAGCGTAGTTTATGGATAAGTCTTATCCATAATGCACTAATCATCAAACGAATAAGACTCTATAAGGAGCAAGTTTAATTCGTAAAATTTCCTTAAAAAATCGCCTGAAAAGGCATCAGATTTGACCCAAAATGGCTACTTTTTTGTTCTTATTCTAGAACGTAAACAACAGAAACGTCGATAAATGGAGTCAACATATCTTGCCAGTAAATTATCACCCTCATCGGACGCTAATCGCTCAGTTCGTCGCAAAACGAATGGTGCCGCAACGGCCGCGTTGCTGATTCAAATGGCTACGGAGTTCCTGACGGCTTCGCCGACCATGCGCCAGCGGGCCAACATTACGCTAATGGACTTGGCCGCTGCCGATAAAGTGCGAAAGAGTTTGTTAAAGACGCCTGTAAAATCCTGATACATTAACATTATTCTGTGTACACACAGAAAGACCGGCTGTGATGGGCCGGTCTTTCTGTATATTAATTTGCGTTGCTTTCTGCGGGTAAGTAAACATCGAACGTAGCACCGGCACCGGGTTTACTGGTAGCGGTAATGGCACCTCCATGATTCGTTACAACTTTCTCGCAGATGGCCAGGCCAATACCCGTCCCAGCGTATACATTTTTGCCGTGTAACCGCTGGAAAACCTGAAAAATGCGGTCCAGATATTTTTCGTCAAAGCCAATCCCATTGTCCGATACACGGATGCGATGGTAGGCCCTGACCGCGCGTGCCGGTTTCACAGACATTGGCAAATCCCGAGCAGATAAAATCTTGGCCTTTACCTGAATGGTTGGGCTTACGTTGGGTTGACGAAATTTTAACGCGTTGCTGAGCAAATTTTGAAAGAGCTGACCTAACTGTAAAGGATCACCCTGGACTTTGGGCAAAGACTCAATAATTACCTGTGCACCCGTCTCCTGAATCACCAGATCCAAATCGTTAACGACTCCCTGAACTATATCCTTGAGCGGCACCGATTCGCTGGTATCCCGTTGGGTAGAAATGCGGGAAAAACTCAGCAGATCCTTGATAAGATTCGACATTCGGCCAGCGGCTACTTGCATACGCTCCAGATAACCAACCCCGTCGCCCAATTGAGCTGCGTACTGGTTCTTCAGCAGATCGCCAAATTGCTGCACCTTACGTAGTGGCTCCTGCAAGTCATGACTGGCAATGTAGGCGAACCGCTCCAGGTTCTCATTGGACCGGATCAGGAGTTGATTGGCTTCTTCAAACTCTTCGTTCGTGGCGGCCAGCTCTTCATTCGTTGTGGCCAGTTCCTCATTTGTGGCGGCTAACTCTTCGTTGGTGGCCTCCAGTTCTTCGGTACGCTCCTGCACCTGCTGTTCCAGGGAAAGTTGAACCTGCCGTTGCTCCGTAACATCCTGGGCCATGCCACTCAGCAACGTGGGCCGCCCATCAGCATCGTAGAATACCTGTGCCTGAGCATGAATGATACGTATCTGGCCCGTCAGTCGGTTGACGATTGGATGCTCATTTTCGTAAAAACCAGGCGATCCCGGTTCGACGGCGTCGGCAATAGCCTTAGCAACGGACTGACGGTACTCATCTGGCAGCGGATTATAGGCTTCATCCAAACTCTTGGTGGCCTTCGAGAAACCAAGCCAGTCCATAAACCGCTCCGAATAATAAAACGTACTGGTTTGAATATCCATACTCCAGGTCGCCAGTTCGGCCAGTTCAACAGCGCCCCGAAGCACCACTTCGGTCTTTTCCACCTGCTGCTTAGCTACCATCAAATCCGTTACTTCGCCCGCCGTATTCATCACCCCATAGACCTGACCTTCCGCATTGAAAAGTGGTGTAAAACTGTAGTTGAAGTAAAAGGGCTGAAGTTTTCCATCCACAACGATATCGACGCGTTGGTTCTTTGCGTGAAAGGGAATACCCGTGTTATACACACGCTCTATCTGTTCATAAATTTCCTGATTTGCCAGTTCCGGAAGTATCTCTGGGTATCGCTTGCCCACTACGTCATTCCCTTTGCCCCATACGTCCATAATGGTCTGGTTGGCGAACTGGATGCGCATGTCGCGGCCGACATAAACGCCAATGGGGAATGGGGCACTTTCGATCAGGCTACGTAAGCTTTGCTCGCTTTCGAGCATGGCTTCTATATTTCTTTTTCCCTCCGTTATATCCTGAAGCGTGCCATTGAATCGATATGCTACGTGTTCATCCGTAAACCAGGCTCTTCCCTTGGCTCGTACTATTCGTTCCTCTTTGGTTACCGGATGAACAAGGGTGTATTCAATATCATACCGACCACCCGATGAGTACTGTAATGCACGTTCGATAGCGTCGGTAACCCGTTGCCTGTCTTTATCAGCAATGACGTCGGTGGCAAGCGTGAGCGGAATTTCCTCTTCCGGTGGCACGCCAAACCACTCTTTTAATCGGGTATTCGCCGTAAACTTATTCGTCGCCGGATTTAAGTCCCAGGTTCCTAGTTCAGCCGCGTCAATGGCAAATTCTAACTGTTCTTTGCTCTCTTCCAGCTTTTTCCGGGCGATAACCTGCTCGGTCACATCGATAGCCATGGCTAAAACAGCATCGACTTCGCCCGCCGAATTGCGCAGTGGTTTATACGTAAAATCAAAGTAGTACGTGCCTAATTGACCATTTATATCCAATTCGGCCGGAGCACCCTTCGATTCATACGTCCTGCCTGTCGCAAACACGTCGTCCAATAACCGCTCGAAAGGTTGACCTTTTAGCTCCGGTATGGCTTCTTCGTGGGGCTTTCCAATAACCGAACGGTCTTTTCCCCAGTAGCTAAGCATAACGTCATTCGCCACGTCTATAATCCTTTCCCGACCGACTAACAGGCAAGTGGCTACCGGAGCTTCTTCGATCAGACTTCGGAATCGCTGTTCACTGGCTTCAATTTGCTGCCGGGCCACAACATCGTGCGTAATGTCCTGAAAGCTTAGCACGACGCCATCATTGAGTTTGACGGCCGTGGTTGAGTACCAGTTGTTCAGCCCTTCGCCGGAATACAGGAACTCCATTCGCCGGGTCTGGCCCGTATCGACAACGGCTTTTAAGCTGTCAAACAAACCTACCTGCTTAAACCCCGAATGCGCTACTGAATAACGCTGCCCCACCAGATCAGTCCGGTTATTAGCCTGTTCGGTAACTCTGTTTACCAACTGGTATTCAAAATCCTCTACGTCTCCCCCATCATCCCGAATGCTTTTGAGAATACTGATGCCATCTGCCGAACTGTCGAAGATGGACTGGAGTAAATCAGCGGTTGACTGGCGCTGCTGCTCGGCCGTTGTTAAGGGCGTAACATCCTGAGCCACACCAGCAAACCGATACACCTGGTTCGCTTCATTGACATAACCCCGGCCCATAAACCGAACCCAGCGTTGCCCATCATCAGCCGCGCCAATTGTGCGAAATTCAACATCAAACGACCCTCCAGACGCTGGGTCCAGCGCCCATTTTACGGCCTGATCTACCCGAGTGCGATCTTCCGGGTGAATATAACGTAGCGCCTGTTCATAGAGAGGAAGTGGAGCGTCGGCCGTTAGTCCGAACAGATTTCGGCACCGATCGTCCCAGTTAATCAGGTTGGTGGTCGGGTCCAGTTCCCAGACGCCAAGCCGAGCTGCTTTTAACGCGAAATCTACATCTAAACGCTCATTGAGCGCCTTTCCCTGATTCAATGGCATAGTTGAGCCAGTCATTGTTCACAATCATTTGCGTAGCAAGTTAACTGTTAAGACGCGCATCTGTTTAGCTTCCCAGGCCAGTAGTCCATCGTTACGTTCGTTTTTACTCGTTTTTATAAAGGCCAGGGCAGAGTGCCTGTATGCTAAAAAAACAGGGTTCAACCGTTCAATAAAACGGGCGAATGAAGTAGTTCGCATTTTTATACCTTGGAGAGGTTTGTTCACTCAACTGACCAACTCCTCTCCATGCTTATTACTACAACTGAACTTCGCATCCTATCTCACCAAAAAGCTCCGGTTAAAGTTTATTTTGAGAACTTAAACGCCATTCGATGTATTGCGGCTTTTCTGGTCGTTGTTCATCATATCGAAGCATTAAAAACTAGAATTCCTATCCCAAACTATTGGAACAATACCATTATTTTATTGATTGGAAGACTTGGCGTAATTCTTTTCTTTGTGCTGAGTGGCTTTTTAATATCCTTTTTATTATTCAAGGAACAGGAAATTACAAAAAATATTGCTATTAAAAATTTTTACATAAGAAGAATACTACGCATCTGGCCCTTATACTATCTGATCATAATTGCTACTTTCTTCATTATTCCATTTATCGATTTTTTCACAATTGAAGGATTCAGCAAAGACGTAGTATGGAGCCATTTATTTGTTAAATTATGCCTGTACGTTATGCTACTGCCAAATTTGGTTTTGAATCTATTCGGCTCAGTTTCTTATGCCGCGCAAACGTGGTCTATTGGCGCTGAGGAGCAGTTTTACCTGGTTTGGCCATTTCTAATGAGGTATGTTAAAAATAAATGGTTCTTACTGTTGGGCATTATAATTGGCTATCTTCTCATAAAATTCTCTTTTCATTTATTACCCACAAACGAGTTTGTTACTATTTTTAATGGCTACTGGATATCAACGCCTATACACTGCATGGCAATTGGGGGACTATTTGCCTTATTGATTTACAAAAATAGTTCTACTTCAACCGTTATTCGTAAACTATTATTTACTACGTCGACGCAAGTAGTCGTATTAGCTACTACGTTTCTTTCTATTGCAATTGGATTCAACTTTCCCCATTTAAATGACGAATTTTACGCCATTCTTTGGGGAATATTGATAAGTAATTTTGCGGCTAATGCGAATAGGCTTTTTTCCATGGAAAATACCTGGTCAAATTATATGGGCAAAATATCATATGGTTTATATATGTTTCATCCGTTAGTAATCGTCTTTTCCATTAAAATATTGCAATATCTTAAAATTGAAAATAATTTTATTTTATATCCCTTGGTTTTCGTTATTTTAATCGCGGTATCGTCACTATCCTATGAGTTTTTTGAGAAGAATTTCATTAATAAAAAAGTAAATTATTCAACTATACTAAGTGGGGCTAATGCAAAAGTGTAGCAGGCGGGTACGCTTCTTATCAATCAACACAAAAAGACATACACTCAAGCCTCTTCCCTGTTTCGCAGAATTCTCGACAATAACCCTGGAAAGAACCGCTTCAGGTGATTGCCATATGTTCCGGAGCCAACAATGTACACTTCTTCTTTCCCTTGCGAAACAGCTCGCAACAGCCGCCCGGAAAATTCGTCGGGAGCCATGCCTTTCTGCTGATTTTCATCCATCTGATTATGTTTATGCCCCGCTGCATCGAGCCAGATTACTCAACTGAGTCTGGACTTGTTGAGCCCGGTAGCGAGTAATGGTTTGAGCCCACCCTAGTGGGTTGAGGAATAAACTGATTTGGGCCATTTCCTGTTGGTGGCACTAATCGAATCGAAACTTGGCTTACTCTTCAGCAGCTTGATTATCGATGAGTTCCTGGCGATGATTGGTCCGCAAGGCTAGTCGCAAGAGCGCCCATCCGTCTGGGATTGACTTAGTAAGCTTCTGACTCATTTTATGAAGTGACTTTAAGTTTGGAGTAGAACTGACTATTCCCTTAATCACTTTTAATGTAGAGCTGCTTGCCAGTCATCCTAGTTCAAAAGAAATCCTGTTTAGCGCCAAATGTTGAGTGAGTCGTATCAATAAGTAGGCCCTCCTGATCTCCTTAAGCTAGATTTCTTGGCAAATATCCTATTAAACCAACGGTACGAATACATATGAATGATGCAACCTATTGAAAATCAGATTATTATAAGTAAATTAGGTCAACCAATCCATCAAATCCTGATAGAGCTTGTCAGCCAAGTTCATTGCCTATTTGCGTTAATACCATCCATCTATAGATTACACAGCTATAGCCTTTGTCTTCACTACGATTGATTTAGAATGCCAAATCCGGGCGTTTTGCTTTGGGGAAGTGGAACTAGAAGTCGAGATGGGTATCCTGGATGATATCATCACCTACGGGAACAGGGTACTAAAGGTCACCATTCTGGAGGCAGGCCGGCTCAGTATTATTCCAATCGAGGAGAAGGAAACGACCTATTTGCCTGCTTTAAGACGACTCCAAAACGAATGGCAGCAGCACTTAACGGACCCGATTAAACTGGACATCCTTTATGGACAAAGACTCCTGGCACTAAAACCCCGACGTATTCGACGGCACCACATCTGTATTGCTCACCTAGAAGAACGCATTGATCAGGCTGAACGCCGGTTTCAACATGTTTCTGCCACTATTCTCCGAGAGCCACACCGAAGTCGAATGCTTTATCAGCTCGAAGCCACCCTTAAGCGCCACCAGCAAACCTTACTCACCGAGCAGGCTAGTCTACGGCGATTCTTGGGCTGAGTACGTAAGGGATAGAAATAGACAGCAGCATAGCTTGGTCACTAATCTTTTTTTCACCGAATTTGGTGGAAACTACTAAGTGGCTAGACCGCTACTTGCTCCTTTTATCAATTTTATCCGCAGGGCTTAGGGGATGGTGGTGGATAAGTTCAAAATGGGTGTATAGGGGGTCTTTTCTGTGGGCGTGTGGACAGCAAGTAATTACGGGCAAAACGCCATTTTA
>NZ_FOLQ01000012.1:166827-203168 GCF_900112365.1 Spirosoma endophyticum | reverse complement strand
TAGCGAATAGTCATGAGAAATGATAATTTAGAGGTCCAACAAGCAATCACTTACCTACGTGCTCAAACCCTTGCTAATGGGGCTGCATCCCCGAATTTCCATTTGAGTCTGGGTAAGTAAAACAGGGTGGGTCCTGAATCCGAGCATAGAGCTGACACTCTGCGGCCCCATAGGGTAGCCCACCCTGTTCACTTATTAGCAAGCTACCAAATCTTGGAATCTTACCAAGACGCAAACCTAAAGGGCGGCCCCGATCAATTCCGACATAAGTTTTCATAGAACAAAGCCGGGCCGCCGGAGCGGGGAAAAGAAAACAGGGAAAAAGGAATGAAGCACCAATTTTGCTAGCTTAACATACTATACGCGGATTTGACCATTTGAACTGTTCAAGCTTCCAAAATTGACCAGTGTGGGTCGTGACATAAGATACGGGGTAAACCCATGTTAAGAGCGGACTTACGGCAGCGGCCGACCGTTCACACTGGTTGCTCTTCTTGGCAGTCAAATTACTAATGAAAGGGGTAAAATTGAACTGCGCTTCAAACGTAGTATGTTATGAGAGGTTTCTAACTTAGTATTAAATTTTTCGTGGGTACGCCCCCCCTTTGGACAAATCAACAGAGTTGAATGATCGTTTTTAACAGCGATAAGTTTAGATTGGCACACGGGGCAGTAAGCTCTAAGACGACTGGCCGTCCATTGCTTTTGGGTAGAATCCCATCGCCATTGCCACCGCCATAGCCAGTAGACGAATACATCCTCCTTATAGGTAAATAGATTGAGATTTTTAGATTTTATCAACACGTATTTAAGAGTGAATACAGTTATGTGCCAACTCAAGCTCATTATTCCCCAGAACCGAGTTAAAGTATTCCTCACGGGTGTGTTCATGCTTAACTTTCGTCACAAGATATAGTTAAATATACGCATAATTATTATAGAAAACATTTAGTTTACTAAAACACAATATAGTAAATAAAGGTGTACTAGAGCGTGTTAGGCCTTACCAATCCTTTAAAAGCTGTTTGAATTAATTCCAAACAGCTTCTTATCAATCCAAATGTGGCCGCATGGCGGTTATAAAGCGCAAGCTTATTGAGTAGACCCGCCAGCTGGTCCGGTCAGCATAGTGTATATTCCGGCCATAAGTAGGCCACTCAATCCGGCTCAATAAGGCCAGCCATTCCGGCTAAAGTAGGCCACCTGTGGATAAGTAGTAGAAGGCCCGTAGTTTGGCATTTCGAGTGATTTTATCTCACCACTCGCGACACCAACTATGGCTAACCTACGCTTACCCATGTATCAGATCCGTCGCATCCTCCAACTACGCCAGCAAGGCTATAGTAAGCGAGCTATCGCAGCCACGCTGGCTATCGCTCGTAATACCGTCGAGCATTATCTAGCGATTATTGAAGCGCATTTTGCCGATTTAGAACAGGCCTTAAGCTGGCAGGACGAGCAATTGCACCGACTGTTCACCTATTCGGTTGATCCCAAGGCAGATCGGCTGGGGGATCTCTACCAACGTTTTGAAGGCTTTGAACAACAACTCAGTAAGCCGGGCGTCACCCGGTTCCACCTGTGGGCGACCTACAAACAGGCCAATCCCAACGGCGTGCAGTATACGCAGTTTTGTCAGCGCTACAAACAATGGATGCGAACTCAACAGACCGTCATGCATCTGGAGCATAAGGCGGGCGATAAGCTATACGTGGATTTCGCGGGTAAACGGCTTTCGCTGGTTGATCAATCAAGTGGGGAAGAAAAGCCCGTTGAGTTCTTTGTGGCCATCCTGGGTTGTAGCCAGCTCACGTATGCTCAGGCTGTCGCTAGTCAAAACAAGGAGGACTTTATCACAGCATTACAAAACGCGCTGCACTTTTTGGGCGGTGTTCCCCTGGCTATCGTACCTGACAACCTGAAGGCAGCGGTGCAGACAGCCAACCGGTATGAACCCGATCTAAACGAAGCCATACAGGACTTCGCGGCTCATTACGGCACGTGCATCTATCCGGCCCGTAGTCGCCGACCTCGTGACAAGTCGCTGGTCGAAGGAGCGGTCAATATCCTCTATACTCGGGTATATGTTCCTTTGCAGGAACGGATTTTTCATAGTTTGGAGAGCCTTAATCAGGCGATTGCCGACTTGGTAGAGGCCCATAACCAGCAGCTATTTCAAGGCAAAGACTATAGTCGCCGACAACGCTTTTTGTCCCTGGAAGCTGACCTTCTACGGCCTTTACCGATGAGCCCCTATCTGATCAAAGGCTATCGAATGGCTAAAGTACTCACCAACTGTCATGTACTGCTACAACCTGACAAGCATTACTATAGTGTGCCTCATCGGTTTGTGAGCCAGGCCGTTAAGCTTATCTACACCCAGCAAACTGTCGAGATATACCACCAGCACCAGCGCATAGCCACTCATACCCGAGTTCGGTTGGCTCATGGCTACTCCACAAACATGGACCATTTGCCAAGCCATCAACAATGGGTTAGCCAATGGTCGCCTGCCTTTTTTCGAGAGCAGGGCCTAGGGAAAGGCCCCTATGTTGGGCAGGCTATCGAGCAATTGTTGGGCCGTATCGAAGGGTCAGCAGGCACTTATCCGCAACAGATCTACCGCAGTTGTGCCGGTATTCTCTCCCTGGCCCGCAAAGTCGATAGCGCTCGTTTGGAGAAAGCCTGTGAGCGAGCCTTGCACTACGGTACGGTCTCCTACAAGGTGATCCGACGCATTCTGGAGGCTGAGTTAGATCGGCTCCCGCTCACGGAAGAAGTTACCTGCTCAATTCCCACCCATGATAATATCCGGGGTGCTGCCGCTTATCAATAACCAATCAATTCATTATTAACCTATTAAGCTATGAACCAACAAGCAACCCTTGATCGCCTGAATGCCCTCAAACTGTCGGGCATGGCCACCCTGTGGCAAACTCTTCTGCAACTACCCGCCCACCAGTGGCCTGCTACCGACCAATTAGTCGCTCAACTGCTGGAAGCCGAATGGGAATACCGCCAACACCGGCGTACCCAAACGGCTATTCGGGAAGCCCGATTCCGCTACGAGGCATCCCTGGAAGAGATTATTTACACGCCCCAACGCCAGTTAGATAAGAACCTGGTCTTACGACTAGCCGATTTGTCGTTTGTCCTGCGGGGCGAGAACTTGCTGATGACAGGTGCTACGGGTTGTGGAAAAAGCTATCTGGCTACCGCCTTTGGCTATCAGGCTTGCCTGAAAGGGCTTCGGGTGGGCTATTATGCCTTGCCTAAACTGGTGCAAAGCCTGCATCTGGCCCGTGCTGATGGCTCCTTTACTAAAGTACTGGCTCGCCTGGAACGATTGCATCTGTTGATTTTAGATGATTGGGGTCTGGCTCCATTAGATATGGAAGCGAAATTAGCGCTGTTACAGATTATGGAAGATCGCTATGGGCGTGGCTCAACCATTATCACCTCACAACTGCCGGTGGCCCAATGGTATGATTATCTGGCTGAGCCAACCATTGCTGATGCGTTTTTGGATCGATTGCTGCATCAAGCTCACCGAATTGAGTTGAAAGGAGAGTCTCTACGCAAAAAGACGAAGGGGGAAGAAAAAAACGTGTAATACTTTATCTTTGCTACTCTTCTGCTACTTATCCACAGGTGGCCTACTTTAGCCGGAACACATGGCTCTCATTAGCCGAAATATATAAGCATAGCATAGTTTAGCTCCCCAATTGACATCAACTGTCAGCACTAGCACAGCGTATCTCTAGCGTTTAGACGTGGTTTAGTCAGCGTAAAAACAACCCGTTTTGGATTGCACAACCCGCCCCCCGGATCGGCACCGCAGCGCGCAGGCCTCCCCTGTCAGTTGCGGGTTGGCAGCGGATTGATCCCCGATGGTCATCCGGTACGTGAAGCGGCCCTGGTAGAGGCTACCGTCCGGTCGCAGCCCGTTCCAGGCACCAGTACGCAAACTCCGGGGGTCTGCGTAGTCGATGCGCTCCCTATAAAATAAAAGGGTATCCCCCTGGGCACTGGCAATCATAAAGTCCCGGATGAGAAGTGTTTTATCATCGCTGCGGGGAATAAATCGATCGTTAAAGCCATCCCCGTTGGGGGTAAACACCGAAGGAATATGCAGGGGCTGCTGCTGGGTGTAGTAGCCCACCGACCGGATGTTGCAACAGCCTTCAGCGGCGAGGGTGTCCCAATTTTTTGGTTCGTATGGCCCCAACATAGCCTGGATACCCAGGAGTAGAAAGAACAGCAGCGGATTAAGCATATGATATTTGTCGTTTAATGCCCGTTGATCCCAGTCGGGTCAAAGCCAGAATACTTAGATACTGGGGCGGGTGAATACCTCCTCGCCCCCGGCTATTCCCACCCGCCTCCCACTGCTTGCGCCCAGGTGTGTCCGGTATCCGAACCCGAAGCAGCTTGCTGGCCGGTATGACCCGGTGGCTGGTTAGTAGCCTGCCAAACGGCATCAGCGCGCTCGTCCCGGTTTTGCTCTGGGCGGTGGTCTAAGTAACCGGCATCAGCGGCGTAGGGTGTAAGCCTAGATGGGGTAGGCCTACCACGTAGCCGGTTGACTGGGATTAAGCGCTCGTTGCGCCCGGCTTATTTTTGAAAGTAGTCCAGGAGATCGGCATCCGAATTATTGTCGATCCGAACCTCGCCCCCGCTACCGCCCCCCAGGCTCGCCGTCAGCGATAGGCGGCCTTTGGTGTTACCCGGGGTCAATACCCCCGTCAGGCCAATGGCCGTTTTGCCGCCCGCCCCCAGTTCCTGGGTCGTCGATAAAATATACATATCCGCGTTCGAGCTGCCGTCAACGCGCCAGTGACTATTTTGCACCCCTTTGCCGCCGACCTGCGTAGCCGTTGGCTCAAAGCTCAAGCTGACCAGCGGATCTTTGGGGATGTAGACCCGGATGAGCCCGGATGTAGCTACGCCCTGGCGCTCGTACACCTCCACCACCACGCTGAAACTACTCCGGCCATACACCGTGGCGGGTAGCACGGACATAATGGGGGTCAGGTCGGGCAACAACCGTACGCCAAACGTAACATTCGGTACCGGGGCGTTCACCTCCCCGAGCGTCAGGCTGCCATCGGGCGTCCCGTCGCTACCCGGGCCGCGGCCCAGTTGCTCACCCACGAAGGTCCAGCTTAGGGGCAGCCTCACCGCGGGCCGGGCCGTCTGGCCCACCGTGGCCGATTGACTACTTAGGTACAGCGTGTACGCGTGCGTGGGCGTCGCTCCCAGGCTAAAGGTGCCGTCGGCCGTCACGGGGGTATTCGCCACCACCTGACCCGTCGTGTTGTCATACAAAATCACCCGCAACGCCCCATCTATATTCGTTCCCGTTCCATTGAGCTGGTTGTCGCTCAGGCCGTTGGCGTCGTTAACGACGGTCCCGCTGATCAGATAACTCAGTACCGATGACGGGCAGGAGGCTCCGTCGTTGTTGCCCGCCGGCGTCGAGCTGGACAAGAGGGTAGCCGCCCCCGTGCTCAGATCGATCTGGTAAAACTTGCCGAGCTCATTGGCGAACACGCACAGGCTGCCGGTGGCCCCGATGAACTGCCCTCCGTAACCGCCCGTCTCAGCCAGAATATCCGTGCCCGTCACGGCGGGTCCGTAGCTGACGCCCCCCGTGGCCGGATCCATCACCACCAGCCGGGCACCATTGCCCCCCGTAGCCGGGTTGGTCAGGGCCACCAGCCGATTGGTAGCCGGGTTGTAGGCTACGTCGTTGCTGTTGAGCGCGCTGGTGAGGGCACTGCCGTAGCTGGGACCGGTCTGGCGGGCGTAGTTGCGGGTGGGATCGACCAGTTGCAGGTAGGTGCTGCGGCCGGGCTGGACATCGACCACGTAGTAGCGGGTGGCATTGCTGCCCACCAGTAGCAGGTACCCCCCGGGCAGTACTTCTCCCACGTTGAAGCCCGAGGCGGGCAACTGAGGGATGGTATAGGCGTTGACCTGCCCGGTTGGCCCGATCTGGATCACGCGCTGGTTGTTGAGGTCGTAGCCCCACAGGCGGCCCTCGGCATCAAAGCCGATGGCGTTGGCCTTGACCGATAAGGGGGCGATGGTCGTGCGCAAGCCAGTGTTCACCTCGTAGCGGTACAGCGTGGAGTTACCCGTGGGGGGACCGGCGACCTGGTAGGCCACCCCGCTGGCGCAACTAAAGGAGGCTAGTGGCGTCTGGCGGCTGATCGTCACCGAGGCCGTGGCCGAGCAGCCGTTGGACCCCGTGGCGGTGAGCGAATACGTACCCGCTGCGCTCACGCTGATGACCGAAGTGGTCTGGCCCGTACTCCAGCTGTAGACCAACGAGCTTCCGGTGGTCGCCGTAGCCGTCAGGGTGGCCGACGGGCTAGCCTCGGTGAGCAGGGTGGTGGAGGTCAGGATGGAGACCTGGGAGGGCGTCTGATCGCTCACCACCGTGGTAGAGGCCACAGCCGAGCAGCCGTTAGCTGACACCACCGTCACCGAGTAGACGCCCGCGGCTGAAACCGTGGCCGTGTTGCCCTCATGGAGGGGAGTGGCTCCGGGGCTGAACTGGTAGCTACTCCCCCCCGAAGCCGTGAGCGTCACGCTGGTGGTGGAGCAGGTAAGCGGCCCGCTAGGGCTTAGCCCGGCGGTGGGGCCTGTTTGATCGCCCGAAACGGTGGTGGACGCGACCGCCGAACAGCCCAGGCTGTTGACGACCGTCACCGAGTAAACCCCCGCCGCGCTCACCATCGCCGTGGGACCGCTGCCAACCGGCTCGGCTCCGGGGCTGAACCGATAGGTCTCTCCGCCACTGGCCGTTAGGGTCACCCGGGTAGCCGTGCAGGAGAGCGGCCCGGACGTGGTCAGGCTCGCCGGGGGTAAGGCGTTAACCGTCAGGCTGAAGGGGGTGGAGGTAACGCGCCCCCCCGCCGAGCTCACCACCACCGAGTAACTACCCGCGTCGCCTGGCTGCACCCCCGTCAGCGATAGCGTAGCCGTTGTTTGATTGACCAGGGGCGTGGTCAGGTTATCTTTGTACCACTGATACGAGAAGGGTCCGGTTCCGCTCACGCTTACCTGGGCCGTAACCGGGCTGCCCACGCAAACGGCGGAACCAGCCGCGGGCTGACTCGTGATGAGGGGCCCTTCGGTCACGTCCGTTACGGTAAGGGTGAGGCTGGTTTCGAAGCTTAGTCCGCAGGCATTAGTGGTCGCCACCCGGATGACGTAGCTGGCCTTGGTTTCATAATCGAATCCCGCATTGGTGAGCAGCTTGCCAGCGTCGGCTCCGGTGCCGATGCTAAAGGCCGCATTGTCGGGATAGGTACCGGTGTTGACCAGACTGTAAGAGAAAGGACCCCCTGCCCCCCCATCGGTGGTGCTGAGCGCGCCTACGACTGTGCCCACGGGCTGATTTTCGGCTACCGTGTTCTGGCTCAGGGTAATGCCGGTTGGGGCGGGGCTGACCGTAAGGGTAAAGGTTTGCGCCTGGCCCGCACAACCGGCGGGAGCGAAGAATTCACCCAAGTTGAAAGGCCTACTACCCACCCCGATGGTGGCCACCACCTGACTAGTGGCCGTGTTGATCACGCTCACATTGTCTGAATTTTGATTCACCACGTAAACCCGGCTCCCATCTCCGCTCACACTCACCCCAGTAGGAATGCTACCCACGTTGATGGTGGCCACCACCTGACTAGCAGCCGTGTTGATCACGCTTACATTGGCTGAAAATCGATTCGCCACGTAAACCCGGCTCCCATCCGGACTCACACTCACCCCATAAGGAGTGCGACCCACGTTGATAGTAGCCACCACCTGACTAGTCGCCGTGTTGATCACGCTCACATTGTTTGACCCAGTGTTAGTGACGTAGACCCGGCTGCCATCCGGACTCACACTCACCCCATTAGGCACATGACCCACGTTGATGGTAGCCATCACCTGACTAGTCGCCGTATTGATCACGCTCATATTGTCTGAATTTTGATTCGCCACGTAAACCCGGCTCCCATCCAGACTCACACTCACCCCTATAGGACTTTCACCCACCCCGATGGTGGCCACCACCTCATTGGTGGCCGTGTTGATCACGCTCACATTATCTGATAATTGGTTAGCCACGTAGACCCGGCTGCCATCGGGACTCATACTAACCCCCGTGGGTCTAACACCCACGCCTATAGTGGCCACTACTTGATTGGTCGCCGTGTTGATCACGCTCACATTATTTGAAAGTTGATTCGCTACGTAGACCCGGCTGCCGTCGGGACTCACACTTACCCCATAAGGACTGCTACCCACCCCGATGGTGGACACCACCTGATTGGTCGCGGTGTTGATCACACTCACCGTGCCTGAACCTTGGTTAGCTATGTAGGCGAAAGCGGGCTGCTCGGGGGTAACGGTGATGGTTGCTGTTTGGGCGCTGCCCGTCGTATTGAGGGCCTTGAAGGAGGCAATGTCGCCTGTGCCGCTGGCGGGTAAGCCACTGGCCGGATTGGAGTTCGTCCAGGTGTAGATAGTGGGTCGGCTATTGGTGCCCGTAAAGGCAACTGGTGCAGTGGTACTGCCCACGCACACGGTCTGGCTAGCGGGTCGATCGACCCTGGCCAGCGGATTGACCGTAAAGGTAAACGTCTGGGGCTGGGGATCGCAGCCCCCCTGGGGCACCACCGTAATGACAGCCGTTTGGGGGCTGCCCGCGGGGTTGATGGCCGTGAAGGAAGGAATCGTACCGGTGCCACTGGCGGCTAAGCCGATAGTCGTGTTTGAATTGGTCCAGGAATAAGCCGTGGCCGTTCCCGTAAACACAACGGGCTGGGTAGCACTACCCGCGCACACCACCTGGTTAGCGGGTCGATCAACCCTTGTGGTGGGCTCGACGGTGAGGGTAAAGGTTTGCGCGGGGCCCGTGCAGTCCCCTTCTCCCCTGGGCGTAACGGTAATGGTAGCCACCTGAGGGCTGCCTGTGGTGTTTATCGCCGTAAAGGAGGTAATGTTACCGGTGCCACTAGCGGGTAAGCCAATAGCCGGGTTCGAGTTGGTCCAGGTGTAGGCCGTGGCGTTACCGCTAAAGGTTATGGGCACCACGGCACTGCCCGCGCACACCCCCCGGTTACCGGGGGTGTTGACGCGGGGTAGTGGATTGACGGTGATGGTGAAAGTCTGAATCTGGCCGTTACAACCGGCGGGAGCGATGAAATTACCGAAGGCGGTAGGATAATCCTCTACCCCGATGGTTGCCACCACCTCATTGGTGGCCGTGTTGATTACGCTGACGTTGTCTGAACCTTGATTCGTTACGTAAACCCGGCTCCCATCTCCGCTCACACTCACCCCATATGGCAAATTACCCACCCCGATGGTGGCCACCACCTGACTGGTGGCCGTGTTGATCACGCTCATATTGTTTGAACCAGCGTTTGCCACGTAGAGCCGGCTCCCATCTCCGCTCACACTCACTCCCATAGGCACACTACCCACCCCGATGGTGGCCACCACCTCATTGGTAGCGGTATCGATCACGCTCACGTTGTTTGAGAATTGATTCGTTACGTAAACCCGGCTCCCATCCGGACTCACACTCACCCCATAAGGCGTTCTACCTACCCCGATGGTGGCCACCACCTCATTGGTGGCCGTGTTGATCACGCTCACGTTGTTTGATCTGCTGTTAGATACGTAAACCCGGCTGCCATCCGGACTCACACTCACCCCTATAGGCGTATTACCCACACCGATGGTGGCCACCACCTCATTGGTAGCCGTGTTGATCACGCTCACATTGTTTGAACCAGCGTTTGCCACATAGAGCCGGCTGCCATCCGGACTCACACTCACCCCATATGGCAAATTACCCACATTGATGGTGACCACCTGACTAGTCGCCGTATTGATTACGCTTACGTTGTTTGAACTCCTGTTGGCCACGTAAACCCGGGTGCCATCCGGACTCACACTCACCCCATAAGGCGTCCTACCTACCCCGATGGTGGCCACCACCTCATTGGTGGCCGTGTTGATCACGCTCACATTGGCGGAGACTAAATTAACCACGTAGGCGAACGAAGGCTGCTCAGGGGTGAGGGTAATCGTCGCCGTTTGGGTGCTGCCCGTGGTGTTGAGGGCGGTAAAGGAGGTAATGTCGCCCGTGCCGCTGGCTGGCAGGCCAATAGCCGGATTGGAGTTGGTCCAGGAATAGATGGTGGGCCGGATATTGGCCCCCGTGAAGACGACGGGGGCGGTAGCTTTCCCGGCACATACCACTTGATTAGCGGGTTGATCGACCTTCGCCATTGGATTCACCGTAATGGTGAACACCCGGGTCTGCCCTTGACAACCCTGTGGTCCGATTGCCGTAACCTGGATGAGCGCGACCAGGGGAGCGCCGGTGTAATTAAGGGCCGTAAAGGCGGGGATAGCGTTCAAGCCCTGATCCGTCGGGCCGATGGCCGGATTGGAATTCGTCCAGCGGTAGCCACTACCCGTACCCGAAAAGACGATGGGCTGCGTCGTTGTTCCCGCGCACACTACGACGCTGGGGACGGCATTCACCCGAATTTCCGGACAGGCGGGTTGAGCCCAACCCGGCAAGGCCATCATACTAAGCAATAAGAGTCCCACCCAGAAGCGGGAAAAATAGGGTAGAAAACGAATGGGTAACCCGGTAGCGGTCGTCATAAAAAGAGGGGCGTTCTGATGAGGCAAAGCTCACCAGAACGCCCCGGTTAAGGCTACCATTCTGGATTCAAATCCTGCCATTCTGGATTCATTTTCCCGCCTTATGGGCTTCATTGCCCCTGTTGAGCGCGTTGAGCGGCATACTCCGAGGGACTCACGCCGTAACGGTCCTTGAAGCGTTTGGCGAAGTAAGTCGGCGTGCTAAAACCCACCCGGTAGGAAGTTTCTGAGCTACTATACCCCTCGAGCAGCAGCTCCCCAGCCCGCTTCAGGCGGTAGTGCTGGATCAGCTCGGAGATCGCCAGGTTGGCGACGCTGGTGCATTTTCGGTACAGCGTGGGCCGACTCATGGCCAGATCGGCAGCCAGCTCATTGACGCCATAGGCGGGATTCTCCAGGTGGGCTTCCAGCAAATCGTACACCTTGGCCAGGAACGAATCGATAGGTTCCTGGGGTGTATCCGATGGCTGGGGGGTCAGCAGGCTTTGGTGCACCCATGCCTGCACCCGCGCCCGCTGTTGAAGCAGGTTGCGCACCCGCAGTTGCAGTTCAGGTACGCGGAAGGGCTTGGTCAGGTACTCATCAGCGCCCAGCGCCAGGCCCTGCATCCGGCTTGGATGGGCCGACTTGGCCGTCAATAAAATCAGGGGAATATGACTGGTGCGCAGGTCGGTCTTCAGCGTCTGACAAAGCGCGTAGCCATCCATGATGGGCATTAAAACGTCGCTGATCACCAGATCCGGTAATGTCTCCAGGGCCAGGGTGAGCCCCGCCTGCCCATTGGCCGCCCGACTGATTCGGTACGCCTGGGGTAAACTCTGGGCAATCAACTCGGCTAGTTCGGGGTTATCTTCCACCACCAGGATCGAAGGCATCTCCCCGTCTGAAGTGTAGTCGCCGGCTAATATGGGTGCTTGGGTAGAAGACAGTGGCGCCTCTGCGATCGCTGGTGAGCGTACCCCCGACGCCCGTCGGTAGGGCAGCTGCACCGTAAACCGGGTCCAGCCGGACCGGGTCTCGCCGGACCGGGTCTGGCTGCTTTCCTGGCTCTGCACACTGATTTGTCCCTGCTGCAGGCTCACTAATTCCTGTACCAACGCTAAGCCGATACCGCTACCCGCCTGGTTGTCGGACGTAGCGGTCGGCACCTGGTAATACCGATCGAAAATGAAGGGTAGCCGGGCGGCTGGAATACCGATGCCCGTATCGAAAACGACGAGTGTCACCGACTCATCACCCTGCACGAGCTGGACTACAACCTGACCTTCCTGGGGCGGGGCGTCTCCATGCGGGGCATCAAGGGGCGAATCCACGCCAGGCGAATCCACGCCGGGCGTAAATTTGAGGGCATTGCTCACCAGATTGGTCAGTATCTGCTCCAGCTTATCCGCGTCGAACCAGTACAGGCCCGTTACGTCGCTTTCGTAGCGCAGCCGAAGCCCCTTGGCCTCCGCCTGGCCGACAAACCCCTCCACGCACTGGCCAACGAATTCGCTCAGCTCACCGGCTCCTTCGTGGAGGGGCATGGCCTTGGCATCCAGCTTGGACAGATCCATCAACTGGTTAATTAACCGCAGCAACTGCTGCGCGTTGCGCTCAATCGTCCCCATCCAGTGGAGCTGCACCGGGTCTTCCAAAGTGGAACTAAGCTGCTGGGCGGGCGTTAAAATGAGCGTCAGGGGCGTTCTGAACTCGTGGGTGAGGTTAGCAAAAAAGCGCGATTTTATCTCGTCGATTAGCCGAAGCTGCTGGGCTTCCTGCTGCTGCCAGGCCGCCCGTTGCGCCAGCCGAAGTCGCTTCACATAGGCCAGAATGGCGTAACCGATGAGCAGACCCGCCGTTAGCGCGTAGAGCAGGTAGGCCCACCCTGTAGCCCACAGCGGGGGATGGATAGTAATGGTCAGTCGGCGCACGAAGCGGCTCCACTGCCCCGACGTATTGGCCGCATTGACCAGCAGGGTGTAGCGGCCGGGTCGCAGATCGGTATAAACTGCCTGCGGTTGGGGGGTCTGGACCCACCGGCTCTCCAGCCCCGCCAGCCGGTAGCGGTAGCGATTGGCCTGGGGCCGGTTAAACTGCATGGCCGCAAAACCGATGGTCACAAAGTTCTGGTCGTAGGGTAAGTCCAGGTGCTGGACCGCCTGAATGGGCCGCCCGTGCAGGGGCGAGTCGGCCCGGGTGTCAACGGGCGAATTATTGATGTACAGACGGGTCAACTCAACGGGGGGCTCAAAGTGGTCATCCACTAACTGGTGGGGGTAAAAGGCAGTGAAGCCCTCCAGGCCCGCCATGATTAGCTGCTCACCGGCGGTTCCACGGCCCTTCCATTGCAGGTAATGAAACCGGTTAAACTCATCGGCCAGCAGGCCATCCTGACGGGTGTAGGTACGGGTCTGAAAGGTTTGACGATGGAGCCGGCAAAGGCCTTTGTTGGTGCCCAGCCACAGATAGCCCCGACTGTCGGGCAGGGCCGAGTAGATGACGTTGTTGGGAAGGCCATTTTCGATCGTCAGCCGCTGGCTGCGCCCCGTCCGCTTGTCAAAGACGCACAGGCCGCTGCCAAACGTTCCGATCCAGAGCCGGTTGGTGTCCCCCGGATCGCCTGACAGACACAATAGGGCATTACTGCTCAGGGAGGTGGAGTCGGTTGGCCGGTGGGCGTACTGTCGTAGCTGGCCATTTCGGCGATCCAGCCGAAACAGCCCACTCCCTTCCGTTGCCAGCCAGAAGGCCTGTTCATCGGCCACCAGTTGCAGCACCCGGCCGGTGCGGCCCCCCTCCAGCCGGTACGGGGTGGGCGTCCACTGCTGGCGGCTGTCCTCATACAACCAGAGCTGTTTTCCCCTGACCAGCGTCCAGACCCCACCGGCGGGGTCGGTGGCCAGGGGAAATTCCCAGTTATACGCAGGCCCTGGCAGGCTGATCCGTCTGGCCCGGTGCAGGGTCGGATCCAGCTGATAAAAGGTGGGCCTTCCCCCATTCACCCATAGGCGACCGTTTTGGTCCAGTGTATAGCGGAACAGGTACGGATTGATGACCGGCCCGGTTACTTGCCCGGCCTGAGCCCGGGTTAGCCACCCGCTCAGCAGATCAGTCAGAAAGTTATGCCGGTAGGGGGTGCGCGCAAAGGGGTTAGCCCGGAGGTCATATTTGCGGATGCCCAGGCCATCGGTGCCAAACCAGAGCACCTCCGATCGGTCGACCAGCAGACTCAGGCACCGCCCCGGGTCGGTGGGGTACTGATCGAGAGGTTGAGGGGGTTGACCCTGGTGGTAGCGATACAGGTGTTGGCCAGCGGAGAAATAGACGGTGCCCCGACTGTCGCTGGCAAAGCGATGCGCCCACGTTTCGGCCCGATCGAGCCGCAATGGGTAGTAGCGCAGCGTTTGCCGGGCGGGACTGAAGGCGAACAAGCCCTGTTGGGCACCCAGGAGCAGTTCGCCGGTTGGGGCCGCATAGAGCGAGTTAATCGTCCTCTCCCGGTGAGCGCTCAGGGCCTGCGTCAATTCCGTATCCGGATGAACGGCCCCCCGCCGTTCATCCAGGCGATACAGGTTCTGGGACGACTGTAGCCAGATGGTACCGGTTTTATCCTGGCCGATGGTCTGGATTCGCTCCCGGCTTAGGGCCGACGTGGTTGGAAAATGCCACCACCGGGAGCGCCCACGTCGGGTATCCAGGCAAACCAAGCCCCGTGGGACCCAGGTGCCTTTACGATGTAAGCTGATCCACAGGCGATCCTGGCGGTCGATTAATAGGGCAGTAATCAGGTTGCCCTGGAGCAACCGCCGGTAGACAGCCAGCCGGGAGACGTTGCTAAATACTTCGGTACGGGGGTCAAACTGATCCAGATCACCCTGCTCTGATAAAATCCACAGCCGCCCCTGGCCATCGATCGTCAACTGGCGGATGCCGGCGAAGGAAAGGGAAGGCCGACCACTAGCCTGGGGTTGAAAAACCTTGAATTGTTGGCCATCGTAGCGGCACAGCCCATCGCGGGTGGCCATCCAGATAAACCCCTGCCGGTCCTGGACGATGGCGGGAATAAAACTCTGGGGCAGCCCCTGCCGGTCGGTGATCAGCTCCGGGGGCGAAAGCGGAACGTTCTGGGCGGACAGGGGGTTGACTAGGCCAATGGCTAGCCCCGTCATCCACCAGCTTAACCACCTACGTAACCAGGAAACGACATGGTGCATTGGGTAAACGAATAGGTCTATACAGCGTAAAGGCAGCAAGTTGCTCCTACCGCCCGTGACCAAATATAACGTAACTTATGCGCTTGTTCGACTCGCCTAAGGAGTAGGCCGGGTGACGAGTTAGCCGTCAACCAAAAATGCCAGGGTTGGGCCTGATCGGAATTCGCTCGTAGATCGGCTTAAAATGACGTTATTGGTAAAGCGGTAAGCGCTCATCTAAAGGCATCGGCTTTATCAAACCCGATGATAGCCGCCAGGATGTGTTTTTGCACAGTTTAGAAAAGAGTGAAAACTCCGGAAGAACGACAAGGTAACTTTAATGTCGAGCTGGGGTAGAAAGGCGTGCATGAAGTGAACGGTAAGCGGACATAACGCCATCGGTTGGGTTCACATCCAGCACTGGGGTAATCTGTCCTCACTTGAGGGAACTTTGCATTAATTAAAGGTGCTTAGTCAACCGTATTAAGACTTATGGCTTTTTTTTAGAAAAGGTGATTGGCGAAACGGCCTTGCTACATTTTTTTAGACAGATGTTTCTTCGCGTAGTGTCCAGTAAAAGATAGCAGGACCAATTGAAGTGTCCGAACAAAATCAGGACAAAATATTTGATTAGCTAATAAAATCGACTAATGATTTACACCGGCAATTTACCCGCCCGGCGACTCGGCTCTTTGTTTGGTTATTTTACATATACATAGTTCTGGTGGAATCCGGCGGTGGAAAAATCAGGTGATTGACCGAAGTTACGCATTGGCAAAAAAAAGAACGTAATGACCGTTCGGCTGATCTGTCCTGATACGATTTAGGAAAAGATCCTGGAACTTTAGGAATTTAAACGAGAGCTGGCCGATACCCTGATCAAAAATGGTACGTCGGTCCTGAAATAGTTATCCCAAGCGGACTCACTTACTGAATTTGTTGCCTCAAGAGGATACACGCACTTGCACTTGATTCCTCAGACCAACTAATTAACCCAGGTAGACCGCTCAAAAACAGATAGGCTCATGCCCATTAACCAATCAAATAAACTCCTGAAGGTGAGCAGGAGAACCAACCATCGACCGCAGCTAAAACCCTTAGGCAGCGTGCGGGCGATGACCCTAAAACTGGGCTCTAACCCTGACGGGTTGGGTAAGACGGCCTGATGGAACTAGGTCATAACTAACCGGGTAGTAAGCCAGACTTGTTACCCGGCTGGTTATGACCTAGTTCCATCAGGCCGTCTTAGTCAGGCTGATACCTAGTTAGTGGCCACAGATCCAAGTAGTGAACAGGTTGGCCGGCTGGAACCAGTTGGCCAGTTGCTAACCCCTAGTTAATTTCTAGTACAGACAATGTTGTCAAGCCCAGAACGATCGCCTATCACGGCCCCGCGCCGGTTCAGTAAACGCCAGCCTTACCCGGCTGCTTTGAAATAACAAGCCCTTGACTTGCTAAAGCACGGGCAACCGGTGCATCAGGTGGCTTAATCACTTGGCGTGTCCACTCAGACAATCTGTGTCTGGCAATACAGAGCGCAACAGAAACCGACTCAGTCAGCCTCCGTTTTAAGGTCTACCCAGGAAGAGAATTCCGGTGAGGCCGAGGGAAGTCCATCACTAAGTAATAGCTCTAGGAATCGTGACATAATTAGCTTACCGGTGACTCTCCCAACTCGGTTTGATGCAGGACCTCCTACCGATCAACTAATAGGTGGGCCAACCCTGTAAATCCAACCGACAAGGGGTAGGGAAAAATATGATGAAGAATTTAGAGCCAGAGCCCGCAAAAAACTCAGCGCTGGCCTGAGTATCCAGAAGGTATCCAGGCTGATGGGCGTCTGCCCGACGACGCTTTACAAATGGGAAAAAAGAAACCTCATCCGTTGCAGAACAAATCCCTAATGGGGATGGAGATGAACTGGACTCGGTACGGGAGCTACTCCGAACGGCGGATTACGAACGGGATATGTTACAAAAAGCGTCATAAATTCAGTTCCGATCTCGCTGAAAAGTGCCATCCGTATAAGTGGTTCATGACGGATAGAACCCGTTGGATAAGCCAATATACTTTGCCAAACACGTCAACGATCTTTACGGTGTAAGTGCCCTGAACTAGGTCGCCCAAAGCCTACAATCCCTTTACTACCCTTATTTTAGACGTATTTGAATCCAGATTGTCTGCATTTGAATCCAGAATGGTAGCCCCGAAAGGAGCATGGGAGTGAGCTTTGTGTAGGACTAACGATACACTTTTCCATGATTATTTTCCCCCCTGTCGCAAGACATTTCTCCAGATGTTTCCTTGGCTTTCTGTTAAGCAGTTTAGCCAAACAGTTACTGGCCCAAACTATTATTTATGTAAGACCTGACGATAGTCGAATGACGAGATACAGAACCTGCTGGGCACAAGCTTTTGATAAAACCCAACTACAGGCAGCTATCGATAACGCACTCAAAACGGGTGCGAATCAAGTCTAGGTAGACAAAGGCGTTTATAAGCCCACTACCAGAATGGATCGCACAATTTACTTTAATTCATATCCAGAGGTGAGCGTTTATCGGCTATTCGGTATCGGTACTAGCAAACGAGTGGCGAGCTAAGGGCGCGACCCGGGTAGCCGTTGTATTTAGAATAAGCCAATTACTCATAATTCGTACTTGTCAAACCGTGTTTAACCAACTCTATTTTTACCTCAATCAACCGTCTATGAAATCAATCTATTTCTGTACCGCTTTACTGGTCTGTCTGCTGGCCAGCCCGGCCTTTGCTCAGGTAGAATCCCAGGCAATTTATATGAAGATCACGGATAGTGACGGCAATATAAGTGGTGACGTTACCACCCGAAATTATGTGGGCTTTATTAACCTGGCGAGCGCCCAGTTTAGTATGACAAGACCAAGCACTGAGTCAAGAGCCACCTTAGGTCCCATAACTATCACTAAAGCGGTTGACGTCTCATCGACGAGACTTATGCAGACCTTGGCCCCTTCAAGCGCTACTAAGTCTCGTTTGGATAACATTGAAATCGATTACGTCAAATCGGTAACTCAAAGGCCGATTAGTACATTTTACAAAATTGAGTTAACGAACGTTTCTGTAACCCACCATTCGGTTAGTCTAGTTCCCGACTGCCCCAACGGCTGTTCAGATACGGCGGAGAGTTTTGAACTTACCTACCAACGAATCAAAATAACGACTTACTCGTTTGACACTGGGGGACGAATAACAGCAGACCCCAATCCATTCACGTACGACTTACAGACAGGTGCTCCCTTTTAAGGTACCTCTACGTCAAACCCCATTCGGTATGAGACCGTTTTTTACTTTATGGCTGTTAAGCGTTGTAGCGCTAGCTGGTGCAATTAAACCGGCCAGGGCCGAACCCATAGGAAGTTTTTTCGCCGACTTCTGCCAAGCTTTTCCAGGGCCAGCCGATAGTTCGGCGGCCCGTTCCAGCCAACAGGCGAATAAATTAGTCGCTATGACTCAAGCCGGTTATTACTCGATCGAGTTGAGTCTAGATAGCCGGTTACGAGCTTCCTGCAATACCTCGCTGGTTGTTAAGTGCCCGGTACCGCTGAGTCCAATGCCGGTTAAGCTGATCGACTTTAGTGGACAACGGCTGGATGTGGGCCATATCCAGTTGAATTGGATCACCAGTGCCGAGATTAATAATGACCGCTTTTCGATTGAGCGTAGCTCAAATCCGGCAGTGGGTTTTGAAGTGATAGGCTTAGTACAAGGGAAAGGCACCACTGATCAAAACGTAGCCTACCGCTTTATTGATTCCTCTACAAGCGCCGGGTATACGTATACGTATTACCGCCTAAAGCAAATTGATTATGATGGCACTTATAGCTACAGTCAGATTATTGCCATCCAGGGAATCCGTTCAGCGCTATCAGTAGTGGTGTTCCCCAATCCAAGCGAAGCACACCAGCTTACCTTTCGGCTGTCCGGGGTGAGCGCGAGTGATGAGTTGTCAGTGGTAGTTTATGATGCCCAGGGGCGCCTGCTCTACCAGCAACAAAATGCCGTACTAGACGCCAGTCAACAGGTGCGCATGCCCGTTTCCGTATGCGTTCCAGCGGGCCGTTATTATGTACAAGTGAGGGCAAAAAATCAGCAGGTGACCAGTCCATTCCTTGTCCGGCCATAATCGATTTAGTTGTTCTTGGGCTTGGAAAGACAAGCGGTAGTTTATTCGTTTTACGGTCTTGTCCTTCTTTTATTCGGACCTTTTTCCGGAAGGGTAGATATGTAGTCGGGGGCCCCTCAACAAGCGGCTTTATCATGTCCAAAAAATGGGTACCGTTTAACGGTTCATGACTGCGCTCCTAGGTTTGACTTATGTTAGCGAATGGAGATTATACTAGTACTCTTCCAATTTAATCCTTACATCAATTTGGATTATAAGCCGGATTCACCTGCTCATACCACCGCTTGAGTTTGGTTTCAGCCGTAACCGCGGTAAAACTCCAATGCACCTTCACAGCACGCTGGTTGGCTCACTGACCCAAAGACTAACCTGACGTTCCAATTCTTCCAGACTACCAATGCGCCGATCCAAGCATTGGCGGGCCAGCGCCGAGAATTCGATCTCCGCTGCGTTCAGCCAAGAGCCAAGCTTTGGGGTATAATGAAACGCCAATTTATGAATCAACAACCGGGCTTGGGCCAGCGGCAAATGCTCGTAAAAGGAGCCGTATTTATGGGTATTTAAATTGTCCTGCACCAAGTCAATATGCTCAACATCAGTATAGTAAGTTGTCACCAGTTCGTGCATGAACTCCGCATAATCGGCCTTTGTGCGTTGTTTGCGCACTTGAGTATAGCGTTGCCCGGTGTCCAGCCGGGTGGCCGGAGCCATCATAAGCTAATAATACCACACACGTTCCTTTTCTGACATATTCGTTGTCCTCTTTGGCAGCTTTGCCTGGTTGAATGGGTAGGGCTGCTATCATTTCATCCAACAATTGACACGGTCGTTCATCAAAGCATAATCGCGCCCGGCCCGGTGGGGTTGCTTGGGTATAAACGGCCAAAACGTTCTCCATTTTGGCTAGATATTCGCCGTCTACTTGCCCGATGCACCATTGCTTTTTAAGCCAGGGCTTGAGTTTACTTTTTTTAGGGTTAAGCGTACCGATTCGTCATCAATGTGGATGTCGAGTTTGACTAACCGTTCATTAATCAGGTTCGCTGTCCAGCGAGTACGCCCATCAGGAGCCTCACTACAGGCGATTTGAGTGATATGGGCCTCCACTTGGGGGGTCACTTTGCGGGGTTGGCCGGGTCGAGCTTTCTCCCCAATGGCTCTTTGCAGGCCCGCTTCCCGGTAGCGTTTACGCAAGTTGAAGACCGTGGCCAGACTGATACCCAACGATTGGCTAATTTGCTGGGGGTGTTGGCCCTGATGGGAAAACTGCAAGGCTCTGGCTCTGGTCAACTTATGAGCAGCGTCTTTACCTTTACGAACGAGTTGGTCAAGTGTTGTGAGATCGGCTGCCGACAGCACAAACGGTTTAGCGATTTGGCCCATGTCGGAAAGATAGCTACTTTTATCTAACCATTAAATTGGAAGAGTATTAGCAGGAACAAGTTGAACAACTTTGGTTCTGATAGATAAACGTACTCTTTAGTAGGTCGATCGATAATACAGCTCACCAGGTTGTGGATTTCAAACGTACACCCTGTGGATTTTCAGCATCCGATAGTTTGATTGCCACCTTAGCCGGTTCGACTTGATAATTCATTTGCTCAAGTTTCAACTCAGTCGGTTTGGCATCGCGGTTGATATTGCACTTGGGTGCACAGGAATAAAAACCCCGATATTTCCCATTGGTGGGTTGCATGGAGAAGGAGTGGCTGGCTTCGTTCACAGTTACGATACCCTTAAAATAGGTGTAGGCTTCCGTACGACAGTTGTAGCTGGTGGTTGAATTGATCACGTATTCTTCGTACGTGCCATCCGCATGAAAATCAAAAACCAATGCCTGCTCGTAGGCGTTGCCCGCATAGGTACCGTTGTAATTCCAGAAGTTGGTCGGTGAGAAGGTGCCATAGGACAACTTGCCCACTAATTCAGCCGGAATTTTAGGGGGCGAGGCTGGCGTACTGATAGGCGGTGTGGTGGTGGGATCAATTCCATTCGATCCCTCTTTTTTGCAGGCTGCCGATAGCATTCCTAGGGATAATAGGGTAATAAATAACTTTTTCATTTACCTGAGTGGCAGTGTTTACTTAGCCTTTTCGTTTGATACAAAACAAAGCAAGCCCTCCCATTTCCACTAGATGAATCTTCATCAAAAGGCCAAACGGGTGCTTGAAATGCTAGAAGTAAGCCTTGAACTCGGATGGACTTGCAACAAAACACTAGACAAATTTTTAAGCAACATTTTGCAGTTGCTCATTATAATAGTCAAAAGGGGAAAGATAGCCTAGCGCCGAATGCCTCCGTTGACGATTGTACCGCACGGATTTCCATAGTACGTTTGAGTTGTGTTGCAATAAGAACTCAAAATGGCAGTACTTAGCCTGCTAATTGAGCAACCCATCTAAGGAAATCCGAAATTCTATCGCCAAGTCGGTGAACCACGTAGGCTACGGGTAGCAGTTTACAATTATTAATATAAGCCGGTCAATTAAACGCCCTATTTAAGAAGCACGTATATGAATACTCCTGCATCCCATTTTGGGGAGGGGTTTGTGGGATTCTTGAGTTTTCGTAGCTTGGAGAGTGAATCAGTAATTATCCCCCATCATTATGAAACACGTTTTCTTGATTCTTTCGCTCTTCACACTTTCAACCTTCGGACGCGCCCAACAAGTCGATAGTTGTTCTTGTCAAGCGAACTTGAAAGCCTTAGTTGACGTCGCTAAAAGCCGATACGCTGGTTTTGAGGATAAGATATCTAGTAAAACCCTCAAACAATACAACGACCTTCGCCAAAATCTTGAGCGGCAAGCTCAGCTTACTTCCCCGAACGGTTGTCTAACGATATTGGAAAAGTATGTGGCCTTTTTTAAAGACGACCACTTTACAATTCACTATTCTGATCTGACAACCGCTTTGCGAAAACCAGTAAAGGCCAACGAGTCACCCGCTCAGATCAGCCGCTATTTATCGGCTTACCAAGCGAACTTAGCCCCAATCGAAGGCATTTGGCGCGATATTGATGATCTATATCAAGTTAACATCTACAAAGACAAGAAAGACCCTAAGCACTATACTGGCAGTATTGCCAGCACTAAAGTGGCTAATTGGCAAGCGGGATTGGTCAAGTTTCGCCTAAAACAGACGCCAGCCAAAGGATTCGAGGCCGTTTACTACTTCCGGGATTTTACCCCCGTCCATTATACGGCTTCTTTACAGGGGGATATTCTTAAATTTTCCGGCTTTGGCGGCTACTGGGTACGAACAGCCGCCAAGTTTGAGAAACCGGCCCAGTTAGTCCAAACCATCGATTTATTAACCCAACATAGGCAGCTTCCTAACCTGAGTTTCAGGGTCATTGATCCCAACTTTTGTTACTTGAAACTAAACTCGTTTAATGTGGCTGATTCAGCCTTTAACAGCGTATTGATTCAATACAAAGAGGTCATTAGTCGAACTCCCCATTTGATTATTGATTTGCGGGGTAACGGGGGTGGGTGTTGTAGCCTGGATTCGTGGGGCGAGTTCATCCGGCTGATTTACACGCAACCCATTGTTGATGCAGGTGTTACGGAGAAAGTAGGGGGCAAACTCATCAGCTATCCCGGACGCACCGTTCGACGGGATAGTGTAGCCAAGATGCCTCAAAAGATAGCTTTGTTGATTGATAGTGGCGGGGCTAGTAGTGCGGAATTACTGCTCGAGTATGCCCGGCAAAGCAAGAAAGTAACGCTGTTTGGCAGTCCGACGAGTGGGACGATGGATTATGGGGCTGTTCGGCCCTACCGTCTGCCCTGTGGTACTTACGAAGGCTACGTGGCCACCATGCGATCAGACTGGACTTTGCACGGCAAGATTGATGAAACGGGTTACCAGCCTGATGTGTTGATTGGGGATTATCAATTCGATTGGATACAGGTAGTGATGGCTTATTATGGGGGAAAATTCGTCCCGAAGACCAAGTAGAATTCAAAGCTATCCCAATAGTAACCTATGTAGATCGACCCAACTGCTTCAATAATTGGGTCGAACAACAGCGTTTCCTAAAACGCCCGTTTATTGGTCCACTAACTTGGCAGGCAATAAATGGTAGCCAGAAGAGAACTACAACGGCTCGAGATGATCACTCGCGATCCTAACTTGACACGTGTCATTGATTAATTAGTAATGGCTGCATCCCAACCCTCAACCCTCGTCGAAGAGATTCCCGACTAGCATGCCGTGCTGATTGAAAAAGCGAATTTTGTTGCTTATACTTCTGGCAAAAGGTCTGCCGCTTAACCCGTGGTCGCCATCGGGGTAGACCATCAACAGGTCCGCCGTTGGCTTTTTTCCTTTTCTACCTGGAGCAACTACCTTTACCGCAGCAGATCAGATCGCGCCACCGGCTTGTTAGCGTTTACGGTGGAAAATTGCAATAACCCCCCTCTGAAATGAATACACGAAGTCTTGGTTTTGTTAAGCGGCTAGGAATCGCCGTCTTGCTGATGGGCGTAGGGATTGGTGCGATCCGAGTACCATCTCTGGCTCAAAAGCCCACTGCGTATGCCTCCTTTAAGCCCGGTGCCGTGTGGCTGGCCGATGATGGGCTGCCCATTGACTGTCACGGGGGCAATATTATTTATAGTGATTCGCTGAAAACGTTTTATTGGTACGGTGAACACCGGGCAGAGCCACGGGGAGCCGCTTGTTATTCATCGAAAGATCTGTATAACTGGAAAAATGAAGGCGTCGTCCTTAAGAAAGGAGCGATTGACGTCTTTGAACGACCCAAAGTCATCTATGATGCTACCCGCCATCAGTACGTGATGTGGTTTCACTACGATGGTAACCGCTATACGGTGGCTGAACTGGGCGTGGCCATCAGCGATAAACCCACCGGCCCCTTTGTGGTTCAGCACCATTCCCGGCCCAATGGTCATGAATCACGGGATATTGGGTTATTTAGGGACCCCGAAACCAAAAAAGCTTATATTGGCTACGCAGCTGATCATGTTAACCGCACGATTCGGATGGTCGAATTGTCGGGCGATTACCTGAGCACCACGGCCCAGGACACCGATATTGAAGCCCATTGCGAAGGACCGGGTATTCTCAAGCAAGATGGCGTCTATTACCTGCTCACCAGTGGGTGCAGCGGCTGGACCCCTAATCCGGCCACCTATTACACGGCTTCCAGCCTTATGGGACCATACACCAGCCAGGGCAACCCCTTTATTGGGGATGTGGGTAACAACTCGTTTAATTCTCAGCCCTGTTATATTTTTAAGATTCCGGGCTACAAAAACGCTTACCTCTACATGGGCGACCGGTGGAACGGGGGCGGTCATGCTGACTCGCAGTATGTCTTCCTGCCCATTACCATTACCCCAGCTGGTAAGATGGAACTTCACTGGTATGCGGAGTGGAATCTAAACCTGTTTACCCCGGAGAAGACTGCTCGGTAAGTTGTAGTGACCAGGGGCAAACTGTGTGGCTTGTCAATGGCGAGTCAGCTCATCTGCTGTTTTAGACAATGTTTCAATTGAAGTAGCTGCCCGACCAACCCTCCTCCTTCTCACTTAGAGGAGCGATTTGTGAGACGATTATTTTTACTACCTGTCAACGCCAGTCAAAGAGCATACGACTCCTTATAAAGTACACGGCCTAGCTATTGATTGAAGTAGCTAGGCCGTGTAATTTAAAATGAAATAAGACTATCGCTGTTTGGACTGATAGGCCGAAACGGTCTGGTTGTCCTGGTCGAAATCTATTGACAGTAGCGCATTATCTAATTCATAATACCAGCTTTCTTTAGTCTTCTCAATGGTTCTCATCGTAGGAGGACCGAATTGATTAACTATATCACTACTGGTCGTTTGGCCCTTGTTGATACGCATTATCTTCTCGGTATCAATGAATGACTTCTTCGAGCCTTTTTCGAAAAAACGAAAATTAGTTATTAGACCAATAGGCTCATTGATAGCCACCTGAAGCGTGGAGTGAGTGAGCAGATCGCGATAGCTAATTTCTTTGCCTGAAGTAGACACGTTCACGTAGGTAGGTTCTCCTAAAAGACGGACAAGATCCATATCGGTTGTTCCTGCCACCAGAGATTTTAGCTGTTGAGCCGCCACTTTTTGGGGGACGTCTAAGTCGGCTGCATTATATTGAAGCCCAGCCATTGTATGATCAGCATTGAATTGAATACTCAATCTAGCTTTGCTGGTTTTATAATACCAGTGGGTATGGTACTTATCTGAATCAATGATCGTGGGTAGTCCTAATAGATTTTTGATTTCTTGCTCAGTCGTCTTGCCCCTTTGCCATTTACTGATTGTGTGGTAATCCAGTTTAGTTGTATTATTATGAGTTTCAGACAAGTAATTTATTCCCGTCTTGGCCAGTAAGTGCGTTGAGTAGCTACTCAACGGACAAGACAAACTTACCGCGAGTACTAAGTGGATCGTCTTCATATGATTTGGTTAAGAGTTATTGCTAGTCTGTTAGCCAATAACTTACGATCGGCTTTAAGCGGTATATTTATTGAATAAAATATATTTTGTGGCCGTTGAATAAGGGGTATCACATTGCCTAAGTCCCAACTCTTAGGCTAGCTACTTTTGTACAGTCCGTTTCATGAAACGCCATTTTTAGCAGCACTTATATGAAACCCACCTAGTCTCACGCGGGAGCGTTTACTGAGATTGATTTTTGAAGATAGTCGTTAAGATAAAACACACTGTAATTCATATTGCCTTTTCTCAACACTTATACCGGAAGCCGTGGAAATCCTTGGTAGTACTTATTACGGACCTGTTAGCACATTTTGCGCTTTAAGTTGTATTTTTAGGAATTAGTCATCATGATGGCACTTATGTGACAGGAAAATTTCCGTTTTATAGCTTTACCTTTCAAAATTGGTTATACAATGAAGCACTCAATTCGTACTCTACTAGTTCTGGTGGGCTTAATAAGCTCTACTACTCTATTGGCTCAAGTTAAAGTCACCACCGAGGTCAGTGGTGATGCTGGTACGGGCAAGCAACTTATTCAGGTCAAAGCCACTGGTGGATCTGGTCAGTACAGTTACGCTTGGGGTATGACCACGCCAGGTGCCGTGCCGCCAAATAATGCCTCGGAAGTTTTGCTAGTACCGTCTCAAGAAGCGGAATACATTGTTTTTGTCAGGGATAAAGAGACGGGGGCTAGTGCTTACTCGACGGTGGTAGTGAAAACACTGGCGGTGAAGGAACAGCATCTGCTTAGAATGCCTGGTGAAGATTACAAATTGAAGCTCCGTTATTCGGCAACAAAATAATAATTTCTCAACATAGAATCAGTTATACAACAGGTCTGGTAAATGTACAAATGTCTAACCCTCAGTTAGTTTGTACATTTACCAGACCTGTTGTATAACTACACTTATTTAAAGAAACTTTTCTGAGATTACGATTTAACGTTCCTGTTAGCTATCATACGAAATGTGATAGTCCATAATGGTTTAGTTCTTCTTAGGCTGAGTTCTAGTAGGCATCACTCGGAACAATGAATCGACGGACCAATGCGTTACTGGCTCGCTTTTAGCTTTCACACTCACTGAAACTTGTTCTTTAGAAGTTAAAGCAACTGGCATAGACCGGTTAGGCATAGGTATTGCATCCCCCTTCCCATTTCGAGTAGGCATGTCTAATGCATTCCCTTGACCTTTGAGGATAGGCATATTGTCGATAGTCTGATTCTGCAATGAATCGCTTATTTCCTTGACTGAATTTTGTTGGGCAAAACTTGCTGTTACAATTAGCAAGCCTACCAAGGTTGCTACTATTTTCATGGTCAGTTGTTTATACGTTTATACATAGACCCGTCTATTACCGTTAAGCTTGTTGTAAAAGTGCCATTATGGTAGTTAAAGCTTCTGCTCTTAGGCTAACTACTCACCTATTATTCGTCTCGTCAAACGCCCGAATTAATGAGCAGATACACTTTGCTCCATTCGTCTCAAGTGGGAGCAATTACTGAGACGTTGTTAAAGGAATTAGGTGAACACTTCAGCACGGGCTGTCCAACCCAGATAGTCAAAATACAAACTATCGAATGGCTAATGCCTGGGTACTTTCGCCCTAAACTTGCTCCTTAACTCGTTTACCAGACTGCTGAGCCAAATAAAAATAAGCAGGCCTGCAATAATAAACAGCGCTTTCAGCTTAAAGGAGAAGCCCACAAATTGCGCCTGACCGTCCAGTGAGAGTTCATACCGAATCCAGTAGCGCTCAACAATTGTCGTTACACGGTCAAAGGGGAATGCTTCGTCGTAGATGAGCGGAATAATCAACCGGTTACTCGTATCGATAAAGCCATATTTGTCCTTCATTCGAACCATTGAGAGGCCATGCTGATAATACGAAGCAAAATCATAGGCCAACGGCGTGCGCACCTTGCCCGACTTGTCGATATGGCCGAACTTACCATCAATGGCCACGGCTGACCGATCTTCAGCGGTAAAGCCGGTTGCTTCATCGTACAGATGGGGGATGCGCAGCTTACCCGTTTTGTCAATACAACCCCATTTGCCCCTCTTTTTGACCCAAAATAGGCCGTTGGTTGGCTTGCGGGTATCGGTATAGTAGAAGGGAACGATCAATTCGCCTGTTGATGGACTAACGTAGCCGTACTTATTACCATACTGCACCCGTTGCATGCCTTGGCCCGAATAGGTGTAGTCGACATCAATGGCATCGAGGGCCACTGGAACTTTCAGCGCCAAATCGTTGTCGATGATGCCAAATTTTCCCTGGTATTTAAAGGCTGAAACCTGATTGGACCGTTTGAGTTGCTCTTCGACAAACGGGGTGAAATTGAAGTTAAGAATAAAGAATTCGCCCTTTCTCCACCACAAAACGTCTTCCTGGGTGTCGTGGTTACAGATATGATCAATCGTCGCGTCCTTAATCAAATAGTCTTTTGAATAGTGCTGGATGGGGATCTTATAGACCTCTTTTCCGGTCCGATCAATGTAGGAAAGTCCGTAGTGAGAGTCGGCGGGGTAGATGACCCAAGTTTTGCCATGGCGAAACCGGTCAGTGGAGATGTATTTAGGCTCGATAATGATCTTACCCTGTTTATCGATAAATCCGTGAAGACCATGACCTTGCGGATTTAATTGCATGGGGACAAACTCGGCTAGTCCTTCTTCGAAATCCCCAATGTCGCGGTAGGCTGGGGTTAGTTTACGTCCGTTTCTGTCGGTCAGGAAGGTTTGATAGGCACGGCACGCCTTAATAATCTCTTTGACCACATAAACCTCGCCATAGTCTTGGCATTCATCGTATTCAGTCAGCCAGGCCTCAGTTGGTGAGGTGTTGGTCTGGGCCAATATTCTGGCCGATGGCAAGAGTAGGGAAAGAAATACGAGGTTTCGAACAGTAGCAAGGGGAGTTGGACATTGGTTTGAAACTCCCTTCTGACTATTTATATTACGCCAGATACCTCTGAAGTAATTTTGGAGCATACACGTTAATTAAGCAATGAGACTGACTATTTTAGTTAGATGTTATGCCGTTCTAGATTCCATAAAATTACATTGGTAAATGTAGACTAGAGATTCGTTGGGGAGCAATGTAATTGGCTGATCAATGCATTTACAAGTTTTCTTGATAGGGGAATAAATCAGTGGTTGCTTCCTGCTTTGCTCATACTAATAATCGCCCCATTTAAGAAGCAGATACATGAACGTTCCAACGTCCCGCGTTTAGAGCCTTATTTTGAGAATGCTTGTTCAGCAGAGGATGAGCGAACGGAACTTAAAAGGGCCTCAAGTTTACTGCCCTTGCTGCCGACATAACACTGCCCAGCCTACTCAGCGGTCCCTATTTTCTTAACCAGGTTGGAGGGCAAATAACAGTTGAAGCCTGTCTGTTGTTGCAGATCCGCTAACAAACGGATCGTTTCTACACTACTCATGCCGATGGCTTCCCGGCATTGATCGACTTTGACCTTCGCTTGAGGAGTCAAGGAGCTACTCAAGTAGCCGAAGTGCGTCTCTTGACCGTTAGTCTTGACGGCCATATACCAGTCATCAATCATCGCAAATTCGTAGGGTGACAGTTGCCCGGATTTCAGAGCCTTCATGAGCTTGGGTTTCACATGGGGGTACACGGTGTCTTTTAAGGCGTAGGCTTTACTGATGGAGTTGTGATGACTCAGCATTACCGCAGCCCAGTAGCCATTGTGAATCAGTCGCTCACCGGGGTAGCCGTACTGATCAATAATCGGGAGTAGTTGAGTCATCTGCTGCTCACTGTGGGGAGCAAAGCGTTTTTCGGCGTACCGCTCTTGGGTAGCCCCAATGCGAAACAGCGCCAACAGGGCCTTTCGCTGATCCTTTTTAAACATTTTCTCAACCCGGGCCCGAACGTCCTGATTTCCCCCGTTTTGGTAGAGTGCTCTGAGCGAGTCGTATTGTTGTTCAACCACTCTCCACTGCGGGTCGCCTTGGAGAGTAGTGACCAGGGCATTTTTCTTTAGGTCGCTCAGGGTCCAGCCCGTAGCGATTGCTTTCTTAAGATAGGTAAACGCCTGCTGTTTTTGGTCCACTTGTAGAGCCAACTGCGTGGCCACTTTGTAGTCCCTTGAAAAGACGAACTTGTAGCCATCAAACACCTGTTTGTACAACGCGAATGCCTCTTGATAGTGCTTGCGAGCAATAAGCTGTTGAGCCCTGGCAATGGTTTGATGATAGGTTGTATAATCGTTTTGATCGGCTTGGCCAGGCAGACTAGCCGGGTGGAATGCACCGACGCGAAGGGCATTCAGCAGCAGATAAAGGGTAAGGAGTTGGTTCATGCTAGCGGTTTTACTATTCAGACGCGGCTAGGGGTCGGGGGGTTGTAAGCCGTTAAGAAGTTTTAACAAACTAGTGACTGTTGAGGGCATAAGAGTCCTCTTTCTGGATTCTTCTCAAACCAACGGCAGCATAAAGGCAGATGGATAAACTCGTTCGTCTCATTTGGGAGCGTATTATGAGATTAAGGAAACTATCTTTACCTGCTTTGACCTTGTCAACATGGCTAACTAAACCCGTTTCTTGCTCAACTTCTTCGGATTGTTATCCCTTTTACTAGATCGTCAAACCGCTATATACCGGTAGAGTTTGCGAAGGGTCATTATCGAAACCTGTCAATGGATAGTGGTCATGTACCTTAATGACTATCATTCTTGAAGGAGTACATTCCACATCCGTGATAGGCTAAAAACAACCGACACTATTCAGATCGTAAACTCTTCACCGGGTTCATCAACGCGGCTTTCACACTTTGAAAACTGACGGTTAGCAACGCAATACCAACGGCCGCCAAACCCGCAAAGGCGAACATCCACCACTCTATGTCAACCTTGTACGCAAAACGCTGTAACCAACGGTTCATGGCGTACCAAGCGATGGGCGAAGCGATGAGCAAGGCCATAAGAACCAACTTAATGAAGTCTTTGCTGAGCAGGGCAACAATATTGGTGACCGACGCGCCGAGTACTTTACGGACACCGATTTCTTTGACCCGCTGTTCTACGTTGAACGACGCCAACCCAAATAAACCCAGACACGAGATTAGAATAGCAATGAAGGTGAAATAACCAACCAGCGTCGTTAGCCGGTTTTCGGATTCGTAATTCTTCTGAAAATCGGCATCTAAGAAACTGTATTCAAACGGTTCGGCCGGATTGATCCGCTGCCACACGCGGCTAAGCGTTTGCAACGTAGTTTGCAACTCGCCCCCTTTAAGATTTACCACGACGTAGTTGTAATTTGGCTTGAGGTTGAGCATGAAGCCAAAGGGGGTAATGGGGACGTGAAGGTCTTCAAAGTGAAAATCCTTCACCACCCCCACAATCGTGTAGCGGGAATCCTCCTCAACGGTCTGTTCACCAATAGCGGCCTGCGCTGATGGATAGCCTAATTCTTTCACGGCTTTTTCGTTCAGGATGATGCGGTGGTTGGTGTCGGCGGGGAAAGCTGCCGAAAACAACCGACCTGCTACGGGTTTGATGGCCATCGTTTGCAGAAAGTCCGGGTCAACGCGGTTCAGGCTCGTCGATTCGCCATCACTTTTGGTTTGGCCTTCGCCGTAGAGCTGGGCACCTTCGGCGTTGAAAATGCCCGGATAATAGGCCGATGCCCCCACCGAACGGACTTGTGTCGTGCTGGCCAGCGCCTGTTTGAGAACCGGATAACTGGCCTTCGCCGTTTCACTACGTAGTGGGATGATCAGTTGTTGCTCTTTGGCGAAACCCAAATCCGCCGAGCGTAGGTAAAGCATCTGTTGGGTAATGACTACTAACGCAATCATCATCACCACGGACAGTGTGAACTGTACGACGACCAGGCCCTTTCGCAAGGATGCGGCTGACAATGATCCCCCCAGGCGCCCCGGCCCGCCTTTTAGCACGGCAATGGGCCGATACGACGACAGATAGAACGCCGGGTAACTGCCGGCCAGTAGGCCTGTAAACAGGCTGATGCCAAAGAAAGCCACGAGCAGTCCCATCCACTGACTCACCGAAAAATGCAGCGTTTTGCCCGATACGGTCTCAAAGATGGGCGTCATCAACCCCACCAGTCCCACGGCCAGCGCAAACGCAAACACGCTTAACAACAGCGCCTCACTGATAAACTGTAGTATCAGCGATGTCTGTTTAGCGCCTAGCACTTTTCGCACGCCCACCTCGGCAGATCGCTTGCCCGACCGCGCCGTGGAGAGGTTCATGAAATTGATGCCCGCAATCAGTAGCGTAAATAAAGCAATCGACCCCAGTACGTACAGGTAGCTCAGACTGCCGTTAGGCGTTACGTTCTTGGTCAGATCGGTGTGCAAGTGAATGTCGCGCACGGCGGTCAAAAATAGCTTATTATCTCGCCCCGTGCCGGCCAGGTCTTTCCGCATATACTTCTCCACAAAAGAGGGCAGCTTGGCTTCCAGCTTGTGAGCGTCGGTACCGGGTTTCATCTTCAGATAGGTAAAGAATATAGTGTTGACTACCAAGCTCGGGGTACTATTTATATGTCGGGCCATCCCCCCCCCGGCATACGACAGAAAGAACCGCGCGTCGATGTGGGAGGGAACTGTACCCGGCCGAAACACGCCCGTGACGGTGTAATCACCAATGCCGTTGGTGTTACTCTCGACATGAATAGTCCGGTTCAGGGCTGGTTGCCCGCTAAACAGATTCCGCGCAATCGTCTCCGATAGCACGATGGAATTAGGGTTAGCCAGCGCCTGTTTTGGGTTGCCTTCCACGAAGTCGTATTGGAAAAAAGTGAAGAACGTCGGGTCAGCCAGAAAGCCTTTCGATTCGTAGAACACAGCCGATTTGCTGTTGGCTGCGGTGGCCTGTAGCAACGTCTTGTCATCACTGAAGAGGTTTAACAGCCGGGTGGCACTGCTAATTTCGGGGTATTCCTGTTGCAGGGGATTTAACAGGCCGTAGGGCGTGGTGGCCAATGGCTGGTCGCCGTCGGAATTCACAAAGACCGTTCCGACCTGGTA
Source organism: Spirosoma endophyticum (assembly GCF_900112365.1). Classification (GTDB taxonomy): domain Bacteria; phylum Bacteroidota; class Bacteroidia; order Cytophagales; family Spirosomataceae; genus Spirosoma; species Spirosoma endophyticum. The sequence goes on along the minus strand of NZ_FOLQ01000012.1, from coordinate 170,637 downwards.
GAGCCGCTCAACGTTGGGGTGTTGGGTGTCGTAGCTCAGTTCGTCGTAGATATAAAGACAGATGAGCATACCGCACGAGAGGCCTGCCGACAGTCCGACGATGTTGATGGCTGAAAAGGCTTTGTTTTTAGCGATATTCCGCCAGGCCATCAGGAGATAGTTGCGTAGCATAACAGGATTTAGTAGAATGGGTTGATGATACTCCTTGCTTTGTTTGGTGTTTGACCTTGAAAAGGGGCGAATTAGTCGCAGGACCACCAGCGCATACCGCCAGCGGGCTCTTGAGGGGCCAACAGTCTTGACCCAGTAGGTGTACATCTCCAGCAGATCACCTTGCAGTTCATCTTCCATACCGATCGGACTAAACCGGCTCAGTAACCACTCAGCCCAGCGGGGCGGTGTTGGATGATCCGAAACGCCAGACCGCGCTGAGTCAAGATACCGGCGAACGTGATTGGTTAGGCGCCCCATAGCTGTACGACTTCGGTTGGAATCTGGTTCCACAATTGGCTGCGCAATTGCCGACTTTCGATCAGGGCTCGCTGACCAACCGTCGTCACCCTAAACAACCGTTTTTGACGCCCGCCCCGCTCGGGGGTGGCTCCCCCCATCTGGGAGGAAACAAAACCCTTTTCGGCTAACCGTTGCAGGGTGGTGTGGACCGTAGGAAAGCTGATGCTACGCCCCATTTGCTGATCAATGGTTTGGGTAATCAACGCACAGTAAGCTGCTTCCTGTAGGGTAGCTACCGTCAATAAAACGACTTCTTCCAACTCTCCTAAAAACACCCGTTTCATACAGCGATTGATTGTAGTTGCCATTACTATAGGCTTTGTCGTACAAATACCCGGCCAAACTTTCTTAATGGTCTTATTTAGCTTGAATGGGTTATATTCTATTTTTGAGAGAGGCTTATTTGTCCAAAAATGGACAGGCTAACGGACAGAAACGGACAGTGTTTCAGAGTCTACTTAAACACCCATTTCTTGAAGCATATGTATGAATACTCTTTCGTCTCAAGCAGGAGCGTATTATAAGACAATGATTTTTTTAATATCTGTCTAATGCTATCCGTAGCATACGGTTGACATGAGTACAGGCAGTCTTGACCCTAAAGCCAGACTAAAGACCTTAAAATATCCATTGTGATGTAAGGATTCAACTTTCGTCAAGACTACTTAAGTGCGGATCAATTCATGGTAATAACCAGTCGCTTCCCATCGGTTATCACCACGTCATAGACGGATTCAATGTCGGATAGATCAACCGTAACGGTATCTGCGGTGAGCTTTCCGTCGGCAGCCAGTTGAAACATATCCGGTAAGATCTCGCGAAATAGTTGAACTACCTCCTGCCGTGTCCAACTGCCTAAGCCCGAGCCGGATAGCTGTAGATTGACGCTGCGCAAATTTTCAGCGGACAGTTGGACCTTATCCCCGGTGACGCTCCCAATGGAGACAAAGCGTACCGGGTGGGTAAAGGCCCCTTTGCCTTTTAGAGAGGCTAACAGCAACTCCGCCGAACGGCCCCACAAATAATCGACGATCACGTCAACCGGCGTACCACTGTGGATCGCTCGAAGTTGGGCTAGAAAATCCGCATCTGGCTGATCCACCGAAATGACTTCATCCGCTCCCAGGCTCAGCAATTCCTGCAGTGAGCTGGGATTACGGCCCGTGGCAATCACTCTCTTGGCTCCATAGTGTTTGGCTAGCTGCACGGCCAGTCGGCCTGTAAAGCCGGTAGCTCCGTTGATCAAAACCACCTCCCCGGCTTGCATACGGGCCCGGAAACGTAGTCCCATCGCCGAGCCAATCACTCCGTTAGGCAGGGCCGCTGCTAGGGCGTCATTCAACTCATTGGGTACGATCACCATCCGGTCTTTCTCCACGACAGCTTGTTGAGCGACCATACCGCTCACGCCCATGGCGTAGACTCGAGTACCGTCGGCTAGCACACCCACGCCATCACCCCCAATAATTTTGGCTTGACCAGCCGATTGAGGGTCAGCGGAATAATGGTTACCGCTAGCTTGGCCTCGGTCGATGTGTTTAATGGCCGCCGCTTTAAGAGTCAGCAGTACTTGGTCTTCGTTCGATACAGTCGGGTTAGGCATCTCGGCATAACGTGGCCCTCCCCCTTGTGGATGCATAATGGCCGCTTTCATCTTGTTTATTGGTTGACTATTAAACTATGGTTGTTAAAGAACCAGTGTTGATTGACTTAGTGATGGAGCTAGCCACTTGTAAGCGGTGATAGCTCGCGTAGGAAATCAGAGCGAATACCAACGCTAGCAGCGCCGACGCAGAGTCGCGGACTGAATCGCCGGAAGCTAGATGCGCGAAAAAACCTGAAATGACTGTGATTACGAAGCCCGCGTAGGCCCACTCTTTGATTCGTCCTTTTAGCCAGGGTAGCACGAGCACGGGTACTCCAATCAGCTTAGCGACTGCTAGCTCTACCCGGAAATAATCCGGAAAACCGAAATGAGCACAAAGGCGCCGGGCCTCCTCAGATGTCAGGTAGGCATAGGCGTTGCCCAGCATCCATAGACTGAACATAACCGTCGTTAGCCAATAAATAATGGTTAATCGTTTCATTGTATCGCTTATTTTGTCATTGCTGATACAAAGGTAAAGGGCCAGTAGGCCCTCCGACGATAACATTTGTTATCAAATTCCGTATCCTGGCTTTGCTAGTTGGGTCGAGCGATTTTGGCTTTAATCCGGCTCAAGTGAACCCGGCTTACGCCCAGGTAGGAGGCAATGTAATGCTGAGGGACGCGCTGGACGATATGCGGGTTTTGCGTTAGCAGATTCTCATACCGCTCCTGAGGGGTATCCCGTATCAGCGAAAGAAAATGCTTCATATAATCTAGGGTGCGCCCAAACAAGGCCTCCAGGATTTGGCTACGGATAGCCGGTATCGCACTGACCTCTTCTAGTATTTTATCGATACTCGCTTTGTCAATCCACCACAAAGTACAAGGTTCGACCGTCTCAATAGAAAACAAGCTTGGCACACTATTTCGGAAACTCTCAATGGAGGAAACAGTCCTGTTCTCAAAAAAGAACTGAAAAGTAATATCCTCTCCCTTCCTGTTGAACCAAACCCGTAGGCATCCTTTTTCAACTAAATAGGCTTTGCGGGATATATCCCCTTCTCGAAGCAGAACGGTCCTGGCCGGTACCTGAATTTGGTGAAAATAGCCGGTATACTCCTCCCATTTTTCGACCGACACGGGGAAATTTTTTCTAAATTTCTCAAACATGATGATTTAGCTAATTTGGCCACTAAGCGTAGCGGCTGTAAAGTAACTAAATGTAGAGTCGGTTCGGTGGTGCCCTGTTAAGCACAGGCAGTCTACGGGCGGTCGATAGTGCGCCCTGATGTGTAGACGTCATTGGTAGAACTGCACAAACAACTCCATCTCTTTAAACGCCCATTATTTGAAGCATATGTATGAAGATTCTGTCGTCTCAAGCAGGAGAGTTTTTTCAGACACGGAAATGACGACATTCCAAGCCTTGTTGCGTACGTCACACCTCCATTTTCCTTGACCTTAGGAATTTCCTCTCGAACAGCGTCCAATATCTCCTCGGCTAGCGTCTGAATCCGCTGCTCAATAACTTGTAAAGGCTGTCCTGTTTCTTTAGCGATCCGCTCGGCTTCAAGTTGTTCAAGCACCCGTAAATGGGCTTGCGTTACTAACAGCAACTCCTTTAATTCAAGTATATCCAGGTGCATTTTCGGATGGTTAAGTTTACAGGCGGTAAGTTAACATGAAGGCTAATTCGTCTCAAGTTGGAG
>NZ_FOLQ01000012.1:80913-166817 GCF_900112365.1 Spirosoma endophyticum | reverse complement strand
GCGCATACCGCCAGCGGGCTCTTGAGGGGCCAACAGTCTTGACCCAGTAGGTGTACATCTCCAGCAGATCACCTTGCAGTTCATCTTCCATACCGCCCGGACTAAACCGGCTCAGTAACCACTCGGCCCAGCGGGGCGGTGTTGGATGATCCGAAACGCCCGACCGCGCTGAGTCAGGATAACGGCGAAAGTGATTGGTTAGGCGCCCCATAGCTGTACGACTTCGGTTGGAATCTGGTTCCACAATTGGCTGCGTAATTGCCGACTCTCAATCAGGGCTCGCTGACCTACCGTTGTCACGCTAAACAACCGTTTTTGACGCCCGCCCCGCTCGGCGGTGGCTCCCCCCATCTGGGAGGAAACAAAACCCTTTTCGGCTAACCGTTGTAGGGTGGTGTGGACCGTAGGAAAGCTGATGCTACGCCCCATTTGCTGATCAATGGTTTGGGTAATCAACGCACAGTAAGCCGCTTCCTGTAGGGTAGCTACCGTCAATAAAACGACTTCTTCCAACTCCCCTAAAAACACCCGTTTCATACAGCGATTGGTTCTAGTTGCCATTACTATAGGCTTTGTCGTACAAATACCCGGCCAAACTTTTTTAATGGCCTTATCTAGCTTGAATAGGCTATATTCTAATTTTGAGAGAGGCTTATTTGTCCAAAAATGGACAGGCTAACGGACAGAAACGGACAGTGTTTCAGAGTCTACTTAAACACCCATTTATTGAAGCACCACATCCGACTCTCTTCATCTCACTTAGGAGCATTTAATGAGAATAAGTGAGATGAATAAACCTATAGTGATAACATCCGAGAATGAGGTTATCACAGCTGCTGAAATTTAGCGGTGTATACGGGACAATTGTATATCCAATGTATCACGTCCCAAAACACCTTGTAATCGCATCGCATCTGTTGTACGATTACTAACAACGGCACGCAGCGTATCACGGGTATAAAAAGCTACCAGTAATCTATTTCGTGAACTATCGAATTCATAGCTACCTAATCGACCTTCCCAAGATTCAAATCGATAGGGGTTCGGGGTAAAAGCGCAACCTGTTAACCCTGCAAAATAAATTCGATTCCAAGCTTTAGAATCTGTCAGCCAAGCTGTTGATGATTGAACCTGACCATTACGAACCAGTTTCTCCACTTTCCAACTACCTCTCAATAGTTGGTCATCAGGATGCGTGTCGATTAGTATTTTCAATGAAATAAAAGCAATAGCAATCGGTAATACACGCAGGCTATGCTTTATCCAACTACGATTTGAAGTAATATCAGGAAGCTGATCAACTAAATCCAACAGGATAATTTTGAGTCTACGTCTGTTTAGAAAAAGGAAAAATACTAAGGCTAGTGAATAGACAACTGAATTGAAAAAGGCTCCTATAGCAATTTTATAGAATAAGTTAATCAGAATAATGTTAACTATGACTGGCAACAGGATCATTACGCCTAGTAAGGTTGTCCTACGGTAGAGGAGTAAAATAGATCCCCCGATTTGCAAAAGGCCAATAATGACAGCCAGTGGATACGAATAGCCATAATAGTACCAAGTTAAGCTCATGCCATCTAATGAGCTTAAGGGGGTGTCAAGAAAAAAGTCAGGCGTTTGAAACTGGGTTTTTAAAATTTTGGCAAAGCCATAGGTAGAAATTGACAAAGCCAGCCAATAGCGAATAATTCCTTGTAACCAGGCATGGTGTAAGGGACTGTTGGTGGCATTAGCTTGTTCTTGTCGATGCCATATCCAGACATAGAACAAGCTGCTAAGCGAGGCTGCTCCAACCGTCCCAATCAGTAGATGAACAAAATACTGCCCATATTTCTCCAGGAAGGAGAAAGGCAAGAACTGCAAGGGGATAAAAAGTAAATTTAGCAGAGCGGTCGTTGCTAGAACAGATTCACAAAATTTAAAGAACCAGGAGGTGCGATGATATGACATAACTTGACGGTAAACGGAGCTAGGTATCAGGGAAAAGGCGTTAAATTGACGGCCTACTCACAAGTCGTCTTGGCCCCTCTTTTTTGGCAGACCTAGAAGCGCAAAGCGTGGTTAGTTGTCCTGTACGCTACTGATTGGGGGGCAGTTAGTAGAATAACCGTTCATACGCTTGCATCTCGAATGGTGCAAGCGTATGAACGGTTATTTGTCTCAAGCGGGAGTGTTATTTGAGAATTTATAATTTTAGATATCTGAGAGGAATCTTATAATTTGACCATCTGTAAAGTGAGTTGATAACTCTATGGAAGACCCTAAGCGCATCGTTCAAGAAGGATATGATCAGTTGAGTAGTCGCTACAGGACTCATCACGAACAGTTGAGTCCAGATCGGTATAGCGATTGGTTAACGGCTCTGGCTAACCTTTTACCCCTTAAGGCCAGCATTCTCGAATTAGGCTGCGCAGATGGCATTCCAACAGCCCGTTTTCTGAGCCAGCAATTTGCTTACCTAGGCGTTGATCTTTCGCCGGTTCAGGTTCAGCAGGCTCGCATCAATGTTCCTCAAGCTCGCTTTGAGATTGCTGATATGGCCAACCTTAGCTTTCCCGGTAGCTCATTTGACGCCATCATTGCTTTATATTCACTTATACATCTTCCTGTGACTGAACAGCCTGATTTAATAAAAAACATCTACCAATGGCTTAGGCCAGGTGGCTACTTTCTATGCACAGTAGGAGCAAGCGAATGGACTGGCACTGACTCAAATTGGAATCAATCGGGGGCGAAAATGTATTGGAGTCATGCGGATAGAGCTACCTATCAATCATGGTTCACTGAAACAGGATTTACTCAGCTTGAGAGTTACTTTGTGCCGGAGGGTAATGGCGGACACACTTACTTTTTGCTGAAGAAGCATTGATATCGCTTCAAACGCCCATTTCTAGAAGCGGATACGGGAACGTTCGGTCGTCTCAGATAGGAGCGTTTTACGAAAAGACTTAACTTTTAGTGGCTTTAGAATGGTCCGTTTGTTTTTGAGAGAATAACCAGTCCAGTAAGCCCGGGGTCTTGATGACTTCCTCCCATACACTGTGAGCCAGATGGGCATATTCCGTGTAGCGGGGAGCACCGCCCGCTTGTTTGAGCGCACTAACCATCTCCCGAGAGCCGCTCACCGGTACATTCATGTCTTTGGCCCCGTGAAAAGCCCAGACCGCGATCCCAGCCATACCAGGGGCCTGGCTGGGATCGCCTTCTCCGCATACGGGTATAGCGGCTGCAAACAACTCCGGGTGGGTGCCAATCAGATGCCAGGAGCCATACCCTCCCCGCGATACGCCCGACACGTAACGCCTTTGGGTATCAATCGAAAACGCCTTATCCAGGGAAACAAGGGCCTCAATGGCTAGGGGAGCTACCGAAGGCGTATTGGCTACACCACCCCAGCCAGAATAGGGTGGACAGCGAGGCACAAACACAAAACAGGGATACTTACGCCTGTTTTCATCCGTCGCTAACCATTTGGCTATAGGGCAGGCATCGATCTGACGGATATTGTCTAAGCGGCAGGAGAAAGGTAGACCAACCACCAGTGGATATCGTTTCTTGGCATCGTAATGCAGGGGCTTTAAGAGTCGGTACAGCAACGTATCCCCTTGGCGGCTGACATAGCTTCCTTCCTCAAAAGGCTGTGCCAAGGCCGTTTCTCGGGCAGATATATGTGTATGGTTGTGATTGTCTCCAAGTAGCTGAATAGCAAGTACCGTTGTCGAGATGGCAAGAATCACAACCATTCCTTTGGCAAGTAGCAATCCGGCCGGTAGGTCAACTGGCTCCTTAACGTCAGGGGTGTTCTTTAACTCATCAACAAAATTAAACAGGAGTAGAACTGGAACGATCCGGTCAGCTAAAGACAGCCATTGCTGGATTACATCGAGCTTGGCGGTTGGGGGATAAGGGGGGATATCTATAAACCACATCAGGGCTGCCAACTGAGCTCCATAAAGTAATGCCATCCCAATACCTGCCCCCTTTAGCCAGGGTCTGCTCCCAGAGTGAGAAGCAGCCAGTATAGTGCCATAAACCAGATAGGCTAAAACGCCCAGCAATACAGCCGCTCTGTAATATTGACCCAGCAAGGGGTAGAGTGTGGCCAGGATTAGATAGAGTAGCGTTACAAATGAAATTAGGGTGGCTACCAATCCAGCCCAGAATGTCGCCCTATAGTTTTTGCGGAAATAATAGGTTACTAGCAAACTAGCTGTTATGAGAGCAATGAAGTCGAAAACTAGAAACCAACTTCGAAAGGAGGCTAGCGTGTATAGGTCAAGGCCCCTTTGAAAATGGAGCCAACTTTGAAATAAGCCAGCCGCCAAGGAAAGCCCTAAGCTGGCGCAAATTGTCTGGTGAAATTGTTTAGTCATAAAGCCAAGTGTTGAAATACAAAGGCTTTATGCTAAAAGCTTTACTAGGGATGCATCGACAATACGGCATGGCTCGGGCTGCCCTAGGGGCTTCGTCTCAGGTGGGAGCGTTTTTGTGAGACTGTTGGGCATTACCAAACAAAGAGGTGGCTCAAGAGAAGTAACTAGGTAGCCGAGTAGAAGCTAGTTCTTTAGGTTATGATACTCCTGGTCAGTCACTGGTTGTAACCAGGTCACGCGCCCTGTGGCGGTATTTGGTGTTATAGCTACCTGCATAAAGCCGACCGTTGGTGATGCGCCATGCCAATGGGGTACGTTTGGAGGACATTTCACCGCGTCGCCTTTCCTCAGGATTTGGATGGACTTTCCCCGCTCCTGATAGTAGCCAATTCCCCCCATTGCCAGCAGCACCTGTCCACCCGCATGGCTATGCCAATGGGAGCGGGCACCCGGCTCGAAGGTTACGTAGCCCACTGGAATATTCATGGCGCTGTCTGCCTCAATTAATTGTTGCACCCAGACGATTCCAGTAAAGTTACTGGTCGGAGCCCGCTGCCCTTTCGGAAAAATTGTACCCGCCTCCGTCTCAGATCTTGTTTTGGTTTGGGCACTTGTGGTAAAACCGATCAAGAGACTACCTATTAATCCAGCAAATTTCAATCTGCTTTGCCTATTTTTCATGGTAGTTACATCTATTACTTACCTTCTCAAAGTTATTAACTGCGTTAAAACCGCCCGCCCGGCCTTGGCTTCCGCTTTGCCAATGGCTGTCTCAATCAGCGACAGCGCCTGGCTCAATTGCGACTCGATCAGGCCCACATTCAGGCAAATACCCAGGTGCGATTGCAGCATATGCTCCACACCCCCAATACTGGTTAGTACCGAAATGGTCGTCAACTCCCGGTCGGCATAGCTGAGCACATCCCGCTCAAAAATATCCGAGAACAGATGCTCTTTTAGAAATACCTCAATTTCGGGACTGAAGGCCGCGTAGCCTCGTTTGGGTCCGGTTTCTGGTTGTCCGGTGAGTTGTTCAAGGACTTTTTTGCCGCGCACGTACTTGGGTTCGTGGTTATTAATCGGCGATGCTTCCCTGCCCATTTTGTCGGTAATGCCTTTTCTCTTCCGCTCGTCCAGCACTAGCATCAACGTCTGTAGCCCCCGGATACTTCTGGGAAAACCACAGTACGCATATAGATGCACCAGCACTTCCTTGATTTCGTTGACGGTCAGACCCGCACCAAGGCCCGTGTGAAGGGCCGGTTGTAGCTTTTGCAGATCTCCTTTGGCAGTGAGGGCGGATATGACAACAATGCTTTGCTGCTTAGGCGACAAATTGGTTTGCGGACGCACTAGGTCTTGTGCGTTGAGCTGGGTAAAGGAGATGAGCCAGCCGATGAGTATAGCCTTGAAAGTTATTCGCATAGATTCTCTTGAAAGCATTCGATTAATCAAGCCCGTTTTCCCTCAAAAATTTAGCCATCAAGTCGGCTATTTCGAGGTTGTTCAGATCCGAAAACGCAAAGTGTGTATTGCCTTTGATGCCTAGTTCAGGCAGGTGAACGACCTTAGCATTGCCCCCATGTTTGTTAATGGTCGCGGCCCAGAGCCTTGCCATCTCAAGCCCGGCCCGCCAATGGTCTTTGTTCCAGACAGAAGTTGGCTGATTGGCAATGTTATCGCCATAATACAGGATGATCGGGATCTTTGTGAGCTTAGTAAAATCCTCTACCGGGACCTCCACGCCCTTCAGTTCACCAAACAGACTGGTTGATTGAATGGGTTTGGGCAACTCACCCGTCGGAAATACGAAACTGCTAAAGGGTTCATAGGCGATAACGGCCTTCACGTTATCATTTTTTATCGCCGTAAACCAGCCCGCACCTCCTCCCTGCGAATGGGTGATCAGGATACCGGCTCCGATCCGATTAAATAAGCTTGAGCAGGCATTTGAGACAATGCTGACGTCAAAAGCCCCGGTGTTCGGCGTCATTTGCCTGAAAAACTGCGTCAGAGAAGCCGAGTCTCTGGGAAACTGACTACCGGCAAAGTAATCGGGATAGTTACCCAGCCTGAATTGAGTAAACCAGAACTGCTCATCGGGCGTGGGGGTGATCGTTGTCGCAACCGTGCTTTTTCCCGCTTCGCCCCGCCTGGGCTGATCCAGCAAATACACCCCATACCCACGTCGCAGGAAGATCGTTTGAAAGCCTTCCCGTCCATCGGGGGTAGACTCCCAGGTTTTCTTCGACTCGGCGGCCCCATGTAGGAATACCAATGGATAGTTACGGGCTTTGGGCGGGATCTGATAGAATACATAGGCATGATCGCCATGTAAGGTTTGTCCCTGGGGCTTCAAGGCATTCGTCAGATCAAATTTTCCCGGCTCGGAAATGGTCGTTCCACCAACCAGGAAACTACCCTGCTGTTGTATAGTCAATATGCCCGCTTTCCTATTGACGGTATTAATCGCACAAGACGATACGAACAGCGTCAGGGCGGTTAACAGCAAAACGGTAGATTTCTTTTGTTTCATGCAGTTTGGTCATTCAGCGAATTAAGCATCGAATTACTCGTGGTAATGTTTCTACGCCGTTGCCAAACTAAGCTGATTTTGCCATTAACTACCCACCCGTTTTTGCAGGTGTGCCGGATAGCGATCGCCCTGAACCGGAATCTGGGAAAAAGCCGTATCAATCTGGCTAATGTCCTCAGGATTCAAGTCAACATCGACGGCCCCTACATTTTCTTCCAGCCGGTGTAGCTTGGTCGTACCGGGAATGGGTACAATCCACGGTTTCTGGGCCAATAGCCACGCCAGGGCAATCTGAGCCGGTGTAGCGGCCTTCTGCCGGGCAATGTCGCCCAGTAAGTCCACTAGGGTCTGGTTTGCTTTCCGGTTTTCTTCCGAGAATCGGGGAACCACATTCCGAAAATCAGTCTTGTCAAACTGTGTGGTTTCGTCAATTTTCCCTGTTAGAAATCCTTTCCCCAGCGGACTGAACGGAACGAAACCGATGCCCAATTCTTCTAATGTCGGCAGTATTTCGTTTTCCGGTTCCCGCCACCACAACGAATACTCGCTTTGCAAGGCCGTTACGGGCTGCACGGCATGAGCTTTTCGAATCGATTGCACACCCGCTTCTGAAAGGCCGAAGTGCTTTACTTTGCCTTCCTGGATGAGTGCTTTGACCGTTCCGGCTACTTCTTCCATGGGCACATGGGGGTCAACGCGGTGCTGGTAAAACAAGTCGATCCGGTCGGTTCTTAATCGCTTTAGCGCTTCTTCGGCCACCTGACGGATACGTTCGGGGCGGCTGTCCAGTCCTTTGGTGGAGTCACCTTGCTGAAACCCAAATTTGGTGGCAATCACCACCTGGTCCCGGAAAGGCTGCAACGCTTTACCCAACAGTTCTTCGTTGACAAACGGGCCATAAGCTTCTGCTGTATCGAAGAAGGTAACGCCTTTGTCGAAGGCCGCATGAATTAAGTTGATGGCGACCTGCTTGCCGGTTGCCGGACCGTAGCCATAGCTTAAGCCCATGCAGCCTAAACCCAATGCGGACACCTGTAGGCCGCTGTTTCCTAGTGTTCTTGTTTCCATTGATGTAAAAAATACCGTTTGATGGCTGTACAGTCTTATTTCAGTACATTAATCTTCCGCAACCAGGTTACTATGGTCGTTTCGGCTTCTTTCGCCTTGTCTCCCTGAATGACCAGCAATTGTCCATCCCGTTCCGAGCCGCCCCGGATGGTAAAACCTTCCAGTACGTTGCTATTGGGACATAACTGCTTTACTGTATCGAACGTACTGCCAATGCCATAACCCCCATTGCTATTGAAGGGAATAATGGTTTTGCCGCTGAAATCATATTGACGCAAAAAGCTTTTCATGGGCGGGGGTAATTGCATACCCCAGGTCGGGAAGCCGACAAACACACGTTCGTACGTTTGGATGCTGTCAATTTTTGTTTTTAACGGGGGTAGGAAACCGGTCTCGTTTTCACGGGCTACTTGTTGAACTGTTGCCTGATAGTTGGCCGGATAGGGGGTTGACAAGTCAAGGGCTACCAATGTCCCACCGACATGCTTGTGAATGATTTCCGCCAAGGCTTTAGTGTTGTTGGTTCGGGACAGATACACAATCAATACCTTGCCCGGCAACGCGTTGCCGGGTTTTGCCGTGGGCTCATCGGTAACCTGAACGCTTTCAGTTTGGGAAGAAGAACAAGCCCCGACTAGTAGAACTAATGTTAACAGGGCGTGCATCATAAAGGCAGTTACTCTCATTTCAATGGGATGTTATAAAGCGACTGTAGTCAGCACGTCATTCGGCGAAAGGCTTTTCATGCCTGGATGAGCGCTAGCTAATGGGTAACACAACGCACCCCGATGGAAGAAGTCGTATTCGTTCACTTTTTCAGGGGTGCTTCCACATTGGAAAATGCAAGCACCATCTGCGGCAGACGCTCTCCCTTGACCTCAATCCTGGCTAATTCAGTACCGAATTGTGTTAATTCATCCGCTGTAAACCGGACATCGGCTGCGCCAATGTTCTCCAGCATATGTTCCATTTGGGTTGTGCCCGGGATCGGCACGATCCACGGTTTCTGGGCCAGTAGCCAGGCCAAGGCTACCTGAGCGGGTGTCGCTTTTTTGCGGGTAGCCCAGCTTTTTACCAACTCCACGATCGTCAGGTTGTTGGGAAGATTATCGGAAGAAAACCGGGATTCTGCTCCTCGGATGTCGCCAGGAGCGAACCGGGTATTGGCATCAATAGCGCCGGTCAGAAATCCTACCCCAAGCGGGCTCCAGGGCACGAAGCCAATGCCGAGTTCCTCACAAAGCGGAAGGATGACGGTCTCCGGTCCACGCCAGATAAGCGAATATTCGTTCTGAATGGCGGTTACCGGATGAACCGCATGAGCTCGCCGTACGGTTTGTGGTCCAGGTTCTGACAAGCCGTAATGCAATACCTTACCTTCTTTGATAAGATCTTTAATGGCTCCAGCAACGTCTTCAATCGGTACAGAAGGATCGACCCGATGCTGATACAGTAAATCAATACGGTCGGTGCGAAGGCGTTTTAACATGCCCTCCACAACCTCCTTGATGTGTTCGGGACGGCTGTTCAACCCGGGTAGACGCTGACCCGTCTTTTGGTCGATGTTCCAGCCGAACTTGGTTTCAATAACCACTTTGTTGCGAATCCCTACCAGCGCTTCCCCTAGAATGCGTTCCACCTCAAAAGGACCGTAGGCTTCGGCGGCATCGAATAAGGTAACACCCCGGTCGAAAGCCGTTCGGATGATCTTATGCATTTCAGGCCGGGAGGGAATTGTCGTTTGGTAAGTACGACTCATATTCTGCACACCCAGGCCAATGCTGGAAACTTCCAGCTTACCAAGCTTACGACGCCCCGGAGACGCGTTTGCTGACGTATTTTCTTTTGACGTTTCTGAAATCTGTTTCTGGGCACTGACCTGTGAGGCCAGCAAAGAGCTTCCAGCCAAGGTTAGGCTAGTTTTTAATAGGTTACGTCGATTCATAGTAAGTGAGCGTAGCGTATGAGATGACTATTTAGTTGCCTTAACGGGTCTCATCAACCTGGAAAAGGTTAGGGAACCCAGCTTCCACTTCCCGTTTTGGTTGGTATATACCTCCGTCACCATAAACGGGTTAATAACCTCATTGCCACCGACAACAGCGACCAGGTCAATGTCATTCAACAGGATGGCCGTGTTGCCCACCATATTCACCGAAGCGCCATAGACTTCTGCTTTCTTGTACCAGATACCCCCGCTTTTGATCGTATTGATTTCCTGGTCTTTGCCCCAGCTTCCACCCATGTGAACAAACACTGATTTTTCATCAAATAAGGCGCTCAATGAATCTACCTTCTTGTCGGCCATCCAGCGCCACTTGTCTTTCGAGAGTTGGAGGATCTCCTGTTCTGATTTTGTTGTACTGGTTGAGGTTGAGTTCGGTAGGCTCGCCTGGGCCTGTGATAGCTGTACACTGGCCAGGCACAGGAATAACCCTAAAAGTGCTTTATTCATGGTGTTAAACGTTAGATAAGTGATTGTTTTGCATGGCTATCAACCGGTTACTTTTTCGTGCCGTATTCCTCATCGGTTACCCGTTTGAACCAGATCGTTTTTCCTTTCTGCGACGGTGAGGTGGCCAGGTACGTGACGCTACTGGTCGGGGTTGCTCCGTGCCAGTGCTCCACACCCGGCTGACATTTTACTAATTCCCCTTTATGAATGGTTTGTCGGGGCTTACCCCGCTCCTGATAGTAGCCTTCTCCGTCGGTAAACATCAGCACCTGACCGCCCGGATGAGAATGCCAGTCGAGTCGGGCACCGGGAGCAAAAACGGCCTGGGCAATGCTGAAAGCGAAGGTGCTGTCAGGTCCGCTAACCTCACGTAGCCAAACATCGCCCACGTGGGTTTTTGTAGTTGCTAATTCTCCTTTAGGAAAGATGGGCGCGCTTTGTGCCAGCGTTTTAAAGGACAGGCTGGCTACGGTGATAGCCATTAAAAGGTTTCGGATATGCATCGTATTGGTCTTTGTGTTGAATAATTAAGCAAGCTTCCGTTCGCCCAACCATTTGACCATGGCCGGATCGCGATGATCAAAGAAGACACTGGCGTTGGTATCCAGCGTTTTGATGGATTCCATATCATCGGCACTTAATGTAAAATCGAGGCTATTAAAGTTCTCTTCCATTCGTTCTTTGCGAACGGATTTAGGAATGGCTACTATTCCCCGCTGGGTCAGCCAGCGCAGCACGACCTGGGCAATGGTTTTGTTGTACTTTGCCCCAATTGATTCCAGCAGGTCATTGTGAAACAGCTCATTTTTGCCTTCCGCAAAGGGACCCCATGACTCTATTTGCACTTTATTATCAAGCAGAAACTGGTGCGCATCGATCTGCTGATGAAACGGATGGGTTTCGATCTGATTGACCGCCGGAACGATCTCGTTATGGATAATAAGGTCAATGAGCCGGTCGGGCTGGAAATTGCTGACGCCAATGGCCCGGGTTCTGCCTGCTTTATAGACTTCCTCCATGGCTCGCCACTCGCCATGTACGTCCCCAAACGGCTGGTGAATCAGGTAGAGGTCCAAGTAATCAAGCCCCAACTTTTTCAGGGAAGCGTCGAAGGCTTTCTTGGTACCCTCATAACCCTCGGACTGAATCCAGAGCTTGGTCGTAATGAACAGCTCTTCCCGGGGAACACCACATTTTTTGATTGCCTGTCCCACCGCTTCTTCGTTGCCGTAGGAAGCGGCCGTATCGATTAAGCGATAGCCGGTGGCGATGGCATCCAGCACACTACGTTCACATTCAGCCAGATCTGGCACTTGAAATACGCCAAACCCCAGGATGGGCATTTCGACTCCGTTGTTCAAGGTTACGTTTTCCATACGTTGCTTAATTTTATAGGACAAAGGTCCGAGCATTTCCTGGCCCGGATGGTATACAGATTACGGGTATTACTACCATTATCACTGATTCAGGTTTATGCAGCAGGTAGGGTGGTCGGAAAAGGGTAAATTTGATCAGTGATAAACCAACCGTGCTATGGATACCCTGCGACGATTTGAGACCATCAATGAGTACAATGTCTTTAATAACCATGAAACCCTTCACCCACTAGTGAGTGTCGTCGATCTGTCGAAAGCAGCGCCAAGGCAAGGTTCCCGCATGTATATGGGCTTCTATTGTGTATTCCTGAAAGATGTCAAATGCGGTGATTTAATATATGGTAAGCATACCTATGATTACCAGGAAGGAACCCTGGTTTTTATGGCACCGGGACAGATCGCCGATGTCAATAACAATGGAGTAACCTATCAGCCCAAAGGATACGCACTCGTCTTTCACCCTGATTTAATTCATGGTACGGCCTTGGGCAAGCATATCCAAGACTATACGTTTTTTGGGTATCAATTCTATGAAGCGCTCCATTTATCGAATCGGGAAAGACAAATTGTGCTGGATTACTTTTCCAAAATTGAGTACGAATTAGAACATGCCATCGATAAGCACAGTCGAAAGCTGATTGTGGCGACGATCGAGCTCTTCCTGGGCTATTGCACCCGGTTTTATGATCGTCAATTTATTACCCGGGAAACGGCCCACAAAGGCACCTTGGAACGGTTCGAGACGATATTGAATGACTATTTTCAGACCGATAAACCACAGACGATCGGCTTGCCAACGGTCACCTACTGTGCGGGTGAACTGAATCTGTCAGCCAATTATTTTGGGGATTTGATCAAGAAAGAAACCGGCAAAACCGCGCAGGAATACATACAGGCGAAGGTGATTGACGTGGCTAAAGAACGCATATTTGACCAAAGCAAATCCGTAAGTCAAATTGCCTATGAATTAGGCTTTAAGTACCCCCAGCATTTCATGCGGTTATTTAAACAGCGAGTTGGGCAATCGCCTAATGAGTACCGGCTGCTCCACGACAATTGACACAAATCGGTCTGGTGTAATAACTATTTCACCAGACCGATTTGTGTCAAGCTATTAGGGGTACCTGTTAGCGCTTATTGCTTATCGATTCGATACAGTCTTCCCCCGTCAGTGATAGCATATAAAGCCCCGTCCGGCCCCTGGGTTATGTCCCGAAACCGCTGGCCCTCACTGGACAATAATCGTTCTTCGCCAATCACACGGTTATTTTCGATCACCAGCCGGACAATATGCATCCCACTTAGGGCGGCAATAAACAGATTATTTTGCCACTCCGGAATTCGATTACTGCTGTAGAAGGTCATGCCACTAGGCGACACGACCGGGTCCCAGTAATAAACGGGCTGTTCCATACCGGCTCGTTGCTGAATGCCTTCCCCCAGGCGTTGGCCACTGTAGTCGATCCCATACGTGATGACGGGCCAGCCGTAATTCGCACCAGGCTGGATGCGGTTGATTTCATCTCCTCCCCGGGGCCCCAGTTCGCCTTCCCACAAATCACCCGTTACCGGATGGATGGCTAAGCCGTGCTGATTCCGGTGACCCATGGAATACAATTCGGGGCGGGCTTCCGCTTGCCCGGCGAAGGGATTACCCGGAGCGGGCTGGCCATCGGTTGTGATCCGGATTATCTTACCAATGGCGGAGCTTACCGCTTGCGCCTGAACCCGGATGCCTGGGTCAGAACGGTCGCCACTACTGACGATCAGATTCCCGGTCCGGTCAAAAATAACGCGACTACCGTATTGATTAACGCCTGAATAAGCCGGTGTAGCCCGGTAAATAACCGTTACGTTTTCAAGACTTGTTTCATTAACGGAAAGTCTGCCTTTGGCAACGGTCAGCAGATTTCCATCCGTTCGTCTTTCAGAGAAAGTCCAGTAAACCAGGCGATTAGTCGTAAACGCGGGATCGACGCACAAACCCAGCAAGCCACCCTGACCACTGCTATTGACCGCTGGAATGCCGCTTAAGGGAGCACTCACCTGCCCGGTAGCCGTTACCAGTCGCATTGTCCCTGCTTTTTCCGTAATGAGGAAGCGGCCATCCGGTAGGCTGGCAATGCCCCATGGACTCGTAAGGGCTGTCGTTAATACGTTACTTGTATAGCTGGTCGTGGTTCGGATGCCAGCTACTCGGGTTTGGCCCGTGAAGGCTGGGCTATACGTTGAATTGGGCCGGTTCGTTTCAACCGGTAATGTACTGGTTATCGTTGTTCCCGAAGTGGGGGGAGTTGTCCCGGTAGGGGGAGACACGGGGGTATCGGTTTCCTCCGATTTACAGGAAGCCAGAGCCAGTAAGCTGCTGGCGGTGAGGATTAGCAGTTGATTTTTCATAGTCCGTTGATTGGTAAAGTCTATAGGTAGAGAAAGCCGGGTTAGCTATTCCGGCTTTCTAAGGTCTGTGCCTTCCATTAATTTGACTTCGCAGGTTGAGCGGCCTTTTCCATCACGTCCAGCCTTGCTTTGCGTTGATCAGAACCCGCAGTTGCCGACCCATCGGGTCGGAACTCAAATACCTCATTCTTTTTTGGATCGTAAGCGGGCCATGTTGGCAGGCCCTTCCCGTTCGGATTTCCTGTTTTAGCGAAGTTAGCCCAATAGGTATTCATCATGGCGGCAACGGCTTTGTCTTCAGGGGCAATTGTGGCTCCGTTTCGGCTCACCAGATTGTCGAATACGTACCCAATTTCAGACGCGTGGGCTGCACCATATTTCATCCACTGTTTTGCGGAGGCAGGGACGTAGGAAAAAAGATAGAGGTAAGCCGGGGTGCCTTTGGTAACAAAAGATCTGGCTGTAAAACGGGCTGGCTCCGCCCAAACCTTATCGGTATTGACAAGGCTAAGCATTTTGGGAAATTCCGTGTTACCATCCGGATCGTATGCCTTCGTCATTTCTTCCTTAACGCTCCCAAACAAAGCCAGCAATTCTTCTTTCGATTTGGCATTAACAAAGCCCGCTGGCACTTCGGCACTGTTTGACCCAATGAGTAATGGAACCTTCGCCTGCCGTCCTCCCTTAAAGGCACTCTCGGCCGTTTCCACAACCAGCTTGCCATCGAGAATAGGCCCTGGATAGGTTGGCGGACCACCCGGGCCAGCCGTCTCCTGGCCTCCATCGACAATCTCAGCAGCGCTAAGCGCACGAAGTTTGGCGAGTGCTGCGGCATCTGTTCCCTCAATGTTATGCCGTTTGGCGAAGTTAATGCCGATGGTTTCAGCGGATATCGGATAATTCACGTCCGCATTTTCCTTGTTAATCGGTCGCCCGGTCAGCACGCCGTCACGGGCCCCGCCTGATTCACTAATTGCCTTGCTAAAAAGGCCTTTCGCCGTGGGTATGGACAGGAGTGACAGGACCGAAACGCCACCTGCTGACTCACCGAAGATGGTCACGTTCTTTGGGTCGCCACCAAATTGGGCAATGTTGGTCTGCACCCACTGGAGCGCGGCCATCTGGTCCATGTAGGCATAGTTGCCCTTAGGCTCCTGGGGATGCTCCTGGCTCAGGGCGGGGTGGGCAAAAAAGCCGAGTCGGCCTAACCGGTAGTTGAAGGTGACCAGGATAATGCCTTGCTTAGCAAACTGAGTCCCATCGTAGCCCGGTTGAGAACCGCTACCGAATACGAACGCTCCGCCGTAAATCCACACCATAACCGGAAGCTTTGCTTTCTCGGTGGCATTGGCTGGTTTCCACAAATTCAGAAATAAACAATCTTCGGATGAGGTGGGCGACATTGCAGCGGCACCTGGACCAAATGCTCGTTGCGGGGGCTCTGCCCCAAATTTACTGGCATCCCGCTCGCCAGTCCACGCCCCAACCGGTTGGGGCGGACGCCAGCGATTGGCACCCACCGGGGCAGCCGCATAGGGAATTCCTTTGAAGCTGGAGACATCCCCTTCGGTCACTCCGCGCACAACTCCTAAAGCCGTACGAACGGTAGGGGTTGTTTGCTGTGCTTGTAAAGCATGGGTAATCAGGAAGGTAAATGCCAGGATTGTTTTTTTCACCGTGTTTTGGTTTAGAAGCGTAGATTGATCCGGATAGGCCGATGCGTCGAAGCTGTACATCGTCCCATTGAACTAATTGGTTCACACCCGTCTTAGCTAAATTATTAAGCTATTTGCTGCTCAGTGAGCTATTGATTGCTGAGTGGGTTAGCCCAGCCCAACCGGTCGATGACCCGTGTCGATCATTGACCAGTTGGGGCTGAATTAGCCCGCAGCATTGACGCTAAATCCGCTTACCCGGATCAGTCTTGAAGGGCTGGTTATACTGCCGTTTGCCGGTCGTTTTATACAAGGCATTCGCCACTGCACCGAATACAGGCGGGAAAGGAGGTTCACCTAAGCCGGTCGGATCGAGGTCATTTTGAACAAAGTGAACCTCAATCTTTTTCGGCGCTTCGTTATGACGAATCATCCGATAGTTGTGGAAGTTGCTTTGCTCAGCCGCGCCATTCTTGTGCGTTAATGCCCCATAGAATGCATTACCGATCCCGTCGACCACCGCGCCCTGCACCATATTGGTGGCCGCATCCGGATTGATCACAATACCACAGTCCATCGCACTAAATACCCGCTCTACATAGGGAACCCCATCGCGGGTTACCATATCGACTACATGGGCCGCGTAGGAATTATGACAGAAATAAGCAGCCACCCCCCGATGGTACTTCTCATTGCCCGGCTTGTTCCAGGCTGATTTATCCCGTACCAGCGTGAGCACACCCGCATACCGGTCGGCGTCATACTCATTGTTTTTGCCCACCGGAGCTTCCTTGGCCCGTTTCAACAGGTCCAGTCTAAATTCGATGGGGTCTTTACCCATGGCCTCGGCTACTTCATCCAGAAAGGATTGCTCAGCCGCTGCGTTAAAGTTAGAGCGTGGGGCTCGAAAGGCTCCAATGGTAATGTTGGATGGGATTTCCCAGCCTTCGGCCAGGTAGTTTTCGACGGCACCGGCCGGGAACCGATTGGCATGAATGGCGTGCTCGGGAATGCCGCCCCCTTTTACATGGAAGCCAATCAGGTTTTTATTCGCATCCAAAGCGGCACGATACGTAGCCGTGTACATCGGGCGATAGATACCATAGGTCATATCATCCTCGCGGGTGTAGATCAGTTTGATAGGGGCTTTGGCATGTTTGGAGATCAGAGCCGCTTCATACATATATTGACTATACGCCCGACGGCCAAAGCCACCACCCATCCGCGTCATCTGAATCTCGATTTTGTCAGCAGGCAGGTTTAATAGTTTCGACAGCGTGGGTTCGGCCCAACCCGGTGCCTGCAAAGGACCGGCTACTAATGCTTTTTCAGCCGTCACATGGGCGAAGAAATTCATCGGCTCCATGCAGTTATGGGCCAAAAAGGGTGCATTATAGGTGCGTTCGATAATCTGAGCCGCATTTTTAAACGCCGTTTCAGGATCGCCGTCTTTGCGTAATTGTTGCGCGGGCTTTTTGGCCCATTCCGCCATTTTTTCCAGTTGGGCAGTGGTACTTTCCATCTCACCTGGAACCGTAACTTCCCGCTTGCCGCCCCTGCCCTGCATCGTATCTTTGGTATCGCCCATCGGCTCCCATTCTACTTTGAGCTTTTTACGGGCATTCATGACCTCCCAAGTGGTTTTACCCACTACGACCAGCAACTCATTGAACGTACGAGTATCGAAACCGCCCTGCTCGAACCCATCTTCATACAACTTCAGGCTGAAAACCTCCTTGATGCCCGGCATTTTAAGGGTTTGTGAGGCATCAAAGGATTTGAGTTTCATCCCGAAGGCGGGCGGATGCTGAATCATGGCGATGAGCATGCCCTCAGCCCGGTAATCCAACCCAAACAGCGGTTTGCCGGTGACTATTTTTTGCCCTTCCACATTTTTCTTCGATTTCCGGACGATCGAAAAATCCTTTGGAGATTTAAGTTTCATGCCCTTCGGTACCGGAAGAGTAGCGGCTTTACTGGCCATTTCGCCGTATTTTGCCGATTTCCCGCTCGCGTGGCTCAGCACACCTGCTTTCGTGGTTACCTCTTCAACCGGCACACTCCACGTCTGGGCGGCTGCTTCGCGCAGCATTTGCCGGGCCGCTGCTCCGGCTTCGCGCAGGGGTTTCCAATACATGCGAACCGAATTACTGCCCCCCGTAAACTGGGGACCTAATTTCACGTTGTCGTGCGGCCCCATGTCAACGGCCACCGCCTTCCAGTCTACATCTAGCTCTTCGGCGACGATCATGGGCAGCGACGTCATTACATTCTGGCCAAATTCAGGATTGGGACAGATGAGTTTAACCTTGTTATCCGCTGTGATTTGAATGTAGCCGTTGAGCTGTGCCCATTGCTCGGGCACGTTTAATTCCTGTAGTTTGTCAGCAGCTTTTGCGCTTGATAACCAGCTAACGCTGAGCATCATACCGCCACCGGAAAGCAGTGAAGCCTTTAAAAAGGAACGCCGGTTAAAAGTTGATTTATTGCTAGTCATGGTCAGGGGTTTATTTACGAGTGGACGAGCTAGTTCCTTCTTTTGCTGCTGATTTGATGGCTTCTTTGATTCGCAGGTAGGTGCCACAGCGGCAGATGTTGCCACTCATGGCGGCATCAATGTCGGCGTCGGTGGGCTTGGGGTTGCTTTTCAACAGCGAAGCCGCACTCATGATCTGCCCCGCCTGGCAGTAGCCACATTGCGCTACGTCGTGTTCGAGCCAAGCCTTCTGGACGGGATGGTTACCGGTTGCCGATAAGCCTTCAATGGTGGTGATGGCCTGGTTGCCCACAGCCGAAACCGGTAACTGGCAGGAAGGCACCGCTACGCCGTCCAGATGTACCTTGCAGGCTCCGCACTGAGCGATGCCGCAACCATATTTGGTGCCGGGCAGGTCCAGATGATCACGTAATACCCAAAGGACAGGCGTGGCTGGATCGACCTCCACCCGCCGGGTTTTTCCGTTAACTTTTAGATTATATGTTGCCATAATGCTAGGGTTTAAGTTGTCATCGTATGGTTAAAACTCGAATCGAAGGCAAAGAATTGACAATCAACTAGCTACCGTGGTCTGCTCGGTGATTGCCCGTTCATGAATCGGTCCGGGTCTGTCGGTCAGAAAACCGGCTGGTCGCTGGCTGAAAAAGGCTTTAATTTCGCTCAAAATGGACAGGGCTATCTCATCCGGTGTTTCTGCGCCCAGGTCTAAACCAACGGGAGAATGAACCCGCTTCTGGATAGACGGGGCAAAAGAATGACCTGTTCGTTCCCACTGAGTCTTCATTTTCTCGTAACGCTTTCGTGGACCGAGCATACCGATGTAGGGTACATTCGTCGATAACAACTTGGTTAGCACCGCCAGGTCGTAGTGGTAATTGTGCGACATCAGCACGGCGGCCGTCCGATCCGTGAAAGATAGTTTATCCGTCACGACCTCGGCATCAGCGTAGAGCAAACAGGTTGCTTCCGGAAAGCGTTTGGGAGCCAGGTGGGCAATGCAGTCTTCGGTTACCGTCACCCGCCAGCCAATTTCGGTAGCCAACCGGGTGAGCGGAATCGTATCGTAGCCAGCGCCAAAAATGACCAACTCGATACCTGGCTCCAGATATTCGATAAAGACTTCAACCACACCATCTCTTAGGGGAATCATTGCTGTTAAGGGTTTACCGACCTGCATGATGAGTTCCATATCGGGCCGAAGCCAAGCGGGAACATCTTCCGTTAGTTGCTCCGTGAGCACAAAGCGACTACCCTCCTGTAAACTTATACCGGGTGTTCTACGCAAAATCGTGGCGATGACACGGCGGTCACGATGCTGGCTAAATTCGCGCAGTAAGGCAATTGGATTGGTCGGGTCAAGAGGATCAATCGGCTCAATAAATACGTCGATGATACCATTGCAGCCCAGGCCTATACCCAGGCTATTGGCATCGTCGTCCATGGTATCATACCGCACCACCATGGGTTTACCATCCAGCATGACCTGGCGGGCTTTGCGTAGGGCATCGCCTTCCAGGCAACCGCCACTGATAGCCCCTTCACAGCGGCCATCGTCGGTGACCAGCATCCGGGCACCAGGTCGCCGGTAGGCCGACCCTTCTACGAACACGACCGTTGCCAGCGCCACTTTCCGTTGTGCCAGGTCAATCTGCTCATAAACGGTCAGCATACGGTTTATTTCCTTCATATCCTTACACGTTTGAGGACATGGCCACCAGATAAGGATGAAAGCCAGCCCCTGTCGGTCGTTAATATCCTATTAAAACAGGATACGGGTTAGTTACAAAGGTCTCGTTTAAAAAAGAGTTGACTGGTAGACAGATTACGGATGTTACTACCAATATCACTGATTTGGGGAATTGACAGTAGCCTCTGTCCTCCAGGAGATTACCTTCACGACTATAAATACAAATGGGATAAAGCCGCACTACCCGGACGTAGAGGTCGAAAATGTTGGACAGCTTTACGTCGGTGAGCTGAATACGATCAAGATCTGCACTAGATAATCCCTCCAATTTTTCACGTTACTGGTATGGGCGTACACTATGTCATCAGCTGGTATGATAAACACACCAATGTATTGGTAGGGGAAGCGGGGGTTGATTGTGTTCCTTTTGCTGACTTGCAAGTACTCTTTGCCTTACCGGTAAACGAAGTGATGCTGTATGAGTCACAGTTGATCAGTCCACAACAAGCGCAAACACTTTTGTCGTGGATACCGCTGGGCTATGATTTCGATCAATACATCTATCAATTAGACTGCTTTCCAAAAGTGGAGATTTTATCGGGGTCTTGACCCATTCCTCTAGGCTTTATCACAAGTACCTTTGAGTCCTGGGCGGAACAATTTACCCGAAAAGATTGAATGCGTTCCTTTGCCTAAGCTTTTAATTGACCGATCCGCGATAGGTCAATCCCCTTCTGATTATTTAGCCTGTGGTGGTGGAGTTGGGTGTTCCATAACAGACTCGGTATTTATAACCGTATCCGGCCTTGTTACGCTGGTCAACGTATCAGCTGTTGACTCATGGGTTGATTTGTCGGTCGAATTGCAGCCAAGAAGACAACCGGCTACTAGAGCGAATGGGAGTAATTTTGAAACGAGTTTGGTTTGCATAGGGTGTTGTACGTAAGACGTTCTTATCAAGTAGGTTCAACTGCAAACGGGTGCGTGTAGTTTGAAAATAGACTTTTGCAACTAGCTGTCTATTAACTTCCTAGAATATAAATTAGCTGGGCTTAGCAGGGTAGCCAATATATTCCTTTTAACCATCTTCGCTATTGGCCACAATCACCCGACCGTATGCTACGAATAGTATAGAGGTGGCCGGTACAGCCGCTGGCCGCTTAGCGGTGCGGTACCACTTGTCAGTTATTAAAAAAAAGCTGTCCAATTAAACGCCCGTTTTTCCAGAACGCCCCCCAACCTTAACCAATTTCGTTAATCTTATCTCCCCTTATTCTCAAATTGCCATCTCACAAATCAATTTCAAATTCTCACATAAAATGTGAGTTCGTGAGACTGATTTTTCTTCCAAATGACGGCAGCGGCCGACCGTGAATTTGGTCTCTTTTTTTTGATTTACCCAACCCTTAAAGCTTACTGGCCTGAATCCTGGCTATGCGTAGCATTTCCTCGGCTACCTCTATCGCTTCATACTTTTCGTGCCGCTTTAACTTCTCAACATAGCGTTCGTAGCGGGCAATGACATTTATTACCGTAAAGCTCTCGCGCATCACTTGCAGCGCGTGGTATTCTGCCGGCAGGATCGAAACTAGCCGCGGCGACAACTCCACAAAGATTAGGGGAACATTCTTGGGAAATGTAACTTCATCCACAAAAGCCAGCTGCCTAACGGCTAGTGCATTCCGGGCAATTTCTTCATCTGTCATATGAATAGTATAACGAAAAAAGCCACGCCGATAGGATGTTATCTATGCGTTATTTGTATTATATATAACAAAACTGTATTATAGCGGTTTCATGCTTGTTTTCCGACACCGTTATGATCGAACCCGAAGACCGGATTGCCCTCCAGGATGTGTTTCGCGCCCGGGTCCAGCGCAAATACGCCATTCCCTTTTTGATGGACTATGTACAGGCGGGCTTTCCCTCACCAGCCGAAAACTACATTGAACGGGTGTTGAGCCTGGATGATTTGTGCATCTATCATCCTGAAGCTACGTACTTCATTCGGGTGGGGTCGGACAGTATGATTGGGGATCGCATCGACCGGGGCGACTTTCTGTTGTGGGACGCTTACTATTGTTCGCCCGAAGTCACGCACGGCAAAATTGTCGTCGTTCAACTAGGGGAAGATTTTGCGGTTAAGCGCATTAACTATGTCGATAGCAATCAACTCATTCTGGAATCATCTAACCCTAAATACCTACCGATCTACGTCAATAAAGGCGACAAATTCAAAGTGTGTGGTCGGGTTACGTTTGCCTTTCAAAAACTGATCTAGCGATGCTCTACGGCCTGGTTGACGCGAATGCCTTTTACGTTTCCTGTGAACGGAGCTTTCAGCCACGCCTAGAAGACAAGCCCGTGATTGTGCTCTCGAATCGCGATGGTTGTATTGTCGCTAGGTCTGACGAAGTGAAGGCCCTAGGCATAAAAATGAGTAAGCCTTTATTTGAATATAAGGAACTCATCGAAGCCAACAACGTGCAGGTATTCTCCTCCAATTACGCACTCTATGCTGATATGTCCCGTAGACTCATGAGCACGCTCACCCATTTTGTGGACGATGTGGAGGTGTACAGCGTTGACGAGGCTTTCATACTGGCCGATGGGTATGAGGGTATTTATCCCAGTGTTCGGGGATTGGGTGAATCCATCCGACAAACGGTAGCCCAGTGGCTTCGCATACCGGTATCGGTCGGTTTTGGCCCTACCAAAACGCTGGCCAAGGTAGCCAACAAACTCGCCAAAAAACAACCCGAATTGGCTGGCGTTTGCGTGCTGGATACACAAGAGGCCATTGATCAGGCGCTTGACCAATTTCCGGTAGGGGATCTCTGGGGCGTTGGTGGCCGTTATACGGGTATGCTCAAGGGCAACGGCGTCGAAACGGCCGCCCAACTCAGGGATTTACCAGACGATTGGATACGGCAATTTATGACCGTGAATGGCCTTAGGCTGGTTCACGAACTCAGAGGGACACCCTGCAAGATGCTGGAGCTAAGCCAACCCGCCAAGAAAAGCATTTGTGCTGAACCAGGGTTTGGCACTTTGGTAGCTGACCTGGAAACGTTAACGGATGCCTTAACGTCTCACCTGTCCCGGTGCTCAGAGAAGCTTAGAAAACAGGATTCGCTTTGTGGGGCCGTCACGGTGTATCTCAAGACGAACAAGTTTCGCAAAACCCCCGGCAATGGACTACCCGCCAAGCATTACTACAAGAGTATTACGGTCGAATTACCGCACCCGACGAATAGCACCCCCGACCTATTAAAATACGCTGTTAGTGGACTCAAGGCCATCTTTGCCTTTGGTTACAACTATCAAAAGATCGGTGTTATGCTCACGGATCTGGTGCCTTTTGACTACCGGCAGAAAGGAGTATTTGTCGATGGGCCAAACGAGAAAATGCTTCAGCTATTTACTGTGGTTGATCGGCTGAACCGACGCTATGGCCAGGACAAATTGCGGCTGGCTTCTCAGCAGTACAACCCTGACTGGCCGATGAAGCAAAAGTATTTGTCACCTAGGTACACAACACGCTGGGAAGATATATTGGAGGCAAAATGAGTTTAAGCATCGAGATTGATGTGGTCGCCAGAACTGTTAAGTAAGAAATCACTTATTCCTGCGAAATAGTCTTATTATTGTTTCTATGATAGAGTTAATAAACATCTGTATCCGTGAATCCAGAGGGGGTTCGTTACGTAGTTGATAGTTTAGTATTTCAAAGTCGATGCCTACTCATTATTTCCTAAAAGATCTTATTCCTATTGGCATTGACGTAGACGCCGATGGGAACATAGATAGTTACTACAAACTTCCAACTCCTATACTTTGGGTATTGCAAATTCCTCACCCTGATGATTTAAGTAAACACACGAATTCGGAGGTTATTGTCACCAAAATTGCGGTAACCCTTGTTCCACCCTCTGCTGAAGAGAAGGCTACTGCATGGGTAATTCCTCTCAATGAAGACGACGAACCCGATATTAACGGTGCATTAGCATTTGAGGGTGTCAGTTCGTATGAAGGGGTATTAGCCAAGTTAGGATTTACGCCTGATTTGCCCAATAACTAGTAAGTTAACACTGTATCAGAAGATAATTGGCCATGTTTATAAACTAGAATGTATCCCTCTGTCGAGTAGCTTTAGCCTGCCACGTTATCAAAACTATGAATCAATTGATAATTGAAACCATAACGATTTATTATTACCCCTTCTACAAAGATTGTTCGTTCGTTTTACTTGGTTCGTGACGCTGCCGGTTAGCCTGCGTTTTGAAGGTGTCGGTATCCGTCTTTTCTAAGCCCGATGAGGTTATCCGAATTTCACCTAATACGGTTGGGCGTAGCTGATTTGGACCTGCTTTCAATACCTGTAGTACTGTACCAATGGGCAGTAATTTTTTAGTTAGGTCTTTCTCGATGAATTGACGGGCCTCCTCCTCCGTCGAAAAACGGTTTACTATTTGCCCCTTGGCTGGATTGATAAGCAGAACTGGCCGTTTGAGCTGACGTAATTGTTCCACTTTCAAATCTTCATTGAAATCCTTTCCCCTGGGCCGCACGATGGCTACCGAGCGCGAGAATTGACCTTGCTGGATGAGTTGGTTATTAACGGTGTTTAAAAGGGCGGTGTTGATCGGAATTTCAAGGGTAGGCACTTTTGTATCCGTTCGCCAATGAAACATATTTTTTTTCAGGTCCTCGCCTAATTCTCCTGTACTCTGGGGCATGTAAGTTTGCATAGCCCGGCTATGGTCCTCGATCAATTTTGTAAAGCCTTGCTGTAAGGCGGGTGAGGGAACCTGTAGGGAGACGTATCCCTGCTGGCTGGCCTGGGTTAGCGACAGATTATCTTTCGACATCGCGGTTAGGGCGGTTAGGGCATACCGTGCCCCTTTATCATCGTTATCAAAGCTAAACACCAGCTGCGTTGAGGAATCCATGAATTTCTCCAGCGTCGTTAGGTTATCCAGGGACAAACTTCCACCGATGGACGCGTACCGGCTGTCAGCCTGGGGATGCAGGCCCGTACTGATCTCCATTTGTCGAAACGATAAGAGGTCAATGGCGCTTTCTCCGACGACAAGCCGCTGGGTGGGTAGTTCATTGGCATTGGAAATCCAAACGCCGTGGCTACGATCTGAACCGGCTGCGTGACTTTTAAAGGTAGCGGTTCTAAGTTCCAACCCGTTTATTGCCTCTCCATCACCGGAAATGTATGGAAAGGCAATATTTTCAAGAACCCGTTCGCCATTAGGTGACTGCTCATTACCGGCCAGTGAAACGGGTTTGCCTTCGTTGAAATAAATTCGCTGGGTGGCTACTGTCCCCGAAAACTGGGGCGAGTTGAGTAGATCAGGCAGGATGTAACGTTCTTGGGTCAGGTAGTTCTTGGCGGGGAGTTGGCTAAGCTTATAATGCTCCAGGGAGAATTCTTTTTCAGTAGCGGCTTCCCGAAAACTCTGGTGGATGAAGTCTTCCAACTTTTTCACCGATTGTTTCCGTTCCGGAACAATGCCCAGGTAGTCTTTCAGGACATCGTTGATGCATTGGGCTGGCGTACGATTCGGGTTATTGAATTGACTGAAACAACTCGTTAAACGATTTGAGACAAAATTGATCAACGTACCGCGATCAGCGTAGGAACCGGTTTGGAAATAAACTTGATTTGCCGGATCATTGGGATTCTTCACGACGATGTGGTCATCGAAGCTAGGATTGTAAAGAACAGGCATCGTTTTCCCTTTTTTGGGTTGCCATTCGTACCCTGCATGCAAGGCCAGTTCGATGATGGATATTTGGCTGCGGTAATCCTGAAAACTGGGTTGGTTGTAGGTAGGCATTGTAATAACCTGTTAATAGATTGACAACTATGAAACGTTTGATTCTTTTCTTATCCCTTACGCTACTGTGGAGTTGCAAAAAAGGCGGAGGAGACGTTACACCAGCATTCGATCCGGCTTTAGTCGCTGGCAGCTGGAAACTTCAGGCCCTGACAATCGATCCCGGCACTACCGGTGTCTGGGGTACTAATGTCACGGATCTACTGGCTGCTTACCGGCAACAAATCGGAGATGCCTGTATCAATGATTTTCGCATGAACCTAACCAGCAACGGTAAAATATCCCGGACGACTTCTGAAACCTGTGACTCCCGCACGTTAGAACTGTTCGGGTTTGCTGAAAAAGGAACCTGGAAAGCCTCAGGATCAAACCTAAGTGTATTGTCGCCTTA
Source organism: Spirosoma endophyticum (assembly GCF_900112365.1). Lineage (GTDB taxonomy): Bacteria > Bacteroidota > Bacteroidia > Cytophagales > Spirosomataceae > Spirosoma > Spirosoma endophyticum. The sequence continues at coordinate 140,527 of NZ_FOLQ01000012.1, read as the reverse complement.
TGAATCGGGTGACTACCACAATGTGACGGTTGATAAGACGACAATGGTCTGGCATCGTCATATTGACTTGATTGATAGCGAAGACAAAAAAACGCACGAAGCAACCCTGACCTGGATTCGGCAGTAAGTAACGGTACTCCGATTAGACACCAAGACCCTGATCCTTCTGGGCCTTTTTGTTTTTAGCCTGGCTCTTATTTTTATCCAGCTCTTTTTTAGCGGCTGGTTCACCGGTTTTTGCTACTTCCGGATCGATACCCTTATTTTTTGACTCTTCCCTCTGTTTTTTCTGCGCGGGTAGCTGGGTCTTGGTCGTTGCACTGCCGACGGATGTGCCTTGCAGCTGGTCCGACGCGCGGTTCATCTCCTTCGCTGTTTTTACATCGATGGTTTGTTTGATCGCTTCGGAAGGGGGCGAAAAGCTGAGGCTCCGCCTGCCAGCCGATACCTGTACATCAGCATCGAATTTTTGGCCATTCTCACCTGTCATACCGGATAACCGTATGGGGTTTCCTTGCTGTAGGGATTCCTGCTGTTCTTTTGACAGGGTAATCCCTTTGATCTGGATCGGAATGTGTACCCTATCTGCGCGCCAAATGGTCAGCGAGTTTGTTTCCTGATCGACACCGACGTACGCCTTGTATTTCTTTCCTGTAATTCGGTCATCCAACTCGACCTGTTTGCCTAACTCACCTTTTTGCTTGAGTAGGTCTTTATCCTCCTGACTAAACGAGTACCCCCATTTCTGATCGGGCACTTGCAGCGTCTGCTTAACCGATTGAAAAAAAGGTTTTACTTCATCTCCTTGACTGACCAAATAAATCTTACCCCGTAAGGCCGTAACCTGACCATTGTATTCTGATTTAAAGTCAATGACCCCGGTTTTCTCACCCTTTAATAAGCGGTCCAAATTGCCTGTTTCGGCTAGCATTTCACGCGTGAGACCCATCTTTTCCAATGAAGCTTCGACATCCTGCCATTGAAAACGTGTTTTCTTTCCCATGTCTATTTCTGGATTATCTTCCAGGTTGTAGGCTTTCTTGAAATTGTGAAGAAAGTTCGCAATGAGTCCGCCGTTTACAATTTCGAGACTTCTGTCCCGTTCCCGTTGTTTGGATTGTTCATCCTCTCCTTGCTTGCGTTCGGCATCAGGAATGGTTTGTATGGTTTCTACCTGGTAGAATTTATCAGCCTGGATGCGTTCTAAGGCTGGGTCCTGAATGATTTGGTGAAGCTCCCAGAGGTAATCCGTCAGCTTCTCCTGTAAGCCCTTATTATCGGTCGGCAGATTTAACGCCGAAAGCTTTTCGGATAGCTCTTCTTTTACTAATCGACCATCTCGTAAGGCAGCACTGATTTCGTCATTACTTAAGAATCCGTCGTTTCCCAGGTATTGCCTTAGTTCCTGATATTCTTCGGGTAAGAGCAGTTCATAGAACTGTTCTTTGAGTTGCTCGGATTCGGGGGCCACCTCGCTTACGGCTTTAATTCTTAAGCTTGGCGACTGTTTAGGTCTGTTTCGTTTTGCCATAAGGATTGTTGGTCGGGATTCAGTTTTACGGGACTAAGTATCGTTTGAGAAGGCTAATTTCTATAGTATATACTAGAATACAATAGCATCCAAGAAAATCTTTTATTATTTTTGTCTATGCGCTTCTCGAAACAGTTACTCACAATTTCTACGTTCTTGATTGGGTCTCCAACCGCTTTGGCCCAGGGCGTTTTTACGTCTCCTGCCCAGCTTTCACCCTATTCGAAGCAGGTATCAACGGATACGATCCGGCCAACTACCGGGCATTCGTTTCCGATAACCTATTTAGATAAGACTGGTTCTTCACCAGACCTGGTAAGCCCCGCTAAACCGGCTCCTTCTTTTCCGGTACTTGATCCCATTAAGGATAGTTTGCAATTTTTACGGTACATAGACAGCCTGGCGACACGGCGGGTAGCGTCCATCAGAAGTCAGGATTTAGTCAATAGAAAGGTGGGGGGTAATCCCTTGACGGATCGAGATCGGTCCTTAAACCGGTTACGGGATGTCCCTTCTATATTACCCTTCCATGTGGCTGCCGACAAAGCTACTGGGCTGGTAAAAACCCGAATGAGTTCCAAATTTGGAATGCGCCAACATCCGGTTTTAGGTAGTCTTGCATCGCATACGGGTATTGATTTACCGGCACCCTTAGGAACTCCGGTGTATGCTACAGCGGATGGTTTTTGCCGACAGATTATTAATCAACCAGAAGGCATTGGATTAGCCATTTACCTAATTCACGGCCGAGGTCATCAGACGCTTTACGGCCATCTGCTATCGACCTGGATTAAACCCGGTGATTTTGTTTACCGGGGCCAGGTCATAGGGCGGGTGGGAGCTTCGGGTATGACTACGGGCCCCCACCTGCACTACGGCGTTCGTTACAATGGGCAGGTTGTTGATCCCCTACCCTACTGTTTTCTCTTATCGAAACCAGTTAGACCGGCTACCCTCACGCGGAAATAAGGCTACTTAGCGGCTTTATCAATCCCATCCAATGTTTCCCGAAATCCTTGCAGGAGCTTAAGCTTCTGTTCGATTACCTTGTTTTCGCCTACTACGATATCAAAGTCGGTATTGGGTTCAGACAGTAACCAGGCTGGATTTATTTGACGTTGATTAACGTAGTAATCCAAAATTTGAAGGAGCCGGTTACTACTTATCTCCAGGGATGTTTCAGCCCGATGCAGCATAGGCTGTTTAATACCAATCGCGCTGGCAGCTTCAGCCTGGGTCAAGCCCAGTTCAATTCGGGCCAGTCGTAATCGGTTACTTAAACTTTCCAGCATTATTCTCGCGCTAATTCTTGAGTCAAATTTTACGCTAAATAATTGCATTGGCGTGACATTTTAAGTATCAATCTTTTTCAGACTCCTCATACTGGCTGACCAGATGTTGCAAATCGGGATCGTTGCTAATGCGCTTTAATTCTTTTTCAACCAGCATCTCGATGTCATCGATAACCTGATCAAAGTTGTCAGCCACCAGTTGATTCATTTCATCATCCGTATATTTTTCCATTTCCGGGCGAACTGGTATCTTCTCCAGATTTTTGAGCTGTTCCTGCATTTCCGGCTCAACGATCAATTCGCCGTTAAAGGTTTTAAGTTTTATTTTCTCATCATAGTTATCCGCGACGCTACCCACAAACGAACCTTGTGACAGCGTTGAAATCTTTGATTCTGGAATCATGGGTTCCATTCGCTCGGATAAGCTCACACTCGTTTCCCGGTCATTGATGGACACCGACCGGCTTTGTTGCCGTATTTTACCGAACCGGCTGGAGAGATCCTTAGCCGTTTCTCCCAGTACCTGACCCGCAAAAATATTACCGATGATTGTCCAGATTGAGGCGGCTTCCTTATCTCCGTACATTTTTTTGATTTGTGTATAATCCTGAATGCCTAAGCAAGTGGAAATTTTATTACTTCTGGCCGTGGCAATCAGGTTATCCAAACCCATCAAATAGATGGTTGGCAATTCATCTACGATAATGGAGCATTTTAGCTGGCCCTCTTTATTGATGAGTTTAACCATTCGGGAATTGATCAGTCCAATGACGATACCCTGCGTTTCTTTACGCTCCTGGTTATTGCCCAAACAGAGGATCTTGGGTTGTTTAGGATTGTTGATATCCAAACTAAAATCGTTTCCTGTCAGTACCCAGTAGAGCGCTGGGCTAGCAATGCGACCTAGTGCGATCTGTGCGGAGGCAACCTGTCCTTCCAACTGATTGTTAGCTCCTCTAAGCAGCGCCGATGCAAAGGGACTAAGGAGTAAACGGATGTCCTTTTCCGATTGAAGAATCGGAAAAAGCTTTTCTTTGACAACAGAAATAAATTCGATTGCATGAGGAAGCGTGCAGTAAAATTTTTCGTCGTGGGTCTGTCCTTCTGCTTTAAATTTTTTCATTCGACGGTCATCGTATTTTTTCAGGAACCAAATAACCGAAGCAAACAGGTTGATCGGCGAGTCCACGAAAAAATCACCACTCTTTGAAATCCAATCCCGGTTAATGTTGTACATGACGATTTTAGCCGCTTCGATAGCGTCCTGAATATCCGTCATTCTTGTAGGTAGCAGCGGATTGACGCGTAACGATTCGCGTGGTTTATCGAAGTTGACATTACAGAATATGGGTACTATTCCTTTCTCCCCTGTACTGTCATCTTTATTCAACTCGGGATATCGGTCCTTATTTTTTAAGTAATACGTATAGGCAATCCGGGTGAGAGTCGGATACTTAATGTCATAAACCATCATCGAAAAACCCTTTTCGATATGCTGACGTATGAAGTTATTTAGAACTGCATAGCTTTTACCCGAACCAGGTGTACCGACTATCATAGTGGCTCGATACGGATTTATGATATTAACCCAACCCTTCCGCTGTTGCTTTCCATAGATATAGTTGATCTGAATGTTAACCGAATCCTTATTCTCCAGTTTCTCTTCCTGGTGCATGAATTGTTCGTTCTCCTCGTTGTAAAGATCATCACGCAGGTTAAAGCCTAGGATGCGTCCTGCCAAACTTACTGCACTCAGGAGCAGTATAAATCCAGCCACGGTTGTGCCAATGTAAAGCGTGTTGCGGATGTCCACATCTACTGACGATATGCGCAACAAAAAGAAGTTTCCCAGAAAAAGTAATAGTCCGGGAATACCATTCGCTAACACGGTCGTCCAGGTGGTCGTCAGATCCTTTTTGGGTTTATTCGCCCAGCCGTAAACCCGCAGCAGTAATAGGCATATCAGCTTGGTATAAATCGTATTATCAAAAATGTGAATGTGCCGATTAATCTTTAACAGGAAATCGTCAATGATGCTCCATGTATAACCACGCGACTCCAGGCTATCAAAACAGAAGAAGTATACGTGTACCATTAGGATAACGAAACTAACAGTAAGTACCCCTTTGTGTACCCAATCATTTTGCTGTTGTTCATTTTGATTACTCATAACCGTGTTTTTAAATGATTGATAATTAAATACCTAACCTACTTTTTACTTCGAAAAAATCAAATTATTTTCCTCCTGACTGTAGCTACATCCATATCTTGAAAAGTGGCTATGTGCCACGTTGGTCCCCAAAAAAAAGGGGTTCATCCCCGGTTGTTGTTACTTCGTCCTCCTAAAAGAAATCTTTTTTTATTAACGCTGTATACACATATTCAGAATGAGTCTCCCCTACCAAGGCATAACTGCGCAGTTCATTCTTACATTTCGCGGCCTTTGCTACGTTTTTTTATTCCCTTTCCTACATGCTTAAACTTACCCGTTTGTTCGTAACCAAGTACATCGGCTGCCCGAATGTCTACTAATTGGGCATTGATCGCGTACTCGTTCATGTAGGTGTTAGGATCAATTTTAGCCTCCAGATCGGTTTGTTTAATCCAGCCTTTTCCTTGTAGACTCCGCTTTTCTAATACGCCGAGGAGTTCTTCATTGGAGAATTTTGCTAACGCAGGATCACGCTGATGAATCTGTTTACGCAAGAAGGTAAGATCGCTTGACTTCCCATTTGTTTCTTTTGCCTGATCGATCAATAACGCCAGAGCGACCATGTATCGACCGGCTTCGGTAGAAAGTGCCTTGTGCCAGTGTTCTAGGTTGAGGTGAGGCATCTGCTTCTCAAACACGTTTCCAGCAGATACGGCCGACTGAGCGGGGGCTGCATTATACCGAATGGTACAAGCAGCTTCGTTACCCATCTTACCCGTAGCTAGTAGTTGAGGATCAATCACAATGCCTCGCTGATAGTAATAGCGGACTTGATCTACGCCTAATACAGGCCCATCTTTTTGTAGACAGGTTATGTAGTTGGCATTTAGTTGCGCATGAATGACATTCATCCGTTCTGGCTTAAGGATGCGTTCCAGGTGCTCCGCTCGAACATCGTAATAGCTTTCTTTAAAAGGCTTTTTCGATTCACTAAGCAGCATGACTGTTCGCTCACCGCGTGCGTAAATTTTAGGCATTTTCAACTCAGGACCGTCATCGGTTTGGATTCTGTCGTAATGCGCAGGCCCGATCTGATAAGCTAAATGGCGATTGCTGGGGCTAGTAATCCAGCCATCAACCGAAACATCTACACTAAGTGCCGAAAAGAATTCCCGCTTATTTTGAGCACTGCCCTGAATCTCACTGGCAATCTTGGTATAGGTGTCCATCGTGCGGATAAAGGCGAACTGCTCCTTCTTAAGGATTTCTGGCAGTTGTGCGCGTTTATATTCTTCGAAACGGCGTACAGCCTCACCAATTTCTACATCGCTTAATTTCTTTCGCGTAATAGCGTGAAGCCGGGCTTGCATAGCTGCCGTTGGGAAGTTCTCGATCAGAGCGCTATCATAATAGATATGCTGCTCTTTCTTATAAGCCCTTAACTCCTCTGACAGTAGGGTGGCAAGCGCTTTGTACTGCTCGTAGGTCAGCAGGTTTGGCTGGCTTTGCTCCTGCTTCTGAGCTTGTCCTTTTTGTTGCTGCTGGCCAGGGTTACCAAACTGCTTTTCGATCTCCTTCCAGCACGCCCAGGCTCCGATTTCACTAGCTTTGATACGAGGAGTTGCCGCTTTACCCGCTTCGTCGGTGAATTGGTAACTGATACCCCGAACGGATTTCCCATTCAGCGTACTTTGGTGCAGGACCGTATGAACATGCTGCTTTTTCAACAAAGCACGGTAGTCGTCAATATTGTCGAATGCACCCTGTTGAAATGTCTGGCGTAAGATGGCCTCCAGCTGATCTTTCTTTTCAAAACCTCCCTTTTTCTGGGCCTGCGTCGACTGGACTTCCTGAGCGTGCTCCGGTGGCACATGTTGGCTCTGTTCAGTTGTTTTTCCCTTACCACGGCCCTGCGCTTTGATAAGGCCGAATCGTAGTTCAAGCTTTTGACGCACGGCATTGGTCCGGCGTTTGATAAAGGAATCGTTGATTTTTTCGCCCGATTCGTTTACGCAGGTGGTTACAATGTGAATGTGCGGGTGGGCCGTATCATGGTGGCGATAGACCATATACGGCTGATTCTGATAGCCCATTTCGGCCATGAACTGGTGAGCCATCGCCTTGAATTTCTCATCACTTACCTGCTCGGTTGGATGCAAACTGAGCGAGAAATGAAGTGTAGGCTTCTTGACATTCGAGTTCTTTTTAGCTTGGCTTTCCAGAACATTGGTGGCATAATTATGGCTTTTTTCAGCTAACTCGTTGTTGGCAAAGCCGGTTGCACCCAGGACATGGGCCTGCTTCTGAACAACTTTCTGTTCATTATAGCGAAGTGCCCCGCCGATTTGTGCCCCAACTGTCAGCCGAATAACCATCCTATTTTTTAAAAATTTCTTCTGTTTGTGCCTTTACTAAGCTATCTATCTGTGTGATTATTGGCCCTATTTTATCGATAAAGACCTTACTTGTCTGCACTTCGTAATGAAGTTTTCCGGTATGTTCGATGCTGTTGATTCGTTTAGCGATTTGGTTATAATTCGTATCCAGATGCTTGAGGTGCTGCCGGATGTTATGTAAGGTCTGGGTTAGCTCAACAACCTGGTCTTTCTGAATGTCTCCTTTGGCTACCGTTAGCTTTGGCGTGTTACGGTTTAAAATAATTTCCCGCAGGTAGTCAGCTATCCGCCCTACCCGACCACTTTGCCATAGGCTAAAATCTCGTTGGATAGCCAAATAATCCTTCTCATTGACCCGCGTCACTAGCCGGTAGGCGAGAACCTCTTCGCCCGAAAGATTCGGGCGTCCGCCTGGATTCAGCTGCTTATTTTCCGCTTTGTTTTCCATTATCTCCCGTAGTTCAGACTGCGTAGCAAAGAGGAGGCCCCCGCCGGGGCAAGATGCTGCCCATAGTCGCGTTAGCGCAAGGGCAGGTTTTGCGTGCCGCAAAACACATCTTGCTCTTTGTTGTAAACAAAGCTATTCCGAAAAACGAGACGCCAACTAAACCAACGAGAAATTTTTTATGAGGGTAGTAAGGGGAGGACTTATATTGTGTAACAATGTGAAAATGTAATAATGTTACATTTTCACATATTAAGGTACCTACTTTCGCTCACCAATCGGTTCGACAAACCCGGTAGAGCTGTCAACAATGTACATTTCATACAATGTAAGAGTGTTACAATTTTACATAATGAGCACTTTTCAAATAACTGACTTAGAAGTGTAGCTTGTCTGTAAAAATGTAATAATGTAAGAATGTAACATTTTTACATCTATCGGCTACGTATAGCTCGATTGCATACCGCTACATTTTTACAATGTGTACTTTTTACATTGTAAGTTTCTTACAATATCCACTTCTTACATTGTTTGGTTCTTACATTTTGCGTTTTTTACATTGTGAAGTTTTCACAATGTAAAAATGCTACATTGTACTATATCAACATTGTTATAACACTACATTGTACCTTTTTTACATTTTTACATTTATACAAAGTATTTTCTTTACAATATTTGTTTTATACATTGTAAGTTTTATACATTTAGACATTATTGCGTTGTATTGATCTCACATTGTGATAATGTGATTACTTTACAATGTAAGAATGCATTAACCTTACATTGTAAAAATGTAACAAGTCAACATTTTAACATTTAATAATGGCAAAGTTCATCTCGTTTTGTTCCCAGAAAGGTGGGGTTGGCAAGACCAGCATTACAACTCACGTCGCTACGTACTTTTATCAGGTCGAGCGTGTACCGGTCGCTATTTTCGATTGTGACTTTCCTCAACACAGCTTACAATCGATCCGTACATCTGAAATTGCGCGGTTGAAATCAGATGAGGGCTTTTTTAGAAAGGCAGAAAAATTAGGGCAGATGCCTTATCCTATCTATGCTGATTCAGTGGCTAATACCCTACCTAAGCTGGATGCATATGCCACCAAGAATGAACTTGTGCTGGTTGATTTACCAGGTACCCTGAACGTTGAGGGAATGCCCGGCATGATTCAGCGGTTGGATGCTGCGGTTCTACTCTTGGAGGCTGATCCTCTGTCGTTTGAATCGACCATGCACACCGTATTGGCAATGGCGAAGTTTTCCAATAAAAACGGGGGGATGGTTCCAACATATTTGCTTTGGAACAAGTTTGACAGCCGCGAACGGAAGGACCGATATTCCGGCTTGGAGCAAGCAGCCCTTAACTATCTAGATGGCTTAAACGCTTCACGTAAGACGCCAATGAATGTGCATTTTATGGAGCATCGTATTCCTGACACAGTTGCTATTAAGGACACACGATCAACCCTGTTCCCTAATGCAGTCATTAAACCGTTAATTCAGGAATTGAATAAATTATTTGTTTCTAATTCACCTACTGTATAATTTTATGGCCAAGAGTAACAAAAACCCCGTCCCGACTATAAATCCACCCAGTGGTGGAATGATGGCGTGGTTACAGCAAAACGATCCGGTTGCCAGTGGGCCATCATCCGATGGCGAAGCACTTAAAGAAGAGACAGCCCCGGAACGGGTTGAGAAGGCTAACCCGGAAACGCCCGCTGAATCCAGCAACCAGGTAACCTCAACTTCTGAATCAGAAGATACACCCAGCCGGGAAGTAGCTCAACAGGAATCAGAAGTAAGTATAAAAGGGAATGAGATTATACCGGCCACTGACGCTACTGAAAATACGTCTGCGGTTTCAATACCTCGCAAACCTAAAAATAAGGTAGTAGGGGAGGGTGCAAAGTCCAGTTCATATCTGGAAACGTTCTTTAAAAAGCCGGTAAAAGAAAATGGTACTAGTTTAGCCAGTGATGGTAAACCGGTGCGTATTACGGAAGAATCTCATTATTTACTTTCTGTCCTGGTCAGTGAGGCCCGGCGGCAAGGGTATAAACTGAACGTAGGTGATTTGATCGACAATTTGTTGACCCATCACCGGTCAGAACACAAAAGTGAGGTTGATGAGTTAATTGCTAAATGGAAAGCCCGTAAACGTTTCGAATAATGGATACGATACTACTTGTTGTTGGTGTAGTAGGATTGAGTGTCTCAGGTTGGTATCTAAGGGGGTATTTTTTAAATACCCCCTCGGTATTAACCCTTTCGGAAACTTCTACCGAAAGCCAATCCGATCAGTCAGCATCTTCCAAGGAAGTGCCGATGAATTATGTTACCTCCGAAGAACATCAAGGTGTCTTAGCGCGTATAGCAGAACTTGAAAAAAATGGCTACTCACCTAAAGTTGAGCCAGACGGCCAGCCTGACCCGCCTTTACAACCCACTCCAGTTGCTGCCATTCAGCCTGGTAACTTACCAGGTGAACAGGGATTGGTAGCAGGAACAAAGTCGGAAGAGCCAAAGATGTCCGATGCCTGGAAGGAAATTTATGCTTTGCAACAGGCTTACAGACTGGAGCGTGAGAAAGAAAATGACATCGACTACGAACGGGAACAAACTTTGTTTGATATGTCGCAGGGTTATGACGGAAAACGTCCGAGTCAAGCTATAGAATCTGACTTTCAGAAAGAAGATCAATTGAGTCAACGCCTACAGGATAATCTACTGGAAGATGGAGAAGAGCTGGACGTATACCAGGAGCGGATGAATACGTTTGCGACCTTGACAAAGGAGATGTTAATCATGCGACTAGATGCAGCTGACAGACAACTGAGAGAGCAACAAGAAAAGCACCAGGCAACCCTACTCAACATCATAGCTTCACTTATAGAACGGATGCCTGGAGACGTTAATTTGAAAAATGTTGTTCAATCCAGTTTTGTGGCGGCTTCCTCGGAAATTTCAAATGAGGAGGGAGAACCCAATCGGAATCTATTTCAGGAAATGTTTTTTCAGAACGTAGGCCACTAAAAAAATCAAAAAATGACAAAATTTTTTATGAGGACGAAACAACAACAACCGGGGACGAACCCCTTTTTTTTGGGGACCAACGTGGCACATAGCCACTTTAAATTTATTAATGTAACTGCATTGAATACTTAAAGTGTTTGTAATTCCATTTCCAGGCCCTAGGTTAGTTGTATAATAGTTTATGTAAGGTTGATTGAACGGCCTAGAAACTAAATTTAATTTTATCATTTCACCAAAAAGTTCAATAAAAACACCATGAAACTAAAACGCTTAAACTGGTTAGCCAGAGGTACATTTTTAGTACTCATCGTGGTAGGAATAGGGGCAAGGCTTGGTCTGTTTGATCAGCCCTTCACCGGGACTTATCACTCGATTCGCCAGCCTTTAGCTGAACTGGCTTCAATAGGAAATACCATTCAGGGACTGGTCTTGCTGATTTGCCTGGTCGTGGGATTCTTCGCCTCAGGCCCATCCCGTAAGCTGTTTTAACGAAGACACACAATCAATTTTTTCTAGTCACATTCTCTTGTAACCGTTTAATTTTTTGTACCCATGAAAAATGTTAAAACCATTTATTTTTCTGCCCTTTCCTTAGTGTTGGGATTCCTTCTGTCAATAGGGTCAGTTTTTGCCCAGGGACTCCAATCCGGAGCGATTGCGAAAGGGGTTGATAAAGCAACGTCCGAGCTACAGGACGTGGGAAAAAGCGTTGGGGATTTGATGCTTCCTCTTTGCCTGATTATGGGGTTCGTAGGCGGCATTCAATGCGCCAGTAAATTTTTCAATAACGATCCTGATTTCAAAAAGAGCGTCATCAACTGGGGAGCGGCTATCGTTTTTGCGGGGGTTGTGGGCTTGGTGTTAACCTCTGCTTTTGGTAAATAATACACAGCCGTATGGGTTACCCGATTAACAAAGGGGCTGACCGCCCTCCCCAGGTCAGAGGGGTTATAGGTATGGATTACCTAGGCCAGCTGATCAAATGGATTATTTTCATCATTGTAACGGGGGGGGTGTCAGCCGTCTTTGTACCCCTACCAGGCTGGATGATATTTGCCGCCTGTGGCGTAGGGATATACGTGGTTTATATGAGACTGGTTAGACGGTCCGCAAAATCGGGGGCAGGCGGGTATGCCCGTCAGCAAGCACGCAAAAAACTACCTGGCATCGTAACGGTTCGGCAAGATTCAGTTTATCGGAATCTGCGCAAGTAATAACTCCTAAAGCGGACCATCATGAAATACTCGGTTAAAGAATTAGCAAAAATTTTTCCTCTTGGGGCAGTTGAAGAAAACTGTATTTTCACTAAATGGGGTGATTTAACCCTTGCCTTCGAGATTATCTTACCGGAAATTTTTACCCTCAATGCCCGTATCGAAGAGGGTGTTGAGATGGGAGATTACCGGGAGTTGGTTGAAACGTGGAGTAAGGCCATTGGCGTTTTACCGGCGGGTACGATTCTTCATAAGCAAGACTGGTTTGTAGAAGAGACCTATAAACCAAACACAAAGGAACTTCCCGAAAGCTATTTAGATCGATCTGCCGAATTGCATTTTAATGAGCGCCCGTATCTACATCACAAATGTTATGTCTACCTAACGTTTTCTCAGGGGGAAAGAACCCGTACCCACGCGGGACTAACCTCGCTGGTCAAAGCGCATATAGTGCCGAAACGGGCGCTTAGCAAAGGGGAGATTGACAAGTTTATGGTGGCTGTACTTCAATTAAAATCAATACTGGAATCAAACCGGCTAATCACCTGTCGTCGCCTTGGTAACGATGAATTGCAACCGGACAAGAACGCCCCGGTTGATAAAGCGGGTTTGATCGAACGCTACATGACCCTATCCTTGAACGATGAGGTTGTGCCACTCGCCGATTTTGATTTCACCTCCGAGGATGAGTTACGTATTGGCAACAAATACTCAAAGTTTTTTACTATTTCTCAGGTCGATGACATGCCGGACTCGATCAGTACCAATGTTCGGATTGGCGCTCTTTCGACTGAAAATTCAACGTTGTCAGTTGGGTATTCCACGCCAATTGGACTCATGCTGGATTGCAATCATATTTATAATCAATATGTATTTATTGACGATAAAACATTGATAACAGCCGAGTTAGAAAAGAAAGCGGGCAATATGGTGGCTTTATCCAATTTTGACCGGGCCAATAAGGTTAATGCGGACTTAGTTAACGGCTTTCTTACACTGGCCGCTGAAAAGTCCTGGACACCAGTTCGCATTCATGCCAACGTACAGGTCTGGACAGATGACAAACTTCGCTTGCCTGAACTACGGAATAAAACGACAGCAGCCATTGCCAAGATGAATCTAAAGCCGAGGGAAAATACGCGGGATGCGGCCTTTCTGTTTTTTGCGGGTATTCCCGGCAACGCGGCCGATTTACCGCGCGAAGACACCTTCACCCAGTTTGCTCCCCAGGCGGCTTGTTTATTCAACCACGAAACGAATTACTACACCTCTGAATCGGCCAGAAATAGTATTCGCGTGGTAGACCGGCTTTCGGGACGACCCCTGTGGGTTGATTTTTCCGATGAACCAATGGACAGAACCTGGATCAACAACAAAAACAAGTTTATCATTGGTCCCAGTGGATCGGGGAAAAGCTTTCTAACCAACCATTTTTTACGCAGCTATCACACACATGGCGCGCATATTGTCATCGTGGATGTGGGGGATTCCTACCGGGGTTTGTGTGGTATGCTGGGGGGGAAATACATCACCTACACGATGGAAGAACCCATCCATTTTAATCCATTTTTCCTGGAGGGACGGGCTTTCCCGGAGACCGAAAAGATGGAATCGCTTAAAAACCTGTTATTAACGCTCTGGAAATCGATCGAGGAAAAAACCAGCCGTGCCGAATACAATGCATTATCCTCAGCCGTAAAAGGGTACTTCCTGAAGCTTCAGGTCGATGAGTCCATATTTCCCTGCTTCGATACCTTCTACGAATTTATGCAACAGGATTTTAACGAATACCTGAAGCGGGAAGGGGTACGGGATGATTACTTCGATTACAACAATTTCATGTTTAACCTTAAGCCCTACTATAAGGGGGGTGAATTTGACTTCCTGTTGAATTCAAAGAAAAACCTGGATCTGTTGCACGAACGCTTTGTGGTGTTTGAACTGGACAATGTAAAGGATCACCCCATTCTTTATCCCATTGTGGCCATCATCGTTATGGATACGTTCATTTCAAAGATGCGGAAACTGAAAGGGATCAAGAAGATCATTTTGATTGAGGAAGCCTGGAAAGCCATCATGACGCCGAACATGGCGGGTTACATCAAGTACCTGTATAAAACCGTGCGGAAGTTTGATGGGGAAGCCTGGATTGTTACCCAGGAAGTCGATGACATCATTGGTAGTTCAATTGTCAAAGATTCAATTATCAACAATGCGGACACGAAGATTCTGATGGATCAGCGGAAGTATGAAAACAAATTCAACGCCGTCAAGGAGCTATTGGGCTTAACCAATAAGGAGAAGGATTTGATACTTTCCATGAACCGGGATAATGATCCGAATCGCATGTATAAAGAATTCTTTGTCAGCTGGGGCGGGCAACGATACCGGGTGTATGGCCTCGAAGTTTCACGTCCCGAATATTACGCCTTTACAACCAAGGAGAGTGAAAAACTCAGGGTGTTGAAAAAGGTGGCCAGTAACGGGGGCAACTTTGATATAGCGCTGAAAGAAGTCGTAGCGGAGGATTTAGACCTTAAATCAGTATGAAAACAAATCACAAAATCATAGGTCTGCTTGTGTGCGTACTTGTAACAATAGCGGGTCAACCTATAGCTTGGGGACAAACGGATTCTTCGGGTTCTACGCCTGACTATAGCCAGTACATGCCCATTGTTGACGTACCGCTAATTGGAAAGCCTACGGTAACCTTTCCGGGCCAAGCACCCATCAAAGTGAGTAAAGACGACTTAGGCGATGTGATTGGCAACTACGTTGAAAATTTATCAAATCAGCTCTCCCCGGATAATGTCTTAAGTAGTATTGGTAGTGATCTGACGGGTTACTTTGCTAGCATGAAGGATGAGCTATCGGACGAAGTATCGGGTTTGATTGGCGAAGCAGAAGATCAGATCATGTCGGGCATTAGCGATAAAATCGCTCAATTAGCCTCCACAATTGCCGATGTTGGAACGACACCGGCGGGTGAAGTCGAGCGGTTAAAAAAGATGGTAGCGGAGGGCTACACCAGCCAACAAAAAATTACGTATCAAACCCTGAAGGTGGATTATGCCTGGAAAAAATCCCATACGACCTTATCGCCGGAGTTCTGTTCCTATTACAAGGAATTAAATATAAAGGGGCTGTTTGATGCGGTAAAATTTCACGTACAGGAACTGGACAGAATACTATCCTCACCTGTCTTCACGGACAAAGAGCGTCAGGGCTATCAATCCCTGATTAAAAGCGTTGGCGCAACCAATGATTTAGCCTCTTCGGTCAATATCGTCTGTAACCTAGGCAGTTCTGGACAGGGCGTTACGGTTTCCTGGATGGCGCAAGGGGAACGCATGGATGTCTTGGATCAGGCGGCTACGGCGATCAAAAAACGACTTGAGGATGTTGGGAGCCTTCGGGACGAGCTTCGGAGAATCTATGTCTATCGCATTGCCAAGCAGCAGGCCAACGAGTTCAAACAGGGTAGTTTTCAAAAAAAATCGGGGCTGAATCATGTCGATACAAACTAACTACAACCGGTTAGTAGCCGTGCTGCTACTGGTTGGATTACTGGTGGTATGTCCACAAGTCGGACAGGCCCAAGATGAAGCGACGGATGTCCGGGCTCCCGGTCAACTGGACGCTGGTATGCCTACTGATCCCGCCTTGCAAGGCGAGATTGACAAAGTGCTTGGCATGACGGAGAGTAAAATCAAAATAGGCATTGTTGATCCCGGCGTTGACCTAGTTAATCTAGCCGTGAACAAAGCCCTCGATGAGATGATCAAAGCGATTGCGGATGCGGTAGTTGTGGCTCCCGCAGCGGAGAAGATCATGTCGATTTATCAGAAGACCAAAGATAAGCGATTGGTAAAGAAACTCGCCTCATTACGCACCGTCTGGAAAGATGGCCAGGAGCGACTCAATAAACTCAACTATCAGGATTTCAAACTGCGCTACGAATGGGCCCTGCAACACAATGACCAAAATAAAGCCATTAAGGAATCGTCGATAAAAGAGATTGAAAGCCAAACGACCAAGAACATTTGGGGAACGGAAATCTATGCCATTGACCAAAGTTACGATGGTGGCGGGCCAACCTCGAAAATGATTAAACGCTACCTCGACAGAGGGAAAAATGAAGATGTCGCGTTTTACAATAACTCGATAGTGATGGGCACGCTAGGTAGCACCGACATAATTAAGGCGCGGAATGCCTTTAGCGTTTCCAAAGGTAAGCCCGTCTTTTTGTCTCCCTATGACCGACTTAAACTACAACAAAAATCCCTGGCTGAAGCAAAACAGCACCACGCGGATTTAGCCAGTTTTGGCCGGAAAGTAGCAGCCTCGGTCAATTACTACCGCATGGCAGAGTCAGAACAGGCCATGCGTTCAGCGATCAGCAAGCGAATTTCTGACCCTTACATGATTCGTTACGTAAAGAAATGAAACAGCTCCTAGTAGTAGTACTCAGCCTACTGGCAACCTTCTCTCAAAGCAGTTGTCAAAAGCAAGATCGCTTCAGACGAACAGCAGTTGATTTCCCCGTTGGGTATGTAGGCCAGTGGGAGGCCGTTTTACCCGGTGGTAGCTCCCGTCTTTTTTACGCCGGTGTAACGATTAAACCGTCCGGAGACTCGCTATTGTGGAGTTACTTTTCGCAACTCGTAGATACGACCACGAATCATAAAATCCCTTGTGGCCCGGAAATGGCTTTCATGCCATTCCGTTGGGATGACTCAACCCATAGTGCGCTAGGCGATCATGGCGCAACACAGGGTTATGGTTTTGATAAGTTGCAGTTACTAAGTCCGTCAAAATTGCAACTCAATTCGCTGTGGCTGGCCACCAGCTGCCGGGGGCCTGGCGGCTTCAATTCAAGCCAGTTAGTTTTCTCAAAAGTTAATTCCTTCCAATTCAACCCATGATTTTACTACAATCCACTGGAACCGGCTGGAATGGTACGCTAGCCAACGGGGCCATCAGCAGTATTGAGGAAGCGGCTGACGCCTTGTTTGATACGATGCTGCCTGAATTCTCTTCCTTCATTGCCATTGGTCAGGCCATTGGCTTGATTGGCTCCCTGTTTTACGTATTTTACCGGGTTTGGGCGCACATGGCACGAAATGAAGCCATTGATGTATATCCACTCCTTCGACCGGTTGTTATTTCAATGCTCCTGCTGGCCTATCCAGGTTTATACTCCGGCGTTGTTTATATGGGCCGCACGCTGAGTGATGCGACGCAGGAAATGGGCGCTTTCCGTCGGGATGAGGTAGAACAACAGGTGTTAACCAACGCCAAAACGCGTATTGACAATCTAGGCAATAACAATGCTCCGCCACCGGTAGCAGCCGCCGAAGATAACCGCTCCTGGTTTCAACTGGTGACGGACAGTGTGATGGGTATGGGTAATTCGATCACCTCGGCGTACGCCGATGCGGTCAATTTTGTCATCGATACCACCGTGAACTATGTGCTGATGGCTCTTTTTCGGCTTATTTATTTCATTGTGATTATTGGCATAAAAATCATATCGACTTACTTCCTGATCATCTTAGGCATGTTTGGTCCTTTGACGATCGGTTTAGGCTGTTTCGACTGGTTTTACTCCTCCATTGCGGCCTGGGTGGGGCGGGTGCTACATACCCTTTTATGGGTGCCGATTGCCAATATCTATGGGTTCATTCTGGATAGTTTTCACCTGTCCAGCCTGCATGTAGAATTCCAGCAGCTTCAGGGCAACCCTGGAATGCCGAGTTCATCGATTGCCAACTTGCTTTTCTACGCCATCGGTATTTTTGGGTACTTGCTGGTCCCTAAACTGGCTACCTGGATATTGGATTCCACCGGGGTTTCAGACGGTTTACGAGCGATGTCGGCTCCGGCGCGTACGGCGACTCAGCTAGCCGGTGCAGCCTCGGGTAATACAGCGGGTCGCTTAGCCGGTGCCGCGACCTCTTACTAACTGCTTAAACTTTCCTTTGTATGAATGCTAATTTCAATTTTCGCTATTTGCGAAATATCGAATCGTCGTTTCAATTAGTCAGGATTTTAGTCTTTGTCATCGTCCTGGGCTGTATTGGGGTAGCTTCCTGGGTGGCCTATCTCTCGTACAAAACTACTCGGGAATCACGGGAGAAAATATACGTGCTCGACAATGGAGGTAAGTCGATTATGCTGGCGCTGGCTCAGGAACAGAACACAAATCGCCCAGCCGAGGCAAAAGACCATGTCAAGACGTTTTTGAAGCTTTTTTTCAACCAGGAACCCGATGAGAAAGCCATTGACGCCAATATGAAGCAGGCGGCTTACCTGGGGGATGAATCCATTACCCGGCATTACCTTGATTTGCGGGAAAAAGGCTTCTATACCAAGCTTTTACAAGGCAATACCATTCAGAAAGTGATGATTGATTCGGTCAGCCTGGACATGAATAAATCGCCCTACTACTGTACGATTAATGCCCGTATTATGCTGGTTCGCGCGACGAATATCACGATGCGTAAATTAATTGCCGATTGCTACCTCATCGACGCTACCCGAACGGATAATAACCCGCACGGCTTTGTCATTGAGCGGTTCCGGGTTACAGATAATTCGGACATAGAAACCATCAATCGGGATCACTACGAAGGGCATCGTCCTTAACCCCTTAACGTCCCTACATCTATGTTCCTGAACATCCTTAAACGGCGAAAGAAGCCGCCTTCCGAACGACTCCTGTTGGCCTACCATTCGGCTTGCCTGTGGGTTTATTCGAATCTTGATAGGCGAGTCAAACAGTGGGAAAAACAGCCGCTTCAGCACCGTAAATGGCAAGCCGTCATTTGTCTGGCAGGGTTGCTTTTTCTAGGTTCTTTCAGTGTGTACTACACGGCAACTGGTCATTTTTTTACTCGTATAACCCAAAAACATCATGAGCACCAATCAAACCACGCCGGAGCCGGATCGCTTCGACGGAAGTAGAATCAAGCAGCTGATGCAGGATAAACGATTCGTCACCATCCTGACGGGTGCTGGGGTCTGCTTAATCCTGATTATTTACTACTTTCTTAACCACACCAAATCTAAGGAGGAGGGCGCGGTAAAACCAACCATGAGCTTAAATTCGGATTTGCCGAACGCTGGCGACTCAACGGGCCTACCTTCCCAGTCAAAACTTGAACTGGCTACGAATGCCCATCCGTTATCGATGCCCGATCAGATGCCGATGGAACGGGGCCTGAATGCAAACGTTCCGGCTACCCTTCATCCAGATCAATCTCGACGTGGTGGTGAAGCCGATTCGTACATCTATGGAAATGACGTCCCGGATGAAATCTACGAAAAACCAGAATCCCCCGCGCCCCCGCGCAAAAAAAAACGGAATCAGAAAGCGGGGACTAGGGCTGGGCAAGAGGAGCTGGCAGATGATGATGAGGTCAATGAGGTCGATCCGACCAAGACAAAGGCAGAAATTGAAAAACAGAAACAATTGCTGGCGTTGCTTCAGGAGTATAAAGCTGATAAGATCAAGCGCCAAGCTGATCTGCAAGGTAGAGCACTCAAGCCTGAAACGGTTCCGATCTCCACGGTTTCTTCGCTAAACGGAGCAGCGGGTAAGAATAATTTTTACGGGCTCCAGTCCGACATGCGTAAACAGCAGATGGACGCGAAGGAAGACTCGCTCTCGGTAACGGTTAAAGCAATGGTGTTTTCAGATCAAACGATTATATCGGGAGGTCGTGTAACGCTACGATTGCTCGAATCGATTACCCTTCGGGGCCGGATGATCCCGGAAGGTACCCGCCTGTACGGGGTTGCCAATTTTGGTGGCCAGCGGGTTAACATTGCCATTAACCAGGTACAGGTCGAAGGACGTATTCTGCCGATGAAATTAACGGTCTTTGATATGGATGGGTTATCGGGCATCTACGTCCCAAACGTTGTCGGCGTTCAACAAGGGCGTCAAGCGGTTTCCCAGGCGGGTCAGGGCTTTAATGTGAGTGCCCCCGTCTATTCGGCAAATGTGCCGGCAATGGCAGCGGCCTCCGCCGTTCAGGCTGGGCTTCAGGGAGGACGAAGCTTCCTCTCCCGTAAAGTGGCCGTTCAAAAGGCTACGCTGAAAAATAATTATTATGTCCTTTTAAAATAAGTAACTGCGATGAAACATGTAGTCTATATTTCGGTCCTAGCCCTTAGTGTGCATCACCTGGCATCGGCTCAAGTGGCTGATTCATTGAAAAGCGCCACACGTAATACGGCAACTTCACAAACAATGCGACTTGATTCAATCCGGAAACGGGTTGGTGCCGGAAACGCTGTGGCACCCAGTGCGGTGACGCCGGGTGTGGCCATTAGCGTCCCAGAGCGGCTAGGTCTTTCCACACAGGGTGAAGTGCCGGTATTTTCCTATGGATCACTTCCAATACAGGATCATAACGTCGTTCGTTCTTACTATCTTGATTTGGCGTTTAATAAGACGACCTGCATCATTTTCAAGTCGCCCATTCGGTCGGTCGATCTGGGTTCCAAGGATATTATTGCCGATAAAGCCAACGCAGTTGATAATGTCCTACGCGTGAAGGCAAGTAGTATCGGGTTTAATGAAACCAATTTTTCGGTCATGACGGCCGACGGGCAATTTTATAGTTTCGTGGTTAACTACAATGAATACCCGACCATGCTGGCGCTGGATCTATCCGTCAATGAGGAGGGGTTGGTCCAACAAAAGGCAAGGTCTGTTAACCAGAAAGGAACCCTTGTCAGCTTTGCTGGCGTGAATACCTCACAGCAGGAAATTGTCCAAAACTGCTCGTCTATCATGGAACACAACCGGCGAGTTAAACACATTGGTATTAATAAATACGACATTCAGGCGAGTCTACGGGGCCTGTATTACAAGGACAATGTGCTTTATTATAAAATAGGGGTGAAGAATAAATCCAACATCCGCTATGACCTGGATTTCATTCGCTTTTTTATCGTTGACAAAACCCTGGCGAAAGAAACGTCACACCAGGAATTGGAAGTCATTCCACTGTACGTATATAACCAACCGTTAGCTATAATTCCTGGGCAGAAGAGTGTTGAAAAAATATACGTCTTCCAAAAATTCACCATCCCGGATGACAAGGTGGTACAGGTGATTATGGGCGAAAAGAATGGGGGCCGAACGGTGACTTTCACGATGGCTAATCAGGACATTTTAGACGCTGATATCTTATGAAATCCCTTCAGATTCTGTTGCTCCTGGTGAGCACGCTCATTGGTCGGCAAGCCTACGCCCAGCGGCATATAAAGGGCCAGACGGCCGTTAGTTTTACGGCGGGAGTCGTCGATAACTTCCCTAAATTTTCGTCTCCACATGCACCGGGAAGCGGCTATATGGGTGCCCTTGATTACGTATGGTACCGAAAAAATGAGCGCTATTGGAAAGCCTCTGTATCGTACATGCGTAAATACTACGACGCCCAGACGCTGGCAAAACCTTTGATTGAGCAGTATTGGCTGTCGATGGATTACGTGCCCCGTGGTTTCTTTACAACCCATCGTTGGCTGTATATCGCACCTACGGCGGGACTATACGTTGGCTACGAATCTGTTAACCGGAATCAACCAAATTTAGCGGAAGGAGTCATTCAAAATAAATCTACGGCTTCCATTGGCCCTCAGCTCGGACTAGAAGCTGAGGTATATGTCGGTCCATCGCTGGCCATCGTGGGCGGGATCACTGAACGGTATATCCCGTTTTCGGAGGTCTCCAAATTTCGCACCACTGGATACATTGGTATCCGTTACTGTTTCTTCCGATGAAAAAGTCAATCTTTTGGGCCTGTGGCCTACTACTGGTTGGGGCGGCCTGTCAAACCGAATCGCTCGACATTCAACGCACATTTCCCTTTCAACTAGAGATAGACGCCTTTCCTACGTCAATTCCCTGGCGAAAGCCAACGTCAGTGGGCTTCGGTGTTAAACCGGATTACCTCACGTTGGGTAATTCGTATACACTTTCCTGGCAGGTAGCTGCGCCAGTGCGGGGTGAATTGTGGCTTAACAACAAGGTGCTCGCTCCCGGTGGAAAAACGGTCGTTCCAGCAACTATGAGTCGATTACTGAGTGATACGCTCACGTATATGCCCATTGATTCAGGTTCACATACCTTGACGTTTCGGGTTTTTGATTCGTTGGGTCAAGCTAAAGACACAACCTTCACCGTAACCGCTGTCAAATGATATGGAATCGCCCAAAAAGTCTCCCGCGACGGATCTGGATAGGTTGAAGGAGGCCGACCAAAAATCAGTGCAACTCTTTTGGAAAATTAA
Organism: Spirosoma endophyticum; assembly: GCF_900112365.1. Classification (GTDB taxonomy): domain Bacteria; phylum Bacteroidota; class Bacteroidia; order Cytophagales; family Spirosomataceae; genus Spirosoma; species Spirosoma endophyticum. Next base: position 118,154 of record NZ_FOLQ01000012.1, on the reverse strand, counting down.
ACACTTCTGAAAACGACTTGGTATAAAAGTTATTTGGTTTCTAGTCTTTCTTTTCATCGACTTGATAATAAGGATATGGTGTGATCTCCCTGAAGAATTTAGGGGTATTCATTTTTAGCCTCCGTATTCATCTTACCCTTAACAGCCATACATGACATGGTAGCGACAAAATCATCTCCAGAGCAAGCCTGCCAAGTGCCTGATTATACGGAGCGAAAAAGTGAATCAGGTACTTCCAGGAAAGAGTGGCTGATTTTACTTGTCTTGTTTGTAATCGCTTTTCTATTGTATCATTGGACCATAGCCCCCTGGATAGAACGCTATACGTTTGATAACCCATTGGTCCAATCAGTTAAGCGATTGCAGTACCGATAAGGTGATTCCGATACTTACTTTTCTCGTATAACGACGAGTAGTCTTAATGACTTTTATCAGTTGTCTTACCTTTATGAATGGTAATACCATGAGTCTTAAAACAGATCACCCCCTGAATCAATTAAGTGGTCACCAACCTAATCAGCCTACTTTATTGATTGGTTCGCCTGGCTCGGCAAAGAATGCCCTGCTAACGCAGTTTATGTTTACTGAATTTTCTACGAATGCACATCTGTATTACGTAGGATCAATGCCCTCGGAACAGCTTAACTATTTTATTGACGACCAACGCAACCTAATCGATTTTGATTACCCTGACCAATCGTTTCGCCTTAACCCGATTGACTGGAAACGCGTGACTGACCTTACAGACGCGGTTCGGATAGCTGGACTAATTCATTTGAATTTACGGCTTGGTCCTTATGATCCTGTCAACGAGAAAGGTTTCGTTCGGTACCCGGCAATCGTCCACTACATCGCGGCTATCATCTGGTATTTACGCACAGTAACTGAGAAGAACGCCAAGCATCCACTGGGCGTAGACGTTTGCACAATCCCCCATTTAATTGAATTTGCCAAACAAGGCTACCGTCGGACGCTGCCAATCCTGGCTTCGGTTCCTCAAATTGCCCAATTCATTCAGCCTATACTGAATGATTTTTCAAGCCATGATGAAATTAAGCCGCTGACTCGTAGCATAAGCATCGTGGAAATTTGTTTTGACACTTGGAGTAACCCCGGCTTGTACTGGATTTCAGCACCCGGAAATCCTATGGTCCAAGGCAATGATTTCACCCGGAGCGAGGAGCCACTACTGCCCGAAATATTACTGGTGAGAGGGAAAACCAGTGAATTTAAAAATAAGGCTACGCTGGCCTTATATACCGATTTTATTTGCCATACGCTGTTGCATACCCGATCTGTGAATTCACATCGGGCCGTTGTCTTGGACTCTTATCAACACATTAAATACCCTGACCTGGATCAAGTTGTTGTAACTAGCCGTTCCCAGCGGATTCATCTGTACGTAGCGTTTGATTACTTAGGACCTGAGCTGACGGCTAACAAGTCGCGGATTGAGTTTAATACTGCTTGTTTTGGTACGGTATTGATTTGTCCTTTACTCTTGCCAGTGGAAGCTGAATTTATCGCGTCTGTACCCACCTTGCGCGGTACGTTAACTCCGGCTACACTTCAGAATTTAAATTACGGTGAATTCGCTGGCTGGTTAGGTACGGGTTGGAACGAAGGACATCCGATACGCGGATATGAACCCTTATTCGTGGGTTATGCCCCTCTCTTAGAAGAGTCACCTGTTACTGATGCCATGCTTGAGCACGTCATCGCTATTCAGAGTCAAATTCAATCTCTTTTCACAGTAGGGAACTAGCAGAATTTTCGGGATTCCTTATTGGTGGCAGCTTAGTTAGCGCATTCTTTAACAGTGGTTTCTAATTAAAAATTTAGGTTGTTATTAAACTGGATATACTATGGACTTCGCACGTATGTTTCATTTCCATCTTGGCTTACCTTTCCGTATTGATAAGTTTGATCAGGACAAGAAAAGTATTAAAAAAGAACAGGTTCAGCTCAATGCTCACTCAAGTTCTGATTACCTGCCAGATCAGGAAGAGCCGTTGACATTAGAGCCTGAACCGGATTTACTGGCAGAACCAATCAATGTAGTTACCCGGCCCGATTTATCGTCAGAGCCAGAACTACTTGTACCGTTGTCTGTATGGAATTTTGAGACGGTACCATCCCTGCCTAGTGACCAGGTTTCTACTACGGATGATGTACTGACAAATTCGCCTGATCTGCATTCGTCCACTTGGGTAACCAGTGCTGGTATTGCTGATTTTACGACACCCCATTTTTTATCCCGTTTAGCGTTGTCAGATACGGATCTGCTCAATAGCTTGCCGTATGAGTTAGTGAGTGGCTGCCCCCATTGTATGAATCAAAGTTTAGTCGAACGTAAGACTCAAAATGAGGAAGGTAAACATTACTGCTCCGTCTGTAGAAAGCGGGTCTGGTTAAGTCCACTGCCTTACTACTATGAATCCCGTACGAGTAGTCCCCAGGTGGCCATCAGCCGTCATCGCAAGTACCTAACCGACCGATGCAGCGAAAAAATCGACGCCCTCCGCCGACAGGAACGGCTTCACGTTTCACCTTATTTAAAGGGAAAAGCTTATTTTATCAGCATCGATTCTATAGACGAATCAGCTTATACAGCGCTTTCGAATAAGTACGAAGCCTATTATGCTGATCATGTTGGTTTAGAACCAACGACTAAACTTCAGATTCAGCTTTGTTCGACGGGCGGTTATGTTTTTCAGGCAAAGCGTATGATTTCGCTTATCAATGCGAATCAGGCTATTACCCATGTTCAGGCTTCGGTACTTTACAGCGCGTCTTTTTATATCTACTTCAATCTGACTTGTTCGAAAGAACTTGATGCGGATGCAGTCGGTATGTTTCATCTGAGCCGCAGTTGTCACTACGTATTGGAAAATGGCAAAATACTGGATCATTTTACAGACCCCGTCGAAGCTGGCAAACTATCATTTATTGAGCAGATAGGACTTTCTCAGCAGGAATTAGATCGAATAAAGGTGGGTGAAGACGTATATTTTAATCATCAGCGTTTGTCCGAATTAACCCATTCGGCAGCATTGGCGAGGCCAAGAGTAAAGAATAAGTCACGCTAAGAACTTACTGAAGGCGCATTTCACATAAGCATTAATATTCCTAACTCTTAATTAAAGTACTATGTCATCATTTCAATTAACAGCCCCAGGCAGTAACAACGATTTGTTGTGGGGTGTACCGCTTATCAGCCGGGGTGACGTGGTTTCCAAGCTTGTTCCGTGCACGGGCAACAAGTTGATCGTTTGTGGCGGTGCCGGCGGGGGCTTAAGTTTTTTTACAAAATATTTGATTTTAAAAAGCTATCGCGATGCATCGATTTTGTTTATTGATTCTACCTGCTCATTTAGCCGTCGCGCAGAAAATCTCTCTACAGAATGGAATGAAAAAATAATGGCCTTCAACGAAGTGGGGTATAAAGATGTCTTTTCTGAGCCACTCACAATCCCGGGTATTACGTATGTCGATCTGTTGGCTGATTTTGATACAGGTACTCCAAAAGAAGACGATATTCGCTTTACGAATTACTTAATCAAGGTAGTCGAATACATTTCCCAACTACCTCCGACGAAAACCACCAGGGTACTCATAGTAGAGCGTCTGTGGCTAGGTATTCTCTCAAAAATTCCTCTTTGGGAAAGTTTGATTAACCTCCTTCGGGTTAGCCAAAAAATGAATCTTGAAATCTGGCTACTTGCTCCCATTGACTTGTATGGCGAGATAGATGACAATGACTGTCTACAGCGGTTTATAGAACTACAAGCCACTATCCCAAACGTATTTTTACTCGATCATCGAAAACTTATTCATGGTCATCGGATGCAAACCGTTTGGCAATTAACGCCAACTGAGGGAGCGTTGTTCGCATCAGTAAATCGTGATTTATCATCAACTCTTTTGCCTTACCGGGAAGTCTTTGCAAAACTAGACGCTACGACACGTTCACAGGTTTATGGCATAAAAGCTGAACTGGAAGAAATAGCTATTATTGGTTGACTCTTAATCTCTACTTGAATTTTTATGGTACTCAACATCTTTAAGCGAAAATCGCTACCGATGGCCCTTTTAAGCCTGGTCTTGATTGTGGTTTCACTCTGTATTGTCAGTTTTCTGATTGCTGAATTTATCGTTCATTTCTGCTCCCGTACCCCATCATCCAGTTTGATTCCTAACACTTCCCCTAGCCGCTCATGACTGCTGCCCAGATCCGTGAAAACATCCTTGAGCAAAGTGATGAAACTTTGCTGAATAGCTTACCCACTACTCCGCGCCTGGCTTGTCAATGCTGCGGTAGTGTTAGTGTAGCTAAACGTGCTCACTCGGAGAAAACCAAGACTTACTATTGTCCCATATGTAAGGGTGATAAGCCTGTTTCTGAGGTAAAGTATTTCATCAAGAACAAAACTGCTGACCCTATTACAGCCGTGGCCAGGCATCGGGAATTCTGGCAACGGATCTACTACGAGCAACTCAACCGCGAGTCTGGACCTGGGACGTTTCAACGGCAGTTATAAGACTAGACACTCTGAGCCTTTCCATTTTCAAAATAGGGTTTCAAAACCCGCAGGCTCGTAGCTTTTAACCCTTAATTTATGAAAACTTATCTTGTCATACTAGGTGGTTTACTAGCTTTCGTTGGCCTATCTATTTTGAAATAAATAATCTATTTTTAACTACTAACTACTCTCAGACTATGAAACCTTTTGAACAAACGATTTTCTTTAAATGGGTATCACCCTTGGTTTATAGAATTATACCTGCACACTCAGGTCAGCGTTTCTGGTGTTTATTTATTGTTTCCTCATTACTGGTTCAAGTGATCAATATTGTTTGTTGGTTCTGGAACGGATTCTTAGATAGTCCAGCTGACGATACATCAGGTTATTACGCGCTGATCGTTGTCGAAACGGTTCGCTATGGGGCATGGCTTTGGGGCTTCTGGTATTGTTTTTACCAATTAATCAAACTGAGCCCTCGTAACCAGCTATTGACTCCTCAGTTGCTGAGCTGTTCGGTTACCAGTGGCCTATTGATGTATTTGCTGACAGCCGTTACTCAAAATGTGGAACCCGATTACATTTTTCTTATCCGGGGTATGCTCATTTTTGCTTTTGTCGCTGGTGTCGTGTTACCAACAATCTGGCATCCTGCCAGTTCAACTAAGTAATTAAGAACTTAAGGAAGGAAACTTTCTTATGGTGTGGATAGAACGGGGCCGCCCGCGCGGCGTAAAGCAGGCCGATTATGTCGGCCTGCTTTTTTCCAAATCATTCAGAACTGAGCTTATTTTTAACCCTAATCCGTTTTTCACCTTTTGATTCAATGAAAACGCGCTTAATTAAGTCTGTGCCCTTCATCCCCTTAGATACGTTAGTCGGTACTCGATATACGATTCAGCAACTACGACCCTTAATCGATCCTTACATCGACATTCATAATGATATGGTCTTACCTGAATTGGCTCCACAGATCTGCCGATTACTGTCTGGTAAGCATACGGAAGTTCTTTACTTAAAAACTCAACAAAGAGGTATTTTGCATCTGATTAATCACCCAACCAGGGGCCTCTCAATTTTGGTGCGCGAAGAAAAAACTAAGTGATTTCTATGCCTTGGTCCTGATGCTTTTTGGCGGTCGTTTTTTCTTTTTGTTGCGTTTTTTCCGGTTCCTTTTCCTGACCAATCGTCTGTAAACGAGATTCGACCTGCCGCAACTCCGATTTGAGTTCCTGAAGTTTATCCCCTTTCCCCCAGGGTTTTGCCGCAATATCAGTCAATAACTTTTGCTGATTGGTCAGATTGTCGATTTTCTCCTGCTGGTGTTGAATAAGCGACGGTATTTTCTCCAGGCCACGCACGAACTGCCGGGCCGCTACCTCCGGGGTATGACCCGATAGATAGCCGTTATTGTAGCTGTAGGTCAAATTGTCGCTTTTGACAAAAAAGGCATTGGCTTTCTCGATTAACCCATTCACGCTATGACCTGTTTCGGTTCGCACGTACAAGTCAAATCCGTGTAATGTTCCAACCTGCTTGGCCCCCCCTTTGGTATCCATGCGCCGGTCCAACTCAACCAAGTATTCCCCCAAGGCTTTGACTTTAGTGATAGGGGTATTCGTCAGTGTTATCTTGGTAGCATTGGGCAAACTTCCGTCGGGTCCGAATTGCGTGACGGCCGTTAGCCTGGCATAGTCAGTTTGAAGTAAGGTTGCCGTTTTCAGCGCCTTTTCCAGCGATTTACTTACGTCGGTGAGCATCGATCCTGCTTTATAGCCTTCCTTCTGAAATAGCTTCAGTTCACTCTCCAGGGCGGTGATCTGTTTTTCCAGCCGGGCTTTTTGCAACAAGTCCTGATTGCCTGACAAGATCGCCACGTACTCCGAAAAATTCATGCCGGTAGCCTCGTCAAATGCACCCTCGTCCAACCGACGACCCGTCATTGATCCGCTCTTGATCTGAGCAATAAACGTGGCCTTCGTGTGCAGCAAATTGAATTTATAGTTATCCAACGACTGCTCGGTAGCGAAGACGTAGTTTTTAACTTCGTTGTTGAAGTGATCGCGGGCCACCACGTTGCCCGTTCGGGAGCCACGTCCGACGCGCTGGTCAAGTTCGGACGGTTTCCAGGGGATATCCAGGTGGTACATGGCTACGACCCGCTTCTGCGCGTTAACGCCCGTTCCCATCGTCCCCGTCGAACCGACAAGTATCCGCACCTCACCCGTATTGGCCTTATCCCAGAGCGCAATCCGTTCCTTGTCATTTTTACACTCCTGAGCGAACCGGATCTGGTGCGCTGGAATGCCATATTCCTGGACTAATTTGTCCCGTAGGGCGCTATAGGCATTCCAGGAGCTACTTGGTTTATACGTACCGGTATCACAAAACACCATTTGCGTGCCTTTATAGGGGGCGCTCTCCTGGTAGTGGCTGGCGATCAACGCAGCACAGCGGGATAGTTTGCTACTGGGCTGATCGTCCAACGTTGGGTCGATCAGCCGCATGTCCAGGGCTGCTTTCTTGGCGTAATTGGTCGCAATCAGCATTTTGGCCGTGCTCTCTTTTTCGGACAGTGGCGCGCGGTCCAGAATCGTCCCGTCGCCGGTTTTAGCAAACTCAATCAGTTTTTTATTGAATACCGCCTGATCAGGCGTAGGGGGTAAGCTGATCAGCACATCAACCGCTTTAGGCCGGTCGAGGCCCACCATTGACGCCGTTCGATAATCCGTGATCTGGCTATAAAATTGAGCCAGCTCGGGGACTTTGATAAAATGGCGGAAACGCTCTTTGACCAGCAGTTGGTTGGTAACACTGTATTCGTAATCCTACGTTTTCTTGGCATAGACCGCTGCCCAGGCATCGAAATTATCAATGTGTTGCCGGGCCATTTCCTTCGGACGCAAGTACTTAAACAGCAAATACATTTCCGTCAGTGAATTGGTTATGGTGGTCCCCGATAAGAACGTAGCACCTAAGTCTTTACCTGTTCGTTCCTGGATGCTCCGCACGGCATAGAGCAGGTTGGTTGCCCGCTGGCTGCCTTCCGGATTGCCCAGTCCGGCTACCCGGTTGTGACGGGTGGTAAACTGTAAATTCTTGAACTGATGCGATTCATCGACGAACAGGTGATCGATACCCATGTTGCCAAAGTGGGGCACCGAATCCGTCTTTTTATCCATCTCACTTTGTAGTCTTAACAGCTTAACGGTTAGATTGGCTTTCCGTGTTTCCAGCCCTTTTAGTAGTGATTTGGAAATGGTACCCCCCGTTTTCTCAATCGTCTTTAAATCTTTCTCCAGGTTGCGCAGCTCTGCCTGCATGACTTTCTGCTGCACGTCGGGGGCCTGGGGAATGCGGGCAAACTGATCATGGGTCAGGATGATACAATCCCAGGCACCGTTTTTAATCGAGTTCAAAAACCGTTCCCGGTTGGCAGGCGTGAAGTCATCCTGGCCAGGGTAAAGCAGCTTGGCATTTGGATAGGCCGTTCGGTAGGTTTCGGCAATCTGGTTGACGTTAGCTTTCATAGCCAGGATCATGGGTTTGCTCGCCAGCCCTAACCGCTTCATTTCGTAAGACGCCACCGTCATGATGAGCGTTTTGCCGGTGCCAACTTCGTGATCGGCGATACCTCCACCGTTTTGTAACAGCATCCAGGTCACATCTTTCTGCGAGCCGTATAAGCCCGGAATACCCAGCCCTTTTAAATTCAAATCAGGAAACTGCTGATGCGCGCCATCGTGCTGGGGTTTGACAAAACAGTTGTACAACCGGTTGTAGCGGTCGGCCAGGTCCTGCTTCAGTTGCGGGTTCTGAGTAGGTAGCCATTCGACAAAGGCGGTACGGATCTGCTCAATTTTAGTTGCGGCCAGCTGGGTCGCTTCGTTGTCGAGCATCTTTACTCCGTCTGGCCCTTCTTTATTGATATTGGGCGTTGTATTGTACAACGCATATTCCATCAGGGTTAGACCGTCGTACATCCGGAACTGCCCCTGCACGGCGTACTGCTGGGTGATGGTTGCGTTCTTATAGCCCCACGATGGCAGATCGACGCTGAATTCGTCGGTTGAGGGTAGATACGTCACTGTCACATTACTACCGAACAGATTCTTGGCGAACTGCTCGTAAACGTCGGTCGGTATCCAGCGTTCCCCAAGATTAAAGTCCAATTCATCGAAACTGATTGGCGTGGGCTGACCTTCACGCAGTGCCTTGAGCGCAGGCCCGGCCAGCGGATCTGCGGCCAGTGCTTCCATCGCTTCCAGCTTCTCCACTACGTTCCCACTCACCAGCGTTGTTGGCGTTTGGTATTGCTGCTCTAACGGATTATAAATAATCTGTCCTTCCAGGTCTTTGATCAGCTGGGGCTTGGGTAATTTGGTCAGTTCCTGAAGGTACTCTATATCGACCCTTCCCAGTTTGCTCAGGCTGGCGGTTAGTGCATCTTGGGCCGTAAACTGCTCTACTTTTGCCTGTTGGATGCTGACCGGCTGGTTGAATATATCAGCCCTGACAAATTGTTTAGTAGCATCCGCATTTTCGAGCGCTAGCAGGCTGCGGCCATCGGGATCCAGTAGAGCCAAGCCCGCATTTTTGCCTTCGTTAATGGGGCCGTAGCGCGTAATAAAGGCACCATAAGCCGTATTGAGTGCCAGGCGTAAGTCGGGTTGTGGCTGCTGGGAATCCGTTTCCCGGCGGTATAACCGCTCGTAGGCATCCCGAATCTGGAGCATAGCGCCCAGCCGTGAATGGTCTACCTGTCCCGGTAGTGTTTCCAGCGTTTTTAGATCAGACGCTAACCGGCCTACTTCGCCCTGTTGGTAGATCAGACTCCCCGGCTGGTGGAAATCTTCCAATGGCAGCGTTAAGGGACGAGGTAAAGCCGGAGCAGGGGCGTTCATGGCGAACAACTCTCCCTGCACAAACAGGGGTGTTGCGGAGCGGTCGGCGGCCCGGCTCGGCTGAACGCGCTGGATGGTAGGTTCCATCCTATGCTGCTCAAAGCTTTGCTGCCGAAAGGTTCGGGCCATATCGTCTCCTACGTAGCGACCAAGCTGCCGGGCGATCTCATCGATACCGCCCTGGTGCTCATAGATCAGGGCGGCTTTGCCGTACTGGTCGGTGTCTAGTTTTTGGCTAGTAGCCACGATGTTTTCACCCTTCATGAAGAGTTCGTTGACAACCGTCTTCGCTGGGCTTACGCTGGACCGGATGAATTTCTTTTCCTGATCAGTCAGGGCCGTTTTACCGCTTCGTTTTTGAAGCAGAATGACGTCGCTTCCTACACTCGTGCCGGCAAAGTCGGTAAACAGGTTGTGCGGTAGTCGAACCGCTGAGACCAGATCGCAGGTCTTCATCAGGTACTGACGTACCGGTTCATTCGCCGGAGAGTTCAGCAGGGCATCCGTGGTCAGGATGGCCGCTACACCGCCTTCCCGAAGACAGTCTATACTTTTGACGCTGAAATAGGTATGTAGCCGGGCGCAGGCTCCCCGGCGTTGCTTGTCCTTACTGTTGGCCAGGGCTTCGTCCCAGATGGCGACGTTACCAAACGGGATGTTGCTGGCCACCAGATCGAAGCGATCATTAAGCTTACGGCCGCTCTCTTCAAACCCTTTATTTTCCACCGTGTACTGTGGGTAGAGGGCTTTGAGGACCAGGGCGGTCGCGGGATCTTTTTCGATCAGCTGCGCGGAACCGATCGGTAGACCACCCTGAGCAAAAGCCTGAGGAAAGATGCCCGTTCCCGCTGATGGGTCTAAATACTGAATGGGTGTAGAACCCACCACGCTGGCCAGTCCCTTGCCTAACTGCTCAACGATCTGTGGGGGCGTATAAAACCCAGACAGGACGTTGTTGCGGATACCCGATAGAAAGTCCTCCGCCCGATCACCAGCGGCCTCCGCTAGTAGCTTGTGTAGCTGCTGAACACCCGGACGCAACTGATTATCCAGGGCAGTCGTCCAAAGGGTATCTTTTTCGACCGGTAGTAGAACCGATTTTAAGGCACCAAAACCACTATAAGCCGCTAGTGTATTGCGTTCTTCGGCAGTCAATTCAACCGGGTTGCCGGATTTGCTCCGCTGGTCGACCAGAAACGCTAGTCGTAGGGCCTCCAGGTTGGCGGCCAGGTGCGCGCGATGATTATACCCCATTGGTCAAATGTTTATCGCGGTACTCACTGACTAATCCAACGATGAAGGCATTTGCCAACCGGCTCTCTGACTCTACCAGCATGGGCATAAATTTCTGGAGCAGAATAGGAAAATGGGGCGAGCTGGCCAGCTCGGGCTGCTGCTCAAAATCGTTGGCCAGAATATCGTTTAGGCGACTGGCGGCATCCAAGGTCGGCGTGATCGTTTCGAGTAACACCGACTCGGCATTTTCGATGGCTTGATGAAGGGGTACTCCCTGTCGACGCAACTCCTCGAAGGTATCTTGGGCAGCGGTGACGGCCGACCGCTGCTGATCGGCGTTGATAGGCAAATCAGCTGTAAGGCTGCTTAGGCGAAGCGAAAAATGATTGGTTTCCATACTTGATTGAGGTAGGGAATAAATTACCCTATAATCAAATATGGCGATTTTAAATGAGTAGTCGGTTGTCCTTAATTACCAGACAATTACAGTGGTTTTGAATTTATTTTCTGTTTGGGGACCAACCTATACGATTTGGGGACGAAGCGTTTTATTTAAGGGATAAAGGCATAAACCTTTCTGCAAATAAATTTTATTAATTACTAAGCGATACGATTCTATACTGAAAGGAGAGTTATTCCATTAGGATTGACTTCGCTGCCTTAGACGAGCCAATAGCCTGTTCCAAAAGGAGGTTTTAGTTTCTATTGAGTTATTCACATTCAAGGTTATACTATCAGTTTGTTTATCGTCTAGGTCAGGGATCAGTACCGGTTTATCGTAATTTCGTTGAAAACCCATATAATTGTCTTCCAAGACAACTTCATATTTGTAGGGTAATGTTAGGAGTTTCGACCATTCATTCAGTCTGCTGAAGACATCCATATAAATCTTGGCGGTGGAATCATCCGGCAATTTGAAACGGCGTCCAAAATCCAGGAAGTTAGTCTGACTGGCTACAAAGTTCTGAAATCGATATAAGACGAAGCCCTGGTCACCTGCTTCGATGTAGTGCGATAACCAATACAAGACAAAGTCTTCCTCGTAGCTAACGATAGCCCAGTGAAGGTCCGTTGTGGCCTGTTCAAACGTTTCAGGTCTAGGCGTTGATAGATCTATCTTGTTTAACGAAATAAGTACATTCCGGATGGTAGTATCATCGGGACAAAACAGGGTATTTCGTTCCAAAGGAAAGGGTTGCCAGGGAACCTCTTTCCAAATAGGTTGATACTGCTTTTGGTAAAAAACAAGTGCGTCTTTCATAGTGTCGTTTCCTTTAAACCGACCGCCGCTGCGGGCCCCGCGTTATAATGAAATTCTCTTCGTAAGATATTAATGGATTGCTACTAAGCTATTCTGTACGAAAGTTATGTACTCGTTATGCAGAGTACCCCAGATGTACCAGATTAATCGTAAAGGAGGGCTACAATATGAAATGTTTCACCGTAGTGCATCCACTCTTTAGTACAAATAGCGCATGTAAAAAAAGCAGCTAAACAGAAGATTTCACTAAACAAACTCAACAATGAATCTATTTTTTAAGCTTTGCTGGTTTGGTATCGTCTTCAGTAGCAGTTCAGGACTGAATTCGGTGTATGCCCAACAGCCCTACATCCCGGGTGTAACCGACATTTCCTCCGTAACAACCCTATCCAACCTGAGCGCAAAGGAGTTTCGCCTATTTGTTCAAAAGGGCTGCCAGGACTCCAGCCATTTTGCTATGGAGCGACACGAATGGGTAGGACAGGTTCACTATCGAGGCGATCTACAGGCCTACGTGATTGTCTACGGGGAACCTAATACCTTTGATACGGAAAGAACGGGTGTTGTTTGTAACCTAGCCAACGCGAAAGACTGGCTAGTTAAAACGGTTACCTTTAGTGGCCGCTACTTTCACGCCAGTGGGATTAAGCCCCAACATGGTGGGGACCATAACTACTACCTGTATGTGACGGCCATTCGAGCCGGTGGGCGATAAGCGCTGAAAAAATACATGCGGCTGTCCCCAAAGTTTTGTCGTTTATAACCGGGGGATCATCGATACAAGCAGGGGTTTGGTCGGCAAAAGTTGGGGACTAGTCCAGGTTGATCTACTTTGTAGGTGAGTTTAACTATCCTTACCAACACTCAATCCTTCTAGTACTGGCTAATAGTGAATAACGCAACGACCTTCCATATTTTCTGCTCTGCATACCATTCCATCCCTATCATCGGCCATATCTGTTCAAATAATTCATCGATGTTCCCATCGATGAATTCAACGACTCGTTGTACCTACATGACTCGAAACGGTTTACCTGGCCGGGTGCGAAACCCATTGCTAGTCAACTCCTGAACAAACTGGGTCCAGGAGCGCCCCGCCTTTCGCAAAGAGCGGGCCAGGCTTCCAACCAGGAGGTTATTTTCATTTTTATGGGCGTTGAGTTGACGAACATGCCGCCCCTGTATTCCTTTAATGCCCATTAAGGTGCCACAATCAATCCCAGAAATGATCGAGTTAAAGATATACGAAAAGAAGCTGAAACAGCGTAAGATAGCCCATCTGCTGGAAGTGCCCAAAACCCGTCTGTCCGAAGTATTATGGGGAAGCGCTGGGTTAATCTGACTATGGCCAAGATCTTGCGCACGAAGCTCAAGATTGATGCTGATGTCTTGTCCTGATTTTATTCGGACGTTTTAAAGGAACGCTATCTCGGTTAGGAGAGCTGGTAAAACAACTCTATACGTTGGTGTCACTCTAGATTTCACTAGAAATGGCCACTTTGCTCCACATCCAAAGGGGGCAAAGACTTGACTTTTTTAGCCAGCCGGGTTTGACTGGCTTTCCAGGCCTCCGCTTTCAGTTGCTGATGAAGGTCAGGATATATGGGCACAAAGACCTGAAGCGAACGGGTTGCATCATCGGTCTTCATCTGCCAATAGGCTCGATCCGTTGTGGCCGGGATGGCCGTATACATAGGGGGACTCATAGGTATATAACGGCGTGGGTTGAGGCGTGTTTAAGAACCCTGCCAGGGGCCACTCAATCCCTATAGTAACCGCTCGTTAAGGGAGTAGGGGCCCGACCCCTTCAGGCCCTGTGGTTGTCTTTTTCCCCTTCTTGCCCGGCTTGCGAGCCGTCTTTTTAGGCCGATCCGATACCGGTAAGCTATGTTTTTCTAAAATACGGGCCTGCTCGGCCTGGCCCACTTCACTCTGGCGGGGCTGGTGGAGCAGGAGACGAGCCTGGCGAGCCATGACCGCCGCATCGATGATGGGAGCGGGGTAGTCAACGCCAACCTGAAAGTGATCCATGGCCTGTTCCAGCGGGGGCATCGTCCAGGGATGATGAATATAGGCTAAGGGACAGTTGACCAATTCAGGCACCCATTGCCGGATGAACACCCCCTGCGGGTCATGGTCCTGCGACTGCTTGACGGGGTTATAAATCCGGATGGTATTGGTGCCCGTCATGCCCGACTGCATCTGGATTTGCGCGTAGTGGATGCCCGGTTCGAAATCGGTGTAGAGCCGGGCCAAGTGCCAACCCCCTTCCTGCCAATGCTGAAACAAATGGTGGGTGAGAAAGGAGGTCAGCATGGCCCGCATGCGGAAGTTGATGTAGCCCGTGGCCGCCAGACACCGCATGCACGCGTCGATGAGCGGATAGCCCGTGCGCCCATCCCGCCAGGCAGCATAGTGGTCGGGGTTGGTGTTTTTGGGCAGGGTCTCGAAGGCCCGGTTCACATTCTCGAACTCCATGCGGTCTTCATCCTCGAACTTTTGAATGAAATGGCAATGCCAGCGCAGTCTAGAAGCGAACGCAGCCAGTTGCCGCCCCAGGCCCACTAGCGCGGGTTTTCTGGCCGCCTCTCGCTGGGCCTGGTAGACCTGCCGGATGCTCAGACACCCCCAGGCCAGGTAAGGCGAGAGGCGACTGCATCCGCGTCGGCTTTCCAGGGGTTTGGAGATGGAAGCCGCGTAGCGGGCGATTCGCTCGGTTAGAAAGCTGGTTAAGTACCGATGCCCATTATATTCCCCACCGGGCTGATACGAAGGATGCGGAGTTTGCCACTCGATCGGCAGCTCCGGGCCACGCTCAGCCTCATACCAGGTCAATGGCACCGGGGCCGGGAGCCAGCGGGTCAGGTCCGGCTGCTGCTGGGGAGCCTGCATGGTCTGCTGCCAGTCGGTGGCCCAGGTATCCCGGTTTTTCAGGCGTCGTATCACCCCGTTATTTTGGTACTCGTGCCACGGAATTCCTTGCTGGCGGCAAAACCGGGCCACGGCTTTATCCCGATCATACGTGACGGCCAGCCCCGTCTCTTCGTGGGAGAAGAGGGAGCCAATGGTAAACTGGGTCTGCAAGGCGGTCAATACATCCGTCACCTCCCGGTGAAATATCCAAACGGCGGGAGGACCCGTTTCGGGCGTAGGCTCATCGGCGGGGTCTTCGAAGTCAAACGGCAGCCATTCGTGCACCAGTGGACTCGTCTCGGAGACCGCCGCCGGTGGCATCGTCGCCAGCTGCTGCTGGAGATCGGCCAGGCATTCGTGCACGAATCGCCAGTGGCGTAGCTCGTAGTTGGGATCGGCCATGACTGAAGGCTCGAAACAGTAGAGTAGGAGTAAAGGTCGCTTGGGAACACGCTGTCCCCGGGCAATGGCTGCCTGGAGGGGGGCGTGATCGCGCAGGCGCAGGTCGCGTTTGAACCAGAGGATATTAATAGTTGGTTGGTCGGGCATAGGGGGTATGGCTACCCGTTTGGCGACAAGTCGATTTTGGCTCGGCGTATAAAGGGTATTACCAGACCCTGATAACGGTATGAGTAAGGGGTGTGTTTTAGCGTTGAGTCTGGATCGAAGGTATACTGTACTGAGTCATTAATAAGGGCTAGGTAGCCTCTTTGTATACGACGGATAGTAGTTGACAGCGATTAAAAAATGCGAACGAGGTTCTGACATGAATCGGACGTTTTTCTGGACGGTGGTTGAGTAGGAGGGAAGGGGCTAGAAACGGCCCTTTTTACGTTCAATAAATCCGTTCAGTTTAATGGTTCAGGGTAAGGGACCTGGTCTCGGTTTTATTGAACGCGAAAAGGTTAGTAGAATATCAATTTGATATCGCTTCATCCTATCATACTACATACAACAGTTTCACTTAGTCACCCTGGACTTTTCCGAAAAGGTGCACATAAACGGCAAAGATTATTGGGTATCAAATATCACCGTAAACTCCCCTACTGGAAATGCAGATAAAGTATTGATAGTGCGTAGCAAATCCACTGATATTGTTTGACTAGCTTTCTGAAAATAGCTAATTAAGCAATATTAGTAGGAGATTTTGTTGAACTTTACAGGCCTAATAGTGGCTTAACTTTTTCAACGATTTCTGCAGTGGTAAGTAAAAGTGGTGCTGCTTCTGTCATACCCTTCCATATAGACTTCAATACAGTATTTTTAGGTTGTGGTTTTGCTAATTCTTCATTAAAACTATCGAATAGCTCACCTGCATCTTTACTTTTTGTTTCTTCAACAATACTAGCGATTTCATTTAACACATTAGCTTTGTCAAATCCTACACTGCTTTCTGCTTTGACAAAAGAGCTATGTAATAATGAACGATTTACAATCGTAGTGTTAGAGATATTCTTAAATACGTCTCCCATGTTTAAAGTCAAGTTAATGTGATTTCTTTTAAAATAACTTTGGACAATTTCAGGATTGTAATCCCCATTAATTATTTTAGAAATAGGAAATTCGACGTTATCAAAATGTTCTTTTTGTTCGTCGAAATCTCCTATGATAATAGGCTCCTTATTTTCTGAATACCTAAAAGCGTAATCTTTAAGCCAATTAACGGCTACATTCAACTGTTTATCTTGTGAGTCCGGAGTAAATTGACAGAACGACCATTTAGAATCATATCTCATGTCATTGTCAACTCCATACATAATGGCTACACTAACAATTTGATTTGTAGACATATTTAGAGGACTTGACTGATTATGTTCAGGATATATAGAATCAACATCTAAATAATACTTAGGTATTCCTCTTGAAAATTTAAACGATGAAAATTCAACTGGTAACATTTTTAATTTTCCACAAATGGAAAATCTAATATCAAAACGGCTTTCGGTTTTTATCTTATCGATTACTTTTGAGTATTCATTTGCCGATATTACCATGGGAATGCCCTCGTGGCTAACTCCATTTGAGCTAGCACACAGAAAATATTTTTCTTCATTTTTGAAAATCTTTGAGGTTAATCTTATAGATCCAATACCACCTTTAATCATTTGGCCTTTGCCTGAGGGAGGTAATTCAATATAATTTCTTGGTATTTTATCTCCATATGCACCTAACATTTTAAGACTAATACTTCCAACTCGCGCTTCATTTAGGGCCAGGTTTCTTGAATTTATTGCTTCATCTGTAAAAAATAATCCTGGCGAAAACGGAAGCCACTCTAAGATTTTAAAATTGTTAAGACATATTACTTGTTCTGGATAGTAATTGGATTGGATTGCATTTTTCCAGAATTGATAATTTTCAGAACATTGTACTTCTCTTGTTCTGTTAGGCGAGTCATTAAAGAAAATTTTTCTGATAAGACTTAAGTCAAACAAATTCACAATTTGACTTAAAATATCATTGCGATCTATATAAGATGATGTTCCTTTCCCTACCCTTTCTAATTTCATAATTATTTTGCTAGTAGATTCATAAAACTTAAAAAAATTAAAACATCTTTTCAAAAGGCTATCTAATCCCTTTTAGCAATGTATTCTTATCGAATTGTTAGTTCAAAAATTACAGATCAGTTTTACCTTTTGAAGCCTATTATATATTCAGAAGTAAACTACATGTATTCAATTCCACTTGGGTAAAGAGCTCTTGAAAATTATCTTGTAGGGCCAAATGTTCGAAGCTCAAGTCTAATCTACCCCAAAGAGCTAGTTTGATAAATCCTTGCCGAGGGGCTTGTCCGCCATTTGCGTTTGCGATTAGCCTTTTAACCATCTGTACACCATCGCCATGACGCTGAATTAAATCATTGATCAGGTCGGTATTGACCCGCTCAGCTCGAGGCTTATCAGGGTTAATGACATCAATTTCTTCTAAAGACTGCTGCACGGCCTGTTGAAAGTGTTGCCTCAACTGTATTTGTTGTACATCATATTGATTTAGATATACAATCTCATTTTCAATTATCATATTCGGATTAAAAGGGCTGCTTCTTACAGGGTCCAAGTACCGATTGAATTTGGTATTAAATTGTGTAAACAGGATTTCTGGCTCTGCTTCTGCCGTGATGATCATAATGTTTTCATCATTCCGGGTAGCAGCATAATAGGTCCAGTTATAAGAGCCGTTGATGATTATTTTTGAGTCAATAATGCAGAACTTATGATGTAGAAAATGCTCAGTTTCACTCATGACCCGCAATTCAATATGGGCATCACGCAATCTCTTTAGGTTAGCCACATTTAGGAAATTCTCTCTGGCGTAGCTGATCACGATTTGAATTTTCAGCTGCGACCTTAGCCTTTTAAGCTCAATGAGTTCATCCATCAATTCTTCATCTGTAAACCAAGCTACCGCTATTTGGACAGATTCCCGCGCTGTTCTAAGCTTCTCACGAATTTTACTTTTGATATCAATAAAGTGAACCGAAATGGATGGCATGGAGATGGAAGTTGCTGGCTATTAAGTATTTTACTTTCAGGCTGTAGTTAGCCTTATATTGAAACTAGTACGCTGCTCATACATTCTATCCTAGGTTTAACTTCTAATTGGTCGTTACAATACGGATACGCTTACGCTGATTCTGATTCATGATAGGGGAATACAGTTTGTGCGTTATCTACTCTTGACCGTATTCGTTTATTCCTCTTAACTGTTGGCTTTGGCGGTTGAGCTTGTTCAATAGGAGCTAAACTGACTTTTGTAATTTGCCTTTTTTGAAGCTGTAATTGATACACAAATGGGTCTGTGTCAGATTCGATCACATCGATTATTTTCGGCAGCATGCTCAACATTTGAATGGTTAGTTGAAATGGATCAAAGCTGTCATTATGCGATGCTCTTAGCGCGAAAACAAAGTATCCTTGCTCGCAACGTTGCCGAATTGCTGGTGCAATTCGTTTTTTGTCTCTATTAATCATAAAGACAATTGTTCGGCTATTGGCATCCTCTTCAATTAGATAGCTATCCTTTAGAACTGTAACCGTTTCTTTTGGATACGCTAGCATTGCAGCTTGTAAAGCCTTTATCAAAGGGATTGGGTAGTTAGCTTCGAGCAGAATCAGCATGATATTTTCAGTTGAGTAGATAGGCTAATCCCATATCGACCTCTTCTTTTTCGAGATCATAGTTTGCTTTTAGAACCCCGTATGACTGCGGCCCTTTGAATTGTCTTTTAATCTCGTCTAAGGTGACGTCCTTTCCGGCGATACAGGGTAGCCCCTGGCTTATTCTTGGGTCGATGATAATTATTCCCTTACCTTTTTTCGGCATCATTCGCTGAATAACTCCATTAACAACCTCAAAGTCAATCGACAACAAAAAGCTATGGACAAATTCCAAATTATATTGGTTTGTACCATCTAACTCAATTACTTGACCCTCATAGTCTAGCCTTACTTTCTTGCCTTCCCGGCGAAGGGATTCAAGCAGCGGAACGTTAGCAAATGGATATAAAGAATGGTCAATTTTTTTCAGTGCTGCGCGAGCGTTCAGTATGTTAGTGATACTTACTCCCGCCTGATCCATTGTGGCAATTGCTACCAACTCTATTAGGCCCTGGAAACTGATAAATAATTCACGTCCGTTAGATCCGTTAGATTCACTAAGCCCTTCGTAGCCTCGCTTATACAGTTCGCTGAACCAGTAACTTACTCGCTGGCTTGTTAGCGGATTGTTTACGATGGAATTCAATATTTCGACAACACCACTCACATTGTACATTGGTGCATTGGGACCGGGGTCTCTCATACTTTCACTTTTTTGGGAATCACTGCCACCAAAATCAATACCTAAAGACTTCACCGTATTGGGCTTTACTATATTGGGCTCTTGCACGACGGTAGTACGCGACCCGGCTTTTCCCTTTTTCAGTGTAGCCTTAGCTTCAACCAATAGTGCCAGTTGTGCCGCTTTGGCTGCCTGCTCCTCGGCATAAAGTTTATGATTGAGCAATAACAGACGTTTAAGGACTTCCTTCCGGGCAACCGTGCTGATGGTATACCGTACGCGGTCGTTGTCGGGCAGGTAATCAACATCATGAAACGCATGACCGAGGTCTAAATCCTGCCAGCCGTAGGCGTTACGGACGGCGGTGTCCATTTGCACATGCAGCGCACGTAACCGTTCGATACCAATAACGGCTTCATTAAACGATAACGTGGCCTCCGTTGTGTGCGCGAGTTGCTTCCTTAAATGAGCCCCTTCTTTACCCAGCAGTTTCTCGAACGGCTTATCGTCTAAAGCCAACTCCTCAGTGTTGCCGGGGCGGAGGGACTGACCATGGAACAGGTTATAGGTTTTGGTTAGGCCCAACTGCATGCCCAGCATTAGTTGCCGCCGGTGTTCGTGGTATTGCTCTCCGATGGTTTCTAACTCAGATTTCTGTTTGTCGCTCAGATTGGACGGAAAGGGGAAGGTTTGAAAGCAATCTGTAGGAGAATAATTTAGGGTTCCCGCTCCTAAAGTTGAACTGTATTTCCATGCCCAAACATTGTGAATACTACTCCCAATTATTGAATGATAGTGTTGTGATGACAAGGTAAGGAGAGCCAGCTTATGCATAAATACATATTGGCTCGGTACTAAACAGAAGGTCGAATATTTTGAGACAAGTGGAATAGATATAACCCAGTCAAGCGACTTGATTTGTGAGTACAACCCAGGTCGCCTTTCTCCGTATATCCACCAAAGTAATTTGTATGATTCACGATTATTTTCATCTCTAAATGGCTTTACCAGCCGCTCCACAATCTCTAAACAAACCGGATAATCAGCAGCAACCTGCCACTTATAGTTTGGCGGGGCAGTTGGCTCGAAACTGCCATCAGTGATGCGTCGGCTGATGCGTTCGCGGCTGTCTTTGTCCATTTCCTTCCATTCAACTTCGGTATATCGGCGCAACGGCCAGTCAAAGAAGTTGATGACGTAACGGCTGGGGCTTTGGTCGGGATTGTTGTTGAGGTCTTCGCCGTTGAGATACGGGAAAATTACGTCGTGATATTTTAAGTCGGCATCGGTAATGCGCCGGGCTTCGTCGGGTTCCAGCACAAAGCCTTTACCCAACACAATACTGCCCTGAAAACTCTTGTCGGCGTTGGCTTCCAATTGGTGCGGATTACCAATGGTTTCGGCGTCGTCTAAGTACGTTGTAATTACACCAACTTCTTTGCCTATCAGCACAAACGGGCCTTTCCATGGCTGCTTTGTTATCGTTACAAGAGCTACTTCCACTGCCGCGTTACCAGGCCATTTCATACTCTTGACTGCATGGTTGATACTACCGCCATCCGCTGTAATCACATCCAGGCCACCTTCTCTCGCTCCGCCCTGTGCAATAGTATTAGTCGCAATTAGACTTTGAAAACCACCCGATTTTATGAGTGTAAACGCCCGGCGGAAGAAGTACGTCACCAAATCAACCGAACCAGCCGGAGCATATTCGGTTCGGAGCCATTGCAAATAATCGTCGCCGTAAGTCCCTGATAATTTTTGCCCACCCAAAAATGGGGGATTACCTAAAATGCAGTCAAAACCTACTTCCCCTAACTTTTCGTTGAATACCTCCTTAAACTCAAGATACCAATGGAAGAAACGTTTCTCAGCACTTACAGCTTTAGCAAGGGCAGCAGCTGGAATTTGCCAACCTGCATAACCGCGCAGCATTTCACGGTATGGACCATCCGTAATGATATTGCTAACTGAACTTACGGATTTAGGTATAAAAAAGGGCGCAACTGCCAAATCTGCCAATGCATGTTGCTTTGCATTATTACTGCTTTTTTCATATTGCTCAAAAGCTCTGGCTTTGGCTTCTACTTCTGACGGATTTCGTTCAGGCAGTTTTAAAAGTTGTTCATATTCATTTACCAGTGTATTGAGCTGGTCATCTGTCTGGCTGTTGTATAAACTAAGGGTTGCTTTGGCCTGATCGTCTTTGTTTCGTTTTAGCAGTAAGCTGGCAACTTGCTTATCATCTCGTGGCAGGGCTTTAAAGGCTGCATTGGTTATACCTTTTGCAAGGTCCTTTTTGCTTATAAGTCCTACAATGGAGTCACCACAGCGGATGCGGTGATCCAGAAAACCCAGTGGCTCGCCAGGTGTATGGCTTTCGAGCCAAAGAGCCACTTTGCAGAGTTCAACAGCAGCTGGGTTTTTATCGACACCGTAGATGCAGTTTCGCACCACGTCGCGTAGGGCCGTTCGGTACGCCACCGGGTTGGGTTGATCTTCGTTGGTGCGGACGCGGGCCAGTTCGGTAGCTAATCGCCGGGCGGCAGAGAGCAGGATATGGCCTGAGCCGCAAGCAGGATCAAGGATTTTGAGCGACAGCAAAGCTTGTTGTTTGTCCGACTGCTTCAGTTTGTCGGCAATCAAGTAATCAAGCGAGTGTTTAATGAGCGGCTGAACGAGTTCTTCAGGCGTATAATGCGAGCCAGAGCGTCCGCGTCCTTCGCCTTTTACAAATGCGAAGACGGGTACGGTACCGTTGCTGATGATAGCGGCATCTAATTCGAGCAGGCCTTCATAGACCGAACCGAACTCTTCGACGTTCAGAGCCGCATAGTTAACCCGGATGCGCTGTCCAGTTTTGGGATGTTTAAAAAGCGATAGTTTCAGCAGGCATTCGAGCAGGGTACGGTTGTCTAAAGCGCATAGGTGCAACGGCCCCAAGGCATTAACGCCAAATAACCGTCCGCCGAGGGGAGTAATAGCCAGCGCCTGTCCGAACGCACCGTCTTCAAACAGCCGGAATGTGTCGAGCAGGCTGGTCCAGAGATCGGTATGAAGTGAGTTAGCCAGGTAGCGTTGTTCCGCCAATCGACGCAGACGAGCCAGCGAATAATATTGGTCGTAGATGTATTTTAGCCGTTTTAGCGTAGGATCGTTTTTGATAGCTTCTGGATCGTAGATGATATTTCGCTCTTCGGTCACCATCAAAAACAGCAGCCGGTAAATAAATCGCAGCAGCAATTGGTAATAGGCATCTGCTGACAGTTGGCCCGTAGCAATCTGATTGCGCAGATGGGTATTATCGGGGTGCCGAAGAAACCCATTGGCGAATCGCTCAATCGCTTCTTTAACGTAATGACTCAATCCATCGCGAATCCTCGAACCTGACTCCAGCGCATCCTGGTGGTAGCGTTCCAGCCAGCTTTCAGGCGTTTGTTCGGGTGTGAGGGGTATACGGCTGACATGTAACAAGCGGTACAGGACAGCGAAATCAGCAAAGATTTCTTCATCCATCATCCGCTCCAAATCGAACTCAACAAACGAGAGCCGAACCAACCGACTTCCATCACGCAGAAGCCGAAGGGACGAGCCATTGGTGACAAGCGCATATACATGCTCCGTCAGATTAATATACTCCTGTACTAGCCCATGGGGTGAAAGTTTAGGCCCGTTTGTTGATTGGCGTTTTTCGTCCAAACTATCATGCCAGCCAACCACATGAATGGGGAACTGGCCCCGGTCGCGGTGACTGATGACATAATTTCGGTCTTGTATTTCTTCGCCTCGTTGTTGTGCCTCCGGGTCATAGCCCAGCAGGTTGAGCAACGGCACGATCCAGAACTTACGGGTTTCGGTAGTGCCAAAGCGGGAAGCGGCCACGCCTGAAGTGGCATCTAGTTTGCGTTTGAAAATGCGCCAGTAATCGAGTGCATCAGCCCAGGAACGGGCAATTTCGTCTTTTACTTTAATGGTCTTAGCCAGGCCAAAGTCAGCCGGTTGTTGACCAGCCCCATCGCCCTGAGCGATGGTGTCTAGTAGGTCGGCGGAAAGAATAGACCCTTCAATACGGATGGTGGGGAAGGTCATTACTTTTTGTATCTTTGATAAAAAGCAGTCAACATGAAAATTGAGACAACAGCCACGGAATACGTTATCCGGCTGAATCGGGCGGCCTTTACGACGGAAGACATTGAGCGGCTGCTCCGTAACTTACGTTTACAGGAGCTGGCTTCTCAGTTGGGTGGCAACCCTGAAGAAGCCGACCAACTGGCCGATGAACTAATGCAACAGTGGTGGAACGGGAACCCCTCCAACGCCTGATTGCTCCATCGCCTACACTATGAAACCAACTATTGTGGTGGATGCCAACATCCTGATGAGTGCGTTGATCACGCAGCAGGGTCGGGTGGCCGCTACGCTCATTGAGGCTTCGGATCGGTATCGGTTTATCAGTTGTCATTTTTTGTACATTGAGCTGTTCAAGCACAAAGAAAAAATGGTTAAACTCAGCCGCTTATCAGAGGCTGATTTTTTAGAGTTATTGCTCGGTTTACTCAACCGAATCGAATTTTTAAACGAGTCCCTGCTTCCGGCTAGTGCCATTGAACAGGCCCGCCAACTGGTCTATGATGTTGACCCACGTGATAGCCATTACGTAGCCCTTGCCCTGCAGTACAAGGCCCGTTTGTGGACCGGCGACCGGAAACTTTCGGAGGGCTTACAGGCCAAAGGCGTAACGTTCCTGTGTACCACCGCCGATTTGTGAATTTGGCAGACGTGTCTGCCAAATTCAGATAAGCTTATTTTCCCGGCACCAGTACATAAATACCTAGTACATCCATGGGAAGCACGGGGGTAACAACCTGATACTTTTTGCTTCCAGGACGAGCTGCCGTTACAGTCGATGTACCCAAAACTTGCCGAACCCGTTCATGGGCTGCGACTAGTTTTTCGGCTCGGTCATAAGCCACTTTATCGAAGTCCTCTTTCAAATACGACAGGTTATCCAGTTCGTCTTCCAGAAACATTACTTTCTGGGGTGGCGTCATTTCGGCAGATGGCTGGGCGCTATTGAGAAGCGCAATACCTTCGTCCGTTTCGGTGTTTAGAAAGTCTCCGTCTTCGGGCGAACCTCGGTACCCCCAAACCAGCATTTCTTCCGCCACCATATCGGTCTGACCACCCCGTTCCCGAATCACGTTGCGGACCCGGAATACCAGTATGGTCGTTTTTATCGCAACCGCTGACGTTCTAATAACAGAGGCACGCGCAACGCCATGTTGCTTGTTATGATACATGGCTGCGGCCATCATATATTGGCATAGGTTTTCGACAAACGAATGGTTCCTGCCTATATACATATACCCTTCGGGTACAGGCGAAACGAAGCTAACAAGCATTTCAGCTTTGTCCGGTAGTGCCATTTTCAGACTAACGGGCAAATTGTGCGTATAGAGCTTGTAGCCTTTTTGGTAGGCGTCAATTTGTCCGCCTAAAAAACGTACGGCCAATTTAACAAAGGCTTCAACAGCAGCCGGGTTACCAATGGCTGCATCCGTTTCTTGCAAATCGACCTCAATATCATGGGCTTTAATGGCATGCTGGGCAAACAAACTCCGCGATTTTTCTTCGCGCTGGGCTGCGGCTTCGACGGCCTTGGACACTTCCAATTCTTTCGAGCCAATAATGGCCGTTTCAGCATCGGTACTGAAGTCAATCGAAAGTTGTGTTTGTGCCTGTAATTGTGTTCGTATCTTCTTGGGGTTAATTAGTACGGCTTGTAAAACGGCGTCGGCAATGGAGCGGGAGTCTTCTGGAAAGGGCATAGAGATTCCAATCGTCTTACGAATCTCGCGTACCTTGTTGATAATGACACGTAATACAACCCCGTCGATAGGATTGTCTTTGCCATAAAGCAGATAGGTCTTTACCGTCTTGGCTAACTGTCCAAAACGGTCAACCCGGCCCTCGCGTTGTTCAAGTCGGTTCGGGTTCCAGGGCAAATCGTAGTGCAAAACTGCCGAAAAACTATCCTGAAGGTTAATGCCTTCCGACAGGCAATCGGTACAGACCAACACCCGTTTGGCCGACTTACTCATGTCGTCAATGCGCTGACGCCGGACTTCGTCGGGGTCTTCGCTGGTAATGATCTGCACATCGACGTTGGCCCATTTTTTCTGCAAAGCGGGTTTTAATAATTCGCCTACGTATTTAGCCGTAGCGATGTAGCGACAGAAGATAACGGGCTGAAAACCCTGCCCCAGCCATTCTTCGGCAATGTTAGCCGCATAGAACGCTTTGGCATCTTTCCGAATCGATTGCAAGGCTTCCATCTGATTCAGCAGCGAACGCATTGTTTTAACTTCATCGGATGTCCATCGGCTTTTTTCCAGCACATGGCCGGGTGTTACATCCGTATCCTGACCACCTTCAGTATCCAGTACCGGGTTATCCCCAACCCCTTCATCCGTTTCGTCCTGGGGCTGGTTACCCAGTTTCCGGTTCAACATCTCAATGCCCGCACGGGGGCTGCTCATCGCACCCCGTAGTAAAGCCAAGGCCGACCAGTAGCGAGAATTTTGAGAGCCGCGTGTTCCTTCGGATCTGCTCTCACTACGCCGAACAAGTTGCTGCGCAAAATCGAGCAGATTATCGTAGAAAGCCGCATAGTCGGGCGAGAGGTCATAGGAAAATTCCCCGCCATCGCGTTTGGGAAAGGGAGTATCCTCACCAAGCCACTGAATGACGTCACCCCGTTTGCGCTGGACAAAATGCCGGGACAATCGTTTACGGGCCTCGGCATCCATTTGAAGCAGATCCGTTTGCGCAAATTCGGGCTTCAGCAGACCCAGTAACGACTGAAACTCGGCGGGTTTGCCTGAATGGGGAGTTGCCGTCAGCAAAATGAGTTGCTGGTCTTCTTTTTTTGCCAGATCGCGCAAAAGCCCATAGCGTTGTTGTTGGCTCCCCGCTGACGATTGTCCATCCGGGTTGGCGCAGGTGTGCACCTCATCTACAATACAGAGTTCAGGACACTCTTTTAAAAATACATTCCGCCGAGTGTCGGTCTTAATATAATCAATGGACAGGATCTGGTACGGATAATAGGTGTACACGCTCACATCGCCCTGAATGTCCCGGTCAAGGCGGGCCTGGGTGTCGGAGCGAATAATAACCGCATCAATACCGAATTTATCTTTCAGCTCGCGCTGCCACTGATCGCACAAATGCGGTGGACAGATCACGGCAAACCGTTTAATCTCCCGCCGTTCAAGCAATTCTTTTACAATCAGCAGTGACTCCGCTGTTTTACCCACTCCCACATCGTCGGCAATCAACAACCGAACCGGATCAAGCCGCAAAGCCATAATCAGTGGGACGATTTGATAGGAACGTGGTCGGAACGATAACCGGGCCAGCGAGCGGAACGGGCCAGCGCCAGATCGAAACGAGAGCCGGGTGGCTTCAAACAGGAGTCGGGCCGTATCAAACGCACCCAGATCCTCCGCCTTGGGCAATATAAACTCCGCCGATTTGATCGTTTGACGAATACCAGGCAAGCCCATAAAAAGGCCAGTTGTTTCGTCGTCAGTACCACCCAACGGTTTAAGCAACAATACATCGGTATCGTCGGAGGGTTGTACGACCCAATCCCGCTGACGAGTGTGGACTAAAGAACCTACTTGAAAATCCATGTGGATGAATTAGCGAATTTTAGTAAAAACATCGGAGCGTTTGGCAATCTGCTCGGCCAGGTTCTGGTCATACCGGTAGGCCCAACACTGTTCGCCCCGATTCTTGATAGCCTGTCGAACTTTACGATCATGCTCTTTAATCTCCGGCTTATCATGGACGCTGCCGTCGATGAACACATGAAAGTCAGGCTCATAGAAAAAGTCAGGCTGGCTATAAATTCCATCTACCCGCGCTTGTGCTTTGTCAGGCAGACGGAGATTATTGGCGTACAGAAATTCCAGAAACGTCCGTTCGAGCGTCGAGTTGGTATCATACTGATTCAGCATGGAGCGGAACTGGTCATCATAATTGGCAAACTGCTCACCAACGGGTAATTCGATGTGTGCCGCCTGCATCATAATGAGCGCTTCTCGAATTAAAGCCCTGTCGATTTTCTTATGATCACGTTGGTTATAATAACTCAACAGATCATCATAACTGGCCGGGGCTGTATACTCGGCATCGTCAAAACGGCAGAGCTTGTAGGCCGCGTCAATAACCCGATGAAAGGCCTTATTATCACTCACTAACTGCGAGAGAATACCCAGACTCCCTTCGGCTGACTCAAACAAAAAGATATTTGGGTTGTCGGGGTTGCCCATTAACTGTACACCCAATTCGCTGGATTCAATCTGGAATTCCGTCTCAATGGCCCGCTTTAAAGCATATTGCAACGTGATAACGCCGTCAGGCGATAGGTTCAACGCGTTGACTGGCTGGATATACAAAGCATCGGCATTCGTATAGGTATATAATTGAACCGAGAAATTGGCTGGGTCATTATCACCGTTGGCTAACCATTCGCCAAATGAATTCAATCGAAATCCATCCTGCGTCTGGTTTCGCCATCCCTCATTGATGTGAACAAGCCTGGCTGTCGGGATGTATTGAATGCTAAGCAGGTCGAATTCTGTATGCGCAAGGGTAGCTTTTTGTACAGATCCCGTCCCACCGGGTACGCTGAAGAATGTTTGAATACGGTAGCCCTGCTTCACGCGTTCCTCCTCTTCACAGGTAATACGGTCGCGTTCCTGCGAACGCGTTTCGGCCATCTCCAGTAGATTTACGTATAGCTGACGAACATTATCGGTTGTCAGTGCATCGCCCGAAAATGGACAAATGTCGCGCTCGTACTCATCACCGTCTAAGAAATAGCCTGTACGTAAACTCACTTTCGCTTTTGAACGAGCTGTTTCCAGATCATTGACACGAAGCCGACGAACTTCGTATTTAGTGCCGCTGTGATAAATCACGTTGCGTGGACCAAACTCTCGTAAGGCCAATGCCCGCGGACGTGATATAAACTCGCCTGTACCACCCGATCCTTCCAGGAAGGTGCGAAGGGGTAATCGGGTAAAATTATAGCCGGGTAAAAAGCCCTCCGATGCCAGATAGCGGAACGGATAGAATTCCGAGATATAATTGGGCTCGTTAACCTCGTTCTTTAGGAGGTCTAACTGCCGCTGAGCAAAGCGTTGTTCGCGCTGAGCATCTTTAAATTCGGTGCTAGTCGCTACATATAAACCGCTCTCAATTCGTTGCGTATTCGTCTGCAACTGTCGATAAGCGTCAGCATACAGTTTACGCCATCGGTCGAACGCATCGTCGAATGTATCGGTGAAATGCCTAATCTGTATAGTAATCCACTCGGGGGTAAACCAATACTTCTGGCTTAAGGGTTGTCTAAAATCGACGATAACCCGCTCGAATATTCGTTGTAATTTAGTCTGACGATCCGTGCTGATCGCTATTTTTTCTCGTACGGTAGCTAACAAGGGTAAATTCGGCTTTGCCTCATCGAGTAAATCCATGACACTCCGGTTTCCATTCTGCATACCAACCTCCGCCAGAAACATGGCGTGTAGATGACTCCGTAGCAATTCTTCATTGGTCAGATCGATCTGAGGGGCTGTAACAACTCCAGCGACCATATCCAATTCGTTCCGATAATAATGTTTATCATGGGGTGAATAGGAACTGCAATACGTAAAGACTAAAGCCGCTTGCCCGCTTCGTCCCGCTCGCCCGCTTCGTTGCGCATAATTAGCTGGACTAGGAGGTACATTGCGCATGTGTACAACATCGAGTGAGGAAATGTCAATGCCCAGCTCCATGGTTGGGGAACAATACAAGGCACTTAGTTCGCCTTTACGGAATGCATCTTCCCGCTCCTTTCGAATTTCTGTGCTAGTTATCTGGCCCGTATGGTCAGCCGCTTTTAGCTTTTTAACCTGCCGGAAGTCCGTTTTATAGACGTCCCGAAAGAACCGATTGGGTTCTTTATCCGTCGATTTATACGACGGGTTTTTTATTAGGTCAACATCAACGGATTTACCATCGCCCAATTGCCAGATAAGGTAGTCGACGTTTAGCCGGTATAAAGGGAAGTCTGGTCCCTGATCAGTTGGCACCCGGAAGAGCCAACCAGCCTGGACTAGCTTGTTAAGAATTGGAATGATATTTTGTTCGTAAGTAACTTGTTTTAAAGGCTGTTGCGCACTGAAAAGCTTTCTCAGATATTTGCCGAAGGCACTTGAATAGGCGATACTTTGCGTAAAACCGCTATTACGTCCATGGGGGTTTTGGGTAGTTGGCCGTAAGCTATTGGGTGCCATGGGCTGTTCCTTTTCCTCAAAACCCCAAGGTTTAATGAGTTTCTGAATGATTTGAGCCCGCTTGGTATCAATGTGGGCCTGGCTCAGATACTCCTCATAGTTTATGGCATAAAACTTACGGAAGTAATCGAGCATCTGGAAAATTGCCGTGGCTCGCTCAGCAGCCGTCATCTGCTCCAATACGGGAACACCAGTCCAGAAGGCTTCTTCCTCACACTGTTCTTCCAAATAGTTGTACCGGATCTTGATCAATCCGCACTGTTCAAGGTTGGGCAGCACAATGCGCCAGCTGCGTTTGAGGTCTTCAAGAATGCGGTAAGTTAGATAGTCTTTTAACGCCCGCTCATTTTCTTTTCTCGGCCCAATGCCTGACCCAACGCTTTTGGCATAATCTTCCTGTTTAAGCTCTAGAGTCTTGACGACCCTATCGGCAATTTGGCTGTAGTCCAGTTGTTTGTCTGGGGAATCTGCCACCGCCCGGTAGATAGCTGCTCGTATCTGTACCGTGTTTATGAAATCGTTAAAATGACCAGCTTGTAATGCTGCATCCTGGCGGTTATCCGTAAAGCTGAGCACTTTTTGCTGTTCGTAGCCATATCCTTGCAAAGCCAGTTGCTTCAATAACGCAAATGACAGTACGGTCGTGGATGTACTACGCCCTTCACTCCCGAGTTTAGTTAGTTTGCGACCTTCGCTGGTATCCCGATCATAGATGGTACCGCTGGTTGGATCAAAAGGGAGTTTGTAGGGCATAAACCAGCCCGCAATGGGTAAGGCCGGATGGGGGTCATCAGACCAGTTTCCTTGCTCGTTAAAGTAAATTTTTTGTGGAATACGGTGACGATACTTTTTAACGACAGACTTAGCCTGACCACTGGCATCCCGGTTAACCCAGGCATCCGGCAGATTACTAATCTCGTCGTCATTCCAGATTTTATCTCGCTCTTCCTCATCTAATTCGCTCATAATAACATAGCCCCGCTGTACTCCTTTTTCGGGATCGACCTCATCGAGTGAGTCATCAAAGTCACGGGGCATCAGTGTGTCTAGTTCACGAGTTAGGCAAAAGAATGCAACTCCACTTTCTCGGCTAAACACGACGGGGAATAAGGGTTTTTGGTCGACACCCGGTTCTTTGGCAAAATAACCAGCTTCCAGTGTAATGGTCTCGCTGTCAAGGGTCATATAAACAGACCCAGTTTGCGATATGAACTGATGTAGTTTAAAGGGTAGGACCGCTTTTTGCTGAGCAGCTTTCGCTTTTACGTTGGCCTGACTGATTGACGTAAGCAATATCTGGAGAGCATTCGATGCCTTTGATCTGTCACAACCGGTAAAATCAGTCAGCTGGTCGATAATGGCCTCATAGGTCAACGGCTTGTTGCGAACCGGTTGTCCTTCCTGCTGCTTTAGAGCGATGGCTTGTTCGAGCCAGGCGGCTAGTGGGTGCTGCTGAACCAGCTTGATATCATCGGTAGGTTCCAGACTGGTGTTAATAAGCCGTTTAATGGTATCCGAGCTAAACGAAACATGCTGGCCAATTGAATACTCTAATGACTCATGAATAACTTGAGCGGCTGTAAATGGCTGACCAAAAAACAGGGTGGCCACTTCAGCTATCTTTTGTTTCTGATCCGCAAAGCTACCACCGGAAAACATGGTTGCGGAAGTGCCAATGCAGGTGATGGGGTGTTTGGACTGGCAAATCAGTCGACGGGTCAATAGGGCAACATCAGCTCCTTGCCGTCCACGAAACGTATGCAGCTCATCGTAGGCTAAAAAGCGTAGATTATCATAAATGGATTGCCGGAGTCTAGGCTCACCGTCATTATTGCGCGTTAACAAGAGTTCCAGCATCATATAATTGGTCAGAAGTATATCCGGCGGATTAGCCTGCATTTGTCGCCGTGCTTCCTCTTTTTCCTGACCTGTATACTGACCAAAAGTTATCGGGAACGGCTTGCCCGTTTCCTGCTGGTAATAATCCGCATACCCTTGTAATTCATTAAACTGAGAGTTAATCAGGGCATTCATCGGGTAGATGATTATCGCCTTAACACCTGGCAGTAGCTCAGCCTGATGTTGAAAAATATAATTAAAAATAGAGCCAATAAACGTCAGGCTCTTTCCTGAGCCAGTCCCTGAGGTTACGATAAATCCTTTTCTTTGCGATCCTAGGCGAATAGCCTGGACCTGATGTTCATAAAGAGAATAGCCTTTGAAGACATTGTTTAATTCAGCGTGAAGTATGCCTTCTTGGACCAGTTCACCGACCGACTGACCACCTTTGAAGGAAGGGTTAAATTGTATTAGTGGTTGCTTCCAAAATTTGCCATTATTGAGCGCATCAATGACCTTTTTTTTAATGGTTTGATTATCAATGCGAACGAATGAGTGAATATATTCTTTATAGTCGCCAATTATGGCTTGATGTAGGGTAAAGACATTCATTTATGAAAAGGTCAGGGTGTGCGAGGGATGCAATTTATGATTGTTGCGTAGGTATACCAGCATTTTACTAGTTTTCGCTTTAGTTTAGGCTGGCTCACTTTTAAGGGTTCAAGACAGTACGGAACGGCAAACGCACCCAAGATTCATTATGATGAAGCTAAAAATTTGCTTATCATAGATTATTTAAAGACTTCATCAAGCTTCCACAATAGTTCCAAGGCATCCACCCAGCCTGAATTGATGTGTATTTCGAGTATCGAAAGTAAATCTTGGAAAGGTTCTTCCTGCAAAAGAAGTTCTCGGTGATCTGCAAGTAATTTCTCTGTTAAAGACACAATTTCTCTGATAGAAAAACTATCAAATGAATACCCTGTTTGTATAGAATATCTGGTAATATCAGCAACCATCGATAAAATATCTCTAGAATCGTATGATACAACAGAATTTAAAGTTTGCATCATATAATGTGCAGTACGGCCGATCAGTAGTCCTTTATCAGTTATTTGAGATGAAAAATTGAGTATTTTCTTTATTAAGGGCTTAATTAGAAAGTAAAGTTCTTCTCGGTTTTCTTCATTGGCAGGAAGATAATGATTATAATTATCTGGTACTCGTGGATTAGCTTCAAGCGCAAAATAAATACGCATTACAATTCCATCGAAGATGTCAAGCGCATTTTCTACGCCTGGATTTAGAACTTTGAAATCTTTTGTTTGCGTTAATATATGGCCTGCCTGATCAATATAATTATCGATAACTTTTAGTATTACATTCACCCAAGATAGATTCTCCTGAAAAACCGATCTTGGCTCATACGTTTGAATCTGCTTGAATGAGCGAAAAATAACCGTGTTTGAAAATGAACTATATTGATAGCCGTCCACAAGAGTTTCAAAAGCTGTAGGCATATCAGGTTCATTTAAAAACCATAACAGTAATTCCGCGTAAGAATCCACGAACTGTTTTTGTTGTTGAAAAAGATGCGTTTTTCGATTGGCAATCTGAATAATAGCATTTCCATCGTCTGTTATCTTCCCTTCCTTAAAATAAATTACCGATAGTAATATTGCAAAGTTAAAGGCGTCTTTCTCCGCCTGAAGCCGTTCAAAAAGCAATGTTCTATATACATCGAAATGCTTATTGAAGAGTTTCGGAAGATTCTTAATGGAGTTGTAACGAACAACGGAACTTGCATCAGCTATGGCAACTCTGTACAGTGCTAAAATTTCAGGATCGTTATCACGGACGTATAGAAGAGGTAATGCTTCGGATGATTCAATTCTTGGCGTTGATGAATACCCGTTGACGGCGGAGTTGTCTTTTTGCGTTAAATCGTATTTGCTGACATGATTGAAGGAGTAGGTAATTATATGTTTTAGTTGATTAAAATCTTCAACAGGTAATTCTGTAAGATCACGAGAGGAAATTGCTGCGGTTCTTGCTACTGTATTCAATATTGTAAACTCCAAGTCCTCTGGCAATTCTTTATTGGTAGTTATTTCTTCCCACAGAGCAAATACAGCTTTCAGATAGGGCTTGTACTCTTGATATCTAGGTGTCGCATTGAGATATTGGTGATTGAAGTTATCTAGATAATTTACTGACCTTGTTAATTCCGCAATGTGCGCATCAGTTACGTCAACACCTTGATCTCTTAGCCATTCTTCAGTCGAGTAGGGTGTAATTGAAGACGAAAATTGATAAGGCCTAACGTTTTCTTTTATTTCCCTTCCGACCATAAACTCCCTTGCTCGTGTGGTTTGAAGGCGTTCGGGATTGATAGCGGAAAGAATTGCGTGAATTCCGTATTCATGTCCATCTTGGTAAACATTGAAAATGGCATCTTCAATAGCTTCTATTTGCTCATTTGCGAGCAAAGAATCTACTTTTTCAATAAATCCACGGACTTCATATGAGGTATCTGAGGAGGATAAAAACTCTGGCACAAGGACCAGTGGCAGAACCAATTCAAACATTGGTTCTGGATACTCATTGGCTAACTGCATTAACAGTTTCCACAGATAGCCAACCTTCGCATTACTAATGTAAGTTCGAATTAATGCAGCAGCTTGTTGCGTGTTATCCTCACCAAACAACTTCCCGATATATGAAGTAATAGGCTTACCTAAATTTTCAGCTTGACCGGTCAAATGCCTATCTGACCAAATAGCCGAATAATCAGGGTAGAAAGTACAACTTACGCCTTGATAATCGAACGTAAAGCCTTGTTTGTAATCAGAATGAACTTGGTTTTCAAAAATAGTCTCGTTTACAATCTCAATTCCGGTAATAGCTGCTATTTCCGGAGAAGATGCAATAAAAGTTGGAAAGAACTGTTCGAGCCGGAAATAACACATGTCGAAATCCTGACTGCGATTACTGGTAAAGTTCATTACCACTGATGGACCCATTTGTGTTTTCTCACTGCTTGTTTCCCGATGGCCGAAAATCACTTTGTAGACTTCACTAACTAAGGCAGGATCAAAATCAACAAAGTGTTTAATCTCCTCTGAAAGATTTGTAAAGTAGCCAATTTCAAAACCTGGTTCATCAAGCAGCGGGAATATTCTTTGTAGTACAGCCGATGACTGCTTGGGATTTGTCCTGAAGGTTTTCGCTATAAGTTCAATCCCTCTCATTGATCCAATCCTGTCTAAAAAATGCTTCGTTTCCGAATTGCGATTATTTAACACATAGGATAGCAGATTGCGAGCACTATCTCCGCAGACTACAAGCAAATCATCCTTCACGTCATTTATTGCACGCTCTAATAGGAAAGAAAACTCAAACAAGTATTGAAGCTGCAATTCTTTCGAAAGGACATTAAGCAGGGATACATCCTGCGCTATAGTCCTATTTCTGATAAAGCGAATTGATTGAAGAACGTTGCGAATACTTTCATTGCCCTTATCTGTGCCATTTAATTCAAGAATCTTATACAATTCATTTGTACTGGAAAATTGGGATGCAATGGTTCCATTGATAACCAGGCGAACAAAAAGCTGAATTTCCTTCTGTTTATTCTCTGCTAGCTTTGTATACAATTCCCAAAACACTTGCTGGTCTTCATACCATACTGAGGTGAAGAAATAGACAAAGCTTGGTCTAAGAAAAAAGGCTCGGGAATAATCTTCTGCAATAAAACTAAGTAAAGAAACATAATCATGATCTAGACACAGTCGGTTAACGGCATAGTCGAAGAAGATGTTGTGAGTGTAAGCAACTCGACTGTTTCTCAATGAAATTTCGTCAAGAATATTCTCGCTGCGCAAATAGTCGAATATGTCTAACTGATTTTTATTAGCGATTTGAATTAGCTCTAGTTTAGATAGAGAAAGGATTTTGTTTGTAATGAGTTGCTTAGTAAACCAAAGCAAAAATTGCTGCTTTGACAACGCTTCATTAGTTTCATCAATCTTTTTTTGCCAGAAAAAGTCAAGTAGTTGTGTTTCAGATTTATAGTGTTTTATTTCTTCCAGGTTATCGCTGACATAATCTGAGAGAATCGTCTCAAGTATTTTAAGGAAGAAAGGAACATGTAGTATCTCCTTAAGTTCTAATGTACTTTCAAGGTAAAAGTTAAATAAGTTAGGATTTTCTGTTGATGCCTCTTGAATTTCACTTTCATTCAATTCACCAATCTTAAATTTCCTGACTGCAGCATAGCTCCCTAAATCAGTTGGTGGCGAAAATAAATGCGTCAGATCTGTTGATTTTGTTGCATCATACGTCCGCACGCTGACCAATATATTCCATTTGTTATTAAGTAAAGCTTTTGCCTTTTTTATCTGTTTTAAAAAACCTGCTCGCTTCTCTTCATCACGGGCAGCATCAAACGCATCAAATACTAAAACGGCTTTGTGTTCATTCTTCAATTGAATATTGCCTAATACTTCAATCCAGTTGCCTTCAATACGCAGTTCTGAAGCAATAGCCTCATCTGAGCTGTCGTAAGCAGTGTCTATCTTAATAATAAAGCATAGGACATCATTTGAAACCAACTTTCTCAGGAGCTGACGTAATAAATAACTTTTACCAATTCCTGGAATTCCTACCACCATGCCGCTACCTTCAAGCGCAAATTTGTATAGCTCTTGTAATAATTCCTGTCTTTTAATCTTCATCGGCATATTGTTCTCTACTAAGAGAAAAAAGTCTTTCGGTTAGTGCAACATCTCCCTGAGCTACTGCTGTAACTTCCACAGCAGTAGCATTTTTTACAGGTTCGACTTTCTTAACTACTACGTTTACCTGATTTTCCAATTCTGCAATGAATTGGCTAATACCAGTATACTTTCCATCCTCATCCTGAAAAAATATTGTCTGTATGCCATATTCCCTTTTCAGACGAATCGAATGTGCAATGGAACGTTTTAAGGAAGAAGGTGTGACCCTTAAAATCAAGAAATGAGTTTCGGCATTGTATGTACTAAGATCGTCTTTAACAAAATCCAACATTTTAATAAAATAAGGATCGTTCATGCTAAAACCTATAAATACAATTCTTCGGGTTGCTAGTAGTGACCACAAGAGTTTTCTGCGCAACGGCCATTCATAACCATATCTTATGAGAAGATCATTAAGACGCTCTCTTGTTAATTGTCCGTCTTGCAACTGGTCAAATAACGTATCTTCGTTATTACCTAAATCAAACCCATATTTTGACGAGTACTCTCTTCCTCCAAGAACGATACTATCTGGTCTATCGTAAATACCATGCAGATTGGACTTGCAACAGTACACTGGAGATTTTTTTAGGCAGCCATTGGAGCGGTGTAAAAATAGGACTCTTGTTGCGCCGGGGTCTGGTAATGCAGGC
>NZ_FOLQ01000012.1:62296-80903 GCF_900112365.1 Spirosoma endophyticum | reverse complement strand
CCGGAGCGGTCTAAGAATGATACGATTGATGCCGTGGGGCTGGCTCGTATGGGTTTGGAACAACTTCTTCCCCTTTGGCAACCGCTTTCGAAAAACATCTAAAGTCTGCGCCTGTTAACACGCCAGCATCAGCGATTGCAAGAACTGAAAACACAGTGTTTAAATCAGAAGCACGCATTGGAGCATAGCCCCATTCAGGACTTGCTGATTACTAAACAGTTAGATAAAATTGTTGTCGTTTATGAACAGCAGATGCAAGCGTTGCTGAAAGCGATCAATGAACTGATTCAGAAAGATCTTCTATTGAAGAGCCAAGTCGAACGATTAATTGAGATCAAAGGATTAGGCTTGCTCTCCGTAGCGACGCTGATTGCCGAAACGAATGGATTTGAAGGATTCTCAAATCAACGCCAATTAGTTAGTTATGCCGGCTATGATGTGGTTGAGAACCAATCTGGCAAGCGAGTGGGTAAAACCCGTATTTCTAAGAAAGGCAACAGCCATATTAGACGTATGCTTCATCTACCCGCTTTTAATGCCGTTCGGTATGGCGAACCTGCTTGCCAGGCTCTATATGAGCGAGTCTATAAACGTAGCGGAATTAAGATGAAAGCTTATGTAGCCGTACAGAAAAAACTGCTGGTCTTGGTTTACTCGATTTGGAAAAGCGAAGCTATTTATGATCCCTTATATAGCAATCAACTGACTCTAAAGGCTAAAAAAATAGTCCCGACTAGCAGGACTACACAGGATGAAGTAGCCGAAGCTGACCTCTCCCTTGGATAGACCAAAGATATTAAAAAAATGCTATCCTAAAATTTGTATTTCACGACAGTACCAGCGATCCAAGAACGATAAGATTGTTGCGCAAGGCTTATCGCGAATGGGTTTGGAACAGCAATTATCGCTCTGGCAACCTTTGTCAAAGAATATTTATCAGCTTCGGTTGCTGACTCGTCAACGCCAGCGCTTACAAGAGCTTAAGACTCAGTGTACTAATCAGCAGCACGCTCTACAGCACAGCGCTATATCAGACCTGTTAATTACCAAGCAGTTAACTAAATTGGTTGACGTTTATCATCAACAGTTAGCGGCTTTGGAGATAGCCATGCGTCAATTGATTCACCAGGATCCCATTTTAAATGCCCGGGTTCAGCGGCTGATTCAAGTCAAAGGCTTAGGCCTTTTATCGGTTTCAGTGATGATTGCGGAGACCAATGGATTTGAGGGGTTCCCTAATCAGCGAAACTTAGTAAGTTACGCTGGGTATGATGTGGTCGAGAACCACGGGGGCGCCCGTGCGCTCCGGTACTCGGTCAGGCAAAACCCACATCTCCAAAAAGGGTAATCATCGGATTCGGCGAGTCTTGCATCTTCCCGCTTTTAACGCGGTTCGCTATGGTGAACCTGCCTGTCAGGCTCTGTTCGAGCGGGTTTATCAACGAACGGGGATCAAGCCGGGTCGCCGGAGCGATGAAAGCGTATGTGGCCGTACAGAAGAAGTTATTATTGCTGGCTTATAGTCTTTGGCGCAATCAGACGGATTATGATCCCAACTATCTGTCATCAGCCTGCAACGTCTCCCGTGAGACGAACACCTTACCACAAAAAGACAAAAAAGTAGTCCCGGCCAGCGGGACTACCGCACGGGCGGCCCCGACAGGATCAACGGGTCGAGACCAAGTTGTCCTACTTATAGACAAATATATTAATAAAATTTTATCCTAAAAGTTGTTTTTCACGACAGTACCAGCGGTCGGGTGCCTCCTTTATGGCGGGGACTAGGGTGCTCGCCATAAAGGAGGCATCGCCGAATGTTCCTCTTTGTCCCATCATTACCGTATCAATCCTTATTTCGGTAACCAGCACTGACGCCACCTCATCAGAGGTTCATTCTCATTCACCCTTTCGGTCTTCTCCTGGCCCGATTTGTGTCAAGGATTAACGCGCATCTTGGGCTTTATCCGCTTGCAACAGACCCCACCGTTACCAGTGACGCCCCTACGAATTGGAGATCGGTTTGAGCACTAACCGAATGGATCATCATCCATACTCAAAACGTGCAACTACGTGTCGCACAATACCAGTGTGCTCGAGACAGAAAAGGCTGTGCTTACTATCACCCTGATTCAAAGCCTTAAGTTGTCGAAAGAAGGCTTGAATTCCCTTTTTGTCATTACTAACTTCGACATGAAAAAGCACTTGATTGGCCTCGACCACCGCAAAATCTAATTCACTCTTAGATACGTCAACGCCAATGTAATAGCGGTACTGATGTGTCTGGGTCATGATAAAACAAGGTTAACGTTGACAGATACAACCACTTTCTTGAACAGACTTCATTACCTTTCTAATGGGTCTGGCAACCCTCATTTCTATCTGAATCTGATGTTCAAGAAACCCCACAAAGGCTTAGATCTACGGATAGCCGGGCCGCCGGGCGGTCTTACCTGGCATACGCGTTAAGGCAACTCTGTGGGGCCTGCCGCTGCGGCGGACCGTCGAAGCAGTAAGGTAGCTCACATTTGTGAGTGATCGAAGGTAGTTACAACCCGAAAGCCAATCTTGGAATAATATTATGGCACAAACCTAAAGGCATACGCGTTTACTTAAAAAGTACAGAGCGCAGCACTAGTTACTTCTGACTGTCATCTGCTAGCAACATTCCCCTTATCCAAATCGGACCCATCATCAACATCACCGTTGGTCGTTGGTCCAGGCCGTAAACCATCATGTCCGTACCTATCCATCATCATAGGTAAACCCTTCGCATCTTGCCAACTTTGACTACCGTATTTATTCCGCAAAACGAACTTTCCTGATGAACGAGGCGAACACCGTAATTTATATGGCCGACGACGATGCGGATGACCGGTATTTCATGCGCCTATCCCTCCAGCACGTCTATTCATCCGTAACTATTGTCGAAGCTATGGACGGACCTGAACTATTGGCCCTGTTGGGTAACTGGAGCCAGACCCCTAAAGCTCAACCGATCCAGGTGATTCTACTGGATATGAACATGCCCAAACTAAACGGCTTGGAGACCCTAAGGGCTTTGAAAGCCAATCCCTTGCTTCGTCACATTCCTGCGGTCATTCTCTCCACTGACGCCCAACCAGCACAAATAGCGATCGCGTACCAAACCGGTGCCAGCCAGTATCTGGAAAAACCAGTCTCCTATTCGGGGTTGGATCAGATTGCCCAGACCATTCGTAGCTATTATATAGCTAATAGAATCGATTAATCAGCCGATGATTATCCAGGCCAATCGTATGGGGGATTTATGTATGTTTACGTAGGATCACCGAGTGACGAATTAAAAACCGGGTAGTCCCATAATACAGCCTGTCAGATTAATTAATGAAGGACTATGGCAGCAAAAAAAACCACTACGCCCGCCTTCCTGGTTGGGGGCGGAGAGATGGGTGAACGCATTCGCACTCAAGACTGGTCCACTACCAGTCTTGGCCTGCCAGAGCAATGGCCCCAGAGTTTACGGTCAACCTTGGCTATATGCCTGAACGCACCTTCTCCCATCCTGATCTGTTGGGGAGCGGACCTGGTTATGCTCTATAATGACGCCTACCGACTTATCCTGGGCGAAAAACATCCTCAGGCGCTGGGGAGTAAAGCCCAGGCGGTATGGCCAGAATTATGGGCTACCCTGGGACCCAGACTGAATGCCGTACGTACGGAGGGGCTGGCCAACGGGTCAGACAATCAACGGCTGATGATCAATCGGGACGGCGTTCCCCAGGCAGCCTACTTTAGTTTTTCCCACAGCCCGATTTACAACGAATTAGGCGACATCGGGGGCGTTTTTTGCCTGGTTACCGAAACAACTGATACCCAATTGACCGAGCAGCAAAAAGGGGAGCTGATTTGGGCCGGGCGGGAACACGAACGGAACCTGGCTACTTTATTTGAGCAAGCCTCTGTTGGGGTGGCCATCATGGGACCGGCCCCCGATTTTATCCTGGAAATGGCCAACCCATTCTATTGCGACCTGGTAGGCCGACTCCCCAATTGTCTAATTGGTCAGCCGTTGCTCGAAGCGATGCCCGAACTGGGCGAACAAGGCATCCAGGAGGTGGTCATGCAGGTGCTAAAGACTGGGGTGCCCTGGGTGAATCGGGAACTACCCGAAGTGCTGCTTCGAAATGGCCAGTGGGAAACGATCTATCTAGACAAGGTTTATCAGCCCCGCCGGACAATCGATCAAGTGACCGGTGAGGAAACTATTACGGGGGTAGTCATTATTCTCACCGACATCACTACGGCGGTGCGGGCGCGCCAGCAGGCCGAGACCAATGAGCGGGTGTTAGACGCCATGTTCCGGCAAACGCCCCTGGGCGTGGGTATTTGGTACGGCCCTGACTATATTATCGAACGGGCTAACCCGGTGCTATGCCAACTCTGGAATCATACCCCGGACGAGCTGCTGGGAAAGCCCCTGTTTGTAGCCTCCCCTGAATCAAAAGAACAGGGCTTCGAGGCCATGCTGGATACCGTGCGCCAGACCGGCGTGGCGGTTACGGGATCCGATCAGCCCGCACGGCTTTACCGCAATGGACAATTGAAGACCGTTTATTTCGATTTTGTTTATGAGCCGCTCCAGAACTCGGATGGAACCATTGATCGTATTATGGTCGTGGCCACGGAGGTAACCAAAGCCCGGGAAGAGCGGCAGCTCATGGCTGAAAACACGACCCGGCTCCAAACCCTGTTTGAACAGGCTCCTGTTGCCATAGCCATCATCGGCGAAGGACCGGCTTTTCGTTTTGAACTAACCAATCTACTCTTCTGCGCCATCACAAGGCGAACCGTGGATCAGCTCGTTGGAAACCCGTTGCTCGACGCGATACCCGAATTAGCTGGTCAGGGCTTCGAAACCTTACTAGAGGGTGTGCTCCGGACGGGACAAGCTTACGAAGGACGGGAAATGCCCACGCAACTGCTGAGCAACAGCCAGCAAAATATACTCTATTTTGATTTTGTGTTTGAACCTCTACTCAACACCAAGGGGCTCCTTGATCGCATTCTGGTGGTGTGTACCGACGTCACTGAACGTGTTAGAGCCCGCCAGCAAACCGAGCAGTTACTCATCCGGGAGCGGCAGCTTAATGAGCTCAAATCCAACTTTGTCACCCTGGCCTCCCACGAATTCCGTACCCCCATGGGCCTGATCCTCTCCTCGGCGTCCCTGATCGGACGCTATAACGGGCCGAATGATGGGGAAAAACGGGAACGGCATGTGCAGCATATTAAACTGGCGGTGAATACCTTAACTAGGTTGTTAACAGATTTTCTCTCGCTGAGTCAGATGGAACAGGCCAGCCAGCGCGCCCACCCGCATCCAATGAATATCGTTACGTTTTGCCAGGAAGTCATCAACCACATGCAGGCCCTAATCAAGCCTAATCAGCGCATTATCTATTCCCATCTATCGGGCGAGCCAGCTATGTCGCTTGACGGACAACTACTTAAGCATATTCTAATCAATCTGCTGAGCAACGCCAGTAAATACTCGTCAGATTACCAACAAATTGAGTTCACGACGAACGTTATAGACGATCAACTTCAGTTAGTAGTTAAGGACGAAGGCATCGGCATTCCTGACGCAGACAAAGACAAGCTGTTTATTAATTTTTTTCGGGCCCACAACGTCAATCATGTTGACGGAATAGGGCTGGGTCTTTATGCTGTCAAACGCTGCGTCGATTTGCTGGGCGGACAGGTTACCTTCAGCCAGCTTGATGCGGGAACCGTTTTCACCGTTCAACTTCCTCTATCCCATGAAAACCATTCTGGTCATCGAAGATACGCCGACGATGCGGGCCAACATCGCTGAAATTCTCCAGTTGGCCCCTTACCAGGTGGTACAGGCGGCCAACGGCAAAGAAGGTATTGTACGAGCTCGCCAAACCCATCCGGATCTGATTCTGTGCGACATCCGCATGCCTGACCTGGATGGCTACGGTGTGCTCCATATCCTGCGCAAAGACCCCGACCTAGCCACGGTTCCATTTATTTTTCTGACTGCCATGGCCGAAGCGGCTGATTTTCGAGTGGGTATGAATTTGGGGGCAGACGACTACCTAAACAAGCCTTTCGATGATGTAACCTTACTGGGTGCTGTAGAACTCCGGCTCAAAAAAGGCCCCGTCATACCGACCGATCTAGGCGCCAACTCCGACCGACTGACGAGCCTGCAACAGGCCATTTTAGAGGAGAACAACGCTCGCCAGTCCCTGTGCGAGCATTACCCAACTACGCAGTATAACCGAAAACACCGCCTGTATACAGTCGGAGGCTGGCCGACAGCTTTGTATTTTATGAGCCAGGGGAAAGGCAAGGTCGTTAAAACTGATGCGGTCGGCAACCAATTCATCACGGGGTTAATTGGCACAGGAGACTTTGTGGGTTACCAGGCCTTACTAACCCAGGCTCCCTACACCGATACGGTCGAACTGTTGGAGGATGCATTGGTCTGTACCATTCCGGCTGTCGACCTTAAAGCCTTACTGGATCATCTGCCAGTGGTAGCGAATCAGTTTAGCCGGATGCTGGCTAGCGAAGTCGCCAACTTACAAGATAAGCTCTTAAAAGAAGCTTACCAGTCAGTTCGTAAACGGGTAGCTGAAGCCCTGCTGCTGGTAGAGCGAACATTTTATCCTCAGCCCAACACTCAACTCATAGCAGACCGCCTGTCTGGTGATCGGTCCTATAATCAGTCTCTACCCATGAGCTTGTCGCGCGAGAACTGGTCGGACCTGGTGGGAGCCTCCACCGAAACGGTCATTCGGATTCTGGGTGATTTACGAGCGGAAGGAATGATTGAGATCAACGGCAGCCTGATTACCCTGCTCGATAGGGATAAGCTAACCCACTTAAAGCGATGAGCGCCTGCTATTGGACAGGTCTCAACCTGATGGGCATCATCCTCGACCCTGTTTTGTATCTTCGCCAGGTGTAGCCGCTATCCTAATTGCTGCAAGCCGGTTCCACGACCTTTGCGGTATCTTCTTGACGTAGCCATGAATGCATATCCGCCCAAACCAACGAGTAAGGATCTTCCCAGCTTCACGCTATTTTATGATCAGTACGCGCCAAAGCTATGGAGCCTGATTGTACTAGCTAATCTATCGACCACCCGATCCGAAGACATACTGATAAACACAATGATAATAGCGTGGCAGCAACCTGACTCACGTTGGCCGGCTAAAAAACATGTCTTAACCTGGCTAATCGGATTGGCTTACACAGTAGGGCTACCAACAGCGGGCTTACTGACTAGGATTAAGGCGAAGGTGTGACCGCCTAGTTCATATGCTTACTAACTTAAAAGGTTTTATAAATAGACGAAAGGCTGCCACACATCGAAAGTCAATTAAGCGAATGCCCATCTTTCCTGTGGAGGGAACTGACGATCAGTAGCTCCTTATTCGCGAGACGTAGACTACGGACTTTCCTAATATAGAACCCAGTTAG
Organism: Spirosoma endophyticum; assembly: GCF_900112365.1. GTDB lineage: Bacteria > Bacteroidota > Bacteroidia > Cytophagales > Spirosomataceae > Spirosoma > Spirosoma endophyticum. The sequence continues at coordinate 73,409 of NZ_FOLQ01000012.1, read as the reverse complement.
ATGGTTGATCCAACTTAGTTTTGCGCTTTAAATCTAATAGGAGACAAAGTCACTGATTGAAACGGGTACTGCCTCCTTGTTTTCATGTAAGGCCGCCAGCGCGGGACACTACATTAGAGTATCCCTAACTTACTATCCCGTTAAATGGTGCAAGTCCATCCGTTGCCTAACTCCGCATCGTGGGCTCGAGCCGTTTCCGGGAGCTCTGGGCCGTTAGGCTACTAACAATTAACCAGCGCCTACACAGCCTAACTCGGATTGGTCTATCCATAATCAACTCCTCAGATGACATTCGTCAGGAAGCCGACTACTCATTATCTTTCTTTGCCAGGTTTAGCTCATTGGTTACAGCAGTTTAACCGGGCAATTTTGTCTCTATGATTCATATTGCTACTCAACCGAAAACAACCCTTAAATTTAGCCCTGATCAGCAGTCACGTTTCTTTGCCACCGCTCGAAGTCGGGTCGATTCGTACTTTGCCCAACGGAATCTCTTGCCCCACGCCAACCGGGCTATGTGGCAAAAAGCCATTTTTTTTCTAGTCACCTATGTTCTTCTGTATGGCTTGATCTTATCTAACCAATTTGGTGGACTGGTGATGCTAAGTTTTGCCCTGCTTCTGGGGTCTTGTGCCGCCGGCGTAGGCTTCAACGTATCTCATGATGCGATTCATGGCGCGTTCTCCGCCCAAGGTTGGGTCAACCGGTTGCTCAGTAAAAGTTTTTATCTACTAGGTGCTAACCCGTACCTGTGGAAACTAACCAATAATGTCGTTCATCACACCTATACCAATATTGCCGGCCATGACGAAGATATTGAATTAGCACCGGGCCTGGTTCGACTGGACCAGGCTGAATCGCACCGGCCGTGGCAACGCTTTCAGCATATCTATGCCTTTTTCCTCTACGGGCTGGCTTCCCTGTCCTGGGTATTTCGTAAAGATTATGTTAAGTTTTTTCAGGCGAAGATTGGCTCGCTCGATAACACGCATCATCCCCGTATAGAGTATATTAACTTGTTTTTTTCCAAAGCGGCTTATTATGTGTTTTTCCTGGTGTTACCGATCATTGTACTTGACCTTCGTTGGTGGCAAGTTCTGGTCGGCTTTATGGCTATGCATCTAACGGAGGGGTTAGCGCTGGGACTAGTCTTTCAACTGGCGCACATCGTAGAGGGAACCTCATTTCCGGTACCGACCTCAAGAGGTACCCTTGATGAAGCCTGGGCCATTCACCAACTACAAACAACCGCTAATTTCGCCCCTCATAGCCGCTTGGCTACTTTTTTTGCGGGGGCCTGAACCGCCAGATTGAACGTCATTTGTTTCCTAAAATATGTCACATTCACTATCCGGCTATTGCACCGATCGTTAAACAGACGGCCAGTGAATATGGCCTGCCGTATTTAGAAAACGTAACCTTTCGTTCTGCGCTGGTTTCCCATTACAAACTTTTGAAGCAACTAGGGGCTCCGCCGACACTGGGCGTTATTGACTCACTATCCGTCACTGGTAACCAAGACTGACGATCCAGGTTTACGATCACTTCATCAATAAACACGTATTTACATTATGGGTAAGGTGACTAGCCAAAAAGGCCGAATGAAAAAACGGGTTCCGATCCTACTGATTGAGGATAACGCCGATCAGTGGCTCATTATCCGCTCGGCACTGTCTCAATGTATTCCTGAACTGGAACCTGTCTGGATTAATAACGCGGCCCAGAGCTTAACCTATCTGGAAAATTGTTCACTGGAAAAAAACAACATACCCCGCCTGATCCTGATGGAATTGTACTTACCCCATCGGGAAGAGGGTCTGGCCTTGTTGGCCTCGATTAAAAGTCACCCTTTTTATCGACAAGTGCCGGTTATTGTCCTGAGTCATTCAGAAGCGTACAAGGACATTGTCGAAACCTACCAGTATAGTATTGCCTCTTACATTAGTAAGCCCAGTACCTATCACCAATGGCTAGTGGGATTTTACACATTTCGACGCTATTGGTGGGATTGGGTTTCTTTATCATTTCGCTCGTCCCAAGGGGATAGCACTCACCTGAACTAATCTAGCTTCCCGACCATCCACCTACAAGATGGATATAACCGAATTAATTTGTACGCACTCTTTTTTGAAGCCCTAGCTTTTCGCTAAAGGCACACTTAACCACGCCAACCGATGAGCCAATCTACCGATGAATTAGCCGCTTTAAGCCGCATTATTCGTGTCATCGAACGCTTCCACGAGCTATTCCCCGACTCAAAAATGGTTAGTAAGGAGTCCAAAGACACGTACCTGAAACAGCATTTGTCAAGGCAGGACTGGAAATTTTGGGAACAACAACAGACAGCATTCCCAGAAATGTCGGTCAATGAGACGGACTCATTAACGGAGAGGAGGTTAACTCAAACGCAGTTCAAACGCTTGCTAGGTCAATATAAACGGGCAGGCTTTGAGTCCTATCAAATTTGGTGTCAACTGCAGAGGCCACCTGATTATGGCCTGGGTGATCCGCTATTGTCATGTTAATTGACCCGATCACTCATGACGATTGGGTGGTTAATGGGTGGAAAATTTATTGTAGTTTACCTGACAAGCTTCAAATACAGAACGACCATCAGTCTGTCGCCAAAAACGGGTACAAAGACGAAGCCGTTAAGAACGAGTGGGTCGACCGGTTAAGCCGTTGACTAGTGTCAATTCGCCCATATTATACTGAATCTGGCAGCTTACCTCAGGCGGGTGATCGACTTTAGGATCATGAGATAGGTATACTCATTCACGAACGGGCAATTGATGGCTACTCAGGTGAAATTACGTTTATGATAACCTTCTAAGGTAGGGGAAATTTTAACGGGTAGGTAAGCAAAGCTACCCTATAACTAACAAATTAGATGATTCAAGTAGACATTACGCATAACACGCAAGTTCGTGAGCGCTTCGCGACGGCGTGTCATTTGATACAGGTCAAAATAATAGCATTACAAGTCAGAAACGATCAAACTTCACTAAAACTGCAATCGCTCCTGGAGCGGAATAAGGCGTTTCGTGAGACGTATCACGATAGTCTATAGGTGACCAATGATTATCCCGTTCCTATATATTGCTTATCAGATTAATACAACCCAATGAAACTTACGCTCAAACCAGTTGACATTCCGTTTAAGGTTGGTGATACGATCTGGGTCGATCAGCCGTTCGGAGCCGCCCATGAATTTCCGTTTTTTCAAGGTGTTATTATGCAAATTATTTTAGATGGGAGCCTGGCCAATACGTTGGTTATCCGGCAGCCTGAAGAAAAGCACGCCTTGTCGTTCACGAATGCAATTTATGGCTTAAAGCCTATTGGCGACCACGCCGGCTCGCCTAGAGTCAATGTAAACGTGCAGCTTATTCCCCTCCAGACTAGTTTATTTGAGACGAAAGACCAACTGTTGGCGTATCAAAACCAAACTAGTTGACGATTGATAGCCGGGTTGGTTTTGTAAGTACCTAATGCTGCTTTGACAACCCCGTCAATACCCATTGGTAGGAAGCAGGCAATAGCCGGGGTAGACTGGACTTGCAACAGTACACTGGAGATTTTTTTAGGCAGCCATTGGAGCGGTGTAAAAATAGGACTCTTGTTGCGCCGGGGTCTGGTAATGCAGGCTTGAATGTCGCCGTCGGCGATTATACCAGACCTCGATGTACTCAAAGGTGGCCAATCGAGCTTCAGCCCGCGTCTTGAATTCGACATGGTTGACCAATTCACTTTTAAACGTTTTGAAAAAACTCTCCGCTACCGCATTGTCCCAACAGTTGCCTTTTCGACTCATACTTTGCATCACGGGTAGGCCCTTCAACTGAGTCTGGAATTCAGTGCAGGCATATTGTACGCCCCGATCCGAATGAAAAAGCAATTGTACTTGTATGGCCCTGTTTTTGAGGGCCATACGCCACGCGGCCACACTCGTATCAACCGCTTTGAGACTATCACTCAATGCCCAGCCAATCACTTTTCGGTCCGCCAGATCCAGCACGGTGGTCAAGTATAGCCAGCCTTCATCAGTGGGAACGTACGTGATGTCAGATACCCATCGCTTCGGCGCTCCGATTCTGGCCAGGCTTTTCTGCGGTGAACTCTCTGTTTAACAGGTTCTTGGCCACTGGATAATCATGCGCTGATTCGGTGGTCTGAACCCGGTACTTCTTGTACATAATACTGCGAATAGCTTCTCTATGCATGAGCCGAGCCACCCGGTTATGCGAAGTCTTCACCCCCCGATCCCGCAACTCGTCGGCGATCCGAGGACTACCATACCGGCCCTGACTTTGTGTGTGTATTTGCCGGACATGTGTTAGTAACTGATTGTGTTTCATCTGCCTGACACCGATCGGGTGTTTACGCCAATAGTAGTAGCCACTGCTACTCACCTTCAGTACGTTACACATCTTCTCAACAGGAAACTGGCTGGCGTGTTCCGCTATAAATCGGAAGATTTCCTGTCGCCCCTGGAAAAGATGCTGACCGCCTTTTTTAGGATATCCCGTTCAAGCTCAGCGTCTTTCAATTCCTTTTGCAGTCGTCTGATCAGTTGCTGCTCCTGACTCAGCCCGCTGGTAGTAGTGGCGAGTTGGCCAAGACCTTTGTGAGTCTGCCTCCATTTGGTAATTCGACTAGAGTCGATGCCGAGCTCGCGGGCAGCCTCCTGCACGGAGCCTTTTGCATGGGATAACTCGACGGCCATTTTCTTAAATGTCTCGTCAAATACACGTCTTTTTTTCATGGGTACTTTCGGGTTTGCCTCCAAATGTGCCTAAAAACCGTCTCCAGTCAAATGTAGCAAGTCCAGACTGGCCATTTACTTACTGGCCACTATAGAGAAACTATACGTCAGGCTAGTTACATAATTGAGGTCTATAGCAGTTGAGTAGTGGTTATAGGGATCAGTTCGTACAACCCCTTCCCCCACTAAACCCCTTGCCATAGGTAAGTAAACACCCTTACGGCCAACACGACTCACTGACTAATCCGATCAACCTATGGGTTCATTAACTGATGACGACAAAGCACAACTTGGCCAATTGGCCGACTACTTAGTAACCCAGCAGGAGACAATCGTAGACCGGTGGCGGACAAATTGCTCGCTGGATGAAGCGCTGCACCCCTTCCCCTGCCGTTCTTGCCAGGCGTGTACGGAGACGTTCCTGGTACTACTCCATCGCCTTATCCAGCGTATTCCGGATGAGTCCCGGGCAACTGATCTGGATGACACGAGCCGTCAACTTTGCTGCTGGCAAGGCGTCTACTCCGTAGCACAAGGGTTTAGGATAGTAGACACCCTCTATGACGTCTTGGATGAACAGATCCAGCAATTTATTGAATGCTATCCCCAAACGCCCCCCCGGGTAATTACCCAGGTATATCGTCACCTGCTCCAACTCTCGCAGCAGATCAGTAGCGACAGTAGCTGCTATGTTGATCAATGTCGGCAAACCAGAGCAAACGAGCCGCGCGAATCGCTTCCACTTGCGCCGGAGACTCGCCCTCAATTGGCTATACCGCGCGTGGACTACCTGCGGCAGTCAGCGCATGATCTGCGCAGTACCTTCGGCATTCTTACCTCAGCAGCCAGCTTGTTACAAAAGCCGCTCAAAGCCAACGATCGAGCGAAATACCTGGATATGCTGCATCGGAATGTGAACGTTGCCAAGCACTTACTCAACCAACTATTGGCCAATGCTCCCTTCGAAGAGGGCGCTAATGTATAAGTCGAACAGCGTGTCGTTCGTACCGCCCGAGAACACAGGATCAGGCCGTGTTTCCGGGCGATACGAACGAATCCAGCAACTGAGACACCGCTTCCAGCTCGACTGGTTTGACCAGGTGACCGTCGAAACCAGCCTCCTGACTCCGCTGTTTGTCGTCGGCCTGCCCGTAACCCGTCAGGGCGATCAGAATCAAGTGGTGACCCCAGGCCTGTTGACGTATCAGACGGGCCGTTTCATGGCCATCCAACCCGGGCATGCCAATGTCGAGCAGGACAACATCCGGCTGTAGTTGCTCCCCAGCCTCCAGGGCCTGCTGACCACTGTAGCGTACCTCAACGGCATAGCCGGTCAGCTCCAGCAGCAAACCAAATGAATCAGCCGCATCCTGATTATCATCCACCACTAAAATCCGACGTCCTTTCGCCGGTGAAGCGATCGGAGTCGGGATGGTATCCGTGAACGAGTCTAGGCCGGGTGAAAGGGGCAGGTACACTACAAACTCACTTCCTAGCCCCAGCCCCCCACTCTGGGCTTCCACCCGCCCGCCGTGCAACTCAACCAGCCGTTTGACCAGCGTCAGACCCAATCCCAGTCCACCCTGCGTGCGGGCCAGTGAATTATCCACCTGGGCAAACAACTCGAAAATACGTTCCAACTGGTCAGCTGCCAGGCCGATACCCGTATCGCGCACCCGTAAGCGGGCTGATTGATGGTTTGGCTTCTCAATCACCAGGTCCAGGCTGACCCAGACCTGCCCCCCCTCGGGCGTATACCGGGCTCCATTGGTCAGTAGATTGGTCAACACCTGCGTTAGCCGGGTGGTATCGCCGGGCAGGTACATCGGCACGCTGGGTAGCGAAACGGATAACTCGATCCGACGCGCCTGGTAGAGGGTACGTACGTCACTAAGGGCATCAGCCAACAGGGCCTTCAGGTCCAGGCGCCCCACACGTAGCGTAATTTTTCCCTGGTTGATCCGACTAACATCCAGTAAGTCATCCACCAGTCGAACTAACTGATTAACCTGGCGATTCATCAAGGCGATGGCTACGCTCATCGTCTCGGTCTGCCCAGCGCTTAGCCCCATCGTTTGCAGGGTATGGCGAACGGGGGCCAATGGATTGCGCAACTCGTGGGCCAGCATGGCCAAAAACTCGTCTTTCCGTCGATCCGACTCCCGCAGGACGTCTTCGGCGGCCTTGCGCCGGGTGATGTCCCGAGCCACTGTGGAGACGCCCATGACCTGCCCGCTGGCATTCTTCACCGGCGAGAGCACCACTTCCAGATCCAGCGCTTGCCCGGCTTTATTGACCCGGATGGTTTCATAGGTTTCAACCCGCTGGTCCTGTTTGATTTTCTCCGTATTACGCAAGATCTGGACCAGGTCCTGGGGCAAGGTCAACAGGCTTAGGGGTTGGCCAATGACCTCCCCCGCCGGGTAGCCGTAGAGCGCTTCCGACGCCTGGTTCCAACTCGTGATGATCCCGTTAAAATTAACCGTCAGTACCGAGTCCTGCGAAGATTCGACAATCGAGGCCAGAAACGAATGGGCTTCTTCCGCTTTCTTGCGCTGGGTGATATCGACAAAGGTCAGCACCAGGCCGTTAATACGGTCGTCAGCCGTACGGTAGGGCAATATCCGCCCCATAAACACGCGGCCGTCCGTGCTGACCACTTCCCGCCCGATGGGTTGGAGGGTGGCCAGCACCGCTTCGGCATCGGCGGGCAGCTGGGGATAGTCCAGTTGACTGGTAATGTCGCTCAGGGGTCGACCCGTATCGGTGGCAATCAAATTAAAAATAGTCCGCGTAGCGGGCGTGAACAGGTTGACCCGCAGACTCCGGTCCAGAAACAGGGTGGCAATAGCAGTGGCATTAATCAGGTTCTGCAGGTTGTTGCTGGCCAGCGAAATCTCCTCTACTTTGATTTTTAGTTCCTGGTTGATCGTGGTGAGTTCTTCGTTGATCGACTGGAGTTCCTCCTTGCTGGTCTCTAACTCCTCGGCCGACGAGCGCAACTCCTCGTTGATGGCCTGCAACTCTTCGTTGGCGGCTTTCAACTCCTCGGCCTGCAGCTCATGGTGCTCGTTGGCTAACCGGAGCTGTTCCTTGACCCGAATCAATTCGTCCTCCAATTGATGGGCCATGGGCTCGGCCGGGGGCCGATCCCGGTCTGACTCGCCCGATACGTCGGCGGTCGGCTCAAAGAGCACCAGCAGAAACCCACGAGCCGGATCCCTATTCCCCAGTACCGGACGGACGTGGAGGGTCAGGGTCTGCACCTGGCCGTTCAGGCGCACTTTAAGTTGGGGCACCACCACGGGAGTCCGCTGCTGCACCGCCCGGTAAAAGGCTGACCGCAGTTCCAGCCGCAGGTCGGGCTGGATGAGCTGGAGGAGATTTTTGGCCGGCTCCCCCCCCCCCATCTGCAGGTACCGCCCCGCCCGCTCGGACAGGTGGAGGATGTCGAAGTCGGCATTGACCAGGATCGATGGGGGCGCATACTGCTCCAGAACCTGGTGGTGCAGCTCGCCGTAACTTAGTCGCCCGCTGGCCGGGCTTTCACTGACCAGCGTGGCTTCTGGCACCCGTTTTTTGGGGGCTAGTCCGGCACTGATCTCGGGCACGGGATAAGCACGTGTAGCCACGGATCGACTCTGAAACAGGTGATGTTCCCGGTTGAGGGGAACATACTGATCACGTTTCCCGTCGGTGGTTTCGGCCAGGCCCAACAGCAAATACCCTCCCGGATTAAGCGCAAAGTGAAATGTCTCCAGGGCCCGCTGCTGGGCCGTCTGGTTAAAGTAAATGAGCAGATTCCGGCAGCTCACCAGATTCAGCCGGGAAAAGGGCGGGTCTTTGAGTACATTGTGGTGAGCAAACAGGATCATCTCCCGAATCTCGGGCCGGATGCGGTAGTCCTCCCCTTCTCTATTAAAAAAGCGACGCAGCCGCTCGGGCGATACGTCGGCGGCATCATTGAGGGTATAGAGCCCTTCGCGGGCGGTGGCCAGGGCCGTCTCATCGAGGTCCGTGGCGAAGATCTGCACGGTAGGCGCATCGACGATATCCAGGGTCCGCTCGGCGCAGAGCATCGCCAGGGAGTAGGCCTCTTCGCCCGTGGAACAACCCGCCACCCAGATGCGCAGGGTGTCCTCCCGGGTTTTATTTTGGGTTAACAGGGGCATGAGCTGCAGCTCCAGGGTAGTGAAGACGGGGCTGTCGCGGAAAAAGTTGGTGACCGAGATCAACAGATCTTTCAGCAGCGCCTGCGTCTCTTCGGGATGCTCCCTGAGAAAGCTCACGTAAGCGGGCAGGTCGGGCAGGTTGCGCACGCTCAGGCGACGTTCGATTCGCCGGAGCATGGTAGGGCGCTTGTAATTGGTAAAGTCGTGGCCAGTGCGCACCCGCAGTTGGGTGAATACCTCGCGCAGGGCATGCTGGGGCTCGTCAAAACCCGGCTGGGGTTCCCCGCTGATAACTAGGGTTTCCCGGTTTAGTCGGTAAGCCAGCAGCCGGGCCGGAATCTCTTCCACGGGCAGAATATCATCCACCAGATCGGTGGCGATGGCATGACGGGGCATCTCGTTGAAAGCGGCCTGGCGGGGATTTTGCACAAAGACCGCTCCGCCCCGCTCCTTGATGCGCTTGAGGCCCATGGAGCCGTCGGCTCCTGTACCCGACAGGATCACCCCGATGGCCTGCTCCTGATGCGACTCAGCTAGGGTGCGAAAGAAAATATCAACCGGTGCCCGCCGGTCTTCGAAACCCACATTGGGGAGCGCGGCCAGGTGCCCACCATCCATTTGCAGGTGCTTATCGGGCGGAATGACGTAGACCTGGTTGGCGACGACCCGCACCCGCTCGTTTACCTTATGGACGGGAATGCTGGCCACGCCCTGGAGGATTTGGGTCAACTGAGAGTCGTAGCTAGGTGACAGGTGCAGGATTACCACGTAGGCCAGGCCCGAATCGGGACTCACCTGCTCAAAAAACTGGGTTAGCGCTTCCACGCCCCCCGCGGAGGCCCCGATGCCCACAACGATCGTCTCCACTGGCGTAGGTTCATTCGGTATTTCTGGGGTTGATTTATTCTGGCTCAAGGGTAAGCTGGTCTAGGTAAGGAAGGTTATTGGAGAGCGGCGTGAACCGGCTCAATACCGTCGGAATCGGGACGCTGATCGTCCAGGCTTTCCGGCTTTAGTGCGGGGTGAACTCGCACGGCCTGGCGCAGCAGCTCGCTTCCCTGTTGATCCGCTTGGGCAAGCCGAAAATAAAGGGCCGCCTGCCGGGGCTGGTTGGCTGCGGCAAACTGGTCGCCTAGCTGGTTGAGCAGCATCACCCGCTCATCCATACCTCGTAGGGCGCTGTATAGACTTTCTTCAATTTTCCCGGTCACGCTGGCCAGCAGGGCGTCGGCCGAATAGGCGTGACCCGTATGGCACCGATAGCGGATGAGCGGACCCTCCGTAATCTTTACCAGCACGCCGTGACAGTCTGGACAGGCATAGGCGCTGAACTGACCGAACTGAGCCATGGTCAGGCCTAGTGCCGTGTCTTCGGCCGCGATAGCAATCTCGGTTTTCGTTTTTTCGTCCTCATGCATAGCAATGGATGGTTTCGGAGCCACCTCTTGCCCCACCAGTTGGATCAACAAGGGGGCTAATTGAGCAATAGGGGCAATCGCATCAATGGCCACCTGGCGGATGGCACTTTCGGGCATGGCGGAAACCAGGGCTTCCTTGGGGTCCTGTACCAGGGCCATGCCGCCATACGCCTTGATGGCCCATAGACCAGCCGTACCGTCGTCGAGGGCACCGGATAAAATCACACCGATGACCCGGTTGCTATAGGCATAAGCGGCCGAGCGAAACAGGGGGTCGATGGCGGGGCGAAAGTGATTTTCTTTGGGTCCATGCGTAACGCGCATGTGGTCAGCTTCCAGCAGTAAATGATGATCGGGTGGCGCGACATAGATGTGGTTCATCTGAATGGGCTCGTTCTCAGCGGCGTGGGTAACCGGGATCGACGTTAGCTTACTCAGGACCTGGGGCATGATCCCCCGAACTGTAGGTGCCATGTGCCAGACGATAAAAATAGCGGCGTCCAGATCAGTCGGCAACTGGACTTGCAATAGTATACTGGAGATATTTTTCAGGCAGCCATCTGAGAGGTGTAAAAATAAGATTCCTGTTGAGCGGGAGTTTGGTAATTCAAGCTTGAATGTCTCCGCCGACGATTATACCAGCCCTCAATATACTCGAAGGTGGCTAACCGGGCAGCGGCCCGCGTTGGAAAGTCAGTATGGTTCACTAATTCGCTTTTGAATGTTTTGAAAAAGCTCTCAGCTACTGCATTGTCCCA
>NZ_FOLQ01000012.1:50691-62286 GCF_900112365.1 Spirosoma endophyticum | reverse complement strand
TGTCTCGTCAAATACACGTCTTTTTTTCATGGGTACTTTCGGGTTTGCCTCCAAATGTGCCTAAAAACCGTCTCCAGTCAAATGTAGCAAGTCCACAACAGGACAAGTAGCGAGTCGGCCGCTAAAGCAGATCATTTAGGCTGGTTACGCCAATGGCCCAAGCCACTCTTCAGCCTGTTTTTATACGACCTGGTGGCTACTAAACGAATTTCCTATATTATTACTAAAGTAGCCTCATTACTCAGTATTGGTGTCTTGTTTAGCGTATTTCCCGACTCCCATAGCGATGTTCGATTGGTTGGGCTCATTAGTTTATGTGTTGCCCTAACTCATTGCATCCTGATTTATCAATCGAGTGAGTTTGAGGCCTTCTATCTGCGTTTTGCTCGTAACTTTCCCTATCATCGGTGGCAGTTGTACGCTCAACAAGTAGCCTTACTCAGTGTGCTATTGTTACCTGAGGGCGTATGGTTGATGGTGGCCGGAGGGTTAAAACGAGGTTTTACTGGGGCATTAATGATAGTCAGTATTTCGCTCTTATTCCGTACGCTTCTCTACCGATTGGGCCAGCGGATGGACACTTATTTACGAATTGTATTCGGCCTGTTCACTTTTTTTCTGGTATTGATCTTGTTCAGTGGCACCGAGGTGCTTATCATAGGAAGTGGCGTGGGGGCTTGGATGCTGTTGTCTGGCTATCAAAATCCACCGGTAGCATAGTTCCTTGGCTCAGTCTAGGTTGTTTGCCCTAATTCGTAGCCGCCTGGTGAATAGCACCACGCAGGCTACGAATTGAGCCTCGGTGGCTGATCACTGGACAGCTATTAAAATCAGCGATTTGTGAGAATAAGCGCTTACCAAGGATTTAGTGAATTAAATCAGCCAGCCAACTCCAAACTTATTCACTACGCAATGACTTGACCGGATTCATCAGGGCCGCCTTCACGCTTTGAAAGCTGACCGTCAACAAGGTGATGACTAGCGCGCCCGCCCCTGATAGCGCAAAAATCCACCAGGCGATGTCGGTGCGGTACTCGTACTGCTGAAGCCAGCCGTTGAGAAAATAATACGCCATGGGCGTGGCGATGAAGAGGGCGATGACAACTAGTACGACGAAGTCTTTAGAGAGCAGGCCCCACAGGTTCAGCACCGACGCGCCGAGCACTTTCCGCATCCCAATCTCTTTCGTGCGTTGCTCGGCCATGAACGAAGCCAGCCCAAACAGACCCAGACACGAGATGAAGATGGCGAGTACCGCAAAGATTGACGCCAGCGTACCGATCCGTTCCTCATCACCGAATTTTTTAGCGTATTCCTGATCCGTAAATCGGTAGTCGAATGGAATCGCTGGGTTGTACTTTTTGATGACCGTTTCGATACCCGCCAGCGCCTGACTGGTGCTGACGGCCGGGTTTATTCGAATCGTAACCACATTGCCGTTGTCGGGGGCTAAGTGATAAACAGATGGCGGGATGGGCTGGTAAGGCGATTGCACGACGATATCCTTCACAACCCCAATGATGGTGAACGGTTGCCCGTCCCAGCGGACAACTTCGCCAATCGGATTCGTAAAGCCCATGAACTTAGCGGCTGCTTCGTTAATGATGAAACTGGTCGAGTCCGTGCCGTACGACCGCGAAAAATCCCGACCAGCCACGAGTTGCCAGCCAATCGTTTTTCCGAATTCGTAGGATACCTCAGTATTCGGAAAGTCAACTGACAGGCCAGGATCTTTGCCGCGCCATTCAAAACCGCCGTTGGTGTTCCAAACGTCAGTAGTGGGACTCCCTGATTCCGCCAGTTCAGCAACGACCCCGGCGGCTTTTAACTCGGTTCGTATGGCGTCGATGTGCTTGTGGGTATTCTCCGTGCCCATCAGCGTCATCAGTCCAGCCCGGCTGTAGCCAACGGGGCGATTTTTGGCAAACTGAATCTGACGAAAGACGATGATGGTACCGACAATCAGGGTAATAGAAACGGTGAACTGCATGACTACCAGCACTCGTCGTGGAACAGCCGCAAAACGCCCTACTCGAAAAGTGCCCTTGAGCACGCTGAGGGGTTTGAACGCCGACAGATATAAAGCCGGATAACTTCCCGCAATCAGCCCCGTAAGCAGACTGATACCCAGACCCAGCAACCAAAAGAGGGGATTGGTCAACGGCAGGTGAATCTGCTTCTCGGCTACTTGATTGAAAGTGGGTAACGTAAGGAATACAACGGCTAAAGCCAGTCCGAACGCCAATGCCACCACCAACAGCGATTCGCCAAAAAACTGCGTGATCAACTGCCCCCGTAGCGAACCAACGGCTTTGCGGATGCCTACTTCCTTGGCTCGTTTTTCGGAGCGGGCCGTGCTGAGGTTCATAAAATTGATGCAGGCCAGCAGCAATACAAATACGCCAATACTCCCGAACAGCCACACGAACTGGATAAGGCCACCGGTACGAACGCCGTCCTTGAACTCCGAATACAAATGCCACTGCCGCATGGGATTGAGGAAAACCTGCGGCTGGTAGCGTCGCTCCTCGGGACGAATATTTTTCAGCTTAACGTTTTTTATTTTAGCCGATACTTTATCCATATCAGCCTGTTCAGCCAACTGAACAAACAACTGAAACGAGTTGGAACGCCAAGGGTTTTCCATCTCTCGAATCCAAGTTTGCTCCGATAGGTATAAAGCCCACGGTGTAATAAAGGACAAATTGCTGAAGGACGAGTTATGGTGTAGATTTTCATAAACGCCCGTCACTTTTACCGTCGTTTTATTATCGAGTCGGATGAGTTTGTTCATCGGGTCGGTCTCGCCGAATAAGTCATGGGCGACCGATTCAGACAGTAAGATCGAGGCCGGGTCGGTTAACCCCGCTCGGGTACCTTTCCGCATGTTCAGCGTCAGCATGTCGGGAGCCTGGGCCTCAATCGATATGCCGCTCTTGGAAAGATGCTTATTGCCAACCGTCAGCACACGTGGCGTCACCCAAGATGCCATTAGGACGTGCTTGAAGTTGTCGCCGTAGCTCCGACGCAATTCGGCCCCCAGCGGGAACGGAATGGGCCGCTGGGTACCAATCTCCTTGTTATAGGTCTGGTGTTGCATCACCTGGGCAATGCGGTCATAGTTGGCAAATGATTTGTCAAAACTGAGTTCATCCCACACCCACAAACCGATCAGCATCGCTACGGCCATACCCACGGCCAACCCACCAATGTTGATGAACGAGTAGACTTTGTTGCGGAGCAGGTTCCGCCAAGCAATCTTAAGATAGTTCCGTAGCATAGGGACACGGCTTAACCGATCAAGTTAATTTGAGTGGGACAATTATCGTACCATAGGGTCAAATCCAGCCTAGTTCGCTTTAACCGCCCTATTAGGGAAAGTGCATGTACGATTTCGGACACACTTGTCCGCTATGGGTCTATTGATCAGTATCTATTTAAAGACTGGACTTGCAACAAAATACTAGACAAATCTTTAAGCAACCTATTGTAGTTGCTCAGTGTAGTATTCATAAGGAGATAGATAACCCAGCGCCGAATGCCTTCGTTGCCGATTATACCCCAACGGCGGACCGTCAAACCTCTATATATTCAAAGACAGCCTGTTCAGCAATAGCCCGAGTTTGGAAATCCTGTTGATAGACCAATTCCGACTTCAGGCTTTTAAAGCGGGTCGCCGATCACCCGTAGCATACGGCTATTTCAGTTTCTGAAGTGCTTTATTGGCCTTCTCATTGGACGTGTCCAAAGCTAATGACTTCTCATAGTAGCGGATGGCGGTTTGTTTATCCCCTTTCAACTTATAAGCCTCCCCTAAGCTGTTGTAGGTAACAACCGAATGGGGGTAGTACGCTTCATTGAGCTTGAACAGCTGTAGGGCTTGATCAACTTGCTTCTGACTTTGAAGCAGAAAATGACCCATCTGGTTGATTACCTTACCAGGGGATAATACAACAGTACCCAATCGTTCAGTAAATCGTTTATAATGACTAACTATGCTCATACTGCCTTGGTCAAGAAAGGTTTGGATCGGAAATTCGTAGCCACTAAAGACAAATAGCAACCCATCCCGAAAACTTTGGAGGGGAACTGAATAGTGATTCTCCTGCGGATAAAACATATACTGGTGAGCCAAGTGCTTGGATTGGTTACCGATTAAGAGGGCTCGGAACGTATCAAATGCGTTGCCTCTCAATCCCGTGTGTTGACCTGGCTCAAAAGGATTATTGGCTTGGGCCAAAAACAGCGTCGATGTTACCGATTGATTGCTAGTTAGAATGGGAGTTGCCTTTTTGATCACTGCGTTTTGGCCCCAAGTAAGAGTGGGGTCAATAGCGATATACGCTTGAAAGGCGCGTTGCTGCAAAAAACAATTGAGGGCAAATAGACCGGCCAGTGAATGACCTACTAATACCCGATAGGGCAACGTTCGATACTGTTGGTCAATCTGAGGGAGTAATTCACTTTCTAAGAAGGTTAAAAAGCTGTCTTTTTGTCCCCCTAGACCGGTAGTCATATCACGCGTTCGAGCCGTATTAACAACCGCCACGACAATCATTTCGGGTATTTGTTCAGTTTCACCGGCACTCATGAATTGAATCATGGAACTGGCAAAGCGAAAATTGGTATCGGCATCCAGCAGGATCAACACCGGGTATTTCTTGTCGGTATAGAATTCATCTTTCTGATAAGAGGCAGGCAGATTAATGAAGTAATGTCTTTCCTCACCCAGTACCCGAGAGATCAATGTATGTTCTGAGCCAATACTGACGGTTCCTATTGGCTGACTCTGAGTCGTGAAACTTAGCAGAAGAAAAAGGAGTAAACAGAATCGGTCAAATCGCATGAGTCCAGTTGAATTAGTGCTTTTAACTAACCAAAGTACAAAACTTGTGGCTAACTATTTGTGGATTCACGGTTTCACCAACCCCCATCTTGAGAAACAGATAGATGATGACACCTTCGTCTCACGATTGAGCATTTTGTGAGATGTGAAATGGTACAAATTCCGTCGAGCTTATAGGGGGCTGATGAAATTCTACATTGACCATATCACCCAGATGCAACGTTTCCATGGCTAGATGCGGTCTATTGAGGTGAGTAAGCATTCAGCTACTTGTTCGATTATAGTCCCATGAAAAAGCTATTTATTTTCTTCGTCTTCCTGGCCCTTACTAGTAGTTGCAAAAAAAACGAACCTGATCCATCGGATTCTCCTATAGCTAATCAGTCTAACCGAAGTGTACTAACGTACACGACCAATTTCCCGGGCACCTACCAGGTGACTGACTATGATGCCAATGGCATACCAACCCTAGCCAAAGTGTCCGTCTTTTATCCATTTGGGGTTACACCCACCGGTGAGTATACCAGTTCAGTTAAGCTGGAATACGACACTCATCTACGAATAAAAAAAACGGTTCAGATCTTTAATGAACTAGGTAATCAATCCTGTTGTCCCGGAAGCGCACCCGTTACCGACCCCGATCGACAGCTAATCAACGAATACGAGTACCAGGGCAATACGGCCAATATCACCTATGAGATTGCCTATACCGTCAACGCTAAGAAGGGTGAGAAATTAGTGGTTTCCGAGCGATTCCGAACCTTCACTGAGACTGGAATGCTCACCCAGGAAAAATTAGGGACTAAACCGGTCTATGAAGCTAGGTATGATGCGTATGATAATCCGGTAAAAGAAATCCTATATTCAGCCGATGGAGCCCCAGTGGTTACCCGTGAATGGGACTATGTATACGATACGAATCATCACCTGCTAAGTCGACGAGTTAAAGGTTCAGCTTTGTTTGAGAACAACACGTACGATAATCAAGGGCGAATTACACGACGGGTCACCAATATGACCGTAATGACACCGTTCAGACCTAGCTATGATATGGGGCGATTAATTGATTATAGTTTTGACCGGCATGATGAGCGGGGTGATATGAATTTCATGTTTTTTCAGTTTACGGGTCAATGGACACAACAGCCACCGCAAGTGCTCACCTATACGTATACAGAAGAGGAGACGTTAATTATCAATACCGCTTATTCATTTTGGAAAAGCAAAGTGGGCATTGATCAACCCGAATTCAACTTTGATCAGGTCCCTAAAGAGGAACTTTTCTCGATAAAAGTTACCAAATGGCACCTCAATAAATGGAATAAGCTCAGTAGAGAAGAGTTTACAAATACCTACGTGAGTGAACAGTTGAAACCCGAACAGCGGGGTACGGTCTATGCTAGTGATCTGATGTATTCGTACGATGAAAGAGGGAACTTAGTCGGCAGCGAAGGCACACAAACCAACTTTTATGACAGGGTGCCCGCCAAAGTCAATTCGCTTACGGCCCGGTATAAAAACTTCTGAGAAGACTCGGATCCGTTCAGTTAAGGACCACAGGAAAACCCTGTGGTCCGTGTTTTTAATGGGTATGTTGCCCTAGTTTAAAAGCGACGGACAAACCCGCTTGGTAGGGTCGGATTTGAAGCTGATCGATTGGCTGAATCTGGGTGAAGCTATAATCGACATACGGCCCAATAGACAGACTGGGTCCTCCAGGCAGCCTAATCGTTTTACCAGCCGTTGCACTGACAAAGACAAAGTCTTGCGGGGCTGAATCCAGCGAGCGGGAATACTCCAGGCCTATTGTCGCAAAGAGTCGGCCCAACAACGGCTGATGGACATCCAGTTGCTTCCTGATGGCGACACCCGCCAATTGTAAGGAGGTCGTTGTTGTGGCGGGCGTTCCTATCCGTTTAACGCTATAGTGACTCCCGTTTTCTTCCACCACATACTGATCGGTACTATACGCATAGTCTGAACGCATCTGGAGTTGGGTATAACTCAGCAAAAGCTGAAAACCGTTCTGTTCTACACCCATATTAAGTTTATAGCCAGCGGATTGCGTCAATCCCTGGGGGAACCGAACATCCTGCACGCTGGCTTGGGGGTTTGGTAACAGAATCACGCGCTGTCTGGTGGTTAGGGGCGTTACACTAAAAAGCCACTGGAGTCCGGACATTTTTTCAACCAATGTCAATTGTCGCCCCAATTTGGTTTGGGAACTAGGAGTTGGTGGCTGAACAACCCGAATAGCCGGATCGGTCAATTGATGGGTGAACGAAAGCGCTGTAATGGGTTTAAGCACAACAAGATCATTCGTTCGTCTTGTCGATAAAGACTTCATTGGCTGCATTAAGCGCTCTTGGTCAGTCAGGTAATTGCTTTCCTGTACCGATTGATTTTGTGCAACGGCATCTTGATCGGTACCGCGCTTGGGACCATGACGGGCGTTCACGAACGTCGTAGGTTGTTGCCAGCTACGTTCAGTGTTCAACCTAACCCGCCGTTGGTGACTGGGTAAGGGAGTTACTTGACCGGCTTCACGCAGTCCATCTGTCTGGGTTCCTTTGATGAAAGAAACGATGGAACGCTGATCCGTTGATCCGTTCGTTCGTGGGCGATCGGGCAAGCGCTCCCGTGTTTGACTTGCCGCGACTTTAGCTTGATGGTCTGGGCGATGAGCCATAAAAGGGGGGGGATCAACTGAGTCCGAGGGGATTGACTGGCCAATAGGCAGCGCACGAGCCTGTTGTATGTCCCGGTGAGATAGTAATTGAGGGGGTAAATGGTGCGCTACGTTCTTTACTCGGTTGAGTAATCGCGTTGAAGTCTGGCTGACTGGTTCGATAAACAGCGATATGGATAGACCTAGTAGGATGACAAGCCCCGTTTTACCCAGGCGATCCAGGCGTTGCCGCGATCGGGTTTTTGCCGTTTGTTTATGCTGCAAGGCCTGATAGATGTTGGCATCAAGGGCCGATCTGGGTGCTACCGCATGATTCCCTAACGAATGCTGCAGGCGTTTCTTCAGGGCCTTATTGAGCTCACTGTTAGAAAGTTTCATGGTGTTTAATGCCTTTACGATCCAACTTTTTGATGAGTAAATTTCGTCCCCTTAACAGCTGCGAACGGGACGTGCCTTCCGAAATACCCAGCATTTGGGCGATCTCCGTATGGGGGTAGCCATCGACAAAGTAGAGGTTAATCACCATTCGGTAGCCATCGGGTAGTTCATTGATTGTCTCCAGCAGTACATCCGTATTGAGTTTACTGAACAGATTCTGGTAGTCTTCTGACTCCCAGTCCATATCAATAGAGTCGGTAGATACCTGCTGCTTCTGCGCTTTGGTCACCTGATTATAATAGTCAATGGCAAAGCGAATCATGACGGTTTTAACCCAGCTATCGACGGCCTCGGGCTTTTTTAGCTCACTGATTCGGTCAAAGATTTTCAGAATACCTTCCTGAAAAATATCTTCGGCTTCGGCCACCGTTCGGGCGTAACGAAGGCAAATACTCATGAGTCTACCTTTGTATCGTTCATAGAATTGAACCTGCGCCCGATGATCCTGCCGCTGACAGGCTTTAACGAGTTGGGTTACTGAGTCGGCATGTTTCGAACGAAATAATTTCATCAGCTAAGCGTCCGATCAACGGCTGCCTAAATAGGTAAAAGTTAGGAATCAGATCGGTTAATTCGCGCGATAGGTCGTATAAACCAGTTGCCCGGTGGGCCATTGTGCCCCAACCTCCCACGATTCAGTCGTAGTCGCTATGGGCCGTTGAAAGACATAGCGCACACTTACTAAGCCGTCGTAATAGGTTTCAAAGGCTAAACTGGAACTCTGATCAAATCCGGGATATCTGGCGCTTGTTGTCGCTAATAGGGTTGCATCCCCAACCTGACTATTTGGTTTATAAAGAACAGGGGTATTCGTGGCATTGCAGCCGCTCCAGGTCAAATTTCCCATTTCATCAAAGAACAGTAGAATAGTGGTTGGCGAGGTAGAATAACCAGCCTGATAGACAGCCGTTAACCAGTACGTTATCGGACCACTTGCCCGTTGGATAACCTGACCCGATTGAAAGCGAAGTCTGGTGCTATTGGTTGAAAAAAAAGCCTGTATCCGCTGAGGTAACTCGGGCAGACTGGTGATGGCATAAAGTGGTAATGGGCTAAGGTTAATAACGGGCTTACCGGTCGCTGACTCGTTATAGGTCAACTGGTAAGTGGTTCCTTGTAGGGTATAGGCCATCAATCGGGTTGAGCTGGTATCGGCATCCACCGCCCATAAATCCGAAAAGGTCCCCCCACGGATAGAGAGTTGATCGGTCAGGCGTTGATAGGGGGTAAAACCAGGGTCCAGCCTTTTCAACACCGCCGATACAATGCCCGTAGCATTCACCTGCGTTTGATAGGCAATTGACAGCTGGGTGAACGTAGCGTTCCACAACAGCTCGTTCACCAGGGTTTTAAACTGAATTTGGGTTGCCTGAGGATACCTGCTTTTAATGGCCTGGGTAGCATTCATCAATTTAGATTCAGAATCAGATGGCTGTATGTCGCTAATGCTGTTGCAGGCGCATACGGCTAAAGCAGTTAAGATCGCCCAAAGCCACTTCATGTAGATTGCTAATTTACCGTTATCTCGCTTGAGACTATAGACGGGCCGAAGCGTTAAAAACGTTGCATGGGTATTGTATCAGAAAGGCAAAAAAATTATCTAGCCCGCTTATTTCCTAACCTGATAACGTAACCCGCAATTGGCAGATTTTGGTTTTGCTGGTCAAGTTGAACGAATGAAGAGTCAACCAGCGTTTTGGCCAGCAGGAAGACGGCTATTTATCAATATCACGGTCAGGAATGAACACTGGGTATGGCAGTGCCAAGCCTATCTAAATTAGGGGGTAGGATGGCGCTATTGCTCTCCAATCTGTACCCATTTTAACGTAGAATTTAGCGACATGAGCTGTCTCAAATGGGAGGGGTTTTTGAGACGAATATGTTTAATAATGCCCAACCCCAGCGAATAGTTAATAGGGCGTTCAACAACTCATTTACCTTGTCAATAACCATATCACCAATCATTTCGTACGTTGGTGGACACCTACTGTACGAATCCGGACGGATGGATAAAGCAGGCCTATCGTAATAACCTCACTACGAACAAGATTAGTTCTTGGCCTCAACTTTGATTAGGCCTACTCAAGCCTCCTCTTCCAGGCTAAGCATCCCATGAAACGTATCCTTTACTTCGCTTTCCTGGTCGCTCATTTGGCGGCATCAGCTCAGTCATTCCAGACGACAAATCCTGACAGTCTAAAGATTAACACCAAAGACATTGTTAATTTTTGGGTAGCTTATGACCGATTAGCAACCGTCAAAACCACAGCTGATAGCTTAAAAATTGTTGACCAATTCTATCTACGCAAAGCCACCCGGGGACTCAAACTCTATCAAGAGTTGTCCCGTTCGGATGCCAGCAGTTTCCTGGCCGCCATCTGCACCCATCCACGACTGCTCCAATCCATTCGGGCCACCACCCTGGCTATTCCCACCTATAAGCCATCCATCCTACAAGGAGCCCATAAATTAAAGCAGATTTATCCGGCCAGTGGTTTTCCTGAGTTGTTTTTCTGCGTGGGCAAGTTCGAAGTGGCGGGCAATCGAACGAATGATATCCTCTACATCGGCGTTGAATTGACTTGTCTGACCAAAGACTCACCCCGTGATGAGTTGATACCCTACATGCAAGCAGCCGCTGGAACCATTGATCAGGTAGAGGTGGTCTGCTTACACGAGATGGTTCACTATCAGCAGCAGCTAGATCCTAAGACGAATTTGGAGGCTGCTTTGGTGGAAGGGGGAGCGGAATTTATTGCTCATTATCTAACGGGTAAATCAACGATGCAATCGGTTTTCGACCGGGTTGACTCGTCGTTGGAAAAAACGATCTGGGCTGAATTTTCCCGCCAACTTGACAAACCCGTGGATAGCTATTGGTTTTTAGCGACTGGCGATGCGGCCCGCCAACGTCCGGGTATGCTGGGCTATGTGATGGGGTATCGAATCTGCGAAGCCTACTACCGTAAAGCCCCTGACAAAGCAGCGGCTTTGCAGTCAATCATCAGATTACGCAATCCAAGAGCGATTTACGAAGGAAGTGGGTACGGAAAGTAGTCAAAGGCGTTAACGATCCAGTTTGCCCTGTGCTTCCTTCTGAAGTTGAGTGGCTGATTAATCTCACTTTTGGGAGCGTAAAATGAGACAAGAGATAGCTGAGTTCAACCCCAGCCAGTTGCTCGCCCAAAGCAATTAACTCCGAACCAGCTTTTGTTTGTGGCGCTGGCCCCACCGAATCATCGCATCAATCACTTCCTTCAGCGTGCCCGCATAAGGGGTGGCCGAATATTCCACCGTGACCGGTTTGGTAGGGCATACTTGCCGACTCACTAATTGGTTGAGTTCCAGTTCGTGTAATTCCTTGGATAAGATTCGCGGCGAAATGCCCGAGGCCCTGGCCAGTTCACCAAATCGCTTGGTGCCTTCATTAATCAAGATGGAAAGTAGCAACAACTTCCATTTCCCATTGACCACATACAGCGTGTCCTGAATGGCCGAATGCACATTGGTGCAGGCTAAATCTGAATGATCCTTCATGTACTATCCTAAATGTAACTAGTATCCTTTCTGTAATTAGTAACAAATATACACTACTATAGCGCCACTTTTACGCCTTACTTTA
>NZ_FOLQ01000012.1:0-50681 GCF_900112365.1 Spirosoma endophyticum | reverse complement strand
ACTCTTCAGCCTGTTTTTATACGACCTGGTGGCTACTAAACGAATTTCCTATATTATTACTAAAGTAGCCTCATTACTCAGTATTGGTGTCTTGTTTAGCGTATTTCCCGACTCCCATAGCGATGTTCGATTGGTTGGGCTCATTAGTTTATGTGTTGCCCTAACTCATTGCATCCTGATTTATCAATCGAGTGAGTTTGAGGCCTTCTATCTGCGTTTTGCTCGTAACTTTCCCTATCATCGGTGGCAGTTGTACGCTCAACAAGTAGCCTTACTCAGTGTGCTATTGTTACCTGAGGGCGTATGGTTGATGGTGGCCGGAGGGTTAAAACGAGGTTTTACTGGGGCATTAATGATAGTCAGTATTTCGCTCTTATTCCGTACGCTTCTCTACCGATTGGGCCAGCGGATGGACACTTATTTACGAATTGTATTCGGCCTGTTCACTTTTTTTCTGGTATTGATCTTGTTCAGTGGCACCGAGGTGCTTATCATAGGAAGTGGCGTGGGGGCTTGGATGCTGTTGTCTGGCTATCAAAATCCACCGGTAGCATAGTTCCTTGGCTCAGTCTAGGTTGTTTGCCCTAATTCGTAGCCGCCTGGTGAATAGCACCACGCAGGCTACGAATTGAGCCTCGGTGGCTGACAACTGGACAGCTATTAATACCAGGGTTTCCTAAGACAGTGCTTTTTTACTAGTTGTCAACTTCTGTACGTAGATACGGTAAACTTAAGGATATAGAGGGCAAATTACCCCCTTATTTTGTCGTAATAGAACTCCCTCCAGTACGCCAAAGACTCCTAGATTTACGCTGGTTAACAAAAAAATGCACGACCTCTACACCGCAGTATGCAAAAACTAATTCTTCTTGACCTGTTAGCCCAAAACCAGACGACTTGTTCATTTGCCTTCGATCAGATTACCCCCCAAAATGCCCCGCTTAGACTCAATCCAGATACAGCTTCGATTGGCTTTATCTATCGGCACAAGGGCGAAATGATGAATCTGTTTGGCTTGTTTTTTGGTCTTCCTGTAGAGGTGCAAAATACGACCATGGGTCACACCGATACGGGTCAAGGGCAGGATACCGAACTTAGTAAGCGATTGGTCGAAGAAGGGTATCACCTGTTTGAAGCCTATATTGAGACGACTGCTGAGGATGCCTGGCAGGATTCAATTGAAACGCCTTTCTTCGGAACAGTCTCCCGAACCAGACTGTTGGGTCATGTGCTGTTTCACACGGCACATCATGCGGGGCAGATCTCTTTAACCTTACGTAGAGGCCAGAAATTTGACTAAGGCTTGTCGAAGGGGAGTGAGCTGTGTGCGACTGGCAGGAGTTGACCGATCGTAAACCATCCGTGTTTGATACCCTCCGAGTATAGCCGCAAATACAGGTACGGCTCTTCGTCTCATGTGGGAGCCTTTCATGAGAATTCTCTAAGAGAAGAGGTATGATTCCATAAACCAATTAATTTCACCTCAATAGGTTCGTTAATTAGTAGTCTAAGCTTTTTGAAGGAAATAACTAGAAATGTAGATGAATAGGCGTCCAACTACCTAACTATGGGCATTGGCCCTAGACCGCTCGCATATAGCAATGGTTGGTGCGCAGATAAATGTTCAAGCCGGATCCTGGTGACTGTCCATGGAATACGAATTAAATGGACCATGTTTTCACAACCGCTTGCTTTCCTCTTCCGAACTTGTTTTGCGCTGACGTGCCCCTTTAACCTGGGTGCTCCCAAAACTATAGGTGAAATTAACGCGCACCTGGCGACTTTCATAACCGCCACTCGCCTCAATGTACAGGCCGCCGAACTGACTAACACCCCGCCATTGCTGACTGTTAAACGGATCGGATACGGTGAGGATTAAGCTACCGCGTTCGGCAAGTACTTTGCGCTGCAGACCAATCGTACTACCCCAGTAGCGTCTGTTCAAATAGGTGCCCCCCCAAACCGATGGAGATGTATAAAAAGCTGAGACTTCCAGCCGCCATCCGTGTGAGAAGGTTAAGGTATGCTGCATATACAAACTAACTACGTTGGCCGTTAAGCCAATCTGTTTGCCATCGCCAAAATTGGCCCGGTTCGCCGAACGGTAAGCACTGGCATTGGCAAATCCACTCCACCATTTGGCAATGGTGAATGGGTAACTGAAGCTGAGCGAAATGACCTGCTGACTGGCCAGATTGCGCGTAGTCATAAAGCTGCGGTTGCCTTCGGTGGTGTCGGAAATCTGGACAAAAAAATCCTGCGTATCACTGAAGCTGAGCGAGGTAGTTAGTTTCTGCGCGTAGGTGTGGGAAAGCTGAACGGTATTGGTGTACTGCGGACGAAGAAACGCGTTCCCTTTCTGGTAGGTCAGCTCATCCAGTTTCGACTCAAACGGGTTAAGACTTTGGTAGGTAGGTCGGTCAATACGGCGGCTGTAGGTCAGCGACATTGAGTTTTTGGCACTGTATTTATACGTTAGCCCAGCGCTGGGAAAGGCGTTGACATACTGCCGAACCACATGGGCGTCGGCCTGCTGCTGAAAGCTGACTAACTGCCCATCGGATTGGGTGCGCTCCAGCCGCAGGCCAGCCTGTCCCTGCCACTTCTTCCCCCAGCTTTTCTCCAGCGATACGTAGGCAGCCTGGATGGTCTCGGTGTAGGTAAACTGGTTGGTGCGGTTCACATTAATCCGGTTAATGCCCTGCAATACGTCGAAAAAGGTAAAGTGATTGTCGGTCTGAACGCTCGATAATTTAAAGCCAGCGTTCAGTTTTCCACCCCAAAATCGTTGGCTATAATCTGCCTTAAAGGTTCTGAGCGTAATATCGGTTCGCGTTTCCATCCGGTAGGTTCGCTCGGATAATACCTCACCCGTTGTGGGCTGGACGTAACGATTCGGTTGCGTAGTATTGCCACCCGTCTGAAACCGGCCTAGATCGGCATCAAGGCTCAGTTCGTGCCCAGACGTATCGACAAACCGATAATTGACATTCGCGTTTCCATTTGCCCGGCTACTTATACTCTGATTATCAGCCAGTAGTAAACTGTCCGGGCCTTTAGTCAGCGTACCAATGGGCGTGCGTCCCTGAGTCAGATAATCCCCTCCATTTATTGTTCCATCCAGCAGCAAACCCAAGGTACTGCGTGAACTTAGCAGCCAGTCGGCGCCCAACCGCGCTGTGTGCGTCACTGTACGCGCCGTGGTTTCGCTTTTCTGATCGAAATATTGGCCATTTTGTTGGCGGTATAGGCTCAAAAAAGAACGATCGCGCGCATTTCGCTCGCTATAGTTTGCAAACAAAGCCAGCTTGGCCGTTCGATGGTTTAGCGAAAGGGATCCATTATATTTTGGATAATAGGCACCCAGGGCAAACCCAAGCGTACCAGTTCCGTTCGTACCACGCGTGTTGGCACTCAAAGACGGTCTTTTTTTGAGTCGGATGTTCAAGATCCCGGCGTTACCTTGTGCATCGAAACGGGCGGAAGGCTGGGTAATGATCTCAATAGCATCGATATCCGTGGCCTGCAACGAGCGTAAGTACGCGATCAGATCGGCCGGACCCAACGGAGAGGGCTTGCCATCAATAAAAATACGAACGCCATTCTTACCCTGTAGGACAATATTGTCGGATGGGTCAACCTGTACGCCAGGCGCTTTATGAATGAGTTCTAACGCCGAACTGCCTGCCGCCGTCAAGCTACCCTCGACGTTAAGAACGATTTTATCCGGTTGTACATCAATCAGGGGGCGAGTCGCCTTTACCTTTACCTCGTTTAGCGAATGAGACGCTTCCGTCAGTACGGCTGGCGGCAATAAACTCGTTTGGTCAAGTGCTAGTATCGTTGCGTCGGAGATCCAGTTGTTGTAGCCAACGCCGGTCAGATGGACTTTATAGGAGGCTGCTGGCAGGTTCGTAAATTGGAACATGCCTGCCTGGTCGGCCACGGTGGCTTTGATGAGTGAAGAATCCGCGGCCGAATGAAGCGTTGCTGTGACAAACGGAACCGGTTGTCCGGCAGCGTTCACCGCCGTTCCACGAATTAGGGCTTTTTGGGCCATGGCCGTACCGATGCTCAACAGCCAGCAAATGCTTATAATTCTGATCATGGACTTGAATGGTTGATGGTTAAAAGTAGCAGGAGCCTACATCGGGTCGGAGCCCTAATCGGTGAAGCGTCGAATCCATCGCCCAACGGCTAGGCATAGCATTCATCGACGCATTTGACCTTTCGTCGGAAAAGGGCGGGAGGTAATCTGGTATGTACATATATTTAGGGGTATGAATTGGTATCGAATCACCCACCTGGGAATTACCTATCGTCAGATCGTCCTGGTAGCGGTCTTGTACGGCGTCTCCATTTTACTCTACGACGGCGCCATTACTATTAGCGGACGCATATGGTCGAAACAAAGTGCGCTGGCTGATTTCATTACCGGTGTCCCCCGCATCCTGGTCGATTATGGCGTCAAGCTTACGTTCACCATTCCAATCTGGTACTTGTTGTTTGTGCGACTACGACGATGGCCGCTCATCAAACGCGTTAGTTTACACTTTGTGCTGTTACCATTGTTCGTGGTGATTTGGCAAGGGATATGTTACGCTATATCGGACACGTTGAAGATTGGCCGCCTGCGTGGCGATGCTCAAATCTGGGATACGTACATCAGCGCACTATTTTACCTAGTGCAGTTCGGTGTTTTTCACGCGTATGCCTATCACCGGGATCTGCAGCGCCAGTACATGCTGGAAGCGGAACTGCGTCAGTTAGCGCTCCAAAGCGAACTGTCGGCGTTGAAGGCCCAGCTAAATCCGCATTTTCTTTACAATGTCTTTAATACGATCAGTGCCTCGGTGCCTCCCACGCAGGAACGCACCCGGGAATTGCTGGCCGAGCTGGCCGATTTGTTTCGGTACCAATTACAGGCCAGTCGGCGGGATTTAGTGCCCGTACGGGATGAATTGGCGTTTGTGCGCAAATACCTTCACCTGGAAAAAGCGCGTTTCGGGAAGCGATTACAAGTTACGGTTCAGGTCGGAGCGGGGGTATTAGATTATCTGATGCCCCCCATGTTGCTGCAGCCACTGGTCGAAAATTCGGTTCGTCACGGTATTGCTCCGCTCATCGAAGGCGGGGAAGTCTGCATTCGAATTGAGCGTCGGCAGGAGCATCTTCATCTGGAAGTGTTAGATACGGGCGTGGGCATGAGCGGATCGGAAGCGAATAGTCAGGGCGTTGGGCTAGCCAATACCCGAATGCGGCTTTTCAAAACCTACGGGAGCACGTTGCAGCTAACGGTTAATCAACCGCGTGGCGTCCAGATTGCGTTTGACATTCCCCTCATTGAACCACCTAGCGCCGAGTGTCCAAGGGAAGGTAGATCGGTACTACTAACCACCTAAGGCCGATGCAGAAAGTGATCCTTATTGATGATGAAGCCGCAGGCCGTACGCTGATCCGGGAGTATTTGGAGCTATACCCGAATCTAATCGTGGTGGGTGAAGCCAACAATGGGGTGGACGCGGTACAGCTTATCAATGAGTTCCGACCGGATCTGATCTTTCTTGACGTCCAAATGCCGGGTCTGTCGGGTTTCGACGTGCTCAAATACCTGGATGAGATTCCTCAGATTATCTTCTCAACGGCCTACGATCAGTATGCCTTGCAGGCCTTTGAGGTGCACGCGGTGGATTATTTGCTCAAGCCCTACACCCGGGCGCGTTTTGCGCAGGCCATCCTGCGCGTAACGAACTCCCGGATGGGAAACCTGCAGAAGCTTCAACCCCTAGCGGAAAGTTTACTGACAACGGCTACCTTCCCCGAAAAAATCCTGGTACAGACTGGTAACCGGCTCATCACGGTAGCCGTATCGAGTATTTTACGCATCGAAGCGGAAGGCGACTATGCCACCCTGGTGACGACGACTGGCCGCCATTTAAGCAATTACGGGATTAGTGCTCTAGAGACGCGGCTGAACCCCCAGCAGTTTCTACGGGTCCATCGGTCCGACATGATTAACCTTCATTACGTTCAGGAAATTCAGAAGTACCCCTCCAGTTACGACGTGATTATGCAAAACGGGGATGTGGTACGGGTAAGTCGGTCCTACATGGATAAGATCAAAGGATTAACGTATTAAATGCTATTAAATACAGTCGATGCCATGCCTATAAAATTGGTTTGCTTCTTGCTTTTGGCGGCCACCACATGCGGTGGTCAATCGATACATGCCGGTATTGGCCGTTTCAAAATTGGTAAAACTCCGTCAACCATCCTCTACGATTTATTAAGCGAATCCAGTGACAGCCTACATAAAATTATCAGCTTGAGACAAGTCCAGTCGGGTGATTTTACGGTTTATGAGCTACTCAAAGACAACGAATCGCTGACCAGCTCTGACCCGTATGGCACGTACTGTCCAGTGGCTAAGATCCTATTGCTCAATAAGTATCTGCTGGATAATATCTCATTGACTAACGTAGTATTGTCTTTCTACAACAACGTGCTGGTTAGTTTCCAGTGCGATTACTCAGCCGCTCTAGAACGGGCTTTAATGGGAAAATATGGTCAGCCATTTACTAATAGCCAATCGAACAATAGTAACTGCGATAGCCAACTGGATGTGGTTCGTACAATGGAGTGGAGCAGCGGCTCGTTGCTAGCTACTATTACTTACCGAATCGCTTATGACCCAGCCTGTTCAAAGCAGACAACTGGCCAGTTCCGAGTCTGGGATACTGAATTAGTCAAACAACTTATGGCCTGTAGCGATTCCGAGCAGCTTAAACGGATCAACCAGGTAAAGCCCCGCTAGACCCATTTTTGGACGGATTTATGAAGTCATTCTGTTGGAAAATTTTAGGGAGATTTTAGCCTGTGGTAACTCGACCGGTCCGCCGGCGCGGTTAAATTCATCCGGGGCCGCCCATGCGGTCGTACTTCTGGTTTTCATGCCGGTCCGCCGGGCGGTTCAATAAGTTAGACCATGCTTAACTTAATGTCTAGTCAAAAATATAATTTACAATTTCACGGGAGAGATAATTTAGACAAGCGAGCAAATTGTTGTACTGTAGACCACGAAAATAGCTCAGAAAATGCCCGAATTATAGATACTCCCCCATCTCATTTTGGAGCGTTTAATGATATAGTGAGTCTACTCGCTTACTGCCCCTAGTTTTTGCAGGAGTTGGACTATTTCAGCGATTGACAAAGCTGACGATAAGCGGGCGCCTACAAAGCCGTCGGGTCTTACCAGTAACGCATCCCCAGTAATGGTCGAGGTCAGCGTCTGCCAACTGTGCATTTCTTGTTCATCGGCAAAGCTATAGACCGGCAAAAGTAGGCCCGTCTCACGCGTGCATTGCGCGGTGATTGCGTCCCAGGTGCTCAAGGGGCCGCTGACCACCAGAATAAACCGGCCCTGTATCCAGTCCAAAGTCGATTGCTGCTTGGTCTCGTCCAACCATTGATGCGGTAGCCGGGTGCCCGGCTGACCCGTAAAGTAAGGTACGTCTTGATCAGCAACTGGCTTCCCGCTAATAGCCTCACTGGTATAAACGTAATTAGGCAAGCCAAGCAGGTTTGCCACTTGGCCTACCATCTTCTGCTCATCGACGAGGCCGTCAGGGGCGGCCATCTCACCTGACAACCGGGCATAGAAGGCCCCAACCGACTGTCGCTCAGTTTGATAAGTGGTTAAGAGTCGCTTATCCCCCCCATCCAGCAGGACGGCCCTTAGCTTCCAGGCCAGGTTGTGCACATCCTGTACCCCCGCATTGGCACCCTTGCCGGCGTAGGGGGTCATCGTATGGGCAGCATCGCCAGCCAGGAAAATGCGTCCGAATTGCATTTCCTCCGCCACGCGTACCGCTAAAGGCCAGGGCAGCACGCTCAAAATGCGAATGGATAGATCCGGTAAGCCAATCAGCCGCTTCAGTAGGGCAACAAGTCTTGCTTCGGGATAATGGCTTACCCCTTCGCCTAGTTCAGGATGAAACTTTGAGTGAAAAGCCCATCGGGTACTATTGTTAATCGATAATAAAAAGCCGGTTATCTCGGGCTCTCGTACCAGAAATTGACTGAATTCTCTACCCTTCACCAAGTCGGCCAGATCGGCCTCAAAGTAGATGTTGAGGAAGTTGGCGATCGTGCCAGCCCCTGTAAGGGAGGCATGAAGTGTCGTCCTAACCAGACTGTTTGCGCCATCAGCGGCAACCAGATAGTCGGCAACTACGGGCAAGTCCTGGTCATTCTCTCGGTTACGGATCACCGCCAGTACATGCTGATCCGTTTGGGTAAAGCGGATCAGCTCATGATTAAACCGTAGATCACCCCCTCGCTGAATGGCAGTCTCAAACAAGACCGCCTCACTAATGTCCTGAGTACAGCGGCAGATGGATTCAGGCGAACCTGCCGCCCAAGGCTGCAGCTGAGCTAGCCCACCCAGCCCGCCCGGGGGCGCTTTTGCGGCTGAGGCCCGGTTATTTAAGGCATCGACTAAAGTGGTCCCCTGTAAAATACCCCAGGCTTGAGCCATCGCTTTTCCCGCATCGCGCAGCGTATGGCTCAAGCCCAACTCCCGAAACAGTTCCATGGCCCTGACATCGATGGTGCGTGATTTGGGCTGAATGGCCGTGGTGCGATGCCGCTCGACCAACAGAAAGGGAATACCTTGTTGTTGCAAAAATAAAGCCGCTGAAAGGCCAGTAATACCTCCACCGATCACTAAAACGGGAATTCGGATGGCGTTCAAATCGTTCCTCAAGTCAACCATGTTGTTCCAGGGTAGTTTACTTGTTTTGGGCAAATGTAGCGGCGGATGAGCGGTTGGCTGGTGCATAAAACGGAGTAAAACCTACCCGATCGGGAAAAACGTAACGGCGAAAAGTTTACTATGAATCAACTTAAGCAACTCCCTATTGACTCCCTGTATCAGTATGAGCCAGGGTCTGAGCAGTTACTGGCTCCCTGCTTTGGCCAAAGGAGAGGTGAAGTTCGTCTTTTTAGGGGCGAGCAGTTTACCGTGATTGATACGCGCTTCCTGGCCCAACCCGGATCTGCCCGTTGGAGTCATTACAATCAGCGCCCATTGGTCGAGCTGAACTTTGTACTAGGGGGCTATCTGGCGCAAACTCACTCGGGCTTACTTCAGCGGCAGGCCTACGTCACCGGTTATCATAACTGCTTGTTCAATCCCGACTCGATGGAAGAGAATGAATTAGCCTGTGATAAAGCCTTTCAGATGCTGAGCATCCAACTCGAACCCGGTGAAATGATGCGCTTATTAATGGCCTACGCGCCAGAGCTGGAAACAGTAGCGCACAAGCTGGCCAAACGCACCCCGTTTGTCTGCCAATCGCCCATCCTTGACTTGCCCGAGCCCATTAAGTACGCATTAAGAACGATATGGCAAAGTCCCTCTAGTCCAGGGCTGAAGCAGTTGCACTTTGATTCGGTTATTTTGCGGCTGCTTGGTTACCAGTTTGCCCAACTGTTGGGAACTGAACAAGCGCTGGCCCCAGCGGTTTTAAGGCGGCGTGAAACAGACAAACTTTATTACGCCCGGGATCTATTACTGGAACAGTTAAGTGCCCCGCCCCGGCTTTCGGAGCTAGCCAAGGCTTGTGAGCTGAATGAATTTAGCCTGAAAAAGGGCTTCAAAGAACTATTTGGGACCCCTGTTTTTGGCTTTGTTTTGCAACAGCGGATGGCGGCCGCTCGTATAGCGCTTACGAGTGGGGAGAAAAACATCAGTGAACTTGCGTATGAGCTGGGTTACGCACACCCCCAACATTTTACCCGGGTCTTCAAAAAGTACACCGGTGTCACGCCTAAAACATTAAAAAAGAGCTAAAAGCGGTCAATCAGCCTGCCTCATAAAATGCCCGATTTTTAAAGCAGATACATGAAAACTTCCGTCGTCTCACCTGGAGGGTTTATATAGTTTAAGTCAATAAACATCTGCTGGTTAACAGGCTAACGATTTTTCGCACTTTACTTCCCAAAGTACGAAAGCTATGTAACTAGGCTAGATAAAGTTGGTTGAATTTAATCCAGCCCTAATGCTAAATATGGCCTTAATTCGTTACAATATCCAACTGAACATGCACTATGAATCGCTCCTTGTTCTGGCTGGCATTACTGATCGTAGCGGCTCCCACTTGTTTCGCCCAACGGGTAATTTACTCGAGCCAACTGATTTCCCAATCCTACCAGGGACCTGCCATCAAGAAAATTCGTCCCCCTGGACGATTTTCCTCAACCCTTACCGTCAAGTATACCGATGGCCGCAAACAGGTTGTTCCCAGGGACAGCATCTGGGGCTATGAAGACGCGCGCGGTCGGTTGTATCGCTATTACAAGCATGAGTTCTACCGAGTAACGGCAGTCAGCGACTTGGTTCGCTATGTCGTCACTCGCTCGAATGGCCGGGGGGTAGTCAATACCCGTTATTTCAGTCGAGACTTCGACAGTGCGCTGTATTGGGGTAAGGCCAAGGCTCGCCGTGATTCGAGCCAAGCTCATTAATGGCTATCCCACGAAAACCCATTCACTTGGGGTGTTCTTCTTTCGAAGTCTGTTTCGGGCTCGTTTGGCCTTACTAACCTTCTTTAAACGTACTGTTTCAACAAACGCCCCATTTAAGAAGCATATTCATGAATGTTGCTTCGGAGCGATTAATTGAATTCACAAACTTCGACCTTTGCTGACCTGCCTTTTTTGTGCCAGCTAAAATGGTCGAATTCTATTTATTCCGCTATTTTACCATCGCTAGCGGCCAGCGGTTGGATTCGCTTTTACGTCTTAGCCAGTAAACCTTACTAAGCATGAAAACGATCCGAATTATTACCCGACTAATACTTCTACCTATTGGCCTCAACTGGCTGAGTGCGGGCTGTGGCACCCAAAAGGATGACCAAGTGAGGGCGGCCAATGACTGCCGCATTCAGCATTCAGCGAGCTCTTTTCACAGCCAAGGCAATGAGGGGACGATTCAACTCGATTACGCCTACGATGCTCAGGGGAAGCTGACCAACAAAACCAAGATTAGTCAGAGCAGCTCCTCGACGGTCGCTAGCGACAAAACGACCACTACCGACACCTATACCTACGATGCGGCTGGTTTTCTGACCCGTTCGGTGACGGACATCCAGCAGCAATACATGTTTGTCGGAAAGCCATCCGAGTATCACTACGTATCGACGAAAACCTATTCCTACACCAATGAGCGGTTGGCTGCCTACGCCCAGACAGATGTCACTTATGATTCCCATATCACCAGCGGTCCGCAGCCACAAACCAGTGTCATGACGACTTCGTACACCTATGATAGCTCGGGCCAGCTGATCAAGCAAACCAGCAGCAATGAGGAAAGTATTACCTATCAGAATGGGAAAGCCTTTACCCTGACCAGTGGCTATCTGTTCGAGCGACAAGATGGCCTGGTGGTCAAAGCGACTTTTCCTGGAACGGATAGTCGTGGAGCCGTCCGCACGCTGGTGCAGGTGAATGAGTACGATACGCACCGACGCTTAATGAAGCACCAGGAATACATCAATGATAGCCTGAGCACCTATTACACACAAGAATGGCAAACGGGCCAGCCGGCTGAATCAAGCCTACCCACTTTTAAAGGACATCCTACTGTGTTTTCGCTCTTCGGGGAGCCGGGTTTGTTGACGCGCTACCGGGCTTATTCGGTCAATAACCAACACCAAATCGTCCAGTATACTGAGCAAACATTCACGCATCAACTCAACGCAGCGGGCTACATTATAGGCACAAAACAGATCAGCCAAGCTTTAACCAACGGGCCGCAACAGCCTGATTTGAGTACGATTAGCTATACCTACACGGGTTGTCAATAAACACGTGGGGAAAAGCGGTCATCAGGTATGTGGGTACAAAAAACCAACCTAATTAGACGTTATAAAACGAACACTATCCTGAAACTGATCCATTCAGTAAGCAACTATAGAAACACTCATTCGTCTCAAGGAGGAGGGTTAGGTGAGACGGATGTAAGCATTTGGTTCCGAGCCGGTTTTCGTAGTACACTACATAGCAACCTGATCCTGCAATCGCTAGATCATTTATTCAACCGTAACCACTAGGATAAAAAGCTGACCAGATCCGTACACATAGAGTGGAATACGGATCTGGTCAGCTTTTAGTTAGCCTTTTCAGCAGCGTCCTCTGATCGGCATTCTACGGCTGGTCAAACTCCAACCGGTTGGGTATAACCGGCCAGTTATAGGGTTTTAGCTGCCGGGCACACCACACATCAAGGGCCGTAATGGCCACCACCTTGGCCAGCGAAAACCCGACCGCTTTCCGAGTGACCGGGTTGTGCTGATAGGTCAGGGCCAGGGCCACCATGTCCAGGGCATCACCGCCCACCCGCGCCCACAGCCAGGGGGCGGTGGGCTTATTCAGCAGCAGAATACCTAGCCTAGCTGCCAGTTCACGGGCCCTAAACGCCCGGATAAGATTCGGGTGGGAGGTCCCTAAAAACGTCGCTACAGGGCGGGGGGCCAATACTTCGACCAGGCCCAGGCCGATACTAAACCAGCCCAGGCCACGGGCTACCTTTTCTTCGTTCATCAACTTCGTTCGTTTACCATCCATCTGCTTATTCCTTGGCGGGGCTCACCCGTACGACAATCGATTTGGAGATGGGGGTGTGACTTTTCTCGGCCATCTCATCGATGGGAATCAGCACGTTGGTCTCCGGGTAATAAGCGGCCATACAGCCCCGGGGAATATCGTAAGGCACCACCAGGAACCGGTGGGCACTACGCGTCACCCCATTGTAGCGGCTGTGCAAATCCACGGCCTGCTTTTCGGCTAAGCCCCGCTGGGCCATGTCGTCAGGGTGCATGAAGACCACCCGCCGTTCTTTGTAGACCCCCCGGTAGCGGTCCTCGTTTTTGTAGACCGTCGTGTTGAACTGGTCGTGGCTGCGAATGCTCATTAGCAGCAGTTCATCCGGCTGCAGCTCATGATGGGTCGGGGCGTTGACCGTAAAGTGGGCTTTGCCGTCACTGGTTTTGCTGAAATCCCGCTTTCGGGGGCCATTGGGAATATAAAAACCGCCGGGCTGGCGAACTTTTTGATTATAGTCCTCAAAGCCTTCGACGGTCTGGGCAATCAGGTCTCGAATCCGGTCGTAATTCTCCGTCAGGCTTGCCCAGTCCACGGTCGATTTTTCCCCCAGCGTGGCCTGAGCCAGCCCGCACACAATGGCTACTTCGCTTTTCAGATGGGCAGAAACGGCCTCCACGACCCCGTGCGACTGAGCCACTACCCCCGTGGTACTTTCGCAGCTCACAAATTGCGGGCCCGAGGCCTGTACGTCCTGGTCGGTGCGACCCAGGCAGGGCAGGATCAAGGCCGCTTCCCCGTGAATCAGGTGGCTACGGTTGAGCTTGGTGGAGACGTGCACCGTTAGTTTACACTGGCGCAAGGCTTCACCCGTATAGTCCGTATCCGAGACGGCCATAGCAAAATTACCCCCCAGCCCAAAAAAGACCTTTGCCTTTCCATCGTGCATGGCTTTCACCGATTCGACCGCATCGTAGCCCTTCTCCTCCGGCACGCTAAACTGGAACACACGCTCCAGCGCTTCCCGCAACTCGGGTTTGACTTTCTCCCAGACACCCATCGTGCGGTCGCCCTGCACGTTACTGTGGCCGCGAATGGGACTGGTCCCGCCCCCTTTGATGCCGAAACTGCCCTTCAAGAGCAGCAGATTAACCAGTTCCTGAATGGTAACCACCCCGTTTTTATGCTGGGTCAGGCCCATTGCCCAGCAAATAACCAGCTTGGGGGTGTATTTAAATAAATCGACGGCCTCTTGGATCTGGGCCACGGTCAGCCCGCACTGAGCGGCTAGCTCGTTCAGCTCAAACTGGTCCAGGCTCTTCACGAACGCTTCATAACCTGAAGTATAGGTAGCAATGAACGCCTGGTCGAGCACTTGGCCCGGTGTTTTTTCTTCTTCTGCCAGTAGCAGCTTGCACATCGCTTTCAGCAGGGCCAGGTCCGAGTTAATGCGTAGCTGCAGAAATACGTCGGCTAGTTTGACGCCCCCCAACAGCATATCGCGCGGACTCTGGGGATATTTAAAGTTCAGTAGACCCGCTTCGTGGATGGGATTGACGGCAATGATTTTGCCGCCGTTACGTTTCATTTCTTCCAGGGGTGTCAGCATCCGGGGGGCCGTAGTGCCCGGATTCTGGCCCATAATCATCACTACGTCGGCTTTTTCGTAGTCCTCGTAGGTGACTGAGGCTTTTCCTAAACCCAGCGTATCCGTCAGCGCCACCGTAGTCGACTCGTGGCACATGTTGGAGCAGTCGGGCATGTTATTGGTGCCAAACATCTTCACAAAGAGCTGATAGACGAAGGCGGCTTCGTTGCTGGTGCGGCCCGAGGTGTAAAAGATGGCCTCATGGGGCGAGTCGAGCGCGTTAAGCTGGTCGGCAATCAGCCCAAAGGCGTCATGCCAATCGATGGGTATGTAGTGAGTGGCACCAGGCCGAAGCACCAGGGGCTGGGTCAATCTTCCTTGCTGGCCTAACCACAAATCGCTTTTTTTCGTTAGTTCAGCCACCGAGTAGCGCTGAAACAGCACCGGCGACGCTGTGTGTTTGGTCATTACTTCGTCGGCGACTGCTTTAGCTCCACTTTCGCAGTACTCGGCGATTGGCGAGCGCTGACCATCGGGGTCGGGCCAGGCGCAGGAGGGACAGTCGAAGCCATCTTTCTGGTTCAGATTGACCAGCGCTTTCCAGCCCCGGGCCAGGCCCGTCCCCTGCAAGGTATGCGCAAAGGAGTCCACAATGGCGGTCATCCCAGCCGCCGTAGTTTGGGGTTTCTCAATCGCCAACTCACTGGTCAGTTCTTCAGGAGGAGTATTTTGCTTCATGTCTTGCTAAACGGTTAAAATTACTCAATAGCCCTACCGCCCCCCTGACTAGGGGGGCAATAGGGCTATAAATACGCACGGGACGTTTCGATTAGTTTACGTCCTGAGGATTCTCGGCTGCACCATACATGTTTCGTCGAAACTGAGCCGAGGCCTGGTAGGTGGTATTGCGAGCCCGCTGAATGGCCCCCAGCGGCCGATGAGCCGAAAGGCCATGCCAGGGGCTGAAGAACATCTTATCTTCGACCACCGTCGTCTTCTGGTCGCCCCAGGCAGCCTGGGACGGAATCGTCAATTTGCCCACCGGCAGGTAAGGACTTTCGGCCTCGGGCCACTCTACCGAAGCATCTTCCACCGGCATCTTGTCAATATTTGTGCATAGCTGCACGCCAAATTCCCATTCTCCCCCCTGAGTGGCAAAAAAATCCTGCAACAGATGGCGCAATGCATTCTCATCGCTGTCAATGTCGATGGGTTGGTCTTTGAGCGAGGTCAGGTTCGGCGTGTTGGGGGTTAGCGAAAACTTGGCCATGTACAGCCCGTACAAAAAAGCGCCCTGCGAATAGTAGGTATCGCCCATCGGGTGGGTCGCCAGTTGGCCTCCCATGCCGGGCATCACACCCTCAACGGAACCCGTCACTTTTTCGACCACTTCGCCCACGGCCCGCAGCGTTTTGGAAATGCCTTCTTTGAGACCCTGGGCTTTATTGGTCAGTAAATCGAAGCGTTTTAGACCACTCAGGAAATCCTTTAACTGCTGGGGGAAGATGGGGCTGTTGACCAGAATAAAATCCTGAGTCGTCAGTTCATCGGCCCCGGGCAGGTGCTCGCCCTCCACACCGGCTACTTTGATGGAAATACCCCGGGGCGTCGAGACGCTGTCGGGCAACACATCCCCGGGCTGGGTGGAAATACGGGCCACGATGGAATAGGTGCCCCCTTTGGCAAAGAAGCCCTGAGCCAGGTAGGGTGGTAAATCATCATAAACTTGCAGTTCGCCTTTCAGAATGGCATGCCCCTTCGCGTGCACGCTCCGGATGGCATGGCCCTGGGCCTGAAAGGTTTTCTGTTGGATCTCGGCCATGGTGTCGATGATCTCTTGAATGGTTTGGGCCTCATCGAGCTCGGGCGCTTCATATAAGGGATCATAGCGCAGTGGGTTGAAATTAGCGGGCACTTGGGTCATGGGATACTAGTCAGTAGGTTTAAGAAAACTGATTTAGAACGAAGACGGGGAGTAAACTAAACTGGCAATAAAAAGCCTGTATACATACGCTTCCAACCGCCAATAAGATTCATATCCATCGAATAAATAGATAAACCTAAATCCATCCTGACTTCAATGCCTCGTACCCCCATGAGCTGCAAATGGTCTTTGCTGACCACGCACAATCAGGGGATGTTTTAAATTGGCCGGTTAACCCGACCAATTCATGGATCAACTTAACGTTGGAACGATTAGTGGCAAAACCTTACTATAAACTCGTTCGACTGAAATCTACCCTGACGGCCATTACGAATCATAATGTTTATAACTAGTGACGCAGTGAGAATTTATCGGCACCGCGACGGCATGCCGTACGATTCGGCACCGCGACCCAACGTTGGATTAGCGGCAGGCAGCTACTCAATTTTCAGCCGGAGTACTTCGTAAGGCCCTTTACGGGTGGACTTGCCACCATTGTTCTTGGCCATGTGCTGAATGTGCGAGGTCGTCAAGTACAAATACCCGTTGTAAATAGCATAGCTGTCCGGCCACATTAACCGGTTTTTGTCCGTCAGCAGCACTTGTTTGGTTGGTCTAAACGGAGCGGGCGATAATGCTCCCGGCACCCGGTAAAGCGTGTAGGCCTGATCATCGCCCAGGTATAAGTTCCCCTTATCATCGGTAATCATGCCATCCGTCGACGCGAGCCGGCCTAGATCCTCTACCTTAGCGGACAGTTCTTTAGGCGTCAACGCGGCGTTACGAAGGTGTTCGGTGTTGATCCGATACAGTTTATTGTCACTAAGGGGCTTATAATACAAATAGGCAAAATCGGGTGTAAGCGCCAGCCCATCTGACTGGAATCGGACGGGGCCTAAATTGTCACGCAATTCGCGACCGTCAATGATGAATGTATAGCTCGGATCAGCCTTTACCGATGGGGCATCCTTGAGTACTAGTCGCGCCTGACCGCTTTTGAGGTCAACTACTACAATACCCCCCAGTTTTGATTCGGTCAGGTAAGCCACCTCGTGGTTCGTGTCGACCCGAACATCATTGAGGTAACTGTTTGAGCCCACAATGCCTTTCATGGGAAAAACCTTCTCGACCTGATTGGTCGCCAGGTTAATACAAACCAGTCGATGCGCATCCCCCACAACACCATTTTGCTTAGGACTGGCCGCGTCAACGACCCATAACCGGTCTTTGGCATCCACGTGCACGGATTGGACGCAAATCCATTGATCAGGACTAACGGGCTGGCCTTCCCGCCAGGTGTTGTATGGCGCCGTCGGGTAGGGTTTTACGGAACCGTCTTTGCCTACTTCGGCAACGGCATACCGGTAGGTGTCCGTCCAATAGGGGTAATTCACAAACACCCGCCCCTGTTTGGAAACCGCCACACCGGTTATCTGATAGGTGTTATCCCCAAAGACGGGCTCCAGCCTGGGAGACTGGGCTAAAGCTAATTGACTTAGTAAGAGTAGTAAGAAACTAATTTTGTGTATCATTTTTCGGCAGAATAGGAGCGGCATAAATTGGCTATTGTCGGTGATTGATTAGGACTGCTCCACTTAACCAGTCTGGTGGCTTTTGGTTGCTAAAAACAAGGCAATGATCGTCAGGTGCCTACGTCAATTTCCCCGATTTCCATCCTTGCCTAAACATCCTTCACTATCCCTGGTTATTCAGCATTAAACCACAAATCAGTGTTGATGAAAAAACGCGCTACAATTCCATTAAATCGCTGGGTAGCTGGCACGTTTCTGCTGGCCGTCTTTAGTTTGTCCGCCTGTAACCAGAGCAAAAAATCGGAGGCTGGTGAAACATCCGATACGACCCAGACCTCGCTGGTGGGCGATAGCGCATCTGGTGGCCCGGGTGATCTGACTCCCAAAGGCGCTAAACCCGCCTGGGCACCCGATATCACCCCGTCAATGCAGGTTGTCATCGAAAAGCTGGGCAGCTATCAGGCCAAGCCCATTCCTCAGCTGTCGCCCAGAGAGGCCCGGATGAATCCTACGCCCACGATGGCGGTCATGGCGGTTATGAAAGACTACAATATCGCTATGCCGGAGCCCAAGGTAGATACGACCGGACAGGCAATTCCGGTGGGCGGTGGCCGGAGCATCCACGCCCGTATTTATACCCCCAAATCGGGCAGTGCCCCCTTTCCGGTCATTGTCTACTACCACGGTGGCGGTTGGGTGATCGCCGATATAGATACCTACAATGCCTCGGCACAGGGCATGGCCGAACAAGTGAGTGCGGTGGTTGTCTCGGTAGGCTATGACTTGGCTCCAGAACACAAATTTCCGACCCAGCATAACCAGGCGTTTGCCACCTATGAATGGGTGCTCAAAAATGCCGCGTCAATCAAAGGGAATGCGAATAAGGTGGCCCTCGTTGGCGAGAGTGCGGGCGGAAATCTAGCCGCGAATGTCAGCATCATGGCCCGCGATAAAAAGATAGCCATGCCCAAGCATCAGGTGCTAGTATATCCGATTGCCAACAACGATATGAGGAGCGAATCATACACCAAATACGCGGCTGCCAAACCACTCGATAAACCGATGATGGGCTATTTTGTGAAGCAGACGCTACCCAGCGAAGCGCAAAGTAATGATCCGCGCATTTCGTTGGTGAAAGCCAACTTAAAGGGGTTGCCTAGCACGACGCTGATTGCGGCCGAGTTGGACCCCTTGCAAAGCGAAGGGAAACTACTGGCCGATAAGCTGCAAGCGGCCGGTGTTTCGGTTACGTACAAGCTTTATACTGGGGTGACGCACGAGTTTTTCGGTATGGCGACTGTGCTCCCTGAAGCCAAAGATGCCCAGGCATTAGCGGCTGACGAACTAAAGAAAGCACTGAACTAATCGTCTCGTTACCAATTACCTGAATAACAAAACAGCCACCACGTATCTCGCATAGTGGCTGTTTTTATGGATTATGCGATCTTTACCAACAGATGGATCGACTAACGCTGGTAAACGATCTCACTGGTTTTCTGATCAACCCGCAAGCTGTCGATTTTAGTGTCTTCGACCAGCGGCCTGCCGCAGCGGTTGATTTTCTCGCAAGGCAATCACAAGAACGAGACAATCAGTGGTTTAGATTGGCTAATTTGAGGTGAAACCCTCTATCAGATTGCTGTAGAATCGACTCGTCAACCTCGTCGAAATTTCAAATTAGCCACTTTCTTCCGTCTCATTGAGGAGCGTTTGGTGAGAATATGTAAAATAAGGGTTGCTAAACAAATACGACCAGTACAGACTCGATTTTTTATGATTAATTAAGCCACTCCTTGATTCGTTGAGCGGTTGCCAGTGGCTCTTGGGAGGTGATATCAAGCGTCAATAATGGCTTTTGGCCTAATTCACCTTCCCGCGTATTCATCCGATAATTCGTCTCAAAGTAGAGTAGCGACGATTCCGACGAGGCAACATCTCGTTTTGAGGGCTTACAGGCTAACCGATGCGCATCTCGATTTCGCTTCAACCGTTCGGATAGATCGGCTTTTAGTTCGACATAGCTCACGGCGGCTCCTTGCTGACGAAACACGTCAGCCACTGTGTCTATGTAGTCTGTATCCGCTGGTTCGTTTAAATCCCAGACATAGGTAAAGATCAAGCCATCCAGATCACTGGTAGCTATTTCCTCAAAGAACGCAAAACGAATCCGCCGATCCAGTCGCTCGAAAGCGGGGGTGCCAAAGTCAAAAAACTGATGGACCAGATCTAAAGACATATGATTGTGAAATAACCGTAACGTCGTTATTTTTTCTAGTTCCTGGCCAACCGTCATTTTGCCCACGGCGGGTGGTCCGAAGAGAATGACTAGTTTCATAGCAAGTCAATGATGCATATACTACTTGATTCACAATCTATTTACTCAGCTTCAGGAGAGTTCATACGGTAAGGCCACGATGGGGTCTAGTTACCCATGAATATTTCCCTACGGCAATCATGTTTAGTCATTTTTAAGAGCATTGACGGGATTCATCAAAGCCGCTTTTATACTCTGATAGCTCACCGTCAGCATCGAGATACTTAGAGCCCCCACGCCCGACAACACAAAAACCCACCCTGAAATTTGGGTACGGTAGGTGTAGCTTTGCAGCCATTCATGGAGAAAATACCAGGCAATAGGTGAGGCCAGCACACAACCCAGCAAGACCAGCCCAACAAAGTCTTTTGCCAGCAAGGCCCACAAGGTCAGCACCGTAGCGCCCAGTACTTTTCGAATGCCGATTTCTTTTCTACGCTGCTCAG
The DNA here is from genome assembly GCF_900112365.1 of Spirosoma endophyticum. Classification (GTDB taxonomy): domain Bacteria; phylum Bacteroidota; class Bacteroidia; order Cytophagales; family Spirosomataceae; genus Spirosoma; species Spirosoma endophyticum. The sequence continues at coordinate 30,274 of NZ_FOLQ01000012.1, read as the reverse complement.
CCATAAACGAGGCCAGCCCAAACATACCCAGACAGGAGATAAAAATGGCCAGGCTGGCAAACAGCGTAGCTAGTTTACCAATCCGCTCTTCGGTGCTAAACTTTTTACGGTATTCCTCATCCACAAATTTGTAGGCGAAGGGCGTCGATGGATCATACTGCTGGAAGATACCGGCAATCTTAGTCAGCGCGTCGCTGATAGCCATCGTCGGGGTGAGTCTAAGCGTCAGCACACCCGCCGAAGCATCGTATAAGACAAAAAGCGTAGGCTGAACATGCCCGAAGGGGCTGTCCTTAATCATGTCGTTGATGATGCCAACTATGGGTAGATCACGACCGTTCCAGTGGATCATCGAATGCAGGGGATCTTTCAGACCCATCAGTTTCAGGGCGGACTGATTCACCACCACCGCTAACGAATCGCGGCTGAAAGCGGTTGAAAAGTCACGTCCAGCGCTCACTCGCCAGCCGATAGTCCTGCCAAACTGGTGTGACACTTGATTGGTCATGAATAAGGGATGTAAATCGGGTGATTTGCCGGGCCAGGAGACGTTGGTCACCCCCGTCTTATCCGCCGTTACGGACATGTTAGAAATGGCCATCTCCTGGATTGCCCCCGTCGCCAGCAAATCGGTTCGCAAGGCGTCGAAATGGCCCATCAAGGCTGGTGTTCGCATAGGAATCTCCAGGAGTCCCTGACGGCTATAGCCAGTTGGACGATTTTTGGCGTAGTCAATCTGGCGCAGCACAATGCAGGTGCCAATGATGAGTGTCACCGAGACCGTAAACTGGAAGACGACCAGTGCTTTACGCGGCAGGCTGCTCTGTTGACCGGCGCTGAAGGAACCTTTTAGGACGCTGATAGGCTGAAAGGAGGACAAATACAGGGCGGGGTAACTAGCGGCAATCAGACCGGTGATCAGGCTAAACCCTACCCCGATTGCCCAGAAGTAGGGATTAAACCACAGAATAGTTATTTGCTTGTCAGCAAGTTGATTGAAGAAGGGCAAACTAAGCTGCACCAGCCCGAGCGCCACGACGAAAGCCAGACTGGTGAGCAAGAGGGTTTCTCCCAAAAACTGGGTAATTAACTGGCCGCGTAGGGAACCCACCACTTTGCGTAGGCCTACTTCTTTGGCCCGCTGCTGGGAGCGGGCCGTACTCAGATTCATAAAGTTGATGCAGGCCAGCAGTAGCACAAACCCACCAATCAAACTAAACAGCCACACAACTTGAATCAGTCCGCCCGTATTGACTCCATTGTCAAAGTTGGAATACAAATGCCATTGGGTCATCGGATGCAGGAAGAATTCAGGCTTATAAGGGGGTGGATTCTCCTGCTTCATGCGAATGTCCTTAATCTTGGCCGAAGCCTGTGCCAGGGAAGCCCCCTCCTTTACCTGAGCGAAAACTTGATAGGAATTCTCATCCCAATTATCTCGTGCGCTCTTGGCGCCTTGATCGATGCGCAGAAACAATGGCCAGGGGGCCAGATAGTGTATGGTGTTGAAGCTACTGTTGATCGGAAAATCCTGGTAAACGCCGGTTACCCGAAGGCTCACCTTGTTATCGAGCCGAACCAAGTGGTTCAGTGGATCTTCTGACCCGAAGAGCTTCGTTGACAATGACTGAGACAGGACGATCGTGTTTACATCCGTTAAATTCTTGATTGGACCCGTTCGCATCCGGACGGACATCATGGGCAAAAAATCAGATTCGACGAAGCGGCCCGTTTGGGTAAACCGGTTTTCACCCGTCGCTAACACAGCCTCCCGCTCAGCGGTCGCGAGAGCTAGCCGGTCAAAGTCAGGATAGTGGCTCCGCAGTTCCTGAGCCAGGGGAATCGAGGCCACATTGTAAGCGGCCTTCTGTCCATCAAACTGAACGATCTGCCACACCTGGGCAATGTGGTCCGACTCTTTAGGCTGTCGATCAAATGACAACTCATCATAAATCCAAAGCCCAATGAGCATGGCGACCGCCATTCCTGTAGCTAATCCAACAATGTTGATGGCTGAGAACGCTTTGTAACGCAGCAGATTGCGCCAGGCGATTTTGAGATAGTTGCGGATCATAGCCGGTTGCCAAGTTGAGTGTTCAGAATAATTATGTGACTGTTTGTTTATCGAGCTGGTAAAAGGTCGAATTAGCCGCAGAACCGCTAGCGTATACCGCCAGCGGGCTCTTGAGGGACCAACGGTCTTTACCCAGTAAGTATGCATCTCCAGCAGGTCACCTTGCAGCTCATCTTCTAAGCCGACTGGACTGAACCGGTTTAGCAACCAGTTGACCCAATGGGGCGGATATGGGTTGCCCTGCCTACCCTCGGTTAAGCGCCCCATAGCTGTTGGATTGGGGTTGGAATCTGCGCCCACAATTGAGCCCGAACCTGCCGACTCTCGATCAGGACCCGGTGGCCAGCGGCTGTGACAGAGAATAGGCGTTTTTGGCGGCCTCCCCGCTCGGCGGTGGCTCCGCCCATCTGCGAAGCGACGAAGCCTTTCTCTTCGAGTCGCTGGAGAGCGGTATGGACCGTGGGAAAGCTGATGCTTCGTCCCATTTGCTGGTCAATAGTCTGGGTGATTGAAGCGCAGTACGCCCCTTCTTGCAGCGCGGCCACCGTCAGTAAGACGACCTCTTCCAACTCCCCTAGAAAGCCTCGTTTCATGGCGAAAAGTGCCGGATTCCCGGTGTTATAATAATTAGTATAGCTTTTGCCGTACAAATACCTAACCAATTTTCAAAAAGTGACTTATTTAGCTAAATTGGGGCATGGTGAGGGGTTGGCCAGCGCTATTTTGTCCAAAAATGGACAGACTCAAGTACAGAAACGGACAGTGTTTTAATCGCTTCTTAAACGCCCTATTTACGGATCAAATCAGTTGGTCCGTCTCAAGTAGGAACGTTTTACTAAGACAGTGATTTTTACTATCTCTCCAGTGGTCCCCACCACTAAGCGCGGTACCCCCGCAACGGCCGGTACGCCGGAGCGGAACCTTGCCGGGACCAGTAACTGAACCGGTTACAATAATAAATTATACAGACGCTGCCGAGCGTTATAAAAGCCAAAAGCCCACTTGATGAGTCAATTACTTGGTCGAGCGGCCAATAAGTTGATAGAAATGGTCTCGATACGTGTTGGAGATTGGGATCAGGACTTGCCCTATTTTTAGGCGGTCCCGCTCAATGGAATCGATCTTATCCAGGGCTACCAAATAGGACTTGTGAACCCGGCAAAAGCCATGAGCTGGGAGTAATTGTTCCAAGTCGCCGAACGTTTCTAAAGTCATAATCTTTTCCCCCACCAGATGAATACGACGGTAATCACGCATGCCTTCAATGTATAAGATCTGATCCAGGTCTACCTTTTGAAGGCGATACTCGGTTTTGATAAATACAAATGAGGGATCCGCTTGAGCTGACACTGTGTTCAGCACCGACTGAGCGCGCGTCACCGCTTGCAAAAAACGCTCGAAGCTGTAGGGTTTTAAAAGATAATCGGCCACCTGTAAATCAAACGCTTTCAGGGCATACTGGTCGAAAGCCGTCGTTAAAATAACGGCGGGTCGTCGGGGTAAAGCCTCTAGTAATTGGAGCCCCGATAAACCATCCATTTCTATATCTAAGAATACCAAGTCAATGGATTCACAGTGCAGGATAGGGATAGCCTCTACGCCGTTGTCGACCGCATACGCCAGCGTGAGAAATGGAACCCGCTCGACATAGTCTTTTAAGCGCAGCATGGCTAAGGGTTCATCTTCAATCAACAGACAGCGCATGGGATGGTAGCGATATAGTTAAGGAAACGGAATACAATCGATCCGTAGACTCAATAACTAAGGTGTGAGTATGGGGGTACAGCAAAGCCAATCGTTGTCGTAGCAGCTTTTGACCTAGGCCCCCGTATTCATACGATACCCGTCGATCCGGATCAATCACATTCACACAATGAAAGTGAATCTGAGCCTCATCAATCCGAAACTGAATACGGATCGCCTCCGTCACTTTCTTGTTGGTGGTATACTTAAAGGCATTCTCCAGGTAAGGCATAAACAACATCGGCGCAATGAGCACGCTTCTCGATTGACCCTCGATCTGCAGGCTTATATACTGCTCATTGGGTGTTCGAATCCGTTGCAACTCCACATACTTCTCGATACTGGCTAACTCCTGGGATAAGGGGATCTGATCGGCCTGAGTTTCGTACAAACTAAACCGCAATAAGTCGGATAATTTATTTAAATACAAGGACGCCTTTGCCGCATCCCGCTCCATCAGAATATCAATGTTGTTCAAGGTATTAAATAAGAAGTGAGGGTTGAGTTGGGATTTCAACCAACTTAGCTCGGTCTGTAAGGCTTGGTTGGCCCTGCGTTCTCTGAGATGAATGTCCGTATACCAGGTGATCGCTCCCCGCATCGCCGTGCCGATCAGCCCATTGATGATCGCCAGTAAGCTGAAACCAACGGTCAGCATGAGCTGATCCTGAAGTTGAAAGAAGAGGAAGTGCGTTTGATGCAGCGTCAGGTAGAGCAGGATCGTGGTAGCTAGTGACAGGAGCAGTGTTGAACAGATGGCTAGGCTTATACTGATCAGAAGACCCAGGGCAACAAAGCGCCTGACGCGCCGAGTGGTTAGATAACGAGGAACTAACCACATATAGAAAGCATAAAAGCTGCTGAGTCCGATGAGCAGAGTTCCCACTAACATAGTCACCCAGTCATCCCAATCGGCAAACACCGATTGGTCGGTCGATTGCGATAGGATAAACAGAAAACTAACCAGAAAGCTGTAGAGCAGCCAATAACCCAGGTGTAGCAGGCGGATTATGGCTTTGTTCATCGCTTTATGGCTAAAAAATAATTGGCAATCGTTTCGAGTTCCGGCAAGTTAATACGGACGCCACTCATATTCGCCGTGATGGCGACGACCAGATCCTGAGCGGGATACACTAACAGGAAGGTTCTTCCCCCATCAATTAGTCCCCCGTGGTGGATGATCGTTCGCGCTTGGTGGTCCCTACCCACCCGCCACCCCAGTCCATACTGCGTATTGGTGCCATCCAGCAACCGCTGTGGGGTCAGCAGGATGGCTACCGTTTCTTTCTGAAGCGTAACGGGATGAATCAGCTCCGCGCCTACCTTAACCAGATCCATTGGCGTGGACAAAAGACCACCTCCGGCCCACTTATAACTATTATCGACGAAGGCGGCATTCACCCATTTCCCCTGTCGGTGTTCATAGAAGCGAACGCGATTGAGGACGATGCTGTCGCTATAATCGGCACCTGTATCATTCATCTTCAAGGGCGTGAAAACGGCTTGCTGCAGGTATGACAAGTAGTCGGTATGGCTTGCTCCCTCGATGACCGCGCTCAATAAGGAGTAGCCATAGGTGGAATACTGGTAGGCACTTCCCGGCTGGAACAGCAGACTATCCTGTTTAAAAATGGTTAGTCCCTCCTGCACGGTGGCATAGCGTTTAGCACAAGCCAGGGGGTCCGTATCCAGATAGTGGCGAATCCCGGCCGTATGAGTGGCTAACTGACGTGGGGTAATCGTGAATTTTTTTAGGGGGAAGCCTGGTACATACTGCTGAATGGGCGCATCCAGGTCCAATCGATGCTGTTCCACTAATCGGCCAATGGCCAGCGAGGTGACGGATTTAGAGACCGAACCCAGCCGGAATTTGGTGTGAATGGTCACGGGTAATCGGGCTTCCAGATCGGCGTAGCCAAAGCCTTGGGCCCACAGGATTTTATGCGTGGTGCCCACACAAACCGATAGGCCTGGAATGTCTTGACGGGCTTGAAGCGAATCAAGATAGCGTTGGGCCTGCCGAATGGCGTTTAAATAGGCTTTATCCCGGATTGCCTCAGTAATGTGAGGGGGGATGGGTTGGCTAAGGGCTGGAAACAGATAGAGTAGTCCTATCAGCGTAAGGAGATAGTGCATAAATACCAAGTTTGATAAATGGTTGTATCAAAATTGGTCTAGCCAGCTGTAAGCCAGAAAAATAGTCTGCCAACTGGGTCATGATGTCTGCCAAAGGGGTAGTTTGATCGATATCATCCATTGAGTTTTTAGCCCGTAGGCACCTTCTCGATACGACTCCAAACTCCGTGTATGCGTATGCAGTTCGTCGTCCTCGGATCAACGTATTTTGTCACACGATAAACTATTGTTTAATTGGTACTGCCATTCTCCAACGTTACAGTCGATCATACTAAGACGAAAAGCGCCAATGGTGCTCGAAAGGAGCGTTTTGTGCGAAACTACATACTGGCAATTAACGATACGTTTTGTCAAACCAAGGTTAGGTACCGCTTTTCTTTTGGTCGGCAAAATCGGTATGGTATAGTTTGTTGGGTTTGAGATAAACCACATTCTTTTGAAAATCTAAAACCGTATTAAACCCTTTTAAAATATCGTTGCCTAGAATATGGATGTTCAGTCCGTGCATCGGATTCGCGTGTTGCATGACTTGAACCGGGACATGTTCCAATGTAAAACTGCCAATTTTCAACAGGTCTAAATCAGACGTAATAACCGGAACTTCATTGCCACTAGCTCCATGCATGATGACTGTATTGAGCACCTTCATATCACGGGTAGGAAAGTGCGCTTCTTTCAATAAATCACTATCAAGCATAACTGTTCTGGTATACCCTAAATCAAACAGAAACCAGTTTTTAGCTTTGGTTCCACTTTGCTGAAGTTCACTTTCTATAAACGGCTTATTGTCGATATAGCGCATTTTAAAGGTCTGGTAATCCTTATCGTGTCGAATTTGCTTCGGCATTTTAGAATGAACAATCAGTTTATGGTCGTCATAATTAAGCTCGACAATCATGCCGTCAAAGTTGTTCCACCCCAACAGTCCGTCCGTCTCGTGGCCGGCCATTTCGATGTCATGAACTTTACTTGTATACAGTTTGCTACCGATTTGTAGGGTATAATCCGTATTGTATAGCGTTGGCCTGGCTCTAAATTTACGCTTCAACGCATCATTGGTAAGTGCTACCTCATTTGCCCCGGTATCAAAATTAAGGACAAGTGAATCCTTGCGGTCAAAGATGACCCTTAAAAAATTAGTGTTAAACTTGTTGACAAAGAAGGGAATCGAATCATGAATTTCAGGCGAGAGCTTAGCTAAGTTCTTTGTTTCAATATTCTGAATTTGTGTGACACAAGAATCTTTGTCATTGAGCAGCACAACAAACTCCCTCCTCTGTCCGGGTTTGATCGTAAAGATGAGTGAATCACTATCGGTTTTAAATGTCACCGTTGTCGGTTTGGTCAGTTTACCAACCGTAAACACATCTCGTTTTACTTTCGGGTTGATGTGCCATCGATACACGGAATTACGTTGATCGTATTTCACGTAAATAGTTGCTTGATTAGAATGTGCCTTAATAATTGGTGTTGCCTTTTGGGCAAAGCAAGCACAAGCGTTTAGGGCAAGAAGCAACGTCAAAATTGTCTTCATATAGGTAAGGTTATTTTAACTATCATCTACCAATTTCGGGTTGTCGCCGGTAGGTCGTCTAAAAATAAGCGAATAGACGTTGTATATAGCTTATAAGTCCTATACTAGCTCTTCGCTTACGTGAGCCATTAACGAAAATTGTTTTATGATGACCATTTGCGGGGACATTTTGTACGCCTGTGGGTTTCCCCATCGCCAGTTATCCCCCCTATTCGCTTGTGCTTGGATACTCGGATAGCTAGGATAACGTAATCAATAATCCGTGTCATTAAACGCCCAGTAGTGGAGGCATAGGTTTAATTTTGTAGATTATCTGAGATTAAGTAAATTGACAATGACAAAATCGGTTTGGGTTTGCTTTAGGTGTCAACTCAAGTTGTGCCTTATATTGATCACCTCCCCTTATTCGCTTTTCAATGAGTTGACTGGAATCGTCAGCGCAGCTTTAACGCTTTGAAAACTGACTGTCAGTAGAGCAATACCAATGGCCAGCAAACCTGCTCCGACAAATACCCACCACTCCATCTCAATCTTATAGGCAAAGTCGGCTAACCATTGATTCATTGCATACCAAGCCAGGGAACTGGCAATGACAACGGCGATCACGATCAGTTTGAGAAAGTCTTTTGACAGTAGAGCCACTAGACTGGCCACCGATGCGCCCAATACTTTCCGAATACCAATTTCTTTGGTCCGTTGCTCAGTAGATAGTAATACAATTGCAAACAGGCCCATGCAAGAGAGCAATATAGCAATACTAGCTGCAATCCCGTACATCTGGGATTGGCGTTCCTCCTGTTGATACCAACGATCCGTATTTTCGTCTAAAAAGGAAGCCATAAACACTGATTTGGGCGCAATCTGTCGCCATGCGTCTTTAAGCGTTTCCATCACGGGTAGCATTCTCTGTGGTGTGGTCCGAATTAGAATATACTGAATCGGGTTGCGGGATTGCAAGTGCAACGTCATCGGTTCAATTCGATTTTGTAGCCGGTACAGATGAAAGTCATCAATAACACCGACAACCTGATACGGATTGTCATTTTCGCCTGCTTTGAAAATCATACCAACTGGGTTGACCGACCCTAGTTTTTTGGCCATCGTAGTGGTAACTAGGACGGCTGATGTAGAATCGGTGGCAAAAGAAGAGGCGAAATCGCGGCCAGCCCGAAGGCGTATACCTAATGTCTTCAGATAATCATAATCGACCCGTACCCAATCAGTAACGATCTCCTTACCGTTGAACATGAAGCCCATACGGCTCTGTGACTCACCTCCGTCCAGACCACTACCAATGTTTATGGCCGTACCGCTGACCGCTATAACGTTGGGATTACTAACCAGCCGATTGCGGAGTTGAGCTAAGGCAGCAGCTCCGTTTATATCATCACCAACGGGGAGACTAATCACTTGCTCCTCAATAAAGCCTAATGGCTTCTCCCGCAGGTAATGTAGTTGCCGAAGCACAACGAACGTACAGATGATCAGGGTACAGGCTATCGAAAATTGAGTGATAATCAAACTGTTTCGCAGTCCACTTGCCTTGCCACCGGTAAAGACTCCCTTTAGGGTATGAACCGTCGAAAAACTGGCTATCCGCAGGGCTGGGTAGCCGCCTGCTAGCAATGTAATGAGTCCTAATCCGGCCGTTATCGCCAGTATCGTTAGTGGGTTAGTTAGTAGAGCCAGTGAAAGTTTGGCGTTAAACAGCGTATTGAAATAAGGCAATAGCCAAGTCGCTAGCCCTACACCCAACACTAAGCTTAGGCCACAAATCAGTAAGGCTTCACCCCATAATTGCACGAACAATTGACTTTTCCGCGCGCCCAGGGATTTGCGTACCCCCACTTCCCGAGCTCGAGTGAATGACTGGGCGAGCGTAAGGTTGATAAAGTTGATCGCGGCAATCAATAAAATAACTACACCAATAGTTAACAGTATGTATAAATATCGCCTACCAGTCTGCTGACCGGCTGTTAACTGCGTGTTGAAGTGAACATCGGTGAGCGGTTGCAGCCCCACGGTTACCACACTGCCTCGTTCATCCGGTCGGGCTCCATTTTTTGTCAGATCACGAATCAATTCCTGAAAGTAGGCGTTGGCAAAGGTCCGGAGCCTTTTGTCAATCGTTGTAGGGCTAACGCCTGGCTTTAAACTTACATAAGCCGTGTGGTTTCGATTATTCCATTGACTTTTATTTTCGGCATAATTTGGCTGATTTTCAATGCGGATAAAGGCATCATATTGCATGGATGCGTTTGGGGGAGCATCCGCCACAATGCCCGTAACGATGAACGTCTTAGGATCCCCAAATCCTTTAATCAGTACGGATTTGCCTATTGGATTCTCTGTTCCAAAGACATCCTTTGCCATAGTTTCACTAATGACTATGTTACTTAGGTTGTTGAGCGCCGTGCTGGGGTTCCCCTGTCGCATTGAGAACGAAAAGAGCGTAAGTATATCTGGATCGGCACAGCGAATGTCTTTAGTTAATTCTTTAGTACGGTAGTATATCTTGCCACGGGATGCGATGTAGCGAGTTGCCTGATTGATCTCGGGGAACTCCGCTTTCAGGGTGGGTAGGAATGGATAAGGGAGGGATGACGCTTTATAAGTGCTTTCAGCCTCATTAAATACTAGGTAAGGTCGAAAGATGTAAGCAGCATTTTTATAGAAGCGGTCATAAGAATACTCGAAGTAAGCCGACAGTAAGAGCAGTATACTAGCGGCAAATGCCACCGACATACCTACCAGATTGATTGCCGTGTGGTTTTTTTGCTTCCTAAGATTTCGCCAGGCGATTTTGAGGTAATTGCGGATCATAGCAGACTGAAGAGTAGGTGGTTGAGAATAATGACAGGCATGTTTGGGCGTCGAGCTAGTGAAGGGACGAATCAGCCGCAGCACGGCTAGTGCATATCGCCAGCGAGCCCCCCTTAAGCCGATGGTTTCGACCCAGTAAGCATACATTTCGAGCAGGTCACCTTGTAGCTCATCTTCCAATCCGGGTGGGCTGAACCGGCCCAATAAACCCTTAGCCCAAGCGGGAGGTTCAGGAGGACCGACGTTCGATTTCTTTAAGCGCTCCATAACTGTACGATTTCGGTCGGAATCTGCTCCCAAAGTTGCACTCGAACTTGTCGACACTCTAGTAGGGCCCGCTGGCCCGCGGCCGTAACGGTGAATAAGCGTTTTTGACGACCGCCCCGCTCGGTGGTGGCCCCGCCCATCTGAGAAGCGACAAAGCCTTTCTCTTCCAAGCGCTGTAGCGTGGTGTGGACCGTAGGAAAGCTAATGCTTCGGCCCATTTGCTGGTCGATCGTCTGGGTGATCGAAGCACAATAGGCGAGCTCTTGTAGAGCCGCCTCTGTGAGCAAAACAACCTCCTCCAACTCGCCTAAAAATGCTCGTTTCATAGCCGAAAGCGCCGGTTAGCCGCTGCCTTTGTTATTAGTATAGCCTTTGTCGTACAAATATCTGACCAAACTTTAAAATATGGCTTATTGAGCAAGAAAGGGGTATTATGAGTGTGCAGCCGGTGATGGTGTGTCCACTTTTGGACATACACCCGTACAAAAACGGACAAGGTTTTAGAGAGACGATTTTTGAATAGGTGTCACTTCACCTAATAACCCACGAATTGATGGCAGTAATATCGTGAACTTAAGCTCTTAGTAGCTTTAGACCTTGTGCTTCGTAGAAGGGAAAATTGCCATCGTGGCTAATCAAGATCAAACGCTCAGTAATGGCCTGACTAATCAGAATATGGTCGAAAGGATCATTATGTACTGGTATCAGGGCTTCCAGTTTCGCTAAGTGGACGATCCGTGATGGGAGTAGTTTCACCCCTAGCGTTTCGCGTAACGCATTGGCAATTTCGGCTATAGTAACACCATTTAATTGGAAGTCAGCCCGCTTTAGCTTAGCCTTGATGATAATCTCATGCAGGCTTTCATGACTGACGTAAAATTCATTCGTGCGGTTTTGGAGAATAGTTCTGATGGAGGCTGGTAAGTCTGGCGAATCGGTTAGCCACCAGATAATAATATGTGTATCCAGTAAATATTTCTTCATTTCTTAATCGTCACCCGCAGGTCATCTTCCCAAGCCGATGACTCGCTGACGATTTTGTCCTTAAATAGCCCTAGCCCTGCCTTCATATTAGATTTGGTGCCCAACTGGCCACTGGCAGAAGACTTCTTGACCGAGGTTTTAGAAACTTTTGATTCTGTTGCCATCACGTTTAGGGTTTCTTGACAAATATAACGTTTTTGAACCGAAGTAAAGTTTTGCAAACATCGGCGCTTTTTAGACCGGTCCACCCCCACATGCTCAGATAATGGCTTTGACGAATGTATGTCTACCCAAGACATACTGACCATTTCGGCCTAAATTAATGAGGGTATAATGAAATGGAACACATTCGAATATTTAGCCTAAAGCTATTCGTTTTATAAGTTCAATAGCTGTCCAACTCAATTAGTAGCATACATAGTGGCAACTACCGAGCAAATTCAAAATTAGATATAACTACCTGCTTTTCCGGGCTTTTTATGTTCCCTGAAGCTGAGGTGCCAATCTCAAAAAACTCAGAATAAGCCGTACGCCGTTTGGGTAAACCCCGTTGGTCATACTCGTAGGTATAGGTCGTTATTTCTTTATAGCCACCAGTTGGATAAGTAAATAGTAAAGTCTCCTTAACTAGAAGGTTATAACTTGGTTTACCATACAGATTTTGATACGGATCAGGTATGTTTGGTTTCGTCAAATCGTACTCATATATCACTAGACTTGTAAAACCTAGGTTGTTACTGCTTTTTACTTGAATAATATTGTCATTCAAAATAATGGCTCCATTAGTCCGGTGCCCATTCTGGTCATATGTGTTACCGTTAGCAATATACCCCTCTGAGTTTAACCTACTAGGTTCTAATGGATATCTATCTGAGTGTGGGGTTACTGTTTGAGCAGTGTATGTGTACGTTGTTACTGCGCTACCGCCACCAGTTTCAGTAGAATGAATAGAATCTAAATCAACCCCTTGACTTTTGACAATCCGTTTTTGATCATCGTACTCGTAGGTAGTTTGAGTAATACGCGTAGGATATAAAGTAGTATTCAGAAAAGAAATGGAATCAGGGGTTGGGAAAGTAACATGATTTGATACTTTATACTCCCCGTAAGAAACCGATGTCGATTTTAACAATAGCAGGTCAATACTGGCTACCTTAGGTAAGGGAGCCTCCTGATTACACGACAGTAGACTAATCAGCAGAAGCAGTGTTATGGGTTTAAAGGGGCCTATCTTGTTTGCCAAGTCACTCATACCTGTTGTCCAATCACGCATAGGTTGCCAAAGTACGAAACTTCAAGCTAAATGCTGTTTCTGAAAACGCCCCAATTTTGGAGCAGATACATGAGACAACATTCATCTCACCTAGTAGCGTTTATATAAGACAATACAGTTTTTTATATCTGTCAAATATAATCCGTCGCATACGATTGCCAGCCAGTATGGCATGCCTGCACACGATAACTTTTATTCATTTATCGGCACTCGGCATCTGGGCGATTTCAGAGGAAAGTCTGTTGTTTTTTCACAACTTCAAGATTGCTTCAGTATCAGGAGGTAAGTTTAATGCGTAAACTAGGCTAATGTTCCTTAATGAACAAGACTTTATTGGTGAGCGCTCTGGCATTACTGGCTTTGATCAATGTAGATCGAAAAGCGATTGGTCATGCACTTGGAATACTTATCCAACTGTGCTATGAACTGACATTGAGGTGCCAGAGGCTACCAACGTGTTAGTAGCTAGTTTCTTTCCGAGCGTAAAAAAGGAGAGAAAGAAGACCGAAATGATGCAGGACTGACCCATACTAGAAAGTAGTTGTCTTTGGTCATCGACGTCAAAGGTAATGTTCCAGGAATGGAAACCACTCTCAGGGCATCAGTGTTGGCCGCAGCTCTAAAGGATTTTGTTGCCAAACACCACACAGGAGAGAAAATTAATGAGGTCGCCGAAATTATTGATGCGAAAGTCATGAAAATTTACGAAGCAGAAGTCGATGAGAAAGACTTAGTAGCCGGCGCTACGGATCTTTCGATTCAGTAAATCAAGTTAATGATCTGAGTCATGGCCTGCCAAACTAGGCAAAATAAGCAGGCCAAGCCTTTGTATTTAACCAGCTAATAAGGGCATCCACCAGGCCGGCAAGGGTATTCAGTCTATTTGTTTTTTATTCATCAACGTCCAGCACCATGTTTAGGCGATCTGGCAACTTCAGTTTTTCATTTTTACGGTATGTGGCTTAAAATTACGGTAATTCTTCTTTTGTCAACCTCAGGAATGGTGTTGGCTCAGTCACCTGTCGGAGCACCTGCTCAATCTAGTGACCCATCATCCACCTCAATTGGGGAGATTGGCCAAAAAGGTAATGCAAAAATTTCAGGTTATGTCGTAGACTCCACGTTGACTAGAGCGGTTGAATACGCCACTATCGCTGTTTATAATTCGCTCACTAACAAACTCATTGATGGCACTGTAACGGACGATATGGGTAAGTTTACGCTCATCAAATTAGCGCCGGGTACTTATAGAATTCTAATTTCCTTTTTAGGCTATAACGCCAAACCCATTGACAACCTGGTGCTGGCCAAAGGGCAGAGTAAAGACCTCGGTGTTGTCAGGCTTAGTACCAGCACGCGCACACTGGGTGAGGTTACCGTAGCCGGTAAGAAAGCCCTGGTGGAAGACAAGGTTGACCGGCTAATCTACAATGCCGATAATGATGTAGCGGCTAAAGGGGGGGATGCTATTGACATTTTAAGAAAAGTGCCGATGCTCTCGGTCGATCCGACGGGTAACGTCTCCTTGCAAGGTAGTACTAGTGTGCGGGTGCTGATTAACAATAAACCCTCCTCCATTCTAGCCGGTAATCTAGCCGATGCCCTACGGCAGATTCCGGCGGATTTAATCAAAACGGTGGAAGTTATTACGTCTCCCTCCGCCAAGTACGATGCGGAAGGAAGCGGAGGAATTATCAATATCATCACCAAAAAGAACACGCTTCAGGGGCTGCACCTCGATGTGGACGGTGGAACAGGTAACCGCAATTCAACGCTGGGAGTAAATGGCAGTTTCCGAAAAGGAAAACTGGGCCTTAATCTTAACGGCAATGGTCGAATCATTTATAATCCGTCCGCATCTGATCTTAATCAAACAACCTTCTTGGCATCCGGAGCCACACCGGTTCAGACCCGTCAGCGAATCGACGCCTTCGACAAAGGCACCTTTGCGCAGTATGCCTTAGGTTTGGATTATGATTTGGCGAAAAATCAATCGCTAACGGCCGGGGTCCGGTTGGGCATTCGTAATTTAAGCCAGGATCAACATCAACGAACCAATATACTCTCCAGTGAACGCATCGCTGCTCCTTCTAAACGGGATGTCAATACGCAGAATCTATCCAATTCAATTGACGTCAACATTGACTACCTGCATACCTACGAGGGATCTTCGAAAGAGTTAAGCTTTTCAACCCAGTATAGCCGAAATAATTTGACCAACAACTTCGAGGCAAATAATCTGGATACCCTAGGGCTTATCCAGACCCGGCAGCAAAACCTAAATGATGCGACCAACCAGGAATTTATTCTTCAGGCTGATTACCAAACCCCAGTTAGTAAAGCACTCCAGTTGGAATTCGGTGCCAAAAACACGCTTCGCCGGGTAACCAGTGATTACAACTACCTGTTGGCGGGGCCGGTAACCGACTTTGTCGTTGACCCCAACCGACCGTCGGGCTTGCTTAATTATGATCAAAACATCGCCGCTGCGTACTTGTCCACCACGTTTACCCTGCCCGGTGGGGTGGTCCTGAAGCCGGGGTTACGCTATGAATACACCAGTATTCAAGCCCAAACCGGTGGGTCCCAGATCGGAGGATCATCTATGGGTAGGCCAACTCCCATTTCGATTCCAGACTACGGGCGCTTATTACCCAGCATCAACGTGGGTAAAAAAGTGGGGGAGAGCAGCAGCCTTAAAGTTGGCTATACGCGTCGTATCCGCCGACCGTTTATTGACGATCTGAATCCCAACTTTAATACGGCCAATCCCCTTAATATCCGCGTGGGAAACCCCTATCTGAAACCTGAAACAGTCGATCGGATTGAAATCGGTTACAGCACCCAGCTTAAGAAAACATACCTAAACTTTTCGCTGTATACGCGACTGAATATCGATGATATTCAATCGATTAGTCAGCGTTCGGACACTCTAGTGGGTGCCGTCGTAACGCGGGTGACTAACCTGGGCAAAGAATACAATTATGGCACAAATTTGTTTGCCACGATTAATCTGACTCCGCATTGGAGCGTCAATGCCAACCTGGATATTATGTATCGCTTTATTCAGGGTATGGCTTTGGACATTAATGGTCTGTCGACCACCATCAGCAATCAGGGATTTCGTTGGGGTGGAAGAATGGATACCCAGGTGCAATTTGATAAAGGGTGGGTTTTACAGGCCAATATTGGTTACCGGGGTAAAGACATTGCCTTGCAGGGCTATCGAATTGGCTTCGCCCAGTATTCGCTGGGAGCCCGGAAAAGTTTTACCAATAAACGAGGCAGCATCGGCCTAGTGGCGGAGAATTTTCTGACTCAAGGGATGGGCTTCACTTCTGTTCTAAACGCTGCCCAGTTCAACCAGGACTATCGCCAGTACATTTACAATTCCAGTGTTCGGGCCACCTTCAGTTATAAATTTGGTAGCCTGAACGGAGCTAAGGTGAAGAAAAACAAATCCCTCAGTGAGGAAAATTGATTGCTTAACCTGTAAAGAAGTTGCGTACTATCCGGAAACGTATGCTACTGATTGAGTTGGACAGTTATTAAAATCAGCGAAACAAGCCCTCATATTGTACATTTCCGTACCTCACTTTCTTGTATGGATACCAGCGAAGCTTGGGCTTTCGCTTACGTTGATGCATCTGATGAGGGCCGGGCCGCCGGTGCGGTTAAATAGTTCAATGAAGCATGCGGACGGACTGTATTGTAGGCATTTATTGCTCTCTCAACCGCTTCTTCTGCTGTTGAAAAAGAAGTGAAACCACGAGCTAATTTACAATCATCTTTCAACGAACGAAGCACCCGTTCAGCCATCGCATTCTCATTTGGATCGCCTGATTCGGTCATGCTAATCGTGGCATTTGCTTGCCGTAAGCGTTGTACGTATGCCCACGAACAGTACTGCACGCCACGATCTGAATGGTGAATCAAAGGCTGACTGATGTCTTTTCGAGCTGATAAGGCCATTTTCAATGCATTGAGCGCACCCTGCGCATGCATGGTCTTCTGAAGTGACCAGCCCACTATTTTGCGGGAGAAAGCGTCCATAATCACATACAGATAAGCAAAATTGGCTCCAACAGGAATATAAGTCAAATCACTGACCCACAGCTCATTAATCCTAACCGGCTTTAAATCCTTAGCCTTGTTAGGATATTTATAGTGTGGATGATTGGACTCCGTTGTGGCTACTTTACTAGCCTTCTTTTTCGCCAACATGCCATGCTCCTTGAGCAACAAATGCAAGCGATCTCGACCCAGTTTGATACGGTGACGAGACAAAAATACGTTTAACTCGCTATGTAGTTTATGGGTACCCATACCCGGTACTTCACGCCGTATTCGCCTGACTTCCTGTAGGATAGCATCAGTTTGAAAACTCGTTCTTTCTTTTCGCCTAGTAGCCGCGTACCAAGCTTGACGCACTCTGCCAAACAGCTTACAGATTAACTCCATGCCCACTAAAGGGTAGCGACGAGTTAATTTTTCGGCCGCTTGGCGCCAGGCTTTTTTATGATAGGGATATTAAACCGCGCGGGCGGCCCCGTGTTCTTCCGCGATCTGGATAACTGTCTGATAAGCTTCCGTTTGCAGACGTAAAAACTGGTTCTCCTTTTCCATTTCGGCCAGTTTCTTCTCTAACATTTTGACATAATCAGCATCTCGTTTCATGGCTTTACGACGATGTTTAGGATATAACAGGGGAAGTAAGCGGTAGCGAAAGTAATTGCGGTTAAGACGGCGCAGCTCCGTCCTGGAGATGCCTAGGGTTTCTTCCAGCTCGGAGGCTTGGACTCGTTCGGCCCGATAAGCTTCGACAACTTTCCAACGGAATAGGTGTCGAGTTTTCTTTTTCTTATAGCCTAATAAATCATTAAGATACGTATTCATACTGGATTTTGACTAAAGTTTCCAGTAGCATACGACACTTATGTTAGTCGATTTTTTAAAGATTATGCGTGTCTTATTTAGCCTTAGAAGGATTTCTTAGTTATACAGAAAACAATAATGAGAGCAATGGCAAAAACGCCAAATGCACCAGCAAAAACGTAGCGATAGAGCTTTACGCACTTTGCTTTTTGGGCATCCGTTAAGACGAAATCAAATTGGTTAATGACTGAAGGCCTTAGAACTTGTCGGTAGAAAAAATAAGGTATAGCCCCTGTGAGTAAAGAGGCTTGGACAAAATCGAGATGTAAAGGGCCTACCAGTTTTGCCAGTACCCCTCCCGACAAAACGAGTATAGCCATGTAGTACAAGTACAGTGCAGCCAAGAATCGCCAGAAACCAGTATCCTCCGCTAGTTTAGGTGGCATTTCTATAATAGCATCCAAATAAGCTCCCTGCTGAAAGTCAATAAGAAAGTGCTTAAGACTGACCATTATTGGTTGTTATATAAGTGCATTTATGTTAGCTAAAGTAAGAGATGCATAGCTAACTACTTATGAATAAGCCGTTTCATAAATCGCCCGAATTAATGAGCAGATACATGAACACTTCGTCTACTGTAGCGGGAGCCTATTCATAAACGTTTCCTTGTCTCATTTTGGAGCGTTTCTACGAGACACTAACTTTTTACAATCTGTCCAACACTAGCCGTAGCATACGATGATTGTATAGCAATAAATTAGTCGTGGTTGTGTGCCGGTAGTATCCTTTTGATCAACACAGTTCAGCTAATACCGATGCATTTGAACGTTTGATAGCTTTAAAATTAGATATGTCATCATGACCGAAGGTCATTACTGTATTGCTTCGGCTTTTTACCTATGTGCCTTTCAAATATTTTTGTAAAATGTCCTAGATTCTCGAAACCCATTCGATAGCCGACTTCTGATACAGATATCCGCTCTTCGCGCAAAAGCCGCGCGGCTTCTTTCATTCTTAAATGTTGATAGTATTCATAAATGCCCACTCCGAAGACCTGCGTGAATATTTTACGGAGTTTCAGCTCATTCATACCGGCAATCTGTTTCAATTCTGCGTTGTAGCTGGGCCGGCTTAGTGAGGAAACCATCTTGTCCCTGACCTGGTAGACTGCGGAAATGTCCTTTGCATTCAGTCTTAATCCACCAGATCTTGCCCGATTTTTTAAACTAGTGAACAGATGATAAAGCAATTCTGTGGCTTTCATCTTGTAATAAAAACTTGTCATATTGCCCGGTCCCTCCCGCTTGACGAGGTCGTTGACGGTTCGCAAAATGTCGTCGGTCATCAATTCTTCAATCCAAAAGTTGTTGGCGCTGTCGAAAAGGTACCCGAAGTGTTCAGCCTCTTCCTTTAAAAAGCCCCTCAAATACGCCGCACTGACACTGATGGAAACGTGCGACACGCGGGTGTTTTTCTTAAAATGTAGTGTTTGGCGGATCGCATAGGGAAAGATCCGAACATAAGGCGCCTCGATCGGTGCAGTTGACTCGGACATATCCGTTCCGCCTTCTCCATTGTCTGCAATTATGTTGTGAAACATGAAACCAATACCGTCCGTCAGATCCGACTGGCCGGTGACCCGGGTGAAGTCGTCTTTCACCAACAATGTTCCGAAGTGAATGGCCATATCGGGCAAAAAGGTGAATCCATTGAAATAGATCACCTGAAAATGCTGCAATACATTCTCCAAGATCAAACCCAGCTTATTCAGAAACTGCCGGATATCACTGCCGTTCAGTTCGTCGGGATTATTATTCATTTTTTTCGACTAAAAAAATTCATTTATCGAACATTTTGCTTGCAAAGCTACAATTAGTTTTGCCGTGTAAAGTATAGTATTTGATAAAAAAACATACAGATACCCATGAAAAAACGAGTGCTGATTTCTGGAGCCAGCTTTGCCGGATTAACGCTGGCCTATTGGCTAAATAAGTTTGGTTACCAAGTAACCGTAGCAGAATTAGGCAACGACCTGAGAACAGGTGGCTCACCGATTGATGTACGTGGAGACGCATTAGAAATCGCTCGCGAAATGGGAATTTACGATCAAATCAAAATCAGTGAGTACCTCCATACGGACGAGATCGTGGATGCCCGGGATCAAACACTGGCCAAATTTGCGATTAATCATTTACCGGAATATCTCGGCGATATTGAGATACACCGCGGTGTGCTGGTGAATATCATTTATGAAGCGATTCCGAAAGATGAAGTGAAAATCATGTTTGGCACCAGCATATCCACCTTGACTCAGCACGAAGATCATGTTTATGTGACCTTTGAAACTGGGCAGCGCGAGACTTATGATTTGGTTTTCGGAGCAGATGGTACGCATTCAATGGTTAGAAAACTTGCTTTTGGCCCAGAGGAAGCGTTCAAGAAGTTTCTCGGCGTATATTTTGGATTTGCCGCCACAGAAGAGATACAAACAGGCCGACCCGGAGCGACGGGTATTGTGTATCGGGAGCTGGGGAAACAGGCGGTGATTTATGAATTTCTAAATGGGGTGAATACAATACTGGTGTTCAGAGCCCCTAAGCTGGACTGGAATTACCGGGACCGCGAACGGCCAAAGCAAATTTTAAAAGAGTACTTTGGTAGTAACAATAATTGGAAGATCCCGCAGATTCTGGAAGCCATGCTGGTGGCTGACGACCTTTATTTCGATGAAGCCTGTCAAATCCACATGCCGAGCTGGACAAAAGGACGCGTCGCTTTGCTTGGCGATGCGGCATATGCACCAAGTTTCTTCACGGGCATGGGAACCACACTGGCAATGCAGGGTGCAACCATTTTGGCTAAACAGCTCAATGCGCATGACAATCATCCAACTGCTTTTGCGAACTATAATAACGTTTTCAAACCGGTTGTTGAAAGCGTTCAGGCGCGTGTCGATGACTCGCTTAAAATCCAGTTACCCGAAACAGAGGAAGAACTGGAAGCGTCTTTTGCCGCTTGGAGCAAGAGTGTGGAATAGGATACAAAGCGGCTTCGTCGATTTGAATGGGGCCGCTTTTCTTCATAATATATACCGACAACTAGGTCACATTGAGGTTCCCGTTACAAATGGACGAAAAATAGAGTAGTGGCTGAACCGTATTGATAGGCAGTTGGCACATAACACATTGGACATTTATCCTGCTACACAGCAACAGATTAGTAAATGTTACATACTAGTCTGTCTTCTTTTGATCAACACAGTTCAGCCACTACCCCCTTTAACATACATCAGATAAACGAACGCCCCTTTGTTTCACTTTGGGGAGCCTTTTGAGCGACATGTACTCAGCTGGCTAACTGCCGAGTTGGTGACTTCGTCAGGTTCACCTGTGGCTCAAGTAATTACCGACTCAGTACGCAGCAACTATATAAGTAGTTTTGAGCGCCCTGCTACTTCTTGCTCAAAAGAAAACCAGTATGAACCCACTCCTTTGTAGTCTATGTATTCTGTTGGTCAGTGCCGGGTGTGCTAGGCAACCTAGCCTGCCCCCAAACAGTCCATTCAATGTGACCAGTAGAATCAACGATTCCACCTGGTATGGTACCGGTGAACTCTTGCGTATCAAGGAACCCAACCAACAACTCAAGGATGTTCGGCAGTTGAATCTGCTAGTGTTCACCGATATGGATTATCCGGGTATGGGCGGTGGGCCAAATCCGAATACAAATACAGGTTGTGTAAACGGTGAATGTACCCGGACCCAGATCTTGATGATTTATAATATTCCTCTAAAAAAAGGCCGCACGAGCCTTGCCAGGCTAAATAAGCGCAGCCTGATCAGCAACGAACAAGCTAACCTTTCTTACGTAGGCAATTCCGGCGGGTTACTGAAGCGCTATATCAACAAGGGGGTAAAGCCAAGCTGGGTCAGGGTGACGAGGATCGATCAGACAACCGGTGTAGTAGAAGGGCGTTTTGCTATTTCCCTCAAGGAGGATATGACTGTCTATAACCGGCTAGAGAACGGTATGTCGGAAACGGCTCGGTTCGCCAGTGGCCTATTTCGGATTAAACTCAAAGATGTACTCTTGAAGTAAGATACCCTTGCTCGGCTAGTAATGATCAGTGGCTCTTTGCGAACGCACTGCAACATTTGCTAGTAACCTACATCACTATACTTGCTGATTATTCTTCTAAAAAACGGTCGATTTGGGTAGCTATAAATGAATGTTTCCTCGTCTCTTTTAGAAGCATTTATTGAGATCATTATTCTTACTAACGGTTAACTCCGCATCTTATTTAAAGAGCACCGCTTCTTGAACTCTTCAAATAAGATGCGGAGTTGAAGACGCCTATACGGCTTGGACAGCCAATTGCGTGCTTACGGCTATCCGATTCCAAGCGTTAATCACCACTACCAAACTGATAATCTCGCCAAGGGTCTGATCGTCAAAAAACGCCCGTGCCTGATTGTAGGTTTCATCGCTTACCCCATGCTGATGGATAAGGGTGACCTCTTCTGTTAAGCTCAGGATGGCCTGCTCTTCAGGCGTAAAAAGACGGCTCTCCTGCCAAACGCTCAGCAGAAAAATGCGTTGCTGATGTTCGCCAGCTTGAAGGGCTTCTTGAGTATGCATGTTGATACAGAAGGCACAGCCATTGAGTTGCGAAGCTCGCATGGTGATAAGATGCTTCTGAATGGCAGTAAGCTTTGAACTAGTGAGAACCCCGGACAGGTGGTACATCGCTTTCCACACACCGGGGAGTGTTTTTTCAATATTTACGCGTTGTTGCATAGCTTTTTTATTTGGTTTGACAAAGCTCGCAACTGCGGGGTGCGAATTTGCTTAAACCAGTTTAAGAACCACTTCGTCCCCGAAGTTCACTTAGATATTCGGGGGTAAAGCCCAAGAAGGAAGCCAGCAGATACTGTGGGATACGCTGCACAAACTCGGGGTAACGCCGGACGAAATGATGGTAAAGTGCTTCTCTAGAATAGCCATAGAGGACCATGATGCGGAATTGAGCGGCTGCATGGGCACGCTGGTGCACTAGTCGGAAATAGCGCTCTAACTGTGGATGTGTTTGAAGCAGCTCCTCCTGTGCGCTATAAGTCAGGCTGAGTGCTTGAGTAGGTTCTACCGCCTGGATATAGAAACTGGATGGGCTTTGCGTAGCGAAGGAAGTATAATCGGCTAGCCACCAGTGTTCAAGAGCGAATTGCACGGTTTGCTCCACCCCTTTTTCATTAATAAAAAACATTCTCAGGCAACCTTGTAGGACAAAATAGTTAGCCCGGCAAATGGCACCCTCGGTAAGCAAGTTCTGTTTTTTAGCTAAGGTTATTGGCACAAAGAATTGTTCAATAGCTTCATGATCAGTAAATGAATGTTGGAGCAACTTTTCGATATGTGCTTTTAAAATTGCAGACATGAATAAATTGATCGTTGTATGGGTAGACATTATGTTAGCCAAAGTACGAAAGTCAGGCTACATACTAAGGGGTTATGTATCTTTTATAACGCCCGAATTAAGAAGCAGAAGAAAGTTCTATCGTCTCATTTGGGAGCGTTTTCTTAAGAATAGATTATTTTGTGCTGATTTATTTGAGGTTGCTTATATTGGTGAACCTATTTACTACTTAGTTAACAACTCTGTTTTAATGAACAAAGGTAAGTTAGTACCTATTCTCGTGTACTTTGTGGGTGCCTTCAGCTTAACCTTCGCCTTTAGTCAGCTCCCGAAATGGACTATAGGCACATTGGACTGTACAGATATCTTGTGCGGGTGGGGACCGCTGTTTAGTGGACTAGCTTGTTACCAATTCTTTAAGGTACCTAATCAATATGCCATCTCGCTGAAGGGGGCCAAACCGTATTTGACTTGGGGAATCGTCGGTTTAGCCTTACTGCTTCCTTTTTTGACTATCAATACAATAAGTAAAACGACAATTCTTTCCTCAGTAGTCAGCCAGTTTGTGTACTCATTCGGCGAAGAATTCGGCTGGCGTCATTACCTACAGAATGCGACGGCTGGTTTGAATGCTTGGGGGCGGTATCTGCTGATTGGCAGTTTATGGTTTTTGTGGCACTATTCCTTTACCAAAGATCCTGTGCAAGCGATGACCGGCCAGTCGATACCGGCGTTGATTGGGATTCCTTTGTCTGTTGGCGGGCTGTCAGTATTTTCCTTTATTTGGGGTGATTTAGTGATCAAGACGCGCTCCATTTTATTACCTACTGTCGCTCACTATCTACCGAAAGCAGGGGGTACTGTTTCTTTGAGCGTAGTAGTCGCACTTTTAGTTCTAATTCAAGTAGGCTGGAAACGGTTAACAAGCACTGAACCTACCCCATTACTATAATTCTTGCAAGACTGGGCTCGTTAGCCTTGCCTCGTCCGTCTTTTCAAACGTCCACTTTACTAGGCTGAGCATGAATGATTTTTCGTCTCAGTTTGGGGAGCGTTTTTTGAGATTTTATAAAATAGAATTACAATCTAGAGATTATC
Organism: Spirosoma endophyticum; assembly: GCF_900112365.1. Taxonomy (GTDB): domain Bacteria; phylum Bacteroidota; class Bacteroidia; order Cytophagales; family Spirosomataceae; genus Spirosoma; species Spirosoma endophyticum. The sequence goes on along the minus strand of NZ_FOLQ01000012.1, from coordinate 6,054 downwards.
CATCAAGGTCAACAACATCGTTGAACGCTAGCTAGCACTATGGTCTATTGGGAGAACTTTGATAGCCAAAAGTAAAAGTAGTAATTTGTGGTAAGTACTGATTGACCTGACTTGAGACTTCTAAGCAGTTCCGGTTGTAGATAAGTCTGCACCCCTTAAAATCCATTGTTCATTATGCTCTTCAAGGCAATCAACCCTCAAAATCAGACCCTAAAGAAGTATATTCAGTATATCCTTTTCAATCAAGGCTTTGATGCCACTACTCAAACCTCATTTACGTCATATCCCAATCATAATATCTGTTTAGGCATCATCCAGGGCCAGTTAATTCAGCAAGCCAACGGCCAAAAAGTTCTGCATCAACGTCCACTAATCAGTTCTTATATTTCGGGCTTGTACACTAAGCCTAACACGCATTATGTAATGGGCTGTCTGGATGAGATTTGTATTGATTTTACCGTGGCAGGCTACTATCGTTTTTTTGCTCTTCCAGCCAAACAATTTGTGCTGGATGGCGATGTGCTTTCTGAAGCGTTTGGTTCCGGAGCCATTCCATTCTTTGAAACGGTTTTCCAGCAAGCGGACCTGTCAACTCGCTGCCAGCTCATTGAGCAATTTTTGCTACAAGTCATCAAGGCCAAACCACCTCATTTTGTTGAGCAGGTTATCAACTGTATTGACCACTACGGATTTACGCGGGTGGCCCAAATCAGTCAGTATTTCAACTGTTCTGAAAAAAAGCTCTATCGCACCTTCCTCGCCTACTATGATCTAGGTCCTAAAGAGTACCTACAACTGCTTCAGTTTCGCCGATGTCTCTGGTATATGACCCGACATCCACAGCTCAGCCTGGACGAAATTGCTTTTCACAATAACTACTTTGATACGCCTCACTTGGTCCGCGCCTTTCATCAATTTACCGACCACCGACCTACCTCATTGAGGCCGCAGATAGTGAGCGTTGATGGGCAAGTGCTCATTACCAGCTTGGATAAAGGCAGTCATCGCCCATAAAATGACGAATGGGTGTCCGATTTGTACAGTAAGCCCAGCCTGATAGTCCCTATTTTTGCGCTCAGATGTTGTAGTGTTCATTAACCCAATGTCAACTAGTAACCTCGTCCATTTGCTATCATTCTCAATGAAAATAACCTTACTATTTTTAGGTTGGCTTTTAGTCATCAACTACTATTCGTTCAGCCAATCCTTACCCGGCACCACACCTGGGGCAAAAATTACAATACAGCTCGATTTTGAGAGCGCTAAAGCCATTACTCGTTTATTAACTAAAACAACGACGACAGATACGGAATTAAATCAGGTCGCTAAGCTGTATGGCAATCAGCAACTGATTGACAAAGTGACCAGTTATGATAAGACCGGGACAGAAGCGATGTTTAAGCAAACCCTACGCGAGTTGATCGAAACGGGGACTGTCAAAGGAAACGATCCCTTTGATTGGAAAGCGGCTAAAACCAACGTAGTAGCCGTTCAGCACTTGATCAGTGAGATTGAAGCTAAAGGCTCCTTTCCGGATGATGTGAAGAGGTGCATCTTACCCTACTGCCCGCCTAACAGTCAGGTAACTGCTCGTGCTTGCTTTTTAGTGGGTGGCGGAGCACTGGGTTTTACCATTGGTCATGATGCGACCTTTAATGTCGCCCTTCAGAAGATCGGTGATGATTATGAAGGGTTGGTTTATTTAGTGGCTCATGAACTATACCACACGATTCAACAGGTCGGCCAACGAGCTCGAAAAAAAGAGACGCTAGTGGGTGATCCACCGAAGCCGGTAGCGAATGCGTACATGTTGCTCTCAAACTTATGGTCTGAAGGGACAGCTACGCTGGTAGGCGATTTTACCGCGATCAAAAAGCCCAAATTATTAGCCACTCAACAGCAGAGTGAATATCAACGTAATCGCCAGCGCTCGCGTCAAAATTTTGTTTTATTTGAAAGCTTACTTTTTTCAGCTTATCATGATTCTACGGCGAATCCCAATCAATTATATAATATCGGGTTCACGGTAGCTTTTGACCAAACGGCTTACTACACGGGTTATCGCATGGCTAAAGAGATTGAAGCGCATAAAGGGAAGGCCGTTTTGGCGGCCTTGATCAACCAAAACCCAATTGAATTTTGCCGAGTTTATATTCAGCTCTATCAAGAGTATCCCGACAAAATCAACATTAGATTTAGTCCGGCTACCGAAGCGATCATTGCCAAGATGCACCCTTGGAGTAATAAAATTTGATGGGTCCCTAAGCAGATTCATGCCATCACGTCACACCAAACACCCCGCTCAAGAAGCAGCTAGATTGATGCTCTTTTGTCTCAACAAGATGCGTCTTGAGATCATAAGCCGACGATCCGTTACAATGTAGAAATGCCCTTTGCCAATCTAGTGGAGGCCTGAATGAGCAAGCCCATGCCCCTTCTACTCACTTTACAGAAGTGAACATGAGTGTCCGGCCAGTTTGAAATCGTACACTCATCAGCCACTAAATACTTGTCAGAGGAGAGTTGTCCGGTTTTATGCATTTGGTATGATACTTGACACTCAGCAGGCAGGCGCTTAACAAGAGTTAAATCGTTAAATCAGTGTCAACTATGATGCTCAAAACCAGCTATAAAGGCATTGATCCGATTGTCTGGCAAGTCAATAGCTTCGGCAAAAATTGCCGTAACGTGGCCACCCAAATTACGACCTTTTTTTACTCTAGGTTAAGCCCAAGAATTACCCAGGCTATTGCCTTTTGTTCGCTGCTGCTGCCTTTAGTTATTGCCTCCCCTAGTGTTGGCCAGAAACTACCAATCCTCAAATCCCATACGTATACTATTTCCATACGCGATGGGGATTATTTCAGGAAAGGCGTCTGGACTATAGACCCCAAAGTAAACCCCGATATTTATGAAGCCCCAATGGCCATCAACGAGAAGGATAAGCTGGTCACTTTCATTACCGATCTTGATTCACTTCAACTCCGAGTGGAGCGAGACAAAACCTACCCGTTCGTCATTCTTATCAATGAAAAAGATAGTGCCTTTACCCAAGTGAAGGCGGTCCAATCAGCGGTTACGTTTACCAAAGCCTATATAAAAGCGCACCAAGGAAAAACATTTATTGAAGTACCGGCGGTGTATGAATTGGTCAATATCATTATCGCGTTGACCAATACCGGTAAAAAAATGGATGGATTAGTGGTTAAAAATACCGCCTACTATCAAGACATACTCAACCGGTTTAGCCCTTACGAGCAAGAGTCAGTTGTGAAGAAAATTGATTCAGTGTTGTCCAAGAGTTATATGGAGTATTTTTCCATTAAGACGAATGCCTATTCGTTTGACTTTACGGCTAAGGGAAGAATCGAACCCAGCGCGGTCTACGACCGGTTCACGAGCACCAATACGCTTAGACCCTATCTGAACGACTTACAGCAATTCGCTGATAAATCTAAGTTTGCGACATTCTTCAAGCAACACCAACCGCTTTATAATCAACTTATTCGTGCCTACCGCGATTCAATGGGGATAGCCCAAATGCAAACATGGCTGGAAAAGAACTTTCCGGGAATTACATATAATTCGTATAAAATTGTGTTTTCCCCGCTGGTGGGGAATAATCAGTCAGCCAATTGGTTTGAGTACAATGGCTTTAAAGAAGTACAGGCCCATATAAATTTCCCCTATCGAGATGAGCAAGAAAAAAAGGAATTTTCCAGCCAGGCCCTTCATGTTAAGGACGGCAATATTGCATTTACCGAATTGAACCACAACTTCATTGGTCCGGAAGGACAAAAACCGGGCTATCAAAAAGGGATCAACGATGCTTTTGTCGATTTAAGTAGCTGGACAAGAACTGGTTCCCCCGCTGAACGTGGTTACCATAATGCCCGGACTTGTTTTGATGAATACATGAATTGGGCTCTGGTAAGCCTACGTTATATCGATTATGCCCCGCCCCTTGAGCAGGCTAAGCTGATCGCCAAAATGGAAAAGCGCCAAGTGGAAGTGAGAGGGTTTAAGAAGTTTGCGGAGTTTAATCAATTCCTTATTCAGTTGTATAAGAATCGGAGTAAAGGCCAGGTAGTGGCAGATTTGTACCCTCAAATTGTGGCGTGGTTTGTTAATAATAAGTGAAGAAAAGTTGTATAAAACTTATAACCGTTGTACTGGCCCTTATCTCATGTAAGCAACCAGAGGATAGCCGTAATCAGTATCATTAAACGCCCCATTTATGAAGCATACGGATTGGGCAGCCTTTAGTTTCCTCCTGCCAAGCTACGTATCAATATACCCTTGCTAGCTATGAGACGTTGTCTGAATTAAGGGAATAGGCCCAACCGGTAGGCTATTGCCTACATCCACAAACAGTTTCATCAACGCTTGATTGATGTAGTAATTACTACGCCCAATCTTCTGTTTATGCACAAAGCCCTGCTCGCTCAGTAAGTCCAGATAGCGCGTGGCCGTCAGGCGCGTCACGTGCAAGTCCGCCATCAGAAAATCAATCTTGGTGTAAGGATGCTGAAACAAGTTGTTAAGCAAGTCCTGACTGTAGAGCTTGGGCAACCGCTGCCGCAGCGTGTGCTTGTAGTGCAGCATCAGCTCTCGAATAGCCTGTACCAGTACAATGGTTTGTCGGGCCGTTTGTTCCACCCCATCCAGCATATACAGCAGCCAGCCCTGCCAATCCTGTTGGTCGCGCACGGCCTGTAGACGTTCGTAGTAGCCGCTCTTATGCTGAATAATGTACCGACTCATGTAGAGAATAGGCAGATGGAGCAGGTCTTGCTGCACCAGATACAGCATATTGATGATTCGGCCCGTACGCCCGTTTCCATCGTAAAAGGGGTGGATGCTTTCAAACTGGTAATGCACAACCGCCATCTTTACCAGCGGGTCGGCATCGAATAGGGTGTCGTCGTTGATAAACTCTTCGAGGTTAGCCATCAGGCTTGCAATCTGGTCAGCTTCCTGCGGGGGCGTGTAGACGACCTCTCCGGTTTGTCCGTTCCGGAGCGTTGTGCCAGGTAACCGTCGAAAACCGGCATTATTCTGCTCCAATTCCTGCTGAATGGCGATAATGTGTCGTAGAGTGAGAAGCTTTTGTTGCCGCACCAAGGCAAATCCTTTTTTTAGGGCACTAGCGTAGCGTTGTACTTCTTTGGTTGCCGGACTGGTAAAGGTATCGGTGAAGAGTTCAGCTCTAAACAGATCGTCATGGGTTGTAATAATATTTTCAACGGCCGACGAGTCTTTTGCCTCCTGAAGAGCCAGCGTGTTGATCAGGATCGATTCATTGGGAATCGTAGCCGCCACGCCTTTGAGCTCTGCCAGATATCGATGTGCGGCAGCCACTTTGCGTAGCACTGGGCGGGTTTCCAGATCAACCTGGGGTGGTAAAGGCGTTAGAACGAATGTCATAAAAGCGACAGCAACGATAAAGCACTGAGCACACGTGCATAAAAAGCGGGGTTTTCTATGCACATGGTGTGCAATATATATAGAAAATGCTGTGTTTCTATATATATCCTATTCGTTGCACTCGATTGTTTCTAGTATAGTGGTTGTATATGGTTCACTCAAACTATTCAATCTGCTTGGACAGGTGCTCATTCGACTTGGGCTCTTTATGCGCCTAGAAATACGTAGTAAAGGTAATCTTGTAGCCAATGGGCGTTAGGGTATGATCATTCCAGTCTTCGGATACGTATTGTCTCAAGTAGGAGCGTTTTTTTGAGACAAAGCATTTAGAATAAGTAATCCTCGCTTATTGGTTTGCATTAAAAGCACTGAAGTTGATGCTTAACTTTCCACCCACATTCGTCAAACAGCGATTCAGGGCATAGGCTAAATCATCATTAGTCAAATAATCCTCGGGCCTCAACCACCCCCCTTTCAGATGTCGCCATAAGGTTTCGGCAAGGTTGAGATGGGGACAGTAGACAGGCAGGAAAAACAAATATAGCCCTCTGGCTTCCCAAATCGGCCGCATCATTTGGATGTAGCCCGCTGTGTGAATCCGGGCATTGTCCAACACAACCACCGTCG
>NZ_FOLQ01000018.1 GCF_900112365.1 Spirosoma endophyticum | reverse complement strand
TCGGCCTTTAGATTTGAGCGGTTGTACGATTCTAAGATGAGTCGTGTAACTTGACGCTACTCACAAACGGTGAGCGACCAACCCGGCAGGGCTACCTTAACGCATCGGAAAGGCTCACAACCTATGGACCGATTCAAGACCCTGCCGGAATTTTTAGACCCTGACTTCAAATAGAAATGCGGGCTGGAGACCCATTAGCAAGGTATTGAAGGTGTCTAAACGTTGGCCAACTCAATTATTCTTACCCGGTAAAGTTATGCAATTTGACTATTTCATTGGTATTGACGTCTCTAAGGCAACCCTCGATTTTGCCGTTGCCAAAGCCAACCAGGTTCTTTTTCATCAGCAGGTGAGTAATGACAAAAAAGGCATTACGGGGTTCCTCAAAGTATTGCGTCAGCAAACCAAAGCAACCATGGGCCAGTGTCTGTTCTGTCTGGAGCATACGGGAATTTATAATAACCCTTTATTAAAAGCGCTTCACCAACTCTCGACTAATATATGGGTGGAGCGAGCTGTTCATATTCAAGAGAGCATGGGTATGACACGCGGCAAAACCGATCAAGTCGATGCCAAACGCATTGCTTTGTTTGCTTACAAAAACCGCGACGAGGCTCGCTTGTGGACCCCACCACGTACCGTAATCGCCCAATTGGATCGATTGACCGCCCAACGAGCCCGTTTAGTCAAGGTCATCAAACAGCTACAGACACCATTAACTGATTCCAAAGGCTTCATTGACAAAGTGGACCGCAAAGCTGAACAACAAATCTGTGCTGGCTCTTTAAAAGCCCTGAAGGCAGATCTGAAATCGGCGGATAAAGCCATCGTTGAGTTGGCCCAAGCTGATCCTGAACTCAAGCGGCTTTTTGAGCGGGTCACTTCTATAATTGGCATTAGTCAGACAACAGCAGCTGAAATTATTGTCACTACTAATGAATTCAAATCCATCACTGATCCCAAAAAGTTTGCCTGTTACGCAGGGGTTGTCCCTTTTGAACGCAGTTCAGGCCAGCGAAAAGGACGACCCCAGGTAAGTCATATGGCCAATAAAAAAGTAAAGTCTTTACTCCACTTAGGTGCGATGTCAGCTATCCAACATTGCACTCAACTCAAAACCTACTACCAGCGAAAAGTTAAAGAAGGCAAAAACAAAATGCTGCCGGGCCGCCGGAGCGGTGCTCAACAACGTCCGTAATAAATTGGTATTACGAATTTTCGCCTGCGTCCGAGAAGACCGAAATCATGATGAAAAGTATGTGCATTCGCTTGTTTAGATCATAGAAATCGGTCCGAACCAAACAGTCAACCAACTGACTCGTCGCTATCCCCTGGTGGGCATGGAGCAGTTATGTGGGCTGTTTGGGTTGACACGACAAGCCTAGTATGCGGCTACCCGGCGTCAGGAAAAACTGGGCTTCCAGGCAGCCATTGTCCTGGCTGAAGTTAGGCGATTGCGCAGGCAGGTTGCGGGCTTGGGAACGACTAAATTGTATGAAATGATGCAGGACTTTCTAACCTCTCATCAAATCAAGCTAGGGCGTGATAGGTTCCATAACCTACTAAAAGTCAACGGCTTGTTATTGATCAAGAAACGATCAAGAGTCAAAACCACCGACTCTGATCATGATTTGGAGAAGTATCCTAACCAAGTTAAAGAACTTAAACCGAGTCGGGTTGGTCAACTCTGGGTGAGTGACTTGAGTTACATTCGGGTGGGCATTGGCTTTGCTTATTTGTCGGTAATTATGGATGCGTACTCGCGTAAAATTGTGGGCTGGTCGTTTCACAAAACGTTAGAAGCAAAAGGGCCCGTAGCGGCTTTAGAAATGGCGTTGAAAACGCATAGGCAAACTGATCAACCGCTTCACTCGGATCGGGCCGGGCGGCCGGTGCCGTGTTCAGTATTGCTCGGGGGCCTATGTGGATCGGTTGCGCCAGGCGAAGATCACCATTAGTATGACCGAGTCGGGTGATCCGAACGAGAATGCGTTAGCGGAGTGGGTTTTTCGGACCTTAAAGGAAGACTTTTATCTTCGGGGATTTCCTACTTTTGGCATGGCCGAAACGGCCGTTGAGCAGGCCATTGGTGCTTACAATTCGCTACGACCGCATGCGTCTTTATGCTATAAAACGCCTAATCAAGCCCACCAAGGTCAAGGCTATCAGCCATTAAAATGGTACCCGTATAAAAAAATGCGGTACGGAAATGTTGATAATCAGTTTTGTTCCCCTTTGTAAACCTATTCTAGTAGCATACGGCCCACGGTAAAGTGCAAAGATATAACTCTCTCATAAATGACTGTTGGTTGTACTTTACAAACAGTTGATTGAGCTGGGATTAGTTAGTATGCCTTTTAATGAACAGGAAAGTTAGTAATAACAGCGTAGTCGCAATAGATTTGGTCCAGGCTGGGTTGTTGGCTTTACCTGTGAATTCGGTTGATGATTAGCGTATGTGCACAACACATAGCACAGTCATCATTTCGTTAAGCCAGGTAGGTAGACACAAAATGTGGCGCCTTCGCCGGGAAGGCTAGTCGCCGTGATGCCCCCGCCGTGGTTGGCCACAACGCGTTCGCAAATGGCAAGACCAACTCCCGAACCCGGAAACTCGTTTTTCCCGTGTAAACGCTGAAACACCTGGAAAATACGATCCAGGTATTTTAGATCGAAGCCTATACCCTGATCAATGACATTGATTTGATAGAATACCTGTGCATTGCTGGTGGGACGAACATCGGTTGGTAATTCGCTCCTTTTTCGAAGAAAGCACTCTATTTGAATCTTGGGCGTCTGGCCTGTGGGCGTAAACTTGATCGCGTTGGAAAGGAGATTCTGGAACAACTGACTTAACTGGGACTCATCCCCCTGAATGACTGCTAGCTGATCTACTTCGACGTGCGCTTTTCGTTTTTCAATCTCCCACGACAGCGTGTCCAGTACATCGGCCATAATGGTATTCAATGATACCAGGCCAAATGTCTGCTGTCGGGTCGTGATGCGTGAGTAGGTCAGTAAATCTTTGATTAGTAAAGACATCCGGGAACCAGCGGATGAAATCCGTTGCAGGTAATCCAGTGCCTGTTCGTCTAGCTGATTATCGAATTTTTGAGTTAGTAAGGAACTGAATGACTGAATCTTACGTAGTGGTTCCTGCAAATCGTGACTGGCAATGTAGGCGAACTGTTGAAGGTTATCGTTGGATCGTTTGAGGTCCTGATTGGCAAAGGTTAGCTCTTGCGTACGCTCATCAACCATGCGTTCCAGTTCGATCTGTAGGAGTCGTTGCTGAGTGACATCCAAGGATGTGCCAACAATTCGTAGTAACTGACCGGTCTGGCTAAAATAAGCCTGAGCGACAACACGTAGCATGCGTTCTCGACCTGTTTTTGGATTGATAACCCGGTACTCGATCTCAACTCGATCACTTGATACGGGATTCGTTATCTGGGCAAAAGCGGCTAGTGCACGGTCAAGATCATCTTTATGAACGTGAGCAAATGCTTTGTCCGCGATAATGTTGTCCTCATACCCCCACCAGTCTCTCACCCGCTCATCAAACGTGAGTATATGAGTGGTGCCGTCTATGCTCCAGTTACCTAGCTGCGCCAGCTCAACTGCTCTACTTAGCACTTCCTGCGTCTGTTCCAGCTTCTGGCGGCTTCTAACCTGGCCCGTTATATCCGTAGCAATGACCAGAACCCCCGATACATGACCATTGGCCTGTCGTCGGGGCTGATACGTCAGATCGACATAAATGGTTTCTTTCCGGTTCTGGCGGACAATCTCAACGGCTGTTTCGTGAGCAACGTACGGTTCGCCGGTCGTAATGACCTGGTTCAGCAGTTGATCGAAGCCCTGCCCCTGAAGTTCGGGTAAGGCGGATGAGAGGGATTTTCCGACGAGTTGTTCTGGACTACGCCCCACTAATTGGCCGTAAAACGGGTTGGCCATGCGAAACGTCAGATCTTGCTCATCAATCAGCGCAATAGCGACCGGCGATTGTTCAAACGAACTGAGAATTTGTTGCTGAGCTTCGTCAATTTGTTGCTGCGCAACGACACGGCTGGTCACATCAACGGCCATGTTCATGATACCATAAACCTGGCCCGTCTGATTGCGCAACGGCTTATAGGTGAAGTCAAAATAGTAATTGACTAATAGGCCATCGACCTCTAAGCTGGCCTGCATATTCTGGGCGATGTACGTTTCGCCGGTGGTAAATACGCTATCCAGAATGTCCAGAAAAGGCTGTCCCTTTAGTTCAGGGATAGCTTCTGCCAGCGGTTTGCCAATCACAGAGGAGTTTTTGCCCCAGTAGCCAAGAATTAAATCGTTGGCCAATTCAATATGCATATCCCGGCCCACCAACAGGCAGGTAGCCACGGGCGCTTCTTTAAGTAATGATCGGAAACGAGCTTCGCTTTCGGATAGGGCTGCCCGCATCTGAATTTGCTGGGCAATTTCGATACGTTGGCGCTCTTCGTTCTCTTTTAATGCCTTATTCTGCTTTCGGAGGGTTAACAGATTAACGACCTGTTTGGCTAAAATCTTAAGTGCCGAAAGCTGAGCCTGACTTAACTGTTTTGGCGTATTGTCGATGACGCACAAGGAACCTAAAGCGAATCCATTTTCATCAACCAGAGGTACACCCGCATAAAAAATAACGTATGGATCGCCCGTAACCAGCGGGTTCTGAGCAAAACGGCTATCTTCCCGGGAATCTGGAACGATCAGCGTTTCAGATGGATTGATGATGGCATGCGCACAAAATGAATAAGCGCGGGGTGTTTCTCGAACCGTAAGTCCATGATTTGACTTGAACCACTGTCGTTTGTCATCGACCAGACTGATAAGAGCGATGGGTGTCTGACAGATTTGAGAGGCAAGCTGAGTTAGTTCGTCATACTCCTGTTCTGGTAACGTATCGAGGATATCGTAACTATCAAGGGCATCCAGTCGATTATTTTCCTCAGGTAAAGAAAGAGGAAGGTTCATAGGTTGGCGTGAAACAGAAGATTATAAAGAATTTAACCATGCATACATAGTCAGCGAAACAAGCGAGTCAATGGCTTTTCAATTATTTCTCCCTTATTGCAAAGCCACTTTTATTCATAAGTAAACGACTGTGCTAGTGTTAATGTTCTATTACATACGCTTATGTATGTTTATTGGTTTAGTGTAGAACAGAAATAATGAAAGTAAGAACCACGAGAGATGGAGAGATATTTTACTGATCGTGAGGCTTATTATCTGATTTACTTCTTAAACGCCAACGCCTTAACGGGTTGAACCCGGTTGATAATGATCGTTGGGACCCATAAAACGAGTGCGATGAGCAAAATTGCGGCTGCGTTCAGGGCCAGAATCGTTGGCCAGTCCCAGACAATCGGGACGTAGTTCATGAAGTAATTTTTAGGGTCAAGAGGGATCAATTTGAAACGGTATTGGAGAAAGCAAAGTCCCAGTCCCACTACGTTCCCGATGACCAATCCCCAGATTACCATGTTCAGGCCGACGAATACAAACATTCTGCGGATGAGCGCATTAGGACTGCCAATAGCTTTCAGCAACCCAACCATCGGGGTCCGTTCCACCATCAGTACCAGTAGCACCGACACCATATTAAAGGAGGCTACGAACGTAATCAGGGCAAGCAGAATGATCATGTTACGGTCTAGCAGCAACATCCAGTCGAACAGCGGGCGGTATTGATCCGTCACCCGAATAATGCGCATCTCGGGCGTCATTACGTTAAATATGGAGTGCTCAGTAGCCGCTAATTTATTGAAATCCTTGACGAAGATTTCGTAGGTTCCAACGGAGTCGCGCCCCCAGCGGTTTAGCTTTTGAATGAGTCGGATATCGCCCAGCGCGATCGTTTTATCCACCTCTTCCAGCCCCGTTTCGTAGATACCTACTACGGTCATTTTGCGGGCGCGGGGTGGATTTTCCAGAAAGTAGAGCGGCACACTTTCACCAATTTTCACCTTCAACTGGTTGGCCATGTACTGGCTGAGCAGAATCTGGGTTGAGCCAGAACCCGTGTCGGCCCCAACGACGGGTACGGTTCCGGCTACAATCGAACCCTGGAATAAATTCCAGTCGTAATCCTTTCCGACTCCCTTCAGCACCACGCCCGTTAGCTCTTCACTGGTTTTGAGGATACCCGCTTTTAACGCAACGGCCTGGATGTGCTGAACGCCGGGAATGCGGGTACTATCCTGATAAAGTTTTGTATTGAGCGCCAGCGCCGTTTCTTCGTAGGACGAATTGTTGGTGAATTTGCTGACCTGCAAGTGAGCGCCAAACAGAAAAATTTTCTGCTGAATCGAGTTCTTGAAACCAAACAGAACGGCAAAGGCGATAATCAGAATGCCGAGGCCAAGCGCAATGCTGGCAATACCAATCTTGGTGACGGTAGACGAAAAACTGCCCAGAGGTGCGTGGCGAACCTTGCTAGCTAAAAAAACGGGAACGTTCAAGATGAGTCGGTAGTCAAGCGTCGTTAGTCAGGTGTTGACTGATCAACACCAGGTCGCTGGATTTGCCGTTAGCTGACAAAGACGAATCACATATATTCCTGATCGACGACTCTTGACTAACGACTCCTGACTGACAACTGTTTTGTTCTGGAGCGTAAAAATAAGAGTTTTGCACTACGCTCTTCCTACTCACGGCTATGACTTCGTTTCGTCAACTCTTTTTTATTGGCTTTTTCGTGTTGACTTGCGCTTGCAACGCACAGACCAACCGTACATCAACGCAGCCTACCATTCAGACGGGCGCCGACCAAATGAACCTCTACCTGCCTGCACTCCAGGGAAAACGGGTTGGTTTAGTGGTCAATCATACGTCCATAATTGGCCGCACGCATCTGGTCGATAGTCTGATTACGCGGGGCATAACGATAAAAACCATTTTTGCGCCTGAGCACGGTTTTCGAGGGCAGGCAACGGACGGCGAAGAAATCAGCAGTGGGCGCGACCCGCGAACGGGCATCATGATTACGTCGCTCTATGGGAAAAACAAGAAGCCAACGCAGGCGCAGATGGATTCGCTGGACGTAGTGGTTTTTGATATTCAGGATGTTGGCGCGCGATTTTATACGTACACCAGTACCATGCATTACGTTATGGAAGCCTGTGCCGAATCCAACAGGCCTATGATTGTGCTCGACCGGCCGAATCCTAATGGGCATTACGTAGATGGTCCTGTGCTGGACCCAAAGTTTAGATCGTTTGTAGGACTGAATCCAATTCCGGTGGTGTATGGACTAACGATTGGCGAACTGGCCCGGATGATCAATGGCGAAGGCTGGCTGGCTGGGTCCACGGCAACGACCAAAAAAACGTGTCCGCTGACCGTTGTGCCGCTGAAAAACTACACCCATCAAACGCCCTACGTATTACCCGTGCCGCCCTCGCCGAACCTGCCAAATCAGCAGGCTGTTTTGCTGTATCCATCGCTCTGTTTTTTTGAAGGAACGGTCGTCAGTGTTGGGCGTGGAACCGACAAGCAGTTTCAGGTAATTGGCTCACCTTACACAAAGTATGGGCCGTATACGTTTACGCCCGTAGACAAACCCGGTGCGGTGAATCCGCCCCTCGAAGGGCAACTTTGCTACGGTGTCGATTTGTCGGACGCTGCGATTTCGAAGAAGGGCCTGATGCTGGATTACTTCTTTGACTATTTCAAGCGAGCTACCGACAAATCCAAATTCTTTCTGGCGAATAATGGCATTGACCGACTGGCGGGCACCGACCAGCTCCGGCTACAACTATTGATGGGCGTTTCGGAAGATAAGATCCGAAAAAGTTGGGAACCCGGGCTAAATGCCTACAAACTTATTCGGAAGAAATACGTATTATATCCGTAACTCCAGGTGAGACGATTGAGAATACGTATGCGTACCGGTAAATGTCTGTTCCTGATCACACTGTTTTTGAGCCTGTTCGGGCCCATTACTGGTTGGGGACAGATAGCTGTTACGCTCGATCAGTGGCCTGCACACTTGCAGCTCTACCCGCGCGATCAAACGAATCAATGCACGGTGGCTATTTCCGGGCGCGTACCCGTTAACGACGTCAAAACGGTGTCGTTAGTGGTTCTGCGAAATCAGCAGCGCGTGCAATACGTTCGCCAGGCCGCTGACACGCTGACTGGCCGATTTGCGCTTAAACCCAGCATCAAGGCGGAACGTAGTGAATATAGCTTTCAACTATTTGCTCACCGGACCAATCCGGTCGATTCGGTGCTGGTGGCATTTCGCGATAGCATCGTTTGTGGCGATGTGTACCTGATTATGGGGCAATCTAACGCGCTGGGGGGCCTTGATGGTAAACTCTATCGCAGTGAATTTTGCCGTACGTTTGGCGTAAATAAAGGCGATGTTTCCTACAACCCTGCCGATACGGCCTGGTACCTGACCAATACGACCGAAGGCTTCAATTGCCTGTGGGCGGTTGAACTGCAACGCCAGATTAATGAACAATACGGAATCCCTACGGCGATACTGAACGGAGCCGTTGGCTCAACGGGCATTGATCGACATGCCAGTCGAGATGGTAATCAGCCCACGAATCTGGGAACGATTTATGGCCGCTTGCTTTACCGGGCTCAAAAAGCGGGTGTTGCCAGGCAGGTGAAAGCCATGATCTGGCGGCAGGGTGAATCTGATGCCGTTACTACGCCTGATCTATATATAAAACTCTATCCAGAACTTTACAGCTTTTGGAAGCAGGATTATCCGGGGCTGAAAAAGGTATACCACGCACAGCTCAATCTGCTGGTCGACAATTTTATTCGGGCGGGGGCGCTACGTAATTATCAGCGGCTGTCGAAACAAAACTTCGCCGATAATGAACCGATAGCCACGGTTGGTTTGCCGGGCTATCAGGGCGTACACTACAACGACAGTGGTTACCTACAGTTTGGCCTGGAATTATATCGACTTGTGGCCCGTGATTTTTATGGGTCAACGGACACCAGCAATATTCAGTCGCCCAACATACAACGATTGTTTTTTAGCACGCCGAAGCAGGACGAAATCACCCTTGAATTTGAACCGGGGCAGGTGATGCACTGGCCCGCGGATACGATCCTCACCAATCCGGTCAATAAGGCGCGCTACGCCCAAAGCTTGTCCGATTATGTGTACACCGATTATCCCAATGGTGAAACCGGATTTATCAAATCGGTAACGGATCAGGGTAATCGATTGATTCTGAAACTTAAAAAGTCTCTTTCAGCCAGCAGTCTGACCTACCTGCCATCGTCTTATACCGATGCCGAAATTGGATACTACGTTGGCCCGGTGATTCGCAATCGGCGGGGAATGCGGGCGCTTACGTTCTATCAGGTTCCTATTGCTCCCCCTCTGCCAGTCGCCACCGATTTACGGGCCATTCCAATAGACACGAGTGCTATCGAACTGCGCTGGACAACAACCTCGGCCGATGTAAGCCAATGGACCATTGAACGGGCTGATTCGACAGATTCGTTCAGGCAGATTGCCCTTATTCCGGGTTCGGTCACGGCTTACAATGACCGTCGAACAGCGAATCGGGCTGACTCGCTGCAAGTGGGCAAGGTCTATCAATACCGCATTCGTTCGCTGAATCAACGGGCCGAAGCTGATTACTCTCCGGTTGTTACGGCCTCCATGCAGTTGATCCTTGGCACCCCAAAGGAACGGTATCTACCTGCCGTTGTGTACCCAAACCCTACCGGCAATGAGGTTCAGGTACGTTTGCCTCCCAACTGGGCTGCCAGTGCTGTAACGCTGACCGTATACACTGAAGCCGGGGCGGCTGTATTTCGCCAAAGCCAACGAATGAATGGCTCCTATCTTTCTTTTTCTGTCGCTACGTTGCCTGCTGGTACGTATCTGCTCACGCTACAACACCGCGATGGACTGGCACAGGGGCGGGTCTTAGTGACGCATTAAGGGGTTCGAATAGGCTCCAGCCGGTTGACAAATGCGAACAGTCGAAACGTGTTTGGGCCAGCAAATTCAAAAAATGCCCTAACTTTGCATTTTAGAGACCTATTCATGGCCACCGAACAAATTCTGATTGTGGATTTTGGTTCGCAATATACCCAACTCATTGCCCGCCGGGTGCGCGAACTAAACGTTTATTGCGAAATCCATCCGTTTAATCATCTCCCTGTTATTACGCCCGATGTGAAGGGCATTATTCTTTCAGGCAGTCCCTCGTCCGTCCGCGATGTCGATGCACCCGATGTGCATCTGGCTGCTTTTCGGCATAAGTTGCCTATTCTGGGTGTGTGCTACGGAGCACAACTGCTGGCTCACACGAGCGGGGGCGAGGTGAAAGCATCGTCGATTCGTGAGTACGGTCGTGCCAAACTCGGCACGGTCATTGCCGAAAGCCCGCTGATGAAAGGCATCGACCAGCACTCGCAGGTTTGGATGTCGCACGCCGATACGATCACGAGTGTGCCCGATAATTTCAGGATCATTGCCTCGACCGATACGGTACATGTGGCAGCTTTTCACGTAGAAGGAGAGCCTACCTACGGGATTCAGTTTCACCCCGAGGTAACGCACTCACTGCAGGGTAAAATGTTGCTACATAACTTTGTGGTTGACATATGCGGCTGTGCGCAGGACTGGACAGCCGAATCGTTCGTTGAAACGACAGTGGCGCAACTAAAGGCGAAAATTGGTGATGATAAAGTCGTGCTGGGTCTGTCGGGTGGTGTCGATTCGTCGGTTGCAGCGATGCTCATTCACCAGGCCATCGGCAAGAATCTGTACTGCATTTTTGTCGATAACGGCGTACTTCGGAAAGACGAATTCTCTGGCGTACTGGAGTCCTACAAAACGTTGGGCTTGAACGTAAAAGGTGTTGATACCAAAGATCAATTTTATGCAGCACTCGCAGGTCTGACCGATCCCGAAGCCAAGCGTAAAGCCATCGGTAAAACATTTATCGACGTATTCGATCACGAGGCACATTTGATCGAGGGCGTTTCGTGGCTGGGGCAGGGGACTATTTACCCCGACGTTATTGAATCGGTTTCGGTGAAAGGACCATCGGCTACGATTAAGTCGCACCACAACGTTGGCGGTTTGCCCGACTTCATGAAGTTGAAAGTTGTGGAGCCGCTCAATACGTTGTTCAAAGATGAAGTACGGCTTGTCGGACGTACACTGGGGTTACCCGAAGCAATTCTGGGGCGGCACCCATTTCCCGGTCCGGGCCTGGCGATACGTATTCTGGGCGATGTCACCGCCGAAAAGGTCGCTATTCTACAACAGGTTGATGCGCTGTTTATTGACGGACTAAAGCGCGAAGGGTTATATGATAAAGTTTGGCAGGCCGGTGCTATGTTGCTACCTGTGCAGTCTGTCGGCGTTATGGGCGACGAACGTACCTATGAGCGTGTAGTCGCGCTACGTGCCGTAACGAGCGTTGACGGTATGACGGCTGATTGGGCGCATCTGCCCTACGAGTTCCTGGCCGACATATCGAATGAAATCATCAATCGGGTTAAAGGCGTTAACCGGGTTGTTTATGACATTTCCTCGAAACCACCCGCTACGATTGAGTGGGAATAAACTAGACGGATAACCGACCGAAAAAATCAGTAAGTAAAATGGGAAGGGACTCGCCAAGTTGGCGAGTCCCTTCCCATTTTACTTACTGAAACCTACTGGAATTAATTCAGTTTCAGGGCTTCCTGTACGTTATCAATGCCCGACTTTGTTGAATCAGCCGCATCGTCTACTTTATCATTGTAGGCTCTTTTGGCGTGATCTTTATTGTAGGCCGACTGGGCTTCGTTTTTGTATTGATCGAATTTGTTCTCCGCTTTATTAGCGTAGTTTTCTGCTTTATCAGCATACTGGTCAACCTTTGCTTCGGCCTTACCAGTTAAACTATCGATCTGCGATTTCACTTGAGCAACACCCTCTTCCCACTGACTCTGCAAATCATTGGCCTGTTTGGTTAATTTATCACGGGTTTCTTTACCGCTACGTGGTGCTGTCAGATAACCTATAGCCAGACCTGCTAGTACTCCTCTAATAAAGCTCATATCCTTAATTATTTTGAATTCGTTTGATGCTTATCAATGGTTAAAAAACGTGCCAGATGCACACAATATGAAATAAGTTATTGGTTATGAAGATTTTATGTTTATAGCAGATTCTATATATGTAGTGAATTAATAAACTATTGAGTATTTTATTCTACAAAGTAGGGGCCAGGGATAGTCATTTATGTAAAATGTCTATTAAACTATCAGGTGCCGTTATGAGCGCCATTGCCTATCTATTTCTTACTAAACTGAACGGTTAATGTTTAGAATGGGAGACTAGACTAGTGGAGAGAATTTAGGTATATACGAATAGTAATTTGCAGTATCAGGAAATAGATCATCAAGTTCTCTATCGGCGCATTCGATAAAAAATATATAAAATATAGAACAAATAGACATAAAAAGCCTTTATGCTATACATCAGGTAAAAGACTTGCGTTTTCCGCAATCATTCAGAGATAATGAGCAACGAGTTTAAGCAGAATTTCCAGGCTGATGAGCCAGAGCAGCGGCTTGCAGACTCGATGGGGGCGGAACCAATCATTATTCCGGTTATTGAGGAACAATTACAAATTGGCAAGCGTGTAATTGAAACAGGAGCCGTTCGGGTTACTAAGCACGTCATTGAAGAGTCGCAAACAGTTGACGTACCGGTTTCTCGTGAAGAAGTCATCGTTGAACATGTAGCCGTCTATCAGTACGTCGATGAAGCTCCCAGCGTTCGCTATGAAGGAGAAACGATGATTATCCCTGTATTGCGCGAGGTGTTAGTAACGGAGAAACGACTCCTATTGGTCGAGGAAGTACACGTTACTAAGCGACAAATCACCGATCAGGAAACGCAGGAAGTTATACTTCGGAAAGAAGAAATAACAGTAGAGCGGACTGGTCCTAACCACGAACGTCCGGCTTAAAAGGCCTTCGTTATAAATCAGTTAAACAAAATTCTCAACGTTAAATCAGTAATTATCATGGCACAACAAACCGTAGTGGGCTTTTTCGATAGCTCAACTGAAGCTCAAAACGCAGTAGATGAGTTAGTGAATGAAGGTTTCTCACGTACTAATATCGATCTGTCGACCAATAATGTAAGCGATACCTCTTCAAGTGATGCCTATTCAACCGACAGTACGTTGGGTATCCCCGACCGGCATGTTAATACATCGGGTACAAAAACTGAAGAAGTCGTTGATGATGTTAAAGACACGGGTGACAGCATTGGTGGTTTTTTTAAATCACTGTTTGGCGCTGATGACGACGACGATGAGTATAAAAAACACACTGAAGTAGGTCGTCGCAGCACAATTGTGACCGTTCACGCCCAATCTGAGGACGAAGCAAAACAAGCAGCTGATATTCTTGATGATAATGGAGCCGTTGACGTAGACGAACGGGCTACGCAATATGGTTATGGTAGTGCTACGGCCCGGCCTGATACCATAACTGGAAGTGGTGATGCGTATGTCGGTACAACGAATCCTGACCTGACAGCTGACACAGATCAAACGATCAAGGTGATTGAGGAAAATCTGGAAGTTGGTAAACGCGAAGTTGAAACGGGTGGCGTTCGGATACGTAGCCGCATCATTGAGCGCCCTGTCGAAGAAAGTTTACGGCTGCGTGAGGAACGTGTTACTGTTCAGCGTACGCCCGTCAATAGGGTAGCTACAGATGCTGATCTAAATGCTTTCCAGGAAGGACAAATTGAACTGACCGAACATGCTGAAGTGCCGGTAGTTTCAAAAACGGCTAGAGTTGTGGAAGAAATTTCAGTTGGTAAGGAAGTCAACGAACGTGTTGAAACGATTCGGGATACGGTTCGTAGCACTAACGTTGACGTAGAAAATCTGGGTACAACAGGCACCACAACAGAGCCTGCCGTAACGACCGGATGGCGGAATGAAGAAGATGATTTAAATACGACTTCATCGAATCGATAAAATTGAAAAAACGGCATAAAAAAGCCTGACTCTAACACATAGAGTCAGGCTTTTTTGTGAAAAATAGGCGAGACAAGAAAGGAGTCTACCGCTTCTCCGTAATCATCTCCCGAATATCACTGATGATTTTTCCCGCCAGATGATCTGCTGTAGCGAGTGTATCGGATTCAGAATAAATACGAATGATGGGCTCGGTGTTCGACTTACGCAGATGAACCCATTCTTTGTCGAACTCTATCTTAACACCGTCGATGGTGTTGATTGGGTTACGAGCGTATTTGGCCTGAATACGAGCCAGCACAGCGTCTACATTGATATCTGGCGTTAATTCAATCTTATTTTTAGAAATGTAGTAGTTCGGATAGGTCCGGCGCATCATGGACGCCGACTTGCCAAGTCTTGCCAAATGGCTCAGGAACAGAGCAATGCCAACCAGCGCGTCGCGGCCAAAATGCAAATCGGGATAAATAATACCGCCATTGCCTTCGCCACCAATAACGGCCCCGGTTTCTTTCATCATATTCACTACGTTGACCTCGCCCACAGCCGATGCAAAATGTTGTCCACTATATTTTCGGGTTACATCACGCAGTGCTGCTGTACTCGACATGTTCGAAACCGTGTTGCCTGCCGGATGACCGTCAGCCGCTCTGTTTTTGAGGACGTAGTCGGCCACGGCCACGAGTGTATATTCTTCACCAAAAGGGGAACCATCTTCGCAAATTAGCGCCAGTCGATCTACATCGGGATCGACAACAATACCGAGGTCGGCATTGCCTTTGGTCATCTCCTTGATGATGTCGCGTAGATTTTCGGGAAGTGGTTCGGGGTTGTGAGCAAAATAGCCCGTTGGTTCGCAGTGTAATTTTGTGATTTGTTCGACGCCCAAGGCTTCCAGTAACATCGGCACGGCTAACCCACCCGTGGAGTTGACTGCATCGACAACAACGCGAAAATTACGCTTGGCAATGGCGTCACGGTCTACTAAAGGCAGCGCCAGAATCTGGTCAATGTGTTTCTGAAGCCAACTTGTGTCGGCGCGATACTGGCCTAACTTACGCACTTCGGCAAAGTCAAAGGTTTCAGCCTCGGCAATTTCCAGTACTTCAGCGCCATCCTGTTCGGATATAAACTCGCCTTTTTCGTTAAGAAGTTTGAGGGCATTCCATTGAATCGGATTATGGCTGGCAGTAATGATAATACCACCGGCAGCCCCTTCACCCGGAACAGCTAATTCAACAGTTGGGGTCGTGGAAAGGCGTAGATCAATAACGTGCAGACCGAGGCCCTGTAACGTAGCAGCTACTAATTTTGACACCATATCTCCCGATATCCGGCCATCGCGACCAATCACTACCGACAATAGGTCAGGATTACGTTGCCGAAGCCACTGGCCAAAGGCAGCTGTAAATTTCACTACGTCTAAAGGCGTCAGCCCGTTTCCACTGCGTCCGCCAATTGTTCCTCTAATCCCGGAAATAGACTTAATTAATGCCACTGTAATGGGTTAGGTAAGTATTCTAATAAGGTATGCAAAGATAGTGTGTAAGTTGGTAAGTCAGCCAGCCAAATTAGTAAGTAGGTCAGTGAATGAGTTATTGGTACGTTATTGGTGGATGGAATTAGTTAACTGATATATAGTATAGTTTTAAGTGTTGACTTACGTTCAAGTGGGTTAACCTCAGATAAATAGCAATTCTGATCGAAGCACTGAATTTGCCCGACCGATGAATGTGCCGCTAATGGGGGCCGCCAGTTCGGGCTTGGCGGTCGATGTCAGGAAAATGTGTCGATTCACCACCACAGACCCTTCCGTAGGGTCGAAGCCACGCCAGCCCGCGCCTGGTAAATAGACTTCCACCCAGGCATGCAATTGATGCTCCTGTTGGGGATTCCCAAACAAATAGCCGCTCACAAAGCGGGCGGCAATACCCAGACTCCGGCAGGCTGCCATAAACAGCGTTGTATAGTCCCGGCAAGAACCCTTGTGCAACGTCAGCGTTTGCTCAGGTGGAAAGGGAGCACCTAATTCCCGAATCTCGTAGGTAAACGCCCGGATGGTCTTATTCAGTTTTAGCAGAAATGCAGTTGTTTGCCCATTAGCTTCTGTGGCCAGTTGCTGAGCCCAGCTTTCAACGCGCTCCGATACGCCAACGCGCTGTAGGTAGGGCTGGAGGAGTTCTTCTACCGCTTTGGGGTAACGGAATGGTACGCGCTTTGTATCGAAGGGGAACAGGACAAAATCCAGCGAGTTGAACTCGTCGGATTGGAGATGCATCTCAACTGTTACGTTCAGGTGGCGGGTCGGACGGTTAAAATACACTAACTGCTGCACATTTCCTTCGACATCAATATTCCGTACGATCCTAGCTGGTTTCGGATCAATAACCAACTCATAGTTCAGCAATCGCTGATATGGGTAAGCTCTTGGATAGAGATAGAGTGTTTGCGGACCCAGGGCGACAGGACTATCGTATGTGTATTCAGATGCGTGCCGAACGTGCAGGTGCATGGAGAGAGGAATGATGAATTATAAATGATGAATTATAAATGTCAGTAAACCAGTAATTCATCATTTATAATTCATCATTTTTCAGACGTTTTTAACGGCGCGAACTTTTTCGAAGATTGGGTCCATCCAATAAGAAGGCAGTTTTCGGACCGAATTGCTCAGCAAGGCACTCCACTGGTGCGACACTTCGTCCATATCTTCTTTTTCAAGGCGATATTCAGTCATGTGGAAACTGTCTTTCGGGTAGATCACTACGTCCAGTGGATAATCGACATCGTTGGCGCTTACACGGGTGGCATCGAACGCCAGAAAACCGATCTTAAGCGCATCAGGTAAGCTGGTTTCGTAGGATAAATTTCTAAATAGCAATGGTTTTCCATAGCCAGAATTGCCAATAATTTTAAAGGGAGATCCCTGATCAACTTCTACCCAGTTGCCTTCAGGATACAGCATAAATAATTTGTGTTCTTCATCGTCTTCTAACTGACCGCCAACGATGGCATTCAGGTTAAAATTCAATCCGCTGGCAATAATGGAGGCTTTATCTTCCTGCGCTACTCGCTTCACCTGTTCCCCAAAAGCATTAACCGCTTTGTATAATTTGTTGAATGATCGATCCCGTTCGGAGATCACTTCTTTAAAATACGTAATGGCCTTGTCGCGGACGGAGCGAAGACCCGAGGTCATAATAAAGAGCGAATGATTCTCGACTTCATGAACCGAAATTTTACGATTTGATGATACCTCAGTGCCGGAGGTAAGTCGTCTGTCGGCAATGGCAACTAAGCCAGACGCAACCTTAATTCCTAAACAATACGTCATTCTATGCAGTGGGAAAATCAGGTACTAACCCAACAAATATACAGGTTGCCCCCGTTTTTGTTCGATTTATTGCTGTGTTTTCTCGAAAAAGCGGCTGTATGTTGTGGAGTCGCTAGGATATTAGTATGGGCTTTTAGTCAACCAGATATAGCTAAGAACAGGATTATGAGTCATTAGTATTTTTGTGTTGGAGACAGATGCTACGTTGCCGGGGATATCTTCCAGCAGCTTTAACCAGATGCTGGGCGCTTGCTTAGTTACGAACTTTACTAACTGGTAAGTGATCTTGGATGCGATTGAACAGCTATATATAAACGAGTGTCCATTTGCGCTTAATTCTTAAGCTAGGAGGCTGATTTTAGGCAGGAATGGTTTGTTTTTGGGAATCGTTTGTGTTACTTTGGCAAACAGAAGATGGTTAACCCCTCTGCCCATTTTGCGATGAACTTTGACGACGAAGACGACGACGACAGCTTTATGGACTGGGATGGTTTCGACGAGGACTATGATCCCGAAGAGGCTCGCGCTGAAATGGAAGCCGAAAATCGGCGGATCAAAAACCTGCCTATCCTGCGCAAAGCCAACGAGTTAATGGAATTGACCCAGGCTATTGTCGAAACCATCAATAAGGAAGAAGATGTGTTGATGATGCATGAGCAAATGCTGGCTAACGCCATGATGCTGGCCCCAAAGATCGTTGGAGCCGAAGGGGGAGATCTTTATACTCTGAGAATGGAAAATGCAGTAATCATCAAAATGCATGCTCGTGAATTGCTGGCCCAAACGTCTTATTGTAAAGCTGAAAAATTGGCCACGACAGCCTATCTAAACGTACTTCGCGACGAAATAGAGCAGTTTCGACTGCTGTTTGTTGAATGGGTAAATGGCTTCGATAAAGACAACGATGCGCCGGATGATTGGGGCCTTTTTTACTGATCTGTATAGAATATTTACCTAAAAAAGCCGGTCTGGATATCCAGACCGGCTTTTTTAGGTACTAAATACTGGGTTGAAATCCGGTATTTGTACTATCAATCACAATCGTTCGTCAAACAATTTCAGAATGCGCTTGTACTCGTCCATCCAACTGGTGGGTTCCACAAAGCCGTGATCTTCGACAGGGTAGGGGGCTAGTTCCCAGTTTTCTTTTTTGAGTTCAATGAGCCGCTGCGCCAGACGGACGGCGTCCTGAAAATGCACGTTTACATCGACCATACCGTGGCAGATGAGCAGATGGCCTTTTAACCCTTCGGCAAAGTTGATGGGCGACGAACGACGGTAAGAAAGTGAATCCAGCTGCGGTTCGTTCAGAATGTTAGCTGTGTATCCGTGATTGTAGGCCGCCCAGTCCGTTACGGGACGTAGCGCAGCACCTGCCTTGAATACGTCGGGCGTTGTGAACATGGCCATCAACGTAATAAAACCACCATACGATCCGCCATACAAACCGATACGTTTGGCATCTACGCCCTGCGTCTGCACTAGCCATTTTGCCGCGTCAACGTGGTCCTCTAAATCTTTGCCGCCCATGTACCGATAAATACCAGTACGCCAGTCGCGGCCGTAGCCGGCGCTGCCCCGGTAGTCGATGTCCAGCACCGTGTACCCTTTGTCGACCAGTAAGTTATGGAACATATATTCCCGGAAATACGAACTCCACCACTTATGGGCGTTCTGCAAATAACCCGCACCGTGCACGAATACAACGGACTTTCCACTTGGGTTAGTGGACTTATACAACCGGGCGTATATCGGCTGTCCATCGCGGGCTGGAATGGTCACCAGCGTTGGTTCACGCCAGGGATACTGTTTAAAGCTTTCGGTAGGCGAATCGGTTAGTTTAACGGCAGCATTCTGCACATCAGTTGGTTGTGCAGACTGTTTTTTGCTAATGCTTATCGAGGATTGAGGAACATCGGCTACGTACATTTCCCAGGGGTGGTTGGTCGACGAGTAGCGAATCGCCATCCGGGTTTCATCGGGCGAGAGTGTTACGTCGTTAGCCCCTACCATGGTCGTCAGGCGAATCCGTTCTCCGCCAGTTACGGGCATCCGGTAAAAGTGCTGCTCACCAGGATGAACTTCATTCGTCTGCAGGAAAAACTGGGTTCTGTCTTTTGAAAGCTGTACCTGCTGCACTTCAAATTTGCCGGAAGTGAGCTGCTTTTTCAGGACGGGTGTAAGTACGTTAATCGTGTAGAGATGGGAATAGCCGTCGGCCTCCGATTGGTACCAGAGTGTTTGATTATCACCCAGAAACCCCATATTGCCCGAGGCAAAACTGATACCTGGCCCGCCAATCCAGGCGTCATCGTGCTGCCGATCGAGCAGCGTGAGTTTCAATGTTTCTGGCTCCAGACGCATAATCCAGCGATCCTTGTTGTCCAAAGACCGGATTGTGACGACAGCTAATTTACCGTCGAGCGACCAAACGGGGCCACTGATTGTAACAGGCCGCGTTTTTTTGGCGGTATCCGATTTCGCACTGCTGCTGACGGTTTTCAGGTAGGCCGGTTTATCGCTGATGCCGGGAATATCTTTCACGCTCATCGCACGAACGGTGTCTTTGGCAACGTCATACAAAAAAAACTCCTGACTGGCCAGGGGGGCACCAACTTTAGTACGGGCTGGAATTTCCTCGGTATAACCCGATTCAGTTATGTAATTTGGAACCTGAGCCGTTTTGGCATTAGTCGCACTTTTGGTCATCCGATACGTTACAAAGCGTCCGTCGGGACTTTGTTGAAGACCGGCGACCTGTTTGTCGTCCATATAAATTTCTTTCGGACGTTTGGGCCGATCCGCTTTGCTGATACGTTCTCCAGCGTCTTTTTTTGCTTTCCGCTCCGCCAGCACATCCGACAGCCGTAGTTGATCCTGTTTCAGGAACTTCTCTTCATCGGTTAGCTTGGGATCGGCTTTTTTGGCCCCCGGCTTAAAGTCAGTCAATTGTGTCAGTAAGCCCGTTTTAAGGTCAATGCTGAACAGATTGGAACCGGTTCTGCGGAATACTACGCGCTGCTGATCGCCGGAGAAAACAGCATCTGTTTCGATCTCAACTGTGTTGGTGAGTTGCCGAATCGTACCCGAGCGTACATCAACCAGGAAAATATCACCTTGACGCTCAAATAAGCGTTGTGTAAACGACTGATTATACGCTGTTGTGGGGCCTGTTGTCAAGGCGCGTCGTTCGGAAGGACTAACTTTTACGGGTTGAGAGGCCACCAGTTTTTTGCCTTTGGCCGAATTATCTTTGCCCGAAGCTGTAAACGTTACTTTATAAAGCGAGTCGCTCTTGGCCTTGTCTGTGTTGACGGGGGGCGTCCAGCTAAAATACAGCGTGCGCGAATCGTCGGACCAGAAGGGATTTGATGGTGACGTCCCGACCCAGGTTTTGGGGTCCTGCATAATCGTTTCGACGGTGAGTGGCGAAGCCGCAGTGGTGGCTGTGGGTTTTGGAACGGACTGGGCAAAGGCGGATGCCGTCAATAGAGCAAGCGACCAACAAGAAAGGTGTTTCATTGAGGAAGTGAAGTGAACAACTTTTTCGGAAAGCCTGAAATTAGTAGAAAAAGGCGAATTGCTTACGTTTTGATTGGCAAACAACTGTGAATCGATAAGGAATCTACTGTGTCAGAGGTTAAAAGCAGAAATAATTAAATTGGACTGACTTCCGGGAAATCTTGTTTTGTTTACCTCGATAACCTGACGGGTACTATGTTACTCTGTTAAAAAAAATGAGATGAAGTTAACCAGATTTATGGCAAATAACTGAAAGATGGTATCTTGCCTACTTAAAACTCTTCGGAGCATCTATGCACTATGTTATTTATGCCTACGATCATGCCAATGCCCTTGATCGGCGTATGGCCGCTCGTCCTGCTCATATTGATTATGTTGGCCAATTGAAAGCAGCCGGTAAATTTTTGCTCGGTGGGGCACTTCTTGACCCAGCAGGAAACATGATTGGTTCGATGCTCATCCTCAATCTGGAAACCGAAGATGAGTTAACGACGTATCTACATACTGATCCGTACATTGTGCAGGGCGTTTGGGACACGATTGACATAAAGCCATTTCGTCAGGCTAACGTGTAAAAAAAGTTGAACAGTCAATCAGCCAGCTAGTGACTATAAAGAAGCGTACTTGACAGATTGACTGGCTAATTCAGTACTTAATTGACTCACAGACTTATACCTTAATTTTGATACAGGCAGCAATATTTGATATGGATGGGCTGCTGGTGGACTCAGAACCCCACTGGCGAGCTATGGAACGGGTTGTGTTTGATACGGTTGGCCTATCCTTAACTGACGACCAATGCAAACAAACAACTGGATTGCCAATACTGGAAGTAGTGCGTTATTGGTTTGCCCGGGCTCCCTGGACGGAGCAGGCGGCAGCGGGTCGCACCCATGAGGATCTTGCCGACGCGATTACTGATGGCGTTCATGAACGTATTGCCACGATGGCCGAGCCCATGCCGGGCGCCCTGGAAACCCTGGATTTTTTTGCTAGTCGGGGCATCCCGACTGCCATTGCCTCGGCCTCGCCCATGAGTTTGATTGAGGTTGTTGTGACCCGGTTGGGTATTCGTGATGCCCTGACGCTCTGGCACTCGGCTACACTGGAGGCTCACAATAAACCCGCTCCAGACGTGTATCTGGGTACGGCTCGAAAACTGCATGTATCACCCGCTAATTGTCTGGCGTTTGAAGACTCGGGAAGTGGATTAAAATCAGCGTATGACGCTGGTATGCGTGTGGTGGCTGTCCCGGCAGCTTTTGAATATGATGACGCTAAATTTTCCATTGCCACGATTAAATTGCCTTCGTTAACGGCATTCTCGATCGATACGTTCGATGCCTTGCAGACCCAAGAGTACTATTCCTAACTTCATAAGCGTGCTTAGGTGCACACCCTAAAATCACATGCGTATTTACCAACTCGATGCCTTTACCGACAAGCTGTTTGCCGGGAATCCGGCAGCTGTTGTTCCGTTGGCAGAATGGCTCCCCGACGAACAGATGCAGAAAATAGCCGCTGAAAACAACCTTGCTGAAACGGCCTTTTACGTAAAAACAGGTGAAGCTCACTACCACATTCGTTGGTTTACGCCCTCCCTGGAGGTAGACTTATGCGGGCATGCTACGTTAGCTACTGGATATGTCGTTTTTTTCCTGGAAAAAAATCAGGCAGGTGCGGTACCCGCAGATGATGAATCGAATGATCAGATTTTTTTCGATTCCCGCAGTGGTTTACTGAAGGTTTGCCGGAGTAGTGATGGCTGGCTGACGCTCGACTTCCCCGCCGATATAGTGCAAAAAGCCAACCTGCAACCGCCCGCCCTTCTTGCCAGCGTTCACGAGAAACCACTGGCGGTCTACAAAGGCAAAACCGACTACATGTTGATTTATGAAAATCAGGCGCAGATCGAAGCCTTGTCTCCAGATTTTCGCGAAATGAGTACCGTACCGGCTCGGGGTATCATTGTGACCGCGCCGGGTAGCCCTGATTCCGGAGTTGACTTTGTGTCCCGATTTTTTGGGCCACAGGTAGGCATTGATGAAGATCCGGTAACGGGATCAGCCCATACAACGCTGGTGCCGTATTGGGCCGAAAAACTTGGTAAAAATGACCTTATTGCGCGTCAGCTCTCTAAACGGGGCGGTTACCTCCGTTGCAAACTCAATGACCATGCCAGTCCGAACAGGGTTGATATTTCGGGGCAGGTACAGTTATACCTGACGGGCGAAATCAGCGAATAAGAACCTTAGTTTAGTCAGTCGTCAGGATGCATTTGGTCTGCATCCTGACGACTTTTTTATTTGTCATATTCCAGTTACCGACTTTTGAAAAATATCAACTTAATCATAGCCAGAACGTGTGCCTGAGGGCAAGGTCATTGTTGGTAACTTAGAAAAAGAGAAATACGATTTTTCTCACAAATTTAATTTGTAATAAATCTAAATAACTTATCTTTGTCTCCGTAAACAACAAGCTAGAATGACTGCCGAATCAATTTCTTCTGATTGCCTTACTCCATTGGCTGAATCAAAATCACTGATTCAGTCTAACCCATTTCTGGGACATGAGTGCGTGTTGAAGAAGTGCTGCAAGAAGTACAAAAAGGGCAAGCGTTGCAAGAAATGCCCAGACGATTAAGGCTTGTTCTGCCGTAAACGTAATCCTTTCGATAATACCGACCGATAGAAATTCCCTACGGGAATCTACGACGTTCTTCTTTCTAACATCACGAAAAAAGGCACTGATCGCCCTGCCCGCAGTCGTTTTCGTGGACAAATTCCTGGTTGGACTGATGTCCCAACGGCCTGATTGATGCTGTCTGCACTCGTATTCTAAACTACGAACGGGCTATCATTCTACAGAGGGCCTTGCAAAGGAACCCATCGCCTGACTTTGTTGTCATTACGTTGATGCACCTCTATTTGCACATACCGTTCTGTAAACAGGCCTGTCACTATTGCGACTTCCATTTTAGCACGAGCCTGAGTCAGAAATCGTCGTTGGTCGACGCGCTGTGTCAGGAAATAATCCTGCAAAAAGACTACCTGCCCATTAAAAGCCTAGAGACGATTTATTTCGGTGGGGGGACACCTTCCCTGCTGACCGAGGCCGAATTAGTACAGATTTTTACGACGATACGTACCCACTTTACGGTTTCGCCCACAGCCGAAATCACGCTCGAAGCCAATCCTGATGATTTGTCGGTGGAGACACTCCACATGCTCCGTCGATACGTCAACCGCCTGAGCATTGGGATTCAAACATTTGACGAAGCTACGCTCCGCTGGATGAATCGCGCCCACACCGCTATTGAAGCCGAAAGCTGCGTTTGGCAGGCACGAGAGGCCGGTTTCGAGAACATGAGCGTTGATCTGATTTATGGTATTCCGAATCGGGAAAAAACGCTTTGGCAAACGGACCTGCAAAAAGCACTCGCACTCGACGTACCACACTTGTCGGCCTATGCACTGACTATTGAACCTGATACGGCCTTCGGACGGTGGCAAAAGAAGGGTAAACTCCCGCCCGCGGATGAATCTCTGGCTGCCGAACAGTTCGAAGAATTGACAAAAGCGCTGACTGACAAGGGCTACGAACATTACGAAATCTCGAATTTTGCGCGACCTGAGCAATATGCCCGCCATAATACGGCTTACTGGCAACGTCGGTCGTATCTGGGCGTAGGACCAAGCGCCCATTCCTACAATGGTTTTTCGCGGCAATATAACGTAGCGAACAACGCTCGTTACATCGCCGAGATCAGGCAGGGAAGACTGCCCGCCGAAGTGGAAGAATTAACTGTTGTTGATCAGGTAAATGAATACCTGTTGACGGGTTTGCGAACCCAGTGGGGGTGTTCACTTAGTGAATTAACTACCTTACTTGGGGAGGACTTCGCCCAAAAGCAAACGCATGACCTGGCAGCTATGTACGCGTCGGGCTGGCTTATCCGCAATAGCAATGATCGTCTGCAACTGACCGGTGCGGGCAAACTCTTCGCCGATCGGGTTGCTGCTACGTTGTTTGTTGAGTAAAGAACAAGCAACAATATTTCGATAATATTAGCCTTAATCATGAGCTGAAGTGCGGGTTTCCACCCACTTTACTATTATTTTCGCGGAACAGATTGTAGCCGCATGAGTACCAAGCGTCCAGCTAATACCTTCCGAAATGGCCCCCCGCAGCCGCGTCCCAAAGCGACCCTTGGGTCTACTAAGGCGCTACCAAAGACCGTGAGCAGTCGGGTGAAGTCGTCATCCCGATGGGGGTGGGTGCGTCAGTACATGCGTGATCGGCCATTGGTGGAGCGGATCTACAGGGTTACGCTCAAGGTGGTGCTGTGGCTATTTTTGAGTTCCATTGGTGCGGTCATTGTGCTGAAATACGTACCGGTTTGGGTAACTCCTTTAATCGTTTCGCGCTGGGTAGATACGTTTGGTACGGACGAAAGCAGTCATGTGTACAAGAAATGGCGCTCATATGATACCATCAGTAAAGAGGTCGCGTTAGCCGTAGTAGCTTCCGAAGATCAGGATTTCCCGACGCACTGGGGCTTTGACTTCGACGAGATCAAGGATGCCATGAAGGAAAACGAGACCCGAAAACTACCACGTGGCGCCAGTACTATTTCGCAGCAAGTAGCTAAAAACGTATTCCTATGGAACGGTCGCAGCTACATTCGTAAGGGCCTGGAAGTATATTTTACCGCGTTAATTGAATTAGTGTGGGGCAAGAAACGCATTCTGGAAGTGTACCTGAACGTAGCGGAAACCGGTCCAATGACCTTTGGGGTTGAAGCAGCTTCACAACGCTATTACGGGCACTCAGCCGAATCACTTTCCCGAAATGAAGCGGCCCGCATGGCCGCCGTATTGCCCAACCCACGCCTGTTCTCGATCAGTAATCCGTCGAATTATGTACAGCGTCGGACGCGTCAAATCGCGAAGCAAATGAGGTATTTAGGTGGACAGAAATACATTCGAAATTTGTAAACGTTTAGGCAACAGCTCTACGGCTTGCTTCTTTTCGGAAGGCAATTATTGGCCGTTTACAGTTCAGGTCCAATTGGGCGTAGAGAAAATCACCCTTTCCATGAACCTGATTCATTAAAAGTTGATAAGAAATATCAAAAAATTCTAGCTTTCTCGTGGCTTTTTATTCGAGAGTGCGTCAAAGGGGAACGACCACCATTCGTTTTCAACATGACAGAATATAATTTAAATAAATTGACCAGAAGGAAGTTAATTAACCTTGCTTTTACCTCAGCCGCGTTTTTGGCAGAAGTCACCCAACCAGCTTTCAAACTTGAATTGTATTATTTCGAAGGCCATTTTATCGAAGTAAGTTATCGTAAAAAAAAGCCCGTGAATGAGGCTGTTCATTGGCAAATTTGTACGGTCAATCACTTTCCTGACAGCCCGGATAACACCAACTATTTAACGATTTATCTTACGCAGATTACGTTGCCTATGGGTAAGATGAAAAATTGAGTGCAACCAGTGAATACAGGCGGTTTGGAAATCCTTCGACTCAGAATGAACCCCGTCCAAAAATATGACCCAGTGTGATCGGTTCGTTGTGCAAAATGAAGAAATAGACCAATGCTGCTAGCGCTAAGTAGCTAAAGGCCAGCCATTTTCTTTTTTGTGCAAACTCAATTGGGTGATGGTAGTAGTCATAAATCATGGAGGCTGACAAACCCATGACCATCAGGAAGAACGAGAATACGCCAAAATCTGTTCGATACATACTTACCGACTGCATAAATCGTGCGCCCGACACGATGTAAAGCAGCCAGCAGCCGAAACCCGCCCGGTACAAGTACACGCTTAACCGCCGGTCGTTTTTGAGGTCGAAGAGGTCGTCGGTGAATTTTTCGGACATGATTTAACTTACTTTGAGCTGGTGAAAATAAACACTTTACCTGATAAACGCAAAAAAGACAATGCTTGATTCACAACCGGTTGCCATAGTTCAGGAATTTAATACAATGCAGGTCGAGTTAGTACGTGTAGACGATGCGTTCCACTTCGAAGCCCTCGGTAAGTCGGGCGTCGCGCAACACATAGATGGCGCAGTCGATATTGGCGGCCATAACGCTGGAGCGAGACCCATGGAAATGTTGCTGATGGGATTGGCAGGTTGCTCGGCTATCGACGTGATTCTGATTCTGCAAAAACAAAAGCAGGTGATCGAAGACTTCCGGCTCAAAGTGGATGGCCTGCGCGAAAAGGACGCCATACCCGCGCCCTTCAAAAAAATTCATATTACCTATCTGCTTAAAGGTCAGCTAAACGCCGACAAAGTGAAGCGCGCCATTGACCTTTCTATGGACAAATACTGCTCGGCAACGGCTCAATTCCGCCCGTCGGCTGATATTACGTATTCGTTTGAGATTAATGAGTAGGTAAACACCGAGTAAAGAAGAGATAAAAGCAGAGAACACCGAGAAAGGTATTTGCTCTGTAATAGTGACTTATTTAACCCCGATTCCACAATGGAATCGGGGTTTATTTTTTACGTCAGCGTTTGGCTTACTACGTTTGACTTCCGACTTTTGTTCAATGCAACAATACCATGATCTGCTTCGCCATATTCTCAAAGATGGCACGCGCAAAACTGACCGTACGGGCACGGGCACCATCAGCGTTTTTGGCTACCAGATGCGCTTCAATCTACAGGAAGGCTTTCCGCTGCTGACCACCAAAAAAGTACATACGAAGTCCATTATTCATGAACTGCTTTGGTTTGTGAAGGGTGACACGAACATTAAATACCTGAAAGACAACGGTGTGTCGATTTGGGATGAATGGGCAGATGAGAATGGTGATCTGGGTCCGGTGTATGGCAAACAATGGCGCAGTTGGGCCGCGCCCAATGGACAGCTTATCGACCAGTTGCAGGACGTATTGAAGCAACTTAAAAACTCACCTGATTCGCGCCGGATGATTATTTCGGCCTGGAATCCCGCCGATGTTCCTAGTATGGCGCTGCCTCCCTGCCATTTGTTGATGCAGTTCTATGTAGCGGATGGCAAGCTCTCCTGCCAGCTTTACCAACGTAGCGCCGACGTATTTCTGGGCGTTCCCTTCAACATTGCCAGCTATGCATTATTGACGATGATGATTGCGCAGGAATCCGGCTACATCGCTCACGAATTTATCTGGACTGGTGGTGATACACATCTGTATCTGAATCACTTAGAGCAGGTTGAGACGCAACTTTCCCGTGAGCCACGTCCATTGCCAACCATGCGTCTGAATCCAGACGTAGCGTCGGTTTTTGACTTTACATACGAAGATTTTACCCTCGAAAATTACAATCCATATCCGGCTATTAAAGCGCCTGTGGCGGTGTAGGCAATTGAGAGTAGTGAACGTTTGCATATTTTATGAATGACTCCTTAACGTTCACTCTATTTTGTTGGCCTAGTTGACTTTATAAGAATATACCCAATCCATTTTTTTTGCTTCGTATTTTACTAAAAACGGCAAAAGTAAATCCCTGAAAAATTGTTGAAATTTACTGGGGACAGTTTTGCTGTCCCCCACTTTTCTCGCTTCCCGAACTATTTTTTGCACTCTGGCTTGTCGTACCGATTGAAACTTCTCAAAGGCTGTTTCCACCGTGGCGAGGTCTCTAATACATTGTGCCAAAACGATGGTGTCTTCCAGGGCCAATGACGCACCCTGACCAATGTGAGGGGCTGTGGCATGAGCAGCGTCACCTATCAGACAAACGCGCCCTTTGTGCCAATTCGCCAAAAAGGGAATGTCATAAATTGGATAAAGCTCAATGGCATCGGCCGATTTTATAATGTCTGCAATGGGTTTTGGATCGTTCTTGTGCAGCTCTAGCAGCGTATTTTTGAGTTGACTCATGTCGATAGTGTTCAACTCATTTCTCGCTGGTTCTTTTGCGTGCGAAATGTTATTGAACCACCAGATTTCGCCCAAGTTAGAAACGGCATACGCAAAAAATGATTTCTCCCCGAAGGTCATACGGATCGAACCATATAAATCCGCTACGTTATCCAATTTCGTGAAACCGCCCGTTGACAGCAAACCGGTATACGCTATATTGGGCGCATTGGGAAATATCGCTTTTCGTGTTGCCGAATGAATGCCGTCACAGCCGATTATGAAATCGGCCGTTGCTGTTGTTGCATCATCGAAAATAGCCGTTGCCGATTGTTCGGTTTGTGTAATAGCCATTAGCTTTTTGCCCAGCTCTATCTTTATCCCCTCCTCAATGGCTACGTTACGGAGCGCTTTATTGAGCAAGCCTCTTTTTAATTGAACAGTTTCGGCTCCATACAATTCGGTTTAGCTGGCATTGTCAATTTCACCAATTTGTTTATTTTTTGCATTGAAGAAGGTCATTTTTCCGGGTGTGTAGTCTGATAAAATCGTCTCAAGAGTTATGAACTCGTTAAGCACATTCAACCCGTTTGGTGAAATACCTAAAAAAGCGCCGGTATCATCTCTGTGCCGGGTTTGTGCTTCATAAATAGTGGCTTCAATGCCTATCTTTTTTAGAAATAAAGCCATTGCCGGGCCGGAAATTCCACCGCCAATTATGATTGCTTTTGACCTGTTCACGGGTGTTGGTTTGTTTTTAGCTACATTCTTACCCTTGCTGATTGACTAGCTTCCGATATTCTTCTTCAATCAGGTTGTGTTCGCGATTTCGGTACACGGCGAAATAATGTGACGCTAGTCCAATGCCCCAGCCGATCATAGGGAAAAACGGCCAGGGGAAGATAAAACCGTGGTGACCCGATGACTGAAAAGCAAAGCTGGTCAGTGCCCAGATGAGCCAGAGCCCTGCATTAACAAGCAGATACGTTTGGAGATGCATTCGAAAGCCGACGCGGGCTTTGGCCTGTTTCCATAAGTAGGGGTCACGTTCGGGAGTTGTTGTGGTCGATTCCATGAGATTGAGATTGGTTTTAATTGATAATCAGGCCGTTTTATTTGCTGACGAAGTAAAGGTATGGGGACCTTGTGGCGCAGTTCTCTAAAATCTGACCGATTGCCTAACTTGCGGAGTAAATTGCCTTTTTTGTATGACTAATTCCGAAATCGTTGACCTGCTTGAACTGACCGGCCGGTTAATGGAACTCCACGACCGCGATACGTTCAAGACGCGGTCTTTCCAGACAGCCGCGTTTAATTTAGATAAATCAACGGCCGACCTATCTAATTTGCCCGTTGAAGAACTGGTTAAATTACAGGGTGTTGGCAAGTCTGTTGCGCAGAAGATTCGTGAAATTGCTGAAACGGGTCGCCTGACCGACCTGGACGAACTATTGGCCGAAACACCACCTGGTGTGCTGGATATGTTTCGTATCAAAGGGCTGGGTGTCAAGAAAGTACGTACACTCTGGCGGGAGCTAGGCATCGACAATCTCCATGACCTGCAAGTGGCGGGCGAAAACGGCGAGATTGCGAAAATCAAAGGATTTGGGGCCAGCACACAGGAGAAAATTCTGGCTGCCCTTGAGTTTTTGCAGGAACAGCAGGGAAAAGTTCGCATGGATAAAGCCGCGATGATCGCTAATCTGTTGCGGGACGAATTGACCAAGCATTTCGAGCGCGTTGAAATAAGCGGACAGGTTCGGCGCAAAGCGCAGGAGGTGGATACTGTTCAAGTGCTGGTGCAAACCAACAATCCCGTTTCGGCCATGCTGACGCTCGGTCAACTACCGAATCTGGAGCAGAACGAGTTGGAGTCGTCACCGTTTGCATGGCGGGGGAAACTGGCCGGTTTCGACGTATTGGTCGAGATACTTTTATATCCGGCCGAGCAGATCAATCGCCAATTGTTCATCAATACGGCTGCCGACGCTCATTTAAAACAAGCGGGACCCGGTGGCACGTCGTTATTGCAGTCGGCCTATACCGGTTCATACGTAGCAGAAAATCAGTCGGTTGACCAAGTGGAAAACGCTATTTACGAACGCGCTGGTCTGCCATATATCGTTCCTGAAATGCGGGAAGATGAGTTTGCCTTTCGCTGGGCCAGAAATCACCGGAACGACGAACTCGTTACCTGGGACGATCTGCGCGGTACGCTCCACAATCACAGTACGTGGTCGGATGGTAAACAGTCGGTTGCCGATATGGCGGCTTACTGCCGCAAACTGGGCTTAACGTATTTTGGCATCGCCGATCACTCAAAAACGGCTTCCTATGCCGGTGGACTGGATGCCGAACGTGTGCGCCAGCAACAGATTGAAATTGATCGACTTAACGCCGGTTTTGGTGCTGACTTCCGGATTTTTAAAGGGATCGAGTCTGATATTCTGGGCGATGGTTCATTAGATTACGATGATGAGACGCTGGCCACCTTCGACTACGTAGTGGCATCGGTTCACCAAACCCTGACTATGTCGTTCGAAAAGGCAACGACGCGGTTGCTGCGGGCTATTGAAAATCCATACACCACCATTCTGGGTCATCCAACGGGCCGATTATTGCTCGCTCGCGAAGGCTACCCAATTGATCACCGGGCTATCATCGACGCCTGTGCCGAACACAACGTTATTATTGAAATCAACGCCAGTCCCTATCGGCTTGATATTGACTGGCATTGGATTGAGTATGCCATACAGCAGGGTGTCATGTTGAGCATCAACCCCGACGCCCACGATTTCGCCGGTTTACTGGATATGCACTATGGTGTCGCCATTGGCCGCAAAGGCGGTTTAACAAAAGCGATGACGTTTAATACGCTGACGTTGGAAGAGATGAGCGAGTATTTGCAGCAGCGCCGGGAGCAAATACGTAAATAGGATAAATAAGAGGATTAATTGTCGGTTAATGATCGATGGCAATAGGGTAAATCAGCCGACTTATCCCTTTATACCATTGATAGTAATCCATTGATACGTGCTTATTTGCCAAGTCTGCGCTTCCTAAACCCGGTTCTATGCGCTTTATATGTTTACTGGTAGTTTCGTTTTTTCTGCTCAACGAAGGAATAGCTCAAAAATCAACCCCAATCGAACCTAAACGTACATTTTCGGCGACAGGTTACGTACGGGATGCTAAGACGGGTAAACCCATTCAGGGAGCCAATATTGTTGTGCTGGACGTATCGAAAGGGTACGTAACGGCTAAAGATGGGTTTTACATTGTGCAATTGCCGCCCGGTAATTACATTCTCCGGTTCTCCCACATTGGTTACCGACCCCGTCAGGATACGATTTCCCTCGAAAAAACACTCTTCCGTGAGATTACAATGGAAGATGATGCCAAAGATCTGGAAGAGGTCGTGGTCACGAGTGAGACGCCCGACCGTAACGTGCGCAAGATCGAAATTGGTGTATCGCAGTTGACCATACGTAGCATTCGACGCATTCCACCTCTGATGGGGGAAGTGGATATTGTTCGGAGCCTGTTGCTACTGCCGGGCGTGACAACAGTGGGCGAGGGCGCACCCGGTTTTAATGTTCGGGGTGGTAGCGCCGATCAGAACCTGATTTTGTTCGATGATGCACCCGTGTTTAATTCGAGCCATTTGATGGGTTTTTTCTCCGTCTTTAACCCCGACGTCGTGCGCGACGTAACGCTGAATCGGGGTGGTGTCGCGGCTGCTTTCGGGGGCCGAGCCTCGTCGGTACTGGACGTGAAAATTAAGGAGCCGGATGCCGACAAATGGGGTATCAACGGAGGTATTGGCATTATTTCGAGCCGACTGGGTGTCGAGGGACCAATTATTAAAAAGAAGTTGTCGTTTCTGGCCGCAGCGCGCGGTTCGTTCAATGATTTTCTGTTCAAGCTGGCACCTCCGAATCTGCGTGGTACGACAGCGAACTTCTATGACCTGACGACCAAACTTAAGTATCAACCAAACGAACGTAACACGATTACATTAACGGGCTACGTAAGTACCGATGTGTTTAAACTCGCATCGGATTCCCTGTCGGGGCAGGAAATAAACGCGTCGTCGACGAAGTTCAACTACCAGACGACAAACGGTTCGCTGCACTGGAATTACTTTATGAGCAAGCAGGTGAACCTGGCCACGGCGGTTATTTTGAGTCACTATAAGGCTGACCTGTCGTCGTCTGATTCGTCTAATGCATTTGATTTGAAGTCTGGTGTCTGGCACCGGCAAATTAAGTCGGATCTGACGTACACGCCCAACGAAACGCACCAGTGGCAGGCGGGCATTAGTGCCATTGACTACCTGGTTCAACCCAATACCAGAATTCCCGGCCCGAACTCAAATGTGCTGCCTGTAGACCTTGACCGCGAACGGGCCTACGAACTGGCTGCCTACGTTCAGGACGAATGGAAGTTGAATGCAGACGTAGCAGTTATTGCCGGACTACGTTACTCGACACTACTAAATCGGGGACCGGCAACCGTACGAACGTATCAGGAAAACGGCTTTCCTCAAGACGAAACCGTCACTTCGACGCAAACATATGGAGCCGGTAAAATCTATCACACGGCGGGTGGGCTAGAACCACGCCTGGCCATTCGCTGGTCGGTGGGCGAGGGGCGGGCCATTAAGGCGGGATATAGCCGATTGCGCCAGTATATTCAGCAGGTAACAAATACAACGGCGGCTCTGCCAACTTCGCGCTGGCATCTGAGCGACATATATACGAAGCCAACGATTGCCGATCAGTGGTCATTGGGCTACTTCCGTAATACGGCCGATAATGCCATCGAAGCGTCGGGGGAGGTTTACTATAAAACCATCACCAATGCCATCGACTACCGCGATGGGGCCGAACTACAACTGGCGCAGGCGGTTGAAACTCAGATTGTACAGGGAACTGGACAGGCCTACGGATTTGAGGGGTTGCTACGTAAAAACAAAGGCCGCTGGACGGGTTTCATGAGTTATACGTACGCCCGCACGTTTCTGACGATGAATAGCCCCTATGCCAACGAACGGGTGAATAATGGGCTGGCGTATGCGGCTAACTACGATAAACCCCACACACTGAACGTTCTGGCTACCTATCGGCCAACGACCTGGTTTAGTATGTCATTCAATTTTACTTATAGCACCGGTCGGCCAACCACCCAGCCGTCGGCCATTGCCAGTGTGGCGGGCGTACTGGTGCCTATTTATATTGACCGCAACCAGCAGCGTGTTCCCGATTACCATCGGCTCGATTTTTCCATGACGTTTGAGCAAAATCCGCTCAAGAAAAAACGGAACCAGAGCAGTTGGGTTTTCTCGGTTTATAACGTCTACGCCCATAAAAATGCGTACTCAATCTTTTACAAGCTAAGTTCAGCTTCCTCCTCAGATGCCTACAAGCTGTCCATCTTCGGCACCGCGTTCCCATCGCTGACCTATAATTTTAAATTCTGATGAGACCTTCGGTATTTGTCTATGCTCAAGTGCTGCTCTGCCTACTGCTGGTCGTTTCGTGCATAACACCCTATAATCCTGACACGGTCAGTATTCCGCCATCGTTGATTGTTGAGGGGATGATTACGGATCAGCCGGGGCCTTATACCGTTAAACTGACCCGCACCGCCGATTTTTCGTACAAAAGTCTGAATCTGCTGGAAACGGGCGCTATAGTAACCATCTCGGACAACCTTGGCAATCAGGAAACTTTGACGGAGCAGTCGCCCGGCGGGAATTATCAGTCCAGCCCCACGGGAATCAGGGGCGTGGCGGGCCGAACCTACAAAATGACGATTAAAACGAAAGGTGGGGCTACTTACGAATCCGATCCAGAGTTGCTAAAAGCCGCGCCACCTATTGATCGAATCTACTATGAGTATAAGTATGTTCCTGGGTCGATCAACAATGGGAAAGCCAATACCTGGAATGTATACATTGATATGAAAGATCCCGCAACAACCGGTGATTATTATCGCTGGGAATGGACACATTACGAGTTTGTTGAAATCTGTCAAAAAGTATCATCAGTGGGTCAAAGTTCACCTATGGGTATTCCGTGTTGTTCAAACTGTTGGGATATTACTCGTTGCTACTCGAACTGCATCAATATTCTATCGGATGCGAATGTGAATGGTAATTCGATTAGTCGTCAGTTTATTCAGGAGGTATTCTATGAGGCCAGTACCCGCTACTACGTCGAAGTAACGCAACAATCGCTTAGTAAAGGTATTTATGAGTTCTTCAAGACGGCCAAGCAACAAGTGCAAAATACGGGTGGGCTGTTCGATGCTGCCCCAGGAAGTATTGGAGGAAATATACACGCAACATCAGATCCCAGCTTAAAAGTATACGGGTATTTCGGGGCTGCCGGCGAATCGATTGGATACCTGCTACTTGACCGAAGCGAAGCCGTCGGACCACCCGTTTCTTCAGCTGACCCGGTCGTCGTGAATCCAATGGCCGCCTGTGCCGTTTGTGCGAATAACCAATACCGAACACCAAATAAACCCCGCTGGTGGCAATTTTAACAAATCGTGAGAAAAACTACGGAGGCTATCAGGATAAATAATGGGCTATGGATCAATA
Source organism: Spirosoma endophyticum (assembly GCF_900112365.1). GTDB lineage: Bacteria > Bacteroidota > Bacteroidia > Cytophagales > Spirosomataceae > Spirosoma > Spirosoma endophyticum. The sequence continues at coordinate 97,353 of NZ_FOLQ01000018.1, read as the reverse complement.
TACTGGTGATCCTGGTTAGTGCTGTTTCCTGCATAACGCCCTACCAGCCAGATACTATCAGCAATGTAAGCTCGCTGGTAGTGGAAGGTCAGATTACCGATCAGCCGGGACCTTATACGGTTAAATTAACCCGTACTGCCGACTACTCCTACAAAAGCTTGAATCTACTCGAAACGGGCGCTACGGTGACTATTTCGGACAATTTGGGAAATAAAGAAATCCTGAAAGAACAGCCGCCGGGCGGTACGTATCAGACCAGTGTTGCCGGTATACGTGGGATAGCAGGCCGTAGTTATAAACTGACGATTCAAACGAAAACAGGAACGAGTTACGAGTCGAGTCAGGAGGTTTTATCGGCTGCACCTGCCATTCAAAAATTATATTATGAATCAAACTATACACCGCCTTCGGGCATTGCAGCAGGCAAGCAAAGCTGGACTGTTTTTCTAGATTCAAAAGACCCGGACACCCTGGGTAATTACTACAAATGGAGCTGGACCCATTATGCCTTTACTGATGTTTGCCGGAAAACCTTTGTTCTTGGTCAGAATATGTACACGGGTATTCTGTGTTGTTCAGAATGCTGGGACATCAGTCGATGTTACACCTGTATCAACATCAATTCCGACCTGAATATCAATGGTAAAGCCATTAGTCGTCAACTGATAACCCAGGTGCCCTTCACCTCCAAAAGCCGTTATTACATCGAAATTGAGCAACAGGCCCTCAGTAAGGGGGCTTACCAGTTCTGGAAAAGTATTCAGCAATTAACCTCAACTACGGGAGGGCTATTTGATGCTGCACCATCGACTGTGAAGGGTAATTTGCGTTGTATTAACAAAGATAATGAGTTAGTATATGGCTATTTTGGCGCTACGGGCCTGTCGGCAAGTTACCTGTTGGTAGATCGTAGTGATGGGCAGGGTGAACCTACGGTAGATTTACCGGTAGTCGTGCCTTATCCTACTAATCCCAGCTGTGTTGTGTGCGAGAATAGTCTTTATCGAACGCCTAATAAACCGCGTTGGTGGACTAACTGATTGGTTTGGCGGCTTACTATAAATAAAATAGCTTTGTAAAAAAGATAGGGGCATGACTCGGTCGATCAGGATATTGGTTCTACAATTTGCGTCCATTGGCGATGTTGTACTGACAACGCCTGTTGTGCGTTGCCTGAAGAAGCAACTTCCCAATGCTGAGTTACATTTCTGTACGAAACGGGACTATGCGTCCTTGATCGCGTATAATCCATATATCAGGGAACAACACTATCTGGATGGGAATGTATATACGCTAATTCGCCAACTCCGTGCTGTCCGGTTTGACTACATCATCGACCTCCAGAATAATTTTTTTACAGGGCTGATTAAAGCATCGCTGGCGGTTCGATCCTTCAGTGTTGAAACACAATCGTTTCGTGAGTGGCTTTATGTCCGTTGGAAAATAAATGCGTTGCCTGATCAGCACATCGTGGAGCGTATGATGGCAACCGTTCAACCATTAGGCGTTGAAAACGATGGTAGGGGACTGGATTACGTCATTCCGTACAAAGATGAAATTGAAACCGACTGGCTTCCCATTACGCACCAGCACGACTTTGTGGCCTATGTCATTGGTGGTCAGCGCCTGACCCGACGGTTGCCGGTCAAACGCATGATTGAGCTTTGTCGTAAAATCAATTACCCGGTTGTGTTGCTGGGCGATAAAACTGACCGAACAGCGGGCGAGGAAATTGTGAAGGCGTTGGGAGAGCGGCAGATTTACAATGCCTGCGGCCACTATAACCTCAATCAGTCGGCGTCATTGCTGCAACGGGCACGGGTGGTATTCAGCCATGATACGGGCCTTATGCACATAGCCGCGGCCCTGGGCAAGAAAGTCTACTCCATCTGGGGCAGCACGACGCCCCAATTTGGGTTTTATCCCTACAAAACGCCCCATGTCCGGCTCGAAGCGTCTGGCTTAGGCTGTCGACCCTGTTCGGCTACAGGTTTGGGTAATTGCCCCATGAAGCATTTCAAGTGCATGAACAATCTTCCGTTTGATTTTGAAGTAAAAGAGCTGCGAACGAAGAAAAAGAACCTTGAGTAGTTGAAACAACGCTACGTGGAAAAACCGTTGCTTTAGTATTTTTTATACGTAGCATTCAGGTTGTAGCCTACGGAAATTATGATCCAATCCGCTAAAAAAATAATCCCGCTCTTTGCCTTTCTCCTTTATTTCGTTGCTACTGCTCAGGCACAAAAAAGTAATTCCAAATTCAATGTCATTGCTTTTTACACAGCTAAAAATGATAAGGCACATATTAGTTATGTGCATGAGGCAAATCGATGGTTTCCGAAGGTAGCGGCTGCGAATAATTTTACGTACGATTCGACCTCAAACTGGACTAATCTTAACGCCGAATTTCTATCTCACTATGCCGTCGTAATTTTTTTGGATACGCGTCCCGAAACACCTGAACAACGGGCTGCCTTCCAGAACTATATGGAGACGGGTGGCGCCTGGATGGGCTGTCATTTTGCGGCTTTTGCGTTGACGCCTTCTGCTTATCCGCAAAATTGGGACTGGTATCACAAAGAATTTTTAGGATCGGGTTCGTACGTAAGTAATACCTGGCGGCCTACATCGGCTATTTTGCGGGTGGAAGATCGAAAGCATCCCGCTATGAAGCGTCTGCCTGCTACGTTTAAATCGACACCGAATGAATGGTACATATGTCAGAACGATTTACGTACGAATCCCAATATAGACATACTGGTGTCAATTGATTCGACAAGCTTTCCGTTGGGTACTGGACCAAAATTACATGAGATCTGGCACAGTGGTTATTACCCAGTAGTCTGGACCAATAAAAAGTATAAAATGATCTATTTGAATATGGGCCACAACGATATAGACTACGAAAATAAAACGGATAAAGAACTGTCATTTACCTTTGAAAGTGATACACAGAATCGATTAATTGTTGACAGTTTGTTATGGCTGGGTACGGGCAAAAAGCACAAACAGTAACAATTGATCCCTAACTCTTTTACGGTAAAAATCTAGTTTGAAAGCGGTCAAATCGTACAGAAATGCATCCGGTCATTTATTAACTCATAAAGCAATCGCCTAACTTGCGCGCCAATTGTACGCACACGAATGAATCTTCTTCTTATTAAAGTAACTATCATACCGGCCGTTATTGCGTTAGTGACACTGGCGATTCGGAAGTGGGGAAATAAAATAGGAGGATTGATTGGCAGTATGCCGTGGACAGCCGGGCCTATTCTCCTGTTTTTCATTCTTGAACAGGGCAAGGAATTCGGTATCCATTCGATTCAGGGGGTGATGACGGGCATTCTGGCGTTGATCAGTTTTTGCCTTAGCTACTCGGCCTTTTCGCGAAAACTATCCTGGTTGCCTACTCTCCTGCTGGCGTATGTGATTTACACCATCACCGCCCTGCTCTTCAATTATTTACAGCTGGATTTGTTGGTGAGTTATCCGCTTGTAATAGTTAGTGTCTTACTGGCGCTGCGGTTTTTTCCTAAACCGACCGGGCAAGTAACTGGCACCCGACGCTTACCGTTCGACATTCCCATTCGGATGACGGTTGCGACTGTATTTGTGCTGGTCATCACTGGATTAGCCAGCGTGCTTGGGCCAAACTGGAGTGGTATTTTAACGCCCTTTCCTATTATGACGTCCGTGCTGGCCATTTTTTCGCATACCCTTCAGGGAAGTAATGCCGCCATCACAACGCTACGTGGGCTGGTTATTGGGTTGCTGGGGTTCACTACGTTTCTGTTTTTGCAAGCCTTTTTACTTCCTGAATTTTCGGTGGCTCTGTCGTTTGGGCTGGCCTTCATCGTGAACACGTTCATTAACGTAGTCGCTAGTCGCGTGTGGTAAGCATCCGTTGAACACGCCTGGCAACTGCTTCCACCGAAATGTCATTCAGGCAGGCCAGATCACCCCGCCAGCAGGGTTTATTTCCGAATACCGAACAGGGGCGGCAGGTTAATACGTCGGTGGGAATTTGTAGGATAGCCTCCTCACCTTGCCCCCACGGACCGAAGCCTGCGTCGGGGTGAGTGGCTCCCCAGATGGAAAGCACCGGTACATCGCTCAAGGCGGCCAGGTGCATATTCCCCGAATCCATACACAGCATACCGCTTAGTCGGCGTATCAGAGCCAGTTCAGCCGCCATCGAAAGCTGCCCGGCTACACGTATTGCCTGCGGAAATTGTTGACGTAGTGTCTCAAGCTGATCAATTTCCGATGGGCCACCGCCGAAGAGGAAAATCGTAAGGGGTTGCTGGGCATACAGTTGCTCAAGCAGTGGAGCAAACCGATCGAACGGCCACATTTTCTGCAGATGTTGCGCAAACGGAGCAATGCCGAGCCAGGGCGTATCGGCGGGAATTGATTGTCGGCTCAGAAACGTAGTAAGCTCGTCTTCGGCAGACGTAAACGGTGGAAATTGAAACGGATGATCGGGCTGGAGTATAAATCCTGCTTCGTCAAATACCCGGGCGTAGCGCTCAACAGAATGCGGCAACTGGCGCCGAATTTTATGCTCCTTTCGGGTCAGCTCTTTTTTATCCGATCTGCCTTTGTCAATCGTTACCGACGGTACGCCAACTAACCGAAATAAGCTTTTTAGAACGCCCGACCGAAGATTCTGATGGGCATCAAGAACTACCTCAAATGGGCCTAACTGCCGAAGTTCGCCAAACAGACGTAGCAAGCCGCCAAATCCCTTGTGTTGTCCCTCGAAATCAGCACCAATGATGCGGACGTTAGGGAATTGTTCGAAAAAAACGGCGAATTTCTGCCGCGTCACCAGCGTAATGCTCCGGTCAGGATAACGTATCGTGAATGCCTGAACTACAGGCGTCAGCAGGGCCACATCGCCCATGGCCGAAAATCGGAGAAGAAGCAGTTGCTTCATACTTGACTATTCCTGACTGCTGTAAAGCACCGGGTTGAGCGTGGGATCGTTATACATTTTCATTTGCCGGTACACCTTCATGTATCGGTCGCCGTTGCGGATATCTTCCAGCAGTTCATCAAAGCAGCGGGCCAGATCGCTTTCCTGTTCAACCAGCACCTCGAGTTTTTGTACTGCTTTCTGGCGGTGTTCGTCCGAAACCGAAGGCCGGTCAACCTGCTCGCGAAAATGGTAGAGCTTAAGTTGCAAAATCGACATCCGGTCGAGGAGCCAGGCGGGCGTTTCGGAATTCATCCGGGCCGCTGGCTTAGGCGTAATTCCCTGGAATTGCGCCGAGAACCAGGCATCTATCTGCTCTACCGTATCAGTCCGGTCCTGATTCGATTGGTCAATCCGGCGCTTAATCGCAACCAGCTCATCGGGACGAATGGTTGGGCTGCGGATGATATCTTCCAGATGCCACTGAACCGTATCGGTCCAGTTTTTCTGGTACAGTAGAAAGGCAATGTCGCTGGGCGAAAATGGATTTTTAATGGACGTGTCGACGTGATCGGTCAGGTGATAATCCTGAATACTCTGACGAAATAAGTCGTTGGCAAACGTGGCGTTCATAAGCAATTAATCGACTACAAAGATAGACGTTTTCGCTGGTAATGCCGGATGACGCAGCAGATCGCGTATCGAACAGGTATTTCACCTAGCATGTATCGTTACAGGCATTCGATCAAAACGGCTACGTAGTAGAGAAAATGATGGTTTAGAAGATGGCCCAAAATGTCCGGCGATTGGCTGCCTGAGGATAAAAATACCCCGTACTTTTACGAACTAGCTCAGCCATCCGATGTCGCGCGTTGTACAGGTTGTTTTCGTTGTGCCGCCCTGGGTCCATGTGCTGGACCTGACAGGCCCTGTTCAGGTTTTTTACGAAGCCAGAGAGTACGGAGCTTCGTATCAACTGACGTATTGCTCTTTCCAACAGCCTGTTACCAGTTCGGCAGGTTTGGGTTTTGGATCGGTATTGCCTTTTGAGTCCGTTTCGACGCAACCCGGCGACTATATTTTTCTGCCCGGTATGGACATGGAGTATATCCGTTCGGCCCAGTTCAGAGAGGAGGGAAGCGCTTTTTTCGACTGGCTCCGGCGTCAGCATGAGCAGGGTGTTTATTTATGCTCGGTTTGTACGGGAGCGTTTACGCTGGCTCAGGCTGGATTGCTCGATGGCCGGAAATGCACGACGCATTGGAAGCGGTTAGACGAATTGCAAACGAACTATCCGCAACTGAATACGCAACCCGAGAAGCTGTTTGTGAAGGATAACGGCATTTATACCAGTGCGGGCGTAACGGCGGGCATTGATCTGGCACTGGCCATCCTGGAAGAGCAACAGGGCCCGTTATTCACCACCCAGGTCGCCCGCGAATTGGTCGTTTATTTCCGGCGCGGTGAATCGCATTCGCAGAAGAGTGTTTACCTGGATTACCGGAACCACATGAATGTAGCGATTCATCAGTTACAGGATTGGCTGATTGCGAATCTGGCTGAAAAAACGACTCTTGGCCAACTAGCCGAAATCGCCAGCATGAGTATCCGTAACCTGACCCGAACGTTTCGCAAAGAAACGGGTACAACCATCAATGCCTACACAACCCTGCTTCGGCTCGAATTGGCCCGAACCTTGATCAATAATCCAGGCATAACGATGGACGCGATTGCGGCCAAATGTGGTTTTCAGGACGCCCGGCAATTACGCCGTATCTGGCAAAAATCAGATGCTACTACGTCTGCTCGACATTCATTTTCCTCTTTACGAATCTCCTTATGAACACACTTATTTATTCCGTCCGATCGCTGGTCCTGGCCTTTCTATTCATTTCCTTTTCCGGGCTGACTAACGCCCAAAAACGGGCAAAAGTGAGTGAGGTAATGGCTTATTACTGTGCGCCTTGTGGCAGTGCGTGCGATCTGGAGCGGCACAATGCGCCCGGTCTGTGCAAACATTGCGGTATGACCCTTGTCAAACGTAGTGTCGTCCTGATGGATTCGATTCGTGGGAAACAGAAAACCTCGCAGAAACGTAACGTAGCGATTTTTATTCATAACGGGGTCGAAGTGCTGGATTTCTCGGGACCAAGTGAAGTATTTGCTTCGACGGAAGGCTTTAATGTCTACACCGTTTCGCTCACGAAAGAGCCCATCATCAGCCAGGGCTTCATCAAAATTGTGCCGAACTACAGCCTTACGGATTGCCCAAAGCCGGATATTGTTGTGCTACCGGGTGGTCAAACGGGCCCTTTTCTGGAAAATAAACCACTCATTAACTGGATAAAAGCCTCCGCTGAGCGGGCAGAAATCATGTTGTCGGTTTGCACCGGAGCTGGTCTACTGGCCAGAGCTGGCCTATTGGATGGCAAGCAGGCCACTACGTTCCATAACTACATTGATGCCTTGCAAAAAGCCACGCCCAACGCTAAAATTTTGCGGAATACCCGGTTTGTCGATAATGGTCAAATCATTACCACGGCGGGCGTCTCGGCCGGCATTGATGGGGCGCTACACGTAGTGGCCAAACTTAAAGGGATTGACGTTGCGACGCAAACTGCCCGCTACATGGAGTATGACAAATGGAAGCCGAACGAAGGATTAGTGGTTGAACCGGCTGGTAAATCGTCGGCAACGCGCAACTGACTTCCAGGGTTTTAGTCAAGCCTGGTACCACGGTTTTGTTTCGATAGTGTGGCAACCGTGGCACTGGCATTCCGAAAATTCTGACTTATTGGTTTTCCGTTTCCGGGGGATTCATCCAAACGACGCTTTGGTTGGACGCATGTTCCTGGCTGATGATATCGCCGTACAAGTCGGGACGCCGGGCGTTGCGGTAGCGATAACCACCCGCCTGACGGAGTTTTTCGGGATTGCAGATTGCCGTAACGACCTCATTGCCTAGCTGTCGGCATTCCGCAATGACGTCGCCAAAAGGATCAATAATCATGGAACAGCCGTTTTTTAATTGGTCATCATCCATGCCAATCGGATTGGAGAAGACCACATAAATACCATTATCGTAGGCCCGGGCCGGTAACCATTTCATTAACCAGGCCCGGCCTTTCATTCCGTCGAATTCCAGCCGTAATGACGTTGGATCGTTCTCCCGATTTGTCCATAAGGCCGGATCGGCAAAACCCGCGCCCGGCCGGGTAGAGGGCGTTAGCATCGTTACGTGGGGCATGAAAATAAGGTCGGCTCCCAGCAGTGCCGTGGCCCGCACATTTTCGATGATGTTATTGTCGTAGCAGATTAAGATGCCACATTTCCAGCCGTATAAATCAAAAACCACGTATTGATCACCGGGTAACAGATGTGAGTTGATGAACGGATGCAGTTTTCGATACTTGGCGACCAGTCCATTTTTGTCAACGCATACGTACGCTTTGAATAGCTGGTCCTGGGCGTCTTTTTCAAATAATCCAGCCAGCACGACGATATTGTTGTCGCGGGCAATCTCAGTTAATGCCCGGATACTGTCGCCGTCGGGAATGTATTCCGCCAGATCCAGCAATTGTTCTTTCGACAAATGGCGGGCAAACGTATAGCCCGTTACCGAGCATTCGTGGAAAGCAACAACCTGCGCACCTTGCTGAGCGGCCTGCGCCGACAGCTTTCGGATCATGCCCAAATTGTAATTTTTATCGCCACTTGCGTTTTCAAACTGGGCAGTCGCTACACGAAGAGTCTCCATAATACGTCGTTTTAAACACTATTTTGGTTTAAAGGACCCCAAATGTAGAAAACCTAAAAATAGGGTCAATCGACAACTAATCAAACGGTATGTAGTAAACAGAGCGGCCCGGAGTACACAATGGTGCATTCTCTCTGTGTACTGCGTACCGCTCTGTTAAAAAAAAACTATTCTGTCAACCACACCTGAAAACTGTCACCTTCACCAAATTCTGAGCGCTCGGCGGGTAGTTCCATAAACGCGTTGGCTTCCAGCAAATTGGCGAAATCGGCCGAGCCAGAGCCTGGCAACGGGTGAGCCCATGTTCGACCGTCGGGGTCGGATGTGAGTCGCACGGGCAGGAAGTAGGTAAGAGCAGGTTTAAAAACCACCGGCTTTGCCAGTTGCGCGTAATGAACGGGTGCGGGTGGTAGCCCCAGCGACGCCCGCAGATAAGGTAGCACGTAGCGGTACCCACAAAGTATGGTCGAGACTGGATTGCCGGGTAACCCAAAAACCGTTTTACTGGATGCCGTTCCAAACCAAAGCGGTTTTCCCGGTTTCTGCTCGATTTTATGAAATTGCTTTTGAACCCCTATTCGGGCCAGTACGTCCGGCACAAAATCGGCTTTCCCGGCCGAAACCCCTCCACTCAGAATCAGTACGTCGTTTTCGGCAAGTAATTCCGCCAACTGCTTGGCTAAAATGGCTTCATCATCAACGATATGGTGCAATGTAGCCTGAATGCCTAATGACGTCAGCGCGGCCCGAAGCATATACGTATTTGACCGCCGAATCTGGTAAGGCAGTGGCGTTTCGGCAACATCCACCAATTCGTCGCCGGTAGAAATGAGCGCTACGCGCGGAAGTTTCGTTACCGATACGGTCGCTTGCCCAACTGAAGCGGCTACGGCAATAGCCGATGGACTAAGCAACGTACCGACAGGCAACAGTTCATCACCCAACCGACGGTCGGTGGCCCGGGCGTGAATGTGTTGCCCCTGTTCAACATCTTCAATCGTGATAGTGGCCTGACCCGATGAAATTGTTACGTCCTCATACCGAATGACCGTATCAACGCCACGGGGAAGCATGGCGCCGGTCATCACTTCCAGGCAGGCGGCTGCATCGGTCAGGGTTAGTTGAGCTTTCCCCGCAAATTGTTGACCAGCCAGTGGAAACGTTCGCTGCCCGGCGGCATAGGCCGAAAATTGAATACCAATGCCATCCATCGCCACACGATTGAAGGGCGGGAAATCGCGGTCAGCATGGACTGCCTCACGCAGAACGCGCCCGAGTGCGTCATGGAGTGAAATCGTTTCAACAGCTAAGGTCAGCAGGTGCTGCTGAGTAATGGCGAATGCATCGGAAACGGAAAGCATGGGAAAATGATGAATTATGAATTATAAATGATGAATTTTGGCCCCTGAGCGCAATCTATTCATCATTCATCATTTATAATTCATAATTCATTCAAATGAGCTCTTTTTCTCACCTCAACGCCGAAGGAAATCCCGCGATGGTCGACGTGGGTGCCAAAACCGTTACGCGCCGGACGGCCCGCGCCCAGAGCGTAGTGGCGCTGGGTCCCGATATTATGCAGCACCTGACCGGACAGGATATTGTTACGAAGAAAGGCCAGGTGTTTCAAACGGCGATTATTGCCGGAACAATGGCAGCTAAGCGTACCGACGACCTGATTCCGCTTTGTCACTCGCTTGGCTTGGATAATTGCCAGATTACCATCACCACCGAAGGCACAGATGCCATTGTCAATTGCCTGGTTTCGACCGAAGGAAAAACGGGTGTCGAAATGGAAGCGCTGGTTGGGGCGTCGGTGGCCGCATTGACGATCTATGATATGTGCAAAGCCTTTTCGCACGACATTATTATTCAGGAAACCAAACTAATGGAGAAAACGGGTGGCAAACGGGATTTCAAGCGAGCGTAACGTGGCCATCCTATCCGCCAGTTTGGGTGACAGTGGACAGGATGTCCGTGCTACACTCAACGGCTTAGTGCTGATTGGGGGACGTAGCACCCGGATGGGACAGGATAAATCGCAACTGGTGTATTATAAGAAACCCCAGCGTGAACACCTGACCGATTTACTACGTCCCTATTGTGACACTGTTTACTGGTCGATGAACCCGGAGCAGGCACGTAACGAATCATCGACCAGCCGGCCCATTGTTATTGATACCTACGACTGGCCGGGACCGATGAATGGTATTTTGTCGGCATTTCAACAACATCCGGAAACTGCCTGGCTGGTCGTCGCCTGCGATATGCCGCTGTTAAGTACGCGTTCGCTCGATGCGCTCGTTAAGGGACGTAATCCAGCAAAATTGGCGACTGCTTTTTATGATTCGGACGGACGTTTTCCTGAACCACTGCTGTGTATTTGGGAAGCTTCAAGCAAACTGATTATCGAAAAAGCTATTGCGGTTGGACAATGGTCACCGCGCAAGTTTCTGATGATGAATGACACTCACTTACTCACGGCTCCCGACATTCGCGAACTGTTGAATGTAAACGATCCGGCAGCGCTGGCCGCTCTGAAACAACGTAGTTAATTACCGGGTTCATACCGAAATCGCATCGCATGAATTCACTCCGACATCTTCTGTTTGCAGCTAGCTCGGTGTTACTCGGTAGTACCGCAACGGCCCAACGTAGCACACTGTCTACAGAACTAAAAACATTTAGTGAGCAACGCATCAAACACCAGAAAACACTGGGGCTAACCCTCGGCAGTTTTGCCCTGGCGAACATTGCTGTTGGTGCTGTTGCGGCCGGACAGACATCGGGCGAGACGAAGTACTTTCATAAGATGAACGTGTACTGGAACCTGGTCAATCTTGGTATCGCCGGGGCCGGACTGCTAGGTTCCCGGAAACGAAACGCGAATAGCGAAACGCTGGCCGATGCTGTGCGGCAACACGAAAACATGAAGCAGATTTTGCTGATCAATGCGGGTCTGGACGTAGCCTACGTAGTGGGCGGAGCGTATCTGCGCGAGCGGGCCGAATCTCACCCCGACAAGGCCGATCAACTTCGGGGTTATGGTAAATCCATTATGGCGCAGGGCGGCTTTCTGCTGGCCTTTGATCTGGTTAACTATTTCATTTTTAAAAACCGGGGTGACAAACAGGAGCGTCTATTACTCTCGGCAGGCCAAAACGGGTTAGGTATTGTCCTGCCAATCCGGTAAGTAGAAGCGAAACGTTGGCTGAACTAATCCAAATGCAGCGTTGTTCCGCGATAATTTACTAATCGCACCGGTGACACGGCGTAACGACCAATGCAACCTCATTTAAAGCCCTTTCAATTATTCATTACAAAAGCTATTGAGCACATTGAGCAAGACCCTGATACGGTTGGTTTAGCGGCTGGTGGCTCATGGGCATCCGGCGAAGTAGATGCTTATTCTGACCTTGATCTGGTGCTGGTTACGAATCGAAAAATAGCGCCTGATCTGTCTCTGATGCAGGAATACGCAGCTGGATTAGGGTTGATGCTGGCGTCCTTTCGGGGCGATCATGTGGGTGAGCCTCGCCTGTTGATCGCTCTCTTTGAATCGTCATTATTGCATGTTGATATCAAGTTTTTAACGCCGGATGAATTCTACGATCGGGTTGAAGATCCAATTGTTCTGTGGGAGCGGGAGCAAACATTGACGAACATTATTCAGCAGTCATCGGCCCACTACCCTCCCTTCGATTTTCAATGGACCGAAGACCGTTTCTGGATTTGGGCACATTACGCGGCCCTCAAAGTTGGTCGGGGTGAGTATTTCGAAGCCATTGATTTTCTGGCTTTTGTGCGAAACGCCGTGCTTGGCCCAATGCTACATCTCAAGAATTCGAGTTTACCTCGGGGCGTTCGTCGGGCAGAAACTACCTTTGGCGTGGCTGAACTTTCGCAACTGCGCAGGACCGTAGCGATGCCCGAACGGGATGTGCTGGTGAGTAGTTTGTGGGAAGTGATGTATCTCTACGAATCCCTGCGCGATGCACTGGCTCCGGCCACCTTTCAGAAAAACAGTGCCGCTCAGTTGGCCGTTACACGATATGTAGCCGCTCTTTAATACAAAGCCAGAATGACAGATCAGGATGAATATTTTTTGCGGGAGGCTATCGAATTAGCCCGGACAGGCATGATAAATGGACAGGGTGGTCCGTTCGGTGCCGTCATTGTTCGCAATGGAGAAATTGTAGGTCGGGGATGCAACCAGGTCACGTCAACCAATGACCCGACGGCACACGCCGAAGTCGTCGCAATTCGCGATGCCTGCCAAAATATGGGTACGTTCCAGTTAGAAGATTGCACACTATACGCATCCTGCGAACCCTGCCCTATGTGTTTAGGGGCGATTTACTGGGCGCGTCCCAACCGGATTGTCTACGGCGCTTTCCATTCCGATGCCGCCGGCGCCGGTTTCGATGATCAGTTTATTTACGAAGAACTGGATAAACCGCGTGAACAACGACACATTCCCATGCACCAACTGCTACGTAGCGAAGCCGATGCCGTTTTTCAGGAATGGGTTGCGATGGAAAAACGAATTCCGTATTGATAGCGTCTCCTATCCCGGATGGTTTTTTACTGACGCGTAAGGAGATGCAAAGGATTGCCGGTCCGCCGGTGCGGTCTCTACGAAACAAATACCGTACTTTTGTAAAAAAATAACGGTCGCTTAACGAAAACTTCCGAAGCGACTTTCTAAACAGATTACGTCATGCCAGGAATGGAATTTTTTGGAGCGGCCGAGCGCAAGGAAATCAACGATGTGCTTGAGACTGGTATCCTGTTTCGGTACAATCACGAAGCGCAGCGTAACAATATTTACAAAGCTCGTGAGTTTGAGGCTGAGGTTGCCAAAGTAGTTGGCGCTAACTACGCACATGCCGTGTCGAGTGGTTCAACGGCTGTTTTATGTGCGTTGGCTGCCGCCGGAATCGGTGCGGGTGATGAAGTCATCGTTCCCCCGTTTACCTACATCGCTACGGTTGAATCGGTGCTGATGATCGGCGCTTTACCCGTTTTCGCTGATATTGACGAGACACTTTGCCTAAGTGCAGAGGGAATTCGTAAAGTTATTACGCCCAAAACGAAAGCCATTTGTTTAGTGCACATGTGTGGTCAAATGGCCGATATGGACGCGATTATGGACGTAGTGAACGAGCACAATCTGGTGTTGGTCGAAGATGCGGGCCAGGCGATGGGCGCAAGCTACAAAGGCACGTCTACGGGATTGTGGGGTAAAACCGGCGCTTATTCATTCGATTTTTTCAAGATTGCAACGGCGGGCGAAGGCGGCATTATGGTCACTAACGACGAAACTGCCTACAAACACGCCGATTCATACTCTGACCACGGCCACGACCACATCGGTTCCAACCGGGGAATGGAGCAGCATCCGATTCTGGGGTTCAACTACCGGATCAGCGAACTCCATGCAGCCATTGGATTAGTTCAGGCGCGTCGGGTACCCGACATTATCAAGAGTAACAACGCGCACAAAACTCAGCTCATGACCGTGCTGGGACAGGTACCGGGCGTAGCGTTCGCGCAAATTCCCGATGCCAATGGCGATTCTGCTACGTTCCTGAACATACTCATGCCCGATACGGAAACTGCACAACGCACTGTCGCTGAATTAAATGCGGCTGGCGTAGGCGGGTTTAATTACTGGTTCACGAATATGTACCACTTCATTAATCAGTGGGATCATATCAAAGAAATGCGGACGGCTTCAGCGCTGGCCATCGAAAAATTCGGTGCACCGCAGGACTATAAAAACTTGGATATCCCGAATGCACAGGCGACCATAGGACGATTAATTTCGTTCGGTATTCGGGCCACCTGGACAACCGAAGAAGTTGCCATACTGGCTACCAATATCGAAGCCGCCGTTCGCAAAGCAACACTGGTAGAAGCGTAACACTCGTTGCCACAAAAGACCAATTTTTTAGCCAATATGGCTTAACAACAAGATGGTAGCAGCACTAACACAAACCACGCATAAAAATTTCAAAGGGGTCGAGAAGACCGTTTACGGGCGGGGGAGTTTTTCCCAGCTTGACGAAATTCTGGCTCCACGCCGTGCCGACAATGAAGGCTATTTTGTCTTTCTGGTTGATAATTATTTCAAGGGCAAACCGCTCGAAGGTCAGGTTCCGGCTCATGCCGAAGATCTGACGTATTACATCAGCGTTGAAGAGCACGAACCCACAACCGACCAGATTGACCGGCTTCGCGACGAAATTCTGTCCAAAAAAGGTCTTCCGTCGGGTGTCGTAGGCATTGGTGGCGGTAGCATCATGGATATTGCCAAAGCGTTGTCGCTGATGCTGACCAACGAAGGGTCGTCGACGTTGTATCAGGGATTGAATCTGATCAAAAAGCCGGGCGTTTATCACGTGGGCGTACCGACCATTTCGGGAACAGGGGCCGAAGTGTCGATGACGGCTGTACTAACAGGACCGGTAAAAAAACTGGGCCTTAAGTGCGAGTGGACTGTGTTTAACCAGATTGTACTCGATCCAGACCTGATCGCCAGTGTACCGCGCAACTGGTGGTTTTATACCGGCATGGATACGTATATCCACTGCATTGAGTCGGAGAATGGGCGAATGAACAATGCCTATTCGCACGCGTACGCCGAGCAGGCCATGAAGCTTTGCCGCGAAGTGTATCTGGGCGAGAACTCCGGTCAGACAGCGGAGAACGACGACAAACTCATGGTCGCTTCGATGATGGGTGGCTTGAGCCTTACGTATTCTGAAGTGGGTGTTTGTCACGCACTCAGCTACGGCCTGTCGAAGATTCTGGGAACTCGCCATTGTTATGCCAATTGCCTGATCATGAATCACCTTGCCGATTATTATCCGCAGGGAGTGGCTGAATTTAAAGAAATGGTAGCCTATCATCAGATTGATTTACCGAAGGGTTTATCGAAAGAGTGGAGCGACGATACCATTACTCAAATGGCGCACGTCTCGTATAATCTGCCGCATATGTGGTTGCACGCTATCGGCGACAACTGGCAGGAGGTCATCACAATTGATCTGCTGAAAGACTTGTTCCGGCGATTATAACGTAGTGTGTCTATCCGATAATTGACTGATGAAAAATTTAACCAGGGTCCTACTTATTGTCTTCACCGTATCGGTGAACATTGGGTGCGACCAGGTATCCAAGACGATTGTGCGGGAAAAGATTGGTGATGGTGGAAGTATTTGTCTGTTGAACAGTCATCTAACGATTGCCAAGGTCGAAAATACAGGTGCTTTTTTAAGCTTAGGCGATTCATGGCCCCCACTCCTTAAAAGTATACTGCTGCTTGCCCTGCCGCTGATCGCTATCGTTCTGGGTTTTGGGTATCTACTCGTTAAGTTTAATACGCCCCGGCTGTTTGTGGTCGGCGCTTGTTTCATCATCGGTGGAGGCATTGGAAATATTATTGACCGAATGGCTTACGGTTCAGTGACTGACTTTTTACACCTCAGTTTCGGTATTTTCCAGACGGGTATCTTCAACATGGCTGATGTTTCAGTGATGTTGGGAGCCGGACTGATTCTGCTTAATTCCATTCTTCAACGTCAGAAGAATGATAGCCAGGTAATTTAAAAACGACAAAATAATGTCTCAGAAAATCGTTCGCGTTGGCGACATAGAA
Source organism: Spirosoma endophyticum (assembly GCF_900112365.1). Taxonomy (GTDB): domain Bacteria; phylum Bacteroidota; class Bacteroidia; order Cytophagales; family Spirosomataceae; genus Spirosoma; species Spirosoma endophyticum. Next base: position 81,015 of record NZ_FOLQ01000018.1, on the reverse strand, counting down.
TGTGGGTCAGATGAGTTGTTCCTCATCAGCGGTCCCTGTGTTATTGAAGACGAAAAAATTATGATGACGGTAGCCGAGCAACTCCGCGAAATTCAGGAGCGGGTCGGTATCAAAATCATTTATAAATCATCCTTTCAAAAGGACAATCGCTCTAGCCTGAACTATTACAATGGTCCAGGCATCGACAAGGGTATGAAGATTCTGGCAAAAGTGAAAGAGCAATTCGGCTTCCCACTGCTGACCGATGTTCATTATCCTGACCAGTGTGCGCCCGTTGCCGAAGTAGTGGATGTGCTGCAAATTCCAGCGTATCTGTGTATGCAAACCATGCTGGTCGTAGCCGCTGCCAACACAGGCAAGGTGGTCAATATCAAGCACGGACAGTTTCTGGCGCCGGAAAATATGAAGCACCCGGTCAAGAAAGTTGAAGATTCAGGCAACGATCAGATCATCCTGACGGAGCGTGGTTACACCTTTGGCTACAATGATCTGGTGGTCGATCCCCGTAGTTTCTACCACATGGCCCGTACCAATTATCCAGTGGTTTTCGACGTAACGCACGCCATCCGTAAATACGGTATTCCATCGGCGGATGCCAAAGGTGGAGCCCGTGAATATCTGCCTGTCTTAGCCCGGGCGGGTGTAGCTGCGGGTGTCGATGGCCTGTTTGTAGAAACACATACCTGCCCTTCCGAGGCTCTTTGCGACGCGGCCAGCCAATTGGATATCCGGTATTTAGAGGAATTTCTGAAACCACTTCTCGAACTGCACGCGGTAGAAGTGAAATACCGGAATACATTGCCAGAACTAGCTTAATTAGTGAATGATGAAGAGTGAATAATGGAGAATAACTTCATGATGGTTATTCTCCATTATTCACTCTTCATCATTCACTCTATAAAATGATCGAAAAAACTTTCTCCGCGCTTGGCGGTCAATTTGTTACACCTGTTGATACGTTAACGGAGAAATTGCGCGCTGTACGGGCTATTATTTTTGACTGGGACGGCGTGTTTAACGACGGTATCAAGACCGAAGCCGGCAGTAGTACGTTCAGTGAGGTCGATTCGATGGGTACCAACCTACTCCGGTTTGGCTTGTGGATGCATCACAGTGGTCAACTACCCGCTGCGGCCATCATCACGGGCGTAACAAACGATCTAGCCGAAACGCTGGTTCGTCGGGAGCATTTTCATGCTTACTATTCGCAGGCAAAGCATAAAATTGATGTACTGACGCATTTTCTGGATCAGCAGAATCTACAGCCCCACGAAGTGGCTTTTTTCTTCGACGATGCGCTCGATCTGTCGGTGGCCGAAGTCGCCGGAGTGCGGGTAATGGTCCGTCGGGATGCGAATCCACTGTTCACGAACTACGTAGTGAAAAACGGCCTTGTTGACTACGTGACAGGGAGCCAGAGCGGCCAGTTTGCCGTTCGGGAAAGCTCCGAATTGTTGCTGGGTTTACTGGGTCAATTTGACTCGGTTATGGATGAACGACTCCGCTATCGACCCCTTTACGATCAGTATTATCAGCAACGACAGGCCATCAACCCAACATATTGGGTGGTGGGAGAGAACGGTCCAGAACCTAAATGAATCAACTGATGGCTAACACAGAGATAAGGAGAGAAACACAGAGAAAATATAAAAAAAACTCTGTGAATCTCCGTTTTTCTCTGTGCATCTCTGTGTTAATTTTTTTTTAATCATGATTATCGGAATAATTCCTGCCCGCTACGGATCAACGCGTTTTCCGGGCAAACCACTGGCCGATATTGGCGGTAAGTCCATGATTCAGCGGGTTCTGGAGCAGGCGAATCAGGCAACATCACTGTCGAAAATAGTGGTAGCTACGGACGATGACCGTATTGCTGAGGCTGTTCGGCAATTGGGTGGAGAAGCCATCATGACACGTACTGACCACCCCAGTGGGACTGATCGCTGTTGGGAGGCATACTATCGGTTGGTGGAAGATGGCGAAATAGACGACGACTCATCGAATTATGTAATTAATATTCAGGGTGATGAGCCCTTCCTCGATCCTGCGCAAATTGATGAACTGGCGGCTATCCTGGACGGAACCGTTGAACTGGCTACGCAGATGACGTCCGTCGATTCGGCGGAGCTGTTGCACGATCCCAAGGAAGCTAAAATTACGGTCAATGAGCGGAATGAAGCCCTGTATTTCAGCCGTTCACCCATCCCCTATTTGTGGCGCGTAGACCCTGCCGAGTGGCACAAGCACCATGCTTACCATCGTCATGTTGGTCTTTATGCGTATCGCGCGGATATCCTTGGGAAAATCACGGAATTGCCACCGTCTCCGCTCGAACAGGCGGAATCACTGGAGCAACTTCGCTGGCTCGAAGCGGGCTATCGAATCAAACTTGTTGAGACGAATTACCAAACACCTAGTGTTGACGATCCGGCTGATATTGAGAAGGCATTGCGGAGTCTGCAATAACGGACGGGTTGCTGTTTGACGGTTGCATCCAGATTTGGTACTGTACCCGCGCCCACACCAGCAAACACGGTAGAGCTTTGATATTATACGGCTGGAAAAACTGCTTCTGCACCACTTGTGGGAAAATATCTGTGGGCGAAAGCGACGTAAATACAATGACCAGCGCCAGCAGAATCTGGTCTAGCCGGGTGGGTTCAGAGAGCGTTGTCCACCAAAGCGCTACGCCCGTTACGGCCATTACGTAAGTTGGCGACTCCGCCATCTTGTTGAAGACAATCATAAACAGGAAGAAATACGCGATCATCCGCCGTTGGAACAGCCAGTCTTTCCAGAGGTTAAATCGTAAAAACGGCAGTAAAAACAACGTAGCGCCGATGGCTTCGATGATGCGGTAGTTATCATCGGTTTTGGACATCCCGAACCACGCTTCGGCAATACCCATTACGGATACCTGTAAGCCTAATTTAACCTCAACCACCAACCGGAACCACTCTTCATACTCGGCCATCAGGTGGTCGGGCGAAATCAGTGTCAGGGGGGCAAGGGCGAATAGAACTGTCCACACGATCATGGCCAGGATGAACTGAGGCTTTTTTGGGTAGAAGAGAAAAAAGCCCGCAGCCGCTACGCCGTAGAACTTAATAAATAAGCAAAGCACGAAGAAAAAAGCCGCCTGCCAGACCCGTTCCCGACGTAGAAAATAAAGTCCCAGCAGCATGGACCCCACAATCATGTTGTTGCTTTGCAGGTTTTGCGCAGTGATGAGAGCCTCTAGAATAATGATGAGCAGGGCTACCCGACGCTGCTGAGCGGGGTCTTTTTCGTCGGATAAATAAAACCAGACACCCGCCAGCAGCACGACCGTATTAAGCAGGTTCCACATCGTCATGCCAAACAACACGGGTAAGTAGTAGAACGGCCCCATCAGCCAGGCAAACGTCGGGCTGTATTTGTAGTTGTCGTCATACAGCTCGGGATGCAGGCCGTAAATGCTTTTGTCGAGCAGCAGATTGTGAAACGGCCGCGCAAACATCAGGTAGTTATTGTAGTTGCCAAACCCCAGTAAGTAGTTCTGGAGCGCCACCGCACAGAAAAGAACTACGTATAAACCCACCAAACGAGGGAGTGTTAGAAAGCTGAGAACGCGTTGCAAAACGGAATAAATATTCGTTATAGAGGTACAAAAATAATCAGTATTCACAGGACTTGCCGATTTATCTTTGCTCACTATGTCATCTCATCATATTGTCCGCGATAAACAGGAACCGGCCCTGCTCATTGCCAATGGCGAAGCCTGTCAGCCGGAGCTTCTCGGTCAACTGCTCGAATGGAGCCCGGTTGTCGTCGTGCTCGACAGTGCCATCTGGCGGGTGCTCGATCTGGGCATTAAAATCGACGTATTGCTCGGCGACTTCGACCGCGATCTTGACCTCGACATGATTCGGGCGCAGCAGTATCCGCTGGACATCGTTCACACCCCCGATCAGGATAAGACCGATCTCGACAAAGGTATCGAATACCTCATTGAGCGCGGTTTTCCGGCCGTCAATATTGTGTGGGCAACGGGCCGTCGGGCCGATCACAGCCTGACGAATATGACAAACATTGTCCGGTACAAAGACCAGATACGTATCGTTATGATCGACGATCATTCCAAAATTTTCCCACTCGTCGGGCGATTCGAAAAGTGGTACGAAGCTGGAACGCCCATTTCCCTCATCCCCGTGGGAACAGTGACCGGCTTTACATCGGAAGGGCTAAAGTATAATCTTGAGGATGCTACGTTAAAACTCGGCTACCGAACGAGCAGTAGTAACGAAGCGGCTGAAGATGGCTTCGTACGGATCGAAGCCCAAACCGGCGATCTGCTGATTATGGAGTGCTGGGATTAGGGAAAGCCAGATGGATGAGGGGGTTCCGCATTACCACTCAGTTAAAATACGGCTGTCTCAAAACGTCCACTAGCCTAACAGCATTTATGTAAGATCTACTTATTTTAGCTTTACCAGGGGATGGTTTAGACCATTTACTTCATTCTTGATGACAACATACTTGTCTAAACTCTCAAAAAGTTGGGTAAGGGTTTTAACGCCATACGTTCTCGGGTCGAAACTTGGATCAATTTTCCGGAGCGCTAGACCAACTTTAGAAATATAGGTTCCTCCGTCTTCGTTAGTGGAAATTTCGAAAGCCTTGTCAATATTGCCTAAATCGATCTGCGGAAAATCTTTTTTAGATTCTAGTTTTTTTGACCGCTTGGCAGGCGCTTTTGAGGTCAATTCTTCAGGATGTGTAACATCTGTTGCTTTGGGGATTATCTCCAGTTGCGGGGTTAAATTTTCGGTAAAAGTAAAAACCTCACAAGAGTTCACAAAGGCTATCGGGGTCGTCTGTCGGCCTATGCCCATTACAAATAGTCCTTCTTCTCTAATTCTCTTGGCGAGGCCCGTGTAGTCACTGTCGCTTGAGACGATGCAATACCCATCAACACTGTGGCTATGTAAAATATCCATAGCGTCAATTATAAGGGAACTGTCGGTTGAGTTTTTCCCTGTCGTGTAAGAAAATTTCTGTATTGGACTGATAGAGTATTGATTGATCAGATCTTTCCAACTATTCATTTGTGGAGTTGTCCAATCCCCATAAATTCTCCGTATAGTAGCTTTTCCGTATTTTGATACTTCTTCTATTATCTCCTTAATCAACTTAGCTTGAGCATTATCGCCATCAATTAAAACTGCGATATTAAATTTGACTTCATTCATTGGTTTGGTATTAAGAGTTTCGTAAACAGCCGCCTGGTCTGGGCATGGTAAACATAGGAGAAAAGAAATTAATAGTTCAACCCTCCTTCATTATCTACGCAGCAACCACCGTTGGCATGGCTTCTCAACCACTACGTATAAGCCATAGGCAATCAACACCAGAAGCCCGAAAAGCAACCAATTATTTGTTACGCCAAGTTTACGTAATCCGCTGGGTATTACGCCGATGTGAATGAGGTAAAATGCATAAGAACTGTGGCCTAGATGCTGAAAAATGGGTTGCGACAATATGAGATGAATAATGGAGTTTTCGCGAAGTAAGCCCATTAAAAACAGGCCAATACCAACGGGTAGAACGTAGTTATAGACAACGACTTCATTCCAAAATAAACTGGTTGGGTTGGCGATGAACATGGATACACTGGCTTGCCAGAACACACAAATAACGATCAGCAGCAAACTCCATAACGTAGCGTGCCCAGAGCTGGGAAGTCTATTTTGACGCCATTTTTGAGATAACCACATCCCGACTATAAACTCAAAGGCCCTGCCGAAAAAGGTATAAAACATCATAAACGGAAAGGGGCTAAATGAGCCGTGCCAGGCAAGTTGGCCGACGGTTGCCCAGAGTAGTAGCCCAATACCAACTAGCCCGATTGTCAGCCAGAAGGCGCCCCAGCGTCGGAGCAGGATGAATAGGAGCGGGGCTGACAGATAAAAACAGACCTCAACAGTCAGGCTCCAACTCTGGGCAATACCACTGAATTTATACTCGTTGAAAAAACCGCTCAACAACGTAACGTTCAAGCCAAATAGCGGCCAACTCACTGGTTTTCCAGTGGCGGTATTGACGCTAACTGTGCCAATAAGAATCAATGCATACAGTGGAAAAATCCGCGCGAACCGATTTTGTAAATATGTCCGCCATGACCAACTCGTCTGAGCTAAATAATCGTCAGCATAGCGATGATACATAAGAAAGCCACTCAGAACAAAAAACACTGATACACCAATGTAGCCATGGGTAAACAGCCGATTGGCGAAAGTATCGGGCGGGGCTGGGTTGTAGTGATGCAGGAAAACCAGGTAAGCAGCCACAGCCCGCACACCCGTTAGGGCGGGTACATAGTACCCTCGTTTAAGTCTGCCTGATAGTATTGAAAAAGATGAATGTTTGTTCAGCATCAGCGGATTAAAAGAATGCGGCCGTTGAGCTCACCTCGCAAACTATTAGCGACGGGCCAGGCGGTGCCGTCTGCGTCACTAAGTGTAAGTTTGTAGATGTAAATTCCGGCTGGAAGTGCATCGCCACCCTCCGTTCGGCCATTCCATTGCCACTCATTCAGACCAATGCGTCCCGACTGATGTAGCTGATGTACTACGTGCCCGCTCAGGTCCGTAAGGGTGAGTGTCAGCGTGCTGGGTGCTTGATTGCCCGTTAACTGAAAGGAAAACAATACGTTATCGCGGAACGGATTCGGGTAAACCGTCAGGTCTGTTAGCTTCCGTTCGTTCAGCACGCGAAAACTGACCTTATACGGTACAGCCTCGTTACCAACAGCGTCGCGGGCAGTTACTAACAACTGGTATGAGCCTTCTGGTAACATTGCCGACGGATAGCGCAGTCGAAATACATTATCGGCTCCCACTGGCTGAATTTTGGCAGTTCGCCAGCTTAATCGCTCAAAAATGGTATTCTTGCCGGGTCGCTGGAGATACAGATTCAGCCCTGCTGTATCGCGCCGGATAAGGGTACGGTTCTCATCCGCAACAACAATATCAATGAGTGGTTTCGCCGAAACAGTCGAACCGTCGGTAATGCGAGCACCGTCGAAAGCCACTTCGAGCAACGGCGCGAATGTATCAGGCTGCACCGGAATCAGCAGGTCAAGGGTATTGTTGAGGAATGAATATTCGGGTTGAACCCGTGGATTAACCGTTAGCACGAGTCGGTTAATGCCGGGCCATTTCTCGGTGGCAATACGGGTCGTAAATCGCAACGTATCACTGCCCGTTGGGGCCTTCACGTGCCAACGTGTTGTTTGCGGATTAACCAGACCCGCCGAGTAAATCGTTTGCTGGACAACCAGAGAATCCAGAAATGGGTACGGACTTAGATTCGTGAACTCAATCGGAAGGTTAACAATATCACCCTGTTGACTATCCGTAGGTAAGGGAGTTGCCAGTCGAATCTGACCTTCGGGTAAACCTGTGACGGTGTTGTTCGGCGCATAAATAAACGTACCCGTTGACCATGAGTCAGGATCGTTAGCTTTGTCAGCCAGCCGGACACGCCAATAATAGATCTTATTGGAAAGGTCAGGTAAAGTCGTTGGATAACTAATTGTGTTTGTGGCCGTGATACGTTGCGAAACCCTAAAAGGGCTATCAAAATGAGATGTACTATCGAGGTCAAGATCAAACGTGTGTAACCCGTTGCCAAGGTACAGAGCCATTAATCGAACCGTAGTCGTTTTGATCACACTGCCGGGAGCCGGATAAATCAGTACGGGCTTTTGCCCGGCAAGCGTTACGTCAACTGTTGCTACGTTATTGTCGTGATTGGTTTCACGACGTGTCGCAGGCGAATCGATGGGGTTGATCGTTACCTCAAACTGATTTTGGCCCTCACTATTTCCTTCGTTCGGGAAGGTCAACGTCAGTGTATCGAGGTTAGCGATGGCGTGCGGCAGGCTCGTATTGAACACAGCTGACTTCTGCCCGTTGACGGACCGGCGAACGCGAACCGGCAGTTGCCCCGACCAATATTGCCCGATATTCTGGACAATCGCCCGAATCTGAATTGAATCGCTCAGTGTAGTTAAGGGTTGTTGGTTGCTGGCCTGTACACTAAGCCCACCGGCCGTCAGTACGTAGTCGGGTGTTTTGAACGGAAATACATGTATAGCCGGATCGCCCTGCAAAACCATTTGTTGACAGTTGGCCAACGCCCGGCCATCGGGTGATTGACGTAGTACTCGCCGGATCGTTTCCTGCTGAAGCTGTCCTATGGATTTATAAAGCTGCGTACTGTCGGTCAGGAGGGCATAAAACGTAAGACTGTACTGATCCAGCACATCCGTATAGCCCAGATGGCTTTGGGCAATGGCCGCAATAGCACCCCGATCTGGGGCAAGTACCCAGTCCGTCGTGAGCGTTGGGCGACCGTAGAAGAAATTACCAATGGCGCAGCCGTTGATGAGTAGCAGCGGGTACTTGCCTTTATTGGCATAGCCCAGCGCGTCATTGGAGCAAAAGCCAATGTCCAGATCCGTTACGTCCAGGCCTGAGTGGCCGAAAAATGTCAGCAGACCAACGCCCGCATTGACTGGTTTTGCTACGTTAACCTGCTCGACCAGCGTATCGGTTTCTTTAGAAATGGTCGTTACCCGTGCCCCCAGGAATGGCTGTATGGCCTGATCCCGGTATGAGTCGAGCAGGTGCCGAAATAGACTGGCTTCGTACGGCGTTTCGCCCCCGCTCAAGTGCAGTAGAGTTTTGCGCCAGCTCAGGTCGGCGGTTGGGCGTTCGTATTCTTTTACTTTGTTCAGGTAATTGATAACCTCCTGAGGGGTTTCCGCATTGATACGTCCGGTTGGAATCGCCGGTACATTTGGTTCATTGTCGTCCAGCCCTTCCGTAAATACGATGTCAGAGCCAGGAAAACCGCCGGTCATGACCCTGTCCAGCGTGGCCTGATTCGAGTCACGCCGAATACCGGGCGTGCTGCGCCCCCGACCAATGAGGAGCAAGTATTGCAAGGAACCCTTGCCTTGCTGGCGCATTTGTCGGGCAAACCGACGTATGGCTAATGGATTTCGCTCACCGTAACTATACTGGTCGATCAGTTGCTGCATCGAAACCGTCAATGTATCATAGGAACCACCGACTGCCGACGCCCGATACGTAGCATACCCCCGAACGGCATTCGTTGTGCCATGGGCGGGTTTCATTAAATCGGCATGGCTGATAATCAGATACGTTGGCTTTCGGCTCGTCCAGTCTGTAAACGCTATGGGATGAATGCCCGGCACTATTTTGAACTGGCTCGCGCTTAGGATACACCGTGCCGTATCGGTTCCCTGCACAACAAGCCTTGCTGATTTTGCTGTTGGAGTTGTGATGCCGATTCGGATGGGGGCGTTTGAGTCTGAAATATCCCAGAAACGTGTGTTGGGCAACACGTCTGCTACGTCCACCAGCGATCGGTCCAAGGCGTTTGGTAGGAGCCGAAACTGGCGCATGGGTTGCCCATCATTGGTGATTTTCTGAGGATACCGCAGCCGGATATAGGACACTGAATAGGGGTCGGGCGTAGTGGAGTCGCCCCGCGATATAGTTGAGATCACGAGTTTATTGTCCTTTCCAATATCCTGCCAATTGGCATCCTGACGGATATGCGCGTTGTCATAATCTGAAAACCTGACCGTATCCAACAGTCGCTGGGAACTGGTTGTTGGGCCAGCCAGACACTCGACCCGATGGTTGGTGAACTCACGACCCACCAGCAGCACGTCCACTTGCGGCTTGGGGCCGATTGTGACAGGGTCCGTGAGTTGAAAAACGTTAGCATAAGGCTTGTCTTTCTGCTGCACCAAACCTGTATAGCCTTCGCCCACTTCGTAGTAGCTGTATTCAATTTTGGGTGGAATGCCCGCGGCCCAACCGGGGTACGTATCCGTAAACAAGCGTACTTCCTCGGCCCAATGATACGTTTCCGGAGTCAGGTTGGCATAGGCCGTATCAGTATACGTTTTCATACGCTTACCTGCTTTTCCATCGAGTCGCCATGTCAGGAAATAGGCTGTCGTGTCATTGAACAGACTGTAATACGTATGAGGTTGAGCCGTGTGCGGTTTGTACAACAACGAATCCTGCGCGCCGTCGTTTCCCCGACCGTAGAACTCCAGAAAGTCAGTGGAGTCGAATTGATGATCGATTTCGCCTTCCAGATAAACGGCCTGTTCAACGCCCCGATGAAATAACTGCACGGTCGTTGGATCGATCTGAGTGATGGGTATTCCTGCCTGTTGGAAATCAGTTGTTGTGATGCGGTAAAGACCATTTTGCGCAATCGGAATTTTGTAGTATGTCTGCGCATAGTTAATCCAGCGAGTCGGATCGGGGTCGTTTCTGTCAGACTGTGCCTGCGTGAGCAGCGAGTTGAAAACAAATAGAATAAGGAGTAGCCTGGAACGTGTGAGTGGCATAGGAACGTGCTAGGAATGTCGAAAGGGTAGACTTATGGTTGAGACGAATGAACGCTACTAATAGTCTCACCATCCGCGGCATGAAGATGAAATCCAGTCCATAGTACATCATTTAATAGGATAGGGATAAGGAGACTACCCAACAATACCTGTTGGAAATTCAGTAAGTAGCAACGTAGCGACTTGATGTGGTCGATGATGACAACCCAGAAATACGTAATGGATCGAGTAGTACTATTACTTAAACGTATAAGCCTTAGCGTTCAAAAAGCAGCGTATTCGGCCATTCGGCAGCTTGTTATAGGCTGACCAATCACTCGAAATTCTTGTGATTAATGCGATTTTTGACGCCAACCGGTAAAATAATTCTGTTGGTATTGGCGTCAATATTGAAGCCCGTAATCAGGGCCTAAGCCGGCTATTACGGATGGCGATGGCCTTTCATATTGTCCACAAAGACTGTATAGACAACTCAAATCGCTCTTTTCGAACGTATTGATAGCTTGTTCCAGAATCTCCTGAGCCATTATTTTCAAATACGCTTTCCAGACTATTGGCATTGTTGTCTGTAAACGGCCCTTTTTCGCGTCGTAGCCATTATTCTTAAAAAAATAATCTGAAAATTTTCAGTCATTGCCAGACGTGCTTGCTACAAACAAAAATTTATACTCTATAGATATCTAGGATTGATAATCAATGTGTTAGTGTGGTGATTTGATGGATGCCTTACTGTTCCAACGTCGTTTTACGTTTCCTTGCTTCGTTCAATAGGATGATTCCTTACATTTTTCCCTTCTTTATTAACCGTAAACAGGTGAAAATGCCAGGTAAGACATGGATAGTGCAAAATAATCTCTCTAAAATTTGTATATTCGCCTACACTTTATTGTAGCTGGATTCCTTTATCATGAATGCATGGATGCCACTCGGTCTTAGAAAACCCGAGCCGATGGATAGTTTTTATTTTTACCCTACTCAATACGTTAAAAAACAGGCGATTAAAGCTAATCTTGCCTTTGATGAGTCTGTGAAACAATATCTGCGTCATTGGATCGAACAAGGCACGGTGGCGAGCGATGGCCTGAGCCTTGCGGGCGAGCATGATATCGACGAGTTTGTAGAATATGGCGCGCTACGTTGCTTTTTCAAGCACCATGACAATGCGCTTGAACGCCTGCTTCAACAGGACGATATTGCTAATCACCTGCTCCGTCCCAGCACCGAGGTTTATTTTGAGCCAGATGCCTATGAGCCACTGCTGGCCAGGTTCGAAAGGCGCATCTACAACTTAGCTGCCCAGCGCGAACACCTTGAAGTGCCGTTTCGGTACAGCCCTGTTAGTCGACAAAGCGATTATGGTGACTCGGTTGGCCTGGCCGATATGCCTGCCGGTGCCGTCCGGGAAGATATCGGTCTTTATTTTGGTACCCGCCGGTCCGATACCACGGCGTTGAATTTGCTGGCCCGTCAGCTTCGTCGCGAAGCGTTATTTTCAACCGCCTTGCCAATTCACGTCGTGACGGAAGGATACATGGAGGATTCCCTGCGGATTGTCAGGCAAATGACGGAACAACTGCGGGAAGATGGTGATCAGATGCTTCACTGTTTTGTCATACAGCGACGCCACGCATTCGATGATCGTCATCTGGGAGCAGCACTTCTGCTTATGAACCCCCAGCAGCCTGATCTGCCACAACGCGTCATCTTCTGCGACACACTCAAACCGAACGGGAAGCCACCCTGGTGGAATAAATTTAAACGATACGTTGATACGGTGTTTCCTCAACCCGCTGATAGCCCTCCGGCTTCCGATCGACTGGAGGACGGGGGACTCAACCTCCAGCGTCTTCACGATGGTGTACCGGTTCGTCATCAGGATATCGACTGTGCTTTTTATACCGTCTCGATGGTCAACGCCCTCATCCAGATCGCCAAACTGTCGCCCGAACTACTGGTCAGCAGTTCTATTGAGGAGGTAGTCCGCCAGATGACGGCACGAATACCTGAATACTTTGAAGGGGCCAGCACGCCCAAAGCACCGGAGCATGTGCGTGAGGTTAACGTGGTTCGTCGATGGCAGACCGGACAGGAAGCATTAATTGATATCAGACGAAGTTACCAGTCGGAGTTGGCCCTGCCCGTTGTGACCTCGACCAAGTCGGATGGCCTGAATTGGGTATCTATCGATCAGGCTGTTTCTGGAATTGATCTGTCAGCTGCCTGAGTGTCCTCGTCCTGCCAGGCTTATTCACTTCCTGCTGAAAAACAAAAAAAGCCGCTCCATTCCGAGCGGCTTTTGATCGTATATTGATTACGCTTACTTTTTGGCAGGCTTCTTGAAAATAGTCTCATCGACTTTGGGGTTAACCGTAATTTTGGTGGTAACCATTGTCAAGGCTCCCTGAGGACTCGATATATCCAGCGTGTTCGCAAATGGGATACCGTCCACCGCTTTGTAATCGGAGAACGAAATTTCGCCCTCCTGGCCGTTCATAGTCGTTTTGACTTTACTGACCAGATTGGTCGTAGCGTCAATGTACTCATCCATTACCTGCCCGTCTTTGGTCGTCACTTTCAGGTGGTAAGCATCGGCTTTATCTACTTTCTCTTTCCCGACCAGCTCCACTTTATTTCCTTTGTCCTTGTAATTAACCAGGGCTCCAAATGGATCGAGCTGACCCATTTGCTGTTTGAGTTGATCCGCAGGCATTTCTTCGGGTTCACCCGTGCCCTGCATCATGGCGGGACGTATCATCCAGCCCGTGGTGCCGTCTACAACCTGAATCATGGAGTTACCCATGACGGACGACTCGGTACGCATGGCCTTTCCAACTAATATGGTCGTTTTAGTAGGAATTTCCATACCCTGTACGGAAAGAGATCGTTCGGTAACCAGGCTCGTTACGCCTTTCAGTTTATCCAGCCCGCCCATGGCCGTAACGTGTTTGTCGACGATCTCATCGACCGTTTGGGCGTAGGCACTGATCGAGGTTACAAAAGCGATTGCTGCAACTAAAAAGGTGTTTGTTTTCATTGTCCAGGTTTAATTTGGGGATGTTTTGATTCGCTTAAATGGCACATTGGTATTTGTACACGTATTACTGTCTTTCTTACTGCCGGGGTGTTCCACTGCCAGAGCTTCCGCCAGCCGCCGGAGCCTGACCATCACTTTTTACGTCGTCGTTATTGACCGATTTCGCCTTCTTACGAGGAGCGTCCATCGTCATCTTGCCAATCTTGTAGGTGAACGTCAGACGGATACCCCGGTTGTAAAGATACACATCATTCACCTGACTGAATAGCGGAGAGTTAAGCACGGTATGAATGTTAAATCGGTTCGAGAGGAAGTTCTCTGCGGCTAGTCCTACACTTCCCTTCTTGTTGGCAATATCTTTCTTAATACCTACCGTGTAGAACCCGAAACCGCCCTGCCGCCCCTGTAGTTGTACCTGCGAGCCTTGCAAGAAGCCGAAAGCCTGCGCCCCCCAGCCATTACTGAATTGCGCTGAGGCAAATGTACCTCCGCTAACATTAAAACCAGTGTTTGTTAGTGTTGTAGACAGGCCGTCCGACCCTGTTGTCTGGCCTGTAAGACTGGTATAGAACGTGTTCAGGAATACACCCACGTTAATTTTAGAGGTAACCGCCACATTCCCGAAAATGTTGGTGCCGTAGGTGTACTGACGGCCAATGTTCTGATACGTAGTGACAATAGCTCCCGCCAGCGTGTCGGATGGCCGACTTACCTGGGTGATGGCATTGTTGGTTACGCGGCCAAAGAAGGTCGCGTTGATAAAGGTTTTCTTGATCGTCTTGCTCAATCCCAACTCAAAGTTATTGGTTAGCTCAGGCCGCAGCGACGGATTCCCGATGGTGATATTCTGCGGGTTGGCCGCGTTGAAATTGGGATTCAACTGCTGAAGACCCGGCCGCTGAATGCGCCGGTTATAGCCCAGTTTGAACGTAGTGCCTTTGAAGGTTTTCGACGCATTGACACTCGGTACCAATACGCCATAGTTGCCAATACCCAGGGTGCCATCTTTCTCGGTGCTGGCGTCAATAAAGGTGTGCTCATAGCGCAAGCCTCCTTTGAACGTATAGCGCTGTTTCGTCGTGTATGTATAGGATGTGTAGCCCGCTGCAATGTTCTGGTGATAGAGCAACGCACCCTGGGTACCATTCTTTTCCGTCGTGAACTCACCCGTTGGGCCAGCCAGCAGGTACCGATAGTCACTATTGACCTGCCGGATAATCCCCTTGGCTCCAAACTCAAGCAACTGATTTTTCCTGATCGGTGTCTGGTAGTCGGTTTGCACCGTGAACTCCTGGTTGACGTTTTTATTCAGGTTCTGTTGACGGCCCGTCAAGGCATTGGACCCGTTGAGCAGGTCGGCATCGAAGTTGTTGGTCAGGTCATTACGGCTATAAAGCGTCGAAACGCTCCATTCCTGTTGCGGCTTGAACGTATGCAGATAATCTACGTTGGCATCTACCGTCCCCGATAAATTCTTGGTATCCACGTTCCGATTTGCTACGGAACCGGGGGTGCCGTTGGTAAACAGTTGCGTAACCAGATCCTGCTGGCTGAGCATGTTACGTACTCCGTACCGAACACCGGCCGTCAGGCTTTGGTTTTTGGCCAGGTCATAATCGAATCCCAGATTGTACTGACCAAACAGGAACGAACTATGGCCATCACCACTTTGGCGAGTCAATGTCGAAATCCCGTTCACCTGGCTGGTTTGGTCAAGATTGGTCTTGGTAATGGTGTTGTAACCGGCCCGGCCAAAGCCGCCTAGTGTAAAACCAGCTTTGCCTTTGCGGTAGTTACCATTGAGCGAAAGCGTCGATCCCCGGTTACCCACGCCCGAATCTACATTGAGATTCAGTCCCTGCAAACTGTTCTTTTTAGTGATAATGTTGATAATGCCACCCGACCCTTCGGCGTCATACTTGGCCGAGGGCGACGTAATGACTTCGACCGTTTTGATCTGGTCAGCCGGAATTTGCTTCAGCGCGTCAGCCACGCTGCTGGCCACAATGGTGCTGGGCTTGTTGTTGATCAGCACCCGAATGTTGGAACTTCCCCGCAAGGAAACGTTGCCGTCCAGATCGACCGTGAGCAGGGGCACTTTGCGTAAAATATCGGTGGCGTCACCCCCTTTCGCCGTAATGTCTTTATCGGCATTGTAAACCAGTCGGTCTACTTTTTCCTCGATCAGTGCCGCCTGCCCCGTTACGGTCACTTCAGCGAGCGTTTTAATGCTGGAGCTGAGTTTAATGACGCCCAGATCAAGGCTTTGGCCATTGGCCAGGGTAAGGTTATCGATCGTTTTGTTCTGGAAGCCAACGAAGGTAATCAGTGCCCGATACTCACCGGCAACCAGTTTCGTAAGGGAAAATTTACCTTTTTCATCGGCAACGGTGCCGTCTATGGCCTTTCCTGTTGCTTTATTGTATAGCGCAATGCTGGCAAATTCAACGGCTTTCGCCTGGGTCGAATCCTGCACGTAACCTATGATTTTGGCGTTTCCTTTTGGGCTCTGGTCACCGGCGGTACCGGGCAGCGCCTTGGTTTGAGTAGCACCACCCATCCCCGGAAATTGAGCCCAGGCGGGCGTTAGTAAAGTGGCAGCGAATAATGTAGTGGCAACAAGTAAAACGTTCGTTTTCATGGAAATGTGCTTGGACACTACAAAGGTGTACAGTCGCTCTGACGTCCGAAAACGAAACTGGATAAAGACCGGATTCCACCGGATGGGTATCGGTTTATTGACGACGAACGGCTTGCAATCGGCTGGGTTTATACGTAAAACACGTGACAGACTTCGAACAAACGGGTCACTTCAGGTATTTCTTCGCAGGGTTTACCACCGCTCGTTTGGTATAGGTGGCACTTTGATAACTAGCCGGAGAAGTGGGGTCGCCACGGGTGTATGCAGGAAGCTTGGGATATGGATAGATGGGCCTTTGGAGCCGGACCCTATTCGTGGGGATACCCCCCGTATACGCCGTCGCAATAAGTTTATCGGGCGGGGTGCCTTTTTCAACCCAATTGATGAGGGCGGTTAATACGTCATGGTCACTGTCTTGTGGAACGGTGAGCGCCAGATTCTGCCCACAGTCATTCAAGCCCGGTCCCCCGCCACAATGCGCCATGCCCGGTATCAGGAAGAAACGGAAAAAAGCTTCTGTTTTCTTTAGACCTCCCTGGGCGTCAATTACCCGTTCATAATACGTAACCGCATCCTGATACGGGACGAGTGGATCGGCCGTACCTGAATACATCAAAATTTTCCCACCCCGTTTCTTCAGGGGTTCCAGATCGGGATTGTTCGCATTGAGGATTGGAGCCAGTACAGAATCCATCTTGTCCTGATCACGATCAAAATCGAACGTAGTGTAATCGAAATCAGCCCCGAATACCCATTTATACTGATAAAAAAGTGAAGGCGGTGCCTGGTTGGGGTTTTGCTGATACTCGATCCCCGCCCCCGAATTTTCACTGCCGAGTGGAATAGGTGTATAAATACGTTCGCCCGTTCGCGGATTGACGGGTCCGGCATAGATTTGCTTCAACGCCGTCAATTGAGCGGGGGTGAGGCACGTACCCTCGTCAGTGCCGGCTGGGCATCTAGGAAGTGTTTCCGGGTCGAATTGGCAGGCTCGGGGATCGGTCAGGAAATTGTCGCCGGGTGCCCCGCCGTCCTTACCGGCACAGGCATTGATCACGGCATTGGTAATGAATGCTATCTTTTCCTTCGAGAACGTACTGCCCGGTATCTGATTGGTTACCTTATAGTTCCAGACGAATCCCGTGTGCAGGTGGGTTCGATTGTTCGCTGGTGCTCCGGCCAGAATTCCGTTGTAATCATCCGGGTACCGTTGTGCTTCCATCAACGCTTGCTGCCCACCGGTCGAACACCCTGCGAAGTAGGCATGGTGAAACGGCTTTTTGTAGTAGGCCTGGGTGATTGCCTTGGCCGTCGCCGTCATCTCGTGCGTAGCCCGATGCCCAAAATCTACCCAGCGTTCGGGATGACCAACGGCCTCATTGGCATTCGACGAGGTTCCCATATCGGTGTTGGTCGTGGCAAATCCGCGCTTTAGTCCATTGGCCAGCGCTCCGTATGAAATGCTTCCCGCTCCCCCACCCGTGCCGGTCCCTAGAAATCGTTCGTTCCAGTTGGTTTTCGGCAGCCATACCTCAATCCGAATGTTGGACTCAGGCGTGGGTTTCAACGT
Source organism: Spirosoma endophyticum (assembly GCF_900112365.1). Taxonomy (GTDB): domain Bacteria; phylum Bacteroidota; class Bacteroidia; order Cytophagales; family Spirosomataceae; genus Spirosoma; species Spirosoma endophyticum. Next base: position 63,329 of record NZ_FOLQ01000018.1, on the reverse strand, counting down.
AGCAGCCACCCGGCAAAAGGCGGGCAAACCCGTAATTGACTGACCACCGCCCGGCGGAGTAAACGTTCCCGCCGGTACACATTCCGCCGTGGTGATGGTTGCTCCCGCAAACGTCCCTTTTGCCAGTTCCTGACAATGACAATCGCCGTCACTAGCGCTGCTTTGGGCGTTCAGGGGATTGCTACGTAGCAGAAAAAGAAAAATTACCAGGAAGGCGGGGTTTTTATAAACCATGTGGATTGTTAGGTATAAATTATAGGAAGGCTTTGAGTTATGCCCTCTACCCCTAAATCCCCTGAAGGGGACTTTGTCTACATATGAACAAAGTCCCCTTCAGGGGATTTAGGGGTAATTTGACGGTTTTTTCAACTGTTCAAAATACAATTCCCGCAATTCATTTTTCAAAATCTTTCCCGCTACGTTCTTTGGAAATTCGTCGACCAGCATCACCGCCGTAATCTTCTGATACCGGGCTTCTATGGTGGTATTTGTCCAGTTTCTTAATTCATCCACAGTAGCTTCCGCGGTTAATCGGACGGCGGCCACGGGTGTCTCACCCCAATCGTCGTGGGGTATGCCAAATACTGCGACCTCCGCAACGGCCGGATGACGAATAATTACCTCTTCAATATCTTTAGGATAAACATTCACTCCACCCGAAATAATCAGGTCTTTCTTCCGACCCGCCAGGAACAGATACCCATCTTCGTCAACATAGCCCAGATCGCCTGTATACAGCCAGCCGTTACGTAGTGCCTCAACGGTTTGCACTGGTTTTTTATAGTACCCCGATGTCATAAACGGTGCCCGGCCAATGATTTCGCCCACCTCACCAGCCGGAAGTTCCTGGCCATCGTCGTTCACGATTTTCATCTCCGAAAACCAGATAGGGCGCCCGACAGAACCGGTTTTCTGGGCCGAAACGGTTTTGTCCAGCACCGTAATGAAGCCTTCCGTAAGCCCATACAATTCGTAGAACGTATCCGGAAATCGCCGGATCAATTCTTCTTTCTGCTCGCTCAACAGGGGTGACCCCACTGACAGAATGTATTCAATCGTTGGCAATGTGTTGATGGTGAATTCGGGATACTGCAGGCACGCTGTTAGCTGGGTGGGAACCAGAATCGTGTGCGTAACTTCCTCGCTGGCCAGCGTACGGAGTACGGGCTGAACGGAGAATTCTTTCAGCAATACGTAAGTGCAGCCGATAAACATGGCGGGCATAAATGTTAGCATAGCGCCGTTGAAGACGATGGAACCGGAGTGCATAATCACGCTTTCGGGTCGAATGCGGTAAGCATTGGCAAACAGCGATCCATACATGGCTCGAACGAAGTGGGAGTGCATAATCCCCTTGGGTAAGCCGGTTGTCCCGCTACTGTACATGATATTGTACAAGTCCTCGCTGACGAGGTCCGGCGCAGGAGGTTCGGTATCTGAAGCCGCCTGCCATAATACTGAATACGATTGCCAGCCCGGCTGCTCTCCGTCGGTAAGCCAGTAATTGGCCGTGGGAATGAGAAAATCGCTACGTACCCCATCGAGAAATGGCGCGTGGGCCATATCGGTCAGGACCAAACCGGAGTCGGCATCATTGAGCAGATTGACCAGACCCCGGCCCCGCACCATCGGACTCATGGGTACCAGTACGGCCCCCAGCTTGGCAACGGCCCAGAACGTTTCGTACAGTTCGCGGCTGTTGGGCAGCACCGTTGCTACTTTGTCACCTTTCCCGATACCCGCAGCCGCCAGTGCATTCGCCATCCGGTTAACACTCCGGTTCAGTTCGGCAAACGTAAGTCGGGTATCACCAAAGACGAAGGCCAGGTGGTTGGGGCGGAACCGGGCATGTTGCGTGAGCCAATGGTTAATCGTAAGCGGATACATGTATGTGTTCTTATTGACCAGTAAGGATTCGTTCATTAGAGGAAACCTGGCTTGGCTACCACCTCTGAAACCTACTCATGGCAATCATCTAAAGAATAAACGAGCGCCTATATTACTCATAAGCCAACTATAGACAACACTGCCCGGTACGCGCGTATCCGTTCTGGGACGAACGTTGTCCATATGCAGGCAGGAAGAGTGACCTTATCGAGTATGGAGCGGGTGCTCTGACTATTGCCCTGCTGACGGTTAGTTATCAACGTATAAAAGCTGCGTTGCTGGATCTGGTGAGGAGCTTGTGCTTTGAGCGAAATTCGATAGCTAGTAAAACAGTAAGCACCGTGACAGTCACGGTGCTTATTGTATGCTAACGTCATGGTTGGGAAGAGAACGATAACCGTCTAGCGTTCGTCGGCTGTCATTTACTGCCAATTCTAACCTGTATGTGACCGTTTCGGCTTAGCTAGTCAAGGAGATGTAGGCTAAGTGGCCCGCCAACGATAAACTAGAGCTGGACAATCGCTGCCTGATTGGGTGGCAGTTGTTTTTTGATGGGGAATCAACAAGATGGGAACACCATTCTTTATAGAGTAGCCACTATTTTTCCTGTTACGTGACCTTCCTTCAATTCCTCTAAACCCAACCCTATGTCAGTCCAGTTGATGACTTTAGTGACCTGGGGAATTACTTTCCCCTGATCGACCAGATCAAGTAAATTACGCATCGACGCTCCCAGAAAATGAGCCTGTTGCGCTACGATTCCGTAGGTATAGACCGCTCCCAATGCGTAAGCGTGAAACGATAATGATCGGCTGCTGTAATTTTTGGGTAGTGGAGGAACGTCGACGATGGAAACCAACTGACCACTATAGGGTAACCAGGAAAATACGTCAGGATTGGCTCTATGGCCTACCGTATCGAAAATGGCATCAATGCCTTGCCCATTCGTTACCGTATTGATTTCTGCCGCAACATCATCAGTCGTGTAATCAATGGCATGAGAAGCACCTAGCTCCTTTACGTACGTCAGATTGACGGCGGACGTAGTGGCTAGTACGGCCAGTCCCGCTAGCCTCGCTAATTGAACGGCCAGGCTGCCGACACCACCTGAGCCGCCTAAAATCAGCAGTTTCTTCCCCGGTTCAAGATGCAGTTTTTCCAGCGCGTGCATAGCTGTCAGGCCAGAGCAGGGGAGGGAAGCGGCTTCTTCAAACGAGATGGCCGCTGGAATCAGGGCCAGGGCCAGGGTCGACGCAATAGCGTACTCAGCAAATACGCCTGGCTTTGTCAGGTTAGCGTGAAAGGCAACCCGATCCCCCGGTTTCCATTGGGTAACATCCTGGCCAACAGTATCAATGATGCCAGCCGCATCTAATCCCGGAATGTGTGGGTAGGTCCAGGCAGGATGGCCGCCACCGATTAGTTTGTAGTCTGCCGGGTTGAGGCTTACGGCCTTTATATTGACTCGAACTTCCAAATTTCCGGGTTGGGGGAGCGGGGCATCGGCAAGAGTCAACGTCTGTGGACTACCCGGACGATCAATAGTTAACGCGTTCATGAACTTGGATGGATTAGTACCTAGCGCAGGAATCAGGCTATTCCATTGACAGGTAACGAGGGGTTAGCTTTACTTTAAGACTTTTGCACAGCTATGCGAAAGTCTTAAAGTAAAGCTAATTTCTGCTAATCATGTTTCACTCGAACACAAATACTATAACCAGGTATTGAACGATGGGTTGACAGATCGATTATGGCAAAGCAAACGCTACGTATTGATTGCCTTTTTTGGTGCCGAGTTTCGTGCCGCCACACGCGATCACTACGTATTGTTTGCCGTTCACCTGATACGTACTGGGCGTGGCGAAACCAGCAGCCGGCAGCTCCGTTTCCCAGATCACTTTTCCCGATTTCTTGTCGAAAGCCCGGAACATGCCATCTTTCGTGGCGGCAATAAACAGGAGACCACTGGCCGTAACGACAGGGCCACCGTAGTTTTCTGAACCTGTGGTCGATATACCTTTGTCTTTCAGGGATTTTTCTTCACCAAACGGTATTTTCCAGAGGTACTCGCCCGTGTTGAGGTTGATGGCGTTGAGCGTACCCCAGGGTGGTCCGATGGCGGGTAAGCCTTTGCTATCCAGGAACTTGTTGTAGCCCGTGATGCGGTAAGGGACATAAGGCTGCTTGACCGTTTTAGCACTCGCCGTAACTTCCTTTTTTTCTTCGCCAAACAGAAATGCCACCAGTGCCTGCTTTTCGTCGGCGGACAACGTAGTGAAACCGGGCATCATGCCTTTGCCATTGCTAATGGTTTGCGTCACGAACGCCTTGTCGCGACGGGTCTCGATGTTCACCAGCGATGGATAACCACTGCGGGCGTTGCCTTTCCGGTCGGCACCGTGGCAGGCAATGCAGTTAACGGTATACAATTTCTCGCCCGGACTCAGATGCGCCAGCTCATCCTGCTTGGGGGTATCCACCATCGTGAGCACCCAGGCCATTTCGTTGCTATTTACATACATGATACCGCCCGGATCAACGGCTGAACCACCCCATTCAGCGCCCCCATCGAAGCCGGGTAAAATCAACGTACCGGCTTTGCTGGGGGCTGCAAATCGTTCTTTGTGATACTGCCGGAAACGGGCGACCAGCGTATCGCGGTTTTCAGCATACGGACTAACATCTTTTTCCGTGAGGGTATAGGCCTGTCGTGCGAAGGGTGCCGGGCGGCTTGGCAGTGGTTGCGTGGGCCAGGCTTTCTCCGTGGGTAACTCCGAAGCCGGTGCGGGCACTTCGCTGATCGGGAACAGTGGCTGTCCGGTTACCCGGTTGAATACGAACACATAGCCGCTTTTGGTCACCTGGGCCACGGCGTCAATAGCCTTCCCGTTCTGCCGCAGCGTAATCAGGTTTGGAGGGGCCGGTAAATCCCGATCCCACAGGTCGTGGTGAAATAGCTGATAATGCCAGATGCGTTTGCCGGTTTTGGCGTCAATGGCCAGCAGGCAGTTGGCGAACAGGTTGGAACCGTGTCGATTACCGCCATAAAAATCAAAGGCAGCTGAGCCCGTCGGTACGTAGAGAATACCCCGTTTGCGGTCGATGGACATACCGGCCCAGTTGTTGGCCCCGCCGAGGTACTTATTTTCGTAAGCGTCTTTTGGCCATGTTTCGTAGCCAACTTCACCGGGATGCGGAATCGTATGGAACGACCAAACGAGTTTCCCTGTACGCACGTTGAACGCCCGGAGGTCGCCCGGCGCAGCATCGGCTCCTTCCGACAGACGTAGTGGCATGATAATCAGGTCGCCGAAAATGGTGCCGGGTGTATTGGAGATCACGAATTTATCTTTCGCGATGGCGGGCAAGCCCGTGTGCAGATCCACTTTTCCGTTGTCGCCGAAGGAGGGAATGGGCTTGCCCGTTTTCGCGTCCAGCGCGTATAAATTGGAGCCGATGGTATGGAGAACGCGTTTGTCGTTGCCATCACTCCAGTACGCTACGCCCCGGCTGGTGCTGGCAAAATTCTTCTCCGGATCGCCAAATAGCCAAAGCTGTTTTCCGGTGGCCGCTTCCAGCGCAAATGCCCGAACGGCAGACGTGACACCGTATAAAACGCCATCCACGATAATCGGATTCACCTGCATTTGTCCCGTATCCGGTGCCGAATAGGACCAGGCTACCTTCAGGTTTTTTACGTTCCCGGGCGTAATTTGGGTGAGTGGCGAGTAGTGGTTCCGGTCGGGCCCTCCCAGGTATTCGGTCCATTCGGTGCCTGGTTTTGGCTCGTCGGTACGTAGCCAGGCTGTGGTGAGTAAACTGCCAATCAGAAGAATTCCGGGAATATAAAAGCGTTTCATCGAGTGGGTCAGGAAGTTACGTATCAGGTAATGGGGAGTTATTTATTGTCCACGGAGCGGGCCGCAACGACGAACCGCTCCGTGGACAATAAATAACCAAACTTAAAGATACTACTCAATTAGTAGCCGATATACTACGAGTATTGCCTGATTTGACCTGTAAAGTTGATTTCAAAGAAGCCTAACCGTTGTGTGAGCAAAATGCCCTTCCATTCGCCTTGATCCAATCTCGTTTTCGAAAAGGTTGGACGTAAAAAAGGTAGCCCGTTTCCAGACTACCTTTTATTAGGTTACACGAGTACCTGACTCCGCTACACCTGCTATTAGACTAGATCGAAGCGGCCAAGATTCATCACCTTAGTCCATGCCGCGACAAAGTCCCGTACAAATTTCTCCTGCGAATCGGCAAATCCATACACTTCAGCGATAGCGCGGAGTTCTGAGTTCGAACCGAAGATCAGATCGACACGGGTGCCCGTCCACTTAGGTTCGCCCGTCTTCCGATCACTGCCCATAAATACGCTCTGGGCATCCGAAGTGGCCCGCCAGGTAATGCCCAGATCGAGCAGGTTGACGAAATAGTCATTGGTGAGGGCTTCCGGACGTTCGGTAAAGACACCATGTTTCGAATGATCGAAGTTTGTGTTGAGCACCCGCAGGCCGCCCACCAGCACCGTCATTTGAGGAGCCGTCAGCGTCAACAGTTGAGCCCTGTCGATCAACATATCTTCAGCCGCAGACTTATGTCTGGGGTTCAGGTAGTTGCGGAAGCCATCGGCACCTGGTTCCAGGGCATTAAATGACTGCACATCTGTTTGCTCCTGCGTTGCATCGCCACGTCCGGGTGTAAAGGGTACCGTGATTTCGTGACCGGCATTTTTAGCAGCCTGCTCGATACCGACACTGCCACCCAGCACGATCAGGTCAGCGATTGAAATCCGGGTATCTCCCGATTGGATGCTGTTGAACTCTTCCTGAATACTGGTTAACGTGCTCAGTACGCTGGCTAATTGTGCCGGATCGTTAACTTCCCAATCTTTCTGCGGAGTCAGGCGAACACGGCCACCGTTGGTGCCACCGCGCTTGTCGGAGTTGCGGTACGTAGATGCCGAAGCCCAGGCGGTAGATACTAGCTGAGGAATCGTCAGGCCAGAAGCAAGAATATTAGCTTTCAGGGCTGCAACATCCTGATCGTTGACCAGCGAATGCGTAGTAGCCGGAATCGGATCTTGCCAGATCAGTTCTTCGGTTGGTACTTCCGGACCGAGATAGCGCTCGACTGGACCCATATCGCGGTGCGTTAACTTGAACCAAGCCCGCGCAAAGGCGTCGGCAAACTCGTCCGGATTTTCGTAAAAACGTCTTGAAATCTTCTCGTAAGCAGGATCGGCCCGCAAGGCCAGGTCGCTTGTCAGCATCATAGGAGCATGGCGTTTCGACGGATCGTGAGCATCGGGTACGGTTCCGGCTCCGGCTCCCCCTTTGGGCTGCCACTGGTGCGCGCCACCTGGGCTTTTGGTCAGTTCCCAATCATAGGTGAACAGGTGTTCAAAATAATCGTTGCTCCACTGTGTCGGGGTCTTGGTCCATGTAACTTCCAGACCACTGGTGATGGTATCTGGACCATGTCCGCTGCCAAATGAGTTTTTCCAGCCGAGACCTTGCTCTTCGATGGTTGCACCAGCGGGTTCAGAGCCAACATACTTGCTCGGGTCAGCCGCACCATGGGTTTTACCGAACGTATGGCCGCCTGCAATAAGCGCAACGGTTTCTTCGTCGTTCATGGCCATACGACCGAACGTTTCCCGAATGTCATGCGCCGAAGCAAGCGGATCAGGATTACCCGCCGGGCCTTCCGGATTCACGTAGATGAGGCCCAGATTAGCCGCCCCGAGGGGTTGTTCGAGCGTACGCTCGTGTGGGTTGGCGTACCGTACATTGTCGCCCAGCCATTCGGTTTCAGAGCCCCAGTAAACCGCTTCTTCCGGTTCCCAGACATCTTCACGTCCACCGCCGAAGCCGAACGTCTTGAAGCCCATCGACTCCAGAGCACAGTTGCCGGTCAGAACCAGCAAATCAGCCCAGGAGAGTTTCCGGCCGTATTTTTGTTTGATCGGCCACAGCAGCAGGCGAGCCTTGTCGAGGTTTGTATTGTCGGGCCAGCTATTGAGTGGTGCGAAACGTTGATCACCGGAACTGGCACCACCCCGACCATCGCCAATGCGGTAGGTACCCGCGCTGTGCCATGCCATCCGAATGAAGAAAGGGCCATAGTGACCATAATCGGCTGGCCACCAAGCCTGAGACGTGGTCATCAGATCATAAATATCCTGTTTCACTGCAGCCAGATCGAGCGATTTGAATTCCTCGGCGTAGTTGAAATTCTCGCCCATCGGATCGGACAGCGACGAGTGCTGACGCAGGATGTTCAGTTTCAGCTGATTTGGCCACCAATCACGGTTTGTCGTTCCACCACCGGCACTTTTATTTAATTCCCCGTTCAAAAAGGGGCACTGGCCAACGGTGTTGACTTTGCTGTCATCGTTGACGTCCCATACGGAGGGGTCTTGCGTATCTTGCTTTTCGATATTTTCCATTCTTCGGTAATAGGTTTATTGTTTGACGAGTCAAATTTACATGAATCGAAGACATAGTCCTTATCTATTGTTCTTATGTGATCATAGATTATATAGATAAGTCTGCGTTACGTTTACTAGGGTAAGGTTCATTTTTCCGTTTACTACCCATTCCGCTTATTCGTAGCCCTGGACGAATCAAAAACGATACAAATTGCCAATGAATTGGAAAAACAATGTTTTTACGTTAATATTTGATCAGGCGCCGGGTTGTTTGTTCGAAAATAAGCAACCTGTCGTAGCTTACGTCTACGCAAGTTAAACACGTATCAAATCCATGCACAGACTAAAAACGCTGGCCGTTGCTCTGGCTGCTTCGTTATTGATGGTATCGGCCTTCGCCCAACCGGCAGTATCCGTTATGTCGTCTGGCACCACCAACTATGGGAGTAATGCCAAAGCCGGGAAGTTTGCCAGCATCCGGGGTTTCAGGATGTATTACGAAATCTATGGCGTAGGTAAACCCCTGCTTTTCATTCATGGGAATGGCGGTTCTATCAACAACTTCAAAAACCAGATTCCGTATTTCGCCAGGAACTACAAAGTGATAGCGGTCGACAGCCGGGCCCAGGGAAAATCAGCGGATACCAGCGATTCGCTCACGTATGAAATGATGGCCGATGACTTTAACGCCCTGCTGAATCAGCTTCATCTGGACTCGTGCTACGTGGTTGGCTGGAGTGACGGCGGTATCGATGGGTTATTGCTCGCGATGCGGCATCCCGAAAAGGTAAAGAAACTGGCCATTACCGGAGCCAACTTATGGCCCGACACGACGGCTATTGAACCAGGCCTTTTTCAGAGTATTGTAGCCACGAATGATAGTCTGGCTAAAGTGTCGCAAACACCGGCTGTCAAAGCACAGAAGAAACTGCTGAATCTGATGGCCCTCCATCCCCACCTGTCAACGGCGGACCTGAAACAGGTACGTTGCCCAACGCTGGTGATCGGTGGTGATCATGATGTCATTTTGCCGAAGCACACGCTGGTCATTGCCGAAGCTATTCCCAAAGGGTATCTGTGGATTTTACCCAACTCCGGCCATTCGACACTCATTCATTACAAGGACCTGTTCAATCAGGTGGTCGGGGATTTTTTCAAAACGCCTTATCGGAAAATAAACGGCATGGCAAAGCTGGAGTGAGTCTGGCACCAAAAGTTAGTTCAAACGGCTTCTGAAAACGACGTAGCGCATGGTCAACTATTTTACTGTACTGATTCTATTCTTCTCCATTCAATTTTCGGTAGTTGGGCAAAAACCAAGAGCCAGAGACATTGGTATTCCCTTTACGGGAACGCCCGGAAAATTCAATGCCATAACCGATGTAAAGGGCGTAGAGGTTGGCTATAGCACCATCATTTCCGGTCAGGGAAAAAACATACGGGGAAAAGGCCCCGTCCGAACGGGCGTCACCGCCATATTGCCGAGGGGTCGAACGAATAATCCTGTTTTTTCAAATTGGTATTCGTTGAATGGTAATGGAGAAATGACGGGAACGACGTGGATCACAGAATCCGGGTTTCTGGAAACGCCCATCATGATCACGAATACGAATAGTGTGGGCGTTGTGCGGGATGCCGTATTGAAGTGGTTCGTAAAAACGGGCTGGTATAAAGAGGATTACTGGTACACGTACCCGATTGTGGCAGAAACATACGATGGTGGTCTGAATGATATTTACGGGTTTCACGTCAAAGAAAGCCATGCTTTTGATGCCCTGGACAAGGCTAAATCGGGCCATCTGGAGGAGGGAAATGTAGGGGGAGGAACCGGTATGATGTGTCTGGGTTTCAAAGGAGGCACTGGAACATCATCAAGACGCGTAAAAATCAAAGATTCAACCTACACCGTCGGTGTATTGGTGCAATCGAATTTCGGCACCAAACGCCATTTGACCGTTGCTGGTGTACCTATTGGGGAGGAATTGAAAGACACGCTGAATTATGAGATTAAAGGCCCGCCATCCTATAAACAGGAAGGCGACGGTTCCATCATCGTCGTTGTCGCGACCGACGCCCCCTTGTTGCCGCATCAATTAAAACGTATAGCCACCAGAGTCTCACTTGGCGTGGGCATTGTTGGTGGGAAAGGGAACAATGGGTCAGGCGATATTTTCATTGCCTTTTCGACGGCAAATTCAACGGCTTTCCAACGGGATAAGGTCACTAAACTGGATCAACTTCCCAATGATCAGATGAATCCACTGTTCGAGGCTACCGTTCAGGCCGTCGAGGAATCCATTATTAATGCGATGGTTGCCGCCGAAACAATGGAGGGTATTAACGGGAATAAGGCGTATGCGCTGCCCCATAAGTTGGTTACTGATTTACTGAGAAAGTATAATCGAATTAAGTAAGCGAAGCACCCGAAGACCAAAAATTTACATCAATCCCTTCTAACAACCTATGAAAAACACACTACTCATTTGCCTGATGCTGGCTTCCTCCGTGGCTCTTGCCCAGCAAAATACAAGCAACCTGAAAATCAATCAACAACGAATTCAGATCCGACTCCTGGAGCTATCAAAATTTGGTCAGCTGCCCAATGGTGGAATAGGGCGGGTGGCCTACAGCAAAGCCGATCAGGAAGGTCGCACCTACTTTATCGGGTTGATGAAAAAGGCCAAACTCGACGTAACAATCGATTTCGCCGGGAATATTATTGGTCGACGAAAAGGAAAAAATCCATCCCTGAAGCCCATCGGCTTTGGCTCCCACATCGATAGCGTACCGAATGGCGGCAATTACGATGGACCCGTCGGTTCGATTAGCGGGCTGGAACTGATCGAGACCCTTAACGAAAATAACATTGTCACCGAACACCCTCTGGAGTTGATCATTTTTGCCAATGAAGAAGGTGGTACGGTCGGCAGCGGTGCCATGATTGGCAAAATCACGCCTGACGCGCTGAAGTCGGTCACCCAAAGTGGACTTACGATTGCCGACGGTATCCGGGCCATCGGCGGCAACCCCGATAGCCTAAGCAAAGTGGTGCGAAAAAAAGGCGATTTGACCGCATTTATCGAACTGCACATCGAACAGGGCGGTATCCTGATGACCGAAAACCAGCAGATCGGCGTGGTCGAAGGTATTGTTGGAATTGAACACTGGGATGCCACCGTTGACGGGGTGCCCAACCATGCGGGCACGACTCCGATGGCGATGCGACGTGACGCGCTCCTGGCAGCCGCGAAGCTTATTGTTGCCCTGAATGAGGTGATTACCAGTCACGAGGGAAAACAGGTCGGTACGATCGGTAAAATTGCGGCCGAGCCCGGCGCCTACAATGTTATTCCGGGCAAGGTGGTGCTGGGCGTGGAAATCCGGGATTTGTCGCATGATAAAATCTGGAGCTTGTTTCACGAAGTAGAAGCAAAAGCCCAGGCAATTGCCAAAGCCTCCGAAACGACCATTACGTTCAAGCAGTCTTCGATAGGGGTAACGCCCGCCCTGACGGCCAAACCGATTCAGGATAAAATCATCAGTGCGGCCAAAACGTTGGGCTTTACGTACCGGTACATGCAAAGTGGGGCCGGACATGATTCGCAGGAAATAGCGCAAATCGCACCCGTGGGGATGATCTTTATCCCCAGCGTAGGCGGTATCAGCCATTCGCCCAAAGAATTCTCGAAAGGGGTCGATATCGGCAATGGTGCCAATGTGTTGCTGCAAACGTTGCTGTCTATCGACCAGAAATAAAACGAGTCTGTCTATTACTTTCCTGATACGTAGCAGATTTGTCGTAAAAAGATTACTCAGCAGATGAGCCGAAACGTAAATAGTGGTAATAAAACGATACCCGGCTGACGAGATCAAACAGGTAGAATAGACCGTGTTTTATTCCTGGTTAATTAGCTGACAAACCACACACCCATGCTCGGATACATTTTCTTTTTTATTACCGTCCTTTTCTACATCGGCCTGGCCATGATTATGCCGCCGAAACCCATCACGGGGGGTAACAATTCCATGGGCTACGGGCTGGCGCTGGTCTATTTATCACTGGGTTTCGCCGTCAGCAGCCTGATCCTGACGATTAGTATTCGCTCGGCAGGTGGATTTGATTGGGTCTCTTCAGAAGCCCTGACGCGTACGGGTCTCGTCCTGCTGGCCTGGTTGGGGGTAGCGTTAACGATCTTTTTTTGTGCCTTATTCAAACAGGAATGGCATGAGGATGGGCTGTATCCCTCGTTTTTGCACTGGATAGCTATGGGGTATGGTCAGTTATGGATACCCTTGCTGTGGTTAATGGCCTGCTTACTCTCGCTCAATCCAGCCTGGCTCTCCACGCTTCCGCTCCAGGCGTTTAACATTCCTTTTTGGGTTGGATTAAGTATCAGTACGTTGTATAGTGGTGGATTACTGGTTGGATATGTGCGCGAGTCCGTACAGCAGGCGCAGGCTCGGGTAGCCCGTCAACTCGACGATGAAAAACGGTGGCATCAGATCCGGCTGGATGAGGTTGCTGCATATAAGTCCGGCGATCCTATCATCACGTTGCTAGGCTATTCGGGTCGCTATCAGGACGATGACGTCCGTCAGGCGGCTCTTGTCAAAATTAAAGCCCATCCCAACTGGGAAGCGGAGTTACTGGATCTGCTGACCCATAAAAGGGGCGATCGGGAAGTATATAATTTTCTGGATGGTAACCTCGTAGACCATCCGGGGGAGTTTGTCGAGCCGTTGAAACAAAGTATCCTCCGGCTGTCGGCAAGCATAAAAGCTGACATTAAAGACAGCAACAATCTTCAATCCTGGAGCTTCGAAATGTATGGAGTTGACCAGCTACTACGTGCCATTGATGATCAGTTTTCGGGCCAGGGTAATGAGTTTTACCCGGATGTAATCCGCCTGCAACAGGCGCTGAATACTCCGCCACCCGAACGATTCAAAGGCATTCATTTTGCGACGACCGACCTGGTGAATACCTGGCTGGCCAGACACCGATAATTGTGAGGCTTCGGAGGTAATCGACTTGTGTCCATTATTTTATAAAAATATCCTTCGTGCATCAGTACACTAAGTTTTTTTGGATCATGCCATAATATACTAGGTTTTTGGTACATGAGCAGCAGCTTTTTCCTGCGGAAATGTGGAACTTGTAGCACCAAAATCTACTTCTCGCGGCTGCCATGGATCACACCTACTCCATAAACTACCGGTGTTTCCCAAATCCGCCACGACTTGGTCTGTTTTAAACCAATACTACGTATCAATTTCCTCTTTTTTAATTCCAACTCAATTTTATCATGACTCGTTTTTATGCTTTTTTTTCAACGTTGACCCGCTTCATCCTACCGGGGCTGTGCGTGTTATTGGGTGCGTTACCGTTTGGTAGCCAGGCCCAGGTGGGTAAGTTACCCCAGGTGAACAACAATTTCCCGCTTAAAAGCCCGGCGCAGACGCAGGCAAGCAGTCTGACGGCTGGCAACCAGGGTCAGCCTACTGCCAGTCAGGCCATCGCTGGTCAGTATATTGTGGTGTATAAGAAAACCTCAACGGCCCAGGCGCGCGTGATGTCCATCCCATCTTTTCCGCAGCGGCAGCAACTGATGCGGGAAGAAGCTAACGCTACGTTACTGAAAAATAAACTTTCCGGAAAATCGATACTGCATGTATACGATACGGCGCTGAAAGGTTTCGCGGTGAGCGGCTTGACAGGAGCTGAGGTCGACAAACTGCGTCAGGACGATCAGGTGGCCTACATTGTGCCCGACCAAACCGTTTTCTTGAACGATGTGGATGCGCCTACGATGCTGGCTGCCAGTTGCAATGGCCCTTCCATTACGCTCAACGGGGTGACGAACTACGCCGTAGGTACCGCTACCTTCGGGTCGACGGGCTCCGTTTCCGGCGAGGTGATACTGGTCAATGACGGGTCCGCTCCTGTAACGGATGGCTGTGGCGTCATTCAAAATAACATCGCGGGAAAGATTGCCCTGATTGATCGGGGTACCTGCGATTTTGTTGCGAAAGCCACCAATGCACAACAGGCCGGGGCCATCGGGGTTATCATTGTTAATAACGCGGCAGGAGATGCGCCTAATATGAGCGGTACATCGCCTGTGGTAACGATCCCGGTGCTGTCGCTTAGTTTGAATGATGGAAATGCGCTAAAAACGGCACTGACTACCGGGACTGTAACGGCCATCCTGGACAGACAGCTACCTGACGCTCTGTCGCAGTGTATACCCTGGGGTATCAGCCGGGTAGGCGGGGGTGCATCGGGGGTGGGGAAGAGGGCCTGGATCATTGATTCAGGCATAGATCTTACACATCCTGATCTGAACGTAAACACCGGACTGTCTACTACGTTTGTTCCGAATACTACTAGCGCGGCTGATATCAACGGTCATGGTACACACGTTGCCGGTACGATAGCCGCCAAAGACAATGGGTTTGGCGTGATTGGTGTAGCCGCTGGTGCTGAGGTCGTGGCCGTAAGGGTTTTTCTGGACGAAACTGGCACCGTTTCAACGATAGTGGCCGGTGTAAACTACGTAGCGGCTCATGCGGCCAGTGCGGATGTCGTCAATATGAGTCTGGGTGGTGCGCCCAGCCAGGCAATCGATGATGCCGTGCTCGCTTTGTCGGGGGTATGTAAGGTCGTTGTGGCCGCAGGGAATGATGCGAAGAATGCTAACTACGTCAGCCCCGCCCGGGTCAATGGATCGAACATCGTCACGGTGTCGGCCATGGATATTTATGGTAAAATAGCCAGCTTTTCCAACTACGGTAACGGCCCCGTTGATTACAGTGCACCAGGGGTCAACGTGGCCTCCTGCTACATAAATAATGGCTATGCCTACCTGAGTGGTACCTCGATGGCCGCTCCTCACGTAGCGGGGATACTATTGTTGGGCACGATTTGCGCGAGTTCAAAAATTACGGGTGACCCGGACGGTACGCCCGACCTCATCGCAACCGTGTTTAATGCGGCCAATAATGTCGACAATGATCATGACAACGTAACCGTTTGTGGAGGTGACTACGACGACAACGACGCAACGGTTTACCCCGGTGCGCCCGAACTTTGCGACAATAAAGACAATAACCAGAATGGACAGATTGATGAAGGAACTGCCTGCTGTCCGGCTGGTCTTACTGCAGGTATATTATATGTAAATGCCAGCGCTACGGGAGCCAACAACGGCCTTAGCTGGGCAAGTGCCTTCACGTCGCTGCAAGCTGCCCTGACGGCAGCCAAACGCTGCACCCAGGTTGCGCAAATCTGGGTCGCCAAAGGCACGTATTACCCTGGTGTCGATGCGTTTGGTAATGCCAACCCAACCGACCCGCGCACCAGGTCGTTTGCCATGCAAAACAACCTGGCTATTTACGGCGGCTTTGCCGGAAATGAACCCTCGAATTTTAACCTCAATCAACGGAATCTGGGCACGAATCCGACTATTCTCAGTGGCGACATTCAGCAGGACAACTCGCTCGCGAACAATTCGTACCACGTCATCCTTAATTTCCCCGCGTACGGCAATCCCCTCACCAGCACGGCTATTTTAGATGGGTTTACCGTACGGGATGGCGTTGCCAATTTCGTGGTTACCAGTGGGACAACATCCAATCTGTCAGTGCCGGATAGCTACGGTGGCGGCTTATATAGTTACGGGTCAAGCCCTTCAATCAGGAATTGTACAATTTATAACAATGTGGCGTATGTCGGTGGTGGCATGATGAATAATACCTCAAACGCCAACCTGCTATTTAATTACTTTATTGCCAATGTTGGGTTTGTTTCCGGTGGCGGTCTGGCAAATGCATCCGCATCACCCACGCTGGCCTATAGCGCCTTTGCCGCAAACAGTACGACGAGTACAGGGAGTGCCGGTGGTGGTGTCTATAATGATGCGTCGTCACCTACGCTGGTGAACTGTTTTTTCCAGCTTAACAATAGTCAATATGGGGGTGGTGTGGCAAATTTCAATACATCGAACCCCACACTGACGAATTGTTCGTTTTCGGGCAACAGTGCGGCCCTGGTTGGTGGTGGCATCTATAATTATAACGGCTCGTCACCTACCATTAAAAACAGCATTATCTGGGGCAATAGTACGGAGGTGAGCAGTCAACCGGCATCAAGCACGATATCCGTCAGCGTTCCTTTGTTAACGTATAGCATCATTCAGGGCGGCTGGTCGGGCTCCGGTTCTAACAACCTCAACCTCGATCCCCGATTTATCAGCCAGCCAGTTATTGGCTCGGTTGTACTTGGAGACCTTAGTCTGGCGTCCTGCTCCCCGGCTATCAACGCCGGCGACCCAGCCACGACTGCGGCTACTGCCGGCACATTCGATGTAGCGGGTAATCCGCGCTTTTATAACGGTGGGCGCATTGATATGGGAGCCTATGAATTTCAGGGCTCGCCTACTACGTTGCCAACGGCTGGCTTAACGGCCAGCGGGCTGCTCAGTACGCCGGGTGCCAGCGTCACCCTGACGGCTTCGCCTGCTACCGGCGTAACGTACGTGTTCAGCGCGGGCGCTACCCAACTCAATGGGGGTAACCTGGCCAGCGTCACTCAGGCCGGTACGTATTCAGTGGTGGTAACGGCGGCTGCCGGTTGCTCATCAACGGCCAGCACAACCGTAGCGCTGGCCCCCGACCTAATCTCTATTCTGTATGTGCAGCCTACTACCCTCTATGGCACCACTAACCTATCAGTGGTGGTGAAGGTTGCTGAACTGAATCAGGTGGCCACCACTGGACCCGTCGTGATTCGTTTTGCCAGGGACCCGTTGCTGACGCTGAGCTTTGATCCGAACCAGACGCTGGTCGCTGGACGGCCGGTTCAGAACAGTGGGTGGGTGTTCGATACGTCTAATGGCGACTTTTATACCTTAACAAATAATCAGCCCAATGCGGCCAGTAATTCACGCTCCGTTGGGCTGACGGGTCAGTTCCTGCCGGGCAACACGAAAGGGAGTTTAGGGGTGAGTATGGTGGTTCAGGGCGCTGGAGTCGGGGAGTTGCGGGTGGATAACAATTCGGACGCCGAGAAAATCGATTACTTCAATAAGTGATGTGAGTACAGATCAGTTTTCAGGCTGAACGAACGGTAAAAAAGCCGGGCAGAAGTTCTGTCCGGCTTTTTGCAACCAACCTATACGTAAAAAAAGTTTTGGATAATGCTTTAGTCAGTGGCTGAAAACGGTTTTTGAACTCAGTGCGTTTTTGTGGATGCTTTCGTTTTGAGAGCACCAGGTTGTGGTACAAATTCAATGAAATCGACCCGCGCCGTTTCACGGCCATTCGCGACGCCGACGAGTTCAATCACATCGCCCGTATTGATCTTTATGCCGGGTATGGTTTTTCGTTTCCAGCAATCCACGTCTTCATTTAATTGCCAGGAGGCTTTTGGTTTACCGGCGACGGATAGGGATAAATTACCCTGTCCCCCTTTCTCATCCGCATACGAAACCACAATGTCATAGATGCCGGATGGATTGGTAAAAGCAGATTTTGCCGTTCCCTTTCCGGTTGTCTGTACGCAGGGCTCGATCAGAAATTTGTCGGCGGTGTAGCCTGCCAGCGTCATATTTTCAACCTCCATACCGGTGACTGGCGTAAAACCAGCTACACCCGCTTCGCTAAGTCCATTGCGAACGGCCCGTAGCAGCGAATAGGGAGAGCCGTCATAATGCTTGATCCCAATTCCTTTTGCGCCACCATCAACCGAAATTTTAATACTGGATTTCACAATCTCAGGTGTTGTGAGCAGGCGCGTAGGAACGCCGGGGATGATGGGAATATCATTGCCCATGAAATACTTCGTCGTAGCGATTCGGGATTTCCGGTCTGATTTCTGATAGCCATTCTGCTCCGTGTGCGTGGATAAATGAACGGAGTTGATATTGTTCTTTAACTCTTCGAGTGCTAAGCCAGATGTCCTGTCGTTCAGGTCATTCAGCCGGAAATCAATCCCAGGATTGATCTCATGCAGTTTATCCGTAACCAACTTATAAATTTCGGTTGTGGATGCTTTCCGGAAATTGCGCCAGTTATCCAACTGAGGTTGCGCATACGGATTGTCTTTCAGAATGGGGATGGCTGCTTCCATGTCGAAACCCATTGCTTTGGCTTTATGCTTGCAGGATTCGCAGAAACAGGTGCCGCCTTTGGTCGGATCATCGGATCGGCTAAACAACAACATACAGGTCTGAACGTAGTCAACATCGTAGTTTTTGGCCAGATCGCCATAAAGCGCAACCAGATACTGCCGGACATCGGGGTTGTTCGTACAAGGTCGCTCGACGGGATTGTTGTTGATATCCCGTTGCTTAAACTCTTCATGCTGATTGAGGTAGTCCACCGGAATGTACGTGTGAGAAACCTCGACGCCCGCCCGAAGACCACGCGCATGTGCTTTGTCAAGAAGTAGTTTCAGCCAGTCGGTTTCGTTCAGCCAGGCATACTTCGAAAACATAGGTTTGATACGTCCGTAGGCACTCATATCGGGTCGGAAATAAGCTCTGGAGTCTTCGGCATCCCATTCCCGGCGAGCCGGATTGTGGTTAAACAGGAACGTGCCGGGTAGTTTGTCATTGTTGAACGGCCGATGTTCCTGGTGCATGACGGCAATCAGATACACCGAATTTACACCGGCTATGTTCGTCAGGTTGTCGAGGATCAAATCCATACCTTCATCATGCACTTCCCAGGGATAAATGCTGCCGGTGACTTCGAAAGCGGGTGCCGGTACGTTGGATCGCTTGACAAGCTGGGCATTCAACTTGGTTATACAGAGAAAGGCAAAAAACGTCAGCACACATTCTTTTGGAGAAAGGAATAGTTTCATCGAGTTAAGGATTTAAAGGTGGTTTGAACACAGAGACACGGAGAACACAAAGCTTTAGATGCTTAAAAGCCAATGATTTAAAACTCTGTGTTCTCCGTGTCTCTGTGTTCAATAAAAGTTAATTGACCAGGTCCGGTGTTGGGGTTTTCTTCTTCGTCATCGTCACAATCGTCGATGCCAGGACGGTTAACAAAATAGCTAACCCAAGCAGGTAGACATAACCGCGTGATACGTCAGGCGTGGTAACCGTTTTGCTACTGCTAAGCATCTCATAGACCGGAATTGTCCATTTCACTACGTAGGCCTGCGCCAGCACAATCAGGCAGATCAGGAGCAGCATGAAGAAACTATGCTTCACCGTAAAGCGGAATAATTCGGACTCTTTACCGACCAGATTGCCGGCTGCCGCAGCCACGGCGATGGATTGTGGAGAAATCATTTTGCCCACAACACCCCCCGAGATGTTCGCGGCCACAGTCACCACCGGATCGACGCCAATCGACTGAGCCGTAGCGTATTGAAGTTTGCTGAACAGCGCATTGGCCGACGTATCGGAACCTGTAATGAACACGCCCAGCCAACCTAAAACCGGCGCGAAAAATGGGAACATAAAGCCGGTATTAGCCAGCACGGCAGCCAGGGTGAGTGTAATACCCGAATCATTCAGGATGTAGGCAAATCCCAGTACGGCGGCAATGGTCAGGATCGGGAATTTTAGTTGATTTAACGTAGCGCCGAATACTTTTGCCCCCTCGCCATACGTCAGGCCGATCAATGGAATGGCTACGAGGTCAGCGATGAGTATGGCGGTTCCGGCGGCTGATAAATAATTGACCTTGAATAATTTAGGTAGTACGGTTCCGTCCTGTCCCACAATGGCATTATGAAGTCCCGGAAATTCAAACTGGAACATCCCAACTGAGTTTAGCACGTCCTTGATCGGCTGCATGCCCCAGGCAATTACCATGATGGTCAGCACAATAAACGGCGACCAGGCCCGAAGCATCTGCCCGCTCGTGTACGATACGTCGGTGTTGAACGTGGCGGCTGGTTCGTTAGCAAAGCGCCACACCGTTTTAGGTTTCCAGAATCGGAGAAAAGCCATCAGACAAACAATCGAGCCTAGACCCGCGATGACATCAGGCAGGGAAGGGCCTAAATAATTGGACGAAAACCACTGGAGAAAGGCAAACGAAACGCCCGATACCAGCACCGCAGGCCATATTTCTTTCGCTTTGTTGAATCCGGCAATGATCGTCACCAGATAAAAAGGCAGCAATATTGATAGGAGAGGCAACGTACGGCCCACCATCTGCGAGATGGGTAGTTCGGGAATACCGGATACCTGCGAGGCTACCGTAATGGGAATGCCGATGGAGCCAAACGCAACGGGGGCGGTGTTGGCAATCAGGCAGATCCCCGACGCATAGAGAGGATTGAACCCTAGTCCGACCAGCATGGCGGCTGTAATGGCCACCGGTGCGCCAAAGCCCGCCGTGCCTTCCAGAAACGAACCAAACGAAAATGCAATCAGGAGCGCCTGCAATCGCCGGTCGGACGTAATGGCCGCCATGAAGTGCTTGATAATTTCGAACTGGCCACTTTTAACGGTCAGGTTAAAGAGGAACACCGACATGATCACCAGCCAGCAGATAGGGAAAAGACCGTACAAAGCACCATGCGCGATGGACAGAACGGCTAGTTTTACGGGCATGCCATAAACCAGAATCGCAATGAACGTAGCAATGACGATGGCGATGAGACTGGCTTGATAACCCTTCATTTTCCGGATGATCAGTGCCCAGAAAATAAAAATAATGGGCACTGCCGCCACCAATACGGACAACGCTATATTGTTAAGCGGGTCAATAACCTGTGTCCATTTCATAGAGATAAATGCGTTTATAGGTTAGTCAGTTTTTCCTGACGATGTAGGCTATACGTTAATTCTGCGGTTCCCATTTCTTGTCGGTTTTCTCGCCCATTTCCAAGACCAGCGTCCCGCCGTTCATTAGCTCATCATGGGAAAACGAGAGCGAGGTCAGGGGCTTGCCGTTCATCGTAGCCGACTGGATATACTTGTTGCGACGCGATGAGTTGGGGGCCGATAAGGTAAATTTCTTGCCGTTGGGCAGGTCGATGGTGACTTTGGTGAACAACGGACTGGTGATGCTGTAGCGGGGAATGCCGGGTGTGGTGGGGTAGAAGCCCATGGCCGAGAAGACCACAAAGGAGGACATCGAGCCGCCATCTTCATCGCCGGGGACGCCGAAAATGGTATCCTGAAACCAGGTATCCAGCAGGAGTCGGGTGTACTTCTGGGTTTTCCAGGGCGCGTTGGTGTAGTTGAACAGATAGGGAATAAAGAAGGTCACCTGGTTGCCCATGGCAAACTGCCCGATCATGCCCGTTTGGTTGGGCCATTTCTCCCAGAAAACGGGCTTGCTGCGGTCGAGTCCCTCGCGGAAAAGCTGGTCAAGTTTCGCTTCCATCTTATCGGCACCACCCATCAACTCGCGCAAGCCTTTGAGGTCCTGCTGAACATTCCACATAAAATTCCACCCGTTGTTCTCATTGTAGTAATCAAATCCATTGTGGCCGCCGTCAAATTTCGGGTCGATATCGATCCAGTTTCCCTTTGCATCTTTCGGCATGAAGAACCCGGATTTTTCCTGCCAGACGTTCTTATAATTCTGGGCTCTGGGTGCGTATTTTTTGTAGACATCCTGATTGCCAAGCTCTTTGCCCAACTCACTCAGTGCCCAGCTGTCATACGCATCACCTAACGTAATGGCCACCGCCGATCGTTTCTGGCCCGGTTTCTGCGATGCAAACGCGTCAGTTTCCGTTTCGCCGGGATGCAGTGCCGGGTAGTAGCCTTTCGTGTAGTAAAACTCTTCCAGATCACCTTTGGGACCATTTCGGAACGGAAGCATGGTAGCCTGTTCGGCGTTTTTGAGCATACCTGCGAAGGCCGTTTTGACATCGAAATCCCGAATCCCTTTCCGATACGCATCCAGAAACATCACCGACGATTTGAAGCCAAACATGCCGGGCCGATCACCAAATGGCCGTGGGTACTCCGCCATCCAGCCGCTCTCCTGAAACATCCGCACGTACGACTGCAGCATGTCGGCTTCCTGTTTGGGGTTGAGGATTGCTCGCAATGGGTGCTGAGCCAGATAATTTCCCCAGGTATAATCATCGTTATAAAAAGGTCGCTTGTCCTCGTGTACTTTCTTGTCGAAACCGCTGAAATACGTACCGTTCTCCGACATGTCGATCATGCGGACGTAGTAGCGGTAAAGGGCGGTGTAAAACGTGCGTTTCTGCGCGTCGGTACCGCCTTCTATTTTCACCTGCCCGATCACTTTTTCCCAGGCCGCTTTGCCCTTGTTTTTGAGTTGATCGAACGTAACGCCGGTTAACTCTTGCTCGAAGTTTTTCTTCGCCTGTTCAGGGCTGACAAATGAGATAGCGTAGCGGAATTCCTGCACGGGCGCATCGGCTTCGGCGTAGCTGGCAAAGGCGCGTTCGCCCGGCATTTTCCTGGGTTTTTCAGGTACGCCACTAACGGTGTATTTACCCCAATCTTTTTCGCCGTCTTTCTTGCCGGTTTGCGGCTTGCCTGTAAAAACGCCGTACAAATAAGCGGTTCCTTTCTGGTCATGAATCGCATCGACAACGAGTTCATTACCGATGATTTTATTCCCATCCTGAATCTCGTATTTCCCGTTGGCGTAATAGTGGGAGAGGAGGAGATTTTTCTTGGCGCCCGCCGGAAAGGTGAATCGGTAGATACCGGTTTTTTCGCCCGCCGTGTATTCGGTCAGAATGTTGTCATCGGTCAATTTTACGGAGTAATACCAGGGCTGGGTGACTTCCAGGTCATGGTCATAGGTCAGGCGGCTATACCAGGCCGTGTCTGCTACGTTACCGACAGATGGTTTGATGGCGAAGATCATCTGGGGCGTAATGATATTCTGGCACAGCATCGGGAAGTCGGTGATCTGCATATCCAGGTGGTCCTGCCGGTGCGGAAATACCCGTACCATCTGATTGGGCAAGTGCACAATCGGGCGATTGGTATTCAGCAAAGGTGCTACGTTGCCAATGGTCGGATCAATGTAGTTGACACCCGTTTGCGCCAGACTGAGTTGGGGCAAACTAGTCGTAGCGATACTGATTAATAAGGTTTTATATAGAGTTCGTTGAAATTCTGACATATTCAGTTGAAGGTTAAGTGCATCCACAGGCCGGGCTGCGTTTGGCTTCAGCCCGTGGATACGTTAGTATGTTATATTCCATTTCTTGTCGGTTTTCTCGCCCATTTCCAAGACCAGCGTCCCGCCGTTCATTAGCTCATCGTGGGAAAATGAGAGCGAGGTCAGGGGTTTGCCGTTCATCGTGGCCGACTGGATGTACTTGTTGCGACGCGATGAGTTGGGGGCTGACAAGGTGAATTTTTTGCCGTTGGGCAGGTCGATGGTGACTTTGGTGAACAGCGGACTGGTGATGCTGTAGCGGGGAATGCCGGGTGTGGTGGGGTAGAAGCCCATGGCCGAGAAGACCACAAAGGAGGACATTGAGCCGCCATCTTCATCGCCGGGGACGCCGAAAATGGTATCCTGAAACCAGGTATCCAGCAGGAGTCGGGTGTACTTCTGGGTTTTCCAGGGCGCGTTGGTGTAGTTGAACAGATAGGGAATAAAGAAGGTCACCTGGTTGCCCATGGCAAACTGCCCGATCATGCCCGTCTGGTCAGGAAATTTCTCCCAGAAAACGGGCTTGCTGCGGTCGAGGCCCTCCCGAAAAAGCTGATCCAGATTCTGCTCCAGTTTGTCAGGTCCACCCATCAACTCGGTAAACCCTTTGATGTCCTGCTGAACATTCCAGCGGTAACTCCAGCCGTTATTTTCATTATAATAATCGTTCCCGGCATGACCACCATCGAACTTGGGGTCAATTTCTATAAACTCACCTTTCGCGTCTTTCGGCAGGAAAAAGCCTGTTTTAGCGTGCCAGACGTTCTTGTAATTCTGGGCTCTGGGTGCGTATTTTTTGTAGACATCCTGATTCCCCAATTCCTTGCCGAATTCGCTCAACGCCCAGCTATCATAACTATTCCCCAACGTAATGGCCACCGCCGACCGACGTTGTCCGTTGCCGTGGAGTTTAGCTACGGAGTCGGTTTCTGCTTCGCCGGGATGCAGCGCCGGATAATAGCCTTTCGCATAGTAAAAATCGTCCAGTGCGCCTTTCGGGTCATTCCGGTGCGGGAGCATAGTTCGCTTGTCGGCACTTTTGATCATGCCTTCCAGGGCTGTTTTGGTGTCGAAATCCCGAATGCCTTTTCGATAGGCGTCCAGAAATACCACAAAAGACTTGAAGCCAAACATGCCCGCACGGTCGCCAAAGAATTTCGGGTATTCGGGTATCCAGCCGCTTTCCTTGTACATCCGCACATAGGTTTGCAGCATATCCGCTTCCCGTTTGGGATCGAGGATCGAACGTAGCGGATGCAGGGCCAGGTAGTTACCCCAGGTGTAATCGTCGTTGTAAAACGGCCGTTTATCGTCGTGTACTTTCTTGTCGTAGCCGCTGAAATATTTTCCATCTTCCGACATGTCGACCATACGGGCGTAGCAACGGTAAAGGGCGGTGTAAAAACTGCGTTTCTGGGCGTCGGTGCCCCCTTCTACCTTCACCTGCCCAATGGTTTTCTCCCAGGCGGCTTTTCCCTTGTTTTTTAATTGATCGAACGTAACGCCCGTCAGCTCCTTTTCGAAGTTTTTTCTGGCCTGTTCGGAACTGATAAACGAAAGGGCATAACGGAATTCCTGCACCGGCGCATCGGCTTCAGTGTAGCTAAAATAGGCTCGTTCGCCCTCCACTTTTTTATGCTTTTGGGGAGGTCCCAGCACCGTGTAGCGACCCCAGTCTTTTTCGCCCTGCTTCTTGCCACTTTCCGGTTTGCCAGAGACTTTTCCGTACAAATAGGCCATGCCTTTCTGCTGGTGATTGGCGTCATCGACAAACTCTACACCCGTGATGGTTGTGCCGTCAGTGAGATCATATTTCCCTTTGGCGTAATAGTGAGAAAAGAGGAGGTTTTTCTTAGCGCCCGCCGGAAAGGTGAATCGGTAAATCCCGGTTCGTTCGCCCGCTGTGTATTCGGTCAATACGTCATCGTCCGTCAGTTTTACGGAGTAATACCAGGGCTGGGTGACTTCCAGATCATGGTCATACGTTAGTCGCCGGTACCAGCCCGTATCGGCCAACGCGCCAGCAAACGGCTTTATCGCAAAAATCACCTGGGGTGTAATGATATTCAGCGACGTCATCGGGAAGTCGGTGATCTGCATATCCAGATGATCCTGACGCTTGGGAAACATACGTATCATTTGGTTGGGGACCTGCACGACCGGCCGGTTGGTGTTATAAAAAGGCGCTATGTTTCCAATCGTCGGATCGATGTAGTTTACGGCAGGGCTTGTTGATACATTCTTTTTCTGCTGACCAAAACCTACCTGTATCCCCCTGAGAGACATCACCATTGACAGGGCTAAGATTAGATTGATTCTCACTTTCATACGCTTAAATGAAAATATACTAATGAGTGATGGATGTCTAAAAAGACCCCCAACCCCCTGAAGGGGGCTTCTTTACTCGCAACCAGAGCCCCCTTCAGGGGGTTGGGGGTCTTTTTAATTATAATCAATTATACCCTGGGTTTTGCAGTAATACGGCTGAGTTATTAATGATTTGAATTTCTACCAGTGGAATCGGGAATAGCGCATTGAAGTCTTTGAAGCCAAGCGGTCCCAGGACGCTTTGCAAGCGTCCTGTTCTGGCCAGGTCAAACCACCGGACGCCTTCCATGGAGAGTTCGTAAATCCGTTCGTCGTAGATTTTAGTACGTAACTGATCTTTACTCAGACCGGCGAACTTTGGCATGTTCGCCCGGGTGCGTATCTGGTTCAGGTACGTAAGAGCCGCATCGGTTTTGCCATTCTCGTTCAGCGCTTCGGCGTACATCAATAATACGTCGGCATACCGGATCACCTTCCAGTTTACTTTGCTGTCATTCAGCGTGTTCGTAATAGCTAAGTACTTTTTGGTGAACGTAGCGATCTGCAAAAATCCCTGGAAAACCCCGTTGTTGTCCGTGTAGCCTTTCGCCACTGTAACATCGCGTCTTGGATCGGTCGGATCGAAGGAGTCGAACAGCGCTAGCGTCGGGCTATTCTGCTCGCCAGCACCGCCTTTTATGCCGTAAAATGTTTCGGCCAGCGAGTTCGCTGATTTCGGTAAAAACTTGTTCGAGAAACCACTGCCCGCGCCCAGATTGCCGTCCTGATATTCAATGTCAAATATGTATTCGCTATGGTGTTCGTCTTTTGTGTAGTCGAACAGGTCTTTGTAATTCGGCAAAAGGGCGTACCCTAACGTAGTGACTTCCTGTAGTTTGGCTTCCGCTTTTACGAAATCCTTACGGGTCATATACACGCGTCCCAGAATAGCTTTCGCAGCTCCTTTTGTTACCCGACCTACATCAGCACCCGTATATTTTGTGGGCAATACAGCCTCGGCCGCCAGCAAATCTTTAATAATGACGTCGTCATAAATCTTGTCTACTTTTTCGCGCGCTTTTGTGTATCCTTCGGCAATCGTGGTGGGAGCAAGGTTAAGCGGAACGTCGCCAAAAATTCGTACCAGATCGAAGTAGGCAAACGCCCGAAGAAATTTGGCTTCTGCCATGTGTCGATCTTTGTTCGGGACGAGGGCTGCATCGGCCGTTTCGATTTTGGATAAAATAAGATTTGCCCGATTGATGGCGCTGTAATAATTACGCCAGGTGGAAATCATCAAAGCCGCATCGCTGTTCATGTTGAACTTATCCACCGAAACCAGAAAGGCATCGTTGCCGAGGGCGTGCCACGAATCATCCGCCCGCAGGTCGCCGAAGATCCAAAAATCCTGATACTGATTTCGGAGCATGCTGTACACGCCGACGACCGCATCCTGAAAATCTTTGTCAGTTTTATAGACGGCCTCAACGCTTACCGTGGAGATCGGATTCAATTCGATGAAGGTCTTTTGGCATGACACCGTGAGCATGGAAGCTACACTTAGCAGGCAGAATATCTTTTTCATTGCTGTAGTTTTTTACTTAATTCCCTACGTTAAAATCCCACATTTAAGCCAATCATCAAGCTCTTCGGCAATGGATAGTCATTGGCCTCTACGCCGGGCGTCAACGGATTGTCGGTTGTGCTGACATCCGGGTTAAACGCCGTGTTTTTCGTGAAAAGGAACGGGTTGTTTGAGTTTACATACACACGTAGCGAACCAAGGCCCAGTTTCTGCGTAATAGCACTGGGTACTACGTAAGCCAGGGTTATATTGTTGATTCTGAGGTAGGTGCCTGTGTCAAGGAACAGTTGGCTCGGCAGTCGTACACCACCCGTTGGACTATCATTGGGGCGGGGTGTTACGCCATCGCCGGGGTCCTGCTCCGATTTCCAGTAATTATTGCTGAATGCATAGCCCCGAACGCGCGCCCGTCCACTGTTGCCGCCACCCCGCGACGTATTATAAATCAGATTTCCTTTCGAGCCCTGCACACTGACACTCAGGCTGAGGTTTTTATACGTAATGCGGTTGGTCATGCCATAAAAGAAATCCGGGTAAGGCGACCCCATGATGGTTTTGTCGGCATTGTTAATGACACCATCACCGTTGATATCCACAAAGCGCACATCGCCAACGCGCGAGCGGTCGCTTCCGGTTGGATTGTAGAGCGGCCCTTTATCCAGATCGGCCTGGTTTTTGAAGATGCCATTGACCAGAAACCCGTAGAACATGCCAATCGGCTGACCGATCATCGTTACGTTGTTGCCCGAGTAAATAGGATCGCCCTGCGGCCCTAATTTGACTACTTTGTTGCGATACGAAGACAGGTTGAAATCGGTTGACCATCTGATTTTCTTGTCAACGTTTACCGTGCTCAAAACGAACTCCCAGCCCGTGTTTTTCACCTCGCCAATGTTCTGCAAAGCCGTGCTGAATCCGGTATTATTGGGAATGTTTACGTTCAGGAGTAAATCCGTATTTCTGGATTGAAAATGATCGACAGACACGTTAACCCGACTGTTGAAAAAACTGGCATCAACGCCAACATTGACGGACGTTTGTTTTTCCCAGGTTAGTGACGGATTGCCAATCCGGCCCGGCGCAATGGCACTCGCCACGGTGCCGCCCATACCATAATTTTCATAGGCAATCGTTCCATACTGGTCGTAGTTGCCAATGTTATTGTTGCCGGTTTCGCCATAGCTGGTACGTAGTTTTAGCTCGCTAATCGCCCGCGTATTTTTCAGGAAATTCTCGTCCGAAATCCGCCAGGCCAGCGCTACTGAAGGAAATATGCCGTATTTATTTTCGGTGCCGAAACGGGATGAACCATCCGTCCGAATGGATGTAGTCAGGTAATATTTGCTGTTGTAATTATAGTTGACACGGGCCAGATACGACAGCAGTGACCACTCATAAACACTTGATGTGCCGTTCGTGATCAAGCCACCGACCGCACTTAAGGTAGGTACCAGGTTATTGGGAAATTTGTTGCTGCTTAATAAGTTAGATTCGCCGTGCTCTTTCTGAACCGTATAGCCCGCTAAGGCTGAGAGCGAGTGTTTGCCAATAGTTTTCGTGTAGTTTAAGGTGTATTCGGTAAGCCAGTTCGTAATCATGGAGGCATTGTCGGTACCTAACGCCAGGGCATTGGCAAAATAAACGCGTTGCGGCACGAAGTACATGCCCTTCCCGTTCAGCAGGCTTCCGCCCAATTGAACGTTGAATTTTAAATCCGGTAAAATCTGATATTCAGCGTTGATGTTGCCCAGAAATCGAAAGCCTTTTTGCGACGTAATGGTTTCCCTGGCAACGGCCAGCGGATTGTAGATATCAGCCATGTCGGCAAGGCCGGCATAATTAAAGTAGTTGCCGTTGGCATCCAGCAACGGCCGGAAATTATGAACCTGCAAAGCCGACGCTACAATGCCCAACGTAGCCGCGGTGCCGCCACTCACACCGGTCGATGGCAATGAACGCTGATCTGTATACGACGGATTCAGACTCAATTTTACCGACAGCCGTTTCGAGAGTTGCGCGTCGATGTTAGTACGGAGTGAATACCGCTTGAAGCCGCTGTTGACGATGATGCCATCCTGATTGAAATACTCCCCACTGACGGCGTATCGTACATTTTCGGTACCACCCGTGGCAGCCAGTTGAATCTGGCGTTGTGGGGCTGTAATCAGGACTTTATCGAGTGAGTTTTCGTCGGTCGTATTTCGTCCTTCGCGAACGTCCATGATGATGGCCGGGACTGGAAATGTCCAGGTGGTTGGATTGCCCGAAACGTTGTTACCTGCATCCAGATTCCGATTGCGCATGCCGTCGTAGAAGAAATTCGCCTGCTCGATGGAGTTCTTCATGATCGGCACTTTCGATACGCTCTGCCAGCCGTAATACGTATCGAGCGTGATATTGGCTTTCCCCGATTTCCCCCGTTTGGTATTGATGATGACCACGCCATTCGAACCCCGCGAGCCGTAGATCGCCGTTGCCGACGCATCTTTCAGAATGTCGAGGGTTTCGATGTCGTTGGGATTCAGGGTCTGAATGTTATCGGTTGGAAAGCCATCCACAACGTATAACGGACCGGCTCCCGCCGAGATGCTGCCAATGCCGCGCACCCTGATTTGGGGAGCCGCACCGGGTTCGCCCGACACGGCTTTCACCTGAACCCCGGCGACCCGCCCGGCCAATCCCTGTTCGATACGTGTGACGCCAAGGTCTTTCACTTCTTTGCTGCTGATGACGCCCACCGAGCCCGTTAAATCCTTTTTCTTGACGGTTCCGTAGCCCACAACCACAATTTCATCGAGCGTTTTGTCGTCGGCTTTTAACGTAACATCGACCGTCGTACGGGTGCCAACCGTTGCTTCCTGAGGCAAATAGCCGACGTAACTAAAGATCAGGATCGCTGATACGTTTGGTACGTCGATTTTATACTTTCCCTCGGCATCGGACGTCGTTCCTTTCTGCGACCCTTTGATGACAATACTCACACCCGGCAACCCTTCGCCTTTATCGTCAGTGACGGTGCCCTGAACCGGAATGTCGACCGGAGCTAATTTTTCGGTGGGTAATTTGGCCGGAAGGTTCATGGATGCCGGTCGGCTGTCAACTTCGTTATCGAACCGATCGGGCGACGTTAGTGAGCCAACTGGCGACAGATTGTTGCTGGCTTCCGTTCTTTCGGCAGACTCTTTGGACACCACGACGTAGCCACCGTTTTTTACCTTTCTGTAGCGCAGTCCCAGCGGTTTCAAAACGGCCGTAAGATTCTGCTCGATGTTCACCTTATAATTGATCACATCACCCGCCACGACGAGACCGTCTACATTACGATCGAAAAACAGAATATCGATGGCATAATGGTCCTGCAACTTTTTAAGGACGTCTTTTAGCTTTTGGGGTGACGTTTTGACCGGCCCTTCTTTTTGCTGAATCTGGTGGGCGCTGGCCAGCAGTTGGGAAAAGCCGGGCCGTACTCCTCCCAGTACCACTCCCAGCAGGAGCAGCATACGTATTAGTTTTTTCATGAGTAGGTAAGGGGTGTTTAGTTACTGATTTTGGGTTACAACAATCGTATCACCTTGCTGTCGGTAGGTCAGATTGGAAGCACTGGTTATTGTTTCGATAAGTTCTTCGGCGCTGTAGGCCTTAAAGGCACCCGAAATGGTCCATTGCGCCAGCGTTTTGTCGGGTATTTTCAGGTCTATCCCGTAATTTTCCTTAAACAGCGTGCCAATCTCTGCCAGGGTTGTTCCATCAAATACGAATCGATGTTCTTTCCAGGACGTAAATTCTTGTGGGTTAGGTGTTTGCTTCAAGCTGACCCGACCCGTCTGATCGAACGTGACCAGATTGCCAGGCTTCATCATTAATTGCTTACTGGTTTCCCCCTCCTGATACAGGAGTTGTACTTTGCCTTTATTCAGCACCACTTTCTTCGCTTTCTCACGGGTGTTGACCAGAAATTCGGTGCCCAGCACAACCACCTCAAAATTATTATGTGTCTGAACGACAAACCGTTGATGGTTGGGCAGGTGTTTGATGGAGAAATCAGCTTCGCCTAACAATACGACTTCACGCGTTTTCTGGCCGAATCCAAATCGAGGTACCCGTAACGATGAGTTGGCGTTGAGCGTCACCTGACTTCCATCAGCGAGTTTGACCGTACGGGTTTCGCCATAGGCCGTGCTATATGTAGTATACAGCAGATCATCTTTGAAAAAGAGTCCGCCTAATAGGACGATCAGGCTTATGGAAGCGGCTATCATCCAGCGCAGCCGACCGGGATTTAGCCAATGTGTTATGGGTTCTCCTGGCGCAGATAGTTGAGACGTAGCGGTTTCAGGCTGCTGGTCGAGCATGCGTTGCCGATGTCGTTCCAGGGCTTTCCGGTCGTCGGCCATAAACTGCGAATTTTGACTTTCCCATGCGACCAGGCACTCGAAAAACACTTCCCGGTTAATAGGATCTTTCGCCCACTCGTCAATGGCCTGCTTTTGTAGGGCGGTTGCCCGGCCAGCAAAGTAGTTGAAAAGCGTTTCTTTCGATACCTGAGTTTTCATTGGTGGAATGTTAGCCGTATCATGACGGTTTCAAGATGAAAAACACGTAGTCATCATACAAAATAATACGTAATCAATGCCAGAGCGCCCCTGCCAGGCAGGCAATCAACAGCCACTTGTCCTTCAGCGTGTTCCGAATCTGGCGCATAGCCTGGAAAAGATGGGCTTCAATGGTACGTAGCGACAGGTTCAGTTCGGTAGCTATTTCCTGGTATTTCTTCCCCTCAAACCGGTGCATCACATAAATCTGACGACGCTTCAGGGGCATGGCGTTAATGGCGTTTTCCACATCATGATACAACTCCTCATACTGCGTGATTGAGTCGGGACTTTGCGTGATGTGGGCTGGAATTAATTCGGCATTGTCCAGCGATGTCGTGTGCCGCATTTCGGCCCGTACATGATCGAATGCCCGATTGCGCACAGCCGTGAACAGATAGGCTCTGTAGGATGAGGTTATGGTTTGGTATCGGGATTCGGCCTGAAACTCATAAAAAATATCCGAAACGATGTCTTCAGCAATGGCTTTCGACGATACGTAGCGAACCGCGTGACTACACAACATAGCGTAGTATTGCCGAAACAGCAAGCTAATCCCACTTTCGACATCCTGTTGAAAGGTATTCCGCAGAAACAATTCCGTGTCCCAACTTGCCTTATCAGCGGAGTCATGGGGCACTTCTTCGGGGGTCAAACTAGGTAACTGACCAATTCCCTGGCGCTGTGTTAGTGGTAGGACTTGTCCCATCGCTGCTTGTAAGTGAAGTGGGTAGTTCTGGTAGTGTCCGTTTTCCATTGACTAAAAGAACCGCTTCTGATACAAAGACGATGAAGTCCATAAAAACACTTAGTCTTTTTTAATTATTTTTTCAAAAAATAGAATTTAATGGGGTGTCGAGCCTTCAAATTCATTTTGAAAGTACAGTTATGGCTCTCTGAGCAACAGAAATATACCTATAGGACGTAATAGCTCAGTATCCGGATAAGGTACGCCAGCCAGCAAGTCGGTGGCGTCAGTGGTCTAAGTTACTTCAGGTATTCCCGAGTCCCGGCAAAAAACCAGACAGACTCAAAACCAGCTACGTAGTGGGCAGGGTAAATATGGATATAGTAACTGCTTTTAGTATTTTAGCAAGAACAAGTATGTCCAGCCTGTCAGGCTTGCCAGTAGCTTAGGGCATGCAAACAGAACGCTTCCGAGACCCTTTAATTGATGAAATCAAACTGGATTCGTGTACTTCCCAGGGCTAACGTAGCAAAACGGTGGCTCGTTATAGCCTTCATTTTAGTCAGTCAGGTTTTCTGTGGAGTACTGGCTTTTGCCCAGTTGTCGGGGAAGGCCGAGTCATTATTTGATGGCAAAACCCTGACTGGCTGGAAAACGGTCGATCCGGCTGATGCCAACCTGTGGTCTGTGAAAGACAGCGTTATACAAAGCGGGGATGGCGTTAAAAAGATACCGGCCAATACGTATCTGTACACCTTGAAAGAGTATGGTGATTTTGAGTTCCGCTGCCTGTTTCGGTTGTCGGGCGATCCTTCGACGGGTATGATCAACAGCGGAATTCAATATCGTTCGCTCATTGAGGGCGGTAAAATGGTGGGTTATCAGGCGGACATTGGCAATGGGTACTGGGGAGATCTGTATGATGAACATAGACGCGAAAAACTGGTCAGCGGTGATTTGAGAATCCTCAAACGTATCTTGAAAGAAGACGGCTGGAATAGCTACATCATCCGCTGCAAAGGCAACCACCACGAGCTATACATCAATGGCGTGAAAACTTGTGACTATACAGAACAGGACAGCAAAATACCGGCAAAAGGCGTCATTGCCGTTCAGATTCACGCCGGAGGGGTTGCCCAGGTTGAATTTCGTGATCTGACTATATCCGAACTGTAATGGCAGGCTTGTCGCCTTGGGATCAATTTATAACGTACTAATTAAGTAGTAAAGCCCATTCGCGTTGTTTTTGTCACCAGAGTAACCTTATTACTGACTTACCTTCAACGACTTACGCCTTATTCCTATGAACAAATTTCGTTTGCTCATACTATTGATTTCCGTCGTTCTTTCAATAACGGGTACGTATAGTACAGCCCAATCTTCCAAAACCAAACCGGTTCAGGACACCACGAAAGTCGACCGGGAGTATGCGCTGGAAGCGTCCATGCTGGGCTACTTTTCGAAGGATGGGGCTCGCAACCCAACCTTAAAGGCGAATAAAGGTGATCGGGTTCGTATCACCATTACCGACACCGAACTCATGACGCATGATATCGCCCTTGAAAAATTGGGTATCAAAAGCAAAACCCTTCAGGAAAAGGGAAGTAAGGCCAGCATTACGTTTACCGCCGATAAAAGCGATACGTATTACTGCACGGTTCCGGGTCACCGAGCGGCTGGTATGGTCGGGAAGTTCGAGGTCGTGGAGGGTACTATTTCTGATGCCACAATTGCCGGACAACTACCCACAAAGAACGGGCAGCCGCTAAACCTGAATTTCGAGTCCGGTACGTTAAAAGACTGGACCGCCACCGGCGATGCGTTTGTGAACCCGATTTTTGCTCAGGATGATCCGTCTCCGATTCACGAGAAAGAGATGCACATTGGCTTTGCCGGGAAGTATTTTCTGAGCAGCGGAGGCACGACCAACTACAAACTGACCGGTACGTTAACCTCCAGCCCTTTTACCGTAACCCAACCGTTTGCCGCGTTCCGGGTGTCGGGTGGTGCCTTGCAGGATACGCGTGTCGAACTGGTACAGGCCAGTACCGATAAAGTCATTTTTCATAGCACCGGACAGGGCCGCGCTACGTTGCAGCCGGTCGTGGTTGATTTGCAAGCCTATCTGAATCAGGATATTTTCATCCGGATCATCGACAACGAAACCGGAATTTCGCAGATTCCCTACATCGCGAATGACAAATGGGCACACATCAATTTTGATGAATTTCTATTTTATCCCACGCGTCCGACCTTCCCCAACGAATTAAATCAGAAAGATATTATTATCCTGCCACCGCTGGACCCCGTGCTCCATGCCGGACTGTCCGGCACCGAAGCGGCCAACGTAATGAGCCTGCCCAATGGATTCAGGATTACGCTGGCAGCTGCTGAACCGGACATTATTAAACCCATTTGTTTTACCCTCGATCCCCGTGGCCGACTGTGGGTGGTCGAGAGCCATACCTACCCTGTTCCGGCACCGGAAGGGCAGGGTCGAGACCGCATTCTGATCTTTGAAGACACCAATGGCGATGGAACGCTGGACAAGA
This sequence comes from Spirosoma endophyticum, assembly GCF_900112365.1. Lineage (GTDB taxonomy): Bacteria > Bacteroidota > Bacteroidia > Cytophagales > Spirosomataceae > Spirosoma > Spirosoma endophyticum. Next base: position 28,147 of record NZ_FOLQ01000018.1, on the reverse strand, counting down.
AAAAAGTCTTTGCCGAAGGACTGAATCTGGTCAGCGGTATTGAGGTCGGCATGGGGGGCGTGTGGCTCGGGGCGGCACCGTATCTGCTGTTTATTCCCATCGATGCTAAAACCGATCTGCCCGCTGGGCCGCCCCAGAAACTGCTCGATGGCTGGGGCACTGATGATACCCACGAAGTATTGAACAGCCTGCGCTGGGGTCCGGATGGATGGCTGTACGGGACACACGGCGTATTTACCCATTCCAACGTTGGCAAACCGGGTGCCCCGGATTCGGAACGTACTAAACTGAATGCCGGTGTCTGGCGGTATCATCCCACAACCCATCAGTTCGAATTATTCGCCGAAGGTACCAGCAATCCCTGGGGACTTGATTTCAACGATTATGGGCACGCGTTCGTTACGGCCTGCGTGATTCCGCACATGTACAACATGATTCAGGGCGGGCGCTACTTCCGGCAGGCGGGCAAGCACTTTAATCCGTACACCTACGACGACATTAAAACCCACGCCGACCACGTACACTGGGTGGGTGAACGCGGTCCGCACGCGGGCAACTTCCGGTCGGCTTCGGCAGGAGGGGGGCACGCCCATTCCGGCGCGATGATTTACCTGGGGGGCAATAGCTGGCCGAAAGAATACCGAAACGATATCTTTATGAACAACATCAACGGCGCCAAACTGAACCAGGACCATCCGGTTCGCGACGGGTCGGGTTATCTGGTGACTCACAAACCGGATTTCCTGTCGATGAACGATTCCTGGTCGCAGTGGCTGAATATGAAATATGATCCTAGCGGTTCGGTGTGGGCCATCGACTGGTACGACAAGAACCAATGCCATAGCCCCAATCCGGATGTTCACAACAAAACGATGGGTCGCATCTTTAAAATTACCCATGCCAATGACAAGTGGATACAGGTCGATCTAGCAAAGGCGTCGGACATGGAACTGGTTAATTACCAGCTACATGCCAACGAATGGTACGTACGACAAGCCCGGACGATCTTGCAGGAACGTGGCCCCAACAAGAAAGTACACAAAGCCCTGAAAGACATTCTGGCTAAAAATCCGGATGCTACCCGGAAGCTTCGGGCGTTGTGGGCGCTGCATGTAACCAAAGGGCTTACCGAAAAAGAGTTAACGGATTTGCTGGCCAACGAGAATGAATACGTCAGAAGCTGGGCCATTCAATTACTGGCCGAAAACAAAAGCGTTTCTCCGGAAACGCTGAAACGCTTTACGGCGCTGGCCCAAACGGATAATTCGGCGCTGGTACGGTTATACCTGACATCGGCCATGCTCCGGCTGGACCCTGCGCAGCGTTGGGACGTAGTGGATGCGCTCGTTCAGAAATCCGACAATAAAGACGATCATAACCTGCCATTGATGCTTTGGTATGCCGCCGAACCGTTGGCCGCCATTGATATGAAGCGGGCGTTGGAACTGGCCCAAAAATCTAAAATGCCCAGGCATTTGCCCTATACCATTCAGCGCATCGGGGCCATCGGTACGGAGGATTCTAAAAAGCTGCTGAAAGAATTTAACGACCGGGTTGGCAAACGGGACCATTCGCACGAAAATCACGAAATTCAGGCGCTGATAGCCAAAGTGCTGGAAGAGTAAAAATTGGGAAATTATAAAATGATAGAACGCTGATCGTTATGATTCTTAAGGTCAGTTATGATAGTTGGTAAAGGCATTGATTTTTGTTCTAAAAACCCGATGTTATGATCATTGCTAAAATCTTCAAATATCTTAACGGTCATCATAATCAGTGTTCTATTAAACTTCGCCTACTATGAACACCACAATAGCCACCCGGTACGTATTGTTTTGTATCCTACTCCTTAGCTGGCTGACCAACGCCTATGGTCAGGATAAGCCCTTATTCAAAGTACGTCAACAGCAGGCTGCAAATACGGTAACCAACACGCCCAATCAGCCAAAGCCCGTTGTGCTGACTAACGAGTTTAAAAAAACAACGATCACCCGAGATTTCATTTCGGAAGGGGTAGCCGTAGCCGACCTGAACAAGGATGGAAAGATGGACATTGTGGCCGGTTATTACTGGTTCGAAGCGCCCAACTGGACCCGTCACGAAATGGCCCCGTCCCGCGTGTATGACCCGCGAAAAGAATACAGCGATTCGTTTCTGAATCTGGGAATGGATGTCAATCAGGATGGCTGGGATGACGTAGTGATTGTTGACTTTCCCGGTAAACCCGGTTTCTGGTTTGAGAATCCCAGGAATAAACCCGGTCGGTCCGTCGGTGCGGTATGGCAAAAACACATCATTGCCGATTCGGTCGGCATTGCCAACGAGTCGCCGGGTTTTATCGATATAGATGGTGATGGCCGACTCGATATCCTGTGTGGGGATAAAGCCAAAAAGCAAATTGTGTGGTTAAAGCCACCGTCAAAACCCGGCGATACGGAATGGACGCGATATGCTATTAGTAAAGAAAATGTTCCCGGAACCGAGGTGTTTTCCCACGGCATCGGCTATGGAGATGTGAATAAAGACGGCTTTAACGACGTAGTGGTTCGGGAAGGATGGTTTGAAGGAACCGCCGATAATAAGTCGGGTAACTGGGTATTTCATCCCGCCGACCTGGGCGAACCCTGCTCGCACATGCAGATTCTGGATGTGAATGGGGACGGGAAAAATGACGTAGTATGTGCGTCGGCTCATGCCCTCGGCGTCTGGTGGCATGAACAGGTCAGTGACGAAGGTAAACTCGACTTCAAAACCCATTTGATGAGCACCACGACTGCCCAGACACATTCCTCGATCATGGCCGATCTGAACGGGGATGGTCGTAAGGACTATATTACCGGAAAGCGATTCCTGGCCCACCACGGTCGTGATCCGGGCGACAGTGATCCGGGTATTCTGATGTGGTTTGAGTTTACGCCCGGCAAGGAACCATACTACAGAGAGCACATCATTGACAATGATTCCGGGGCCGGTCTTAACATTGTGGCACAGGACATGAATGGCGACCGAAAGCCAGACATTGTCATTGCGAATAAAAACGGCGTTTTTTTATTCGAGAATGTGATAAAAAAATAAGGGAGTGCTGTTGGCGACTAATGTAAACGACAGGCCATAAAAAAAGCTCCCGATGATCTGGGAGCTTAACGTATTGAACAGGTGTGTTTTAACGCGACCGCATGCGATAGACGGTACGGCCTCGTAAGCCAACCAACGGGCCACCGACTTCAATTATGCGGGGCCGGGCGGGGCGGTTTATGTGGAGAAAATTCGTTTTCATTAGTTAGTGTTGTTTGATTGTTGTTTGTGAATGACTCCACAAATATGAGCGGTGAAAGTCAGACCAGGCTACGGTATTCGTACCAACTGCGGGATTTCCAACATGAAACAGCCAAAAAAGCCGATCAGCGGTTTTTTGCTCATTATTGAATTTTTCTAAGGCATATTCAATGCAGTACTCTCAATCAGAGGATAAAACGAAGCTATTGGATTTTATTTATTAAGATAGTCCCTTCCTATTGACTTCGTTCTAGGGTCGTATAGACTATACGGTGAGCAGTTTTAGCCCTTGATTTGATGAATCAAACAAAACTAACTGACCATTTACAGCCCTGTCGATTTTTCCATTTGTTCGGGGTAGCGCGTCCCCACTACGTCGATTTGAGCCGCGGCATCCTTAATCTCCTGAAGTTCGTCGGCTGTTAGCTGAATCGCAGCGGCTCCGTTATTTTCCGTCAGGCGGTGCAGCTTCGTGGTGCCCGGAATGGGGACAATCCAGGGCTTTTGGGCCAACACCCAGGCTAAAGCAATTTGTGCGGGCGTAGCCTGTCGGCGTTCGGCAAACTGATCCAGCAAGTCCAGCAAGGCTTTGTTGGCAGAACGGGCTTCTTCAGTATACCTGGGCAAAATGTTACGAATGTCGCCCTCGGCAAATTTGGTACTTTCATCAATTTTACCGGTCAGGAAACCTTTTCCCAGTGGGCTATACGCCACCAGACCGATACCCAATTCCTCGATAGTCGGGATGATTTCGGTTTCATGCTGACGGGTCCAGAGCGAGTATTCGCTTTGCAGAGCCGTTACCGGCTGAACAGCGTGCGCCCGTCGAATGGTTTGGGCACCCGCTTCCGACAGGCCGAAGTGTTTCACCTTTCCTTCCTGAATCAGGTCTTTCACCGTTCCCGCTACGTCCTCAATCGGTACGTTCGGGTCGACACGGTGCTGGTAGAACAAGTCGATGACGTCGACCCGTAGTCGTTTCATGGAAGCTTCAGCTACGGCTCTAATGTTCTCCGGGCGGCTATTTGACCCAGCCTGTTTTCCATCCTGGAAGTTAAAACCGAATTTGGTGGCAATCACTACGTCGCCTTTGAAGGGTTCCAGGGCCTCGCCCACCAGTTCTTCATTAGTATAGGGGCCATATACCTCAGCCGTATCGAAGAACGTAACGCCTTGTTCGACAGCAGCATGAATCAGCGAAATCATCTCTTTTGTGTCCTTGGGCGGGCCGTAGCCAAAGCTCATGCCCATGCAGCCAAGACCGAGGGCTGATACCTCAAGGCCACTGTTTCCCAGTTTGCGTTTTTGCATTGTTGTACGCATAATGATGTTGATTATAGTATAAACCTACGAGGACGACCTATGGTTAAATCAAACAGGAATTTACGAAAATCAACCAATCCCAATCTTTCAAAACGGATACGCATGATTCTGGCCAAAAACTCATCTTCGTCGTGTCAAAACAAAGTGACTATGGGCACGAGTATTTCAGGAAAAGTAATCAACGGGCGTCAGTAGCGGTACTGGTCTGGCTGCGGCAAACCTACTGGCATCCCAGATGCTGTCAGGCGGTGAAACCGTAAAACAGCCGCGCCAGTGGTTACGCAAAGACGTGCGTTTTTTCCGATGAGGGACGATCATGGGCGAAGCCCGCTTTATCGCCAGATCGATTTTGAAAGAACGTATCAAATTCGGCAGAAAGGGCTTTTTCCGACAAGCCGTAGTAGACGTCTCGCCCTTTTCGTAGCTTTTTGACTAGCTGCTTCTTATGCATATACCGTAAGTTACTGTAGAGGAGAAATTGATCGATTCCCGGTAAATAATCCTGAAGTGTGGGAATACTCACGATACGTTCTTTGACGATGATCATCATGATTTGTATACGTAGCGGTTGCCCCAGCGCCTTAAGCATATCCGCTAATTGCGCTAATTGATTGATTTTCTGTGCCTCTCCAATCATGCTTGTTTGACGTTACTAGTAGACGATCTGGTTGGCTATCGGTATGTTGATTCTAGTAAATATCCGCTACAGATCAAGAGTAACAGGCACACGCAAGGGCCTTCTCGGCTCCCGACTTTGCTCAATAGTTGCCTCCTTATTGACGGATTCAGGCTGAATACTGTAGGCGAATCTGGCCTCTTGCCGGCTGATTTTATAAATAAATGGGTTGTTGTCAATCTGAACGGTCACCTGGTAGGAATTAGCGGGCAGGGCTGATAAGTCCAGTCTGCGTCGATACTGATCGTGGTTAGTGAATTCCTCGTAGAGCGTCCTGTCTTTTTGATCGGCCACCCAGATTTTATAGCGTAAATGATCGGGATTATCAACGATCAAGTAGAGTTTCCCCACCGGATTGACATAGGCGTGCACCTGATAAGAAGCGGCTGTCGATGGCAGGTTTTGCAGGCGGTTTGCGCTGGCTGATACACGCGGTGGCGTTGGTAACTCGGGCGTAGACGGTAGGGTTTCGGTTTTGATACGTGACGTTACCAACTAATTCGCCAGCAATTGCGCTAATAACTGATCGAACTGCTTTTGATTTTTCCGGCTGAGTTTGACCCATTTTTCGGGCAGATTTTCTACGTATAGAAGTTGATGGTTGGGCCCGAAAAACTGGATCAGGGTGTTGCGGGTAGCTGCCTGCGTGTTAAGCCGCCAATAACCCCGGGTCGAGTCGGGCTGAGCCCTATTATCAATCTGCGCCTGCCCTGCCTGCGCGTGCAGTAGCAGTATGAATGCCGCAAGCCAGACAAAATGGACCTGCTTAACGCTAGCCATACGTGGGTGAAAGGACGTAGCCAAATTGGCTAGCCACTGGCGTGAGATGGTTCGATAGAGTTGCATAGTGATAGCCAATGAGTTGGTTGAAAAAATATGATTCAAGGTGGTATTACCACTGGCAAAGCAAAACACTACGTTCGTACGCGAAATGTATTTTAGACCAACAACCAGATCGCTCCTTCACACGACGGCTAGTGCGGAGGTAGTGCAGTTGGTCGAGAAAATTGGTTGTTTATCGAAGGATGACCCTGTTGGGGAGTTTACGCGCGTAGTTGGTCCGATTCGTCGGCTTATGATCAGAATTTAACCGTAATTTTGTCTTCTCATGGCGAAATAAATCATGGACAATGGCTCGTTTGGGTGCGCTTAAATTCTACCGGGAAATCGGAGCACAGGGACTTTTCTGGCTGGGTTACTTTCTGTTTGAATGGCTCAATACGGGGGCTTACATGGATAATTTCCAGCAGAGTTTCTATAGCATTTCGCTGAATATTCCCCTGTTAATTATCGCGGGTTACTGGCATCTGCTGGTTACTGTCCGGCATTTCCTGATGGCTGGCCGTATGGCGGGTTTCTGGGCCAGTTTACTGGGGGGCGTACTGGTTTTTGGGCTGCTTCGGCGCGCCATTAATTATACCTGGCTTTACCCCGTCTATTACCCGGATGGGTTGCTCAAACCGTATGTATACTGGCCTAAAATTCTGGCCGAATCCATGCAGTTGCATTTGGTGGTTGCTCTATTTGTGGCGGTTAACCTGGTCCGGCATGCACTGCAGCAACAACGGCTCAGTGAGACGTATCGCCGGGAAAAACTCTCCGCCGAATACCGGCTGCTACAGTCCCAGGTTCAACCCCATTTCCTGTTCAATACGCTCAATAACCTGATCTCGGTCTCGTTGCATCAGCCCGCTCAAATGCCACATCTATTGCAACGGCTGGCCGGACTGCTCAGCTACCAACTGCACGAGAGCCACCGTTCGATGGTTTCGATCACCAAAGAAATGGCGTATTTGACGGACTATATTTCGCTGGAGCAAATTCGTTATGGGGATCGGCTGGACGTACAGACGAACTTTGATGAGCTGGCGAATCTGACGAATCTGATGATCCCGCCAATGCTGCTTTTACCCTTTGTGGAGAATGCGTTTAAACATGGTGCCGCCCAAACCGAAACCAATTGCTGGATCCAACTGACGCTATCCCGAACGGGCAACCGCCTGGTCTATTCGGTCGAAAACTCGGTGCCCGATGGCGTTTTATATCCGTCGACAACGGGTTTAGGTTTAACAAACCTGAAAAAACGGCTGGATATTCTCTTTCCCGACAACTATGAATTAGTCACCTTACCGGAAGATAGTCAGTTTCTGGCCGTCTTGAAATTCAATGTAAACTGATGGCCATTCGCTGTTTTGTGCTGGATGATGAACCGCTGGCAACCGATCTGTTGAAAGACTACATCGGTCGGTTGCCTGATCTGGAACTGGTGGGTCTATCCAATAGCCCGACCCAGGCCTTCCGACTGTTACAGCAAACGTCGGCGGCCGGTGCTCCGGTTGATGTGCTCTTTCTGGATATTCAGATGCCCCGCCTGACCGGCTTCGATATACTACGTCCGTTAGGCTACCGGCCTAAAGTTATTTTCACGACGGCTTTTCGGGAATATGCGCTGGACAGCTACGAATTTGACGTACTGGATTTCCTGGTAAAACCCATTTCATTCGAGCGCTTCCTCCAGTCGGTGGGCAAAATTTACCGGTTCTCGCCCACGATGCCTATTAGCGACGATTCGCCGGAGCCGACCAAAATTGGAAAAGATTATCAATACTTCAAGGTTGATAAAGAGATGGTCAAACTCTTTCTGGAGGATATTTTATGGATTGAAAGCCTGAAAGATTACGTGCGGATTCATACGGTGTCGGGCACGCTAGTGTCCTATCTACGAATCAGTTATCTGGAAGAAAAGCTGCCCCCAGATCGGTTTGTCCGGATTCATAAGTCTTTTATTGTGGCGCTGGATCACATTCAGGCCGTCAGCGCTACGTATATTCGAATCAACAATGAGGAAATTCCTATTGGGCGAATCTACAAAGCCAAGCTCGAAGAAGTTCTCCAGCGCGATTGAGCTGAGTAGGATTTTTAGTTACTAAACTCTGTTTGTATGGTAAGCGCATTTACTGAAATCCCAAAATTCACATTACTTAACTAGCTGAATCAATAATGAAGACCCAATTTCTGCTATTCATAGCGGGGGCCTCGCTGGCCTTGCCATCCTGTGGCCAAACTACGTCCAACAACACAACGGCGTCTACGCAGACGAGTGCTGTAGAAACCAAAGAGCCCAATTCCGACTATAAACCGGCTTTTGCTGGCCAAACCCGAATCGCCGGTGTGAAATCGGCTACGAACTATGAAGGCAAAGTGCTGACAGAAGCGCTTAAATTTCCGTGGGGGATTACAAGCCTGCCCGATGGCCGCCTGCTCATTACCGAGAAAGAAGGCACGATGCGCATCGTCACGCCCGATGGTAAGGTAGGGGAGGCCATAACGGGGATTCCCAAGGTTAATCCATCGGGTCAGGGCGGATTGTTAGGCCTTCGGGTTGACCCCGCTTTTGCGACAAACCGGATGGTATACTGGGTATTTTCTGAACCAAGTGCTGAGGGAAATGTGACGGCCGTTGCCAAAGGTAAATTGTCGGCCGATGAGAAAAAGATTGAGGGCGCAACGGTCATTTATCGCGCCACACCGGCCTACAAAGGCAATCTGCATTATGGCGGCCGGATTCTTGTCGACAAAGACGGTAACCTGATCATCAGCACCGGTGAGCGTTCCGATCTGGTAACCCGGCCACAGGCCCAGTCGCTCAATTCAGGCTTGGGAAAAGTTATCCGGATTACGAAAGACGGTAAACCCGCCCCTGGTAATCCATTTATTGGACAGGCAGGTGCCCGACCTGAATTATATTCGTATGGGCATCGGAACGTACAGGGACTGGCCATCGATCCGGTAACGGGCGATCTGTGGGAGAATGAATTCGGGCCAAGAGGAGGTGATGAAGTCAATCATATCAAACCCGGCAAGAATTACGGCTGGCCAACCATTACGTACGGGATCGAATACAGTGGCAAAAAAGTGGGTGACGCCATTCAACAAAAGGAAGGATTGGAGCAACCGGCTTATTATTGGGACCCTGTTGTATCGCCCAGTGGTTCGACGTTCTACAGCAGTGATCATATTCCGGAATGGAAGAACAACCTCTTTATTGGCGCGTTGAGTGGTATGCACATCGTACGGCTCATTATCAAGGATGATAAAATAGTGGGTGAAGAGCGGTTGCTTTCCGATCAATACCAGCGTTTCCGGGACGTAACGCAGGGCAACGACGGAGCCTTGTACGCGATCACAGACCAGGGTAGACTGTACCGCATCGATAAAAAATAACGTTAGTTCATCATAGGGTATTTTTTCGCTGGCTAATGGATTGCACGACCGGATAGGTTGGATTGTGTTTCTAAAAGGCGGTGAGTAGACAAGTACAGTAGCGTGTTCTCAAAAGCCCGAATAGCAGAAGCTAAACGCGGTTTTTGGGGCACGCTACTGTATTTTTATACACCTAGCCAACAGGTCAGCTACTGCTTATTGATATAGGTGTGCTGGAATGGGCTTCGGTACGTTAATATGAGATTTCTCGTGACCGCACGCGTAGATCACCAGCGACTCAGCTGGTAACGTAACCGATGTTGAATCTACCAGCGAATTGGGGGCGGTGCTGGAACCGGTTTCCAATTGCCATTGCTGATCAGCCGAGTCGAGCAGTTTTTGCCAATGCATAGTTGAGGCTGACATAGATATTGTTACATCTTGTTGTTCGCTGGAGAAATTCATCAGACACAACACATGCTGGTCGTCGTGCCAGCGATGCAGGAGCAGCGTCTGTTGCTCGTCGCAGGTGGTTACATCCAGCTGTTGACGGTTCAACTTGTGCAGTGCTGGTAATTGCTGCCGTAGCGCGATCAGGGTCTGATAATACCGAAGCAGCGTTCGGTGAGGTTTTTGCTGGATTAATTCCCACTCTAGTTTGGCTTGCTGGTAGGTCTCTTCCACATCCGGATCGGGAACCTCGACGTCCGACTTAGACGTACTGAATTCATCTTTCCGGCCCTGTTTTATCTCTTTGGCCAGTTTCGGTTCCGACACGTTCGCAAAGTAGAGAAAGGGATTTGTTTCGCCCCATTCTTCGCCCATGAACAGCATGGGAATAAACGGGCTGACCAGAACGGCCCCTGCCATCAGTTTTAACGTATCATAGCTATACAACACACTTGATCGCTCCCCCTGCTTGCGATTGCCGACCTGATCGTGGTTCTGCGAAAAGACGATAAACTGACTACCCGGATTCGTTTCGGCTTTACTCCCAAACAGCTTGTGGCGAACCTCCGAGAACTGACCGTCGTATACATAGGCATCCCGAAAGGATTTTGCCAGACTGGCAATGCCGTCAAAATCGGCGTAGTATCCTGTTTTTTCTTCGCCCACCGTAACCCGCAGCGAGTGGTGAAACTCATCAATCCATTGGGCATCCATGCCATACCCATGCTCGGGCAGTGGCTGGATGTATTTAGGGTCGTTCAGATCGCATTCAATCATCAGATAATGGCGACGGCCGGTGGTTTTCATCAGGCGGTCAACCTGTTGCCGGAGTTCCTGTAATATATGCACCGGACCCGCGTCTTTGATGGCGTGAACGGCATCCATGCGTAGCGCATCGATGTGAAAATCCCGGAACCACATGAGCGCATTTTCAAGCACATGCCGTCGAACGCCATCACACCAGGCATCATCGAAATTAACAGCATTACCCCAGGGCGTCTGGTATTTATCCGTCAGATACGGCCCATAGTGTTCCAGAAAATTTCCCTCCGGCCCAAAGTGATTGTAAACGACATCCAGCACCACCGCTATACCGCGAACATGGCAGGCATTCACCAGACGTTGGAGGCCACTGGCTCCACCGTAGGAGTCTTGGGCCGCATACCAGAATACACCGTCATAGCCCCAGTCTCGTGCGTTTGAAAACTGAGCAACGGGCATAATCTCAATGGCATTGATGCCCAAGGCTTTTAAATAATCCAGTTTTCCTTGAACCGCATCGAATGTGCCCTCCGGCGTAAACGTACCAATGTGCAGTTCATACAACAGGTAATTTTCCAGAGTGGGCGTGACCCAGTTCTGATCCTCCCACTGAAACGAAGTTGTATCTATCGCTCTGGAAGGCCCTTCTATACCCTCGGGCTGCCCCAGTGAAGCAGGGTCCTGACACTCCTTTTCATCGTCCAGCACGAACGTGTACAAGGAATCGGGTTTGATTTTGGGCGTCTGTACGCTCCAGTAGCCTAGCTCTTCTTTGTTTAGTGGTATTACTTCCGAAGACTCGGTGAGTTTGATGGCTACATGTTCCGGCGTGGGTGCCCACAAAAGAACATCGGCTTGATTTTTACCAGAGAACGTTACGCCAAGTGACCGCTTTTCTACAGTTAGTGGTGGCAGCATACCTCATTATTTTTTCAGTCGATACCAGCTATAGCCATACCCTGCCAGTTTAACGGAGTATGTACCCTTATCGCCAACCGACGTCTGACTGTTATCAAAAAGATTAACCAACGTACTACGTGGTTTTAATGATGTAGTTAACTGGCATTGCTGGGGTTCTGGACTGAAATTATTGATCATTACGAGGGAACGGCCCTGCCAGTCATAACGAATAGCCAGTACGTGCTCTGAGCCTGTATCGAGAAGTTCCCAGTTTCCCCAGCCGATCTCGGGACATTGCTTGCGTATGCGGGCAAACCGGGCGACCTTGTTCAGCAAGGAGGCAGAGTCGGAACGTTGAGCCGCTACGTTGACTTTTGCGTAGCTATACGGCCCCTGATTGATGACGGGACGTACCAGTTTAGTTCCACCTGAAAACCCGGCGTTCAGCCCATTTGACCATTGCATGGGTGTACGAATCGACATTCGTTCCTGTAGCTTGAGGTCATCGCCCATGCCGATTTCTTCACCGTACCGGATGACAGGCATACCCGGTAGCGAAAACAGTACGCTGTAGGATAGTTCGACCAGACGCGGATCACCCAGCATGGGCGCCAGTCGGCGACGGATACCCCGTTGATACAGTTGCATCGTGGTGTCGGGGCCGAACTTAGCGTACACCTTGTCCCGTTCGGTATCGCTCAACCGACCCAGATCAATCTCATCGTGGTTTCTCAGAAAATGCGCCCATTGCGCCGTTGGCGGAATATTTTTGGTATCATCCAGGGCTTTCCGTAACGACTTGGTTTCGCTTGTCGCCAGGGCGTAAAAGAGGTGTTGATTAGCGAAGAAGTTGAACATCGTTTGCATGTTCTGACCCTCCTTGCCGAAGTAAGGCTCCTGCTCTTTCGGGTCTACATTGGCTTCCCCTAACAGGATCGCATCCCGCTTATGCCATTGAATGTACTGGTGCAACTGCGTGATTATATCGAACTGATGGACAGGCTTTTCGGGATCGAAATCGGGGTCGGCTACTTCGATCAGGAAGGGAACTGCATCCACGCGAAAGCCTGCAACTCCTTTATCCAGCCAGTAGCGGACAATTTTTCGCATTTCCTGCTGAACGGCCGGATTCTGCATGTTCAGGTCGGGCTGGAAATCATAAAAGCGGTGGTAGAAGTATTCGCCCGCCTGTTTGTCGAACGTCCAGATGTCTTTCTGCACGCCCGGAAACACCATGCCTTTGTCCCACTTCTTGGGGCGATCTTTCGACCAGACGTACCACGATCGATAGGGTGAATTCTTGTTCTGGCGAGCCTGCTTAAACCACGTATGCTGATCGGATGTATGGTTGGTCACCAAATCCATCATGACCCGAATTTCCTTTTGATTCGCCTGACGGATGAAATTGTCAAAATCCTGTGTGGTGCCCAGGTTTGAGTCAATGCCATAAAAGTCAGCTACGTCATAGCCGTCGTCTTTGTTGGGTGTCGGTTGAAATGGAGCGAGCCAGATGGTCGAAACGCCTAATGTTTTCAGGTAATCGAGTTGTTGAGTAATTCCATTGAAATCGCCAAAGCCGTCTCCATCCGAATCTTTGAAAACCTCAACGTCAACGCTGTACACGAGGCCGTTTTTATACCATAACTCCTCAATAAAATCGGTTGGTGTAGGGACAGCGGGAGCTTCTTCTGATTTTGTATCGTCGATCTTCTTCTGGCAGGCGGCAAAAAGACAAAGGCACAGGACAAGAATTAGTTTTTTCATGGACGTATGTTGAGTGTAGTCAATAAGACCAACTCATAATAGAACCATCCTGTTAACACCAGTTACCGTTTCCTGACTATCTGGCTTATTTTTTTTGTATACCGTATAGAATATTGGAATAAACCCAGAATTTGCGCGCACGCTTAATCATTTCCCCCTAACAAAAGTTAGGGGGAAATGGACAAAGAGGAAATAAAATTGGCCGACTGGCAACGGATTCTGATTGGTGATGCTCCGGTCGAATTTCTGGTGGAAGTGTTCATCCGTACAACACTTATTTATATAGTCGTCCTGATCGTGATGCGGCTGCTTGGCAAGCGAATGAACGGGCAGATCACCAATCTGGAACTAACCGTCATGCTTACGATGGGAGCCATCGTTTCACCCGCCATGCAACTGCCCGACCGGGGGTTGTTGTCGGGCGTACTGGCTTTGCTCTGTGCCTTGGTTTTTCTGTGGGAAACTAACCTGTTAGGTTTCAAAAGCAGCAGAGCGGAAAAATTGATACAGGGCACTGAAACCGCTGTCATCAAAGATGGGATTATTCAACTCGACGTTATGGGGAAAAACAGGCTCTCTCACCAGCAGATTTATGCCGCGCTACGTAGCGAAAACGTATATAGTCTGGGCAAAGTCAAACGCCTATATCTGGAAGCGTATGGTATTTTCAGCATTTATCAGGATGAGAAAGGTAAGCCTGGCTTGTCGGTATTGCCACCCGCGGATGAAGAAATACAGGTGATTTATGGGCATCCTGAAGAGAAAATGCTCGCTTGTACTAACTGTGGCACTACGGTTCCAGCCCAGCCAAAACCTGGCCCCTGCCCAATTTGCCAGGCAACCGATTGGGGCGACGCAGTACTTTAAACCAAGATTCCCCAACGAGCTGTTCCATGGGTTTTCGCTCGTGGCAAGCCTCATTAAGGAAGACGAACTCAACTATGAAAAAGGACGATATTTATTTGTATGACTGGCAACGGATTCTCATCGGTGAGGTGCCTGGCATGTTTTACGTTGAAATTATAATCCGGGCAACTGCGATTTATTTACTCCTGGTCATCACCATGCGGTTAATGGGCCGACGGATGGCTTCTCAGTTGAGCCGGAATGAAATGGCCGCCATGATTTCAATGGCAGCCGCTGTTGGTGTACCAATTCTGGATGCCCATCGGGGCCTGCTACCAGCTTATGTCATCGGGGTGGTCGTGGTTTTTACACAACGTATCGTGTCGTATTACGCGGCTAAAAGTCAGCGTTTTGAGGCAATATCACAGGGCAATATCAGCAGGCTCATCGAGAATTCGGTCATTCAAATGCCCGCGATGAAGGAGGCTCGTCTCTCCCGCGAACTGCTTTTTGCTCAGCTTCGATCCAGCGGATTAACGCATTTAGGGCATGTTAAACGAATGTATATGGAAGCCAACGGCGCTTTCACGCTTATCGAAGAAACCGAACCAAGACCCGGGCTTTCGATCCTGCCCGAATGGGACACCGAATTTATCGACCAGCAGGAAAAAGTGCCGGGTAAAAATGTCTGTTACCATTGTGGCAATCCGCAGCCCGAAGCAAAGGCTCAATCCGATGCCTGCGACAAATGCGGTTATAGTGACTGGGTGCCCGCGTTTAAATAACAGGACGTAGTGTCGCAAAATGCTGGCTAAGAAGGCTATTGCCAATCCGATGTGAATTCGCCCGTATAAACCGTGATGCTACAGGGTGCCAGGTGAATGGCCTGACCGGGCTTTACCTGCGCCGGTGACGACTTGTGACGCGTACTGCCTTCCTCTTGCCATTGTTTTTCGGTTGAATCCAGCAGTTTGTCCCACGAACTGACCCAGACGGGCAATTCATACGTAATAACGTCATCAGACAGATTAAATAAACAGGCCAGATGCTGCTGTCCATCAATGGTTTGCCGGTGCAGAACGAATCCGGCCTGACCCAGTACCGTTACCTTCACCTCCTGCTTATTCATGTTCCGCAAGGCAGGTACCGAGCGACGTAGTTCAATGAGCGTTTTATGCCACTCCAGCATACGTTGATGGTTACCCTTGTCGCGCGTATCCCACTGAATTTTTGATTGGTTGAAGGTAGCTTCATCAAAAGGATCAGGTAAGTCGACATCACCGATAAAAGCGGCAAAATCTTTCTTCCGTCCCTCCCGTACATTTTTGATCAGACCCTGGTCGGTATGGCTCGCGAAATAATAGAACGGAGACTCATCGGCATATTCTTCCCCCATAAACAGCAACGGTATGTAGGGCGATAGAAACACAGCGGCTGCGGCTACTTTTTGGCGCTCAAAATCGACCAGCAGCGATAAGCGATCAGTACCTAACAAATTGCCAACCTGGTCGTGATTCAGATTGAACGCAATGAACTTATCGCCCGGTACGCCCGTCGACGATCGGCCGAATTTACGTTTCCGGAAGTCTACATACTCCCCGCTCATAACAAAGCCATCGGTGTAGGCTTTGGCTAACTGCTCCATACGCCCGAAGTCGCCATACCGTTTTTTTTCATCTTTGTTGATCAATACACGAAGGGCATGATGAAAATCGTCGAGCCATTGGGCATCAAACCCGTATCCGCCCAGTTGGGGGTCTCTGGTTACGACTGGGTTATTCAGGTCCGACTCAGCCACCAGATACAGCGAGCGTCCCAGTTGTTTCTCCAGGTATTTTACCTTGGTATGAATAAGCTCCCAGATCGACAGAGCGCCCGAATCGAACACTTCATGAATGGCATCGAGCCGAAGCCCATCAATGTGGTATTGCTCAAACCAGAACAGGGGATTGTTCGCGTAATAGTCCCGTACGCCATCCGACCACTCACGATCGAAATTTATTGCGTTGCCCCAGGGAGTATGGTGTTTATCGGAGAAGTAAGGCCCAAACTCATTTAGATAATTGCCTTCCGGCCCCAGATGATTATATACTACGTCCAGAAAAACCGAAATACCGCGCGCATGGCAGGCGTCAACCAGCTTTTTCAACCCAATTGGACCGCCATAGGAATCCTGAACGGAATAGGGATAGACGCCATCATACCCCCAGTTCCGGTTGCCGGGAAACTGGCAGATGGGCATCAACTCAATCGCATTGATGCCGATGCGGGCCAGATCATTCAGGCGCGGAATAATGGCTTCAAATGTGCCTTCGGGCGTGAACGTACCGACGTGCAGTTCATAGAAGATAAGGTCACGAAACGGCAAATCCCGCCAGCTCTGGTCATGCCAGTTATAGGCCGAGTGATCAACAACTTCCGAAGGGCCGTGAACCCCTTCCGGTTGAAAATGAGACGCCGGGTCGGCATGTTCCCTGCCTGTATCCAGCCTGAAAAAATAACGCGTGCCCGGTAAAACATCGTCCAGCTGTAGCTGAAAATAGCCCCACTTGTCGCACTGCATGGGTAGCTCCCGCTCCGTTGGATACACAATGTGCAACGTAACATTTTCTTTTTCGGGAGCCCAGACGGTGAATATACAGGTACCGTTTCTAATATAATTCGCGCCAATTGTCTTCATGTTCGGTGTGGTTAAAGAACTTAAGTCAAGCGTATCACCAGGCCCTCATCGCCACTCAGACTAATGGTATCGTTCACCGGCGTTCCTTCCCAATCGGGCGACGTAGCAATGGCAACAACACCCGTCAGAGAGCTATCTTTTGCTTTAAAATAACCGGGACGGTGGCTCAGATTCAATAAAATCAGGAAACGGGGATGGCCCTCAAGCTGGCGGATGTACGCTATAAGCTGGGTATCTGAATATACGGGTACGTAATCGCCGACCCGCAGAGAAGGCTCCTGCTGGCGTAATTTGATCAGTCGCCGGTATAGCGTTAGCATCGAGTAGGGATCTTCCTTCTGCCGCTCCACGTTCTCCCGAGCGAAATCGCGCGCCAGTCTGAGCCAGGGTTTTCCCTCGCTAAAGCCTGCATTCGGGGATTTATTCCATTGCATGGGGGTCCGGCTGGGGTCGCGGCTCAAGTTTTTGTCGGGCATATTCAAGCCCTGTGGGTCCTGCACTTCCTCAAACGGGATCGGTACGTCCCGCATGCCAATTTCATCTCCGTAATAAATAGTTGGAGTACCGCGCAGCGTCAGCAGCAGGAGGGCGGCAACCCGGGCCTGCTCCTTACCCACCCGACTGGTAATACGTGGCTGATCATGATTGCCGAGCACCCAGTTTGGCCAGCCATCAACCGGTAGAACACCCTCGTACTGATCAACCGCAGCGGCAATCTGCCGGGCCTCCCAGGGCAACGTCAGTAACTGAAAATTGAATGGTAAATGCGCTCCTTTACCGTCGACGCCGTAATACGCAACCAACTGATGAAGCGGCAGATAAATCTCCCCAATCATCATTCGTTCGGGATAGCTGTTCAGCACATGCCGCATCTGCATAACCACATCATGCACGTCCGGCTGATCCGTGGAGTACACGGGCAGCAGTTGCTCATAGGTAGCCATGTGCGGCTGGTAGTTGGGATTCACCGGATTGTCACGCAGCATTTCATCCTTGATCATGTGCCACATAACGTCCACCCGGAATCCATCAACGCCCCTGTCCAGCCAGAACCGCATAACATTGAGCATCGCTTCCTGTACCTCCGGGTTTCGCCAGTTCAGATCCGGCTGCTCTTTCAGAAAGGCGTGGTAATAATATTGCTGGGTTGGCTCATCCCACTCCCAGGCATTTCCCCCGAACATGCTAAGCCAGTTATTCGGTACCGCGCCGTCGGGGAGCGCGTCCTGCCAGATGTACCAGTCCCGTTTTGGATTATCGCGGGACGAGCGGGATTCCAGAAACCACGGATGCTGGTCGGACGTATGATTCGGTACCAGGTCCAGCATCAGTTTCATGCCCCGACCATGCACGGCGGCTACAAGCGCATCGAAGTCGGATAGGGTGCCAAACAAAGGGCTGATGCCCTGATAATCAGAGATGTCGTACCCAAAGTCGGCCATAGGTGACGGAAAAATGGGCGATAACCAGATAGCTGTAATACCCAGTTCGCTCAGGTAATCGAGCCGTGTCAAAATACCCGGAAGATCACCGATACCATCGCCATTACTGTCCTGAAATGAACGGGGATAAATCTGGTAAATGATTCCTTCCTGCCACCAAAGGTGTTTCGTTGCGTCTGCTTCCATCCTCTATTTTCCGGGAAATCGTCTTATAAAACCGAAAAGTGGCGTCCTGGTTTTGCCTGCGAGGTGAAAATAAGCCTATGGTCAGCCAATGAGTCCGCTCCCTAAGCCCCGCCAACAATCCGTTTACTACGTTGGTTGACCCTAGTACAGACGTAAAATCACAATAAATTATGAGCGCATCGACGAGTACAGGCTTATGGTGGACGCTGGCGGGTATGGGCGCGCTGATGGTTACAAAGGCCTATTTAGACAGAAAACGAACCATTGATTTTCATGATAAAACCGTTGTTATCACCGGAGGAGCACGCGGGTTGGGACTTGTCTTAGCCCGGCAATTCGCAAAGGCGGGCGCGCACGTAGCCATTTGCGCCCGCGATCAGGCTGAGTTAGATCGTGCTCAGGCCGACCTGCGCATGCGGGGAACGGATATCTTCACCTATGCCTGTGACATCACCGACAAGACGCAGGTGCAGGCGTTTATGCGGGCGGTGGAACAGGTACTTGGCCCGGTCGATATACTGGTCAATAATGCCGGGACCATTATTGTCAGTCCGCTGGAAAATACGACGGAAGAGGATTTCCGGGAGGCTATGGAAGTCAATTTCTGGTCGGCTTTTCATACGATCAATGCGGTACTTCCTCAGATGCGCGCGCGCAAATCCGGGCGTATCGTCAACATTACGTCCTTTGGCGGCAAAATCGCCGTGCCGCACCTGTCACCCTATTCGGTTAGTAAATTTGCGTTTGTCGGGTATTCGGAAGGACTACGTTCCGAACTCATCAAAGACAGCATTTATGTCACGACCATCTGTCCCGGCCTGATCCGTACGGGAAGTCCCCGGAATGCGATTTTCAAAGGGCAGAACGAGAAAGAATATACGGTCTTCAAACTTGGTGATTCAATCCCCCTGTTCACGATTGCCGCCGACGATTGTGCCCGTCAGATTCTGGCAGCCTGTCGGGTGGGAGAAGCGGAACGTATCATTACGTTGCCGGCAAAAATAGCGACCGCCCTGCATGGTATAGCCCCGGGTTTAATTACGGATACACTGGCGTTTGCCAATGGTTTTTTGCCCGATCCGGGCGGAATTGGTGAGCAACGGGCAACGGGTAAGGATAGTGAAACCTGGTTGTCTAACTCCGTGCTGGCGCACCTGACCGACGAAGCGGCTAAAGCGAATAACGAGATAGGGTAATTGTGGGCTACTTAATCGGCCCATTCCCTTGGATTAATAAACCAACGCCAGTTGACAGCGTTACTGGCTATACCCGAGTAGTCGGCTCAACGTTTCTTTTCAATCAATTTATGAAAGCAGCAGTCTTCCACAAAGTCGGTGACATCCGTTACGAAACAATGGATGATCCTAAAATTGAGCAATCGCGGGATGTCGTTCTACGTATCACATCGACAGCCATCTGCGGCTCAGACCTTCATATTTATGACGGGTTTCTGCCCCAATTCCGCAACGAAGTACTCGGTCACGAGTTTATGGGTATCGTTGAAGAGGTCGGCTCTGAGGTTTCCAACCTTAAAAAAGGCGATCGGGTGGTGGTACCTTTTACCATCGCCTGCGGCAAATGTTATTTCTGCAACCACCATCTGGAGATGCACTGCGAAAACTCTAATCCCGAGTTTTATGGACCAGACGGCGGGTTACTGACCGAAAAAGGCGGTGGGCTGTTCGGCTATTCGGACCTCTATGGGGGCTACAATGGCGGGCAGGCTCAGTATGTACGCGTCCCTTTTGCCGACTACGGTCTGCGCCACGTACCTGAAGAACTCAAAGACGAGCAGGTACTTTTTCTGTCCGACATTTTCCCCACAGGCTGGAGCGCCATCGAATGGGGCGAATTAAAAGGAGGAGAAACGGTAGCCATTTTCGGCTCGGGGCCGGTTGGACTAATGGCCCAGAAATCGGCCTGGTTGCAGGGTGCCGGACGCGTCATTGCCATTGATCCGGTCAATTACCGGCTGGAACGGGCCTGGCGCGTCAACAAAGTCGAAACGCTCAACCCGCATGAGGTCGATGTGATCGAAGCCATACGTAGCATGACCGAAGGCCGCGGGGCCGACCTCTGTGTAGATGCCGTGGGCATGGAAGCCGAGCGAACGTTGCTGGATAAAGCCAAAGCCGTTATTAATCTGGAGAAAGGCAGCACCAGCGTATTGGAACAATGTTTTCAGGCCGTCCGTCGGGGTGGTATCGTATCGGTGGTGGGCGTGTATGGTACACCTTCGGATAACTTCCCGATCGGCCGCATATTTGATAAAGGCGTGTCGATACGTACTGGTCAGTCGTTTGTCCACAAAAACATTGATCATTTGCTTGATCTGGTAGTGCAGGGCAAAGTTGTACTGGATGATATCGTCTCGCACGTACTGCCCCTGGCCGAGATTTCGCGGGCCTACGACATTTTCAAGAAAAAGGAAGACGACTGCACCAAAGTCATTTTGAAACCCTAAGACAAAAAAAATGTCCACATCGACGGACCGCTCTGTGGACAATACGCTCAAACCACTCAACGATGGAAACCCAGAACAACGAAAAAACAGTCCTGATTACGGGCGCATCCAGCGGCATCGGCCGCGAACTAACCCGGCTTTTCGCCAAAGATGGCTACAATTTAGTGCTGGTTGGGCGTGATGAAGAAAGCCTCCAGCAATTAGCCAGTAATTTCTATAATCAGTACGGCACTCAAACAACCATCATCAATAAAGATCTGGCAGACCCCAAAGCACCCGAAGAAATCTACGGCGAAACCAGCGGAAAAGGGCAACAGATTGATATACTGGTTAATGACGCGGGCTTTGGTGAATACGGCATGTTTGCGACCGAGACAGATTTGCAAAAAGAATTAAGCGTTGTACAGGTCAATGCTGTAGCCCTGATGCACCTGACCAAGCTGTATTTAAAAGACATGGTAGCCCGGAATAACGGCAAAATTCTGATGCTCGGTTCAGAAGTATCGGTCGTGCCCAACCCGATGATGGCCGTCTATGGTGCGACCAAGGCATTTATTAAATCGTTCTCCGAAGCCATTCGAAATGAGTTGATTGGCACGAATGTAACCGTTACGGTACTGATGCCCGGGGCGACTAATACCAATTTCTTTAAGGTAGCGGGCGCTGAAAATATTAAAGGAGCCGATCCGCAGAAAACGGCCAACCCCGCCGATGTGGCGAAAGAAGGGTACGAAGCGCTAATGAGTGGAAAAGATCACGTAGTGGCCGGTTGGATGAACAAGGCACGAGTAGCGCTGGGCCATATACTGCCCGATCCATTGCTGGCCGCTCAAACCCGAAAAGACATGACGCCTAAGGAAGAAGCCGAACAGCAACAGAAGCAAACGACAGCAATTGCCGTAGCCGTGGGTATAGCCGTGCTTGGCGGTATATGGCTGTTTTCTCGAAATCGACACTCGTATGTACCAAGTGCTTACGATAAAATGAAATATCGGTACAAAGCGAATAAAGCGGGTCGGACGGCGAAAAATGCGTTAGACAACGTAGCGGATTCCATTAAAGGGTCGTACAAGCGGGCGAAAGACACCGTTGAAGATACCATCGCATAAGCGGTATTATCATTGAATAAAATCCAGACGATTGATTCGAATCAATCGTCTGGATTTTATTATTTAAAAGGCATGCTGAACTTTCCTTCGGTGATTGTATGCTTTTTCCTCTATCGCTGTCGGCCGTAAGGAGAAAAGGGGCCTTCAACGATTGTTATGATCATACTGGTAATCGTAACGCTACCTTCATCCGGCTGGAGAAAGAGTTTGTGCCGTTGCTCAGGGAAAACGAACCGACGTTAACGTAGCGTGCCGATCTTTAGTCTACAGCGCTAAAAACCCCGATAAGCCGGGTCAACAAAATCCCTTGGCCAAATGAACGCTATTTGTTAAGCAGAGAAATAGTCCGACTCTTGCCATTAGTGCCTGAAACCGTTCACGAAAGGGTTGTTTTTTCTGAACAACTAGGATTTCGTCCACGAAAACCCTTTGATTAATAAACATCTATTTCAGAGAATTGCCTGTATGATCCGTATGAGTTGACAAGGAGAAATCTCGAACATCTTGGGCACATACGCGCCACTCCAGTTGTCATACAATCAATTGTTTTGCACCCTTTGAAAGCCGTAGGCCGATACGTCTTCAGGTGCCTAAATTCGTTCGGGCCACTTAGTAACTAAACAAACAGCCAGACTTTCTAAAGTCTGGCTGTTGACTTCTTGACCTGTAAACAGGAGCTTCTTGCGTTAGGGTTTGAGCAATTTAAGCGTTTTCTGCTCGGTGCCCGTACTAACCCGTAATAACAAAATTCCCTGTGCCGTACCGATCGGTATACTAACTCGTTCGAGCGTTCGGGCCTGATGGATATGGACCTGATGCAGCAGATCACCCCGGCTGTCAGTCAGGTTTAGTTGAACCGACTGGCCATCGACACCGCTGATTTCGACCTCCGCCGATTTACTTTCCACGGGGTTGCCCAGTACCCGTACCTGCAACCCCGTGCCCAGTTCGTCGATACCGGCACGAGCTCGTCCACAGGACGCTTTTAGATCCCAGACATACGTCACTACGTTGCCACTCTGGCGAGCCATCAACGTAAAGGGTTTAACATCACTGGCCGTTCGGCTCTCCTTGTCCACGAACTGATTAGGGTTCGTGGTCCAGCCGGTGATGCCCAGGGCCATGTACTCGATGCGGTCGCCGTTGCCGCCCTGGGTTTTAAAGATGAATGCACCCGTCAAGCAGTTGTATTCCGGCGCTACGAGCTGAAGTGAACCTCCACCTACTGGCGCAACCGTCAATGTGAATACACCCTCTGTCGCTAGTCCACTAGGGTCTGTAGCGGTGATCTTAACCAGGTAACTGCCTGACTGCATGGGTGTACCACTCAGTGTCGTTCCGTTAAAGGTAATGCCGATGGGTAATCCGGAAGCGGCAAAGGTAAGCGGCTGACCTTCGGGGTCGGTGAAGGCACCGGTGGGCAGTACGTAGTTGAACGGGCTGTTTTGCTGAGCCGTCTGGTTCGATAAGCTCCCGTTGTAAAACGGTGGGCTGTTGGCCCCCACCGGACACTGTGCCCGAATATTCCAAACGTAGGTTACCTCAGTGCCGTTCTGGCGGGCTTTAAGCGTTATCGGCTGGGCATCGACGGCGGTGCGCAGTTCGGTATCCACAAACTGGTTGGGGTTCGTGGTCCAGCCGGTGATACCCAGGGCCATGAACTCGATGCGGTCGCCGTTGCCGCCCTGGGTTTTGAAGATGAACGCACCTGTTAAGCAGTTGTACTCTGGTGTAAGCAGAGCGAGTCCATTCGGTGGCGTCGCCGTTACGGAACTACAGGTGGTCAGAGCATTCCACAAATACGTCACTGTAATGCCGTTCTGCGTGGCCGACAGGGTGAAGGGCTCCAAATCGGGTCGCTGATTCCGAATGTCCTGCGCGATACCAGCATCGACCATAGCCGTACAGCTCGTCGTCGGAGACGTGATACCAGTTGCTGAGTAACTGACGGGGGAGCCATCGCCACCGACGGTGTTGAACTTGAACTCATTCGTAGCACAGTTGTAGGTTGGTGCGACCAGGCTGAGCGGTTGCCCCAGCGTGGCCGTTGGACTGCCGCAGGACGTAGCAACGGGAAGACAAGTGCCCAAAACCGTGATTCGCTGAGATGCTGTTCCGACATTGCCGCAGGCATCGGTGACGGTCCAGGTTCGGACAATGGTGTAGGAAGCACCGGTCGTCGGGGTCGCTGGCGTGGTTACGTCCTGCACGGTAACGCTGAGGGGGCCGGGGCAGTTGACCGCCGAAGCCGTGATAGCCGCCGTACTGGACACGGGTACCTCACTGGTACACGTATATTGAGCGGCCACCGGAATGCCACAAATTTTGGGTAGAAAACTCGTGCCTAAGGGCGGATTACCGGATGCGCGAACGCTGTTTGGGTTGTTGCTAAGCGTGTTGTTCAGGTAATCGCGTAAGGCCGGTTTTTCCTGACCGCTACAGGCATCGACCAGAAACGCTTCCTGAGCTGTGCGCCAGTGGCCCGTCAGATACCCCCACAGGGTGATGCCAATGACCGATGGGTGATTCCAGTACAAACCAAAAATGCGCTCATATTCCGATTTTTGGAACGCCTGCTTCACCGCTACGTTAGTCGTAACCGTGTAGGTATTGTCTACATCGCCGTCGATGTCCAGTTCGGTAATCATGATCGGCAATCCGGTTGCGGCAATCTTATCGAGTTGTGTTCTCAAATAGGCAGTATGGGCCGCAAAGCTTTGATTGGGGTCGTACTTCCGGGTCGAGAACGAGTGGCCCTGTAGTCCGATCACATCCAGCAGATTATCCGCTTTCAGCAGATTAACCAGCGACACATAATCATCTGCCAGGCCGGATTCAGCGTTGTACTCGTTCAACATCAGTTTGGTTTCGCAGGGGAAGTACTGCCGGGCCAGTTTGAACGAATTGACAACCCAGTCGAACCGACCAGGTGTTGTGCCTAGTTCGGCATTCAATGATTTCAACGCGTTTACGTAATCACCACTGGCCGGATCAGTTAAATTGGGGCCCAGGTTATTCGGTGGATCGTTCAGCGTTTCGTTGGCCACTTCAATGTATTCCAGCCTGGCCCGTGCGTCCGAGCTGCCATCGTAATGGTTGGCAACCGCCTGAAACCAGGCTTTTATTTTCTGAACCTTCTGCGCATCGCTCAGCGGTTTTAGCCACGTTGGCTGTTGCGCGCCCCACACCAGTACGTGAAACCGGAAGGGGAACCCACGCTGCTTGGCAAACGCACGGGCCTGATCTACTTCGGTAAAATTATAAACGCCTTGGGTTCCTTCAATACTGCCCCACTTACCCGCGTTTTCGGGCGTTACCTGGTTAAAATACTTCTCGAAATTTGGCATCTGAGGGGTGCTGTATGCAGATCCCAGGAATTTGTTTTTTCCCGTAGCGATAGGCGTTTGACCAGCGGGTACCTGATACTTGACCGCACAATCATCCGCGCCGGTCACCGTTACGTTATCGACAAAGAACGTACCAACACTTGTACCCATGTCCAGCACAATCCGGGTACTGGCATCATTGGCCGTAAACGTCCAGGTCATGGCTTGCCAGGCCGTTGTTGTCGTATAGTTGGGCCCGTACTGAGCACCGGCTGTAGCATTGGTCGAAAACCGGATGACTTCTCCCCCCACATTCGAGCGCACATAAATGCTGGCCGTGTAATTTTTGCCGGCACTAAGACTCATCGGGTCGCTTACCAGTTGCACACTATACGGTTCACCAGTGGCTGTATTGATCACTTTTACCGCTCGGCTGCCCTCGTTCACTTCAGCCGCAACGGTGGTTTCGGTTATATTGGCCGCCCCGTTGTATTTTGACCAGTTCGTGAAATTGTTGCCAGGGCCACCCAACTCAAAGCTCCCATTGGTAACGAGATTGATGATGGCTGGGCTGATATCGGCATCGTCAAGGTAATAAACGTTCGTGTTCTTGCCCAGGTCAAGGACCAGTTTAGTCTGGGTTTCATTGGCTGTAAATGTCCAGCTCAGTTTGGTCCAGGTGGTCGGTACAGGCGTATCAGGTCCGTAGAGCGAGTTGGGCGTGGTCGAGAAGCGAATCGTACTTCCAGCCGTGGTGGCTTTAGCCCAGATCGAGAACGTATATTGTGTTCCGACAACCGTTGTGGCTGCATCGTTGATCAACTGTACCGAGTAAGGTTGGCCGGCATTAGGCTGACTACCGGTGACCTCAGCCCGTAGCGCCCGGCCACCCGAGTGAGTCTCAGTAGTGGTAGCTGTCAGAAACGAAGCTCCGTTTTGCTTGGTCCAGTTGGTAAAGTTATCGCCAAAACCGGTTTCAAACCCACCGTTTCCGATTAGCAGGGCATCCGTCGAGGTCAGGCTCATGTCGTCTACAAAATAAGTAGCGCTGCTGGTACCCAGATCGATGGCGACCCGCGTAGTAGGTTCAACCGGTGTAAAATCGAGCGTTAACAACTGCCAGTCGGTACCAATGGTGGTCGTAGTTGAATAAGCGTACGCGCCATAGTTCGCCAGGGGCGATATAGTGGATAGTCTGACCTGCCCTCCGGCCACAGCCGCTTTGATGTAGATACTAAACTGGAAGCGCTTGCCCACCGGCGTATTTAAAAAAGGACTGGCAAACTGTACTTCGTACGCATTGCGGGGCGTGGTGGATACCACCTTTAAAGCTCTGGCCCCAACTTTCACTTCGGCGGGACTGGTCGTTTCTGAAAACGAACCCGCTCCATTCAGTTCCGACCAGTTGGTGAAGGTGTTGCCCGTACCCTCTTCCAGGCTGGGATTGGGTAAGTAATTTGCCAGATTAGCGGCAGGCGGGTTAACGACAACCGTTCCCAGCATTTCCATGTCGTCCAGATAATAGACGACGTTGCTTTGTCCTAAATCCAGGGCGATGCGGGTTTGGGTTACATTGGCCGTAAATGTCCATGACAACTGAGTCCATACGTTGTCCGGAACATTCGTATCGGGACCGTAGAGCGCACTGGGCTGGGTCGAGAAGCGGACCGTTCCGCCAGCAGTAGCGGCTTTGATCCAGATTTTAAACGTGTAGGCTGTGCCGATGGTAGTTGGAATCAGGTCACTTAGCATCTGCACCTGATATTGTTGACCAGCAAAGCCCGGCCCCGCTGCTTTTAAAGCGCGTGTTCCACCGTGCACTTCGGCGGCAGCGGTTGTGGCGGTCAGATAGGTCGATCCATTGGCTTTGGTCCAGTTGGTGAACGTATCACCAGAGCCCGACTCAAAGCCCGGGTTGGGTACCAGGTTTTGCTGGGCAACTAGCGGTGATATGACTCCCAATAGCAGGAGACACAGAACGAATAAAAAGTAATTTTTTCTCATTGACGAAGAGCTGGCGGATCGACTGATCCGACATGCATTTGCAGCTTGATTTCAAAAGGATAGGCCATTTTTTTTATACTTGTTAAAATGACACTTATTTATTAAAAAAGTATTAGAACATATTGAAAAAGCACCATAACTGTTGGTGTAGATCTATACTACGGTAATGGGCCTATTGATTAAGCTCGTAGGTGAGGGATGATCGTTGAGGGAAGTTTTGAAATTCGAGTGTTTTAGCCTGCTATTAGTTATCGATTTTTCACCTAAAATAAATAATTAGGCAAGATTACATTCGCGATCAATACGGACGCTTTTGTCTTGAACCCACTAAAGTGAGCCAGCGTTTGCTACTGATTAAGTTGGACAGCTATTAAAATCACCGCTCCGGCCTTTAGGTTTGAGGGCTGGTAAGAAACCAAGATTTGGGTAGCTTGCCAGACAGACAACCGAGCGGGCTTCCCTAGCGTCTCCGGCCAGGCTCGCAACCTATGGGCCGATTCAGGTCCCGCTCGGTCTTTCTTACTTAACCTCGAATAGAAATTAGGGTGTTGTGACCCATTAGCAAGGTAGCGAGTGATGAGTAAGCTGTCTGATTGTCGAACCATAAAATTAAGCACTTCAATGGACATTCGCCATTTCATTGGGATTGATGTTTCTAAGAACACTCTTGACTGGGCTGTTTACGCGAATAAAGGCATCATCTGGCAAATTCAATCGGAAAACTCACCCCTAGCCA
>NZ_FOLQ01000038.1 GCF_900112365.1 Spirosoma endophyticum | reverse complement strand
CACCTTATTTCCCACTTGTCAAGTAAAATTGAAAATATTTTTTATGCTTTACTTTCAATCGTTCTCGTGTAATTGATTGATTGCCAGTGATTTACTCTCTGTTTCTTAATCACCCTCATTGTTTGGGAGTGCAAAGGTAGCTGACTTATTTTAGCTTGTCAAGTAAAACAGAAAATAAATTTTCCCTATCTGTCTGTTGGCTACGCTTGCCGGTTGGTGGACAGGGCTGTTGGGCCCGGTTTGTCAACCGTTTTCCCTGATTTGGGACTGCAAAGGTAGGGGGCTGAAACGCCTTTGTCAAGGCCTTGGCGAAAAATAAACAGGCAGTTACCAAATAATATTTGGCAACTGCCCGCCAATCAGACACTTACAGCTGCTTAAAAGCTAAACTTTTTTCTTAAACACGTTTAAAAGTGATCTGAAGCCTACCAAAAACGGCTAAATGACCTATATACGGGCCATATGAATTATATTGCATCTTCCTTTTGTATCAGTCTATACGGTACAATTACCCTGCAATGAAAATTTTACATACTGCCGATTGGCACTTGGGAAAACGGCTACAGGATTTCCAACGGCTACAAGAGCAGCGAGACGTATTAGATGAGATCGTGCAACTCGCCGATCGTGAAGATGTGGATCTTGTTCTGGTGGCAGGCGATTTATTTGATACATTTAATCCCGACCCACAAGCGGAGGATCTATTATATAGTACGCTCAAAAAGTTGACAGCGAACGGTCGCAGGACGGTAATAGCTATTGCGGGTAACCATGACAATCCAGATCGTATTGAAGCACAGGACCATTTTGGTCGGGAGTGTGGGATTATCTTCGCAGGTTTTCCAAAGACAGAGGTGCACGCATATGAACTCAGTTGCGAAGCAAAATTACTTCAGTCGGCGCCGGGATTTATTGAGTTGAAGTTACCCAGGCACGAAGCACCGGTTCGTATTATCCTGACACCTTACGCCAATGAGAACCGGATGCGGTCTTATTTTGGTATGACTAGCCTTGATGATGAACTACGTCAGAGTCTGAAAGGTCATTGGGCTACGCTGGCCGATACGTATATGGATAATCACGGCATCAATTTGTTGGTAGCGCACTTATTCGTGATGAAACGGGGCGGAGAGCAGCCCGAAGAGTCGGATGATGAACGCAGCATTCTGCAGATTGGTGGTGCGTCGATGGTGTATACCGACATGATTCCTCCACAAATTCAATATGTAGCGCTGGGTCATTTGCATCGGTATCAGGAAATGAATGGCGGCCCCTGTCCTGTTATATATAGCAGCAGTCCGTTGGCCTATAGTTTCGCAGAAGCAGATCAGCAGAAATATGTGGTCCTGATTGACGCCGAACCCAACCAGGCAGTGACGGTTACCCCCATTTCGCTGACAGTTGGCAAGCGTTTGTTACGTCCCCGCTTCAAACGTGTGGATGAAGCCGTTGACTGGTTGACACAGAATCCGAATTGCTACGCTGAAATAACACTGCAAACGCCAACGTATCTGACAAGTGAAGAACGTAGGCAACTTCAGCAAGCCCATGAGTCGCTGGTGACTATCATTCCTGATGTGCGGGAAGTGGAAGAAGCAGAGCAGGAACCTATACAAGCTATTGATCTTACGCAAAGCATAGAAACGTTGTTTACAAGTTATTTTAAGAATGAGAACAAAGGTCAGGAGCCAAATGAGCGGCTTCTACACTTGTTCAAAGAGGTTTTAGCGACTGAAGCTGAATGATCCCCATTAAATTATCGATTCAAGGTCTTTATTCGTACCAAGACCAGGCATTACAGGAAATTGATTTCAAACAGCTAATTGCGTCGAGTGTATTTGGCATCTTCGGTAAGGTTGGCAGCGGAAAGACCTCTTTATTGGAGGCTATTAGCTTTGCCTTATACGGTGAAACAGAGCGATTGAACAGTCGTGATAATCGCCAGTATAACATGATGAATTTGAAATCGAAGCATCTGATTATTGACTTCGAATTTCAGGCTGGTCCCGAGCAGCAGTTGTATAAATTCGTTTATGAAGCTAAGCGACATCCAAAAAAACACCATGAAATAAATCCGGGTGAACGACGGATGTTTGTTCGGGAAGGCAACGACTGGAAACCCATCGGGAATGAAAAAGAGGACGTAGCAACCTTATCGAAGCAAATACTAGGGTTGGACTACCCTAACTTCAAGCGAACGATCATTATTCCGCAGAATCAGTTTAGGGAGTTTCTAGAACTCAGTCCAACTGACCGGACCAAGATGATGAACCAGTTATTCAAACTGGATCAGTATGATTTGGCCGGGCGGGTTAAGAAATTAAGTACAGCCAATAATGATCAACTGGCCGAACTGCGCGGGCTGCTTTCTCCGCTGGAGAACATAACGCCCGATGCCATTGAACAAGCAAAAACAGCCATTGCCTCCATTCAGAACGTAGTGGCCGAAACCGCCGATCAAATAGAGCAGCTTGAGCCGGGTGAACAACAATTATTGCATCTGCAAAAACAGAACGATTCGCTGGTATGGGCGCGTAGTGAACTGGATCAGTGGTTATCCCAGGAACCTACGTTTCGGAAGATTCAGCGGGATATAACGCTCTACGAGCAGTGCCGTTTGCTGTTCCAGGCTGATTTTTCAACTATAAAAACATTACAGAATCGGCAGGCTGAGCTGGCAAGTTCCGTCCAGAAAGCGCATAATCAGCTGGACGGTTTGAAGCAACTGCTGCCGTCGCTTCAAACAGCTTACACGGCAGCAAAGACGGCTTACGAAAATCGAGGAGCCATACAGAAGCAGATTGACGAGTTAGATACCGTTCAGCAAATCAGGACGTTGCAGGATTCAATTGAACGCTTGACGAAGAATCGGCTTGTTCTGGAATCTCAGATTACCCGTCAGAAAACCCAAATCGACCAACTTAAGGACGACCGAAAAAAGCACCAGACTAGCATTGATGACCAAGTTGGGCAGGAGTCGAATCTGGAACGGTTGTATAAGGTACAGAACTGGTTTGGGGTGTACAAGCCGCTAAAAAAACAGGCGGATACGCTTCAGGAGCAGATCGATTCGTATGATGCAAAAGTCAGTCAACTTAAGCAGCGAAAAGACGAATCATTAATCGGATTTCCATCTGAATGGGCAAATTTGACACTCAAAACCCTACCCGATCAGATCGATCAGGCCATTGATAAATTAAAGACAATTCAGGAAGAGCGCGAACTGGCTCATCAGCAAACACTTGTAAAACAAGAATTACTACGTTTTGCCAAAAGTCTGACCGATGGCGCCCCCTGCCCCTTGTGTGGTTCAATCCATCACCCCGCCAAACACAGCACAGAAACGGCCTCACCAGACGTAGCGAAGAGTGAAGAATCGCTCAAAAAAGTCAGGCAACGTATTGACGATATGACAACCCTCCGCCTGACCATTAAAGGGTTAGAAGCCGATCTGCGGAACGTATTGGACAACGGGAAACGGCTGACGAACGAACGGGGTGACATTATCCAACAACTTACCACGCACGAAGATCAGTTCAGTTGGCCGGAATTTTCCATTGACCAGGAAGGCGACGTGACCGAAGCCATCCGGAAGGAAAGTATAATTCAGAAACAGCTTCAGGATGCACAGAAAGCCGTTCGGGAGTTGAACAGACAACTCGACGAAGTAGAGGCTATTCTTAGCAAACATACCGACACGCTCAATAGCACGGGAAATGATATTGCCGGATTGGCGGGCCAACTCCAATTACAAATAGCCTCGCTCGAACATTACAAATTACCGGATGTAGAACAGTTGAGTTTGAGTCAGATTAACGATTTGCGCGATTCATTAACGCAACGGTACGAACAAACAAAAATAGATTTTGATGATGCGGATAAACGTCAGGGTGATGCCGAAAAAGAGCAGGCTGCTTTGCAGGAGCAAATCCTGCAACTGGCGAAACAGGCGACTGGCGTTACCAACGATATCACTACGTTACAGCAGACGATAGGCCAAAACCTAACCGACAACGGCCTGATTCGGGAACAGGTCGACCAAATACTACGTAGTGCGCTGAATGTAGAACAGGAAAGACAACGCGTAAAAGAATACGATGATAAGTTGATCGGCTTCCGGAAGTTAGTAATTGATCTGGAAACTGAACTGGCTAACCAACCATTTGACCAGGCCGCACTGACCGCTATTCAGGACCAGCTCAAAATCCTGCGTGAACAGAAAGACGCGTTAAACAAAGACCTCGGCAAGGCCGGAAACGTGCTGACTACGCTGGAGCAACAATGGGCAGAAAAGCAGAAACACCAGCAACGACACGACGAACTTGATCTCCGGCGGCAGGATTTGAAGAAAATGGACGAGATGTTCCGGGCGCAGGGCTTTGTTAATTATGTTTCGTCGGTCTATCTAAAAAACCTATGTGAGTCGGCCAATGAGCGTTTTTTCAAGCTCACAAACAATCAATTGAAGCTGGAATTAGACGATAAAAATAATTTTCTGGTACGCGATTACCTCAACGGGGGCGAAGTCCGAAGTGTGAAAACCTTATCGGGCGGCCAGACCTTCCAGGCAGCTTTGTCGCTGGCGCTGGCCTTATCAGACAATATTCAGCATCTGACAAAAGCTAAACAGAATCTATTTTTCCTGGATGAAGGTTTCGGCACGCTGGATAAAGATTCGTTGCAAACGGTGTTCAAAACGCTGAAAGCACTACGTTCCGAAAACCGGGTTGTGGGTATTATCTCGCACGTTGAAGAGCTTCAGCAGGAAGTGGATGTTTATATTCGGGCGGAAGCATCCGAAAACGGCAGCCGGATTACACGGAGCTGGGACATGTAAATACTATTAATTTTTGTCATTCCGCCCAAGGAGGAATCTTCGGCTGGGGCTTTTCCCTTCTGTTCGCGAAAATTCCTCCTTGGGCGGAATGACAGAAGGACTACAGACTAATCTGCTTTACGCCCCAATGCTCCACGATTTTTCCGTCGGTCAAGCGAAAAACGTCATAGAACGTAGTGTTCTTCTGATTTAGCTTCCCTTCCGATTGAACGACAACAAAATTGCCTTCGCCAATAAGCAGGTCTATCTTTTCAATAGACATACTGTCCGATTTATAAGCTAAGTAATCCTTCAGTCCAATTAGGCCGTTACTGATTTCTGGACAGTGCTGAATCAGATCAGGAGCTACGAAATCGGACATTGCTTCGAGTTGCTTATTGACGAAAACCCGCTGATAAAAATCTTTCACAACTGCCTTATTACTGACGGCCAAATCAGCATCGCCAGGCGCTACATCGCCATCCATCATGGCATGGCCGTTTAGCGTCGTTTCGGGCTGATCCTGAAGGGCATCCCAATGTTCTACTACTTGTCCAGCCCGGAACCGGAAGATGTCGACCACAACTTTCTGCTTGCCATCCCAACCAAAACTCATGTTCGTCACGACGTAGTCACCTTCGGCTAGTAAGCGCATGAAGGGCGTTGACGTAGTGGCTGGTTTCGGCATCTGTTTCATATAATGGAGAGCTTCCAGAAGGCCCGCTTTACCAGGTTTCACCGCCGAACTATGCTGGATATAATCGTCGGCTACTATTTCCTCAGCAAAAGCGATATCGCCCTGACTTACGGCCCGCCGATAGAAATCCCGGACAATTGATTTATTTATATCTTCCTGTTTCATGAGATTCTTTTTATTAGAAATTAATGGATTAGTCGTTCTGGAACACGACAGTATCAGGGCAACTGCTACGTATAGCGAGCCCATGATGAAATTTCATCGATACAAAAATTTAAATGGAAAAATGACCTGAAACTCATCGCGAGAATGTGATGAGCCAAATGCTGAGATGATCAGCAACACAGAAACGTCCTACCTGCCTAAGGTGGAGTGTCTGGTTAAGGTCTGCGGTATGTGATGATACGTATCAGGGTGGTAAAGTTAACAAATCTTGAAACCGATTTAGAAATGGTATAGCTTTTTTACTTTTACCCGATAAACAACCCAAATCATTCCGATGAAAAAACCGGCTACATTCTTCATTCTTGGCTGTATGGTGTTGGCTGGCTGCCGTTCCACTAAGCAGGAAACATCCAATACGCAGAAGCCTATTACAACAATTGCTTTTGGTTCATGCAGTCGGCAGAGTCTTCCACAACCGCTTTGGGACGATATTGTCGCGCAGAAACCCGATGTCTGGGTCTGGCTCGGTGACAATATTTATGGTGATTCGGAGAATATGGACACGTTGCGGGCCAAATATTCCGTACAAAAAGCGAATCCGGTTTATCAGCAACTGCGGCAATCGACACCGATTATTGGCGTTTGGGATGATCATGACTACGGTGTCAACGATGGTGGCAAGGAATATTCCAAACGGAAAGAAAGTCAGCAGGTCATGCTCGATTTTCTGGACGTACCAGCCGATAGTCCGCTACGTACGCAGGAAGGCGCTTACTCCATGCATGCGTATGGCCCGAAAGGACAACGAGTCAAAGTGATTCTGCTGGATGCCCGCTATTTCCGCGACCCGTTGAAGAAGGATGGGAAAGCAAACGTACCTGATCCCTCCGGCGATATGCTGGGCGAAACCCAATGGAAATGGCTGGAAAACGAGCTTACGAATTCCGATGCCGACATTCACATTATTGGTAGTGGCGTTCAGGTGCTCCCCGAAGAGCATGTTTATGAGAAGTGGGCCAATTTCCCTACTGCCCGCAAACGACTGTTGGATCTGTTGAGCAAAACGAAACCCAAAGGCGCTATGCTGATTAGTGGTGACCGGCACATGGCCGAAGTTTCGAAAGTGAACGTGCCAGGCTTACCGTATGATCTGTTCGATATTACGAGTAGCGGATTAACCCACGTATCAGCCCCGCATGAGGAAGCAAACCGGCATCGCATTGGCGAAATCGTATCCAAACTTAACTACGGCGTTATTACAGTCAACTGGAACGACAAGCCGTTGACGGCTACCGTTAAGATCAACGGCGACAATCAGGCAACGTATCTGACCCAGAAAATTACGTTTTAAGCTACATGGAACACCGGGTTAAAACCTGGCGCAATGATTCATTTAGGTAAGCGGTGTGCGTTTGGGCGTACACCGCTAAGGCACTGGGGAGGTACGGAAAGTAGTCCATAATCTCATCTATTCTGGCCAGCAACTCACTCAGCTGGACGTGTCAGATGGATCGTATGTGACTTACAGCTTCGATGGCGACAACGTTAGCCGCTCGGAAGAATTTAGCGTCAATGGCAAATTAGTGGCAACGATAACGTATCAATATTTCCCGGACAATCGCCTGAAACGGGTGGAAGAAACGAATATAGGTGGAGCCAGGAAAATAGAAACAGCAATGACCTTTGCCTATGACAACAAGGAGAATTTGATGCAAATGGTCGATCTCACCAAGTACCCTGAAACAGGAACATATCAGGTAGAAATGGTAACGCGCTACACAAACTATGATTCAAAAAAGAATGTCTCCGATCTGTGGACGCTGTATCCCATTCTACCGACTGTCACGCTTCAGGTGAATAACGCAGCGACAGTCACTCAGTACATAGAAGGACCGGATGGGGCTGAAATGCTGTTTCATACGTCGCAATACGTGTATCAATACAATGCGCAGGGCTACCCCACTTCGCACACGCATACCGATCCGGGTGGTACGCTGACGGCAACGTACTCATACGTCACGGCGCAATAAGTCAGCTTGGGGTAGTCAAAACCCATTAAAACGCAGAAAGGAGGGAAGATTCGTAGTGTACCTTCCCTCCTTTCTGGGTTTTAATTCGTTATTGTTTATTGATCAACTCCATCACTTCTTCGGAGATTCCCGTGTTTGAGAAGCCGCCATCATGATACAGATTCTGCATCGTAACCATGCGGGTCAGGTCGGAGAACAGGGTCACTACGTAGTCAGCGCATTGATCGGCGGTAGCATTGCCTAACGGCGCCGTTTTGTCGGCAAAATCATAGAACTTATCAAATCCCCCGATACCTCCGCCCGCTGTTGTCGGCGTTGGCGATTGCGAAACGGTATTCACCCGCACCTTATGCGATTTGCCATAACGATACCCGAAACTACGGGCAATCGACTCCAGAACGGCCTTAGCATCAGCCATGTCGGTGTAAAACGGAAATGTTCGCTGAGCCGCCATGTACGTTAGCGCAACGACCGATCCCCATTCATTAATCGCATCCAGTTTATAAGCCGTCTGCAACATCTTGTGAAACGACAACGCCGAAATGTCGATGCTTTGCTTGAACCAATCGTAGTTAAGATCCGTGTATTGTTTCCCTTTGCGAATGTTTGGGCTCATGCCGATGCTGTGCAGCACGAAATCCACTTTGCCGCCCAATACCTCCTGCGATTTTGTGAACAGATTTTCGAGATCCTCGACCGACGTAGCATCAGCCGGAATAATTTCGGCGTTGCATTGCTCGGCAAGTTGTTTGATAGCGCCCATGCGCATCGCAATCGGCGCGTTGGTGAGCGTAAACGTAGCACCTTCTTCTTTCGCTTTCAGAGCGACTTTCCAGGCGATTGATTTTTCGTCTAAGGCACCGGAAATGATGCCGCGTTTTCCCTTCAGTAATCCGTAGGACATTGTCTAGGTTTTCAGTTTTTCGGTTTACAGTTTTCTATATTTCACCCGGAAGGTTAAAGCAGAAAAAACTGCATCTTTTACTATGGCTATTTTTTCCTCTGTACCGAAGATTCCCCGTTCATCGGAATGACAAAAATAGTTTATTTTTTCGGGCGGAGAGTCAGTAAAGGAGCTGGCGTAGATACTGGCTTCAACTTCAATACGTTTTCCATGAATGTTAAGGTACGCTGATACACGCCGTTTATGTCGCCGGACGTGAAATGTGAGGCAATTACATGCGCCCCTGCCTCGGGAAAATCGACCTTTTCCTTCTTATTAGCCGGGGTACCTAGCTGGTCAAACATATTCAACATAGCAGGCACTGATACTACGTTGTCCTGATGGTCCTCATCTTTATAATAGTAGCCCATAAAAACGGGTTGTTTCACCTTTCGAAATTGATCGGGCGTCATCCACTCGTCGAGCATCGTTTGCAACGTAATTAATCCATTCGTGTGATACTGAGGCAACCAATAGCGAATACGGCCCGGCTGATCGTAGGAATTGACGACATGCTCCCCCCCAAATACCTGGCTAAGAATTTGCTTACCCCAGGGCCCTGTAACAAGTTTCAGGGCTGGATTAGCCGTAGCAATACAAGGCGAATATAAGACAAGACCCTCTATTTCAGGATGATGGGCAGCCAGATAAAGCGCCAGCATCCCACCTGCCGACGTACCCATAATGATTACGTTCTCGCCTAACTGTTTACCAATCGCCAAAGCCCGCTCGGCCGAACCCGCATAATTCGATGGTGTTAAATCTTTAAAGGCATCGGGTGAATTGACGCCATGTTCGTGGGTACGGGCGAGGTACAAATTACAACCGAAATAGTTAGCCAGTTGCTTATGAACCGGATCGCCCTCCGCCCAGCTTGCCCCAAAACCAGGAATATAAACTATACTATAGGGCGTTTTGACCTTATGGGAACTATCGGCCCACACAATGCGGGCTTCGTTATCAGGGCGCAGGTTTGACTTCTGTTCAGCATCGGAAATGCCTTGTTCCAGCTTCACTAAGTCGGGATCAAGCATGATAGGTTCATCTTTGATTGCGTCAGGATGCGCTGAAGGACCCAGGAAATAGCCAACGACGATAACGGCCAGCAGCAGCCCGGAAATAGTTAAAAACCGTTTCATACGTATTCCTTAATGTCCATTCTGATACGCCAGTCTTTCGGCAGATAATTATTTACCCGATTGCCAACGCCTTTTACCCAACCCAAATTCAGACCGTTATATTGCGCTAACAGCCAGCCTTTAACAGGCTCATCGAACACCAGATTTTCTTTCTTAAAGTACCGAAGTGCATCTTCCTTACTCAAGGCCAAAGCCGGTAAATCCCGATTAATGGCGGTACTCAGGGCAAGCGCGTGAGAAGGAATAAAATCCTGCCCTTTAAACTGACCCATTTCCAGACCAAATCCTTTATTATGGATGGCACTGTCCAAGAAAAGGAACGTCTTTTCCAGCGCTTTTGGCAGAGCCATTACGTCGCCGTTGGGTTTCTCCCAGAATGAAAAATCGGCAGGGTTCTGGAGCCACTTTGCCGCCGATGCCGCTTCACGGGGACGTAGCGCCCGAATGCTGCGAAACGTACGGGCATCCAGCTTTACCGTCGCCGTGAATGCTGTTTTCGTAAAAACACTAATAAAAAACCCTTCGCCCCGGACCTTATGCGGGTAACACTGATACCCAACTGTATTACCTGCCTGCTTTTCTACTACGTTCCATTCGACCGGCAATTCGAGCGCCCGATTCCGAAAACCATTCGCAGCCAGATAGCGAAGGTTATCCGTATTTTCAGCGTCATTATAAGTACAGGTGCTATAAATCAAAATACCGCCTTCATCCAGCAAGAGCGCGGCTGCAGCCAGAATCCGTTTTTGTCGAGCGGAACAAAGTTGTACGTTCTCTTCCGACCATTCGTCCATGGCATCAGGATCTTTACGAAATAATCCTTCGCCCGAACAAGGTGCATCGACCAGAACGACATCGAAAAATCCCGCCAGATTGGTCATTTGTTCGGGGTCGTGGTTACTGGCCACTACGTTGGGGTAGCCCCATTTTTCCAGATTTTCGCGTAAGACCGACACCCGGCTGCGAATCACCTCGTTACAAACCAGTAAACTATCAGGATGCAGGGCCGAAGCCAGTAACGTACTTTTCCCTCCCGGTGCCGCACACAAATCGAGCACCCGCAACGGCCTATTAAGCTTGGTGGTCTGCTGAAGCACTTCAGCCAGCAACATAGACGACGCTTCCTGCACGTAGTAAGCACCAGCCTGAAACAAGGGATCGAGCGTAAAACTGGGGCGTTCTGGTAAGTAAAATCCTTCAGGACACCAGGGAACGGGCTCTAAATCAGTCGTACTATAAACATTCTTGCGCGGATTTATGCGAATGCTTACGGGTACCGCCTGCGCCAGTGCGGCCTCAAATCCGGTAAAAGCTGGACCTAACTCGGCTTCCATCTGCGCCCGAAACGCTTTAGGCAACCCAGCCGGAGAAATTCCATCTGAGGGCTTTCCGGCCGAAGGCCGTTCGTGAGTAGTCATTCGACAAAAATACGGAACAGTCAGCCGGTTTTCACTAAACTTGCAGCATGGCAGCGATACAAGCCCAATTCAGGCAAATAAAAACGTTCATTCTCGATGTAGACGGCGTACTTACCGACGGCAGTGTCAACTTACTAGCTTCAGGCGAACGATTTCGTACCGTTTTCATACGGGACACTTACGCCATTGAACAAGCATTGAAGGCTGGCTTTCGGGTTGGCATTTTGTCGTCATCGAGTTCGGAAGGTGTTCGTAACTGGCTAATCGCCATGCAGGTGAAAGACATTTTCATGGGTGGTCCAAGCGATCAGAAAATAAATGCGTACCTCGGCTACATTGCCCGCGACGGTTTGAATGAAGCTGAAATCCTGTACATGGGCGATGATCTGCCCGACTTCTCCATTTTAAGCCGCCCGAACGTAGTAAGCACCTGCCCCGCTGACGCCGTTGATGAGATTCGGGCTGTTTGTCAGTACGTATCACCTAAATCAGGTGGTCGTGGCGCCGTTCGGGATGTAATTGAGCAGGTAATGAAAGCGCAGGGAAAGTGGGGTATTTGAAAAACGAATAAGGATATAATGAATAATTGAAAATGTTGCGCTATTCATTTGCCATTATACATCCTAAAGTATACATCTCTTAAAATGAACAAGTTAGCCGAACGCGATCAGGCCGTTATCTGGCATCCGTTCACGCAAATGCAGACAGCTCCGTTGCCTGTGCCCATTGTGCGGGGTGCAGGCTCGATACTGTATGGTGCCGACGGTCGCGAATACCTGGACATGATTTCATCGTGGTGGGTGAATCTGCACGGCCACGCTCATCCATACATTGCTCAACGAATATCGGAGCAACTTCAAACGTTGGAACATGTCATTTTCGCGGGTTTCACACACCAGCCTGCCGTTGAGTTAGCGGAACGGCTCTTAGAAATTCTACCGCGAAATCAGGCAAAGATTTTTTATTCAGACAACGGCTCAACAGCGGTTGAAGTAGCTTTGAAAATGGCCTTTCAATACTGGCACAATCTGGGCCAACCACGCAAAAAAGTAGTTGCATTGGAGAATGCTTATCATGGCGATACGTTCGGTGCCATGGCGGTGAGCGGACGTAGTGCTTTCACGGCACCATTTGTTCCCTTTTTGTTCGACGTCGAATACTTGACAGTGCCTACAGCTGGACAGGAAGCCGACGTATTGAAACAGGCCGAAACACTGTTTACAAACGATGTAGCGGCTTTCATCGTTGAGCCGCTGGTTCAGGGTTCGGGTGGTATGGTTATGTATGAACCGGCTTTTCTGGACGAGCTATTTCAAGTGGCACGGCGTCATGATTCGCTCATTATCGCTGATGAAGTGATGACGGGCTTCGGCCGAACAGGCAAACTGTTTGCGATAGACTACCTGCAAGCTAAGCCTGACCTAATGTGTTTGTCGAAAGGCCTAACCGGGGGAACAATGGCGTTGGGCGTGACCTCATGCTCTCAAGCCCTTTACGACGCATTTCTTTCCGATGACAAGTTCAAGACACTATTTCACGGTCACTCATTCACGGCCAATCCTCTTGCCTGCACGGCTGCGTTGGCTAGTATGGACTTACTACTATTACCTGAAACACAGGCAAACATCCAACGTATTGCGAAACGCCACACCGAATTTGTGCATG
The DNA here is from genome assembly GCF_900112365.1 of Spirosoma endophyticum. GTDB lineage: Bacteria > Bacteroidota > Bacteroidia > Cytophagales > Spirosomataceae > Spirosoma > Spirosoma endophyticum. The sequence continues at coordinate 18,886 of NZ_FOLQ01000038.1, read as the reverse complement.
AGTTAACCAATTATACAATCGTTGCCAATATTCGTCAACGAGGTACGCTACTTGCTTTCGAGTTGAACGTGGGTACTCAGACATCCTACTTCAACGACATCCGCGACACGGCCTATAACTTTCTGATGGACTGTGGTATATTGATGCGTCCGCTAGGGAATGTATTGTATCTAATGCCACCCTATTGCACAACTGACGAGCAATTGACATATGTCTATAAACAAGTAAAAGCCTTATTAACTGTCATCTGAATAGCTACAGCTTGACATTTAGGTTTTAATCAATCACCTTTGTCAGACCAATGCGGGAGTAGCTCAGTTGGTAGAGCGGCAGCTTCCCAAGCTGCAGGCCGTGGGTTCGAACCCCATTTCCCGCTCAAGAGTAAGCCCTTCGCAATGAGCCAGTTAGATAGATTTCTAGCTGGCTTTTTCTGTAATTGAAAAGATACAGGTACAACCCTAGGTACAACATTTGTAGGATTGCTCTAAGCTATTTATAAGCTATTTTATGGTAGATAGTAGAGTCCAGGAATTGGCTGTACGCTTTAAAAATTATTTTATCCGAATATAATCGATCCTAAGGCCGTAGCAATTTCTGTTTTCTGACTGGCAATTGTAGGGTCCTTATATAGCTCTACCATCTTGCTATTAAAAAAAGTATTTGTTTACGCCTTCACTTTTTTCACTTTCACCACTATTGAAAAGCGCCTGACTGCATGAAGCATTGTTTCCGTCTCCTTATTGGTCTCTTACTAATCCTTTCACTCGACCAGTGTAAAAAACCATCTGTTCCTGTTCAGGCCTACACCACCCCCACTCGCGACGATAACATGGCGCTAGGTAATCCCGACGGAGCCAGGGCCTCAGAGTCCAGCCCTAATGCGTACCTAATCATCCGCGCTACGTACTCACTTTCGTATAACCAGTCTACGGGTATCGCTAATTGGTGTAGCTGGCATTTAAGCTCAGCCTGGAAAGGATCGGCAACGCGCTACGCAGGTAACTTCATTCCAGAGACGCTCCTACCTTCTGGCTGGTACGTCGCCAGGCATGCGGATTACACTAATACCGGATTTGATCGTGGCCACCTATGCCCGTCGGATGATCGGGACAGTACAGCTGAGGAAAACAAGACCACATTTATCCTATCCAACATTGTGCCCCAGGCACCTCAACTCAACCGCCAATCCTGGCTACGGCTGGAGGACTACGCCCGGACGCTGGTGGCCCAGGGAAATGAACTCTACATTATTGCTGGAACAGCGGGGAAAGGTGGTGAGGGTGACAACGGCAAGGCAATTAGTATTGCTAGTAGCAAACTAAGCGTTCCTGCTGCTCTGTGGAAGGTGATCGTGGTATTGCCGGTAGGATCGGACGATGTGAATAGGATTAACGCGCAAACACGAGTTATTGCGGTCTGGATGCCAAATACAAATGCGACGGGTGAAGGAGCGTGGGGAAGCTACCTGGTAAGCGTGGACGAGCTGGAAAAGCAGACGGGCTATAATCTGCTGTCAAACGTACCGGAGAATGTGCAGAAAGTGATTGAAGCCAAAATAGATAAGTAATTCAATTTGATATTTTTACCTATCATTTGAAATGCTTGGTAAGTAAAACTATTTATTTAAAAGATAATTTTTTTTTTCAATTCGATAAACTTCGTTGCCTATTGTTAAATCACTAAATGCCTTAACTGAAATAATATCTGAAACAGCTTGAGCGGCTTTACCGGCCCACCCTTTTTTTGTATCTTTCCTCACAAATAAAGTCCCATCCGCATGCTTCATTTCTAATTCTACATGCCAGTAATTCGACTTAGTAGGAGCATGTTCAATGCTAGTTGTTCCTTTTAATTTAACAAAGTCTGACTTAGCTAGTTCTGTCGCACTGTACCCCAAAGATTCCAACATTAGTTTCTGCACTTGATCTTTAGGCCTTTCGTAAGGGAAAGATTTTGCATTCATATCCTCATACCAGAAATAAATAGGAATAACATCTTCTTTAATTGTTATGTTTTTAATTAAATCAGCATATTTAACACTCTCCCCTTTCCAAGGCTCTGCTGAGCTACTAGTCTGAATATACTTTATGTCACCTGGCTTAAATTTCGCTCCCAATAAGTTTATGGACATACCAGGCCATTCTACCTTCGGAATAGCTTGCTCCTTTAAAAAACCAAACTCATCAAATGTTTCAGAATATGGCTTATCTGATCTTCTAACAAGCAGTAACTTAGTCTCAATTTCAGTGAAATTGAGACTAAGTTTATAACTCAATAATGGAATTAAAGCTTTCGAATAACTTGAGTTATTTATTGAGGAAAGCTTGGTTTTTATTAAACTTATTAAGCCCTTGGACCAATTCGTAAACATTCTTAACATCACTCACCAAGAGTTCCTTGTTAAAGAAAAGACTAAAAAAAACTTCATCCTTAGCTAATTCATTCTTATCAAGAGGCTTAGTTATTATTAACTGTCTATCACTCTCTAGTAAAAATTTAAATTTCAATGTGGATGAGGGAGTAAGCTCTATTGCTACTTTTTCAAACTCGATGGAGGCAATCCAGCCCGCCATGTCATTTACTAAATCTTGGATGTTTTCCGCATCTTCGGGCAAATACTGGGGATAGCGTTCTATTTCCGATTTAATTCTTGCTTTTAAGGCATCAATCTTAGGATCAGAAAATGGTCGTAATAAAGTTTTTGTGGTTCTCTCATGAGGTAATAAAGGTAAACCACTATAAGAGGATTTAGTATGAGTAGCATTAACAAAGGCTATAACACCGTAGTCAACTTTATATTCAATTGCACATGCATCCATTTTAGTATTTTATAGTTAAAGAGTTCAAAAAATCTTCGCTCATTACTGCCACAAAAAGACCTTTCTCTTCATCATGCAATGAGTCAATTATATCAAATAACGCTGTGGTTTTAAATCTAGGTAGATTGTCACTAATTGATACATCTAAATCTATAACACATCCTTCTTTTACGTCACTTTCTCCAGGAAATTGTATTTTATTACCTATCTGTATAGAACATCTATATAGATTTCTTTGAAAAGTAAAGTTGCCGTAAAAGCTAGAATCAGTTATTTCTCCAATTTCATCTTCAACCATTAAAAATGGTTTTTTTAAAATCATAGTGACTTTGTCAGTTTTTGCAAAAAAACTAATATACCTAATCCCTACTCTTTCTACAGAGGACTGTATATCTTGGTCACTAATTGAATTAATTACATTTTTGATGAACGCAAAATAATTACCCCATAGTTGATAGTTTTTGACGTTTTCAAATATCATCGACTTCTTATCTATAGCCACTAAAAACATTTCGTTTTTAAAGACTATATTATTCGACGTATCCAAGCTGCTATTCTCAGATGGTCTATCTTCCTTCAGCATATTAAACTCTTGTTGCAATTTGCTAGGCAAGATTTTGTCTACAAATTCAAGTGAAAACTCATTTTGAAATCTGAGTTCCACCGTTGAGCTCAATAGCGGATTGGGAATTATTTCTTTAGGTAACAATTTAAAAATGTATTAAGCGTCATGCCTACAACTTAGTAAGCTTCTGTTTTTATACAGCTTTTCAGATCCGTCAGGATTGGCAATATTTATCCTACACGTGATACCTACCTCAAATAAAACGAACTAGATTGCTGGATGTTAGAAAAATCCTAATTTTAAGTTGTTTTAAGATTCTTCATAGATTTTCTTCGCATCCCGACGGGATGCGAAGGTAGTAGATGACAAACAAACATTGTATTAAATAAGTACAAAAAGAAATTTTAATTGATTAAAAGGAATATATCTATGACATTATAGTTTTTCGAGCAAAAAAAATATGTATCCATATAAGCTGGTTTCGGCACATCAAATGCGTTACTATTCACTTCCAATATCTTCTCCTCTTTATTAACAAATGATTGGGGATACATTTGTATTCTAACGGCGTTACGATTAGTAACGCTAACTTGTAAAAGGGCTAGGGATTTTTACCATTTCATTTAATCAGCTTCTAGGGGTGGATCATACGTGCCTGAAACTAGCTCCGTGTTACAGGAATCTATCCCTTCTTTCAACTCCGAGATAGCCCGCTCATTTTCCGGCAAATCGGCTAAAGCATTCAAGGCGGTTTGCAAGGCTACCTTCCGGGCCCAAACTTCTTTAATCTGTTCTTGTGTCATGGCAATCTTTAGGGTGTTATTTAGTTTCTGAATTAATCTTTTCAGTGGCTACTGGGTAGGCTTATCGGCCAGCTTCTTTACATCGTCACTATTGACCAGTTTCGACATTTGGCGTTTATCCCCATCGGGTTGAACTTTGAGTTTGCCCGAGGACATCCAGGCAATCGCGGTGGCTTTGTACGATTTACGCGTAATGCCATTTTTGACGGGTGTAACGATCACCCAGTCGCCTGGCGCAATGACTCGGTTCATAATCTAGCTGCCTCAGTTATTATTTAGCTGTCAAGATATCCTTCCAGCGTGTTGTGTACCTGGGCGACAAATACTGTTGCTTCAGTCCACACGCTCAATTTTGTGGATTGATATTAACAGTATTGCCTTTAATCAGTTAATATCCTTTCCTAATCCAGTAGTATTGGAGAAGCAGAACCACCAACAGCCACCGCCTACTGGGTAGTGGCTGTTTTTATACCACTCCCTTACTATCTAGCTGACATCACTGACAACAGGTAAGTGCTAGTTATTTTATGGTCAGTGTGCCTACTTAAATTTAGTACCTGACGAGTCAAATGAGGGCAACTCAACGCAGCATTCCATTTCAGCCAGGTAGTGTCACGCATACCATCGTTTGCCAACTAAAAAAAGGACCCATGGGCTAACGAACCCGGTAACTGTTACACTAACCAAGAAGCCCTACCATGACCACGCAACAGATAAAACAGGCACTGGCTGAAGAATCAAGCGAGCTTGACAAGATTCAATACGAAGATGATCCGACCATCCTACTGGAAAAAATCAAGACAAGTGTTGATTTAGGATGGCAATTTTTTCATGCCAGTACCCCACCACCGAATGAACGTATGTCAACCGCCTTTAAGCAGCTAAAGGAAACATCCGGCGCCCTTCGGGTAAATACCTTGGCCGATTTTCACCAATACAAAAGGACGCTGCTGGAGCACATACGAAGTTTGCTGGCTTTCTAGTGCCCCTAAAGGCTGGACTCTAAGCCTCACCTACAGGGCACTGGCAGGCATCTGGTTATCTGTATGGAGCCCTGCCGGTTTTTTGGTAGGTGCCATCACACCCCCGTTTACGCTTTTTACGATCCTATTTTTTATTTCGTCGGATGAGTCTCCACTTATCAATATGCCAGCCTTTAGTCAGCTCACAGCCGCTACAAGCCCACTTACCACCCTACTTATTGAAAATTAGCTCTCGTTGTTTCTTGGTAGCCATGCCTTCATTCGGTTGCTACAACAACCAGCCGTAAGCATCCCTTTTTACGTAGTCTGCCCAGCCTTAAAAAAACCTTACTCGAACTCACCTGTTACTAAGTAGGCGCTTTTTTAGAAAACACGCCTTACTTATGGATAACGAAACTGTCAAACAAGACCTCTATCAGGCCATCCACGAATTTCTCCAGTTGGATCAGACAGCTGATAATGAAACGATAAGCACCTCGTTCGCCCCTATTAAAGTATTTGCCGACGAACTACCAGTGTATCCTAATCCGCAAACACAGGCGGAAGTCAACGCCTATGATCTGGCCCATCAGGCGAGCGATGCGGATCTACTGTATTTTTCGGCTATAGAGAGCGTCACAGACTCCATTGGAGAGCGGGATGCAACACTCAGTCGGTTGCAGGCCAGGGCGAAGGAAATTGAGCGTATTCTTCGCGCCGATTCGTAATGGGTGGGTATTTAGTTTTAATTATTCAAAAAAACAGGGGCCTTATTATCTTAAAAGCGACTACCCTACAAAACCTACAAAAGGGTATGTTAGGCAGGTTACAGAACATACTAAGCATACCCAAAACATGGCTACAAAAGGGGGTTTTGCCCGTAATGACCTGCGGTCTACGCTCCTAAAGAAAAGGGCCCTATGTACCCCTTTTTGAACTTATCCACAGCCATCCCCTCAGCCCTGTGAATAAAAATTTATAAAAAGGAAAAATTCTTGTTTTTGCCTGCCTAAATGTACTGACTCGATGTACTGAATGCACTCCGCTAGCGACCCTATAAAAGGAAAATAGTAGAATCTGGACCTCTATTAAATTCATTATTTTCTCCTAGATTGGGCTAAAAAGGGGCTTTTATGGCTATGTGGTAATTCTATTGCCCGTTGGCATTAGAAACCCCTAGGTACTCAACCCAAAAAGCGCTGTAGACTAGCCTGCTCAGTGATTAAAGTTTGCTGGTGTCTCTTTAAGGTGGCTTCAAGTTGATGAAGCATTCGACGTCGGTGAGGTTGCCGGAGAATGGTCGCAAAAGCGTATTGAAGCCGACGTTCAGCCTGATGAACGATCCCCTCTAGATGAGCAATGCAGATTTGGTGCCGTCGAATGCGTCGAGTTCGCAGTTCCAGAAGTCTTTGAGAATAAAGTACGCTAATTTTAACCGGGTTAGTCAAAAGCTGCTGCCATGCGCTCTGGAGTCGTCTTAACGTGGGCAAGTAGGCCGTCTCCACCTCATTCATTGGAATAGTACTGAGGCGCCCTGCCTCCAAAATGGTGAGGTTGACTAGTCTATGCCCTAGCGCGATAATATCATCCAGGATGCCCAAACCCACTTCTAATTCAACCTCCCCGAAGCAAGATTCGCGGACTTGGTCGTCTGAATCAAGCGTAGTGAAAAAAAACATCATAGCTAGTAACACATAACCTATTGGCATTGAATCAATTAGCCAAGTTCTTCTGCTAACAAGCTCTATAGGGAATCCATTGATTAGTTGGCATAAACTGAGGTTGCGGGGTACTTTCCCTCAATGAGTCTCCTTCGAACAAGCGTTGCCAACGTGATTTTTGGCCCAATGATCAATCCGCTCCTGCGCTAAGCCGATCTCGCCTCGCTATTGAAGGCAATCGATCCGGGATGGATTCGCGTATTGCTTTTTCACTAAACAATGATTTAGCCAGCAGTTGCCCCGGCAAAGGCTGGGGTATAGTTGTAATGCCTAAGTAAGCTACTACGATCCCCAACTCAACATTTAGGTATTATTGGTGGTTTCTACCTAAATAGAACTACTGGTAGGCTGCCCTAATCCTGGAGCAGTCGATCAAAAGACGAGTTCTTGTCTACCCCTAAGCCATTTCAGTAAATGGGTCAGAAGCCAACCATGTCAATCCCCGACGGATGGTCGCTCTTGCGACTAGCCTTGCGGACCAACCATCACCAGGAATTAATCGATAATCAAGCCGCTGAAGAGCAAGCTAAGTTTCGGTTAGATCAGCGCCACCAACGGGAAATGGCCCAGGTCAGTTTATTCCTCAATCCGCTGGGGTGGGCCCAAACGATCAATCGCTACACCGCTCAACAAGCGCAGAGCCAGATGATCAACAAATTCAGACGGAAGTTGACCCTGACTCGTCAACAGACCGAGTCGGTTGAGTTAGACGTCTGGATTGCCCAACAGCAGCAGCAAGCGACGGATATGGTCCTATTTGAGCAACTCCATCAGCTCTTTAGCTGGTCGCTAACCCCGCCACAACAGCATGCGTATTATCAATCGTTAAGCCAGGGGGATACTCTCATTATCACCGACTTACAGAAAAATATATTATGGACGAGTCAAAATTTTGAGAGCTTAACTGGTTATCCGCTTGAGGAGGTCGTGGGCAAAAGTACGAAACTATTGCAAGGGCCGGGTACCGATCGGACTACTGTACAGTATGTCGGAGAGCAGTTAGCCTCATCGCAACCCGTGGAGGTTGAGTTATTGAATTACCGGAAAGGAGGTTCCCCTTACCTGTGTTACATGCACATCGAGCCCTTATACAGCCGTCAGGGCGCTTTAACTCATTTTTCCGCGATCGAGCGTGACGTTAAGTGAGCCCCATTTGAGTCCTAAAAGAGTTACAGATTCAGTGTTATGTCGGGCTACGGCTAAACTTTCTGACTATGTATCGCCCTGGTCAGGAGTTCGGGTATGTCTGCTAAGGTTTGACTACCGACGACAACCCCGGATTTTTCGGCTAGGTAGCCCCAGGTATACTGCATGAGCTTCATTCCTTTTAGAACTTCAACTTGTAAGTCTAGCTTAACCAGTTCGCTTTCCATAGTTACAAATAGAACTAATAAGTGCTCATTTATTCTATTTTTTAATAAAAAACTTTAAATTGCCTACAGAATAAGGTAATTATGTTACTATTTATATTAAAAAATAAGTAAAATGCTCATTCCGATGCTTTTATTTAATACGATAGCATTGCTTAAATTATCTAGCTCAATAAAGCAGGATTGCCCCTCTACGTGAGGGGCTTTTTTTGTTTGATCAATCACCCTGCACCTCTTCTTTTCTACCCATTTATTCGGTAAGAAAAAGCCCCGCCCTGCGAACAGGCGGGGCAATAACCCAGAGGCTGGTTTGGTGGCGCTAGGAGGGAGAAGATATTTTGCTTATACCTAATGATAACACTCTTGAGGGAAATGTTCTGATCGTTTGGACAAATGTCTATATTTTCAGAGTACATAAGGCCCGATCCAACCAGTGAACTGGGCCTTATCCCCACTCTCAACTAGTGTTTACGCTTAATTCAATCGTCGAGCATAAATAACTGAATCAGCGGGGAAACTACACCACCTCTGTATCTTTAGATTCTAGGAAGATGACCATAAGCTTTTTTCGTCAACGGTTACGGGAAGAACTGATTTATCGCGACGCACCAGAGAGCCGTAGGGAGAAGCCTGTTCAACAGCGTGACCCATATAAACGGCTGGCGCTTGATAAGTCTCCAATAGCCGTCGGTCGTGATTTACATAGCGACTCAACTGTTTCATGGTTGTCCAGCCAGCAGCCAGCCGAATAACAAATTCGGGACAGCCCGACGCAACCAGCCTGAAAATACCTGAATCGCGGGCATGAGAAAAGATCAGGGGTTGACTCAATTCGGCCACAGCCCCGATTTCTTTTAAATAGCGCCCATACCCGCTATTGTGCATTTTACAGGGGATTTGTTGCCCATATCGATACCAAATTGACATGGCCCGCTCGGAGACTATAGAGGCTTGTCGGATATTGCGGCCAGCCTCCTGCTTATTGCGGGCTTTATCAAAGAGTAGGCGCCCCTGCTTATCGACTACGAAGTGTTGGGGCTTTAAGTCAATGTAGTCCCCGAAGTGTAAACATAGCTCGCGGGCTAATAGCCAGCCATCCCGAACACAGGCCAATGTGGTAGGCATTTCAATAGACTCAATCCGGAGAACCTCTTCCTCACTTACATTATAGGGTAGGTTAGCCGCCAACGCTTGCCCCCGAAAACCGCCTAATCGAAATTCCCGAATCAACCCTTCACGGTATGCCCATTGACATAGCTCTGTTACAATCTTTACACGCTTCGTGGCGGTTGAAGCACTAACAGATTGATTTAGCATAGAGTAATAAAATTGTTGAATCAGGGGCTGGTCAATGGCTGAGAGTAAAATTTTCTCCTTTCTTCTCGCCTTAAGGAACAGGCAAAAAGCATGCCATCGGTGTTCATATTGCCGAAAGGTACCCTTACATATCTGCCCGACTGAACGCAATTCGGCTCGGTCAGGACCAATTTGCTGCCGCTTAAAATCCAGAAATTTCTTAAACACCTCTTCGGCTCTAAGCAAAGGCTGGCTAGCATACTCCATTTCCTCTCGGATGGCACTGGGTGTGATTACTTTGCCATCAGCATGCAAACTCCGAGCCGCATTATAAGCCGACTCCTTGATAAGTACCAAGGCGCGTTCAAGCTGCTTAACCGACTCAGGGGCACGAGGCTTACCGCGACCCTGCCAGTCGGCGGCAGCGCAGCGAATTTGAGATGAGAACAGTTCTATTTCGTGCCCTTTCACGTAAAGACAAATGTAGACGGTGCCTGCCTTTTGCTTTTCAACAAGCTTGCGGCATTTTCTGAACTCAAAGCGTACGCGGTGTTCGGTGTAATAAACGGGTTGGTGATTCATGACTTAAGCAGTTTTATGAACGCGGATAAAGGTTTTCGATTGGTCTGTACTTGGCGTTGGGGTTATCTGCTTGGGAATATTTCTAACAAACTCCCCAACCACTCCTAATGGATTTCCGACATACCGATTGGCATAAGCTGGGTTAGACCAGCCTGCAATAGCGGATAGTTGAAGCCCATTGGCTCCATCAATAACGCGTTGTGTCAGGCCCGAATCCCGTCCCTGTCCAAACTGTAGGCCAATTAGATTGCCGTCTTCATCCCTTAAATCGGCTTCCTCGGCAATTTCTTTAAGTGCCTTACTAAAAACCGAACTGTGTCGATAGTAGAGGCCCTTGACGCCACCCCATTTCTCAATTAAGCGCTTAGCCCGTTCGGTCACATTTACCGTTTGTTTCAGATTGGAGCCCTGCTGCTTAGCCCTCGGATGTTGAATGAATTCAATCCCGTTTTTAGTAATGAATTTGATGTTAGGCAAATTCATGTAATCGGCATAATGTAAGCATAGCTCGCCCGCTACTAACCAACTATCACAGATGTGACGTAACAAATGAGGCAAGGGGCACGTCTCCAGATCGTCAAGTTGCTCTTTAGATAGGGGTTTCGGATTCGCTACCGAGCCGCCCCGGCAAGCAAAATCTCGGACGGGATTAAAGCCAATATATCCCTTACTGAGAGCATAACCCATCAGCATCTTCAGTAACGAAATAACCTTGTTGATGGTGGCTGGATTATAGCGATCCCCATCGGGCTTCCGTTGCTTATTCAGCCATTCCTTGAGGTCAGTCGCAAAACTGTACATGACACCCCGCACCGGAAATTGACTCCGTTTGATGTGGACTAAGTAACCCTGAATCAATGTCCACCGCTTAGGGTAAGTCTCATAGGTGGCTGATGATATTTGGTCGATTGTGCGCTTTCTTCGGCTATCTTCAACCATGTCCCGGCGGGCAGCCATAAACTCGTCATAGACCCGCGCCAAAGTAATGAGCTTGCCACTGGGATTATCACTGCGCACCACATTCATGATCGCCTGCCCATCAATGGGCTGCTCCATGCGTAGCAGAGTTTCGTGAGCCGATTCAATACGGCCTTGATAATTACCTAGTGCCTTGATTAGCTCTTGACTATCTGAAGGTATAGGGTCAGATTGACGATTTTTCCAGATTTCATAAAAGGTTTTAATGCTTGTCGAAAAGGGTCCAAACTTATTGTCCCCAATCGTAAGGCGGACGCAAACATAACCGTCATGATCTGCCTTAGCATCGGGTGTTCCTAATGGGGCTGTTTTTCGGACTTGATTGGCTTTAAACTCAAATCGTACATCAAGGGTACTGTCTGGGCGATGATACTTATACATACTTAGAACAAGAGTTAGGCTCAACGAGCGTTAGATAAGAGTGAATAAACTAGTTTTATATGGACCAGAGTAACCAACGTCCTAGCTACTCCAGTCCATTTTGTACGCGCTAAAAGATTGGTTACGCGTCGGGTGATAATTCAGGCGGGATAGTATTGGGCTCTGACTCTTCCGTTTCGGGGCTCGTAAAGACGGAGTACTCCTCGATAAAAGCCGCCTTGCGGGTCAATAGCCGTTTGAGAGCGGACTCAACCGTGCTTACATAGACAGCGGGGCGATCCTGATAAGTAGATCGGATGAAGCTATCGTTGGCAGTCTCCGTTATTGCCTGCGTCAGCCGGGCTAGTATATTCTGTAACCTACTGTATTCTTCGTTGGCAAAGAAGGCCTCTTCCGTTTCGTCAATAGTGATTTTCCTGTAGACTTCTTTTAGTTTTTCCCTCGCAGCTTCATCCAGAATAAAGCGAACTAGTTCGACGTCAGATTCGCCTGCATCCCCTAAATAAAGCGTCAGGTCAATATAGGGGAGTGCCTGAGGTAGTTTCTGCTCGTGCTCGTACCGTATGGTCTTGTTTTGCTGGGAATCCAGAAGACCTTGATAAATCGTTGCCTGATGCTCCAGGGCAATAATTCGTTTGCTCTGAGCGTCTAACATCTTCGTGTTATTAGCGTCTATTTTTTCATAGTTAGCTGAAACTTTGGCTTGTAACCGGCCCATGTTCTGGAGAATGTGTACCCACTCCTGTAGTTGGTCAATGTCCGTACAGGCGCGCGGGTCATTGACCAGTACCGGCTCGCTATCAGCCTGGGGATCGCTCAGCGCAAGACGGGGTGTATCAAACAAATAATCAGACACCTTTGGTTTTTCGTAGGTGCCTACTTGCCGGGCGGCCGTTTCGATTACCTTCATTAGGTCCATCCGTAGGGCCGTATACGCCACCATTTGATTGATATCCTCATCAATATTTTTGCCGTCCTCGCTGCTGGAAAAGGCATCGAATACCTTCTCAATAGCTGAAAGCAGGCTTTTGGTCCGTTCAGCATCCCGAATTTGCCACACCAGAAAGGCCGGTAGCTCTATGGTAATGGGGTCAACAGCTTGTCCCCGTGCTCCCTCAATCGTGAAGGGTATCTGTTGAGCTGGTTCAACTAAGACCGCTTGCAGCGATTCGTCCTGAAGGCTTTCGATTTGCGGGTGTTGCGCTAGGTAAACAAGCGCCCGGGTTAACTGGTCGGGCTGGTAGCTCCCAGAATTGACTAACGTAGCAATAATTGTCTTTCCGACATCGGGCAGCCCGTTGAACAGCACCAATTCATCAAAGGTGAAGGCATTAGCCGAAAGCGTTGGCTTTGCCGTTGGTGGGCCGTTTTCGCCCGTTTGCTCAATAGGAGAGCCGTTTGGTGTTGGTGGGGTTGTAGAATCCCCTTTCCCCGAGTACTTTTGTCCCGTTGACATGATAACTGTGCGTTAAAGTGTTGATACTTGACCCCTCCGCTACCGGCCTCAGAAACTAGAAGCGAAGGGGTTTACTGTTTTTGGTGCAATCAGATATCTACCGTTTTGGCCAGGCATTCACTTAGTGATTCTATATAGCCGCTTCCGTTTCTAATCAGCTTAACAAACATATAAGACTTTAGACTAAAATACAACTCTATGTTCTTCTTTTTTCTAAAGTCTTATAATTATTTGCACTAAAGCGTATAAGGGCTTATTTTTATCTCATCTAAAGGACTATCCTAATGCTACCTTTTAATGAGCGGGTCAAAACTGCCTTAGTCGCCCTGAAAACTACACCATACAAGTTTGCCAATGAGCATGGGCTAAATCGCGCTTCATTATTTAACGTAGTCAATCAGGAGCGTCGACCCAGCTTTGATCTTGTCGAACGTATATGCGCCGTAGAGCCCCGTATATCGGCTGAATACCTGCTAAGGGGTGATGGTGAACCCCTGCGTAATTTAAGCGCTCCTACGGCCTTAAACACGGTTCAGCAACTACGGCAATTTCAGGTGCAGATGAATGAATTTGTCGAAAGCAAAATAAAAGAACTGGAGGCCTAAACCGGCTTTCTCATAGAGTGGGTTATTGAAAAGCCGATGCTTCTGGTGTCGGCTTTTTTATGGCCTTTCTTACTGTTTACTCAAGGCCAAAAACGGCCCTTTAGCGATTCCCACATTTTGGATTAACAAACAAACATCTTCTACGGCAGGTTGGGCCATACACAAACTCAACGCTATGAAAATGAAGAATTTAACTGCGCCACGCTGGTGGCTGATGATTGCCAGGGGTATCCTCTACATATTGATTGGGGCCACTATGTTTGTTTTTGCTACTACGTACTCAGCGCAGGCGGGCCAACTCATTGGCGCTATGGCTATTCTGGCCGGGATTTTGCAACTACTCTTTGCTTATTCCAACCGGCTGGATAAAAATAATATCTGGGGTGTCCTGCACGGGATCACCGATATTGGCTTTGGTATCGCAATTGTCCTGTTCTCGAAGGGCACGATTGGGGGCTTTGTGGATATGCTGGGGTTCTGGGCGATGATGTACGCCTTTCTACAAGCTGTTCAGGCCATGTACGGGTTTATGGGAGCCCGTGGCGTGAGAGGAGCGGCTGGAATAAGCGGTAGTAGCTTTGTTCATTTTGCCAGCGTACTGGCGGCTGGTGGGCTGACCTTCACGCTGCTACTGCTCCCAGCGGGTTTTACCGATTCGATGGGCTTCATTGGCGTCTTCCCGATTATTTTGGGTATTCTCATTATCGTGCTTACTACCCAGATGCGAACGCAGGCAACATCCGTCCTTTAAAGGGGTGTATTGAGACCTTGTAGAGAATGGGTTATCGAAGACCCGGCGCTGGTAGTGCCGGGTCTTTTTGCATCAAGCAAACGTATATTATGTAGGTAAAGTGAAACTTAAAGTCTTTGTAAAGATTGGTTTTAGATAGTTAATGTCAAACGATTTGTACCACCATATGATCTCTCCAAACTTATCCATATTGCGTTTTGTCATTAGGCTTAGTGCTGATTCAACAAACCGAAAAGTAATATTAGTTACTTCATGAGCGATTAATGGCTGTCTCAATGCTAACATTGATAAACCGTCTTCACCGCTTCTAAAAAAAGTGCCCGTTATAGTATCTAGACCATGAACTGAGGTTGACCAATCTTTATACAAAATTTCATACAGGTCAAACTTGTGAAGATATTTGGCCAAATCCTTGATGCCCCGAAGTAGTTTAGGGTTGCCGTTTGAGTCCATATTGGATAACTCGCTAAAAGGAGTGAACCACTCATGGCTTGATTTCTTTACTTGATGAAACTCTGCTTTCACCACTGCGTGTTCAGGTCGGTCGATCCATCCTTGCAAAAAATCAATTCGCTCTTTTAGGTTAGTAATCTCGGGGACACCTTGAAATACATGCCCATACTTGTACTCTTCTTGATATGTCTTGTAATTTGAATTTTGTGGATCATGTCGTTTATCAAGAGTGAGTTGACGGTTGAATCCGAAAAATCTATAACATAAGGCTCGCCTATCAGAATCATTCTGTAGCACATATTCAAGGCCTAATGTGATTTCAAATAAGGTACGCAGTACAATTTTACATGGATCAACGGCACCTTGTTTTAGTAGCACAGAGATTGCGTCGGCTAACTCAAGAATATTCCGAAACTTTGATATTACCACGACATCTAGTTGCTTCATCTCGTCCCGCTTTAGCTCCCAATCAATTATTTGAGTGCCAAAGTTTACAAACTCATCAAGACCTTCTGTATACAGGCCTATAGCTTCAATAATATCAGCTTCTTCTATCTCGCGCGAGAGTATAGATGGTACAGGTTCGGTTTTCTTGTGTGGCATTTCTAAATGAAAGCTAGAATTAATAAATCACATATTTGACCAACCGAAAGAACAATTCCTCCGCTATCAACGGATCGGTAGTCTCATATTTTAACAAGCTTTGAGCCGAGTGGTAATCATGGGAGTTCATTGGAATCGGGTAACGCCCGGCCCAGATCGCAAAAGCCTGTAACCGAATAAAGAGGTCTCTTTCCTGATCACTAAGGATAATATCAGCAGGAATGATGTCTACAACCTTATGTCCATTCTTATTGTCCCATAAAGCGGTACTTAAACTCTTCCCGTCAACCATATTGGGTTTCCTGCTAGTAAGAATACCTTTGATCAGATTCTCAAAGGAAAAGCTAGTTAGCAACATGTAGGATTGTATATGCGACATCAGAGCCTCGCTACGGTCGGCTGGTGACAAATCAGACGCTTTAATTCTCGCTAACTCATCCAGAGGTAATTGGGCGGCTGTCTTGAGCGAACGGGCCTGATGCAACCATGAGGAAGGGGAGTTACCAGTTAATTCAAATAACTCGTCAGAATCCTGTTTGGAAGCCATAATGACTGAGGTCTTATCATTTATTTTATGCCGAGTAACTTAGCATCTCGATTATTATTAAAACAGCGACTAAGAGCCAGATCAATATCATCAAATTCCTTGACGAACCGGAATCCGTTAAAATAATACTTCTTCGTCTCTGAACACTTTTTGATGTACAAATCAATGCTTAACTCCCAGAGCCGAGAAGTAGCGATAGCAAAAACGTGGCCCAAGAGTTCAAATTCTAGAAAGCTATATTCATCCGACAAATAATCTAAGTAGTATTCAGAGGGGTCTACGTATAGCTTTGGGTGCGTAATTAAATTGTTTGATATCATTAGCATACCAACACTACGCTCGAAGTGTATTACAGGACAGTCATTCAAATCATAACGGGCGAACTCTCGAATAAAATTGAATTTATCATCCAACGCATTACCGCGCTGCCTTTCTGTTTCTTCGAGAAACACTTTATACAGCCCTCTTTTGAACTGCCTAGTGATTATCTCCTGAAAATTAGGTCGAAAGCTGAAAGAACGTTTTAATTTTATAACTACAGGATTCGCATTGAAATTTATATCAAAATAAGTTGACGTAAATCTTCCGGCTGCGTGCCCTTTTTTTAATGGTTTGTCATTAGTCAATATTCTGAATCGAGAAACATTTAATGCCTCTTTGAGCACCGTTTCGATGGATGGCTTTCCACTTTGGGGACAACCAAAATAAGCATTACAGGAATCACACACATTTTTACAAATATCCCTACCACCCAAGGACTGAGGGATCGTATGCGCCAATTTATTAAAACTCGCCTGACCTTCGGCTTTTCGACACCATATACATCTCTTCATAAGGTACTTCAGAATAAGTAAGCTAAAGTAACCTATTTACAAGACAAAGCCCTGCCAATCACTCAGCAGGGCTTTGCTTGTTAGTTCTTGCTATGATAGCGTGCTTACCTTTTCTTCTGACTACCTGCCGTTAAGTATTGAAGCCGACTAGTTAATAGAACCGGCCGCTCTATCTGACCGGCTAGGTTGTGCCAATGTATTTCGAGTAACGAGCCCACCGGCATACGTGGGAGCCCTAAGTTAGCTAGTTGCAATGGAACGATAGGGGGCGCAATTAAGCGGGCTAATTGACTAGCGGCCCTGGTTGAGCTGGCCAGCGTCAGGGCTAACCGGCTAAGCTCCTGCTGAGCCGTGATGATATTGGCGCAAGCCGTAGCTAAGCCTACGTCAGTTTTCCATTGTTGGAGTACTACGGGGTGTATCATAAGGTGTTTTAACGGAAGTAATAATTATCTTCTTTGGCCTGGTTAAGTACCAGCAATAAGTCAGAACCGCGAACCCATGACTCTATACTGAGCCCTATGTTGACTTTTCTGTCTATCGGCGAGGTAGTTGGCGTTCTCATTTTGTCAAAGTCGAGGTTCCTCATAATTCGAGCGGAAATAAGGTCAGCCCCCAGCGCAACGGGAGCCACAAATTCACCGCCCCCCGCTATGGCCCGAGCCGATTCACCCACCCGGATAAGACTTTCACCTTTGAAGAGTCCGCCCCCCTCGAATGATCCGGCAAACCCTTTGATAAGTCCACCCCCTACGATCATAGCACCGCCCGCAATTACCGCCCCCGGACCATTTAGCCCTGACGCTGCCATAAAGGGAATTAAAAAGGGAGCAATTGCGCTAAGGCCCGTTAGTAGCGAACCCGTCAGCAGAACCTTAGCCCCGAGTTGGATTAAAAAGTCACCTAAGAAACCCAGGATTGTTTTGAGCACAACCTTCAGCGGATTTTCACCGGCCCCGATACCCTCACCAATGGCTGCCAGTATTCCTACGGCTTTACCCTTCAGTGATTCGGCGGCATCTTGCAAATTGCCTGCCAATTCCTCAACCGTTTGCTTTACCTCAACTCCCTTTGCTTTCAGGGCCGCAATAACATCCTGAGCTTTCTGGATATACTTTGCCTGTATATCCCCTTTTTCGCCGGTATTCGTTTGAGCATCGACAGCCCCCGCCCCGGCAAACGCATCGGAAACGGCTTTTTTGAGGGTTTTTAGCTGCTCTATCAGTTCGGGCGGTACGGCTACCTTATTCAGAGTCATTGTAGCAATCAGGCCCTTAATACGCTCAATTTCATTGCCATAAGCCTCTAAGCTCGGCCCTGCCAATTGAATAGCCGATAAGTAGTTTCTTGCATCAGTGGATTTAAAAACGGCTGGATTTAGCGCTTTTATTTTCTCAAAGTTGCTGACAATACCGGCAACCTGCGCGTTCGTATTCTGGTAAACGGCCGGATCTAAACCAATACCCAGAGCAACCGGCGCCGATGGCTTAACGACGGTTGCTCCCAGTGGGGCAACGTCAATATTTACCCGCTCTTTGTTTAGTCCGGCAATGGCGCTTTTACCTTTGTCGACCAGGGCCTGAATGGCGGCCGCCTGGTTTTTTAGCGATTCGGTTACGTTATCTCCCTGCTCTTTTACTTCCTGGTTAAGCCGTTTTGAGATTCGCTCATTCGTAGTCAGGGCGCTACCAACTCCCTCGATAGCCGTTTTCTGTTCACGGGTAAAGGCGGTAGCTGATTTGATTTGCTCTTTTAGCTGGTTGTATTGCAGCGTTTTTGCTGACACATCAAGCCCTTTTAGTTTATCGCTGAACTTGCTACATTTGACTGGAGACAGTTTTTAGGCACATTTGGGAACAAACCCAAAAGTACCCATGAAGAAAAGACGTGTGTTCGACGAGGCATTTAAACGGATGGCCATCGAGTTGTCCTACGCGAAAGGCTCTGTACAAGAAGTCGCTCGTGAACTCGGCATTGATTCGAGTCGGATCACCAAATGGCGGCAAAGCCATAAAAGCCTTGGTCAAGTTGCAACTGCGGCCACCGAGCTGAGCGAAGAACAGAAACTGATCAAACGGCTACAGAAAGAACTCAAAGACGCTCAGCTTGAACGCGATATACTAAAAAAGGCAGTCGGCATCTTCTCCAGGGGAGACGGGAA
>NZ_FOLQ01000033.1 GCF_900112365.1 Spirosoma endophyticum | reverse complement strand
GGCTAGCACCGCATCTTTGTCGGCTACTTTATCCAGCAAGGGTTTACGTCCCCGTCCTGGTTTGGTTTGTAGTCCTGCGAGTCCATCGGTTTTAAAGCGTTTCAGCCAGCTATTAACACTCACATGGCACATGCCCACAATCTGGGCAACATCTTTCGATTTACGGCCAGCCGCTTTGAGTAGGATGGCTTGGCAACGCATCCGAAAGCTATGGCTATCATTGGTTTTTAATTCACGTTCTAAATCGGCACGTTGGATATCGGTTAGAACCGGAGTATTTACTCGTCCCATGAGGGCAAGTTAGAAAATAATGCAAACTATTTCTCACGGACTACTTACTCCCCATCAACATCCTCTACCCGGAATTCGATAATGGCGGAGTGGTTACTGGCGGCCTTGGCGATATGGTCTCCTCCGAACAGTTGCAGGGTGCGTGTGCTGCCGATGGCTAAAGTAGCCGAAGGGGTCTGTAATTCGGCGAAATCATCGGTATACTGAATCACGGGTAGGCCAGTAACCTGCTCGTAGAACCGGACGAGGGGTTTCATATTGGCAGTAATAATGCGAACGGAGGCAAAAATCATGGCGCTTGTGCGTTTGTTTTAAATCACACAAAATAAATTAGGCCTACTGACAACCGTATGTCAGTAGAGTTCAGCCTAGTACTAGTGTATTATCCATCTCTTCAAACGCTCAATAAATGAGCGAGAGAGTCCTTAATTAGACTTTTAAACTAACGTGAATTATGGATAACCTCCTACTATAGTAGCTCCTACCAAGCAGCTGTATCCATAAGTCAAGTTGAATTAATGAAATCTGCTGTGGCGATAAGATGCCAGCAAAGCCTCCTCCTGATCGCTCAGTAGCTCCCTGGCTACCAGTCGGCCAACCACAGCGGCCAGCGTTACGCCGGCATGCATCACGGCCACGTAAAGTCCTTCGATACTGGGTATTCGACCGATGATAGGCAATCCGTCTTCAGGGATAGGTCGATTGCCTACGGCAACATTCGTGAGGACCAGTAGCCCCGCCTGGTGCCAATGTCCTTTTATGTTGTTCAAGCATCGCCGGGCTATGGCCTGGGGGTTGTTGTCGATTGAGTCATCCAGGTAATCTTCGGCACTGAGCGTCAGCCTGGGGGAAGCCGCTCGGAGTTCCAGTGAGGGGGAAGAAACGATCCGGTTCACAAACGGATGGGAAGTATGAAACGACACTAGTATAGCAGGTGATTTAGTCAGGGGCAGGTGGATCGCCAGTGGCTGGCATAAGGAGTCTGCATTCACTCCAGTGGCTAACACGACTATGTCAGCGGTTATCGCACCATGAGCCGTAACCACCCCGGTAAGGCGGGAACCGGTCATCATCAATGACAAGACCTCATTCCCCAATTGACAGCTGACACCAGCTTGGCGAGCGGCTGTGATTAACCCATGTAGGGCTAGTTTAGGATCTATTGCGCCTTCATCTTCAGCCAACATGGCCCGGGAAGGTACCTTTTTTAAATTGGGCTCCAGCAATTGTATTTGTGGCTGATCGATCACTTGCACCGGATAACCCGCCCCGATGAGCTTCCCCGCTAGACGCTCGGTCTGGGCCGGATCGTCCAGCCAAGTCAACGCACCCGACCAATTCACGTTGAGTTGTCCCTTCAGTTCATTCTCCAGTCGGTGCCAATCCGCTATGGCTTGTTGCCTCAGGGTAATATAGGTTTGAGGAGATTCGGGGTTAACGGTAATCCAGCCGAATGAGTTAGCCGTTGCTCCATCCGCTAGATTGGTCGCTTTATCCAGCAAGGTAACCTGTGCCATACCCCGTTGTAAGTGGTAAGCTAAGCTGGCCCCCACAATACCCGCGCCTACCACCACAATATGAGGCTGTTTAGTGATCATCTATTTTACTCATTCAGTGGTCAGTACATGTGTTCGTTCGGGGTGCGGGCCGAGTTATCTGAGTCCTGCTGATCGAAAAGCTAGCCAAAACAGCTAAGGCTGTTTTAGACTGGGCTGGTAGCTATTACCAATTTATCTGTTTCGTATCAAATATGGACTATTTATTCAGGTGACTTATCTGGAAGGTAGTTAACGCACTAAAAAAAGCGGGTGGTGGGTGCTCCTGGCTATACGGAATATCCTCATGCCGCTCACGGCATTTGGGATGGGGTAGTTATGAGGCCTAGTTTGCTAGGCTGCTATTAGCCTAAAAACGAAATAACCCACCGAAGGCAAATAAATTCTAAGGTGTATCAAAAAACGCTCCCAATTGAGACGTAATATTCTTCATATGTTTGAGGTTAAGATGGCGTTCAGCGAACGAATATTATTGAGTCAGACATCCTAATTTTGGGGATGAAGAATAAGTCTTTGCTGGGTTTTCAAGCTCACTGGGAAAGCCTTGTTGACAAGGCTTTTGCCGATTATGGTTCACTGACCAGAGACGAGCGGGTGTGGATTAATGTTCAATCCTTACTCGATCAGGTTAATAATGGTGGCCTGATTAGTCATTACTATAATTCAGGCGCTGATTATAATCAGGAAACGATCGAGGATCTCCAGTGGCTGGGCTTTGTGGAACTAGCAACCCTACTAATGCGCATTAATAGGCTATTTCCCAGTGGGCAGCCTTCAACTGATATTAAAGAACGTAATGAGGTAATCGATACGTGGCCGGTGGGGAAATATGATGACCTGCTAGAAGAGCTTGATGAGCAATTTTACCAAAAGGGGCCAGAGCTTGAAAGCACCTTGATCCAGCATATCGAAACAAAGCTGAGTCTAATGTAAATGCTCCAACTTGAGACGAATTAGCCTTCATGTTAACTTACCGCCTGTAAACTTAACCATCCGAAAATGCACCTGGATATACTTGAATTAAAGGAGTTGCTGTTAGTAACGCAAGCCCATTTACGGGTGCTTGAACAACTTGAAGCCGAGCGGATCGCTAAAGAAACAGGACAGCCTTTACAAGTTATTGAGCAGCGGATTCAGACGCTAGCCGAGGAGATATTGGACGCTGTTCGAGAGGAAATTCCTAAGGTCAAGGAAAATGGAGGTGTGACGTACGCAACAAGGCTTGGAATGTCGTCATTTCCGTGTCTGAAAAAACTCTCCTGCTTGAGACGACAGAATCTTCATACATATGCTTCAAAAATGGGGCATTTAAGTGGACGCTTTACCTTAGTACCTGTCAAGTGATACCGCACCGCGGGGCGGCCCAGCGGAATGCCGGACCACGGCGTACCGGCCACCGCGGTACTATCCGTAGCATGCGGGTCAGCCATCCTATTTACTTCTTTCCCATGAGCCGTAAGCAATTACTAGTGATAGGGTTACTACTCTTCAGCCTAAGTTGTAGCCGGAAGACGACGCCTACCAACCTGTTAGGGACGGAACTGGATTCATGTGATTATGTGAACGACGTTGTGTCAGCCCATTCATTGTTTGTCGGGCGCTGGCGATTAGTGCGCATAAAAGCCAACGGCTGGGGTACTACATCTGACAAGCTCCCGGCTAAACCTGTTGAGATGGTCGTAAGCCCGCAAGGTCAACTAACCCTGTATGAAGCGGACGAAGCGACCTGGTCAGCACGACTTCTTTTAACGCAACCTCATCCCGAGATTGTCCACTATGTAGTAGATGTAGCACCGACCGTAGACTATACCACGCAAAAGAGGCGGTCTGGCGCGGTTTCATTTTACTTTCCACAAGATGGTGGTTTCCGTATTTGCCCCCATCATTTACTGATGGGGGATGCTGACGTTGATGGAGCTGATCTGTACTGGTTACGGGTAAAGGCGGGAAGACCACGTTCGAGAGGCTTCTAATACCATCCGACACGCTACTGGCATCGGTTTTGGATGGGGTTGTTCATTACTTACGTAGATTTTTCTTAAGCCCAAATCAGTTGAACAAATCAGTAAACTAACGGCCGCTGCGTGGTTATACGGTTAATGAGCGTAACGCCCTACCCGTTTTGCCGCGGTATGCACAACACAATCGAATGGATAGCCTTTTTGCTGCGAATTGGCCCAAATCGCAGGCGATGCCTACTCTAGACGGCTACAGTCCTATACGCACTACATCGTTGAAAGCTATAGCATTTTTAACCAAAAAAATTGAGTGATTCCAACCGTTAGCTATCCGATTGGCTCCGCTTACGATAAACCCGTTTTAGCCAACCAGCATGAAAAAAAATATCCCTGCCCTCCTTATTTTAATCGGCTTAGTGTCGACTGCCCAAATGTGCGGCAAAAAGGATGACGTCAACCCGGAGTTCGGGCAATCCAGTTGCGGCGTAAAGAATCCCGCAAAGGATCTCCCCTGGCTGAAAGACATTATTACCAAAGCCAATGAAGATAAAGCAACAATGGCCCATCAAGGAAATTATATGGGCAGTATTTACCTGGAAAGCTTACGAGATGAGCCCGTTTTCTTAGTGAAAATGATGATGGGTAGTGGAGGCCTTGCCGGGTATTTCTTTCGGTGTGATGGCCAGCGAGTCTATCCTACTGCCGAAGAAATAACCACCGTTGTAGCGGGTTATCAAAACAAAAAGGTCGTGTACGCCAACCTGCCTTAAAACAGGCTGAACCGGAGATTTATTCTCTTTACGTAACAACAGGGGCCAGGACAACTAGGCAACAAAGAAATGTAGGGTTCCAACTACTCTATACGTTTTAAGATCTGATAAGAAATGGACTTTACACGATGAGACAAGTACGTATTAGGCTAGGTCTTTTGCTTTTATTAGCCGGTTGCAACCAAGACGCGGCCATCAAACCAGATGAAGTTGAAGCCACTATAAAGGGCTATGTGATCGCTGATAACTGGAGTAAATCCGGTAGTAGCGGAGGGCTGGTAATTAAAATTAACCGTGATAGCTATCTGATTAGTAACTCAATACCATCCGATTATGAAAACTCCAACGCGTGGCCTGTCCCGGTTTGGGTGCGCTACGAATCAGCCAGTCCGGATAGTTGCAGTCAAGCCACCAACCGGGTTAACATTCTGTCCATTCGCAGGAGATCGTAATTGGATTATCGAAAGTCGTGTGCTGAACCGTATCCTAGTAGCCTGGGGTACCTACCTGACCTACGATTAGCCTGGCTCCCGGTAGCCTTTTTAGGGTTGGGCTTCTTTGCTAATGCTTACTTTTCCCTTCTCTAGGGTAATGGTTATATCGACGGGATCATACCCACCGTAGGGCAGAACATCGGGATTTTTACGCCCATTGGGCAACAGGTCGTTGATTAACCGGCCTTTTGTTAACGGAAGGACTACGTTTAGGAAGAACGCGTCTTGCTCAATCAGCTCATCCACGCCCGTACGTAAGAAAATGAGGGTATGATTCACGATCGTATACAACGAACAGGGACGCGCTTTCAGCTCACTGGTATACCCAACCTGGCTTAGCGTATAGGTGATCTTTCCCGCCTGCTTCACGATGGAGCCTATGTACACCTCTCGCTGGGAAGCGGATAAATTGTTTCTTAGTTCGGCCCTCACCAGCGGATCGCTGAGGGTGACTTCTCTGGTAGGTATACCCGGCAAGGTGCTTTGGGCGAGTAAGTCGATGGTATTCATGACCATCAGCGTTAGCCGTAAAACTCTCATAATCGATACGTTTGAGTAGTCAAAAGTATAGCTTGTAGGCGAACATACAGACGCATGCCCCCTCAACGAGAAATCGTCACCTTTGTGCGCGTAAATAATCCCCTGTTTAGCCTACTAAACTTGTCAGTTTTTGCGTGAACGTTAACAACCTATACTAGATAGAAACCAGGTAACAGGTCGATTCATGAAACCGTTTGAACATACCCGTTTGTATGCCGCGTTACGCCAGGGGTATACCCGCCTACGGGCCTGGTTGGGCTATCCAGCCGACCCCCGAGCCGACCCGTCAATGCGGCTAACGGCGCTGCTATTGGTCTTGACGACATTACCCGCGCTAGCCCTGTATGGGTATCTCCACACGAGGACCTATTCTCTTTGGCCCAGCTTGTATTCAATTAGCTTGTACGGGTATCTAGCGGGTTGGTTCGGGGTGGCCATGTAGTGCTTGTGGTATGTACTGCGCGGGCTATTGATGAGGATTTTAGTCGTTCATGGGTTACCTCCTTCCATCCGGTTCCTAACAGCCGGTCTACTCAGTAGCTTCCTCTGCTGGCTGATCGGCTTCCCGCTAGTCACGAGTATGAGCTGGCGTCAAGGAATGTCAACTGAAACCGGCAACCTGGTTGATTTTATCCTAGTTAGTATTATCCTGGTGGTGACGCTACTGCCCACGTATTTCAGTAGGAGACGCTCGGCAGAAGTTAACTAGCATATGTTAACTAAAAACCTGAGTGTATAAAAATTTCCTCTAACGATACGACTTGTACGCTAAGCTAATGGGCTATTGAACCGGACTTGACAAGGCACAATTACTAGTCGCTGCCCGTATGAATCTGTTTTAAGATGAGGTATAACCGCACTTCTTCAGCGCGCGTACTAGGGATATATTTCCTGGCATGGTAGTACTGACCACTGAACCGAACCTTCAACCCTATCTTCATGTACGCGTTGGGCATGTTGCAAACAAAGCCATTATAAGCCGTATCCGTACCGGTGCCAGGTGGTAGCGGTTCAACATAGGTAATGTACCATAGCCCGACGCTCTCCCGATACTTCACGTAGCCTTCGGCATCATGTAGCCGCATGACTACGGGTCCTTCGATATGGCATAAGGGATTTGATGTGTCAGGTATTGAATCAACGGGTACGTCCATTGACTCCTTAGTGAAAGGAACAACAGCAACTGTTGGCGCGACCTTTTTGGCACAGCCAAACACCGCAATGAGTATAACCAGTAAAGCTGTAAATGCAGTGAATTTCATGAAACTCATTTATGGAAGGCATCTGACGAAATAATAGGCAATTGCACCCAGTAAGCTAAAGTCAACCAAGTTACTGCCTACTTACTGATGGCTAAAGCCGGTACAATCCATAAACTTGCTGATTCAGGTAGTGTATAATTTTAGTAGTTGGCATAAACCCGTATGCTACGGATAGTAGCGCGGTGGCCGGTACGCCGTGGTCCGGCATTCCGCGGGGCCGCCCGGCGGTGCGGTATCACTTGACAGTTACTAGGGAAAACCGTCCACTTAAATGCCCCATTTATGGTGCAGATAGATGAACGATTAATTGTCTCAATCAGGAGCGAATTGTGAGACTGTGATTTTTAACTATCTATCCAACTCTATCAGTAGCATAAGCATCAGTAAATTATGACTTTTATGCCTTTAACCTTACTATTAGATCGCCAGAATGACGAACTCAACCCGCCGGTTCACTTTGCGTTCTTCGTCGGTGCCTTTGGTTAGGATAGGGCGCGTATCGCCGTAGCCCACAGCCTGTACACGCGCCAAATCAATGCCTTTTTGAGCCAAGTAACGCTGACAGGCGATTACCCGGTCGCGGGAGAGTTGCCCGTTTTTGTCGTGATCACCGATAATGTCCGTGTGTCCTTCGAGGCGGATAGTCATGTTGGGATTATCCTGCATCATAGCCGCTAATTTATCTAATTCGGCAAACGAAGCCGACAGCAAATCTGACTTCGACATCTCGAAATAAATGTTCTTCAACGTGATTTTGTCGCCCACCGCTAAAGGTGTTAGCGCAATGTCACGCGTGAGTTTTTGTCCGCCTGCTACTTTACTTAAATCCAACACGCCACTGGCCGATTGATACCCCCGCGCTGAGGCCACGTAGGTATACACTTGCCCTTTCGCTAAGCTCATTCGGTAAATTCCAGTCGAAGCAAAACTCTGTACCGAATCCAGTACTTGTTTGCTGGCCGAAAGCTGGTAATCAATCGTAGCCGTAACCGGTCGTTTATTTTTCGCATCGCTCACTACACCTGATACCGTCACTACTGTAGCTACAGGTGCTGGTTTAGCTTTCGGAGTTTCCATTTCGCCCCCTGATTCGCCCGAAACTTGTGGCAGTTTTTGGTTTTTTGGGGCAGGTGACGATCTGGGTGGAACGGGCGTCGGCGTGGTTGGGGGCGTGTAAACTACTTGATCGGCTGGATTATCGACATGCAGATTATAGATGTTCCAGCAAATGTATTGGTCGTTAACGCACTCGAACAAATCAAAATTTTCTAGCCCTTTATCCAGGCGCTCGAAATAGAGGGTAAACGCGATCTGGTCGCCAGGAAACGTATTTCTGCCGACAAGAACCTTTTTTCCAGTAGCCGGATTAAGTTGCTCTTTTTTTACCGGAATCCCTTCGACCTTCACAAACGCAAACGTTCTGGCTCCATTGGCCGCTACCAAATAGCCGGTAGGATCGAAACCAATCGTGCCGGTTGATACCTGACGCCCGTTTCGGTCGTAGCTCGGCTTGTTCTGGTCTGTGTAGGTCAAATTTAGAATCGTGTAATCACGAGTCAGGCGAATACTGTTCACTGTTACGCCAGGATCAGCCGTACGGCCGCGGCCCGGCTGACCCCCTGAACTAGGGTTTGTATTTGGATACCGATTCGGATAGGTATCATCGGGTGATTGCTGACCGCTGGAGGGATATTGTTGCCCACCACCTGAGGGGTTACCCGTCGGGTAGGAGCCAACCATGCAGGCCGAGTTTAGCCCGGTTAACATAAGAAGAATAAAATAGGGCTGCTTCATAGGTGCCAAACCCAATAAATAGATACGTGAGCGAACTGAGTTAAGGATCATTTCTACTTAAATCGACAATCTCCTGCTAATTGGATTTACCTATAAGACGGATGTAAAGGCCGATGGTTTACTGAAAGGGAGTTATAATTTAATGTAAATACGGCATTAGCTTTTACCGGCTGAAAATGTACTAGGCGTATTAGCGCTAAATTGGCGGAGTCAAACCGCGACCTAACGGGCCAACCCGCTATAATCTGCTGGCTGTTCCGGTGGTCAAGCAAGAAACGTTTATCAACATGTCGTTTCACTTTTTTACTCACTATATCTCATGTCCAGTAATCTGCGGTAAGCAACTACATATTTAGGTGCAAGTTGATTATCAGCAATTTAAGATAGTATTTATCATACAAGATTTCTTTTTGATAAAATATACTACCTGCTCTGATTGAATAGATTGGACGTTTTTAGGGACTTTGTTCATATACCGCATCGGCGGCCCGCCCTTTTTGATAAGGCACTGATTATCAACAATCAGCTTATTTCAACTATAGAACCCACGGTCCGTCATTGCGGTTGCTTACCATATAAATCCCGGTACGCCGGAGCGGCCCTTTTGCAACGAGAACCCCTTAATGAGCCGGGCGTTTTCCGCAGCTATCGTCCTTACTTCTCAAACGACCTTACTTTAGATGCTCGTCAATTGATATACTATTATCGGCTGCACTAGCATCGGACCACCGAAGCGGTAGGAGTTTCTGATCCGCGATGCTAAACAGTTTATTGGCCTGATGGAATGCCAAGCCCGCTCGGTTAACAAGCTTAAATTTTCTGCTAATATGGCCTTGTGGTCGATCAATGTAGCCAAAGTGGAACAGGGCTTGACGGCTCAAGCAGACGAGCGCAAGGCTTTCACAATGGTCGATGTTAAAACCCGCTATCACAATGAGTTATTATTAAAGCGGTTTATATCAATCTTGCCCGAAGCGGCTAACATTAGTTTAAATAACTCCCAAATACGTCAGCTTTATAGCTTCGGCTGAATGGCTGCAAGAATTTACCGGACTATTGAGAATTGATAAATCTATTATAACTGATGCTTCTACCAAGTAATGAATGTAATAGTCTCGCTCTACTTAATTTTCTTTTTGCCGGAAAGAGCCGACTTTAGCCCAATTAGCGGGTTTAAGCCTTGTTTTCCAGGTGTCAGCCAGGCTCCTTCTCCGTTCTCGTTCCAGGCGTAAAGCAGGCCAATCCGTTCACTAGTCAGTGAAGAATCATGGGTATTCATCCAGTTAAGCAAACCGTTAACCGACTGCTGAACTGACTGGACTGAAAATCCGGTGAAGTATGGTTTCTCCTGGTATTTATTTTTATCATTCGACCAGGGGCGCGGGTCCCAGCCCATTGTAGACACGGGTATGTAGGGTTTCTTCACAGCGTTGCTCAGCTTGCTCCACAGTTGCTGTTCGGCTGCATGCAACGTATCGATAGGGATAGCCTGGTTAGGCCCCTTAAAGCCTATGCTGTGATAATTGTATCCGGTGATAATATCCGCGCCCGAACTCTCGGCCTTCGTTATGCCATCGGGCGAGCCGGCACAAATAGCAATTGACGCGCCGGGCAGTCCTGCTTCAACGGCACGCTTTCTTAACTTGTCGAAAGCCGCGCTGACCGCTTCCGGCGAGCCAAAATTTTTGATGAGCGAGGTGAATTCAAAAAAAATAAGCAGTGGCTTATCGGCTACCCGCATATACTGGGGATGTTTGAATTCGGCCAGCCAGATATCAGTAAGCTTCTCCCAGTTTTCTGGACCTACATCAAAACCGCCGTGATTAGCAACCAGTAAACAGTATTCCAGCTTTTTGACATTCTTTGAGTTTTTATATAAAGACAGGGCTCTGTTTTCGGGGAGTTCTTCGACAGTACGACCATTGCGATGGTACCAGCAAAAACTAAAAAACGAAAGCCCGGCATTGGCCGCTAGCGTAATCTGCTCGTCAACGATCTCCTGCTTACTCGTTACCCATCCCCATACAGGCTCCCGGTCAGAATAGTTGTTTTTCAGGTCGTCGGTGATGTGGAACGTAGTGCCGCTCCAGCCGTCAAAATAATAGGCACCTATTTTATTTTTGCCTTTTTGGGCCAGTAGTTGATCTCCGGTAAAAAACAAGGCTACTGATAGCCAAATGGTCAGAACAGATTGTGAACGTAGCATCGATATGGAGGGAAGGGAAAATGCGCTAGAGATGAGTTTACTTATCGTTTTAGTGCCCGTTCTTCGCCTTGTTTGATCAGGTCGACGCCTTCCAGCACAAACCGGGACGTATCCTCTTTGGTCTTTTTATAAAACGGAGAATACATACTGGCCGAAACGGTCTTTTTGTCCATGTCGAACGAGAGTAACCGGATGTATCCTCCTCCCAGATCTTCGTTCTGGTAGTTCTGGAGAATCTGGTATACTTTATTGCCCTGTTCGCCGGTATCTACTTTCAACGCGGAACTCATTACGTGTCCACTCAGCACAAACCGTACGTTGGCGTATTTTTTAACCAGTCGGTCATACACAACCTGTGGACTAAAGTCGCCGTACCCGGCGTTACGCGTGTCAATTTCTCCTTTTGTGGTCAGGTGGTAGTGGGTAAGAATGATCACATTGTAATTGAAATACTCCTTAATAATATCCCCCGCCCAATTAATTGGCCCCATTCGCGGGCAAAACTCCAGACTGATCACTAGCCAGTTAGTTAAACCAACTTTAAAGGTGTAGTAAGCGTTATCGCTCTTATCCGCTTCATACCGGCCGCGCTGGTGCGTAAACCGACTAACGGGAAAATAGGCATTGAACTTGTGCGTTTTCCGCAGGTTCTGATTCACATTGCCCGGAGCCGCACTGCCACTATTGAACCCAACAGCCTCCGTATCATGGTTTCCCAGCGTAATAGCATACGGAATATGATGCGCGTCGAACTGGTCGAAACCTTTGCTGGCGACTTCAAAATGGTCGTAATTATCAAAGTTAACGACATCACCAACGTGTAAAACCATTGGAATATTCAGCGAATCCTTGTGGTCGATCACCCATTTGATCCGACTGTTGAACATAGCGTGGTTACTACCAACTTCGCTCTGCGTGTCAGGGAAAACCGGGATGGTAAATTTTTGCGCATACACGCTGGCCATAGTAGCCACGCCAGTCAAAACGGCCAGAAAGAATCTTGTTATCATACTAAAGTTTAGTTGTAAGCAACTATTATCAGCTTTATTTTTTGTGTCTGGAGGCCACCTTCTTGACAACCTTCAGGTAGCTTCCAGTTGGGTCAGCCTTGGTAGGTACCAGGTAGCCACCTTCTCCAAGTTCGTTCCAGGCGTATATTAATAGCATTCGTTCTTTTGAAGTCTGCTCCGGGTGCGTATCCATCCAGGAAACCGCATCGTTCAGGAATGTTCTGAACTGTTTGGGTGTACGACCGGTATAATACCAGCCCTGCTTAGCGCCCCCTTTGCCGTTGCCGCTGGCATCTTCCCAAGGGCGTTTATCCCAGCCCACAATCACCGTCGGAATATAGGGCTGTTGCGCTGACCCCTGCCACTTGCTACGTTGGGCATCGACTAGTTCGCTATACGGGTGTTCCTGCGAACCCGCCGAATAACCTGGCACTACGTTGTAATGGGTTGTTACGGTAAAATTCTTTCCCGTCGTATTGCCACACCCGGCAATCGTCAGTCCAGCCAGGCTGTTTTTCTGAGCCACCTCCTGCATGCCGCTAAGGTCAGCGTTTTCGATGCCCTTCGCGTTAAAAACAACCACCAGTGGTTTAGAATCAACCTTAACGTATTGCGGGTCATTAAAATACTGCATCCAGTGCTCGGTTGCTTTTTGCCAGTTCTCGGTACCGTTAATTTCGGCGCCCTGATGATTGGCAACCAGCAACCCAAACTTGATCCGATTTTTATTTTTTGCCTTGAGATACCGCTGCATGCTTTCATGCTGAGGCAGGGTTGCTATTTTTTCCGGGTTAAAAGGGCCGTTAGCATCGCGCCAGTACCAGCAAAAGAGAAAAAACTCGATCCCATTATCAGCCGCTAAATCAATCTGCCGCTCCATAATTTCCTGCGAATCATGTCGCCACCCCCATACCGGCTCACGATCAGCAAATTCATTCAGCATTCGTTTGGTAACCTGCCGGGGTGCTGTTTTGGCCCAGGGTTCGTTGGGGTCGTTGGCTTTGGGGTTTTTACCACCCCATCCATCGTAATAATAGGCACCAATGCTGATCGGCTTACTGACTGTTTGTCCATACAATGGCCATACCAACCCTGTCAGGCAAGCCAGCAAGACTGCCGAAAGCAACCGTATTGATTGAGTTTTCATAACGTTAAGTACTGAAGTACAAATGGTATTAGAATCTTTCAAACTGACGTTTTTGTCATGCTGACAAAAAACTATCTAATGCATTTTAGATCAGTCATTTATCTGCAAAAACCCGTTATTTCGTGATTACGGGCTGAAAAACCTCCAGTCCTACGCCCCGATCCCGGATCACCAGCGTATCCGTTGCTGAGTACGTATTTGTGCCTTGTTTGAACTGATACGTCAGATGGATAGCATCTCGTTTTTTATTGCCCCACTCGTCGGCATCGTCAAGAAATTTTCCGCTGCCAGTCACCTGAAAAGCAGAGCCGGGGGAATTTTGTACAACGCAGTCATTGCCGGTAAAGGTTAACAACAAACTCAATGTCCCTTTAATGGCCGTGGAGTTCAGATTGCCAGCCATGGTAACCTGATTTTTACTTTTCGTCGTCAAATTCCATACATCATTTTTCTCGATGAATTGGGTCCGGTACGTAGTCGACTCTATTTCCTGACCGGCAGCGTTTTTAACCGCGCTTTTGCCCCGGCGGAAATAACTGCCATGAAACGGATTGATAAATTTGACGGCGAACATGGTAAAATCTTTGGGCGTCACCTGCCAGTTGCTGACGATTCGGGGGTCGGCCTGCGCTACAGATGGTTTACCCGTGAGCAGTGAATCAAGGCCAATCACTTGGCTAATACGTACTGGCAATACATACGCAAGTTTAACCGCCAGCGTATCATCGAAAAACTCGTCTTTCAGTTGCACCGCAATATTTCCATTTAATTCGCCCGCCGGAATAATCAATTGATCGGCCGAACTTAGGGTGTAGTATTTTTCGGGCAAAGGATATATTGGCTGATTGGTAGCAGCAAATTTTGCCTGATTACAAAGGCTGTTATCTATCCGTATTTTAAAGATACGATCCTTCGTATTCGCATACACCCCGCCCATCGCTGCTGATATCAGAAATTTATGATTGTTATCGTTGGAGTTATCGTAAATGTAGTCGCCCAGAATCAGCGTCCTGATAGGATACTGATAGGGAAAATAGCCCGATGTATAGTCGTAATCAGGAAATACAATCTCCTGGTTTTTACAGGCATACAATCCAGCCACTAAAACGAGTAGAAACAAGATTTTCTTCATGTTGGAACGCTTGTACTGATTTTTCCGAATTTCAGATGACAATGAATTACCACGGGAGTTTACCAAGTTCATTTTTGACGGGATTAACAGAATTTTCAGGATTGTTTTACTACCATTCAGATCAATAAATCCTTTTAATCCCATCAAAAAAACGTATTTACAATACACCTGTTACCAGCCCTGATTCTGCTGAAGTGCCTGGTATTTAACAATCTCCGTCTGAGGTACGGGACCGTAGTGCATGACGTTATTTTTATACACCCGGGGCTCGACATCCACGATGGTGTAGGTTGCCTTGTTAATATTGACGCCTTTGGCGGTTTCGGTCAAGTCGGCTTTCCACCGACGCAAATCCCAGAAGCGGAATCCCTCGAAGCAAAGCTCTAACCGACGTTCATTCCGGATGAGCTGCCGCATATCTTCCTTTGCTGATACGCTCATCAGATACGGATCAGTTTTGGGAATACCCGCCCGGCTGCGTATCGCTCCAATTACGTCCTTTGCTGAGTATCCCCAGGTGCCCGAACCCGTTGGCCCCCAGGCTTCATTGGCCGCTTCAGCGTATAGCAGAAACAATTCCGTATAGCGCATGTGGACCTCGTAGTGCTTTTGGGTTGTGGTCGAAACCGGGTTCATATTGACCTCTTCCACCAGTAGCTTTTTCAGATAGTAACCAGTGCGTGTCGACGTTTCCAGCGAATCTTTTGCATCGATACCTCCGCCCACGCCCGTAAGAATCGTTTTCCCGGAAATGGTATTGCCATTGTAGGCTATATACTGGCGCAGTCGCGGGTCACGATTATCATACGGTTTTGTCTTATCGTACTTACTGTCTGACCGGTCGATTGGATAGCCGTTTGCCGCCGGAAAGGCATCGACAAGATTCTGCGTGGGATTAACATTGCCTCTACCAAAAAGCGACGGTGGATAATTGGCCATTTCACGCGTATTCGTCGTAACGACCGACCGTCTCCATAAAATCTCTTTTTGTTCGATTGGGCTGGCGGCCGATACGTTCAGTTTATCGACGAGCGTTTTTAGGTAAAATTTATTCCCTTCCGGATCAAGACCGGTCAGGCCACCAATGTCTTTCAATACGTTACCGGCATGATTAGCTGCCAACTCCCATTTGGCAGGGTCCGTATTGAAGGCAGGGCTGGCGGCCAGTAACGCTACTTTTGCGCGTAACGCTCTGAGTACCCGGCCAGAAATCCGCTGGTTGAGTTCAGATCCAAACACAATATTATAGTTGCTGGTCGATACCTTTTCATAGCCGGGCGGCAACTGGGCAGCACTGCTTACATTGAGGTAATCGTTCATGGTCAGATACTTCAGCGACTCGTTGATATCGGCATATATCCGGTCAACAGATTCAGCAAACGTTGCCCTTGGGATATTGAAATCAGCGTTAGCATCCAGAAATTTGTTAACAATGGGAATACCCAGCATCTGCCCACCGGGTCCGGGACCAGCCACCGCCACCAATAGATGGTATTGCAACAAGGCACGTAGCGCGTACGCTTCCCCTTTGAACCGCTGGGTATACAGCCAGTTCAGTTCAGGGACCGAGCCTTTCCAGTTGACCGTATCGATGAGCGTAATGAACTGGTTCGTTGTCTGAATACCAGATATGCAATTTGCCCATTGATCCACAGGGTTGTACATCGCCGACCATTGACCGGTGGCCATACGCAGGTATTCATTCAGCTTGTTGTTGCTTACGGCATCGTCGGTCGCTACGTCATTAAAGCTAAGGTTGTTGGTTGGAATTTTGTTGTAAGCTCCCATGAGTACCCCCTCGGCATACCCCGGGTCTTGGTAAAGACGGTCAATGGTGCTGTGATTATCATTCACAGGCTCCAGCAGGTCGCAGGACCAGAACGTAACCGTACCCAGAGCAAACAGACTATATAGGATGAATCTCTTCATATTTTTTTCGCGAATTAAAACGAGATGTTCAGACCCAGAGAATAAGACCGGTACTGCGGTTCGCTGCCAATGTTCAGTTCCTTGAACTGTCGGAATTTTGAAATCATGACCAGATTCGACGCATCCGCAAAAACCGAGAATCCCCGCACATTCAGCTTGTTTGACACCTTGAGCGGAACCGCATAGGTAAGTTGCACGCGATCGACGGTAAAGAAGTTATCGCGGTACAACCAGAAATCAGAGCTGCGGTAATTATTGGTGTTGGCAATAGAACTCAGCCTGGGGAACGTAGCGGTGGCCTGCGTAGCTTCCGTCCAGCGGTTCAGCACGAAAGTTGAATACTTATCGTCGCCATCGACCCAGAAGTAATTGTTCGAGATTTCGCCATCAGCTCCCATACGTCCGTTGCCGCGCGCAAACAGAGTCAGGTTTTTATACGATAGGCGGAGATTAAGGCCATACGAAAACGGAGCCTGCCCCCGCCCAATACGTACCTCATCGTTGGCATCGATAATGCCGTCGCCGTTTTGGTCTTTGTACTTTATATCACCCGGTTTCACGGTTCCGAATGCCTGCGTTTCGTGGCTTTCGATATCGCTCCGGCTGGTGAAAAAGCCATCCGAAGCCAAGCCAAAGCGGGCGTCGACGGGTTGACCGGTACGATTCCGGTTGCTGGTTGCGTACAGCTCATCCCGTTTTTTAACCTTCGAATCCGCATAGAGCACGTTGGCGCCAACCACCAGTTTGACGTCACCCCATTTCTCGCGGTAGGAAAGCCCCAGCTCGGCTCCACGGTAAGCATTATCTTCAAAGTTTCGGTAGGGAATGAAGGTGGAGTAATAATTTGGGTAGATGGTTTGAGGTCGGGCAATCTGGTCGTAATACAAACTGGTGAACACATTGGCATCCAGCGATAGCCGATTGCCAAACAGCAGACTCTGGAAGCCTATGTTCAGTTCATTCCGTTTTTCAAAAGCCAGATTGGCATTGCCTCCGTTCTGGGCGATTACACCACCCCGCGACCGGGTGCCTTCGTACCACGAATAACTGCCAGAACTCGTATAGCGCTCGTCGTAATTAAAAAATCCGCTGATGCCGTTGTCTGAGTTCAGCAAACCCGCCGATGCCCGAATTTTCAGATAATTGATAAACGACACCGACGACATAAACCCTTCCGAACTCAGTACCCAGGCAAGGCCCAGCGATGGGGAGAAAGCCATACGGTTGTTGGCGGGTAGTTTAACGGAGTTTACGAAGGCGCTGCTGAAATCTACCAGGTATTTGTTTTTGTAACCGTAGCCCAGTCGCAAACCCAGATTGGCATTTTTATTTCCCTGTATATCACCCTGCACCTTGTCGCTGGTCAGATAAGCCAACAATGATCCGGTAATCTGGTGTACATCATCTACGTTCTTACTGTAATCTAGTAGTCCATAAAAGCCGATCCGGCGTCGGTATGACGCATTGCCGACATTCTGTGTCCCGCTACGTACATCTTCCCCATACTTCCGAAGGCTGACGATACGGTCTTGTGTATCAGACCAGGTTGGCTCATAAGCCGCGTAACTATTGCTGATAAACTGATCGTAGAGGGTCAGGAAATCGAAGCTTAGATTGGTGTGAAAGGCCAGCCCGGGAATCGAACGGCCCAGATCGAAATCTATCCGGTTGTTAAAGGAAAATACCCGCTGCAACTGCCGGTTTTGCCCACCCGAGTAGCCAGACGCGATGGGGCTCGTCAGATAAGCGGCCGTCCCGCCAATCAGATACGTTCCATCAACGTCATTTTTACGTCCTTTGAGCAGCGCATTTTCCGGGTCGATCAGCGAGATGGGAATCAACGGCGCGTACAGGTTCGGCCGGAGCGTAGCGGCATTGGCAAAGAAGCTCCCCTGCGGCATGTTATTGTCGTTCAGCACAAAAACGGCATCCAGCGCGCTTTTAATCCAGGGATTAATTTTCAGATCAATATTCCCCCGCACGTTGAATACGTTGGATGCCATGGATTTGCCTTCGCCAAAGTTGTAAAGACTTCCGGTTTGGGTCCAGCCGATGTTCGTATAGTACGTTGCTACGTTGTTTCCTCCCGAAAAATCGACCATTGCCCTCGACAATGGCCTCATTTTCTTTAAATACTCGCTCGAATAATAATCTACGCTAGGGTATCGGTAAGGGTTACCGGTTCTGAAGTTCTGGATTTGAGCGGGCGAATACTGAATACCCAGTCCATCGTTCAGCCGCGCTTCGTTATACAATTCCATGTAATCGGCCGACGGAAGGTATTCCGGTAAAGCGCTGGGCCGCGAGATTCCGTAAAAAACGGTTGCATTGATCTGCTTCTTGTAGGCCTGTCCGCGTTTGGTTGTTACAAGCACGACGCCGTTGATCGCATCGTTGCCGTACAGAATGGCCGAGTTGATGTCTTTCAGAACCGAAATCTGCGCCACCTCCGATAGATTGAGGGTGCTCACGTCGCGCGGCAAACCATCGACCACAAACATAGGACTGCCTATCCCCCGGATATTTGAACTGCCAAGCATGCCAGGAATCAGGCCGCTGAGTGCTGAGGAAATGCTTTGCGTATTGTCGAATTGTCTGAGATCGTCAGGATTCAGAATACTGACAGCATTAATCAGATTCCCTTTTTTGATTTTGCTAAAGGCAACATTTACTACGTCTTGCTGCCCAAACAGGAAGGGTGATTTTGTT
The DNA here is from genome assembly GCF_900112365.1 of Spirosoma endophyticum. Taxonomy (GTDB): domain Bacteria; phylum Bacteroidota; class Bacteroidia; order Cytophagales; family Spirosomataceae; genus Spirosoma; species Spirosoma endophyticum. The sequence goes on along the minus strand of NZ_FOLQ01000033.1, from coordinate 21,413 downwards.
AAGCTCAGTCTTTCCTGATTACTGTAGTCGCCAGGCTTAAAAACGACGGATTCAAATCCGGGCGCTTCAATAAGTAGATCGCCCAGGGTCGGGATAGTAATGGCAAACTGACCACTTGCATCAGTCTTGCTAACGGCGGTACCTTCGTTACCATAGACAGTTGCGTCACTAATGGGCGCCCCATTTTCATCTACCACGGTCGACTTGATCACCATCGGCGGAGCTACTTTTTTCTGAGCCACGGCCACAATTGGGCACAACAGCAATAAGTAGCTCAGGTATACGTATATGCTCTTCATGTGTTTAAACTGGTTAAGGGATGACACGACGTATTGATGTTTACCACCCTGGATTTTGTGGAAATCCTTCATACAGTTTCGTGTCTTTCAATTGAAATGGAAGCCAGTTATGTCTTTTTTCAAAAACGCGGGTAACCACCACGCGTTCCTTCAAATTAGTGGGCTTACCGTTGGCTGCCCGGTCGAAATCAATCGCTGTTTTCTGAAGGTATTCGTCGTTCCCGGCGATATTCCACCGGCGCAGATCGAAAAAGCGATGCCCTTCAAACGCAAACTCAACCGCCCGTTCCCGAATAATTTCTTTCATAAAAGCATCTTTCGAGCCCGTGTATTTGCCGGCCAGATTGGGCAACGTAGCGCGGTTTCGGATGGTGTTGACCGCATCGACAGCCGTTAACGCAGCCCCCGGCGATTGAGAAAGGGGCGATCCATAACCGTGGAGGACGGCTTCGGCATACATCAGGTACACATCAGCCAAGCGCATCTGCGGATGATAGGACTGGAAACTTCCCCAGCGATTATCCCAGGGATTACAGCCTTTCGGTGTCCATTTTTTGTAAAAGTACCCGGTTACGCTCCCTGCTACGTTGCTGCTGGCAGTCGTACCATTCCGGTGCAGGCCGTTGTTGGCTAACTGGGCAAATTCATTCTGTTTGGCCGCAGCTGCGGTGGCATTATCCACCATACGGACGTTGTCATAAATAATATCTACATAAAATCTCGGATCACGTCCGGTCCAGGGATCGTTCGGATTGTAGCCCGACTCCGGATCATTAATGGGCAGGCCGTTGGCCATTCCATAATTTTTGATGAAATTGTGCGTAGGCACTTCAACCCGGTTGTTACCCGCCCCAAACTGCACCGGATTGCTGGTGCGATTGGTGGTAAACCGAACGTAACTCGGAATATAAATGGTTTGGTTCATGATGACTTCGGTCCCACCTGGCCGATCACGGTTACTGGGTGACCAAACCCAGAAGTTATCCGTCCACGTGGCCCAGGTTTGTAGCCGATATACGCCGGTTTCCTTGCATATTTTAATCACGTCGGCCAACACATCAGCAGCCTGCTTACTCAGATCCGTATCATAGGCATTCTGGCCAGTCGAGGACTCGTTCATCATGGGACTTGCGGCATACAGCAAGTTTTTACCCAGCAACGACAAAGCATGGATTTTCGTGATCCGCTGCGCGTTGTTGCCTAGCGTAGCACTACCCATAGTAGTCCCGTCCCATTTCAACGGTAATAAATCAGCGGCTTCTTTAAAATCTTTAGCAACCTTCAACGCCGTTTCTTTATACGTAAGTCGGGGTAACGTAAGGGCTTCCGACGAACTCTGTACTTCATCGACGTAGGGAAGTCCCCCGTAATAGCGCATTAATTCAAAGTGAAAAAAGGCCCGAAAAAACAGGCATTGGCCTTTGATAGCGTTCTTCTCTTCAGGTGTGGCCTCCAGCAAATCCAGCTTACTCAAACCAAGGTTTGCTTTTCGGATAGCGTACCAGGCAAACGGCCATACCCGCATCCCGGTAAGGTTAGAATAGTAGTTAAAATTGGGGGTAGCGCCATACAAAAAGGTGGTCTGATTCCAGTAGTTGCCATCGTCCCATGGCAACGGCACAGTAGACAACACTTCATCGGAAGCGCTGAAATTGTAAAACTGATTACCACCCAGCACTTTATGAATGTCAACCACACTGTTGTATATCTCCTCCACGAAGCCCTGGAAGCTGATAAAACTCCCATATACATCTTTGTCCGATATGGTTGCTTCAGGAGCCCGGTCAAGATAACTTTCGCAACTACTGGCAAAAAACGCGACGAACACCATACTGCTTACCAGCCAATGTCTGAGTCCGTGCAGTTTATTTCTGATCATGACCTCTGTATTAAAAAGTTAAGTCGATACCAAAGTTTATGCGTCGTGGCGTAGGATAAGCACCGGCATTAGCGGCTCCGCCCGAAGCGGCTGATTCCCGGTCATCAGGAAGTTTTGACCAGAAAAGTAGATTGTTGCCATTGACGAAGAAACGTAGCGAAGAAACGCCCAGTCGGTTTGTTAGAGTCTTTGGCACGGTGTAAGCCACCTCGGCTGTGCGCAGCCGCACAAATGATCCGTCATAAATGAAGTAATTTCCGATGAATTGCCCCTGCGACTTCCACCTGGGGAGAAAGGACGTAGCATCCTGATTGTCTTTTGACCAGTGGTCGCGTACGTGGGAAAAAAGCACGTTCTGATACAGGTAAAAGTTGTCGAGCGGGATGTTTCTGGATACGTTGTTAACCGCGAAAAACTGCAGCATGATGGAGAATCCTTTATAACTAGCCCCGAACGACGCGTTGTAATTGTTCTGCGGTACGTCGGAGTGCCCAAATGGAACGGCATCGTCGTTGCTGGTAATGACGCCATCGGCATTGTAATCCAGCGTATTATAATAACCCGGCAACTTGGACTGGTCATTGGTTTGCTGCGGTACGCTGGCATATACTTCATCCCAGTTATTATAAAAACCGGTATTGATCAAACTTCGGGTTTGCCCGATCTGATAACCAGCCTGCTTCTGATAGGCAGCCTGTAAGGCCGGATCGTCCCGATTTATAACGGTGTTCTGAGTGTGGGTGAAAGCGAAATTACCCCAAAGGTTTATGCCGGAAGGAAACCGCTTATTAACTTTTAGCTCCAGTTCATATCCTTTTGATTTTACTTGACCCAGGTTTGCCGAAGGCGGTGTTGCGCCAAAATAGGGAGGAATGGCCCGGGAAGCGCCCGTAATGATGATGTCGGTTCTGTTTTCCGTGAAGTAATCGAAGTTCATCTGAATCAGATCGTTGAAAAGACCTATTTCAGCGCCATAATTGTGTTTCCGGGCTTTTTCCCAGTGAATATCCGGGTTACCGACAATCGATTCCTTGTACCAGAGATAAGGGCTTTTTTCGTTTGGGTTCGCATTTAGCAGGCTGGAATTTCCATATGTATACTGAGACTGGTAGGCCCATCTTGCCCCCCCGGCATCATCCCCAACCGTTCCAGCGCTGTAGCGAAATTTCAAATGGTTGATCGCAGGAACTTTAAAGAACTTTTCATTGGAAACATTCCAGCCAAACGCGTAAGATGGAAAAAAGTCAAAGCGATAGCCGGGGCCGAATTTTTCAGACCCGTTGTAAGCGCCATTAAACTCAAATAAGTACCTGGAATCGTAATCGTAAGTCGTCCGAAACACCCAGTCTTCGCGGTAACTCGGAAACATACTTCCTTGTGCAAACTGTTCGCGTTTGAATAAGCCCATCGCCCCCACATTGTGCTTATCGAAAGCGCGGGTATAATTCGACTGCAACTGATACATTAATCGGCGCCGGATGGGCAGATAACCGACAAAAGTCGAGGATACTTCCTCGGGGCTGACAGTCCATGGACTCGCTACCCAATCAAACGCATTGGCAGCGGTGACGGGCGTGGTTTCCGTGTACTGGCTGGGGTCTTGCCCTTCGCCGGTATACCGATTCGGGTAAACAATTTTACCGAGCAGATTACCCTCAGGACGCACATGATTTTGATCCGTAATACCACCAACGGTTTGCAGGCTGTTATCATAGAATAACAAGCCCGTCACACTAAGCCCTTTTGTAAGAAAATCCAGCTTCTGTTCAAGGGTGAAATCGGTATTTAAGGCTACTTCACGGCGCTCCCAAACGCCCGTATTATAAATCAGTGCAACGGGATTTTGAAGCTGTTCCGGCGGCAGCGCATAGTTCTGTCCCCAGCTTCCATCCGGGTATTGTGGCAAAATAGCATCCGGTGGAAACCGATACGCTGCCGCCCAGGCAAGCGGGTTGGTGCCCGACGTACCGCTGGCATAGGAATAGTTGGTATTTTTCTGGCTGTAAAAACCAGCCAGATTGACTTTGAGGTTCGTGGTTCCGGTAACTCTAAAATCCAGGTTGCTCCGGAAGTTAAACCGATTGAAACTATAGCTAGGATCGTAATTTTTATTATTCTCGTACTTTTTGAACATATCGCTCTCATTCAGATACGCCAGCGACCCGAAATATTTAACAAATTTGGTTCCCCCCGTTACGTTCAGATTTGCCTTCTGCGACCAGGATACATCCTTGAACATGGCATTTTTCCAGTCGACATTCGGATAGAGAATTGCGTTGATATCGCTTTGGGGACGCTGGTAACGTAGCGCTACTTCATACGGTACGTAGTCGCCCCACGAAACCGGATTGATGGTCCCCTCGCGCTCAATCATCTCATTTCGGAGCATGATGGCTTCATAGGAGTCCAGCTTATCGGGCAATCGGGAAACCGATAAGGCTGTTGCATTGTACGAAACGGCAAGCTGCGGTTTAGATTCAGAGCCCCGTTTGGTGGTAATCAGGATAACACCATTAGCGCCCTTCACCCCAAAAACGGCTGTTGCCGAGGCATCCTTTAAAACCGATACCGTAGCCACCTCGTTGACGTCGATGTTTTCCATGTTACGTTCAACTCCATCGACCATAATGAGCGGCTGTCCTCCATTCCAGGTATTACGTCCACGAATGAAAATAGATGTGGCACTTTCTCCATTGGCGGTTCCCCCTGGCTCACCACTGGCAGTGATTGTTGTTAAGCCAGGCAAGTTTCCGGTCAACGCCTGTTTGAGGTCGGTTACGTTGCCCACTCGTTTTAGTTCCTCATTGGACGTCTGCACAATCGACCCGACTACGCTCTCCTTTTTTTGCGTACCAAACCCCACTACGACCACTTCATCGAGCGTCTTATCGTCGCCTTTCAACACTACGTCGATTTTAGTCCGGTTTCCGACTGTGATTTCCTGCGAGAAAAAGCCTACGTAGGAAAAAGCAAGAACCGTTTCCCGGTTTGGAACATTAATGGAAAACTTCCCCTCCGTATCCGTTGTGGTGCCTCGCTGGCTTCCTTTAATCAACACTGTTACCCCCGGAAGCTTCTCTCCTTTATCATCCACAATCGATCCCGTAACTGGAATCTCGGCTTTAGCATTGTGGTTTGGTTCCACTACGTCCGTCGTGGAAGAGTTTGACTCGGATTCGTTAGGCGTCAGTACAACTTGCTTACCAATAATCCTGTATTTTACGCTGATTGGTGTAAGTAATTGATTCAGTATAGTCGATAATTTATCGTTTCGATAATTGACCGAAACGACCGGCTGTTCGGGCAATAATTTGGTACGGTACGTAAAAGTAATATCTACCTGCTTTCCGATCAGTAAAAGTACTTCGGCCAGACTCCGGTTTTCTGTTTTCAGGGTAATCTTCTTGTTCAGCAAATCCTGTACGGCTGGCTCACGAGCCAGCGTAAAATTTGTGAAAACGACCACTGTCACAAATAATATCAGTAGCACTCTCATCAGGATTCGGAAATTTAGAGAATTGTAAACGTTTCCCATTGATTTGATCATTCTTGATTATTAGGCAATAACATTCCTATACCTAACTAACGGATAGATATATACGTCATCAAATAGCGAGGAGACAAGCCCTGAGTTGCTAAGCGTCGGGCTCAGTATTGAGTTGGATAGTTCATAGCATAGGCGCGCTCAGTTTGGTTAAATTATTCCCGTGAGTCTACAGACATCGTTGGGCATTGATCACAATGCGTGTTTCTTCCAGTTTATACGTAGCATTAATCGCTTCACACAGCACTTCCAGTCGTTGAAACAACGATTCATCCTTGAATGAAGTAGTTAGCCGACAACCCGTAAGTACACTCCTATCGAATTGAATGTCTACGCCATACGACTTTTCGAGATTATCGAGCAATTCAGTAACCGGAACATTATCGAACGTAGACGCCTGACGTTCATTATCAGGCAGAACAGGTAATGGCTCTTCGACGAGCGTGCGACTCAACTTGTCTGAATCGGGTTTATAGTCAGTCTGTTGATTGGGCAGCAACACAACGCCCGCAAACTGGTCAGCCGAAACGCCCTTCGTTTTTTTGTAGACAAACACTTTCCCGGTCTTTACTGCTACGGTTATGTGTTTATCGTCTACGTTGGTTTTTATCCAGAAACTCGTTCCTAATACCTTGGTTATTAGCTCGCTCGTATAAACTATAAATGGTTTTTGGGGATTGCGCGCAACCTCAAAAAAGGCTTCGCCGGTTAAATAAACCTCACGTATGGAATCGGTGAAATGGGTTTTGTACCGAAGCTTAGCTCCACGCGACAGTGTTATACGACTATTATCCGGAAGTTTTATAATCATCGAATCAGTCGTATTATTAGAAACCTGGGTTAAATTACCCGATAATACACCATACGCGTCACGACTTATTGATACCAGATTTGTTTCCTCATGAAGCAACTGCCACACGGCCAATCCGCCAACCAATAAAAACACTGCAGCAGCCATCCGGACCCATGCCCGTTGCCAAAGTGGAATGACCTTAACCGGCTGGCCAATGGAGAGCTGGAGATTTTGCCAGATACTGTCCACATCCTGTTCGCTAACGTCGTTGCACGTAGCTGCGCTTAATTTCAGTACAATTTGTCTGGCCTGCATAATCGTATCCTGCTGAAAGGGGTAGATGTCCAGAAGTGAAGACCAAAAGAGATCATTCTTCGGGTCAGGGTATTTAACCCACCGAATAAATTCTCCGTCCTGAACGAAGTCGTCGCGATCGTATGTAGCGTATTTCTCAAGCATATGGCATGGCAACCAACTGTCTAAATGGAACTTTAAGACAGTTGTACTCAAAATGATATAAAAATATTTTTAAAATTTATTGATATGGTTAGATACGAGCAACAAAAGCCAGCCAGCCAATTCAACAAATTCTTTTAGCTGGGAAATAGATCGGTGAATGAGATTACGTACTGACTGATTATTGATCTGCATAACAGAGGCTATTTCTTCAAGGGAGAAATCGTGGAAATAGCGCAGTTGAATTACTTCCTGCTGGCGTTTAGGCAGTCGGTCAATGGCCTTTCTAAGCACTCTGATCTGCTCTTCAGAGTCTTCCTGCTCAATGATAGCGTGCTCCAAAGGCAAATCGCTAAAAACCTTGTCCAGTATTTGTTCAACATCAGGCAGGGTGACCGGATACAACTCCTTACTATTATGAACGATTTTGTTACGTAGCGACCGGTACAGGTAGAAGCGAATATTATCGGTATTGGAAAGATTCTCACGATGAAGCCATAAATGCAGGAATAGATCGTGAATACTGTCTTTAACGAGTTGCTGATTAGTAGAAACCCGGTAACCATACCTTAGCAGATCTTTAATGTTTCGGTTGTAGATCCAGGTAAATGCCATCCGGTCTCCCTGCCGAAAGGATGCCCATATTTCGTTATCAGATAATGATTGCACGGGACGGAATTTTTAGAGCAAACCAATACACTCAGGCAACTGAAAATTTACCAATAATTTCTGTAACAAAAGTGATAAACCCTTAAATCTTACTTGTTGACAAGGTCACTCTTATACTGGTACCTACTTAATTTGGATGGTTAAATTGCCCTTATCTAGTTTAATGATCCAGTTTTGAATGGAGTTTAAGCAACCTGGGATGTTCCCCACTTATTGGACTACTCAAAGATTGAGGATCGGGCGTTCATTTGTTCTTTTTTTAGTGCCCTTTACAACCTCATCAGGCGTTAGCTCGCCGTGAGAACTTTGTGGGCGAAACGAGTTTTATTCTTGTCGCCAATGCTCAATATTTTCTTGAACATTTTTAAAGATAAGAACCAATTGGCGTTCAAACACTCGTCTTGGAAACTTCTATTAAATAATCGAGCTGGCGACCCGGTCAATAAAAGCGTTATCAGCCGGTTTCCCGAGCCAAGAAAAGTCTGACGTCACATCATTATCATAGGCCCGCACGGGCGGCCCCGCATAGATCCATTACTTTTGAGATAAATTCACTTCCATTGTCCATTTAGATACGTTTAGGGGCCGTTCCATTGCCTCAACTATGTCTTTACCCTTTATTGACTTAATGACTGACCAACAAGAATTTGTACACACTGCCGACTAAAATTATCGACCGCTCAGGCGGCCCCGTATAGCTAAGGCCCGTATTTTCCACCCATCAAAGAATCGACCTGCCAGAAAATCCATACCGCCACGGTGGACCGATCCAGTACTGATGAATACTGGAGAATATAGGTCAATCTAGCCTATGAGCCGCTGATCGCTTACGTCGAGGGCGATTACTACGCAAATTAAGGCCTTCCAGACGATACAAGCGATATACGCGCTTATGATTGTCGCGCCAGCCCTCTCGCCTTAATAAAGTAAAAATACGCTGACTACCATATCGCACTCGAGTATCAGCGATCTCCCGAATCCGCTTTCGGAGTACTGATTCATCCCGTCGTCGAGACTTGTAGTGCCAGGTAGAGCGGCCTAACAGAATCAAGACGCACGCCCTACGGTTCGATATTTGATAGTCCGTCAACAAGCTTTAGACCAGCACATGGCGTTGAGCCGCACAGGCGGCCCTGTGGCCTTAGAGCTTTTTTTTGATAACGTCCTTAAGCATCTGTTTGACTAGGCTTAGATCGGTAACTAACTGATTCTCTTACTCAAGCTGACGAAGCCGACGCTATTCGGAAACGCACAGGCCACCATACTTTTTCTCCCAGTTGTAGAAGCGGAGCGGCCCGTGCCGTCGCTTCACTAATGCCCATTTTGCGACAGACTTCAGCAACGACGGTACTAGTTTCAGCTTGGCAAATTATGCGTTTTAAAGACTTTTTTCAGGTAATAACTAGATAAATGAATCAACCGCATCGGCGCCCCGGCTAAACTATCTGTGATGGCTACTTGGTTTATTTAGTTTTTCGGAGCGGCATTATGGGACATTTCGTACGAATGTTAGCCACTCCCAACCATTAATATTACGAGTATTTGATTAACATTTACATCAGAGAAATATTCTATTTTTAGGATCAATACACTAATTTAATAATTATTGTACACTTCTTGAATAAATACAATCAACAATTTCAACTAAATCGTTCACGAAAACCCTTGGCCAATTGAACGCTCATGATGACTTGTGATGATAGCTCAACGTTCAGTTCCGACGTCTGAAATCGTTCACAAAAGGTTGCCTTTTATGAACGGTCACTAGGAAAAGTACAAATATTGTAAAGCGAATAAAAATTTGCCTTTTAAATTGCACATTGGTAAAATACTATTTAATGGAAGCGATACAACTGAATAAGAGTCATTAGGGCATGTCTTTGGCCAATCGTAGTAGGAGCGTTTAAGTAGGAACTAAAAGCGCTCATATTTAAGAGCATATACGGCAAGTATGTGAGATATAGGATGTTCAAAAACAGTATAAATAGGGGAGAAGGAATAGCACCTAACATACATGTAATTTCTACGTTTTTTACTCAGTAAATGGAGTAAAACTTCCTTAGATTGACACAGTGTGAATCCAATAATTGCGCTAATTTGTTGATAACCAAAAAGATAAGTGAACTTGTCAGGTGAATTTATTTCGTTTTTAAAGTTGATACAGAAAAAGGTTTATCTTCTGTTGCTAGTCCACGATTATAAGCGGGTTTGTTACCCATTTTTAACCTAAGTGTGCCGCCATTCGTGATGCTGTAGTGGCTTAACCAGTTGTGCGTATAAGACTTACCATTCAACGTAGCCGATTGGATGTAAACGTTCTGCTTACTGTTGTTGTCGGCCTGGATGATAAATTTCTTACCATTTTCCAGCGTGAGGGTTACTTTTTTGAAGATTGGGCTGCCTATAACATACTGATCTGTACCCGGACAGACGCTATAAATCCCCAAAGCGCTTAGTATGTACCAGGACGACATTTGGCCTTGGTCCTCATCGCCCGGATACCCGTTTTGGGTGGCATTGTATAGCTTTTCTGTCACTTCACGAGCGAGCAGCTGGCTCTTCCACGGCTGACCGGCATAATTGTACAGGTATATTAAATGCTGTATTGGCTGGTTACCATGAGCGTATTGACCCATTTTTATCAGTTCCATTTCGGTCATTTCGTGGATAACAGAACCATAGCCACCTACCTTGATGGTGGATGGTTGAGAGAAAACCGAATCGATTTTAGCCGTAAAGTTTTTAGTACCGCCCATGAGGGTAATGAGTCCCTGGATGTCATGAAAAACCGACCACTGCCAATGCCATGCATTCCCTTCCGTATAGGGGCCACCCCACTCCAGTGGATCAAACGGTACTATCCAGTTGCCCATGCTATCTTTTGCCCGCATGAACCGGGTGCCGGGATCGTACATGCTTTTGTAGTTATACATGTTTTTCCCAAAAGAAGCCATGTACTTTTCATTCCCGGTATATGTAGCGAGCTGATACCCGCAAAAATCATCATAGGCATATTCAAGCGATTGGGCCGTTGCGCCTTGTGTGTATTTCGAGTAGGGTACGTAACCATTCGCGTTATACTCTCTGGCGTAGCCACGTCCATTTGCACTGCCCCACGGACCTTTATTGTTCGCTTCATGATAGTAGGCTTTCAGCGCCTGCTCAGGATCAACCGTGCGGATACCTTTAACCCAGGCGTCGGTAATCAGCGATATGGCGTGGTTGCCAATCATACCACCCGTTTCAGCTGGGCACGACCAGGACGGAAGCCAACCGCATTGTTGCTGGGCAGCCAGTAAAGCCTGTATATACTGGCCCTGCATTTTGGGGTGCAAAATGGTATTCAGCGGAAACTGCGCCCGAAAGGTGTCCCAAAACCCATTGTCGGTGTACATGTAGCCATCGTATATCTTCCCATCATAAGGGCTAAAATAATAGGGCTTATCCTCTTTTGTCAGTTCAAAAAAGCGATGCGAAAACAAATTGGCCCGGAACAGGCAGGAATAGAATGTGGCCTTTTGTTCCTCGGTGCCGCCTTCCACCAGCACACGATTAAACAGTTCGTTCCAAATTTTTGTGGATGCCGCTCTGGTCTCATCAAACGAGTGAAATTTGCCCAATTCAGTGCTTACGTTCAGGGTAGCCTGTTCGGCATTGATGTAGGATGAGGCCACTTTTGCCTGTACAACATCGCCCGGTGCAAACTCAAGATAGGCTCCTTTGCCCTCGCCTTCATCGGTGCTATTGTTCGGTTTAATTGTTCCTTTTTTATTTTCCCAGGTGCCGTAGGATTTGAAGGGCTTATCAAAAATGATCTCGAAATAATTCTTGAAGTTTTTCGGTGCCCAGCGGCAATTATTTACCCAACCCGTAATCTTACGTTCGCCCGGAACAATATGTACCTGGCTCATTTTGGTATAACCGTCGAGGACAAGATAAGCCGCGCCGGTTTTAGGGAAGCTGAACCGCAAATGAGCACCACGCTCGGTAGTGGTCATTTCTGTCACAATATCATTATCCAGCTTTACGCGGTAATAGTCGGGATGGGCGACTTCATTTTTATGCGAGAACGTAGTGGCCCGTTCGTCATCGGTCACAACCAATTTTCCCGTTACGGGCATCAACGAAAAAACAGCGTAATCATTCATCCAAGAACTACACTGGTGAGACTGCTGAAATCCCCTTATTTTAGTCTGAAAGTATTGGTATTTCCAGCCATCGCCGTTTTTGCCGGTTTGCGGTGTCCAGGTATTCATGGCAAACGGTACACTCGTTGCCGGATACGTGTTTCCGTAGGAGAGTTCAAATTTGCTGTTTGTTCCCTGTAACGTATTGGCATAATGTACCAGATCGTTGGTTTGAGCCTGAGCAATACGTATGAGCACTACAAGGCCAAATGTGGCCACACCGAAATGTCTTTTTTTCACGGCAAATGCGTAAATGAAATTTGTTGAACGTAACAATGGGCAGACAGCAAGGCATACCAATTCTCTTTCCTGAAACCAGGAAACGGTACGTTGTCAGCGCACGTATTTTAGCTTACTCGTTCGTGACGACGTACCGTTTTACGGACGACTAAGCTAAAGCAAGCTTACTCCTGATTCACGACCTCTTTAATCCAGGTCTGGTATTTCTGTTGAAGGCGCTGAACGATCTCGGGATGTTTTGACGCGACATTAGTTGTTTCGCTGCTATCCGTTTTCATGTTTATTAACATGTAGTTTTGGCCATCTACATCGCCTGACTTGGCCTGTATTGGGCTGTGGAGTAGCTTCCAGTCACCTTCGCGCACGGCCCATTGTGGGTTATCCTTGCTCCCCAGGCTTTGCCAGTAGAAATCCTGGTGTGGCGATTTTTCCTGCGCCGAAGCGATAACTTTTGTTAAACTGCGACCGTCAATTTTGCGATTGGGGAGCGCGATGTGGCAGTAGTCCGATAGGGTGGCATACCAGTCGATGTTGGTGGCAAACTGGTCACGTACCGCATTGACGGGAATATGCCCCGGCCAGCTTATGAAGGCAGGCACGCGCACACCGCCCTCAAACACGCTAAACTTTGATCCACGGTATGGCCCGGCAAAACCTCCTCCGCCAAATGTGCGCTCTTCTTCAGAATGCCCCTGATCGGACTGAAAAACGATGATTGTGTTCTTGGTCAGCTTCAGATCATCAAGTTTTTTCAATAGCAACCCTATTTTCTCATCCATCGTAGAGACTGTAGCGGCATACATATTACGGGGCGATGGCAGGTTTTTGTACTGATCGAGCCACTTTTTCTCTCCCTGAAGCGGGTAGTGCGGTACGTTAATTGCAAAATAAAGGAAGAACGGTTTGTCTTTATTTTCTTCCATAAACTTGCCGGCCTCACTCACCATCATATCAGGGAAGTACTTGCCTGCCGCCCAGATTTCCTGGCCATTTCGCCACAGGTCATGCCGGTTAGGCCCGCCCCAGTAAAAAAAGTGGGAATAACTGTCGATACAACCGCCCATAAACCCGAACGAATAATCAAATCCCTGCTGGTTGGGCATCGTTTCGGGCGAATACCCAATATGCCATTTTCCGATATGTGCAGTTTTATAGCCACCATCTTTGAACATCTCGGCCATTGTATACTGGCTACCCGGCATCCCCCCCCCGCCATAGGTTCCGGCCGCATTGTCGACCAGACCAGCACGCTGTGGATACCGGCCGGTGAGCATTGACGCACGGGAAGGCGAACAAATGGGGGATGCCGAATAGAACTGGGAGAACCTCGTGCCGCTACGTGCCAGCCGATCCAGATTAGGTGTCATCAGGTCTTTTGCCCCATAAATATTCAGATCAAGCGTTCCCTGATCGTCGGTGTAAATAACGATCACATTTGGTTTGTTTTCTGCCCGGCCAGCGTTCGTTTGTGCGTATCCAAACCGGGACGAAACACTTAGTACGACATTTGTAACGAGCAGTATTCGGTTAATTCTGTTCATGATAAACCCTGTTTTTGTAAACAATGACATGTTTGGTTAAAACCAGCCCGGATTTTGAGCGAGGCTAGGGTTTATCTGAGTTTGAGTACTGGGTATTGGCCATAAATAATCCCTGTCTTTATTAAAGCTACGTTGGCCAACTACTACATTTAGATAATTCAGCACGGGTTTATTATTTTCGATCTCTGCTGTTTTCCAGCGTTTTATGTCGCTATAATACAACCCCTCGAAAGCCAGTTCGACCCGTCGCTCGCGACGGATTTGGGTACGCATATCTGCCTGGCTAAGACCAGTAGTAAGGTTAGGCATATTGACGGACGCCCTTTTTCGCAACGTATTAATAGCATCGTAAACGCTTGCATCTGGACCAACCGCTTCATTCTGCGCTTCTGCATACGTCAGTAACACTTCGGCATACCGAATAAAAATAATATTGATCTGGCCGGTGTTTGTAGCAGGAGCTGGTTGTGCCTCATTATCCGTGAGATTCGTGTATTTTTTTAGCCCAAATCCAGTCGTCGGTACGTTGTTTGCGGCCGTCACTCGTCCGTTAAATTTATAATCGACAGGATAAATTGTTTGAAGTAGGCGAGGGTCTCGGTTTTCAAACGGCTTGGCTGGATCATACAGTGGGGACTCTTCTTTCGGTTTGCCATCAGTCATCAGATAGACATCAGCCAGATTACGGGTCGGGGCTGGACGGTTAAGCAGATAGCTGTCGTAGTCAAGATTGTGCAGAAAGCGTGGCGACTGATATTCTACATTAAATATTACCTCCGAATTCCGCTCATTCGCCAGCAGGAACAAGTTGCGGTAATGGGGGAATAACGTAAAGGTTTTGCGGTCGATCAATGTTTTTGCCGCCGTTGCCGCGTCGGCCCAACGCCCGTTATAAAGCAATACTCTAGCTTTCAGGGCTAAGGCCGCTCCCTTTGTAATACGTCCGAGGTCACTTCCGGCGCTATACGTATCGGGCAGCACCGGAATAGCCTCATCCAGATCTTTCAGAATCTGCGTGACAACTTCCTCTTTTGTGTTTCGGGGCAAGGTAGCCTGCGTCGCCAGATTCGGTTCATCAACGATTAGCGGCACACCACCAAAGCAGTCGACAAGTCCCAGATAAAAAAAAGCACGTAAAAATTTGGCTTCGCCAATAGTTCGGTTTTTTAGCTCGTCCGCCATGCCGTTTATTTTGCCAATTTTCGCCAGGAACGTGTTGGCCCGGCCCACTCCGCGATAGGCCTGTATCCAACGGCCGGTTATCAAATCCGTAATGGGCGTATGCACGCCTCGGGCTATGGCATCGGTCCCGTTAGTGGCATTATAAGCTAGGCCGTTGGCGGTGATCATGTCTGTTTCGTAAAACCAACTCTGGCAGTCAAACAGCGCATTATAACAGCCAGACAGGCCAGCCAGTGCATCGGCCTGCGTTACCCAAAACGTGGTTTCACTATATTGATCTTTCGGATTAACCACCAGATCGTTTTGACAACTGCTTTGCAGAAGAAATAGAAGGCCGATAATCAGTGCATTAAAACGATAGTTTTTCATGTTCGGTGGATTTAGAAAGTGACATTAATACCCGTAGTGAAGGTCTTTACCGTCGGAAACTCATAGAAGTTGGTACCGTTGAGGTTTTTTTCCGGATCGAACCCTTTAAGGGGCGTAAACGTCAGCAGATTTTGTCCGTTGATGAATAGTTTAGCTTTCTTGCCTCCTATTTTCCCCACCCATTTTTCCGGCAAATCATAACTAAGCTGTATGTTCTTCATGCGTAGGTAAGCCGCATTTTTGAGCCAGAAATTTGAATTGCGGTAATTCTCGGTTTGGCTTCCCTCGAAAGTCGTTACAATAGGCAACTGGGCGGTGGTATTCTGGGGAGTCCAGGCATCAGTAACCCATTCCTTTGTCACGGATGTACCGAACCAGAACGGCATTGCGCCAATGTTTTCGGTATAGGTAAACACCTTACCAACGCCCTGGAAAAATGTACTGAAGGATAAGCGTTTGTAGCTCAGATTGACATTGAATTGATACGTTAGTGTTGGGATGTTTGAGCCCTGTATCACCCGGTCCGATTCAGATATAACGTTGTCTCCATTAACGTCCTGATACTTCAGATAACCGGGTTTAGTATTCAGATTCTGGAATGGACTGTTCTTTATTTCTTCCTGATTTTGGAATATCCCGATGCTGTTAATCAGGAAGTACGAATTGATTGGCGAACCTTCCTTAATAATATTACGGCCTGAGTAAATCACGCTCCCTTTTAAATCAACCACTTTATTTTTCACATACGTAAACCCACCGCTTACGTTGATAGTAAACGAGTTGATTTTGTGTCTAAATCCTGCACTTATTTCAAGTCCGGTATTATCGACGGTACCGATGTTTTGGATTGGACCGGCCAACGCGCCAATCTGGCCAGCAATAGGCACTGTGCTCAAAATGTTCGTGGTGCGCTTCTTAAAAAACTCAGCCGTGAATGTGACTTTGTTTTGAAGCAGGCTGGCGTCAATACCTATATTGCTGATGGTGGTCGTTTCCCAGGTTATGGTGGGGTCATTATAAGCCGTTACAGCCGCACCTGATGAAATGGTGCTCCCAAACGGGTAATCCCGCCCAAGCGCCACCAGGTTAACATAGCGGAAGAGGTCGATATTCTGATTCCCTAATTGACCACTGGAAGCCCGCAGTTTTAGCTCATCAACCCAGGCAACATTTTTCATGAAATTTTCTTCATTGATCCGCCATCCTAACGAAATCGAAGGGAAAAATCCCCATTGGTGACCCTGCGCAAAGCGAGAAGAGCCGTCGTACCTAAAATTGACTTCCGCTAGGTATCTTTCGTTAAAATTATAGTTTAGGCGGCCAAAAAATGATTGAAGTCTAGATTCAGACGAGGTGCCCCCCACCGCAGGATTTGATGATCCGGCATTAAGCTCCTGAAGGGTATTGCCAAGATACCCTTCATTGCGGGCGAAAAAATTGCGGTTAGTAAATGATTCGAGGCTATAACCGGCCAGTAATTTTAGGTTGTGCTTTTTCTGGATAGTACCTTCCCAGGTAAGAGTATTGAAAAGCGTAGTATTCAGTGCACCGGAATTTGTTTGCCTTGTCCCACGATTGCCTTGCCCATCATACGGGATGAGTTGCGCTTCGCCGGTTTTTACCTGATACGTATAAACTTCGGGCACAAACTGATTTGTTAAATTGTCCGCTTTATTGAGTGCGCCATTTAGTTTATAGGTAATATTCAACGGCAATTTATATTCCGCAAAAATGTTTAACAGTATTTGTTGCAACGTACTGTTATTCTTGCCCTCGTCTGCAAGGGCCAACGGATTTCGGAAAACATTATGCCCTGGTGTACGAATGAATGTATTGGCGTAGCGGCCATCCGGCAAATAAGTTGGATAAAAAGCCTGCGCCTTAAAGGTCATCTCCATCAGGTTGGCTACCCCCGCAACCGGTTCGTTGATGTCTCGGTAGGAGGCATTGATGAAGGCTCCGATCTTTAATCGTTCGTTTACCGTAGCTACGGTGTTGTAATTAAGCGCGTATCGTTTTGAGTCGGTACCCCGCAGTACGCCCGTCTGGGTCAGATAGTTGAGTGATAAGGCGTATGTAAGCTTGTCGCTGCCAGCCGAAAAACGGATGTCGTGATTCTGTATATTGCCTGGATTGAACATAATGTTCAGCCAATCATTATTCGGATATATATTCGAGTCCTTCAACAGACCCTGTTTGTATTCTTCGATCAGGGCATCCGAGTAATCAACCGTTGGTTTGCCTTCATTCCGTTGGGCCTGATTCCGTAGTTGCATGAACTGAATAGGATCTTTGACAAAATCGGGCAGGTAGTTTACGTATTGATTGCCCGTGTAGTAATTGTAATCAACCGTAAACTTGTCTTTTTTGCCGCCCTTGGTGGTAATCAGCACCACGCCATTGGCGGCACGCGACCCATAAATCGAAGCAGACGCTGCATCTTTTAGTACCGAAATGCTTTCAACATCAGCCGGGTTTATGTTTTCGAGCGGAAACTCAATGCCATTGACCAGCACCAGCGGATTGTTATTGTTAAGAGTACCAACGCCCCGAATACGAATCGTGGCGACATCGCGGCCGGGTTGTCCGCCGGGTTGGTTAACATAGACTCCTTCAACGCCCTGCAACAACTGCGAAGCATTAGTTACAGGGGCATTCTCCTGTTTTTTGATATCTACGATTGATATGGCGCCGGTAAGGTTTACTTTTTTCTGTACGCCATATCCAACCACGACCACTTCATTGAGCGTCTTGTCGCTCACGGTCAATGCCATATCAATAACCGATCGATTGCCGATTTCCACCTCCTGCGATTGATAGCCAACAAATGAAAACACAAGGAGTGCCGCCTCATTTTCGGGTAGGGCTAGTCTGTATCGGCCTTCGCCGTCGGTAGTGGTTCCGCGAGTTGAGTTTTTAACAACAACGCTAACGCCCGGCAGCGCTTCGCCATTGGCCTGATCCGTTACTAAACCAGTAACCGTGCGGTCAATCGGTTCCGTTGGTTTCACTAAGGAAAGCGGCAAACTCGCCAATATCAGCGACGTACTCAACCGATTTAGAATAATCTGCCGCCCCGACACTTCATAACTGATCTGCAGCGGTTTGAGAATAGTATTCAAAACAGTCTCAAGCCGTTCACGCTGAACAGTATACGAGACTTTTCGATCAGCACCAATCAGGTTACTGCTGTAGAGGAACTTGACGTTAGCCTGTTCTTCAATGAGCGTCAAGATAGTACGTATGTCCTGACCGGTCGACTGAACGCTGATTTTGCGATTCAAAACGCCTTGACCTGAGCCGGGAGTCGCCTGTGCCATAACGGACAGCAAAGCAACGAAAATCAGTTGTAAGCAACTTATTTGCATAAGGGTGCGCCATCTGACGTCTAAGAGTCGATGTTTTTTCATAGATTCAACCTGTTTTGTGCGTTTAGAAAATTTGGCAAAACGAACCCCGTATCCGCGGCAAACGGATCAGCATTAGTGTCGGGGCTTATTGGGCTGATCAGGCGGCAACCTGGTCAGCCTTTTTTAGAAGTACACTATTGCGTTTGAATCATAAAAGTGGGTTGTGAGGTTAAAAAGGGCTTTTGTTCAGGGGCATCCCTGACCTGTAATTACGATGTGGTCGTCCTGTATTTGATACTGCGCCTGAATGCCCTTGCAGATTAATTTTAATTTTTCATACAACGGCTCATCCGTTAGCGATGCTGTCAGCAGGCAGTGCTTCATGGCAGTCTCATCATAGTCAATATTAATTCCGTAAGCGTTTTTCAGATCAGAAAACGCCTGACTCACAGGCGCATCGCGATACTCAAACGTTGGTACGCTGGCGGCTGAATTTACCAGTTCTGGTTGTGGTACCAGTGTTTTCTGCATGTGGATATACTGGCGGTCAAAAACAAGCTGCTGGTTGGGCGTCAGCATCACTTCGTCCTGTTCTCGATTGGCACTTAACGGGGCAGCATCAGTACGGCTGAAAACCGCCACTCGTCCGGTACGTACCGAAACCGTTACCTTCTGCTCCTGATCGATAGCTTTAACCCAGAAACTGGTCCCTACTACCTTTGTCACCAGCTCGTTGGCATAAACCAGAAAAGGACGTTGAGGATCTTTAACGACCTCAAAGAAAGCCTCTCCTGCCAAATACACTTCCCGGCGACTATTATTGGCTAAGGATAATGCATAACTAATGCGGCTCTTTGGCTGTAATGCTACAGTGCTACCGTCAGGTAAATTCACCAATAGGGACTGGGACCCCGTATTTACCTTTTCCAGCAATGGCGTTTCTGCCTGAGCAGTTAGTTGCTGATAAAGCGTATCGGATGACGTCTGATGCATTTGAAACCACCACCCCAGGCCAACGATCAACGCCACACTGGCAGCCGCTGCCCATCGCCACACCGGAGACCAGAGCGGCCGAACTGGTCTTTCCTCGGTACGTTCTTTAATGATGCCCTTCATCCGCTGGATTTGCTCATTTGTCGGGAAATCAGTCTCCGTACGGGCATCCATCAACCGAAGGGCCTCACGTGCTTTGGTGATTCCATCAGTAGCACCCGGATGTTGGCGCATAAATTCCCGCCAGTACGCATCCGTACCAGGGGTAGGAGCCCGAACCCATTGCCGGAAAGCAGAATCTTCCAGAAAAGTAGTAGCGCTATAATCCGTTTCCTCCATGATGTGCTTTTTCAGAGAATAAATGGTACGTATCACTCTCTGTTAAGCAAAAGCGCGGGGGCGGATGTTTCAACCCCCTAAGCCTGAAAAAAAATTTATGATATAGTAAAAAGGAGGCAGGATCATCAGAAAAGCCAGTTGACGCAGTTTATGAAGGGCTTTCTGGACGAGGTTACGGGCCGATTGTTCAGTGATGGAGAAGAGAGCAGCAATCTCTATGTAGCTGAAATCCTGATAGTAGCGAAGCAATAAAGCCTCCTGCTGGCGAATGGGCAGCTTGTCGAGCCAGTGTTGTAGCTTTTCCAGCTTTTGTTCAGCGAGTTCGGACGTAACAAGTACGTCTTCAAAGGAGGGTTCGACCCCCATGTAGGCACTAAAATCGTCCGGCGAATCATGCATCGGTAATTCTTCGGGTCGCAATGATTTGTGCAAACGACGGCGCAAGGCCCGAAAAAGATAAAATTTAACGGAATCGGTTTCACTCAATCCACTACGTAGCCGCCAGAGATCGACAAACAGATCCTGAACCGCATCTTCGACAATAGCGGGTTGGGGCTGCATTTTAAGACCGTAACTATACAGTATACGCACGTAGCGATCATACAATTGGGTAAATGCATGATCGTCCCCTTTAATAAAGGCTTTCCAAAGTAGACTATCGTCGATATGGTCCAGCGTATACACCAATGCACTTCTTTCTAACAAAGATGCAAATTTATCGCCTAGTAAGACAATTCATTTTACTGACTTCTGGAATTATAGTCTCAATTGGACAAGCGATCGGGTAAAGAAAAGAAAATTGCGACTGTTTTGGCTTAAATTAAAAACAGCTATTAAATCCATTCCTTACTTGGCCTTAGTAAAAGGCAGTTAGCCTACTCTTAGTAATTTAAATTTAAGTGAAGAAACTCTTGACCCTATGTGACTGATTGTCGTAGAGATCTGTTGCATTCGAAATTAAAAATCGTTGGCCTGTCGCACTTACCAACAATTAAGCCGTAGTAAGATTATTGAGAAGTAATTAATCGGGATTGCACCGCTGACGTTGGGGCTTTACTGGGTCTGTACGAGATCCTGCATGGCCTATAATGGGTACATGCCTGGTGGGACACTGGGTAATTCGACGCCTGACGCATTATAATACGCGCACCATCTGGATCATTGAATCAATACTGGTGGTGTTCTTACCCCCTTTTGTGAGCCAGTTTTAACTGGAGTTTAAGCCGCCTGTTGTACGTCGTCAAGTAAAAGTGGACAGATGCGGGTGAAAAGAGAAGAGATGGTTTTAGCCACTTTGGGCTCGCTGAAAAATATGACTTTTCCGGCGTTGAGACAAACTTAGCTGCTTAGTTTTTTGCCGTTCGGCCAAGATCTGATCCTGGCGGCCCCAGTAAGCATCGGCTGGCCGTACGTTGTCCAGTGATTCATGGTACCGTTGATGATTATAATAGTCTACCCACTCCGTTAGGCGAGTTCTTAGTTCATCCGGACTGTAGTAGTGTTCCAACAACAGAACGTTCTTCATCGAGCGATGGTAACGTTCGATCTTTCCTTGGGTCATAGGATGAAACG
>NZ_FOLQ01000063.1 GCF_900112365.1 Spirosoma endophyticum | reverse complement strand
ACTGTAGAATTGCAGCACTGCGTTAGCAGGCTCATCCAGGGAGACCGTGAAGTTATTCGAAGCTATTGGGTTGGGGTACACGCCATACACCCCATCAAGCGTAACCGGTACGGCTGAGTAGGTCCGGCTAGTACCCGATAAATCCAACTGCTTCAAGCGGTAATAGCTGGTACCCCGATAGGGATTGGCATCCGTGAACTTGTAGGTGTTCAGACTGGTGCTGTTCACCGCCACATCATTTACCTCCCCAATAGGCTCGAAACTCTTCAGATCCTTGCTTCGTTCGACTACATACCCTTTGTTACCGCTCTCCATGGAGGTCTGCCAGCTCACATCCACCGTCTTGTTGGCTTGGGCATCCGCCTTGAAATACACCAACGAGACTGGCATGGCACCATTCTCATTGGTATAAATAGCCGCAAAATCATTGGCAGGTGGTTGAGTAACATCACTTTTATCAGGGGTTATAGTACATGAGCCCCCGATTCCAAGCTCTACTGGTGAAGCTTGTGTCACTTGCAGTTGAATGTCTAATACATAAACTGTAAGTGGGGGAAGTGACACATCTTGCTTCTGGATACCAATAAACTGATTAGTCGATGCATTATACGTAATATCAAAAAAAGGCAAAAGTGGTCCTGATAAGGCAGCGAGACCTGAGCCGGCTGGGGCGGGTGCGCATTTAGCCAGATCAATAGTAAAACCCATTTTATTATTGGCATCAGCTCCGGTGATACAACCGGCTCCAAAGTTACCAATTTTAAACTCCAGTCTGAAAAGAGAACCTATTCCAGCCAAAGGCTGGTCTAACAAGTTGCGAGATGTAACTGCAGGATCTGCTGCGCCTGGTGTACACTGACTATAGCCTGTTAAGCCTATCAACATACATAATCCTATTAATAAAGTAGATTTCATTTTCATAAATCGCTGTCTATAAAGTCAAAAAAGATAGTTCATTAAAAATGTTTCGATTTAGGTAATCAACTCTATAGGTATCATAAA
Organism: Spirosoma endophyticum; assembly: GCF_900112365.1. Taxonomy (GTDB): domain Bacteria; phylum Bacteroidota; class Bacteroidia; order Cytophagales; family Spirosomataceae; genus Spirosoma; species Spirosoma endophyticum. The sequence goes on along the minus strand of NZ_FOLQ01000063.1, from coordinate 5,357 downwards.
GTTTTAACTCTATGATACCTATAGAAGACTTACTTAACGCCGACCGCAATAATAAGCATTATTTATTGAAATAATCTATTGAATCGGCATCAGAATTGTTGGTCAAGTTCAACTCACCACTACTACTGGCGACAATAAGCGAACTTATGCCAATGCTTCCCCGCGTATTGCCTGGAGTAAATACGCCCGTCAAACCAAAGACGCGTTTCGTTCCCCCAACAAGACCTGCATTGGTAGTCAGTATATAGAAATCTTTGTTAGTAGCGTCGAAGGTCCACACACTGTTGTTTACCACTTTACCACCTACAAAAACGGCAGCCCCATCAAAGCTTAGTACAAACAGGGGATCTTTGGCTATATATACCGTGATTGGTCCCGTAACAGCTGATGAATTGAGTTCATACACCTCTCCTACTAGGGTAAAGTTAGATGTGCCATATATAGTAGACGGCTGTATAGTACTAATAATTGCCAGATCAGGCACTTTATTAATTAGTATATGTAAGGTAGCCGTTCCACAAGCGGCTGGGGTACCTCCATCACAAGCCGTGTAGGTGAAGTCTACCGGACCGGTTACGTCCGTAGCTGGAGTAAACGTGTAGCTGCCTGCTGAAGTTATGATCAGCGTTCCCTTACCCGGCGATGAGATCGTGCCTGCATTCGAGACGGTTAACCCTGTCCCTAAGTCATTGGTTAACACATTGCCTGTTATAGGTGCGTTCTGTTTGGTGCTTGTGTAATCATCAGCTACCGTCACTGTTGAACTTCCGGGAGCAACGACATGCACGATTACCTGAGCCGGTGCACATAGCCCGCCCGGTGTCTCACAAATCTCATACGTTAGAATATCATCACCAATATAGCTCGTTGCTGGTGTGTATACTATATTGCCTGATCCATCAATGATGGCCGTCCCATGTGTTGGGTTAATGGTAATGGTTGGCGCGCCTAACACTCCCCCTGGGTTACCGGCTCCATCATTGGCTTTTACATTTATAGCTACGCTTCCCGCAGCAGCAGTTGAGCTCTGTACGCTGGCATAATCCGGATTTGCTACCGGTTTATTGGTCGCTATAGATTGATCAAGAACCGTAATGATTAAAGGCGTTGTTGGGCAACTTGTCTGACCTGTAGCGCAAACAGGTACCGTATATGTGTAGGTACCAGGTGTAGTAGCGGTAAAGTTATATACACCGGTAGTAGCAAGTGTGATAGTAGCGCCCGAGGGGTTACTACTACTAGCCGATGGTGTACCATAAGTCGTCCCGGCAGGTACTTTGTCGTTCGTACTTACGTTCCCGGAAACGGGCACATTCTTGGTCGTTACGTTGAAGTCTGGGTTAATCACAAAATTACAAACCAGACTACCCCCGTTTGAGGAAGTACGCGTATCAATAAAGGCCCCATATACATCTACGAAGTTCCCTACACTAGCGAACGAACCGACGCTGAGCTGAATTTCGTCAAATGATTTTGACGTAACAAAGCCAACATTGGCAAGGTCGCTGCTTGGCACTCCGCCAAAGATTTGCAGGAACACCGACAGATCAATCAAGTTACCAACAGTTGCGCTACTTTCCTGAAATACGCCATTTAGGTACGTATTGACCGTGAGATTTGAGAATAAATTTGCCGATACGGGTAAATTTGCTTTACTAATTGTGAATCCAGCAAATGTCCCGGCGGGGTACACATCCGCTGGGTCAGCTACGGAAATTGATGCCGTAACACCAACGCCTAATACGTTTGTAATTCGTGCGAAATCTGTGGTACTAGGTGAAATGGCATTCCCAGGGTTTGCAACGCCACTGCCGAGTAAATCAGCAGAAACTAATCCGAACAAGCCCGTCCGGGTCCCTTCGATAAACGCAGAGAAATCAGTTGTATTCAAAAACTTAGTTTGATTACAAGCCACCGGCGTTACGCAGGCTTTTTGAATAACCGCCCGATAAATGCTAACAGTGCCTAGTGGATTTGCGCTGACCAACTGCGTAAATTCGATTTCAACCTCATCAAATGGCACCTGTGCTACAGTTCCCACTGTCTGGCGGTTGCCCGACACTAACGAGACACCTGCCAGTAACGAAGCACCGCTTCCGGTTTGCACAGCACTTCCATTATTGTACAAAGTAATTCGAGTCCGGCCTAAAAGGCTTGCTCCAATTAACGTACTGCTTTCAATATCAAACCCAATGTACGATTCGGCGGGGTATGTGTCGATCGGATTAGCGACCGAAAGCCTAGCGGTAGCGGATACGGCTGTTCCTAAAGATATGGTAGCGGGCGATGAAGTCGATCCATTAATGACATTATCGGCATTATTGATAGCACAGCCCACACAAACTAACGAAGAACCAGTACCAGTATGATCATTATTTATATAGACAGGAAAACTGGTGTTCGTCAAGGGCGTCACGGCACTGGTACTGCAGGTAATTGTTGGTCCTGCACAGAAGCTTTTGAGAATAGCGCTGTAAATTCTTGTCTCGCCAACACTCAACGTTGCAGGGAAGCTAAAAACGATCTGTACCTCATTAAAGGGTTGACTTGTCACAAATCCAATCGTCTGTCGTCCTGTAGCCGTTAAAAGTGGAATCGATACTAATGATGAGCCACCCGTTACAGTTTCACTTAATACACCATTCAAATATGTTTTGATGGTTGTTGAACTCAATAGAGACGCCCCGATCACTTCCGTATTTTCTACGTCAAACCCAGCAAATGTACCGGCTGGATAACCAGCGGAATTAACCTGATTTTTCACCGAAAGAGATACACTGCTTACACCACTGACATTGACAGGAAGTGGTGCTGAAATACTAGCATAATCGGTTAGAGTAGAGCTGGTTACATTAGTTGGGTTTAACACAGTGAACGAAGTGGGACCACTGGCACCAGTATGAATAGGTTCTATCGCAGCCGGAAATCCTGTTACTGTTGATGAATTAGCCGAAGTTACAATGGGAGTCCTTGTGTTACAGACTAAGCTGGGGCCTGTTGCAAACCGGCGTTGCACTGCGTAAAACACGTCGTAGGTATCAGCGCTTACCAAACCTCCAAACCTAATTTCTATTGCATCAAATGGTAACGAAGTAATGAACCCGACTTCGTAGGCTCCCGAAAGCAGTGATGAACTTACCCCAATCAACGAGTTTGCCGTACTAGCTTCCACAAAAGCACCATTATTATACGTAGCAACAGTAATAGTATTTAATAGGCCAGCTCCAAGGGCAGACGAATTTGCTATAACAAACCCAGCAAAATTACCTGCAGAATATGTATTCGCGGCAGTATTATCTGTTACCCTCAATCTTGCCGATCCAGAGACAGATAAGAAATGAACTCTGGCAAAATCCGATGTATTACTGTTAGTTACGTTATCTTCTCCATTCAAACCACAGGGGGGCAAAAAAGCATTGCCTATGGAACAAGCACTACCACTTTCCCAATAAACGACGCCAAGGCCGCCACCAGCTGTAGTTGATACAGCAAGCGTAGCTGTCGGTGTAGAGATAAAAGGGGTAGAGGCATCTTTGTTTGCAGGTATACTGGCTTGTTGAGCCATTGATTGCATAGTCCCAAGCAAAGACAAACATAAAACTAAACAGGCCAGAAGGTGTGAATTGGTCACATGAACTGGAAAAGTAGACAGTCGTCTCATAAAAACGAGAAGTTAAAAGTGAATTGATTGTGCAGATTAAAAATTAAGTAAAGTATATAACCGGGTTAATTTCCTGTTTAATTGATAAAGAAGTAAGCTACTAAATCAGCGTATAAACAAATCTATAGCCGTTTAAATATCTAAATCTGTCTCTGTGAAACTAATAAGTACATAGTAGTTGATAGACAAACATACATATAAATTACTATTAAAAACTAGTTTACTATTTATATAAATGAGTAAGAAAAGAAAAAAATTACTTATGTTATAAGAATCATATATAAAATAATACTACTATTTATATACTAAATAGTCATATAATATAATTTGACAATATTAAAAACAAGTTACCGAAAAAGGCAAGAAACCAATCAAGCCGTATCTGTAATAGAATAAGGATAGTTATTACTCAAACAAACATAAATGGGAGAGTGAATGTGAAAAATCCACTATCTTACCTACTAGTGTCCATTGATACGTCAAAGCCTGATGAGGCAGTGAGCTATGGGCCTCAGATCAGATAAAGATAAGATTGGTTAGATAGCTCAGTTAGTGGTCAGTTCTTACCCAAACGATAGATTGTACTTATGCCCCAACGTGAGCAAAAGGTGCTTCACTTGCATAGCGTGGGTACCAATTTTACTGACAGTAATGATAGCGTTCAGTAAAGTATGTCAACTTTGACTATGAAGCCTTTTGCCAAAAAATCATCGCCAAGATGTTGGCAGGTGATAAAGAACTTACGGGCAAAGATGACCTGCTTGCGCCATTAGTGAAAGATTTGCTGGAAGCAGCCCTGTCGGGTGAAATGCAGGACCATGTCGAGCAGAGTTGCCCCAACTGGCGCAATGGCAGCAATACCAAGACCGTCAAGTCAGGCCATGTTCCTCTCGAAGTTAACATGCCTCGTGACCGCAACAGTTCGTTTGAGCTAAAGCTGATCGGTAAGCGCCAGACGACGTTAGGTGAAGGTTGTGATAACCGCATCCGCTCACTTTACAGCAAAGGAATCGGGGGCCGCTCTTTAGGTTTGTAACATGGTAGGAAACCAAAATTTGGTAGCTTGTCAACAAGTGAATAGGGCGGGCTGTCCTGTGGGGCCGCAGAGTTCTATCTCCAGGCATGGATTCAGCCGGGTCGCCTGGTGCTAACCCGCCCTGTTTTTACTTGCTTCAGGCTCAACGGGGTAACCCGTGCCATGGAGATTCAGGTTGGTGACCGTTAGCAAGCGGGGTGCCCCGTGGCGGTTTGAGCACTAGAGCAAGTGACTTGTTACATCCCTAAATTATTATTTCTCATGGCCATTCGCTACTTCATCGATTTTGACATCTCTAAGTCACACTGAACTGGGCAGTTATTGATGGTAAAACGACCGTTTTGTAAAGTCAATCGGCTAAGTCAGAGACAGGTATCGAAGCGACTATTAGATTCATCTAATCCCTGCCCAGCTTTAAGGTGACGAAGTCGGTTTGCGGTATGGAATATACCGGCATTAGCAATGCCTATCTGCTGGCCTACCTCAACAAATTTTCTTATTCCCTTTGCCGGGCCGCCGGAGTGAGCAAGAACAAAATGAGTGTATTAAATGCGGTTTGCAACAATCGGACCGATTTCTATGATCTAAACAAGCGAATGCACATACTTTTCATCATGATTTCGGTCTTCTCGGACGCAGGCGAAAATTCGTAATACCAAT
>NZ_FOLQ01000019.1 GCF_900112365.1 Spirosoma endophyticum | reverse complement strand
TGGCAAGTGGGCTTACGGCGGCTGTGAGCTGACTAAACACTGGCATATTGATGAGTTGGGACTCATCCGACGAAATAAAAAATGGGATCGTAAAAAGCGTAAACTGGGGTGTGATGGCACCGGCCCAAAAGCCGGAAGGGCCCCCTACTGATAACCAGATGCCTGCCATCGCCCAGTAAGTGAAGCGAAGAGTCCAGCATTTAGTGGCTTTAGAAATCTAGCAAACTTCGTATGTGCTCCAGCAGCGTTCGCTTGTATTGGTGAAAATCGGCCAGGGTATTTACCCGAAGGGCGCCGGAAGTTTCCTTGAGTTGCTTGAAGGCGGTAGACATCCGCTCATTCGGTGGCAGTTTGCCAGCATGAAAAAACTGCCATCCCAAAGCAACGATCGTATTACGGACACTTTCCCAGATTGGCCAATGAAACAGAAGTGTTTCTCGCTGAGGGACATGACGCAGTAGGATGACATACGGGAGGTGAAGTTACATGTAAAGTACTTAAACTACCCGTTGGTCTATAGCCTTAAATTTCGATTTACTTTGTTACCTTTTTCTTCTCATTGAGTCTAGGTAGTCATGTAACGTAAGCTACTCTCTCTCCTGGGTAACCCCAGCACCCAAATAGTTATCATGACGTTTGTCATTGTGCTATTATCCCTGGCTTGGATTATTGAATTGCTAGGTTAATTACCCAAGGTGGTAAGCTGGCCGTTGATCACGAGATACTATTCTGTCGCCTAATAATAAAATTTAATCAACGCAAAATCCAATGTCTTGTTAGCGTCGTACACATGACACGATAGACAACTACCACCGCTATGCGCAAGTTATACCTAAACATTACATCCACCGTCTGGACACTTATTCTGGTAATTTCCACATTCATTTTGTTGACTGAGTTCAAAGCTGTGCTTTTGCTAATGCAGTGGTTCAGGAAGTAAGATGTCTACCAATCGTATGCAAGTAACTTTGGGATTCCCTCAACGACTGGTTTGTCTTAAGCAAACAGCCTTTATTGTATTCGTGTACCATCAGACCCCGCTTCAATCACTCGCTGCACACTCTCCGGCACGTTCGATAGTAAGTCGTACCCCGTCTGCCGTTCCACCTCATCTACACTGACCCGGTAACTTCCCCACACTCCTTCACCGGTTGCATTTGTATTCGGCATCCACACCGCAATAACCCGCGTCTGCGTGTTGATCCGGGTCACATCATCCGATCCTACCGGCAGTACCACAATTACCTTCCACAGGGCAGCCGGAACGGTTAGCTTGCCACTGGAAATGCTGGTAGTCTAATAGTATCTGGTATTACAAATTATCAAATGTACTGATCGCTACTTGGCCTGTATTATTTTGAAAACTAGGAGCGCCAATAATATATGTTTCATGGTCAATGCTTATGCTAGTCCCATAAGATCCACCAGTTGCGGTAGGATTAAGTATCCTTCTATAAGCCCAGGTAGTACCGTCCCGAGCAAAAATAAACGCATTCCCCGAGCTATCATTTTTGTAAGCGCCAATCAGGGCATATTTGCCTGATAATGACACTGCTCCACCAAAATAGCTCTGATAATAAGAATTACTGAAAGTTAGCTTAGCCTGCTGCATCCAAGTAGAGCCATTTCGTATGAAGACGTAAGCAGACCCACTATTATCATCCTGATCAGCACCCACCAACGCATAGTCGCCATTGATTGAGACACTTGCACCAAACCGATCAGAACTAGCTCCATCCGAAGCAATTAGCTTGGCCTGCTCAGTCCAAGTTGTGCCATTACGGATAAATACATAAGTGGCCCCCTGCCCTTCATGCGTTGCGCCATTAACTAGAATACTCGCATTGTATGCCCCAACCAAGGCATAGTCCCCATAAATTGACACGCTATTACCAAAGTAAGTTGAGGAAGCTCCGTCCGAAGCAATTAGTTTGGCTTGTTCAGTCCAAGTTGTGCCTGAGCGAATATAGATGAACGCTGAACCTTGATCAGTATTCGCAACCCCGTTTACTGTAATATCATCATCTCCTCCACTAACAATCGCATAGTCGCCATAGAGGGCTACTTTGCTACCGAATAAATCATTGGCTGACCCGTCCGATGCGGTAAGTTTGGCTTGCTGGGTCCAGGTCGTACCATTCCGGATGAAGATATAGACTGAGCCCTGATTCAGATTACTACCTATGTCATCCTGGTAAGCACCGACAATGGCATAATCGCCATAGATGGCCACAGCTTGACCAAAATGATCACCCGCAGCCCCATCATCGGCCACTAATTTTACCTGTTGACTCCATCCGTGTGTACTACGGGTAAAAATGTAAGCCGCTCCCTGATCGGTGCTGGTTACACCATTGTTTACAATTTCAGCGTCAGGGGCACCAATAATAGTATAATCACCGGCTATAGAAACTCCTGCCCCAAAACTACTATTAGATCCGCCATCGGTAGCCGTAAAGGACAAAGGAGTTACATAATTCGCACTACTTACAGTTACAGACTGCCAGATTTGCCCATTAAATAAATATAAAGCTCCTTGATCAGTATCGTAGACAAAAGCCCCTGGTTGCGGGTTTATGATATTTTTTCGTTGGGCCGAAGTCATACGAGGGGGGTAAAACGCTTTATCGGTAGAAGGAACGTCCAGCGCGGCCGATGGATGCGGTTTCCCACCTATTCCAACCTGAGCCTGAATTTCAGTGCAGACAATTAAATAAAGAAAAAGAAGTAGCAGATGCTTCATAAGTAAAGGGTGGTTCAGTGTCCTCAAGACTATCAGGAAAATGCCGGCCTTTTTAAAAATATACAAATATTTATCGGTCGGGTGATTAGCTATGGGGAGTGCTCGCTGAACTGTGTCAGCGGGGCTTAGTCAAAGCGATGTAGCTTTATGCGTTCGTCAAAGATAATACTGAACTGATTAATCAGTTCCTTCCAGTTATACGTTGTCGTTTCCCATCTGACTTGCAAGTTTTGGATCGTTAGGTAGACCAACTTTTGCAGAGCCACGTCAGAACTAAATGCCCCCTTTGTTTTAGTCACTTTCCGCAACTGCCGGTGATAGCCGTCGACCGTATTAGTCATGTACATCACCTTGCGAATAGCGGCCGGATAGTCGAAAAAAGGTGACAACAGTTCCCACTTTTCCAGCCAGGGCTGTACCGCTTTGGGGTAAGCCGAACTCCACTTTTCCTCTACCAGTAGCAGATTCTCCATTCCTTGCTCTCGGTTGGGCGCCTGATAAACGCTTTTAAGGTCTCGGGCAAAGTCTTTCAATAACTTGTCAGGCACCAAGCGGAAGGAGTTGCGCAACTGATGGACAATACAGAGCTGGACCGTAGCGGCCGGGAAAACGGTGTTGATGGCCGTATCGAAGCCTTTCAGTCCATCCACACAGGTGATCAGCAAGTCGTCCACCCCCCGTTGTTTTAAATCGGTCAGTACCGACAACCAGAATTTGGCCGATTCGCTTTCGGCCGTGTAGATACCCAAGACCTGTTTCTTGCCCGACAACGTTAGCCCAATTACGCTGAATAAAACCCGAGTGACGACTTTGCCCTCCTGACGCACTTTGTAATAGATGCCGTCGAGCCAAACCAATACGTACAAGCTTTCCAAAGGCCGGTTTTGCCACTCCCGCATAGCGGGAATGACCTTGTCGGTGATAGCCGTCAACTCGCTGTCGGAGAGCGAGTAGCCATACATCTCCTGGAGGTGTTGTGCGATGTCGGCATAGCTGTTTCCGACACGGTAAAGGGAGAGTACTTTCTGCTCTAGTTGGGGCGTGAGCACCACCTGTCGCTTGGGTACAATCTGGGGTTGATTCGTACCGGATCGGTCGCGGGGGGTGGTTAAGTCCAGAAGGCCAGCGCTGGATTTGACGGTCTTGGTCGTCTTGCCGTTTCGCCGATTTTGTTCGGTCTGGCGAGTCTGGACCAGGTGGCCATCCATTTCCCCTTCCAAGGCTGATTCCAGGAAGTGTTTGAGTAAAGGGGCGAAGAGGCCGTTTTCGCCCATTAGAGACGGTCGGCCGCTGCCGTTTGCCTTCTTAAAGGCCTTTGATGGCCGCTTGCTTGAAGGATTCGAAGTCAAAGTTGTCGGTCATGATTGTGAAATTAAGGATTTTTCATTTTCCCTTCTATTCACCCTCAGGCTTGACACAGTTCAGCGAGCAGTCTCACATGCAGTCCATAAACCAGTTTAGAGTAGCAGCTTATTCAATCAAAACACGCTCCATCCGTCGGCTAAGCCCATCACTAACAACTAACTGATATAAGCCCGCCGTTAGTCCTACCAATCCTATTTCAGTTTGACTCCTACCTTCACTAACCTGTAAAGTCTGCTGGTGCACTACCTGCCCTCCCATACTCAGCACCTGCACTTGAAGCGATTGCGCTAGGGGGCTGCTGATTATCAATTGCAGATTGTCCCGCACGGGATTACCCAGCACCACCAGACCTAAGCTTTGGGTGTTAAGCACGACACTTTTTATGGACGAATAGGCTACGCTCCCATCCTGATCGACCATCTTCAGGCGGTAGTAGAGGGTGGAGGCCGTCGAGGGTAAGCTCAAGTCATTAAAGCCATAGGCCGAACCTCCCTGAGTACTAGCTTTGGCCTCTTGCCAGCCTAAAGGGCTAAACTCTTTGGCGTCCAGGGATCGTTCGATTTGGAAGCCAGCGAAGTGGGTTTCCAGTTCGGTTTGCCAGGCCAGTCGGACCATGTCAGTTTCGGCTTTAGCGGTAAACTCTTTCAAGGTTACAGGCATGGAGGCCGCTTGATTGAAGCGTACACTCACACGGCCATTTGGATAGTTAGCCGTTAGAAAGTCAAGGTCACCATCCCCATCCACATCAGCCGCTACTACCTTGTTTGGGTCATCATCCATTCTTACCTGGATGTTGCCGGAGAAGCTACCGCGGCCATTGTTAAGCCGTACACTTACATCTTTAGATCGATTATTAGCCGTTAGAATATCCAGATCACCATCCCCATCCACATCAGCTACTGTTATACTAAGTGGAACCTCCCCCACACTCACCTGGCTATTACCCGAGAAATTACCCTTACCATCATTAAAGCGTACACTCACATCATCATGTCCACCGTTTGTCGTTAGGAAGTCTGGATCACCATCCCCATCCACATCGGCTGCCACTATAGTATTCGGGTAAGAAAACTCTCCTAAATCCACCCGATTGTTGTCGTAGTGAGACGAAAAGATTCCATGACCATTATTGAACATCACATGCACGTTATGCCCGAATTGGCTCAGTGTCAAAACGTCCAAATCGCCATCTCCATCTACATCAGCTAACGCCATACTGATAGGCCTATGCCCGCCTACTACAAAATAATGATCCGCAAAATTGCCAGTTCCATTGTTGAAGTAAATAAGTACATATCCCGAATCGCTAGTAGCTAGAATGTCCAGATCACCATCGCCATCTATATCGGCTGCCATTATATTTCTGGGTATTCCTGCTGTTGCATATTGGGCATTACCCGAGAAATTACCCTTACCATCGTTGAAGCGTACACTCACATTATTAAATTGTATGCTTCCCGCCAGGATATCCAGATCGCCATCCCCATCCACATCGGCCGCTATCATACTAGATGGGTAATACTCCACACTCACCTGGCTATCACCCGAGAAATTACCTTTACCATCGTTGACGCGAATACTTACCGTCGAAGTAAAGTGATTAGCCGCTAGTAGATCTAAATCACCATCGCCATCCACATCGGCCGCCACAAAACTGAGTGGATAATCCCCTACACCCACGTTGGTACCAGCTAAGAAGGTGCCTGGCCCCACCCCCGCTGCGGTAGTGAACTGGTAGACATAGCCAGAAGCCGGAGCCGTTACATACACCACTTCGCCCGGCTTAAAGGCCGTAGCGGGATAAAACGTAGCAGTGTTATTTGCCACCTGATTCAAGCCTGCCTTTTGCCCTCCTGCCTGAGCCGAGAACACATTCAGTTTATAATCAACTGGCAGGGTTGTGTTGGCTGTGAGGGAGATCGCGGTGTTGGTAGGAGCCGTGTTGGCATTGAGGCCAGGCAAGGTGCTAACCACTTGCTGAGCGTGCAAGGGCCGCAAAGCCAGCAGCCAGAGCAGGGCTATCAACCATCCGTTTGCCATCAGAGGGGAGTTAGCTATAAATCGTTGCCTGGATAAATTGGATAGGTAAGGAAGAGATGTGGAATTCATAAATTAAGCTTGGTTATAGCAGCAACCAGACTGATTCATCCCTTCAAGATGCTACCCTGGGCTGCTTGATACAAGCCAAATATAAACACATACACAGTTAAGCAAATCTATTGTTACTATTTTAGTAAATATATAAATATAAAGCAGGGAGAAGACTTGGACAATGATCTTTAACTAAAGTGGTGGTCTTAGGTCTTTCGGTTGCAAGAAGAATAGTCCATTTATCGAATTGTTATATCCAGCAAAACGAATCTTTTGGCACCCATACTTGAGCTCGATCTGGGATAAAATAAATTCCATTGATTCGTGTCCAGTATTGCTGTAATTCAATGCGTGTTTACTATATTGTATAGTTAACCATTAAACTGGACACGGCTCATGAAAATAGGCTATGCACGGGTTTCCACCCTCGATCAAAATCTGGAAATGCAGATTCAGGCGCTGACGGATGTTGGCTGCGAGCGGGTGTTTGAAGAAAAGGTAAGTGGTACCAAAGCAAACCGTCCCCAATTGGATGCCATGCTGGCATTACTACGAAAGGGTGATGAGGTAATTATCTGGCGACTCGACCGACTTGGCCGTTCCATGGATCACTTATTAGACCTAGTGAAGTTATTTGAAGAAAAGGGTGTAGGTCTACGCAGTTTGCACGAGCATATCGAAACGGCTACGCCAGGCGGCAAACTCATCTTTCATTTATTTAGCGCCCTGGCCGAGTTTGAACGGTCCTTAACCCGGGAGCGGACATTAGCAGGTATTGAAGCGGCCCGCCTGAAAGGTAGAATTGGAGGTAAACCAAAAGGGCTTACGGAAGAAGCTAAACGTACCGCTCGTGTAGTCGAGTCGTTATATAAAGAAGGGTATGCTATCAAGTTAATCGCCAAACAGCTTGGCATTGCCCGGCAGACGGTGTATAAGTATTTAGAGTTTCGTAACGTACCGTTGCATTCTATGGCGACATCAATTGGTAAATAATCAAACGACTGGCTTAGTAGATAAAAATTTTGCAACAAACGGTATATAATTATTTTATTTAGTTTTTGGGGTGTTTCACTTAATCAGCATACAACTGCTCAATTGATAATTAATTTACCACACAAATAATATGAAACTCAAAATAAATGAAACATGGGAATGCTTTTCAACAATAGAAAAAGAAATAGCTGATTTCTCCATAATAACAGGTATTAATGGAGTAGGTAAAACAATGTTATTGAGTGCTATTAGCTACCAAAGTCCTGCCAACAGACCGAACCCTACTTATTTGACTGATCCGCCGGTAAAACTTGTGGACTCTTTAGACAACGAAATTCTTTCAATAAAGTATTTCCCAATAGGTACCCTTGAACCCCGATTCACGCTAAATAGCACAGAACAGCCAGGTCGTCTACAGTTTAATTATGCAAGAAATCCACTTCGAGATATTGGTAGATATTATGAAGAATATATAAAAACTGGTAAAAAGGAGAATATTCCAAATGGATTTTACAAAGTAGCGGAGAAGGTAAATAAGGATGTTTGCCAGCTGAGTTGGACTGAAATTGAAGAACATTATCTTTTATCCGACGGAGATCCAACGACAGACATTTTCAGCGAAAGAATTGGCGAATTAGTAGGCTATTACGCAAAACTTAAACATGATAATACTTACAACGCTTTTGAGAATTTGCACGAAGGGGCGCAGCATCATGTCCTAACCCCGGAAGAGTTTATTGAAAAGCGAGGGCAAGATCCAGCCAAGTTAATTAATGATATCTTTAAATTATGTAATCTGCCATATGAAGTCAGATCAGTAAAAATATATTCCGGAGAATATTTTAATGTATATTTTATAAACACAAATACCGGGTCAACAGTACAGGATCTGAAACTTTCATCCGGTGAAAAAATTTTACTATCGATTGCTCTATCAGTTTACAAATCTGAAAGGGGTAACCTTTCACAATCGAAGCTTTTATTACTAGATGAGCCCGATGCCTCATTACATCCTTCAAATATTAAAAAGTTACTTGATGCCTTAGAAACCGTTTTTATCAATAATGGCATTAGTGTAGTCATGACGACTCACTCACCGTCTACGATCGCCTTAGCGCCAGAATCAGCCACAATCTATTTATTAGAAAAGGATCCAACTACACTTACACCACTTTCAAAAGACAATGCGATTAGCAAATTAACTGCAGGAATTCCCACCTTAAGTGTCCGTATTGAAAATAGAAGGTTTGTTTTTGTTGAGAGTACATATGATGTAAAAAATCTGGAAACACTTTTCAATAAGCTTAGGCCCTATTTACAAACTCATTTTTCATTGACCTTTATCACCTCTGAAAAAAATGGCAGTTCATCTTGTGATAAAGTAGAGCATCTTTTAGATACCCTGATTGACGTACCAACTGTTTTTGGAGTAATTGATCACGATGGATCAAAAACTACAAAAGGGAACTTAGCAGTCTTGGGATTTGGGTCTAGGTATGCTATCGAAAACTATATTTTAGACCCTGTCATATTGGGGGCTTTTCTTGTTCAGGAGAGAATATTACTCAAACAATTCGTTGGCTTAACCGATGAAGAAAATCATACAGCAATTGTAACCTTTGACAATACCCGCTTACAGATTTTCAGTGATTTGGTTGTAAGAGAGTTGTTTGAAGGCGACATGACAGGGCAACTAGACGGCAACACAACGATCAGCAAGTATGTAAACGGAAGGAGCATATTAATTCCCAATTGGTTTTCTACAAACAGGGGACACGATGTGGAGGAATTCGTCAAAAAAAGATTTCCCCAACTAAAAAGGTATCATAACACCAATTCGCTATTTGACGATATCCTGTCAAAAACCATTGAGGATATGCCAGGACTTATTTTAGAGGATATTCGCCTAACCATGGAATATTTGTGTAGCCGATAAAATGAAAACAGTCTGGCTAACGAAAGAGCAACTTGAGGATGCCCGGTGCCGGGTGGAGAATTTTCCCACGGATCTGCTGCAGGTTGAAGTAAGAGTTAAGCCCTTTCAGGCGGTTTTATTCTCCAATCATATTTATCCCGAGTACCAGGCATTAACCTTACGGTTTCGTCGAACCGCCTATCGTGAAGTTGATCCCGAAAAAGGGCATGTCATACAGCATGGCCAAAAATAGGAACTAGAAACGCCCGTGCAGGTGTGCCCCGAATGGATCGCCAAGCAAATGCAATCTATAAATCTATAATTCTACATCTAATGAACACACCATTGCTTGTTCCGCTTTTTCATGACAAAGCGTTTTACCTTGATTATCTCAATCAAAATAAGATACGAGGACTGTAAACGTTAGAAGATCCCAATTTGACGATTAACTTATACCTGGATACCATCTATCACTATACTGATATCGATACCGCACTGAAAATTTTAGAGAATCAAACCCTGAAATTCAGTCAACCCGAGACATTTAATGATCCATTTGATATGCATGAAGCACTTATCGACTTTTCTATGAATGAAGAGCAAGCAGTTATATGGATAAAAAACGCAGACATACCCGATAGCAAAAAAGCAGAGTTTTTAAATAAATTAATTGACCCTGAGTTTCGAAAAGAATTAGCTGGATACCGAAGACAAACGATCACAGGGCTCAGAAACGATTGCGGAATCTGTTGTTTCAGCCAAAAGTACGATCAACCATTGATGTGGAGTCATTATGCAAAAAAACATTCAGGCGTATGCCTCGGCTTTAATATTCATCCTGTTATACATTCACCAGAAATTGAATTTATTGTTCACCCAGTAAACTATGTTAACAGCATAACTGCCGCTAACTACTATGAATATGGTGAAGGTATTGTTCAATACTTACTATTAACAAAATCTCAAATTTGGGCTTACGAGGAAGAAGTACGTGCAGTGATTATTGATAGAAAAGGCCAAACCTTTTTCAATTTTGATCAAAAGTGTTTGACAGATGTCTATTACGGATGCAAAACCTCTACTCAGGATATTGAAGCCGTTGAGAAGTTGTTACAGGAGAAGGGATATATTACTGACAAACGCCAAAGGATGGTAATCGATGAATCCACATTTAGTATCAAACCGATCAACCTTTCTTAACGGGTAATTACTCGCAGCTCATTTTAACTTGGCCGTCTGCTTCTTAGCCGCCCGGAGCATGATCTGCGCGGTCTGGGTTACCTCCTCTAAATATTCAACGATGTAGACCTGATATAGCCGGATGACCTCGTTCACCGATAACGCTGATCGCTCCACCTGCAGAACCTGAAGCGCCTGGGGCAGAATAGCCCGAAGGGTGGGTGACACCTCAATTAAAACCATGCCCGTACCTGTTGGCGCGTTTACATTGTCCACAAAATCAAGCCGTTGAATATCGATTAGCAATCGCCCGAATTCTAGATCCGTCATTCTAGTTAAATTATTCGTTCACAAGACTCTTTTATTCGTTGCACCTTAACGAGCTCAGGCTTAAAATCCTTGAGTCTAGTATTCCAAATCGCACGCACCTCCTTTTGGTGATCAAATCGTTCATCTTTTTGGAATTCGATCGAAGGAAGCGTTCCGTGATCCTTGCGAGCATCTGTGCCGCTTAATACGTCGTTTTTAGACACATAAACAACTTTGTTAATGAGCGCTTCTGAAACGGTAGTCAATCCCATCCTGGTCATAGAAGCGGTCACTTCGGCAAAAAATAAAGTAGGATTGGAAATACACACGCAAGCGTCGTAGCCCATTTTTCTCATTGAAACTTCATCCAGTTCATGCGTACAGCAGAACATAAAAGAGTCTGGAGAATTTTGGGCAAAGATATTGAGCGTCCTACCACCGGAATTTATAACTCTTGCATTTGTAATGGTTAAACCCCCGGCACGGAAATGCTTAATAACGCCATCTCCTTGAAAACGCAATTGTCGTTTTCCTTCCATATCATCGCCAATCTCAGGGCCGTGTCGTTCAATATCCCGATATTCATATAGTGTCCCAACCCGAATCCAACCTTCTGCCATCATCCGGTCGGCGTGATGACTTTTGGTATATTTATAAAGGGGAGCGGTTAAATCAAGTGTGCTCATACTTTTTGTGGTTAGAATACGGGAAACTTGTCAATCTTATCGTCATCCGCCAGGCGAATGCCCAGATCCCGCAAATACTCAATCGTTTGTTTGATATCGGAATGTCGAGCCTGGCTGCGAACCAGCTCAATATCTTTGGTCGCCGTCCATAAAGCGATCGCGCCGGTATGTTTCCAGGAGTACATATCGTGGCCCGATCCGGCCAGATTCATCTTCTCAATGACCTTCACGTGACGACGGTAAAAGAATTTATTCCCCACCATCTCAGGACCCGGCTCGCCCGACGCCGTAAATACGTAGTAGTGGCCCGGGTACTCCCGAATCTTCTGTTGCTGGATCATTAGCTCCAGCGGCAGGGGAATATCGACAAAATCACCGTCGTTGGTTTTGGCTGTATCGCCCGTAACGTAGATCAGCTTAGTACGAACGTCCCGGACGCGTAATCTGCGCAGTTCCTCATGCGGCCGCATCAGGGTATAATACATCCAGCGGCAGAAGGTGAGTAAGTATTCATTGCCTGTGGCCAGGCAGACCTCCCGGTATTCCGATTGCTGGGTGAGCGAATAGGACTGGTGCTTGTTCTGAACCTGGGGCAGTTTGCCAATCTCATTGTCATGAAACGGATTGCCCTGCTTTTTTAATTTTTTGGAACGGTCGAGATTGATAAAATAGAAAAAGAACGTTCCGACGTGCCCTTTGATGTTGTTGCGGGTTCGGTTGCTGAGACCCACCACCGTGATCAGCTCATTTAAAAACTCGATAGCGTCGGCCGTCTCGAACTGACCCAGCGTCATCGATCCGCGCCGGTGCCGCTCCAGATATGTTTCCAGAGCAAGCAGAGCCGACCGGTACGATTTAAACGAGTTGGGTGCTAAGGCTTTTTTGGTGTACTCCAGATAAAGTTTGACGGCCTGGTGCACCCGGAGCGATGGGGAGACAACGGCCTGATCGACGGGCGCAATTTTCTCAACCTTCGGCTTACGAAGTTCAATCGGTTTCTCGCCCAGGTACGCCGTGCCGGCCAGTGGCTTCAACTCCGAAAAGACAACGTCCGCATGCGCCAGCCGCTCGGCCACGGTGGGGCCAACCAGCACCACCCGCCGGCGAACCAGCTTGTTTTTGCTAAAGTCCCAGACGCCATAGACGACGCACCACTGTTTGGTCAAATCGTTGTCGGCGGGTTTGGACAGCTTGGGTTCTTTCCAAGGTAGGCGTTCCTCCGAAATATCCAGTTTCACGGATTTGTGCAATTTTTTTTGCCACTGGTTTGCCATTTTTGACTTTTTTGCCACAAAAAAGCCTGTAAATACTTGACTTACAGGCTTTTACAAAGTGGAGACGGAGAGATTCGAACTCTCGTCCAGTCAAGGAAACCAACGCGCTTTCTACATGCTTAGGTACACTTGGGATTGTCGGGAATCGGCCCGGTGTATACCAGACCAAGCGTCATCCGTAGGTGCTTGTGTCTCACTCAGCCGTTAACACCATATACTGAGCCAGCGCTGCGAGTCGATGCCTCCTGATCCAGCCAGCAGCACGTAGGCCGGGGAGACAATGGCTATTGCTTAATCCTCCGGATTAGGCAGCCATGGCGTAGTTATATTCGCCATTTATTGTTTTGACGATTTGTTTGGGCGGGAAATTCCGTCAACTCCCGGCATGCTTACACGCGACCTCAGCAAGCTGTCAATTCCGGTCGTCCCCAAATTAACGGCCCCATTTCCGGGCGTGTACCGTAGTTAACCTCGACAAACCCTATTTAGTTCGACAACGATGCCTCATTAATTATGATTTTTCAATGAATTTTAATAACTTAATTGTCGTTGAATGAGTTGTGCGTTGTATAGAACGCGGCTCATAGATTAGCTTGACTCAGCGATGACCATAACCCCCTTTGAAACAAATCTGTATCAGCAACTAACGCCGTTCTTTACGGGGCATCAGTTCCTGTTGCTTCCCGAGAAGAAACAATTCCGGCGTGTTATTGACAACGGATTTCAGAACATCATTCTGTCGTCTGTATTCTATAGTGAAGACACGAAACTGGAGGTTAATTTTGGGTGTCGGAACAATCAGGTTGAGCAGATTGCCCAGCAGTTCCTGAATAACCTGCCCGATTACCGACCCGATGCGAATACACTTATTGTTTCCATCGGCCGGTTCAGCGGTTTTCAATATTTCCGCTACAGAATTCACTCGCCGGACGAACTAGCCGATGTTTGTGCACAAATTGAGCAATTTTTCGAGACCCAGGGGTTCAATTTTCTGAACGCGGCTTGTACATTACCAACGCTCGACCGACTGCTGAACGAACATCCCGGCCAGCCTTGCCAATACGTTTATAATCAGACTCATCGCTGCTATAAAGGTTTGATTGCGGCCCGATTGAACCATAATTCTCACTTCGATGGGCTGGTGGACAGTTACCGGCATATGCTCATCCGGATGACGCAGAATCCCTACGAGCAACTTCATTTTGAGCGCCTGATTTCGTATTTACAGCACTATTCAGCCAATTAACGTATCATCAGGATAGCCAATGAAATTGATACGTATATCCGACCTGAAGATCGGTGGTACGTTTACTGTTTCACAAATTGAGCGATGGCAGTGGCCAGTCCGGGCGTGAGCGGTAAGTCCGGGTTGACATAAGTTTGCAGATTCGCCAGTTGATCGTCGGAGGCCACATCTTTCAATACGTGGGTCATATTCTCAAACAGCAGCATTTTGTCTTTCGGCCGTTCGGCTTTCAGTTTTTCAGCATCTGTAACCGTTACCTGCAAATCCCGTTTCCCCTGAATAATGAGCACCGGTACGTTCAGCAATTCAATTTGGTCGGTTGGGTCGTAGCGCATCCAGGAAATCATGTACGGCTGCACGCTTGGCCGGAACAATTGCTGCACAGAGGGGATTTTTGTCGGCAACGTACCTAACGTATTGCCCGAACGCAAGGTATCGAGCGAAGCAAAAACGGCCTGGCGATCAGTTTCAGCCAGTTGTGGTCCCAACTGTGCCCGCAACGTATTGGCAATATCCTCACCCGGTCCGGCCAGCGACACAAACGTGTCGGCTTCTGCCTGTCGGGCGGCAATCATGCCAATCAGCGATCCTTCACTATGGCCCACGACAACAACCCGCGAGAAACGTGGATCAGCCTTTAGTTCCTTAATGTACCCGGCCGCATCGGCAATGTAGGTTTCAAAACGCAGGTCTATTTCCTTCGCGGTTGCATCAACGCTTTTACCCGAAAACCGCTTATCATACCGTAGCACGGCAATTCCCTGCTTCACCAGGCTATCGCTAAGCATCCGAAACGAAGCGGCTTTTATCGGGCCTAACGTACCCACAGGCACGGGGCTGTTTCCATCCCGATCCGTTGGACCAGACCCGGCAATCAACAACACGACCGGCACTGGACCCGTGGTATTGGCGGGCATCGTCAACGTACCGTCGAGGGTCAGCGCGTCTGAAACGAGCAACATAGACTCCTCTGTTTGCGCCAGTGAAACCAGCGGAATTGAGGTTAGTAATAAGACGGAAAATAGAATGCTACGTATCATATCGGATGGTGCAGAAAACGGAGTGAACTGTTGATTACTGACTGGGTTTGGTACCGTGCTTTGATCCAACGGCAGTCGGGTTTGTCAATGTGGGCTAGGCTTTACAAATTGCGCAATGGCAGGCACCAGACCTGGGCTAAGGGATTGCGTAACAGCGGTGTATGTTTTTGCATTTTCACTCTGTTCCTTTCCTTCATACGTTCTGAGCATGTGCGTCATGCTAGGAATAAGAACAAGTCGGGCGTCGGGTCGGGCAGCGTTCAAGAGTTCTGCTTCCTTCACGGCCACTTGAAAATCATTCGTTCCCTGAATAATGAGCACCGGACCGCGATAGGCTTTTATATCAGTGACCGGGTCATGCTTCATCCACGAAATCAGGTACGTTTGCGAACTGGGCCTGAAAACTTTCATCAGCGCTGGACTGGTCGTCGAAACCGCATGGCCCGCTTTTAGCGATTCCAGGATTCGGTATGATTCGGATTTAAGCGAATCGGGCATCGCGTAGGCAAACTGACTTTTCATGACGTCAGCAATGTTACGGCCAATGCCCGCTATCGAAACAAAACCCGAAGCATTGGCAGCCTGTGCCGCAACCATACCCACCTGTGATCCTTCGCTGTGGCCCACCACGAAAACTTTCGAGAATCGTTTGTCGCCCTGCAACAGGCGAATGAAACCAACGGCATCCTCAATCACCGCGTCGAACAACCGATCGGCTGGCGTTACTTTTTTAACGTCTGTTGCTTTACTTTTTCCGGCTCCCCGTTTATCGTAGCGCGCTACTGCCATGCCGCGATTGACTAAACTATCAGCCAGCATCTTATGCACGTTCGTGATCAGGCCAAGCCCACTGTTTCCATCCCGATCGGTGGGGCCAGAACCAGCTAACAACAACACTACGGGCACAGGTCCTGTTGTATTAACAGGCAATGTCAATGTACCATCCAGCAGGAAGGCATCCGTTTTAAGCTGGATAGGTTCGTCCGTTTGAGCCAATACAGCCGGGCACGCAGCCATCAGAAAAAAGGTGAAGAAAATGATGCGGTTCATCGGCGTAGAAGACTAACACTTAATTAAGTTGATGGGCTTTTTCCTGCTGAAAATAGATGTAGGAGTAAACGACCGGAACGAGCGATGCGAGTAAAATAACACTGACTACACTAACTTCAGTATACGGCGTTGGCACAACCAGGGCTAACACCGCACTCAACAGGCCGCCCACTACCATCAACCGGCCGCCCATGCGGTGCGTTTTACGCCAGACGGTTTCGTTTTGCAGCGTCCAGGGCGTGCGAATGCCTATAAACCAGTTTGGCTTTACGGTAGTCATGTAGTTTCCGATACCCGCCAGCAGTAACCCAATAATGGCCAACAAAGCGCCATACGATTGTTGCTCATTGGCCTGATGGCCAGACTTATACCACACCCAGCCCATTATGGACGCAAAGCCAAGCGTAATGACGAAACGAAGTTTTTGGTAATTCGACGACTGCAGACGACCTTTGGGGTCAATTCTGGGCAGGAAACGTAGCACCAGATAAAAAATCACCGACGTAACGCCTACAAGTAAAGCGGCTTTCTCTTTTGGCATCCATCCGTCAGCCTGACCATGCAGATCAAAGTGCGTAGCGATCTCCGCTGGAAGTTGGCTCCAGCATAATCCCAGGTACACAAAAGGAGCCAACAGCACTGTAGCTATCAGAGTTTCGGCAGATGTGTTCGTTGTTTTCATAATTGGTAAGGAAGTTTAACGAGTTGGTTCGGAGGTTTTTATTTCGGCGGATGGGCTTTCGGTTTTCTGGAAACTCATGAGCCAGGCAAGCAGCTCATCGAGAACGGTGGTATTGAGCGAGTAGTTGATGAACTGCCCCTGCTTCACCGACTCAACCAGGCCAGCCTGACGTAGCAAATCGAGATGGTGCGAAATGCTGGGCTTTGTCATATCGAATCGCTCGGCAATATCACCAGCGTTCAAATCACCCCCGCGCAGCAGGTCCAGTATCTGCCGACGGGTTGGATCGTTCAGGGCTTTAAAGAGGTTGTTCATAACCAGATCATTAAACTGTTAGACAAATATCTAATTAATCATTTAGACAACTATCTAATTAATGGGAACGGTTATTTTCTTGGATGATCGGCAATATAGATTGATGGATGGAAATTCAAGCTGGGCTATTTTTGAACAACACTGGTATTACCGCTACCTTCAATGTAGCAGGTCTTGTTAAGTATTAAAACCCCTAAACCGACCCGTCGGACCGCCCCTGAAGGGGATTTAGGGGTTTTAATACTTATGGCCTTTTTTACTACACAAAGCTGTCGTATTTCCGATCGATCAACTCCGCCACTAATCCTGTCCAGCCGGTCTGGTGGCTGGCCCCCACTCCCCTCCCATTGTCGCCATCAAAGTATTCATAGAAAAGCACATAATCTTTAAAATGAGGGTCCTGATACTTTGGATGCTGACCAAATACGGGCCGCTTCCCAGCTGCATCTTTTGTGAAGATGCTTATCAGGCGATTCGTGAGTTCGTGCGCAACTGCCTTAAGCGTAATCTGCTGGCCGGAGCCAATGGGGTATTCAACCGTGAACTCATCGCCAAAGTAGTCGTAGAACCGATCCAGGCTTTCAATCAACAAATAATTAATGGGCATCCAGACAGGCCCCCGCCAGTTGCTGTTTCCCCCAAACATGTCGCTATCACTTTCAGCCGGTGTATAAGCCAGTAGGAACGTAGTGTTTTCCAGGGTAAAATCGTATGGGTGATCCTGATACACTTTCGATACCCCCCGGATACCATGCGGACTCAGGAACTCGGATTCATCCAGCATTTTCGTGAGCAGCGCTTTTAACCGAAACCCACGTAGTAAACTCAGCAACCGTTTTTCACCGACACCTTTTTCGGTGTAGCGCGAAACCTGGTTGTATAAATCAGGCCGGTGCCCCTGAAACCAGATCATCCGTTGCAGAAACGGCGTATTAGCCTTGAGTAATTCATTGTCCAGAATCTCCACGGCAAACATCGGAATTAAGCCCACAATCGTCCGCACGCGCATCCGCAGCACGTTCCCATCATCGAGACGTAGCTGATCGTAGAAGAACGCATCTTCCTCATCCCACAACCCAACATTGGTTTGTCCAATGTTGGTGATGGCCCCGGCGATGTACAGAAAATGGTCAAAAAACTTGGTGGCCATTTCGTCATACACACAATCGTGCTGTGCCAGCTCAAGCGCAATACGCATCATATTCAGCGCATACATGGCCATCCAGCTCGTCCCGTCGGCCTGCTCCAGATGACTTCCGTCGGGAAACAACGTATTCCGGTCAAAGACGCCAATGTTGTCTAAACCCAGAAAACCACCCTCAAAAATGTTATTTCCCGATTGATCTTTCCGGTTCACCCACCAGGTGAAATTGAGCATGAGCTTATGAAAAATACCCCTTAAAAAGGTCAGATCTTCTTCGCCCGGCGGTTTTCGCTCCAGTTCCAGGTGGTAGATTCGCCACGCGGCCCACGCCTGAACGGGCGGATTTACATCACTGAACGCCCACTCATAGGCAGGCAGTTGACCATTGGGATGCATAAACCATTCGTTCGTGAGCAGCATCAGTTGCTGCTTGGCGAAGTCGGGGTCAATGACCGCCAGGGCCACGCAGTGAAAGGCCCAGTCCCAGGCCGCATACCAGGGATATTCCCATTTATCGGGCATGGAAATAACCCCCGCGTTGATGAGCTGTAGCCACGTATGGTTGCGCCCCTGCAAGCGTTCGGGTGGTGGTGGTGGACTATTCGGATCTCCCGCCAGCCAGCGCGATACGTCGTAATAATAGTATTGCTTGCTCCACAGCATGCCGGCAAACGCCTGCCGTTGCACGAGTTTCTCGTCGTCAGTCGCTTTTTTAGGCTGGAGGTGTTTATAGAATTCGTCGGCTTCCACTTTTCGCTGCGTAACAATCGCATCGAAATCGTCCATCGGCTTCGCCAGTCCAGCCGATTCGAGCCGCACCCGAATTGTAGACGACGCTCCCGTGTCAATATTGAGGACGTAGTGCGCGGCTGCCTTCGTACCCGTCTGGGCAGGGTTGACGGTAGGCGCCCCATGAATCACATGATCGTTGATACCGTCTTTAGGATACCGTGATCCGTTATGCGTATTGTAAAGTCGGGCCAGGTTCGATTCGTTTTCGCAGAACAACCACTCCGGGCTCCCGTCGGCACTCAATACGTAGTGACCTAAATCCGAATCCTCAACGGAGACCGTTTTATCGGGCTGTAAAACAAGCTGGGGATAATAGTTTGGCACGCCATCGGTATCGTCGCCAAACCCCCACGTGTTCCTGAACCAGAGCGTGGGCAACACATGAAGGCTGGCAGCTTCGGGGCCGCGATTATGGACGGTTATGGTCATCAGGATATCCTTCGGACCTGCTTTAGCGTATTCAACAAAGACATCGAAATAGCGATCGTCATCAAACAGGCCCGTATCGAGCAGCTCAAACTCCGGATCGTGGCGCGTTCGACGGCCGTTTTCATCAATGAGCCATTGGTACGGGTAGGCGGTTTGCGGATATTTATACAGCATCCGCTGGTACGAATGCGTTGGGGTGTTATCTATGTAATAATAGAGTTCTTTAACATCTTCGCCGTGATTGCCCTCGTGGTTAGTCAAGCCGAAATAGCGCTCCTTCAAAATAGTATCCTGACCGTTCCAGAGCGACAGGGCAAGGCAAAGCTGCTGTTTCTCGTCGCAAAAGCCCGCAATGCCCTCTTCGCCCCAGCGATACGTGTAGCTACGTGCCATATCGTGCGTCGTGTAGTTCCAGGCATCGCCATTTGAACTGTAATCCTCGCGCACAGTTCCCCACTGGCGGTCAGAAACATAGGGGCCCCACCTTCGCCAGGCAGGGTCTTCCAATCGTTGTTGTTCTATTGTCATTTTGATAGTATTCGGTTTAGGGTATATAGTTTACAGTGGGCTGACGCATTATTGCTTTCTCCGACCCACCGTAAACCATATACCCTAAACTTTTACCCGTTTGTAGAAAATCCTTCAAACACCGTCATACCGCCGTCGATGAAGATGCTGGCGCCCGTAATATAGTCTGACTGATCGGAGGATAAGAAAACGGCAAGATTCCCAATGTCCTGAGGCTGACCGATGCGGTTGTACGGAACAAGCGACATCAGGCTGTTCAAAGCTTCGGGAGTTTCCCAGGCGGCCCGGTTGATTGGTGTTTGAATAGCACCTGGACAAATGCTGTTGACGCGAATCTTACGGTCGCCGTATTCCTGCGCCAGCGACTGCATCAGCATTTTAATACCCCCTTTTGACGTAGCATAGTTGACATGGCCACCCCAGGGGATCAGTTCGTGGACTGAACTCATGCAAATTATCTTTCCGGTGGCTGCCGATACGTCCGGACGTGGTCCCCGGCGCAAAAACTCCCGAATGGCCTCACGGGCGCACAGAAACTGGCCCGTCAAATTGACATTAATCACCGTATTCCATTGGTCGAGGGTCATTTCGTGGAATTTGGAATCGCGTTGCAGGCCCGCATTATTGATCAGAATATCGATCGTACCATAGGTTGCTACTACGTTGGCAAACATGCTGATTACCTGATCTTCCTTGCTGACGTCGCCCTGGGCAACCATACCCGCGCCACCTGCATCGGTGATCTCTTTTAATACGGCATCGGCCGCTGGTTTTGTAGCCTCAACCGGATAGTTTATCACCACGGTGGCCCCGGCAGCCGCCAGCGCCTTTGCGACACCAGCCCCAATGCCGCTGCTGGCCCCGGTAATCAATGCAATTTGTCCTTTCAATACTTGATCCATAAAGTTTACGAAGCGTTTTTTAGTGGCATGGCCTTTACCGAATCTGTAAATAAACCATCATTACCTTATTTATTGATGCAAAGTACAGACTCCCCATCGGTCACACAATAAATTAACCAACTGTTAATTTTGGCTTAGAGCCGTGCCACAGTTCCTAAGTACGTTCAATACAACCGTGGCACGGTTCCAGGCCAAAGTCCAAATTTTGAGAAAGTCTATAGATAACGCATCGGGCTTTTTCTAAAATTTATCGGCTATTTTAGGGCTTCTGACTTCAACTCTTTCCACTAGTATACAACTTCCTCATGTTCATCACAAAACGTGTTCCGTTCCACATAATTTTTCCCTTTGCCTGGCGCTCGGTCCTGATCTTCTTCGGGTATTCAACCCTTATTTGTATAGGTTACAAGGTCCTGGACTGGACATTTCTTGCCATTCCTTTCGTACCGATTGCCACCATTGGTACGGCCGTTGCTTTTTATGTTGGCTTTAAAAATAACTCTTCCTACGATCGACTCTGGGAGGCCCGCCGGATTTGGGGAAGTATCACCAACGCCAGTCGGTCATGGGCCATTATGGTACTCGATTACGTTAAAGAACATCCAACGACTCAACCGCTTCCTGATACGGACTTAGCGCACATTCGGCAGCAGCTACTTTACCGGCATCTGGCCTACATAACCGCTTTGCGCGTACAGCTTCGGCAAAAACTCGTCTGGGAACAACATTACAATACGGCTCATGAGCTTGTGGAGCGTATTGATGCGTTCCGGCAATGCAGTCTGGATGTTGAGTTAAGCCGTTTTCTGCCTAAAGACGAAGTAGAAGCAATTATAAAGCACCCGAATCCAGCTACGAATCTGCTCCGGGATCAGTCGGCGCTACTGGCCCAGCTACGCGACAACGGGTATATGAGTGATTATTACCACGTAGAACTGGAACGAATGCTGGCCGAATTTTATAATCAACAGGGGGCCTGCGAGCGCATAAAATCGTTTCCGTTCCCGCGTCAGTACGCCTATTTCAGCTTTGTTTTCACCTGGCTGTTTATCATTGTACTGCCTTATGGCCTACTCACCGAAATGGCCCGTGTCAGTGGCTGGCATGTCTGGTTAACCATTCCATTCTATACGGTTATTGCCTGGATTTTTAACACGATGGAGGTGATTGGCGATACCAGCGAAAATCCGTTTGAGAACAGTATCAACGACGTACCCATGACGTCAATCTGCCGCAATATTGAAATCGACCTGCGCGACATGCTGGGCGAATCGGACCTTCCCCAACGTATGCAGGCCGTGGATAATATTCTGATGTAGTTGGGACGACTTTGCCGCATGTAACGCCTGATCAATGTTCAGAAAAGCAACCTGGCACAACGACTCGATCTGTTACGAAGTCCTTATTAATCAATTGGAAACTTAGGCGAGAGCGCGTAAATACGTCCCTAATTAGTACTTATAGCTGTCCATTTACGTATTAGCGTAAATGGACATTTTTTATAGAATTGGATTATTAGCATGAAAACTAGGTGTAAAAAAAAATAAAGTCCTAAAAATTAGGATTATTAGAAAAATACAATCCATAAGCCAAAAATAGGGACTTGTTGCACTTTTTCAATAATCACCCCATTATACTGATAGCGAATTGTCTTTTTAGAAGAATCTTCATCGAAACGAGGCCATATGAGGCTTATACCGTTGCATTAAACCGAGTTTAGCCCACACCTTTGTCCCGGTAAAACATAAATTTCAATCCAACATGAAACAGTTCCGTTTATCAATCGCCGTACTATTATCAGTATGGAGTCTGGCAGGCACAGGAGTGGCCATCGCCGACAATGGTGCAGGAGCGAATGGGGTGAAAGTTGAGAAGTCCGAACAAAAGAAAGTACGCATTTATACACAGCCGGGCGCAGCGGTTGACCTGGCACTTATTGATGCCGACGGCAACGTACTCTACCGGGGAGTCATTTCTAAAAACAGCAAGAAGGCGACCGCATTCAATCTGAACAACCTGCCCGATGGTCAGTATTACCTGACGGCCGGTAACAATGCCTGGTGGATGTCGCAGGGAATTTCGATCAAGGCAAACGCACTCAGCATCGATGATCGTAACATTCAGCAGGTAACGGAGCCAACGTTAACGGCCTACGAAAAGAACAAAATCGAAGTGTCGCTTCCCAACAAAAACCTGACCGAAGCGAACGTAGCGATCTATGACGCTCAGAACGTACTGGTTCAAACCGACTCGTTCAAAGGCTCGACCCGCCGGTTCGATTTATCGGGTCTTCCCGATGGCGCCTACACGTTTGTGGTTGGCCCAAACCAGAAGCAATTTACAACACGCGTAAACATTCGGCACTAGGTTGCTGCAATGTGATACGTTAGCCCCCGGGCATATTTAATTACACATTCTCAACACAATGCGGTCAGGCTTTTCGGACAAGCCCTGCCGCTCCATTCAACTCCCAGCCTGCTGCGATCGTAAGAACGCAGCAGGCTTTTTTTATGGTGTTTACAGAAAACGACGTGCCACGGTTATAACCGTGGCACGTCGTTTTCTGTAATTACGGGTCGGACCGTTGATACCTTAGTTTGCCATCACTTTCTGATGCTGGTTGTATTGAGTACGTGTAGGGGTCAATCGTCGGCGGGCTATGGTGAGTGTCTTGCCGCCAGCCAATTCGATAAAGGCATTCATTCCAAAGGCAATACGCTTCACATACGCCAGATTTACTACGTGTGATTTATGAATACGGGCAAAGGGCGCATTGCTCAATTCCATCTCAAAACTTTTCAACGTTTTTGCCATCAGGTACCGCCGTTTATCACGGGTATGGATAAATGTGTAATTTCCTGAACCTTCCAGCCAGACAATGTCTTCACTGGCGATCACGATGGATCGATTTTGACAGAAAAGCGTAATTCGATGCGTTGCTGGTGAATATACAGCGGAGTCGGTTGTGTGAACCGGGCTAGTGGGTAGAGGTGCTATTGTAGTCATTGGAAGAGGGGGGTAAGATTGCCGTGCTTGATATTGAGAACAAACCTAGCTGTCACCCCCCCTCCGTTCAACTGTAAGTGCGTCAAACGGTACAGAAGACCGTATGAATCGTATAAAAGAGCACTTAAACTGTTTGGCTCCTTTTCACTATTTGTCCACGGGACTCATACTGCTCTCAACCGTATTACTGATAAACGCGACTCGCTTGCTATCGGGCGACCAGGAAGGTGTATTGATCGTACCCTGACCACCGTAGATGTAGGCTACCACTTTGGGTTGCCCAACACCCGAGATGGGGAGCATCCGCAGGTAAACGTGCTTGTAAAACGGGTGGTCATCGGGCTTCACTTCTTCCTTCAAAAAGGAAATGAACAGCAGCCATTTACCGTCGGGCGAAATGTGCGGAAACCAGTCGTGAAACTCTCCCGTCGTCGTGACGGCTTCCTGCTGACTGCCATCGGGTTTCATTCGCCAGATCTGCATGGTTCCCGTGCGGTTCGAGTTAAAATATATATACTGGCCATCGGGCGTAAATTCCGGGCCATCATCCAGGCCTTTGGCGTCCGTGAGCCGAACCTCTTCCCCACCGGCCGCAGGCACGCTGTAAATGTCGAATTCATTATTCCGTTGACCCGTGAATATCAATGTCTTCTTATCCACCGACCAGCCGTGCAGGTACGAGGGGCCTTTGGGCGTAATCTGTTTCGGCTGACCACCCGTTACCGGGACGGTGTAAACAATGGAGCCGCCTAGCTCTTTGACGCCACTGCTCAGGCCCAGCATCTTCCCATCGAAGGACAGTACGTGGTCATTGTTATTATTTTTCACGTCACCCGTATTCAGTACCGCAGGCTTACGTTTGGCCAGGTTGAAGGAATACATCAGCCCATCACTGTTGTATAAGAGCGTTTTACCATCGGGCGTCCAGTTGGGTGCCTGAAGCGACTTGGGCGAATTGAAAATCACCTGCCGATCTCCGGTTGTTACATCCAGAATCTCCAGATTACTGGCCAGATACTCGCGGTAAGGCACCAGTCCATCGGGGGCGGGCGCACTGATCCGCACGTCGCGGAAGACGCCCCGTTCCACTACGTCTTTGTTGTGCGAGCCAACAAATAAACCAACATACACCTCATCGCCAAGCGGCAGATCGGCCACCTGCTCGGTGACGAATGGTTCCCCAAATTTGGCCACCCGCATCGTGTAGGTGTTCCCTTTCCGTTCCAGCTGGATAACGTCGGCACCCGTTAATTTTGACTTAATTTCTTCGGTATTAGCTCCGGCAGTACGTCGAAATTGTAGTGACGTAAGGCCGTCTCCATGTTCTACAGCATTGATATGGGGCGATTTACCGTCCAGGCTACTGCGAACCATCCAGCCAACTTTTCGATGTGGATCAACGCCTTTACCTACTAACGCAGCTCGGGTATACAGGATAAAATCACCTTTCAGGCGTTTCCACAAGAAATGAAACTCGTCGTGATCGAACCAGACGTTGTAGCCCGAGCCGGATAATTCATAGGTACGCGTCCTGGAATTATAGCTGGCAGATCCGGGTTTCAGCACGGCACCAACGTCGCCATGTCCATCAAAGAGGCCTATCTTTTGCGCCTGAACGGCGACGTTAGTTGTCAGGAATAAGCTGCCTAAACAGGCAAAAAAGATCAGTTTCAGGTTTTTCATCAGGGTCATAATTCAGGAACAGGCAAGCTTATCGCCAGGTTTTCTACTACGTAGTAAAGCGTTGCTTTTGACATTCTACCGATTAAGTAGTGATTAAATGTCCATTCTCACGAAGGATTCAGAGAGATCTAAGAAAACGGCTTTGTAGTCTTAAATCTCTCTGAATCCTTCATGTTCTCTATGTTTATCACATTTTATCTTCAAACCAAATGGCTTTTCAATTAGATTTTCTCCGCAACTCCCTTACCTATCAGTATCTGTACAAATCTTTCCAACCACTATCTATTTCATGATCGCCCTGCTATCCTTCTTTCGTAAAACAGCCCTGTTGAGTCTTTTTATGGCTTATGCTCTTAGCGCATTGGCGCAGACAAAGCCCAAAACCTATACGTTTCTCATTTACCACAAACTGAATCCAGGACTCACCGTTCAGGATGCCCTGTCCGTTGAACGGGAATGGCGAAAAGTCAATCAGGCAGCCGTCGATGAAAGCAAGCTCGAAGGCTGGTATATGACCGTCAAGCAGTTTACGTCGAATCCCAACCAGACGGAATATGACTACGTAACTAAAATTGTTACGTCGGAAATGGCCATCAAAGGAGCCTCACCGGAGGCTATGGCCCGGATGTATGGCGATAGCGTAAAGACAAAAATGGCGGATCTGGGACGCCGTGATCGCGCAACGGCGCCCGTTGTTAAAATAGAAATCTGGGAAAATACGGATGCCTCATTTGACCCAAAATTCGCCCCCGACGGCACACAACTCATGGTGGTTGACCGGCTTCAACGCCGAAACCCGCTAGCCACTGTTGACCTGAGCCCGTTGAAACGCCTGAGTGACGAACGTATCAAGAAAAATACGCTCCTCGGCTGGGACTTCTCGGCGCTGGCGGTTCCTAACGGCAGCGAGAAAGGTTATGAGTTTACCAGTACGCAATACGTAGCAAACATGAGTGCGCTGGCTGATCCGGCCTACAAACAGTTCCGTTCCCAAATTAGCCAGACGTTCGACGTAGTGCGGCAGGAAATTTACCGCTTTCAGGAGTTCACTGTTAAACCTGGCAAATAAAAATTTGTGCCACAGAAGTCACAGAGTAAACACAAAGATTCACAGAAAATTATATTTATCCTTTTGATCGCTGTGAAGCTCTGTGGTAAGACCATTTTCAACCACGTTATGAAAGGAAAGAGTGACGATTTACACGGTAATGCTCCCGATAAATCTCCGGTAGCCCTGTTGATTATTGACATGATTAACGATCTGGAGTTTCCCGGAGGAGATCTGCTAGAAGAAACAGCCCGCGCGGCAGCCGACCGCATTGCAGCTCTAAAAGGCAAAGCCAAAACACTGAACATTCCTGTTGTTTATGTCAACGATAACTTTGGCCGCTGGCAATCCAATTTCAATGACGTACTGGAACACGTACTAACGGATGACGTTCGGGGCCAGCACCTGGCCGAAATACTCAGGCCCGACCCTGATGATTACTTTGTGCTTAAGCCCAAAAACTCGGCATTCTATGCAACTACGCTCGATACGTTGCTAACCTACCTGAACGCAAAATACCTGATTCTAACCGGGCTCAGTACTGATTCATGCGTGCTGTTTACGGCCAACGATGCCTATATGCGCGACTTAAAGCTCAGCGTACCATCCGATTGCGTTGCGTCCATTAAACCGACGCACACGACGGATGCGCTGGCGTATATGAAACGAGTTCTGGATGCCGACACAACGCCGTCTACCCAGATCGACCTGGCAGCCCTAAGTCGGGAGCTGTCTCTGGCTTAGCCAATTACCCCCATTTCTCACTATTTACGAATGAAACGATTCTGCCTGTACCTACCTCTTTTATTACTAATACCCTTTCTGACCAAAGCCGCACCGGGCGATGTACATATCGCCATTGAAACCCGGCAGACAGCGCTTGTGATTCGGGTCGATAAAGAGCAAACGCCAACCATTGTTCACCTGGGCCCGAAGCTACGTAACGCGGCTGAATATGCCTCCATCCCGGGGAATGGCAAGCGTGGGGAAGATTATACGGGTATCTACAATTCGGCGTATACGCCCGCTGGTAGCCGCAATTTGCTGGAACCTGCCATTCAGGTAACCCATGCCGATGGAAACCCGTCGCTCGACCTCAGGTACGTTCGGCATGAAACACAAAATGCGTCCGATGGCGTCGTACTGACGAAGGTGTATCTGAAAGATCCGCAGTACCCGTTTGAGGTGACGCTCTATTATAAAGCGTATCAGAACGAAGATGTCATTGAACAATGGTCTTCCATTCGGCACACCGAAAAAAAGGCGATTGTGCTGCAAAAGTATGCGTCGGCGAACCTCTACATTCCGGCTCAGAATTATTACCTGACTCATTTTCACGGCGACTGGGCCAACGAAATGAATCCTTCCGAAATACCGCTTACCGAAGGCATCAAAATCCTGGATTCCAAGTTGGGCACACGCGCCGATTTATTCCAGCCACCGTCGTTTCTGGTATCACTTAACCAACCGGCCGACGAAGATAAGGGCGAGGTGATTGCCGGGACGCTGGCCTGGTCGGGCAATTACCAACTGGCGTTTGAAGTCGATCCGCTGCATAACCTACGTATCATTCCCGGCATCAATCCATACGCATCGGCTTATACTCTGGCGCCCAATACTGAATTTACTACGCCTGCTTTTCTGTTCACCTACTCGCAACAAGGCACGGGTGGCGCCAGCCGGAGTCTGCACCGTTGGGCGCGTAAACATCGGATTCCGCAGGGACAGGGAAATCGACTGACGCTGCTCAACAACTGGGAAGCTACGTATTTCGATTTCAACGAAGAAAAACTGTCGACACTCATTAAGGATGGCAAAAAACTCGGCGTCGATCTGTTTCTCCTTGACGATGGCTGGTTTGGCAACAAATACCCCCGTAACGACGACCACACCTCGCTGGGTGATTGGCAGGAGAATGCCAAAAAGTTGCCGCATGGGCTGGGGTATCTGGTAAAAGAAGCCGAAAGTGCCGGTATCAAATTCGGGATTTGGCTGGAGCCGGAAATGGTCAGCCCAAAAAGCGAATTGTACGAAAAACATCCGGACTGGGTCATTAAACTGCCGAACCGTCAGGAATATTACTTCCGAAATCAACTGGTGCTGGACCTGTCGAATCCGAAGGTGCAGGACTTTGTGTATGAGGTTGTGAACGGTATCATGACAAAAAATCCAACGCTGAGTTACATCAAATGGGATTGTAACGCCGTCATTTACAATGCGTACTCAGCCACCAATCCGAACCAGTCGAACCTCTTCGTCGACTACGTTCAGGGCCTGTACAAAGTAGTCGAACGGCTTCGGACCAAGTACCCAACGCTGCCCATGATGCTGTGTTCGGGGGGCGGGGGCCGCGTCGATTACGGCGCGCTACGTTACTTCACCGAATACTGGCCCAGCGACAACACCGACGGTCTGGAACGGGTATTTATTCAGTGGAATTACTCGTATTTTTTCCCGTCCATCGCGAGCTGTAACCACGTAACGGATTGGGGCAAACAGTCCATCAAGTTCAGAACGGACGTAGCGATGATGGGCAAAATCGGGTATGACATTGTCGTCAGCAAACTCACCGAACCCGAACTGCAATTCAGCCAGCAGGCGCTGAAGGATTACGAACGTATCAAACCCGTCATCTGGCAGGGTGACCAGTTCCGACTAGCGTCTCCTTACACAAACGACATAGCGTCTGTGCTCTACGTGAGTGAAGCCAAAGACAAGGCCATGTGGTTTACGTATCTTGTCAAGAACCGCTACAAAGCGGGCAGCCTTGCGCCCATTAAATTGAAAGGACTCGACCCCGACAAAAACTATACGATTCAAGAGCTTAATGTCTATCCAGGTACCAAATCAGCGGTCAATACGTCCACCGCTACCTATTCGGGCAACTACCTGATGACCATCGGCTTCAACCCCCAGGTGAGCACCCGCCGGGAAAGTGTTGTGCTAGAAGTGAATGTGGTGAAGTAAACGTTCGGTTTTGTCCCATTGTTCGGCGTAGTCAGAGACTAAGCCGAACAACGGAGCACTTCAGCTATTTCCCATCAGCCTTCGCATTCATCGTATTGGCAGCATCCTTTCGTTGGAACGCTACCCATTCCAGAGAAAGCAGATTCTTACCGTCGGGTTTGACGAATACGAAATACAGATCGTGTTTGCCGCCCGGGTTCTGAATCGATGTAGTGACATCGGCAAATTTGCGTCGGTCACCCGTGGCAGTTGTGTTCGCCGTACTGATCACGGGTCCCGTTGGTGAGTCGGTATGCACTTCGATGGTGGCGGTTTGATCCAGCGAAGCGTAATGATACGTTAACTGGTCGATGCTTTTCAGGTCAATCGCCTTCAGTACAAAGTAGGATTGATTATTGATATTACCTAACCGTCTCCCCTGCTTCGCCATCTCGTGGATTTCATCGGCATCGCCCGCCAGCACTTTGGTTGTCCGAAGCACTAAAGCATCGCTTTTCATTAACGCCAGTTTGGGTTGTGTTCCGCCAACGCTCCCTTTGTCGGTATACGTAGCGGTCAGAATATACCGGCTTTGCTCCTCGCTACCCACGTGATCTTTCAGCACCAGACTTCCCTGTTGCGGCAGATGATTGTCGGCGGGTTGCATGCCTAACGAGAAAATATATTTCACCATTTCTGTCGTTTCCTCCCGCGAGAGCTGCGGATGTGCACTCATGGCATGTTCACCCCAGACACCCCCGCCCCCAATGATGATCTTGTTTGCCAGCTTGGCCGTTGCGGTTTTGTCACTCTGGTATTTTTTGGCGATTTCAGTGAATGACGGCCCAACGGATTTGGCCGCAACCTGGTGACAGGCTTTGCAATCGCTGCCTGCAATCAGCGATTTTCCTAAATTGTATGACGCCGAAATCTGCTGGTGGCCAATCTGCGAATCGTTTCCGGCTACTTTCGGGATGAAGGTCAGCGCTACTTTGACCTTGTTTTTATCTATCACTTTATCCTCCTTATCGCTCACGGCCACCGAGTATCGTAAAGGCGTCTCACTCGGGAAGAAGAACGTACTATTGTCCGTTGTAGCGATGGCTACCGAAGGCGTCGTGTTCCCCACCTTAATCGTCAGCGTATCGGTAGTCGCCTGACCCGCCGGGTCCGTTACGGTCAGTGTGGCTTTGTAAATCCCATTTTTACGGAACGTATGGGTTGGCCTGGCCTCGGTTGATGCAACCTGATTCCCCTCAAATCGCCACTGGTATTTTAGCTGATCCGACTTGTCATAATCGTAACTCGTGTTGCCAAACGCCACTGTCAGTGGAGCCAGACCAATGGTATCTTTTGCCGTGATCTGCGCCACCGGTGCCCGGTTGCCGGGATTGAAATCGATACGTACCAAACGGGCGTCATCGTTGTCGATGCCATAGACCGAACCATATTCGAGCATGTAAAAAGACCCATCCGGCCCAATTTCCATATCCACCGGACGACGAAAATCGCCCGTCGTGGGCATAAACCGCTCCATATACTGATAATTCTGCTGGTCGTCTAATCGTACCGCAAAGACCCAGTTCCGCATCCAGTCGTACATAAACAGCGCCTTGTCGTAGTAAGCCGGAATTTTGGTTTTCGACTGAAGCGATGCGTTGTAATGATAGACCGGTCCACCCATCGCACAACGGCCACCAACGCCCAGTTCAGGAAATTCGTCGGATTTATTGTACGGATACCAGACCATTGGTTTGTTCGTCGGCGGCAGTTGTTTCGCCCCCGTGTTGTTCGGTGAGTTGTTGATTGGCGCATTCGGGTCAAACAACGTACCGACGACTTTTGAGGCAAAATCGTACTGATGATACGGTTTGCTGTCCCCTACGAAGAAAGGCCAGCCATAATTTCCGGCTTTTTTTGCCTGATTGAATTCATCGTAACCGCGCGGCCCCTGCGGTCCATCGGTACCCGAATCGGGCCCAATTTCACCCCAATACACAATCGACGTAGCGGGGTCGACCGAAATGCGGTAGGGATTGCGGCATCCCATTACGTAAATTTCCGGGCGAGTCCTTTCGGTGCCTTTTGGAAAAAGGTTACCCTCCGGAATGGTGTAGGAACCATCGGCCTCAACATGAATACGTAGTATTTTACCCCGCAAATCATTCGGGTTGCCTGCCGAGCGTTCGGCATCGAACGTAAGCCGACCTTCGCGCTGGTCGATGGGTGCAAACCCGCTCGACTCAAATGGAACCGTGTTATCACCGGTCGAAATAAAGAGATTGCCGTGTGTGTCCCAGGCCATCGAACCGCCCGTATGTGCACTCACTTCCAGATCGATCGGAAATTCGATAATGGACTTTTCACTGGCTAAATCCAGCGTATTGTCGTTCGTGATAACAAAGCGGGCAATACGTTGTCTAGTCTGTTCTTTGTCCTGAATCGTGTAGAAGAAGTAGAGGTAATGGTTCTGATTGAAATTCGGGTCGATGGTCATTCCCAACAGCCCGTTCAGGTATTTTTCGACGGCTTTCACCGGAAAATCGTGCAACAGTCGGGTCTTCTTCTGCACCGGATCGTACATATAAAACTTGCCATGCCGTTCCACAAAAAATACGCGGCCATCGGGCGCAACGGCCAGTTCCATCGGCTCGTTGAGATCATTCGACAGCACTGTTTTCGTAAACCGATTTTCGGCAGGTCGGTTGGTGGTGTCTATCGAAGCTTCGGCTGTTGATGGGTTTATGAGCGTCCCATAGTGATGAACCGTGCCGGTCAGCGTAGCAAGCGTACCCAGCAAGGCGCTACCCAGCGACAAATAAGTATACAGGGAGAAGGACATGGTTTTAGGGATAATATGTTTCGATGAGTCAGGAAAAATCTGAACCCCTGCTCATACTATCACCAAAGCATATCTTACTCCCTGTCTAACTATTATCGGCCGGCTAAACTAACTGAAACATAGCCCCTTCCACCTATTCTACGGCCTTAACGGTATAGCCTTTTTTGCGCAGCATATTGATGACACCTTTTTCGTTACCCAGGTGCCCGGCACCGAAGGCAAAAAAGGTCGGCTTTTCTTTGGCGGCTTTCTCGATCACCGGAATCCAGCTGGTGTTACGTTCGGTCAGCAGACTTTCCTCGTACTGCGAAAAGTCGCCCCCACTGAACTCGCTGGCTTCCATTGCACTCATCAGTTTATTAATGTCGTGGGTTTTATACAGGGCAATGAAATCTGAAAACTCCTTTTTTGCAGCTTCAGGCTTTTTGGCTATATCGACCAATCCTTTCAGTTGATCCTGCATGGGGATTTTATCCATCGCATTCAGTTGCGTCGATAAGTTTTCCAGGCCCAGTACTTCCTTTTTTTCACTGGCTGCCATCTCCGAAAATTTCAGATCATACGACACAGGCTGGCACGGCAGGATCGTCATATACATCATCGAAAGCAGGGCAATGGGTTTGAGCATTCCCATCTGCGCCAATCCAATGTGCATTTTCTCATTCAGGTACTTATCCAGTATCGTATAATCCTCAGGCTTAAGTAGTTCCTTCACATTCTTACCGGCTGGCATCATCATAGCTTTCTGCATGTCGGCCATCATTGTGGGGTCGTCCATATCAAGTTCAAGATACACTTGCTGGCTTTCACCCACGGCTTTTTTCATAGCATCGGTGATGATCAAATCCGTTGGGCAAACGAGGTGGAACGTACCGTAGAGGTACGACGGTTTCGCCAAAGCCGGACCCGTTACTTCGTATAGCAACGCTTTATCCTGCGCCTGCGTGGTGACCAGCGCACCCGCTGCCAGCAAGCCAGTCAGTACGTATTGGATGACCTTCTTTTTCTTCATAATTGTCCTTAGTTGGGTAGTATAATTTACTCTTCGCCGGGTTTAAAACTAAGCAGAACGATCAACAAAGCTACAACTTTGTGTCCCAAAGTCACATTCGGTTTTGCTTCGTAACGTTGATTTTACCGACCCTGCCTGACAAACGTATTGAACCCATGATTACGCAACAACCCAAACCCGACCGACACCAAACCCAGGCTTTTACGAACAAGATTCGCCTTGTTACGGCGGCTTCTCTGTTCGATGGTCACGATGCGGCTATCAACCTGATGCGTCGGCTGATGCAGGCGTCGGGTGCGGAAGTGATTCACCTGGGACACAACCGCTCAGTGGCCGAAATCGTGGATTGTGCCATTCAGGAAGATGTCCAGGGCATTGCCGTAACGAGCTATCAGGGTGGGCATCTGGAGTTTTTCAAATACATGTATGACCTGCTTCAGAAGCGTGGGGCGGGCCATATCAAAATCTTTGGGGGCGGTGGCGGCACGATTCTCCCCTCCGAAATCGATCAACTTCACGCCTATGGCATCGCACGGATTTATTCGCCCGACGATGGCCGTTCGATGGGCTTGCAGGGTATGATTGACGATTTGCTACGGCAATGCGATTTCGCCCCAGCCCCCCGCATCGGCGGACCGCCCCTGTTTTCAGGGGAGGGGGGAAATATGTCCCCGGAAGATGTCGATGTAATCGCCCGACTCATCACTACGGCCGAAAATCACCCAGATCAATACCACGCTCCTGCCACCCTGCATCAGGCGCCCGTCCTCGGCATTACCGGCACTGGGGGCGCGGGCAAATCGTCGCTGGTGGATGAGTTGGTACTACGTTTCCTACGAACGTACTCAGATAAAACACTGGCAATCATTTCGGTAGACCCGTCGAAGCGTAAAACAGGTGGAGCGTTGCTGGGGGATCGCATTCGCATGAACGCGATCAATTCTCCTCGTGTATACATGCGGTCGCTGGCAACACGGCAGTCGAATCTGGCCCTGAGTCGCCATGTTCAGGATGCGATCAATATTTGTAAAGCCGCTCAGTTCGATCTGATTATCGTCGAAACGTCGGGCATTGGTCAGTCGGATACGGAAATTACCGAACATGCCGATAAAACGCTCTATGTGATGACCGCCGAATATGGCGCAGCCACGCAGTTAGAAAAAATCGACATGCTCGATTTTGCCGATGTCATTGCCATCAACAAATTCGATAAACGAGGCTCGTTAGACGCCCTGCGCGATGTCAGGAAACAGTACCGACGCAATCACAATCTTTGGGATGTAGCGGATGATGAATTACCCATTTTGGGAACCGTTGCCGCCCAGTTCAACGATCCGGGCATGAACGCGTTGTATGAGCGACTGATGAGGTTGATGAATGTGGAGCTTGGGGCAGGGAGCAGGGAAGAAAGCATGGTGAACGCCCCTGCACCAAACTCCATGCCCCATGCCATTATACCTCCCGACCGAGTGCGGTATCTGGCCGAAATTGTGGAAGAAAGCCGACGTTATGATGCGTTCGTTCATGAGCAAACCACGCTGGCGCGGCAATTGTACCAGTTGAATGGAACGTTGAAGTTGCTACCCCACCCCCACCCCCAACCCCTCCCCTTAAACCAAAGGGAGGGGGGTAACCCACTGCAAGAAGAGTTAAAAACCCTTTACGCTAATTTCGACGCTCGGCTCCACCCAATTTGCCGAACCTTGCTGCAACAGTGGCCTGAGATGCAGAAACGCTACGTAGCGGAATTTTACGAATTTAACGTTCGGGATAAAGTCATCCGGCAGCCGCTGTATGCTGAAACTCTTTCCCATCTGAGAATCCCGAAAGTCAGTTTACCGAAGTACCATGATTGGGGCGATATTCTGCGCTGGCTCCTGACGGAGAACGTACCGGGTGAATTTCCGTATACGGCTGGTGTATTTCCTCTAAAACGCGAGGGCGAAGATCCAACGCGCATGTTTGCGGGCGAAGGCGGGCCTGAACGTACCAATCGCCGATTTCACTACGTATCAAAAGGCTTACCAGCCAAGCGTCTGTCAACCGCCTTTGACTCGGTTACGCTCTATGGTGAAGACCCAGCACTACGTCCCGATATTTTCGGGAAAGTTGGCAATTCGGGGGTAAGCATCTGCACCCTCGATGATGCCAAGAAACTCTACTCCGGCTTCGACCTCTGCGACCCCGCGACGTCGGTGTCCATGACCATTAACGGCCCCGCGCCCATGCTCCTTGGCTTTTTCCTGAACGCAGCCATCGATCAGCAGTGTGAAAAATGGTTACGTGGACGTGGGGCAGGGAGCGAGGAGCAGGGAGCTGCTGACACGCTTTTTTCCCTTCCTCCGAGCCCCGTGCCCTCTGCTCTGCGCTACCAAGGCCCCCTCCCCGATGGCAACGATGGACTTGGTTTGCTGCTGCTTGGGACAACGGGCGATAAAGTGTTGCCGCCAGAAATTTACGAGCAAATTAAAGCCGATACGTTGCGTAAGGTGCGTGGAACGGTGCAGGCGGATATTTTGAAAGAAGATCAGGCCCAGAATACCTGCATTTTCTCGACGGAGTTTGCCCTCAAAATGATGGGTGATATTCAGCAGTATTTCACCGACAACCGGGTGCAGAATTTTTACTCGGTGTCGATTTCAGGCTATCACATCGCCGAAGCTGGTGCCAATCCGATTTCGCAACTGGCTTTTACGCTGTCCAATGGGTTTACATTCGTGGAATATTACCTCAGCCGGGGTATGCACGTAGATGACTTTGCCCCTAACCTCTCGTTCTTTTTCTCGAACGGGATGGACCCGGAATACACCGTTCTGGGTCGGGTGGCCCGACGTATCTGGGCGAAGGCGATGCGAAATAAATACAATGCCAACGACCGATCCCAGAAACTCAAATACCACATTCAAACGTCCGGTCGAAGTCTCCACGCCCAGGAAATCGGGTTCAACGACATTCGTACTACGTTGCAAGCCTTGCTGGCTGTCTATGACAACTGCAACTCGCTACACACCAACGCCTACGACGAAGCCATTACGACGCCAACCGAAGAATCTGTCCGGCGGGCGATGGCCATCCAGCTTATTATCAACCGGGAGTTTGGGTTGACGAAAAACGAGAATCCGTTGCAGGGTGCTTTCGTTGTGGAAGAGTTAACCGATCTGGTAGAAGAAGCGGTGTATCAGGAATTTCTGGCCATCAACGAGCGCGGTGGTGTTCTGGGTGCAATGGAACGCATGTACCAACGTAGCAAAATCCAGGAAGAATCGATGTATTACGAAACGATGAAACACAACGGTGCTTTGCCGATTGTTGGCGTCAATACCTTCCTCGATCCGGCTGGTTCGCCAACCATCGTTCCCACCGAAGTCATCCGCTCAACCGACGAAGAAAAACGCTACGCGGTTGAATCCTGTCAGGCATTTCAGGCAGCTCACCACGATGAAGCCGCTATGGCCCTGGCAAACCTGCAAGCTACAGCCCTGGCCAATGGCAATATTTTCGAGAGTTTGATGGAAGCAACCAAAGTGTGTTCACTTGGCCAGCTGTCCAACGCACTCTACGAAGTGGGCGGGCAGTACCGGCGAAACATGTGAGGAGATCGGCCAATAACAGGCTCAGCCAGTGTTTTCAACGTTGTGCCTGCGGATTATTCTTACTACCTAATCATTCCTCATTAAATCTAAAGAAAATCTAACCTTAACACTATACCATTCGTTAAAGGGGGTATCCTATGGATATAGTATAGTACAAACAAACACGTACTCAACGTCAGCATACAACCATTATGAATGAAAATCAATTAAACAGACGCCAGGTTATTGGCGGCCTTGGTAGTGGTATTGCCGCTACCCTAATGGCATCTCCAGTGTTTGCTGATTCGGACCCTCAACTTACCGAGGGAGCTGCTCCGGCAGCGCTTGTCGATCCGACCACAAAATACCCCAAGCCTCCGTTTAAACCTCAGCCTCAACCCTGGCCGGGTCTGGCCAGTAAAATGGACCCCCGGCCCGATCATGGCGAGACCAGCTACAAAGGATCGGGACGGTTACAGGGCCGTAAAGCCTTGATTACCGGCGGTGATTCAGGTATGGGCCGAGCAGCCGCGATTGCCTATGCCCGTGAAGGAGCTGATGTAGCCATTAACTACCTACCGGCCGAGGAACCCGATGCCAAAGAGGTGATCGACCTAATCAAAAAAGAAGGGCGAAAAGCGATTGCCATTCCCGGCGATATCCGTGACGAAGCTTTTTGCAAACGACTGGTCGATGAAGCCGTGAAAGGCTTAGGTGGTTTGGATATTCTGGTCAGCAATGCCGCCCGCCAGCAAAGCCGTGAATCCATTCTTGACGTATCTTCAGAGGATTTCGACGCGACCATGAAGACGAACATTTATGCGCCTTTCTGGATTATTAAAGCCGCCCTACCGCATATGCCAGCCGGATCGTCTATCATTGGTACGACATCGGAGCAGGCTTATGACCCTTCACCCAATTTATATGATTATGCCCAAACCAAAGCAGCCACGATGAATTTTGTCAAGTCGCTGGCAAAACAGCTTGGTCCCAAAGGCATACGGGTGAACGGCGTAGCACCGGGGCCTATCTGGACGCCCTTGCAACCCAGTGGAGGAGCCACGCAGGAAAAACTAAAAACCTTTGGTGGAAATACGCCCCTGGGTCGACCTGGTCAACCCGCCGAACTAGCGTCTATTTACGTTCAACTGGCTGCAAATGATGGTAGTTATGCCACAGGGCAGGTGTACGGAGCGGCTGGTGGGGGTGGACAGCCTTAGTGAGGTCATTACGCGAAAATGAGGCAAGGTTACCAAAAAGCCATACGTATCGAAGCTTACAAAATAGAGCTTTTGCTAACGTGTTTAGGCTGGTACCAGGACCTGGATATTTTTAAGTAATACGCAAAAGCGAATAATCATGCTTTGTATTCTATTTGGCAATACAAAGCATGATTATCAGCTAATTAGTTTGATTCCTACAGGGTACTACTACTGGTCTGCGCCGTGATGTGGCTAGGCTAATCTCCCGGACCACAGAAAAACCCTATACCGTTAAAAAAGGCTTCGCTGGAATACGTTCCTGCAATCGGGCCAGCGTGACATTCGGTAATCTGGGCAAAACTAATCGCGCAAACCACTCGGCTTCTTCCATTAGGGGATACCCAGAGAAAATAAACGCTCGTATGCCCATGTCTATATACCGATTAATTTTTTCTACGATCTGATCCGCGCTACCGACTAAAGCACCACCCGCTCCCGAACGGGCTTTACCAATGTCGGTCCAGAGCAGCGGCTCCACAAAGCCGTCGTTATCGGCACCTTTACGTAGTTCATTTTGCCGCTGGACCCCCAATGACCACGAGCTTTGTGAGGCATTTTTCAGAGCGGCACCACGTACCGGGTCAAACTTCGACATAATGTGCCGGGACCAGGCCCTGGCTTCATCCTCCGTTTCCCGCACGATGATGTGAATACGCAACCCGAAATCGACCTGTCGACCATAGCGGGCTGCCCGTTCTGCTACGTCCTTCATGTTGCCATACAACAACTCCTCGGTTTCAGGCCACATCAGAAAGACATCGCAGTAACGGGCACATACATCCCGCGCTCCATCCGACGTACCGCCGAAATAGAGCAGTGGCCCGCCGTTTTGCTGATAGGGTTTTACGGGGTCGGTCGCTAAACTGATTTTACCATAGATGGGGCCATCGTGTTCAATCCGGTCCTGTGTCCAGGCCTGTTTCAGAATTTGAATGGTTTCGGCACAGCGCTGGTAGCGCAGGTTGGCGTCTTCACGATAACCAGGTAAATCAGAGTTAATAATGTTGATCGTCAACCGGCCCTCCAGCATCTGATCGAGCGAGGCCAACGTACGGGCCAGCATCGGTGGATGCATTTCTCCGCAGCGGATTGCCGTT
Organism: Spirosoma endophyticum; assembly: GCF_900112365.1. Classification (GTDB taxonomy): domain Bacteria; phylum Bacteroidota; class Bacteroidia; order Cytophagales; family Spirosomataceae; genus Spirosoma; species Spirosoma endophyticum. The sequence continues at coordinate 84,654 of NZ_FOLQ01000019.1, read as the reverse complement.
AGTAAACTGATTTTCTGTAAGTCGGGGGCAACGCCCGCTGCGAAGGGAATAACTTCCTGACCCGTCATGTAAGACGTGGGCAATAATAGATTACTAAAGCCCAGCCGTTCGGCGGTCAATGCAATGTTCCGGCAATGGGCAAATGTACTGCGAGCAGGATCGCGAACGCTCAGAAATTCGGTATCCTCTCCGCAGAGATCAGAAAACCAGGATACCTCGCAAACACGCCCGGTTGTTCGAACAGGGACAGACTCAATTGGCTGTTGAAGCATGGACAATCCGGTTGATAGCCGTAAGTAAACTTGATAGACTAAAACGTATTAACTTCATTCAGGGCTAGGTTGGTCATGCGTTACGTGGGTTTTAGCCCGTCGATACCGATTGACACCGTAAATGACTAACCCCACAGCTCCGGCGATCGCTACGTCGCGGGCTTCCCGTCCAGAGCTGTTGCTGAGCAACCAGGCACAAAGTAACACCGCCAATCCCGAAACGACCAGTCCACCCGTTACCTGAAACTGCGCCATTGGCACGTCACTACGTCGTCGTAGTATGGGGACAGCCGCACAAGTCAGGGCAAAATAGGCGAGTCGAATCAGCGTGCTAAGCGTCAGTGCATACAGAAACGTACCCGTTATTGCCAGCAGGAGTTGCAACGCAGCCGTTAGGAGAATCGCTACGTAGGGCGTTCGAAAACGGGGATGTGTCCAGGCCAACCAGGCCGGTAATTGCTTTTGTTCGGCCATTGCAAATAGCAGGCGCGGCCCCGTCAGCATCAGCGCATGAAGCGTGCCCATTGCCGTAATTAACGCCACAATCGTGATAAACAAAGCCCCACCCGGTCCAATAAAGTGACCGGCGGCATCGGCGAGCGGACGTTCGGAATGGGTTAGATCGGGTAAGGTGCCAATACAGACAAGTTGTACCGCGATAAACAATACAGCTACGGTTCCGATAGAAATCAGCAACGACAAGGGCACCGTTCGCTGGGGTTGCTGGACCTCCCCCGCCGGTATGGCCGCAACATCGAAGCCCGAAAATGTGAAAATAAGGAGCAATACCGCCTGTGAAAAGGAGGTATAGTCAGGAAATGTAGGGAACGAAAAGGCGGCCGTATCGACAAAAAATAAGCCCACAATGGCAAAGAGACCAATCGTCAATAATTTGCTGACGGTAAATACAGTATTCACCCGCGCCGACCGCTGCACACCCAGGTAGTTTATACCGGTTACGCCAACAATCAGCGCCGTAATCAAACTTGCCCGCTCCCAGCCGCCCGCCAATTGGGGCCTGAACAGAGCCGCGTAACTAACGAACAGGTTGCAAATTGACGCAAAGGCCGCCATGCGTGATAGCCAGAACAACCAGCCGACCTCGAAGCCAACCAGTGGTCCGAAGGCAACCCGAGCGTACAGATACGGACCGCCCGTAGCGCTGAATCGACTGCTTACTTCGGCAAAACACAGGATAATCAGAACCACGACCGTCGCGCTGACAACGTAAGCGAATAAACTCCAGACACCAATCAGCGCATATAGTTTCGCGGGTAACCCCAGGATACCCGCGCCAATGGTGATGTTAATAATGAGCGCAATAAAATCGAACCGGCCAATGCCACGGAGTAGCCGGGAAGATGAATCAGGGGTATGTGCCACCCTTTATGTTGGTTTAATCGATTGGTTCATCTACCGGGGCGCTGGTCGTCCCATCGAACAAAAGCACACCAGGCTTTGTGGCTAACCTACAAAAAAGTCTTATAAAATCTGTTGGGAATACACGCTATGTTCAACCAACATGGGTAACGTAGTGTTCTCATACACCGACAGATTCGCATCTCGAACCTGCAACATAATAGGTCGGATGGTACACGTTTCTTCATCCGCACAATCATCGCAGCGAACGTAGAAATTCAGCGAGACGCAGGGTGTTGGCGCAATCGGGCCATCGATAATGCGCACCACCTGAGCCAAATTAACCCGTCCCGGATCAACACGTAGCAGATACCCGCCCCCCTTTCCCTTCTGACTCTGGAGGATGCCATGATTACGCAGTTCCAGCAGGATAGCCTCTAAGAACTTTTTAGGTATATTTTCTTTAGCTGAAATAAAGGAAATTAAGACTGGCCCTTTTCCATATTCTTCGGTAAGCACTTTTAAGGCTTTAATCGCGTACTTAGCTTTTTTCGAAATCATAGTATCGATCTAGTTTCTGGATGTAGTAGATGGGACGTAAAAGCCAAATATAAGCTACCTTTTTTACAACTCTCCTATTTCTATAGATATTAATCTCTTAAAATTTCACTCTATCTAAATAAAAAAGCCCCCACCGTTTCCGGCAGGGGCTTTCATATATCAGGCCAATCAGCGTAATCCGATAAACCTCGGTCTTACTTCACTTCTTCGTACGGCACGTCCGATACGTTGTCGCCGGCTGGCTGGCCCTGGCCGTTGGCCGAACCATTGCCGTTGCCACCGAAACCAGCTCCATCCGTTGGGTTGGCACTGGTGCCATCCGCAGCACCGGCGCTATACATTTCGGTCGAGGCCGTTGCCCAGGCAGCGTTCAACGCTTCGAGCGCCGTGTCGATGGCGGTTATATCGCGGGCACCGTGTGCCGTGCGAAGTTTAGCCAGCGCATCTTCAATCGCCGTCTTGTTACCAGCCGACAATTTATCACCGTATTCTTTCAGTTGCTTCTCGGTCTGGAACACCATTGAGTCGGCCGCGTTGACTTTCTCAACCGTTTCACGTTCCTTCTTATCTGCTTCTTCGTTGGCTTTGGCTTCTTCACGCATCCGGGTGATTTCAGCGTCGGTCAAGCCGCTCGATGCTTCAATCCGGATTTTCTGCTCTTTGCCAGTACCTTTATCTTTGGCCGTTACGTGCAGAATACCGTTGGCATCTACATCGAACGTTACTTCAATCTGAGGAACACCGCGTGGTGCTGGTGGAATATCGGACAGGATAAACCGGCCTAACTGACGGTTCTGAGCCGCCATTGGGCGTTCACCCTGCAGGATGTTGATTTCTACACTGGGCTGATTATCCGAAGCGGTCGAATAGGTTTCAACTTTCTTGCTTGGAATCGTCGTGTTAGCATCCACCATTTTGGTAAATACGCCACCCATCGTTTCGATACCCAACGACAGCGGAATTACGTCGAGCAGCAGTACGTCTTTCACTTCACCCGTCAACACACCACCCTGAATAGCCGCACCAATGGCTACAGCTTCATCGGGGTTAACGGCTTTCGAAGGCTTCCGACCGAACAGTTTTTCAACTTCTTCCTGAACTTTGGGTATTCGGGTCGAACCACCCACCAGAATAACTTCGTCAATCTGGCTAGCCGACAGACCGGAGTTTTTCAGAGCACGACGGCAAGGCTCCAGGCTCCGCTGAATCAGCGAATCGGCTAATTGCTCGAACTTGGCCCGGCTCAATGTCCGTACCAAGTGCTTGGGAATACCATTCACCGGCATGATATACGGCAGGTTGATTTCCGTCGAGTTCGAACTCGATAATTCAACTTTTGCCTTTTCAGCGGCTTCTTTCAACCGTTGCAGGGCCATTGGGTCCTGACGCAGATCGATCGCTTCGTCTTTCTTAAACTCATCGGCAAGCCAGTCGATGATCACCTGGTCGAAGTCATCACCACCGAGGTGCGTATCGCCATCGGTCGATTTTACTTCAAATACGCCATCGCCCAATTCCAGAATCGAGATATCGAACGTACCGCCACCAAGGTCAAATACGGCAATTTTCTGATCGTGGTTGGTTTTATCCAAACCATAGGCCAGCGCAGCAGCGGTTGGCTCGTTGATTATGCGTTTCACATCCAGACCGGCAATAGCACCCGCTTCTTTAGTAGCCTGACGCTCAGCATCATTAAAGTAGGCAGGCACCGTGATAACGGCTTCTGTAACAGTTTGGCCAAGGTAATCTTCGGCGGTCTGCTTCATTTTTTGCAGAATCAGCGCCGAAAGCTCCTGGGGCGTATATTGACGATCACCGATACGTACGCGGGGCGTACTGTTCGGCCCGTTCTCTACGTCGTAAGCGACATTTTTAATTTCATTCGTTACTTCACTATAGCGTTTACCCATGAAACGCTTAATCGAAGAAATCGTATTTTTTGGGTTGGTGATGGCCTGGCGTTTGGCGGGTGCACCGACTTTACGTTCGCCGTTGCCGTTGTCCATAAACGCGACCACAGACGGTGTAGTCCGGGCTCCTTCGGAGTTGGGGATTACAACCGGCTCGTTGCCTTCCATCACGGCCACGCACGAGTTCGTGGTGCCTAAGTCAATACCAATAATCTTTCCCATAACTTGGTTTAGTTTCTTGTATGCTGTGGTTAAAACTGACAGACATGTTCTATCTAACAATACAAATGCCAGCCCGGAAAATTGCCTGATTTGCTGTCAGATTGGCAGAATATAAAAGGGAAAGAGCCATATTGGCGCTCATCGGTAACTTACGGCACAAATACATGACAAATCTAGTCGTCTGTATAGCTTACATAGTGCTCCCATGTACCAACGAATAAGTCACGTAGCAACGACCCGACACCTGTCTGACCATCACTACGTGACTTACCTAGCATGAATCTGCTACTTATTTGCCGCCGAACAGGCCACCCAGCATACCACCAAGACCACCTCCGCCACCCGTCTGTTGACCAGCAGCCCGCATCAAGTCGTTCATATCCAGCTTGCCATCAGCCATAGCAGAACCGGCCATACCCATCCAATCAACCCCCTGCTGACCCGTTGCGGCTCCCAGAATCGAATTACCATCGACACTGGAATCATTCGGGTCAGAGGCTTTGTGCATTAGTTTACTCAATACCATTGGCACGACGGCACTCGCTATCGACATAGCTACTTGGGGCGAAATGCCCAGTTTCTCCATTAGGTTTTGCTCAACGTGCTGCTGGACGCCCTGTGTCACGGAGCTTTGCTGCTCACTGCCACCATTAACGACCATACCAAGCAAATTACCAAGACCACCACCCTGCGCCTGTTGCCCCAGGCCACTCAGAATGCTGCTGGTAACCGTTTGCATCACATTGTCGTTTTGCTCGTTGGGAATGGCGGGATTGTTGATTACGGCCTGGCCAGCGTGCTGCTTGACCAGATTCATTAAGGTTTCGAACATGATAATAAAGGTTTTTACTGAGTTTAACGGATAAGACTTGTAACAATCCGCATTGAAATTATATTGATTAGATACTTAACCCAGAATTGGTTAATTTGTCTTGAATCTGCCTGTACGTATGACGAACGAAGAGCCTGGAAGTAGCCATCCCAATGCCGATAATAGCCCCTTTAGCGAACAGATCAATCCTTTACTGATAGATTTACTTTATCCGAGCGAATCCGATGAACCCCTGGAAGCCGTAACCTGCTATCTCAAACAAACTGAACCATTAACGGTCAGCCAAATTAAAGATTGGCAGATGCTACCGCCTTCCATGTATGTGGAAGAAATTCCAGAAAATGACTTTTGGGAGCCAGTCACCACTGAACAGGATTGGTATACTGATGAGGAGAAAACCCGAACGGCCAAATTCCAGCAACTCAGGCAGTTTTTGGAAAAAGAATTGACAGGGCGGCAAGTGTTCCGTGTGGGCGAGACTGAAATGGACGTTTATTTGCTGGGCCGCCAAACCGACGGTGAACGGGCAGGAATCAAGACAAAAATAGTACAGACGTAGTACGGTACTCAGTTTACAGTTTACGATGGCTGACGCGAATTGCTCATGCGTCGGCCATCGTAAATTGAATCCTATAAAGCAGAAAAACCCCGGCTCATCACCGGGGTTTCATCTATACAGTTCTGTTTACTTCACTTGTTCAACAACAGCGGCAAACGCTTCCGGATGATTCATGGCCAGATCAGCCAATACTTTCCGGTTTAGTTCGATACCTGATTTATTCAGTGCACCCATGAACACGGAATACGAAAGACCATGAATCCGGGCACCTGCGTTGATCCGTTGAATCCAGAGACCCCGGAAATCACGCTTTTTGGCTTTGCGGTCGCGGTAAGCGTAGCCTAAGCCTTTTTCGACGGCGTTTTTAGCAACCGTCCAAACATTTTTACGCCGACCAAAGTACCCTTTGGCGAGCTTCATTACTTTTTTTCTACGTGCCCGTGAGGCTACGTGATTGACTGAACGTGGCATTGTTTGTAACTTGTTTTTTGACGACGGGCGGAAGAAGAACGTGCATGTAGAATGAATAGTGACGAATAATCTTTTCGTTAACTACCATTCATCATTCATCATTCATCATTCTCTTTTTTAGCCCGGCCTCGGGTGAAACGTGAAACCAGGACGCAATCGCGTCCTTTGCGATTAGTACACAACGAGTATCATTGTGTCCATCTTTTTAATTCTGACTAGATGTTCAACAGCGCTTTGATACGACGCTCATCAGGGGCAGCAACCAGCGTATCATGCACTAAATTGCGCTTTTGCTTGGTTCCTTTTTTCGTCAGAATATGACTGTGGAAGGCGTGCTTCCGTTTGATTTTTCCGGTGCCTGTCAGCTTGAAACGCTTCTTGGCAGCCGAGTTTGTTTTTACTTTTGGCATTGCAGTAAACCGCTTTGTACGGAAATTTAAGTAAACAGGGCGCAAAGATACAAAAAAAAGCTCATAATCAGCAGCTGATTGCCGTTAGTATAAAATGTTACAGATACGTTGTATTGGCTAATGACAAATACTACAAACCTACGCCAAAAACCCTGTTCCGATTTTCGTTAGAACGAATCGAAACAGGGTTATAAAAATGAAGTAGTCGAGCAGGATCAACGCTTGCTTTAGCGCTACCAGTGACTCATATGTTATTTTTTGGGAACAACCACTTTCGGCGACAGGAACATACTCATGCGCTTGCCTTCGAGTTTGGGTTCGGCTTCAATCTTGCCGTAGTCTTCCAGTCCTTTAGAAAAGCGCTCCAGCAGTTGAAAGCCCCGGTCTTTGAAGACAATGGCCCGGCCAACAAACTGAACGTAGGCTTTCACCTTCGCCCCTTCTTTCAGGAAGTTAATGGCATGTTTAAGCTTAAAATCGAAGTCGTGATCGTCGGTATTGGGACCGAAACGAATCTCTTTAATAACAACCTTTGTGGCGTTAGCCTTGATCTCTTTCTGCTTTTTCTTCTGCTCATATTTGAACTTGGAGTAGTCCACAATACGACAGACGGGCGGAACAGCATTGGGCGACACCTCAACCAGGTCGAGGTTTTGCGCTTTGGCCATTGCCTGCGCCTTACTTATTTCGTAGATTCCCTGCTCTACATTTTCACCGACCACCCGCACTTCGCGGGCCAGTATGCGCTCATTGACTTTGTAGGGTTCTTCAACCACGCGACGGGGTGGTCTGCGCTGGGGTAATGCCATAAATTGTGTTTAGCGTAACAAATGTTTGAAACTGACGTTTTAAGGTCGTTTGGATAACGTACCCACGTCTAAAAAGTTCGGAAAACTATTTAAAATACTGGTTATAATCAATAGTAATCCGTCGATAGTTGATCGAATGAATACGTCATAACCCACTATCGACGGACAACTGATAATTAAATGCTTACATCTTCACTTCTGCTTTGAACGTATTGATAAACTCTTCTACGCTCATACTACCCAAATCGCCCTGGCCTTTGCGCCGGATCGATACTTTGCCATCGGCCGCTTCCTTCTCGCCGACGATAAGCATATAGGGCACTTTATTTACTTCAGCATCGCGGATTTTACGACCGATTTTTTCATCGCGCAAATCGACAAAGCCGCGAATATCCTGCTCCTGTAAGGTAAAAAACAGGTCATTCGCGTAGCTTTCATATTTTTCCGAAATCGGCAGAATGGCAATTTGATCCGGTGAAAGCCAGAGCGGAAAATTACCACCCGAATTTTCTATCAGAATCGCAATAAATCGCTCCATCGACCCAAAAGGCGCCCGGTGAATCATCACAGGACGGTGTTTCTGATTATCCGCGCCAATGTATTCCAGTTCAAAGCGATTCGGCAGGTTGTAATCCACCTGAATTGTACCCAACTGCCACTTCCGACCCAGGGCATCACGTACCATGAAATCAAGCTTGGGACCATAGAAAGCCGCTTCACCCAATTCCGTTACCGTACGCAAGCCTTTTTCGGCTGCCGCTTCAATAATGGCCGACTCGGCTTTTTCCCACAACTCGTCGGAACCGATGTATTTCGTATTATTCTCTGGATCGCGCAATGAAATCTGGGCGCTATAGTCGTCAAACCCAAGTGATTTAAAGACATAAAGCACCAGGTCGATCACTTTCATGAACTCGTCCTTTACCTGGTCAGGTCGACAGAATATATGCGCGTCATCCTGCGTGAACCCCCGCACGCGTGTTAATCCATGCAACTCACCCGACTGCTCATAGCGATACACCGTTCCAAACTCAGCCAGCCGCAATGGCAGGTCGCGATACGAACGCGGTTTGGTTTTGTATATCTCGCAGTGATGCGGGCAATTCATAGGTTTCAGCAAAAACTCCTCGTTCGGATCAGGCGTTTTGATGGGCTGGAACGAATCTTCACCATACTTTTCCCAGTGACCCGATGTTACATACAGCTGCTTGCTACCGATATGGGGCGTAACAACCTGTAAATACCCCGCCCGCGATTGTGCCTTCCGCAGAAAATTTTCCAGCCGCTCACGTAGCATCGTGCCTTTCGGCAGCCATAAGGGAAGCCCTGCTCCTACTTTCTCCGAAAACGCGAACAACTCCAACTCTTTACCCAACTTACGGTGATCCCGCTTTTTGGCTTCTTCGAGCAGGTACAGGTATTCGTCGAGTTCTTTTTGTTTCGGATACGTAACGCCGTAAATCCGGGTCAGTTGCTTATTTTTTTCGTTGCCGCGCCAGTAGGCACCGGCTACGTTCATCAGCTTAGCCGCCTTGATAAAACCCGTGTTTGGGATGTGTGGCCCCCGGCACAGATCGGTAAAGTCGCCCTGGGTGTAGAACGTAATGGTTCCATCATCCAGGCCTTCGAGCAGGTCGAGTTTATACGGATCGCCTTTTTCCTCAAAATAAGCGATCGCATCGGTTTTGCTCATGGGCTTGCGGATGTATGGCTGTTTCTGGCGGGCCAGCTCGAGCATTTTGTCCTCTACCTTCTTGAAGTCTTCCTGCGAAAACGGCTGTCCGCCGAGGTCAACATCGTAATAGAAGCCCGTTTCAATAGCCGGTCCAATACCGAACTTCGTACCTGGGTACAAGGCTTCGAGCGCTTCAGCCAGCAAGTGAGCCGATGAATGCCAGAAGGTGGCTTTCCCCTCGGCATCATTCCACGTCAGAAGCTGCACATTGGCATCCTCTTCAATGGGTCGGGTAGCATCCTGCACGACACCGTTCACTTTGGCGGCCAGTACGTTACGGGCAAGCCCTTCGCTAATTTGGGTAGCAATATCCAACCCGCTACTACCTTTGGGATACTGCCGAACGCTACCGTCGGGCAGCGTCACGCGGATTTGTTCGTCCTGCGCAATCATACTTGTACTTATTTATTTGTGGGCACCCGCGGCTTACCTACAACTGTAAACCACTTACTTTTTTCTGTATGCTATAAGAAGCATGATATAGGATATAAAGGACAGAAATACATCATACTTCATATCGCATACATCCTACATCAATTCAACGGTTTTACAGCTCGCTGAAGCGAATCGCCTGATCTGGATGTAACCTTTGTTTTCGGCTGAATCGTCATAATACGAACACGGGTCGTATCTATTTCGGTTCGCTTTCTGGCTGTCTGCACCTGTTCATCAGGCGCATCCGGCAAAAGTAATGAGTTATATGAATTTTGCGCGTATTGTCGCCGTCTCGATCGCCATAATCCTGCCGCAGCCTGCCGATCGGCTACGTTCTGTGTGGTCGCTTTGGTGTAGGCAGCAATGGCCTGATCGTACTGACCCATTTGCTCAAAACAATAACCAATATACGTATCAATACGTGGAAACTGGGGGCGAAGTTGCTGTACTCGCTGATAGTTGGCCTGGGCGGCATCATACCGGCGGTATTTCTGATTAATTAACCCCATCTGAAAAAAAGCCTGATAGTAACTCGGCTGTACCTGCACGGTTTGCTGGTACGAAGCAATCGCGCTATCAAGCTTGCCTTCTACGTGGTAGATCAAGCCCCGTCCGTAATAGAGTCTAGGATTATTGGGAAAATACTGCAAGGCCTGCCTGTTATAGACAAGCGCCGAATTTGGATCACGCAGCACGCGATAAATGGACGCTAACTGACTGTACGTCTCCAAATAACGAGGCTTAAGCCGAAGCGACTGCTGATAAAGCGCGAGTGCCTGTAACGTATCACCCTGGCGAGCGGCCATCAGCCCTTTGAAAAAATACGCTTCGCCATCGTATGGAGCCATTTGAAGGGCTTTTGCTACGTATAATTTTGCTTTATCGAACTGATTTTGTTGCTGCAGCAAATCACCCTGCAATGTATAAAGTTCAGGTGTATCGACACCCAGAATTTCAGCGCGCTGTGCATTCTGAAGCGCTCTGTCAGGTTGGTTCAACGCCCGCAGAATCTGAGCGCGGGTTAGGTAATAGAATCCGGCATTATCGTTTCGGCTAATGGCTTCGTCAATATCGGCAAGGGCATCCGTTATCCGTCCCATCGCCAGTAGAATAACGGCCCGTTTGGCGTAGGCCGACGCAGGTGACGATTGATTAATAGCATGCGTTAGCGCGCGCAATGCCCCTTCCGCACGACTACTGTCGCCGGGCTTTGGGAAATCCGGTATGCTGGCGGTCTGCCGGTTATCGCTCCCACAGGAAAATAGTAAAAGCGAAAGAGTGAATGAGTAAAAGAGCGAAAGAAACTTACGCCAACCTTCCGCCCAATCTGGTTTTCGCTTTTTCGCACTTTCGCACTTTCGCTCTTTCATAAACTCGACGCGAACCGATAAAATACGCCCAAAGGTAATCGTTTATGTGCCTGATCGGCCACGAATAACTCGCCCCATTCGGAGTTCGGTACGTTGCCAAACGTTTGCTGCATGAGGTTCTCTAAAATGAGCGACGAGAACCCGAGTGAATACAGGTTTATGATGAAGAAAAAATCGGTGCGGTCGAGTAAATCAGCACAGGATTTGAGCAGATCATTAAGCTGTTCTTCAAGTACCCACTTTTCACCATCGGGACCACGGCCGTAGGCGGGTGGGTCCAGAATGATGCCATTGTATTTATTTCCCCGCCGAACCTCGCGACGAACGAATTTTACGGCATCTTCAACCACCCAGCGAATGTTATCCAGCTCGCTATGGTCCATATTTTCCCGCGCCCAGCTAATCACGGGCTTCACGGCATCAACGTGGGTTACATCAGCTCCTGCCTGACGAGCCGCCAGCGACGCCCCGCCTGTGTAAGCAAACAGATTTAGTACTTTTGGCCGGGCTACGTTCTCCGAAATAGTTTTTATTCTATCATGGATAAAAACCCAGTTATCAGCCTGCTCAGGAAATAAGCCTACGTGCTTAAACGTCGTCAGTGCCAGTTTAAACTTAAGGTTTAAGCCATCCTGCTGAAATTTAACGTACCACGGATCGCGCATGTCGGGCGTAGTTTGCCAGTCACCCCGTTCTGGCGATTGCCGGTCGCGCCGAAAAATGGCGTGCGCCCGACGTTCCCAATCCGCATCGGACAGCGATTTGTCCCAGATGGCCTGCGGTTCGGGTCGGGCCAGAATAAACTCGCCAAAACGTTCGAGTTTCTGGAAATTACCCGAGTCGATCAGTTCATATTCAGACCAAGCCCTGGGTGTAATCAATTGAATGTCAGCCATAAATTTTTTAATTATGAATGATAAATGATGAATTATTTTTTAGCATACTAATTCATCATTTATCATTCATAATTCTCTTTCTGTCCCATTTTTAAAATCAACTCAAATTCATCGGGACGGATGGGCATGACCGACAACCGCGATTGCCTGATAAGACTAATGTTTGCCAGTAACGGTTCAGCCTTAATTAGGGCCAGCGGGACGGGTTTGTCCAGGAGCATTATCGGTTCAAGATCAACAACTACCCACCCGAATTTGGCTTGAGCAGGCTCGTTGGCCACAGTAGGATCAGGATAGGCCTCCTGCACTACTTTCGCCAAACCAACAACACCGGGCTTGATAACGCTATGGTAAAACAAAACCTGATCGCCTAGTTGCATGGCTTTCAGATTATTACGTGCCTGATAATTACGAACGCCTTCCCAGATGGCGCGACCCTGTTCAATAAAGTGATGCCACCCGTAGTGGTCGGGTTCAGATTTAACGAGCCAGTAGTTCAAACTAAGTAAAGAATGTAGCCGGGGCCGCCCGTGCGGTGAAAAGTGAAGAACAAGGTAGAGAAGCTATTTTTCACTTTTCACCGCACGGGCGGCCCCGGCTACATTCTTCACTGTTTTTTCAATAATAATCGTCGTGTTCCTGACTGCTGCCGAACGGTGAGCCGTATTCATCGGCATCATCGTCGTAACGCGAAACAGGCCCTTTCGTTGCCAGTGCTTTCTGCAGGATCATAATCTGCCCCGTATGATACATATCGTGATTGATTATCCCATGCAGCATGTCATAATACGTGTAGTCACGACCGGGCACTATATCCTCCAGGAACTCATCGTCGTCACGCTTATCCAGCTCGTTGATGAGTTCTTCCTGACTTAAACTCAATTCCATTTCGAGAGCTTCCCACTCAAAATCGTCAATTTTATCAGGCAAAGCCCCAAAGTTTTTGTCGGGCGTCGTAATATCAAATTTTTCATCGCCCTGCATTTTCTTCACGCAGAAAATGCGCCAGCTGGTCATGTGGAAAACCAGTTCGGCAATGCTGTGGGTATTGGGAGAAATCCGTCGTCCGGCCATATCGGGCGTTACGCCCCGCAACACGTCAACAACGGAGGGACCATGCCAGGCTTCCTCTCCTTCGTATGTCGTGTTTAAAAGATCTATAATGCGGATTAGTTCGTCGTTGGGAATCATAAGTGAGTATGAATAATTCGCAAAGGTAAATCAATATTGACAGGCTTCCGAAAAAAAAGCCACGGAAACGCGCTGTCTACTGTTGCTCAAACGACTATAACTTTGGGGTACAAACCAAAAATAGAGTAGCCTGTTTCGCCGTAAACGAATCATACTTATCGCCAATTATATGAAGACAGCACACGTAGAATTCCAGCTTATCTCCGCTCCAAATTGCCTTTTTCCGGCTGCGGGCGGACAACATACACGTCGAGCAACGCGTAGGGCCGAGCCAGATACTCCCGAATAAGGGTACGTAGTGAATAGCCGTCGGGGACGTCCTGAGCAGCAAAGGCGATGGCTTCCATCCCTTCATGATTGCCGATGTAGAGGGCACGGGCGTTGTGGAAATTTTGGGAGATAATCGTGATTTTCTCCTGATTGAATACGTCCTTGCAACGTACTACCGAATCAAACGTGCGGTAACCGGCATAATCCAGCGTCATGACCGACGCTGGGACACCAAGTTTCACCAGTGCCCGCTGCATGTCTACCGGTTCATTATAATACTCTGAATCATTGTTTCCACTTAGAATCAGGTACTTCACTTTTCCCTCTTTCCAGAGCCGGGCCGTAGCCTCCATCCTGTACCGAAAGAACAGATTTTCTTTGCCCGTCCTGACAAATTTACTGGTACCCAATACCAGACCAACCTCATTGGACGGCAATTCGCTGACGTTGAAATAGATTTGATTTCGTGTACTGCTAACCACCCACCAGTTGCAAATAAGCACGACCGTTGCGCCAAAAAAAAGGCACACAATACCGATTTTGATGGTCAGTTTGACCACCCGGACCCCCACGGCTTCCTGGGGCGGATCGTCGCTGTACTTAGTGGCCAAGGTCGTGTTCATTCATTTACATGCTAAAATGCGGATTTTCAATTAGCCCAACCACATTACCAAAGGGATCTCTGGTAGTTGCAGTTTTAATTCCATCGCCCACATCCTGAATGCCGGTGTGGGTAGTCGCACCCAAAGTAAGGAAATGTTGCAGACCATCTTCGATGTTGGCAACACCCCAATACGTGATCGTACTGCCATCGGCAATCTGTGCAGCAGGGTCGAGCCCCAATTCGTAACCTCCCACGTTAAAACCTACATAGAACGGCTGGTCGAAATACGGTTCAATGCCTAATGCCTTCGCATACCACTCTTTTGTGCTAGTAAGATCCGGAGCCGCGTAAATTACCGTTCGTAATCCTAACAAAGGTTTATCCATCACATAGTGAGCATTTGCGGCCTTACTTCTGTTAAGAAAACAAGCCTAATTGTACGGACTCCTTAGCCTCTGATTCCGTTGCAACTTCACCAATGGTTTCAATAATCAGAGGGGTTTTAGCAGCCTCTTTGACCACTTTTGGCGCCAGTAGTTTAACTTCTTTCACTTTAACGTAGGGCAGTTTGGTCCCCAGGGCTTTCCAGCCCCGTATATCAATAAAGCCTTCCGGTTCCAGCACCATTTTCTCCACGGGTCCCCGATCTTTCACCTGGTGCTGAAGTTCGATACGTGGATGACTATCGGCCGTCACGGCTAAGGCCTTCGACCCTTTTGTGTCGCCAATAAAGCTGAATTTCTTATCCAGCGTCGTTGTCTCAACCTTAAATCGCTTCACATACCATGCTTTCTGAACCGCTTCATAGTATATCGCAGAGATCACCGTTTCGGGATCAAACTTCTGTAAAATGGCAATCTCATTCGGCTCGTATCGATTGGTCAGGTCAAAACTTGTCAGTTCGTACTGGCCTTCCTTATACACAACCAGGATGCTGTCCTTAGCGTCGAAGTTACCCAGTAATTTACCACGCTCGTCCCGGTTAAGTCGCCCAAGGTGTTCATCATACCAGATATCGACACCACCAAGCGTCGATACACCACCCGTTTTCTGCGTGATTTTCCGAACCGGATATTTCGTCAGAATGTTGCCCTGCGCCGAGCGATTTTTGATCGCAATGGACGCAAAATCAAAGTCGAACTGTTTGATCTTGGCCGAACTCTGCGCTGTCAGATTTACGGTAATGACTTCGGCTTCGCCGTTATCGTTCGCACTGAAATACGTCAGTTTCGATTTGGGGTTGCCCATCGTCAAATCGTACTCGCGGTCACGCGTAACACCCGTGACGGGGAATCGTTTGGCCATCGAAATGCCTGACTTCCCGTCCAGATAAATCATATTGTATATCTTACGCTCGTCGTTTTTCTTGAATACGGCTACGTATACAATATCCTTTCCGACAAACACCTTATCAGCCACTTTCACAACCATGCACTTGCCATCGCGCCGGAATACGATGATGTCATCAATGTCGGAGCAATCGCTAACGTACTCATCTTTCTTCAGACCAGAGCCGATGAAGCCCCCTTCGCGATCAACGTACAGTTTCTGGTTGGCAGCCGCCACTACGCTCGCAGCAATGGTGTTGAACGCCCGGATTTCGGTTTTGCGTTCGCGGCCTTTACCATACTTCTTTTGCAGGTCTTTGTAATAGGCAATGGCATACCGCGTGATGTTGGCCAGATTGTCTTCGGTCTCTGCCAGTTCCTGCTCCAGCCGACGCATCAACTCCTCCGCCTTGAACCCATCGAACTTGGAAATCCGCTTGATTTTAATTTCTGTCAGGCGGATCAGGTCATCCTGAACGATAGCCCGATAAAACTGCTTTTTGAATGGTTTAAGCGCTTTGTCAATCGTTTCCAGAACAGCCTCGAACGTTTCGCACTCTTCGATTTTGCGATAAATCCGATTCTCAATGAAAATCTTTTCGAGCGAACTGTATAGTAATCGCTCCAATAACTCACTACGACGAATTTCCAGCTCACGTTGCAGCAACTGCACCGTTTGATGGGTATTGACCCGCAGGATCTGCGAGACGCTGACAAAATGGGGCTTGTCGCCGATGATTACACAGGCGTTGGGCGAAATGGACACCTCACAATCGGTGAAGGCGTAGAGCGCATCAATCGTTACGTCGGGTGAGACGCCGGGTTGCAAATGCACCAGAATCTCGACGTCTCTGGCGGTGTTATCGACCACGGCCGCTACGTTCCGGCTTGGGGCTTTAATACGTATTTTTCCTACCTCGGCCGCCTTTACAATCGAATCGATCAATTGCGAGGTCGTTATGCCGTAGGGCACATCGCGAATGGCGAGGGTCTTTTTATCAATTTCTTCAATTTTAGCCCTTACCCGCACCTTGCCACCGCGATGACCATCGTTGTAATTACTGACGTCGATATGGCCTCCGGTCTGAAAGTCGGGGAATAGCGAGATTGGCTTATCTTTCAGAATATTGATGGACGCGTCAATCAGTTCATTGAAGTTGTGCGGCAGAATTTTGGTTGAAAGCCCAACCGCAATGCCTTCAACACCCTGCGCCAGCAGCAATGGAAACTTAACGGGTAACGTAACAGGTTCGCGTTTACGACCGTCGTAGGATAATTGCCATTCTGTGGTTTTATCGTTGTAAACAGCATCCTGCGCAAACTTGGAGAGCCGTACTTCAATGTAACGCGGAGCAGCCGCGCCATCGCCCGTCCGGACATCACCCCAGCTTCCCTGCGTATCGAATAAGAGTTCTTTTTGACCAATATTGACCAGGGCCTCACCAATAGAGGCATCGCCGTGGGGGTGAAACTGCATCGTCTGCCCAATCACGTTGGCCACCTTGTTGAAGCGACCATCGTCCATCTCTTTGAGCGCGTGCAGAATCCGACGCTGAACGGGTTTCAGCCCATCTTCTACGGCAGGCACCGCCCGTTCGAGAATGACGTAGGATGCGTAATCGAGAAAATAGTTTTCATATAGGCCCGACACGACCGTCTGATCATGCAGGGCCTGGGTAGGTGGTTCACTTGGCGTATCAGTCAGCTCAACGGCGTCGGTCGGTACAGTTTCGTCGGCAGTTAACTCCGCGTCGGGCTGCAGTTGATCGTCGTCCATTGGTAGTTCATTTTCTTCGTTTGTCATTGACTTGTTGCAGGAACTATTCCACTAGATTTATTGGCGGATATGGTGAACGTTACGTATAATGTTCGACTCCTTAAATATACAAAGAAAAGTTGAAAAAACAGGCACCAAAAGCTCAAAAAGGCCAATTCTAATGACTACGCAGTTTCATAGGTTCAATAGCCCCGTCCCAACTCTACCGCATTTTCCAGCGGCTCCCCAGCGCGTAAATGACTGAAATTACGCAGGAACTGCTTCATCTTCCCGGCATCTTCCTGGGGCTGTCCGCCGCCCGTATGTTGCGTCAGTAAAACGTTCGGCAATGTCCAGAGCAGATTGTCGGACGGGATGGGTTCTTTAGCCGTTACGTCGAGTACAGCACCGGCTAGTTTTCCCGCTTGCAGTGCCTTAATTAAGGCCGGCTCATCGGTAGTTGTGCCCCGCCCTACATTGGCATACAGGCTACCGGGTTTCATCGCGCCGATCAAATCAGCCGAGTAGAACCCAACCGCCGTACCGGGCAGGCAATTGATCACAATATCCGTTTGCGGCAACACCGCTTTCAACTGATCCGCAGTATGTAAATCGGCATGAAGATCGGTCCGGGCCAGCATCTTTATCTCGCAGTTGAAGCCTCTCAGCATTTGGCGCATGGCCTGCCCAATGGTACCCGTCCCCAGAATAACCACCTGCTTGTGACGTAGTGAATCCATACGCTCCCGGATAGGGGCACCCACCCACTCCGACCGGCTTTGCAGCACCGCCAATTCGGGAATACGTCGGTACATGGCTAAAATTCCCGCCAGCATGGTTTCGGCGCAGGGCCAGGCAAAGTAATCGCCCATGTTGGCAATGGAAGCCGTTAGCTGCACATGCTTGTAGCCATCGAATCCGGCCGAATCCAACTGCCAGAATTTTAAATTCGGCAAAGGGTCGGTAAACCAGGTAGCGGGCGGATTTCCCAGCACCAGCTCTGCGGACTGAAATTCGGCCTGCTGCTGATCGACGGGAAGGTCATGCCGAAAAACGACTGTTAGCTCCGTTGGAAGTTGTTGCTGGAGTTCAGCTTTAAGCGAATCGTTGAGCGCACTATTAACAAAGAGTTTCATTCTATTTCTACGAAAAATCGACCAGTTTGGTTGCGTTTATTAACGTAACGCGGCTGGAACGCCAGCCCGGTGGAACGCTAGCCCCGTGGAAAGCCGCGTTACTATTTACTTCCCTCCTTTCAGTTGGCCCAGGAGCCAGGCGGTCATCTTTTCGGTTTGTTCTGGATAGGTCCAGTGACCGGTGTCCTTGTAGTACGTGTCAAGCATCTTGGGGCCAGGGATGACGTTATAAGCCGCATACATGGACGTGGGCGGGCAGGTTTCGTCGTTGAAGCCCCACGAGTAGTAACCCGGCACGTTCACCAAACGCGCGAAGTTTACTACGTCATAATAACCCGTCGTTTTGATCCGATCGGGTTTGTTATTATAATCCAATTCTTTACCTACGAACAAATGCGGCCAGCCGCCCGCCCGACCGTTGAGGTAACCCGTCACATCGCACAGCGCCGGGTAATAAGCACCCAGCCACTTGATTCGGGAATCAAGTCCGGCGGTAACGATACTCAGCGCCCCCCCCTGACTTCCGCCCGTAACGGCCATATTCTGCCCATCATACTGCGGCAGGCTAGCCAGGAAATCCACCGCCCGTACGCAACCTAAGTAAACCCGTTTGTAGTAATACCGATCGCGGTCGTCGAGGTTAGCCGCTGGATAGCCACTCAAAGGGCCCCGGCTGAGGTTGTCATAGACTACAGGGTCCATCGTAACCGGCACACCATGAATGCCCACTTCGAGCGTAATGAAACCCTTTTCAGCTTCGGCAATCATCCCATTGTAGGGCCGCACACCAGCCCCCGGCACACGCAGAATCGCGGGATATTTTCCTTCTTTTTTCGGAACACACAAAATACCGTAGAAGCGGGAATTATTAATATTTTGCAGATTGAGGTGATAAACGTTGGTGAGTTCGGTGCAACGTTCCGGTAGCAACGTCATTCGCGCATCCATCGGAATCTTGGCCAGATCCGCTTTGGCATTGTCCCAGAATGCCTTAAAATCGGTGGGATTAGTAACGGTTGGCTTGATGGCCTGCGGCTCAAATCCCGCTGTTGTCAGACCCCGATACTCTTTACCATCCAATTCAACGGTAGCAATGCAGCGCAGAAAACCTGCCGTCTTCATGGTGCCACCGTCTATCGCTACTATACCATCGGGCAACGTAACGGTTTCTTTTTTGGTAGGCTGCATCTTCTCAGGACCAATCTCGTAGCGTAGTTTAGCGCCCTTCAGCAATACGTTGCTTCGGTAGACTGATACGTTGAATTTAACCGGCTCCCCCGTTTTATATACCCAGTCGGCATGGTCGGGCGTGACAATAACTTTAATGAAACGCTCGACGGGTTGAGCCAGCACCTGACTAACCCAGATCAGCAGCAGACTGGAGAAAAGTAGTTTTTTCATGGAATGAGAGGGACAATTTGGTCTTCATTCAGAGAAAGCAACTTCCACCGAAATTATAATCAGCCGTATAGATCTGCTTTTGATCTGCTCCCGAATTAATACCAATGCAGCTTAAAAGTAACTCAGTCAATCAGTGCTGGCGTCTGAACGCGCCGGTTTGGTTGCATATTCACAATGCACCGAATAAGTAACGTCAGCGGGAAGACCACATCGAAGCCGCCGGGTATGTTCGATAAAAAAATCCCGAGCAGAATCAGAACCGACGTAAGGCCAAAATACAGGGTCCGGCGCCGGGCGGTAACTTTCGAACTGGTTGCCCAGAAAATCAGGGGCAAGTGTAGAGGCATCGAATAGAGTAACGTTGGATTCCAACCCGTAACACCATCATCCCGAATCATCCAAAGCACGAACAGAAACCAACCCAGAAAGCCTACGATGCCAAACAGAAACCGGTCGAACCAGCGATCAACTTTCCCGGCGACCATGTACCGCCGAATCGTGAACAGCGCTACAATAATGCCCAGGATTGTGAAGACTACATCGGGGTCGAAGAAGAAGGGAACCTGCTGACGAAATAGTTTCTGAGCCGCAAAAATCGTTTGCTCACTCTGAACCAGTGGAACCGTTTGTCCATTGGCCTGTAGCAACGTAGCACGGGCTAACTGGTCGTGCAATTCATTGGGCAGGTACATGGCCCGCCAGCCATCGGTCTGCTCGTCGGCTGGCTGCCCAATCGCCAGGTTCATGCCCAATTGATACCAGGGACGCTCATTCAGATACTCATTCATCAGATCGCGGTACGACTTGCCGGTCATGCGCGAACGGGATGGAATGGTCAGGCTATCACCACAGGCGTCGACAATCATGTCGCGGGGACGAGTCGAGCAGTTGTCATAATAGAACTTATACCGGTATTCGCGATTCTCGGGTAAGTAGTTCTTCTCCAGAGCGGCAAACAACCGTTGCCGCTGGGCAGGGGAAAGATTCAGCGACTGTTCCCGAATACTCCGGTTCGTCTGCTGATAGTAATACATGACCTGGTAGATGTTGTAAACCGCGACATGATACGGCAACGTACCACGTAAGAATTTAAGAATAAACCCGTCAGCGCTGTAGTCGAAGCCGCCATAGCTGTAATCCCGATCAATGCCAAGGGCAGGATCAACAAGCCGTATTTCGGTATGACCAAACACCGACGAAATGTCATCATCACCGGGGCCGTACGTAATCAGACTCATCCGCGCAGCAGGCGACAGCGTTTGGCTAACGGGTATACTTTGGGCGACTGATGAATGAGTAGTGAAGAATGAAGAATGAAGAATAAAGAGTAAAACAAATAACCCTTTGCCCCATGCCCCACACCCTTTGCCCTTTGCCCCATGCTCCTTGCCCCTTGCCCCTACCCAATTACTCATCGTCTTCATTGTCATCACTGTCGTTGTCATACACTCGTTTAGCTTTTCCCCGGCTCGGTTCTTTTCCCTGTACACAAACGACAAGTTCACCCTTTATCGTTTTTTGAGCAAAATACGTAATAAGCTCCGACAACGGACCCCGTTGGTTCTCTTCAAACAGTTTGGTCAATTCACGCGATACGCTGGCAGGCCGTTCAGCCCCGAACGTATCCGCAAACTGTTGAAGGGTTTTGAGTAATCGATGGGGCGATTCGTAGAAAACCATGGTTCGCTCCTCCCCCGCCAGCTCAGCCAATCGGGTCTGGCGCCCTTTTTTATGCGGCAGAAATCCCTCGAACGTAAACCGATCATTGGGCAAGCCCGAATTGACAAGGGCTGGCACAAAGGCCGTCGGGCCAGGCAGGCACTCCACCTGAATATTGTTTTTGATACACTCGCGTACCAGTAAAAAACCAGGGTCTGAGATTCCCGGCGTTCCGGCGTCTGACACCAAGGCCAGCGTTTTCCCTTCTTTCAACTGGGCCACCAATCGCTGTACGGTCTGATGTTCGTTGAAAATATGGTAGCTGTGCAGCGGCTTACTGATGTTAAGGTGACGTAGCAACACGCCCGACGTGCGGGTATCTTCGGCCAGAATCGCGTCTACGCTTTGCAGGATTTTAATGGCCCGTAGTGTAATGTCGTCAAGATTACCGATGGGCGTCGGCACGAGGTACAATTTCATGACGCAAAACTAGTCAATAGTCGTCAGTCATTGGTCAATAGTCATCTTCTCCGTACTGATGACTGGCACTATTGACTAACCAACTTATCTATCTGAGCCGCCAGTTTATGGTCTTTTTCGGTCACTACGTTACCGGCATCGTGCGTAGACAGTTTAATTGTCACTTGGTTATACACATTCGACCACCAGGGATGATGATCCATCTTTTCGGCAGCGAGGGCCACGCGGGTCATGAAGGCAAAAGCCTCACTAAAATTGGCAAACGTAAACTCGCGGGTAAGTTGATTGTCCTGTTCCTGCCACATAAAAATAGTCGTTAGTCAATGGTCAGCAGTAAACAGTGAAGTGGAGGGTACTGTTTACTATAAGGCCAAATAAAAATGCGTAACCAGCTTTAAATAAGTTGGTTACGCATCATTTAAGCAGAGAGCGAGGGATTCGAACCCCCGGTACCCTTGCGAGTACTTCTGATTTCGAATCAGACCCATTCGACCACTCTGGCAGCTCTCTATTTGTTGGTCGTACGTCCGCTTATGAGCGGTGCAGAGAGGAAGAGATTCGAACTCTCGATACAGTTTCCCGCATACACACTTTCCAGGCGTGCTCCTTCAACCACTCGGACACCTCTCTAGTAAAACTACCCATTTGGTTGATTAACAGGCAGTTAATTATTTCTATTTGCGCGTTTTTTTAGAACTTTTGTTCGTAGATTATAATAAAATACGAGCGTAACCGCAAACCGGAACGCGAAATAACAAGAAGAGAATTAGAAAAGCAAGGACTAGGTTGGAAGAAAAAATGTAGTTGTTACTAACTTATTGGAACTGAGGAGATAAACGAAAAGCCTATACCATTACCTGATCGTTCATTTCACCACTTTGCGAGTGGGCTAGCAGTGCTCGCAATCTTGATGGGTTGCTTTCGCCACCCAGAAACACCATGAGTTTGGTAATGGCCGCTTCTGTTGTAATGTCGGCTCCACTTACTACACCGATTTGCTGAAGTTCTTTGCTGGTCTGATATTGGCCCTGCGTAACGCGACCGCCCTCACACTGGGATACATTAAAGATCATTACCCCACGATCAATAGCCTCCTTGATTGTGTCTAGAAACCAGCTATCGGTAGGCGCATTACCCGCCCCAAACGTTTCGAGTACCAGGCCCCGCAGGTTTTTTAGGTTAACAATGGATTCAACCACTGGCTGCGTGATGCCTGGAAAGAGTTTTAGAATCGTTACGTTCGTATCCAGAGTAGTACGTAGTGCCAGGGGCTGAGCTGGTTGATACGGACGAATGAATGGTCGGTTGTAGTCGATACTGACGCCAGCGGTGGCCAGATGCGGGTAGTTTTCCGACGTAAACGCGTTGAATTGAACGCTCTCGTGCTTGGTAGAACGGTTGCCTCTCAGCAAAAATGAATTGAAATAAACGCAAACCTCCGGAACAATCGGGCGACCTTTTTTCTGGTCTCCAGTAGCAGCCGAATCCACAGCGGCAGCGTCCACGGCGGCCGAATCCACGGCGGCCGCAATTTCAAGCGCGGTAATAAAATTTTCGCGGGCGTCGCTACGTGCTACACCAATGGGTAATTGCGCGCCCGTCAGAATAACCGGTTTATTCAGGCCAACCAGCATAAAACTAAGTGCCGACGCCGTATACGCCATCGTATCAGTACCGTGTAGAATGACAAAGCTGTCATATTGCTCGTAATTCTGTTGAATGATTTGTGCCAACTCGACCCAGATGGCTGGTTTCATGTTCGACGAATCAATGATTTCGGGCAACGTGAGCATGGTAATCTCAAAATCCAGGCGGTGCAATTCGGGCAGACGATCCAGTACGCGCTCGAAATCGAAGGGAATAAGCTGATTGGCTTTCTGGTCATAAACCATACCTAAGGTACCACCGGTGTAAATGACCAAGACCGAAGCGCGCGGGCGATTCAGAATACTTGGGTTAATGTAAACTGTCTTGTAAGGCATCGGTATGTACGGGTTTCAGCCCGTAATTTTTGTCAAAAGCAACATGGGCTGAAGCCGAATGCGGCTCGTTCCCTGGATATGTCAATCCGGTAATAAATTCGCGTAAAGGGCTGGTAGTAAGGATAGCGCGTTGGCGGTGGTATGGCGAGCTACGTCGTCCAGGCTAATCTGTTTTAGATCGGCAATGCGTTGGGCTATGATTTGTACGTAAGAAGGTTCGTTACGTTTCCCCCGATACGGCACTGGTGCGAGGTAAGGAGCGTCGGTTTCGAGCACCAGTTGCGCCAGGTCAACGTGCGGCAGAACAGTGTGTAAACCGCCGTTTTTAAACGTACTAACACCTCCAATACCGAGTTTGAACCCTAAGTTAATAGCTCGATTAGCTTCGTCGAGCGTACCCACGAAACAATGAAAAATACCCGTTAGCCCGGGTAGTGCCAATTTCTCAATGAGGTCAGCCGCTTCGGAAAAGGCGTTTCGATCGTGACCGGAACGGGTATGCATCGAAACGGGTAACTTCTGTTCTGCTGCCCAACGCAACTGCGTTTCGAAGGCGACGAACTGCTGATCCACAAAGCTCATATCCCAGTAAAAATCCAGGCCGATTTCGCCAACGGCCATAAACGCATGGCGACTTAATTGGTCTTCCACATTCGCCAGTTCATCCGCAAACGTATCGGTAACGTAGGCTGGATGCAGGCCCATCATCGGTAGGCAGCGTTCCGGGTATTGTTCGGCGAGAGCCATCATGCCGGGCACGGTTTCACGAGCGCAATTAGGCATCCAGATCTGGCTTACCAACTGTGTTTCAGCGCGATGCAGCATTACGTCCCGGTCGTCGTCAAACTGGTCGTCGTAAATATGGGCGTGGGTGTCGATAAAAGTCATAAGCTGGTAGTCGTTAGTTAATGGTTGTAGTCGTCAGCGAAAAATTGCTATTAACCAACGACTGGCAACTGTTGACTAGTTATATTTCCTTCCTTTCCAATCAATGGGCGTGGGTAAAAAGTAATAAATAACCGATAGCGGCCCGATAATGAGTTGGTAAATCTCGAATAGCAACGCGTAAGGCCATAAGTTGGTTTGCCGCAGTCGGCCTGATCCGAATGAAATGACCAGCGTTTGAATGAACAATTTCACTACGTATAAACCAACGGCCAGCACGGGCGAGAACCAGGCCAGCAGCAACAATAGCGGCACCGCCAGGTATTGTGCATACAGTGAAACAACCATCCAGACAGGTAAGCTCATCGCACCACGCATCCAGCGTTTACGTTGTTGCAGGAACGCCCGGAACGTATCGACCGGCTTAGTGTGCGCCAGCACCTGCTCACTCAGCAAATTTCGAAAAGCATATCCTTTTGCCACAATTGCCTGAAACAGTATATAATCCTCAACCACTGAAAACGGCAGCGATTCATACCCGCCAACGGCCTCATAAGCCACCCGACTGACAGCCATATTGTTGCCCATAGCGGTAACGGGAACGCCCATACTACTCATCAAATGCGTCAGGGTGAGGTTATAAAGCCAGTCGATGGTCTGAAGTTTGTGAAAGAGTTTTGGGCCCATGGGCAACGTAACGCCCGTAACGATACCAACCGATTCCATAAACTGACGGCTCATTTCGGTGAGCCATTCGGGCGTCACCTGCGTATCGGCATCCGTGAAAAAGAGAAACTGGCCACGCGCCACGTGCGCTAACTGCGCCAGTACGTTGGCTTTACCAATCAGGCCTATCCGACTTTCGTTTATTGTAACCAGTTGAAAATTCGGTTTGTCAGCGATAAAGTCGGTTATAAGGGAGCCGGTTCGGTCGGTAGACTGGTCATCGCCAATCAGCACCTCAACGGCATCAGACGGGTAATCAAGCTGGGTTATGGCCTGCACGCAATCAAGAATAGTCGCTTCTTCATTGCGTGCGGCAATCAGGATACTGATCTGCGGATAATCCCGGTCTGACCGATGCGCGGCTGGTTGGTCAGTAGCCAGCATAGGTAGGCTGCGGAACAGACCGAAATGAGTAGCCGCGATCAGAAAAATAAGCCAGCATCCGCGGCAACACGTAGCGCATCGTCGGCCAGGCTTTCAAACTATCGTGGAAGACGACGATGGAACCCGGTTCGGTGTATTGAATGGTTTTACGCAAACACACATCAGCGGGCAATTTACGGTCAAAATCACCGGTCAATACGTCCCACATAAGAATTGAGTAATTTTCCAGCACCTCCGCCACCTGCGACTTTCTAATCCGGCCATAGGGTGGCCGAAACAGGGACGTTTCAACGCCTAACTGCGCCTGGCATTTTTGGATATTTTCCAGATAGATCGCATCGTCCGTTTTCCAGCCGTTCAGGTGATTGAACGTATGATTCCCGACCATATGCCCCGCTTCGAGCACTTTATACAGAATGTCCCGATGTTTCTGAACATTATCGCCAATGCAGAAAAACGTAGCCTGTGCCGCAAATTTGTCCAGTTGCTCCAGCACAAATTCCGTCACGTCCGGGATTGGCCCATCATCGAACGTCAGATAAATCGTTGGTTCGACTCTATCTTCGATCTTCCACCAGAACTCGGGGTACACCGTTCGGAGCAAAAAATTGGACTTATGGAGAAAGAATGACAAAGGGATGTATGATTTATGATATAGGATATATGGTATAGGATGTACTCAAAACGCACACATCTTATACCATATATCCTATATCAGTTAAGATTTCGTCCTTTCCATTCATAGCCTTTTCCCTGAGCGGCCAGCCCGAAGAAAAGTACATAGAGCGGATAGATCAATTGGGTCAATGGAATGACGCCTACGGACGATTTTTTTTGTAAAAAAACAAGAACTTGACGTAAAAACAAAAACTCCGGGATGGCTTTCAAGCCAATAACGAAAAGACCCATATTTCCGTTTAAAAATCCTAGTAACCAGCCAGCCATCGCCACAACTGGAGCCGCGTTACTCAGGAAAACAAACACCGCCAGCAGCGAGGGCAAATAGCTTTCGTAAGCCTTCCACTTACTGGCCCATCGTTTCCGCTGGTTATAAAATGCCGCCCACGACTGATGCGCCTGTGTTCTGACAATTGCATCAGGACTTTTCAGGAATTGAACGCCATCTGGATAGCGAGCCGCAATTTTATGCATCAGAAATTCATCGTCGCCCGACGCCAGATGATCGACTCCGGAAAAACCGCCCACTTCGCTAAATACTTCTTTTACGTAGCAAAGGTTGGCCCCGTTGCACATGGTTGGGTAGCCAAGGGCCAGCGTACAGGCACCGGTACCGATCAGGCTGGAAAATTCGACCGTTTGTAACGAATCAACGATGCTACGTTCGGCGGTAAAGGTTACAGGGGCCGAAATCAGTTTTGCCCCTGTCTTCTGGTAGAAAGCAGCCAGGGTAGCTAGCCAACGTGTACCCACCCGACAGTCACCATCGGTCGTAACAATTAGATCACCAGTTGCCAGCGCGATACTTTGCGTGATTGCCCGCTTCTTGGGCGACGCCGTTCGCTCGTTGGTTAAGGGCAGAGGATGAAGGGCAAAGGGAGCCTTTCCAGCGTATTCTGTAACGATACGGAGCGTATCATCCGTGGATGAGTCGTCAGCAACAATGACCTCAAAACGAGCGTAAGTTTGCTCAGTGAGGTCATTCAATAAGTTTGCGATGTTGTTAGCTTCGTTACGGACAGGGATAATGACCGTAATGTATGGACCGTTAGGCAGACTGGCTCCGGCATTAAACGAAGGCATTCGTAACCAGGTAACCCAGAGCGTTAGTGTAAACAGCGCATAAAGCAAACTGACTGCCAGTAAAAAAATAGTCATTAAAGTCATTACTATACAGTCGTCACTTCTTACTTAATAGCCTACCAGCCCCCCCCTATCGACTGTTGACTGACAACTATTGACTAATCTTCAGTTTCCAGACCCAAATAAGTCCTACCAATACAGGTGTCAATACGTTGGCGATCCAGAGCGTCAGCGTTGCCGTAATCAGTATTGGAGCTTGCACGCCAAACGGAGCAAAAACCCAAAGCGAAGCTGCTTCCCGAACACCCAAATCGCTAAGTAAGTTGAACGCTGGTGTGATGGTTTTCGCCAGAAATACCAAGCCAATGCCCGACGCCGAAATATCCAACGGCAAGGTTATTCCCACCAGACGCATCGCCAGATAGAATTGTATCAAAAAAATAACGTAGCGCAAGCCAGCAACACTGAGCGCCAGCCCAATTTCTTTATCCGAATAGAGTCCCGCTACGTTCCAATATTCCGAAAATTGGTTCAGGCCCGGACGCTTTTCCAACCACCTGACAAGCCGTCTGCGTACCAGCCCGAATCCCACACCACCTAAAGACAGAATCGTGAATAAAACCAGCAACCATTGGCCAGTCGGTGTCGCTCGCTCTGGGACAACGGTCAGGTGATGCGCCCAGGCAACTGCTCCAAAGACCAGTGCGACATAGAACTGCATGCCGCCCGACACCAGCGACGCGCCAACGGCCTCAGCCCGGTTAGTACGTAACGAGAGCACCCGACCGGCTGTATCGCCCAATTGCGCCGGTAACGCAAACCCCAGCGAAACACCCGCCAGCACCCCTCGGTAGGCATCCCAAAAGGAGGTTTTCTGAACACGCTGGAGCAGGATTTGCCATTTTAAAGCTTCCAATCCCCAGTTAATGGGCGTAAGCACCAAAAGCGTTATGGCCCAACGCTCCGGGTGATCGACTGTTTGCAGTTGCGTGCGCACCGTTGTCCAGTCGAACTGCTGTTGCCGAAGTACATAGCCGATGTAGGCAATAAGGCCGACAAAAACGGCGATTTTACCCCAGAGGATGATTTTTTTACCTGGTTTCAGCGACAAAACAAATGAGAACACGTTACTTTGTATAAGAGCCTACTGCCCCACCCTAATTATGATTGTCGCGCCAAATTTATCTGCCATCACCAAAGAAAAAATCATTCTCGGTGTCGATCCCGGAACACAAGTTGCCGGTTACGGCATCATTTCGGTGAAAGGGGGCGTCATGAGCATGATGCAATACGGCGTCGTTCAGTTGACCAAATATAGTACGTATCAACTTAAGCTCCAGAAACTCTACGAAACCATTGTGCGGCTGATCGACGAATATCACCCCGATGAGATGTCGATTGAAGACCCGTTTTTTGGCAAAAACGTGCAGGTAATGCTCAAGCTGGGCCGGGCGCAGGGCGTCGTGATGGCAGCAGCTTTATCACGCAATATCCCCATTGTGGAGTATGCCCCCCGACGTATCAAACAGTCGGTAACGGGCAACGGAAACGCAACGAAAGACCAGGTGTCACAGATGGTGGGGCATCTATTAAAAGAAACGTTAGATCCTAAATTTTTCGACGCGACGGATGCGCTGGCGATTGCCATTTGCCATCATTTCCACGAGAATGCCCTTCCTGTTGCCCCCGGCAAAAAGACTAAAAAAGGTGCCTGGGGAGCGTTTGTCAGCGAGAACTCGGGGCGAATTATGTAAGTCGCCCCTTCTATTCACCGACACATTCTGCCCATCAACCGCAATTCAACGTAGCGACAAAGTCAGATTAGCTGATTCGGGAGTAACTTTCTTCCATGAATAATCGGTTTACGCAAGTCGCGATTCACCTGCTCAGTTGCCTGGCCTTTCTCAGCCTGCCCTACGTTCTGGCGGAGGATGGTTTTTCAAAGCTGGCGGAACTACCCGTCAATCCGCATGAGCAGCGTAACCTGGTGTCGTATCTGCTGACGATTGCCTTTTTCTATACGAACTACTACGTCCTGATTCCGAAGCTTTTTTTTAAGCGGAAGTATTTTCTCTATGGTCTCTACTCAGTAGGCTGTTTTTTGCTCATTGACGGCACACTTGTTGTCATCAATCGCCAGGGAAGGGATCAGCCAGCCATGCGTCAGGGTCCACCGCTATCCTTAGAAAAAATGGACCGGATGCCGCCACCGCCCTTTGCAGGCGAAGATCGGCCACCGTTCCCGCCAGGTCATTTCCCAGAATCGGGTTCTCAACGGTCAGGATTACCGTCAGAACTGAGCCAGACTTTTTTCCTGACACTGGTTGGATTCCTGTTAGCCCTCGCGCTACGTATCAACAACCGATGGCGCGAAACGGAACGCGAAAAAATCCAGACCGAACTATCCTATCTGAAAGCCCAGATCAATCCTCATTTTCTGTTCAATACGCTCAATAGTATCTATTCATTGGCCATTATCGAATCGCCACCGACGGCTGACGCCATTGTCAAACTGTCTTCGTTTCTGCGCTACGTGATACAGGAGTCGCAGAAAAATCAGGTGTCACTACGTAATGAACTGGAATACATTGGTCAGTATATTGCTTTGCAACGACTGAGGCTGGGCGAAACGGCACAGATTGATTTCACGGTTGAGGGGCATGCGAATGGCAAACAGATTGCGCCCCTTCTGCTGATTTCATTTATCGAAAATGCGTTCAAATACGGGGTTAGTCCCGAAGAACCGTCGGCTATTCAGGTCAGTATCTCTATTCAGGATAATGGCCTGCGCTGCTACGTAGCAAATAAAAAAGTACGGGTGTTTCAGCCAACGGCGGTTGCCAGCGGCATTGGTTTGACCAATACAAAAGCCCGTCTGCAACTCTTGTATCCAGATCGTCATCAACTGATTATCAGCGACAAACCAGCTAGTTTTACGGTCGATTTATCCATTACCCTGTCATGATCCGCGCCATTGCTTTAGACGACGAGCCCCCTGCTCTCCGCGTGCTTTCGCACTTCTGCCAGCAGGTGAATTTTATCGATCTGCAAAAGACATTTACGCGTACCGACGAGGCACTTCGGCATCTGGAGCAGTTCCCGACTGATCTCCTGTTTTTAGATATAAATATGCCCTCGATGTCAGGGATTGATTTTTACCGGGTCACCACGCAAAAGCCTTCAGCACAGCCATTAATGGTCATTTTCACCACCGCCTACGCCGAGTTTGCCGTGGAAGGCTTTACGCTCAATGCCGTCGATTATCTATTGAAACCCTTCACGTTCGAGCGGTTTTTGCAGGCCGTTAACAAAGCCGAAGGTTTCCATCAATGGCAGCAACGGACCGATAAAACTGACGAAACGTATCTATATGTCCGGGCTGATTACAAGTTATATCAGGTACCGCTATCCGATATTTTGTACATCGAAGGCCTGGATGACTACCTCAAAATTCATCGTCAGAGCGATAAACCTATTGTTTGCCGCATGACCATGAAAGCCATGCTGCAGCAACTTCCTGAAACTGGCCGGGCCACCGAGCGATTCATTCGGGTGCATCGGTCTTACATTGTGCCGCTCAACCGCATCGAAGCCGTACAGAGCAAGACGATTCTGCTGGCAGGCCGCGAGATTCCAATTGGCGCTAGTTACGAAGCCGATTTCTTTCGGCAGTTTGGTTTGTAGTTCGGTTTTCACGTCAACACGCAGTGTTTGATTAACCGACACAATTGGGCTGTTTACCTCAAAACAACCTCAGCGGGCAACGATCTGTACCCGGTCGTCGTAATGACTGGTATACAACGTAATCTTAATGCCTACTAACTAATAACTATGGAACGGATTGAATTTTTGAAAAGAGGGTTTGGTAGCTTACTGGGCATCGCAGCCATTACCCCGATGGTTGGGGCTTGTTCATCGTCAACGGTTGATCCGGTTACCAGCACCACGACGGGAACTGGTACGTCGACGGGCACATCGAATGGCAGTTCGTCCAGTGATTGCAAGGTCTCGCCAAGCGAAACCGAGGGACCGTTCCCAACAAAAGTTCCGGCTAATTTCGTCCGGTCTGATATCCGTTCCGATCGAACCGGGGTGGCCTTTACGATCAACATTACGATCAAAAATAGCAACAACAGCTGTGCTGCCTTATCGGGTGCACTGGTCGACATCTGGCATTGCGATAAAGACGGATACTATTCCGAATATGGCGGGACCGGTATGCAAAGCGTCAACTATACAAGCGTAGACTTTCTGCGGGGCCGTCAAACATCCGATGCCAACGGTCTGGTGAAATTTACGTCTATTTTTCCGGGCTGGTATTCGGGCCGGGCCCCGCACATACACGTTCACGTGTATAATTCCTCGGGAAAGTCGCTGCTGGTTACCCAAATCGCCTTTCCCTACGACATCTCGAATACTGTTTACACAACAGCACAGGCGTATGGCTATACGAAAGGCGCACAAGACACAAAAAATGAGCGAGATAACGTATTTTCTGACTCCTACGCCACTGAAATTGCCACAGTTACGGGTAGTATATCTGCCGGATACATACTGGCGTTCAATGTTGTCGTAAGTGCATAAGAAATCAAAAAAGTTGATAGTTGCCTAGGGTTAAACTTTTTTAGCTTGTCCACAGAGCGGTCCGCCGTCGCGGCACAGAGATCACAGAGATTTATGTGCTGGTTTCGGGTATTTAATCTCTGTGGACAAGCTGTGGTAAAAACTGCTTGGTACGTATTTAAAATGACAAAAGGACTTATTCGTCTGTGTTATCGAAAAATCATTGACGCGGCCTCTCAAAAAGCGTGGGACAAATTCGTGTTTGAGGATACCTACATGGAATTTTTCATGCAGGCTCAATTTTATAACCAGGAGAACAAATACGCTACGTTCCAGGAGTTGGTCGAGCATGTCCCCAATGCCGACAAACTGCACTACCTGACGAGTACGGCCGCCATTGGCTACATCCGGCAATTGAATCAGATCATCCCCGACATTGCGAACGTATCCGGCAAATTATGTCTTCCGTTTACGCAATTCAAGTTCGATATTATTCAATCGCATGTGCATCATAAAGAGGCCCATAGAATTGCCATTTCATTGTATAGCGATCCACTGACCTGGATTGATACGCTTGATAATCAACTACTCATTGCCTACGGCGATCAGCGGGAAGCCTTGCGGGCTGGCAAAGAAATCGATACCGATATGATCGCTATACAACCCTACCTTAGCATTTCATCCTTTCAACCAGATGAATGTCAGTAAGCCAATGATGGATACCCAACTTCAGGCGCAGTTGTTTCTGGCCGACCAGCGCGGATGCTCCCAATTCGATTATTTCAGGAGCTATCACTGCTTTTCCTTTGGTCAGTACGTCGATGAGCACAAACTACCTTTCGGGGCTTTACAGGTTTTAAATGACGATACGTTAACGGCCGGGAATCGTATCAGGATGCAGGTTGAGTCAACTACCGACGTAGTGATTTTGCCGATTGTTGGCGGGCTTGAATACAAAAGCAGTCTGGGAGATGGTTTTCTAGAAGCAGGTCAAGCTCAGCTTTTCTCGCTGGCCAGCAGTATGGACTATGAAATTATCAATCCATATGAGACGGACCTGATTAATTTCATCCAAATCTGGCTGACGAACAACTCAAGTGATTTTACACCCGGCCTCAGGCAAACAAGATTCGATTTATCGGATAAAAATAAGCTCCTTCCCGCTTTTTCAATAAACGAGAATGCACTACGTAGCCGTGGCTTTATTGGGAAATTCGATGGTCGAGAAGATGGAATTTATAAGCTTGAAAACCCGGAAACAAATGGTGTTTTTGTCTTTGTTTTAAACGGCGTATTCGAGGTTCAGGATCGGTTACTTCATGAACGAGACGGCTTGTCGTTGATGAACGTACAAGAGCCAGCCGTTGAATTCGAGGCTTTATCGAACGATGCCATACTCCTGCTGCTAGAAATTCCGCTTCATAGAAAATAGAACGCGGATGTCGCTGATTGAACCGGATTATCGATCATCGCTTATCCGTTCAATCTATGTCATCCGCGCTTTATTCTTCGACTACAACTTGAAATACATATTACTCTGAATACCTCCGTAGAAGCGATAGAGTGTCAACACACAGTTTGACGAGATGGCCTTACCATCATTGAGCGCCGGTTTCCAGTTCATCTTTTCGGGTGTCCATTCGGGCATATTTCGAATGATCTGCTGAACATAGCTAACGACCGCCGGAACCCGTTGATCGTTGCCTGTGGTTGCGTTAACCGACACATCCACATTAACGACCTGCCCTATTTCGTTGATTCTCAGCGTAGCGGTTATTTTTCGAATGCGCTCGCCATCCAGTACGCTCCCCAATTTCTGTTTCAGATAATCTGACAATTCATTCGGCTTGCCCATGAACTTGGCGGCCTGATAGAACGGTTCACAGGTCTGCTTATCCCCTTCCGGCGTGTAACACTGACTCCGGGCAACGCGCCCGTTGCGATAAAATTCCTTTCGTTTGATGGCGCCGTCCTCATAAAACACCATAAATGGACCGTTTATAAAGTCGTCTTTATAGTCGCAGCTGATATGTAGCTGTCCCCCAGGATACATGATTTTTGTAGGGCCATGTCGAATAATTCGATTGACACTATCCAATGGAAACCCGTTTGGCAGTGTCTTGGGCAACAACGTGTATGAATCGAGCCGGAGTAACGTGCCGTTTTTACGTAGAATTTTAACGCTAAAGTATTGATTACGCTTCCCGTAATACATGATTTCTTCGTCGTACTCCGGATGGAATCGACGGACTATATTATCATGAACGGCTCCCGTGGAATCAACCTGCGCCCGTATGGGTTGACTGACCATCAGCCCACACAATAGCCAATAAAGTGCCTTCATCACGCGATCATTTTCAATGGGCAATTCATTCCGTTGTGTACAGAAACAACCCCCGTTGACAACTGATTGATGACTAAGATAGTTAATTATTTTAGTCAGTATCCGCTACCCATATGCCCACATTTCAGAAAACTATTCACCTACCCGCCTACTCGCGTGGTTTCCATTTAATTACCCGCGCAATCGAACGGGAGTTTACGGATCTGCAACGGATTCGCGTTGGTTTACTGCACGTTTTTATCCAGCATACGTCGGCCAGCCTAACGATCAACGAGAATGCCGACCCAACGGTACGGGGTGATTTTGAGCGGTTTTTCAATAAAACGGTTCCCGAAAATGAGCCTTATTACCAACACGATTATGAAGGGTCCGATGATATGCCCGCCCATCTGAAAGCCGCTATGCTGGGGCACGCCGTTACGATTCCCATCACGAATGGTCGGCTGAATCTGGGAACCTGGCAGGGCATTTATTTGGGCGAACACCGCGATCACGGCGGGTCGCGAACGCTGGTATTGACAGCCTGGGGTGATTAGACGAATGATTTTACAAAGCTATTACGTAGCCAGATCCGCTGTTTAGCAGACACTCAGTGGATACGAGTATTTTCACTACATTCTCTCACTACCCCGTAAAACGGTTCACTCACCTGGAATTACCTGTCACTCACCCATACGTAGTGGCATTCAACTAAAGTTATTCAGATATTTAAGGGTAATGTATGTTCGTCGTTCGGCGATGATGCATCTATCCACCCATTTCTCAAACGTATTAAAAGCCCGTAGCCAGGATCAGGTTTACTATAAAACTAGACTGCTGCGGGCTTTTCAATACACTTAAACTCCCCTATTCACCCATGAACATGTCTAATTTTTTCTCTTTCAAGTACCTGAAATATGGTATAGCTGAGGTCAAAGAAACACGCAACCGAGCCAGACAGAACGAAGTCTACATTGGTCAGCTTCACTCATTGCTCATGCTAAGAGATCAGGTTTCAGCGATCCCGCCAGCCAACCTTCAAATTCGAGTTTCAGGCTCCTATTACACTGATTTTTTTCTGCACGGGCAATCGCTAATTAACAAAATGAATCATGGGCTGGCAGCTTCGGGTGTTGACCGCACGTTGACGCAGTTTGAGAACGTACTGGATTTTGGCTGTGGCTGTGGCCGAACATTAATTCCGCTGGCCATGCGGTCGATTAATGCCAAAGGAATTCATGGTGTAGATATTGACGCGGAGGCCGTTACCTGGCTTACCGAACATTATTCACAGGTAGGCTCAGTAAAATTGAACCCTTCCTGGCCCACTATGCTGCATGACGATCAGACGTTTGACCTTGTTTTCGCCATCAGCGTCTTTACGCATTTACCCGAAGATATGGAACATGCCTGGCTAGCCGACATTAGTCGCGTGCTGCGCCAGGGTGGCTATGCATTGCTAACCATCCACGGCGACGCTTTCTTTCATCAACTTACTCCCGCTGCGGTACAGACAGTCCAGCAGGAAGGTTTTTTTTACGCGTCCGACGATACGTGCACCGATGGTTTACCCCAATTCTACAAGAACAGCTACCATACAGAATCCTATATTCAGGAACGGTGGAGTCAGTATTTTGATGTTATAAACGTGATTCCAACAGGTATAGACCAACAGGATCTGGTCATACTTCGGAAGCGTTAACTACCTAGCGAATCACTTCACCATTTTCCATACTTCGGCAACGCTCGTAACCGGTAACTGACAGGCGCGGTTGTAACAAACATAGATAGCTGTTTTGCCATCTATGGGGCCACGCTGGTGCAGGAGCGGCAAATCGCTCCTGGCAGACGTACCACACAGTATTTTGTTGGGATAAAATTCAGCGTCCAATTCAGCCCGAAATCGTTCAGCCTCGGGACCAACAATGGCTATTTCGGCCGTTGGGCGGGTTCGTAAGGCAAACAGAGCCGCCCAGTTGGTCAGGTAATCGGCATTTTGCTGGACGAGCGGTTGTACACGGCCCAGCATCTGGTCGGCCCGTTCGGCGTATTCACTACGTTCAAGCAGCAGACTTAGCATGTACAAATTCTCAGCCATCATTGAATTGGATGACGGAATTACGTTGTCAAACAGTTCTTTACGTCGGGCAATGAGTTCTTCACCATTTTTATCCGTGAAGAAAAACATTGGATCGGGTCCGGTTTCATATTCGCTGGTATCACTAAAATTCGTCAGTACGTACTGCATCAGTTGGTCTGCTTCCGTTAACCAGCTCTGGACAAAAGTCGCCTGATAAAGCGCCAGCAATCCGTCGATCACAGCCGCATAGTCGTCCAGGAAACCCGCCTGACGAGCACGTCCCAGTTTGTACGTGTGCCAGAGTCGCCCGTTGCGAGTGTCACGCATTTTTTTCAGCAGAAAATACGCCAGTCGCAGTGCTAGTGCCAGAAACTCCGGTTCCCCAAAAACGCGGTAGGCCGTGGCCAATCCTTTTAGCATCAGACCGTTCCATGAGCACAGAATCTTGTCATCCAGGCCCGGCCGAATGTATTCATTACGTACTCGAAGCAATCGTACGTGCGTAGCATCTAACCGCAGGTTAAGATCGGCCAGAGACCAGCCCATGCGTTCCGCAAACGATTTATTGGCTTCTGTCCGATGCAGAATATTACGGCCGTGTTCCCAGTTTCCTTCATCGGTCAGATTATACAATTCGGCGAACCAGTCATAATCAGGGCCGAGGATGTCCAGCAGTTCAGGGGTGGTAAACGTATAGAACTTTCCTTCAACGCCCTCGCTGTCGGCGTCAAGGGCGGAGTAAAACCCACCTTCCGGACTCATCAGCTCGCGTTGCATGAAGCCAATTGTCTGATAAACAACGTGCTTGTAGAGTTCTGATTTTGTCAGGCTGTATGCTTCTGCGTACAGGGCCAGCAATTGCCCATTGTCGTAAAGCATCTTTTCGAAATGGGGCGCAAACCAGTCAACATCTGTTGAATAGCGCGCAAATCCGCCACCGAGTTGATCGTAAATACCGCCCAACGCCATACGGTCGAGGGTAATTTTGACCTGATGCAATGCCGAATCGTTGCCCGTAACGGCGTAGTAACGGAGTAAAAACCGCCAGATGCTGGGCATCGGAAACTTCGGTGACCGGCGCATCCCTCCTTTCTCATCATCGGCTTTGACGGCGACTTTACGATAGAGAACATCGAGCGTTTCGGGCGCAAATAATGGGTCGTTCTGTGTCAGGCCGTACCGTTCGGCATCGGTCAGATTCAACTCTCGGGCAAAGCCGTCCGCCGATTGCGCCAGATCGGCCCGGTTATTGTCGAAGGCTGATCGAATGCTTTCTAACAGATTGACCCAGTTTCGCTTCGGTAGGTACGTAACGCCATAGAACGGTTTGGCATCGGGCATCAGAAATACGTTGAGCGGCCAGCCACCCTGCACACCCATTGCCTGTACCGCATCCATATAAATTGCGTCTACATCGGGACGCTCCTCCCGGTCAACTTTAATGCATACGAACTGCTCGTTCATCACCTGCGCTACGTCGGTTTTCTCAAACGATTCCCGTTCCATTACGTGGCACCAGTGACAGGCCGAATACCCAATACTAACCAGAATCGGCTTGTCGTCAGCGATGGCTTTGGCGAGGGCTTCCTCGCCCCACGGATACCAGTCAACTGGATTTTCAGCGTGCTGGAGTAGGTAAGGACTGGTTTCGTATTGCAGTTGATTCGGCATAATTTTGAGGTTTTGACACAGAGTTTTACTATTTTCCCTGGGTATCTCATTTAGTTCTGTTATAACTACAGGAGTTACGCACCAGTTTTTACTTTAGTGCATGATTGGCAAAAAAGACCAGACAATAGGATAGGAAGGCCGCTTTAGTGAGTAACCCGGCCATCAAAATGGCATCGCAGGCTCTATATTTGTTTAACAGGCTAGCCCGCACGGGCCTATTGAAACCTATTCAACTATACCATTTACGCAAACTACAGGAGTTGATATGACCGCTTTACTGAATGCCATCAATAAAAATAATAGCTTACTCGTTCAGCAACTCATTCAAAATGGGGCTGATGTCAATGAGTTGGATTCAAACCAGGATGCCCCTCTGGTCATTGCGGCTTATAAAGGGTATAACCATATCGTCAAGTTACTGTTAGATGCTGGCGCTGATGTACGGGCCGTTGACCCGGGGATGAAAGCAACGGCTTTACACGCGGCCGCCTATGCTGGCCGAACAGAAGCGGCTCAACTCTTGATCGAACACAATATTGATATTAACAAACAGGGTCCCTATAATGGGTACACCGCCCTGCATGATGCGATTTGGCAGGATAACGTTGACATTGTCAAATTACTCTTAGCCGCCAATGCAGATTTAAGCCTGCTTTCGAACGATGGTAAATCGCCCCTGGATTTTGCCAAGCTCAAAAATCGCAAGGAAATAGTCGCACTGATTGAGCGAAAATTAGGGAAATAGCAACAAACGGGTGGTTACAAGAATGGACCTGGCCAGTGCCGATACTCGTTTAACGGTCTGGCTTTTTTATTTCAAGTCACTCTCTTTGAGCTCCTTAAATTGCCAGTACAGCAGGGCTACACAGATCGCAATACCCATCGTAAAATAGTCGGTGTAGCGTTCGTGCATGGCCAATTCGTCCGGCGAAAATCCGGATAGTTCACCCCGGTTGATCCAATGCGATAGGTAGTCAATCATTCCCCCGTAGTTTCCTCTCGATTTATGGCGTTTTGGTGAGATTGACAAATCTAAGACTGCAGTTACACCTACTTCTAATTAGTAAACATCCACATCCACTTGAATCACCAGCTGTACCTTCTCCGATCTATTCGGCAGCAGGTCGTAACTATATGATTTTATAGCTCATCAATCCCACCCGCTTTGTTTACCAGTTGACGGTATCGGCGGACCAGATGATGGCTTAAAGTTCCGACTGGAGTTACCACCAGCCTTTAAAACATCATCTTGTTCACCGGTATCTTATCGAGCTTTAGAGGGAAGTCAGACAGTTTCTGAAGGCTCTTGTCCTTACTAATGACTAATGATAATTTTTTTCGTCTGGGTATGGGTTTCGTTTTGAATGCGGAGAACATACAGCCCAACGGGCAAACCCGCTACGTTCACCGTTTCCGTTTTGCTGGTCGCGGCTTTTCTGATGACCGTTTGTCCGAGCATATTGACCAATCCAATTTCGGTGGCAGCCGGGGGAAGTTGATCGAATGTTACGGTCAGAGTCGTTTGAGCCGGATTAGGCGACGCCACTACGTCTGGCAGCAAGGGTTCCGTTGCGGTAACGCTGCCCATATCAAAACGGCACAGATACACCTCTCGGCCCGTCAGTTCGATGGCTTGTTGCCAGGATTTATACCGTACTGTCAGGCTTGTTTTCTGGCCATCATTCGCATACGGATTCTGGGCCGCAATCAGAATTTTATTTTCCTTCACCACACCACGCCACACAGGGAGTTGCTTATCCATGAGGTCGCGGGCGGGCGTTTCGATCACCAACTCATGCGTTCCCTGAAACATATCGGCGAAACGGGACAGTCGATACAGCCCGTGAGTGAAGTGCTCATAGGCCGCGTAATTATCGGTGCGACTCTGGGTGAGAAAAGGATCTTCCCATAACCAGAGCCCGGCTGCGCCAGAAAAAAAAGGAAAAATGGCAGTCGCTTCGGCCATAAATGGCTGAATGAAATTCGGATAGCTGCTCGATTCGTTATGGTACCGCATCCAGACCCAGGGCACCACGGGCTTATTGCTCCAGGCCCGGTTCACTTCTACCTGAAACAACAGATACGCCAGATAATCTCTGGCCAGCGGGTTTGGGTAATCGTAGAAATAATAGGCTGAGGGTGACAAGGCGTCCAGTTGTTCATAATACGGCCCACCAATGCTTGTTCCGCTGGCTTCCTGAACCAGATAGTTTGTCAGGTTAATTTTAGTTGTCCAATCGGCCCAGGAGAAAGTTGGTACGTTCAGATACGTATTCAGCACGGGCGTATCGGCATAACTACTGATACTGGCTCCGCCCAGGTCGGCGTGTTGACGAATATAACGTACCCCCTCGGCATGCAGGTTACGCATGTCCTGTTTATACGTAGCGATGAACGTAGCATCCGACAAATTCCGATACGTTTCCGGGACGCGCGTATCCTGTTTGAGTCTCAGAATTCGGGCATCTGTTTCCTGAAAACGCTCAATATCCAGCACCAGTCG
Organism: Spirosoma endophyticum; assembly: GCF_900112365.1. Lineage (GTDB taxonomy): Bacteria > Bacteroidota > Bacteroidia > Cytophagales > Spirosomataceae > Spirosoma > Spirosoma endophyticum. The sequence goes on along the minus strand of NZ_FOLQ01000019.1, from coordinate 44,110 downwards.
GCTCGCCTGAACAACATACAACCCGGCTGAATTTTTCTGTCCCCCGCTTATGTCAGACAAAAAGCGATCCCATTTGGCGCGGTAGGCATCCAGATCATTCGCCCACGGACTCTCGATAGTTTCCCAGGGCTGATTAAGGCCGGTCGCGAAACCATAGTAGACAATGACGCGCTGCCTGAACTGAACCAGTGAGCCAAACTCGCTGTCCTTTACATCGACAAGGTTGCTGAAACCATGACGTAGTGGGCTGGCCTGCGTATCCGTAAATCGTGGTCCATTGTAGATGACGGGAAACGGAAGTGTAAAATCAGGAAACTTGCTCCATTCGATCTGATTAGGCTGACTGACAGGCGTAAACGAGAGCCGATCCGCACACTGTTCCTGAGCCGTTGCCATTGGCTGACTGCCTAGCCAAAAGCCAGTTACCCACAAACAAAAAAAAACAATCGGACGGCGCATGACGTAAAGTTTCGGTAAAGTTAAGTCAAGAGACTGTACGTATGACGGAGTCAGCCGGTCAGTATGGGTAGAATCTCCAACGTATATTTGAGCTACGTGAAGTCAATAACCCTGCTTAAACAACGTGACGATCCAAAAACTCTTCGCAAATTTTGATAATTACCTTCCTCTTGATGAACAGGAACGAGACGACTTATCGAAGCGGGTTGTTGAACGACGAATTAAACGGAGGCAGTTTATTCTCCAGGAGAATGACATTTGCCGACATTACACGTTTGTGGCAGAAGGCTGCTTCAGGAAGTTTCAGGTTGACAAAAAAGGCGTTGAACATAATCTTCAGTTTGCGGCTGAAAATGACCGCCCGGCAGCCCGGTGGATTATGGAAATCGACAGCTTCTACGCGGAGAAACCAAGCCGTGTGTATATCGAGGCCATCGAGCCATCAGTCATTTTACAGATCAGTAAGCCTGATCTTCTGCATCTCTTTATGCATAACCCGAAGTTTGACCGAAATTTCAGAGTTATTATTGAGAACCGATTTGTTGAACTCGAAAACCGAGTCTTACAGGCCATCAGCTCGACCGCCGAAGAACGCTACGTTACTTTTTTAGATCAATACCCCAATCTGTCACAAAGGCTGCCCAATACTCAAATTGCTTCGTACCTGGGCATTACCCCCGAATTTCTGAGCAAAATTCGGAAAGAGATCTCCAAAAAACAGGTTAACCCTTAAAGAAGGTTAAGGGTATTTCTTAACCTTCTTTAAGGGTTGCTTCCGGCAGGAACAGCCACCTTTGCGTTGTCGAATAAGCCAAGCATAGAATTAACTACGACACATCACAACTGAGCAACTAGCTATGAAAGCCGCTGTTTTAAAGAATTCAGGGGATGCAAATGCCTTCCAGCTTGAAGAAAGACCGATACCACAGGCCAGCGAAGACACTATCCTGATCAAAGTAAAAGCCTTTGGGCTAAACCGATCGGAGTTGATGACGCGTAAGGGGTATTCGCCAAACGTCAAATTTCCGCGTGTCTTAGGGATTGAATGCGTAGGGGAAGTAGAATCTGATCCATCCGGCGACTATCAAAAAGGACAGAAAGTCGCGGCTTTGATGGGCGGTATGGGACGGGATTTCGACGGTAGTTATGCCGAATATACGGTGCTACCCAAATCGATCGTGTTCCCTTTCGAGAGTCAGTTAAGCTGGGATCAACTCGGTGCCATACCCGAAATGTACCAAACTGTTTATGGATCGCTTAGTCTGGCCTTGAATTGTCAAAAAGGTGATAATCTGCTCATTAGAGGGGGTACGTCGTCCATAGGTATGCTGGCGACCCAGTTGGCAAAAAGCATGGGCGTACAGGTTATTGCGACAACGCGAAATCCCGATAAGGCATCCTTACTGATGAATAACGGAGTCTCTTATTGCCTCATTGACGATGGTGAATTGGCCAGCAAAGTAAAGGCCATTTTCCCCGACGGCGTCGATAAAGTCCTGGAACTGGTCGGTACGGTAACGCTGAAAGATTCCTTACACTGCGCTAAACCAGGGGGAACGGTATGTATGACCGGTATGCTGGCTGAACAATGGGAAATCCCGAATTTCGCTCCGATGGACTTTATCCCGCCCCTGGTCAGTCTGACGATTTACAATAGCGGTGCGGCCAACATAATTCCAGCGATTTTTCAGGACTTTATACACACCGTTGAAGCTGGTCAGATCCATTTAAACGTGAGCAAAGTCTTTCACCTTGATGAAATTGCCAAGGCGCATGCGTATATGGAAAGCAATCAGGCTGGCGGCAAACTAGTTGTATTAACCTAGGCAGATTAGTCGATAATCGACTGATAAACAGCAATATACTGGCGGGCGCTTTCCGCCCAATCGAATTGGGCCGCGTGTGTAATAACAGCCTCCGACAAGTTCGAGGTTTCATATTCCTGCATGCCCTGCCGATACACGTCCTGCACTACGTTGGCATCAAAGTCAGGGAAGTAAAAGGCGGCATCCCCCCCTATTTCCGGCAAAGATGTAAAGCTGGAGAGAAAAACAGGCTTGCCAAACTGCATGGCTTCTACCACCGGCAGGCCGAAGCCTTCGGCCAGAGAAGGATGTAAAAACGCCTTACAGTTTCTTAAATACCAGATTTTGTCTCCTTCAGAAACCGTTCCGGGCAAGTGCAGACGCTTCTCAACGCCTAATTGTTGGGCTAAACGCTTCATCTGGTCTACGTAATGCGGGTCGTCATGATGACCAATTATGATCATCTCCAGATCGGGATTGGATTCCAGCAACGGCAGTAGTACGTGAAAATTCTTCTTTTTATTCAGATAGCCAATTCCCAACAAAAACTCCCGGGCTGGCTTATACCCCACTACGTCTCCGGTTACCTCCGGTAGTTTATTGACACCATTATGGATCACGTGAACGGGTTTTTCACCAACGTAGCAGTTGGCCAGTACATCCCGTTTGGTGAATTCGGAAATACAGATGATGGCATCACTTTGGTCGATCAGTGACTGCGTGTGGGCCATGCTTTTCTGCTGAACGGGTTCAGGTTTCCCTTCGTGCAATACGTTCAAATCATGGATGGTCAGCACTATTTTCAGGTTGGGAAACCGTTTTCGATTCGGAAAAATCCGCCCGGACTGAAAAGGTGCATGCCATACGCGGCAATCGAGCAGAAAAGGTTGAAAGAATTTATGCCATTTTCGCTCCACCAAATGATACGGTTCGGGCCGGAGGATAAGTTTCTTACGGGGTGGCAGAAACATCTGGACGAACGGCTCGTTTTCTTCAGCGAGCACCTGATTGATGTGTTCTCCAAGATTTTGGCAGTAATAATACAGGCCAGAATGAGGAAATTTCATCAGGTCGCAGTCAAGAATAATACGGGACATAGATCAGAAACGTGGTCGACGAGGGGTGTCAACTAGGCACAATTTATAGGTTATGCAACAATAACGGCGATTCTATTGTATTGGTTGTATAGACGACATTCGTCATTCCTATTCCAACCCTTCTGTCTGGTTCGGTGTCCCAAGCTATAGAACCGTGTAGTTTACTGCAAACTTATATTTGTAGCGGATATTTTATTTAACAAGTTAAACAACCTGAAAGGTTATTGTGTATGATTCGAATCACCTTCGATTGCGAGAGGATGAAGTATGCCAACACTGGACTATACTATTATTGCCTCAATCTGGGGAAAGCCCTTCAGCAAAATTCAACCCAGGAGCAATTGTCAGTATTTGGACCGAGACACATCCGGTCCGCCTTTGGACCTTCGGTTCCCGTTATTCCACAGAATTCTCTTCAAAAATTTTTCATGCCATCCCTGAGTCAGTTTCAGATCTGGCATAGCACGTACCAAAGTTCCCAATACCTGCCCCGACGGAATAGCCGAATTAAAGTTGTGCTTACTATCCACGACCTTAATTTCCTGCATGAGGACAAAACCGAGCAGAAAAAGAAACGTTGCCTTGAGGATGTACAGCGGAATATAGACCGTAGCGATGCCATCGTCTGTATCTCTGAGTTTACGAAAAACGACGTACTGACCCATTGTGATACGGGAAACAAACCCGTCCATATGATCTACAATGGGACCAATGGCCTGGAGACGCCCTTGCTGAAAGAAAAATCATATCGGCCAACCATTCCCTTTTTATTCAACATCGGCGCCATTGCCCGTAAGAAAAATCAGCACCAGATTCTGCCGTTATTACAAAGCAATCCGGCGCTGGAACTGGTGCTGGCCGGTCGGCACGAAGATAAAGATTATGCTCATTTCCTGAAGCAGCAGGCATCAGTATTAAAGGTTGAGGACCGGATGCACCTGGTAGATGAAATCAGTGAACAGGAAAAATCGTGGTATTACCATAACTGTCAGGCTGTTGTGATGCCATCGCTGGCTGAAGGTTTCGGACTGCCCGTTACGGAAGCGATGTCGATTGGCAAACCGGTGTTTTTGTCGAAACACACGGCTCTACCCGAAATAGGTAAGGATCTGGCTTTCTATTTCTACGGCTTTGACAACATGCAGGAAGACTTTATGGCCGGCATGCGCCATTACAAAAAGGCCGGGAGCCAGATGAAGGAAGCGATGAAAGCTCATAGTGCTACGTTCAACTGGGAAGATTCAGCCAAAAAATACATCGAAGTCTACCGGTCATTAGCGTAGATATTTAGTATCCACAGAGGCAGGCCCGGAGCACACAGAGAAATTTATTAGATCTTTTTTCTCCGTGTTCTCCGGGCCTGCCTCTGTGGATACTAAATAGGTTAAACCATTTAAGCCGTAAATTTGTGGGTATTCCCCACGTTAACGTTAACGAATGAAGATTTATAGACGGCTGATGGTGTATGCCAAGCCTTATGGAAAGTTTATTGTCCCCTTTGTTGTATTCACCCTCATCGGCGTATTTTTCAACGTCTTTCAGTTTGCGTTGATCATACCCCTGCTCAATTTTCTGTTTGATCCCATCAACACAGCCGATGCGGCTAAATATGCCCTGACGCCCACCTTCCGGTTGTCACCCGATTATTTCAAGGATTCATTTTACCACCTGATTTACAATTTCAAAACCACCAATCCTGTCTATGCGCTGTATTTTCTGGCAGGTATGATCGTGGTAGCGGTGGTCATGACCAATTTCTTCCGGTTCCTGGCTCAGCGATCCCTGCTCAGTGTCAGAACCTTACTGGTGAAGCGGCTTAGGGAAGCCCTGTTCGAAAAAATAAATTACCTGCACCTGGGCTACTTCACCAAGGAACATAAAGGTGATCTACTGTCCCGGCTTAACGGCGATGTCTATGCGATCGAAGGTGTGGCGGGCAGTTCCATCGAGGTGGTATTTAAAGAGCCCTTTATGCTTATTGGCTATTTTGTAGCGCTTTTCGCCATTTCAGCCAAGCTAACGTTCTTTACGCTCATCATCATTCCTATCTCAGCCGTGGGTATCGCGGCCGTGACAAAAAAGCTCAAAAAGGAAGCGAAAGACGTGCAATCATCTATGGGACGGATGCTCACCCTGATGGACGAGACGCTCATGGGTATGCGGATTCTGCGATCGTTCAATGCGACACCCTTTGTGTTAAAACGGTTTAGTCTGGAGAATGATTTCTACCGGAAGGCCAGTCTGGATGGTTTTAAGCGCAAGGAACTGGCTCCGGCCTTTTCCGAAGCGTCGGGCGTGTTTGTTGTAGCCTGCATTCTGGTATACGGAGGTAGTCTGGTGCTGAGTAGTCAGGGAAGTTTACAGGCCAGTTCGTTCATTGCCTTCATCGCCATTTTTTCGCAGGTAATACGTCCCGCGAAAGCCATTGTGGTAGCCCTCACCAATATTCAACAGGGACAGGCCGCTGGCGAACGTATTATCGAGCTACTGGACAAACCCATCGAAATCCTGGACAAGCCAGATGCCAGAGTCATGGAACCGTTCCGGCGGGACATCGTCTTCGACAATGTTAGCTTCCAGTATGGTGATAAACCAGTCCTGAAAAATATCAGCTTCCGAATTGAAAAAGGTAAAAAAATCGCCCTCGTAGGCCCGTCTGGCGTCGGGAAATCGACCATTGCCGATCTGATTCCCCGTTTTTACGAATCCACGCGGGGAAGCGTCAAAATTGACGGTATTGACGTTAGAGACTACAAAATGGAATCGCTCCGTGAGCAGATGAGCTTTGTGACGCAGGAAATCATTCTGTTCAACGATACGATCTTCAACAACATAGCCCTGGGGAAGCCGGATGCCAGCCTGGAAGACGTTATCGAAGCGGCAAAAGTAGCCAACGCCCATAATTTTATCATGGAAACCGAAGATGGCTACAACACCAACATCGGCGATCGGGGCATTCGCCTGAGCGGTGGCCAGCGTCAGCGGTTGAGTATAGCGCGGGCTGTCTTCAAAAAACCATCCATTCTGATTCTCGACGAAGCGACATCTGCCCTGGATGTCGAATCGGAGAAGTCGGTGCAGATTGCCCTGAATAACCTGATGGAGGGCCGCACTACGCTGGTGATCGCTCACCGACTGAGCACGATTAAAGAAGCCGATGAGATTTTAATTATGGAAGGCGGGCGGATTGTCGAACGAGGTAATCACTTCGAACTGATCAACAGCGAAGACAGCATTTACAAACGCCTGAATATGATGCAGGAGGTCTTTCAATAGCCTTTTCAACGTCCTGTTACGTAGTCGACGGCCCTGGCGAACTTGGCCAAAACTTTATCCCAGGTGTAATTTTGGGCAATATACGTTTTCCCGTTTTCGCCCATTTCACGCGTGTCCTGGGCTAAAAGCTTATGAAGAGCGTCCTCAAAACCAGCATACTCTGTGTATAACAAACCGCCCCGGCTGATTTGAACGTGGTCTCTGATGACTTCGCAGGTACCGTTTGCAATAACCGGGACACCGTACGAAAAGCTTTCTAACGTAACCATCGACAGACTTTCATACAGCGAAGCAATAACCAATGCTTTAGCGCCTTTCAACAGCGTAACTTTTACGGCTTCCTCCACAAATCCTGCCAGCACTATATCAGGGTGCTCAGGGATTGTCATAAACGTCTGCCCCACCAGCACCAGCTTTAACGGAGATGGATTCTCTTCTTTGTAGCGGATAAAGTAGTCGAACAGTACGTCGCAACCTTTCGACGTATCGATCCGGCCAATATAAATTACATAAGGCGCATCAGTGCCCAAAATAGCCGCAGCCGAAAGATTCGTGCTTACCTGAGCAGGTTCAATACCCGCGCCCAGAATATCGGTGTACTGCGTTTTATCGGGGAAAGCCTGATCAACAAATCGTTTCTCACCCGCCGAGATGTACAGCATCGCTTTGGGCAATGAAAAAAAACGCTTGAATACCGGCAGATGAATGGGTGGTTCATCGTGAGCGGTCGGAATTAGAATGGACTTCCGGGGGGCAACCTTTAGTCCGGCAATCGTTGGATAATAGAGATACGTAACAAAGACTAAGGCATCGTATTTTTTATGGTTCTGCTTTAAATACGTTATCAATTCGGGAACATAAGGGCCCTGGTATTCAGCCCAGAGCTGACCATAATACTTCGTTGTTTTCCCCGAAATATGCCGCCCTACTTCTTCCAGGGCGATCGACAGTTTGCTTTTGCCCGGTGGTGGCTTTCTCGTCAGTTTGTGGATCATCAACGCAAAGCCTTCCTCATCCCGGTTGTGCAGGGTGGGAAACCGCAGGACATTTACACCATTGACGACACTGGCACCAGCCGGAAAATGATTGGACCATGTCACATACTCCAGCGCGCAACTGGTCAATACGTCAACATCATACAGGGCCGTTAATCGTTCGGCCAGTATCCGACAGTAGTATTCCGCCCCACCATTAACTTCTTCTCCATACCGCTGCACAATAAATGCTATTTTCTTCATTTCAAATAGTTTAAACACACAGCCACGGAGGGTTTCACTGAGTAAAAGAAAAATCTATGTGTGCTCTATGAAAACCTCCGTTTTCTCTGTGTTTAGTAACCTTGTTTATAACGTATCGTAAAAATCATTCTGCCGTTTCTGACGGTCAATGTCTTTACTATGAATCAGACAAAAATCCTCATTGGCCGAAGGTAGGTATTGGCAATGCTGGAAGCCAGTCAGTTCTTCATGTACCTTATTTTTCCAGGCAATGGAATTATTCAGTTTAAAAATCCGAAGCTGATAATCCGGAAAATTGATACGTCCTTTCGCATCCACGTCCCAGTTCCATTTGTCAATAAATTCCTTCGTAAGCCCCTCGACCAGATTAACTCTCGGCACGGCAAAGCAATCGCTTTTCGTATGCTTTATCAATTCGCGTTTTATGTTTTGAATTAACTTTTCGGCAGGCAGTTCATCGGCATCAATTTGAAACAGATAGTCGCCCGAAGCCATGTCAATCAGGTTATTTTTGAACGTAGCAAAATCATTATTAAGTTTTTGCTGCTTAACAATCAGTGTGCCGCGATATTTATCAATTACGTCGGCTACCCGTTTGTCGGCCTTGGTGCTGTCCTGCAAAATAAGAATCTCATCCTGGCGATCTTTTTGCTGCACTAAAAACGAAAGCAGACGCTCCAGTTCATCGGCTTCATTGCATACTGTAATTCCGTAAGACAACTTGATTCTGCGTCGAAATAATCGTCCAAACATCGTCGTTTCAAAACTTAGTAATGAGCCGGTTTTCGTAAGAGGTCTGGTCAATGATCCGGATGCGGTACCCATGCCATGTAAACGTTGGCGGGCCAATAGCCAACAACCTGGACAATAAGCTTTTAGGCTCCATAAGTTTGGCGTGAATGGCCTCATGAAGGTATTCGATCTGGGCTAGTTTTCCGGCATCTATTTTTTTTGCATCCACCGACACCATAATTCCATTTTCTTTCTTTTCCCCCAGGGTTTTTATTTTTTTTCTGAGGTCAAAGCTGGTGCGGGGCTGTTCCTCCGTTTGATACGCTTCAGCATCTGTATCAATATAAATGGTTGAACACCAGGGCTCAAGTTCCCGCAGAATCGCTACGTTGCCGTTTCTTACTACGAATCCGATATCATACTTTTTCTTCACAGAAGAATTGTTTCGAAATCCCCATTTTCGAATAAAGTTTCTATTGGATTGAGTCTCAATTTGCTGCGTTCTGCGACTGTACTCGGCTGAAAAACGGGACGTTTTACTCACAAAATGATAACAGATGGCATTTAAGGAAACAACCATCTCCAGTCCTTTCAAATTAAGCCGAAGTATTAAATCATCATCTTCGCAAAACATAGGGTTGAATAGAGGGTCCAGTCCGCCGATCTCCAACAGCACTTTCCGGGCAGCACATAAAAAAAAGGAAATTTTATTACTGTCTGCTAACGCCCTATTTCCCTCACTATTCTTTTGCTGTTCCTGCTGGGAGAACTGAAATAAAGCGTCACGCTGGAACGTAGCGATATCGACGCCAAAATCCCGCACAATTTTGCCGGGTCGTTCATCATCCGCAAAGATAGGTGGTTCCACGGTAGTATAAGAAACCACGCGGTGGACAGATTGAAGAGAAGCCAACTGCTCGACGAATCCTGGCGTTAGCACCATATCGTTATGAGCAAATAGTACGTAGTCTGACGAAGCCAGCTCTATGCATTTATTGTACGTATCCGAGAGGGTTCGCTCTTCATTTTCGTAATAGTATTTTACATGATCATCCTGTAGCGAATCGAGCCATTCGTGGGTTCCGTCTGTGCTATGGTAGCTGACAAAAACGATTTCAATTTCTGGATATAACAAACGGGTTTCGGCATAGAAATGCTGTGTGTAGGGCAGGTTATTTTTTAATCCGACTAGTAAAGAAAGGCACATTTTTCGTCAACGTTATCGCTACTATACAACACCATTTGCCAGGTTTCATTGCACGACAAACTACTCATTTAACTGGTGGAGTGCTACGTGACCCTGCCTTGGCACCTGAACAATGACAACCAAATTGACGTAATGATTTGGTCTTTTGTCGTATTTTGCAACAATAATCAACTAAAAACAAGAAAGCTGTAGCAGCATGACAGCCGTTGTTCAACAAACGAATCTGCTATGGCTCCTCGTTAGTATTCCAAACAAGCACTCATGAAACGACCTTATTCCGTTATGACGACTCTCCGATTTCTGCTCATATTCACTGTCCTTTTTGGTTTAATAACCGGTTGTAAAAAGGACGATGGAGCAACGCCCACGGAGTCCACTCAAACAGACTTACTAGTAGCTAATAACTGGGTCACAACCAGCATTACAACGACTGATGGACAGGCCATCAAAGAAAGCCGATTGGGTTTGGAATCTCAGGTGCTATTTACCCTAACCATGCAGTTTCGGGCTGATGGTACGGTTCGAGCCCTTGATCCCAATCGCTCTAACACGGTGGTTAATGGTGGTAGCTGGAAATTCGCGGCCGATAACCAGTCGATGGACGTTGACGTGACCGGGTTCAAAGGAAATTTCCCCATTGTTCAACTGACGAAGAACAAGCTGATTTTACGTCAGGATAATAAAGCTACGGTCGATGGCGTCAAAACCAACATCTATCTGGTGTTTGAACCAAGTTTATAAAGAGTGACATTCGAAACTGAACCGGGCTTCTACGTATCGGCCGATGCCTGGGGAGACCCAACCCACAAGCCAGTGCTTCTGTTACACGGTGGGGGCCAAACCCGGCATTCATGGGGTGATACGGTCCGACTATTGGCCGAAGCTGGTTGGTATGCCATTGCCCTCGACGCTCGGGGTCATGGCGATAGCGACTGGTCACCAGAGGGTCATTACGGGCTTGAGTATTTAGCCAGCGATCTGCGCGCGGTGGCGGCCCAACTTGATCAGAAACCAGCGCTCGTGGGCGCGTCGATGGGCGGCATGACGGCGCTTATTGCCGAAGGCGAACGACCTGAAAATACAGATTCCATATGTACCGCCATTGTGTTGGTAGACATCGCCCCACGTGCTGAACAGAAGGGTATCGAGCGGATTTTTGCATTTATGAGTGGCAATCAAAAAGGATTTGCCAGTTTAGACGAAGCCGCCGAGGCCGTAGCGGCTTATCTTCCCCACCGGTCGAACGCGACCCCGGCCCGCCCGTCGGATCATAACCGATTAGAGAAAAATCTACGGCTGCGACAGGGAGCGAATGGCGAATCTCGCTATTTCTGGCACTGGGACCCCAAAATGCTGGCGTTGTGGCGACAAAACAGTGGTCCTGACCAAGCGATACGTAATGAAGAACGGCTCTACGCAGCTGCTCGTGCCCTTACAGTTCCCACGCTGATCGTGCGCGGTGGCATGAGCGACGTAGTGAGCGATAAAGTCGTGGCCGAATTCCTGGATGCCGTCCCACACGTCCAGAGCGTGAGTGTTGCCGATGCAGGCCACATGGTTGCCGGCGACTCCAACCACGCCTTTACCCGAGCCGTAATTGACTTTTTAAAGAGCGAAAGAGCGAATGAGTGAAAGAGCGATGTAACTTGCTTAACCGCTCTTTCACTCATTCGTTCTTTCGCTCTTTATGCAGAAAAACAACCCTCGTATCCTTACCGCCTGGACCTTTTATGATTGGGCAAATTCTGTCCATGCGCTCGTCATTGTCTCCAGTATTTTCCCGGTTTATTTTTCGGCGACAGCGCTCAACGAGACGGGTGGTCCAGTGATCAACTTCCTGGGGATTTCCATCAAAAACTCGGTTCTATTTTCGTATACAATCTCGGCGGCTTTTCTGTTTACGGCCCTCCTATCCCCTATCTGCACCGCCATCGCCGATTATAGTGGGAATAAGAAACTGTTCATGAAGGTGTTTTGCTATACGGGCGCTGTCAGTTGTAGCCTGCTTTACTTCTTCACAAAGGAAACCACTACGTTCGCGGTTATCTGCTTCTGGCTCAGCCTGATTGGCTGGAGTGGAAGTATCGTTTTCTACAATTCCTACCTGCCCGACATTGCCACTGAAGACCAATACGACCGGGTTAGCGCACGCGGATTCTCAATGGGCTACATAGGTAGCGTTCTGCTTATGGTGCTGAATCTGCTGGTGATTCTCAAACGCGAATGGTTCGGCAACATCTCCGAGGCATTGGCCTCCCGAATCGCCTTCCTGACAGTCGGGCTGTGGTGGATTGGTTTTGCCCAGATTCCATTTAGCCGGCTGCCCGATGGCCTTAGAAAGACAACCGAACGTAGCGGAAATTATTTACTGAATGGGTTTAAGGAACTTCGCCATGTCTGGGCCAACTTACAGAAACAGCCCTTAGCCAAACGGTTTTTAGTTGCTTTTTTCGTCTATAATATGGCCGTACAAACGGTAATGTATGTCGCTACTATTTTCGGAACTGATGAATTGCACTTATCCGGCCCGAGTTTAATCATCACCATTCTGCTCATTCAGTTGGTGGCCATTCCGGGGGCGTATGGATTCTCGCGACTATCGGAACGGTTCGGCAATACGCATGCCCTGATGACAGCCGTAGTGATCTGGATTGCGTTCTGCGCCGGAGCCTACTTCGTGCAGACACAAACGCAGTTTTTTGTGCTGGCAGGTGTGGCTGGCCTGGTGATGGGTGGTATTCAATCGCTGTCTCGCTCGACCTATTCCAAGCTTATTCCAGCCACGACCGACACGGCCTCCTATTTCAGTTTCTACGACGTAACCGAAAAAACGTCTATCGTATTCGGTACGCTGGTTTACGGCCTTATTGAACAGATCACGGGTAGTATGCGCAACAGTGTGCTGGCGCTACTGGTGCTGTTTATCATTGGCTTTGTGCTTTTGTGGCGGATTCCGTCGCAAAAAATTTACCGCACCCATTTGGAAACAGAGGAAGTTTTGTAAGTTTGCAACCCCGGAAGGCGTTAGCGACGACGGTTTACAAAAACTTCGTCGTTAACGCTTTCTCGGGGACAAAGGAGGTTAGCTCAGTTGGTTCAGAGCGCTGCTTTGACAGAGCAGAGGTCAGCGGTTCGAGCCCGCTACTTCCTACATAAGAGGGCTATTGCGGAGATACGTAATAGCCCTCTTTTTTTATTAAGCTGCCTGAAGCAACGATATAGATACCAGATCCACGTTACTTTTCATCGAGTACTTTTTCAATACCCTCACACATTGTTTTAATACGCTGGTAAGACGCGTCAGAATTGGCTTCTTTATCCAGCTCTATCCGTATTCTACCCGCCCTTTCTTCCAGTTTGAATCTAGTTTTGTCATCCAGTGTCGTTGTAATAGACACGTGATCGCCTGAAAAACTACTGGGAGCCACCTGGGTATTGATAAAATCCTGAACACGTTTGGTTTTTTCCTTTTCGAATTTGGCCAAAAACTCATACGTATTAGCTGAGTCAGTAACCGAAATTTTACGGTTATTGCCGTCAGAACAAGCCAGCAACACGCTGATAAGTAAGATTCCGGATATACGAGAGATGTACTTCATAATGAATAGTGTTTTACAGGGAACTAGTCAATGTATGGTAACACATCAACTCAGGTTTGGCAAAATACATTAACGGTGGTTTTGCCGGATAAACGCTCAGTATATGCTGAAACTCTTTACTTTATCAATGTTTTTACCGTCGATTTGAAGCAGAAAAATAACGACGAATGGAACCCACAGGAGTGATTATTAAAAATGCCTGGCCCTACCAGCAGGATAAAATGAATTTGCCGGTTCATAATCTGGAGACGGCCATTCCCTTTTACGAAACGATTATGGGATTTCGGGTGGTTTCCCGGCAGGTTTCACCCCACAAATCCGCTACGTTGGATAAGAACGGATTTCGACTTGGCCTGGCCGAGAATGGCGGTGATCCAACCCAGGACGGTTGTTTTTTTGAGGTCGATAATCTCGAAAAAGCGGTTGCAGAATTAAAGGCAAATGGTCTGGAAAAGGACGTATCAAACGTTGACCATCAAAAACATGGCGATACCAACTGGAACGTCTTTTTTGTCGTTGCTCCCGACGGACTTTGTTACTGCTACGGCGAACGGCAGCCCTGAGTTTAAATCCAAAAAGAAAGCCTTCATCCCTCGATAAGTTGATTAGTTACGTGGCGAAATGTGCTTTTACAGATGTACTCCATCTGCCCATCTTTAAACCCTGACAATCGAATGACAACGACACGCCGACATTTTTTACGAAACTCGCTCATAACCGCTTCGGGAGCCGGACTAATTACGCTTCCCACGCTGGAGGCAATCGCCAGCCAACGGAAACGAGTTGCTCCCGGCGATAAACTTCAGATTGGTGTAATTGGCTGTAATGGCATGGGCTGGTCGGATCTCCGCTCCCATTTACTGATGAGCGACGTCGAGTGTGTCGCCCTCGCCGATGTCGATCAGAGTGTGCTAGACAAACGGGCAGCTGATGTTGAGGCCATACAGCATAAACGCCCCCAGCTTTTCAAAGACTACCGGAAACTGCTGGAAAATAAGGACATCGACGCTGTCATTATTGGTACGCCGGATCATTGGCACTGCATGGCCATGACCGATGCATTATCGGCCGGGAAACACGTCTACTGCGAAAAACCCCTGGCCAACAGCATCGAAGAGTGTAATCTGATGCTGGCCGCTGCCCGTAAAGCCAATAAAATTGTACAAATAGGTCAATGGCAACGTAGTGGTTCGCATTATGCAAAGGCCATTGAGTACGTTCGTTCAGGAAAATTGGGAAATATTCGTCTGGTAAAAGTCTGGGCGTATCAGGGTTGGATGAAACCCGTTCCGGTTAAGCCCGACAGTGCGCCACCGGCCGGCGTTGACTACGATATGTGGTTGGGTCCAGCCCCGAAGCGTCCCTTTAATCCGAACCGATTTCACTTCAATTTCCGCTGGTTCTGGGATTATGCCGGTGGCCTTATGACCGACTGGGGCGTTCACGAAATCGACATTGCCCTCTTTGCCATGAACGCCAAAGCGCCCAAATCGGTGATGGCGTCGGGCGGGAAACTCGCCTATCCCGATGATGCCTCCGAAACACCCGATACGTTACAGACGGTGTATGAATATGAAGGCTTCAACATGCTATGGGAACACGCTACGGGCATCGACGGCGGCAACTATGGACGGACGGAAGGTATTGCCTTTATCGGGAATAACGCTACGTTGGTGCTTAACCGCGACGGCTGGGAGCTACTCCCCGAAACGGAAACCAAAAATGGCATCAAAGTCTATAAAGTCGAGGATATTCCTAAACAGGTTCGTAATGGGGAGTATCTCAATGAACACACGAAAAACTTTGTTCAGGCGATAAAAACCAACGATGCCAGCATTCTGAAATGTGGCATCGAAACGGGCAGTATTGCCGCGATCAACGCTCACATGGGAAACATTGCCTACAAAACAGGCCGCAAAGTATATTGGGATGCCGCAGCAAAAGGCTTTAAAAATGACCCACAGGCCAACGCCATGATTGCGGCTCATTACCACAACGGCTGGAAGTTGCCCGTAGTTTAGTGTAACGTAGCGCGGCTGGAAAGCCGCGCTACGTTAATTCGCTGGCAGAAACACGCTCACCGATGGGTGCATCGTATACAGCCGGTACTGCTTGCCGTCGTTGACTACAATACCGCTTGATTTGTTACCGCCAACGATTGGATTTCCGGCGAATTTCGTCCAGTGAATCAGGTCTTTCGATACCGCTACGTTCGTTGACCACTCGTGCCAGTCGGAAAAGGCCGATGCGTGGTAGTAGGCATAATAAAGTCCTTTGTGCTTAATAACCTGATTCATGGCGATGGCATAACGGTCATAATCCGTAGGACCTTTTGTCAGCACAGGATCATCCTGAACGTTCGTCCACACCTTCCGGTCTCTGGACGTTGCCAGCCAGACGGCCTGATCGTTTCGTTCGTAGAAAAGATACCAGACATCGCCCTCTTTCCAGATCGCTGGCGTTCCATAGGGTCCTTTGCTGAGCGGCTGGCCGTTTGTATACCGAATATCAAGTGGCCCCTGCTCTGTCCAGGTTACGCGATCCGTTGAGGTGAGCAGATGCGCTACGTCATTCAGGCCCTCGGCAAACATGTAATACGTACTGCCGTCTTTAAGCACGGTCATATCTTCCACCCAGTCTGCTGTATGAATGGGATTGTTTTTGTAACGCGTCCAGGTTAGGCCATCTACCGATGTAGCATAGCCAAGGTATTTCGTTTTATTTTTGCTTTCCTGATAGCCCGTATACCACATGTGATACGTATCGCCTTCGTGCAGGATATAGCCCCGTTCCCGAATCTTGTTATCCCACGTATCGGCACCCGTACCCGCGAAAACCGGGTTGTTTTTGTAGGGAACAAATGAAACCAGTTCCGTTGGAAATTGCGGCTCATCTTTCGACGGCAAGGACGTAGTAACCAGCCGATTTCCTTCACCAGGTAGCAGGCAGGCACAAACAAGAGCGACGAACGTTGCGATTGAATTCATATAAAGCCTAATCTGGCGCGAGTATTAACCGCGCCAACCTGTATTAGTCGTTCATGTTCAGGTATAATTCCTCGACTTTTTGCCGTGCCCAGGGCGTTTTCCGAAGAAAGGTCAGGCTGGATTTAATGCTCGGATTATCGGTAAAACAGCGAATGTTAATGCGATACCCCATTTCTTCCCAACCATAATGAGCAACCAGCTCGTTCAGCATTGTTTCGAGTGTTTTGCCATGTAGCGGATTGTTGGGCTGGGCGTTGGTCATGGTTAAGCGTTTTGGTATTCGACCGTTTTTTTATTGATCCGGTCGTTGGAGATGGAGCAAGCTGCGTAATTCCCCCAAATTTAGCCAATGAGAAACATTCTCCAGAATTGCACTTTCCGCTTTGCAATTAAATCCATCGCCCTGCCGGTAGCAAAGCCCAATTAACATCTCATCCTGATGACCAATGGCCAATACCTGTATTTCACCCATCGGTTGCTGATCCCTGATGTTAATCCAGTTAATGCTGCTCGCTTTTTGATTCATTTCACATCCCTTTTGATCGTTCCCTTAAGCTACACAACCCGTTACTTTCACAGGTTTGTCTTAGGTCAAAGCCTCTAAGCTGACTCTTTTGTTCAATAATGTACGAAAAATTAGCCGAAGTAGATCCCTGTTTCGGGAGAGGGGCGCCCTGGATTGACACCCGACGCAGATGAGTTAGCTGACTTCGGGTCCAAGTCCTATTACCGCCAGATCGTCAAAAAGAAGCTAGCCATCACACCGAGTGCATTCAGAAAAACAGATTCTTCACCACACATACGTACCAACTGCCCCGGCGGATAACGTAGTGCTCAGCTGTTTACCCTGGCTATCAATTGCGAACGTCTGCGCGGATGGGCTGTCGTTCAGAACAATGAGCACCGTATGGCCGTCGGGTGTTTTGAAGGCAACGTTGGGCAAGGTTTTGGGCAGGTCGGATTCGATGCGAACGGAACCCGGCCGGACAAATTTTGACGCTACAGCTACGTTGTAATAGGCCGGATTTCGCGTTACCGTATTGCCGTCGATGGTTAGGGCGCCCAGACATTTGTCGCAACCGCCCGGTGTGTGGGGTTCCTGTTTTGGATCGGCCGCCAGATTCCACTGCAATACTGTACGACTCCAATTTCGTGTAGCGCCAATAATCAACTCCCGAACGTGCCAGACCAGATCACCTTTCAGGTTGCCCGGCGCGCCAATCCACTGCTCGGTGAAATACAGATTTTTGTCAGGATAGGCATTATGTACTTCCGAAAGCGCACTAATCGGCCCGGCGTAGAGGTGAAAGGCAGAGCCATCAACGTACTGGCGGGCGTCGGCATCATTCAGCACCGTAATGGGATAGTCCGGGTGGTCGGCGTTATGGTCATACAGAATGATTTTTGTTTTGATACCCGCCATTTTAAATGCCGGGCCCAGACTCTTCCTGATGAAAAGCGCCTGCTCAGCGGGCAGCATCAACAAACTGGGATTGTTACCCGGATGCAGCGGTTCGTTCTGGATCGTTATCGCATCAATCGCAATGCCCTCACGCTGCATCCCCCGAATGTACTTAACGAAATACGCGGCATAGGCACCGTAGAACTCCATCTTCAGGCTCCCTCCTTTCGAGTTGCCGTTGGTCTTCATCCAGGTCGGGGGTGACCAGGGAGAACCAAGAATTTTGATTTTCGGATTGATGGCCAGAATCTGTTTGATCACCGGAATCAGATGCGTTTTGTCCGGGGCCAGGCTAAACTTAGTCAGTTTCGGATCGGTCTCCCCAGCGGGCAGATCGTCGTACGAGAATACCCGATCATCCAAGTCCGACGCCCCAAGGCTAATCCGCAGATAACTAACGCCAATCCCCTTCCCCGAGATAGCAAACAGTTCGTTCAGCAAGGCAGTCCGGGCAGCGGCTCCCATGCGGTTTATGAGCATGGCACTACCGCCCGTTAACGTGTAGCCGAACCCGTCGATTGTCTGGTAGGTTTTTCCCGGATCGACGTGAATGGTTGGTCCATTTTGAGTTGCTTTTGCAAACACCAGCGAGGGTTGCTTCACAAACAGGATATTTCGGCCTGGATCAGTTAGCCAGCATTCGGCCTGGTTGTGGGCCGGTCGTTTTGGTAGAGCCTGCCCATGAGCGACAACTGATATGAAACCAATTACCCAAAAACTTAGCTGCCAAAATCGTCTTGGGTCCGTGCGCATAATCAAGCCTGTTTTGTTGCGATGTTCTTTGGTTATAAGAACCCCATTCTCGCTAAAAACTACCGTTGCGGGTCAGGATGATTAAGTAACGGTCCATTTTTTTCTTTCTGCTTTCGCTTCCGATGATTCAGCACTACGTTCCGCAGCTCATAATCAATACCCTGTACCTTGGCTATTTCGCGGTAATCGTGGAGCATGTTGAAAATATCGTGATCGATAAAAGGTGCTTTCGTGCCATCAATAATGACCTCATCACCGGGCCTGAGCGTGCCGAGGGCCTCTTTTAGCTGTGGCTTACTCAGAAAATATAGATCTTTTTCAAATTCAATCGTCACCTTGCGACCATCGCGATCCATTCGGAATGTCGAATGAAAATTGGTGTACAGCACGTAGATAATCCCAACCACCGAACCCAGTGCGATACCAATTAGCAGATCGGTGAAAACAATGCCCGCCACGGTCACAATGAAAGGAACAAACTGACTCCAACCATCGCGGTACGTCTTTTTGAAGATGGCGGGTTTCGCTAATTTATACCCAACCATAATCAGGATAGCCGCCAGACACGACAACGGAACCAGGTTGAGCAATGGGCCACCCAGAAACACCGCAATCAGCAGAAAAACGCCATGAGACACCGCCGATATCCGGGTTCTGGCGCCCCCATACACGTTAGCCGAGGTACGCACCACTACCGACGTAATGGGCAAGCCGCCAATCATACCCGACAGCATATTACCGACACCCTGTGCAATTAATTCCTGATTGGTAGAGGACACCCGTTTGGCTGAATCGAGCCGATCAGACGCTTCGAGGTTCAGTAAGGTTTCGAGGCTGGCAACGAGTGCAATGGTAGCCGCAATCCCATAAACCTTTGGGTTACTGAGCATACTAAAATCAGGAAAATTAAAAATCGATGATAAGCTTTTTCCGGGTGCAATGGTCGGAATCTGCACCATGTGCTGATGGGCGGTATCCCCCAAATACCAATCCGGCATGGCTACCTTAAAAAACTCATTCAGCGCCACACCAATACCCACAACCACTAAGGCAGACGGGAAATTTTTGAAAAACGCCTTGGTGCTACGTCCCGCCACGCGCTCCCAGCCGATTAAAAATACCAGCGAAACAATACTGATGGCCACAGCACCGGGACTGGCGGTTTCGATGGCCCGATAGATTTCTGAAATCGTATTTTCGCCATCGGCAAGTTGCTGAAACTCGAACTCACCTTCATAATCGTTGTCCCGGCCAAGGGCGTGCGGGATCTGCTTCAAAATAATGACAATCCCAATGGCGACGAGCATCCCCTTAATGACACTGTCGGGAAAGAAACTGCTGAACCGCCCCGCTTTGATGATACCCATCAGGAGCTGAAGTACACCCGCCAGTATAACAGCGACTAAAAATGACTCATAAGAACCTAATTTTGCAATGGCATCGGCTACAATAACGGCCAGGCCAGCCGCCGGACCACTCACACTGACTTCTGAGCCTGACAACAACCCAATTACAATGCCACCAATTACACCGGCGACCAAGCCTGAAAACAAGGGTGCCCCCGAGGCCAGCGCTATGCCCAGACAAAGGGGCAGGGCGACCAGAAAGACCGATAAGCCAGCGGGGAGATCCTGGCGTAAATACCCTGTTTTATAGTGGATAAGGGTACGAAGCGGGCTAACTCGTTTCATAAAAGTGGTTATGTAGGGCGTAAATTATTTTTGTAACGCCAGGCTGACGGGCATCGTTGCTTGAAATTAAAAAGAGATTAAAATATAATTAATACTCACTTGTCGATTTTCCTTTCTTCATCCGAGCAGGCATTCATAAGCGCCCATCTGACTACCGACGTTCGGGCATTGGTACTACGTGCCCAGCCGGGTGATCTGGACATCAAAAAAGTGGCGGCTCAGATCGCGGCCCGTCAAAAAGCCCGAGAGAAATTACCCACCTGGTACGCCAACGACAGGCTGGTTTTCCCGCCTGCGCTCTCGGTTGAACAGGCATCGTCTGAGCGAACGGCTCAGTATAAAGCCTCACTGGTCAGTGGACGATTACTGCTGGATCTTACCGGTGGCATGGGTGTCGATACATGGGCGTTTGCGAAACGGGTGGAAAACGTACTATATGTAGAGCGAAACCCGGAGTTGGCCGCTCTGGCTGCCCACAACCTACCTTTACTGGGTACCGGAAACGTAGTCGTTCAAGCGGGTGATGGGTTAGACCTGCTCAATGATTCTTCGGAGAACAAGACGGCCTTTGAGCCTGCCGACTGGATTTATCTCGACCCGCACCGACGTAATGATCAGGGTGGCAAGGTGGTTCGGCTGGAAGACTGCGAACCCGATGTATCGCGGCCGACTATGGTGTCAACCCTATTAAAAAAGGCCCGACAAATTTTAGTGAAGGCCTCCCCGTTACTTGATGTTGACAAAGCCGTCCAACAACTTCATGGAGCGGTCAATTCGGTACATGTTGTGGCCGTTCAGGGCGAGGTGAAAGAGATTTTATTTATACTTAATAATCAACCAACTGCGAAAGAAAACATTATAGTTAATGCGGTTAATGTCGTGGCTGATCGCACCCTAAATTTACGTTTTCAATGGAGAGACGAGCGCGAAGCTGAGGTCAATTTTGGTGATCCTGAACAGTACGTATATGAACCCAATGCTGCCGTACTTAAGGCCGGTGCCTTTCGATTGGTGGCCGCCCGGTTTGGTTTGACAAAGCTGGCTCCCAACAGCCATTTGTATACCAGCCAGGTACTACGTACGGATTTCCCTGGCCGAATATTTACGCTGCAATCAGTCTGTAAACCAGATATCAAAACACTGAAAAGACTCGTGCCAACCATGAAAGCGAACCTTACAGTACGTAACTTTCCACAGTCGGTAGCTGATTTACGCAAAAAGTTGAACCTGAACGAAGGTGGTGATGTCTATATATTGGCGACAACCTTATTGAACGGCGACAAACGGCTACTAATCACCAAAAAAGCTGATAATCCCGTTTAAAATTCCACAAACGTTGCGCATAGCAAGCCGTAAATCAGGCACCAATTAAAACCAATTCATTACACGCAAATTCGAACAAACCAGCAAAAATCATGAATACCCTAGTACGTTTCACCCTGTTTTTTTGTCTAGTAGCAGTGGCTCATTCAACCTACGCTCAAACCGTTTATGCGGGGGAAAGCACGGTTGATAAAGCTAAAATGTCGGGCCTTTATTTAACCATCCAGGGCGACGGCAAACAGATTGAAAAGGATTGGGAAGCTCAACTGAAAACGTATGGCCGGCTAACGGCTTCACGCGGTACGTACCGCGTTCCCAATGCCAGCATCCCAGCCATTTCGTCGGAACCCATCAATTTGGTGAGCACCGTAAAAACAACCCGCACATCGGCCACTATTTTTACGGCCTATGATCTGGGCAGCGGGAACTACGTAACAACCGGCGGAACCGGTTATTCGGCGGCCGAGAGTCTCTTGAAAGATTTTGCGGGTAACTCGCTGTTCAATCAGGAAGTTAAAACGGCCGAAGGCGGTTTTGATGATGCTCAGAAGAATCATCAGAAAGCCGTGAAAAATGGCGAACGGCTTCAGCGTGCTATTGAACAAAATGCGAAAGAAAAAGAAAAACTCCTGAAACGAATCGACGATAACGCCAAAGAACTGGAGCAACTGAACAAGGATATTGAAACCAATAAAACGGAGCAGGAAACGGCAACGACGGAGCTGGAAAACCAAAAGAAGAACGTTGAAGCGGTGAAAGCGAAGAAAAGCAATTGAGAAAGTTATAGGACAGTAAGTCGTGCCCAAAGGCGTACGTAGCAGGAGATAGCGTTCCTGCTACGTACGCCTTTTTCTATGGCACGCTCATGGAGTTACTTGACGCTCCGAACTTACCTGATTGCGCGGTCAACCTTAACAATCTCCAGTTCGTCTTTCCTGAGGCAACAAATTTTGTCGCCGAACGATCGCTGGACGCAACCGGTGAGGAAAGTTTCCCGTATTGGGTGAAACGGCGATTTCACTGGCTACATTCTTATGCAAAAACTTTTCATCCTCTTCCTTTTTGTCGGGCTACAGGTGCAGGCCCAGGACACAACCTCCATCCAATCTTACGTTGACATCCCTGTTGAGCCCACATCTAACGATCAAATGGCGACTGGTTTGGTTGATTCACCGGTTGTTGAGCCATTGCTTCCTCATAAAATGCTCTTTACGCAACGGGTTTTCTGGGGACCTAACGGCTTGCTCAGAGCCATGAATGTTGCCCCGCTTACGGCAGAAGGCCGGGAGAAAGAGCTTAAGGTGCGTCGTTTTATGCTCATCTCGCACCAGGTAACAGGGTACGTAACGCTGGCCGGTTTTCTGATGCAGGGAATTCTGGAGGCTAGATTAAATAAGGCCACGGGTGCTACGTATGATCAGCTTTACAAGGCTCAGCAAACAACACTGGCTATCACCAACATCGCGTATGGCACGACCGCACTGCTTTCCCTAACTGCTCCCCCCAAACAATTCAGCGACCGAAAGGCATCTGGTGGTGGCTTGAAACTGCATAAATACTTAGCCATTATTCACCTGACAGGCTTTGTGGCGACCAATATATTGGCAGGGAAAGTTGCTCAGCATTCCGAACTCAGGCCTTATCGACAGGCTGCCACCTTTACGACTTTAGCAGCCTTTGCTCCGGCGCTTATTGCGCTTAAATTCTGAACTGTTTTTTAGTACGTAAGCCATAAGCCTACATGCCGGTAGTGAATTAGATTCTACCGGCTTATGGGATTATGGCTTACGAATTTGCTTTATTGTTCTTCTTTCTGGATGCTGGTCTCGGTGGTCGTTCAACATTTTGTCAAACTCCTCAATGAGTGGTTCTACATTTTGCAAATCACAATCAGAGGCCAGTGCCGAAATTGTTTTACTGGCTATCATTAATCTATCAGTTTCCTCAATCTGATAATCCGCTTTATCTCCTTTATAGTGAACGGCAAGAACTTCAATATCAGCGTTCTGCCAGACTTCACCCGTCAATACCAGTGACGTACTTTTATTTTTGACGCCAACCTGAACATGACGAGCTGGCCTGGATATGCCATTCCCGTTTTTTGCCAGAAAAGCCGCTTTTAGCTCATCAGGGTAATCACAGATCAGTTTAAATAACTTGTTGTCGTAGAAAAGCAGCAACAGATTCGTTGTCAACACGTCTGCTCCTTGGACCTTGTTTGATTTGAACGAACGTATATGCGTGCAGGGCAGTGTCAATGTCCCTTTAACGTAGGCTTGCTCCTGCTCCTGAAAATCAGTGCTGTTCAGCGAATCAGGTGTTGTCACCCCAATAACGTACCGGCCAAGTCCAACTAGTTGCGACTGAGGATAGCCAGACGCCGGTAGCACGAGAAAGACAAGTAGTAAAAACTTTATCGACTTTGTCTTCATAACAGCCTATTGGAAAATCGAAACTAGGAGATTAATTTTTCGCCTTATCAGCAAAAAACTATTTCCAAAGAACTGATTTTCAATAAATTATACTAATATTTAGATTTCCAATGTAAAGCTAGCACACAAATTATCTGTATCCATGACGATATGGCTTTTTATGGAAATGTGTAGTTTGAGGTGCTAGCTAACTACGTTCTCCCAAGTATAATTACCCGCGTCACTTTGCTGAATAATACCAGGCAAAAATATCAGTATTTAGACCTGGCCCAATCCGTAGAAGTCCTGTTTTCTGGAATAATTGGTCTCAGTAGGTTTGTATAGAGTTTCAACACAGTCTATTCCCTACCAGTAAAACCAGGAAACCATGATCAAGAAAACGCAACCTGCTACGTCCGAGAGGCATTCGGCTCCAGGTGTATCGTCCCTCGACAATGAGCTGTGTATGCTCGTCCCTCCCTCGCCTGAAGCACAGGAAAAAATTAAAAAGGAACTGGATAAACTTCAAAAGCGCGACAGCCCGTTTGCCGCCAACATTTCTTTTCGGCAGAATAATCCGGTTGGCCTCGACGATGGTCTGATCTTTCCCGGCACTCTCTTCCCATTAGGTACAACTGCCTCTATAGCCAGCAATGCCGCAGCAGACCGCGCTCCACTGCGGGGGGCGGTCCGTGTCGCAGTCGTATTAGTCAACTTTACGGATCGCGCAATTGCCCAGCCAGTCAGTCATTATACGGATCTTTTCTTCTCCCTGGGGGTTGTGCCTACGGGCAGCGTGCGTGAGTATTACCGCGAGGTGTCGAACAACGCCGTCGACATTCAGGGGCAGGTAATCGGTCCGGTTACGCTTTCCCATCCAATGTCGTATTACGCCCATGGGGCATCAGGTAGAGGCAACGCCCTGCCTAATGCCCGTACAATGGCGCAGGAAGCGGCTCAGTTGGCGAATCCACTCATTAATTTTGGCAGTTACGATAATGATGGAAACGGTTTCGTCGACGCATTCATTGTCATCCATGCCGGGCGTGGAGCCGAAGAAACAACGGCACTTACGGACATCTGGTCGCATAAGTGGGTGTTGCCCAGCGTCTTTGCGGCAGATGGGAAAAGTATCTACGCCTATTTGACCGTACCGGAAGATTGTAAATTAGGGGTGTGCGCTCACGAACTGGGGCATCTGCTGTTCGGCTTTCCTGACCTGTATGACACCGACGAAATAAACGCCAGCGAAGGTATCGGCAACTGGTGCCTCATGGCCGGTGGTAGCTGGAATGGCGGTGGCAACCGACCTGCTCATCCGTCAGCCTGGTGCAAGGTGCAGCAAGGGTGGGTGACGGTGGTGAATCAGACGGCCAATGGCCTGGTTAGCATTCCCGATGTAAAGTCCAGTTTTCGGGTGAACCGGCTCTGGAAAACGGGGGCAGCAGGCAGTGAATATTTTCTGGTTGAAAACCGCCAGAAAACCGGTTTTGATGACCATCTCCCCCAGGGTGGGTTGCTGATCTGGCATATCGATGATGCCGTGGCCAACAATACCAATGAGGCCCATTACAAGGTGGCGCTGATGCAGGCCGATGGCCTTCGCGACCTTGAGAAGTTGAATGGGTTTAACCGGGGCGATGGGGGTGATCCTTACCCTGGCACAACGAACAATCGATCCTTCACCAGCTCAAGTAATCCGAACTCAAATTCGTATGCGGGTTCGTCTACCTGTGTCGCCATTACGTCGATCAGCGATTCGGCAGCTACCATGTCGGCCCAGTTTCAGGTTCGCTGTAAAGTACTGGTCAAAGAAATAAAAGATAAAGACGTAGTGAAGGATAAGGAATTGGCCAAAGAGCGGAAAGAGTTGATAAAAGAGAAGGAGTTGGCCAAAGAGCATAAAGATCTGATATTCGAAAAACCTCAACCTGATAAGCAAATCAAGGAAAAGGATAAAGACAAAGACATCTTTGAAAAGCCAGGTGATGGGAAATTTAATGATGGAAAATTGGCTGATCAGGGAGGGGGAGGTTTTGGCTCAGGAGGTGGCACACCCGACGTACTGGGGCGCGTATCGGCGCTCGAAAGCCGGATGAACGCCCTGGAACCCTTTATCAGCCAGTCGTTACGACCAGACTTGATCAATGGAGCCTACCGGCAGGAAACCGACCAGTCGGCCGTTGATCCCGAACTGGATGCCGCCAGTAAACGCACGTTGGATTCGAAAGTCCCTGACACGCTCTAATTGAATTGGCTATATGTGGCCGGTGTGTTAGGCACTGGCTACGTAGGGCCAATTCATTGAACCATGCAGACACTCATCATTCTTGGTCAGAGCCAGGACACAATCGCCTTAGCGTTAACTAACTACATTCGGCAGCAGGGTCAGCTACGGGTTGATTTTGTTACCGACCTGGACCTGACTACGGCAACCGACTGGCAGATTTCGCTCTTTACGACAACATCCGCCTGGCGTATCAGCCTGGCGGACGGGCGGGTATTATCATCCGATACGGTCGATGCGGTTTATTCGCGGCTGTCGCATCTGCCATCAGCCGCTTTCAGTCAGCAGGCAGATACAGACTATGCCCAGGCGGAATGGCACGCTATGATAGCCGGATGGCTCCGTAACCTGGGACCATCGCTGGTTGGAGCGCTGTCGCCAACATCGCTGGCGACCAGTTCGGCTAACGCTTTACTACGTCTATACCAACTGGCGCAGGCAGGGCTACCAGTACCCAACCTGTCGGTATCAACAACGGAGCGATCCCGTTCTCAACAGGGCCTGATTGATAATCGAACGGGTCAGTGGCATCAGGAACCTCTTTCGACGCAGGCCAGCTCGGTGCTGGCAACGGGGAAAAAACTGACGGGTTTATTGGCGGACGTGTTCAGTCCCGCTCTTCATCAGTTACAGGCCGATCTCGGTTGCGACCTGCTTCAGGTCTATTTTATCCGTACCATTCAGGGCGACTGGAAGGCAACCGACTACCAGACACAGGTCGTACCGCACACAGCGGATGAATTATCGGCGCTGGCGATGTACCTCATGCACTACGTCAGGTCATTGGCCAACAGGAGCCAGATGCACACGTCTACCACCCTTTATGACCACGTCCTATGATTCTGATTGCGGGTATTGTTTCCGAAGATCCTACGGCGCAGGTTATTGAAAGCGCAGAAGCCTTGGGCCTTGACTTTGCCGTGTTCAATCAGCGCGACGCGGGCCAGTATGAATTACACACTACGGTAACGAACAATCGCCTGAAGGCTGATTTGTGCATCGCCGGGCAGTGGATCGACCTGATGGCACTCGATGGCATTTATGCACGCATGATGCCCCCTGAAACCTTCCCGGATACGTATGTCAATGGTACGCGTCATTCGCTCACCCCCGGCATGAAGCAGCGACGCTTCTTTATCAATACCGTATTTAGCCAGCTAACGGACCTTCTTCCTGTGCGGGTCATGAATCGGCCCGAAGCGATGGGGTCAAATTTTTCAAAACCCTATCAGCTCGCAGCGATCCGGGAGGTGGGCTTAGGGGTCCCGGCTACGTTGATAACCAATCAGCCAGCCGCCGTAAATGCGTTCGAAGACGGGCACGGTTCGCTGATTTTCAAGTCGATCAGTTCTACCCGATCAATCGTCAAAGTGCTCGACGCCACCTATCGAACCCGCCTGAACCACCTGTCGGTACTGCCTACCCAGTTTCAGGCCTGCCTGCAAGGGCACAACATTCGCGTACACGTAGTGAGCGATCAGCTTTTTGCAGCTCATATCAGCAGCACGAACGTCGATTATCGGTATGCCCATTCACAAGGAGGCCAAACAACGATGTATCCGATTGAGTTACCTGAACGAGTGCAAAAACAGTGTTTTGCCTTATCGAAACAACTCCATCTGCCCTTGTGTGGCATTGATCTTTTCCACACCGAATCAGATGAATACTTTTGTTTTGAGGTAAATCCGTCGCCTGGCTATACCTATTTTCAACATGAAGCCGGGTTACCAATTTCAGAGGCTATTGTCCGTTATCTTTCTACGGGTACCGCCCGGTAAATCCTATGCAAATCATCGAAAACTGGACGCTCGTCCGGGGTATTCTTAAGACCTTTTCCGCCGAAAGTGATACGGATAATTTCGGCGAATTATCCCTGTCGATTCAGCAAACAACGAGCCTTGAGGGCATTGCTGATTTAATTTCGCCCAAAGCACTTGACCAGGCCCGGGTCTATGTACCCAAAGCCGATCTGACTGGGACGACGGTCAGGCCGGGGCAGACGGTCGAGCTTATTCTGCACATTACCGCCAGCGGCCGACTCTATGCCCAGGCAGGTAGCCTCCGTGTTATTAACGCCTGACACATCAACGAATACCAGCCGTGTAAATCGTCGCCAATTCGAACCAGTACACACGTAAGTGCCGAACTAATCTGGTTAACTCCTGATGACTGGATGGCTTGGTGATGAAGGTGTTAGCCCCAAATCTGTAGGCCTGCTCTACATCATCCGGCTGACTGGATGTCGTCAGGATAATTACCGGAATATGACAATGACGGGGCGATTCTTTCAGATACTGAAGCACCCCGAAGCCGCTGACAAAGGGCATGTTCAGATCCAGCAAAATCAGATCAGGCAAAAAAAGGGGCGTTTGAATCATGGTCAGCACCTCATTGCCATCCGAAGCAATGTCCAGTATAAATTTTTCTGACTCCTGCTCAAAGGCGATTTTGATTAAGAACTGATCGTCTGGGTCATCATCGACGATGAGTACACGGTAGGTTTGTTCCATTGGGTTTACTAAAGAGGGGCTTCTGTTCACAATGATAGCATAAATTAGTGTCTTGTGGCTAGCTAATTATCAATGGCTGTTGACCTTTTTGACTAGTCAACAGGTCCATCTTTGGTACGTATAAACGCTTCCTGTAAAGCGTTCACAACCCGAATACAGTTGTTCACGCACATTGCGACGGGGTTGGTAGACAGCTCCTTTCTTATCGTTCAATCGACTACTACTTTTAAATACGAAGCCAGTTGATAAGCTACTGGTTCGCTGGTTAGTCGTTTCATTATTCAATCAAAACAAATGTTCACAACCTTCACTTCCTTTTCTTTCTCCCGCTCCAAGCGTATGGGCAGAATACGCCCGAAGACGACTTCCCTCCATCCAGGTTTATCACGGGCTAAGCAACTAGGATTCTTTGGTATCGGGCTGGTCGTCGCTGGATTAGTAACCGCCTGTACCGATCATCAGAATGTACCACGAGCAGCCGCAACGGTAAACCTGGTTAATAGCAGCGGTAGTATTGGTGTCGCGGAACTAAGCGAAGACAGTCAAGGCCTGGTTAGCCTGACGGTGACAGTAAGCGGCTTGCCCACAGGTACCCACGGTATCCACTTCCACGCCATAGGTTCAGCCCAGCCTACTGACTCGCCCGCCTTTAATTCGTCAGGAGCCCACTACAATCCCGCTTCCCATCAACACGGCCTGAACAATCCGTTAGGCACACACGCTGGTGATCTACCCAACCTGATTGTCGATAGTCAGGGAAAAGGGACGTTGATAACGACCACGAACCGTATTACGTTGTCAGATGGTCCCATGACGCTCTTTGATAGTGATGGGTCATCATTAATTATTCATGCCAACGCTGACGATCAGGTAACCGACCCGACCGGAAACAGCGGTGGCCGGATTGCCGGTGGTGTCGTGGTCCGAAAATAGAGCCTGTACCACCTGATTATTCCGACCCAAAATCATAATTGCCGATCTGAGTGTTCCTCGTTCACAAGGATCAGCTATTGGGGACGATAGCCGGGCAAAATTGCGGAGGATAAAGAAGCGATCCGTCAGGCGCTACTCATGTGAGTACAAGCGACTGCGCCATTAGAAAAGTTATGTACTTTACATAAAGTAGGCAGTAAAAGCCCGGCACTCTCAGCGCCGGGCTTTTACTGCCTACTTTATCCTTTCGTCTGCTCGTCCTATTGGCTTTTGTTTAGTATTTTGGCTGCGGTTTCCTCTCTCCTACTAACCATGGTTCGGCTACTTATTTTACTGATTCTCTACACATTAACTTTTCATGACAGTTTAGCTCAGGCTGTTTTTCGCATCGATTCGCTGCCCTCAACGGGTTTACTATTAACCCAAAACTGGAAATGGCACGCGGGCGATTCACCTGGCTGGGCTAGCCCCGGTTTCGATGATCGACGCTGGTCATCCGTAGACCCCAGCCAGGAAATCAACCAGTTGCCCCAGCTTCAACAGGCAGGTATGGGCTGGCTTCGGCTGCACATCAATATTGATTCTGCGTTAGCCAACACCGTAATCAGTATGCTCATTGATCAACAGGTAGCCTCCCAGGTTTATCTGAATGGGCGACTCATGGGCGACTTTGGTAACGTGAACGCGAATTCTAACCTGGTAAAAGCCTACAACCCATCAGGCGCTACGTCGACTTCGGGGCAACGTATCTATTTTCAATCTGGCGCTCAGTCCAACCAGGTACTGGCGGTGCGCTTCGCCGTACAACCCGGGATTCAGTACCGGAAATTCTGGGGTCGACCGAATCCATTTCTCCTGATCAGACTCACCGCGGCCGATCAACGTAGTGGCTATGAAGAGGGCGGCATTCTGGATGCCGGGCTGCTTAATTATTTCAAGGCTGGCCTGTTTTTTATCCTGACCCTATTACATCTGCTCTTTTACTCCTGGTATCCTGCCCAGAAAGTTAACCTATGGTTTGGTCTCTACTGTCTTTGTGCCACCGCATCTCTTCTATTACTGCCTTTCACGTTTCAACAGGTTCACAGCGTACCCTTTCGAGCGAACGCTGCCGTTGGCCAGTGGGCGCTTTTCTTTGGCGGACAACTCACCTTTCTGCTGGCGGTGTACAGTGAATTTGAGAAACAGAAAGGGTTTATTTTCTATTCCGCCCTCGTCGCTTTCAGTAGTTTTCTGCTGGTGTACACCTTCGTCGTCGATCTGCCCGTTTATGCCGCGATGCTGGTCGCCCTGCCAACGAATGTGGAGTATATTCGGCTTTTGCTGGTGGCGGGTCGAAAACGGGGGAAAGAGTACCGGATACTGGCGATAGGCGCTCCAGCCATTGTTGTCTGCAGCATCTTGTTTATAGTGATCCCATTTCTGGAGATCGACTCACACACAAAATCCATATTGAATCAGGTATTCTATAATCTCGGCGTGCTAAGTTTACCCGTCTGCATGACCTTATTTTTGGCGAGCAAGTTCGCTCAAACGAACAGGTCATTAGCAGAAAAATTGGTACAGATAGAAGCACTGTCGGCCCAGACGCTGGCTCAGGAGCAGGAAAAACAACAACTCCTGGCCAGCCATAACGTAAGCCTGGAAAAAGAGGTATCGGCGCGAACCGCCTTGCTTAGTCAGTCGCTGGCTGAATTGAAAAATACGCAGGTACAGCTTGTTCAGAAAGAGAAAATGGCCAGCCTGGGTGAGCTTACGGCGGGCATCGCCCATGAGATTCAGAACCCCCTGAACTTTGTCAACAACTTCTCCCAATTGAGCGTGGAGCTGGTCGAAGATCTGACGGAAGAGCGCCAGAAGAGTCAGCGGGATACCGACTTGGAAAACGAGTTACTTACGGATCTCAGCGCCAATTTGGCCAAGATCAATCATCACGGTAGCCGAGCATCGGGCATCGTAAAAAGCATGCTGGAACACTCACGCATGAGCACGGGCGAGAAGCAACTTACAGACCTAAACGTACTGACGGATGAGTACCTGCGGCTATCCTACCACGGGCTGAGGGCTAAAGACAAAACCTTTAATTGTGCCTTAGACACGCAGTTTGAGCCATCTCTGAATAAACTGGAGGTTATTCCTCAGGATTTGGGTCGGGTATTACTCAATCTATTTAACAACGCCTTTCATGCCGTGGGCGAACGCCAGAAGCAGGGCGAATCAGGCTATCAGCCTACCATCGCCGTAAAGACCAGTCAACAGGAAGGCCAGGTCCAGATTCAGATTCGGGATAATGGCATTGGCATTCCCGAAGCGGTGTTAGCCAAGATTTTTCAGCCTTTTTTCACGACCAAACCTACCGGCGAAGGCACCGGATTAGGGCTATCGCTAAGCTACGACATTATCACCAAGGGACATGGTGGTTCATTACTGGTGAAGAGTCAGCAAGGGATAGGCACCGAATTTATCATTGAACTGCCTACTACTAAGGTTGGATCGGTGTTATAAGCGCTGGAATCTCCTTACTCTTAAGCCAAAGCCCCGCGAATCACTTAGTGAGGCTTTAGCTTGATTTTTTATGCATTTGGCCATCCTATTGACGTTAATAACGTAGAAAAGCATCCAATTCCCCAAAAATCGAGTTAATAGACAAAGTACAATTCAGCGTATACCCATGAAATTATCAGTGAATCGAAACTCCTTTTGGGCGATCTGGCTGCTTTTCCTGCTGCCAGGGGCAAAAGCCGATCTGCCAGCCGACCAGATTCTGGGACGGTGGCTATTTCCCTCGAAAGGGTCCAGCGTCGATATCTACCGGATAGGCAATCAGTATTTCGCCCGCGTGGCTGAAGTAGATAAGGCCGGGGAGAAAAATTATGGATTGATAAAAGATAAAGTCCTGATTCGCAACCTCACCTTCGATGGAGAAGTTTGGTCGGACGGAGATTTAGTGCATCCCAAAACGGGCATGACCCTCAGTGTTGAGGTGCATCTGAGTAGCCCGCATACGATAACCGTAACGGTTTATAAAGGAATTAAACTGCTTCACAAAAAATTCATTATGACCCGACAAATCAGTTAATTGTTTTGGCTTGGCCAGTCTACCCTGATTATTTATATACTTCCCAGCGGTCGGCTCCAGTAAACGTACCTCCTCTTAAAAGTCTACAGCCCTGTTAGTTTCCCTCTTTGAAAGTAAACTTCACATATAAATATTTGATTATCAGTAAAATGCAGTAAAATTTGACTTTTCAGAGTAAAAATAGTACACAAATTATGTGTAAACCTTATTAAAAGGTTCTTATCCTTCCGGTAAATACCACTCAATTACCAACAGCAAATACATTGACGTTTTTCTGGAATTATATAGTATAAGGTACCGACAAATCTGGGCATTATTTTGGGATGTGTAGTTGGTGGCAAGTGGCAAAAGCCTATATAGGGGGTTTGCCACCTTGCCAGTATTGAAATGGGGCTAAAAAACTATTTGTTTCCGGCTTCACTTTCACCACTTTTTAACGTTAAGCATGCCGCATAGTATGTGGTATTATTCCCGGCTATCTGTTTTTTGTTGCCAACCCTTTCGCTTTAATAGTGTTTAATACCTGTCTTACAAAATTGTCCAGGGAGCCCAAGTCTTGTCAATTCCCATTCAAAAACACTTCCAACTGCTATCCATGACTAATTACCTACACTGCCCAAAGTGTGATTCCAAAGAGGTGTCTGCACAAAAACCTAGCCTCACCTATGACGACACGGGGGAAAGCAGTCAGATAGCAGATGGGGGACTAATTAAAATGGATGGAGATGTATACTGCTTAAATTGCGGATATAGCTGGAACCCCAAGGAGCAGATCCTTCAGTCGCTGGATGTTCAGGAGCAGGCCGATGCGCTCAACTTTGGCAAACGCAAAGAAAGGTTTTACACTAAGTTTGAGGCTGGCAATTTTCGTCTGGCCAGACGGCTTCTTCCTAAGGAAGCCAGACTCATCTTAAAACGAGACGGATTGAGAGCTGCCTATGTCTACCTCAAATCCTTGGATACCGTCATTGATGATTTTAAGCGTACGTTTTGGTTGGCGGGCATTACGGTCACCTTGTTGATCGTGGGTATGCTCGCCTATACGTGCCGTTGAGAACTCAAGCAGGTTTACAGCGCAGACTAGCCGACTAATGGAGAGACCATATCCGATGAGCAGGAAAGCTTCAAAATTGCCTTTTATCACCTGATCTACGAGATTGCCGAACAAACGCAGGACTAACTTCTTGGCAAAAAAGCACAGTCCTCTACTCCAGGGTATGATTAGATAGTGTTACAATCGGTGACCGCCCGGTCAGGACTGCTTGCAGGGCCTTTTTAGCGGGCTGAAGGCGACGGCGGGCAATGGGCAATTTTTCGCCCGATTCCAATGTAACAAAGCCATGAGCGGTATCAAGCTGGGTGACTGACCGTACAAAGCTGGGGTTGATCAGATAATGTTTATGAATGCGGATAAAGTGGAGTAATCGCTTGGCATAGCGAACCAGGGGATTTGGATAGAGTTGCGTTCCTCCCGTTTTCAGGTGCAACCTAGAATAACTGCCATAACCCGATATATACACGATGAGTA
This sequence comes from Spirosoma endophyticum, assembly GCF_900112365.1. Classification (GTDB taxonomy): domain Bacteria; phylum Bacteroidota; class Bacteroidia; order Cytophagales; family Spirosomataceae; genus Spirosoma; species Spirosoma endophyticum. Next base: position 9,733 of record NZ_FOLQ01000019.1, on the reverse strand, counting down.
CATCATCAGCAGACGTTAGTTTGAGGGGCGATAATCGGAGCTTTTTCATCAGGTAGTTAGCGTGCTTATCAACCAGATGGGCCATCCTAAGTTTCAGATAATCAGCTAGCGGTACCAATGCGTCCAATTATCCTGAAACGCCCATGTTGCTTCGCTACCTTTGTCCACTTCTAAATCAATGATGATTCTCTTGCCGAAAACAAAAAAAAGTCGACTTCATCGACCTTTTGGAATCCCTAATTTTATCACACTAATAGTCACAACGGTTTGTAGTCATTTTCACTTATTTATGCAGTAAATAGGCATTATGATTAAAGAAGTGAGTTCAGTAATTAACGGATTCTCCTAAGCTTTGGTGACTACCTGTTAAAAAGAAGACTACTTTTATTACCAGTAGCAAACTAAGCGTTCCGGCTGCCCCGTGGAAGGTAATCGTAGTACTGCCGGTAGGATCGGACGATGTGAACCGGATTAACGCGCAAACGCAGGTTATTACGGTCTGGATGCCGAATACAAATGCAACGGGTGAGGGAGCGTGGGGAAGCTACCGGGGCAGTGTGGATGAAATAGAGAAACAAACTGGGTACGACTTATTGTCGAACGTGCCGGAGAGTGTGCAACGAATGATTAAAGCGAAGCCGGATGCAGCTAATCTTTAATTATTGCAAACACTACAACGACGCCGGATTTCAAACCGTTGTAGGTTGTGCGTTCCAGGCTACGCAGGTGAAACGCTTGCTAGATCAGGTGATGATCAACCGGACAGGTGAATTGAGGAGTTTTATTTTTTTGCAGTCTCAACTTAGTGGCCTATCAAGTAAATACATTTGTAACAAAAGGGCATGTTTCAAGTTGGTTGAGTAAACTAGACAGATCGAATTTTTTTTGTCTTTTAGGGGTATGAGACTTTTTTATCTACTCGTTGTGTATGCGCTGATGATTGCGGGTTGTCAACGGCCTTCCGTCGACGATCCGACACCGGTGACTCCACCGCAGGTCCCAGAACCACCACTGGTCGACATCCAATACAAGAATGATAGTCTCTACATTGACTCTCAGCTCATTTATACCCGGACCACAACGACCGATGTACGGTTTTCCTGCCGATTCGGTATCACCAACCCTGCCTTTGCCCGTAAACATATCCGGGAGTATGGGTTTTGTCTGTCGGCTACGGATTCGGTATTGTCGATAAAAAACCCACAACAGCTTCGACTCAAAGCAACCTTCGACAGTGTAAATTATCAGTTTGAAGCCATCACGCAAGATCTGATTCCAGCGAAAGATTATTATATTGAGCCGTATTTCATTATGCAGGATGGCCGGGTTTACTACGGCCGGTATTTGGCCACTCCCCGCTTGCAGACACCCAGTTGGGTACCACGACCCTCGATGAATGCCATTACCCGGTTTCGAATTAACCAAGTCGAAAAATCAATCTATTCGCCCATTACGCTTGTCAATCGCACAACTGTACCAATAACAACCCTGAATTACGATTTTTATTCGTTCATCTGTAACGAAAACCTGTATGTTCTTGACCGGAATGGCAATCTGTTTCAATATGATGCTTCTAAGAATAAGTGGTTACCCCGGCAGCAGCTCACTATCGAACCCTCAGGCAGTTTTAATGGCTGGCCCGCTCTGGTATTTGGGGTAAATAACAAAGGCTATGTGCTGTACTCAGATGCATTAGTCCCAAACCCTACCTTTCACTGGGAGTATAATCCTAATGTAGATCAATGGACTAAGCTGGACACGCCGAATAAGCCGGTTCTTGCCCCTTACAATTATACTTATCAAACGGGTAATCAGGTATTTTAGAGGATACGTATCAAAAACGAATGGTTCGCTTCGATGCGCTTCAGAAAGCTGTTCAAACGGTTGCGTTACCGAATTTAACCAATTATCTAATTACTAATCAACCACTTCTTACGATTTCCGGTAACGCTTATGCCTATTTTGGTAATTATGATGAAAACGGAAATGGGAAGCTCTATTCTGCCAGATACGACTTAGCTACCGATACGTTTGGCCAATCAAGCCTTATTTCTGACAGGCAAAGTGATCTGAGTCCCGCACTAGTTGGATCAGTGGGCAATGATTTGTTGTTCGGCCTGGGAAATACGCTTAAATTTATTCCAACGTCGAGAATCTATACACAAATCGTTACGACAAACGACGATCTGATCCGGTACTCGACGGACGCCAATCAACTTACGGCTCGATATGACCTCTCGGCGATTCGATCGGGGAACAGCAATACCGTAAACTGGGTCAATTACAAATCATTTACCCTAAATGGGCGGGTATATGTCATCGATCGATCTACCAGTAAACTGTGGGAGTTAACGTTTTAATAGCTTTCGCTATCACCGTGGGAGTTGATCTGGTCTCAACGTAGGAATTTTGACTATAACCTGCTGTCGAATATCCCAGAAGATGTGCAGCAGGTAATTCAAACGAAGACAGATGTATAGCTACGGTTTTTTGTTTGTCAATGTCACAAAAACGTTGTAACTCGTTCAACTAAATCCATAAATCTCAAAAACATGGATACTCAGAAAATTGACAAACCAACGGTTGCCGAACACTATGGCATTGAGTACAGCGGTAGTCTGATCGGTCAGATAGGCCGCATCGCCTTGCTGATCTTCACTACACTATTCGCGGGCCTGTTCATCGGACCCCTACGGAACAAGCGCAAGTAGATTCGCTAGTGTTAGTACGCTTCAACCACAGGAACCTTTACCCTGAAATTAGTCCGGGACTAATTAATGAGATGGTCTTGAGCCAGATAGACATAAATATGGAAGCAAATCATCAAGAAATTGAAGCAGAAAAGACGGTTTTAAGACAGGTAATTTCTTCGTACGATAAGTCAGTAGCTGACTTAACAGATTTACTTCCAGGTTTAGAGAAAATGAATAATGCCTTAGATGCTGATGGGAATTTTATTACGAACGTAAAGGAATCGATTGGCTATTTAAGTAATCAGCGAAAGCAAATGTATGATTACTTAAATAGCTTATAATGGCAAACGGTCCTGTAATTGAGTAACCAAACTTAGCCTAAACCGCACCTATATGATTGACGCATTTATGAATTGGATTGGCAAAGGTGAGCTATCCGGCTGTACAGCGGACGAATTGGCCATGCACTTGCGTCATACGGATTATTTCATGGTGGGCATTGGCATCTGCTTAGCCTTGCTATGGGTGCAATATAAAGAGGTGATCAAGCAGGATTATAAATAAAACCAATGGAAAATCAGGACGATCCCGAAAATAGGCACAATGACACGTTACTCGGCTTGATTTTGCGCATTGTGGGCTTTGGCATTAGCCTGGCCGCATTGTACTGGTTTATGCTAACGTATATGGTTCGTCGATAGAGCCCCAAAATGGCATTGGAAAGTACCTCAAAATATATCTAACCCGTAAGGGGGAAGAATTGGTAGGAATGATAAATACTGAGTCCTAAAAGTCAAACAAACATGATTGACGATCTACTAAACTTGATCGAGAAAGGAAAGGTTAACAGCTATACTCCCGAAGAACTGGCGATGCATACTCGTTTCACGCATTATTATGCTATAGGTATTGTTGTATGCCTGGCCCTGCTGATCATTCAGAGTTGGATGGATAGCGATAGGCAGAGATTTTAAAAAAAGACCCTGATTAGTAAGGGGAAGGATTGGTTAAAAAGTAAAACGTTCTGTAACAAAGTCATAACTTCAAGAAAAGCGATCTTATCAGAGGGGAATATGTTTATAGACTGATGGGGAAATTAATAATTGAAAAAAGATACGTTAATGATAAAAAGAGTTAGTTGGGTAGACTCACCCTTTCTGTAAAATCCTTTTTGAGTATAGTTATTTCAATTCTTATAGGTTCTGCCTATTCATGGTTTTGGCCTGAAGTAAAATTAAATCCACTTGAATCCATTGATCCCAAAAATCCTTTTTATAATATTTTTCAAATTGTAAATACTACTATAATTCCGATCTATTCAGTACGGCCTGAATTCATAATTGATGCACTACGTACAGCAGCCGGGGGCGGAATAACAAATATTGCCACAATGCCTACTGAGGAAATTATCTCAAATATAGGCACGCATGATATTTATCCATTTTATTATAATCTTAATCATACTATTGCAGCTTTTGGACAACAAAACGTTGTGAAGTTAACGATAGCTATTCAAATTCAATACCACTATTTAGGCATCAATTGTAGCGATTCCTTTTATTACCAATGCATACAAAAGAAAAATGGAGAATGGAGTTGGTATGCAAAATCATGGCCTGATGATATACCCAAACCTGTTCGAGAATACGGATTTTATTGGTGGCAACAATTAGGTAAGGAGCTCTATTAAAATTATCATAACTTAATTTACGCCCAAACCGCTTCCATCGCATCATTGACATCCGACTGTAGCAACTCCACCAGATAAATCTCTGTCGTTGAAAACTTGCTCTAACTAAATTACTTCCAGTATATCGTCCCACTAGTTTGTACACCTGGGCGATAAATGATCTGTTCTTGTGTCATAGTCATTTTTATTAGTTGTTGAGTTCCTAAATTGATTATGGTGTGGGTTTATCGGCCAATTTCTTTACATCGTTAGTATTGACCAGTTTCGATGTCTGGCGTTTATCCCCATCGGGCTGAACTTTGAGTTTGCCCGATGACATCTAGGCAATCACGGTTGCCTTGTACAATTTACGGGTAATGCCATTTTTGAGGGGTGTGACGATCACCCGGTCACCTGGCGCAATGACTCGGTTCATAACGGTGTCAACTTAAACTTACTTTACTTCCAATATATCGTCCCAACGCGTTGTATACCTAGGTGACAAATAGTTCTGCTTCATCGGCCACTCAGGATTGTGTTGCTGACTTACCAGCCGCAGCTTGTCATGACCATATCCCTTATTGACTTTGTCCGTTGCAGCGGAGACTTTGATGGTCCCGTACCGCGCAGGGTGCTTAGTGCCGTCCGTTTTTTAATTAGACCCCGCTGCGGTTTTATAAGCTTATATAAACGCTTTTATCTCCCCTTTTCGTTATATAGGTAAAAAACATCTTTAAATAATACAGTCATGAACATCGAAACTCACAATCCCATTCCAACTCTTACCCCAGGGGACATCCAGCACTATGTTGCTACGCATGAGTTTAACGAGATTGGCGACCAGGAGTGGTTTCGGCTCATCCCCCACGGCGAGGACCTGTTCCGAACACCCGAGTATGGTTTCTTATCCGGCAGAGAGTTAACCACAGGCGATATAGTATGGATAGCGGTCGGGCTTAATAAAGGCTACCAGGCAAGACTCTATGCCGCTGAACCCATCTCAGCCCCAAGTCTTATCCCACTGCAACAGTAACTGATAGGTAATCAGTGGATACTATAAATGGTAGCAGGCCTGATAGTCTAACCAGACCTGCTACCATTTACACTTACCCTTTCTCAAGCTTGCGAATCCGTTTATGATTACCGCCAGATTTGGATGCACTGGCCTCTCCTTAAACAAAAGACCCGGATCAAATATGTCCGGGTCTACTCTTTGATCACTTTAAGCCCTCATCGATGGGGGTATTCGCCAGTCTGCGTTTTCATCCGGTTAGCCGACTGCCAATCCAACTAAAACAGCCAGGCGACCATGTCTACTTTTCCGCGTTCGAGTCGCTGCCACTCCGGCTCCCGCTGTGACCCGAATGCCCATGACCACCAGCCCGATTCGTTTCAACAGATCCGGTGGCGTCATGTTGGTCTTCAGTACTTTGCTTGCTTTTGTGTTTGCCCCGCGCTGTTTTACCCTGCGCTTCGTCGGGCAAATTAGTGTCTAATTCGTACTTCTTGGTGTCGTCGGCCGTATCGCGAACAGTTGGTTGAGTGGCTCCCTTGCTCATAGTCTTTGTTTATCTAGTTAGTGGGGGAACAACTTCGGCAAACCTTCGATTGTTCACGAATAAGCGATTCTGCTCCCTTTGTCAATAACGCCCCCTGCCTGACTTCACTCGGTGAGTCTACAAAACGATTAAGGAATGAATCACCTACTCTTAACATTCCCCCACGAGTGTGGTTATGCGCAACAGGACGATATCGGGATCATCTTTGCCCTCGAAGGCCAGTGTTGAAGGTATAGGTTTTATTATAGCCACGCCATCCCACCCAGGTTGATCATTTTCGGGACCTTTATAGCTAGTTTCTTATTTATAACTGCCGTTCACCAGCAGATTGCCGTCCTCGGTGACCGAGTAGCTTTCAACATCTTTGTATTCCTTCACCTCATAAACTTCCTCAGGCTGAAGGTCATACTTTTTTTTGAACGTTTCCTCCGCCTGCTGCCGGGTTTGATTGACAAAAACGGCAACGTATTGATACGGTTCTTTCTGGTAGACAATCAGCGTTACCGGGCTAGGACTAGGTAAATAGGCTGCGGTTTGATTTTGCATGGTTATTATTTTAAGTAAGGTATTTAGTTTGCAAACCAGCCATCATAACCCTTTGTTTGGTCGGTCATCATGCCGTGGCAGCTTATGAGATTACGGCAATAAATTGTGGTTTTTTGGCAAATCCATTTGTAGGGCGGCATATATCGCACTGGCCGCTTAGCTGAAATCAAACGGATTTGCCAAAATTCAACCAGGGTAATGTACGCGTTCCATCTTCTATCGTGACCAATAGCGCCAACAAGCTATCCTACTAGAAAGCAGGGGATTTGTCTGGTGCATGTCATGACTGACTTCCGTACAACTTATATACCCAGGCTTCTAAAAATGGGTGGGGAAAGGGGGTTATAGTGAGGCTTAATATAACATTTTGACGGCGAAACACTTAACGAAAAATCACCTCTACTACACCAACCAGCGCGGAATACGGTCGGCTTCTCAAGGAGAAATAAGCCGAATTCGCCAAGCTAAATATTGCCGAAAATCCGGCCGTGGTCCGCCAGAAAGTGGCCGATATGCTGCGGCTTCTGAACGAGCATCATGCGGCTATAAAATGCCTTGAATGGGATAATGATCCCACTATAAAAATTCAGGCATTACTGGATCAAGCGTTCGCGGGAGATATGGGGCATGTTGAACCGTTTCAGAAGGTGAAGGACTGGGTAGCTAAATGGGTGGTATAACGAATGAGCTGCCATCCCATGCCACCCGGCAAAATGCCTGTTCAGCTACTTACTGAAGCCGCTACCGCATTTGCCTTATTAAAGTCAAATGCCAGCAAGCAAACGGTTACCAATGCCTACCTGGATTACCGCTAGGCGTTATAGGATGCGATGATCGGCGATATTAACCCGGTTCTGTACAACGTGTCCTGGAAGGTTGTAAAACGATTCGCTGATGTAGAAATCGCAGCGATTCAGCAACTACCAGAGGGATTAGAGGAATACGCCAAAGCACTGGAGCATTTGCAACACCTAATCAAGGAAAGCTATACCTATGTTCCCTGGGGTTGAAATAAAAAAAGCCCAGCATGGCCAGGCTCTGTTTGGGGACGGTACAAATTCTTTATAATTTTTGATCGTGTATCGCCCGGTTAAGTATGTCCAGTATATCTGCTAAATTTTGGCTACCGACGATAACACTGGACTTTTCGGCGATATAGCCCCACGGATACTGCTTGAGTTTCATCCCGCTTAGAACCTCAACTTGTAAGTCTGGTTTAACAGGTTTGCTTTCCATAGTATAGATAAAACAAACCGGATATAGGTTTGTCTATTTTCTCAACAAATAGCCCTACGCTGGGGACGGGTGTCAAGGTAACAAAGCAAGCTAGGAAATCTCACGTTTTTCCAGCCAGGCCTTAACCAGCCTGCGCACTTTCTCATTGTCAGGATGCTCCTGGCGTTCATCGCCCAGGACGCGCATGAAGATGATACTCAGGCATATCTGTATAACTGAATCCATTTTGATTCGGTGGCATGGTATTGTCTCGAAGCCACTGCTTTAGCTCTTCCATGATTGACGTTATTTAATTTGAAGTAAAAGCCGAGACCGGAAGATTCTACGTTATTAATAAAAAAGCCCCTAGTTCTTGTAAATCAGGCGCAATGATAAAAGAAGCAGGCGAATTAGGTACGGTTATGCATTCCAAACGAAGTAACCGCTACATCGGGCCGTACCGAATGTGATTGCTTACCGTATCAATCCGTCCGTACAGGCAGCCCTTTTAGACTAAATAATATAGGGCAGATCAGTCAGCAAGTAGGTCCATATTGATCCTCCTCTTTTACATCATATCCTACGGCCAGGAAGTGAGTTAACTCGCCTTGATCATCCCGTAAAGGCTCAATCCGGAGATGAAATAAATAATCTTCGCCACTCTCCCGATAGTTGACTAACTTAGCTTCGACCTCCTGAGCTTGATCCAACTGCCTGCGAATCAAACCTATCGTAATCGGATCAGTTCCCGGCCCCTGCAAAAGCTTAGGCGTTTTTCCTACTACATCAATGGGCTGATAACCCGTCAAGCTTAAAAAGCTACGGCTTGCCCAAAGAATGGTTTTCTTCGGGTTGGTTAACAGTAAGATGCAACCGCTTCGTAGTGCCTGGTGATACTGCTGACGCTGTTGGCTGCTTAGGAACCAGGCAAATGAGGTACTGAGTTGGTCAAAAAGCAGTTCTTCATCGGGTTGAAATTGGCGGTACTGGCCCTTAAGTTGTTTAAAAAAGGTAGGGGTTAAGCCCGTGACTTTTTTGAACTGGGTGGATAAATGGGCTACGCTACTATAGTTGAGCTGATAGGCTATTTGACTAAGACTCAGCTCATCATAGATCAGTAGTTCCTTCACTTGTTCGATTCGTTGACCAATAATGTAGTGCTCAATGGTAGTGCCCGTAACCTGACAAAACAGATTGGCTAGGTAGGTATAATCGTAATGTAGTTTTTCGCTGATGTAGGCTGAGTTTTTGGTTTTAGGTAGTTGCTCGGTTTCTAACATGGCATGAATGACGTTTTTAATTTGTTCAATCAACTGGGCCTTTTTATCGTCCATCAGTTCAAGGCCTGCTTGCAGTAAAGCGATTTTAAAATGGTCACGTTGCTCGGCGGTAATGGGCGCTTTCAGCTCCACTTTCCCCAAACTAACTTCGCTTTTGGGCAGTCCTAGTTGCTCTACTAGGGCTTGCACAATCATCTTGCAGCGCCGGGTGACCATGTATTTGATGTAGAGTATCATTTTTTTTATTTAAGGAAGGATGGATGAGTTGAGTACTTGTTAATAGTTCACGCCAGCTTATTGGCCTAACCAGAGTCGTGAGGCTTGAACTGTAGCTATTTTTTTAATAGCCATTAAATTATGAGGCCTAATCTGAGAATAGACAAACTTCAGAAAATAAAGCATATAATTAAACTATTTTAGGTATATGTTTAATTATATGATGATAAGTAGTCCGTGAGAAATAGTTTGCATTATTTTCTAACTTGCCCTCATGGGACGAGTAAATACTCCGGTTCTAACCGATATCCAACGTGCCGATTTAGAACGTGAATTAAAAACCAATGATAGCCATAGCTTTCGGATGCGTTGCCAAGCCATCCTACTCAAAGCGGCTGGCCGTAAATCGAAAGATGTTGCCCAGATTGTGGGCATGTGCCATGTGAGTGTTAATAGCTGGCTGAAACGCTTTAAAACCGATGGACTCGCAGGACTACAAACCAAACCAGGACGGGGACGTAAACCCTTGCTGGATAAAGTAGCCGACAAAGATGC
>NZ_FOLQ01000021.1:48053-96848 GCF_900112365.1 Spirosoma endophyticum | reverse complement strand
AAAAAGCTGGCTTGCCATGCGGGCGTAGCTCCCTTTGAGCACTCTTCAGGCAGTAGTGTACGGGGCAAGACCCGCGTGAATCATCATGCCCGAAAATCACTTAAAACGTTACTCCATATGGCAGCCATGTCGGCCCTACAGGTGAAAGGAGAGTTACAGGATTATTATCAACGTAAAGTCGCCGACGGTAAAAATAAGATGTTGGTCATCAACGCATTACGAAATAAACTCATCCATCGGGTCTATGCAGTGGTCAAGCGAGGCAAAAAATATGACAAAACTTATGCCCTCCCCCTTGCTTGATCCATAGAAATCGGCCCGGCTTTGTAACTATCTATTTATATGACCACTTACATTGGTATTGACGTGTCTAAAGATAGTCTTTCTGTGGCTATCCCAAAACCAACGACGGGCTGGAAAGTGAGTAGCTTCGCCAATTCGCCTGACGGCATTCGCTCGCTGATAAATCAACTTCCCGAGCAGGCCCACTGCGTGCTGGAAGCCACCGCTCCGGCGGCCCGGCGGTTCCTACTCTGTTTTAGTGACCTATATGCTTACCTAAGCCAAGGTGACGATATCAGTCATTAACCCGAAGCAGAGTCATCACTTCGCCAAAATGCATTTATCGATCACCAAGACCGATCCGAGCGATGCTATTTTATTGTCTGAATACGGAAGGGCGATTCAACCGCCTGTTTATCAGATGAGTAATGATAGTTTACTATTACTTAGGCAGAAACGAACCTTGCTTAGACAATACCAAAATCGGACCGCCGACGCGGCAGCGAGTAGCACTGCTTAATTTACAGGAATCATTCCAGCCTTTGCCCTTACAAGATGCTACCGTTCAACATAGTTTGCAACAGATGATTGCTCATTTTCAGGCGGCCATTGCTCAACTAAAGGCTGAAATCAATCAGGTTTGCCAAGCTGATTTTGCCGAGCAGTACAAGCGATTACGGTCTATAAAGGGTAACTCTTATGCCGTTGCCACAGCCCTGATTGAGACCACGAACGGCTTTCGCGACTTTACATCCGCTAAGGCTCTGGCCAAGTTTATCGGTGTGGCTCCGGTGATCTATCAATCGGGGAAAGTAGGGATCACCAAGGGAATCAATCGCTCAGGGGATGCTCATTTAAGGGGTCAATTATATATGGCTAGCTTGTCCGCTATTCGCTATAATAAACCGTGTCGCGAGTGTTATCAGCGGCTGAAAGCTGCGGGCAAGGTGACTAATGTTGCCTTAATGGCCGTTGTCAACAAACTGCTTCGTCAGGCGTTTGCGGTTGTGAAGTTCGATGAGGATTTTAATCCAAATTATCAACCTATTTTACGCTCGATGGCTTGACTTTTAACACAGTTCATGTAAAGTCCTGCCCAGCGAAGCTAGAATCAGGTACTAGTCTCTCAATAAAATCGCTAAAAGTCTCAGACAAAACTAATTCAACATTTAGGTCCATATCTAAGAAGCTCACCTTAGGGTCTTTTCCTGATCTGTAATCTAAGGTGATCCACCAGTGGCCATTACCGCTTATAAGCACTTGATCTGGCGGAAGTCCCCACTCCTCAATTAGGTAATTACTATCTAGGATGTTCTGAGATGACTTGATTGAAGGATCAAGTACGATGCCGTAAAGTTGTTCTAGCGGAATTTCATCCATATCAATTATTCCCTGCTCAATTGGGAATTGAAATCCTTTTGTATAACCGCCATTCTGAAGTTTCAATAAGGTAATGTAAGACGCTGGCAGCTTCACTTTCAAGATCTCTTCCGCTTTGCTGACTATGTCCTCTGAAAGAGGGGGATGTCCATAATAATTTTCACCCCAGAATTCTATTGACACCATATAATCATTCTTTTCAAAGGTATTTTACTCGCAGTTGATGGGGCCAATCTACGGATATTTCATTAACATAATGCAGTACTTTCTGCTCCCCTTTCCAAAGGATAATTCAGTCAGTTTATACGGCTTCTATAGAGTGGTCAATCTCGGAATATTCCCTTAACATAAGACTGCATATGCAACTTGACTGAGAATAATACAAATTTTATAGTATTATAGGAGGGTAACAGCTCGTGACCAATAGAACTGGTTTAAGCGTCGAACGTATATTAGCCCCCCGATAAACTAGTCTTTTTTAGTTGCCAATTCATAACCCGCTTGTAGCACGGCTTGATTGACGGCTCGAACGCGGTCCGTCTCCATTTTTTCGACCCCCCGATCATACGTCAGCAGGCCGTTTACTTCGTGTTCCACATCCGTAGTTTGGGTGTAAATCGCTACGCTCAACCCCCGGTAGCGCATCAATTGGTCAACCTGATCCAGCAGGAAAACGTAGCGGTCGGTTAGGGCCGCTTTTGTCGGCTCATACGCGTAAGCATTATTTTCGACGGGCCACATATGCCCCCGCACAAACAATCCCACACCCCCAAATTCGCCCAGCGAAGCCGCCCGCTTTTCGTCAGGCTCCGAGGCTTTGGTGGGCCCCACGTAGATGTGCGTATCCACAAAATCACCGTTCTTCGGATCGCCGTACGCTTTCTGATAAGACGGATTGTTATTGAAACCCGAGTTGCCATTGACCAGTCGGGACGGATCATAGCGCTTGACCCAGTCCGTAATACGCACCACATCGAAAGCGCCCCAGTTTTCATTGAAGGGCACCCAGGCAATGATGGACGGGGAATTGTAATGGTCATCCAGGATGGCTTTGAGCTCGTGCCGAAACCGGGTCCGGGTGGCCAGGGTATCTTCGTTGGGATACCAGATGGCGGGCATATCCTGCCAGACGAGCAACCCCAGCTTATCGGCCCAGTAATAAAACCGTTGGGGCTCGGTTTTCATGTGTTTACGAATGAGGTTATAGCCCGCTTTTTTGGTATACTCCATGTCGAATTTGAGGGCCTCTTCGGTCGGGGCGGTCAAAATGCCATCGGGCCAGTAGCCCTGGTCGAGCAGGCCCAGCTGCATGACAAACTGCCCATTGAGCAAGGGTCGGACGACGCCATTGACCTTACCCAGCTGAACATCCCGCATGCCCACGTAGCTCATCACCTCATCCGACACGCGCCCGTTGGCCGCCGTCAGGGTCAGTTTGACATCATACAGGAAAGGGGCGTCCGGCGACCAGGGTTTGGGGTTGGCAAGGGGTAGGTAGAAAGCGGTTTCGGCCGTTCCTTCGGCCCGGGCTACTTCCTTTTTGCCATCGAACACGACCGCCGTAATTCGGGCCGCCCCAGGGGCCTTGACGTCTAGTTTCAACCGCTGGCCCGCCAGGTCGGGTAGCAGCCGTAGGGTTTGGATGTAGTCGGGGTTGACTGGTTCGAGCCAGACGGTTTGCCAGATACCGGAGGAGAAGGTGTAATCACCCCGGGGGCCATTTTTTCCCGAAGGCGTGCGTCCGTCATTGGCATCGTAAGCGGCCACCACCAGGCTGTTTGCCCCTTTTGCCAACCAGGCGGTGATATCGACTGAAAAGGCATCATACCCACCAGCGTGGCTGGCTGCTTTCTGGCCGTTGACAAAAATGGTGGCCTGGTGGTCGACGGCCTCGAAGTGGAGCAAGATGTGCTTGCCCGCCCAGGCAGCGGGCAGGGTAAAGGTCCGCTGATACCACATGTTGATTTCCTGCTTTCGCTGAATGCCCGACAGCACCGATTCAGGGCAATAGGGCACGCGTATTTTTTCCGTTGTCGCCGGGAAGGGGAGTACGCTGGTGGGGTTTTTAGCCGAAGTGACCGTTTTTCCACCCTGTTAATTCCAGGTGCCGTTCAGGCAAAGCCACTCGCTCCGCTGCAACTGGGGACGGGGGTATTCACCCAGGGGAAGTGGGTCCGCCAGGGCTGCTTTCGTCCAACGGGTTGGCAAATCGGCGACCTGGGCATAAGCGCCTGGAGTGGCGACCATAAGGCTGGTGACCAGCAGGGAGATAGAAAGGAAGCAAAGTCGTTTTAACATAGGGGGTTTGGCACAAGGGGAATGTGGGTCAAAAGTAGCCAGCCAAGGCTGAAAAACAGAAACGGGAAGAAATTTGGTGATGTCAGCGATACTGATCAGTACCTGAGACCTTTCGTTAGCTATCAAAGCCTAGTAAGACAGACCTGACGGTGGGCTGTTAGGGGGTCTTAAACATAGGCAACTATAAAATATATTGTCTATTTTAAAATAGCATTTTGCCGATACGTAAGCTATTGAATAACGGATTTTCCGTTTCTCTTTATTGTACTTTTTTTAGTGATCGTACCAGTAACTAAACCTTTCTATAAACGGTCTTAGCTTCATCCTTTAGCGCCCATGCAAAGTTATCAACTTAGAATTGCCGTTCACATTGCGAACCTTTTCGTGAACGCTTTCAGGCAGTAGTAGCAGGATTCAGACAACTTCTTTTGTTAACAGAAAGCTTCCATTTAGCCAAGGGTTTTCGTGAACAAAATGGCTTACCTCCAAAATTGCACTAAAACGATAAAGCAACATGGATAACCTCGTAAACTCACTCCTTAATGTTGTAGACTATTTCCAAGATATGGCTCATTATGAAAAGCAGCTCGTTGTCTGGGTTTATGGGGTCAACTAAGTTGCCCTGTTGAAAATTTCAGGTAATTTTAACGTTTATGTTTTCGTAACCATCTAAACTATGAACATTCCTCCATCGAGCCCTGAGGAAACGAATCGACTCGATGCGCTTGCCAGTTATAGTATCCTGGATACATTACCGGAGGAAGAATATGATGAGCTAACCCAGCTGGCTTCCCTAATCTGTCAAACGCCCATTGCCCTCATCAGTCTAGTGGATGATAGACGCCAGTGGTTTAAGTCCAATCAAGGCCTTCTGGTCAGGGAAATCCCACGTGAAGATTCCTTTTGTGCCCATGCCATCAACAACCCAAACCAGACCCTGGTCGTCCCTGATTCACGGCAGGATAGTCGATTTACTCAAAATCCACTGGTAACGGGTGAGCCGAATGTCATTTTCTATGCGGGTACTCCATTGATCGATGAGAATGGATTTGCCTTGGGATCGCTGTGCGTCATCGATCATGAGCCCAGGCAACTCACCCCCAGTCAATTAGCAGCCCTTACGATTCTCGCCAAGCAAGTGGTTAGACTGCTTGCCTTACGAAAAAAAACAAAAATCTTAGACGAGAGCGAAAAACGCTTCCAGGCCGAAAAAGCTGCCCTGGAAGTTAACCAAAAACGGTTAAAGACTATTTTCGACCATGCGCCAATTGGCCTTGGATTGTTAGGGGGACCTGACCATGTCTTTGAGTTAGTCAATGACCGAATCGCCCAAATGGCCGGCCGGACAATCCAACAGATGCAGGGAAAGCCCTTATTAGAGGCTTTACCCGAATTAGCGCAACAGGGACTGAAAGAAATTTTTGATTCGGTTCGGCAAACGGGCCAGCGGTTTATTGCCCCCGAAATACCCATAACCCTTCACCGTAACGATCAGGAAGAGACAGCCTATTTCTACGCCAGCTTTGAACCGGTTCAGGAGCCTGATGGTACGGTGAGCATCGTTGACTTTAGCATAGATATTACCCAGCAGCTTCAAAATCAACGGAAACTGCAGGAAAGCGAAGCCCGCTTTCGTACTATCGTCGAGCAGACCCCCCTGGCCATTGGTCAATTAAAAGGCCGGGAGATGGTTATCGAATTGGGTAACGAGCGAATTTTTGAGATGTGGGGGAAGCCCTCAGCCATAACGGGTATGCGGCTAACGGATGCTCTACCTGAACTAAACGATCAACCCTTTCTCCAACTCCTGGAGGAGGTATTTGATACGGGGACTCCTTACTATGGCAATGGTATTCTGGCCAGATTAGTCCGGCAAGGAATCCTGGAAGATGTTTACTTTGATTTCAGCTATACGCCCCTGCGGAATGCTGATCATCAGATTACCGGGATCATGATTCTGGCTATCGAGGTTACGGCGCAAGTGTTAATTCGGCGACAGATCGAACAAAGTGAGGCGCGATTTCGTAGCCTCATTCAAGAGGCACCCTTTGCGATCGGGGTCTATGAAACGGCTGAACTAGTTATTTCAGTGGCCAATCAGGCTATGATTCAACTCTGGGGAAAAACGCCGGCAGTCATCGGGCAAAAACTTATAAATGCTTTGCCGGAGTTGGAAGGTCAGCCGTTTATGTCCTTGTTAAACAGCGTTTATGAAACGGGGCAACCCTACCGGACGACCGAACAGCAGGCTTATTTAGTCGTGGATGGTCGGTTACAAGGTTATTGGTTTAGTTTCGTCTACCAGCCCCTGACCGATGAGGAGGGGAACGTATATGCCATTCTGAATATGGCCGTAGACGTAACTGAGCGTGTAGTGTCTCGCCAGCAGGTCGAAGAAAGTGAACGCCAATACCGGCAATTAGCCCAACACCTGGAGGCTCGTGTTGACGAGCGCACAAAGGCCTTACATCAGGCCAATCAGGATTTACAGCGTTCAAACGATAACCTGCAAGAGTTCGCCTACATTGCCTCACACGATTTGCAGGAGCCCTTGCGTAAAATTCAGGCATTTAGCACCTTGCTTATGCAACAATTTGATAACCAGCTCAATGAGCAGGCGCTCGATTATTTGCAGCGGATTACATCCGCTGGATCTCGGATGTCCGCTTTAATCAGGGACTTGTTGTTATATTCCCGGATTACTACTCGGCAACAAACGTTTGGCCTGGTGTCCCTCAAGGCGATTATTAGTACCGCTCTAGATACGTTATCCTTACAGATTGAGCAGCGAAACGCCCATATTGAGGTCGATCCGATGACGGTCGTCCAAGGCGATGAATCACAACTTGGTCAGCTCTTTCAGAACCTACTATCCAATGCGATCAAGTTTACCCCTGCCGATGAGGAACCTCAGATTCAAATCGAGTATTTTCTTCGGGACAAGAGTGAGCTACCAACCCGAATCCGACCCACCAGTACTGCGAACCAGTTCCATCAAATCAGCATTACGGATCAGGGCATCGGGTTTGATGCCAAATATTTAGACCGCATTTTTCAAGTCTTTCAGCGGTTACATGGCAAAAACGAGTTTGCTGGAACGGGGATTGGGCTGGCGATTTGTGACCGCGTGGTGGCCAATCATGGAGGGGGTATAACGGCGAACAGTACACCGGGAAAGGGCACCACCTTCTGCGTTTACTTACCTTGCTTTAGGGCTTGATTAAAGGTGAACCCGCTCTAATGGAGATGCTTGGCGGAAAGGTATTGGTTAGTTCGTTCTTTATATAACTATAAGCGTTTTTGGGTGTTGAATCGGTCTCGCTACCGTTGTAGTACCCGAGCGAAAAACTAATTACCCAACAGTTCCCGATTGCTCCTCCCCTTACAATTCCCCAATTCCAAGCGCCCGGATCAACTCCTCCGGCACGTCAACTAAGGGCCATTGTTGCTCTTTGGCCAACTCTATTTCAATCAGCAGCATCGTCTTTCCCTCCCCTTTAGTGGGATTTGGCACCAGTTTATCTGGACCACCTACTAGCTAAGCAAGGTAGTCGGCTCATATTCATCCGGCCCCACGGTTTCGGGCTGACTGTATACAAATTGAGAAGGGGTATTGACTCTACTATTTGGGTGAATCGGGATGCTGAACGGGCAATCAGGCCCCGTACAGAAAAGGTCTCGGATGTAGTAGTGCCTGGAAAAGGGCTTGGTTGCTACTAACTCAAGATGGATAATCTCTCAGTCGAATCCTCAGACTCCCAAGCCATCTATTTTTGGCGAAAAAGCCGTTAAAAGCAATCTAGGTAGAAAGCAGTTTCGTACATATCCCTGTTACCTCTATGGTAAAAATAGAGAATAGCAAGTTACTTAAGGAGTGCTCTTGCTCGGCATATAGTAAGTAATGTACTCTTCGCCTACTCACGTTAAACATAAATCATTGGCTCGTACCTTAACGCCCTCTAACCGGCCCTATAATGAACCCGCTATAGTGGCCCTGCTTAAAGAGGGAGATCAGCAGGCATTTGAGGAGCTTTATCACCGGTTTGCGCCAACTTTACTGAGGAAGCTGATGCACCTCATATCCGATAAGCAACAGGCAGAAGACTTGCTTCAGGATAGCTTTGTCAGTATTTGGCTCAACTTTCATCAATTCGATCCGACTAAAGGACGCTTATTCACCTGGATGGCTCGAATCGTCCTGAATAAGGCGTTGACGCATGTAAAATCTGCAAAATTATCCCCTGAATCGTTGGAGAATTTATCCTTAGAAGAACTAGGGAAGGGTACGCCCTCTTACTACTGGATTGGTCTTGATCACTGGATACGATCAACCCTAGCGCCCCACCAGCGTCAATTAATACAGTTAATGTACTATCAGGGCTATACCTATCAAGAGGCTTCAGACGAATAAGGCTTGCCGGTGGGGACCGTCAAGACCCGAGTTCGGCAGGCGTTACAGCGACTACGAAGATCTGAGACAGCGATGGAAGTTAGACGGGGATAAGCCTGTAGTCGGATCGGCAAAGTACGGCCCTCGAAATACGTTTCCCCTGCTTGTTGACTATTCCGCAGCAATCCTCGCTGTATTGAGACTAGAACTCGCTGTATGGCTCGTTCATTTATTTAGCAGGGTGCTATTGGTAGTTCGTTTAGTCCCGTTTGTATTTTTCTTAATACGTTGCACCTCCCCTAGCAGTACCTCAGTCCTCAACTCAAGTGCCGCCCGTCTTTTATCAACCGTTTCCTTTCTGCGCACTATTCCTTCAATATTATTCAGGATATGTTCTATCTTCTTCCATGCTTCTACTGTTAACCTTAGTTTATTTACAACAGGCTTAACCGTAGGGGCTTCAACCAATCAGCTGAGTGCTTCTGTTCGTTAATAACCATTCGCAGTAAGTCCATAAGTACCAGGGTTTGGAAATTGCCTCCATAAACATTGGGCTCAACAAAAAGTCTACATCACGACAAAACGCTACCTGGGATAGGGTAGCGTTTTTGTTAGCTGCACGTATTCTCGCTATACCTTATGCGAATCGTTATGTATATCAATCCCTAGCTTAATTAGTTTGTCCTGCATTTTTTCGTCCATTTCCGTTAGGCAAGATTCGACCACCAAAAGCACGTACTCCGTTAGAAGTTCACTAAACCTCTGCCTGTCACTTTCCATCAACACCTGTTCTGTAGGTTCATAAGATACGCCTATAATATCATATGATGAAAAAAGCCCGACGAGTATTGACGGGCTTCATTTTACCTTTGACCTAGTATAGCTTCCCATTCGCTCTGTAGCAATTTCAGAGGTCTGTGCATGGGCTCTCCGTCGAAAGCGTCAACGGGTAACGATAGGGGACTATGGGGATATTCTGAAAGCCTTACACTGATTAATCGCAGGCCATAAGCAACTAATTCGGAAAGCACGTCAAAACAGGCTTCTACATCGTCTCCACCGAAACTACATTCCTGGTACTCTCCATGCAGGTTATAACAGGAAAAATTTAATAGTACCATATGGGCAGTGATCTACGATAGACACCATGCCCATTTAAAAGCAGAAGAAGCCCGAAGGACTTAAGTTTAAAAGTAATTAGCTAACGGTTACTCGCGTTTTACTATTTACCCTTTGTTGAAGTAGTCTTATGTTGAGGTTTTATACCCCACCAATTTTAATCTAGACACGGATGAGCCGGAAGTATGAGTTACGGGGAGGTCTTGTTTGCCAGAGCGCACGGCTGTGACCAAGATTTGCCCTGTTAGGGCCGGGTGCTCAACGACTCATCGGTACTCTATTCAGTGGGAGCTGGGTTAACGGCTTGGACAAATCGCTCAAGGAAATCCTTTTTACCTCGGCTAAAACCGATTACTTTTGTGCCATAAATAGATCAATACATTTAATAGGACACCCCTAGAAGATAACCCTCCTATACTAGTGATATAATGACACCATGAGGGATACTTAATATGGCACGCTCTAACCCTTTGTTTACTGAACTACTCGAGCAGTATATTTTTTCGGTGGCCAATACCCTTATTGAACACGTCCCGAAAGAAACCCAGGATGGGCTTATTGCTCCCCTGAAGCAGATTGAACCGGTATCACTACCTCCTGGTCTACTCCTACCTGACAAAAGCGATCTGGATAAGCCTTCCCCAAACAACCTCAATTAGCGCGGTAAGGCTGATGGGCTGACTGCCACCGAGCGGTCTTGCCGCTGACCTCCAGTATGACTACCTAATAGGATTGGTTCCTACAGCACGTCTGGCTTGCGCCTGCTGCGTCAACCGCGTTAAAATTACGGTATGAGCCGCCAGCTTCTGATATCCCTGCTGGGTGGGGACTGGGTGAGCATCGCCACCACCAGCGTAAGCAGTTGGTGGCGCGAAGGCTGAGCGGGGGGATTTTCTGCCCGCAGGTCGGGCGGATTTACTTCTTCCCTGGCCTGGCTCAGTAATTGATTATAAACCCCAAAAACAAAGCAGCCGCCGTTAGCCAGTCCGCCACGATCTGTTCAGGCTTATGCGAGTCAGTGCCCAATAATGTAGCCTTCATTTCACCTGTAATAATACACTGTCAAGTGTACACCGGGGCAGGGAAAAAAGCTACCTGCCAGGTTATTATTTGACGAAATTAACTATTGGGCAACTTACCTGGACGCAGTTTTTGAGCCCGTTGCGCTTCGGTCGTATTCGCTACCAGTGGACGGCTCCCCCATACCCTCGAATCGTCAGCCGATCGTCGGCGGTCCCCTGCCGGGTTAAATAACTGGCTACCACTTTAGCCCGCTGTTTAGACAGGGCCTGGTTTAGGAGCTTATCCTAGTCCGGTCCCTAACATTACGGATTAGTAAAATCGCGATAGCCCTACAGCGCGGTTACATAGCCAACCAGATAGAGAGGCACTTACGCTATGGTAAAGAAAAATAAGCAAGTCGAACTAAAGCTCCTGTTCAATTACCAGCTCAAAGAGCGGAATCAACACCTGACCTTGGAGTTGAAGGCTTATTACCGTTTACGCTGCCAGCATAAAATGGAACAGGATCTACTGGTCTTGGATTGGCAGGCCACCAAGTCTAGCCGAGATCTACTGACCAGCCAACAGGCTCAGGAATGGCGTGAGCTAAAGCAGCAGTGTACAGACAAGCGAGCTGATCTTTTGCAGCAACACAGTAAAGAAAAGGCGCTTCTTGATCGTCGTTTAGATCTAACACATTAAAACAACGTAGGAATCTCTGGGCTAAATATGTACCACACTCAACAATGAACGATACTAAACCCTGGGTTGATTTACTCGACGAGGATGAGGACGATTATTTATTCTGGCAGTATGGGTTCAATTCATGGGGTTCCCACTTAGACTTGCGCTGGTTTACCTCAGTTCACGCTTTTCTATCCGAAGCGGCTCTGGGCAAAACCAATCCAGTAGCACTGGTGCTGGATGGCGTCGTGCCAAGGGGGGAAGAAACCAAGTGGTTAAGTACCATGCTGCTCCATCCGAGTTGTCAGCAGGCTTGTCTGACTATGCTTTCGGCTCAGATCGAAGAACTACCGCACGAACGCTATATGCGGATTGGTGCAACTGATCATTTAATCAAGCCCGTCAGTTCGAACGATTTAAACGTATTGATCTCAACGGTAGTTGGCCATATCGAAGCTCACCAGCAACACTAATCAGACGGTCGGCCCCAAATAGCCCCTTCCAAAATGAATCATAGCTTTAAGTAATCGCTTCCGAATCGACAGGAATTCAGGGTTGCGGGTAGGTATCGAACCTGCGTCAGCCAAGTGCCTATACAGCCAGAACCTAGAAGATGCTGGCTACTGCTAACACAAACCTATGAGAAGGCATTCTTCATTGCCTGCTCGAAAATTACTATTTCTGGGTGAATCAGAGAAGTAAAAAAATTGTGAAGTCCCAATACAATCAGCGAAGCGCTTTGTTTACTCCAAACTATTGGTCTGAAACAAGAATGCCCCTCCTCCTGAGGGGCAATACCAACCAAGTAAGCTAGAAAATTTATGGGATACCTCGGAGATGAATGTTTGTTCAGCCACTTAAATCTATTGACCAGGCTTACAGGCCATAACTCATTGGGGGTAGCGTAACCGTTTCCCACCAGTAAGCGCGTAGTTCCCCAAAATAAGTAAGCCACTCCGCAAAGTCTACAGGCTTGACTAAGTAGGCCGATGTGCCCAGGCTATATGATTTTATAATATCGGCCTGCATAGGGGCAGAACTGTGGATAATAATAGGAATCAGGCTTACGATACTGGGCATCGCTTTTACTTTTTGTAGAAATTGCCAGCCAGCCTCCTTACCGGGCAGATACAGATCCAGCAAAATCAGTTTGGGTAGTTCCCACTCCTGATGATGCCATTCTTCCAACAAACTCATCACTGCCGGAAGGGAGGAAACCCGCCTAAGTGTGACCTCGCCTAAGCATTGCTGCCATGCTTGGTCCATAAGTACCCATTGATCCTCATCATCTTCTACAATCAACACCTTAGCATTACGAAAATTAGCTTGGACAGCCGTTACTGACTTGCTCATCAATAGCACTAAGATTAGTATATACGTTCAAACTGGATAATAACCTTATTTGATTGCAATCGCTGGGGGGTCCTAAATCATCCCAGTCAAAATCGAATCAGTCGTAGCCGGGAGTGAAACGAATTAGTCGCTGGTCGAAGTCATCAAATGACCAAGCCGGGCCGCCGTTACCTGAAGATAAGCCCGGGAAACCGGGAGGACTTTCTGATTGGCTAGTTCCACCCAGCCCGATCGGCCTTTCTGTTGGACAAATTTTTGGATATGCAGGGTGTTGATAATCGTTGACCGATGAATGCGTACTAAACCCGGGTAGTGTTCGAACGTATGGAGGGGTTGAGTCAACATTATGGCCTTCTCCTTCTGTCGGTGTAATCGCGTGTAGCCAGCCTGGCCCTCCAGCCAGAGAATGGATTGCATAGGGATTGGGTTGGGGTAGCCCGGCAATTGTATGGTTTCCATGATGAACGTTGAGGTACGCGCTTATATACGGGGGCCAACGATCCTGAGTTTTTTGTAAGCTAATAACGGCCAGGGAACAGGTGAGTCAGCAGAACGAATCAACCCCATACATTTCATGGGGAAGGGCTTTAAGAAGATTAGCTACAAGTATAGGCTAGACACCTCGACGGGCACACCTACCGGGGGTTGGCCACTTTAGATTTAAGTTGCCATACCCTCCTATTTTCGACTGAAAAGGTGAGGAATTATACCGATTTTCTTAACCAATTAATTTTACCGTAATCAACTGGTTATCCTCATGATTGCCCCTTTTTTAACCGCACTATTCCTACAGGGAGCCTGTCCTAAATTTAGCTATTCGTTATCAGCCCACTTAGCCAATTTTGATTTGCTGAATCGGGTCGTCGCCCAGGGCCATAGCTTATTGAAGGCTTACGTCCTGGAAGATGCAATTCGCACCGACCTGCCCCTAGCCCCCTTCGATGGACTTCAGGCCTCGACAGCGATTTGTGCCTTAGAATGAGGAATGGCAAGCTCTCCAAAGCCGACCGGTTAGCCCTCTCCCCCTCTATCAACAGGAGTTAATCGATCTGACCCGCCGACGCATAAATCAGTAAGATTTCACCTGTACGTCGTCAACCAAAAGTGGACAGCGGCGGACGGTCCGAGGCACATATCTTTGTTTTGATTTGAGGTTGTCAGAAAAAGTGCAATTTTTGAGTAAGACCTGACAGGGGTTACCAGTACCTCGGGTCCGCGGCTGAGACGGGGAATAGCCCGATCTTGAACTCGCTGGCTGCGCTGGTACCCTTGTCCCTTTCCAACAAGCTCCGACAGTACCCATAGACGCAGTTTGTCACTGTGATCTGCCATCGATGTGCCAGAGTCAGGAAAGTAGTCAGGTTCATGTTTCACTTTTTATCCCCTTTGTTTATGACATCTTTCCTGCGCTATTGTGTTGGGCTGGACATCAGCAAAGACACGCTTCAAGCTTGTTTGTCGGTCATTGATCAAACTGGACGGGTGAGCGTTAAAGCCACTACTAAAGTGGTCAACAAGCCCGTTGGTTTTGCTAGTCTACTGACCTGGGTGAGCCGCCATCGTAAGTTAGATTTATCCCTAATTTACCTGATGGAATCTACCGGCGTCTACCACGAAGCGGTGGCTTGGTATTTACATCAGCAGGATCAATCGGTCAGTATTCTATTGCCTAACAAGGCAAAGCATTATCTCAAAAGCTTAGGCTACAAATCAAAAAACGACAAAATCGACGTTCAGGGTTTGTCCCGGATGGGTCTGGAACAGCAACTGCCGCTGTGGAGCCCACTTTCTAAAAACCTGTACGCCTTGCGGCTGTTGACCCGTCAGCATCAACGACTACAGGAACTCAAAACTCAGTCCACCAATCAGCAGCATGCCCTGGAATATAGTGTTTTTGACAGCCGCTTCATTGACAAACAGTTAACCAAGTTGGTGTCCGTCTACGAGGCACAGATAGATGCGTTGGAAACGGCTATCAAAGAACTCATTGACGAAGATCCTATTCTCAAACCTCGTATTGAGCGGCTGATTGCCATCAAAGGGCTCGCTTTACTTTCGGTAGCCGTACTGGTGGCTGAAACCAACGGTTTTGAAGGCTTTACCAACCAGCGCCATTTAGTCAGCTATGCGGGATATGACGTCGTAGAGAATCAGTCGGGTAACCACTCGGGCAAAACCCGAATCTCTAAAAAGGGCAATAGCCGTCTACGTCGTATTCTACATATGCCTGCTTTTAACGCCGTTCGGTTCAATGAACCTACTTGCAAAGCCCTTTATGATCGGGTCTATGAACGAACTCATATCAAGATGAAAGCCTACGTGGCTGTTCAGAAGCGATTGCTTTTGATGGCCTACGCCTTATGGCGTCATGAGGTCAAGTATGACCCTGAGTATTTAGCAAACCGAGCCGAGAAGGACAAAAAAATAGTCCCGACCAGCGGGACTACACAGGATCAAGTGGCCGAAGCCGAGTTGTCCTACTTGTAGTCCAAAGATAAAAAAAATCCTATCTCAAAATTTGCTTTTCACGACAGTACCAACGGTTGATCGCTGAAATAGCCATTTGAGGCCGCTAAGCTAATTAAGTTGGACAACCCTTATAAATTACTACTTAGATAGGTCTTATTTCCATTTTTGTTGATGTAATATTTTGCCCCGCGTGCCCCCGTGTAAATCAATTCTCCATTCGGGCCATGCTGTGTTTTATCAACCGGTGATTTATAATCGGCAGGCGTAGCTTTTTGAGTCTTAAAGGTCGTTTTTGCTTGGGGTTCATTCGTCTGAGCTATTGTTTGATTAGACTGGGTAGATGGTGGCGAGGCTAAAGTAGCATCCCCACCCATCGCTTTAGTCGACTTTTTATATGCTTTAGCCGCCCGGGCCTTTATGAGCCGGTCATTGACGGACATTTTCTGAGCAGAAGGTTCGGTTTGGGCAAGCACATGGCCCGGGAGGAACAAACCCAGCAGCAAGCCCAGGAGTATCAATGTCTTTTTCATTCGGAACAGAGAATTTACGGAACAGTTTATTTCGTTGGTCTTTATGGGTTGGTGGGCAAAAGTAGAATCTAAATTGTATGGAGGCATTGTTTACGACTAAACCTCAGGTCAACTTGTTTAAAATAATCCGTTGGATGGACCGCAATACGAACCCCAAACTGGCACTAAGCAATTGTTGGTGAGCGGTGTTTACGGAATATTGTATAAAGTACTGAGGTCCTGATTAGGCCGCTAAGTGTACTATACGCTAAATGGTATCCAGGTGTGTCGGTCGCCTGGATAACGTACGCATACCATTGATCAACAACCAAATTAGAAAAATAGGTATAGAGCCTTAGAGTCAATTCTCTAAAGTTCAATCCTAGTTTAAACCTCGAATCCAGCTTTTCCGTTTAAAACTGCTGGTGTTTTTCCCGACGTCATCCACAATTCTGGGCAACAAATACCCCAAGTCGATATACCGACAGTCCGCACCGAGAACAGGTAATAATGCCTTTCCAGCACTTGGTCTATCTGTTTGGTCGAATTTCCTTGACTGGCATGATTCTGCTTCAGTCAAATCTGTAACCAATCATCAGTCAATCAATTTGTTATGAAACGCAATTGGTCAGGAATCTTAACGGGTGTGCTCACGGGATTAGCGATTGGCTATCTTACTGCGCCTGAATCAGGTAAGAAAAATCGCAAAAAACTGGGTGATGCTTTAGAGGAACGCACGGGCGGGTTCATGCAAGAAATAAAAGACCAATGGAATAAGACGGTAGCCCTGGCAGAAGAGGTCTTAACGAACGTCAAAGACGAGGCCGGTATCTTTGCCCATAAAGCGCAGGACACAGTAGATACCTCTAAAAAGAAGTGACATCTGTCTATCCAAAAGCTGACCTAAAAGAGAGTACCAACGATCAAGTAGATGAGTTGGCCGCTGGGGTTAAATCGGACATCAACCAGGCTAAAGATGCCTTGACGACTACCTAAATACGTTCTGACGGTTCGCCCGCACCGGCCGACCGGCTGCGATTACTCAACGCACTCAAAAGAGCCCCTGCCAACAGGTGGTTAGGGGCTCATGTTTTTTCTGAACGGCGAAAATGCGCTACCTGACATAGATAAGCCGACCCTTGGTCGTTGTCACAGCTAGGCAGGGACTCACAAGACGACGACAACAGGTATAAGTATCCGTTCAGGACCGTACGATAGACAAGCAGCTGAGCAACATTAACTAACGTATAGACACAACCGTTTATTCTTCCCACATAGATGAATCCTCTAGATGAATTTGGTCCATTGAGCAACGATCCGGTTTTATCGATACCCGCTCCCACAACGCCTGAAATCGTACGGGTTCCACTAATTGAAGAGCAATTACAGGTAAGCACCCGGACGGTTGAAACAGGCCGGGTGACGCTCACCAAAACCGTGCACGAAACCCAGGAAACCGTAACCATCCCCCTTCGTAAGGAGGAATTTACGGTCGAGAGGATGACGCTCAATCAGTACGTAGATGAACTGCCCGCTACCCGTCAGGAAGGGGATGCCACCATTTATCCGGTCGTCAAAGAAGTGCTGGTCATCCAAAAACGACTGCTGCTGGTGGAAGAAATCCGGGTGACCCGCCAGCAAACCCAAACCGAAGAAAGCCATACGGTCCCCCTGCGCCGGGAGGAGATCACCATCGAGCGAATGCCCTTAAACCCCGAACGTCCGGTCTGAACAGCAGACCTTCGTTAATAGATCAATTTTTAGTCTCAACGCAAACCCCAGTAAACCCCCAGACAAGTCATGGCAAACACAGTAATCGGCATTTTTGATAATGCCCCAGAAGCCCAGCAAGCCGTCGATCAGTTAATCAGCCAAGGCTTTAGCCGCGGCAACATTGATCTTTCAGCGGGTGTGAGCCGCGATAGCGCGGGCTCAAATGAGCTGATTCCGGATCGGCATGTCAATACCTCCGGCACCCGGACCGAAGAAATCGTTGATGATACCAAAGATGTTGGTAGCGGCATTGGCAGTTTCTTTAGTTCCCTGTTCGGGGGGGATGATGAGGAAGACACCCGGAAGTATGCCAACGTTGGTAGCCGGGGCTCCATTGTGACGGTGCATACCGATACGGATGAGCAGGCCGAACAGGCCGCTGACATCCTGGATGAAGCAGGGGCCGTAGACGTCA
Source organism: Spirosoma endophyticum (assembly GCF_900112365.1). Lineage (GTDB taxonomy): Bacteria > Bacteroidota > Bacteroidia > Cytophagales > Spirosomataceae > Spirosoma > Spirosoma endophyticum. The sequence goes on along the minus strand of NZ_FOLQ01000021.1, from coordinate 79,174 downwards.
ATGAGCGGGCGGCGACCTACGATAGTTTAACCACCGCACCGAGTGGCTCCATGGGCGCGGCTTTTATGGATACGCCAACCGTTGACCCAGCTAAGGTCACGGATAGCGACCAAACCATTAAAGTGATTGAGGAAAACCTGGCAGTCGGCAAGCGCACGGTCGAAACCGGTGGGGTTCGTTTGCGGAGCCGCATTGTGGCCAAACCCGTCGAAGAGAGTATTCGGCTCCGGGAAGAGCGGGTGACGGTGAACCGTACGCCGGTGAACCGTCCGGCTACAGCCGCTGACCTGAACGCCTTTCAGGATGGACAGATCGAACTGACCGAACACGCCGAAGTACCGGTGGTGTCCAAAACGGCAAACGTCGTGGAAGAAATCTCGGTCGGCAAAGACGTATCGGAACGCGAGGAAGTCATCCGCGATACGGTTCGTAAAACGGAAGTGGATGTCGAAAACCTGGGTACGACCGATTCCACCACGCGTTCCGCGGGGACGGACACGGATGAAGTAACGTACTCGACCAAATAAGGGGGTCTGTTTCCGCTGGTTGGGTGTTGCTATTCAGGCGTAAGCGTCCGCCAGCGGAAACAGTCACTATAAACATCACCCAGACGATGCGAAAAAAAATATCCGTTGCCGGGCCAGTCGAGGGGTTTACTTTTCCCTGTCGGGCTGTCCAGGATACCACCTGGGTGGCTGACCCGGCGAATCCGACAATGCCCCAAACGGGCCTGATTCGCCAAGGCGAAACCATCTGGCTTCAAACTGAACCCTTCGGCAGCGGCCCGGCCTGGCAGTTAGCTCGGTTGGCCAACCAGACGCTCTGTTTTGTGCAACCCCACCAGTTTGTGCCCATTGTTCCCTAAACAGCCGTCCTACCGCGAGATCGCTCACCCCTTCATCTTTAGTGTAGAACCATAACTCAACACGATTTCTATGACCCCTATCCTGCTTGACCACCTTCGGTCCGTTTTTACCCCGTCAGCCGTCAGTGAGTTGGCCCGAGCGTTGAATGAAACCAACGCGCCCACCCAAAAAGCCTTAGATGGCCTGATCCCCGCCGTGACGGCGGGGGTCATCAACCGGGTCTCCGATCAGGAAGGGGCCACCCAATTATATCAGTTGCTGAGCGACACGCCCTTTGCGACCGATCCCACCATCAATCAGCTAGTCGATACGGGGGATCATCGTCAAAAAGCTGCCGAGTCGGGCAATGCGCTCTTGAAGCAGCTCTATACCGACCGGCCTAACCGGTTGGCTGAAGCGACAGTTCAATACAGTAGAGTAAGTCTGGGTTCAGCCTTTACGCTGACAGGCCTGGTGATGTCGGTGTTAATGGGTTTCCTGCGCCAGCAGGTCACCACGCGAGGGCTGACCCAGCCCCAACTAACGGCCCTGCTACTGGGTGAGACCGAGCCGGTTCAAAGCGCTATTCCAGCCGCATTCGCCGGTGTAGTCGGCTGGTTACTTGGTACGCCTCGACCCGTCAGCCCTATACCCTTACGAACTGAACCGATCGCTCCCCCTCAGGGAGATGACCAACCCGCCAATAGGGGCTGGTGGCGTTGGGTGCTGGGCGTACTGGCTCTACTAGCCTTACTATTCTTATTACTTCGTGGATGTAATCGGGATAAAGAGTCGTCCACCGTCGAATCGAGTAGCAGCACGGCTACTGACTCGATCGCCCGTGATGTAGATGGCAATGGCCCCCAGGTCCGGGTCGGTATCGATCTGCCCGGTGGCCGTAAACTAAGCGTTGTTGAACATTCCTTCAATGACAACTTAGCGCGCTATCTAGCGACTAAAGGCAGTCAAACGCCTAGAGTGTTTACGTTCGATAACTTAACCTTTGAGACGGATTCGGCTCGCATTACAGCCCAGGCACGGCCGCACGTCGATGATCTGATCCAGATTATGCAGGCGTATCCAGCGCTGCAAATACGTATTGAGGGCAACACCGATAGTACTGGTGACGACGCTATCAATGATCCGTTATCCGGCGAGCGAGCCGAAAGGGTTAAACAGGCCCTGATCCAGGGCGGTATAGCCGCCAACCGGGTGACCACCCGGGAGCGGGGGGATACCAAGCCCGTAGCCAGCAACCAAACCCAAGCCGGTCGCCAGAAAAACCGGCGCATCGACGTCGTCATTACGAAGCGCTAACCCGGCAAATCCATTTCGATCAACCGGCCAGTGGGATTGATGGTTCGAATTTGTTCGCAATCCAAACCCGCAACTGACCATCCCAGCCACAGGCTACCGGCCTTGACCAGAGCCGGTAGCCTGAAATAGGTAGACCAACAAGTACAGTCATGGATATACCCTCCCAACGCATTCGGTATGCGCTTAAAGCCGGAAAGGAAATTGACGTGCTGGAACGGGGCACCGACCGGGTTATGACGGCGGTTGACCATCCCTACCTGGTTAGTCGCCCCGTCATTCCTGGATCAGAGGCAGACCGGTTGGCCACCCACAACCACCCACGAGACCCTAAAAAAGCGAGGTGCTATTATTACGCCGGGGAGCAAAAGGTTTACGCCGTATTCAATCTGGAAAACTTAATACCCCTGCCGTAAATTCTAGCGCGCCCTTCAGTCGCAGAAGCTACTGACCTGAATACCTTGCTACTTTCTAGTCAACCTGACCGTTAGCTCCGTTACGGCCTTATGAAGGCGCAATCCGTTGCTGTTTTATTTGGCGAAAAGCCATCCAGGTGACTTCCTGCTATACGATCATTGAGAGAAGCCACTGGATACGGGTGATACGTTCTAGTGCGCGCGATACGGACGAAAGGGGTGGTAAACCAAGCGGGATTAGAGCCTTGATTTTTTCAACCTATGTAGCCCATGAAATTTGAGGACCTAATTAACTACCACCTACGAGGTACCACCCTCGACTATACGTCAATTAAAGATTTTCTCAGCACGCCACCTCATTACTATCAGTGGGGTATACAGTATGAGATTGATCAACCGTCATTGACTCAGCTGAATGCGACTGATCTGTTTGAATTTTACCTGCGATTTTACCTAACGGGGCGTCACAAAACCCTTCAGGCTGTGCTGCGAGAAGTCCGTGAATTTGTTCACCAGGATGCCAATGCCGCCCCTTATTTCATCGGTTACTCGTTAGAGAACACACGTCAGCGTCTACTGATCCTGGAATGGTACGAACTGCTCCCCCGTTTAGAGACTGCCAAGGATCAGATTTCAGCATTGACACCACCTGAAACAGTTGACCAGCAACCACCTTGTATTATCCGCTTTCTGGACGAAACATATACATAGGCGTAGCCTACTAAGAAAAAGCTTTATTATACCCTACCCGATGACCCAGTACGCGTTTCAAACCAAATTCTTCTAAACGCTACCTAGTATCGATTGATCGATAACCAAAACAGACACAAAAATTCTCAACTGCCATGTTCGGTAAACTAATGACGCTGAATGCCTTACAGAAAACCCGTGTCTGGCTCTATGACCATCATCCTTTCCAGTCAAAGACAAACTGGTATGCCTTTCTCAAAAAGATGACCAGCAAAATTGCGGCGAACGAAACCAGCGAGCGGGCGGCTGCCGTGTCGTATAGTCTCATCCTAGCGGTGTTTCCCACGGTGATTTTCTTCTTTACCCTCATCCCCTATATCCCCCTGGACAACTTGCAGGCGCGCATCATGACCTTTTTGGGTCGACTCCTACCGGGTGATACGTTTCGATCCGTTGAGACTACGATTCTTGACATCATTAGCCGACCCCGGAGTGGGATCTTATCGCTGGGTTTCCTCTTAGCCTTGTATTCGGCGACCAGTGGGCTGGTAGCCCTGATGAATGCGTTTACGTCCTCCCATGAATCGGAAGATACCCGTGGATTTTTTAAAATCAGGGGGGTAGCGGTTGGGCTAACATTTACCCTCGCTTTTGCCTTGCTGCTGGCCGTCGTGGTCTTGCTCATCGGCGGGGTGGTTAGCAGCTACCTGCTGCGATTCGGTATCCTTAATAATCCCCTTATCGTGACACTGCTGTCTTTGGCTCGCTACGGAGTCGTATTTGGGGTTTTTGTCGGCGCCGTTACGGTAATCTATCGCTATGGACCGGACGTCAATATGAACTGGAAACTCATCTCCCCGGGTGCTGTGCTGGCCTCGGGGCTGATTGTACTAACGACCCTGGGTTTTTCCTATTACGTCTCTAATTTTGGCTCTTACAATAAACTCTATGGTTCAATTGGCACGCTGATCGCGCTAATGATCTGGATTAATCTGATTTCGTTGCTGCTTATCTTGGGTTTCGAAATGAATGTGGCGCTTTATAATCTGGAGGACGACAAAACGCCGAATGCAGTTGATAAAACAATCAGCAAATGACAATGGCCCAAGTGCACTTTCTCGAACAAGACCTATTGGGTCTGAACGGGTAAGACTACGTTTATAATGAATTGATCAGGCAATACCCTGACCACGGCTTACGTTTAGTCAGATTCGGAAATTTCGATCTAAAGCTGTTCGAATAAATCTCACGCTATCATGAAACACAACAAATTGCGAACTATCAAGAAATCGAAGATGGGTCAGCTACCTGGAGTGGTATCTGACGGTATGTTCTTTACTATGTACAAACAAACGATGTTAACTAATCCGTTTTGATTATCCTCATTTTAAAGTAAAATGATAGCATTTAAATGCCCAGCTGAAAGTCAACACAACCTAGATTCAGTGGCAAGATTTACTTCTCAAATTTCGGATCGAGGTAGACTAACGCCTGTGGGGGTCAGCCACCCACCTAGGAGTCAGTTCGGGGAAACATTCCTTTAAAACGGACCGAATGATTAACCAAGGGTCGGCATTATCCAGCACCACTAGAATCGACATTTCATCTCCTTTTTTTCGTTGAGCGTTTGTCCCTTGAAGCATCAAAACAGCCCTAAGAGTATATATGAAAATAGTTTCACATACGCGACTCTGGCTCAATTAGTTTGATTGTAAGGGAGAAATATGGAACTGGTACCAATACAAGCTCAGACTTTCTATTGGGTAGATAGAATCAAAAAGCCCATTTAAAACGTAAATGGGCTTTTTGATTCTATGCGTATCGAGGCTCCTTATGTTGCTTTAGCCAAAAGCGACAAGCAATTCGTTAACCCCATAATTTAAACGCCTGGTGGTTAATGGATCAAGGGGCATTACCTTAGCCAGGCAACTTTCCAACAGGCTGGGTAATATTACGTCTAAAAAGTGCATGAGTTGAGGCTGGCCATTCAGTTTTACCAGCTTTACCGAATTAAACCAACTCACATCAATCAGTTGAGCGGCTTTGTGGTTCGGGTGATGCGGATAACTAACAAAGGCGTGTTGTTGATCAGGGGTCAGGAAATGAACACAGACTGTTTGAGGGGTATCAGCAAATGTCGGGTATGTGTACTGGTAAAGACCGGGTAGAGGATAAGAAGATGATAGTCGCATAGAGGTTGTTCCAGTGATCTATGTCAAATATACTTATGTTCATGTAAGCAAAATTACTTATTTATTATTTGGTTATATACTACGAAAAGAACACATATATAGCGTACTTTTTGAAAGAGCAGTTATATAATGTTTCAGCAGTGAGGCCCGCTCCTTTGGCGAGAAATAGTTAACAAGTCAGCAGAAACGTAGCGATAGAAGCGCGGCTTGACCTGGTAAAATCTGAAATAGTTTGCCTTAAGAGTGTGGTATGCTGTAAATAGTTAAAAGTTATCACTACCAAAAATTCAACCTGAGCCTGTTCTAAAAATGGGTAGCCAAATCAGTAGGCGACTAGAGTATTTATACCAAAAAATACCCGATTCATCACTGATCGGGCATTTAGGCTTCTATCCACACCAGTAAGCATTGGGCTTACTTCGGCTATAATATAGGTCCAATAAACCCTAACGTCTTTAGATTAAAATATTTTAATCTAATTCGGTATTGGCTGTTAACAAGCCATCGTTTTCTGTTGCACAAATAGACAAACTGGCTACATAGTTGTACTATTGAGTACTATGAAAAACAAACCCTTTACTACGTTACAATAATCTTCGACTGACGGCTCAGGAGACTTACCTGTTGGATGGATTGAGTCAGTTGGTCAATTTGGAGAGGTTTTGATAAATACTCATTCATGCCTGCTTCCAGACAAATACTACGATCTTCCTGCATCGCGTTCGCCGTAAGCGCAATAATCCAGGGTTGGGCAATGGCTTGCTGGCGAATGAGCCGTGTCGCTTCCAGGCCATCCATCTCGGGCATTTGCACATCCATAAAAATTAAATCAAAACCCTCCGGCAGGCTTGTCAATACTTCCTTCCCATTACTGGCCACAGCGGGCGAATAGCCTAATTTATTGAGTAAGCGTACCAGCAGTTTTACATTAATCAGGTTATCTTCCGCCACCAGGATACGTAATGGATGATGCTGGGCAAAGTTCGGATTGTAAACTGACTCGGTACGGGCAGCAACCGGCAAAGCGGGTGACGGTTGTACTTTAAGCACTTGCTGAACTACCTGCGCTAATTGTTGCTGATGGACTGGCTTCGTTAAGATCGCCGAAAACAGGTTGGTATGCGCTTTTCGACTTTCATCCCCGACGGAACTTAGCAGGATAATGGGTAGCTGAGCCTTAATGGCTTTTAACCGATTAGCCAGCTCAATGCCATCCATGTGGGGCATTTGCCGGTCAGTGATGACCAAATCAAAGGACATACCCAATCCCATAAATTCCAACGCTTGCTGACCAGAACGGGCCACGATGGGTTTCAACTGCCACTGCTCGAGCTGCGCTTTAAGAATCACTCGATTCGTCTCGTTATCATCAACCAATAAGACCGTTTTCCCCTCGTTATCGCCCGCATGTAGATAAACATAGTGGCGTTTAGCTTGCTGACTGACCTGACTCATCAGGGTAAAGCGAAAGGAACTGCCCTTCCCCTCTTCACTCGTCACGTGAATGGTCCCGCCCATCAACTCGATTAGCCGTTGACTGATCACCAGACCCAGCCCCGTACCTCCGTATTGACGGGTATGGGAGGAGTCTACCTGGGAGAAGGCCTTGAAGAGTCGATCGAGTTTGTTAGCGGCAATCCCGATACCCGTATCACTGACCTCAAAGCCTAGCTCAATGGCCTGATCGGGTAACTCAGCGATCAGACGAACCCGAACAACAATTTCCCCCTGATGCGTAAACTTGATGGCGTTGCCGACCAGGTTGATCAATATCTGCCGCAACCGCAGCTTATCACTGATAATGTGCGTCGGCACCTGATGATCAAGCTGATAAATGAGATCCAATCCAATTTGAGCCGCCTTGCTGGCAAACATATCGAGCACTTCTTCAATACAATCCGTCAAATCAATGGGCTGTAACTCAAGTTCCAGGTGACCCGATTCGATCTTAGAGAAATCCAGAATATCGTTGATCACCCCCAGCAGGCTTTCCCCGCAGGTACGAATGGTATCCGTATAGTCACGCTGTTCAGGCGTTAGCTCCGTGTCTTCCAACAGGGCCGTCATCCCAATAACGCCATTCATGGGGGTGCGAATCTCGTGGCTCATAGTAGCCAAAAACACACTTTTGGCCTTGTTGGCCTGTTCCGCTTCCAGCCGGGCCTGTTGATGCTGACCCGATTGCCGTTCTAATTTTTCATTCAATAGCTGCAAATCAAGGGCTTGCTCCTGTAGTGCCTGTTTCTGCTGGGTGATGGCCAGTGTCCGCTCATGGACCAGGTTTTGCAGAACCCGTTGTTGTTGTTTAATCGTTTTGACCCGTAGTCGGTATAGTAAATAAAGGCCGGTTAACAGTAGGACGACGATCAAGGTCCTGAACCACCAGGTTTGCCAAAAAGGAGGAACGATATGAAGATTAACAAACGTGCCGGTTTGATTCCAGACGCCATCATTGTTGGAGGCTTTAACGCGAAATACATAATTGCCTGGGTCCAGGTTCGTATAGGTCGCCGTTCGTTTCTTCCCCGCATACGTCCAATCCTTATCAAAGCCCTCCAGCTTATAGGCGTATTGATTGTTAAGGGGAACCCGGTAATTCAGGGCGGCAAACTCGAAGGAAAGAACCGATTGCTGATGGGATAGCGTAATGTCGCGCGTCAGATAGATTGGTTTTTGAAGCAGAGATTGTTCATCTAATACCTTAATGGGTTTGTTAAAAATCTGAAATTCGGTAATGTATACCGGCGGAACAAACGGATTGTATCGCAGACTATCCGGATGAAAACTGTTGAAGCCATTTTGGCCCCCAAAGAAGAGGTACCCCTGCTGGTTCTTGAAACAGGCCTTCCGATTAAACGAACCTTCCTGTAAACCATCCGTGATATCAAAATTTCGACGCGCCTGGGTTGTCGGATTGAAAGCGGTCAGCCCTTTATTGGTACTAAGCCACAGCGTACCTTGTTTATCTTCCAGGATTCCCTGAATGACCTCGTTGGGCAGACCCTCCTGTTGGCCATAGGCCTTGAACGTTTGTGTGGGGCGGTCAAACTGATTTAACCCCCCATTGGTACCCACCCAGAGATGACCATCCGCACTTTCATACAAGATATTGACCAGGTTATTACTGAGGCTTTTGGGATTGTGACTGTCGTGTTTATACTGGGTAAATTTGTTTTGATGAAGCCGAAATACATTTACCCCCCCACCTTCCGTCCCCACCCAGATATTTCCCGTTACATCCTCCCAAAGGGTCAAAACGATTGGACAGTTCAGCGCACCCGGTTGATCGGCATTTGCCGGGTAATGAGTGAGCGAATCCCGGACAGGATCATACCGAAACAGACCCTCCTCAAAGGTACCCAGCCACATGGCCCCATCTCTTGCTTGTAGTATGGTACTCACGCTTAGCTGGTTAAGCTGTGGAATAGCCCGAAAGGAACCGCTGGCCCGATCAAATAAACTGAGTCCCCCTTTGAAATTACCAGTCCATATTCGTTTTTGCTTATCCTCATAGACGGCTAGTACATAGTTACTGCCAATACTGTTTTTTGACCCGGACGAATGGGCATAAACCGAGAAAACTCGTGCTCCCTTTTTTAACACATTTACCCCACCCCCATCCGTTCCCACCCACAAATCGCCTCGTTGATCTTCCCCGATAGCGAGTATATTGTTATTCGATAAGTTATTGCTAGTCTCCTGAAGGCGTTGATAGAGTTTGAATTTAGGGGCTGACGTATCGAGTTTATTCACCCCACCTGAATACGTGCCGACCCATATGATTCCCGTCTTATCCAAGTATATACTATAGATTGACCCATTATTTAGGCCATACCGATTGGCTTCATTGTAGGTAAAATAAGTGAATGAACCGTCGGGGTGGAGGACGTTAATACCACCGTTCCGAGTGCCAATCCAAAGATTATGCTGGCGGTCTTCGGCTAAAGTCACCACGTCATTATGCGTTAATTGCTGGGCCTGTTGGGGGGTATGTTGATACAGCGTAAAGGTAGCGGTGGCCGCATTAAACTGATTTAAGCCCCCCCCTTCGGTCCCAATCCAGAGTCGGTTCCGGGCATCCACAAAACACGTGTTAATCTTATCCTGGCTCAAGGAATGCCTATCGGTGGCATCATGTTGATAATGCCGGAATGTATGCCTCAAACGATCCAGCTGATTTAAGCCGCCCCCAGCCGTGCCAATCCATAACGACCCAGCTCGATCAAGGCAGATCGAACTAACCCGATTATGACTTAAGCTGGTTGGGTTCGTTGGTTGATGCCTGAAATGGGTAAACGTCTGCTGCTCCGGATTAAATCGATTTAAACCGCCCCCGTCGGTACCCACCCATAAGTAGCCTTGTTCATCCTGAGCAATGGCCATTACTTTATTGTGGCTGAGGCTATTATTCACCCCAGGGGTGTGTTTATAGTTGGTAAAGGTTTCGGTATTTGGGTTAAACAGGCTTAAGCCTCCCTCATCGGTCCCGATCCACAAGCGTCCCTGCTTATCCTCTAATAAGGTATGGATATAATTATGACTAAGGGAGGTCGTTTTTTGGGGATTATTTCGATACAGGGTGTAGGTATACCCGTCGAATTTATTTAGGCCGTCCTGGGTACCAAACCACATAAAGCCCCGCCTGTCTTGTAGAATACAGGTGACCGTATTCTGAGAGAGTCCCTGATTGATGGTTAAATGGGCGAATCGGACATGTTGATGCTGGGCGGGTAAAGACTGCCCCCACAAAAGCTCGAAAAATAGTAAACAAAGGAACCGGACTACCATCGGCATTATAAATCTCTCTAGATCATTATGTTTTTTTTAAATATAGTAACATTTAATATATTATTTTAATAATTAATAAATATTTCGGGTGTGTGGCATATCCCGTTGGCCAGGAACTATGTTTTTTTTAATATGATTTAACGGAAGCTCTATTTTTATCAGACGAAGAACAATCGATAATCAATACACTTGTTGAAACGTATGCCTTTAGGTTGTATTTTTTACAACCAATTAGACATTAAGGTAAGGCAACGGGCTTTGCCAGACCCAATCCGAAAAATTTTGGACTTACTCGCTCCTTACTAAACACTACTCTTTAGGGCGTGTTGTCTGCTTATAGTTGCTCTTCTTTCATATAAGTGCTGGTTATTGGCTGGTAGCTGAGTTGCTTAACTCTCAACCATGAAGCTTAACTGGCCTTTGCGTTTTGAAATCGGTACGCCCCTACGACTAGAACCAAAACCCTTTTCTAGTCCCCTTTTTCAGTCTGTGCATTCAGCCGATCCAGTTGCGTACGTCCCGTTATCCTTGACCGAGTTTACCAGCTTGATGGCTCGCTACAAACAAGCTGGTTTCGAATGGAACCAGCTCTGGCTACAAAGCCAACCCAGAAGCCTCTTTGAGGCTAAAACCCCTACCCCTATGATCGTTCGTAAAATTGTTGACCCTTTTGAATACGCGGAATGGACCGTTAGGGAGTGGACCATAAAATTTATGTTGTCCGATAAGCTGTTGACACACGCCCGTAAGCAGTCAACTCTGCCTAACTGGTATGAAGATCCGCTGGTCATAGCTACCTGGGAGGCTATAATTTCGATGTGCTTTTGTAGTGTCGAAAAGTATCACCAGAGCTTTCATATCTTACCCATGGTAGGTGATCGTCTGTTCAACGAAGACACAGGCTGGCGCATTCAAGATCGCTCGATTGATGGGGATACGATGACGATAACGTTTACGATGGATAGCTAGCTACTTCGACACGGTAAAGTTCGGCAGTCTATCGAAGTGCTTTCTGGGGAAGCCAGCTGTTGGCCACAACCACTCGCTTATAGGAGAATAGGCTGGTAGAACCAGCTAATCAGCCCCTTTTATTCTAGCCAGTCCTGATAGTCCAACAGTTCTTTTTTGGTGGCAAAGAACTTCTTTTGAAGTGGTAAAAGCTGAATATTGACATTGACTCTAGGCGATCCAGTATGCTCTTCCATTGGCTTTAGGCCGTAGATCGCACTGCTCACCACTAGCTCGTGCGTATCTGTACGCTGCCGAACAAAGAGCGTATTGGCCAGGCTGCCATCCAAAATAATTTGCATGATGGTGCCTTGGAAAAAGGGAAATTCATGAGTAAGCCCGAAAGGTTGGTCCACCCACACCGAATCCCCCACGGTAAAGGGGAGTTCAGTAGGTTTCAAGGTAAGTTTCATGCTGTAGCAGATAAGGTAAGTGACTTGATTGACAGCTTAGACTATAGAACAGAGGGCGGAGAAGGAATATAGGATCATTGATAAACGATTGGTTAACCGAATCACCATCAATTACGATCGTAAATATCTGAAAATAAAGTGTATATAAGAAGCCTCAGCCTGTGAATGGCTGAGGCTAAGTTCTTTACCGACTTAAGTCAATTAGACCTGTAAGGGTAAAATTCTTCACTCTTAAGCCAGCTTTTGGTTTAGAGCCTCGTTTTCTTGCCGATGACGATGGCGCATGGCAATCCGGATAGCCCGGTTCTGTCTGACTAATTGGTGAATCGTCTCTAGCTGACAAGTCGCCAGTATAGCCCGATCACGAACGTCAATTTCGTTTAGGTAGGCCTGTTTATGTTCGTCCTGGTGTTTGTCATCTAAGGCGATTCGAGCTTGTACTTCGGTAGTTAAATGGCCATTCCACTCGGTTAGATGCAGGAGATTCAAACGGTTTCGCTGTTCTTTTTTTCCTCATCAATCTCCATACCCTAACCTTACTCGCTTTTAGATAAAAAGGATATTTCAACCGTAAGAAACCAGTTTATCCCATATTTAATCCACGACTTCGCTTCTGCCCGGGCTGAATAGTGGAGTATTCTGTCTTCCTGGTGCCTAAATGGCCGGTACACCGTGGTCCGGCCTTCCGGAGCGGGAGCGTATAACGTTTCATCTACCCCTACAGAAAGATATATAACTATCTAGCTGTTAATGGAATAACGTGAAATAATTTCGCAAAAACGGTCGATTGAGTGAAAAGGAAAGACAGCGTGATAATTTCACATTTATAGCCTTCAAAAACGTTTCATCCGCGGTGGCGTACCACTTGCCGTTCGCGAAATCAAATCGCTTCGGCATACGTTTTGAGTAATTTAGGTTTGACAGACCCAAAAGCTATGATTTTATATGACTTAAATACAGGCATTTATAACTCTAAGTGAAAGTATTGTACGGCAGCGGCCGACCGTCACTTATACAGGATACCCCATCTTATAGACTTTTTTCCATTCCGAGGCAATCTCCGATCACTTTCCTATTTCTTTGGGTTTAATTAGATGTTTAATACTGGTCAGTTAGTTTGGTTAGCGCAGGGCCGGTAGTTCTATCAGTTCTTTGAGTCGGTTAGTGGTACCCAGACCCATTTATATAGTCATTTATTAAAGATTTAAGTAGGCTTTTTACCGTTCTTCTGCCGATCATCCCATTCAATCAGTGTAAGCAGCTATTTGTGCCTGTTCCGGCCGACACCACGTCTACCGTGACAACAATATAGCGCTGGGTAACCCCGATGGAGCCAGGGCGTCAGAGACAAGCGATTAGTTTCTGAGGATTCTTAACAATTAGCGATTTCCCCTGGCGTAAAGAATGCTCATATGACTGTCGACGCTAACTCGTCAACGTTCAGTTGAATAACTCGTTAAGTTAGTCAAAGAGGAGCCCGTCGTCAGCTTGATGGCGCTGTTGAGCAATCCACTGATCAAGCTCGATCAACTCTTTCTTTTGTCGGGTTGCGAATGATCGACGGCGCAACTGGTTACTTATCAGGAGTTCCGTTAGTTGAGTCTGATAGCGGGTGATGGCTATTGCCCATCCCAACGGGTTGATGAACAGACTAATGGAGGCCATTTCTTGTCGGTGGCGTTCCATTAGCCGTCGCTTTGCCTGGCTTTCAGCTGCCAGGGTGTCAGTAAGCTCCTGCTGTTGATTTTGAAGCAGGGCCAGACGGAGTAAAGTCCAACCTTGTTGAGTGGTTGAAGAGGTTGACTTCTTGCCCATTTACTACCAATGAAATGAATTTAGCTATGAATGCTGTATTAGATACGTAGTCAGGACTCTTTATGTAGCCCATGAGGGGAAATCCAGTGCGGGCAAGATTGACCAATCACCTTTAGTAGCCCACTTAGTTGCTCCACAAAGAGTAAAAATTAATAACTTTCTCGTTGTCGCCCTCCAGGGATACGACATAAAAAGCCCGATAAAAAAGCGCGTTTGTTCGCCGTAAATCGACAGTACGTCATAAGTAGGCGTATAGAATTGGTTCTACCCGCCACTCTAAAGGTGCCCGCTTTCGTCGACGCATGGCATACGCTTATTCGTGAGCGGGTGGCAGGTGAAAACGTAACGCGACCCATTCCCACCAGTACCGCCGAAACTGATAAAATGTCACTAGCCATTGATGCGAAGTACTTGGCTTAATGATATAGGAGGCAATATTGTACTGGTAGGCATCAACAATATCTAATGGGTCCTGAGAGTGACTCAATACGATAATTGGTATCACCTGAAAGATTAGGTGTGATTTAATAGACGTGACAAGAGACAGACCATCCTGTCGGCGGGGTAAATATAATTCGGACAAAATCAGGATGGGCAAGTTGCTTTCTTCCCGTAAACAGGTTTCCAAGTAGGTTATTGCCTGGGCAGGATTGGTGATCCAGACCGGTTTTACCTCGGGGAAGCACTGGTGCAGGGCCGAGCGGATAAGGAGCCAATGATCCGCGTTTGGCTCAACAAGTAAGACCGATACTGAATTTGTTCGCCGTCGATTTGGGACACGTAACGGTCTCATAAGGCAGCTATGGAGTAGGTAGGAAAAACGAAAGAAGTCATCAAGCAGGTGGAGTTAATGTAGAAGCAGGACTTAGGGAACTCGTTTGCTGTCCGGCCGCTAAGGGATACCATTCTGTAAATTATACTGGACGGCCACTCCCGCTCCCCGTCCTGATTAGCCCTGTTATTATTCATTGGGCGATCCAGTTTTAGGGGCAGTACAATCACAGGAGGTTGGCAACGACTGAATCCAACGCGTGTATTGCTCATAGCCAGCTCGTTTATACTGATTAAATAAAAGTTTAAATGAAAGTCCATTGATAGGCTGGGCCAACGAAACGTCCTCGTTAGTTACGCGTTCCCCCGTCTGGTCACCTTGCAGCCGTTTCCAGAGCTGCCAGTCCGGACCTGAGAGGTGTTGGTTCAAATAGGCTTCCAGAGACTCCTGATCATTCGTCAGGAAATCGAGTGCCGTTTGGCGGTAAATCTTAATGAGCCTGACAAAGCGGCCTAAAGCCTCAAACTCGTCGTAAAGTTGATCCATCTATCAGGTTGGCAAGGGAAAAGATCAAGAACAGTTTAACGGGGAAAGGTTTCAGGGCAAGCCTTCGGGTTACGTAGCGCCAGGAGCGTTTCTGTCAGGTTGTTGCTAACCCAAAAGCCTGGAACGGATAAAAGGAGACGTTGCCCCAAGTCCAGCGGTAATGCCGGAGTACATATTTCCTGACCAGCCATTGGTAATAGGCACGAGACTCGCCCCCCAATGCCAGCGTGTCAGTCCAGGGTGGTGCATGATAGTCTACCCTTGATTGTGGGGGCCGACTTGTACCTGACAGGCCGTTTTCCAGATAGATACAAGTCTGGGCTGCCATAGTGATCCCGCTTGGTTTCACCTCGGAGACGTAGTAAATCAACCCACAATACAGAATGAGCCAGGAGTCGACATTATATTCAACAGCCAGCATAAATTCCGGCTTTGAATTTTGGCGATTTGACGTAATGAGCTTGTTCATAGCTTTTTTGACTTGTCAAGTAATCACCTGGCTTATCAGTTATTGGGTTGAGCCTACGTTACCTGGCCTGAGGATGTCAGGCCTTACGTATCAGGACCTAATTTTTTAAAGTCGATCATAAGAAAACAGCGCGATCAAATGTCCTCATCGTGACCAGGAATGTTGGTGTAGGTATGATGAATCACAGTATGGGTAGTTCGCCAAACGTACGGACTGACACCCAGCAGAAAAAAACATGTACTCAGTAATTGGTTAACCCAGCCACGTGCTGAAAATGCGCCGTGAATGGCATCGTGGGAGACATTGAATCCCACAAAGCCAGCCCATAATCCCAGCAGGACGGCTAAACCAAATAGGCTCTGGACACCAAACAGGTTAGCGATGATTAAGCCGAACAGGATGCGGTAAGTGAAAAGAAAAAACTGGGATTTCTGCCACATGATCGAATTCGTGTGGGGCAATAGACCGTGTTGGGTAAAGTAAGCATCCACTCGCTGCCGAGCTGTGGAAAAGAATAAAGACGGACGAACGAGGCTAATTTTTAAGGATGTTGTTCGTTGCGGAGGTGAATTGGCCATAGAGACAAAAGTCGCCGGTTTCACGGAGGAGGCCAATGAGCGAAACCGGGCCAGGCACGATACTTGCCGGTCGACTTCATGATGCCTGTCACCTGCTGAAATGACAATGGATTTCCCCATCAGTCAGCCTAAGCAAGCTAACTGGTTTTATTCGACAGATACCAGACCGCTCTGCCGAATGAAGATCGGTTTGCATCAAAAAGGTTGGCCAGGTACTGTTGATCCTGTCAACTCTCAACAAACAGATGTGAAACCGACTGGCTTCAGAACCGGCTCCTGACCAGGACTTACATCAACGCTTTAAACCAGCTAGTTTGTTGATATCGAGCAGGGTAATCTGGCTGCCGTTGATTTCAATTAGGCCTTCGGCTCGTAAGTCACCCAGAATACGAATGACCGTTTCGGTGGAAGCGCCTACTAAATCCGACCAGTTCTCGCGGGACAGGCTCAGCGGTACGGAATGGTTATAAGGTTGATCGTCAGGTAGGCGCCCTTCCGACCGATGCGCATCAGATCGGGAATAAAACGTTCGCTCCACCAGCAGCAGCGCTTCGGCCACCCGCTTACGGACCGATTGATAAGCGCCTTTTAGTAGTCTCTCCTGTAAATTGGCTACCTCACTGGCCAACATCCGGTTAAATTGGTTCGCCACGGCTGGCTGGTGATCCAGCAGGGCTTTAATATCGGCTACTGGAATGGTACAGACCAGGGAATCATCCAGCAATTCAGCCCTGTCTGTGTAGGGCGCTTCGCTGAGCAGTGCCTGATAGCCCACCAAGTCGCCGTGACCGAGTAGTCGGGTAATAAATTCATTGCCCCCCGTATCGGCTTTGACTAGTTTCACTTTTCCCCAACTGATGAAATATAAGGCCGTTGGCCAACTGCCGGCTGTATACAGTTGGTGTTTGCGATTATACTGCGTGGTTGGATATTGATCACACAAGGAATGTCGGGCATTATTCTCCGATAAAATGGCCTGCCGGAGCGCCGTCAGCCGATCCGAATCAGCAACGAAATTGGTCGGTCGGTCGAGTCCTTTTTTAAGCCGGAGCTCCACAGCACCCAGCAGGGTTACATCATCGAAAGGCTTGGTCAGGTAGTCGTCCGCGCCCAGGTTCATGCCGGCCCTAAAATCAACTGTTTCAGCCATAGCGGTCAGAAAAATAAAGGGGACCGTGGCTAAGTCGGGATCTTTACGAAGAATGTGGAGTACTCCGTAACCATCCAGGTCGGGCATGCGGATGTCGCACAGGATCAGGTCGGGTCGGGTCTTGCGGGCTCGTTCAATGCCCTCTTTGCCGTTGGCCGCCAGCACCACCTCATAGGGAGCTAACTGGAGAATTTCGGCAATGTTGGTCCGCATGGTCGGCGTATCTTCGATAACCAGAATGGTTTTCACGGGAAAGGGGGGACTAGGGGAAGTTGAATGGTGAAGACCGTGCCCGCATCAAGCTGGCTGGTAAAATGTATCGCCCCGCCCAATAAATCAACGTAGCGTTTGACTACATATAATCCCAGGCCCGTCCCTTCGACATGGTCGACGTTGCGGCCCCGAAAAAACGAGCTAAACAGTTGGTCCTGATCCGTCTCGGGAATGCCAATTCCATCGTCTTTGACCACCAGCCAAAGCTTATCGTCCGCCACGCTCGTAGTGAGTTCGATTGGCTGGCCATCGGCCGAGTATTTACTGGCGTTACTGAGTAGATTGATCAGAATGTGTTTGAGCATGGGACCGTCGAGAAACATGGTCGGATCACCCGACCGGTGGGTGTAGACGATGGACTGAAGGGGTTTGATCTGGGCCTGCATGTACTGAATAACCTCCTGGCAAAACGTGACGATGTGTAACGGATGGGGCAAGGCGCGCAGGCTGGACTGCTCCATCTGACTGATGGAAAGAAAATCGGTCAATAACCCCGTCAGGCTTTGCACCGCCAGTTTAATGTGTTGCACGTGCCGCGCCCGCTTTTCGCTGTCATTCGGCCCGTCGTACCGTCCGATCAGGGAGGCCGAGGAGAGAATGGTTCCCATGGGCGTACGGAACTCGTGGGAAGCCAGGGTGATAAAGTTGGACTTGAGTTCGTTGAGCTGCCGCTCCCGGATGAGTAACTGATCGGTTTGCTGGCGAGCCATCACCCGCTCCGTCACATCGGTACACACCATCATAATGCGGTCGATACCTTCTTCCGATTGGTGTAAGGGTTCGAATACATAATCAAAATAGATGGTATCCGGCTGACCGTTGCGGAGTAGTTGTGTGGGTATTTCCTGGCCCTCATAAGGCAGGCCTGTTCGGCTGACGGCCTCCAGTCTGGCCTTAAATTCCTGCCCGGCTAATTCGGGGACGGCCTCGAAAAGAGGTTGTTGATTCAACTGCTCCAGCGAGCGGCCCCATAATTGTTTGAGCGCGGGATTGGTCAGTTCGATCATGTAGTCCTTTCCCCGGTAGATACCAATGCCCAGGGGTGTCTGCTGGATAATGGTCTTCAGGAGCCGCTCATTGACTTCAACCCGCTGCCGCGTTTTAACGGCCAGGGTAATATCGGTGGCAATAACGACTACGCCCGTAATTCGACCGTCGGGTTCCCGCCGGGGTTGGTAAACAAAATCAGCGTACATGACATTTCGTTGTCCTTCGCGAATAAAATCGATCGTAGACTCCCGACTGACATACGGAATACCCGTCTCAATAACCCCCGCCAGCAACGTGTCAAAGCCCAGCCCGACCACTTCAGGTATCGCCTCCAGCATCGGCTTGCCAACGAGCTGGTCCACCGTTCGTCCGGCGATGTCGCAGTAGACGGGGTTAGCCAGCTCAAAGACAAAGGCGGGTCCTTCGCCGACGATGGCTACGGCCACAGGGGCCTGTTCAAATAGGGTTTCTAACCGTTTCGCGTTTTCAGCCATGAGGTGCCGTTCTTCCCGGGCTTTGGTCACCTCCGTGGCCACAACCATAATACGGTCAACGTGCCCCTCCGGGCTGAGAAGAGGTTCATAAATAAAATCAAAGTAGACCGTCTCCAGGTGTCCATTGCGGTAAAGCCGGGCGGGTTGATCGGACCCTTTGACGGCTACAGCGGTCGTTCGTACGTTGTCCAGCATGGCTTCGAAGCCCTGCCCTTTCGATTCCGGAGACGCCTCAAATAGGGGCTTGCTCAACAACTCATCCGGGGTATGATTCCAGAGTTGGCACAGCACCGGGTTGGCGCGCTCAATGATATACTCGGGGCCATACCAAATACCCACGCCCAGGGGCGTTTGCCGGATCATGGCGTCGAGTACCCGCTCGTTGGCTTCGACCTGCTGACGGGACCGCACTGTCGTGGTGATGTCGGTGAGAATCACCACGACACCCGTAATAATATCTACCCCATTCGATGGATCGATTGTCCGGCGCGGCTGATAGATCTTGTCGACGTAGATCGTTTCCCGCTGCCCGTCACGCAGTAACACCACGGGTAGCGCCCGATTGACGCAAGGCACCCCAGTCGTCAACACCTGCATCACTACCTCCCGGACGCCTTGCTCGACTAATTCTGGCATGGCATCCAACAGTGGCTGACCAAGTAGACTATCGACCGATCGGCCCACCAGGTTGCCGTAAAAGGGATTGGCCATTTCCAGGATAAAGTCCGGGCCTGGGCCAATAATGGCGACCCCGACAGAGGCCTGATCAAAAAGTGTGGCTAAATTTCGTTCGTTTTCCTGACCGGCCCAAATCAATTCCCGTTTTTGCTGCTCGGCCAGATGGGTGTCGGTGGTTTCGGTTACCAGGCAAAAGACGCCCCCAACACCGCCAGTTTCGTCGTAAATCGGGCTGTGGGAAAAACTAAAATAGCCCGCTTCTAGGAAACCATGCCGATTGATCAGCAGCAGTTGATTGTCCGCCCCGTTGGCCTGCCCCCTGGTACATACGTCCAGTAGCTTGGGACCCAGGGTATGCCACAATTCTGGCCAGACAGCCTGGGCTTTACGGCCGAGCGACTGGGGATGTTTGTTGCCCAGGATGAGTCGATAGGCGTCGTTATAAAGCATCAACAAGTCCGCTCCCCAGCAAATCAGGATAGGGGCAGGCGCGTTCAGGCATATACCCAGGGCTGACCGCAGGCTTTGGGGCCACTGGCCAGGTGGGCCAAGGCTGGTTGATGACCAGTCGTTGGCGCTAATGCGTTCACCCATCTCTCCGCCCCCGACCAGGAAGGGTAGTGTAGTAGCTTTATGTGCTCCCATAGTCCTTCTTTTTTATCAGCATGCATGGGTAGGCCACTGCGTAAGTTACCCGGTTTCTTAGTGCTGTTAACTCGGTTGCCCTACGTAAATATACAAAAAACACCACGCCATCACCCCTGCCTGACTGAGCAGGGCAATGAGCCATTGAGTGGCAAATCGGTAGGCAGGCCGGCAAAATAACAACTGATCGATTTGACACTCTGATCCAGATCGGAATAGTAAGCTGGTTTTGCCAGATACCGGCTGGCACCGGTTCGGTATGTAGTAGCCACTTGTGGGGGTTCGGCGTCAGTGGAGAAATTGACGGCCGGGATGTGTTGACATAAAGGATTTGCCGTCAAGGCTGTCAGGGTCTCTAAATTGTTTAATTTGGGTATATTCATATCCAACGGTCCCGCACCGGCGGACCGGCCGTTGCGGTATAATCACCTGGATCGGTCAGGGGGACGGGGTCATACTCCCTACCCCCGGCAAGGTCAACAGTTCGGCTCCGTCCCGGGCTTCGACAATGGGTACGGACGGATAGCCATGCTGGAGAGACTGGCGCATAAAATACCGATCATCGGACGGTCCGTCGTTGCGGTCGTCATCAGCCCTATAAATCACAGTGTTCACGTAGCTCATCAGGTATGTTCGAAGTAAAGAAATAAATGGATCAGACAAAGATGAGTAGGGACAAATAAATTACTTATGACAATGGATAGCTAGGGACATGACCATTTACAACCTAATGACTAACCCTATGATATCGTGTCGGTAGATTATGACTATTGGTCATGTGGCTTGCTGATACCTGTCATAACTGGTTAACTCTCAGTTTTGTAATTTTGCTTGGGTGGATAGAGTGTTGATTAATTCAATAAAAAGGGTTGTCAACCTGTTCGAGCGCTAGTACGATAAAGCCGCCGCAAGCAGGCGTTCAAGCGATACTTAATTGATGTAAGTCAACTCAATAGCCTGATACTATATAATCTAACGACAACGGGTTTAACCTAGAGGCTATGCAAAACGCACACGCGTTATTTAAGCGAGTATATCAGGAAAGTGCAAGTATCGAGATTTGTATAGCTGAACTAAAGCGATATGGCTACTCGTACCTGGAAACGATACGGGTACTCATGGACGTAGCGGCCATTGATCTTGTCAGAGCCGATTACCTGGTGATGAACTCAGTGGCCTGGTATAATTGAGTTTGACTCAATCTTAGGTAAGTTTGTCCTCAATGCAGATACATTGTGTTCGATAGAGACACTCATGCTCGCTTTTATAACACTGACCAGGGTATAATGAGCCAGTGAATTTTGGATAGAGATTTCCGTAAAGCTCGGCTCGCTCCTGAGCCTGACAATTCCTCAAGTTTTTCTGTTTATGCGAACGGCCCACGGCTACAAGTAGTTGAAAGTGAGCCCGTAGCAAAGCTACTTCGTTAACAAGGCCCGCTGATTAGACTACAACTCGTTATATTCTTAGCGGATTACCCTATAGCGATTTATGACTAGCTTGACTACCCCACCCCTTGTCCGGGAAATCGTACCGGGGCTCCTATGAGTGACGGCAACTGAAACAGCGGTATTCATGGTCGGACAAAAATAGGTTTCAGCCTACTGGTAAGCAGCCCTTCTGCATACGCTAACATCAATAGGAAGGTCAGTAGGTGCCCATTGCTGACACGTTGCCGGTGGGGCGTTGCCAGGTTTTTATGAACGTCCTGGACAGCATATCTTCAGACGCCAACATGGGTAGATTAGCCAATAAAACTAGCCCTCACCGTTTAGGAGCCTACTGATCATAAAATGCCATAAAGTCCTGAAGGTCGCTGAAGACCGGGTTTTGCGATGTCCACTAGCATCAACGTGGAAAGGCGATAAAGGTCGCTGGAACGGGATGTTTAAACTAGGTTAGTTCGTTTAATGGAATCTGACAGACATCAACACCCGAACTACCCTCTATCAGTTTCAACCCCGCTTAACGTCAAACAGTCAACGTTTTCTACTGGGCAGCATTGGATGTCTTATAACTAATTTTAGTTGAACGAGTTCTCTATTGAGATACTTCGTGTTATTCCGTATGACTAAGTCAAATCCGCTATCCGATCAATTTGACCCAATTTATCGAATGGCTTTTGAGAGCATGAACCAGGGCTTTTGCCTGCTGGAAAAAGTAAATACACCAACCGACACACCCCCTGACTTTCGCTATTTGCTGACCAATCAGGCTTTTAGCCAGCATGCAGGGCTGGACCATGTGGTGGGTAAAACACTTCGGCAAGTTGTTCCACAGGTGGAAGAGCCTATTCTGGTCCACTACGAGGAGGTTGCTGAGCGAGGAGTCGCTGTTCATTTTGAAACCTACGTCTCCACACTCGACCGATGGATTGACACCCATGCCTTTCGGATTGAAGCACGTCACCCTACTCAGATCGCGGTCCTGTTTACCGATATCACTGCGCGTAAACAGACCGAAGAAGCGCTGCGCCAGGATGAACAGCGGCAGGCCTTTCTGCTTCAGTTGAGTGATGAGCTGCGGCCCCTAGCGGACCCCGTGGCCATCCAGGCTGCGGGGTCCCAGATGACCATGACCTATTTTGGAGCAGACCGGAGCTACTATTGCGAAATAGATGGTGATGAGGTACACATCCGGCAGGATGCCTACCGGCCTGACTTGCTTTCCGTGGCCACTCGTTATTCGCTGTGCGGTATGCCTCTCTTTAAAGCTTTCTGCCAGGCGGGTCGTCCTCTGGAGGTGGTCGACACCTATACCACGGAGCTGCTGGATGAGGAGCTCCGGCAACTCTGTATTCAGCTGAACATTCTGGCCTGTATCATTGTGCCGGTGATCAAGCAAGGCCAGTTGGTAGGTAATTTTTGTATTTCCCAAAGCTCACCCAGAGTCTGGACGAGACTAGAAGTAGACCTTGCCCAGGCAATAGCCGAACGCACCTGGGCCGCGGTTAAACAGGCGCGGGCCGAAACGGCTCTGCGCGAGTCAGAAACCCATTTTCGGCTGACCATCGAAGCCGCCCAGGTGGCGACCTGGGACTGGAACCTGGTGACCAATGAGGTGGTCTGGAACGAGGAGCATTTCCGGCTATTTGGTATGGAACCCCGGCCCAACCCCATTCATCCAGATCTGTTTATGGACCATGTGCACCCCGACGAGCGCGATCGGGTTAGCCAGCTGCTGCAAGCGGCCATTGCCAGCCGGGGTGTGTTCGATACCGAATTCTGCGCCCGGCTTGACGACGGGTCTGAGCGGTGGATGAGTGGCTACGGGCGGGTGGTAGACGAGGGCGAGGGTCGGGCTACCCGCATGAGCGGGGTGATGTTCGATGTGAACAAGCGCAAACGGGCCGAAGATGCGCTGCGACAAGCTGACCGTCGGAAAGACGAGTTTCTGGCGCTGTTGGCCCACGAGCTGCGCAACCCATTGGCTACCCTTAGCAACACGTTACAGCTACTGGAGTTAACAGGCGGCCAGCAGCCGAAGCTGACCTTACCCATGGCCCTCACGCTGATGAAGCGTGAGGTGACTCATTTAGTACGCTTAGTGGACGACCTCTTAGACGTGAGCCGTATTAGCCAGGGCAAGGTATCGCTATCCATTGAGCGGCTGGATCTGGTACGGCTGGTCGATGAAGCCGTTGAAGCGGCCCGCATGCAGTTTATCATGGCCAACCAGAACCTGAATGTATCGCTGCCTAGTGGACCGATCTACTTGGCCGGGGATGCCGCCCGGCTTCGACAGGTGGTCATCAACCTGCTTCATAATGCCTTCAAGTTTACCCCCGCAGGTGGCCAGGTCTGGCTGAATTTGGATCTAGTGGCAGATGAAGCAGTATTACGGGTACGGGACACGGGGATCGGCATTCCCTCGCATGAGCTGGGGCGCATCTTTGACATGTTCGCTCAGGTGGATACTTCTTTGGGACGTTCGCAGGGAGGGTTAGGGCTGGGTCTAACCCTAGTGCATGAGTTAGTGAGTTTGCACGGGGGATGGGTCAAGGCCCACAGTGCTGGACTGAATCAGGGTAGTGAATTTGTGGTTGGCTTACGGCTTCTGGAAGAACCTAAACCCGTCATCCATTCGGCCGGTATCTATGATTTGTCGCCACTTGGGGGGCACCGATTGATGGTCATCGATGATAATAAGGCAGCCGCTGAAACCCTGTCGCTGCTGCTGGAACTGGAAGGCTATACGGTCACTACCGTGTTTAGTGGTCAGGAAGGGATACTAGTTGCCGAATCGTTTCGTCCAACGGTAACTCTGTGCGATATCAGTATGCTAGGGCTGGATGGCTACGAAACGTGTCGCCTGATTCGACAGCAGCCCTGGGGTCAGTCGATGATACTGATTGCGCTAACAGGGTATGGTCAGGTTGACGACAAACGACGAACCAAAGAAGCGGGCTTCGACCATCACTTGGTCAAACCAGTGGATATAAGGGATTTAAGTAGCTTGCTGGACGGTCTACCTGTTGCTGGCTAATCAAGATTGAGCACTTAACGCTTTGTTTCTATACACTCATTTCATGTGTAAGCAAAGTGGGGTCGTCGAGTGGGCAAGAGCATTTCAGCCCTTGCCGTTTACGGAATCGTACTTGAAAGTCTCCCGTCATACAGCTCTTGTTACCCCAATCAGCCCTTTATACTGAATTAATTAAAACCACCGTTCAGGAGAAGGATTCGTTGAACGATGTAGTCAGTAGCACCCTGGATACGAAGTTAATCCGGCTGGTTAATCAACTGGCTTTTATTGAGGTGGGCGATCATCAGGCTACTTCAGCCGTAATATTAGGGGGCTTTATCTTTCCTAACCATACAAGCCCAGAATGACCGCCCTATGATTGGCCTGGATCTACGTAGTGATAAAGGCTGGAAACGTATCGAAGAAGTCGTTAAAGGCTTTTATAAGGTCATGGCGCAAGTAGTCATCGGTTCGTCGACAAGTCGGACTGCGATTAAGCCTGCCAGCGTAGCCGTGAGCACTTGGTAAATCAGGAAAATAGTAAGCGTACTTGAGCTACAAAGCTGTGAAAACGACTCAAATGGGGAATAAAGCAAACCAGATACAGTATCGCACTCAGCTCGATTCTATATCTGGTTAAGTAAATGAAGCGCCAAGAGACCTGAAACTTCCTTCAGCATTCTGGAAGTGGCTACAGCATTTTTTCCACCGACCGTCATCGTACATATTCCCGGAACCTAAGCCCAAAGCTCGGTGCCCATGTCAAGGTTGCCTGGCATCAAGGAAGGTCTCTCGGTACGATGGGGCCATTATTTTAAGGGCCATAAAACGCTTATACATTCGATATAAGGCAATATCCTAAATTAAATCACTAAGATTATCATGGATTGCCGCGCCTGAATGAATTTTTGGGCGTATAGTGACCGCCAACTACTGGTTGCTGAGATAGCCGATTGAAATGGTAATGAAGTGGTTTTTGCCGAAGTAGGTACCCAGTACGAAAGCAATCGTTTAGTCGTCACTCATAGGTCTGATTGCTGATCAGGGGATTGTTCGAACCTGGGCGAAGTAAGGGGCGTAGTACTGGCCCTGGTCATTTCTGACCCTTATCCGCTTGCCATCGGTGTGGCCAATCACGGTTGCTTGATAGCGTCCCCGGTAAAAGCTTCCTTTCGGAATTTGGATTACTTTAACCTGGTCGCCAGGATTAATGTCGGTGTTCATCGTTTATCCCCTAATTTTTCTATAAACCTTCAACGCTGACGCTGAGTTATTTCCCAAAATTATGTAGTTGCCCCTTGTCAGGAGGGGCAATACTATTTGAAACTAATAGTTTGGAATCAAACAAGGAAGCCCGCCAATCACGACGGGTTCTTTGTTTATTGACACGCCTACAGGCGATATGGGCGGCTTATTGATTTTTACTTGTTAGGCCTTATAATTTGGCAGATTGTGGGCCTAAGGAGCTAGCAGACACACCTTCACAGGAGAGAACCTATTCAGTTGTCGCCAAGATCCTTACCGTTTGCTTAGGCTGGATGCTTGAGCCTTTTCAATTCCGCTTGGGGAGTGAGGCCAGAATCTGGGTCCAGGCTTTTTTCTTGAGGTGCAGCTCTTTATCTCTTGGGACAAAGGTGGTACTGCGGACATTGTCCGTTTGAGAATTTCGGTGTACGTTGAATCGCTCATGGTTAAAAGTCGTTGCCGACGTGTACAATTAGTGACCAAGAAAACATAAGCTCCACACGGGAGACAGGTGGGGCGGGCAGGGCAAGTCTAGTTCTAATCAGGTATGGAATTGTATCGGTCTCGCTCCTTGTCTAATTTAACAACCGTCATAGTGACCACTGATGCCTATCATAGATAGCCTCACGGGATACCATTAGTTTTGATTTCCTGAACGCCTATTTACCTCCACACGAATTAATTCTTTGGTATCCTTCTCAAGTAATTTCTTAACAAAGGAGGAATTGAATTGAGGCCTTTAGTGGCTACTTGGGATTCCCTACGATTTCTAGGGGTGTTGCTTTAGAAAGCCTCATCTGTTTTACACTAGTCCCTTTGCCAACAATATTCGATGATGAAACTTATGTTTTTTTTAGTCGGTATCAGCCTAGCACTGCCTCAGCCGCCCGCACAAGGCCAGCCAACGGTTATAGTTGCAACGGACAGTATCCGAATGTCCCCTTTACCATCCCAACAATACGATTTTTATTACTCAGCTCACCAGGCGAATGTGTTTGCCAAGATCAGCCTAACCAGCTATGTCCTGGAAGACAGATTAAAGAGGAACCGCTTTCGGGATAAAACGTATACCGTATTCGTAGCCAAGGGCCTAGCCGTGCGGGACGGCTTTGATGACTACGTATTGATTGGCTCAGGATCAATCGAAGAAATAAAACCAGATGGGTACTGGTAACAACTCGTCTATGCCAAGATAGGTAATTATCACGATCCACTTTTGCTACAAGGCTTTGATCAACCATCCATTAATCGTTCTCGTTTATGAAACTTAGTCTTACACCCGTTGATGTTCCGTTTAAGGTCGGCGACACTGTCTGGGTGGATCAACCGTTTGGCGCCACGCATGAATTTCCGTATTTTCAGGGCGTTATCATGCAGATTATTTTAGATGGTAGCCTGGCCAATACGCTGGTGACCCGACAGCCTGAAGAAAAGCATGCCTTATCGATCACGAATGCGATTTACGGCTTAAAGCCCATTGGCGACCACGCTGGCTCGCCCAGAGTCAATGTTAACGTGCAGCTCATTCCGCTACAGATCAGTTTATTTGAGACGAAAGACCAGTTAATGGAACATCAAAATCAGTTTGATTAGCATGGGCACTGATATCAAACAACTCGTTCGCGGAATTGATCAATCTACTTTATCGCTGGATGAACAGGTAGGCTTTAAAGAGTGGCTAACGGAGCGGCCTCATATGCAAATTAGCATTGAGAGTGCCCTGCGAAAACGCCAATCGGTCAAGGCACTCCTGGGACTCACAACCCGGGGCAGAGGTAAGGGAATCTTCGACTACTCCGTCCGAATTAGCCCCTAGTCCTTATTGGCGACTACTCCGTCAAATTGGTTGACGAGCTTGTTTCAGTCGGGTAAGCTTTTCCAACCATTCATCTCGGCCCACCTGGGCCTGGTCAACATAGCGGCGCTGACGGGTAAGAATGGTTTGATAATGGCTCAGTAGGTGCACTCGTTGAGCACTCGCGCTGAGTCGCTGCTGGGTTTTTAACAAGAGATTCTCCAGTTTAGTAATCGTGCAATCGTAACTCGCCATGACCACTTCGTACTGATCAATGCGTTGCAACACCATCTCCAGCAGAAACCGATCAATTGTGGCCAGAATCACTACTCTGGGCTGGCTTAACAGGGCTTCCCATTGCGTTTGCAAAGCCCGAATAGGCCGCAATAAATCTTGGCCGTCGAAAGCCTGATGGGATAGATTGGTCCGGTGGCCATCTTCAACGATATACGTTTCCAGAAGGAGATTACCAGCAGCAGCAATCAAGTTTAACGTGTCAAGAACCGTCTCTAGCTGATAAAGTTGACACTCAAAAGTCCTAATCTGCTTCTGATTGTCAATAGATTTCATATAAAGTGTGAGCATCGTTTTGTGGTACATACTAATTACACGGCCTGCTTAGACCTATTCATTAACTCAGGCGGGAGTCGTCTTAAACCCATTAATGTTGTAAACCTATACGGGGTGTTTGGATTTTTTGTTTAGACAAATTAAGGAAAATGTTAAACAAAGATTTGCCCATTATTTCTGGCGTGTTAACTGAAAAGCCTTAATAGGATTACTCAGCCGAATGTAGAGGGCTAAATGTAATACGTAGCTTACGTAACCCGGAGAAATCCGTTTAGAAAGAAGAAAAATGCTTGGTAGTGGCTCAGCTGTGTTGATTAGCAAACGTAACCATTGAATAGATAAGCCATAAAATATTGATTGCGGCATACTTATGCTTTAAAGCCATCCACACGTTGGTCTGGGATTAACGATTATCAACACAGTTCAGCCACTACCGAGATATTGATAAAGAGGCCTGACCGTTAGATAGTCCCGGAAGCGTCCCGAGTTCAGCCGCTGCAACGCAATAATCCTGGTTATTCAATAATCCTAGTTAATCTAAACGATCATAAGGAAAAACAAACGTAATTAATCTGACAAACCGATACCTTTATAAACGAACAAGCCCCCGCCCCTGATGCAGGCAGACCTTCCATTGACCGTCCAGATTGAACGGGTCAAACACATACCCATCTTACCCACCCTGCTAGCGGTCATCTGCCAAACCACCGGTATGGGCTTTGCTGTCGTGGCCCGCGTTACGTCTGACCGCTGGATCGCCTGCCAGGTGCGGGATGAGATCCAATTTGGGCTGGAAGCCGGGGGAGAACTCCCGATTGAAACCACCATTTGTCAACAGATTCAGGATACTCACCACCCCGTTCTCATCGAACACGTCCAGAAAAGCCAGGTCTATTGCCAGCATCCGACGCCGGCCCTGTATGGCTTTCAGAGTTATATTTCCTTCCCCATCTTTCTGCCATCGGGCGAGTTCTTCGGCACTCTCTGTGCCATTGATCCCCAGCCAACTCAGCTGGATACCGTTAAGATTAAAGGCCTTTTTACGGCCTTCACCGAGTTGATTGCCTTTCACATTCAGCAACTTGACACCCTGGAGCAAGCCCGGGCGATGCTCACTCAACAGGTAAAGGCCCACCAACTGATGGAGCAGGCCGCCCAAGTTATGCAACAGGCAGATCAGCGGAAGGATGAGTTCCTGGCCATGCTGGCCCATGAACTCCGCAACCCCCTGGCTACGGTCCGGAGTGGGCTAGCCATTCTGGCGGTAAGCCAAGAACCGGGCCCGATGACGGAAAAAGCCGTTGGAATGATGAATCGGCAGGTGAACCATTTAGTGCACATGGTGGATGATCTGCTGGATGTGAGCCGCATCAGCCGGGGAAAAATCGAGCTCAAAACCGAGCGGGTGAATCTGGTGGTCCTGGTGCAACAAGCCATCGAATCCGTGCGGTCACTGTTTCAGCAGGGGCGGCGCTTACACGTGGAGCTACCCACGGGGCCGATTTACCTGGCGGGTGATGCCACCCGATTAGCGCAGGTGGTGACTAACTTACTGACCAACGGGGCTCGCTATACCGACGAGCAGGGATCGGTTTGGCTACGCCTTCACCACCAGGATGGGGAAGCCATCCTGGTGGTACGGGACAACGGCATTGGCTTACCAGCTGATCAATTTTCGTCCATTTTTGAGTTGTTTACGCAGGTGGATAACTCCCTGGCTCGTTCCAAAGGGGGCCTGGGTCTGGGACTAACGCTGGTCAAGCGGTTGGTGGAGCTGCATGGGGGACGGGTGGCTGCCCAAAGTGCAGGGCTAGACCAGGGCAGTACCTTCACGGTTCACCTACCTACGGTAGCTGTCGTCACCGGGGGCACCAGGAAACCAATAGCCGAGACACCCGGTAAAGCGGGGGTCTTACGCATTTTAGTGATTGATGACAATGCCGATGCGGCTATGACCCTGGGCATGCTCTTAAAGCTGAAAGGCTATGAAGTTCATACCCGAACCAGTGGGCGAGCGGGTATCGAAGCGGCCGAACAAGGTCAACCAGAGGCCATTCTGTTGGATATTGGGATGCCTGAGTTGGATGGCTACGAAACCTGTCGGCAGATCCGCCAGCAACCCTGGGGGCAGCATATAGTAGTGATTGCGTTAACGGGTTATGGTCAGGAAGAAGACCAGCAGCGTACACAGGCGGCTGGATTCGATGGGCATCTGGTCAAGCCCGTGGATTTAACGGTTCTCCTCAACCTGATGGCTAAACTGCTACATCTGAAGCAGGCCAATTCAGAATCGGATGAAGTAACCGACTAACAAGGCTCAATCGGTACAATTGTCGGTTTGCCTGATACGAGAAGCCATACTACTTGTCTGATACCCCAATTATTTGGTTTCTTGGAATTGTACTTTACGGGTATAAAGGCTTTCGGAAATCTAATTATTTTTATATTTAGGCTTTATACTTTTTTTAGTATTCGTTGAGAAAAGATAACTTTTTCTTGAACCCTTTTAGGCGTTAAAAAAAAGAGTCAGAACTTTACTCTGCTTAACAAGTAGCGTCCAGTTGGCCAAGGTTTTACGTGAACGATTTTCCAAATACCCTTATAATGCGTACAATAAGCTGAATAGTAGTTATTTAAGAAGTTCATTTAACATTATTTTTTGGCCTTTAAATGTATGAATTTATAGGGTTATGACGGTTACTTTTTAAAAACCTTTTGCCCTGACAGCTCCACGGCTAACTTTTTAAATTCATCCGGGGCCGCCCGTGCGGCCGCACTGTCTCCTTGATTTCACGGTCTACTAAGATAGATTGTCCTTAATCTAATGTCCAGTAAAATGTAGCAGCCCCACTTACTAGCATAGTCCTTTTTCTGGACACTGGATTCTGTCTGTACAACATACACACATTGTACGCTTTTCGTATGTAAGCTAGTGTACAATGATTGTTGTACAGTGAGGTTTTGCAATAGC
>NZ_FOLQ01000021.1:0-48043 GCF_900112365.1 Spirosoma endophyticum | reverse complement strand
ATGCCCGGATTCACACAGCGGGCTACATCCAAATGATGCGGCCGATTTGGGAAGCCAGAGGGCTATATTTGTTTTTCCTGCCTGTCTACTGTCCCCATCTCAACCTTGCCGAAACCTTATGGCGACATCTGAAAGGGGGGTGGTTGAGGCCCGAGGATTATTTGACTAATGATGATTTAGCCTATGCCCTGAATCGCTGTTTGACGAATGTGGGTGGAAAGTTAAGCATCAACTTCAGTGCTTTTAATGCAAACCAATAAGCGAGGATTACTTATCAAAAATTAGTCGACATTTTAGGTGACCTGATCATTCAGAAGCCGACTACCATGCCATGGGGTAATCGTTCCTTGCTGTTCCGAGATCCAGATGGCAATCTGGTGAACTTTTTTACGCCAGTGACACCAGAAGCCCTTAAGAAGTTTGAAGGCTAGTGTCCCAACTCCTGTTGAACCCATTATATGAATGCTCAGTTATGGACAGCCAAATCAGTTTCGTCTCAGATAGGAGCTTTTCATGAGACTATGCTTTAATATCTGTCAATCTTAGTAATTTCACCCAGAACAACGTAGTAAACAGCCTATTAGCCTGAAGTCCAAATAAGCAATCGACTCTATTTTTTTATTCTATATACGACACCAGCCCGC
Source organism: Spirosoma endophyticum (assembly GCF_900112365.1). Lineage (GTDB taxonomy): Bacteria > Bacteroidota > Bacteroidia > Cytophagales > Spirosomataceae > Spirosoma > Spirosoma endophyticum. The sequence goes on along the minus strand of NZ_FOLQ01000021.1, from coordinate 47,399 downwards.
CAGAATTGAGAGTAAACTTTTGCATCCGTGTAGCGATTAGCTAAATAATTCGATAAGCCGTAAGAGTAACCCGCACTTAACCCGAACGCCTTGTAATAGCCCGTCAGGTTCAGGCGCGGCCGAAAATCTACATCGGGTATTCGCTGGCTTGGCGCTGCCGGTGTTTGAAAAGATGAATTGTATGTATCCAGCATCCAGGATTCCCGGCTACGTAACCCAATAGCAGCGTCTAAACCAAGTGTTGCATCTACAGAAAACCGTGCGTCACCAAATCGCTTTCCCACGAATGGACTCAGATTGACATATTGATTCTGAAGACTACCGCGTCCATTAGTTGGGCTATTTGAAAAATCTCCGATTATTTTCGTTATGGCAACGCGGCTGGTTAGTTGTTCATAGCCTACCTGAATTCCATAAATCAGCTTACATTTCGTTACCGATTGAATTTGCCCGGACAAGCTGTAACTGGCCCCGCTGGCACGACCATAGGGATTACTGATGAAAGAGTTGCCATTGGCGTTCAGTCCCGTTTCATTAACCGAGTTTGGTCCCCGGTATGAAAATAAACCCGAACCCACCTGTATCGAAGATTCGATACGTTGACCATAACTGGCAATACTAGCCGATACAAGTCCGATCAGACATAAATTTTTTTTCATGTGTAATTTAGTTAAGGCGCTCGTTTCTAAACAGACCGTTGCCAGCAGGAAAGAGTTGTAATCAGGCTTTTTACTGAAGCTATTTAAACTTGCGATTTTACATGTACAAAAAAATTTAACCAGCTTCTTAGTTAGTAGTATACGACTCGTTTTATAACACACGTGGCTGTTGCAAAAGTCAGCGCTGAATAAAAAAAGCATTACTTGGATGGCTACAAGATCTTAATAAGTGGCAAAAACTGGTCGAAAGCAGCACTCTATTCTGGGCTGTACCGACTTTTGCAACAGCCACTGGCTTTATGTTTACCTAGAGGAAAAGTTATACATAACTGGAGTTCTGTTATACAGCTAATTAAGGTGCTTTTACTGAATTTGTCTTTTTATGACAGACGAGTTATGGGTTCCAGTGAGGGCGAAGGCAGACTGGGAATTTGGTGGTCAGCCATTGCCTTCCCCTTTTTTAGGTTTACCCGCTGTTGCCGGATACATGGCCTTACTGTACAGTTTCTTTAAACGCCCTATTAATGGCACAGATACATGAATGCTTCTACTTCTCTTAAATGAGCATTTATTGAGATTGTATATAGTAGTATTAATTACTCCGAGTGGCTGTTTGCAAATCAGCCTTTATCAATACTTGGTATTTTGTCCTAATGTCCCATCCTATGGACTTAGCTTGTAATCTCTACGTCATTTGTATTTCTCAATAATAAAGCAGAAAAATGATACATTGGATAGCAATGCATCGAATTACGATGTATATTTACTGCCAGTAATTTTACTGATTCGTTATGTACTCCAAAGAATTGCTCAAAGGCACCCTCAAGCCCCTAATCCTTAAAATTCTTTCCGATAAAGAGGAAATGTACGGCTACCAGATTGTCCAAACGTTGAAGGAAGTGACCGGAGGGCAGATCCTTGTCCGGGAAGGATCGCTCTATCCGATTTTACACAGCTTGAAAGCCGAAGGCATCTTAAGCTGTAGGTCGGTTTTCTTGGGGGAGCGGGAGCGGAAATACTATTCCATCACGGAACCGGGAAAGGCTAGTGTGAAAGCCGCCCTCGAGGAATTAAAGAACTTTGTTGAGTTGCTTCAATCGGTCATCACCCCTCTCCCCAGCACGATCCCATGAAACTAACCCCCGATGACATCCAACAAATTCATTCGTATCTAGCCCAACATGGCCTTACCACCAGGGAAGTACGGGCCGATGTTCTCGATCATATTTGCACCCTGCTGGAACAAGAATCGGATGAACTAGATTTGGCTACTGCCAAAGCCTTTATTGAAACAACGTTTCCTCCCGAAGTGATCCAACAGATCCAGGCCGATACACTCTATTATTTAACCCTAAAATCGAAGACCAACATGCTTAAGCTCATATTTACCACTGGCTATATAGCTATTTGCCTACTGATACTAGGCATTTGTTTCTCCAATTACCCGATGGGTTCAGAGTTTATTTTCTACTGGGCACCCTACTTAAGTGTTGCAGGGGTAGTTATCTTCTGTTTTGGATTTTTACCCAGTCTATTTATGTATAGCTATCAACGTTTCCTGGAAAGAGTGAAACAGTAGGGACCGATCGGCTCGTTTTTCACAGGAAGTAGTAAGGCTTTTTCCGCTCCATCTTCGTTTCCAATTGGAAGCGAAGATGGAGCAGTCTTTTAGCGCATTGTACTGATTATGAGAAATTTACCAACACACACTTTTGTTTTTTATCGTTCAGAAAAAGCCCCGTTTTTGAAGCAGACACATGAACGTTTCTTTGTCTCACTTGGGAGCCTTTTAAGAGATTGACAGTATCTGAGTATGTTGGCGGTATTTTTCTGTTTTAGTTAACACAGTATATTACCAATGACTTGGATCGATTCGCTGAGAAAGAAAACAGGCCTTTCCCTGTTTGTCATTTACCTACGGTATCTTATTGGCGGGGCCTATGCCTTTTCAGGTTTGGGTAAAGCCATGGGCGAGCGCTTTATCCAAGTCGGATCGATGCAAATCCCCCCAACGGGCATGACCCTGGATGTCTTTTTTGAAACTTTATATCGAACAGGACTGTGGTGGCAATTCTTGGGATGGGGGCAACTGGTGGCGGGCTTCTTGTTAGTCACTCAGCGCTGGAGCACGCTGGGGGCGGTAGCCTTCTTACCCATTAGTCTTAATATCTTCCTAATTACCCTGTCGATGAACTTTCATGGCACGCCCCTGATCACCGGTCTGATGGTGCTAGCCAACTTAGGCCTGTTGGGATGGGACTATCCCAAATTAAGCCCCCTGCTAAGGCCCAATCAAGATACGTCCCTGTCTGTACACTGGCGGGCGGATCAACTAGGTCATCCGCATTACTGGGCGGGGTTGGGTCTAGTAATTTTTTTCACGTCGATCAGCTTTGGCAATCGATCCAATCTCCCGCTATGGTTCATACTTTGTTTCGTAGAGGGCCTGGTGGGCTGGCTCGGCTGGTGGTTTTTTAAACGCACTAAGGCAACCGATGAGCGGCGCTAATATGAGGGTATTAGGAGATGATATGTATAGATAACGCTCAAGTGGCCAGCAGCGGCTGACACTCGCCACTGGGGTCCAATTCGTAACATACGTCAGTCCAAGCGTCTGACTTTGATGTTTTTTAGCCAAACCTTCTGGCCGTGATGCTGAAACATAAGTAGGCCATTGGTAGACTTGGCAAATCGAGGATTGTCTTTGTATTTACTTTGGCTGATTAACTGATTCAAGGCAGACGATCCAATCTCATACTCCACTACTTTAGCCCCATTTAACCAGTGTTCTACATGATTAGCCTGCACAAGGAGTCGAGACTGATTGTACTCGCCTACGGGTTTCAACACTTTATGAGAGGGGGTAATCAGATCATAAAGCGAACCGGCGGAACGAATAGGTGCTTTGTCATTAAAGTTTATGTCGTCCAGTAACTGCATTTCAAAGTTGTCCAGCCAATTAGGACTATTGCCATTATCAACCGCTTTATTGGCTATCTCATCAATGTAATAAAATACCCCACTATTACCTGCTACCGACATTTTCCAGTCGAGCATTAGTTCAAAATTCTTATAGTTTTCCTTGGTCACCAAGTCAATATTGGGTACACCCGTTTGGGCGACAAGAGCACCCTCTTCAATTTTCCAGGCTTGAGTCGGAAACGAACTCATTTGATAGCCACGCAGGGCTTGGGTTGATTTTCCATCAAACAGATAAATCCAGTTATTTTTTTGCTGAGCGAATAGTCCTGTCGTTAAAAGCGAAAAAAGAAGGAGCAAGCCAAAGGGTAGTTGCTTCATAGATAAGTCAATTAGGTTAAGTTTACCCCAAAGTGCTTAGCCTTTGGGGTCATCAACTGAAGGCAAACAGCCAGCTTAGCTACTTGTTTCTGACGTCATGAAATAGATAAATGAGCGATTTATGAGAATATTTATTGACTAGCTAGTTGCTGGGGAGCTTATATTCAAAACCAAATTGTTTGGCGTACTCTTCTAAGGGGCCTAAGCCCACCTCTGCCCGGCGTTTATTCACATTCTTCTCGTCTTCAATCGCATCAAAGGATTTCTGACCCGTTGACTCCATTTTTACTTGGGTACCGTACAACTGTTTCTGCCCTTTATACACCCGAATGCGATCTATCAACAGCGCCATATTTGTTTTTTGCATTTCACCCTGGTCAGCCGCTCGTTGAAGAATGGGTAAATACTTCTCTTGAATGACAACAGGAGAGTGCTGGATAATCAGCCAAGCCGTGTTTCCCAATTTAGCCCCAACCAAACTCTTGCCGGGATAGCCGTATTGCTGAATGAGTTGTTCAACCTTCCCCAAATTAATGGAATCCACTTGGTGTATGCCCTGCCAAAGTTGTCGCCATTGTAGAGAGTTCTGACCGTAAACGCGCATCACGGAATCGACCCGAGAGCGAGGTTGCTGGTCCGTGGTATAAATCGCCTGTAGCTGGCTTTTTAAGGACGGGTTGATGCCGAGTTGGGCATCTTTCTGGGCAAACACCTCCTGCACCAACGCCTTCATGGACGAAGAACGGACAAGGTTAAATTCCGGAGCGGACTGATAGTCGATCCAAGTCTCCTCAGCAATGCTGTAATCAATAGTAACCGCTTGCTGAATGTATGTTTTTGCCAATTCAGACTGCCCACACTGATAGGCACAAAGAGCGGCTCGCATGGTGCTGAGGGCACTTCTTTGCGCGATCAGGAACGCCTTCTTGTAAGCAGTCAAGCACGGCTGACATTGCCCTTTTTGCAAATAATCAAGAGCCTTTTCGACCGCTTGAATATAAGCTGTATCTGGCGTAGCGTATGTTATTTGGCAAGGGGCTATGTTGGTACACCAGCAAAGAATTATCCAAACAAAGAGACTCGTTTTCATTAGGCCGTATGGTTAAATCTTACCGGTTTTTCAACCAGTTCATATAGTCTTGGGCTACCTCGTCGCCTTTATAGACCTTATCAATCACTTTCCCTTTATCGTCACGCACGAGTAGGAAAAAGGTATGATCATAATCCAGATAGGGCTTTAGGGTCAAATTCGTTTTGCCTCGACTAGCGAACTCAATGGGTAGCAGGTCATTGAGACTGGATGATAAGTCAGCTGTACCATAGCAAATGTAGATGGGTATACGTAAGCTTAGTAAGTGCTCCAAGTTTCTACTCGTTGAAAATGAATAGGTTGCATACGGTGTATCCCCGCCTTCTGACTTTGTAGACGTAGGGTTTTTCAACACCTCACGCCAGTATCCATACATACGTTCGATGGCTTCCTGGGCTTGTTGTTGGGTATACTCCCCCAGGTTTGCCCGCTCACGGGTTTCCCTAAGTTGCGCCTGCCATCTGCCCTCTAACAAACCGGAGAATCCAATGAGGTGAGTGACGTTACGGTTTGTAGCCGCCACTTTTATCGCGATTGGATAGCCTTCTGATCCCCCACAAATAGCCACTTTCGCTTTGTCGATAAAGGGTTGTTTGAGCAAGTAGTCAATGACCTGATTGGTTTGATTCACGTAGAAATTAAGGTAGTTGTGATCCAGGTACTTTTGGGAGGAAAATCGGGGATCTCGTGTTTCGACCGTACGGACCATCGTCGCCGAATCGGCCATCAAGGCGACGCCTGGTTTAGCAATAGCTACGATGTGATACTGGTTGAGGTAGTCCTTGACCTTAAAGGGGAAAATAATGGCGGCAGTGCCTCGCTGGTAACGGCCAAACAGGGGGATGGGCATCGAACCTTGCCGAAAAATAAGTAGCGGTTTGCGTTTCTTTAGCTCGTCTTTGTTGCCCACCACGATAAAGGTGGTGGTATCTTGACCCGCCAAGATTCGAAAGACCGAGTACTGGTTATCAATGACGTCTTGACCAATCGTTCTGAGCGATAGGCTCAGGAGTAGCAGACAGAGTATAGCCTTATTCATGCGCCCGTTATTCTATAATTGAGCACAAGTATTACTTTCCACCTATGGGAAGCAAGGTTTTTAACATCTGTTACAGATTTTTAACAATAAGCCTTTTCAAGCGACGAACCTGATGGTCACTCAGGGGTTAGTGCGCCACTATAACATCATGCCGTTACAAAGCGAACTAGCCAAACTATCGAGTGTAAAAGCGTCTTCTTAAACGCCCCATCTTTGGAGCAGATACATGATCGCTCCTTCGTATCACATGGGAGGATTTAATGAGACAGTGAGTTTTTAATAACTGTCAACTTCAGTTAGTAGCATACGCACTGGATTCTGTCTGTACAACATACACACATTGTACGCTTTTCGTATGTAAGCTAGTGTACAATGATTGTTGTACAGTGAGGTTTTGCAATAGCTTGAAAGCGAGGCAAAATCCCTTTTTCAAGGGTGAGTAAAGGACCGTCAACGAGGTTACCAACTGGCAACCGGTACCCACAAATCCCGGAAGGCAATACTACTTTGATACTACAGGCTAGGGTAGCGCCTACTTAATCCGCTTGAAACGGAGAAACTCCAGTGAGTATAGGCAGACTGAATGGGCAGCGATATGGGTTAAACAAAAACAGCCACTCCCCAATGGGAAGTGGCTGTAAGTCACGTTACTGTTTTCGCTTACTTGTTGAAGTACTCCACCTGATCCGCATCGGTGTTGTTGGTCAGCCGCAACTCCGCCCTATTCCCGAGCGACACGGTCGCGCTCAGCGTCAAACGGCCCCGGGTGCTTCCCGGGGTGCTGATTCCATTCAGGCCCACCGATTGCTTACCACCCCCACTCACCCCCCCACCGCAAGTCAGGATGTAGAAGTCGTTGTTGGAGGTCCCGTCAAAACTCCAGTTCCTGTTTTGTACCGGTTTCCCTCCAATCACCATGGAGGCGCCATCGAAGCTCAGCACCACCTGCGGATCTTTGGCCAGGTAAAGCGTCACGGCCCCACCTGTGCCGACGCCATTCAACTCAAACACATCCACGACCAAACTGAAAGGCGTCCTTCCGTACTGCAGCGCCGGTAGCGTCGTCAGCACAGGCGTTACATCCGACACGGGGGAACCCACCGTGAACCAGAAGCTGGTATTGGCCGTCTGCCCCGAAGGGTCCACCGCAATCAGAGTCACCACCGCCCGCCCCTGGGTGGTGGGCGTGCCGCTAATCTCATTGCCTTGTAGGCTAAGACCCGCCGGCAAGGCCAGTGCGTAGTAAGTCAGAGGCTCTCCCTGGGGGTCGGTGAAGGTACCCGCCGGGATGGTGAAGCGGTAGGGCTCCCGTTCCACTGCCACCTGCGCACCAATGCCCTGGCTAACGATCGGGGCGGGGTTGGTCGAGGACTGAGGGGGGGTGGGCAGGCCCGCGCAGTAGGCCGGCAGATCGAATAAGTAGCTCACCGTAAGGCCGTTCTGACGGGCCAACAGCTGAATCTTCTTGGGATCGGCCCGCAGTTCGGTTTCGATTCGCTGGGTGGGGTTGCTCGTCCAGGGGGTGATGCCCGTGGCAAAGTACTCAATGGGGGATCCGTCGCCCCCCGTGGTATGGAAGGAGATAACCCCACTGGCACAGTTGTAATCAGGGGCTATCACGGTCAGCTGACCGCCCAGCACCGTCAGGCTATAGCTCGCACTCACCCCCGAACAGCCGTTGGCATCGGTGGCCTGGACCGTGAGGGAGAAGCTACCACTCTGAGTGGGGGTGCCCGATAAAACGCCCGCTGTTGATAAGCTCAGCCCCGCAGGCAAGCTGCCACTTGCCAGACTGAAACTGCGGGGTGCTATCCCTCCGCTGGCCGTAAAGGTTTGGTTAAAGCTCGTGCCCTGGGTGGCATTCGTGGTGGCCGGATTGGTCACCGACACTGTCGCGGTATTGCTGGTGACGGTCGTGCTGGTACTGCTGACACACCCACTGGCGTTGGCGACTGTCACCGAATACGTCCCCGCGCTACTAACCACTAGCATGTTGGTTGGGCCGGGGGTGCCCAACGGACCACTGCCATTGGCGAAGCTGTAGCTTGTACCACCTGAAGCCGTCAGCGTCACCGACGTAACGGCGCAACTCAGCGGTCCACTACTCATCAGCGTAGCCACGGGTACGGTGGTGTCCTGGCTGATGGCGATGGCGGTGGTGCTGGTGCAGCCAGCGTTGGTGACCGTCACCGAGTACGTGCCGGGCGCATTCACTACCGCCTGGTTATTAGCTTGACTGGCAATAGCCGGTCCGCTGAAAGCGAAACTGGTGCCGCCCCCGGCCGTCAGCGTCAGGCTGGTCTGGGCGCAACTCAGGACCGTCGAGGGGCTGGCCGTCAGGGTAGCCGCGGGCAGCGAATTGACCGTCAGCGAGAAGGCCGTGCTGGTCACGCTGTTGCAACTGCCCGTCACGACGGCCATATAAGCTCCCGCCTGGCTAGGCTGCACATGGGTTAGAGTGAGTGTAGCCGATTGCTGGGCTGAGCCCAGGGACGTACCATCTTTGTACCATTGGTAGGTGGGGCTGGTACCACTCACCGAAATCATCGCCGTGACGCTACTGCCCACGCAAACCGACAAGCCGCTGGTCGGTTGCTGGGTAATAACCACAGGTTGGCAGAAGGGTCCCTGGTACTCGTAGGCGCCAATGTCAATGCGCGTATTGGCAATGCGGGGGTTATTTTCCAGATCCGTGGCTCCGCTGGTAGCCGTGGTGCTGCTGGGGTCACCCGCATCGATGGCCTGGGAAGCCATAGCTAATCGGTAATCTGTATCACTGGCAAAGGGAGAGCTGACCGCCATGATAGTACCCTCCCCGGCGGAATAACTGGTTACGCCGGATTCAATCAGGCAATATCGGGTTAGGATTGTACTACCGTCTGTATTGACAAAGGTATTCTCAACCCCCGTGCCGGCATGGTTATGCCAGACAATACTGCTCGTGAGCGTAGGACTGAAATACGTGTTATACAGGGCTCCCCCCTGACTAGCCGTGTTATCACTGATCGTGCAATTGGTTAGGGTAGGACTGGCAAGCCGGTTGTACATAGCGCCCCCCTGCTGGGCTGAGTTACCCCGGAGCAGGCAATTCGTTAAGCTGCCGTAGTTGGCCATTTGAGTAAAATAGATCCCACCCCCCTGCCCGGTGGCTTTATTGTCCTCAATTAGACAGTTGATCAGTGTTGGAACGCCTGAATCGTTGTAAACCCCACCCCCATTAACGGCCGCATTGCCACTCAGGGTACAGCTTGACAAGGTGACCAGGCTCCCATTCGTAATCGTGTAAATTCCTCCGCCGTCCTGCGTCGCTACATTACCGACCAGCTTACAATTGTCCAGGCGGCAACCGGCTTGAAAAGCGTTATAAATGCCTGCGCCACTCACCGCCAAGTTGCTACTAATAACACAATCGATTAACTCAGCCTGGCTGCCGGTAAGATTAAACAGCCCTCCGCCAGAGGTAGCCGAGTTGGCGCTAAACACACAGTTGGTTAGACTAGGTTTGCTCCCGAACTCATTGTAGATCCCCCCGCCAGCCGCCGCCGAGTTGTTGATGAAGACCAGGTTGGTCAGGCGGGGACTGCTGTTATAATTGTACATCCCCCCGCCAGAACCATCCGTGACCCTCCCCCCCTGAATGACAAAGCCGTCCAGCACCGCCCCGCTGGTCAGGCCCTGGGGGTTCCGGATGACACTGTTACCGTTGCCCAGCAGGGTGGTGGAGGAGGGCTGAGAGGCCCCGCCGGGACCCGGGACGGGGTTGACCGAGGGGCGGCTGGCGGTGCTGGTGCGGGAAAAGCCCCCGTAGATGGCCACCCCGTTTTTCATGGCAAAGCTACCCCCGCTGGCCGGTTGGTAGGTCCCCCCCGCCACCCAGACCTGCTGGGCTCCGGCGATGTTGACCTGGCTCTGTAAATCCCCGCTGGCATTGGCCCACGACGTACCGTCGCCTGTACCACTGCCCCCCTGCCTGACGTAGCGGATGGGCTGGGTGGGGGCACTCACGCTCAGACTGAAAGCCGTCGAGGTCACGCTGTTGCAACTGCCCGTCACCACCACCGAATACGAGCCTGCGTCACTGGGCTGCACGTTGATCAGATTCAGGGTGGCCGTGGTTTGCCCCCCAACAGGGGTGTTGAGGTTGTCTTTGTACCACTGGTATTGGCTCACACTGCCCGTTACGCTGACGGGCACGCTCACGATGGCCCCCACCGTCACGCTGCTGGCGCTGGGGGGCCGGCTGGTGATGGCTGCGTATGGCGTCGGATTGCCCTGATACTCGTAGGCCCCGATATCGATGACTCCACCCTGATAAAAACGCGAATTACCAGCCAGATCAGTACCGGGCCCTTGAGTTGACGTATAGGCAGCATTATTACCCGCGTTAAGTGCCACTGAACATCCTGAAAGCAGGTAACTGCCCATGGTGAAAGGTGAGGACGTCGCCTTTATATTGCCCGTACCCGAATAGTCTATCTCGGCTGATTCGACCAGGCAATAGTTTGCCGTTACGGTTGAACCTCCCAATGCAGCACTACCTTGATTATCCCAAATAATGCAGTTAGTCAGCGAGGGCGAGCCCCCGTTCTGAATAGCAGCTCCCGAGTTGGCCCGGTTACCGGCAAACGTGCAGTTAAGATAGCGAGGACTGCTACGATCATCGTATGAAGCACCCCCTTGCGAACCTCCTACATTCTGAATCAATAGGCAGTTGGTCAGCACCGGTGAGGTTGCACCTGAGTTTGAGTCCACGTTATACATACCACCGCCTCCCCCAGTAGCGGTGTTACTAGCGATAATACAACTCGTTATGGTAGGACTACAGGTATTGTTATAGATGCCGCCTCCACTCGTACCATTTGCCATGTTCCCACTGATTACACAGGTAAGTAGGGTTGGATTACTCTGGAGATTAGTCATACCCGCCCCGGCTGCTAGCGTATTAGGCGTTATGGTATTCTGACTGATTTGACAGTTCACAAAGCTGGGCCCACCTCCTGAATTCACTACCCCCGCTCCCGAGATGTCGAAGAAATTATTGTTTGCGTTATAGGCTCCACTGATAACAAACCCATCCAACCTAGCCGTGCTGGCGACGTTATTATTGGTAAGAATGATATAGCTATTGTCAGTGTTAACCCCTTTAGTGCCAATATCGCCCGAGAGCGTAGTGGAAGAGGGGGTACCCAGCACCGGATTGATCGAGGAGCGACTAGCTGTACTACTCTCGGGATTGGTGCTGTTAAACCCTCCGTAAACGGCTACCCCGCTTTTGAGAGAGAAAGATGAGCCGCGCGAAGTCCCCGGGTAGTAGGCCCCCCCGGCCACCCAGACCTGCTGCACCTGGTCGGCGTTGATCATGGCCTGCAAGTCCCCACTGGCATTGGTCCACGAGGTGCCATCCCCCGTGCCACCCTGTTTGACGTAGCGGATGGGCTGGGGTGGGGTGGTATAAGTAATATTTACTAAGCCATTACCTGAGTTAGCTCCTACCGTGTTGGTCTGGTTGGTGCCGCCGTTGAACGAGCCGCCCCCACCACCGGGACCTTTGTTCCCACCGCCACCGGAATAGCCACCACCCCCGCCACCAGCAGCGGTACCGGTTCCACTGCCACCGCCACCAAAACCGCCTAGTCCAAAGCTATCGTTGTTGGATGAACCCGCTCCACCGTTAACAAAGGCTTTACCGCCCCGGGATTGTTCATTAGGGCCGTTGGGAAAATTACTGTTACTGCCATCAGTTAGTAAACCCCCTCCACCGGCGCTAGCGCCAGCGATCGCTGGTCCTCCATTCCCATCATTTCCTCCGTTAGCTCCTCCTGGCCTACTTGACTGACCATCTTTGGTGGCCAGATCACTATCCGTCCCACTGCCACCACCACCACCGGCAATGATTAGAGGGGCATTCGTATTCGTGGTGATAAACGATCCACCGCCACCCCCGTTGCGATTTGGACTTTTCTGACCGACCAATATTTTAAGTGTTTGCCCGCCACTCACGGCAACCGTCCCCCGAATAAGGGCACCTTTGCCAGCCGGGTAAATAATGAAGTCACCCCCAAACTGGCGATCACCAAATCCCCCCTCCGCTCCCCGGGCTTCGATGGTTAACGATGTCACTCCTGTTGGTACGGTCCAACTGACGATCTGGCCGGTGTAGGAAAAGCTCTGGGTAGTCGTCACCGACCCCGAGTTTTGAGCCTGGGTTGGTCTACCCAGTGCACTAAGTAAAACAAGAACCAGTAGGCTTTTGAGGGCCTGGCTGACTAGGTAAAATAATGTTTTCATACAGTAAGCGTAGATTGAGTTGACTGGGGACAAAGGTGGCAAAAGCCTGAGCATCAAGCTCTCACCATTGTAACACATCCTCTCACCATTGTAACATTATAGCGAATCGTGAGCCAGATGACGGCAGGCCTTACCCATCCGCAAAGCGAAAACTTCCCTTTTTTTAAGGGCTAAGACGAATGTTATAGTGGTGAGCGGATGTGTTACACGGAGGGGCGTATGCTACTGGAAACTTTAGTCAAAATCCAGTATGAATACGTATCTTAATGATTTAGTAGGTTATAAGAAAAAGAAAACTCGACACCTATTCCGATGGAAGGTCGTCGAAGCCTATCGGGCTGAACGAGTCCAGGCCTCCGAGCTGGAAGAAACCTTGGGCATCTCCAGGACGGAACTGCGCCGTCTTAACCGCAATTACTTTCGCTACCGCTTACTTCCCCTGTTATATCCTAAACATGGGTAGTTTTGCAGAATCGTACATAATTCGTCACTTGGTTGAACGAGAGGGGCGAACCGGCCTGGTAAGGGAGAAATTCAACAGTGCCTCCAGATCAAAAGTAGTCTCTATAACGGTCGGGTCCGAAAAGTCATACTCCCCGCCCAGGTTGATGTGGTGCCAGGTATGTGTCGAGGACTGTAGTATCGTTTTCAGTAATTCGTCCCGCTCCTCTTTCGTCGGACATTGGCGCAACTTTTCCGACAAATACAGCAGGTTGTAGAAATTGATTGCATTCATCAATACCATTTTACTGCCGGTCGCTATCTCCTGCTCCCGCTGCGTTTGCCACCCAAACGCCTGGTTATTGCCCAGCGTCACGGCACTGCTGAACTTGTTGCTGTGTTCCACCTTTGTCAACATACCCTCAACATGAGCCCGTAACTCAGGATCATCCACATAGCGTAGAATATAGTCTGTCTTGTAGAGTCGACCTAAATCCTTCAGGGCTCTATAGAGGGGGTGCTGACGGGCGTAGGAGTTAAGCCGCTTGAGAATGGTGGATGCCTGCGTGTAGCCCAGTTTAATGGTTGTCACTAAGCGCAGGATGTTATCCCACTGCTCAATCAGGTGTTCCAGATCGATACGGGCATCAGGCACAATTTTATATCCGTACTCAGCATAGGTGGCGACCGAATCGATGCTATAAAGTCGTTGCCGGTGGATCGTCACAAAGCGCGGGCGTAACTCAACGTCGACCAGTCCGGTGATCGCAAAATTTACTTCTGAAAAGCCGTGCATATCCGTCGCGTGGGCATCGCTCTGGATCACTTTGTTGTGCAGGATCACATCCAATACATAGGGTGACTCTCGTTCGGCCGAATTAAAGACAGTTGAATAAATTAGCTGCCCAGCCTCATCCAGACCGGAATAGACAGTCATGCCTTCACCGTTGCCGTGATATTTGAACGAAGCCGCAGCGCGTAAAGAGGGAGCCGATACATCATACTTTTGCCCGTCACTACCCGTATGAATAACGTTCTCCTGTCGACGGAATAAATCGGTCAGGGGCAGCGCATTACTTCGGGCAACAATGCAATCACTGGCTTCCTGCGTCATTTCAGGTGAAAAGTATTGGGTGGCCACCGTTTCTAAGGCGTGAGCGGAGATACGACGCGAAATCAGAGCCATTTTGCGGATACCAATATTTTCGCCATACCCAATCAGGGCGGCCAGCAACAGCGGGGTTTCAGGCCGGCTTGGTTTGTGGGGCAGCCCCTGATGCTGAAATCTACTTAGAAAGCCCGTGAGTGTTTCGACCTGCAGGAGTACATCGCGCAGGGAGATGACCCGGCTGGCCGGATAGAGCAGATGGACCGCCGGGTTGTCTTCCCGGTCTCCAGCCCGATAGCGGTGCAGGTGCCAGCCCCCGTGTGCATCAAAATAAACCTGAATGTTGCGGGCAATTCCGGCATTCGTAGCCGCAAATTGCTGGTTGAGTCGCTGGTTAAGGGCTAGTAGCGTGGGGGCAGCCTGCTGGTAGTGGGTTAGGTTAGCCCGTTGCAAATATGCCTGCCGGTGTTGCTGCCACTGAGTCAGGGGAATTTGATATTCTTCTACCGAACGGTGTTCATACGAGGATAACACCGTCAGCGAGCCGTCGCGCAGGGCATCCCGAACCGCCCGAAACAGAAAGACTTTGTAGAGTGATACCCGTAGGCGTCCCGTTTCGGTGAAGACCTGTTGCCGCTCAAGCATGTCCAGAAAATTTACGGGCACAGCCGGGGAGGTAGTAATATCCCCGGCCCGTTCCTGGAAATAAAGCAGGGCGTTCCATAAAGGGACATTCGATGTATCCGGATCGAACGCCAGGACCTGAATAATAGCGGATACCCGAAGCTGCAGGCGGACCGATGCTTTCTCCAGGGCCACATAATAATCACTGCGTTCCTGAATTGGCTGGTTGATGGTTGTTAGTTCTCCAACCCGCCGTTTATCGGTGAGTAACCCTTCAGCGGTAATTCGCTTGCGGGCCAGGGATTCCCGGATTTGAGCGACCTTCTGCTCGTCATTCAGTTCCGGCTGGTCGACGATGGTCTCGATCTGAGTCAGCACGTCAATGTGGATGTCAGCGCGTCGACTCACCTGGCCCACCAAGCTGGCTGTGACATGACGGCTTTGGTAATACTGCTCCTTGAGCTTCTGCTCGACGTCGTTGAATACCAGCACGACAGCCTTTTTTAGCGTCAGGATCAGCGCATCTCCCACACTCATGTATTGATGAATAATGAAGGCCAGCAGGCGAAGGTACCGCTCATGGGTGCGGTCGGCCACCAGGGTACTGCGGTTGTCTAATACGTATTGCGCATAATATTGAATGGTCTCATCAGCCAGGTCCAGCCGGGCGATGAGGGGGGCTACGGGTATAAAGAGGGTCTTCAACTGCTGGAATAACGCAACCCGCTCGGTTATGTCTTTAGGCCGCATGGACTGGCTAATACGCTTGAGGTGGGTCAGCGGATAGCGTCCGGCACGTTCCGGCGTGGTCGTATTGTCCAGCAGCGCGTCCAATATCGCCCGGTCGCCGGGGTCAAGGTGTTGCTCAATGAGGGTCTGCAAATGTACATCAAAGTCATCGAGTGCTTCGGTCGTGATCTCCCGCAGCGTATTGTAGGGGGGCGTTTCTACTCGTCGTTCCCGCAGGTAGCTGACCAGGGCATCCAGGATCAGCCCGGGCCGGGTCTGTAAGTGCGTGAGTCGACGTGCTTCCCGGGCCAACTCGAGCCGGTAGGCGTGGTCAAAGGCCGCGTAGCCCAATTGAGTCAGGATGATGGCACGATGGCGGTAGAGTGTCCGGTTATGCGTGTACTCGCTCAACTGAATAGCTCCCTGGGCAAGCTGCAGATGCTGACTTACCCAGTTTACATCAACCGATGGAAACCGGTCGGGTATAAAGAAGCGGGTGACCACCCGGAAGTAACCTAGTTGCAGGACGAAGCCTACCTTGTTAGTAGGCGTATGAATCTCGGCCAGGTAGTCTTCCGCCCAGGCCGGCAGATCAGCAAAAATAAGTCGCTGGGTGCTATCAAGTTGCGGAGGAGAATCAAAGCGCGTTCGATCCTCGGTGGATAGGTAGTCACGACGTGCCATATATGGAAGCTATAAAATGAAGGAAGATAGACGGGTCAAAAAGGTATACCTTTCTGGTCCTAGCGTACGGCTGTGATGTTGCTGCCATGACCACTAAAAATAAGGGTCAAAAAGTAGGACCAGAAACTTTTTAACTTTTATATTTATGAACCCAACTTCTTGACCTAATTTTTATCCTAAGGGGCTAACTAGCAGTCAGTCTGTTACAAGGCTGTTGAGTAGGTACTAAAATCAAGTGCTTCTTCTAGGTAGTCAAAAGCTTTTTCGTTCACACTACATGATCCTTACTTACCCACCATTCTAATGATTGACGATATTAATTTAGAGGCCGTTCTCCATTTTATTCGGAACTACCGCCGTTTAGAGCAAATGCCTCTGGAGGATGGCTTTGCTGAGTTAGCCTGCGTCGCAAAGTCTGATCAGGCTGGGGAGGAGAAGCGATTACGGCAGCATTTTCGCGATCATTGGTATAGTAAAGAAAAAGCGTTTGGCCGGTTTTATTTGAACCTGCCCCACTATCGCCAAATCTACTTACTGCATCAATGGGACCTGCTCCATTATGAGGATAAGGCGTATCTATGGGAATGTGAGCGAGATGGCCGATTTGCCCTGATGGCTCAGGCCCCAGTCCTGGCCGGTCAACTGCATCGGTTGATTTTATTTTTTGAAAATCATGGT
This sequence comes from Spirosoma endophyticum, assembly GCF_900112365.1. GTDB lineage: Bacteria > Bacteroidota > Bacteroidia > Cytophagales > Spirosomataceae > Spirosoma > Spirosoma endophyticum. The sequence goes on along the minus strand of NZ_FOLQ01000021.1, from coordinate 30,759 downwards.
ATTAATCGACAGGTAGCAGCGGGAGTCGAGCTAGAAAGCTTACCGACTGAGTTCGACCGGCGATTTGGCAATTCGGCCAATTGGGGTGATTATATTCTCTCGTTAGCTGAGCCTAAAGACTTACTCAAGCAGCTTATTGACCATACAGACAAAGAGGCTAGGTAAGCCCTGTATTCCTTGTCTTTAACTTTATAAATTCTTTATTTATGAATACACTAAGTCATCTCCGTTTAGTCCAGCAGATCCAAACCGCATTCACGAATCACGTTTTAGACCAGTTTGGGATGGTTATGGATGAAGCCTATTTGTTAGATAACTGGATTACGATCGAAGGCTTTTTAGTCAACGGTGTCACACTAGATGGCCTCATTTATGATCAGGGCGATCAAGGTCGAATGTTCTATGAATGGGAATTACTCTATACGTCGACGTTAGAGAATGTACTAAGCTATCTTCAGGAAGAAGCCTTTGCGTAGCCAAGTAAGGTCTCAAAAATCTCGGTGAGTCGATACCATAATTTACCCTACTATTGTTTAGCTATGATGCCATCCTTTGACACAGAATGGGCTGCTGAAGCCCGGCTTACATTTGGTCGGTTGCCAATCGAGGTACAAGCCAAGGTACAAGCCGACCTGATTAACCAAATACCACAACTGGTTAAGAAATATGCTGATTTGCACCAGCGCAGGCCTGCCGAACATGTATCCGTGGGTGCGATTTCTCATCTTCAAGTGCCTGATTGGCGTGTGTGGCTACGGTTGGACACCGAATATTTTGAAGATGAAATTGGGCCCGTTTTATTTATTTATGAGCTTAACGAATTAACCGGTAAGGAGTTCGTGCAATCTCAGACTGTTACCAAGTCTAGACTCGGCCGAAATAATCCGTCAAATTCCTCCTTACTATAGCCCTCAATCAATGCCTTATGACACCCTGAGCAAAATCGAGCAGGGGCTCTCTTATCCAGCGTGTCTTTGATGAACAAGGTTACCCGTCTATTCTAATCGAACGATGAATAAACTATTTGGCTATGCCCGCGTTTCATCAGCGGATCAGAATTTGGATACCCAGCTTGAGGCCCTTCAGAAAATAGGATGTGATCAGATCTTCCAGGATAGAATCACCGGTATAAGCACCAAACGACCTGCCTTAGACGAGCTACTATCTCAACTTCGTCCCGGTGACACGGTTGTCGTCGCCCGCTTCTTCCGTCTGGGTAGGAGTCGGGATCATCTGATTTCACTCCTTGGCCATTTTACAAAACAAGAGGTTCAATTCCGAGCCCTGGATCTGGGTGTGGATAGCGCAACACCGGCGGGTAAGCTTGTCCTCCAAATATTTTCCGCTCTAGCTGAATACGATCGAGAGAGTCTTTTGGAGAAAACACGTGCTGGCCAGTTACTGGCTGCTGCTAAGGGCAAACATATTGGCCGACCAAAAGGACTCAATATGGAGAAATTCGCTAAAGTGAAAAAGGCCGTTGAGCGAGGCTTATCCGTTGCGGAAACAGTAAGCCTGACGGGGATTAGCATGTCGAGTGTCAAACGGTATCGTAAGCAGATTGAACGATCATCAATTACAAGATGAGGATTTATCCGGGTCGCGCCACGGTGGCCGCCGGGCAGTACGATTCTGCAAAGAGGCCCTTTATTACCTAATTTTACCCTAAAAACATTAAGTATGAGCAATATACAATCAAGACTGGAAGCATCAATTCAACAGGCAAAACAGGAAATCGAGATTCACACTGATATGGAAAAACATGGTGATCCCGAAATGCAGTCTGTTCATCGACTACAGTTAATTGAGTGGACAGAAAGGCTGGCGAACCTGACCTGGATTCAAACAGGAGAAATAATTGGTACTTATCACCCAGTAGCTGTAGACTAAAATCCAACGAAAGGAGCCAACCAAACGGGTGAAAACCTGGTCGTTTGGTTGGCTCCAAGCTAGTTATAGTTAATAATGCGATATCCCATTGAATACTACACAGTCGGTGTGCCGACCTATGCCGAACCGTCAGAATTGTGAAGTACTGGCCAGCTTGTCCAAAGAAAAGCAGGAATCCGGGAAATTGCCTACCACACACGTAACCTTTGAAAAACGATTCGAAAATGACGACTGAACCACGGTCCACCGATGCGATAGAACCCGATTTAGTATCGGCACTTAGAGAAGTGATAGACGGTTTAGTTAATCCTGATAACCACTACGTTGTCTCCGCTAACTACTATGATCACCAAACCCCTGAGCGGTTTGGCGAACGGTGCGGGGCCGCCCGTGCGGTACATTGCTTAAATCTGGCCGGGCCGCGTTCGGCTCAATGCCGACACAACATTCCATGCCGTGCTGACTAACCAGGGACTGGTTTGCGATGTGCGGCTGAATCGTCATGATCTTAGCCAGAGCAGCCAGATTCTGCTACCCTATGACCAAATTTGGAGCATTCAATCAATCCAGGCGAAACACGTCGATTTATACCATCGGTCCGATAAGCTAAACTTGAAGCGACCCAGTGATGAGGACTAACTCGTTGAGACCTGTATTGACGTAACCATTCGCACAGAAGCTACTATCATACCTATCGGGAGTAGCCGGTGAGGATATATCCGGGCCGCCGGGCGACGGTCGGCCGCTGCCGTACGATTCTGCAAATGCACCCCAAATGACGAATTATGTACGATTCTGCAAAACTACCCAAACATCACGGTCCGCCGTTCATATCTTTGTTTTCAGTTGATTTCATCCAAAAAAGTGCAATTTTTGGGTAAGGTCTGACAAAGCTAGCCAGCACCCTGAGTTCCGCCGTTAGTACGTGTAAACGATACTGTCCCGCTGGTTGCTCTGGCTAGCTTGTCTTTTCCCTGTAGCTCCAACAGTACCCATAGACGTGGCCATTGGCCATGATCTGGCATCCATGTGCAAAGGCGGGAAAGGGCGGTCGGTCAACCAACTTATTCACCCTTTTATCCCCTTTTCTATGCAACTGCTACGCTATTGTGTTGGTCTGGACATCAGCAAGGATTCATTACAGGTATGCCTTTCGGTAATAGATGCTGATGGTCGAGTGGTCGTTAAGGGTTCTACAAAAGTGGCTAACAAGGTAACTACTTTTGGCCAGTTGGTACAATGGGTAACTCGCCATCGCAAACTTGATGATTTACCGCTACGCTATGTGATGGAATCGACGGGGGTTTACCATGAGGCCGTTGCTTGGTTTCTTTATCAGCATGACCAAGCAGTAAGTATTTTGCTTCCCAATAAGGCAAAACACTATCTAAAGAGCTTAGGCTACAAGTCGAAAAATGACAAGATTGATGCCCAAGGCCTGGCCCGAATGGGCCTGGAGCAGCAACTTACTTTGTGGAAGCCCTTGTCCAAGAACATTTACAGTTTACGTATGCTCACACGTCAACACCAACGTTTTCAGGAGTTGAAGACTCAATGTCGTAATCAGCAGCATGCCTTGGATTACAGTGCCTTAGGGGATGACTTTCTAGTTAAGCAGAATACGAAGCTGCTAGCCGTTTATGACCAACAACTCGAAGCCTTGGAACGAGCAATCCAACAATTAATTAAGGACGATGAAGTTCTTCATTTACAAGTAAAGCGGCTCATCGCTATTAAGGGACTAGCTTTACTATCAGTAGCGGTATTGATCGCCGAGACCAATGGTTTTGAAGGGTTTACTAACCAGCGTCAGTTAGTAAGTTACGCAGGCTATGATGTAATAGAAAATCAATCGGGCAATCGTTCAGGCAAAACGCGTATCTCTAAGAAGGGAAATAGCCGTATCCGGCGTATCCTTCACTTACCTGCTTTCAACGCTGTTCGCTTCGGGGAGCCAACCTGTCAGGCCTTGTTCGAACGGGTATATCAACGAACCAATTATAAAATGAAAGCTTATGTAGCGGTTCAAAAGAAGCTACTACTACTAGCATATGCTGTATGGCGTCATGAAGTGGATTACAATCCTTCATACTTCATGAGTCAATCAAGGATAGGCAAAAAAATAGTCCCGACTAGCGGGACTACGCAGGATCAATCTACTGTAGTGGGATTGTCCTTTGGGTAATTCAAAGATATTGAAAAAATCCTAACGCAAAACTTGCTTTTCACGACAGTACCAGCGGTCGTAAAGCCATGAAACGAGATGCTGATTATGTCAAAATGTTAGAGAAGAAACTGGCCGAAATGGAAAAGGAGAACCAGTTTTTACGTCTGCAAACGGAAGCTTATCAGACCGTTATTCAAATTGCGGAAGAACACGGGGCCGCCCGCGCGGTTTAATATCCCTATCATAAAAAAGCCTGGCCGGTCCGCCGGTGCGGCCAGGCGGCCGAAAAATTAACTCGTCGCTATCCCTTAGTGGGCATGGAGTTGATTTGTAAGCTGTTTCGGGGCCGCCCGTGCGGGCAGAGTGCGTCAAGCCTGGTACGCGGCTACCCGGCGACAAGAGAGAACGAGTTTTCAAACTGATGCTATCTTGCAGGAGGTCAGACGAATACGTCGTGAAGTGCCGGGTATGGGCACCCACAAGTTGCACAGTGAACTAAAGATTTTCTTGCTGAGGCACCGAATAAAGCTGGGCCGAGATCGGTTGCATCTGCTTTTGAAGGAGCACGGCATGTTGGCTAAAAAGAAGGCTAGTAAGGTGGCAACGACGGACTCGAACCATCCGCATTATAAGTATCCCAACAAGGCAAAAGATTTGAAACCAACTAGAATCAATGAATTGTGGCCGGGCCGCCGGTGCGGTCAGCGATTTGACGTACATTCCTGTAGGAGCCAATTTTGCCTACCTATATGTAATTATGGACGCTTTCTCTCGCAAAATAGTAGGCTGGTCACTTCAGAAGACTATGCATGCTCAAGGGGCGCTGAATGCCTTGAAGATGGCTTTGTCAGCTCGTAAAGACATTAGCCAGCCTTTGATCCATCATCGCTCCGGCGACCCGGTCAGATCGAGGTGTGCAATATTGCTCGTGGACCTATGTTCAGCGTTTACGGCAAGCCAACGCCACTAGTAGTATGACTGAGTCCGGTGATCCAAATGAGAATGCGATGGCAGAGCGGGTTCTTCGTTCATTAAAACCGGGCCGCCGGAGCGGACGATTGTAAACTGGCTCGTGGGTTTTCTTCTTTTTCATCAGCAGAAGAAGCCGTAGAACGGGCCATCAATGCCTATAACACAGTCCGTCCGCATGCGTCATTGAACTATTTAACCGCACCGGCGGCCCGGCCCTCATCAGATGCATCAACGTAAGCGAAAACCGAAACTTCGCTGGTATCCGTATAAGAAAGTGAGGTACGGAAATGTGCAATACGAAGGCTTATTTCGGTGATTTTAATATCTGTCCAACTCAATCAGTAGCATACGAGAATAGAAAAAGTACAAGTCGCGACCATCCTTTAGAATGGTCACGACTTGTACTTTTCATGGTTTATTTAAAGCTATAGAACAAAGGCCAAGCTTATTATTTGGCCTAATGAATTCACATAGCTAAGACCGCCACGGATCTTACCATCCTGATAGAGGTTTAGACTACTTACCCCTGATCCTTTTCCATTTAAATTAGAAGCGGTGAGGTTGTATCGACTGCGAAGATCAGGAATGAGTAAGCCATCCCCCTCTAAATTTGTTGGCGTAACCACTGCGTCAAAGCGGTCATTTACCTGAACAGCGCCATCATCGATTTTAACCTTAACAGCCAGCGTGTTGTTGTTCTTGCGCTCTAATTGAACCAGTGAGAGCGACCCGCTTGACGAGCTTTGCTGAGTAGTTGGATCGGCAATCAGATAGGTAGCTTTAAACTGCCCGACTAAGGAAGTAGCCAAATCAGGGGTAGCCTCTTGATCGTTTTGCCTGCAGCCTCCTAGAGATAGAGTGATAAGGCTAAGCATGAGTAATGCAAGTTTGTTCATGGTTGAAAAGTTTAGTAAGATGAGTTTGTAAAATAAGAACGATCTAATGTAATAATTAATAGAACATCTGTAAATAAATCGATATATTATATTGTCTGTAATTATTCTTGGTAGGGTAAGTGTAGATTTATAAACGTAGGAAAATACAAAAGCACGGTTCGAGCTTTGAATTAATCAATAGCATTTTTTGAGGATGTGTTTTATAACTGATTTTATGTTATGAGAATTAAATTAGAAATCGGATAATGATACATATATTACTCATTCATAAAAGAGTACTAATATCATCCGTACTCAATTGTTTAATTCAAAATCAACTCGAACTACGGCTGAAATTCGAAATATCTGGGGGATGTTGGCCATCTGCCGCAAGGCATCGTTATTGTCATAACTGATCTGATTCTGAGGCAGGTTATTGCGAAAATTTTCCCGGTACGAGTAAAACCCTTCATTCTCGCCAACGTCGCTGATGCGTACGATCCGCTTAATCGTGCGGGAGGTAGCTTTGGCAGCTTGATTAGCCTTTTCTTGCGCACGCTCGATCGCCTTTTCCATTAATCGAAGTTCAACTTGACGTTGATTACCGACCGAAAACGTAGTGATTAAATCACTAAAGTTACTCGTTGTTAAAGCCTGTTGAACTTCTCCCAGTTGGTCTAGATCTGTAAATTTGATTAATACTCGCTGGTAACTGGTCGCTCGCTCGCCAGGTTGACCACGGTAGCTATCGCGTCCTCGCCGGGTTAGTAGCTGAGAAAAACGAATAGCGGTGGTCGGAACTTTTAATTGCTTGAGCAGATCGGTCAGTTGTTGTCTGGCTTTTCGATGCTCTTCATAAACTAGCTTCATGTCTCGCTCGTCACTAAAGCTTAAACTGACCTGAAGCGTTGCTTGATCAGCAGGTAATTCTTCGGAAGCATCCCCGAAAAGCACCAACCGATTTTCAATCGACTGAGCTAAGCTTGGCGCGGCGAAAAGTGGTAAGCCGATTGAGATAACCAAGATGGCTAGTCGGCTTGCCTTTACTAATTGAGAAATGACCATTAGTCAAGTAAGATGAAGCGAGAGACAATTAGAAAACAAAAACGGTATTTTCCGGAATTCTATACAAATGGCCTAAAAATATAAAGTTGACTTAGTTATATGAGTGCAATTATGATAACTAATAGTACTCTTAGAACAGGTAACCAAGTGATAAACCCACTCGCAAATCGACATGACCAAACCGGCCTTGACCTGGATTTTTAGCATCGGTCTCATACAAGTATGCTAAATAACCTCCACCCAAGAAAGCGTCGATGAACGTCCGCTTGATGAATCGATTGGGGACTTGCAAACCCACGACTGTACCTAGTCCCAAGGAATGCCCATCCGAATCTCGCCCTCTGGTTGTAATAATAGAGCCGTGAAGGCCTTCTTTGTAAATCTGACGATGCATGTATTTAGCATAGGGAGCCCAATAAGCACCCCGAAAAAAGCTGGCTGAGTTTTTGTAAAATCGTTTTTCAACAATCAGGTTCTGAAATGTGTATGTGTCAGCTAAAGCTAAATCACCATTAGAGCCAAAAGCTGCGTACAGGTTGACTGAGGAATGTTTAGGCGTGGCTACTTCCAAAGCGACGGCGGCTCCCCTGACCAAAGTAGGGTACAATAGATTGGTTTTCAGCATCACTTGGCTAAAGGCTACCTGTGCACTGACAGCTAGCAACAGGGTAAAACTAAATCGCATAGTGAAGTAGAGTTTTAGGAGCATTCTTCTGTTGAATAGTCAATCTTATGATCACTCAGAAGCCGTTTTTAGCGGTCCCTTACTCGCCATAAAGAGGGCCAATCTACGGATATTCCATTAACATAATGTTGGGCTCTCTTCTTCCCTTTCCAAAGGACAATCTGGCCTGTTTTCAGGGCTCATATAGGGTGTTTGATCTTAGAATATTCCCTTAACATAAGATTCCTTATACATCATAAATGAGAAAAATACAATTTATGATGAAGCAATAATGGTAAGTTTTAGCTTAAAGCGTACCTTTCTTTTCCGTATCAAAACCCTCTCCTTCAAGGAATCAATTGGCCAAGTTAAATCAATACACCTAATTGGATCAAGACCTGATCAATTCGACGACGCGCCACGGCCAGACGCCGTTTGTTGGTTAGCTCAATCGACACCGACCGAGATCGTACTTGGTGGACGCCTTGGATATAAGTGGGGTTGATCAATAAGGCTTTACTCACCCGAATGAAATGGGGTAGGTCCGGTTCAAAATACTTAATGGTTCGACTCACCAGTAAAGGCTGAGCGAGACCTTGAATATAGATCAAGCTATAATTACCGTGCCCTTCCAGATACATGATCCGGTGGGTGTCTTGGATGTGCCGATAAGCGGGAATTAAGCCTTTAGGGGTTCCAATATGATGGTACATGGGTGGAGTGGTTTGACAGGCTGTGGATCGGATTCACTAAAGGTGGGTGCCCAGTCGGAATAAGGCCAGCGTATTTGGGTCCATTCATACACAGAGCAGTAGAGCTAATAAGTAAGCTAAGACGCTATTTTACTGTGGATCAATCGTTGGATTAAAAACGAAATAGGCTAGTCAACGTTTTATGGCATTTTACAAACGTCCGTTCGTAAAATGCCATAAACAACTATATTTGATAATTCAGGCCGTGGAACATCACCGTTTAACGTGATATCGGAACGCCGAACCGAGGATTATATATGAATTACATTTGTTACTACCGGGTATCCACTAAATCACAAGGTCGCTCCGGGCTTGGCCTTGGGGATCAACGGTCTATTGTGAATCAGTATTTCCGTGATGGGGATAAGCTTCTTCAGGAATTTACCGAAGTGGAGTCCGGCAAAAAGGGCGACCGGCCAAAGCTTCAGGAAGCTATCCGAGCTTGTCAGCAATGGGGGGCGAAATTATTGATTGCAAAGCTCGACCGGCTCAGCCGGAATATAGCCTTCGTAATGACGCTACGGGATTCAGGCGTTGATTTTGTCGCCTGTGATCTACCCGATGCTAACACGCTTACCGTGGGTATGATGGTTACGTTTGCTCAGTATGAAGCAGAACGTACTTCCGAACGTACCCGCGCAGCCCTGGCACAAAAGAAGGCACAAGGCTTTAAGCTGGGTAAGCCTGAAAATCTGACCTTACAGGCTATTCAAAAAGGGGAATCTATCCGAGTCGATAACGCAGTCACTCATAAAGCGAATGTCCAAGCTACAGAGCTGGCCACACTTTACCGGAGTAAAGGTATGACCTATGCTGAAATTGCTGATAAGCTTAACCAAACCCATTATCAAACTAGGCGGAACAAGCAGTTTGAAGGAAAAGCCGTTTACAGATTACTCCAGAGGTTAGGTTCGTGATGCTTTACAAATCGGCTAGAACTGGGTAAAATGGAAAAGCGTTATATTGGCATCAGTAAGCACAAATACAGGCAAAAAGACCATGCAAACTACCTATCATATCAAACCAAATGAAGTAAACGATAGCTTGATGAAGACTATTCGAGAACTTTTTAAAAACGAAGACGAGCTTACAATAACCGTTTCTTCAGAAAAGAAGTCTGAACCTGTACAGACTTCGGAACAAGAGAAAGAAAAGCTTTTCTATAGTTTGTTTGGGAGCTGGCATGGAGAGGAAACTGGCGATGAGCTAGTAAATCAAATTTATTCAGCTCGCGTTAGCGGAACTCGCGATATAGAACTATGAATCAGTATTTATTAGATACAAATATTTGTATTCATTTTATTAAAGGCGCGTACGACTTGGGGAGTAAAATTCAAAAAGTAGGTTTTCAATCTTGTTATATATCAGAAATTACTATTGCTGAGCTACTGTATGGAGTTGAAAATAGTTCTCTTGAAAGACGGTCTATAAATCTTCAGCGGGTAATAAATTTGAGAACTTCATTTGCAGAGCGAGTAATACCCATTAGTCAATCATTGGAAGAATATGCCAAGCAAAAAGCTCAATTAAGAAAAATAGGGCGTCGAGTTGAAGATTTTGATATTTTTATAGGAAGTATTTCAATAATAAAAAATTTAATTTTAGTTACACGAAATACTAAAGACTTTATAAATATGAATGGCGTAAGGCTCGAGAATTGGATTGATTAATAATTTCTATAAACTATTCATCCCATATTTAACAACCTATTCTTACTAGAATATAATATAACTTAAGTATTGCAAAGTGTTTATAAAGTGTAAAGAATTTTTAAATAATCTTTTATTTCAGTGTCATTAGGATTAATTTGGCTTATAAAATTCGCTTTCCCAATTAGGACACGAATGTATCTATCTGGATCGCCTGCATTGATATGTTTGACGTGTCCTACAAGACCATATTTTTTTATAAAATATAATTCCTGTCTGAATCTTTCCCTATAGTCTCTAGGAACTTGTAATTTTTCATTAACTACTACTCCCGTAACTTCTTGTTGCTGATGTCTTTTCCTTAACCTTGTTTTTTGATTATTTATAAATAGATTTTTTCTTTCTAAAATACTCCTTGTGAAACTTATTAATTCGTTATCGTCAAAGTCGCCAGAGAAAGTGAGATCATCGGCGTATCTAGTATACCTAATTGCTCTTTTTCTGCAAAAACCAAATATGCGCATATCTAAATAGTACATTACTAAATTAGATATAGCTGGACTGGTAGGAGCACCTTGGGGCAAACCATTGTCTGTACAACACAGTCTTGCAAGTAGTGTAGAAACTGCTTTACTATAACCAGCTCTTCTAAAAACTCCTATTACTTTATTTATTTTTATAGACGGAAAAAAATCTTCTATATCTATTGTAAGTACTTTATTTTGCTTTTTATGAAATCTAGCATTATCTCTTATGGATTTTCCTATCACATAAGCTTTTGCGTTTGAGCTTACCTTGCATTTGTACAGTATTTCTTTCAAAATCCAAGATTGGATTTCTTTTAAACTAGTTAGCGGCTCGCTTATGGTCCTAACCTCACCGTTTTTTTTAGGAATGTAAAATATCTTGTAAAAAGATTGGGGGGCATTGGATACTCCTAGTAAGTATTCATACTTGTATCCAACTAAAAAAGAAAGATGAATTTGATCAAATATAATTGGAAGTTTCGCCCTGTGAAGGTGTTCAGCATAGGATAAATACTCATCTATAGCTTCCTTTGTATAATCAAGTTTTATAGCCTCCTCAATTAATTTACTCGCGTAATCTGACCATTTCATAAAAAGCAGGGTAGCAGAAATATTACAAACATTGCTTGTGCATCTTCCTGGTAAACGCCGAAATTGACGTGCCAGTAGTGTATCGTGCCAATAGGTATCGTCAATTTCGGCGTTTACCAGGCTAGACGATTTCTCGTCGGAACCTAATCGTTTATGCAGGTAGCTCTGCTACCAAATAAACGATTAGGTTTTGGCTCGATGTAAGGTACTTCTTAGATTGATGACTCATCAATCCTGCGTTTTCACGCGTAAGTCTAACATTGATCTGCTACCCTAACTTTGTCTTTTTAGCTGGCAAATATATATCAAATATGCCAATTGGTTCTATTTTATCGTCCATTTTAGGCGAAACCCACTTTGATATTCCAGTTCTGTTGGCACTTTTATTTAATGTTTTAAGTAATTTATTCCCTTCTTCAGTAAGAATAATATCATTCTCAACGCCTTTTATAATATTACCTTGTCTAAGTGATACTATAGCTTCGGCAATTTGTGCATAATTATAGCCTATTTTAACTAAACTATCTACGCTACCATTCACTTTGATAATTTGTAGTAGCAAGATCGTATATAAATCAGGTATACCATCCATATCACAATAAATTTTAGGTCTATCTAGGAAAGGGTGATTTTGCTATTTTATTATCTAACCAAAAAACTGGAAATGTATTATTTGGGGGTCTAATCAGGCTAATTAGAGCTTCCGATTGTTTGTATCCAAGCTTATAATTGTAAGGCGCCTTTATTCTATTTTCTATTTGATCCATTAAACTTAAATAAAAAATTTTATCAGAGGGTTCGTAATAATCAGATATGCCTTTATTTAATATTACAGTTGCATATACATCTATACCTCTTGACTCTAAAAGTTCAACACCCGTTCTTAATGCCGCTATACAAATTATTATTATTTTTGCATATCTTAAATTAGGCTTTATTTTGAATATATGATTTATAGCTTTGATAGCTGTATCACCACTACCCATAAAGTCATCTGTTAATATTATTATTTCATCTTTACTTAGGTCGTCTGGTAAACGTTCAATATTTTCGTATAATTTAATAGTCTGTTGCTTATACTCAGAAAAGGTTTTAATTTTTGTTCCTTTAAGAAGATACGCAACCCTCCCGCCACTTTTAACACTATAACCTATGTCTTCAGGAGCTATCATTGGAATTACATATATATTTTTACACTGAACAGCACGAAGTAAGTTCTTTACCGAGTAAAAAAAATATCGTTCATACTCACGATCTTCTATTGTTAAAAACCTATCTGTTAAGTCAAAAATGAAATTTTCTTGTTCATCATTGACCAAACCAGAGATCATGGAGCAGTATCTTTGGAAACAAGTATTTTCATGATCATCTTCAATTGCCCATCCCTTTTGTATAAATTTTTGCCTTATCTTAAGTAACAAGCTTGGTGTAATTGGTCTGGTTTTAGATGTGAATTCCTTTTTTCGTCGGAAAGATTTATGCATAAAATGCCTTTGGGAATCAAAGATGATTTATTAAATTCTTAGAATAAAACGGCTATAAGATTTACGCGCCTACGAAAAAGCAAATTAAACCTATTTTATACCTAATACATTTTTACCAGATTAAATGAATATAAATTTTCAATAATATGGTAATTTATGGCTATAGAAGATCTTCGGTAGAGAGCAATTTTACAACCGCAAACTAAAGTCAAGAGGCTGTAAAAACGCTCGTAGTCTGATACGAACAAAAGATCATGTATATTTTAGGGGTAACTAACCTGCAACGGTCGTTCCTGGTTTGTAACCCCTACCCATTACTACTAAATCAGGTCAGCGATGGATCAGCTAACAACTGCTTTAGGTTTGCATACTCCTCTCGATCTAAAAGGTCAATCGTTCCCCCGGTGGCTAAACGGATTCGATCCCGGCATTTGCTGATCCGAGATAAAAGCGGTTGAATGATAGTATTACTATGATTAACAAAATCGTAGAGATCGCCTTCACACGAGGGAATTTTGTAACCTTTGGTGCTGCTAGCAATAATTACACCCGCATCCCGGAGCGGAGCAATTACTCGCGTTTGAAAGTAGTGCAGACTGGGCAAACTGCCGCGCCGTTCCTCAATGTGTGCTATTAGTTCCCGGCTTGAAATGTAACGAGTGGGATCAACATGGCGGAAGTGAAACAACAAATAACTTAAGCAGGTAACCTGGTCAACTTCTTGAGGGGAACGACTGGCCAGTTTACGATGCAAAAAGTCTTGGCCGAGACCCACACACAGTTCCGCTAAACCAGCATTGTAATGGGCTTGATCGGGCAAGCTCTGGGCTACCACGGGAGCAAATTTGTCTGGCCAGTATTTTAGGGTAAGTAACTTAGGCTTCAACAATTGAACGAGGCTCGCTCGTTCGGATGATAGAACCGTTTCATCATAACACCGAGCCAAAGTACCCGCTACAAAATCAGCCGCCTGGACGAGAAGACTTGCTTGGCTGTTTACAAAGCGAAAACTAGCCTGGTTAAACAGGGTGGGCACGTGTCGATTATAGATATACTGGGTGAATCCCTGCATAAAACTTTCGTCACCGTGTCGATCCGCCACTAATTCCAGATTGGGGAAGCTCCGGTACAGTTCTCGGTCGGCCAGACCATGCAGAAACTTGTAAAAGGAACCTTTGTAATAAAAGCCCTCCCCGCGCAGCTCTCGTTTATCTACGACAAGAGCAAATAGTTGAAAGGGAACGGTCAGCAATTGTTTTAAGATCAAGATCCGGCGCTTATCATCGCTGCCTACTTTGGCTGATTTGATAGGGCCGGTTTGAAAGAAGTGTTTCCGAACGGCTTCTAGTTGAGCTTCAGCCTCACTAAGCTGTTCTTTGCGTAAGGTGATGGCGGTGACGATGAAATGGGTGGAAACACCAGGCTTGGTAAAGTCGAGGCCATTATTTCCCCATTCATCCAAAAAGGCAATATGGTCATTCATCGGGCATTCAGTGAGCTAGCCAGCAAGTTACTGATTGTCGCTGATACCTTTTATCCCCTTTCCAACCATATCCGTTCGCTCAGCCTCTGTTAATGACTGTACCGTCGTTTACATAGTAACAGAAATGACTAAATCTCTGAACTGATTAATTTTCAGTTCAGAAATTTAGTGAGGTTTCCTTAATAATCTAGGCTACTACGCTCCGCATCATCATCCTCTCTTTTTGCTTCTTGCTCGTAGCCTTTTGCAAGCCTTTCTAGAATAATGGCAACATTGGGAAACCTGTTTCTTTGATAGGCAGCTAATCTGTTAAAATAAGCAACTAATTCTCTTTCTCTAGTACCACCATCAAAAGGACCTCTTGAGGATGATCCCCGTTTATTATAAGTTGCTGAGGAAAAGCCAGCCTTTATACTGTCGGTATTAATTTGTTCTATGATACTACATATTTCGTCAGGTGGCCAATGCTCCCCATTTTCATTGTATTGAGCAAGTGATTGACCTATGTGACTATCTGCCGCTTCTAAACGTCCATACCGATTCGCTATGTCTCTCACTCTATTAATCCACTCATCAAGAAATTCTTTGTTTATTTTTCCATCGCTATTGATCCCAGGTATCTGTTTCCAAGAGTGTAACAATCTAAAAGCCTGCATACCCCTGTTTTCAAGTTGCTCACCTGACAAGTCTTCTGGCTCGGTTTCATCAGACCCATCACCAGGCTTATGAACATACTTAAAAACTTCTATAAAGAAATCAGGATTTTGGCTTAGTTCATCATGAAGATGTTTAGTGCTTCTGCCGCTTCCATGATTATCCAAAATAGAAATATAAAGCCATTCCAACTGAATAAGCGTCTGAAGTTCAACATCATCTCTTTTGTCTAATACGTCGAAAAAGCGCTGTATTTCGTATCCCATCAAACGAACATTTTCTTCAGCTCTTTCCGTAGCCAACTTTGTCAAAAGTTTAACTAGTAATTCGGTCGGTATCTCATCTACAAAGAGAGCACAGACATGCACTGCACTTATATATCTCTTATAATCAAGCAGATAATTCAACCCTCTTATCTTTTCTTCAATAGAAAGATGGTAAAAATGGGGATGCACTTTTGACCAATAGGTGTGCTCAACTTCTTCATTTAAGCTATCAATAAAATTCCAAACAGTCCCAGATTGATTTAAGGGTAGAATAATAAAAGCTAATCTAGAATCAGCATAACCTAATCCTTCTAACTGCTTGTACAGTTGAAACATCCATTCTATACCATTTTTAATAGACATTCTGAACATGAACCCACGGAAGAAGTCTAAGGTATCATCATCCGTATTTAGCAGTTCAGCAATTGACAAAATATCTTGTTGATCATCTATTATTTGACCTGTTACATTACCCAAGATTATAGGTTCTTTAACGATCATGCTTAATTCCTTAATCTTTTCAATTCCATACACCTTATAGATACTTGTTAACCCTTCAACCCTACGATCATTAATTAATTGCTCTTGTTCTTCATGTGACAGCTTTAATCGGTCAATACCATCTGCAAAACTTGGCCACTGTTCATCAAACATCCATTGTACCTTAATAACTTCATCTGTGGGCGCTAACAAATTGTACAGTTTTTCATAACGCGTTAACTCATCAACATGCAAAGCCCAATCAGCATCAGGAAATGAGCGATGATGCGACAAAACTCTTCGTATAGAGTACCACGCTTGGTATGTTGTTTGATTAATACTTGTATAGTTTGCTTCAATGAAGGACAATACTTTGTCACGATCAACCCAACCCATATTTACGGATCGTTCAATCAATTTTGCGAGTTTCGGTTCGGAGGAATCAAAAACAGATAACAAAATATCAACCGCAGTTGAATGCATTTTCCAGATCTCTGCGTGGGTTATAGGCTTATTCAAGGTTTCATCAAACCTTCTCCAACGCATTTTATGACTGGGGATTCCAACATCCCTGCCACCCTCTGGTAACATCCTCATTAACAGAATCCAACCGATTTCTCTCTCTCTATCAGCAATTAATTTCAGTACGTCAACTCGTTCACTAAAAGATGCCAAGGTTTGATAATACCAAGGCTTAAAAATTCCTGACAGGCTATTTATGGGACGATTTGATAAGCTTCCCCCTGGATCAACAGCTGCCAACTTTGCCAATACTAGAGAAGAGCGGGATAGATATTCAGGAAGCCAAGCTATACCCTCAAGCGCCCAAAGTAGCCCTGTATGATAGCTGTTCGCGGTTAAGAAACCTGGTTCCTCCTGAAACAGGGCTCGTACTGGTGAGTCATCAGAACTCAAATGGTTTTCAACTTGACTTAAAAATTCACTTGGAGCAGCTTCAGCAATCAGTGGCAAGTTATGCTCAAATGATTTCCACAGCACGGAGTCTGTAGTCATTAGTAAACGAGCAACTATTTGGTTTATCCAACTTTCTGCCGATCCAGGCAAATCGAAGCGTAATTGGCTACCAAACAATGCAACTAAAATCAATGACTGAGATACTCCCTCTCTTATCCAACCGGAATATTGCCTTACTTTACCATAAATTGCTGCCATATGCCTTTGCTGAGGATCTAGTTCAAAGGCTGGATTTGTTTCTCCTAAAATTTCAAGAAAACAATCCTGAAGTAAAGTAAAGTCATTTCTTGTTAGGTATCTTGAAGCGTTAATCCAAGCATCCAAAGGTGAAGCAAGCCGCCATGTATTGCCAATTTTTATGATTGGTGAATCTGAGGTATATAGCCAACGGGTCAGTTTTTTGGCATACTCTTCATAATTGATATTAGCAAGGCGGGCAATAATTTCTCTGTCATTTTCATAGTTTTCGTCCCACCTGCCTACTAATAGAGCCGGAATTAAATCATATACATTCTCTGGTTTAGCCCAATCGGGTATATTCCTAACAAACTCAAGAGTTCTCCTTAAAATAGTTATATTTCTAAGTGATTCGCGAGAATACTTCTCGGCTAATTCTCCTGTAACACCCGATTCAGTTAGTGATCTAACAAATAAATCTCGATCAATTTTAGGTAGTATTATTTTATCACTCCAGTTTTCAGCGGCATCTGCACCTAGCGGTACAATAACATTATGTTTATTACTAATAGCTCGGTTGAATATTCCTTCATCTTCGAACCTAGCTATAAAAATCAAGGGTGTTTTTAAAACAGAAAGTTGTCTAAATGCTTCTGGTGTGTCTACGATCAAACTTCTAGCAAAAAAGTCTTCTTCTCGATCAGGATCATTTTTAAACGCTGAAATGATGAAGGCTAATGTTTCATCTCTGGACGTGCTTTGAATAGCCGTCAAAGCAGGATTGTCCAAACTAGAAAATAATTCTTCGACCTGTTGGCTTCTGCCGCCTAATACTATTTGAGGCTGAAGGTTAATTTTAGGTCCACTTGACCATTCATCCCAGAAATCTTCTGATGGTTGAATCCCCTCATTTGGGTATTTACCTAAATGCTTGGTAGCTAACCATGCTGCTACAGTAGGTGCAATTTCCAGCCATTCTTCAAGCATCTCGGCATTGATAACTCGAATATCTTTCCAGATTCCGTCTTTCTTCTTCTCTGTTACCCATTCATCGCCTTTCTTCCACAATCTTGGCGTTACAAAGACAAATGTGCTTTCAGCAGGATCAAACCCTAAAGGATTACCAGTCCTTTTTTGGTAGTCGTCATCAGCCTTTCCTTTTGTGTCCGAATTTGCACCAAATTCCCATAGAGAAGTACCGAGAGGTAAATAATCTGTTTCTTCACTCACTACGAGAATGCCATCCCAACCGCCAATAAGAACATTTTCCCCAGATGGGAATTTTATACTTTTGATCGAGTTCGAAGTCGCTCTAATTAGTTTTCTTACTAACTGCGGTAATGTTTCTTGACAGTCCCTTCTATTTGCCCAACTACGTAAGTCGGTAGTATCAACCCAGTTCATAATCTATGTGGATAATAGTGTTACGATATATAAAAGGCAGAAACTTATATCATCTCACCTAATTTATCTAAAAAGAATACAGCAATAAATAAATTGTATTTATTCTATTTCTAGTATCTATTCATTAATGCTATACCCCTAAGATTATTTTAATAACATAACATGAGTGGCTGTTGCAAAAGTCGGCCAAGGCTTGAAATGGCTCTACTCATACACTATTTTCGATCATTGAGTAGCCAAAAACTAGCTGGTAAATAGGCTACTTGGCTCATTCGAGACTTTTGCAACAGCCACATGATTTATACAACAATCCCGATAAAGTACAACGCCTGACTACTTTATAGAAGCTGACTAGGCATTGTACTTTATCGGGATCGCTCTCAATTTTTCATTACAGGGTTGATTAGAAGTTTTTTTCATCCTCTGCACGGTGCCGGTAATGCTGACGCAAACATGGAGATAAAGGGGAAGAAAATATTATAATCTGTAACCTAAGGAAAAGCTAAGTATCTGAGGTTTTCGAATGTAACCATCATACAAATATTTCTTAGTCATGTCGTACACTCGAAATTGGTAGCGTTTCACATTGTATTGTAAACCAAAGTAGAATCCGAAAATTGGTTTTTTTCGCTCTTGCCATTCTGCTACTCTTATAACTCTGATAGGGGTGAAAACAGAATCGACTTCATCAAAGGTGTAGCGCATTGAAGGCAGTTCAATATGTGTTCCTATACTGATTCCGAAACGTTTATATCTAAGAGTAACGGGCAATATTAAGTGAATACTGGCCCCTTTATGTTCATATTCTTCATAGCAGATTGAACAGTTTGGCATAACATTAGATGGTGTTCTGAGATGAGTCAGACTACTTCTAAGAATGATTTCCGGTTCAAAGTTGATCGCTTTATAGTTGAGTCTGTAACTCAAACCAATCTGTGGTCTAACTATGAATTTCTGATATTCTATTATAGTTGGCAGTAGTTGAGTGCTAGCGCCAATAGATACCATCATGCGATGGTTTTTGAGCGGTTTTTCATAGTAGGTTTCTTGTGCCAGGCATTGAATTGGAAAACATATGAGGGCTAAGATGTATAGTTTTATCGCTGGGGCCATTTTAAAACTCGTCTGATAGTCTAGGAGTATGGGACTGTGATTGAGCTGGCATTGTCTCTTTTCTTGGCTCTGGCTCCGCTATCTTTTTATCAAGTAGCAAAGCTTTAATGTCTTCACTAATCTTAGTATAGTTGGCTTTTACTTCCTCCTCACTCACGTTTTTGAAAGCCGCTATTTCTTGACGGTCTATAAGATCTGGCTTTATCTGGGCTCGGAAATAGCTGACGTCACTTTCCACGAGTTGACCCAGAAATTCACCTTTCTTCAAATCTGTTACTTCCTGCACTGTCACTCGATCACGCTGAGTTAAAGAATAGGAATCAGATTTTGCACCTGATATTTCCCCTAGTCGTGGTTGACTTACTGATCTGCTCCGTTGCTCAACATATTCTTTACCCCAAATTCGGACTACATATTGAGCCGATGGCTCATGGGGCATACGCCCATAAAAGCGATTCGAAAGAGTATTAAGTATGGCGTCCTTTTGTTGTGGTCCATACATTTCTTCGATTTGGCTGAAATCTTGACAGCCTACCAAAGTGACAATTCCATTTTCTCGACCAGTGGCGGGAAGTGTCGGGAAATCAGGAATGTATAGTGTTGGTGCTTCATCTAGTATTACCAATGAATTTAGCTTCCCCTTCTGGTTTAGCTTTCTGACTGTTGTCGTTACAATCAGCGCAAGAACAGGGCCATAGACTGCCCGTAAATCTGGATTATTACCTATTACGAGTAATTTAGGGGCGTCAGGATTATTTAGATCAAGCGTAAGGTCGTTACCTGAAAGTACCCATACAATAGAGCGCGTATTGATTTTGCCGAGCGCATTTTGTAAAGTGGAGATAACGCCCGCTAGTTGGTTTCCTGCACCTTCATCCACCGCGGTCTTTATGCTGGCCACTGACGTAGCAACTTCCTCATTTTGGCAGATTAAGTTTATTACCTGTTTTACAGGCTGCGCGGCTAAGCGCATTGCATGAGGTAAGGTGCAGAATGTTGGATATTCTTCACGTAGAAACCAAATGATGCCAGCTAGGTAGGATGTGGCATTGTCCGAAAAGAAATTGTCTTCACCCTTCTTTAAATTGCTCATTACAGCATCAGCGGCACCGGTGGCATGGCTCATGGTAGTAATGATGTCAGGATGAATAGGGTTTACCCGGTGACTACGGTTCAGATCATCGAAGTTGACATAATACTTTTCAGCTTTACTATTCTTCGCAGCTGCGTTTAGAACTCTGGCAAAGGTTGGAAACTTGAAATCATAGATTATGCCCGTAAACCCTTTCTGAACTGCTTGGGTAATAATTGGCTCGATAACGCTAAAACTTTTACCACCACCCGGGCCACCTGCTACAAGTATACCAGCGAAGGGATTTGTGATTTTCAGAATAAAATTCTTTGCTGTCCTGATACCAAAAACGTAATCTTTGACCTTTATACCAGTCATAGTAGTCTGTGAAGTATCTTGTATTTCCGCTCGATTTTTGCCCCTAAATCCTTTGAAAACCATATAACCGGCTGGTACTAATCCACCAAATCCGCCAATTACATCGCCTACTATCCTTGGGAAACCTACCGATAGAATTAAAAATTTTATCAGCATACTAGATGCTACATAAATTAGTAGTGGTATAGCAATAATACCAATGACGTACCCTATAACTTGGCTCACTTTAAACATGGCTTCAAATATTTATGATTAGAAGTTTAATAACCAATTCCGTAACCTTTTTCATTATTTATTCTTTGCTCTTTTTCAAGTGTATTTTCTTTTCCCCTTTGTCTTTTTTGTTCATAATCTTGTTGTTTTCCATTTTTCAGAGAATTGCAATAATCATAAGATTCTTGACGCCCCCTAATATAATTAAATTGCTTGTCAAAAGCTTGTTCATTTTGTCTTATAAACTCGTCTCTATTAAATATTTTTTGATTGTTAACGGCCGGGCATAGGTGCGTAGTTTGTTCCTGTTTTTGTTTATCTAATTCTAAAACATATCTATTCTCTCTAGCTTCACATCTGGAAACTATAATATGTATATGGCGTTGATCACCTTCTTTCAGTTGTCCGGTTTGCGCTAAGCCTTCCTTTACCTCTGAATCTAAAGAGCTATATTTCCTTTCATTTTCAATCTTAGCATACCATACTAAATCTTTACTTTCCAAACCTCTGTTTTCACCTTTACTATTACAAAATCCAGTCGCATAGTTTTGCATAACTTCTCTTGTATAGTCTCTTAATTTATCAGGATCATTACCTATATGAGCAAGCTCTGACTGACTAGGAGCTACAACAATAGAGAAAAATCTATCTTGTTCTTTCTCTATCTTTTGCCCTTTAGCATTGTTGTCTATTTGTTGAATTACTTCCCATTTATTACATTTATCTCTATCAGCCGAGAAAAAATATTCCTTTTCTGGTGATAGGCTTTTAGCATTTTCTTTCTCTAAATAATTTACCAATTTCGAGCAACTACCTTTATTGCTGGCCTTGATTGGACTAGTAAATTTTGTTTGCATTTATTTATCTAACTTTAGTCCTATTATTACTTTTTTAACATTGGTATTCACTATTCTCAAGTCAGATCGCCGGGCCATTCCTTCAGTTCCTGCCATATCGAAAATAGCCTCTTTCATAGGCAAAAGTATTTTCTTTTCCTGCTCCTTTATAAAACTGACTAATCGCTTATCCAGAGCTTTGATTGCATCAGTTGGGTTATCAGCCTGGGGGCTCCTTGGGTCCGCTTTTGATACCTTAAAATAGGTTAGCATTACTTCTACCAGACCCTTATTAGTTAGCGCGTAGCTTTCAGCCATGCGCTCAAATTCTTTAAAAGTATCTTCACTTACGCTAATAGTCTTATATACTGCCATAATTACAGAGATAATTATTTAATAAACTGGTTATCAATTTATTAAGTAACTACTAATTATTTAGTAATTACTTTGTTATTACATAAAAAACTGATTATCAGTTTTTTAGCCCCGCAGGGCAAGAGAGAAGGGTGTCGAAGACCCCTTCCCTCTTGCTGATTTCTAAAAAGAAATCACTTTGACGCCGAATCCGTAGGAGAAGGCGATTTAGTAGCTGTTCAAGTGTCCCTGTCATTTTAGTTTTTGCTCGGTCTCAGTATACCTACCTGTAGTTCATTTGCTATTCTTTCATCATTAGGAACTATCGGTAATCCCATCCTTTCAGCCTCTCTAGTTCTGTCACTCATATAATGAAGAACTTTTTCTACATCCTTATTATAATCATTCAGCATTCGTTTATCCCAGTCTTCAATCTGATCTTGATACTGGCCTTCTAACCTATTTCTATATTCGATAACTTTATAGAAAGCGACTAATGCATCTGCTTCTCGTATATAACCTTCTTTTCTAAGAATTGAATAAACTGTGTTCATCAATCCAGCACTTTTTTCCATGTTAGTAAATTCTGGTTGCTCTTGCGCTTCCATCTTATTGTTATTTAGAGTAAATCCCGTATGATAACGGGATTTACTAATTAAAATTAATACAACTGTTAACCCCAAGTGTGAACACTACCCGTACTGGCTTTATTAGCAGACTTGGGGTTATCACAACTTTTGATTCTAGTCATACGTGAACCCAATGCTTTTTTAATAATCACTTCTGAATTACTTACCTTTTTCATGATATTTCATTGTTTAAGTGAGCTTAAAAATAATTAGATTTGTGTTATAAACAAATCACTTAAATAACTTTTTTATGAAAACCGTTGCCTTAATTTTTATAACAGTTTTTATCTGTAATTTCGGTCATGCTCAATCACCTAATAAAAAACCGATTTTTGCTGGTACAAAAACGATAGAGGGTAGAGAGGGAAATGGTGTATCTGCTTGGTCTGATATAATGACTACAAGCTATAAACAGTTCAAAAAGGACTCTATAGCGTTTGTCCAAGATAGCTTACAACGTACATTGAAAAAGACAAATGGGGAAAGGAAGAATAAATAGAAACTTTACCAGAATATTTTAAGGAGTGTTTGTAAATACACTTTTGGTATTTCAAAAGTAAAATTGTCTATACTATATATATCAGTCTTTACATATTTACCATTCAACGTTGTATTTTCAGAACATAGGAAATCTTTCCTACGACTAGATTTTAACCTTATCATAATGGTTTCTTTAGTACCTCGGTAATATTCTGATGAATCCTTTTCTACATCGTCTACTGTACCAGATACCATACTATTTATACTTATTTTTTTAACTTATTAAGCTTTTTATGTTCAATATATAAAAAGGATTTTTCGGATACTGATAGTAAAATTTCTTTAATATATTCTTTGGTCTTTATAGTGTCTGTGTATGTAATTGCTTCTCTTGTTTGCCCTGTAGTAGGAAATGAACAAAAGATAAATATTACAAGTAAAAATTCTTTCATAAAAATATTTAGACATACATCAGGGGTGGGATATGCCTAAGAAAATCCATACACTCTGCAACTAATCCAACATTCCTATAAGCCTTTTTACAAAAGTGTTTACAATAGGAAGTAATGGCTTTTCATTTTCCTTTCTAATGTCTTTTATACACTCTAACATAGATTTCCCTGCCCTATCTTGTTCAGTTATCCGTACAGTCATATTTCGATCAGAATCAAATATTGTCATTCTAGTTACTTCCCATCCAAGTTCAGTTAATCTTTCCACTTCTTGAAAACAATGCTCTTCACTTTTCATTTTGTCAAGACTTACCATTGAACTATATCTAGATAGTGGTTCCTCATGCCAAGTTTTTACAAATACGCTGTCTTTTGGGCAGTAACCGGAAAATACTAAGGTGAACATATATTTAGTTGTTTTTTGGTTTATAAACCCCCCGATCTGGCTTAGAGCTATCAAGACCGGGGGGTTTAGTTGGAGGCTTCTAGCTATCAATCCAACTAACTAACGTACTTCAGTACGTGGCTTGGCTTATCCCTGGCAGGTTGCATCCCTGCATTGCCCGGTTCCGTCTGAAAGCGCATAATTGGCTTTTAAGCCACTTTATTAAACAAATAGATTATTCCTGTCACTGACTTCCGTTCGTAGCTCCTTGAGCCCGCTTTGTCTTCGTAGGCAACTTATCGATTAATGCAATATAGCTAAAATATCTATTTGCAATAGTTCAGCACAGTATCAACTTAATTAGCGCTATAGTTTTAATATATCTTCGGCACTATCGGGTACATCTAAAGAAACGGATCAAATTCGTCACGGGTTAGTTATATGAATTTGATTCCAATCAGGATGAGCTGTATTCAATTCTCGTTCCCTTAAAGTAGCTGGTACGTTGAAAACTGGTATGAGTTAAGGAAACAGGATTACAACCAGTTTTCATGGCTCTGCCCTCAATTTTGAGCTGTACCCGAAAAGGGACGTTTTAAAGCCTCTCACAACTGCATATTCACCGGCAATACCGGCTTTGTTATTGCCTGAACGAGTCGTGACGAATTTGGTCCGTTTTTTTAATTATACCCACTATCAATAGAAAGGAGAGGAAATACTAAAAAAATTTTGTGCCTATAAATTACTAAATGTATATAAACTAAAAATATAGTTGCGGGCCTCTCCTCTTTTTTAGCAAACGCGCGGTCCTTTTTGTTTTTTGTTTTTTCGCTTCTTCCTCAGGCGATTTTTTTAGTCTTTTCAACCTTATCCACATTTTTTTTAGCAACGCGCGAGGCAAAACTATCATAGTAGGAAATTTTACTATAATAGTTAATATATATACTGAGTCAGTACTAATAAAAGGAGGTTTAGGACGGAATTTAGCCTAATAAAAAGGAGGTTTAGGACGGAAAAAGACTAGGAAAAAGGAGATTTAGGACGGAGTTTGAGGAGTTTGACTTATTTAACTCCTTTTATTATATTGCTGCCGCTTTACTCATTCATACAATGATTGGACACGATAAACGGAACACTCAGTTAGTACTTCCCCTTGAGCTTACTTACGAGCCTCAGCATAGTGAACTTATCAAGCAGCATTGGAATGTGACCTTTGCTCGACAGGGTAAGATGAGCGTGGCCGCCAAACGTATTATGGCGAGAGTTATTGATCAAATAAGGGATGATGATTATTCTTTGCGCCCTTACTATCAATTTCGAATCGGTGATATAATAACGGATGCTGATGTGGCCCAAGATACAGCATATAAACACATTAAAGCAGCCTTAATGGAATTGATCCATGTCACTTGGGAATTTGAAAGCTTGGATCGTAAGGCATGGTACGTAAGACATTTGCTGGATTCAACTAAGGAACAGGCAGTCGGTTATCAAAACGGAGTTATTACGGTTTTACTTAATCCGCAATTGGAGCCGTATTTTGTTAAAATTGCTCATTATACTAAATATCAAATTAGTAATTATATGAGCCTAAGAAGCTGGTATTCAATGAGATTCTTTGAAATTCTATCAGCCTTCCGGGATACAGGGGTATGGTCCCCTACAATTGAGCAGTATCGACAATTGATGGACTGCTGGGAGATCAAGGATAAGTCGGGACGCATCAAAAAGAATAAAGATGGTTCACCTAAAATGAAGTATCCACTGACCAAAGATCTCATTAAGTACACAATGAGTGAGGCTATAGACGAATTGGCCAGCACTAATTTGGCCTTTACATATGAGCCTGTCTATGAAACTGAACGAAAATCTGGTGGACGAAAAAAAATTACGGGCTTTAAATTCACAATTCAACGAAAATTAGATGGTAAAATCCCTGAATTCTGGCTCAAAAACCACATTGTTTCGCGGGTAATTGACAATTTACGTGCTTGGAAAGTAACGGATAAAAATATTGCCACTTACTTAGAAGACATCGGTACTGAAGCAGCAAACAAGCTACTTTATAGCTGGCAATTGAAAGAGAACTCAGATGACCGAATTAATGACCGCCTAAAGTACTGTAATGCTGTATTTGTCAAGGTAGGTAAGGCTGCTCAAGAACTTCTGAAGCAGGAAGTTCAGACCTCTCTAGAGCGTCAGTACACTACTTCTGAACAATAGAAATCAGAGAAAAAGGAGATTTAGAACGGATATATATGCCACTGTTTATTCTGGCTTATTTCTTTAAAAGTCTTCATTTAAAGCTGTCGGAGAGTACTTAGGAACAAAAAATCTACTCAATTAAGCAAGGTTTATTGTAGAGAAAAAGGAGGTTTGGGACGGAATCTATTTGGTTCTAAAGGTAGTATAAAACTCATTATGGGTTACGTAGAGGCAACTCATAGAATGGCTGTTTGTTCCAGACTAATTCTAAGCAGAACCGTAGTTGCCTATGTTTTAAGCGTAAAAATTAGGGCTAATATCAAGTTTGATATTAGCCCTAATTTTTACGCTTATTTTCACGCTCTAATTTTTCAGTAATTGCTTCAATTATCCATCCTTCTAAGGATTTTTTGTCCCTTCCTGATAGTTTAGCCCTATTGTCATTGATCTGGTTCCGTTCACTAACAAGTAATTTAATCGATATTGAAACCTGATCATTCGGATCCGTTTTTGTAGTGTGTCGGCCTTTTCCAAGATTTGCTGATTGAGGCTGTTGTTCCACGGTCTCATCTCCCTGGGACTGGCTTCCACCTTGACGAATAAAATCTAACGCCTTCTCATTATCAAACCCAGTCTCCTTTTTGCGGCTTTTGGGCTTAGGTGCTACTGGCATGTTTATTTCTTGTTTAGTAATTCTTCAATATAGTTATACAGTGCCTTGAACTCAATGGCTGCTTTTTCGTCACCTTTTAATTCTAAAACACCTAAGCCATTAGCTGCTGCGTTAGCGAAAGCTTTACGATGTCCCAGACTCACATTAATAAATTCTAAGGATTCGGATTGTTGTAGAAGTTCTGCCGCTTCAAAATTTTCCTCCCCTCTTGGATCAGCCATATTGAGAAATACAAATGCTTTGAGCCGGGGGTTAATGACTTGCGCTTGTTCAACTAAGCTCTGTACTTTTTCAATTGTCCAAACATCAAAACTTCGAGGCTTAAAAGGCACAAGATATACATCTGATATGGTCAAAGCGGCCCGTTGGCTATCAGTATCTCTACCGCCTGTGTCGATGACTATATCTTGGTAACGTTCTGCTAGTTTAGGTATCTGCTTAAGTACCGATGTACCTGCAAGTTGAATAGCTGTGTAGCCTGCCTTGTTATCTGTACGCTCTTCACGCAAAGCAGTAAAATCTGTACTTGTTTCTTGATCATCAGCATCAACTAACAAAACATCTCTACCCTTACTAGCTAATAGAACAACAAGGTTAGTTGCAACAGTACTCTTGCCGCTTCCTCCTTTAATACCACCCGTTGTATAAACCATTGATTATTACAGGGTTAATGAAAATTCACATTCGTATTAGTCTAAAGATAAAAATAAATATTAGACTTAAAAAGAAAGTTTATTTTAGTAGTAAATATTAGACCTGATATCAAGTCTAATATCACAAGTAATATCAGGATAGGATAAGGCTCTACTTTTGGAAGTCTAACTTCTTCTTCCGTCTTTACCTTTGGACTAATTTCTAACCAGTAATGCCAACAGGAACAATAAAATTTTTTAATGACTCTAAAGGATTTAGTTTCATTAAGCCCGATGATGGAGGAGAAGATATTTTTGTCCACGCTTCGGGATTGGTCGATTAAATCTGGGAGAATGATAAAGTAAAATATACTGTCGAACGCGGCAAGAAAGGCTTAAATGCGGTCAATGTCGAAATTGCTTAGACAGAAGGGCTAGCAGATAAGCATGTCTTTGTGTTTTACTGCCTCAGCTAATAAAGGTTAAATCTATCAGATTGCTCCTGAGTGGGAAAGGAAAAAAGAACACCGACTGACTTTAGCCATCATGAATAAGCGATTTGGAGGGCCACGAGCCGATTATACCTACACCGTCGAGGGCAGTGTGATTGCTATTGTGGATTTAGACCAGGGCAGTAAAAGCGTCACGAATGACATGGATAATGTCTTAGAAGATATCCGGGCTGAGCTGGGGGATCTGGCCGGGTATGCGGTCATCTACCAGGATAGTATGGGCCGTTGGGATGGCGTACGCCTGGTAGGGAGATCGGTCGAGTTCTACTCCCTGAATGAAACGGACCCTCAACGAGCTGCGACTCGCTTACTGCACTGGCTGGAATAAACATAGCTCTACTTATCACAATCAACCTTTATGAGATCCACTTTTCTTCTCACCTTGTTGTTGCTGACTCAACTGGCTTGTCAGAATAGCGCGCCCCTACGCCTTACGTGCCAACCTTCGCCGATATTGTTGGTGAATGGGCCATTAATCGAATTGTCTACAGCGGTTTCGCGGCTCCGCTTACTGATCGTAACCGAACCGATAGTAGTGGCTCCCTGCTAGGAAGTGACACGTATGTGTTCAATCAGGATAGTAGCTATGGGGAGCAGTTTATGGGTAAGGACTTCTATTCGGTTGATAGCTCTACCCTGAATGTAGGAACCGAAACGGGCCGATGGCAAGTAATCGCTAATGAATCAATGCTGAAGTTAAACCGGGCTACGCCTCCCCATTCATTTATTCAAGAACCCTATTCGGCTACCCTGACTCAAGCGAATGAGTTTAAAACGGTTTATAACTATCACTATTTGCTACCTGGTTCAGGAGCTACCGCTCATCGTTATACACAAGAAATCTACTATCGTAAAAAGCGCTAGCTAATGGATATCGTGGCTCTTCGAGAAATTGTATTTTTCTCATTTATGGTGTATAAGCAATCTTATGTTAAGGAAATATTCTAAGATTGACCGGCCCATACGAGCCGTGAAAACAGGCCAAATTGGAGTTTAGAAAGGGATAGGGGATAGCCGGTATTATGTTAATGAAATATCCGTAGATTGAGCCCCCAACTACGAGCAAAGTACCCCTAAAAACGGCTTCGGAGTGATCATAAGATTGGTTATACGACCGAAATTCTGTTTAGATTTCATCCGCCGATAGACCTTTAGCATCATTACCCTTGAGGAACAGCCACTAGGATGACTTCTTTGTCAGTGGTTTGATTTAGGGGCGACGACGAGCCTTTCAAGGGAATAACAATGCCTCCACCGACAGTCCGTTGGTAGAACTGCTTGTTTACTCGAGACAGTTTTGAGTCAAAAACAGTACCGGCCTGTGCATCAGTGGCGGTAAGCCGATAATAGTAATCATTCAAGACGCTGCCCGTGACCTTCCTGGTATATGTAGGTACCTCGCCAGTTGGGTTATGATAATAGGAATAGGTTATGGTGTATTGATCGCCACCCGTCTGCTTGATGACAAGGGCAAAACTGTCAATATCCAATTTACTCTTTATTGGAAACCCCGCCTTATTGGCTGTGTGCAGGGTATCTCCAGCGACAATGTAAGTCGTTACTAAGTACCGTCCCGCAGGTCCATCAATAGTTGTCGCTGGCGATGAAGGTTGAGTTGGTATGACTGGGTTTACCGTGGGTTGAACAGGCTGAATGGGCGCTATAGGTGCTCTAGGTCGACAGGCATACAGGCTAACAAAAAACGAAACTAATAATAGCTTTTTCATGAGATGAAAAGTTTATACAGTTGAGAACCAAACCTATTTAGGCTTAAATTTAGGGATTGAACTAACATAATCGCACTTATACAACAAGTTTTCTATAACCTTTTTTAATATAATTTGGTCTTTAACAAATACTATTCTGAAAAGACCATGAGAATTTCCTTATCACTTTTAGCAAGCTTGCTTGTAGTCTTTACAGCTGGGGAAGGTTGTAAAAATAGCGACACTGAGCCTTGCACATTTGCTCATCAAGTGACTGTCGATTCACAGTGCTACGCTGGTGACGGGTTAAAATTTACTGCTGGTGACTACGGAGACAAGCCCCTAAGTTTTGAATGGAGCATTTATGCTCTAAAGGATAGCAGCACGATTTCGGGATGGACCCCGAAAGATGAAAAAATCAGGATGATTGCTTCGAATAGTTTCGTGGTGCCAGATAGTTTAGTGACCAACTATCAACGGTTAATTGTCACTGTGGGGTCTAACTGTGGAGGTTTGCTTAAATATTCAGCTCACTACGGTTTTATCAAGAAGAAAGCAACCACCAGTAACTGCACTATATGGGTTTCTCAGATACAGTAAGCCTTATCTTATTCCAAGATCAGCTCTGTAATCAGGATACTATCATTCTTCTTTTGGTTGAATAACATAAAAATAGTGGCTGTTGCAAAAGTCGATAGGCCAGTTTATAAGCTCTATTAATGCGGGCTTTTTAGCCATCTTATGAAACGTATTTGGCTAGTAAACCTGGCTCTTTGTCATCCTTACAGACTTTTGCAACAGCCATAATAGTTATACAACGAGAATATAAAAAGTACAAGTCGCGACCATCCTTTAGAATGGTCGCGACTTGTACTTTTTATGGTTTATTTAAAGCTATAGAACAAAGGCCAAGCTTACTATTTGGCCTAATGAATTCACATAGCTAAGCCCGCCACGGATCTTACCATCCTGATAGAGGTTTAGACTACTTACCCCTGATCCTTTTCCATTTAAATTAGAAGCGGTGAGGTTGTATCGACTGCG
>NZ_FOLQ01000055.1 GCF_900112365.1 Spirosoma endophyticum | reverse complement strand
TAACCGTTCTTGTTTCAAAGCTGCTTCGGTATCAGCTAGTTTTTGTTTGAGCGCTTGGACTTCATCCGTGATGGGCTTTTTCATGACAAAACGGGGAAAGCGGGCGGGCTTAAACCACCACACAAGTTGGTAGCGTTGGTAGGTTCGATTCCATTGATTGAGTAAGGTACGAGAAATCCCAAGTTCGGTCAAGACCTGCTGTTCAGTGACCATCTGTAAGCGTAGGCGCTCAATGATTCGCCGTCGAAATACGGCGGTTTTGTACTTTTGCTGGCTTGGAGCCAATTTGTTCTCGGTCATAACTTTACACGGTTGGTGTCAAGCTATTTCAGAGGAATACAGTCTGTTGTATAACTAAGATTATGTAAAGAGAATAAATAAAGAATTGAGTAAGTTATGTGAGATCACAGGTAATTATACTTTTCCGTAAATCTTCTATTTCTCTATCCAAGAAAAAACATTATAAGTACTTAAATAGTACTCCTCTATTTTGACGAATAAAACGGAATTAAATAGTATAAAAGCCATCACTGACCAAAAACCATAGTGTGGACTTAACCAACTTGAAGCGCCCCATGTATGAGCTAGTAAGACGAATAGTACAAAAATTTTCAAGAGTTTATGAGATACATAGTAACCGATAATACCAATAATTATCAACCAGACAACAGAGATTAGAAAGATGCCGGAAACATAATTAGCCATTAGAAACGCGCCGAATGGGTTACCTTCATTGGCTGCTTTCAAATTTCCTTCCCAGTACTCTTTAGATTGATGAGTAATAGTTATAATCTCATCAAATAAACAAGCCCAATAAGCGGGTACAAGAAGTATAAATCTGCTCTTTAATCTGGGTGATACGCTCATCTTGTCTTGTTGTAAAAGTGGGATTATGTTAGGTGAATTCGATCGACTGACCGTAGCTCAATGGAAGTCGTTGGCTAGCTTGTCCCGTTCTCGTTGGCGTAAGGTATCCCGATAACAAAGCTTGATGGCCTCCACGACCCGATAAAAGCCGTTGGCACCGCTGGGCTTGATCATGTACAGATGAATCCCCTGCTGATAAGCCTGATGCTTGAGCTGATCACTCATCGAAGCGGTCAGCATCACTACGGGCATGTACGGCAGCTCACTCATATCCCCTAAGGATTGGAGCGTTTCTAAACCCGTTAGTTGGGGCATGTGCATATCCAGTAGGATAACCGTCACTAAAATAGCATCGGCGAGTAGCTGCTCGGCCAGTAGCTTTCGTCTTTGAGTCAACCAGTCAATCAACTCTTGCCCAGTCGTCATTTCCTCGATGACGATTGGCTCAATGGCACTGGTCAAGGCCCACCGAATTAATTGCCGATCGTCGGGATCATCGTCTACTAGCAGTACTCGTAAAGACAGTGTGTTTATCATACTGTCAGTACAAAAAAATAAGAGAATTGTTCTACTTGATGAGGATTGTATTTGATAAGGAGGAGCTGATTTATCTATTAAAAGCAGCTTTGCCGTAGTATAGCTGTTTTTAGGGTACTTGAAACGCCTATTTTGGCTGTTGAATAATTTGGTAGCTTGCCAAGTAAAAGCCAGTAGGCACTAAATTCACCTTTCTTTGAGTTAAAAGGCAAACTATTTCATTCTGCCAAAATGGCTCAAGTAGCCCCCTTTTACTGTTTACAAGAATTGGTATATCACACCAACGATCAATGCCCTCAAGCTAGCTTGATCTCCGCGGGTAATCAACGGACTGGAACAGGGGCAAAGTAGAATGTCGATGTTGTTATCAACTCAACAGAGCGTACCGTAAAAAAGGCACGGTACAAGGCTTATTGAAACAGGTCAAGTCTTGGACTAAGCGCTTAACATGATAGGTTTTTTTTTCTTCCCTTTCCAAAGGCCAATTGGGCTGTTTTCAGGGCCTCTATGGTGAGGGTAATCTTAGAATATTCCCTTAAAATGAGATATCATATGTAACTTGACTAGGGAAAATACAATTTTTTGGCGCTCCAATTAAGTAAGTTTTACCCCTTAATGATCAATTATTCAGTATGTTTGTCAGTAAACCAATTGACTAATAGATAACTCAATGAAACCAAAGACGATCCGCTTTTTTTCGCCTCAAGATAACGCCTTAGCCAAGCCAACAAAAACCAAAAAAGGTAAAGAAGCTAAACCCATAAAATTGGAAGGCTATATTTCACCGACCGGTAAGCTCGTGTTTCCCGCCAAAACAATTGATCAATTAGAATTCCAGGCCGATTCGGCCCGTTTTCAAATTGGCACCGACCAGGGTAAACGAAAAATCAAAACGATTTACCTAGTGCCCACCCAGGATGACCAGGATGAGAGCTTTACCCTCCTCAAAGCGGCTAAAAGTTATATCATCGATTTAGCGTTTATTCTCCAGAAAGGGGGCATTGCCTATAAGACGACCAAGTACCTGTTTAGCCTTTCGCCTTTTCCTTATCAAGAGGGGGTAATAGGCTATTCCCTGGCCCTACAAACTTCTGATCTTAAACCGGCTTATACTGGTAAACCACGAGGTCGCAAACCCAAGGTTACCAACCAGGAAGACTAACTAATCGAATCGATGTATGAAGTGCAGCGTGCCGCTGCCTTCATATGTTTGTAAGCTTTACGGATTTGATGGCTTACTACATTTAAATGGGTTAACCTCTTTCTCACCCTTTCCCACTCAAACCCTGAATTTTATTTTAGTAAGCATTCCCGCAATACATCTGTTTGGGCTTTCGGGATCTTAATCTTATAGCATTTTACAAACGTCCGGTGAAATAAGGCCTCGAGTAGGTTTTACGCATCTTAAGCGTTTCTTTTTCAAACGCATCCGGTATCATAAAGTCCCAAGGCATTTCGCAAATGTCCGCTAAAAAAGTCTACTAGATAAAACCTTTTGTAAGCTACTGGCCTTTTTCTAATAAGAAAATGTGACCCCAATGGAAGGCCCAGCGTAGGTATTTATGGTAAACTGGATCACTAAACTGCTTAGAAAGCACGAACAGAAGCGGTTACTAACGGCCATCATTCAAGAACACCCTGAGTTTGTTAACGGGGAGGGTGATGAGACGATTTATCGATATATTCTTCAAGAGCTGGAGGTGTTCACTTTGCAACAAACAGTCTGTCAGGAAGCTGGACCTGGTGACGCTCAAGAACCCAGTATACCCCCTTTGTTACTGCGTTGCTTACGCTACTGGACGGTACGGCCCGCCTTAATATACGCCATTGGCCATTTGCAGGCCGAGTTGGAGAAGGCTCGCTTACTCGAAAAACAAGCCATTTTAGTGCAGATTATACAAGAGTATCAACAGCACACTAAAATCGTGGTTGAAATCGCCCAGGATGCCACCAATCTAGCGAGCCAAGTCAACGAATCGGTGAAGCCCGAGTTCAGGTTAAACTAAGCTTCTTGTCGGCTGGCTCACTACACATCTAAATTCAGGCAAAGGAATCAGGAGCAAAAAAGTGCTAAATATGGCCGTTCCTGTTTCAGCATGCACAATAAACCGTTCAAACTAGCGTTTTAATCCTGTTATACTTCTTAAGCCTCATTGGTCCAGCCAATGGGGCTTTTTTGTGTCATTTTACGTTTACTTTGCAACCATGGAAGGCGTATCGGATCAACTCCCAACTCAACCTAATCAACCAGCTCCCGAGAAGCTACGGTTTGATACCGCTAATGATTTTTTGACTATCTGCGACCGCTTGTCTACGGGCTATGACAGTGGCTATTATTGGGAAGATGTCCAGCGCGCTTTGCGCATTGCCGCAGGCCTAGAAAAATGGCCTGATTAAGTCAACTGTGGGCGTGTTGGTTAGCTAACCGCATCACTTGAGTAGCCTGAAACCGGCCACCTTTGGCCGTTCGGAAACCGGCCCGGTTTAATTCCGCTGCAATCTGAGTTAGATTCCGACCCGCCTGACGCATTAGGACAATCATCGAGGCGGCCCGGCGGTTATTCTCATTCGCTAGTGCATTGCGCCGGGTGGTTTCTCCCCCTTTTCGTTGCCCTTCAGGCGTTAGGTTTTCGGGTTTACCGAGCCTAGCTCCCTGGGCCCGTTTAGCCTGGAGAGCGGACTTTGTCCGAGAGCTGATCAATTCTCGCCGGGTCGCCGGTGCGATCGTGTTGGGCCAGTGTAGCAAAGATGCCAATGGTTAATGTATTGGCGTCCGGCATATCGACGCACTGAAAGTTAACCCCCGAATCCCGCAGGGTAAATATAAACGACGCATTCCGGCTTAAGCGGTCAAGCTTGGCAATGACCAGTATGGCACCCTCCTTTTTGGCGCAATCAATAGCGGCACCCAGTTGAACCCGTTGGTTATTCTTTCCGGATTCTACTTCCGTAAACTCGGCTAATACGCCTCCTTTCACGAATCCGGCAACGGACGACCGCTGAGCCTCCAAGCCTAAACCAGACTCACCCTGGGCTTTGGTCGATACACGATAGTAAGCAACGTATTTAGCCGGTCCAACGCTGGCTACGATTGACCTTGGTTTCTTCGCCATTGGCTTATAGAATTACTTTGTTGATTCGGAAGGTGAGGAAGGGGTATTTCTTAGAGAGATCCATTAGCCGCGTTTCGGCTTCTTCCAGGCTCAGTTGCTCGGCAGAGTCAGAAAGGGGTAAAAGCGCTCCGGTGGAGTCGTCAAACTCCTTAATGGTAATCCACTCACCTTGTACCGGTGGGAGAAACTGAACTTCATAATAGACCATAGTGTACCTGCTTTATCTGCCCAAAAGTACTAGTTGCGGTTCATTTTACAAGGCTTGAACGACCCCCTTTAAGCCTTGTAAAGTAAAGTATAAACATATTATCAGGGTGGGCCGTGCTATACGATTCGGTAATGCAACTCATCATTCAGTCATCCTATAAGGATAGTAACTCGTTAAGGGCCTATCGTAGCCGACGCATAAGGGACTCCCACAAGAAGACGCTGGCTTTACTCCACTAGGGTAAGCCACAGGCGGTGGGGTTCTATCTTTTAAGCAATAGCTGTAACCAAGCGTATATTATCCGCTCAATGGTAATCGGTAGCGAATCCTGGCTACCTTTGAGTTAGCCCAACGGTCAAGACGGGTCTATCTCCATTCACAAGTACGTTATCAATTCTTCCTGTTATCAGTAAGCCAACTAACTTGTTATGGAGCGTATTCTATCTGTCAAGGCTGTCAGCCTATACGTAAGGCGATTTTGTCCCTACTGGCTCAAATTTATTGTTCTTGGCTGGCTGCTGCAGGGGCCAGGCAGTCTCTACAGCTGGGCCCAATCACCTCAGTCCTTCATCTATCAACTGGTTCCCATTGAGGGCGAGTCAGGCGATATCGTGTACACTGATGTAGTGCCGGTAGCTGGTGCCTCCCACATCCAGTTATACAATCGAGCCCACAGCTTTCTGGATCGTACGCTGCAGGCGGGCTCGCTGTTACCCATAACTCATGGCTCAAAACACCATATTATGTCTTAGCCCCCTATTAGCTGGACGGATTTTCTGAAAAAGTTGTGTCATAAATCAATTCCGTTTCATCCCATTTTTGCTGGGGTGTCATAAAACCAAGCGAGCGATGAAGCCGATGGTAATTGTAATGTGAAAAGTAACGTGCTAACATTTCTTTGGCTTCATAGTAGCTGTCAAATACATTACGTTCAATCACATCATGCTCCAAAATGCTGTGAAAGGCCTCAATATACGAGTTCTCCTCTGGGGTGGCCACGTGGGTAAACTCTTGCTTGACTTCCGAGCTTTTCAAAAATCGGACCGCCGAAGCGGTTGCGGACCGAGTGGGCTATAAACTGACTGCCATTATCATTTCGCAGAATGACTCCTTTCAGTTCATGACTCAAGTTCACTCGTCGCAATAGATTAATCAGGTCAAGCTGACGAATACTGCCGCTTCGGCGGTCCGACCTGAAATAACCAGGCTAGGACTTTACGGGTGTACACATCAATGACGCTTAATAGATAGTAGTTCCTCCGTTCACCCTGCACCCAAACGTATTTAATGTCCCAACACAGATACTCCAAGGGTTTGGTGGCCTTGATCCGCCTGAACTTAACGTATTCCCGCTTACCAGTCGGCCGAATCATAGTACCCAATAGCAAGTTGTTTTCCTTCATCAGTCGATATACCTTCTTCTTGTTAATCAGGTATTCTTTTTTCAACTCATACGTGACGTATTCATAGCCAAGCGCATTGAATTCAACGTTTAGCAGTTGCCGAATGCTGCCTACGACCTGTTGATTATCGACCCACGATCCATCCAGTTTCATCGTCGATTGGCTAGGTTTGGCGCCCGCAGTACCTGTTTGGGGTTGGTAATAATACACGCTCCGAGGCAGGTCAAGCCACTGACATAACAGGGTACGGTTAACGCGGGCTTCGAACAGTTTCATCATGGCTAACTTCTCCTGAGTTGAATAGGCGTTTTTTTTAGCAACTCACTTTTGATTTCCAGTTCTAGGGCTTGTTTGGCCACAATCCGTTTTAATCGTTCGTTCTCCTCCTCTAAGACCCGGAGTTGGGGGTCGACGCGTGAATAGGAGTCTTTCAGTCCCTCTTTCCCTTTAGTCAAATATTTCAGCCGCCATTTTCGGAGTAACGAAGGGGATAGATGGTACTTGCGACAAGTCTCGGCATGGCCATCGCGGATGGCTTCCTGAACGATAGAATAGCGGTCTTCGGGGGTGAAACTTCGCCTAATTTTGCTCATGATTTCTGAATGTAAGAGGACTAAACTGTTTTTACAATTTTGTCCAGCCATTCAGGGGGTTAAGACAGAATAGCGCTTGAATTGTTAAGACCCGGAATGGCCATATAAAGCTCTGTTTGAGCCTGTTCAGAGATCCGCCTTTTGCACTTGGTTGAGGCTTACAAAAAACTCAGGATCGTTGACGGCCGTATATATACTACTTCATTAACATTCTTATGGAAACTTTAAAGTTGCCGGGCTACCCCGATCCTATTCCTATCGAGTCTATTCTCTGGCTGGAGGGCCAAGCGGGCTACACGCGGGTACACCGAAAAGAGAAGAAGGCCTTGATGGTTACTCAACCCCTCCATACCTTCGAACACTACGCGGGCTTAGTCCGCATCCATCGGTCAACGATTATTAATGTCCGGCATGCTCAAAAATTTGAGCACCAGAAAGGCCGATCCGGTTGGGTGGAATTAGCCAATAGAAAGCTTTTGCCAGTATCTCGGGCTTATCTTCCGGTAGCCGCTGCCCGACTTAGTCATTTGACGGCTTCGAAGGAGAGCTAAAAAGTCAATCTATTTACGCTAGAACTTTTCTGTAGCGTGAATGGAAGGATAAGCCTTACTAATCAAGCCGGGTTTTACTTAGTTAATCCATAAACATCCATTTGATAGGTATTAATGAGTAGCTCTGTAGCGGCCATACGAGCCAATTTTAGCAATGCCAAAGTATTGATCATTGAAAATAACGAGGATCAATGGGTACTCATGAGCCGGGCCTGGCAGCAACGCTTAGGTGAGGTCACAACCGAGCGGGTGGCCACGATTCAGCAGGCTATGAGCTTGTTGGAGGCGTGGCGCTATCAGGAATGGGAAATCCCAAAACTCATTTTGCTGGATCTGTATCTGCCCCGTAGGGAAGATGGCTGGCGGTTTATGACTTGGATTAAAGCAATGCCTGCCTCGATCAGCCTGGTTCCGATTGTCATGCTCAGCTCGTCGGCTGACCCGGTTGATATTGAGCAGTCGTATCAGGTAGGTATATCGGCTTATGTAGTCAAGCCCGTCGACTTTGCGGGCTGGGTGACTTATTTTAATGAACTGCGGTTTTATTGGTGGGAAACGGCTTCGCTGCCGCCTTTATCGTTAGGATACTGATGCGATTTAAGGCACGATCTTACTGAATCGTCCAATCACTAAGTCGCAAATTGATTGTAGCGCCTGATTGATTGTGTAGCCAAAGAAGCGGGTTTACAGTCTCCGGTTGAAACCGTAACTGTTCAAAAAACTATCGAGGTCGTCGTAGAACGGTGCAGTCTTCAGGCGAAGGGTTCCTTATAAACTAGACCTTCACCTCATTAATTAAGCCATGGGGGGAGCCAGGTAGTTTCAACTAATGAACTATTATTGCAAGGACCTACAGCCATTACTCATTTGAGTGGTGGCTGTTTTATTATCAGGCCGTTGTCTCACTCTGCTAATACTATCTAGTCGCATTAAGTTATATTCATATATCAATCGCAATTGATGTATAAAGAGGATTTAATCACAGCCATTCTTCAGTTGAGGGATGGTTGTCTGGCTTATTTACTTTAGTTGCTGAACGTCTTTCAGAAGTGCTTCAATCCGGTCTTCCAATTGTCGCATCCGTTTCAGTAGTGAATTCTGACGATCCATTGTTTTTTCGAGTAATAGGTTTAAGGCATTTGCCCGCTCAATGGCAAGCTGGTGAACAGATGCCAGTGTTGGTCTATCCCCAGGCAATCGTTGAGATTGATGGTCGCTCATAACGCCAAAAATTACGGGTGAAAACGCAGACTAACTCATTTGCTCCTTCTTCGGGTACTTGATAATTTAGCCTTATGAGTCAAGTTACTCCTTTTTCTTAAAAGACAACAAAAAAGCCCGGACTATTGCAGTCCGGGCAAAGAGGAAGGAAGTTAAATAGACTAATCAACGAACGTTGATTAATCAGGCTGCTCACCTGTTGGAGCAGAAGCGGTTAGGTGCTAAAACAAAGCTAGCAATTCAGTAGTCTGCCCCTTTCTCTAGGTTGTGAACGACTAAAGATTGGTCGTAAACGACGGAAGTTACTAGACAAACCTATTTCATGGATGCTGTAAACATTTAACGCTGGCTCCGAGTTATTGACCTGATTTATCTAGGCTAAATAGTTGGTATTGCCCCTTGGCATGAGGGGCATTTTTGTTTGAAATAAATACGCGCGATTTAAGGCACGATCTTACCAAAACTCACGAGTAATTAAGCCGTAACTAGATTGTAGCGCTTGAGTGATTTATGGAGCTATATCACTGACACTATGAGGCTAATTAAGCTTTAGGCTGTAAGAGCAATTCCCCCACCTGACTGATCTTACTTTTCAATTCGGCCAAGTTGCCCGTTAATCCTTCCTGAACATCTGATAAGGCTTTGTAAGCATCGTTGTTCAACAAGTTCCAGGCCCTCGCGTGTATATCTGGTTTGTCACTACTTAGCATCATCGCCTGAACAATGCCTAAAATACGGTTGTAGGCTTCGGTGATACTTTTCAACTTGCTGGAAGTGTCAAGCCGGGTAAATGCCTGGAGTTCGAGCCGGAGTTGATCAGCTAGCTTCTGATTCATTGAGATTGCTTTACTCCTAGACACTACTTACAAGCTGCAATGTTTGAGATTAATACATTAATGCAAAAACGGTGACACCGCCCCTTTTCTTTTTTTTGCAGTTACCAGCTTGGCTAATTACGTAAGCATTTAATCTGAGCTTAATGTTACCCTGTATGGTTTGTTATTTCTTAAAAGGTAATGAAGATCAATTATTTTAAAATGTTAGTGACCTTAATAGCCTTAAAGAGTCTAATACATTAACTATAATAATTTACTCAACCTGTTTATGGAAAAACTACAACGAAACCGAGCTGACACCACCCAACGTATTGTAGACGCTTTAGAACAACTATTAGCTCAGAAAGGACTGCCCGGTGTCGGTATAAGCGCTATCGCCGAAAAAGCTAATGTCAGCAAAGTACTTATATACCGGTACTTTGGTAGTTTAGAAGGTTTGCTGGAATACTATGTTAAGATGGGCCGTATCGTCCCTCATTACGACCCCGCCTGGCTGGACCAAATTCAGCCCACTAGCCCCGCCGCCTTAGCGCCCATCTGGTCAGGTCAGGCCTTACAACTTTTTCGTCGGATGCGGGCCTCCCGGGCTTCCCGAGAACTACTTAAGGCTGCCGTCACCGAAAAGGAGCCACTGGCTGAAACAATCAGCACCAGTCTGGATGCTGAGTTGACCCGGCTAACCCAGCAACTGGCCTTCCTTGAGGGCGGTGATCACCAGGCGATCTCGGCGGTGATGCTGGGTGCGCTATCGTTTCTGACCATACAAGCGCAGAACGACCGGACGATGATGGGTATCGACCTGCGTAGCGAAGCAGGCTGGAGCCGCATTGAAGAGGCCGTCAAAGGGATTTATAAAGCCTTAGCTAAACTGGCTTTAGATTCCCCCAGTATCCGGCTAACGCTTAAAGCCGATCAGGCTATGGTTAGCACGTGGTAATAAAGTTTTTAAGCCTTGCGCTATGCCAGGGTAGGTGGCCAAACTTACAACCGGCTTGAAATATTACTCAGCCACATCTCCCCAAGTGTGGCCAAATTCTATCTTGCTACACAAAAAGACCCGGCGCTACCAGCGCCAGGCTTTCAATAACCCTCTCTTTATAAGGTCTCACTGCCTCCTTTCAAAGGGAGGCTGTTGCCTGCGTTCGCATCTGGGTAGTAAGTACGACAATAAGAATACCCAAAATGATCGGGAAGACGCCAATGAAGCCCATCGAATCCGTAAAACCCGCCGGGAGCAATAGCAGTGTAAAGGTCAGCCCACCAGCCGCTAGTACGTTCGCAAAATGAACAAAGCTACTACTGCTTATCCCCGCGGCCCCTCTCACGCCACGGGCTCCCATAAACGCGTACATGGCTTGAACGGCTTGTAGAAAAGCATACATCATTGCCCAGAACCCCAGTATATCCACAAAGCCCCCAATCGTGCCCTTCGAGAACAGGACAATTGCGATACCAAAGCCAATATCGGTGATCCCGTGCAGGACACCCCAGATATT
>NZ_FOLQ01000047.1 GCF_900112365.1 Spirosoma endophyticum | reverse complement strand
CTAACTTTTTAAACCATAAAGCAAAGAGAATCAGATCACTAACTAACGAGGGTAGTTCAAATGACGAATTATGTACTTTTCTGCAGAACTACCCAATGTCCCTTCGATAGCGGCTAACTGCTTACTCGATTTCAGGGCCGTGCGGATCGGGCGTACTGAGGTACGGGTGACCGGGTCCCGGCTAGTCTCTAAAAGCCCAACGACCTGTTCGGTATCCTGAAAGGCTAATAGAATGGCGTGCGGTATCGTACAGAAAGCCGGGTGTTCAGTGCGTAGATACCAGAACAGCAAACTTAAGTAGCCGATAGCCGAATCAATAAAAAAACCGTTTGTATCTCCCCCCTGCCCGGCTAAGTTTTTAACCACGGTCGTAGCAAACTGCCGGGCGTAAGCCATTTCAGTCATGACTTGGGGATGAATGGGGTTGACCCGGTGCGAATAGGTCAAATCATCGAAATTAATGTAATAAGGGGTAACCCCTTTGGCAACGCTGGCGGCTACCAGTTTGGCGAAGGTGGGAAACTTGTAATCATAGACTAACCCCGCCTTTCCCTGTTGCATGGCTTGCAGCAGCATCGGTTCAATGATGCTGAAACTCTTGCCGCTGCCGGGTGATCCGGCGATTAAGTTATGATGCGTGGGTTTGGTGATTTTGATCATCGGAATATCCCCTTCCAGCGTGGCCAGGTTGTATACGCCCCGCGCCACTTTTAAACCGGTGCGCGTGGTAACGCTAGCCTGGGCGATGCTGGGTTTACTTAGACGCCCCCCGGCTAATAAGTAGAGAAAAAACAGAAAGAGTGCCCCGTAAATCCAGAGTTCGGCTTTTCGGACGAACTCCGGTTTAGCCTGGTGCAGCATGTCTTTTAGAACGACTTCGATAGCCACATCTAACAGCAAATAGACCACAAAGGCACACACGCCCGGTAGGATGATATATTTGAAAACGTTGACGAATAAACTGCCG
This sequence comes from Spirosoma endophyticum, assembly GCF_900112365.1. Lineage (GTDB taxonomy): Bacteria > Bacteroidota > Bacteroidia > Cytophagales > Spirosomataceae > Spirosoma > Spirosoma endophyticum. The sequence continues at coordinate 16,975 of NZ_FOLQ01000047.1, read as the reverse complement.
TAAAACTGGCCGGATTCATACCCTTTTTGAAAGCCCATAAGTAAGTTGAGTGGTTTAATAGCCAAGATATTCTTCGGCGGATCGGTCAATTTGTTTGGATTTGGTTAATTCTTGGTCACGGCTGGCTCCCAGCGATTGGCCTACACTGCGGTCCTTTTGGGCGGCACTCCGCTCGTACTGGTGTTGCTTCCCGCTGGCGATGCCGTTGCAGTAGTCGTAGGACTCTTCCCGGCTGCGCTGGTAACCGGTCATCTGGTCAAAACTGTGTTCATTGGCCCGAAAAAAATCTTCCCGGTCGAAGCCACTTTTTACGGCTCCCTGCCCAACTCCGCGCTGGTTGGTCATGGGGGACAAACTCATCGTTCGGTCAGCGTTGGTTAGCGTCCGCTCAGCTTGCAAAACGTGGCCGTTCTCCCTGGCAGCACAACGGGAAACGATAATATGAATATGTCGCTGGTCACCCTCCTTCAATTCTCCCGCCTGGGATAATCCGGCCTTCACTTCGGGACTGTCAAAACCGTGCTTCCTTTCGTGCTCGATCTTGGCGTACCATACCAGGTCTTGACTGTCGATCCCCTTGTTAAAGTTGGCCGCGTAATTCTCCATTACTTGACGAGTGTATGCTTTGAGCTGCTGCGGGTCGTTGCCGATATGGGCTAGTTCGTCCTGGCTGGGACTAATCACCAGGGAATAAAACCGGTCGTCTTTACGCTCCAAGCCCTGACCTTTGGCGTTATTATCAATCTGCTGTACGACTTCCCATTTATTACAATGGTCCCGGTTAACCGAAAAAAAATAACTTTTTTCTAACTCCGCTTTTTGACCGTTTTCTTTTTCTAAATACGTCGCTAATCGTAGACAACTTCCTTTATTATTTCCCTTAATCGGACTGGTAAATTTAGTCTGCATAATCAGCCGTCAATTTTAAGATAGGTAATAATTTTTTTGACGTTTTGATTGACAATTCTAAGCTCATGTTTGCGCGTGGCTCCTTCCGAACTGGCTAAATCAAACAGGGCTTCTTTCATCGGATTCAGCGTCTTTTTTTCCTGTTCTTTAATAAAAGAAATTAACCGTTTATCTAATGCCTTTATAGCATCCGTTGGATTATCGGCTTTGGGGTCGCGGGGGTCGGCTTTAGTCACTTTAAAATAGGTAACCATTGCCGCAAATAGAGCGGTATTAGTTAAGCCGTAGGCATTCGCCAACCCTTCAAAGTCGGCAAAGTCGTTTTCATTGGCATTGACTGTTTTATACTTCGGCATTTGACAAGTAGCTAGTTTAATAGTTATTTCTAAAATTGATTATCAAGCATTTACAAATAGTATAACTATAAAATAGCTACACTATTTGTAAAGTAAATTTTGTAAATAGTTGATTGTCAGAGCGAACCCCGAAGGGGCAAGAGAGAACGGTGGCGTTAGCCCCGTTCCCTCTTGCTATTATCGAACAGATAATACTTTTTGCCGAGACCGTAGGGCGAAGGCGAGTAAATACCCGCCTGGCTTAGTTATCACTGTAGGTTGATTCTCGTACCATTAAGATCGTCCGTCGAACTTCGCGATTGACTTTGTTCTCTGCACTCTTATGGAATTGTCTATGCAATATATCTCGGCTTGCCTTCCGATGATCGACAAACAGCCAGCTACAGAAACCAAAAACAAGTGCATCAACTATATAATAGAACAGTCCATCAAATTTTAGCAGAACACTAATGAGAAAAAATGTCACAAGGAGAAATATGTATTCAAGAATTTTAAAAAAACTAGCATACTTAATTCTGCCCATTGCACGAACGTAGTCAACAGAAAACATTTGAGATCCAAAAAAGAATATACACAGAAAAAGTATATAGACTGTATATAATGCAATATCACTTAAGTTCATCGTCTGTTAATTTATAAAAATGGAAATAATTAGTCCTTTAGTAATCGTTTCTGTAAAATTAGCCGAATGTCCAAGTACTGATACTGAGGTGTTAATTCTTTTTTTTTTCGGTCACACTTTTTGATACAGCTTTCTAAAATTATGACTTGATCAGGTACGGACATAATATCCTTATCAAACGGTGAACTTGAAAAACAACCGTCAGGCGTTCGATTGGAACGCAAGACATACAAATCATTGTCTTCGGCTAGTTCGTAGCCTGGTGAGCCTGAAATCAACTCAGAATGGCTTTCTGCACACTCTCTCCTCAATGACTCTTACCAGAGGCCTTTTCTGTGTGGACTGAAGATAAGGAGCCAAGAGCGTAATCTTTTTACGTGGTCAATCTGACTGTACTGACTCCACCAATTTTGAGGAGAATTCAAGTTTGACTTATCTGTGCTAATGTGTTGAAGGGTGATTATTACGACTAAATAAAGCGTTTTTATACACTGTACCAACTTCCTATATTTCGGTTACTAAGGCAGTTGACTGGCTACTGTAAAGCGATTGGGGACATAGCTAGACTTAGTGAGGATGAACCGGATGATTTGAGGGACCAACCTAATTTCTGGTAAGCTCAAAAAATTTACTAACTAAAAATCTAGTTGCGGGCCTCTTCCGATTTTTTAGCAAACGCGCGGTCCTTTTTGTTTTTTGTTTTTTCGCTTCCTCATCAGGCGATTTTTTTAGTCTTTTCAACCTTATCCACATTTTTTTTAGCAACGCGCGCTCCACAACTATTATAGTAGGAAATTTTACTATTATAGTTAATATATATACGGAGTCAATACTAATAAAAGGAGAAATACCCCCACTTAGGGGCTGTAATAAAAGGAGAAATACCCCCACTCAAACATACAATAAAAGGAGAAATACACCGGCTTTTTAGGAGTTGTATAACATAACTCCTTTTATTAAATTGCAGCAGATTATTGTATACTGTGATATATGGATGGGCAGGATAAACGTAGCACACAACTAGTGATACCACTAGACTTGACTTATGAGCCTAAGCACAAGGATATAATTAAACAACATTGGAATGTAACCTTTGCTAGACAGGGTAGAATGAGCGTGACAGCTAAACGTGTCATGGCGCGTGTTATAGATCAGATACGTGATGACGACTTCAAATTACGTCCTTACTATCAGTTTCGCATTGTGGATATAGTTACCGACGCTGGAATAACCAAAGAGACCGCATATAAGGAAGTTCAAGGGGCGCTTCACGAATTGACTGCGGTAACGTGGGAATTTGAGAGTTTGGATAAGTCAGAATGGTACATCCGCCATCTACTGGACACAACTAAGGAACGAGCTGTAGGATATAAAGACGGAATCATTACAGTACTGCTCAATCCACAATTAGAACCGTATTTTATTCAGATTGCCCACTATTCGACATATCAGCTCAATAATTACATGGGGCTGAAAAGCTGGTATTCGATGCGCTTTTTTGAAATACTGTCGGCCTTCCGAGATACGGGTGTATGGTGTCCGACTGTTGAACAGTATAGGCAGCTAATGGATTGTGCTCAGGAAAAGGACAAAAGGGGAAAAGTTAAGAAGGACCAGCAGGGAAATCCGAAAATGAAGTATCCTCTTACGAAGGATTTGATTAAGTATACTATTGCTGAGCCGTTGGAAGAACTAGCTAATACAAATCTAGCATTCAGCTATGAGCCAGTCTACGAAACAGACCGGCTAACACGAGGACGTAAGAAGATAACCGGCTTCAAGTTCACTATGAAACGTAAGCAGGATGGAAAAATACCGGAGTTCTGGCTACAGCATACCGTTATATCTCAGGTAATTGCAAATCTCCGATCCTGGAAGGTGACAGACAAGAATATAGCTCTGTACCTTGAGGATGTTGGTACCAAAGCCGCTAATAAGTTAATCTATGATTGGCAATTGAAAGATAACTCAGAGGACCGCATAGAGGACCGAGCAAAGTACTGCAATGCTGTGTTCGTCAAGATCGGCAAAGCTGCTCAGGAGCGATTGAAACAAGAGGTTGAAGCCGTTTTAAACAATTAATGGGCTTTACACCTTGGTCTTAGACCGCTTAACAGACGTCTCTTTAGAAGCTTTGACTTTCGTTGCTTTCATTGCCTTCCTTTCTCGAATCCAAGCACTAATCTGTTCCCGGTCTTCGTCAGTTAGATCAGTGTTCACTACTGTGAAATTAATATTGCCTTCCTTTATCATAATTAAGCCTTGTAATACTTGTTGATCAGATGATGGGCGGCATGTTCGTCAATAGCCATACGTATGCCACCTATTCGTATAGCTCCATAGTTTTGTTGGTAATAACGTATCAACTCTGATTTGGAGTCGAATGCTACGAATCCCTCAAAACCACTATTCACAGATAGTAAACAAGCAAAAGTTAACAAATTACCAACTACACCATCAAACACTTTTCCTTCTCCACGATTGAAAGCTGCATTCTCGATAAGCTGAACAAAAATATATCCTGCTTCGAAGGATAAACTAATTAGGCCTTGTATTGTGTCAGGCTCTGATAACATCACTAACTTGTATACATGCCTGTCTGTCTGTTTTAACTCCCGCTGCCAATCAAAAACCCAAGATGTCTTTTTAATTTGGCGTGAGCTTTTATCTGTCAGTAATACAAAATGGGTGGCCATTCTCTCACCCGTTTCGATTCGTAGGATACCTTTAAAGACAAAAGAACTTGGGTCAGTAGGTAATTCCAGTTCGTCCATTACTTCATACAAGTTAACATTATCGCGTTAAAATTCATAATAGATTATGAACTATAAGAATTGAGTGAGAGCCTCGATAACCATTTCTTTTAAACTCTGATCGGTCTCTGCTCCTTTCACTTTTAGCCGTTTCATTAGGTCTTTAGGAATCCAAACGTTTAATTGTTGCTCCTCCTTCGTTTCAGCAGCGGCTTGCACCGGTGTAACTTTCTGCACTGGAAGCTGTACAGGTTCGGTCTTTACTCGGTCGGCGAAACCCTGTAGCTTATTGGCGTATTCCGTTGATTTTGCCATGATTTAGAATTCTATAATTATATAAATCTATATTTCTAACCTTTATAAACCTAAGGTCGTTAAGATTTCATCAGCCAAACTGGTTATCTCTTCCTTAGCTTTTTCGTCGTCGCCATTAAATACTCCGCTTGTGATGGCGGAACGTGTATAGCTAACCCGATCTGACACAGTGGTCGTTAACAGGATGGCCCCATAATCATTTAAAATTTCCTGCACTGATTTGTTTAATGCTGTCCGGGGTTTCACCATGTTCAGCACCACGCCGTACTTCAGTTGTGGCCGCTGCTGCTGGGCTTGCTTCAAAAACTCAATCGTGGCCTTGATTGCCATCACGTCAAAAAATCCAACCTTAGATGGAACTAGCACAAAATCAGAAATGGTGAAAAGATCAGGCAACTGATTAGTCAAGTATGGAGGTGTATCAATAATGAGAATATCAAAGGGCTGATCAGTCAGGCGGTTTAGTTGCCCATCATAAGGAAGAAACGTAATACCGTCTAAATCCTCTTGAATGCCGGATAAACTACCCTGCAAATCAGTATCGAGAACGCCGACGTTCAAACCCTGCGCGAAACAGGCAGCAAGATTCAGAGTTAACGTTGTCTTGCCTACTCCGCCTTTTTGGTGAGCAATAGTTATAATTTTCATCGGGTTTAGAATTATAGATTTCTAAAGATACAAATCTATGTATTTCTAGAAATACATACAAAATTGTACATTTATGATCATTTTACAATCGACGTTTGTAAAATGATCATAAATGTATTTTAGATTTATTAGAGGCATAGTATACAAACATTCATCAGATAGATGGCTAACTATTAATGACTTAGCTATACCAAGCTTTCAACTCCTTCTCAATTTCATATTCAGTCATATCGAAACTTTCCACTTCACTTAACTTCCCTTCGAAATCGGCCCTATCCTTTAAATACTCAAAATGCTTGTTATAAAAACCTTGTCTTGCCCAAATATTGACGGTCATTATAGAATCTCCAAACTCGTACTTAATATCATATACATAATAGGAGCCACCAGATCCAGTAGTATAAGCACCAATGAAAGGAACATCAATTTCTTCGCCGATCCGAGGGGTTATTGGTAGCTGACAGAGAAATGAAATAAACTGTCTAGATCCGTAAACACAGATTCTGTGTTCTAATCTTGCGAATTGAATTACTTTAGAGTCAGTACGAATCGTGTCTAGAAAGTCCCTATACAATGTATCAATCCACTTTCTGAGTTTAGCTGGACTAATAGAAAAGAGCGCCTGAAGCTCTTTACTTTCCGGAATCGGATCTTCTTCGCCAATGCTAATAATTGCGTCGATTAGTGGATCGTACTCCTTGTCTTTATTTCTTAATTTGGATAAAGCTGTACGAGCGAATGAAAGATTAATTATAATATCACGGGCTCGAATCGTCCCTTTCTCAGTATCAGCATTTTTACGTCTCATAAGTTAGCATATCCCTTTTAGGATCTTACGCCAAAGAAACACGGAATATACTTCAGGAGAAAAAGTGAGCAGGTCAGGTTGGTAGTTTTGATTAGTTAGTCACTTATCAGCAATATATTTGGTTAAAAACTATCTACCCTCTTTCTGTGACTTATCCTGACTTTGAAGCCCGCTGGAAACAATCGGGCGGAGCTGAACGCGCTAACTATAGCATGTTTATAGATGATCTTTGCGATCTAATTGGAGTTTCTAGGCCAGATCCAACTACTGATAATCCTACCCAGGATGCCTATGTACTCGAACGGGCTGTAACCTTTCAGGATGGGTTAAAAACCAGCGTGGGCCGTATTGATCTCTACAAGCGCGGTTGCTTCGTTCTCGAAACCAAACAAGGTACCGATACACCCGATCAGCAGAGAAAAGCTGAACGTGCTGAATTGGGCTTGCCACCTGAAAAACGTCGTCTAGGTCATGCTGTACGTGGAACGGCCAAATGGGGGCAGATGATGCAGGCGGCTCGTCAACAGGCTCTCAATTACGTTCGTGCTCTACCCACAGAAGAACCCCGGCCATTATTTGTGCTGGTGGCCGACGTGGGTTACTGCATCGATGTATACAGCAACTTTGCGGGTGTCGGTGATTCGTTTGTACCGTTTCCTGATCAGACGCATTACCGGGTGCCACTGTCCAGGCTGGACGATGAGGAAACGCGGAATCGGCTTCGGCTAATCTTTACCGAACCCCGTGAACTTGATCCCAGCCGCCGGGCTGCCCAGGTGACGCGAAAGCTAGCAGGGTATCTAGCAGGAGTTTCCTCTCAGTTGGAACGGGCGGGCCATGCGCCCGACCTAGTAGCCCAGTTTCTAATGCGGTGTCTATTTACAATGTTTTCGGAAGATGTAGGTCTGATTCCCAAAGAATCATTTACTGGAATGCTGCGGCAGTATGCATTGCCCGATCTGCTTCAGTACCTGCCCGATGCTCTCCAAAATCTGTGGCATACAATGGATGCAGGTGGTTTCTCTTCTGATTTAAAAGCCAGACTGCGCCAGTTCAACGGCAAGTTGTTTCATGACGCCAGAGCCTTACCGCTAACAGCCGAGCAGATGCAATTACTTCTGAAAGCTGCCGTAGCCGATTGGACGGCTGTTGAACCAGCTATTTTCGGAACCCTACTGGAAAGAGCGCTCGATCCGCGGGAACGGCATAGCTTAGGCGCTCACTACACCCCACGCCGGTACGTCGAGCGGCTAGTCTTGCCAACAGTTATTGAGCCACTACGTCGGGAATGGACAACGGCGCAGGCCGCAGCCGCGCGGCAATTAGAGGAAGATAAACCTAAAGAAGCCCGTGCCGAGTTAATGCGGTTTCTGAACCGGCTGACGTCATTACGTATTCTGGACCCTGCCTGTGGATCAGGCAACTTCCTGTATGTAACGTTAGAACACTTAAAACGCTTAGAGGGCGAGGTATTAGCAGCGATTAACTCTTATGGACAAACAGGACTACTTTATCTCAGCGGAGGCACTACCGTAAGCCCGCGTCAGTTGCTAGGACTGGAACTGAATCCGCGCGCGGCTGCCATTGCCGACGTAGTACTCAAAATCGGTTACCTGCAATGGCACCTGCGCACTCAGGGCGAAAGCGAACTGCGTGAACCACTCTTAGACGAATATGAGAACATTCATCAGCAGGATGCGGTTTTGCAACACGACCCGCCCATAATTCGATTAGATGTAAACGGGCAACCCGTTACGCGCTGGGATGGTATAACGACCAAAACCCATCCCGTAACTGGCCAGCAGATACCTGACGAAACTGCTCGGACAACCGTTTTTGATTACCCTAACCCCAAACCCGCCAAATGGCCTGAAGCTGATTTTATCGTAGGAAATCCACCATATGTGGGTAATAAAAGGATGCGTGAATTGTTAGGCGATGGCTACGCTGATGCACTACGTAAAGCTTATATAAATCGCGTACAAGATTCGGCAGATTTAGTAATGTATTGGTGGGATAAAGCGGCAGAGGCGTTACGATATGGGCGTACTGAAAGATTTGGTTTCATTACAACTAGTTCAGTCACTCAAGTTTTCAATCGGCGCGTTCTGCAACGTCATATGGAAGCTGAGGAAAAACCAATTTCGTTATCGTTTGCTATTCCAAAACATCCTTGGGTTGATGCTTCTGACGGTGCTGCCCTTGATGTAGCTATGATGGTCGCTCAACGAGGTAGTCAGCCTGGAATTCATGCTAACGTGGTCTTGGAAAAGTCAATTGAAGGAGAAGAAGCTATAGATGTAGATTTAGTAGAAACAATCTCTATTATAAATTCTGATTTATCAATAGGAGCCGACTTGACGAGTACCGTTCCACTTAAATCTAACCTTAAATTAAGTAGTCGAGGCGTAATTCCCGTTGGGCAAGGCTTTGTAATAGACAAACAGTTAGCGGAGAAATTGGGTCTAGGATCTTTGCCAAATCTTGGTAATTATATTAAGCCATTCTTGAATGGGAAAGACATAACAAGTATTTCCCGAAATTTTTTAATTATTGATTTCTTTGGCCTAACAGAACAACAAGTCATCAATCAATTTCCTGCGGTATATCAGCATATTTATAATACGGTTAAGCCGCAACGCGACGAAGTACGTCGAGAAGCTACAAAAAATCGCTGGTGGGTATTTGCAGAACCACGTTCCACTTTTAGACCCGCAATTCGCGACTTGACTCGGTATATTGCCACTGTTTATGTTGCAAAACACAGGGTATTTATCTTCTTGGAATCATCTGTATTACCCGACGACGCCATTATTGGTATTGGATTGGATGACGCGTATCATTTAGGAGTTTTATCTAGCAGAATCCATGTCATTTGGGCGATTGCTGCAGGTAGTGATCTAGGCGGAAACACTCCACGTTATAATAATTCTCGATGCTTCGATCCGTTCCCATTTCCCGACGCATCACCCGCGCAACAGTCCCGCATCCGGGAGTTAGCCGAGCAATTAGACGCGCATCGCAAACGCCAGCAGGCGCAACATACTACGTTAACGCTGACGGATTTATACAACGTAGTCGAGAAAATACGTATTGGAGAGCCCTTAACGGCCAAAGACCAGCTCATCAATCAGCAGGGATTGGCGTCAGTAGTACTCAGTCTGCATCAGCAAATTGACACAGCCGTCGTGGAAGCGTATGGCTGGCAATCCAGCTCAGGTACCGCAGATTTGCCGAAGAATGAGATCCTGACCCGGCTGGTCCGGCTCAATCAGGAACGAGCAGCAGAAGAACAGGCGGGCCACATTCGATATCTGCGACCAACCTATCAAGCTCCAGGTCAACAGCAACAGTTAGGCATCGATCTGGGCGTGATAACCGCTTCCGAAATTAATACGGTTGCGGAAACAGGGCCACAGGAATGGCCCAAAGAACTGGTTCAACAAATGCAGGCGGTACGTACCTTAGTGCAGCAGGCAGACCAACCACTTAGTGTAATCCAGGTAGCTAGGCAATTCAAGCGTGTTAAAGTTGAAAAAGTGCAGCCTCTTTTAGATACATTGGCCGCATTATCTTTGCTTCGGTTAACATCAGAAGGTACTTATGCTTAATCTATATTTTTATGAAAGCTTAGCCATTAACCGTTGGACCTGTACCCGCTGAAAGAGATGGCCTTTCGCCGTGCGAAATCCTGACGCATTTAACTCGTCAGCAATTTGTTGTAACGTTTTATCTTGATGCAGATAGCCTTTAATAGTCAATAAAGCTCGCCGGTTGTTTTCGTTCGTGGCTGCTTTAGCCTTAATGGCTTCCACCCCTTTTCGCTGAGCATGTGGCGTCAAGTTCTGGGGGGAGCCTAAGACAAACCCTTGTTGCTTCTTAATAGCTAACGCCTTCTTGGTTCGTTCGCCAATCAACTCTCGTTCATGCTGAGCCAAGGTAGCAAAGATGCCAATGGTCAGCGTATTAGCATCGGGCATATCGGCACAGACAAAATCCACCCCACTATCTTTAAGCGCGAAGATAAACCCAGCATTCCGACTGAGCCGATCCAACTTGGCAATGACTAAGCGAGCCTTGTTCTGTTTAGCATAAGCTAAGGCTTCGATCAGTTGAGGACGACTATTACGCTTGCCACTTTCCACTTCAATGAACTCCCGCACCAACTGAGCCTGGCTACCAATGAAACCCATCACCTGGGTCCGCTGGGCTTCAAGGCCTAGTCCGCTTTGGCCTTGCTGCTTGGTCGAGACTCGGTAGTAGGCCACATGAGGTATTGGCTGACTTTCCATTAAGGAGGGATTTAGACCGCCAAGATAGGGGAAAAGTAGTGTTTGTTACAAATCTTAAATGTCCGTTTAAGCCTTGTAACAAGTTGTTTAGGTTGCCAAACAAGCCTATCCCTTATTCATAATTCGTTCTTGTTAATAGATAAACCGTGTCTAATTCGAAGCAAACTTTTGTTATTTATAACGAGATTATAACTTTAACTAAACTTTATCAATAATTAAAATAATTTATGTACTTTCAACCTTCAGGACATTAAAAGATATCACATTTATTTATTTCTACTTATTGTAAACTGCATTAATAACCTACTAAAGAATTAATTAATGACATATCAAATAATAGAAATAAATGTTCTAAGCTCCAACAAAAATTCAAGAATTAAATTTTCCCAAGCAACCATATTAAAAAAAATCTACACTATAAATGAGAATTTTCATTAGTTACGCTCTAGAAGACCAAGAATTTGTAAATCAACTAGCTGAAAAGTTACGTGGCGTCGATTTTCAACCAATTAGCACCAATCTTAGATATTCTCTGGGTGAGGATGTTCACTCCAAGATTGAGGAAGGAACCTTCTTTTCAAAACATGTAATTATTATCTTTTCTAAAAACTACATTCAAGATAAGTGGCTCATGAATAAAGAGCTTCTAGCATGCTTTGTTCTTGAAAAATCTAGGAAACCAGGATATATAATTCCAATTCAAATTGATGATTGTGAGCTACCTAACCACTTACTTTCAAGGCCTCCTATTGAGTTTAGAAAAGATTTCACCAATACTGTTAAAGAAATTCAATCTGCTATTAGATCAAGAAGACAGGCCTTTATTGTCATGAAGTTAGGTGACAAAACTCTTGACTCAGCTCATGAAGGGGTAATAATCCCTACCTTAGATAATTTCGGATTTTCTGCAATCAGAATAGATAGTTTTGAAAATAGTGGAAAAATCAACAATCAAATACTTGAAGAAATAGACAGAAGTGAGATAGTATTAGCGGATCTTACAGGGGAACGACCAAATTGTTATTACGAGGCAGGTTACGCCTATGCATTAGGAAAAGAGGTGATTTTGACTGCTAAAAATGGCACAGCTATACATTTTGATCTAGCTACCAACCGAATAATTTTTTGGGATACTGAAGCTGATCTAAGAGAAGCCCTAAGTAGTAGGCTCAAATCCATTCATAGTAGGCAGCGGAACTCTATATAAATTTCTAATCAAACTTAACGTTCATAGTGTCCCATATTTAATCATCTTATTACATATATGAACGTTTGTATAGTAACAAAAGAGTCATTTTGGCTTATAAACTCAAGTGATAATTACAAAATGAGATGTTTATTTGTAAAATGACAATTTAAGAAGTCTACTACAGACAGATCAAAAGTGCCTAATAATTATTCTCAGAAAGTTTTTGAACGAGTAATTGCGGAGATAAGCGAGCAAACAAAGCACAAAAAATCACTTAATCTAAAAAAAGCAAATCATTAATAAACATTAATTGGAAGATATAATGATCAGAGTAGTAATAAATGAAAAATATAAATCTTTATTAGAGAAGATGGATTTCAATTTGCCAGATTTTACAATTATTTCTGGGATAAATGGAGCAGGAAAGAGTCATTTGTTAAAAGCAATTGAAGAGAAAGCTGCAAAAGTATACGAAAGTGAAACAGAGTTAACTCCTGTTAAATACATGAATTCTAACTCGTTTAATCCTAATGATGCTTACCAAGTTACTCGAGAAAGTTATTCTAACGAAATTGTAAATATTTACAATGCAGTTAATAATTATGTTCAACAAAAAAGAAATCAACCTGATCTTGATCTTCAAAAATCAATTAACAATTATAATTCTCAGTATTATCAAACTGTACTAACAATTTTAAATAAGTCTAGAAAGCCAATTGAAGAATTGACTCGTGAAGATATAATGAATTTTATGCCCCTATATTCTAATCTAGTTCAAGACGTTTTTCAACAAAATTTTTCTGCTATATTCAAACGTTACGCTGATAAGTACGACGATAATGCATTCAATGAATATCTAAAAAATAAAAAAGGTATTAATAAATTATATCTATCTGACATAGAGTTCATAGAAAAGCATGGTACACCACCATGGGAGTTTGTCAATCAAATATTTGAGGCTGCTAATATTGGGTATTCTATCAATAATCCAATAGAAGATGAGCGAGATATGCCTTATGCATTCAAGCTTGTTAATAAAACAAATGGGGCAAATGTCAATTTTTCCGATTTATCATCTGGGGAAAAAGTGCTAATGTCCTTAACATTGGCACTTTATAATACAAAGTTAGAAATTTCATTTCCAAAATTATTGTTGCTAGATGAGCCTGATGCCCCACTTCACCCCTCAATGGCTAAACAGCTTCTAAGTGTAATCCAAGAGGTCTTTGTTGAACAAAAGAAAGTTAAAGTTATCATGACAACACATTCACCTTCTACTGTTGCAATGGCTCCTGATGACTCTTTATTTGTAATGCAAAAAGAGTATCCTAGAATAGAGAAAAAATCTAAAGAACAGATTATGAAATTACTTACTGATGGAATACCTTCTTTCAGTATATATGCAGATAACAGACGACAAGTAATAGTTGAAAGTGAGGTAGATGTCAGTTTTTACTCAAAGGTATATGATAGATTAAAAAAATATATTCAAAATGACAAGTCACTTTATTTCATGCCATCTGGACTGATAAAAGGAAATACAGGGAACTGTGACCAAGTGAAGAAGTTAGTCAATACACTTGCTAATTTTGGCAATCAAACCATATATGGAATTATTGATTGGGATAACAAGAATTACGGAAACGAAAAAATTTTTATATTAGGTTCTTCATCACGGTATAGTTTAGAAAACTATATATATGAGCCTATTATTTTATCCAATTTGCTACTAAGAGAAAAAATAGTAGAAAGGTCTTACTTCGGGTTAGAAGAAGACGACACTTTTTATCATTTCCCTAGTTTTCCTAAAGCGAAGCTTCAAAAAATTGTCAATACACTAGTTTCAGAAATTGCAAAAACTTTAGATATTAGTGATAACTCTGTCACTACCGTTTATTATGTCAACGAAATATCATTAGATATACCAACATGGTATTTGCTATGTCAAGGCCATAAATTAGAAGAAGCAATAAAAACGACTTTCCCTAATCTAAGAAAATATGGGGAAAAAACTAAGAATGAGCAAATTACTGTTGATGATAAACCAGTATCAGTTAACACGAAATTGAAAGAGGAAATAATAAATAAAGTAATTGATGATATGCCAGGGTTTATTCCAGTTGACATACTCACACTTCTACAAAACTTACATAGATAAATTTATACAGCTAAAAATACTTAGCGTAAATTAGTGTTCAAATGTTATCACAACGGTTACCTTTTATACAATCCACATAAGACCTTGTCCGGACGCAATCCTAATATGTCCCTGAGTGTATTTATCTCTGCTTTACAATTTTGTGCTTAATAGTCTTGTCATAGTCTACATAGAATTATATCTCAAATAAGAATTTTCAAGGTTTCTAACCTTTGACTACAACGAGTTTCATTCTTAGAAAAGCCACATTATATAACATTTTTATATAATAATCCTCCTAAAGTGCAACGCTCGGCTAGCTTACGGAGTGTAGGCGGACGTTGTACTTTAGGAGGATTGTTGCGTAATCCTATCTATTTAATTCTTTATAATATTCACAGAAGATACAATATCGGAACGGAAGATTCTACTCATATCGTCATCGCTGCTAGGTGAATCTACTTCAATAAGCTTTCCATCAAAATTAATATTGGCGAAAAACTGAATAGTATATTCATGAGGGTCTCCATTAACTACGTACGACGTAAGTTTATCATTGAAGTTTAAATTTCGAAGATCGGCGATACTATTGTTTGTTTCTATTTTTCGCCCCCCGTAACCTCTATCCTCAAATAGTATCAAAATAGGAGGCTTCGGTGGTGGTGGTGGTGGTGGTGGTGGTGGTGGTATTGCCTTATTTTTGCGGACTACACTAAGAGATGAAAAGCTTGGTGGAGGGGGGGCTACTGTCCTAGGATTTTGACGAATTTCTGTTATTTTATCACGTAAGGATAAGATAATATCTTCATTCTGTTGAAAAGCAGCAGTGGCATTTGCTTTTAAATCGCCTGGATAGTCAAATAAGTCTGGATTATTTATAAGAAATAGTAAATCGCCCTTTACCTCATAGCCTCTATCCAAATAAGAAGCCACTGTTTCAATAGTGCGTGCCTGTTGGTCGAGAATATTTAGATCAATCTTACGCGACGGAAAATTATCAACTGTATTATAGCCTCTGGTTAACATATTAACTATCGCGGAATTACCTGACCCCGGAGCAATACGAGCGGGGAATTCTTTCGCAACATTGATGAGTTCAGTTATTCCCGGAATAACATCTGAAGTACCTTTACGTAAAATTTCGATTTTAGTATGAGTGCTGGTTGATATGCTAGACATCGCCTGATCAAGTGATAAACTTCCCTTGCCATAGCCACCGACTGCCCCATTAATTCGAGCTTTTACTTCCTCATACTCTTCTTTATAAGTGGAAGAGAATTGAACAACAGCGGTTAGCTGTCCGCCCGTTTGTCTGCCGTAAACAAAAGAGTTGCCGCAAAAATCTAAAAAATCTGCCTCTCCCAAGCTTGCTCTCATGAGTGCAGCTCTCGTCATTTTAGACTTCTTTAAGACTTTGGCGGGGTTAGTAACAACCACATCTAGTACAAGGAAACTATTATGTTGGGTAAAGGTGCCACTTTTCATAAAGTCCACAGCAAGGTCGGCACTCCAAATTCCAAACCCTAGTGAAGCAGCAACGGATATGTTAAGCTTCTGCTTAAGCTTTTCAAAACTATCAAGTTGTTCAAGAGTAAATCTAACCGTCTGACCATTACCATCACCTGCGGTAGTTAAATCATCGTCATTAAGAAAAATAACACTATTTCCCCCTTCTTCTCCAGTAACAGAAAGAAAGCCCTGACCAATGAGAAGGCGATCTGTGCTTATATCCATGTTAATTGTGTTTTTGAAACATTTTATAGTAAATAATGAGCATATTTTTGTAGATCTTAGTACAGATGATATTGGCTTTTTAAGATCAGCAATAAGAGTCTTTAGAGTCACGTAACTACTTAGTTTTAAGCATTTTTATATGGTTATCAGTAATTGGCTCACATCGCAGCCCAACAAAGGCGGGTCCGTGATGCCACTTATGGCATCACGGACCCGCCTTTGTTGGGCTGCCTGCTCCCCGCTAAGGGGTCGCCGAAGGCAATCATTGGCGAGCCTTATCTAAAACTCGTCGGCTAATGCCTGCCCATTGCTACTTGATGGGGGAACAGGTACCGGAAAGGGTGTTCCTGAATCGGTCGACATTTTCATCAGGCTTAAAATATCAGCCTCGATGCGGCTAAAATTCTGCTCAATCATCCCGTCGGTTACCTGGCTAAAAGGTTTCCACTGCGCCCCGGCTGGCCGCTCAACCGCTTTGATTCGTGCTTTAAAGGTGCTGAAATCACTTTGAAACAGCTTGCCGTAAAATTCGCCCTGCTTCAGATTCGATACGTCTTGTACTTTGATGCGCTGACGTTCCGTCAAACTCACCGATTGGCCCGTATTACCCCCTGGGCGAGTGCCGCCGGTCGCTTCGCTTTGACTGGTTGAAGTCGCTTGCACTTCCTCTTTGCCCCATAGTTCAGAGACGTATTTAGCGGATTCCAAATTAGCCTGCATTCCAAAAAACTGATTCCCCAAGGTGCCCATGATGGCGTTTTTCATATTGCGCCCATAGCGTTCTTCCATTTGGGAAAAGTCCTGAATGCCAATCGTTACTTCGACTCCATTACTGCGGCATGTCGCCGGGTAGGTTTCAAAACGGGGTAGGTAGATCGTGGGAAATTCATCCACCATAAAAATACTCTCGGCCTTGCCGGGCTGGTTCATTTCTTTCAGGGCGACGCTGGCCAGCAAAGCCAGTACCGGGCTATAGACTTCATCCAGATTAGAGTTATTTCCCAGCACTAATACTTTCTTCTCGTCGGGATCATTCAGATTCAGCCGCAAATCATCTCCCGATAGCACCCAAAAGAGTTTGGCTGAAATCAGCGTTTGCAGTTTTTGCTGTAATGTCGGGTAGTTCTGCAGAAAAGTACATAATTCGTCACTTGGCTTATCTAATCGAATAAACTGCTCAAATAAGACGAGACGGCCTTAGGGTTCAAAAAG
>NZ_FOLQ01000049.1 GCF_900112365.1 Spirosoma endophyticum | reverse complement strand
TCATCCTATGACCCAAGGAAAGATCGAACGTTACCATCGCTCGATGAAGAACGTTCTGTTGTTGGAACACTACTACAGTCCGGATGAACTAAGAACTCGCCTAACGGAGTGGGTAGACTATTATAATCATCAACGGTACCATGAATCACTGGACAACGTACGGCCAGCCGATGCTTACTGGGGCCGCCAGGATCAGATCTTGGCCGAACGGCAAAAAATTAAGCAGCTAAGTTTGTCTCAACGCCGGAAAAGTCATATTTTTCAGCGAGCCCAAAGTGGCTAAAACCATCTCTTCTCTTTTCACCCGCATCTGTCCACTTTTACTTGACGACGTACATCTATAAGTGCCTTTAGCAAACCACAGCTATAAGACTTTTCTGTGCCCAGAGTCATAAAGCCTTTTACTGGCCTTGGTATCAGGTAGCCAGATTCTTTCACTAAGCTAGAACACGCTTTCATTCATATCCAGTTAAAAGCCCCAATAAAATAGGAGGTATTTACGATTAGCAATAGGAGGTATTTCCCATACGCTGATAAATAGTGATGAATGACCTTTGTCAGGTCTTAAAACTATTCTAATTCATGAAAAATCTAAAATTCCCTTATCTATTAATGGTCCTGATTTGGCTGTCAGGGTGTGCTGCTCTTACCAATTCGCAACGCAACACAGTGGTCAACTATGCCAAGCTTACTCAAGCGTATACGCAGTACCCCAGCGAGGTTGCTAAAGAGTACATTGCTCTCAATTATGAGATAGTCAATATGCCATTAGCCTACAGCCAGGCTAATGATACGCTTGTACACAGTACAATACTGAAAAACTTAGCAACCTTTGAACAAGGTAATCAGAATGTTCAAAGAGTTGATGATGCCATTGGCGTTTTGCGCCAATACGCAAAATCTCTCGAAGCTCTCTCTACAGCTGGATTGCCAGACGGATTCGGTAAAAATGCCGAACTACTGGGCAAGTCGCTGGATAATGTTGCGACAACCTTTAACACAACATATAAACCTAGCACCCTATTACCTGTTGGTTTTGGCAAACTGATTGGAGATGTTATTTCTTTAGTAGGGAGAAAATATATCAATCATAAGCAAGCCGTTTCTCTTCGTAGATATATAAGTCGTGGCGATACATTGATTCGCTTGCTTGATCAAGACGCCCAATCTGCTTTTAACACCCTAAATAGTCGGTGGTCTTTACAGAAGCAACTTATAAAGGCGCAACACACAGCATTGCTACAAAAAATGCATGATCAAGACGTAGCAGCTAAAACTTACTATTCATATGAGCTTAATCAAGATATGGTTGATATGATTGGGCGCGTAGCAGCTTTCGATAAATTGCTTGCAAGTACCCCTAAAGCTATGTCTAATGTTTACCAAGCTCATAAAAGTGTTTTAGCAGATATTCAGCAGAAACGCTCTATTGAAGATCAAATTGCGGATATACAGCAATTATATGAGGACGTCACAAAACTTCAATCAGAATATCAAAACCTAATCAATCCATCCCAAAAATAGCCATGAATAACAATCCATTAGCCTTAAATACAAGGGACCTAATTACTAGTGTTCTTATCGAACTGACCGGAATAATTGGACCGATGCCTGTTGCTGACCCGGATTTTCCAATTTTACAGGCAATACTTAACGAATTATCCCAGCTCAACTTCAAAATTGTCGTTGACGATATTAACCAAATGGCGACTACTATAAATCAGCATAATGTTGATCTTCAAAATCTAACACAGCAAATTCGGGGAACTACAACTCAGTTACAGAATTTATCAAATCGGCTCAAGCAAGTCTCTGATACGATCACCTTCCTTGTAGATACCTTCGCGAAAGGGATGGCTCTGGGAATACTTTAAATAGCGATAAATATGCTAGAATTGCCAACCATCTTTGATGTCCTTCTGTCGCTGACATACATTTTTTTTATAGTGAGTCTGTTTGTGTCAGGCATTTGGGAGTTTATCAGCACGATTATTCAAGACAAGCGGGCAAAGCTTCTCCAGCACTCTCTGAAATACCTGCTTGATGACCCGCGATTTGCTGATTTAATCTACGGCCACCCACTCATTAAGGGACAAATTATTCGCCGTAAACGTCAGTCTCTGGAGATAATTTTTCACTGGTTGCTTAACCGTGAAATTGACTCAAATACCAACGAAGTTGTGATACGTCCGTCCTATATTGCGCCAAGTGTCTTCGCTCGCGTATTATTGGGGCTTATTCAACAAAATGCGCTTGAAGCTGCCTCGACTTCCGTTCCAGTACCCCCTCTTCCGCAAAGTAATCTTCAATTAGTAAATCAATGGGTTGATCAATTAAAAGACAGTACCCTCAGTCTCAATCCAAAAGCATTGCAAGAATTGCAAGCAATTCTTATGGCTTTAATGCAAGATGCTGACGCTACGAATGGGGGTGTTGGTAAAGTAATTATAGCTATTGAGAAATGGTATAGTGCTTATATGGAGCGTGTATCTGGCTACTTTAAACAATACAGCCAGCAAGGTATTAGATGGGTTGCTCTTGCCTTGGTAATCGTATTCAATATTGATGCTTTACATTTGACCACAAGGCTGTACCAAGATCCTATATTACGTGAACTTACTGTAGGGCAAGCAAAAGAAGTTGTACGGGTTGTTGGAGATAGCATTAATCTAATAGTGGCCCGTAGGACGATTGCCGAACAAGCTATTCGTCGTCAATTTAAAGTTGATTCAACTAAAAGAAAGGATGCCTCTGCAGATACGATTAAAAAACTCATAAAACAACGCGATGCAACCTTAGCCTTTATTGGCCAAAAAGCAAAGACCACACAAGATAGCTTAGAGCAAAATCGGAGAATACTTGCAGCTGAGTCGCTAGGTATCCAACAGTTACCTGTAGGTTGGGGAACTCTTGTAAAAGAACTTAATGATCCGAGCACGAACAAGGTATGGTTACTTATAAAAAAGCTAATAGGTTGGGTGCTAATGGTTTCAGCAGTATCATTCGGAGCACCGTTTTGGTTTGACTTACTAGTTAAATTGGTTAATATTCGTAACGTTGGTAAAATACCAGAAGAGCGTGAAAAGGGGAGAGACAGCGGTAAATAACTAAAGTTTTGGCAATATTTATAGAAGCTAATAAGTTTTTCAAAAACACTTGCTATCTGTATTGAAAATACAGATAGCAAGTGTTTTTTTTGTAAAAAGGGGATTTCATAAATCAATCAGTCCATGACGAATGGCTTCAATAACCATACCTACGCGTGTACGAACATTCATTTTCTGAAATACAACTTCCCGATAGCCATCAACCGTACGAGGACTTACGCACATTTTATCAGCGATCTGGTTATAGGTCATCTCACTACAAGCCAACTTCAGGAACTCTAATTCGCGATCGTTTAAATTAAAGAACGGAGCAGGGCTGCCTTCCCCGATAGTATTCAGACTGCGGATAAGTTGTGTAGTCAGGAAATCGGAGTAATGATAGCCCTTTGTCATTAAATCGCTTAATGCCTGAAGAAGCCCACTTGTACGGCATCCTTTAAGCAGATAGCCACGTGCTCCATTGCGTATCATGCGGATAATGTCCGCTTCGCGATCGGTCATTGATAAGGCCAGCACACGTACTGTCGGATGTAATTGTCGGAGTTGAGCAGCTGTTTCAAAACCATCCATTTCGGGCATACTCACGTCTACTAAAGCGACGTCAGGAATTCGGTTGCTCCGCTGAATTTGATTAAGCAAATCACGACCATTTGTCGCCACGAGAAGTACTTCATATTGATCGAATTTACGGATCAAATCGGCAAAGGCCTCAGCTACCAGCTGATGGTCATCGACAATGGCAATAGAAGTTGGCATGAGAAAGTTGTTTTAAGCAATAAATAGTTTGAAAGTCAGCACGTTTCTTCACAAAATATAACACCCGACCCGGGTTATTCATTTGAACTGGTATTTCTTAGAGTTGCTCTGTATGTAATGACCACATTGAACTGGATAACTATTTTCTCAAATCATTCGATTATGGGGTAAACGAATTTGAACACGTGTGCCCCCTCCTACCTGACTATCTACTACACAGGTTCCGCCCAGTAACCCAGCCCTTCGATGAAGGTTGTTGAGGCCCGCTCCAGCCTTCTCCAAGATTCGGGCGTTGGCCTCTTCAATGTTGAATCCTTGACCATCATCAGCAACGGTAAGTATGAAACTATCAGGCTTATAGGCGGTCGAAACAGTGATAGTATGCGCGTTGGCGTGTTTCAACGCATTATTTATTGACTCCTGCGCCATCCGTAATAAAACGATCTCGGTTTCTTCGCCTAACGAATACACGCCTCCCGACATAACAAAGTCTGTGTGTATCCGACCAATCTGTTCTATGCGTTCCAATTCAAGAGTGAGACTGGGCGTAAGTCCAAAACGCCGAACTGTATCATAATCCAAGGTTTTGGAAAGTGCCCGTACATCCATAATAACGGTTTGAACCAGGTCACGGGTCTGTAATACGGTTTGCTCAATAGCCGGCTCAGGATGTAGATATTTGTCGTCTAACGAATTTAATCGCATCACGATTACGGTTAAGAGCTGGCCAACATTATCGTGGAGCTCCTGAGCGATTTGTTGGAGCGTCTGATTCTGAGTTTCCAGTTGAGCCTGCAGCAATTCGCGCTGAAACACTTCCTGCATCAGTTGTTTTTCCATTAAGACTTCACGCCGACGCCTGTGGTAATGGATGATAAACCTAACCCCAAACAGAGCCATTAACAGTAAGACGACAATTCCTGTAATGGCCATGATAATAGCCGCACCTGATATACCTATGAAAACAATCATACCGTGATAAGCCTCACTCATAATTATTTAAGGGGAAATTAATAAAGCAAACTAAAATAAGAACGCTATAAAATAAGTAACTGAATGTGTATCCGATATAAGCAGCATTACGAGCTAAATCTTCATCAGTCAATCCTGCATAGTTGAGTAGACCGGTAATGAAAAAATTCCCAATAAAGTAGAAAAGAAGGCTGACTACCACCCAGAACGTACGATCTTTTTCGGGTCTGTACTGCTTATCATGATTTAACAGTTCCCGGAAATAGACGAAACAACAATAAATAACAAAAACACTTTCGACGATATTGAATAAGGTACTAAAGTTGTTGACAGGCTCCCATGTTCCAGTAGAATAAGTATTTACTTTACTGAGAAACCAGAACAACGGGATGGAAGCTAACACCCTAGTTTGTATCGACTTCTGTATGAATGTCTGGTAAAAAAAAATAGCTAATATGGCATAACTGATAACCGAAAAAGGGATTGATAAATTTAATTGAATGACTATGAGTGAGTTATAATAGTCATCTTCTTGGTTAAGTACACGGGTATCGTTCGGAAAGAACGGTTTAAATTTCGATGCGTAAGGATATCCAGAAGCAAAAAGAGCAAGTGGATATAAGATAAGTATCTTTAAGTTAGGGTCAAGACGATTCCAATTAACTAGAATGGCTGCGGTTGTGACAAACGCCAGTGACAAATAGATCTTGTCTATTATAGATAACTGTATCAACCAATCTATCATAATTAATTTTACAATATAAAATCAGTGGGGTTGTTTGCAATTACTATATTCGACAATGCAGTTAAAATGGATAGTAAATATCTAACTTTTAAGACTATTCAAGCGGGGGATTCTCCCGTTTTAAAGTATTAATAAGCGGGTGTTTTCCCGTATTTGTTCTGTTGTATTCTAAAATCAGCTTGACCTCTTTACTTTTGTTTCAGCCTATAATGAAGTACTTGATCTAATATTCCAGACAACTTATAATCGGAGTAATGATTTAACACCATCAATGAATAAATCTCCGCTAAGGCCTATCCCGCAATCTGTTGGAAGTACAATTTTAAACGTACTTATTCTGACATTACTTTTGCGGATTTTGACTCCAATGGCTTATTGGATTTGGAAGCCAATGGGGTTTATTGTGCCACTGCTTTTTATTGGGAGAGCCTATAAGCCGCTGGTTAGGAAGTGTATTTATGGCCAAAAGGCAGAATCTGTTTACGTGCCAGATAAAAGGTTTGATTCAGGTCTGCGATATAAGGGAAAAAGGTTCGTCGTCGATATTGAGAACAAGTACTACTTAACTGATCAACAGCGAACAATTGCCAGAGCGGAAGGTGCTTTAAAGTTATGTTTGATATGCCTGGCGATTTTGTGGGTAGCCCTTAAGCCAGAAAAAATAAAGACCATTCCGAAGGCTCCACTGACAATAAACAATATACGTATTGGCACTCCATTAAGTGTTTTCAAAAAACAGCAGAACAATACGATTAAATATATGAATGCATATTGGCGTCGAGTTGAAAATGCTGAGTACGGCAAAATTTCTGGTAAGCTTGAAATTTATATAAGAAATAAACGTATTAATGGAATTACATTTATCCCTTCTGACACGAGCACTAACACAAATAGGCGATTAGCTAAAATGCTCTACGCAGAGTATGGTCCAGCTCAAGACGCTTCCGATGGTTTCCTGCATTGGGAAAATGATTCTATTAAATTAAGTCTTTACCCGGCACCCTATACCAATCTTGACCTTCATCGAAATATTAAACTAGTAACCTGGAAATAAACCTTCACAGTTGGCTGTAACCCTATCACATAAATGTGTGAGTTTTACTGCCTACTAGTTTTTTCAAATCAACCGTTACCGCACCTGACGGATCTCACCTAGAATTGTACTTAAGCTGGATTCCTGATCGGGAAAATCCAGACTCATGTACAGCTTGAATTTCCAAAGTTCGATCACCTGAGTTGCTTCCAGGGCATAGGGCTTGTAGGCCGAATTGAGCGAGTGAAGCATCTTCTGGTCGTGGATACCCGTTTCATTGATCACCACCCATCCCCTTCCATCTTCAATCGAATACAAATCCCTGATGTATTCGCCCAGTACGTAGGACCCAATCGGATCTTCAGCATCGAATCAATCCACTTATTGATCTGTGCATTAGTCCGTAATGAAGGCTACCTCTTTTTTGTTGAAGAACGCCTACACTAATTTTGGGTCTTTTTCCAGACATTTGATTTGATCAAGAACTGCTACCGTTAGGTCTACCAGACTCGTAAAAACCTGATTCTTCAAACTACGTTTCAACTGACTCCAGACCAACTCGACTGGGTTGAGTTGGGGACTATAGGCCGGTAGACGTTCCAGTTGGCACTCAATTTAAAAATGGGTGCGTTGACCAGCACATCCTATGATACTTTTTATAACGTAGCCAATTTAGGGATCACTTCTATCAGGGGGGAATTTCCGCCCAGTTCGTGGCCCGCCATGCAAGAATAGTATACTTTCTGAACTAATACGTACAAATATTTTAATCCGGCAATTTGATAAATGCCCAATTTTTAAAATTGCCATTCTAAAATAATACATAAATGAATTGACAACCCAAAATTGTTTGTGAAATTGGATCTTTGTTTTCTATCAAGTGGTGCTAGAAATATAAATTAATTGAGAAAAGTAAAATGAAGTATCTATTGGATATATATCAGGATGACGAAGAGGGAATGAAAAAGATACTAAAAGGTATTTATGCTCAATTTGAAATACTACCAATGCAACTAACTAAATATACAGATTCCATCGACTATAAGAGCCTCATTAATCTTTGCCATGTAATGAGTGCTAATGCTATGATGATTGGATCATATGAATTAAAAAGTAAATTCTTGGAGCTTGAAGCAGGTTTAATTGATCATGTTTTCAATCCTGAAGAGGTATCAGAACGTGTTGAGGAAATCCAAAAACTTTTACCACCAGCGATAGAGTCAATTAACATATATCTAAATTATTATGACTAGTTCATCCGCTCAAAGTGTAGTAATAATGGGTGGTGGTGTGGCTGGCTTAAGCGCAGCGCATGAACTCTTGAAAAGAGGCTACGAAGTTACTATCATTGAAAAAAGAGAAACGAATTTTGGTGGGAAAGCGCGAAGTATTGACTATCACCCATCACAAACACGTTTGACTTTACCTGCCGAACATGGTTTTCGTTTCTTTCCTGGTTTCTACGGAAATATTACCAGGACGATGAAAGAAATAAAGTTACATAACAACAAAACAGTATTCGACAATCTAGTCCCGGTATCTTATTACACATTTCTTTTCACTGATGATCGTAAACCCGTTAATGTACCCGTAAATATAGGGCATGATGTTTACGGGCTTCATTTTGGTAAAGCAATGAATGATCTTAAAGCCTTGCAGCGAGCTTTTGATGATGGAACCATCGACGTCAGTGATTCGGGACGAGACTTCTTCATTAAACGGTTATTTGAATTATTTACAGCTTGTGAAGAACGCTATCTTACAGAATATGAACGGATTCCTTGGGAAGAATTCATAGAAGCAAACAATCCAAATTATGGCAAAGATTACAAACAACTATTAGCTGAAGGATTAACTAAAAACTTAGTAGCATGTCGAGCCGATAAAGCTTGTACTCGTACTGGAGGTAAAATACTGGCTCATATGATCTGGCAAATCATAAATCCATTCGGAACAGGGGCAGATAGAGTCTTGAATGCGCCAACTAATGAAGCCTGGCTTATACCCTGGGTTAGTTTCCTTAAAAAAACCTACCCGAATACGTTTACAATAGAAAGTGGTAAACGTGTTATGAAATTGGATGTGAAAAAGAAAGCAATAACTAGAAAAAATGATTTCATCTCATGGGAAAGAAATACAGTTGATAGTATATCCATTAACGATGCTAATGATGTTGGTTCAGCTCATACAACAGTAATAGGGAACAACTATATAGCAGCAATTCCTATAGAGCGCTTGAGTAGATTACTAAATGATAGCAAGTTAGTAGTTGACATGGACCCAACACTTAAGCTCGTAGAAGAACTAGCTAAACAGGTTGAATGGATGAGTGGAATGGTCTTTTACCTTAATAAAGATGTACAAATAGCTGATGCACACGTAACTATAGCGAATTCAGGATTAGCCATTACAATATTTTCACAGACGCAGTACTGGCAGACTTACTTACAAGCAAACCCATTACCTTCCTATCAAGATAAGCCAATCAAGTCAATATTATCTATAATTGTTTCTGATTGGAATGCAAAAGGTATACTATATCCAAAAATATGCTTAAAAGAAATGACACACAATCAGGTCATTTTAGAAGTGTGGAGCCAGTTGAAGTGTTGTACTATATTTGATAGTAAAAGCGAAACGTATTTCAAATTGACGGATGATGACTGTTTTTTGTCACTTACATTCATAGATGAATCAATTGTGAATGATCGCAATCGTCCGGGACACCTATTCAATAAAGAGCCCTTACTAGTAAACACAATTGTAACAAACGCTCTCCGTCCAGATTCGCATACCAGAGTGGACAATCTGTATCTCGCAGCTGATTTCGTTCGAACCCATAGTGACTTAGCTGATATGGATACGGCTAATGAAGCAGCCAGAAAAGCGGTTAATAATATATTGGATAAAGACGGAAGAAAGAGTGAATTCTGCAAAACGGCTACCTATGTATTGCCCACTTTATTGGGGTTATTCAGTTTAGCACGTAGGTTCGACAAAAGAAATTTTCAACGTGGCTTACCTTGGAGACCATTCTCTCCATTATTACATTTTTTCAATTACAGTTTCATCTTTTTTGCTCGTGTAATAAAACTACCTAGACCTTTAATTCTATTATCAGCCTTATTATATTTAATTGTGTTAGCTATAATCCTAATTATAAATTTTTTAATAAGTGTAATTTTGAATATTTTTAGATTTTAACAAAGAAGGTAAGTATGATTTTTTCACACTACGTGCCACCGGCTGATATTACTGATGAAGATCAAAAAATAAGATTTCGCCATTTTAATACTTGTAGCCAATTAACAATAATAACAATGGTTGTTATTGTTGTAGGTAATATACTATTTGATTTCCATCAAGTACTAATAATATCAATAATATTCTTATTTATTTTTAGCGCTATCTTTTATGGATTTTATAAATGTATTATTTCCTTAAATTTATCTGTTAATTTCTTTATTGGTGCTGGCGCAGCCTTTGTTGGATTAGGAGCCTTTGTTTCTGGTGGTTTTAGTAGTCCAGTATTATTCTGGTCGTTACTTATCCCCTTACATGCTTTTTGGTTATTAAATAAAAAGTCTGCTTTGGGTTGGTTTATAGTAGCATCCATTTTACCAATACTTTTCATTATATTCGATTTCGCAGGTTTCAGATACGAGGAGCCCTACAATTATTTTGAAGGCAATAACCGCTATTATGCTTTAGTAACGATATTATTTCTGATATTATATACCTTCACTATAGGAAATACTTTTGAAAATAATAAAATTCGTTCATTAAAAGAGGTAAACGAAGCAAATGAAGAATTACGAGTAACACTATCTCAGCTTGAAATAACTAAGAATAAACTAGAAACAGCAGAGAAACATAAAGACTTATTTATCGCTCAAATGAGCCACGAAATGCGCACTCCGATGAATGCGATCGTAGGTGTAAGCGAATTACTTAAATCTAATATTAATGATGATAAGGACGAATTAGTAGAAATACTAGACCGCTCATCTAAACATCTTCTATATATTATTGAAGATATTCTTGATATCACTAAAATTCAAACTGGAAAATTTCACTATCATGCAATAATATTTGACTTGAAGCCAGTACTCAAAACAGTTTATGATTCTAATAAACGAATGGCTGAGTCAAAAAAAATATCATTTTATTTGCAAATAATGAATGAATTGCCAGAAAAACTAGTTGGCGATCCATATAGGCTATCACAGATATTAAATAACTTAATTGGTAATGCGATAAAATTTACTGAGAAAGGGGAAGTTAGATTTACTATAGCGTATGAAGAAGAATCTAAAACAATAATCTATACAATTAACGATACAGGTATTGGAATGTCCGATGAAGAAGTAAGTAAAGTATTTGATATTTTTAGCCAAGCTAATTCAGAAATCCATCTTAAATTTGGAGGTACTGGAATGGGACTTAGCATTACGCGGCAATTGGTTGAATTATTTAAAGGTAGAATTCACGTAAAAAGTAAAATTGGAAAAGGTACAATGGTAACCGTAGCTTTACCAGCTAAGATTCAAGAACAGTATACTTTCGAAGAAGTAATAGATGAAGTAATCTTAGTAAAAATTAAAGATAAGTTATCCGGCCTGAAAATATTAATTGCTGAAGATAATGAAACAAACAAGTTGATAGTAAAAAAATTACTGCATTCAGAAGTACCATTATTAAAAATTGATTTTGCATCAAATGGAGACGAAGTACTATCTATGGTATTAGAATCAAATTATGATATCATACTGATGGATATACAAATGCCAAACAAAAGTGGCCTTGAAACCACAAAGATTATACGGGCGCATACAGACAAAAAAATAAGTAGTTTAAAAATAATAGCGCTTACGGCATTTGCACGAAAATCAGAAGCGGCTAATTTTCTAGCCATTGGTATGAATGATTATGCATCCAAACCAATTATTAAACTTGAATTAATTCAGAAAATTTACAATTTAGTATCAAATGATTAGGGTTTTTCAGCACAATAAATATTATAGTTCCATAATCCCTTTTCGAAAGTAACATATTGGTAATAAGCAGAACGCATATTCATAGAATTCAACTTATTTCGTTTTCCTACTAAACGCAACAAAGCATCACATAGGAACCCAATCAGAAAGCAAAGAAACAATCTTCTAATACTTGGCCAAACCTGTTTATTACAATTGTATTTTTTTATATTAAAAAATCCAGCGCTCTCTAGCTGATTTTCAAAATCACGTTCATAGGAAAAATCTAAAATCGACCAACTATCTGTCCATTTTTTCATTATCTTCTTATCAGCATCATTTGTTTTATCAGTTGACCAAAAGAAATCAATAACTATAATTTTCCCATCCGGTTTTAATATCCGTTTAGCTTCTTCTAGAAAAAAGGTTTTATCAACTGCATAACATGAACTTTCTATAGCATAAGCAATATGAAACTCATCATTTTTAAAATCTGTATTGCAATAGTCCTGAACTCTAAAATCAATAAAATTCAAATTTTCCTTTCGCGCAAGATGCCTGGCTTGTTCAATTTGCATTAGTGACAGAGATATTCCGGATACTTCGCAATTATAATTTTTGGCAAGATATACTGCTGGTCCTCCTACTCCGCACCCCAAATCAATCAATCGTTGCCCTTCCTTAATTTGGCCTAATTGAGCTACTTTCTTGTTGATATTAAATAATGCATCTCTTAATCGCTTTGTATCGGATTCCCAATAGCCATAATGCATACAATGATGCGATTTAAGATGCCATATTAATTCATAATCAATTTGACACTGGTGATAATAGTCAATTATTTGATCGTGGTAACTATAATTCTTCATATAAAATTTTAATGTACTTTTTTTATTGAATATCACTCATTTAAGAACAGATGTAGTTTACATAGCTGAATGGCCTAGTGCACTATAATTTTCTTACCACCCATGTTTTGCCATCGTCCCCGGGATCATCTCGGCCTGACAGCATGACCGGGTCAAGACATTCTTCCGACACTCTGTTTAGCAGACGTACTAAACCCAATGCCCGCTCCCAGCGCGAACGCGTTGGTTCACCGATCAATAATTCAATGTCATCAATTTCAGCAAAGCGGCTAATGTTTCGATAGAGAACAAACTGTTGGTCGAAGTCATCCAGAATTCGATAGCTCCCTTTCAGTCGGGTGTACTCCCGGTATTCTTCCAGTAATCGCAAAAAGGGGGCGTGAAGCGTACCAAGATACATTTCATTCAGATTTACCCGAAGCCCTGAGCGAAGCAGTTGATTCGATACCCACGTGACCAATTCTTTAGCCGTCTTCTCAGTAAAGGTGGCCACAAATAAATTCTCAGCTGGAGTGCCTAGCTGAACCAGCCGAACAATTCGATCAACCAGAGTCTTTGTTTTACCTGATCCGTGCCCGGCAATAATAAGTAAAGGTCCTTCGGTAGTTTCAGTAGCCCGACGTTGAGCAGGGTTAGGGCTGTTGTCAATAAACGACATAGTTAAGGTTTACAAAGATTATGGAGTGAATAGAAAAAATAGGTTGTTAAATATAATTAATAAGTAATAATATGCAAATACGGATGTGGCTGTTTCACAACTCATTTGTTATCAAGATAGCTATCCAAACAAGCATCTTACTCCTGCTATGATAGAGTTTTAAAACTCAAATCCGGCTGATTAGAAATTGATGCTCTTGGAATTATTTTCGGTTGAGAGTTGCGCAACAGCCACGTTCGTTTAATAAACGATAAACCGAGTTCATTTTGTGATTTATGTTTTACAAACTCAGCCAATTTGAATAAATGAGACGTTGATTTTTAAGATGGCAATTTGAGAAGGCAGTTAGCCATTATACACTGCAAAAGATAAAATTTTATCAAAGGGTCGTTAAAACGGGCGTTTAAAGAAACTGTATAGTAAGGCCATGTATCCGGGAATAGCGGGTAAACCTAAAAAGGTGATGGCGATGGCCGACCACTAAATTCCCAGTCGGCCTTCGCCATCACTTGGACCCGAATCGCTTCTTTCATAAAAGACAAATTCAGTAATAGCACCTAAATTAGCTGTATAACAAAACTCCAGTTTTGTGTAACTTTTCGTCTAGGTAAACATAACATAGATTATACAACAGATTGGCCACAAAAGATTTGACATTAACGCCCCTGTTCGACGGGTTGCTCTCTTTTCAGATTGACGGGGTAGAAGTGGACTTACATAATGAGTACGATTGTCGAGCTGTCTCATTGGAGAAGAATGCGCTAAGGCTTTCGTTCATTCACGTATCCACGAGTCAGCCTATCATAATCCTGTTCAAAGATGCAGTACTTTGTGTTCTTTCTTTTGACCCGAGTAGTCCTGATAGTACACTAGACCTTTTTTATCGAGGTCGTTTTGAAGAGGGGGAGAATGTGCTTTCAACCTACGATCAGCAAGGGCGAAGCTATTACTATCTCAGCTTCTATAATGGAAGCGAAATTCAACTATTAGCTCGTAGTGTAACAGCTAGCTTTACATAAAGCAAATTATAAAACAAAAAATGCCGCTAATGACCATTAAACAGGTAGTAGCCATCATACTAATACTTAACTTTCCTTTGAAAGCCTTTTTTCATTATCAGTATATACGAGAAGTAGGATTAGTGCGGGCAAGCTCTCTAAGTGATTATCTGTATATGCTACCCATTGTAAATGGCCCAAGCAACAGATATAAATCTATTACTAATGGTATAGTCGTCTTTCAGCTAATTACTATACTCGGCTTACTGTTAATCAACCGTGATCTAATCTTCACTTTGATTAAAGATTGGAAGAATGTGCCCTAATTAACATAATGCCACTTATATAACAGATTTATGGAGAGTTGGCAGCATATCAAAGACACTGTCTATTTTGAAGATGGAAGTCTTAGAGAGATATATGTTTACAACACCAATCAAACAGATTGGCTTAAATGGGTCGCCTTTGTAAATCGAACCTATAAGGTCTTATTCTATAACGGATCGACAGATAGGTATGAAGACAAAATAAATCCAGATGTAATTATTAGCTTTTGGCAGACTATACCTGATTGGCATTGTGATGCAACAATTTATTTAAGAGATGTTTTAGTAAAAACTTATTTTTTTTCTCCAGAAGAAATAGAAAATGACATTGATCCAAAAGAGGTTAAATCTCTGGATGATCACCAAGCAATAGTTTCTTATCTATACGCCGTAGCAGACACTTTGCAAAAACC
This sequence comes from Spirosoma endophyticum, assembly GCF_900112365.1. Classification (GTDB taxonomy): domain Bacteria; phylum Bacteroidota; class Bacteroidia; order Cytophagales; family Spirosomataceae; genus Spirosoma; species Spirosoma endophyticum. The sequence goes on along the minus strand of NZ_FOLQ01000049.1, from coordinate 1,431 downwards.
AATTTATTTCACGGAAGAATGGTCAAGAGACAGACTAGTATGGAGCGTAATTAAACCATGACAGATCCAGAAAAAGTTTATTCTCATTTGAATATTAACAAGAACACGTTGTTAAGTAATTATGAGCTTACAGAAAAATAGTCTCTTAACATAATCCTAGTTATGCAACAGGTCTTGTATTAATGATAAAATGATTAAAAGAATTGATCTGAAAAATTAGCAAATTTCAAATGCATCAGCATTTAGGACATGGGCATAGTATTGGTGATCTTACCAATCAAGAAAAAATTACTTTACATAAGCTTTTAGTCGAAACTGGACTTGAAATGCTATCACAGACAGTGACAGGGCAAGTAGGGTACAGTGACGTCCCAACTGAGCATTTATTTAATATATATGATTTTCGGCTAAAAAACCTTTCTTCTTCATCTAAAATAAAAAGCGATCTCGAATCCTTAGTTAGTAATATGTCAAAGTTTAAAGGCAGTTCAATTAGATTCGTTATAACAAGAAATGATACTTTTAAATATTTAATATTCACTGACAGGAAATTTAACGAACTGCTAGGGCATTTGGAGTCTAGTTCCTTAAAATAGTTATACATTTAACATTTAGCCAAATGTAGTTTATATTATATTTTATCAATTTCTGTTGCATAACTAATTTTATGTAAAGGGATTATAACAATGAGGACAACAAATTATAAATATTTTTTATCGTCCAATAATCATAAAAGTCTATCCGCCTCAAAATTGGTGATTCCTAAATCACTGAGGGGAACATTAAATACATTACTACATTCTATGATTAAATCTGCGACTTCATAATAGGCCAAGGATTTCCCTGCATCGAAGTCAGTCTTAGCCTTTGAAGCGGAAGTTGTTGCACGCATGTTTTCCTGAATTAATTGGATAAGATGTCCCAGAAATAACTCTTTCTTGCTACTAGCATCCATATAAGTTATTCTATTGTATAAGTGCAATTATGTAAAGTAAGATTCATTTTAATGAATTAACTACCTCCCATACTGTGTCAATAGTAGTCCAAAAGTTGTTAACCTGTTCTAAGTCTAGGTTGGCCTTGTAATATGGAGTGTTATTGTCCTTACCCCGTTATATGAGCCAGTTTTGACTGGAGCTTAAGCCGCCTGCCGGTATTCAACGGGCGTCATAAACTTCAATGCTTGATGAGGGCGCTCCGTATTGTACTCCACCAGCCAAGCATCCACCGTTCGGCGTACCTGCGCCAGACTATTGAACGTGTTGGCGTTCAGTACCTCTCGTCGAAATGTGCCATTGAATCGTTCAATATAAGCATTTTGCGTGGGCTTGCCCGGTTCAATCCAATGTAATACCACCTGCTTTTCAGCACACCAATCCTGCAAGGCTTGGCTAATAAATTCAGGTCCGTTGTCGCTTCGTAACCGCTCTG
>NZ_FOLQ01000050.1 GCF_900112365.1 Spirosoma endophyticum | reverse complement strand
AGTATACAGATGACTAATCGATTGGGCTTTGACACTCGAAAAAAGCGAATCAGCCGTTTATAATGGGAATCAGCTTTGGTCTGCTCATTAGCCAATAGTTGAGGCAAATAGTCCTTCAACACATTCAAATTGGTGGACCGGGCCAAAGTAACGGCCGAACAGACCAATAATAAGTTTCGGAAAATGTGCTCTGGAATATCCGGAAAGAACCGCCTACATTTGACAAAAAGTGGCTTGGCCATGGTGGTAGTTTTGATAAGTTTTAGCGAACTTAAACTTACCATCGGTCAGCCACTTTTCGGCTTTCTACCATCCATGTCCAGTAATCTGTATATCTGCCGCGTGAAGCCTATAATTGACTAATAGTTAGATAGTTATCCCGATTTAACTAACTGTACTTGGAACCAAGTACATTATTTTGGCTATATAGTTTACAAAACGACTCAGATTCGCTTTCAAAAGCATCATTTCGTAATGGTTTTTCCTTAAAAGGTGTTTTTGGCCTTAAAAGCATCAAAAATTTACCACACCGCTAAGCGGCCAGCGGCTGAACCGGCTTTTACACGTGCCTAAACACCAAAGTTATTTGCTCTCTAAAACGAACGTTAAAATCGGACCGCCGAAGCGGCATACATTTTTCGGCAAGCAATTAGTGTACAGCCGGTTAACCACCTTTGGTGGCGGATATACCCTGAATGTGTCAGCTACCCCTACTCAAAGATTACTTTGCAGCCAAGATGTACAGTTCTCATCAAAACCCAGCCAAGAGGCGTCTTGGTTTATACCAATGACGATGAATTTATCACCTGAGTAGACAAACGGTTTTAACAGAGTAGCTATTTGAGTCGAGCTAAGACTGGATTTTATGATCCATATGGAGTCAATACAATGACAGCCACTACCCAATTTTCGTATTTCTGCATTTAAAGACTGATAGTTATGAACACTGTTCTTGAACTGGCAACTGATCAAGTAAGCTTTCATAATTAGGGTCGGTCTATTCTCGTTTAGGTAGGATTGCTTTATGCTTAAAACTATCTAAAAAGTACACTACTTGGCCACTGATCAGAGCAACCAAGTAGTGTACTTTTTAGACAGACCTTGTATAACTGATCTTATGTAAATAAACTTATTTTAGAAAGCGGTTTCTTTGTTTTCACCATACCATCTTGAAAACGTCCTATTTCTTGAGAACGCTTATCCGAAATTGAAGCGTCACATCCATTTAAATTAACTTCCGTGGAGACTGGTTGTGCTGATTGGTAATCACATTGATAACAAAGGCTCGATGACTGAATCACCAAGGCAATTGGAATTAGGGAAGAGGCTCTGATAAAATTTCTTAATAGTAAAATCAACCCCAGTAAAATGGCGGGTATACTCAAGAGTTGCCCCATGTTCAGGTTCATACTATCTTCAAAAGTAACTTGGTTTTCCTTAAAGAATTCCCAGACGAAGCGTAGGCCAAATACCCAAATTAAGGAGATGCCTAACATAGTCCCCGATGCCGCTTGGTTGCGGTAGTTCTTCCAATACCAGAATAGCCCTACAAATAAAATCAGATAAGATAGCGATTCATAGAGTTGGGTGGGATGGCGAGGTACTTGACTGAACTCGTGATCTCTTAAGAAGATGAAAGCCCAAGGTACGTCGGTCGGTTTACCAAAAATTTCGGAGTTCATTAGATTGCCAAATCGAATAAAGGCTCCTGATAAAGCTGCCACAATGCAAATTCTATCACTAACCCATAAAAATGATTGACCACTGGTTTGACTTGACGAACGACGTGAGTAAAGCCAAAGGCCAATAATGATACCTAGTATACCCCCATGGCTAGCCAATCCACCAAAAGGGGGTGTAATGATGTATAACGGGTCTTGAATGAACATGTACGGTTCATAAAACAAGAAGTGTCCTAGTCTGGCTCCTAGAATCGTTGAAATAACCATAGTTATGAGTAACGAATCCGTATCAGCAAGGGGCTTTTTCTCCGTTCTAAAAATGTGGCTCATAATCTGAACGCCAAGTAAAAATCCAGTAGCAAACAGCAAGCCGTACCATCTGACAGGCCAAGCGCCAATCCGAACGATTTCAGGATCAACATTCCAGGTAATGTATTGAAGCATATTTTCCTGTTGTATAAGTGAATATTATGTTAATCCATACCCATTTATCTAGTGGTTTAAGCCAGATCTTTTCCCATACACACACTGTCGTCATCGCCAACATACACGCCGTAGCAAGGAATTGATTTGTAACCGCATCGTTGATAAAGCGCAATCGATTCGGGCTGTTTAATCGCAGTTTGTAAGACAGCTATATGGTGACCTTCTTCCTTAGCCCAAGCCTCGAGTTGAGCTAGTAGTTGCTGAGCCACGCCGGAACGCCGGTAAGCAGGCTGCACGTACATTCGTTTTATTTCAACACTATCTGCTGGCTCAACTATTTTGTAGCAAGCACAGCCTACCGGTTCATTTCCATTAAAAGCGAGAACAACCCTAGCTTCTTGTAGACCAGTATTGTGTACATCGTATTGACTCTGTTTGGGCCCATAGCGCTGCAATAAATCGTAGTCTAATTGGCTAATAAGCGTTTTGAATGCAGCGTCGTCGGCGGTGCTTCTAATGAGAGAAGTCATAAGTAAAAACAGTTATATAATCAAATGTTATGTTAATTCAGCTGATAACAAATAAGTTGTACAATCGCTTGACTATCTATCAAAGAGAGTCTAACGATTCTCTTATTGTGTGGATAGAAGCAGAAAGCAGACTGACAGTGTTGGTCTGCTTTTTTGTTGGCCAATCTGGCTCATGTTAAGCTAAAGCAGTATAGAGAAAAGTCTTATTGTACGTCTCTCAATTGATTAGATCTGAAAAAAGCGTTTAGTTTGCTGTATACTAAATGTATGACTTTTCTCAATGGCTGACCAAGACCCGCTTACAAAACTCGAATTAAGTAAACAACAGTCTGAAAACACGATTACAGAACTGCCATTAAGTAGTACACTTGCTGATATCTTAGAAGAGACTGGGAAGAAGGGCAAAGGTGGCCGTCGTCGTCATGCACCTGATGTTGGTGTCTGGTCAATTCGTGGTATCGAGTTTGAAACTCGTACGGCCTTTGAGAAGGCCGCTGAACGACGTGGTAAAACCATTGGCCAGTATTTAAACGAGGATCTACGCCAGTACGCCCAAGAACAACTTAAAAAAGGAAATCAGCCGCCAGCCCGCCAAGAAGATTTACGGACTGAGATTGATGATTTAAAGTCAGTTGTTGTTCGATTAGCTGAACGTACTGAATTGGATAATCAACGAGATGAGGAACTTCGTATTATTCGGGAAGCTATCCAACAACGCCCGACTAGTTTTCGAGAATGGTTGTTTGGTAAGAAGTAATAACCCTTCCCTTCCCTGGTGATCTTTCACTCATGAATTTTCTAAAAAGGCTGTTTAAGAAAAAGCCTCTTCCCTCCACTGAGCTGGCTGCTCCTATTGCTGAAGAAGTAACTATTTGCTTAAATCGAGCGGCTGAATTACGTCTAAGTGGGCAATGTAAACTTGCCATCATTGAATGTGATAAAGTTTTATTCCTTCATCCCAATAACCATTTAGCCTACCATATTCGAGCGCTTGCCAAGTACAGCATAGACGACCGAGAAGGAGCTATTAAGGATTGGAAACGTTCTCAATCTTTACGAGAAATTTTAAAATAAATAGGTTTGCTTGCGAAGAAGCTGGCGCGTGCGTACTTTGCTAGTCTGATTGAGTAGCCAGCCATGTTTAACACCTTAAAAACCCTTCCTACGGTCGGCTTTTTTCGGGTTAAACGGCTGTCCCCCCTCCGACTGTCGGGGGTGAAAAAAATGCTCGCTCTGGTTGTTTATGAACCCCTCTGAACCGGTCAAAAAGAAGGGTGGCCGCCCGCCCAATGCCCAGAAACGGGATAAGAAAATTAACCTCTACGTGACGACTTTAGAGGAGTTGGCCATCAAGAAACGGGCCGAGCGAGCGGGGCTCAATCTGTCGGATTATTGCCGCCAGATCGTGTTGACGGGCCAGGCTCAGGTGCGGCTAACTCCCCAGGAAAATGAGACGTTGAACCAAGTCGCTCGGCTGGGGAATAACCTCAATCAGCTTGCTCATAAAGCGAACGCCGACGGTATCCGCAGCATCGCCCTGGAAGCCCATCGACTCTTGCAACAGTTAGGCCAACTCTTAGATAAACCCGCTGATCTATGATTGCCAAGACGACGATTGGCCGCAGCTTCAAAGGCTGCTGCGCCTACAACATGCAGAAGGTGGAGATGGGCAAAGGCCAAGTGCTGATGAGTCAGGGCGTGCGGGATTATGAGCTAAATCCGATGGTGGCCGATTTCACCCGTCAGGCCAAGATGAATCCTGAGCTAACGCGCAGCGTCTGGCACACGGCCATCAGCTTTGATCCTAAAGACGAGGCCCGGTTGCAGCTTCAGCCGGAGTTAATGAAGGCCGTGGCCAGCGAGTACCTGACAGGCATGGGTTTGGATCAATCGCAATACGTGGTGATTCAGCACCAGGATACAGTCCACAGCCATTTTCACATCATTGCCAATCGGGTGGCCAGCAATGGCCAAAGTATCAGTGATAGCCACAATTACAACCGCTCGGAGAAGCTGCTGCGGGAGATTGAGCAGAAGCACAGCTTAACGCTGATGAAGGAGCAGGGCTACCGTCTGAGTTTAGAGCACATACCGGATCGGGATCGCCACCGGCTGGAAATGCGGAATGAAGTCCGGCAAAGCCTAGAGCGTTCCACCAACAGCGCGGAGCTAAAAGCTGACTTAGCCCAGCGCGGTATTGAGGTAATCGTCAATCGGGATCAGGCGGGTAAAGCCCGTGGATTGAGCTTCGAGCGGATAAGCCAGATCGATAACGGGGAAGAAATCAAGGTGGCTTTTAAGGGTTCCAAGCTACACCAGAACCTGAGTTTGGGTCACATTCAAGAACAACTCCTGGAGAATAGCCTAAAACGCGCCTTAGAGCTTTCCAAGAAGCCGGAGCTAGACAAGTCCATTGGCCTGGAGAAAGGGCCGCAAATCGAAGATAAACAACTAAAACAAGGCCGTAGCCTTGGCATGTAAGATGGATACGAATGAATTAGTGGGCGAATTACTGCAATCGCTGATCGAGGAGGTAAAAAAGCTTGAAACCAAACTAGACAAATTACCGAATCAGACCCCGCCCGATTACCGGGCCAGTATCGATGCGCTCACCAAGGCCGTGCAGGGCTTACAAGATCAAGCCAAGTCAACCGCGCCCGGTATTGATTTGAGTCCGCTTACCAGCCGACTCGACCGGCTTGAACAGGCTCATCGGCAATCGCCTGAACGCAAGATGAGTCAATACCTACAAGTTGGGGCTTATGGGTTCGGGCTGATGGTGGTCCTCCTGGTCACGGTCACCTGGCAGGCCTGGAGTTTGCGGCGTGAACGCAGTGAATTTGAAGTGTCTGACTGGAAGTGGCGTAATCTTCGCCAGGTCGATCCAATCTATGTGCGCAAAATTGATAGTACGTATACCGTGTCGAGTCAGGTCAATGAGGGCAAAGAGTTGGCCGACTTCCAGCAATGGATCATCCAGCAGGAACAGGCTGACGCCACTCGGGTAGCGGCTCAAAAAGCGGCTGAACAGGCCAAAGCGATGAATGCCCAGGCGGATCAACTGGAAGGAAAAGCGTCCACCAAGAAAAAAGCAAGTCAATGAAAACCCGATTTCAAGGCCCGCGGGCTGATTATACCTATACCGTCGAGGGGAGTGTGATCGCCATTGTCGATTTAGACCAGGGCTCCAAAAGCGTCACCAACGATATGGACAACGTACTTGACGATATCCGGGCGGAGTTGGGTGATCTGAGTGGCTATTCGGTCATTTACCGAGATAGTACGAGCCGCTGGGATGGCGTTCGGCTGGTGGGCCGGTCCGTCGAGTTCTATTCCCTGAACGAGACCGATCCCGAGCGAGCGGCCAGCCGCCTGCTGCATCTGTTGAGCTAAGCCACGACTGTAAACGAGCAGGTCGGTCAGATGGTGACAGGTGATGTCACCATCTGACCGACCTCTATTTTTATCCCCTTTCTAAGCGTTGAAAAATTGTATTTTAGGGGGATGTGTTCTATAATGAATCTTATGTTAAGGGATTATTCTAAGATGGGATATCGGCTGGCTTAAGCCGTTTCAATCCCTTGGCTTTACGTTGGCCGGGCATGATGACCCACTCACCGGCCTCATCCTGGGTGTACCACACGCCATCCAGCCGGAACCAGGGCCCTTTACCGGGTAGGGGGCCTTGCTGGGTCGAACGAGCCGCTTTAGCGGTCGTAGAGCTGGCGGATTTTGTCGGCGTAGGCTTGGTAAGCCCTGAGGTGTCGGCTTTCATAGGTGATGTAGGTTGTAATAATAACCGCAAACAGGGGCGAAGGATTCTCCGCCCGGTGTTCTAAGGTAAAGATAGTCAAATAGTAGGTTTCCTGCCAATACGAAATAGCCTGGTACTTATTCACTGATTTAGGCACAGGCGTAATCAGCACGTTTCCGGACAGCATTCGGGCCACATCGGCAAATTTGAGGTTGTGGACTTGTTCACTCGGGTTACTCTTCACCAAGTCAGTCCGATAATTCTCCATAAAATGGTCACAATTAGCGGTTTGCCAAAAGATTTCGGCTCGCTCGGCTTTATGGCCAGGGGGTAAGTACAGGGTGGTATTCTTCGGGATATGATTGGATTTCATGAAATGACTAATGGGCCAGAGGGCTATTTTTCTTTCACTGTAGTGGCTAACCCGAACACTTTAGCGGTATAGCTCCCTAAGTTTTTGACCTTGCCATCATTCGCTTTGGTCTGAATATCATAAAGTTGACGATTAATGGTTTCAGGAGAGTGCATGGCCAGCACCGTATCGGCCTGATCGGGCCGCAGTCGGAATTGTTTTACCAACCGTTCAAGCAGATTGGACAAAGGAGCCGGATCGGGCTTAGCCTGGTAGAAGACCTCAAATTCGACTTCAACAACGGGTTTACGCCCCCGTCCAGGCCGGTCGCCGTTGATGGGTTTGTAATTGAATGTCAGGTCTGTATGACCGTTGATTTCTCTTGCAGCGACGTCTAAGACTCTCCTTTGAAAATTTGTCCAGTCAGGATAACTGTCTTTTCCCGTCTTGGGATCAATAATCCACAGCATAGTTTTGAGATCAACTATACCACGGCGAAACGTTTTATCTGGCATGTTTTTATACATACACAGTAGTTCATAAATTCGCTTCGCATAGGATGAATTAAGGGAAATAGCAGCTGCTAATTGTACCTTCGTATACTTCTTATTTAGGTCTACATACAGGGGCCGAACGTGGCGAGATAGCTCAATTTCGATTATATCCGTACCCTTCTTAAAGCGTGCAGAAGCTATGAAAGCCGCAATCAAAGAATCGCCATCTGATAATGTTGTTTCAAATATGCGGGTCATCAATTTGCGGGCAGCTTGCTTATAAGCATCGGCCATTAACCGTTCAGAACCTGTTATTCTAGCCATTTCTTTAACAGACACTTGATATGCCTTCGACTCAGAATCATCAGGTTTAACTTGAGCGACAACCATATACAGTAGGTTCTTTTCTGTCTCCGTCATCTCATAACGAGCCACAGTTAAAGCGTTGTCCTGCCATATCTCAATACCCTTTTTCATTTTTTATATCAAACTGATTGATAGGCAAATATAAAAACTTTTTAATAAACTTGCAGAAAGTAATAAATAAAAGTTTATTAACAATCAAACGCCAGTTTATTAAGTAGGTTTTTGTAATCAAACGCCAGTTTATTAAGTAGGTTTTTGTAATCAAACGCCAGTTTATTAGTAATCAAACGCCAGTTTATTAAAGTTATCCACACTGTAAGGGTTTAGTAATAAGATAGTTATTTGCTAAAAAATTTCCTTCAAGTGTTTAACAAGTGTATTTGAAAATACACAAGCACTTGTTTACTAAAAAAGTGGCTTGAAAAACGGCTTTTTAGGGCTAAAAAAATGGCTAATACCAGTCCACTTAGCAGGAAGACCAAAAAACAACGGGGAAAAGGAAAGAAAAACAAAAGACTAAGGGGAAAAAGGCCGCAAACTAGAAATATAGTTTTAAATACTAAACATCTCATAATCAATTATTTAGTAAAAAAGAGATTACTGGGAAGAACAGATGATCAAATCAAATAGCCAATAAAAACACGTTAATTTGCATCATGGGTAGTTCTGCAGAAAAGTACATAATTCGTCATTTGAACTACCCTCGTTAGTTAGTGATCTGATTCTCTTTGCTTTATGGTTTAAAAAGTTAGTATCATAAAGTCAAACCCAACAGAATTATTGAACCTATTTTCTGGCCCCAGTTTTTGGTACGATTTGATTGAAAAAATCTTTAATCGACTGTGGTTCAGAAAGGTATGACTTTTTGAACCCTAAGGCCGTCTCGTCTTATTTGAGCAGTTTATTCGATTAGATAAGCCAAGTGACGAATTATGTACTTTTCTGCAGAACTACCCAGGGATATAAAAGGGGCTGGTGACATATGATGTCACTAGCCCCTTTTATAAATAAGTGGAGGTGTACTCGCCCCACTAAAACAGGGGGCACTATCCAACGTCTGCTACCTTAGAGTAGATATTGAAGAAGAAGACGTATAAAGATGCAATAATGGAGTACGATTTGCCGCAAAACGACACAGGAAAAGCAGTGAACGAGGCTGAACTGAGCGATCCTTGCTCTATTTCCCAAAGCCGTACACCTTTTGATAAGCTAATTAAAAATGATCTATGGATAGTATACGTTCGTTCTTTAGCACATCGAACACGCCAGAATTTGTAATGCCTTTCTCAATATACTTTTTTCTTCTTCTAGAACGCGTATTCGTTCCAATAAATCATCGGTGATATTCTGAGCCGAAACCGGTTCCTTACTCTTGACTAGCTTAGATCCTGTTGGCACTTCTACAGTCTGTGCTTCATTAGTTAACTGGTGGGCTTCGTTTCTTTCTTTCTTCCATTTGAATAGCGTAACTTTTGACACACCCAGTAATTGAGCCAATTTTGTAACACTAATGCCCGCATCAACTTGATCAAGAGCTGCTTGTTTGAACTGATCGTTGTATAACCGACGTCCATCTGTTAGGGGTTGGGCAGTCTTCATGTAGTAACGTCGCCAGTAATAGATTTTACCTATCGGTACATTTAAGGTTGCCGCTATTTGGTCAATGCCCTGACCTTGCTCTAATAACTGAAATGCGGTTTCTCGAAGCGTTTTATATGGCAACGGCTGATGTTTCACAAGCTGAAAATTAACGAACAAGCTCTCTTATATACCTAATTGATCATATATAAGTAGCCCTGTCAGCTAATGTTCACCGGCAATCATTCTTTTTCTGGGATAGATAAGTAAACTACATGTGTAGTACAATATTTTCAGGGGAAAGTATAAATAGCTGCGATTGAGTCATTTATACGTAGAGTTATGGGTCACGTTGCCGAATCGTACATAAATCCTTATGACCCAATAGTAACCCTGATTAATTTCAGAATACTCGTTAAGTTGCTAGGTTTCGTGAATCGGATCGCCGAAGCGATTTGTTTTCGCAAACGGCAGTATGAAACGTTTTAAGAGGCCATTAAAACGCAAAGCAAAGCCGTTTTTTCCTTTTCAATCAATTGCTCGTTAAAATGAATATGCATTTCAACTATTTGATAATTAGATAATTGGCTATTTTATACGAAAGTATTGTACCACCTATACTGGATACCCGTATACAGCGTCGTAAACTCATTTCTATATAGTTACTAATGACCAGTATCTCATTTAATAAGGATGGCTCTGACAACTAGCTTAACAGGAGAGTTAGCCACTTATGGATGAGGACGTTAGTGGAATGAATCAACGTGTAGCTTTATTACGAAAACATATTCGTGAATGGAAAGCCAATAACCAGTTGGAAGTACAGGCTCTTCAAGCAATATACGCTCGCCATCAAAAACATAAGAATGATGCCTCTTCCACAACATCCCCCTCTGAATGGCTTCAGATAATAACCGACTATGAGGTAGAACTGTCCAATCTTTCTGAGGGAAACTATGTACAGCAAGATAGTATCAGAGTTCGTCAAGACCAACAGATCACTGATTTAGAAGTGCAGATTAAAGCGACTCGGAGTCGTAAGAGGGGGAACACACACATTTAAGGTATGTTCGCCACCTAGAGCCTTTTCACAATCATACTCCCAATTCCTTACGATTGTAAAACCAGTTGCCTTATGCCAACCATAGCCAAAGATGTTAAATCAATAGGTTGACAAACTAAGTTATGAAAGGATGACAAAGCAAGATGTAATTCAACGAATCAGTGAGCGGACGGGTCTTGATCCAATGACGAGTCGGTTAATCGTCGAATCCTTTTTCGACGTAGTAAAGGACGCCTTAGTCGAGGGCGAACCCATTTATATTCGCACCTTCGAGAGTTTTATCCTCAAACAGCGCGCCCAAAAAACAGGTCGTAATATCATTCAGAATACGGCCGTTACGATCGCGGCTCATAAGGTGCCCTCCTTCAAGCCTAGCTCAGTGTTTATGAACCAGGTAAAAGCGCAGCTGGTGCCGACCAAAGAAAAAAAAGGATAACCATAACGAGTACCAAAAAGAAGGGGGTGACATACAATGTCACCCCCTTCTTTTGACCTAGCATAAATTGAATAATTCTAAGTCTTGTTATATAAGGAATCTTATGTTAAAGGAATATTCTAAGATCGACCACCGCATACGAGCCCTGAAAACAGGCCAAATTGTAACTTGGAAAGGGGAGAAGAAAGGTCTACATTATGTTAATGGAATATCCGTAGATTGAACCCGCCAACGACGAGTAAAAGACCGTTGAATCGATTCCGAAAAGACTTGGCTTTGCTCGAAAAGTCAAACCATTATCATTGATGCATAGATTAACCGCAGAGCCTACTATAGCTTATATGGAAATAGGAAGGGTTCATACCCTTCCATAAGTGAATTTATTTTGAGAATCGATCAGAAACTTAGGCGAACTAAAGAACCTATCAACTTTATAAGCTTTTCAGAGAGATTTGTTTACGAGATAGGATCTCTGCTACATGATCAGCATCTGAGCAGTAGCAGACTGTATCCTACTAAGTATACACCACAAGTGCCGGAAAGTATTACCTGACCTTTTAAAATAAATGCAAACGTTTAGTCAGGGGTGTCTATGCAGAGTAGATTAGGGTAGCTCAATTTCTAGAAGCAATGACTTATGAAGTTGAAAATCTATCAGTGGTGGCCAGCGAAGCCCTAGCCTATTGTACCTCTATTAACCATGTCAACGGCATGACTAACGCGGGTACAACAATCAACATGCGTTGGCGAGCAACGATTTGCTATCAGAAAAAAGATAAGCAGTGGCTAATTACTCATGAACATAGCTCAGTTCCTTTCGATCCTAAAAGCGGGCAGGCTTTGATGTACCTTAAACCATAACTATTTAGAAAGTAGGTTCGTTACATAACATATAAAGCCACTGATAATCAGTGGCTTTATATGTTATGTAACGATAGTGGCTGTTGCGAAAGTCGGTACTGTTGCGAACTGGCTAGTTTACAAAAGAGTTTTTAGCCGTTTTTCGAATGAATACGAACGGTCAAATCATACTTTTTTTATCCAGCCTGGACTTTTGCAACAGCCACGATATTTATGTTAAGCGATTATTCCTAGAATTAGGCGAAATACAAAATAGCGGCTAAGTCGATTAGCCACGCTTAATTTAGAGACTAAGCGTGAAGGTAATCGTCATTAAGCCCCCATCAATCGAGCGATCTTGGACGATCATACCCGTGTCCTCATTATAGAGCCGATCTCCGACCTGTGGTAAGATACCAAACGCTTTATGGTACTGCCTGACGCTGATAAAGCAGGTATTGACTCGGTCGATGTAAGTAGCGCTCGCTATCGGATCTTCATACCAATTGTCTACCAGAGAAATCTTTCTGATCTCAGTCAGGATTCGTTCTGAGAGCAGGAACAAAACTTTGAAGTCTTTGATAATCCATTCAGTGTAATGCAGGCTATTAATAACCGGCTGGACTGGCTGTTTGGTGAAATTCATACGTTGCTGGGGAAGGCTAGACCAGCAACTCTATTTAAGTAGAGTGGGAGGAGGAGGAATCCGTTAGATGGTTATAAGATGCAGCAAAGATAGCGGAATTATCCAACATAGTACTAGTAAAAAAATGTTGTAATAAGTTGGTAATTAAGTAGTTACGGATCGCTTATTTGTATTAATATTTGGCAAATAGGTAGCCATAAAATAAGAAGATGCGTTGAATAAGAGATCTTATGTCAAGGGAATATTCTAAGATCAAACACCCTCTATGAGTAATGAAAACAGGCCAAATTGTACGTTGGAAAGGGGAGAGAAAAGCCGTGTATTATGTTAGTTAATTATTCGTAGCTTGACTCTAGAAATAGAAGTTAAGCACTTAAAGAATCGTCTTAGAAAGACTCCAAATCTTGACTTACTACGGCTAGGGATAGAAGCTGCTTTGGGTCTCCACAAAAAGGAAAACAACGAATCCGGCGTGACGTTAATGTAATCCTGCCATTCTTGGCGAATGAACCTATGCATCCGAGACGCCTCGGCATTCGCCGGATCTTGCAACAAGGCTTCTTCACAATGGAACAAAGCCTGGCTATACTCCTCTAAGCCAAACAAGCGGTGGGCTTCCGAGAGATGGAACTTGATCAGCTGGAGGGGCAGCCCCTGGGTGGGCTGAGAGGCAGGGCTCACTTTGCAGGCTGCCCGCATGAGCGTAAACAGATTCATAGGCGTCAGTGATTATATTTGTTACCAAAATATGTAAAGTATAAATACTTAAGTAATAAATATATCGGGCGGTGTTTTTTTTATTCTTGACACCTTGTCGATTAGAGCATGGCGGAAGCGAGCGGAATTAAGACAACGACTTTTTGAAGAATTAGACGAAAAAGTATCTACCTTTTTAAGGTTACTAACTCGTTAGCTTATCATAATTGCACTTATACAACAAGAAAATGAGTACTCTAATCAACTTTAGATGGCTTGTTCCTCTTCTCTTCATTCCAGTGCTTATGCTACTGATGGCGATCCTATTTCAGTATAAACAGCCTAAGCAGATCAACCACTTCTATGGGTATAGAACTGGTCTGTCAATGAAAAATCAGGATACTTGGGTAGTTGCGAATCGATTAGCGAGTGAGTGTTTCCTATACTCTTCAATTGGATTTCTAATTATTCTAATCTTATTACTATTGATTGTTGGCAGGGCTGGGCTTGTTGGTTGGTTTGGCAGTTCCCGAACCTTGTTTTTAGTCATTGTCATCCTTTCCAGTGGGCTTGTACTACTGCCCATTATTGTCACGGAATATAAATTAAGACAGATTTTCACCTCCGAAGGAATAAGGAAGTAATCTTCTGATTTTCACATAACATAACAAAAGTTATACAACGAATCTAGAAAAAGTTATATGTTACCATTAATTTTAATTATGTATAATTTTGTATTTTTTAGTTAATAAAAAATAATTATCAATAAACTTGTGACTTTTTACCATCACTACCGTCTAAGAGTAATAATGATCATAAGTTGAGGTACCTAACACAGTTGGGGTATATCTGCCAGATTACTGGACATACATCCATTGGGGCGTCAAAAGTGATTGAGCAATGGATTCCAAGTAGCGGATAAATTGAGCTAATGATTGTACATGACGACGCAGACTGGTGATGCCTTGCCGAAAGAACGAAACGGACATGGAATGGCTCCCATTTCGGTACACCTTCTGCTTCAAGGAGCCTTTTTCAAACGCTTCTTTTAAGGATAATACATAAGCCATTACGACGATGGCAATGAGTAACATGATCTTACCATCGTTTTTGAAGTTGAGGTCTTCAATCGGGGCCGCCCGTGCGGTTGAATCCCTGAGTTTTGAGATGTTTAAAACAGGTTT
>NZ_FOLQ01000052.1 GCF_900112365.1 Spirosoma endophyticum | reverse complement strand
GTGGTGTCCAGTATGCCTGCACTGAATTTCGGGATCAGTTGAGAGGCCTGCCTGTCGTGCAAAGTATGAGTCGTAAAGGCAATTGCTGGGACAATGCAGTAGCTGAGAGCTTTTTCAAAACATTCAAAAGCGAATTAGTGAACCATACTGACTTTCCAACGCGGGCCGCTGCCCGGTTAGCCACCTTCGAGTATATTGAGGGCTGGTATAATCGTCGGCGGAGACATTCAAGCTTGAATTACCAAACTCCCGCTCAACAGGAATCTTATTTTTACACCTCTCAGATGGCTGCCTGAAAAATATCTCCAGTATACTATTGCAAGTCCAATCTAATTAGCTAAAGCTACCAATCAATTAGTGTCCGAGGAAAGCGCCCCTTAGCCAAATCTGGAGAATTATGGCAATTACCTCAGCAAGCGCCAATCGGTCTGGTAGTGATCAAGGCAGTTTTTTAACATTCTTGAAGTAAACGGAATGATCCTTACCCTGGTCATCCCTGACCTTAATCCGCCTGCCATTGGTCTGTCCAATCACGGTGGCTTCATAGCGACCTCGATAAAAGCTGCCTTTCGAGACGCGGATCACTTCCACCCGGTCGCCAGGGTTGATCTCAAGTTTCATAGTTTACCCACATCAGTTTCTATAAACATCCAATGCTGACTCCGAGTTGTTACCCTAAATTATCTAGCTCAATCGCGTAGTGTTGCCCCTTGTCATGAGGGGCAATATCTTTACAACCCAATATAAATAAAAGACCCCGCCAATTACGACGGGGCTTTTAGTTATTAGATTCGTTAACGCTCATAAACGTACTCTAAGCCCTCATGTTGTCATTTTCTTGTAATTACTATGGCTTATCGTAGATGGTGTCTCTAGGGGTCTAATTTGCTGTTAAACACCTGGTTTGAGTAAGAGAGGAAGTCGATTCAATCCTTTTTGGCACGCTTCTTATAGGAACTGGCAGGCTGGCTAAGTTTTTTGGCGTTCTGCTTGAGTAGCCTGTGTAGTTCTTTATCTCGGGGCACGAAGGTCGTGGAGCGGTCTTGACTGTTCAGAGTTCTAATCCAGTATTGGTTATCCGAAGTATCGGGAATGGCCGTGTATTGTTGTTGATTCATGACCAAAGGTAGTGCTTAATCAGCCAAGAAAGAGAAGGTATAGGCTATGTATAAAACGGTGATACCATCCCCATTTTCTTTTATTGCTATCATTGGTTAATAGCGAGGGGACAGTGGTAAGTAGGTTGGTAGTTTGCTTACTGGTCTAAAGTCAATCTAATTATAGTCTCATCAAATCCGATTTACTACCTCTTAACGGGTTACCTTTACCCGCTTACATATCTGTAAATCAATTAATTACAGCCATTGAAGAAAACTAGTTAGGCAAGCGTTCGGCGATCAACCTTTTTATTGACGGGAAGTGGCCAAACTAGTTCATCTGCTACACGCATGGCTTGACCGCTCTTAGCGCTCTAGGAACAGGTCGTCTTCCGTGGTAAAAAGTAACTGCTCATCACGGGTCAAGTCGAGCCGTAAGGTCACCCGACCGGCTCCTTCATAGAAGCCTAAGGGTTTGAGATCATACGTGATACTGGTTACCGCAAAGTGATGAATATCCTAGCGCTCTTTAATCACACTGACCACCGTCGGAAATTCTAGAAAAATTCGCATCACTTCAGCCTGAAAATAGGGCTTGTTATCAATGTCCACAACGATGGGATCAGCCAGTGTGTGATAGGGAAGGTTAACAACCAGGGTGTCGCCCACCCTGAAGGGGACCTCACCAGGTTCGAGGCTTAGTTTCATACGATTTGGATATTTGGTGTAAGAAATAGCCGTCGGCCGCTGTCCCATGCCGGACAGCGACGTACCGGTATAATACGTTTCTGTACCTGATGTCTAGCGGTACCAAAAAAGCAGGAAAGTTATGCTCAACGGTCAGAAGCCGTTATGAGCAGATCATGCCCTTTCGCGTTCAATTCCCAATCCGAATGGTCCTGGTTCCAGCTGAAAAGAAGTTCCCGTTCGACAAGATTTCCATGATCGTCCGTAACGGTAAATTTGACCGAATGGCGAAAATTACCCGAAGGCTCATTGGGTAAACTGTCAAAGGCTTTCACTAGCTCATCTAGGTTAAGCTGTAAGTTAAGCAAGGGTTGGGTGTTCATTTTCATAGCGGTAATATTTTAGAAGACGGTTTATTGGCTTGAATTGAATAAAAAATGAAGGAGCCAACTACTGACCGTAGTTGGCTCCCAATGGCATAACCTTGAGTAAATCAACGGTCTTAAAACCGTCATCGGCAACAACTGTTTTTTTGTGTAGTTACGGGTACCTTGTGCGCATTTGCCAAATCGGATGACCAGCCTATTAGGCTTCGTTTATATAGTAACAAAAGATCACTTTCGCCTCTTGCTTCTAATACTGCTGATCAGTAGACCCTTTTTATCAACTCCTATGACCGAATACCAAACCCCCAAAGATCGGGCCTATACTAACACCCTGCTGAAGGCGGCTCCCCAAGAGTCCTCCGCCTTTATGAACCTCAAACACACTGCCGAACGAAACGATGGCGTAATTCCGATTAAGTACCGGGAATTAATGTCGGTGGCCGTAGCCCTAACAACTCAATGTGCTTATTGTATTGAATCCCATATCAACAATGCCGTCCAGGCGGGAGCTACCCGGGAAGAAATTGCCGAAACGGTCTTCATTGCAGCCGCGCTTCGGGCGGGTGGAGCGGTCGGAACGGGTTTAATGGCCATGCGTTTGTTTGAGGAAGCCAGTTCGGCTAGCCAATAAGCGCACATCCGTTGCTGTTTCATCCCACGCTTACCAAGCACTATACCAACCTAGCGTGGGCTGCTTTGTAGCAAACGAGCCTTCTGTTAAGCACTTGTAAGCGGTTCAATCATGTACTCCGTTTATCGAAAGGCCACCCGTACGAGTGGCCTTTCGATTCCCATTTTTATTTCAACAGCCTTGATTATCAAGGCCTACAAAGATAGTTTTTCTAACTAATATGACCAAAAACAACTTGTTTAACAATTCTGCAAGGGTCGTTCAAGCTTTGTAAAATACCCCGAGAATGTAGTATGTTTGGCCGATGAATCGACGTATTACCCTTGCTGATCTTGATAGCTCTCCTCACAAAGAACTGATTCAGTCACTGGTCCTTGAGTGGATTCATGCCGAACGACTGGCCCAGGGGCTGACCTATGAGGATTATGTGACCGATATTCGTATTCTGCTATTGACCACGCAAAATCCCGATCGGACAAGGGCCATTCTTCATTCAGTGCTTGACCAAGCAAAGGCACTGGACAAAACATCAGCCTGGGTGGAGCAGGAACTCAAGTTTGAGGGTATGATTCACGGGGCCGACCGGGCCGACTTTTTGCGACTCGATCTCAGCCAGGCAAGTGAGGTCGAAGATACAGCACTCGATTCATACAATGAACGGATAAGCCGATTTCTCCACCATGACTAAGAAATCAACCGCCCGGCCGATACGTCGGAGTGAGACCGTCTCCACCGTGGCCAGCTTGGGCTTAACTAAATACGTAGCGTATTATCGCGTATCGACCAAAAGCCAAGGTGAATCCGGTTTGGGCCTGGAGGCTCAGCGGTCGGCTGTGTCCGGGTTTGTGGAAGGTTCGGACCGCCGAGCCGTTATACGAGCCGAGTTCACGGAAGTAGAATCGGGGAAAAAGAACCAGCGTGTTCAACTGGCTGCGGCCATTGATCGGGCCAAGAAAGAAGAGGCTGTCCTGGTCATTGCCAGGCTTGATCGCTTAAGCCGTAATGCTTCCTTCATCTTTACGCTCAGAGATTCGGGGGTTAACTTCCAGTGCGTCGATATGCCGGACGCTAATACGTTAACCATTGGCATTTTTGCTACATTGGCCCAACACGATCGCACCGGCGACCCGGCGAGAATTAATTAGCTCTCGTACCAAGGCCGCACTCCAAGCTAAACGCGCTCAGGGAGTCCAACTCGGTAAGCCCGAAAACTTAACGCCTGAAGGGCAACGAAAAGGGGGAGAAACCACCCGGTGCAATGCACTAGCCAATGAAAATAACCGCCGGGCAGCATCCATGATTACTATTTTACATCAGGCAGGCTGGAATCTTACGCAGATTGCGGCAAAGTTAAACCGGGCTGCTTTCCGAACCGCCAAGGGTAGTCAGTTTCAAGCTACTCAAGTAATGCGGTTAGCTAACCAACAGGCCAATTCTTAACCTAATCAGACGGTCGGCCGTTGCCGCCACTTTTCCAGGCCTACGGCAATGCGCAAAGCGCGCTGCACATCTTCCCAGTAATAGCCGCTGTCGTAGCCCGTAGACAACCGCCGGGCGGCCGTTGCCGTCGCAGATAGTCAAAAAGTCATTAGCGGCATTAAAGCGCAGCTTCTCGGGAGCTGGTTGATCCGGGAGCTGATCGGATACGCCTTCCATAGCTGTAAAGTTACGTCTAAGAGATTATGAAAAAGCCTCACTAGTTCAAACTAGTGAGGCTGAAGACGCATAACAGATATAAAACGTGGATTGGCTTGTTTTATTGTGTACCTCGAAACAGAAGAGGCCTTATTTAGCACATTCTTGCGGTGATTTATTTACTGGTTACTAGGTAGCATCCCTTCAACGGACGTTTGTAAAACGCCATAAACGAATGGAGGCCTTCAAACATACCCTTTACTAAGCTTGGAATAAGCTATAATGCTTAGCCACAAGGGCATTGGCTCGTCGGTAGGTATTTACTAGCCGAGGATACCCCCCGTGATGGGAATCAAGACCAATAAGCCATTGCCCAACCCATGTACCAGGTAGGAGGCCCAACTACTGCCCGTTTTCTGAGCGGCGTAGCTCACGCTTAAGGCCGTGGGCAGCAGTTACACCACATACCAGGGATAGATGGGCAGATGAAACAGCGTCCAGAGCAGCCCATGTACCAACCAACTCCACCGGCCATAGACCAGCTGTTGGCGAGGCAATAAATACCCTCGAAACCAGAGTTCTTCGCCTAACAGGTTAAATACGAGGAGAAACAGGGCGTAACTAATCAACAACCACCATTGGCCCGCCAAGGAGACGCCCATAAACTGGGTCAACGAGGCCGTTTTGGGCGTGAGCGGATTGAGCACATCGGGCAGAAAGGCAGGTGGTCGAAAAACCGCTACTCGAGCGATGGCCTGGGCCGTGGGAATCAGCAATCCCGTCAGCAGAAAGCCCAGTAGAAACAACCCAATGGTCCAGCCCCAGGCTTTAGGGGGCAGGCTTTGAAAACAGAGTCGGTCTTGAAAGGTAGTCCTAGTTAGGGGGTAGCCATCCTGGTGGAGTGCCAGTCCGGTAGCGCCCATCAAGGCGGTGAGGGCCAGTGAGTAGCTGCTGATAAATGCCCAATAGGGGCTCACCCCCGCGTGGCGTAAGAAGGGCATGAGTTGATACACGCAGAGGCGAAAGGTCAGGGCTGATAGCCCAAAGTAGACTAGAGCCAGGGGTAGAGTAAGGGGTTTAATGAGTGGGCGTTGGGGAGCATCAATGGTAGCTTTCATTGGCGAGACTGGGTAAGGCCGGTAAAGTAGCTAAACCGGACCACCTCACTAGATATGTAAAGACCCCATGAACTTGTTACGTTAGTTTGTTTGGGTCAATCCTCATGGATCAATCTATTGTCCAGAAGCCCCTAAGAAACCCCTTTTTGTAACTTGTTTCATAAGTCTTGTGCCGATTAGGTTGCCGCCCAAACAAAGCCCACTGCCTCAGGTTATAGCCCACAGACGTCCTACTTCGTTTGTTGCCTCACTTCGCCTGATGCTATGTCTTCCTTCTCAATCAATAAAGTGAGCCCCCAGGGCCTGTTAATTGCCATTGGCATTGTTTTCGGCGATATTGGCACTTCACCCTTATACGTCCTGGCGGCCGTTACGCGCGGGCACCAACTTACCGAGACACTCGTGCTGGGTACGCTCTCCTGCATCTTCTGGACCCTAATGATTCAAACCACCATCAAATACGTCCTGATCACCCTTCAGGCCGATAACAAAGGCGAAGGGGGCATCTTTTCCCTCTACGCCCTGGTCCACCGATTCTCGGGCCGATGGCTGATCATTCCCGCCATTGTGGGCGGCGCTTTTCTGCTGGCCGATGGCCTCATTACGCCCCCTATATCGGTCTCTTCCGCCATTGAAGGCCTGCTGATCTTCGATCCTAAGCTGGAAACTGAGCCCATCGTCATTGGCATTCTGATTGGCTTATTTGTTATCCAACAGTTCGGTACCCAACTTCTGGGCCGACTCTTCGGACCGGTCATGCTCATCTGGTTTAGCTTTATTGGTGTTATCGGTTTTTTAGCCCTGCTTCACCACCCCTCAGTACTTTTGGCTCTCAATCCCCTCTACGCGTTTCGGCTCCTGACGCAGTATCCCGGGGGCTTCTGGCTATTGGGTGGGGTGTTCCTGTGTACCACCGGGGCCGAAGCCCTCTACTCGGACATGGGCCACTGCGGTCGCGGTAACATCCGGGTGAGTTGGGTCTATGTCAAACTAAGCCTGCTGCTCTCCTACGCGGGGCAGACTGCCTATCTGATGAATCACCTGGGCAAACAGGTGGGGGAGACGAGTCCGTTTTACAGCATCGTGCCCGCGCCGCTCACCGTCTTTAGTATCATCCTGGCGACGCTAGCCACCATCATTGCCTCCCAAGCCCTCATCAGTGGGGCCTTTACCTTGGTGGGTGAAGCCATGCGGCTCAACTTCTGGCCCCGTCAGCGCGTGGCCTACCCCTCCGACGAGCGGGGACAGCTCTACGTGCCCTTCGTCAACTGGGGGTTGATGATTGGCTGCATTCTGATCGTGTTGCATTTTAAGGAATCCAAGAATATGGAAGCCGCTTACGGATTAGCCGTTACCCTAACGATGCTCATGTCCACGGTGCTGATCAACGCCTATTTGCGCATGAAAAAAACCAATGCCCTACTGACCACGCTGGTGACCGCCTTGTTTCTGATTGTGGAGACCACTTTCCTAATCGCCAATATGGTCAAGGTCGAGGAAGGAGGTTGGATTTCGATTACGCTGGGACTATTGTTGATGGGGATGATGGTGTTCTGGTATCAAGGCGAAACCATTACGCATGAGTTCATTCACTATGACTCCCTGCCGGGTAACCTACCCGTGCTCAAAACCCTCAGTAATGACGTGAGCCAGCCTAAGTTTGCCACCCACCTGGTCTACCTGACGTCGGCCGATGACTATCACCAGATTGAAGCCGAAACCCTGTTCTCGATTCTGAACCGGGCTCCTAAGCGGGCTGACATTTATTGGTTCATTCATCTGTGTGTGCAGGATGAGCCGTATGGCATGCGCTACAAGGTGGATACGCTGGCGGCCGAAGATGTCTATTTTGTTACCTTTTACTTAGGCTTCCGGGTGGAGCCCCGACTCAATTTTCTGTTTCGACAAGTGGTTCTGGACATGGTGGCTGATCAAGAAGTAACCATTGATACCCCCTATCGGTCCTTAAATGTCCATCGCATTGCGGGCGATTTTCGATTTGTACTCTTTAAACGATTTTTGTCATATGATAATGAGCTAAGCACGTACCAACAGCTGATCATGCGGGGCTATTTGTTGTTGAAGCGGATTGCCTTATCGACCAAAGAATCCTATGGCTTAGATACGAGCAACGTCGTAACGGAGGCGGTACCCCTAGTACTGAGGCCGATTAAGCGCTTGGATTTAGAGCGCCTGCCCTCCGAGCTTAGCCATCCCCTCACACCGCCCGTTTAACGACAATCTAGCTACCCAGCTTATATAACTTACAGAGCGTCATCAGATAGCAATTAATGGCAGATTGTTGGCCAGCTGTAATGGGCGTACGCTACTCCTCGTCTGTTCCCAAAAAAGCGAAAGACTACACATTTCGTTACTAGGAATATATGCCCCATGCATATGTGGTGTAGTGAATGGTTTACCCAAAAAATCGGCTCAATGATGTAGCCGATTTTTCTTTTACTACAGGTAGGGACAATGGGTTTTGCTGAATGGCTGACAAATCTTGGGACGCTAGTGCTCAGAATTGATTGACGATAGCTGGGATTAATCCAACGCAT
This sequence comes from Spirosoma endophyticum, assembly GCF_900112365.1. Classification (GTDB taxonomy): domain Bacteria; phylum Bacteroidota; class Bacteroidia; order Cytophagales; family Spirosomataceae; genus Spirosoma; species Spirosoma endophyticum. The sequence continues at coordinate 3,771 of NZ_FOLQ01000052.1, read as the reverse complement.
TCCCTCAACCTACGGTAGAATTTTGTACTTCCGCGCGGCGGCCGCCCTTTCCAAACGACAAGTTGGCCTGTTCTCAGGACTTTTATAGATTGGCTGATCTTAGAATAATCAGTAGCCTAATCTCTCATATGTAACTGAATTAGGAATAATACAATTTCTGGACAATTACCTGCGTTCATTTCGCCGGGATTGGTACCCTAGAAATTGCCTCAAAACGGGTTTATTACAATAGAAGTACGACAAGGAGGAACGAGCGGGACTACTCAGCGACAAAAGGCCTACCGACTTGTTCGCTTTGCCACCTAGAGTAGAAATGGGCCTACCTTAATGGGCCATCAAGGTCGTCAATACGAGTTGGTAAGGTTCCGCCGATACACTGATTTCACCCCAGTAGGGATGATCCAGAACCACCAATAAAAAGACCAATAACCCGATCATCCCCGCTAACACCCCCGTTAATAAGGCATGAAGCCGGTAACTCACCACGACAAAACAGTACGAAAAGCCAATAGTCGCCACCGCGCCCAACAGCACAACCAGCCACAAGACCCCCGGCACCCCGTTTTTAAGGGCCTCCTGTCGTTGTCGGCGGAGATCAATCAGGCTGTTATAGGCCCGAAGGGTTTCGCTGTGCACCACCAACTGCTCGTTGGTCAGGCCCCGTTGATGGAGTAACCGTTTTTGCAACTGGTTCAAAACGACCGTCTCGGAATCAGGCAAGAAACCCTGTCGCTGGGCAGGCCAGGACTGGGTAACAATTACGGTGAGATAGTCCCGGAGTTGTTTGCGCATCGCGTCGCGTGTCGTGTCAGGATAAGCGGCCAGGTCCCGGTAAAGGACTGCCGTGGCGGACGCTTCCTGAGATGCGATGAGGGTAGCCTGATTATAGCTGCCCCAGGCGGCAACGGTCAACAAACCCAACAAAAGCCCATAGAGCAAGGATACAGCTGAAAAAAACCAACCTACGGTGCCATTATCAATCGAGTCGGCGGCTCCGGAGCGGTGTAGGCGTCGGTGGGTAAAGGAGAGTCCCAGTAAGGCAAGACCCAAGAAAAGGGCAACAATGAGCAAAGCCAGTGACCAGGTAGGTAAGTTATAGAGCCAACGCATAGAATGGGAATTAAGACAACCAGCAACGTCTGCTTTTTGTCGAATAAATAGTGGGCGTATTAGCCGCCTTTAGGACAATATTAAGCTGGCGTAGGTACTAAAGGTAGCGTATATTTCAGTGCTGTCTGAGGCCAACCGAGGCTATATCACGTATATCTATTGCTTATGGTATTTTACAAACGTCCCTTATAAAATCGCCATTCCCATTAAAATAAGCTTTTAGTCCATAAAATTGTCTCGCAAACTCAGTCTTGCTGGGAAAGATTAGACCATGCGGTAGCTGCCTTGAACGATCCGCCGTGGTGGCTACTCCCCTATTTGGTTAGAAAGAAAAAGGGGTATCGGTATGATACCCCTTTTATGGGTGTAGATTCCCCAGCCTTGAGATTATCGGGGGAGGGGATCAGTATGCCCCGCATCATGCTTTTGGGCGTGATGCTCAGCCGCGGCTGTGGCATGTTGGTCGGCTAAATTATGGTGACCATAGGCCACATAAGCCTCATGCGCTTCTTTCTCATGCTCCCCGGCTTCATGTAATCGCTGGGCACTTTCGTGATATTCAGCCGCTTTACGGAAATGATAGGCGGCTTCTTTGTGATGGTCGTGTGCCATGAGAGTTTGTGTTTTGTTGTCTCTAGTTAACCAGATCTTATTGGTATGGTTCAACCCCACCGGAAAGCCCTCTGTTTATCTTCCTGAAAAGGGTTTTTTAACACCGTATTTGTTCAACTATAAACGAGCGTTCACACCGCAATAGCTGACCGAACTTACTTGGTGAGCCTTTGTTCACAAGCATACGTCCGTCCATCGACTAGTTAACAGAGTTGCTAACTACATACCAATAGCCAATCTAGATATGACCTAAAATTGTATTATACCACTATAGCAAAAATAAGGCTATCGCCCCTCTCCAATTCAATATTTTGTACTTTTCATAGTGGCTGTTCATAAAAGGCAACCTTTTCGTGAACGGTTTCTGGCTTTTAAGACAAGGGGCTGAGTGTCTCCTTGAGTTAGAACAAGCGTTCATTTGGCCAAGGGTTTTAATGAACGATTTCCTGACGACGTACATAATGTATACAACTTGCTGATTAACAAAAAGATGGATGGTTCATTTAAATAGAACTTCATGCCTTTAAATGAACGAATTCAAGAAATCATTACAATTGGGCAATTTAAGTATATTGGGTTTGGTGGGACATGGGCTCTACGTGGCGTATATACCCTGAATGTGTCAACTACACTTATATTGTAAAGCACCGAAACCTAATATATCAATGACGTACTCATTGGTATAAGTACATATAGTATTTAAGTGCCAACAAATGGAAGGAGTTCCTATGAATATATGGATTTAACTCAAATTAGATGATTTTCTGAAAGAAACTGGCGGACAAAATATCGGCACATACCGGCATAAACACTTTCTGATTTTGTAAACAGTTTTAACTCGTCAAGCTCATCCTGAAGTATTTGCTGCTGGTCGACTGATTGATCGTCATTAAAGCGTTCTAATTCTCGTTTGACCCGTGTCATTTGTTTGAAAAGGAGCAGTAATGTCTTCTTACGTTCTTTAACAAGTACCACTCGTTGCAATACATATACATCTATCGATTTCTTCCCTTTATCAGTAATAGGAATGATCACACCCTCATTATTATCGTATTGAAAATGTTCCTCAGGCTTGTCTTTACAGGGGTTAAGTAAAAGCCTGACAGCCTCTTCCTGAGCGAACGAAGCTGTGTGGTGAATAAGACTTTTCGTTTCGTCTGAAAGTGGGAACTGGTCTAATTTTCCGTATGATTTCAATGGGGTAACGCCGTAAAGCACGTGCTTTCTGCGCTGGTTGCAGAAAAGACACGATAGCAGTAAATTATCCCAATCATTGGCTAACCAATAATAGCCAGGATTCTTAGGTGATTTTTCACTGACCTGTAACTTGGGGCGAAAGTGCTCTATATCGCCATCGTAAACGTGGTCGTACATGCTTTCACAATAGGCGCATTTCACAAAAACCTTTTTTAGCTCGTCCTTTAATTTGGTGTCTCTGTATTCCACGAAGTCAAATGATACTGTCTGACCAGGAATGGCATAGTGAGCAATGGCTTTCTGAGTTTCTACGAGCCATTTGCCGACAGGGTCAGCTAGAAAGGCAGGGGCGGGTGGACGTGTAATGGCAATCATAACCAGTCAAATTGAGTAATCATGGTCTTAACTTTTTCTACGGCGTCTTTTTTCAAAACCTCTTTGGTTTTAAAGCCATTCTCCCGGATACCTTTAGCAAACGTCTCATCAATGGCCTGATACAGGACTTGTTCCTGTGGGGTAGTCCCTAATATATCTTTATCGGCTAGTGTCCTGATCCCCTAAATGTGAGCCAGTGAAAAATAGAGTAAAAAACTTAAATTTCACTGGTAATTGGAAAGGGAATGAAAGCAGGACGATTTAGTGAATCGCAGATCGTGGCGATTCTTAAGCAACAGGACAGCGGCCAAACGGTCGCCCAAATCACGCGGGAACATGGCGTGAGCGAAGCTACTTTTTATAACTGGAAAGCTAAGTACGGCGGCATGCAGGTCTCGGAAGTGAAGCGGCTCAAGGATCTTGAGGAAGAAAATAGGCGCTTGAAGAAGATGTACGCTGAGTTGAGTTTGCAACACG
>NZ_FOLQ01000053.1 GCF_900112365.1 Spirosoma endophyticum | reverse complement strand
CGCAAAGCCAAGATTGCCATTAGCATGACTGAGCAGGGTGACCCCTATGAGAATGCATTAGCTGAGCGAGTGAATCGAACGATCAAAGAGGAGATGCTATTGAATCGGAGCTTTGTCAATTACGAAGCCGCTAAAGAAGCTGTCGGGCGAGCCATTGAGAATTACAATCGGTTACGACCGCATCGTAGTTGCAACTACTACACCCCACAACAAGCCCATCAGATGCAGGGCGAGTTAACAAAAAAGTGGCGCGTACGAAAGCGCTCCCAGCCGGAAAAAGTACAACCCAAGGCAACGAAGATTGAAGCTTAAAATGAGACTAAAATCTGTCAAGTAAAACCAGGGTAATACAAATTATTTGGGATGAGGGAAATCTCTGGAATCGTAGCCATCATTATCTTTAAACCACTCCTCTTGGCCATCCTTTACCTTGAAAGTGAATGTTAATCTGCTTGAGGGTAAAGACTGTTTAGTGGGGCTTAATTCAGAATGTAGGTAAGTGAGCAAATGCGAAAAGGGATTTAAATTAGTGACAAGACAAACTTCCTTAAGCTCGGCCCCCCCAGTAATGATAACAATTTGATTGTGCCATTGCCCCCATATGGCTGTAGAGTATTGCTCAACTTGATTAAAACTGGATGGGCTAGAAAGTTGATACAGATAAGCGCTGTCTCGTTTCTCCATTAATACGTTAGTAATCTTAGCCTTCGTCTGATAAACGAAGTAGCGCAAATTTTTCTCAAGTATTGGGTCTTTAAAGCTAAGTTGCTGGAGAAGGGGAGACTGTGCTGATAGCGGTAAATTTATCCAGCAGCAAAGCAAAGTCTGGACGATAATCAAATGGTAAATTTTAGACGCTTTCTTTCCCATTATAGTCTATTTCTAATACATAGATTAAAAGTGGGGTAGCAATCCACATAGAATAATCCCTTTACATAAAGTTAGTTATACAACAGAGTTAAGAATAATACATTTTTTGGCTTAACGAATGAATTGTATTATTGTAAGTATTATAGGCTTAGTATAGTGAAAAAATATTTGTCAATTTAAATCGTAGTTATCAGGCAGATGGTTATTCTACTTTCGTTTCTAATAACTTTTTCGCGGTTTCTATACTTGAACGATTATCTATAATAACCCCTGAGTTGTCCAGTATAATGTACCGGGGATAAGTAATACCTAATGATTTTGAGTTTACCCCGTTTTCATCAAAATACTCATTCCAACTCGGTTGATACCTGCTTAGGATGCGATTTAAGACAGTCATTCTATCTTTCTCATCATAACAAATACTCACAATATTAAATCCTTTATCTGAATGTTTATTGTATAATTCTTGCATTTTTGGGATACTCGCGATACAAGTTCCGCAAGACGTATTCCAGAACTGAATTAACGTATATTTATGGTCCAATTTTAGCGAATCGATTGTGGAAAATTTCACATTTTTATAGGTATAACTAGGCATTTTTTTTCCTTGACCGATTGTATTACTCTTATCAATCATACTCTTTACAATGCCACCAAATTTACTTTGCTTTATATGAGTGGAGAGTTCAAAAAATGTAGCATCATAATCATCTTTAAAGCCGTTTTGTCTAAATTCATCAAACAACTTCCAGAGGGAGATGTAAGAATTTGGTAGCTCTAAACATAAGTCAATCAGCAATCTATGGTTACGCTCTTTATAGTTTGCACGTATTGCCTTTAATTCCTCTTTTGCGTCGTTTGGTAGCACTCTTTTATAAGCCTTAAATAAACTGTCGGAATAGGTTGAAAGCCAGTGATAATCCCTTTTTAAACGACTATATTTTTTGAAGGATTCACTTTTGTAATATTCTCCCATTACTTTATTATTGATAGAAGGTATACTGCGACCTATAGTGAAAGTGCCATTCTGGTCTCCCAGTTCAACTATAAAAAACTCTGATTTATATTTAAGCATATTATTATCAAAGTACTCCAAAGCGAAACTATAGGGGTAAGGAATAAACCCCTGAATTTTAAATTGACCTTTTACTATATTGCTTTGATAGCTGACTACTTTAATAGAATCCTCTTTCTCCGCTGAAAAACTATAAGGGATTAGTTTAACATGTCCTTTGTAAACATCAATTGTACCGTTAAAGGTAAAATTTTTAATAAAACCACCTTTAAGGTTTGATTGTGCCAATAAAAAAGGACTAGTTGACAGGAGCAGAATTGTAAGTATAAGTTTCATAAATGCAGCTATATATGATGGAAATTACCGAGAACTACCTTTATCCTTAGTCAATAATAATCAGAATAATACAATTTACTCGTTAAGCCAAAAAATGTATTATTCTTAACTCTGTTGTATAACTAGACTTATGTTATGTGAATAAACTTCTATAAGAATAAAAAATATCAAACCACTTCTATATAAATTACAATTTTTAATTTATTTATGTGAAGTTGTTAGTAAATTATCAATTGCCTTTTTTGCTCTAGTGTATGGGCCTAGTTTGTCGAGTCCAGCATCCCCAACCCAAGCATTACGAATAATACCTTGCTGATCTATTATATAAGTTGTTGGATTACCAAAGAAGTAAAATGATTTACCAATATCTCTTGCATCAGCAATGATTTTGAAATTAAAGGGGTGCTGTTGAAAGAATGTGGGTTTTAGCTGTTCGGCTTTATCAGAGGAAAAACCGAGAAAAAGTACGCCTTTGCCTTTGTATTCTTCAACTAGTTTATTTAGCGCGGGCATTTCAGCCACGCATGGGGCGCAGCTCATGAACCAAAAATTGAGCACTAAGACCTTACCTGCCAATGTGGATGAGTCGTAGGATTCACCATCGAGCGTTTTAAAGGTAGAGAGGGGCATCTGATGACCCTTTACGCATTCTTCCCAATCGTAATGAATTTGTTGATACTTTTGATAAGTAGCGTCTAGTGGTTGAATAAATGCGCCTTGAGTAGTCGATTTGGTAGTAGCAACTGCTTGAATAGCTTTTGCGTGGTCTATTAAACACTGTTTCAATGTATTATTTTGAGCATGCAAGTTGTAAGGCAACCAGATGTATATGCTTAGGTAGTACAATCCTCTTTTTACCATGACAAAAGCTGTTGTATAAGTGGCATTATGTTAGTTAAGACTCTAAATTTAAGCCTGAATAACGTTTGATTCTCAACCATGTAAACTTTTCGTCTTATGAAACCATTACTGCTCGTTTTACTCCTGGTTAGTCTCCTCAACTGTCGGCCAGGGACTAATTCACCTTTAGCCCCAACACTACCTATTCAACCTATCGTAAAACAACCAGTACCTATCCAATCCTCTCAAACGACGACAGCTGGCCCTGCGGGACGTTACTTAGTAACCACTTACATTGTCGCCGGGGATACTTTACACATAGCCAATAAGGCGGGGTTTCCCATAAAAAGCAAATTGGATATTGATAACTTTGCTCTTGTCATTACGGAGAAAGGCAATGATCAATATACCCTTACGTATTCGTATTACCACAACCCAACCGGTGAGGTACCAACCTTTACAAAGACGGTTATTGGGAGTGTTTTAAATGACTATTACTTTCGGTTTACCGATACGCGTGTACAGCCCGGAACTGTTTTTGACTCCAAGCTTCAACAGTTTACTAAGCAGTTCTACCAGCGTACGGTGGGTGAAGGGATATTAATCCCTTTAAAAGGCTTGTCCGGACCGCTGGATCAAACAACCGATAAAGAAGTCATTATCGTGGCCGTTCCACAAGGGAGATGAGCTCACAGGTCCATCGGTGGATAAAATATAAACAGAAATTCTGTCGCATGCTCAAGCGTCAGGGTAACCTACAAGCCGTTTTACGGGGTATTTTCCTCGTAATTGACAGAGCCAATCTCCGGATATTCTATTAACATAATATTGGCTATTCCTCTTTCCTTTCCAACGTACAATTCCATCTGCTTTCGGGGCTTATCTAGAGGGGTTGATCTTAGAATATTCCCTTAACATAACGTACCTTATACAACACATCCCCAAAAAACACAATTTTCCGAGAAGTCGCGATATCAATCAGCTAGCGCTTTTTCCGGTAGTAGATTTCCTGTGTATAGCGATGAGCGGTAGCTGATGAACCAGGTAACAAATAGCGATAGGTATAAACCGTTCTAAACTCATTCGCTTGAGTCAGCGTAGCTGAGTAAGGTTCTTGGATAAATGAGTGGGGAAGCGTAGCCCGGTTTAACTTTAGCACTGATTCATTGGCGATTACTTGCCATCGGCCCGTTTCGGTTCCTTCGTTCAGGGTAGAGCTATCAACTGAATAGAAGTCTTTTCCCATAAACTGCTCCCCATAGCTACTATCCTGATTAAACACGTATGTGTCACTCCCTAGCAGAGAGCCACTACTATCGGTTCGGTTACGGGCAGTAAGCGGAGCCTCGAAACCGCTGTAGACAATGCGGTGAATGGCCCATTCACCAACAATATCGGCGAAAGTAGGCACGTAAGGCGTAGGGGGGACACTTTTCTGACAAGCCAGTTGGGTCATCAACAACAGGGTGAGAAGTACAGTAGGTTTCATGAGAGTTGATCAACAGGTAGAGCTATGTTTATGCTAACCAGTGCAGTAAACGGCTGGCCGCTTGCTGCTGATCCGGCTCATTAAGGCTGTAAAACTCTACCGAGTGACCCACTAGACGTACGCCATCCCAGCGGCCCATACTATCTTGGTAAATAACCGCGTAGCCAGCCAGATCACCCAGTTCTGCCCGGATATCGTCAAGCACGTTGTCCATATCGTTGGTCACGCTTTTGGAGCCTAAGTCTAAATCCACAATGGCAATCACGCTACCCTCGACGCTATACCTGTAATCAGCCCGTGGGCCTGAGAATTTACGCTTCATAAGTCAGAAAACGGAGACAGTAAACAAAATCAACAAAGTAGATAGCAGGGCCTGGCTACCATACCTACATACTTAGCCCTTGATTGTGCCCTAAAGAAGGCAGCTTCTTAAGATCTTTCTCCGCATACCCTAGGGTGGCACTAAAGCCCAGCTCTTGGGCGCTGGCTCGGTGCTTATCCGACACAAAATATAACGCCCCATCTTTGTATTCCATACCCAGGTGCGGCTTAGCCAGGTATGTGTTACGCAGTTTCTGAGCCAGTGCAACCGGACTCGGCGCCGGTAAGCTGTTCTTAATCTTGGTTCGGAACTTGGCGTAGTACGCAGGTTCGGCTCCAGCAACCGATGCCGACGGGCCAGCGCTAGGAATGACCTCACCAGTCGGGGCAACGGGATTCTTAACGGCAGGGCTAACGGGCTGTTGACCGGCCTCCTTAGCCAACAGCCGCGCCCGTTGCTCGTTGAACCGACGAACCAGATCATTATACGTCTCCATGTGGGCCTGATGAGTCTGTGACAGGCTACGATAAAGGGCTTGCTCCTGCTTCAACTGCTCCAGTTGCTCACGAGCCACCTTCTCCAGGGCTTCAGTGAGCTGAGTGAGCTGCTCGACCGACTGGGTTAGACCCGGCACTTTGTCCGCCTGCTGTTTCTGCTTCACGAAGGCCGCATAATTGCCCACGGCCCGCTGTTTCCATTCGGCAATCTGAGCCTGATCGGCTGGATCAGGCTTAATGACCTCTTTGATCACTTCCACTTCTTTAATCACCTCCACTTCCTGGACGATGGTTTTAGGCCGATGATTCAGTAAAGCTTCCTGCATGGCATTCCGCTTTTCATAGGCCTCGTCCCGCTCATGCCGCAGCCGATCAATTTCGGCTTGTTGGCCCGCGTTGGGCTTACGGATCTCCACCACCGCCGGTTTCTGTTCCAGTTCGTGTTTAAGCCGATTGATCTCGGCCTGGTACTCGGCTCGGTTGGCCTCCAGTTGACTGGCCAGCTGCCGGTATTTGTAGCCCACGGCTGATCCTTTCACTGGCTGAGCGTCCCCTTGCTGAAAGCTGATGCCATAAATCCCCTTACTATTGGTCGCCAGTTGGGTAGTGATACCCTGCTCCTTCAGATCGGCGGTTAATTCGGCCAGGGTGGTGGGTTTCTGATTGGCCAATACTTGACTTAAAACCGTAGCGATCGAGGCCCGGTTCGCTTGGGTCTGTGCGCTGTGATCCCGTAGACTCGTCCGTTGCTCAGGCAAGGCTAGTAAGGTTAAGTCCTGCTCGATCTGACGCGTGATTTTGACGTTGCGCGCGTAGTTATGACTCGTATCTAAAGCCGGGCCGTCATCGAGTCGAACCCGATTGATGTAAATATGGACGTGAGCATGAGCCGTATCATGGTGTTGAAAGATGGCCACCTGATGCTGGTTCGGATCGGCACCCATCGCCGTGCAGTACTGCCGGGCGGCCGCCCGCCATTGGTCGGCACTGAGTTGCTCGCCGGGCTGAGCCGACAAGGAGGTATGCCAGACGGGGGTTTTACAACGGCTTCCCTGGGCCACCGCAGTCATTTCAGCGGCCATGCCCTGCCAATCGTAACTGATCAGATTATAGCTATCCAGCAGGGTCACTTTAGGCTGTTTGTGCTGCCGCTGCTGAACCGTTAGATCCGCAGCGCCATAGCCTAAGGCGCTGTCAAAACGTGTGCCGGTGGTGGTCTTCGCGATCATGCTAAGAGCTGGTTTAGTTGGCTAATCAAGCCGTGAATACCCGATACATCGAACTGGCCAGTGTGCGCGTAGCGGGTTAACTGGTTCAGGTTATTGGCCAGGCTGGCCAGCTGCGCGCGTTCAGGTTTAGTCAGCAGGGTAGGGCCACCAGCACCCGGCGTAGACGCCGACTCACGACCCAGCCCAAGCGCCGATCGGCGGAGATACTCCGACAGCTTAAGCCCACAGGCTTCTGCCTTTTGTGCAATCTGTTTGCGTTCGTCTTCCGTAACGCGCAGATCCAGCCGATGGGTTTTAGTCAGGTTCGTTTCCATGTTGTGGGGTAGTTGGGGGTGTCGGGGCATGCCCTGACCAAGACAAGCCCGGTAGCGTAGCGTAAAGCCGGGCGGTTGACATTGGAAATGCAAAGACCGACGATAGGAGGAATTTGTGTGTACAATGTCATGGCTTGCTTAGCCAGATACAATACAAAAATAAGCGGATAAAGTTGGAATGTCAAGACCATGTAGATAAGTTGCCGGATGGGTTTATGAGACCGCTAAGCAGGGTAGGCTTTAACAAAGTATAACAGGGGAAAATAGTCACCCTATCTTTCCCTGTTATACTAAAGGGTCAACTAGGGTTAGTTAGTAATTATTAGAATAATACAAATCGTGGAACAGTTAACTAAATTTATAGTTTCGCGGCCCAGTGCGTTTTTTAGTTTTTGCGTTCTTTTTCCTCTTCCCCGTTGTTTTTTGATCTGCTCATTAGTTATTCGGAATCAGTTTTTTTTACCTTTCCTTTTTTACCCCTAAAAACCGCTTTTTCAAGCCACTTTTTTAGCAAACAAGTGATTGTGTATTTTCAAATACACTTGTTAAACACTTGTAGGACGATTTTTTAGCAAATAACTCGCTAATTACTAATCAATTACCCTGTGGATAACTTTTAATAAAATGTACTTTAATCGTTTATTAAATGTGGTTTGATCGGTGAAACAGCCTTTATTAAATGTGGTTTGATCGGTGAAACAGCCTTTATTAAATGTGGTTTGATCGGTATTTACATTTTACAAAAAAAGGTACTAACTTTTAAAAATACATTTTTTATATTTGCCTGAAGATCAATAAATATGAGACAACCTGTTGAGATATGGCAAGATAATGTGCTGACTAATGCACGTTATGAAATGACTGAAGCAGAAAAGAACATACTGTATATGGTGGTAGCTAGTGTCCGCGCTGAGGACTCACCTACAAAAATGTATCAAGTATCAGTCAAAGAAATGGCTAAAGTGTGTGGTTCTAAAGAGTTGATGTTAGAAGCTTATAAACAAGCTACTGAGAAACTGATAGGCCGCGTATTTACCACCACCTTAGAAAACGGGGATATATTACAGGCATCATTTATTGCCTCTGCCTTGTATAAGAAAGGTACCGGCATAATTGAAATAGAGCTTTCGCAGAAAGTACGTCCTTACTATGTCGATTTACATAAGAAGTACACCAAGATTCAACTAGCTGCTGCCATATCTCTTAATTCGGCTTATGCAAAGCGAATTTATGAGGTATTATGCATGTACAAGAACATGCCTGACAAGAGTTTTAGAAGAGATTTACTGGATCTAAAAAAGATGCTAGGTGTTGTCAATATTAAGACCGGGAAAGACAAATATCCAATATGGACTCAGTTCAAGCGCGACGTTATAGATGTTGCTGCTAGAGAGATTAACGGCCATACGGATCTAACATTCAATTTCAAACCCATTTATGGGGACCGCCCTGGTCGAGGACGTAAGCCGGTTGTTGAAGTCGAATTTGAGGTCTTTTACCAAGCTAAAACCGAACCAGCTCCACTATCGAATCTGCATGAACGGTTGGTTAAGCAATTTCGACTACGACCTGATCAGGCTGACCAAGTGTTGGCCACGCAAACAGTCGAAACAATTAATCGTCAACTTTATGACATTCAAACTAAAGCAAATGATGGCAAGGTCAAGAATCTAGGTAGCTATACAGCTAAAGTATTTGGCCTAGAAACGAATAAAAAAGAGAAATGAACTGTACATCGTTTAAAGATAGACAATAGCTCAGAGAGCCTGAGTCGATTCCAAACCAAAAGAATCGGATAGTAATATGGAAACAAAAAGAAGTTTAGAAGAGATTCCACCTATGAAGGTAGGTCAATGGAACAGTTATCGACCTGAAGATGTGAAACGCTGGGGAGTTGAACGATTCTTAGATGAGGTAGCCCCTAAAGAACCTTTAGAAATACCAGATCTAGGCTTTACGGAGGAAGAAAACCGACGAATGGACGAAATTTTGCGTGAGGAACGCGAAGCTGCGAACAATGGTATTTGATACAAATCTAGTTATTCAGTATGTGCGTCAAAAGCGAACATTACCCGCTCGGGCTATCCTGCCAGTGGCTGTTGTGGGTGAAATCAAAGCATTCGCTCTAAAAGCCGATTGGGGTAGTCAGAAGCTTGCATTCGTCGAGAATTTATTAAAAAAGTGCCCCATCATGGAAGTGACGGCAGCGCTAACAGATACGTATGCTCTAGTTGATGCATACAGCCAAGGAAAACTAAAATTCCAACCGCTTCCGCCTGGCTTATCAGCACGGAACATGGGTAAAAACGACTTATGGATTGCTACTACAGCTCTCTATTTCGATCAAGAGTTACACACAGCAGATAACGACTTTGATCATCTTTCCGCACTGGGTTTGCGATTAGTCAAGACTGGAATATAGGTAGAACTCATAAACTGCATTTAGCCAAATAGACGTTGCCAAAAGCTTTTCTTATCTGGCTGTTGATCGATTGGTGTTTCAGATAGAGGTGCATCTGAAACAGAAGTTGGAGAAGGTAGTAGCTTAAGCTCACGGTTTTCTTCTCGTAAACCTGTATTCTCAGCCCGTAAGTAAGCCGTTTCGTTTTTTAGAAGTTGGATAATCTCATCTTTAGCTTCCAAAAGGGCTGTATAGTCTTGTAAAGGCGGTTTATCTATACTTGTATTGTCATTATATACTCTTGTATAGTCATCAGTCTTAACAAGTTTTGAAGGTGGATAGACATCAAACAAGTAATTAGCCTGTATAGTGTACATAGCGCCCTGTTTGCCCTTTTTCATCTCGATGAAGGGTTTACTTTCAGATTTTTTGCACAGTCTACGTATAGTCGTTTCGTTTAATCCTGTAGCTTCGGAGGCTTCTTTCAACGTTAAGTAGCTCATAGCACTGTTAGGCTTGTACATTCTTTGTACAATTATTGTATAGTCTGCAAATCAAGCTGATACAACACTTAATTACAATAGTAGCTTATCATAATCGAGATTATACAACAGAAATGGCACCATGTTTTGAGGAAATAGCCTTCTCAGATGAGCCCCCTACAATTGGAGATGTCTTAGCTCGCCTTTATCAGCAAACTGGCATACGGGTAGCTTGTCAGCAGCAGGAGCCTGACTCGTTTGCTGCGGTGTATGTATTGACTAACCCTGAAGATGAGTTAGACAGTTTGGAATTATTTTATGATGAGAACAGCCAGCTCTATTTAACTTGGGGATCACCAACGACCTATCTGGTAGGAGCTGCTCTCCATACACTCGTAGCAATGGGCGGCCATTATGATTCAACGATTCCAACTTGGACCGCTAAAAAATGGTCGGAAGTAGCTAAAAAGGTGAAATCGCTACCAAGACATGAGCACCCAGATTGGGTATTCGATTAACATAAAGCAAATTATACAACCGAAATAGAGGCATGATAAGGCTTGGCGAACTACGAAATCAAATCTACGAGAGTATTGATACTCTCCTTTGGGAGGAGTGGGACCCAATTGCAATAAACAATATAGCGCCAAGAGACGAGTATCAATCCTATACTCCCCAATTATACAGTTTGGCTATTAATGGAGCAGCGATTGACGAAGTTGCTGACGCACTTTTGCGAATTGAACAAGAAAAAATGGGCCTAGATGGGGATAGCCAACATTGTAGAGCGGTTGCTGAAAAGATTGTGGCAGTTACTAAGAAACTAGCTCTAGGTTAACATAAGGCCACTTATACAACAAATTGTATTCCTCTGAAATAGCTTGACACCAACCGTGTAAAGTTATGACCGAGAACAAATTGGCTCCAAGCCAGCAAAAGTACAAAACCGCCGTATTTCGACGGCGAATCATTGAGCGCCTACGCTTACAGATGGTCACTGAACAGCAGGTCTTGACCGAACTTGGGATTTCTCGTACCTTACTCAATCAATGGAATCGAACCTACCAACGCTACCAACTTGTGTGGTGGTTTAAGCCCGCCCGCTTTCCCCGTTTTGTCATGAAAAAGCCCATCACGGATGAAGTCCAAGCGCTCAAACAAAAACTAGCTGATACCGAAGCAGCTTTGAAACAAGAACGGTTAAAGAAT
>NZ_FOLQ01000054.1 GCF_900112365.1 Spirosoma endophyticum | reverse complement strand
AAAACAGCCACTCCCCAATGGGAAGTGGCTGTAAGTCACGTTACTGTTTTCGCTTACTTGTTGAAGTACTCCACCTGATCCGCATCGGTGTTGTTAGTCAGGGTAGCCTCCCCACCACTGCCCCCCACCAGCGTCGCCGTCACGCTCACCCGGCCCCTAGTTTGTCCCGGTGTCAGGGTGCTGCTCAGCCCAAGGGAGCGTTTACCGCCCGCCCCCATGGCCTGGGTCGTGGTCAGGATGTAGGCATCACTGTTGGAGGTGGCATCAAAGCTCCACAAACTGTTGTGTACCGGCTTGCCCGCCAGGCTGGTCGCCCCCGGATCAAAACTTAAGTTCAGCAACGATGACTTGGCGATGTACACCGTAATGGGGCCAGTAGTTGGAGCGGAGTTGATCTCAAACACGTCAAGCACTACACTACCCGCCGTGGTACTGTAGGCCAGCGAGGGGGTTACGTATAACAGGGGGGTTAGATCGGGAGGAAGGCTAGACTCATACGCCCCCATGTCAATCGTCCCGTTCTGAATCCGCCCCTTACCCGCCAGATCCGTTGCGGGGCCACCCGCCGTGGTGTAGGCCGCCGTGCTGCCCGCGTTAATGGCCACAGAACCCGCCTTGAGCTGAAAACTGGTCGGGCTGACGAAGGGTGAACTACTGGCCGTCAGATTACCGGGTCCCGACGTATAGCCCGTTGATCCTGTTTCGATCAGGCTGTAGCTGGTACGGATGATGAAGTTATTGCTGTTGATGCTGGTCGCGAACGTATTGCCCCCCCCATTGCTGAAGACAATACTGTTAACCAGGCTGGGGTTGCTGGTCTGGTTGAGCAACGCCCCGCCCCGGACCGCCGTGTTACCACTCAGACTGCAATTGAGCAGGCTGATGTCCCCATTGTTGTTGGTGAAAAGACCGCCCCCGTCGACCGTCGCCGTGTTGCTACTGATGAGCCCATTGATCATTACGACCGTGCCCCGGCTGGTGTAGAGGCCTCCGCCGTAGTCGGCCGTGTTCCCGCTGATGGTACAATTGACCAGCGTCAGGCTGCTGTAAGCGGTGTAGAGGCCGCCTCCCTGGTAGGCACTGTTGCCCGTAATAAGGCAGTTGACCAGTCGGGGGCTGCCATTCTCGATGCGAACCCCACCCCCATTCGCATAGCCGTAGCCGCCCGTAATGAGAACCCCATCCAGGATGGCCGTGCCGTTCAGCTCGCTGTTGGTGTTGACAAGAACCTGATAGCTGTTGTCGGTCTGATCACCGGGCTGGCCAATCTCCCCCGACAGAACCGTGGGGTAACTGGCCGGGTTACGATCGGTCAGCGCGGGCGTACCAGCAGCAGGAAAGCCCCCCAGAATGCTCACCCCGTTCTTCAGACTGAAATGGAGGCTCCGGTCGGCTCCGGGGGTGTAGCTGCCCTGGGCTACCCAGACCTGCTCCACGCCCTGCAGATTGATCTGACCCTGCAAATCGCCCGCGGCATTGGCCCAGGAGGTGCCATCCCCCGTCCCGTTCTGGCGAACGTAGCGGATGGGCTGGGTGGGCAGGGCCTGATACTCATAAGGCCCCAGATCAATGACGCCCCCCGAAAGACGACGATTACCCGCCAGATCGGTAGCGGGGCTGGGCGGCATGCCGCCGTTAACGTCCGTATAGGCGCTGGTGTTGCCCGCGTTGATGGCCGGTGAGCCCGCCATGAGCCGGAAATTACCCCCCGCCGCGTCGACAAACGTAGGATCACTCGTTAGAGTGTTGGACCCGTTGTAGTTAGTGGCCTCGGGCTCGATCAAACAAAACGAGGCGGTTAGACTACTGCTGCCATCTTCGTTTAAGAAGGTGCTATTGCCATCGTTGTTCCATTCAATGCAGTTGGTCAAACTCGGCCGGCTGAAGTTCCGGTTGTCGATGGCTTTGCCCAGGCTGGCCGTGTTGCCCCACAGCAGGCAGTTGATGAGTTGAGGACTGCTGAAGTTCACATTGTAGAGGCCACCCCCATTGTCAACGGCGTTGTTGGCCTGCACGCTGCAGTTGATCAGGGTGGGGCTGCTGTTATTGTTGTACATCCCCCCCCCGTTACCCAGGGCCGTGTTCAGCCGCAGGATGCAATTCAATAGCCGGGGACTACTATTGCTGTTATACATGCCCCCCCCCAGGTTATCCGTACCACTGCTGCCGTTGGCGTAGCCGCTGGTGATGATAAACCCATCCAGCACGGCCGTGTTGTCGAGGTCCTGGTTACGGATGACCTGATACGCGTTGTCGGTTAGATCGCCTGGGTCACCAATCTCACCTGACAGGATGGTGGGGTAGCTGGCCGGTTGGCGATCCGTGAGCGTGGGGGAGCCGGTGGCGGGAAAGCCGCCCAGGACGCTTACCCCGTTCTTTAGCCTGAAGCTGGCGGTGCGGTTAGTTCCAGGCGTGTACGTGCCAGCCGCTACCCAAACCTGGGTTACACCCGAAGCGTTGATCTGCCCCTGTAAGTCGCCCGCGGCCGTGGCCCAGGAGGTGCCATTGCCCGTGCCACCCACTTTCACGTAGCGGACGGGTTGAATCAGATTCAGCTTGAAGGCCGTACTGGTCAGACTGTTGCAGCTTCCAATGACGACGACCGAGTAGGACCCCGCATCACTCAATTGTACACTGGTCAGACTTAGGGTAGCCGTGGTCTGGCCTGGAACGGGACTAGTGAGGTCGTTTTTGTACCACTGGTAAGTAGGATTGCTGCCGCTCATGCTCACCATGGCCGTCACCGGAGTGCCTACCGTCACGGTGCTGCCACTGACGGGCTGGGCGGTTAGGGCCAGGGGCACCTGAGGGCCACCCTGAAACTCAAAGGCGCCAATGTCGATGGCCGTGTCATAAATCCGGGCATGGCCCGCCAAATCGGTAGCGGACCCCTGGGCGCTTTGGTAGGCGGGGGTGTTGCCCGCATTGATAGCGAGGGAGCAGCCAGTAAGCTGGTCATTAGTGGGGCTTTGAAAAGGAGTCGCGTTGAGTACCCGCGTCGTGTGGCCAGCGTCCACGTAATCCGTTTCTCCGGCACCGATCAAACAGTAATTGGCTGCCACGGAGCTGCTGCCGTCGTTGTCGATGGCCGTGCCCGCCCCTTCCTGGTTGTCCCACAGGATACAGTTGGTCAGGACCGGCTGGCTACCCCCGAGGTTACTCAGGGCAGCTCCCGTAGGTGACTGGTTTCTTGTCAAGGTGCAGTTGATTAGGTGCGGATTACTGTCCCCGTTAAGGATGCCTCCCCCGTTATAGGTACCGCTGTTTTCACGGATGAGACAGTTGATCAGCACAGGACGGCTACTGCTGTTGACCAGGCCCCCGCCTTGCCCTGAGCTGTTGCCACTGATGACACAGTTACTCAGCCGGGGATTGCTGCTGTCATAATTACTCATGCCCCCGCCCCCAATGGAAGTGCTGTTGCCGCTGAGCACACAGTTGCTCAGGCTGGGACTACTACTCGCGTTGTGAATGCCGCCCCCAAGCAGCGCCGTGTTCCCTGTAATGAGACAGTTCACCAGACTGGGGCTGCTGTTGAGATTGAAGATGCCCCCGCCCGAGTTATTGGATTTTCCGATGACATTGATCGAATTATCAGGGGGGAGACTAGTCGCGTTGCCGCCCGTAATGACAAAGCCATCCAGTACGGCTGTAGCCGTCACCCCCGTGTTCGACATAACGTTCGTCGTCGTACTACCGGCAATGGTCAGGGTGGAGGAGGAGGGCGGGCCGGTGAGGGGGTTAACCGAAGCCCGGTTCGCCGGACTGTTCTCGGGGGTATCTGGGTTAAACCCACCAAAGATGGCCACCCCGCTTTTCATCGTAAACGAACCACTGCTGGCCGAGCTGGTATAGCGCCCCCCGGCCACATAGACCTGCTGGGTGCCCTTGGCGTTGATGACAGCCTGCAAGTCGCCCGCGGCCGTAGCCCAGGACGAACCGTTGCCCGTGCCACCCACTTTCACGTAGCGGACGGGAAGCGAGAAAAACACATCGAAACGGCTCGAGGTAAGCGCGTTGCAACTCCCCGTCACCACCACAAAATAAGAACCCTCATCGGTTAGCTGCACATTGGTCAGCGTCAGGGTAGCTGAGGTCTGCCCCGTCAGGGGGGTATTGAGATCGTTTTTGTACCACTGGTAGGTGGGGTTACTGCCGCTCACCCTCACCATCGCTGTTACCGACGTGCCCGCCGTGACGGCACCACCAGGCTGGGGTTGCTGGAGAATACGAAGGGGGAAACCACCCGTGCTGCCTGACCCCCCAAACTCATAAGCGCCGATATCGATGGTGGTGGCCAGGATTCGGGGATTACCCGCCAGATCGGTCGGACCACTGGTAGCGGTGGAGGAAGCCGGGTCACCCGCGTCGATGGCGGGGCTACAGGCTTTCAGACCGAAGTCGGTGCCACCCACAAAGGGGGATGCTGCCGTCGTCACATTGCCCGTACCGGGGGGAGCGACAACGAAAAAGGGCGAGATGCTGGTTCCTTCCTGGAAGAGACAGTAGTTAGCCTGCGTCACGGCGGGTTCGGACCGGATGGCATCACTAGGAGAGCCATTATCAAACACAATGCAGTTGGTCAGTTGGAGCAAGGAGGCGGAATTGTGAATAATGGCCGCTCCGTTTAAGGGTTGAGCATTGCCAATTTGGGTCACCGTATTGGCCGTGATGGTGCAGTTGGTCATCGTCAGGCTACTATTGCTGTTAAACAACCCGCCCCCCAACCCGCCCGCCGTATTGCCGCTGATCAGACAGTTGAGTAACCGCGGACTGCTGTTGTTGTCGCTGTACATGCCGGCCCCGCGATTAGCCGTGTTGCTACTAAGCTGACAGTTGTTCAGCAGCGGACTGCTTCGGTCGTTGTAGAGGCCTCCGCCCGCTAAAATCGCCGTGGGCGTGCCATTTACGCTCACCACCGGGGCATTGTCGAGGATGCGGCAATTAATAAGCACCGGATTGCTCTGAATATTGGCCATCCCGCCCCCAAAACTTGCGGTAGCTATTTGACCCAAAATAGCGTTATCCCGGATGGTACAGTTGGTAAAACGAGGGTTCCCGGCCTGGTTACAGACACCGCCCCCCATTAACCCCCCATTCCCCTGGATCAGACAATTCACAAAACTGGGACTGCTACCCAGGTTGTAGATGCCCCCGCCATACCCTACCGCCAGGAAGCCCGCTACGCCCCCGCCTGCCCCGGTGATGACCACCCCATCCAGCAACGCCGTATTGTCAACACCGACATTGTAGATGACATGCTTACTTTTATAGGCACCACCATCATTGCCAGAAATAATGATATCCCCCGAGAGGGTGGTGGACGAGGGGCTGCTGGTCGGACGCTCGGGTAGGCTGGATTCCTGACCCGTAAAGCCCCCGTAGATAGCCACCCCACTTTTCATTCTAAACCCATTCTCCCCCGCGATGAGGGTGGCTAATTTTTCTATAAATAAGGGGTCATTCAGGTCAATGCGAATGACCTGTTTATAGGTCCCCCCGGCGATCCAGACCTGGTCGCCGGGATTACTGGCGTCGATAGCCCCCTGCAGGGCCGTAGTGGAGGCCGCCCAACTGGTGGCCGTGGCGGGATCGGTGTTGGTACCCGTCGTGGAGACATAGCGAATGGTTTGGGCGCTGGCTGGTAGGCCCAGGGCCCCGAGTAAGCTAAGTACCAGTAAGCTTTTAAGCCCCTGGCTGACTAGGTAAACTAATATTTTCATAAGATACCTGTAGATTGAGTTGACTAGGCGCAAAGGTGGCAAAAGCCTGATGCTTAAGTTCTCACCATTGTAACACATCCTCTCACCATTGTAACATTTTTACTAGTAGCGAGCCGGATGGTGGCAGGACCTTCCTGGGAAAAAAGCTATAGCCTACCCCTTCATGGACTATAACTGAGATTACATGTGGGGCCTAAACCACAAAAAATGATGGTTTTTTATCCTTGTTCAGTCACTAAAAGAACCCGTTATAATCTACATCATGAGTTCGATTGCTCAAGGCATATTGAGTTTTAGCTGAGTTAAATTGTTCTGGGCTATTTTCCACGTGCTACCTTATCAGCGTAACACAACCAATGCCTTATTAGCCAGAATGACCGTTTACTCGCTGGTTCGCTCAACCTGTTTTTAGCTGGGAGTACGTTCAGGCTAAGGCAACGTCTTCACTAAATAAGGACGTCATCAATCGCCTACGCAGTTGTCATAAAACAACATAAACGATAAATATAGGCTCAGCCAGTACGGGTCGCTTACCCCCATAGCGAGGTAATCACGGTAACACTTTTTTTGCCGCCTTACCCATCCTGACCAGCCAATTTCACCGTATATTTACTTGTTTACTTCGCCTATTTAGCTGAAGGGTGACTACCTAGGGAGCGCTTGTCAGCACCCCTTTTAATCGAATGAATGGGAATACCCCCTGGATTAGCCAGTTAGTAATAGGACTGTGCCTGTTTTTGGGCATTGGCGCACCAATGACCGGCCTGCAAGCCCAGTCCGTTCGCCAACCCATTCGGGTGCTTACCACTAAAGATGGCCTGCCGCAATCCTTTGTCTCGGGGCTGGTTCAGGATGCCGATGGGTTTATCTGGGTAGGCACACGCAACGGGCTGGCGCGCTACGACGGACGCCAGTTTACCGCCCTCCATTACCAGCAGGGCGATACCACCACCTTATCGTCCGACGTGATTAGTAGCCTGGCCAAGGATATGCACCAACGCATCTGGATCGAGCATGAATCGGGGGAAATCGACTGCCTAACACCCCGTACCCAACGAATCGAACGAATCAGTCAGCGCCGCCTGTTTGCCCGGCATCCGGTGCACTTTGCCCGCCGGGGCTGGAGCGTGGATGCCACGGGTAATCTGTGGGGAACCCGGCTCATTGGGGGCGTCTGGTGTTACGACTGGGCGCATCAAACGTTGCGCCATTATACGCCCCAAAGCCATGGTCTGCCCAATGACACCGTTCGGGGCGTACTAGCCAGCCAGCGGCCTAACCGGATCTGGCTGCTGAGCCGACAGGCCCTGAGTCAGCTCAATCCGGCTACGGGTCAGGTTAAGTCGGTACGGCTGCCGGTGTCGATTGAGGTCGCTCACCTGCCCGCCCAGGCCGGAGGTACCCAACTGCTGCATGAACGAGCGAACGGGGAGCTGATGTGGTTCTATCACGGTCGGGTCATGTTGTTTGACCCCCTCACCGACCAGTTTCGCCAGGCAGCCGTACCTGGGCAAACTGGTCCGGGTTGGTTCGCTACCGGTCCCGACGGTCAGGACTATCTAACGACCGGGAGTCGCGTTTATCGCTACACCCCCGCCGGGGGGCTGGTGTTGCTGGGCGAAATTACCGTTGCCTCGGGGGTTGAATCCCTGCTGGTTGACCGGTCGGGATTAATCTGGGTAGGTACCAATGCGGCGGGTATACACCAGCTAGATGGGTCAGGCCCGTTCGTTGAGTCCCATGCCAATCAAGCCGGTTTCCACCAGGATCTTTGTCAGCAGGTATTTGGCCTCTCCCTAGCCCGAACCTTCGGCTGGCCCACCACCGAGGGTAGTAGTCGACTCGCCAGCTATTCGCTGCGCTCTACCTATGATACCCACAACCGGTGCTGGATAGGGCTACGCTACCGAGTTGGCTATTATGATTCGACCCGGCATAAAATTAACCTGCTACCCATTATTCCTACCTACCCCGCATCGGCCGGAAACCAATGGGGCGTGGGCGGGTTGCGCTTCGATCGGGCGGAGACCTTGTGGATTGTCGATACCGATGGGTACGTAGCTACCTTCGATAGACGCCACCAGCAATGGATACCCTGGATGAGGGCGAATCAGCTTCGAAAGTCAATTGGCTATAAGGTATTCATCGGTGATTTGCTGGTCGATGAGCACACGGTTTGGCTGGCCACCCATGAGCACGGGCTCATTCGGATTGACCGGACTACCCAGCGTACGCAGGTGATTGCCAAGACGACCTCAACCGCTAATTTTCCTTCGAATCAGTTGCTGGGCCTGCAGCCCGACCCAACACGGGCTACGCTGTTGTGGATTGGCAGTTACGAAGGGCTCATCTGTTTCGACAAAACGACGCTACGGAGCCGGGTTTTTACAACGGCCAGTGGCCTTCCTGACAACACGATTTACTCCGTCGTTTCGGACGATAGCGGGTATTTGTGGCTCTCCACCAACAAGGGGCTTTGTCGCTTTCATCCACGCACCCATCAGGTCCGTACCCTGAACACCGCTGATGGCTTGCCCGGTGATGAGTTCAACCGATTTCATCACCTGCGGCTGCCCGATGGCCGGCTGGCCTTTGGCGGCCCCGAAGGCTGGACTATCGTTGAGCCCCGGTCGATCCAAAACGACCATTTTCAGCCACCGGTTGCCCTGACCGAATTAAGAATTAACAACCAGTCAGTACCCGTGACCCCTGGGAAGGGACTACTGCCCGCGCCCATCAACGGCCTGGAGGCGCTGGTGGTCCCTTACGGGCAAAATACCGTTGGGCTGAGTTTTGCCGGTTTGCAGTTCAATCAGCCGGCTAAACTTCAGTACCGCTACCAGCTAGTGGGGTATGAGGAGAGCTGGGTTAAGGCGGGCACCGTACCCCTGGCGACCTATACCCAACTACCGCCGGGTCACTACCTCCTGCGGGTCAATGCCACCAACACCACCGGTCAGTGGAGTCGCCACCTCCATACGCTGTCCATTACCGTCAAACCACCCTGGTGGCGCACCCATCTGGCGTACCTGCTGTATAGTTTAGGCGGTATCGGTCTACTGCGGGTTTATGTCCGGTATCGCACCCAGCGCGAACGCCGGGCGCAGCTTCACCTGGCCCAGCAGCGGGAAGCGGACCAACTCCGGCTCGTGGATGAGATGAAAACCCGTTTTTTTGCCAACATCACCCATGAGTTTCGCACGCCGTTAACGTTGATTCTTTCCCCCGTCGAGGCCTTATTGAGTGAACTGGGGCAGAGCCGGTACGGGGGGCGGCTGTCGCTGATCGAGCGGAACGCCCAGCTGCTGCTGGGTCTGATCAATCAGTTGATGGACCTGGCCCGGCTGGATGCCAACCTCATGCGCGTAACACCGGTGCTGGGCCGACCTGACGAGCAGGTTGGTCATATGATCCAGCCGTTCACGGAAGCGGCCAAGGCCAGCCATGTCCAGTTGCTCTACCAGTCCGAAGGCCTTGATGCGTATTGGTATGATGCCCCTAAGCTGGAACGTATCGTGATGAATCTGGTGGCCAATGCGCTCAAGTTCACCCCCGGTACACCCGCCCATCCGGGCACCGTCACTGTCACGCTACGAACGGAGGCGCACGTTGGCCTTTCCCTGCGGGTGGCCGACACGGGTATTGGGATCACCACCGCCCAACTGCCTCACCTGTTCAATCGCTTCTACCAGGTAAACGACCTGGCCCATCAGCCGCCAGCCGGAACGGGTATTGGTCTGGCGCTGGTCAAAGAACTGGTTGAATTACAGGCCGGACAGATCCGGGTCGAGAGCCAGCCAGGACGGGGAACAACCTTCTGGGTTGAGTTGCCCTACCAGGTGGCGCTGGCTAGCCAACCGGCGGCACCGACGCGGGCAGAAACACCGGCGGAAAGCGGGTCGACGGCGCTCAACAAGGCGGAAACCGCTACCCTGTTGCTGGTGGAGGACAATGACGATATGGCCCAGTTCATCACCCAGAGTTTGCCCCCCAGCTACCGGGTTCACCGGGCCACTGACGGGCAGGATGGGCTGGAACAGGCCGGGCGGCTGATGCCCGACTTGATTATTAGTGATGTGATGATGCCCCGCCTGGATGGCTACGCCCTCTGCCAGCGACTTAAAACAGATGCGCTAACCGATCACATTCCGATTTTGTTGCTGACCGCCAAAGTAACGCAGGAAAGCCGGATGCAGGGTTTGCACGGGGGCGCTGACGAGTACCTGACCAAGCCCTTTCATTTACCCGAACTGCTCATGCGGGTAGCGAACCTGCTCACCACGCAGCGTCGGCAACGGGAACGGCTTCGGGTGGAGCTGGCCTCACCCACCGCGGCAGTAACGGGCCCAGCCGCCGCTCATCCGTTCCTGGAAAAACTGCACCAGGCGCTGGATCGACACCTGGATCAACCATCGTTTGGGGTGGATGCCTTAGCGGCCGAAGCCAACCTGAGCCGCATGCAGCTGCATCGAAAACTAAAGGGGCTTACGGGCCTATCAACCACGGAATTTATGCGTATCTACCGGCTGCAACGGGCCGTTCCCCTGCTGGAACAGGGCCTGTTGGTAACGCAGGCGGCCTATGCAGTGGGCTTCGATAACCCGTCTTATTTTGGGCAGTGTTTCCGGGAGTTATTTGGCAAGCCCCCTTCGAGCTACGGCCCATCCGGGGCGGGGAAAGCCTAACATCAGGGTCTTCAGCCCCTTTTTTATTAATAGGTTACATGGAGGAGCGGATGTATTAGCCGACTGAGACTTGATCATGGAGGTAGTTAACCCAAAACCGTGCGAGGGCCACCGCCTTAGTCGCCTGGACTTGCTACATTTTACTAGACACAATTAGCTAAGAACTATATGGCTAACAAAAGCTAGTGGTTAACCTATTGTGTCCAGTATAAAGTAGCAAGTCCATTGAATCGGTAGTGTGTATAAGTGGACAAGGTTTCCAGATTGGATTCTCGGTTCGCGATTGCCCCCAACAACAAGTTCCACCTATGATTCCAATTAATTGAATGGTAGCAAAGAGCCATTTACGGAGCTTCATCAGTTATTCTATTTGAGGATTCAGTGTAAGAACGAAATAGAAGGAAAAGGTTGCTTTTAATACAATTGTAAGACAACAGAAGGCCGGGGCTGTTACAAGTAATCTAGGGAAGCAGTATGTCATAAAACGCCC
>NZ_FOLQ01000056.1 GCF_900112365.1 Spirosoma endophyticum | reverse complement strand
TAATAAAGTAGCGTTTGGTCGGTGAAATGTGCTTAATAAAGTAGCGTTTGGTCGGTAGAATAATATTTTTTAAAAGTTATTGCTACTTTTTATTGCTACTTTTTTGCATAGTTTTGCTTATCAATGTTTTATCATGAATAAGGTAATAGAGATTTGGCAAGACAATGTTCTTACTGTTGCTCGCTACGAAATGAGTGAAGCAGAGAAGAATATCTTGTACATGGTCGTCGCAAGCATAAAGAAAGATGATCCAGTTACCAAGATGTATCAGGTATCAGTCAAAGAAATGGCTCATATAACTGGGTCAGAAGAATTGAAATTTGAGGCTTATAAGCAAGCTTCACGTAAATTATTATCGCGGGTCTTTGAAACTACCTTGCCAAACGGGGACGTGTTACAAGCGACTTTTATAGCTTCAGCTCTGTACAAGAAGGGGACGGGAACTATACAAATAGAGTTATCTCAAATGGTCCGCCCGTTTTACGTCGAGTTGAACGAGAAATACACTAAAATACAGTTGGTTGCGGCTATTTCACTTAATTCAGCCTACGCCAAACGGATTTATGAGCTGCTGTGTATGTATAAAAACATGAAAGACAAGACATTTCGGCGCAACTTGATTGACCTCAAAAATATGCTTTGGGTTATAGACCCAAAGACAGGAAAAGATAGCTATTCTAATTGGACCCGCTTTCAAATGAGGGTCTTAGAGGTGGCGGCCAAAGAGATAAATGGCCATACTGACTTGACATTCGCTTACAGGCCTATTTATGGGGACCGACCAGGGCGGGGGCGTAAACCGGTAGTTGAAGTCGAGTTTGAGGTCTTTTATCAAGCCAAACTAGAAACAGTTCAAACATCAACTTTGCAGGAGCGACTGATCAAACAATTCCGACTCCGCTCTGACCAAGCAGAACAGATATTAGCTAATCATTCTTCTGAAACTATCACTCGCCAACTCTACGACGTTCAAGTGAAAATCGCCGATGGCAAGGTAAAAAACATTGGAAGCTACACAGCCAAAGTATTTGGCCTAGAAACAAAGGGAAGAGAAAAATAAGAGAGAGGACCATCAACTACCAGATAAAGGCGTGTAGAGCCTGAAAACGCGTCAAAAATGACAAATATCACTATCTTGCTTGTATGAAAATCGTTCTAGATATCCCTGACAACAAAGTAAGTTTCATGATGGAACTGCTACGGAGTCTATCGTTTGTTAAGGCTAAGCCTCTTCCACTAGGTGTTTCCAACGAAAAAGCCTTATTCCTAGCAGAGCTAGGTGAAGCCGTTGAAGAACTAAACGATGTGTTAGCGGGGAAAACCCAGGCCCGTGACGCTTACGAGTTGCTCGATGAGTTATGATCTAAAACGGCTTCTGACCTTCGACCGGCAAGCCAAGCGATTAGCCAAAAAATATCCATCGCTGAAAACGGATTTGCGAACGTTATTTGACTCCCTGAGAGAAGACCCTACACAGGGAGCAGCTTTAGGAAAGGGTTGTTACAAAGTCCGCATGGCCATTGCGAGCAAAAAGCAGGGTAAGTCAGGAGGGGCACGGGTAATTACCTTTGTTAAGGTGACTCAGGAAGCAGTTTATTTGCTGGCCATTTATGACAAATCCGAAAAGGAGAATTTAGACTCAGGCGAATTAGATACCTATTTAGATCTAATCGAAGACGACTCAGCGACCGAATAGTCGGTGCCATAAGTTACGTTTACTATGTGTTGATTCTTCAGCTTCAGGTGAAGGTAGCCTTTTCTGTAAATCTCCTAATTGCACGTTTTGCTGAAGTAATAATTCTTCAATATGACTCATTTTCTGATTAGTCATCTGACTAGTCAACTGATTAGCCATCGCATTCATAACATCTCCTTGCTCAAACAGGCGATTTTGTAGTTGCTGGATTGTCCGATCACGCTCAGCCACTGCCTCTCGAAGCTGTTGATTCTCCAGCTGAAGCGAATCACTTACTACTAAGGCGGGTAGCGGGGTTACAGAATGAACTTCATATTCCTGTCGCAACAATACTTGGCTAACCTGATATGCTTTTCCTTTGGGAGTGTCTTCAGACCGTACATGACTAGTCAAAATATGCTGTTTGACTAGTCGGCGAATCGTTTGTTCAGAACGGTTATACTGCTGAGCAGCTTCTTTGATCGTTAAGAATTCCTGATTAGTTATTATCATAATATGATTAGTCACAAGGCCAAATATATAGCTTTATAGCTTTTCTGAGCCATTTGTGTGATTAATCATCCTGAATACCATTTACATAGAACTATTACAAATTTTACCAATGTAAGGCTGACTATTCAAAGTATTCAATAATCAACAGTTTCATAATGACTAGTCATTATGAGTTGCATTACAAATTCACTAGGTTATCATAACATTTGATTATACAACAGAAAAAAGCTTTTTCTTCCGTCCATCATATAATGCATGTCCGTATACCAAAGCAGGGTAAGTTTGATACAGGCTATTACGACCGTTTACAGGTTTAGCTTGTAATCAAACCACTCACTGACTAGTATGAATTCATGAAAAAGCTGCTGACTAGCTTTCGCGATTACTGCTACCAAGAACTACTTGTTCAGAAAGATCAACAGCACGCAGAAGAGTCCTATCAATTTCTGTTCGGTGCCGCTTTATATTGCTACTATGCCGTTTTCTTATCGATTATAGCGATCATTCAGTGGCAGTTAAGAATTCCAGTTCCTGCTATCTTTAAGCATAATTTTTTGGTGATTATTATCATGGCAGTGCTAATGCATATGCCTTTTTACTTTTTCATTCGTTGGCTGTTACATCAGCTCTCAGCTATACCCTTACAGCGCGAAATCAGTCATGACAAATTAGTTTCTTGGCGCGGGAAAGCGGCCCTAGTATATGGGCTAGGACTTGCTTTAATGTGTCTAGTACCTTGGGGGCTTACTGAACTGTTAAAATAGCATAGCTTATTATAATGCCACTTATATAACACCTGTGCCAACGATATATTAAAATTTATATTAGAATAAGACAATGCATATATTTAGTAGTTTATTGACCATAACTCAACATCTGTTTAGCCATGAGAAACCTACTGCTTTGTGCTAGTTTATTCTTAATAGGGAGTGCATCCTGTAAGCACTCTGATGTAGAGCCCGCTCAGTCAATTGAGGGAACTTACCAAGCTAAATTTTATGACCAGTCGACTAGCTCTGGCAACGCAATTCCCTATCCGATAAACGGCCAGGAATTAACGCTGCAAATAAAATATGTATCTGCTGATACGGTCAGTGTTCAAATAACCCCCTCATCAACGGCTAACGCTTTACCAAACGGGGTTTATTCGCCTACCCAAACTCTGTCATATCCAAAAGCTTATATTGAATCGCCAACGAATACGGCCACCTATATTTATTTGACAGGAAAGCCAGGTAGTCCAATTTCCACGACAAACACTCAAATATGGATCTACAAAGACAAGCAAAGTGCTGACTACTTTTTTACTCCTCAACAGACCCCCACTATTGCTAAGTCAATTCGTTTTGAGAAGAATGATGTGTAGATAGTATTAAACTTAGAAAGGACTTATTCTCGCGTTATAAAAGAATGAGTCCTTTCTAAGAAATTTCTCTTAACATAAGTGTAGTTATACAACATCTCTTGTTTTTGTGCAAATACGGCCCTTCCTCAAATTAATTCCGGTTTGCATTTAATAAAGAAAGGATACTTTTTAAGGTCTAGCGAAATTCAACATGGGCTTCCGCTTGACTAACCGGTGCCGTAAAATAATAATCAATACCACCTGTTTTACATCGCTTTCTGAGCAAGCCTGCTGTTGATGGTTGACCGACAATAGCCGGCAGATCAATACTATAAGTAATGCAATTCACTTGCTTTTTGTTAACTATAGTAGCATCAATCTCTTGGTTGACCAACAGTTTTTCATAAACTCGATTACTGCCGGGTGAATAATCTCCGTTAGCAGTCGCTTGAATCTCTACGCGTACTGAATCATCAGTTACAGCTGTCAGTTTTAAGGTCATGGTTTGCCCTTGAATAGGATAGAAGTCACCAACTCCCGTCTTGTTATAGTAGGTATCGGCTTGATAAGTCCCTTCAACGGCAAGCGCACGTTTAGGGAAATCAATTTGCGGCTGATCGCAACTGCTAGTTAGTCCTAAGGCTATGATTAGTAGATAATACGTTGATCGTGGCTGGTTCATTAATACAGAGCGGTTAGGAACAAGACTAGGACCAGCTTACTAGAAAATGGTAAGCAGAGAAGTGGATTGGTCTTTACCGATAAAATGCAAAACCGCTGGTATTATTGTTACACAGCTAATAGAACTTTTTGGAGAGATGTTCTATAACTGATTTTATGTTGTTCGACTTTCCTAAGAAATCAATTCTTGGTCGAATACGGCTATAGATGAGCTTTGTCCAAAAATCATCTTTTCCGGATTGAGATTACTTCGATTGATTTAGTACTGCAGTTATCGTTGGCCACAACCTTATAACGAATCCATACCCCAACACTGTCACTAGTTGCTTTGTCAAATGGAGTTGGTAGCGTTAGGGTACGGTACTGGCCAGATTCGGTTCGAATCTGGTAACCATCTGCACAGGCCTTCGCTGATGCATTGATTGAGGAAGCGTACCAATAGCCTAACAGAGTTGCTTTTTCTTCCTGGGCTTCTACTTGGTCTTTCTGACAACCAAGTGGAACTAGGGCTAGGGTAAAGAGAAATAATATCTTCATATCTGTAGGGGTTTAGAAGGAGGACTCTAGCCAGTGAAGATGCGTTGCATTCAGGACTTTGCTTTGTTATATAAGTGTCTTTATGTTAACCTAGTACGATTCTCTATCTCTCTGGCCGACTCAACGCAATGAGCTATTATGCTATCAAGATCATCACTATCTGTTGTCTCAACTACTGAGCCAAAGTTTGTTACAAGATGGACTGTGTAGACATTATTCGATACTTCCTGGTAAGTCAATGTCCAGCCGTCCGGAACTCCCTCAATTGTCTTCATTACTGTTATATAATCCTTGTTATGTTAACAAAAGTCGATAAAGTAGCTACTTTACTCGCTCGATCCGCACACAGTTGACGTACTGATTGACTCGCTCCAAAAGCTTGTAAATCGCCGTCGGGTAGTGTGTATTGTTCTGCAAATTGCCTTCGTAGAGCACATCTCGATTCATCTTATTCTCCACTAGTAAGCTGGCAATATGCCAGTTCACGGCTTGCTCGTTAAAGACATCGAGTTGGTAAAAACTCACCAGCAGGTTGCCATCGGGCACGGTCCGCCGTTGCGGTACCCATCAGACGAAACTGCACGAGATTCTTGGCTTCAAATTCCTTTTCCATCACGGTAGGCGTTTAATTCAGGAGTGCTCTTTTAGCCGCAAACTACCACTTTATGTCGGATCTGTTGACGGGTAACTCTAGCCAGTTTTATAGCTTTTATTTTCCCTGTTTTAGGCTCTGTTTTTAGAGGTTAATTCTTGGAAAAGTTTCTTAACATAAGAACTCTTATACAACACCTCTTCAAAAAGTGCAAATTTCATTAGGCAAAAAAATTGGCTTATCCAGCCTTTTTTTACCCCGTTGTTGAGCGACGTTATTGGCTTGTTTTTGATCAACGAATCACGGTTAACGCGCCTGTATGTCGGCTCATTTTTCCCGTGGGGGACTCCAGCGTGAGTTGATACCCATAGACACCCGTTTGAACCAGTTCGCCTTTATACTTACCATCCCAACTGAAAAGCTTCTCCAGAGACGATGTCAACTCTTGATGAAAAATAAGCTGACCCCACCGATTGTAGATGCTTAGCTGCCGAATTCGGCCTAAGCACGGGTTCAGCACGACATTGAACGAATCATTGATCCCATCTCCGTTGGGTGTAAAGGAAGTGGGAACCGCTAGTAAACACGCCAGAACATCTACATGTAAAGGATAAGAGGTCTGGCAATTGGTAGAAGGAATGCTTACCGCCAGTTGATAAAGCGTCGGTTGACTTGGACTAGCCCAGGTTATTGGACAAGTTGGGCAAGATAATCCCGATTCGGGGGACCATCTATAGGTGTAGTTGGTGCCAATTGACGGATTCACCCCTACTTGAATACTATCCCCTTGCATAATGAGCGTGTCCCGTGGCGGCACAAGATCAATTTGTCGGATCAGGAGCTGAGTCGTCACTAAGCTATCACAGAGGGGTGCTGCTCGAACAAACCGGTTCAGATATACACCCGATTGGCTATAAACACTATCCCCAAGTACCAACTGGCTTCCCGCGCAAAGCGTGACTTGCTGAGTAGAACTGGGGGTAGGCAGTACGATCAATTCGGTAATCAGAAGACTATCACAACCCCAAGGCCGGTGAAACGCATGATGATAGGTACCAGGTTGGGTGTACAGCGAATCCTCGACTCGATAGGACTCGCCAGCGCATACCCTTACCTGCTGAACCGTTGGAAATTGGAGCTGCTCGACTCGGTAGTTCAGCCGTAAGCTCGTTTGACAGCTGGGATTAAGAACCGATCTTGATTGCAAATCAACCCAGTAGGTAGTGCCAAGTTGGGGGCTAACGGAAACGGTAGCCGTGGTATCACCCGTATTCCATAGGTACTGATCAAAGCCCGGCGGAGCCGCTAAGCGGATCTGTCTGCCCTGCGGGGTACAGACCGACGAAGCTGAAATAGACGTGGCCAGACATTGCGCATCAAAATAGGCATACCCAAAATGGCCGCCCTCGCTACAGTCATGAGCAGTCACCTCCAGCCGTAATGTCTGACCGACATAGGCCCGTAAATCAAGTACATGACTCGTCCAATTGCGATAAATGAGTCGCTCAGACGGCTCATCAGACGGTTGATAGATAAAACCGGCGGTTCGATTCGTAGCGACCGCCTCATAATAGCCGCAGCGAATCGTATCCCCATTCAGGGTGCGAACGACTAAACTAAAACCGGGTTGCTGATCGGGTCGATGATTTGGATTCTGGAGAACAACAGCGATCTGATACCGTAGTAAAGGCTTATCGATAGGAACAACAAAACTCGTCCGTAACTGATCAAGAAAGCCCCCTACATCTAAATCACCCAGACGCACCGAATGTCGGCTACCTGGAGCCACAACCGGAATTCGCTCCTTAACGTTGGGATCATAGCCATCCCCTACGCTGGTAATGGTATGACCGTACTGACCGTTAAAGTCGTGAAGGCTACCCGGTTCTAGCCGGTAGGGAAGCGGAAAAAGATAGGGCGAGAATTCGCCCGTCCAACGTTCCCAGCCGCCAAAGGAGCCATCTTCAAAGCCAATCGTTTGACAGTCAACTACTTGAGCCTGACTCATCAAGCTGGCCCATAGCCCCAACCAACCCATCAGTACAAGCCGGATCATAACGCTGATTTTTCAGAAAAACGTCTGAGCAGACAAATCAGTATATGGGTTCATATCATCCGGTAGCCAGGGCTAATGCTATGATGAACAGGTTCTGTGCAACCCTAAAAATAGACTTGTCGTATTAGGGATTATAATACCGCTCGTAGAGCCGCTTGCCTTCGGGTTGCATTTTTACCCAGTTGGTGAACTCCCGCACCGCCTGGGTCTCGGTTCGGGCTTGGGCTAAAGCCGCTTCTCGTTGCTGATTGGCCAGCACCGCACCCACGACCAGTAGCAAGAAACCCAAGAAGACTATCCCGCCCGATTGCCAGGAGGAAAACCCGATGCGACCCGCCAACACATCCGCCCGACTGCGACTGGCCCGTTCGATATAGGCTACCGTTCGCGTGCTAGCGGCTTCGATACGCTCAGCGGCCTCCAAGCCTGCCGCCCGAATCGCCTGCACCCCTTCGTCGGTGGCGGCTTGTAGATTAGCCAGGCTAGGCATGCCATTGGTCAACTCTGGCAGCAACAAACTGGCCAGCTTCACCGAATCAGGCGTATAGACAATCCCGTTTCGATACTCGCTGATTAACGTTTGCAGCTCCTCGGGAGTCGCTCCGCGCGGTCGCTTCTCCCAGGCGTCGAACCGACTCAACAGCCCTTCAGTAGCCCGGTTCTGGCGGCTCAGCTCCTCGACCAACCGATTGATAGGATCATAAGGTCCACTGCTGGTGGGAGCGGGTGGGTTCACCGGTACAGCCTGTCCGTTAACCGCCGTAGATGGATTTGCCGACCCTTTCTGATTCAGATTGTTTAAAAACTTATTCTCCTTCATAATCCTAATCCCTGGTCTCGTTGATGACGCATACCGTGTTCAAGGCGTTGTTCCTGTTGGATGCGTTGCGTTCGTTCAAGTTCGATTTTGTGGGCCTCTTCCCGCTGACGTTCCAAGGCTTGCTGCTGGCGGATCTGCTCCGCTTGTTCCAGGGCTTGGCTCAGTGCCCGGCTGTCGCGTTGCCCATAAGCCTGCCCTAAACCGGCCTGTAACTCAGCCTGTCGCTGCTGAGTCGCTAACGCCAAGCTACGGGCCTGCTCCCGCTGCTGACTACGCTCCAACGTGGCGGCCTGTTGTAATTCCAGTTTCAGGCCTTCATCCCCGTATTTCATCCCATGTAGGTACCGAAACGATTCGGTCAGGCTCCGCTCATAGCCAAAGCCTTTGTCGAAGCACTGCTCCACCCGTTGACTAAAGCCGTTGCGCTCAAAGCCCCCTAAGACAACGCCTTTCGTCGTGCCCTTATGATTAGTCAAAGGGCTCAAATGATACGGGTTCTTCCGTTGGTGCAGGCCCTCAGCCAGTCCCTGCTTGTATTCCCGCAAGTTCTCGGTGCGACTCACGATCACGTGAATATGGGTCTGATCCCCCAGCTTAAGGCTCCCTTTGGCCTGTTCCCCTAATTGAACGGACCGGTCGGTGTAGTCATAGCTACGGCTGTGCTCGATCTTGGCGTACCAGACTAAGTCCTTACTCTCAATCCCCTTTCCAAAGTTTTGGGCGTATTGTTCCATCGCGGAACGGGTGAAGGCCTTTAGAGACTCGACATCCGCCCCAATATGAGCCAACTCCGCTTTGGAAGGAGCCAACACGATCTGGTAGTACTTGTCATCGGTGATGCCTAAGTTGCGCTTGTTGGCGTCAATTTCAGCCACTACTTGGTAGCCCGCTACGTTCTCCAGCTTTTGGCCGAACCACTGACCTAGTTGCTCCTTCTCCAGATAGGCCGCTAGCCCTCCACACGAACCGCTGCGACTCGACAGGCCCTTACCGCTGGATGGGATCTTAGTCATCATAGGGGGTTGCCGTTTTGCTCCGCGATGAGTTGATCCGCTTGCTTTTTATAGTCACTGCGCAGGGCGTTATCGACCAGGGCGGTACGGAAGGAAACGCGCAACAAGGTCTGCACGGCTTCGACTACGCCCGTTAGCTGCTCCTCTAACTGATCCGGGGTCAGGATTGCTTCCTGGCGCATAGCCTGCACGTCGGCGCGCATAGGCCGAAGAATTTCTTTTTCCTGCTCTCGGATAAATCCAATAAAGCGTTTATCCAGTGACTCGACTTTATCGGTCAGTTTTTTCAGGGCTGTAGCGGGGTCATCGGCCTTAGGCTGGCTAGGATCGAGCCCCGTGACGGCGAAAAAATGAAGCATACTGGTGATGACGTCGGTCATTGGTAGGCCCATTTTCTGGGCCATACGGTCCAACTGCTGATGAGTTCCCACGTGTAGAGCGACGGACTTACGGTCAGTTCGTTTTGTATTCATACGTGCATAAAGTATACCATTTAATATTGATTATCAATTAGTTATAAGTAAAATATACCATAAATACGTACATTATCAACTCTATTATAAGTTAATCACTTGGTTATCAACCTCGTAGAGCGGGACGAACGGTATGACCCGTAGGGGAATAGCGTTCCGTCTCGCTCTCTTACAAGACCGTACCACGACACCACCGCCGGATGGTTTACTATCTCGTTGGGAAGCTAAAGAAGATCAAACAGATTACCAAATGATACCCTGACCAGCGGGAGGAGATTAGATAGGTCGGAGTAAATGTATTGGAAAGGGAATGGTATAAGGAAAGTTCTTTTCTTTTCATCAGCCTTTACTAAAGGGATATTAGAATTACTATTAGAATAATACAAATCGTGGAACAGTTAACTAAATTTATAGTTGACCGCCCCCTCCTCCTTTTTAGTTTTTTGCTTTTTCTTCTCCTTTCCCCGTTGTTTTTTGACCGACTCATTAGTAATCTCTGATCTGCTTTTCTTACCCTTCCTTTTTAATCCCTAAAAAGCCGTTTTTCAAGCCACTTTTTTCGACAACAAGTGATTGTGTATTATCAAATATCACTTGTTAACACTTGTAAGGAAAATTTTTAGCAAATAACTACTTGATTACTAAAGATTTACACTGTGGATAACTTTAATAAAGTAGCGTTTGGTCGGTAATAAAGTAGCGTTTGGTCGGTGAAATGTGCTTAATAAAGTAGCGTTTGGTCGGT
>NZ_FOLQ01000058.1 GCF_900112365.1 Spirosoma endophyticum | reverse complement strand
TAGCGTCGGATTCGGTCTGGATTGGCTTAAATAGGTGTCAAATGAAGTGACAACCCCCATAGCGAACCTGTTCCCTTGCCCGTAAGAAGGAAGCGTCTCCAAGCAGAATAGCATACCTATTGACAATAAGATAGTCTTCATGTGGCTGAGTAGATTGCGTAAAGCTACATTAACAAGTAGAGGGATCTCTATCAAGGATGATAATACCGATCATACAGGCGTTTCCCCTCCGGCTGCGTCTTGACCCAATCCGTGAACTCGCGCACCGCCTGCGTCTGGGTGCGCGCCTGGGCTAAAGCGGCTTCCCGTTGCTGGTTGGCCAGCATGGCCCCGCCGACTAGCACCAGAAAGCCCGTAAAGATCAGGAGAGCGGATTGCCAGGAAGAAAACCCAATGCGACTGGCCAGCACATCGGCTTTGCTGCGGCTGGCCCATTCAATCCGATTAACAGCCCGTGTACTAGCCTGCTCAATACGCTCGGCGGTGGCCAGCCCAACGGCTCGTATTTCGTTCACCCTTTCATCCGTAGCCGCCTTCAGGTTGTTCAGCGTAGGCATACCCTTGGTCAGCTCAGGCAGCAGCAACTCAGCTATCTTCTGACTATTGAGCGTAAACTCAACACCTTGTCGAGCGGCCTGCATCAACGCGTCCAATTCGGCTGGGCTGGCCCCTCGGGGCCGTTTTTCCCAGCGATTGAAGCGTTCATTTAACCCTTCGATAGCGGTGCTCTGGCGGCTCAATTCGTCCACTAGCCGTTGAATCGGATCGTACCCACTAGGAGCAACTGGCTGCGGAGCCGGTGAAGGGCTAGCCGCTGCGGGGATAGGGGTACTTGACGTAGGTTTCAGATTGAGGTTTTTTAGGAATTTGTTCTCGTTCATCGCTCTAAACCCCGACCCTGACGGGGCGTTTGTTGAATACCTTGTTCTAGCTTTTGCTCTTGTTTTAGGCTTTCGGCTCGTTGTAATTCCAGTTGACGGGCTTCTTCCTGCTGGCGCTGCTGGGCCAGTTGCTGACGGATCTGCTCGGCCTGCTCCAAGGCTCGACTCAACTCGCGGGTATCCTGCTGGTGGTAGGCCTGCCCCAAACCTGCCTGTAGTTCGCTTTGCCGCTGCTGGCTGGCCAGCTCCAGAGCTTGAGCCTGCTCGCGTTGCTGGCTGCGCTCTAAAGCAGCCGCCTGTTGAAGCTCCGCTTTCAGACCTTCATCCCCGTATTTCATGCCGTGTAGATACCGAAACGATTCGGTTAAAGAGCGTTCATAGCCAAACCCCTGATCGAAGCGTTGCTCTACCCGCTGGCTAAAGCCATTGCGCTCAAACCCGCCTACCACTACCCCTTTGGTGGTGCCTTTGTGATTGGTCAGCGGACTCAGGTGGTAGGGATTCTTCCGTGCGTGCAGGCCTTCCGTAAGATCCTGCCGGTAGGTCTTCAAATTCTCGGTCCGACTCACAATCACGTGGATATGAGTCTGATCGCCCACTTTAAGCCCCCCCTTGGCCTGTTCGCCTAACTGGACCGCGCGGTCGGTGTAGTCGTAGCTGCGGCTGTGTTCGATCTTGGCGTACCACACCAGGTCACGGCTCTCAATCCCCTTTCCAAAGTTCTGCGCGTAGGCCTCCATCGCCGAGCGGGTAAAGGCCTTGAGGGCCTCTGGATCGGAGCCAATATGGGCTAACTCCGCTTTTGACGGTGCCAGGACGATTTGGTAATATTTATCAGCCTCGCGCCCTAGATTCCGTTTGTTGGCGTCCAGCTCAGCGGTGGCCTGGTAACCCGGCACAGCGTCCGACTCCCGGCCAAACCATTGCCCCAACTGCTCCTTTTCCAGGTAGGCCACCAGCCCCCCACAGGAACCACTACGGTTCGATAGGCCTGAACCGCCCGACGGTATCTTGGTCATCATAAGCCATTCTGCTGGGCAATGAGTTGATCGGCTTGTTGTTTGTACTCGCTCCGAAGGGCATTATCCACAAGGGCCGTTCGGAACGACAGCCGCAGTAACGTCTGCACGGCTTCAACCACGCCGGTCAACTGCTCTTCCAGCTGCGCCGGGGTTAGACCCGCAGGGGAACTCGATTCCGAGGCCTGCCGCAAGGCCTGCACGTCGGCCTGCATGGGTTTTAAGAGGGTTTTCTCTTGCTCGCGGATAAATCCAATAAATCGTTTATCTAATGCATCGACTTTATCGGTCAATTTCTTGAGCACGATATCCGGTGCATCGGCTTTAGGATAACGGGGATCGAGCTTGGTAACAGCGAAAAATTGCAGCATTGCACTCACTAAATCTTTATGAGATAGGCCCAATTGGTCGCCTAACTTTTCTAGCTGCCGGTGGGCACCCAAACTAATCGATAAGGTCTTTCGGTCAGTCATACGTATATAATTTATTCATTTTATTATTGATTATCAATAGATTATACTGAAAGTACTCAAAAAGTACGTACATTATTAACCCTACTATATTTTAATTTACTGATTATCAATCTCGTAGAGCGAGACGAACGGTATGAAGCGTAGCGGAATAGCGTTCCGTCTCGCTCTCTTACAAGACCGTACCACGACACACGCGCCGGATGGGTTAGTATCTTGTTGGGAAGCTAAAGAAGATCAGATAAATTACCAAATTAGAACCTGGCCAGCAGGGGAGATCAGATAAGTAGGGATGAATGTATTGGAAAGGGGATGGTATAGGATATTCTCTTTTCTTTTCAGCAGTATTTACTAAAGGGTGTTTGAATTACTATTGGAATAATGCAAATCGTGGAACATTTAACTAAATTTATAGTTGCGCGGCCTGGTGCGTTTTTTAGTTTTTGCTTTCTTTTTCCCATTCGCTTTAACTAGTCTGATTGCTGCTTTTTTAGTTGTGGATAAGTTTAGTTTTTTACCCCTTTTTTACCCCTCAAAAGCCGGTTTTTTGGCATTTGCACTTTAGCAAATTATTCTTTTGCAAACTTTACGGCCCCGTAACTAATTGATTTTTAGTAATTTATAGGGATGTTTTATGCGTAATTGGCGGAGTTTTATGCGTAATTGGCGGAGTTTTTAGGGGTATTTTATGCGTAATTGGCGGAAATATGGCCTTTTTAGTTGCTTATTTTGTGAACTTTATTTAAAATTACGCACAAAATAGGAAGAATGACGCAGCTAGAGACATTCAAGCAAACCAATGCTATTACAGGTGCTAGATATGACTATACCACTACAGAGAAGCGGTTGATCTATTTATCACTTATTGAAGTGATGAAAACCGTCCAAAATGGAATCGCTGACGATTTTTTTAAAAGGGAACTGATTCTATTTATTCCTGAAAGTCAGCTTAAGAAGTCTGATGAGCATGATCATAGATACAGAGATTACAGAAAAGCAGTCGTTAGCCTACGTAAGAAAGATTTCTCTATCGATGCTCCTGATGGGGGGTGGATTGAGACAGGGTTTGTCAATGGTGGTCAATACATAAAGGGCAAAGGACTAGAAGTATCTATTTCAAAATATGTTCTACCTTATCTCTACGAACTGACGAAGCGGTTTACCGTACTTGATGCTACGGTAGTGATGACTTTAACTAGTAAGTTTTCTCAGCGATTTTACGAATGGTGCTGTCAATGGCGGTCGGTCGGTCGGTTTGAGTATAATCCTGATAGCTTAAAAGAAGTACTCTGCATTAAGCTTCCAGTTGGCCAACTAAAGAGAGATGTCATTGAGGTAGCTCAAGCTGAACTAATGGACATGTACGAGGAAGGCATAAGTGATTTGTATTTCACTTACAGCGAGGAGAGAGGTGGTCGTGGCCGTGGCGGATCTGTAAAAGGATGGGTTTTTAAAATTCATACTAAAAAGAAAGAAGTAGCTCAGGAAAGGGCCAAGAATGAGGATGTCGTCTTCGTCATGCGCTTTTTAGGTCAAATCTTTGGTAAAGACTCACCATTACTAGATCAGGCCTTAGAAGCGCTTAAAACGCACGAAAACGTCAAGCTATTTGCCGAGCGAGCGGATGAGTTACAGACATCGGGCAAACTTGATCAAACCAAAAATAAGCCCGGTTACATTCGCTCAATCCTTCAGAAAGAATTTGGCCTCGATAAGAAGTAAAAAAGCCTAGTAAATCTGTTATTTAACCAACCAAAGAATAAGCAAATGAATGCAACTGCAATTCGTCAAGGCATTAGTTACGTCACTAACAGTAAGGGGGAAAAAACGGCTTTGCAGCTGGATTTGACCAATGTAGCTGTTCAGGAGATTGTAGAAGACCTAATGGATACCCTTGATGCTGTAGAGCGACGTGGTGAGCCTACGCGCCCCTTTGAAGACGTAAAAAACGAAATCTTGGCAAGCCGTGGCTTATAAGATTGTCGTTACTGAGTCAGCGGCCAAGGAGTTAAAACGCATTCCGGCCAAGATGCAAGACCGAATATTCGAAAAAATAGAGGATCTGGCAGAGGAGCCAAAACCACATGGCCATAAGAAGTTGAAGAACTTCGATATGCCAGGCAGCGACCAAGATAATTACTACCGGATTCGAGTGGGCGATTACCGTGTTATCTACACGATAGAAAATGAGCAGATAACCATCTTCATTATGAAGATAGCTCATCGTAAGGATGTTTATGAATAGAAACGCTAACCAAATAACCGTTGAAAGAAGCCCCTTTTTTCCTGTACCGGTATTCGGTCGGCAAGTTGGGTAATCATGCCTTTAATATCATCCAGTTCAGTACGTAAGTCCTCCTGTTTCATGGGTGGCTGATTCCCTTTTTTTAGCTGTTCTTGAGCATATTGGCGTAGATCTTCATTCATGTACTGACCAATAGTCTTACCCGTTCGTGTTGCAGCTTTTTCTATGGCCGTTCGTGTTTCCAGATCCACACCTCTAACCGTCCAAGGTGTTACATCGGGAGCTTTACGAGGACGTCCACCTTTATTTTTGTCTATTTCAGGTTTTGTCTGACTTAACTCCAGTTCTGTCAGCGCTGATTCTGTGTTCTGCTGACGTAACTCCGGTTCTGTCAACACTATTTCGGCGGGTTGCTGACTTAACTCCGGTTCTGTCAGTGCCGTTTTTATAGGCTGCTGACGTAACTCCGGTTTTGTATTTGCATCAATTGGGTCCATAACAGTTATGTCAGACGTTTTGTCAGACACATAGTTAAAGGATTTTTCAGGTATATACAAAACCTAGGTTTTGTCAGCGCAAACAAACTTAGGTGGAGAGCTTATCATAATGGAGATTATACAACAGGAATGAGGGTGCAAAGACAGATTAGTTGGTTTGATATATCCAGTGAAGAACTCATTGGAGAAAGCAGCATAGATCATATACCACTCGATGATTTGAAGAAGCTATTTGGTCCTCCAGCCGACGATCCGTTAATGTACAATCCTTATGAAATCGACGAGCAACAAGCTGGGGAGCTTCGGCAATGGGTAACGTTGTCTTTTGACTTTACTCTATTTACTTACTATGCTGAATGTTTTCAAGCGTAGCTAACATAATGCCACTTATACAACAGATCTGGGAGAGTGTTACAACGGTCCTACAGCCGTTAAAGTCCTATAGAAAAACATCACAATCATGAAGATTCTCCCTGTTCTTCTACTCTTATTTTTTCTAACTGGCTGTCATAAAAGCGAAGTCGAGCCTGAAAAGGTCAAGGCAATAATAATTGATTATACAGTCGGGTTTGTTGCTTGTAGTGGAGGATTTACGCTTCAAATGGAAAACGATGGCTTGTACCGAGCACCTACACTTCCTAAGCCATATGATGATATATCTAAATTGAAATTGCCCGCTTCAGTATATATTCGTTATAAAACTCCAACAGGGAGCTGTAGTCAAACTGTAGGTTTGATTGATGTTACAGCTATAAGACCTCAGTGAATTTTATATTTTTTAAGTAGCTAAAAACTCTTACAAATCTCCTTTCCTATTTTAATCGACTAACATAATCGTAGTTGGGTACGTTTAAAAAAGTGTACATAAACCGTCACGACTCGAAAATTTGTGTCTCAAACAAACGGAGGTTAAGCTGAGGCGAGCTCTAAACCCATAAACAAAGTGATTTTAGCTTGTAAAGTGTATTAAATGGCCGTCTCAATAATTAATGTCTCAAGGATTTAACGTAATTGACTTTTTGAGACAGTCATCGCTTTTTGTCCCAATAGGTATTTTCGCGTCTTCAATTTGTCTGAACGCTCCTAGGATCGATTATTCAGATATTTATCGATCTGGATTTGCCACAATGAAGTCGTGGCGAATTGTGTACGATTCGGAAGATTTATCCTGTAGATTAATTCACCCATCAATAAGATATTATAGTCTCGATATAGCAGATATGTCCAGAATGCGTTAGTCAAACCCGTATTATCCTAATCCATATAGTAAATAGTTGAAAAAAATATTCAGTGTGCCTTATCCGCGGACTCTATATTTTTTAGGTCAGTCAACCAAGCTTCTAAGGTTTTCATTTCATTGGCACTAACAATATCCGCTTTTAATAAACTATCATAAGAATCATACAGGTTTGATTCGATTGACTTATCTATTGAAATAGTTCTTGTAACTACATCTATAACTTTTTCCGTATATTCATACATGGGAATTTCTGATACGAAATCTTTCATATAATCATGAGGATTTCGCTTCTGAACAACCGTTGCATTAACAAATCCAAGTTGATAATCATACAACCACATTATTGGTTGAGCTATCAGTCCACGTAAAATATCAGTAAACCTAAAAGTTACGTAAGTTGGTAAATATAATAAAGCAAAGAGTTCTTTTCTAATGATTGTATTTTGCGTATTAAAAGGGCTAATAGTTCCTTTATCTAAAACAACAGGGTCTCTTTCGTCAAAATAGCATGGTACGTCGCTCGTTAATCGATATATAGCGTCAACATCAGGATCTTCATCGGCCAACCCTTGCCAGATACCAACTTTGCAATTTTTAGAATT
Source organism: Spirosoma endophyticum (assembly GCF_900112365.1). Taxonomy (GTDB): domain Bacteria; phylum Bacteroidota; class Bacteroidia; order Cytophagales; family Spirosomataceae; genus Spirosoma; species Spirosoma endophyticum. The sequence goes on along the minus strand of NZ_FOLQ01000058.1, from coordinate 3,093 downwards.
AATTAAATTTTCTAGATCAAATTGTTTAGCTATTAAATTTAAAGGTAATCCTCTTGGCCAGATCTTTTGCTTTGTATATAGCTGATAAACATTAATAAAACCCTGATTTGCTTCTACGCAATCAAATTTGCTTTCAAAGGCTGGAAAAATCCAGTTATTTTTAGGAATATTATCATCGTCAGTATCTATAATATAATCTGCACCATTAGAGATTGAGATTAAATAACCAAGCATTTTTCTACAATAATGATTATAGGGTAGAGATTTCGTCAGTTCAAACTTTAGCGTTTCTTGTTGATGAACAGAAATAAAGTCTACATTATCACAATGCCAATCGATAGGAGTCTTTTTATCACCAACAACAATTAGCTGATAATCAGGCATTTTAGAGAATAAAATGACCGCCTCAGTTGGATTAAAAATTGAGGTTATTACAATATCTTTTTTCATTTTTCAGTCTTTTCAATAGTGCTTAAAATTGTAGAAACAGTTTTTTGCCACGAAAATTTATTTAAACAATACTCTTGAGCCTCTTGCCCAATTTCTTTTAATTTTTTATTATCCTCAAAAAGTTTAATTATAAGTCGCGCTAAGTCCTCAGGATTATTAGTATCTAGGCCAAATCCATATTTACCATAACCAGAGATTTCAGGAAAACTATTTTTATTCAATCCAATTATTGGCATTTTACAGGATAACGCTTCTAAATAAACTAACCCCCAAGGCTCATTAATAGCAGGCATAAGAAATAACGAACACTCATTAAAAATGCTTTGTAGCTCATCTATTGCTATAAATCCAAATGTACGTACATTAGGTAATTTTATTGTTTTAGTATAGTCATTTTGACCAACAATTAGCAACTCTATGTCGGGGTTAAACTCTAAAACTTTTTTAAATGCTTCCAGAACTAAATAGCCACCTTTATCTTCAAATCTTCCTTTAGCCGCAAAAAGAATTTTTTTATTTGAATAATTCTTTTCACCATAGAAAGGCTTAATAACGCCAAGTCCTGTACCAACCACCGTTATGTTGTTAGAATTTATCTTATAGTGATCTACTAGGTTATTTTTAACGTACTCACTTATTGAAAATATGTGAGCCATTTGTTGATAAGCTCTCTGCTCAAGTTTTTCTGCTTGAACTAAGAGTTTTTTTGAGTAGCCATCCATAGCTGTTGAATGGGATGACCATAGATTCCATGTAGAATCACAGTACAAGTAATGTTTTTGATCTTTAGGTAATATAGCAAATGGTAAATCGAGTGTACTAGTATGTAAAGTTGAAGGCACATGACTTGATGACGTTTTCCTTCTTACCCGTTCAGCATTTACATACCTGTGAAAGCTCGTCCGTTCTTCTCCAATAGAAGATCCATAATAAAATTTACTAACTAATTTCGGTAATAAACTTTTGTATTTACTGTCGAATACATTTGAATCAAAAGCTTCTCCCAAAGCATCATTATTAATTAATTCAGAATACAAGTTATATGGCGTTCCTGACCAAGTTTTAGGGCTTTTAGGATCACCATTGGAGCAAATATTTAGCTTAAGTCCATCCATCTTACTAAATTTATTAAAACTTCATTTACCTCTATGCCATATATATTTATAATTTGTATAAATATATATGATATATGTAAACTTGTAGTATAATATTATAAATACTTAACAAACATACAATTACTTATTATAATTAAAAAGTACTTTTTTTTCATATTACTTAATGTTGTTGTTTTAATTTAAACATATGAAGAAAACTTTCATTTTACAGTACATAATCAGTAACATTATCTCTTAATCTAATAACCTATATGATAAATATGTGTATAATGTAGATAACTACACATTTAAAGTATATCCGCCATCCGGATATACTAAAGGTTTGTATTTCAGTCAGTTACGCCTATTTGCCTATTTATATTTCTGGTCAACCCGTTAAAAAATGCTTTGAATGAATATAAATCTTGGCTATTTATGGCTGTAATTCATCTTGACTTTGCTTTTAAGGGCGAATCAGGCACTAAAAGCATCAAAAATCATTCCTTTCGTACATACCTAAACGGCAAAATTATTGACTGCTATAATCGAACGTTGAAAGCGTACCTCTTTCGACAACTCACTAGTTTACAGACGTTTACCTGCCTTCGGTGGCGGATGTGTTCCAACTGTGGGTCACTTCCCAAATAAAAGCCAGATGACACGAAGTCATCTGGCTTTTATTTTTTCCCTTATGACGGGGTTCTACTCATAACAGCTAGAAATAATCTACAGATATTCCATTGATATAGTACTGGTCTTTTTACTTCGTTTCCAAAGGGCAATTTGGTTTGTATTCACAGCTTCTGTGGGGTGGTTGATCTTAGAATATTCCCTTAACATAACAATCCTTATACAACACATCTTTAAAAAACACAATTTGCCTAGGGTCAAAAAAGGGGTGGTGACATACGATGTCACCACCCCTTTTTTGGGTGCTGCTAGGCTATAATTTATAGCCAACTGATAAGAGAACATTGGCCGTTGCTCCGGGCTTCCCATAAAAAGTAGATTGATCTTGGGGAAAGTATCGAAGGGCGGGCTCAAGTTGAAGCAAAAATCTGTTCGTCAAATGGTATCGAAGGACAACTTGTAGACTACCGCCAACCAAGGCATTAGGCTCCGTCTCATAACTGGGAACGGAAGTGGGACCACCTAGAGCCTTATAAGTCTCCACTCGGATTTGACGACCTACCCATTCGGTTACGATACCTACCCCGCCAAAAACCTGTAGCTTGTGGCTCCGATTTAATTGATAAGAAACCGTGAGGGGTATAGAATAATAGCGACCGGTGTTCCTCGCCTTAGTGGTAATAACAATATCATCCGGATTAACGACCCGAATGTCATATAGCTGATCATATTTACGTTTAGAGGTCAGAAAACGAGCATTGAATAGCCATAAACCGCGTTTGTATGATAAGTCGATGCCATAGCCAACCGAGGAGAAATAGTCCGTCCTTAATAGCGTCGGATTCGGTCTGGATTGGCTTAAATAGGTGTCAAATGAAGTGACAACCCCCATAGCGAACCTGTTCCCTTGCCCGTAAGA
>NZ_FOLQ01000059.1 GCF_900112365.1 Spirosoma endophyticum | reverse complement strand
GACCGCCTTTTTTAGGATATCCCGTTCAAGCTCAGCGTCTTTCAATTCCTTTTGCAGTCGTCTGATCAGTTGCTGCTCCTGACTCAGCCCGCTAGTAGTAGTGGCGAGTTGGCCAAGACCTTTGTGAGTCTGCCGCCATTTGGTAATTCGACTAGAGTCGATGCCGAGCTCGCGGGCAGCCTCCTGCACGGAGCCTTTTGCATGGGATAACTCGACGGCCATTTTCTTAAATGTCTCGTCAAATACACGTCTTTTTTTCATGGGTACTTTCGGGTTTGCCTCCAAATGTGCCTAAAAACCGTCTCCAGTCAAATGTAGCAAGTCCAGTCAGAAGTGATTAAGGTCTTTTAACATTTCGACAGAAAGCTGTTGTATAAGTGGCATTATGTTCAGCTATGGATTAAATACAACTATACCTGCATACTGGTTAGGGTTGTCGAGCATAATACTTTTCGCTTTTAAAAACGCCAGATAAGTTGAGTCTGTACGCCGAAGGCATACGCTTCGTAATTAATAAACTGCTCAAAAGTGGTGTCCGCGGGATTATAGAGCAAATAACTGTAAGTTGGCTCAAGAAGCCAGGATAGTTTATCATTAAGCCGGTAATCAACACCTGCCCCTAAGACCAGACTCGTTTTGACTTGATTACTGACCACTTTGTAGAAGCTGAATACAGGGCCAGCTGAAAAATAGGGGGATAGTCGATGCGTTGAGGATCGGAAATGAAGTAAAGCGGGTAGTTGAACAAAATTCGTGATCAGATTAACCTTAATCATCCCAGGAAAGAGTACAGGAGATTTGTTTTTATTATAAAGTACCCCCAATGAAAAATTCCAGGTATCAGTAAAATGATAACGTGCCGTCAAGCCTACCGCTGAGGCTACCGTGTAGGGCTTAGTGGCTGGATCGGCATGCAGCGTTGCGGTCTGATAGGCATAGTTGCCATAGTTGAACCAGTAAGTAGGGGCTAACGAAACTCGGCTCTGGGAGAAGGCGCTTAAGAACGGGACAACGATTAATCCAAACTGGATAAGTAACGTTTTCATAGATTAACTGAATTGATCACGTTGATTCTTGTATTTATTTGGATCGAGGGCTAGCCGCACCGACCTGAGCCTTAACCGATTATAAAAAATTCAGTCGTCTTATCCGTTACAACCGATAGCAAACAGAAGCTGATAGCTTAAAGGATGAATTATCGGTTGCCGTAAAAGGGGTATCCCTTTTAGAAAAATAATGGAAAGCGGGTTGTACTTGCAAGACAAAACGCGAATCAAGAGCATATCGGCCAGTTAACTGCAAACAACCACCCATTGAAAATGCGTTGGCTGGTTTTTCAGGATCTAACATGATAAAGTGGCCACTACCATATATATCAAAGGATTTCCGGCTAAATGAACCCTGAATCCATTCGGGTATGATTCCGCCCCCAGCAAAAATTTGAACTTGCTTAATTGTTTTTATCAAATAAGATACGGTTAGGGGGACTGAAAAATACTGTGCTGCTACTTCAACCGCGCCCGTCGAGGTAATACGGGTAGTCCCCGAACCGAACTGGTACTGGGTAATCACTTGATAAACTCGTTTGGTGACCACCAAACAAGCATCAACCAGCCATCGATCCAGTTTGTAAGTTCCTTGCAGGCCATACAAAAAACCGGCCTTGTATTTTATCGAGCCAGGAAACACGATCGTAGGGCCAGTCAATGGAACGGGAGCTGACAAGAACTGATCTACTCCAATCACCGGTCCAATTGTAAACGAACTATCCTGTGCACACGCCGATTCAAAGGCGCAACAAATGCACAATAAAAAATTAAAGTATCGCATCTATTCTTTTCTTAAGGGATGAATCCTTGCGCTACAGGGCTAATAGATAAGCTATTTATAGATGTTATATAATTTGCTATATGTTAACCTACCACCACTTAGGCAAATTTTTAAACTGCTCCTTTAGATTCGCTAATGAGTCTTGATCGAGCTTGGCTGCCAATTCGGTGTTCACCCAACGGTCATCCGAGTAGTATTTTTTATGGTTGATGGTTAGCTCAAGTCCTTCTGATGGAGAAGCAACTTGAATTGTTAGCATCCTGTCCATGTCCATCAATAGGGCGGTTTGATCATTCAAGAGAGAGCTAGTGAATTGATCAAATGAGGAGCTAACGAACCAAATACTGTTGAAATTTAACTCAAGTGTACTGTCAAAACCCTTTGACTCAATATGTATTTGAGTTTGCACTGATGGTAGTGAAGCATCCCAACCGATCAGTACGATACTTAAGATGAAGGGTCTTTTTAGACTAATTTCAGCCATCAAACTTGTTGTATAATCTATCTTAGGTTTACCTAGACGAAAAGTTACACATAACTGGAGTTCTGTTATACAGCTAATTTAGGTGCTTTTACTGAATTTGTCTTTTATGAAAGAAGAAATTTGGGTCCAGGTGATGGCGAAGGCTGACTGGGGATTTGGTGGTCGGCCATCGCCTTCCCCTTTTTATGTTTACCCGCTGTTGCCGGATACATGGCCTTACTGTACAGTTTCTTAAACGCCCATTTATTGAAGCAGACTCAAATGATAAGCCCCTCGTCTCGAATATGAGCGTTTTAAGAGAATTCACCTTCTAACCACTTTCTTTGTAATCCGCTTATTGGAAAATTGAAACTCAAATAAGTACATACCACCCGACCAGGCGGCTACGTTGATGTCGAAGGTACTGGTGATCAAGTTTGGAAAATCGGCGACAAGCCGACCGCTCACATCGTAAATTTTAAGTGCACCCGTCAGACAGGTAGGGTTGCCCAAATCAACATGTAACACGTCATTCAGGACTGGGTTAGGCCAGATAATAAGCTGATCTCCGCAGGGTGTATCGGGTAGGTTTATCGAAGTAGTGTCACTATTGAAAATGCTCTGGATGAAATTGGGTAACCCAATACCCGGTTTGCTCCCGTTAAAGTCATAGTAAACATAATGCGGGTTGCAGGCTAATCCTGCCTGGTTGGGATAGTCGATAACCGCTAGTCGCCCAAAATCAGCGGTTGCGCCGTATAACCGACCGTCAATGCCTACCTGTAAGCCCCCATTGATATAATAGGCAGGAAATCCTCCTTTCGTAGAATCTATAATTGGTAATTTACTGGTACGGTACGGCTGCTGACTGAGATCGAACTGATAGGACATCGCCGTTTGACTTGACTTTACCCCAAACTAATACAGCTCGGACAGGTATAATTTCGAGTTATCCGGTGAGAAGGAAACGCCATATTGCGCCGTGAAATCGCCCAGGCTTCTATAGTTGCTGATAACACCCGTTTGAGTATTAAAATCGTATAACTCAAAGGGCCGCGAAACGCCATAAACAGCTGCGGCTAAACGCTTACCATCTGGTGAAGCCTTCAAATACCCTTTGTCTTCGGAATCTGATGTGGGACCCGTATGGTGAACCGTACCAATAGCGATTCGGTTGGCTACGGACAAACCCTCGGGCGTTAAGAGATACACTAAAAATTGGTCCGAATTATACGCGTGCGATAGAATCCAATAATCCCGTTTATTGGCGTGGGGAACGGCGGTTAACTTTTCGGTGGTGTACCGTTCGATAAGCGTATTCTTCGTGCTTAGCTGCACATCCCCTAAGCCTTGATCCAACCGCATATCAACGATCGAGTAGTACAAGCCCCCGAATAGACCATCATCTCCCGGCTCGTTGTATTGACGAATGGTAAACAAGTAGTACAAATTCGGATTCGTCGGAAAAGGCACAATTAAAGCCGATTGAGTCGAGTAGCCGCTACCCCGTAAGTCGTTACCGTTGGGCATGGGTTGATCGTTGCGGTTCCAGACGAATCGGTCGTTCGTAGAGAAAAGTAGTTGGCCAGTCGCGGCGTCCGATTGAATAGCCACGCCTTCAAACTGATCCATTGGATGTTGACCAGAGGGAACACTTCCTGTCATAAAGAAAGTAAGGCCTGCGCCCTGACCAAAGGCCCAGTGGTCCGTCTGATGTTGACCCACCACACGCCCAATTGGTATGCAGTAACAAAGAAGCAAAAGGGGGATGACTTTAAAGCTGCTCATGGGGTTGGATACCATAAAAAAGCATCTTGGCACTTGAAAGATACGTTCACCGTCAACGGTATAAAGTTTTTGGGGTTGGCATGGGTAACGGGCAGTTGTTTCGGGTTTAGATACGCTTGCAACGGCACGGTCCTGTTCCGGCGTACCGGCCGCTGCTTGCCCGGCGCAACCTCTCGATCAAATAGGCAGGGATTCTACTTTGGGGATAAAGTCGAAAGAATATCAAATAGCTCTTGTTTGGTTGTCTCACTAAAGATGGCACGACCTGCAAATTCGAAAGAACCCGACGAATTGGACAAGAGGTAGAGTTGACCCCTGTAGGGCAGAAGCGTTAAGGTAGGGTCATTCGTATAATATAAGATACCGATTAGGTTGCCCCCTTTTGTAAAGCCTATCGTGTGATCTAATAAACTAGATTCTCCTTTTGAATTTAGATAAGGAACTGATTTCGGGAGAGGAGACGCTAATGCTTGCCCATACTGAATCAACCGACAGGGATAGGCATTGGGGTTACAAAACGTAGCGTACAAATTAGCCTGTTGGTCTTTTCGATTAATTGAGGTAGGAATATCACTTACATTAGTTGGTGTTCCCGAGGTGTTCCCTTTGCCCTGGTACAAAGTGTATCCTTTGCCTTGGTAGCTATCCGCGGGAAACTGAATGGAATAATCAATATTTAAGTCAATCGTTACCCACGTGTTCTGAGGACTAGTCGTTCTTAGTGGAGTCACTGGCTGATCTGATTGACAAGAGAAGACTGCCAAACCAAGACCGCTAAAGAGAATCAAAACCCGTTTCATATTGGATTGCTGTTTACTGCCAGACACGTAAATTGGGGCAAAGAGTGGAATAGGTATTCATGCAAAAGGAGTGAGCGGGTCGATCGATAAATAGTAGTCAATCTCTTTGCCCCGTCATAAATCCAGTTATAGGTTGTTTGATTAACACGGCATTTGCCAAACTACGCTGAACTTAGAAAAAGTCTTCCTTCCTATTGATTTAGGGGGCGTTTGCGTATACCAGGTTTTTCCGCTCAAAACCGGCAATCGTGGTGGCTATTTCTTTATCTGTAACGTCCATTATTCGCTGTCCATCACACCGAAAAAGATACATGGCAATACCCCCACTACCCATCATCATTTGAACGATGAAAACCGGCTGATCTCTGAAGTTCTCCAGGTAAATTTTACCGATGTAATTTCCTTTGTAAGCTAACGTTGCTTTATCTTCATCGGCTTTAGCAATAAGATCCTTCAGCCAAGGAAGCTCCTTAGCCGGATCGTTGACCCCACAAACGGTCACCCTCGATTCGGGTTCTGGGGCTGTTTGCGTTTCACATTGGAGAGATAAGCAGATCAATGCGATTAGACCGATAAGTTTATTCATGGGGTAAGCTATTAACATTAATTTAGGATAGATTCATTTAAGGCGGCAAGCGTTTATAGGCGTTACGGTCATAATAGGCGGTATCCCACCTTAATACCGTTTCACCTGCTTCACGGAAATATATATAGTAGGTAGACCACCTAAGCCACAAACCAGACCCGATGGTCCAGCCAATTCTTTGTAGGTAAGTTCTAAGGTGTCTCCCAACCCTTGCCTATCAGTAGGTATATCAAACGCACTGACGCAATTCGGATATATCTTGGCTGGATTAGCGGTACTCACCGGAGCGTTTGGATTGGTACCCCATTGCCAATTCTGGCCTTTGCTAGCTGGTGCATCTATCCAGTGAAGAATCGTCCCGGCGCAGGATCGGTACAAAACCTGCGCTTTTACCGACTGGCCGTTCAGCGCTAACTCCTCCTTTTTACAAGAGAAACTTAGTAGTAAAAACAGGAGTGCTAAGCAGAACCGTGGCATAGGGATTAGGCTTTAGTTTCAATAGACCCTTTCTAACGAAAGACAGTTGGAATGACTACGGTTGCTGGTCTATGTGTGGCACAATTTTTACATAAAGTCTTGATTCGACCATTGCCCGCGTCGCAACAACGGACCGGCGTGAAGCTGGCTAGACGATCCCCGACCGAATGAGCCAGCACCGCAAGGTTTGACTGTCGGGTAGTAAACCATACCAACAAAGTAGAGCAATCCGGCAGTATCCCCAACTTTTGTCGACTAAACGCCCACCCGTATCGATGAAGCCCCGGTTGCCAATGACAAAGCTTAGGGGAGAGCCGCAATGTAGTTTTTCAGGGTCTCCCGGTAAAGCGGGCCGATAGTCAGTTGCTTGCCATTGGTCAGCACGATGGTATTACCATCGATCAGCCGAATGGCCGACCGGCGCACGATAAAAGAGCGGTGAATGCGCAGAAACAAGGGAGGTTGAAAAAGGCTTTCGGCCTGCCCAATGCCCATGTGGGTCAGAATCATCTGGTCGGAAAGAAAAACTTTTACGTAATCCCGTAATCCCTCGATATAGAGAATATCCTGATAGGGAATCTGGAGCAGCCGCTTGTCTTCGCGTAGCCAGATGGCGTTTGCATCCGATTCGTAGGGTGGCTGGCCGCTTTTCGGCTCGTCAGTCGGCCTAGAGTCGACGGCTCGCCAGCCGGGTTGGGTCGGCGGTTGAACCGGGCGTTTTTGACGAAACTTGACAATGGATGAGACAAATCGATCAAAGGCGATGGGTTTAAGCAAGTAGTCCAGCACCGAGAACTCGTAACTGGCCACAGCATAGTCGGCGTAGGCGGTCGTCAGGATGACTTCGGGCCGGTGCTCCAGGGGTAAGCGCATCAGTTCAAGTCCCGTCATTTCGGGCATCTGAATGTCGAGCAACAGCAGATCGGGTTTCAGCTCCTGGATGGCTTGTAGGCCCTGCATAGCATTGGCACAACTCGCCACGCACCGCAGATCGGGCAGGCGGTTGACGAACACTTCCATTAACTCACGAGCGGGGGGTTCATCGTCCAGCACGATCACCCGGTAAGACGGATTCATCAAGCGGTAAGGTTAAAGAGATCGAAAACTGAGTTGGTTGAGGTGTAATATGCAACTGGTAACGGTGGGCAAACAAATAATCCAGGCGTTTACGTACGTTTTGAAGGCCCAACCCGGGTGGTTTCAGGGGCTGGTGAGCGGGTATACTATTAATGACGCGTAGGGTCAGGGTCGGCCCCACTAATGCCAGCTCGATACGGACCCAGGAGGACTGGGCGGTAGCCTGAATGCCGTGTTTAAAGGCATTTTCGACGAAAATAATAAAGAGCAGGGGGGGGATACGCTGCGTAGTGACTACCCCCTGCTGCGTATAGGCAATCCGCACGTGCTCATCATGGCGAATGCGTTGCAGGTCCAGATAGCTGGTCAGAAAACTAATTTCCTTCTGCAACGGCACGAGTTCTTCACTCGTATCATACAGCGTGTAGCGCATCAAATCCGCCAATTTCAGCACTGAATCACCCACTTTTTCGGGCGACCGGACCGAAAATGAATAAATGTTATTGAGGGTATTGAACAGGAAATGGGGATTGATCTGGGCTTTTAAGAATTCGAATTCAAGCCGGATATTCTCTTTCTTGAGTTCGGCCTGCTGCTGCTGAAGCTGGGCCTGCTGGAGCTGACTCATAAACAGGTCTTTGAAGACTTTCAGGCCCACCGCATAGAGTAGATAGTTATAATAGAGCGAAAAGGAAAACAGGGCGACAATGATGGGGTCAATGGGGGCTTTCCAAGCGGGTAATTGCTGAATATAACTGGCATATTTACTATAAATGATGGGTAAGTGCGCCAGGCCCAGAACCTGGATGAATCCGTAAAAATGCAGGAGCATCAGTTCCGCTGAGATAATATGGACCCCGATCAGACTGAGCCCAAACCAACCCGGTTGAAACCGGTTCAGGATGAATCGGCGCGTTAGTTTGGTGATGATAAAATAGGCCCCCAGGGTCAGTCCGCCAAACACCCCGGTTGAGGCAATACTGTACTGTACTACGTCTCCTGGCGCATGGCTAGGAATGGAGGTGGCGATGTAGGCAAACCCCCGATAAATAAGTCCCAGGGCTGTCATCCAAAGCAGTCCGTATCGGATCAACCGTAGGCTGAGCGCAGGACTGGTCAAGAGTCGAAACAGAAAAGACGCAGAAGAATCCGGGGGTTTACTCATGTAGGTTGAACAACACGGCTGCGGAATAGTAACGTCTTATTACCTCTAATTCTTGGTTCCAACTACCTTTTCTTAACCGGCTACAATTGGGTTCATGGTAACCCTATGTACGACCGGGGGACGTAGGCAGGCATGGGAAACGAAGTGAGTAAAGAGAAATTACCGGCTGTATAAGATAAGATGGATTGTGCCTAAAAGTAGTTGCTGAGCTGATTTTAACTACTTTTTTCGACCGGCGAACTGTAGCCATAGACAAAGACTCCGTCGCGATAGACTAATCGAACAGGACCTCTACCCGTGCGCCGCTCAAAGACAAACAAACGGCAGGGAAAGAAAGTAAAGCAAATCGGCTTGGTGCCTCCACCACCCTGTTTCGTCTACTCTAGGAAGGGGTTAGGTCGAAAAAAGTTGATCCTGGGTTAGCTTGGAGCCTATTTTTACTGGCCAACTAACCACCCGTTGATCAACCTTTCTTCTTTACTTATTATCCAGGAGAACCGCCTGAAAACTAAAGCCCCAGCGAGCACGAATCTAGGTTGATTATATTGTCCTTACCCCGTTATATGAGCCAGTTTTGACTGGAGCTTAAGCCGCCTGCCGGTATTCAACGGGCGTCATAAACTTCAATGCTTGATGAGGGCGCTCCGTATTGTACTCCACCAGCCAAGCATCCACCGTTCGGCGTACCTGCGCCAGACTATTGAACGTGTTGGCGTTCAGTACCTCTCGTCGAAATGTGCCATTGAATCGTTCAATATAAGCATTTTGCGTGGGCTTGCCCGGTTCAATCCAATGTAATACCACCTGCTTTTCAGCACACCAATCCTGCAAGGCTTGGCTAATAAATTCAGGTCCGTTGTCGCTTCGTAACCGCTCTG
>NZ_FOLQ01000061.1 GCF_900112365.1 Spirosoma endophyticum | reverse complement strand
ATGGCCGATAAGACTTTTGCAACAGCCACTAAGATTATGTAAAGGGAGTATTCCATTGTGGAATGTAGTATACTTTCCATCTATTTATCGGAAATGATCAATTCTGTAGAGTATGCATGTAGCCTTTATTCGCACAATTCTGTCTGTTCTCTTTACTTGTGCCCTAAGCACCACCGGTATAAGCCAGAGTAAGCTAACACCTATGCAGAAAATCTATTTGACAGATAAAGTACTTGAAAAGAATCTGAATGAATATGCGAAGGCAACTCAGGCTAAATTCATTATAGTAAATGTAGAAAAGCAAGATAGCCTTTACCAATATGAGTTGGCAAAAATTTACTTTTTTGAAAGTATTAAAGACTATGCCCAGTTACCTTGGGGCCAATGGGGCAACTGCGTATTACTTTTCAGCAGCCGAGTTAAGTCTGATTTAAACGAAATACTTCTTATTCGTGACACAACTGCCTTTGCTGACTTGATCAGATACGCACGACCCCTGTTACCCAATGAGTTCTCAAAGGCTCCAGCTCAAGCCCAGAATGGTTTGATCTTGCAGGAAGCACCCCTGTTGATTCATGGCTTGGAATGGAAATTTGCGGTCAAAGGAGGCAAGGAAATATGGTTACGAACAAGCGAGGGCTTTGACTCAAGAGATATTCCCCAACCCAAATAGGTGTTATTTAAGTGGTAATATGTAAACTAAATTACTTTGAAACGCAGGTAGCTACTCGTGAAAAGATGTAAGGAATATTTCCTTGAGTAATTGATTGCTGGTATGTATTGGCTTGAATAAAGCTGTTTATGCTCGCTGCTGTGCCACATCTATCCCAATAACTTTTATTAGTCGTACCCCGGAAAGTTTCTGAAATCTCACATCTATAGCAGGGATTGTCGGGTGTCGACTTAGGCGGCTTACAGGAAAAGAGGGCTAAGTAGATCACCAATAGAATGAATTTCTTCGTCACGTAGCTAGGTCTTTTGCTGTTGTATAATCTGAATCATGTAAAGTTGCTATACTACCTGACCAAAACAAGTTCAATTGCACCATCTGGGCCTTTTAAGTGGATTCGGTTCCGATCATTACAGATCACTTTGAAGTAATAACCGCCGGAAGAAACTACTCCACTAGTCTTGCTTTTATAATACAATCGTATCCAAAACATCTCCCCACGTCCGTAATAGGGACTCGTTTTAACTGTATCTGTTTCAAGGCTATATGTTTTGTATATGATTGGTATCCCCGTATCTAAATGATTCTCAAATAGTGAATCAGGGTCAATAATTTTTTTGTCCACTCCAAAAGTAATCACACCAAATCGAGAAAAAGTAGCTGTTGTAAATGGAGCTGATCTAGGCAAAGGATCAGCGTTTGATGTGCTCTTGGCTCCCCATTTCCAAGAACCGAGAATATTGGTCAGAATAGGTGGTGCTTCGCATGCTTGTTCAACTTTAGGTGGATCGACAGGTGGGGGCAGGGGTGTAATGCGAATTCGACAAGCATATATTAAGCTTATAACACTAAGAAATACCCCGAGTAAATACAGAATCGTTTTCATAGCGAGCATTACTTGTTGGCATAACGTGTTGACTAATTTCCTGTTGTATAATCTATGTGGCTACGGTCCGCCGTTGCGGTTGCAAAACTCGGCAGAAGAATGAAATGACATTGCTCAGAACCTGTTTTCAGCCATTCAGTAGCCGAAAATTTATCTGATAAACCGGTTGACTTAGTTATTCGTGACTTTTGCAACAGCCACTACTTTTATGTTATTCGACTAAACTCAGAAAAGTTGTTTCTCCGTAATTCGGCTTGCTTAAAATAAGTCAATACTTACTGTGCTCGAATAGAGATTACTTTGATCCGAGGAGCGCCCCCACATTTGTTGACCGTATAGGAATCAAACCGAAGCCTTACTGCGATTGGATAGCGAAGGGTAGTGTAGTCATCGTACGGGGCAGAGAGCACATAATCAGTAGTTAAATAGGTCTCCTTAGCTTGGGTCTGAATCAAATATCCTCCAGTACAATCTCCGAAATGACTCGGTCAAGATTATCATACTTGTATTGGCGACGAGTCACCCATAAAGGATATTTAAAGGCATACCCTTGATGATCACTCGTAAAGTAAAAATCGTTGTGCACCTGACTGGCCAACCTGTTTTGGGCATAGAGTAATGTATCGGCCTCATAGACAGCCCAATAATTACCATATTGAGTAAAGTATTTTTTAGTGGCAATAAGCTGCTGGTTACTATTGGACTGAAAGTAACGGTACTGGCTATTAATGTCTTTCAGGGCCGTTAAATCGGTTGGATTGTATAAGCAGTATAGAGAGTAGGATCGCTGACTAGGTTGCTGAGAAAAATTTTGCTGGGCTAATTGACCGTGTTCATTGAATGTAGATGTAATGGTGATACTGTCCTTAGGGCTATAGTGCGTTTCTACGAGTTGTCTAAGCGTAGATGTAGACGCCTGCACCACTGGCGTATCTGGCTCATGACAGGCCATCATTACGCTTAGTATAGTTAGTAAACCAATATATTTCAGCATACACAATAGATTTGAAAATCATGATCCATGATCAACACAAAAGGTTGATTTAACCATGTAAAAAGAATAGTATTTATGTGGTTTTACTTGCTCTGGATATCCGATGTTACGAGACGCTAGCTCCCTGAGGATATCTCTTCAAATCTGGAGCATTTCAGTTGTATAATTTGCTTTATGTATACCTAAGATGAGATACCTAACACAATAAAGCGTTTAGCTATTTATACCTAACATCGAAAGCAACCGAGGTGTAAGCCGCCGAGCGAGGAACAAAGGCGAAATAATGCACATTGGTGACACTTGTACTAACGCCATGCGCGAGAAATACTTGATAAGCAAGCCCTGATTCGCAACGGGTTATCGTTTGGTTTTGCACAAAATCAATATTGGGGGCAATATGTCTTCCCGCCAAGAGAATGGTTTGGCTGAAATCAATCGGAGGCAACACCCCTTTATTGACTACTACGTAGTGTTCGTAATCGGCTTGGGAGCAAATCACCAAACGAACGTCTTGCTGGTTTTCATCGATTTGTTGAAGCCGAAAGACCGTATCTGTCTCCATTTGCAGCGCTTTGAGGGGAATGATTGTGGGATTACTGCAAGTAGGCTGCGTATCGACTATGGGTAGGCAGCTGCTTTCGATATCGGTCGTACAGGCAGTTAGCCCATCTGAGAATAGGGCTACCAACAGGACAAGAAACAGGCAAATGTATTTCATTGGCTTAGCTCTCATTTGACGGTTGAAGAATCTAGTCTAGTAGACGATAGAAAAGTGAAATGCTTGTAACTATAATCCATTTTTGGTTGTATATTAAACTCAGCGGGGCCGTCACCAGCCCCGCTGAGTTTAATATACAACAGGAAAAACTATGCTAGCAGAGCTTGTTGACACATACGAGCGTTTCTCTGATGCGTTAATACTTACTATTCATTATGCGAATTCAATTGATAACGGCCGATCTCTAGACGTGATCATACACTGTATGAACAAACAAAAAGATTACGAATGGGAAACAGTGAAACTCTCATTTATGGAAATCTCAAAGTTTAGGTTTATTGAGAATGAACGAACTTCGAGTACAGTCATAAATTCTGCTCTGTTAAAGAATGAGCAAGGTCAAATAATAATAGATTTTTTTCCATTTATCTATGATGATGGGGTGTTGAAAGAGAATCCTAGCTCTGATTTTTCAATACGCTGTAGAAGCATCAAATATGAACTGTTAAACTGATTAGTTTACATAATGCCAGTGGCTGTTGCAAAAGTCACGAATAGGCCAAATAGCTGACTTACCAATTAGTTTTCGGCTATTGAATGGCTGAAATTAGTTTATAAGCAGTGCCATTTCGCAAGGGCACCGACTTTTGCAACAGCCACGCCACTTATACAACAAAAGATAAAGATCTATAAATCAATTCCTTGACCGTTAACTAAATATTTAGTTAACAGATGAAAGAATACATTCTATTGCGCGTTATCTAAACATATTCACTTTAAATATACCCGCAAATGCGCCCTTCAGTCTTTATTTCTCTGCTACTCGCGTATAGTCTAAATGCCCTATCTATTAACCATTCGATGGCGCAGTCTTCAACAAAAAGGGCTAGACCTGACTATAATCCCGTGATTATTATAGACGGAAAACCATTAGCTGATTATAAAAGTACTATTCCCCCGTCAACTAAGAAACTAACTGTAAAAGGTCAATTGACAGATCGTAGTCGTCAAGATTATCCTGAACTAAATTCTACCGTAATTATTGACAAAGCAGTTATCAGTATAATCCGAGCAAACAGAATAGTCGCTTCAATTAACTGGAAGGATAGTCAGTCATCATCTATTGATCTTTCTGAACGAGCGCAGACAGGCGATCGATTTGTCATTCAGTTTGTAGACGTAAGTACACAAACCAAAGATGGGATAATTAATAATTTACCAAATACTGAAAAGTTATATCAGATACCAATTCGGTAAATGTCGTAGTTGTACAATCCGTCTGTTGCAAAAGTCTGAGTCAGATCAAATAGGCACAAACAGTAAGCCATTTCCAGACAAAAAGTGGTAAAAATCTGCCTGTTCAACGAGCCATTTCGCAAGGGCACCGACTTTTGCAACAGCCACGCCACTTATACAACAGAATGGAGATTACCGATGAATAGAAAATAATAATACTAGATTAGGTGCAGGCTTATCTTTAAGAGAATCAATTAACTGCATTATTTACCAATTCACGTAATGGAAAAACTGTACAGAACCAGCAGCTATCTCTTTATTGCTGTGATGCTCATGGTCTTTGTCGGGTTTTATAAAACCTATTTCGGGCTCTTTCCTCACTTTGATGGTATCACACTTGCACTCCATATTCACGCGGTTACAATATTAGCGTGGATGAGTATTCTGATCATACAACCCTTCTTGATTCGTGGCAAGAAACTGGAACTTCACCGTCTAATAGGAAAAATCTCGTATGTAGTCATGCCCCTAGTGGTACTGTCTACTGGTTGGATCATGCGCCTGGTGGACTTGCAACAAAACACTGGACAAATCTCTAAGCCACATTTTGATATTGCCTGTTATAATAGTCGAAAGGGGAAAGGTAGCCTAACGCCGAATGCCTCCGCTGGCGATTGTACCGCACGGGCGGCCCCGCAAATCTCTATGTACTCAAAGACAGCCTGTTTAGCCGTGGCTTGAGTTTGGAAATCCTGCTGATACACCAACTCCGACTTGAGGCTTTTGAAAAAGCTTTCTGCCACTGCATTGTCCCAACAGTTGCCCTTCCCACTCATACTTTGTACAACTAGTGAGTGTTTTTTCAACAACTTGGTAAATCCATGACAGGCATACTGTACTCCTCGATCAGACCGGGTCGCCGGAGCGATGAAAGATTAATACCCGCTCGATAGGCCGGTTTTTGATAGCCATCTGCCAAGCTGGAATAGTTGTTTCAGTGGCCTTCATCGACTTACTCAATGCCCAACCAATCACTTTTCGATCATACAAATCCATAATCATAGTCAGGTAGAGCCAGCCTTCACCGGTACGAATATAAGTCAGATCCGAAACCCAGGCCAGGCCCGGTTTTACGGGATTGAATTGGCGGTTCAAATGGTTTTCTGCGACCGGATAAGCGTGCTTTGAATCGGTAGTGGTGACCACATACTTCTTCTGAGTGATACTTTTCAGATTAGCCTGCTTCATCAGTCTGGCCACCCGAGGCCGAGATACGTTTATACCTTGAGCCTTAAGATCTCTCGTGATTTTTGGGCTCCCATACCGGCCATTACTAGCAGTGAATAAGCTACTAATTATTTCAGTGATAGCCTGATTTTCCCTGGCTCTTTTAGTGGGCCGTTGGGCTAGCCAATAATAATACCCACTACGGCTCACGTGCAGTACTTTACACATCCGCACCGGCGGACCGGTCTCAACGGGAAACTCGACTTGGTGAGCCTTTATAAATCCGAATATTTCCCACGGTCCGCCGCGCGGTCGCCCCTGGAGAAGATGCCGACTGCCTTTTTTAGTATATCGCGTTCTAATTCAGCCTGTTTGAGTTCCTTTTTCAGTCGTACTATTTCTTGTTGCTCTTGGCTCACCTGGGCCCGGCTAAGGGCTGGGGTACCTGGAGCAGCTACTCGTTCTCTGCGCCACCGAGTTAGAATTTGTGGGGTTATTCCTAACTCTTCAGCGGTTGCTTTTAGAGAACCTTTTGCCTGAGATAGCTCCACGGCCATCTTTTTGAATTCGTCGTCGTACTGTCTCCTTGTTTTCATGGTCCACTAAGTTAGATCGTCCTTAACTTAATGTCCAGTCAAATGTAGCATCTCCAACATGATGAAATACGGAAGTATTGGACAAGACAATGGGCGGAGATAAACCCCACTGTTGAACCAATCGGACTTAACCAAAGACAAGACGGAACATTAGAAGTGACGGTTCACCAAATAGTAAAGGACTTGCAAGGTGAACTGATGTTCGATGGAATAGTAAAGCACATTTACACTATACAAGACGACTTGTTACGAAGAATGGATATTGAACTCGTATAATTGTAAATTTTGAAGGTGAGTCAAAAAATAGATTTACACCTATTTCTGACTTAATTCCCTTAACATATTCTTAGTTATATAACGAGTCGTATGCTACTGGA
>NZ_FOLQ01000062.1 GCF_900112365.1 Spirosoma endophyticum | reverse complement strand
GTTGAGCAAGTACGTGTAGTAGCCCGCAACAGACCCAATCAGCCCTAGTAGGTAAATTGGTATCAGGAGAGGGATAAGCCGATGGCCGAACGTAAAGCCGATTAGCATAGCAAATAGCCCTAGGCCAACAATGGGCAATGACATCACCAGTTGAACCACAAACCAGGCCTGTAGCTGTCGCCCCCACGATAAGGCCGTGATACTGTAGGCTAAAAACTGAACATCCACCTGTTTCACTCGTCGGGCCACGTACTGCCCGCATTTCACACTGTAGAGCAAAAATAGGCTTAACAGAAAGACTACTCCTAGTGGCTCACTCACGGTCGTGAGGACTAGTTTTAAGGCATTCAGAGTAATTTGTTGCTGAGTCAGGTGCGTCTGATTCAGCACGCTGGTATAAAAGAAATTACAGAAAATGAGAATAAACAAGGCGAGCAATAAGCCGGTATGTTCCTGGTAAAAACCGCTGGCTACGACTTTAAGCAATACGCGTATCACCGGTTTTTTCATGGTTTATAGCGGATGGTAGCGTTCTCAACCAGTAGTTCCCGTACGGTGGGAAGAAGCGCTCCTTCAAAGGCCTGGTGTGATGATAAGAGAACCATTGTTTCCGGCTGGTGGCAAAACCGATCAATCCACGAATACAGAATTGGCAGTGAGTCGGCATCCAGTGTCGTCAACGGTTCGTCTAAGAGGATACAGGTAGGCTGCCCTAGAAAAGCCAACACGAGCGAAAGCTTTTTCAGCATACCACTGGAATAGGTACGCACGGGCTGATTGACATAGGAAGTCATCTGCATCGTTTCTACATAGAATGCCTCCTGCTGGTGGGGCGCTTTTTTAGCGGATTTAAAGAGCTCAATCAGTTCGATTCCCGTTAGAAATTCGGGAAAGATGGGTTCGGCTTCGGCAAAATTGACCAACTTCCGGTAAGCTACGGGTTGTTTCTTAGAATGAACTCGCTGATTAAGGATAATATCGCCTTGAAACGGTAGTATACCGGCTATTGCTTTGAGTAGCGTGCTTTTGCCTGATCCGTTCTGCCCCCTTACCCAGTAAACACCGCCTGAAATGGCAAGGCTATCAATTTGCAATACGAGCTGATTATTGTACGTTTTTCGAAACTGGTCGATTTGTAGCATTGAGAACAAAAAATGAAGAACCGTTCCGAGGTAAGTCGAAAGCGGCCTTAGACGAATGGCTCTGAGTTATCAGCCTTTTGGTTCGGAAATATGGGTTAGAGGGGTCAGATTAGCAAGCGTGTCCTATGTGTGATTCACGAGTTCACCTGACATTGTTTGAGTATTGATTGGATCTCACCACTACTTGCTTTCTCGAAAACGCTCCCACTTAAGGTGACAAGGATGGTATCAGACTGCTTCAAGAAAAGGGCGTTTAAGAAGACGCTTTTACACTCGATAGTTTGGCTAGTTCGCTTTGTAACGGCATGATGTTATAGTGGCGCAATAACCCCTGAGAGACCATCAGGTTCGTCGCTTAAAAAGACTTATTGTTAAAAATCTGTAACAGATGTTAAAAACCTTGCTTCCCATAGGTGGAACGTAATACTTGTGCTCAATTATAGAATAACGGGCGCATGAATAAGGCTATACTCTGTCTGCTACTCCTGAGCGTATCGCTCAAAACAATTGGTCAAGACGTCATTGATAACCAGTACTCGGTCTTTCGAATCTTGACGGGCCAAGATACCACCACCTTTATCGTGGTGGGCAACCAAGACGAGCTAAAGAAACGCAAACCGCTACTTATTTTTCGGCAAGGTTCCATGCCCATTCCTTTGTTTGGCCGCTACCAGCGCGGCACTGCCGCCATTATATTCCCCTTCAAAGTCAAGGACTACCTCAACCAGTATCACATCGTGGCGATTGCTAAACCAGGCGTCGCTTTGATGGCCGATTCGGCGACGATGGCCCGTACGGTCGAAACGCGAGACCCCCGATTTTCCTCCCAAAAATACCTGGATCACAACTACCTTGATTTCTATGTGAATCAAACCAATCAGGTCATTAACTACTTGGTCAAACAACCCTTTGTCGACAAAGCGAAAGTGGCCATTTGTGGAGGATCAGAAGGCTATCCAATCGCCATAAAAGTGGCGGCTACCAATCGTAAAGTTACCCATCTGATTGGATTCTCCGGTTTGTTAGAGGGCAGATGGCAGGCGCAACTGAGGGAAACCCGTGAGCGGGCCAACCTGGGAGAGTATACCTAACAACAAGCCCAGGAAGCCATCGAACGTATGTATGGATACTGGCGTGAGGTGTTGAAAAACCCCACCTCTACCAAGTCAGAAGGTGGGGATACACCATACGCAACCTATTCGTTCTCAACGAGTAAAAACTTGGAGCACTTATTAAGCTTACGTATACCCATCTATATTTGCTATGGTACAGCTGACTTATCATCAAATCTAAATGATCTACTACCCATTGAATTTGCTAGCCGAGGTAAAACGAATTTGACACTAAAGCCCTATCTGGATTATGATCATACCTTTTTCCAACTGGTGCGTGACGATAAAGGGAACGTGATTGATAAAGTCTATAAAGGCGACGAGGTAGCGGGAGAATACATGAACTGGCTGAACAAGCAATGATCGATAGGTAAACGAACGACACGATGAAAATGGGTCTATATATTGGGGGGCTCCTCTGTTGGTCCACGACAATAGCGCTTTGCCAAACCACGTATGCCAATCAAGATACGGCGTATGTTCACGCGGTGGAGAAAGCCTTCACCTCCCTTAAGAAGGGCGATTGTCGCACTTGTCTACGAGAGTACCAAAAGGCCTTTGCCATTTCTCAAAAGAGCGCCTTGAGTACCTTACGAGCCGCTGTTTGTGCTTACCAGTGTGACCAAATACCGCAAGCCCAGAGGTATTTACGTCAAGCAGCCTCGATTGATTTCTGGATTAGTGATGATGTATGGGAAAACCCAAAAGAGGCCCCCGAACTAAATAGTCTACGGAATAGCCCCCTAGCAACCGCTTTCCACCAGTACATTGATCAACAAAAGATTGCCGAAGGTCGTAACCCTACGCTAGAGCGTGAGTTGAAACAGATCTTCATCGAAGACCAACGGCCCCGTTTACAGCTGGACACGATTGGCAAACAATATGGGTTTAAATCCACGCAAGCTCAATCGCTCTGGGAGCAAATGCGGCAAGTCGATTCGATAAATCTACCCAAGGTAGAGCGAATGATTGCTCAGTACGGCTATCCAGGTAAACGATTGGTGGGTGAAAAACAAAACGAAACGGCTTGGTTAGTGATTCAACACGCCCCACTGGAGGTTCAAGAAAAATATCTACCCTTGTTGCAAGAAGCGGCTGTCCAAGGCCAACTTTCCAAAGCCAGCGTGGCGCTAACCATTGACCGTATTCGCGTAAGAAAAGGGCAAAAACAATTATATGGCTCGCAGGTGCATAACGATGCTAATGGCCAACCAATAGGCTTTGAACCTATTGACGATGAAGTAAATGTAGATAAACGCCGTGCTGAAGTGGGCTTACCCCCTTTGGCAACCTATGCTAAACATTGGGGTTTTGACTACAAGCTCCCCAACAACTAGCTAATCAATAAATAGTCTCAAAAAAACGCTCTCTTGTGAGTGGAAGGGGGTTTCTTATAGCTGCTGCTTAAACTGAGAGTATAGTTTTACAACGTATTGTTCCAACTCCTGATCCTGGGCATGAATCTTTGGGGCATGACAAGTCAATTGTTGAAAAGGGTCGTGGTTAGCTTACTGCTTAGTCATGGCCTCTGGATAGTAGGACAGGCCCAGCCCCATACCGCCCAGAATGAATTGAATCAACAACTGTTTCCGGGGGCTAAATTGCCGCCCCGGTATCGGTTTGTGTTTCCCTACCCCTTTCAGGAACATACTATTCTCACACCCGATCAGGTCAAGCTCAGTGGCTTGCTCTTCAAAGCCAAAGCAACTAGGGGAGTTATTCTTTACCTGCATGGTAGTAATAACGCTTTGAATGTGTGGGGTAAATTGGCCCCCACTTACACCCATCTCCAGTACGATGTGTTGATGTTAGACTACCGGGGGTACGGCAAAAGTGGAGGCAAGATCACCAGTGAAGCGCAACTTCACCAGGATATGCAGACGGTGTATGACTACTTAAAAAGGATGTATGCCGAAAATAAAATTATTATCTTGGGTCATTCGATGGGGACCGGCTTAGCGGCTGGTCTTGCCGCCAAGAACCACCCTAAGCAGCTTATCTTACAGGCTCCTTATTACACTATATCCGATTGGGTGCATCATTTGGTTCCTAGCGTTGATACCACTCAGATTCGGTATAAGCTGCCCACGTATCAATTTGTCCAGCAGACGACATCGCCCATTTTGCTAATTCATGGCGATGCAGACCAAGCGATCTATCCTGGTTCCTCACTCAAGCTGAAAACCTATCTCAAGCCTACCGACCAACTAGTGATTTTGAAAGGGGAAGGTCACACGGAGCTAGTTAATAACAAAGCGTATATAAAGGTTTTGCGTTCTTTCCTACGGTGACGTGTATGCTGACATTCAAGCAATGCTTGACCATTCTCTAATAAGGCTCCTTCTGAGACGAGGTAGGTTCTATGAATCTACTTCTTGAATGGGGGTGGATAGTTGAACGGCTTATATCAATAACTGTCAACACCAATCAATATCTTACGGATCTGAGTAGAGTATATTTGAACCGCTTAAAGTAAGTTAGTCTTATTGCCAACTAGAAATATTAATTTGTCGCACCGCTATCTGTAGAATAAGCTCCGTAGATTTCTCCATCCTTGACCACTACGGCACTCGAATTAACATAGCTTTTCGCCTTAAACTCCCACTTACTCTGGCCTGTCGCTGCATCGATCGCGTAAAAAGAGAACTGTTCACCACCAAAATAAACTAGATCGTTGGCTACCACTGGGCTGCTTATTGTATCAAAACTTCCTTTAAAAATATCCCATTTCTTCACCCCTGTAATGGTATTAATGGCAATCATATTATGGCCTTCATTACCTCCTATATATAGGGTATTCTCAACGATAACCGGGCTGGAAGAATAATTGCAACGTAGATCTGTAGACCATTTCTTTGTTCCTGTAGTGGCATCAATAGCCTGCACCATCAAATCACCCGCTGAAAACAGGGTTCCATTAGACAGTATTGGACTTACCAACGGTGAGCCACCATATTCTTCTCGTACGTATTCCCACTGTTTAGTCCCTGAATTCGCGTTTAGGGAAAATATTTTACCAACAATATCCTTGGGGTTACTTCTTATTTGGCTACTGGAAATATAGACTTGTCCTTTTTCGACAACCGGGCTAGAAAAAATAGGACTACCTACATCAAACTCCCATTTCTTAACACCAGACTCCGCATCTAAAGCATAAAGCTTGTTATCCGTGTAAAATGTTTCCCCGTAACTACCCACATAAATGGTACCATTGACAACGGTAGGACTAGAATACACGATCCCTCCTGTAGTGTAGGACCACCGTTTCATCCCTGAAAGGGCATCCAAGGCATACACATTTTTGTCATTACTTCCCACATAGACAATGCCGTCAACAACAGTGGGGGACGAATCAATAGACGCTCCAGACTTAAATTCCCATCGTTTCATTCCCGTAGTAGCATCCACAGCATGCAGGCTGCCATTATGATGGCCTACATAAAGTAGGTCCTTGTAAAAGATAGGGGAGGAAATAGTTGTTTTAGTAGAAAAGGTTAAGTTGTTGACGGAGTCTATCGTGTACTTCCATCGCTGTTTTCCTGTCAACGCATCGAGGGCATAGAGGTTACCGTCTTGACTTGTGAAATAAACGACATTGTCTGAGGGCACTACAGCATCTGGTTGTTTCTTACAGCTACTAAAAAACCCAGTTAGAGATAATAAAATGAGAAAGAATGTGCGCATATAGCCAGCAAAGGTAGAAGACAGTCGATTCTATGTGCAACTAATTTGATGGTACAAATAGGATTTTTTTTCTTAAAGAAAACGCTCCTAAAAATGAAAGGCAGCGGACTAGACATAACCTTTATGATCGTTTATTGTAATGACCAGAAAAGCCAGTACGCGTAACGTATTCGACGGATAGCATTGGACAGATATTGAATTTTGGATTTAATGGTGAGATCTCCCAAAACGCTCCATAAAGTGAAACGAAGAAGATGTCATCTAAGCAATCAAACAATGCCGATATGGCCTTTTTTAGGCGTCCGCCTAAAAAAGGCCATATCGAAGAGCCAGTGAGCAGGACACCCGTAAATCACTCTTTAAGCAGCTAGTGTACGTCGTCAAGTAAAAGTGGACAAAAGGGTTGGGAATGGGAAGAGACAATTCAGTAAATTGTTTCACTCAAACCTCCTTGATTATGTCCAATTCAACCAAAACTTCCAAAGGCAAACGTGCAGCTTCTCCAACCCCCACATCTGCCGAGCGTAAACCTGCTTTATCCATTATCAAAGACATCCAGCGACAAACCAGACGACAGTACACCGCGGAAGAAAAAATTCGCATTGTCCTGGAAGGCTTACAAGGCGAACAGTCAGTAGCCGAGATCTGTCGGCGAGAAGGGCTCAATACTAACATTTATTACCGTTGGAGTAAGGAGTTCCTGGAAGCG
>NZ_FOLQ01000064.1 GCF_900112365.1 Spirosoma endophyticum | reverse complement strand
AAAGGGAACATTTGATAAGCGAAAGGGAACATATTTTAGAAACAGTTTCTTATATTTGTTTCTCTAAGTTATAAACCCTTATATATCAATGGAAAGTGTTGCTCAAGTACGCCAGCATAATGCCATTACAAATGCCCGGTACGAGTATTCAGAACTACAATTAGACATTTTCTTATACCTGCTTTCTAGTCTGCGAAAAGACCAACCCGAGGGAGTTTATGAAATTTCAGTGCCGGAAATGGCTAAGCTGACAGGCAAGAAATACAACTATCAACAACTACGGCTGGCCACGGAAGGCATGGGGAGCCGGATGTTTGAAATACCCAACGAAACGGATAAGAAAGGGCGGCAGGTATGGCGGCAAATGTGGATGTTCGATACGGTCGATTATATTCATGGAACGGGGGTTATTGAGGTCAAGTTTACCCAGACCATTCAGCCTTATATGTTTGATTTAAAGGCCAATTTCACCTCTTTTCAACTCTATTCTGCTCTACGATTAAGCAGCAAACACGCCAAACGGATCTATGCTTTGTGCAGCCAATGGAAGGACAAAAGGGAAACTCCAAAACAGGATATTGACGAGTTTAAGCGTATGATCGGGTTGCTTAATAACAAAGGGGATCAGGAGTACACTAAAGTAGCAATGTTCAAAAAGCGGGTACTGGACGCATCAGTTAAGCAAATCAATCAACACACTGATTTACAGATTGATTACATTCTTGAAAAGAAGGGCCGTAGCTTCAAAAATATCCACTTCACTGTCAAATCGCAGCCACTAACGGTAGCGCTACCTATCAAAGATGGAGCGGTTAAACCGGGAGCTGCTCCAACAGGAGTATCCGAAAGCCAGTATCAAAACGTCCGGCTCTTACTGGAGAAGTGGAATATCAAGCGGGCCGATGTGGTTAATCAGATCATGAACTCGGCCGAACTGATTCAGGAAGTCAACAAGTTTGCCTATGAGTTGCAGACCGGTAAAGTCAAAGTCGAAAAGAATGTGGCCGGATATCTGCTTACTCGCCTGGGCTTGAAACAGCCAAAGGGGAAGGAAAAGGAAATATAATTGGGCATCTATCGCCTGATTTTAAGGCCCTTATCTAAGCCTACATCGTGGCCAGCCTTCTTAAGACTATCCCGCTCAGCCGCTAGCTGAAAATCAGTCATCTTATACAGCTTCTCGAACTGCTGCCGGGCGTACTTGGCCCCTTCAGGGCCGTGTACCTGGGTAAACTGATTGAGCACGTCCTGACGCTGCTGTGGGGTAGTCGTGGCTAACATACGGGCCACTTTGCTCGCATCCCCCTTGTGGAGTTTGAAGTAGTCCGCTAAAACCTGATTAAACGTGGCCTGATAAGCTTTCTCCCGCTCTGCCCGTTCACGCTGGATAGCCAACTGGGTTAACTGCTCAACGATCCGCAGCGTGGTGTAGTCGGGGCCTAACTCATGCCCCCATAGCTTACCCTGACCGTCATTAAAAACGACCCCATTGTAGCTCTTCCCTTGGTAGGTTTCCTGATGATCTTTAGAAAAGCCCATTTTGATGCCTTTTCCGGCTAAATCAGCCCGTAACTCGTCGATGGTGGTGCATTTACCCAGACTACGCGTGAGCGTCGTTCTGAGCGCTTTTTGACGCTCCTCCAGGATATTCTCCAGTTGCCCGTGTACATTCAGCCGGTAGCCCAGCTGCGCCAGGGCTTGCTCGGCCTGGCTCTGGCGGGTTTGCCCCTTCTGGATCAGCGCATCCGTCACCGGCGTTTGCAGGCTCACCAACTGGCCACGACGCGCTGTTTCAGCATTTTTATTGGTCTGTTCGATCTGGCTGGATACCTTGCTTAGGGCCTGCTCCACTTGATATTTGGCGTAATCATGCTGGTAGATGCGGTCAATGGTCCGGGGCTTGTCGACCGCTTTGACGTAGTAATCCTTCTCAATGGGAGCCAGAGCGAGTTGAATAGCCTGGGCCTTTTCGGTCGTTTCCTTCATCAGGGTATAGAACTGCTTCACCTGGGTGTGGGTGGCCCCGCTGCCCTCGATGCCACGCGTTAAGCCTAAGTCTTTGACATGATCGGCAAAGCGGCTTTGTAGTTTACTCAGTGTGATCCGATCACCCCCCAACCAGTCCCGTGCGCACAGCCGGTTTTCGGTTCGCTCTTTCTTAACGGCACGGCCGACCTTGATGGTCTTGCTGCGGATAGGGGTCACAATAGCGTGCAGATGGGGACTCGTCTCGTCGTGGTGAGCTATGGCGTGCACGACGTTAGCAGCACCGTACTCCTGGCGAAGAAAGGCCATCGCTTTGTCCTGGAACGCTTTCCAGTTGGGGTCGTCCGGATGGTTGGTGTTGAAGTGTTCCGGGCTGGCCGTGATGAAGACGTCGATGGCCACCACCGCCCCTTTACGGGGTTCGATTTGCATCTCATCAAAGCGCACTTTGACGTCGGCGGCTGGGTCGTCAGTGCCGGCTAGGCGCTGGTTCAAATCCAACTTAGCCGGATCGGCATTGAGCGTTTCGCGCTGGCGTTCGACATGCGAACCGTGGCCGCTGATGTTGCCCATCGTCTTCAATTTAGCCACTCGTAAAATAGCAAAAGCCATAGAAAACGGGGATAGATTTAAATTGTATGTCACGCTCTGCGAGACGAACGAACAAGGGAATCTCCGCGAGAACCGACCGTAGGGAGGGTCTAAGCTGAGTTCACTTGTGGAGTGAGTCCACCTTTGTTTTTAAAAGGTGGTACGCGCGCGAAAGCAATGGCAAGGTAGTAAACGATTTGAAATACTTATACAGGTAGGTATATTCCTTTCCCTTTAATCCCGATGGCTTCTCACAACTTGGGCAGGTTATGAGCTATAAGCGAAACCGATTATGGCTCAGGTTGCTACGTTTCTACCCCGTAATCTTGTGCAGAAAGTAATGTTTCTTACCTGGCTAGGAGACTTCTCAGCAAAGAGAAGAAACCGAATCGAACCGACCTCCAGTACCGTATCTTCAACCTGTTAACCCATCCCTCTATATGAGCACACCGCTGCTACCTTCGCCACCGGCTTCTATGCCCACTCCCGACCCAAAGAGCTTCAATGAGAAGCTCCGTAACTTCTGCATTTTCGTCCTGATGATCCTCTCTGCTGTGGCGGATCACTATGGCTGGTCTGATTTGGTTTTCGGTGCGGAAAAGACCAAATGGCTACTCGAACTTATCGGGTTGCTTTTATAGCCATTCAATGTTTCGAGTATGAGATATGAAGAAAATTCGTAATGGAGAATCATGACAAATCCCTGATCTGGCTTAGAGCTAGTCAGATCAGGGATTAAAGACATATAGGAGCTACTAATTAAACTTATAAGCCACTGTTAGGAGTGCACTAATTCCTTTTCTATTACCGAATCCAAAAGAAGTTTGTACTTCAGGCAAATAACGAAAAGTAGGTTCAAGTTGAAGTAACAAAGACTTGTTCAAATAATACCTGACTGTGCTTTGTAGAATGCCCCCAAAATAAATGGCAGTTGGGGGATTGTTAATCGTTGGAGGAACAGTTCCCTGTGCATCAAGAAATTCATATTTAAACGCATTTGGAACCCACTCTGTCAGTAATCCAGCACCGACAAATAGTTGAAACTTATTCGCTTCGGCTATTCGATAAGACGCTGTAAGTGGGAACGTATAATATTGTGCTCTCGACGTTACTCGATCTGTCTTATTTTCACCACTTGGTGGTACATAGGGTACATAAGTTGTCAATAGGTAAGTTCGCTCCGCTGTGGTTGCTTTAAGATCAAATAGCCATCGGTTTTTTAAATAAGAAAGTCCAATTCCGTAACTTATAGAGTTAATGGACTTTATATTTGATGAATAGCCATTTGTGAGCTTAGTCGCATAATAATCATACGAAATAACCGGTCCAATCGTCAATGAAGAATTCTGACCTTGAGCAATAGACAATGTGAAGAACATCCAGAGGATTATTACGTATTTCATAAGCTTTAAAGATTAATTGTAATGAGATACACCAGTTCTTACTCGTGAAGCGCCGTTACTTTTGTCATAATAATAGACACTATGTATATTAACAAGGTGGGGAGTTGCATCAGTGAAATCTTCCATATAGGAACTCTCTGCTGATCGATATTCTAATTCTGATGTGTATCCGTCTATTGTTATATGCGCTGTGTTGTAAACAGCAGGGAAATTGTCATGTTCATACAATACGAAAGCATGATACTTGGTGCCAAATGCGCCAGACGAATTATAGCCGCCAAACAAGCTAACACCAGAGGTTGTTGTAGCAATTTCTTTTAGCGTAAAATTGAACTCCTTAAACAACCCTAATTCATTTACAGACCAATCATCGACATAATCTGTTGTATAATCAGGAAGATTAGTACTAGGTGGGCCACTAGTATAAATACAAGTAAAATATACATCGTTGTCACCAGATGCCCAACTCTCTTTATTTTGAGAAATTCCCACTCCTGTTATATATGCGTAATCATATGCAGTAGCTGCTCTGGCGCCTTTATCAGCCACCGGAGTATTTTTGGGTTGATTTATCTTCTTATCTAAATCACCACCAGTGCGATCATTAATTGCTAAAACCCACACCTCATGGGTTTTAGCATACTCTTCATCTACTAGAAAAGTAGCCTTGGAAACTTGATTTTTATTCAATATGTATGCTTCTTCCAAATTATCTTTCTTCACTTTGCCGTTAAAAACCACTAAAACTGGGTTTCCTATACCTATTTTTCCTTCTTTCTTAAGTTCTTGATAGAAAGGGATAAATACCTGAGGATTGTACGATTTTCCTTCAATGTTATCGAACGCAATTAATGCGTTATCATCTGAGGGATTCTCATTAGCCTGTAGAATTTTCTCTCGTAAATTGATATTTAAGGCAGTGGATTTTTGGTTAAGTGTTTTTATTAAGACATTGTAATCACCATCGAATTTTTTCTCGATTTCAGCATATATTAAGTTTCTAAAGCTACTATCTTCTGAGGCAGCTAAAATGACACCTTTACCAAGCTTCTTTAAATTCGTTTCTGTATAATTGAATGGGTCGGTTATTGCTAGACTTCTAGCTCCATTCGCACCTATATCGTTCGGTTCTAGCCCATGACAAGCATATACCAATACACTGATCAGTAAAAAACTGATTGATTTGGTACTAAAAGCAAAAGAGCTCTTAAAAAAAATCATACCTTTAATTGTTTAGTGGTGAAACATTAGACTCTTAAAAAGCCCCACTCCCGTCGCCAAACTGTTGTGGGGCTTTATCTTGAGGCAAGATTGTAATTCATTGTCATTTAATCAATAAAATGTAACCATATATAAGATAATTTATATTTTACCAACATTAAGTATACGGTTTTATAATAAGCATTTATACTTACTCATTTACATTTTTTGTGCACAAATTCTCATTAAAACCACGTTAAAGCCCCTTTTATATGTATATACATTTATCTACTACCACTTAGAATAAAATTCACAATTCTTTATAAATTACTATTATGTATTATTCTTATATGTTGTTACTCTAAAATGTTGGACAAGGTTTCTAGTAATATTCCCTTAACATAACAATCGTTATACAACAGGTCTTACTAAAGTGCAATAAATTGGGGTGGTGACTTAGTATGTCACCACCCCAATTTATTGCACTTTTCTACTAAAGGGATTAGTAAAAAATCAATTACTAACTAAATTTATAGTTGACCCCCTTTTCCCTGTTATGTCTTTTGGTGTTTTTGTTTTTTTCTGCTTTTCCTTTTCCCCTTTCGTATTCTGTCTGCGGCAGCTTTTTTTGGTTTGCGGTAGCCTCCCTAAATACCGCTTTTTTTTCAACACAAATTTTGTGTACTTGTATTATTTGTTCTATTTGTAGAGGCTGTAAGTAATTGATTTTCACATAAATACGAGGTCTAAAGGGAACATTTGATAAGCGAAAGGGAACAT
>NZ_FOLQ01000067.1 GCF_900112365.1 Spirosoma endophyticum | reverse complement strand
CCCAAACCCCAGGATTTTTTTAGGCATGGACCACCCCAACTGTGTACAAAAAAATCGGCCACATCATTGAGCCGATTTTTGGGATAAACCATTCACTAAACTATAATTCCTTCCAAGGCTACTAACAGTCTGTGCGTCTTTTCGCTTTTTTTTGTACACAGTTGGGGTGGTCCATGCCTAAAAAAATCCCGTGGCCGTAGGACACGAAAAAGGACCCTTCTACTAGAAGAGCCCTTTAAGCAAACCTACAATGTAACGTCCTAAAAGTTTTTAAAAGCTCCACCTGGCTTGGAACTATAAAGCTATGATACAATATCACAATCAGGTTGTACGTGTAAAGGGAATTGACGAAACTAGTGCAGCATTGATTAATGATTTGTGCTCAGCTCAATTGCTTATTAGTAAGGGAGACTTTAAAGAAATTAAGACCTTACCCGGTATCTACATCTATATTTATCAAAGTAAGGTAATTGATCCTAGAGAAGTTATGCTTGTTTTTAAAGATGGTCAACTACTTGATCGAAGTATAAGACGCTGTGCATAGCAAGTGTGGCTTCTTTGCGAATGTGGCAAAAAAGTTCATCATGTATTATTATTCACTCCAAGAAGCCGCTATAGCTCTCAATTTGAGAGTAAGTATGGTCCAATCGCTGATTCGTAGAGGTAAACTAAAATCGTCTTTAGTTGATGGTCAATTGATGCTAAGCAGCATAGACCTATACAACTTCATTAAAATGAATACGGAGTCTGCGACGCATTTATAGTGACAGGTTTTTTTCAGGCATAGAGCACCCCTAACTGTACATCAAAAAAAAAGTCTGCTGTATTAGGGTATGACCGTAGACTTTTTTCATACTATTCTTGTAGCGTCTAATTTCCTTGAAAATGGAGTCTGCGACGCGGTTTAAGTAATTGGGGGCTAGCCCCCAAATCTACAGGATTTTCTTAGGCATAGAGCCACATCAACTGTACACATTCGGTTCGTAAATTTGCATACCCTGATAAGCAGGGCGCTTGAAGATAAAATGGGAACAAGCAGGCTGTACTGAATAGTATGGCCTACTTGTTTTTTACCCTGTTTTATAAAAAAGAACTTAATAAAAGTAAGTTGCTTTAATTACGTTCTTTTTTTCCCCTTTGTCCCTTTTCTATTGCCTTTCGTGGCCGTAGGACACGAAAAAGGACCCCTCTAGTAGAAGAGCCCTTTATTGCAATCCTATGATAATTCATGCATAATAAAAAAATCCCACCTGGCTTCAAGCTATCAAGGTGGGATAGCACGGTTGTCCGTGGTATGGCCTATCCCTAACGAGTTGCATCCCTGCATGGCTCGCGTCCGTTTTAGCCAATATCGTTTGTAATGGCTTGAGCTTTTTCTGCCTTCAGCTCATCAATCAATTCTAAAAGATCCATCTGCCGACCATCAATTTTCTTTTGCTCTGATGTCTTCTCGACTTCGTACTGTTCAACAAAGGTCAGGCGATCACCATTAAAAAAGATGGTCGGATTGATATAATACTTATATGGATTTGGCCCTCGAGCTATGAATTTGTTCTCCATAAGCTCTGCAAGTGCAGATAGGATAGTACTAGTACCCTTATAACCTGTAAAGGCTTTACAATCATCGAAATCGAGGTCAAAAGTATCCTTATTAGGCCCTACCTGATTAGCTACGTAAGCAAACATCTTTATTCCAGCCTTAGAGAGATCAAACCAATTAGACAAGCCACTCATAAATACCTTCATAAACTTAGCTTTATCAACAGTTACCTTACGAGCAAATAGTGAGTGACCTTTAACCTGACTATCAGAATCAATAATCAAATCAGGGTTCTTCTGCCCAAATAGTAAAGTTTTTTCTCCTTTTTCAATATGTTGAAGAGTGTCATCCAAGAATGGATTAGCTTTATTAAGGCTATGCTCATTAACTTTTCGATAAGTTGACCTCATAATCAAAATCACATTTAAATTTTATATGCTGTAAATCTAAATGTGATTTTGATGTGATCAAAGACCTATTTTGATTTTTTGACACTTTTTTCAAAATGAAAGTTTGAGTAACTCAAAATTCAACTTCGAGAAACTCAAAATAGCATACGCTGATTATCAATTAGTTGTAAAGGGTCTCTTCTTAAGTTCTTAAATACACTCGTGAGCGAAGCGAACTCCAAACTTTACAGCTCTCCTTACAAGTCGTTACTTTTACTTGCTGAGTCAAGGATTTGACTCTTCCCGTTAGATAGGTCTAGTGCCTACTCCAGACGAGGCCCGACCATCGTTGACCTAGCTTTGAAATTAGACCCTGCTAACCTTGGTACAGCAGGGTTTTTGCTTTCTCAACAATCGGAGAGAAAGAAGCCGTTTAACACCTTAAAAGCGGACTGTAGGGAGATTTTTAAGGTGTTAAACATGGCTGGCTACTCAAAAATACACAGATAGAAATTGGCAATCAGAGAGTTAGGAGAACTGTGTGCAAAAGTAATTAGTATTTAATTTTTAACCCTTTGATAATCAATTCCGTAGGACGGGACGAACGGTATGAGCGTAGCGAAATAGCGTTCCGTCTCGCTCTTTAACAAGACCGTACCACGATAATACGCGCGCCGGAAGATTTATGCTACTTCCAGACATGGAGTACCCCAGCAATGATTAAGACCAGCAAAAGAGCTGTTAGTATAATTAAAAACACGCCTATTATTTTCGCTATTGCTCGCATACCATCTATGGATTGTACCCTGTCTTGACCTGTTGACTTGCTTAATTTGATGCGGAGTCTGCAACGCTGTTTATAGTGATTGGGGTTTCACTCCAAACCCCAAGGTTTTTTTCAGACATAAACCACCCCTAACTGTACTTTAAAAGCAAATTTTGAGAGTATTATTAAAATTTGCTCATAAAACCTTTTTTCCCCCTTTGTCCCCTGTTATGCGTCAGCAATTTGTATAGCTAAAGATAACCTATCTATTTTGTTCCTACTTTAATCCTCCTAAGCTGATATACTGATGCCAGGTAAAAAGAAGAAGTTTGAATTTGTTGAGGATCGACAAATCAACATTCACGAGAAATATGAAATAGAGTATCGAACCAAACAGTATAAATGCACAAAAGGGCAACTGCTGGATGCCATTAACGCAGTAGGTGCGATGGCTAACCAAGTAGAGAAGTATTTGAAAGACAAATCAGCAGAACAAATGAACAGCAGCGACGATGAGCCAAGCCTAATCTAGATAGGATTTGTACTAAGTGATTGGGGCGTCGCCC
>NZ_FOLQ01000068.1 GCF_900112365.1 Spirosoma endophyticum | reverse complement strand
CCGGCCCTTGTGCTTACTATCTTCGTCCAGGTATCGATCCTGTAAAACTATCTACTCAACACACGTCCGGGGCCATTAGTACGGCTCGGCTTAATGCGTCTCCACACTTACACCTGCCGCCTATCAACGTCGTCGTCTACAACACCCCTTTATACCGGAACACTCATCTTCAGGCCAGTTTCGCACTTAGATGCTTTCAGCGCTTATCTGATCCCCACGTAGCTACTCGGCCGTGCCTGCGGCCAAACAACCGATTTGCCAGCGGTGAGTCCATCCCGGTCCTCTCGTACTAAGGACAGATCCCGTCAGTATTCCCACGCCCACCACAGATAGGGACCGAACTGTCTCACGACGTTCTGAACCCAGCTCGCGTGCCACTTTAATCGGCGAACAGCCGAACCCTTGGAACCTTCTCCAGCCCCAGGATGTGACGAGCCGACATCGAGGTGCCAAACCTCCCCGTCGATGTGAGCTCTTGGGGGAGATCAGCCTGTTATCCCCGGCGTACCTTTTATCCTTTGAGCGATGGCCCTTCCATGCGGAACCACCGGATCACTATACCCTGCTTTCGCACCAGATCGGCTTGTAGGCCTCACTGTCAAGCTTGCTTCTGCTATTGCACTCCCCTGCCGATTACCGTCCGGCATGAGCAAACCTTGGGAAACCTCCGTTACCCTTTCGGAGGTGACCACCCCAGTCAAACTACCCACCAAACACGGTCCGAGTTCCCTCGTTAGAACACCAGTAAGCCAAGGGCGGTATTTCAAGGTTGATTCCACGATGCCTGGCGACACCGCTTCGCAATCTCCCGCCTATCCTACACATGACTGACCGGTACTCAATGTTAAGCTGTAGTAAAGGTGCACGGGGTCTTTCCGTCCCGTGGCGGGTAAGCGGCATCTTCACCGCTACTACAATTTCACCGAACTCATGGTTGAGACAGTGCCCAGATCGTTACACCATTCGTGCAGGTCGGAACTTACCCGACAAGGAATTTCGCTACCTTAGGACCGTTATAGTTACGGCCGCCGTTTACTGGGGCTTCAGTTCAAACCTTCGAGTTACCCCTAAGCTCCCCCCTTAACCTTCCAGCACCGGGCAGGTGTCAGACCCTATGCGTCAACTTTCATTTTGGCAGAGTCCTGTGTTTTTGGTAAACAGTCGCCTGGGCCTCTTCTCTGCAGCCGCTGTTGCCAGACGGCCCCCCTTATCCCGAAGTTACAGGGTAATCTTGCCGAGTTCCTTAACCATGATTCTTTCGCGCACCTTAGAATATTCTTCCCAGCTACCTGTGTCGGTTTACGGTACGGGTATCCATACGCTTAACGGCTACTCACTTTTCTTGGAAGCCCCGTCAACACTTCGCTTCAGCCGAAGCCTCCGCTCAACGCCCTATTCCGTCAGGACGTAGTATCTCTAGCACTCCGTCATGAGCACCCCTGCATAGATAGTGTGGGAATATTAACCCACTCCCCCTCAAAGCCCGGCCTTCGCCTGCTCCTTAGACCCCGACTAACCCTCCGATGACTGCCATCGCGGAGGAAACCTTAGCTTTTCGGTGTGAGGAGTTCTCATCCTCATTCTCGTTACTTATGCCTACATTTGCTTTTCTATGCGGTCCACCACAGCTCACGCTGCAACTTCACCCCCCACAGAATGCTCTCCTACCACAAGTTAGTCTAACTAACTGTCCATATCTTCGGTGATGTGCTTGATGCCCGTTTATTATCGACGCCCGCCCCGCTCGACCAGTGAGCTGTTACGCACTCTTTAAAGGAATAGCTGCTTCCAAGCTAACCTCCTGGCTGTCTCAGCAGCCGGACCGCCTTTGTTCAACTTAGCACACACTTAGGGACCTTAGATGATGGTCTGGGTTGTTCCCCTCTCGGACTTGGACCTTAGCACCCAAGCCCTCACTGCCACGCACCTCTCTGCGCATTCGGAGTTCATCAGAAGTTGGTAGGATGTGACTCCCCCGCATCCTGTTGGTCGCTCTACCTCACAGACAGTAACACGTAACGCTGTTCCTAAAAACATTTCGGAGAGTACGAGCTATTTCTCAGTTTGATTGGCCTTTCACCCCTATCCCCAGCTCATCCGGAAGCTTTTCAACGCTTATCGGTTCGGCCCTCCACGGTGTGTTACCACCCCTTCAGCCTGGCCAGGGATAGATCACCAAGTTTCGCGTCAACCCCCACTGACTCAGGACGCCCTGTTCAGACTCGCTTTCGCTTCGGCTGCTTGACTCAAGTCAATTAACCTTGCCAGTGACGGTTACTCGTAGGCTCATTATGCAAAAGGCACGCTGTCACTACACGCTGGTAGCTCCAACCGCTTGTAAGCGCCTGGTTTCAGGATCTATTTCACCCGGGTACTCCCCGTACTTTTCACCTTTCCCTCACGGTACTCTGCGCTATCGGTC
The DNA here is from genome assembly GCF_900112365.1 of Spirosoma endophyticum. Taxonomy (GTDB): domain Bacteria; phylum Bacteroidota; class Bacteroidia; order Cytophagales; family Spirosomataceae; genus Spirosoma; species Spirosoma endophyticum. The sequence continues at coordinate 580 of NZ_FOLQ01000068.1, read as the reverse complement.
TTCTGATTGTATTTAGCCTTACCGGATGGTGCCGGCCGATTCAGAGGGAATTTCTCCGGTTCCCCCCTACTCAGGAATCCCAACCCATTAGTCCACTGACCGGTACGGGACTCTCACCCTCTGTGGTGTCTTTTCCCAAAGACTTTCCGTTCGCTTTCTAACTTTATGTCAGGTCCTACTACCCCCGCCACGCCGTAACGTGATGGGTTTGGGCTGTTCCGCGTTCGCTCGCCACTACTGACGGAATCACAATTGTTTTCTCTTCCTGCGGGTACTTAGATGTTTCAGTTCTCCGCGTTTGCCCCTATTGCTAGGTGATGGTTCTTCAAACCACCGGGTTGCCCCATTCGGATACCAACGGATCAGCCCCTGCCAGCGGGTCCCCGTCATGTTTCGTCGCTTGCCACGTCCTTCCTCGCCATCAGAAGCCTTAGGCATCCCCCAGACGCCCTTTTGCTGTGTGTTGACCACACGTCTACTCGATACCTATCTTAAAACAGTTTGCTCTAAAGCAAACCCGTTCTCTTGACCCACCATCTTGCGATAATGAGTCAGTCTCTCCCTGTAGGTCAAAGAACAT
>NZ_FOLQ01000070.1 GCF_900112365.1 Spirosoma endophyticum | reverse complement strand
TGCCTCGTCGAACACACGTCTTTTCTTCATGGGTACTTTTGGGTTTGTTCCCAAATGTGCCTAAAAACTGTCTCCAGTCAAATGTAGCAAGTTCAAGATTGATTTTTTAATTCTTGCAACTGTTGATGCTGACGAGTCAGTAAACGAAGTGCGTAAATGTTTTTCGATAGCGGTTGCCATAAAGGCAACTGTTGCTCCAGGCCCATACGAGCCAGACCCTGAGCATCGATCTAATCGTTTTTAGACCGCCCCGGCCTTTAGGTTTGAGGGCTGGTAAGAAACCAAGATTTGGGTAGCTTGCCAGACAGACAACCGAGCGGGCTTCCCTAACGTCTCCGGCCAGGTTTGCGCCCTATGGGCCGATTCAGGTCCCGCTCGGTCTTTCTTACTTAACCTCGAATAGAAATTAGGGTGTTGAGACCCATTAGCAAGGTAGCGAGTGCTGAGTAAGCAGTCTTATTCTCTAACCCTAAAATTAAGTACTCTAATGGACATTCGCCACTTCATTGGTATTGATCGGGGCCGCCCGTGCGGTTTCTAAGAACACGCTGGATTGGGCTGTTTATGCTAATAAAGGTATCGTCTGGCAGACCCAATCTGAAAACTCACCAACGGCTATCCGAGCGGTGATCAAACAACTTCAGGCATTAACAGGCTTTAGAAATTCAACTTGTGTAGTCTGTATGGAACACACTGGTCTTTACAATGCTCATGCCCTGGAGGTGCTATTTGAGGCTCAATTTCCAGTTTGGCTAGAGGCTTCTCTACATATTAAACAAGCAGGTGGGTTACAGCGAGGCAAGTCAGATAGTGTTGATGCACAGCGCATTGCAGAATATGCCTACCGGTTTCGAGATCGCCTTCGACTTTGGCAGCCTCCACGCCCGGTTATGAAAAAATTGGCTGAATTGACCCGTCTTCGGCAGCGCGTGCAAGGTATGATCAGTCAGTTGAAAGTGCCCTTAACTGAACAAAAACGCTTCGGTGACAAAGGCCTAACGGCTCAATTAGGTCAACATTGTAGTAGTTCATTGAAGGCTCTGGTTAGCGATCTGAAAGGTATCGAAAGGGCAATTAAACAACTCATCGCTGATGATCCGACCCTCAAATCGCTTTTCGAGTTGGTCACTTCTGTGCCAGGTATTGGTCAAGTTGTTGCTACGGAACTGATCTTGGCCAGCAATGAGTTCAAGGCGATTGACGACCCAAAAAAACTAGCTTGCCATGCTGGAGTAGCTCCTTTTGAGCACTCTTCGGGGAGTAGCGTCCGAGGCAAGACCCGCGTGAATCATCATGCTCGAAAGTCCTTAAAGACTTTACTCCACTTGGCTGCTATGTCCGCTCTTCAAGTGAAAGGAGAACTTCAGGATTATTATCAACGTAAAGTCGCCGATGGCAAAAATAAGATGTTGGTCATCAATGCATTACGAAATAAACTCATACATCGGGTCTATGCGGTGGTCACGCGAGGTAAAAAATATGACAAAACTTATGCCCTGGCCCTTGCTTAAACCATAGAAATCGGCCCGGTTACGGCCCAGGCTTTTCAGATAATGCTTAGCCTTGTTGGGTAAAATCACACTAATGGCTCCATCTGCGTTGAATAGATACCAAGCCAATTGCTCATGGTATACGCCGGTCGATTCCATTACATACCGAATAGGTAGGTCAGTCTGCTTGTAGTGCTTACTGATCCAGGTTTGTAAGCCAGCAAAAGCGGAAAGCTTATTGCTAACCTTTGTGGTACCTCTGATAGTTACCTTACCAGCGGTGTCGATGAGCGATAGACAGACCTGAATCGAATCTTTACTAATGTCAAAACCGACACAGTAACGAAGGGGTGCAGTTGCTGATTTCATGTTAGTCGGAAAGGGAAAGTTAGTGGCTAATCAACTGACGGCTTTTCCTCACTTTGGCACATTTATGCAGAGTCATAGACGCAAAACTACGCTCTTAGGTACTGTTGAAGTTTGAAGGAAAAACGGGGTGAACAGATTGACCAGCGGCCCAACATCGTCAGGTGAAAAGACGTGTCAACGGCGGAACCCGAGCTACTGCTCACCCCTGTCAGAGACTAACTCAAAATTGCACTTTTACCAACTATATCAAAGAAAGTCAAAGATATGAACGGCGGACCGTGCCAGCACTGATGGATACTGGAGAGTTGAGGGCGTTCCAACCGGTGTGCAGCGGCTCGGTTACGACGGGGACGCTTGCTTCTGAGATGCAATCCTTCTTCACAA
>NZ_FOLQ01000080.1 GCF_900112365.1 Spirosoma endophyticum | reverse complement strand
TGGACTTGCAATAGTATACTGGAGATATTTTTCAGGCAGCCATCTGAGAGGTGTAAAAATAAGATTCCTGTTGAGCGGGAGTTTGGTAATTCAAGCTTGAATGTCTCCGCCGACGATTATACCAGCCCTCAATATACTCGAAGGTGGCTAACCGGGCAGCGGCCCGCGTTGGAAAGTCAGTATGGTTCACTAATTCGCTTTTGAATGTTTTGAAAAAGCTCTCAGCTACTGCATTGTCCCAGCAATTGCCTTTACGACTCATACTTTGCACGACAGGCAGGCCTCTCAACTGATCCCGAAATTCAGTGCAGGCATACTGGACACCACGATCTGAATGAAATAGAAGTTTACCCTCTATATTCCTGTTTTTGAGAGCCATATGCCACGCTGCTATGCTCGTATCCGCAGCTTTCAGGCCATCACTCAATGCCCATCCGATTACTTTTCGGTCTGCCAAATCCAGCACGGTTGTTAGGTATAGCCACCCCTCGCCTGTCGGAATGTAAGTAATATCGGACACCCATTTCTGACCTGGCTTATCTGCCATGAACTCTCTGTTTAACAGGTTTTTAGCTACTGGATAGCTGTGCGATGAGTCAGTAGTCTGAACACGATACTTCTTATACATGATACTGCGAATGGCCGCTTTGCGCATCAATCGAGCCACCCGATTACGTGATACCTTCACGCCCCGCTCCCGCAATTCATCAGCGATCCGGGGACTACCGTACCGAGACTCGCTCTGAGTATGTACCTGTCGAATATCATCTAGCAACTGAGCTTGTTTTAGTTGTCTGATACTAACCGGATGCTTGCACCAATAATAGTACCCACTGCTACTCACCTTCAGCACTTTGCACATCTTCTCAACGGAAAACTGGTTAGCGTGTTCCGCTATAAATCGGAATATTTCCCGTCTCCCCTGGAGAAGATGCCGACTGCCTTTTTTAGTATATCGCGTTCAAGCTGAGCGTCTTTGAGTTCTTTCTGTAGCCGTTTGATCAGTTTCTGTTCTTCGCTCAGCTCGGTGGCCGCAGTTGCAACTTGACCAAGGCTTTTATGGCTTTGCCGCCATTTGGTGATCCGACTCGAATCAATGCCGAGTTCACGAGCGACTTCTTGTACAGAGCCTTTCGCGTAGGACAACTCGATGGCCATCCGTTTAAATGCCTCGTCGAACACACGTCTTTTCTTCATGGGTACTTTTGGGTTTGTTCCCAAATGTGCCTAAAAACTGTCTCCAGTCAAATGTAGCAAGTTCA
>NZ_FOLQ01000071.1 GCF_900112365.1 Spirosoma endophyticum | reverse complement strand
ATGATGGTTGAGCAACTAGTTTTCTTCTCAGAAGAAAATAAGACACGGAGTATTGACCTACTCAAGGAGAACTTAAAGAATTACTTGAAGTAACGGAGCGGTGCCCGATGAAAAATATTTTAGCGTCTGAATCAAGACACTAGAATGCGTCAATCACAATCAATTTTCACTAAATATATGATTAACGTCGGAACTACCCTGAAGTCTCTCAGGGAAGAGAGAGGGTATACAGTAAGACAACTAGCAGAGAAAGCCCAAGTTCAATCTTCGCATTTATCAAACATAGAAAATGGGAAGAGATCGCCAGGATTAGATGTAATCGACCGGATTTGCAATGCGTTAGGCGCATCAGTTACGCAGGTATTAGTTAAGACTGATATGGAAAAAGAGTTAGCATTGGGTAAGCGAAAACTCCTAAAAGACTTGATGCCATATTTCAGGAAGATAGACTCTGTAGCTAAGCAAATTTATGGTTCAGAAGATGATGATTCAGATGACAGAGATGATCAAAATAAAGGGCAAGGCGAAGGCTTAACCCCTATTATTTTGGGTGGTGGAATGATTGATTATGAACCTTTAAAACAACAAAACCAATGAAAAAGTCATTTAAACCAGGTGAAATAGCTCAGTCTAGTGGGCAGTATCAAATTATTGGTCCAAGAGGTGGGAAAGGAGCGGAGAGAACCGTTACTAAAAACGAACCATTACCTCCAACTCCTAAAAGTGGCTCTACTTATGTCTTAGTTGACAAAACAAAACACTGAATAATGACCTCTATCTGCTATCTATCACCATAGACATCGTATGCCCTACTTACGAAATGTTTTCGTAAGTAGGGCTTCTTCTTTCCGCACAGTTAAGTGTGGCTTATGCCTAAAAACCTACGGAGTTTGGGGTATAAGCCCCAATTATAAACACAGCATCGCAGACTCCTTGATATCATTTTCACCACTAACAACACAGCAATGAACAATCGATTTCACCTTTTTGGAATAGACGTTGGAAGTGCAGTATTTATCTACATAATCACTTCTTTCCTAGTAGGTACATCAGATGTGATCTATTGGTATAATTATCAAAGGTTTCTCGCTGTGGTAGCTTACTTTATTTTGACTATAGCTATCAGCTCTGGAGATAGAAAAAAGAGAAATTCTAAGATAGAAGTTGATGAACCGAAAGTGAATGAAACAGATTCGGTTGAGCAAGTGTAATACGAGGTTCTTACTTATAGTCATATTACTAACTGCAGGAATTTGATTAACTAATAAGTGCTTGATATATAACATACCAGAAAGGCCCATTTCTACGTAGAAACGGGCCTTTCTGGTATAGTGATCTCTATGCGCAAAGCGGTCTTATAAGAGAGCGAGACGGAACGCTATTTCGCTGCGCTCATACCGTTCGTCCCGTCCTACGGAGTTGACTATCAAAGGGTTAAAAATTAACCAATAATTACTGCTGCATACAATTTTTGTAAGCCTCTGAACTACAGGTCGCTTTTGAGTAGCCAGCCATGTTTACCACCTTAAAAACCCTCCTATCGTCGGGCTTTCGTGATGGTAAACGTCTGTCTTTTCCTCCGACTGTCAGAAAAGGAAAAAATCCCACTAGAAAATCTCGTTTCAGGCACCCAGAAAAAAATCTGTATAATATAAGAGAAGAGAGAATGCCTATAAAATTTTGATAATCAATTTGTTATAAGAGACAACAGTAATGGCATAGCAGTCAAACAGTAATG
>NZ_FOLQ01000072.1 GCF_900112365.1 Spirosoma endophyticum | reverse complement strand
AAAAAAAACAGTAATTGGATTCGCATTACTGTATAACATCTAAATAGCCTGTCTTTTATGAAGTCAAGCACTGGTAAGATTGTCTACGAGAAGGAAACTAAGGATTTTCAATCGGGTGAGATCATTCAAACTGAGCGAGAAATTCAAATTCCAAAGGAACCAGATTTCATAAAGCTCTACCTAGATGATCTAGTGCTCTTGAAAGATATACCGCAATGGGTCAGCGGGGTTCTATATTCGCTTTTAAAGCACATGAACTATCAAAACGAGATAGTTCTTAACTCAACTATTAAAAAGCGCATAGCGGTCGATTTAGGTATAGTGCCAAAGACAATAGACAATGCCCTAGTAACCTTTGTGAAGAAGGGCGTTCTTTTACGGCAAGATACTGGAGTCTATAAAGCAAATCCTTACCTATTTGGAAAAGGGGAATGGAATAACATCCGTAAGATCCGCCTTCAAATAGAGTATGGAAAGAATACCCGTGATATTCGAGCTGAAGTCACAAGAGATGAACCCGGACGACAATTAGATTTGATGGAAATACTAGCAGATATCGAGATGTCTGCTGTTCAATAGATATTGGCTTAAACGGAAACGGGCAATGCAGGGATGCAACCCGCTAGGGATAGGCCATACCACGGACAACCGTGTTGCCCCACCTTGATAGCTCGAAGCCAGGTGGGGCTTTTTCGTGTCCTACGGCCACGGGATTTTCTTAGGCATGGACCACCCCAACTGTGTTAAAATGGTACAAGAATTTTACCGAAATAAAGGGGGTAAAGTACTGGTTGTGACCCAGATTAGATCAAAAAGCACAGCCGGCAACAAAAAATCGAATTTTTATTTCTTAGACTATCTCTCCGATGGGCTATTGGTAAGTCACTAAGACTGACGCCCTAACAATTTCTTAACCTGCATGATAGAGTTGCACGTTTCAAGGATTCACCAAAACACCCGAACTATCCGGGTTGATTTTCCGTCCTTTTCATAACAACTTTACCTCAGTTGCAAGCGACAAAAAAGAAGGCGCAACCAGTGTTAGTCTGGTTGCGCCGGGTTGCTGAAGTAGCGGGAGTGCTAACCAGCCTGGTGATAGCAGCTCAAGGTTTGATAGATTTGGCGATCCGAATCTTGGGCTTACTACACCACTAACAACTATCCGGTGCCGCAAGGTGCCGGATTTTTTGTTTCATCACCTTTATAATTCTATAAGCGCAAACCTAAAGGACTGGTTCGACAGATACAAAGATTTGAAATAAAAGAGCCATAAGCCGATTACGTTTACACCAATCCACCATTTTAGTACAGTTGGGGTGGTCCATGCCTAAGAAAATCCTGGGGTTTGGGGCAACGCCCCAATCACTATGTACAAATCCTATTCAATATCTGTACAGATGAATATCAAAAAAAAAGCTTCACGACTTGTTATTCATTATTTCTTGTTGTAATATTGTATAACAAACCGCCGTAGGTTATGAAGCCGGATATCTACAGGGTTCGACCGAACTCGAAATTTGACAAAAAAGGGGGTGAAAACGAGTACGTCGTTAACTTTCTGTTAGAATGTGAGTTTGCTTGGATACAAATTCGCAAGCAATCTGGTCTCTACGAGGTTGAACAAAGGAGGTCTAACGATGTTATTAGATATATAGAGTCGTTGTTAAAAATTATAACAACCGATCCACGGCCCGCAGACGTACGGGTAAAAATCAAGGTTGACATGGT
>NZ_FOLQ01000074.1 GCF_900112365.1 Spirosoma endophyticum | reverse complement strand
TTACCATCGCTCGATGAAGAACGTTCTGTTGTTGGAACACTACTACAGTCCGGATGAACTAAGAACTCGCCTAACGGAGTGGGTAGACTATTATAATCATCAACGGTACCATGAATCACTGGACAACGTACGGCCAGCCGATGCTTACTGGGGCCGCCAGGATCAGATCTTGGCCGAACGGCAAAAAATTAAGCAGCTAAGTTTGTCTCAACGCCGGAAAAGTCATATTTTTCAGCGAGCCCAAAGTGGCTAAAACCATCTCTTCTCTTTTCACCCGCATCTGTCCACTTTTACTTGACGACGTACAGCAGCTAGGAACAAAGACGCCACGAGTCAGTTCTTGCCTAAGACTGACCCGTTTATTCGACTACACATGCCTCTTGAGTCCTTGATCATTACCTATGGCTACCCGATCCTATTTGTGGGTGTACTACTGGAAGGCGAGGCGTTTTTGATCTTGGCTGCTTATCTAGCCCACCGAGGCTACTTCGCCCTGCCCGTGGTGATTGGCCTGGCCGCCCTAGCCTCCTTTACGATGGCCCAAATTTGGTTTGTGCTCGGCGATCGCTTTGGCACCGCTTTACTTAGCCGTCGTCCAGCCTGGCAATCGCGTCTGGTTCGGGTAGACGCCATGCTACAACGCTACGGCAGTAGCTTGGTGCTGGGGTTTCGCGCGCTGTTGGGCTTACGGACCCTAATTCCAGTCGCTATTGGAACATCAGCCTACCCAGCCCGCCAATTCACGCTACTGAATGGAGTGGGAGCGCTGATCTGGGCCCTGGTGGTGGCCTTGGCGGGTAACACGATCGCTCAAGGCTTGGAAGTACTCATCACGGATCTGCGACAGCATGAACTAGCCGCGGTCGTCGTGCTTGCCCTGATCGGTTTAGTTTGGGGGCTAATTCGTCTCTACCGCCAACCTAAGGTCCCGCTTACAAAAGGTGACTAGCGTAAAGACCAATTAATTTAGGCAGTAAGGAGTCGTATGCTATGGATGGCTTTTGAAGGTCAAAAAAGATCACTGTCTCACAATTCGCTCCCACATAAGACGATAAATCCCCTGCGATAAGTCGGCCAAGTTGTATCTTAGGGTTAGTAAACTAATTTTTTAGAAACCCTCAAGGCCCATTGTGTATGAAAACCATCAATATTGTTATTGACCTCCGCTCGTTTTTGCTGGGTGCGCTGACGCTAGGCGGCCTGCTGACGCTAATCAACTTTAAACCCGACCACGATGGCCAGCCCGACCCGGCGGTTCTGGATACCCGCCGGTTTGAGGTGGTTGCCGGTGATAAACAGACGATCATCCTGGACACCAAAACAGGACGCTTCATCCTCGATCCATTCAACACGCTCAAGCCGAAATGGGTGATCGGCGATTTTGAGGAGGTCCATAAGCGGGATGCCAAATAGATAAACCGCTATGTTGGGAAGAATAGGGGTTACCTTTTACGGCTCAAGAATTCCTCCAACTTGAGACGAATTAGCCTTCATGTTAACTTACCGCCTGTAAACTTAACCATCCGAAAATGCACCTGGATATACTTGAATTAAAGGAGTT
>NZ_FOLQ01000075.1 GCF_900112365.1 Spirosoma endophyticum | reverse complement strand
AAGCGCTCCCAGCCGGAAAAAGTACAACCCAAGGCAACGAAGATTGAAGCTTAAAATGAGACTAAAATCTGTCAAGTAAAACCAGGGTAATACAACCCTTGGAATAGTACTGGTTTCTAATGAAGTAATTTATTGAACTTTACCTAGAATAAAGTTACCAGAAATTTGGTAGACATCTAGCAACTTCCCTTAAAGCTTTTGACATAGTCTCGGGTACTATAACCTTGCTGTTTGCTAGTGTAATACTCATCAATGATTTATTTTGTATCGCTAAAATTTCGTTCGACGTCAACCCTACATGCGTGGACAGTATAGCTCTTCCTTCCGACATTGGAGTAATGTTTAAAGATTGGCTAGACTTAACAATTTCAGAATCACCTTCAAACTGAAGTTTAACAGTGGCTAAGTTTGAAGTAGTTAGTGCATCAAAAGCCACTATCGATAAACCAAAAATAAAACTCGTATCAGTCTTAACGTGTTTTGCTAAATCAACTGTAAAAAACTTATTCTTAGTGGTGTTATTATAATCAGGAGGAATATCAATTATGCCAACGTAAGTGATTAAGGTTGATGATTTAAGTTTAGTGATAGATTTACAATCCTGCGCCTTACAAAGGCTAACAGAAGCACAAGATATTATCAAGAATAAAAAAAAACTTATAGTCTGTTGCATAAGTGAATTTCTAAGTGAAGCTATACAACCAATATAGGAATTTTACTAATTTCTTGTCAAAAATTTGTTGTGTTTTTTCAAGGGTTGTTATGTAACTAATTTTATGTAAAGGAATTAAAGTTAGAAACAGTCACACGATACAAATTTCAGTGTAATTCTAAAGTACAATGAAACTAATTAATTTAATTGACGAAATTAAAGAAGGTATCGATATAAATACCTTGCTTAGGAGGGAGCTGGGTACTGATCTTTCTGAGTTGGTTGATCTGTGTATAGTTGAGCTCTGTATGAGAGATTTGATATCACTAGAATCCGAAGTAAAACTATTCAACTCTGATTCAATTTCTGACATGAGAAACTTTCAAATAAATGGTATTAACTATGTAAGTCTTTTGCCATTTGATATGTTCCTTGAGTTTGTAGAAGAAGCTAAAAAGTTACCCCAGTTTCCTACCAGCTTAAGTATTGCTGAACGCTTCTTAGATTACATAGAAAATGATGCCTGATTTCTGTTGTATAAGTGGCATTATAGTACGTTTGAACAGGTTTGAAAAGTACTCAAAAAAACGGTTATTCCACCGTGAATTGAGCCACCAGCATGGGTAAGTCCGAGGCATTATTAGCTAAACCTGTTTAACATGTTTTGACTCCTGCTGGTGAATTTTAAAGCCTGGACAGTTCAATTGGGTCGCCGGTGCGATGGTGAAAAACCGCGTATGCTATGCTAGGGTCTAAAATTCAAGGCGTCAGTCCCCTGTTATTTTTTTTCTTTTCCCCGCTCCGGCCTTTAGGTTTGAGGGCTGGTAAGAAACCAAGATTTGGGTAGCTTGCCAGACAGACAACCGAGCGGGCTTCCCTA
>NZ_FOLQ01000077.1 GCF_900112365.1 Spirosoma endophyticum | reverse complement strand
GTGGGGCTGAAGCCTACTGAGAAGTTGTCTTCCGGCGTCTATTTGTTACGGGTGGAAGAGCGTGGTCAAGTGCGCCTGCACCGGTTGGTCGTTCAATAGGTATACATAAAGAATATGGTTATTAAAATCTCCTGTTACTATCTGTAACAGGAGATTTTTTATTTGACGATAAATAAATAGGTTACTGATTAATTTACCGTCAAATAAAAATGTTACATATATCCAGAATGGCTTTTTAAAATAATTTCAAAGTATCCAGAAATAATGGGAGACCACGTATATCGAAGTTAAGTGGCTGTAGTATTCTATAATGCTGCTCAAACTTCATCACCTGATCACAAGCGAATCGCGAGAACTGAAAGTTACTCTTAAAAAATAGGTCGTTATATTCCAATAATTAATTGTTTTATTAAGTGATCGAGTTCGGAAGACATTACGATCTGGGGAATGCTCAATGAAGTGTATTATTTCTTCAGATCTTCAGTACGGTTTAACCTAATCACCATATAAAATAGGCAGTTGCTACACGGTTAGTGACCAGTTGGCTAAGGCATCTTCCAATTTTGGCTGATATGTTGGGTAGTCAGGTAGAGCAGTTTTAACAAAGCCATTTCGGATGAGAACGCTCCTTTTGACTTCGTCAAGCACCGAATCTGGCGTTTAAAGACTTCAACTGTATTCGTTGTGTAGACCTCTTTACGAATGGTGGCTAGATACTTAAAAAAGCGGGGCAGTCGTGTCCAATTGTGCTACTAACTTTCTACTAATATCGGATACTCTTGCCCCCTTTTGTCGGCAAAGGCAACCAACTTATGCTCGGCACTGGCCAAGATGGAAACCTGATAGATCGGCTTTAAGTCAGCGGCTATTTCTTTTTAATCTTTGCTAGTCACGTAGCAAAGCGAGCTCCGTACCTGATGGACTAAGCAGAACTGTGCGTCAGCTTGAGGAAACACCGTTTCGATGGCATGCCCAAAGCCTTTCAAATTATCAATGGACGTAACTAACAAATCCTGCATCCCTCGGGTTTGTAGGTTTGTCAACACGGATAGCCAGAAACGGGCGCTTTCGGCATTAAGTTACACGGCTCATTTTGAAATCGTACAACGGCTCAAAAGGCCTAAGGGGCCAGACGAAGGTATACACCGGCTCCAGCGGGCGCGACCGCTACTCCTCGATGACAGGCATGACTTTGTCCGTGATAGCCGATGACTGGCCAGTGCTAATTTCTCAAGCCGTAGAGGTTTTACAGATGCTTCTGAGTGTCCTGATAAGACCGCACGGATTTCCATGGGCTATGACGGGGGTATAATTTTTGTCATATTTCTGCCTGCGGTGAACTACGGAATACACTCAATGGATCAGCCCCTTCGGCCTTTAGATTTGAGCGGTTGTACGATTCTAAGATGAGTCGTGTAACTTGACGCTACTCACAAACGGTGAGCGACCAACCCGGCAGGGCTAC
>NZ_FOLQ01000078.1 GCF_900112365.1 Spirosoma endophyticum | reverse complement strand
AAGCGCTCCCAGCCGGAAAAAGTACAACCCAAGGCAACGAAGATTGAAGCTTAAAATGAGACTAAAATCTGTCAAGTAAAACCAGGGTAATACAATTCAGTCCAACGTTTTTGAGTAAAAAGGAGTCCTTATTGTGTGGAGGCAAATACCAATTGTAGACAACACATCATGAGGAATATCGCTTGGTTTCTAGTTTTTATGTTAGTCGGATGCAGACAAAAAGACCCGGTTTTATCCGTCAATGCTAACCAATTAATAGGCACTTGGACTACTCCTTCCATTTCTGCCAATGAAAGACCGTTTACACGCTGGACGTTTAAGCCAGACTTCGTATATACCTCAGCCGATACGTTACAAACTTGCCAGCCGGTGGATAATTCCCATTATTATCGATACAGAATTGAGAACGGCAGGTTGATTGGGCGTTTTGAGGGGTATACAACGGGCTTGTATCCTATTCCCGAAATTAATCGCCGTATTCTCTCCATCACAGCAAGCGAGATGATGCTAGATGCACCCCGTCAAGTATTTAAAAAATGTCCATAAGATTTGGACAATTCCACCTAAGCGATTTTGACAAATCAGCTATTACGATTAGAATTTTCCCTTTACATAATCTGAGTTATACAACAGGTCTAAGAATAGTACTAATAGCACCCATTTTTAGAAGTGGATAGAGTTTGTATTTTTCACAGTTAAACACTTAGTGTTTTGCCGTAAAACTTCCGGCTATTACAGCTTTTTTGCCTTGGTATGTTGAAAAGGTACCTACACTAATATAATTAGGATATGCAGCTTGAGTGTCATTTACAATATATCCCCCTCCTTTATTTTCAAGTGCCGTGAATTTGATGAAGCCTTTATTACTTATATCACGAGACAGTTCACAATAAAAGGTATCATCAAAGAAGACTTCGCCGCTCTGTTTTTTAAGCACGGTATGTATGTTAGCACTAAGGGCATCCAGCTTCTGAATCGTTATTTGGCCTGTTTGGGCCGAGTCCTTCGGGTTATATACACCTGTTGTTTTACCGGAGCTTTGATATGTGAGATTTGCTTCAGTAATAGTATAGGTTCCTTCTATCTGCTTGGCTAAATCAGGAAAAACTTCCTTTTTACGACAAGAACCTACCCCTATAAAAAGCAGCATAGCAACCAATAACTTGATAGCATTCACGATGGTAAGAATTTGTTTAAAATCGTAACGTTACTGTACCGGTGATTATATATTTATAACTCAAAAACATTATAGTAAACCTACTTGAGTGAATTAGTACTATTCTTAGACCTGTTGTATAACTAACTTTATGTTATTCGACTTTTCCAGTAAACAGCAAAGCCGTGTCAGATGACGCGGCTTTGAAAAATAATATTCAACTAAAATTCTTAATTAGCTGAGCTTAACAAAGCAGCTTCTACT
>NZ_FOLQ01000079.1 GCF_900112365.1 Spirosoma endophyticum | reverse complement strand
CCGGGCCGATTTCTATGGATCAAGCAAGGGGGAGGGCATAAGTTTTGTCATATTTTTTGCCTCGCTTGACCACTGCATAGACCCGATGGATGAGTTTATTTCGTAATGCGTTGATGACCAACATCTTATTTTTACCGTCGGCGACTTTACGTTGATAATAATCCTGTAACTCTCCTTTCACCTGTAGGGCCGACATGGCTGCCATATGGAGTAACGTTTTAAGTGATTTTCGGGCATGATGATTCACGCGGGTCTTGCCCCGTACACTACTGCCTGAAGAGTGCTCAAAGGGAGCTACGCCCGCATGGCAAGCCAGCTTTTTAGGATACTCAATGGCTTTAAATTCATCGCTGGCCAGGATCAGTTCAGTAGCTACGACTTGTCCAATACCGGGAATGGAGGTGACCAATTCAAAGAGTGATTTCAACGTAGGGTCATCGGCAATTAGCTGTTTGATGGCTCTTTCAACTCCCTTTAGATCAGACAGTAGAGCCTTTAGCGAGCTACTGCAATGCTGACCTAGTTGGGTAGTCAGGGCTTTGTCGCCAAATCGTTTTTGCTCGGCTAAAGGCACTTTCAACTGGCTGATCATACCTTGCAGACGCTGACGAAGCCGAGTAAATTCAGTCAGCTTTTTCATGACGGGTCGAGTTGGCTTCCAGAGTCGAGTCCGGTCTTGAAAGCGATAAGCATACTCAGCAATCCGCTGAGCATCAATACTATCAGACTTGCCTCGTTGCAGCCCACCAGCTTGTTTAATATGGAGGGAAGCTTCCAGCCAAATTGGTAATTGAGCCTGAAAAAGTACCTCCAGGGCATGTGCGTTGTAAAGTCCAGTATGTTCCATGCAGACCACACAGTTTGCGATCTGGAAGTTGGGCAAAGCCTGGAGTTGTTTGATAACTGCCCGAATGGCTAGGGGTGAGTTTTCCGATTGAATTTGCCAGATGATGCCTTTATTCGCGTAAACAGCCCAGTCAAGAGTGTTCTTAGAAACATCAATCCCAATGAAATGGCGAATGTCCATTGAAGTGCTTAATTTTATGGTTCGACAATCAGACAGCTTACTCATCACTCGCTACCTTGCTAATGGGTCACAACACCCTAATTTCTATTCGAGGTTAAGTAAGAAAGACCGAGCGGGACCTGAATCGGCCCATAGGTTGCGAGCCTGGCCGGAGACGCTAGGGAAGCCCGCTCGGTTGTCTGTCTGGCAAGCTACCCAAATCTTGGTTTCTTACCAGCCCTCAAACCTAAAGGCCGG
>NZ_FOLQ01000081.1 GCF_900112365.1 Spirosoma endophyticum | reverse complement strand
TGCTACCATTCAATTAATTGGAATCATAGGTGGAACTTGTTGTTGGGGGCAATCGCGAACCGAGAATCCAATCTGGAAACCTTGTCCACTTATACCCACTACTGATTCAACTACATTCCAAAAAACACTTGATTCAGTAGCTAACTTTTTGCCTGGGCGATGGGAGCTAGTAGAAATCGGTGGTGGATGGGGACCCAATCAAAAACCATATCGAGTCGTTGAACTGGTCATAAATCAAAAGCGAGAAGGTATCGTGTACGAAAACGGCCTAGAAACAGCCACCTTTCAATTAACCATGAAAATGAGATTGAATACGGTATGGTTTCGTATTAACCAGCAAGGGGAATCTCTTTAAATTACCCCTTAAGCCTGACACGTGGGGACGGATGAGCTTGTGTGATGAGAAGCTAGATCTGTCTAATGGAAGAGGGTACTCCTATGCCTTTAGGAGAGTGGCCAGCAAAGATTAGCCTAACATAATCGTTACTTATACAACCATGAAGTATAACATCCTGACAGGTCTTCGAATCGTTCTAGGGGGCTTCTTTGTGTTGTATGCTGTTATAAAGTTTCTAGGTATACAATTTCCAAGAATGTCTCTAACTGAGCCGATTGATCAAATTGACTCGGTTACGTTATTATGGTATTTTTTTGGTTATTCTCAACCGTACATGTTCACAGCCGCAGTCGGTGAATTGATAGTAGGAATTTTAATTGCTGTTCCCAAAACGACTAAAATTGGGGTGCTTTTCTATTTCCCTCTAGCCTTAAATATTGCCGCTATTAATTGGTGCTTTGGGCTTCCTTGGGATGTGAAAACTCTATCAACCTTCTTAGCTATTAGCTCATTTTGCCTGCTTCTCAAAGACATACCGTCCTATAAAAAGCTCTTGGTATAGATTGATCTTTTCTAAGAAATGCATATTAAGCTATACTGAAGGAGTTCTAAAAATAATTTCTTAGCAAAAAATCAGTTATACAACACATCCTCAAAAAATGCTATTGATTAATTCAAAGCTCGAACCGTGCTTTTGTATTTTCCTACGTTTATAAATCTATACTTACCCTACCAAGAATAATTACAGACAATATAATATATCGATTTATTTACAGATGTTCTATTAATTATTACATTAGAT
>NZ_FOLQ01000082.1 GCF_900112365.1 Spirosoma endophyticum | reverse complement strand
CCATCGGGTCTATGCAGTGGTCAAGCGAGGCAAAAAATATGACAAAACTTATGCCCTCCCCCTTGCTTGATCCATAGAAATCGGCCCGGCTTTGTCATTGGTCTTTCGCCAGGCGTGAATCAGACTATCGCTAATACCCATCTTACGGGCTATGGTCATGATGGGTTCACCATTGGCAACTAGCCGCAATACATCGGCCCGCACGGGCGGCCCCGTTAAACTCGGCGGTATACTTTCGTTTGGGTTGTTGGGATTGGTTCATGGTACACGAAGTTAAAAAAGTTTCGTGTCCGGATATTTAGGACCATATCAGGTCAATACGTAGTAGCGAAACTGGGTAGCCTGCTGATCCGGCTCCTCCCGGGTTATATCGCCAAGCTTAATGAATACGGTGCTGTCATAAACAGCCTGTTGCGACACGCCATCCACAGCGGTTACGTAACCAGTCACTTTGACCTTTGGCAGTTTGACACTCGCTGTAGTAAGCACCTGGCCAGCCTGGTTGAGGATATAAAAGTGAACCACCAGGTGCGACAGGTTGGTACGGTTGGTCCACTCAAACCAGTACCAGTTGATTGGGGCTGTGCCTTCGTACTGTTTCGAGGAATTTAAATGAGTGATTATAAGCAGAGGCCTGGTATAAGAATAGACCTCGTGTTTGCTTGGCTCTATTGCCTGCTAACAGGTTTAAAAAAGGTATGAAAATCGGGAGTTAACAGGGGATAGATTACATAGGCAATCAATTTAAAAAATAGCTCTGCCGTGACTTGTCCGATAATAAATAGTCTAGGAGCTTATCCAACAAGCATGTCAACTACTACCTATGGAACACAATAAGCGTGACCGAGCGGCTACGACCCAACGTATTTTACAGGCCTTAGGGCAGGTATTGGACGAGGAGGGGCTGGTTGGCGTGCGAATCAATCGCATTGCTGAAAAAGCGGCGGTTAGTAAAGTGCTGATATACCGCTACTTCGGGAGTATAGAAGGCTTGCTGGACTATTACCTACAGCAAGGTGGGGTACTACCTCAGTTTAGCGCAGCTGGCCTGGACCAGTTGCAGCCTGTTCAGCCCCAAGACGTCGCTTTAGTATGGTCGAGTCAGTCATTACAG